>CAVOON010000003.1:3380000-3775581 GCA_963697595.1 uncultured Alphaproteobacteria bacterium | reverse complement strand
GTTCGCGCTCCCGACTAAGGATTGCTTCCGACGGCAGTGGTCGTGTCGCCGCCCTTGGGCGTCGCTTTCCGAATCAGATCCGCCGCCTCGATGCCGAGTGCGTCGGCGATACGGCCCAAAACGGTGACGCTTGCGGAGACGTCCGCGCGCTCGATCGCGCCGACGTAACGGGCGCTGAGCCCGGCGCCTTCCGCCAACTCCTCCTGCGTCATTTGCTTCGCATGACGTAACCGACGCAGATTGATCGCCATGACCTCCTTGAGATCCATGGCGACATTCGAGCCGAGTTAGGAACTATCGTTCCAGGAACGATAGTTCCGATTCGTCAGCAGGCGTGCTATCTAAGCTGAGGCGGATGCGTCAGTTGTCGGCCCCGGTGACACACGTGATGCGCGCCGTGCAACACCTTGATGGATCGAATTGGCACATCACTTGCGTAGTATCGTGGTAAATTTGTGGTAAAACTATACGGACTGGACCTTGGGGGAGGCCCGACATGGCGACGCCACCCTTCGATGATCGCCCACCCGAAACAGCGCGCGTTAACGCCTACGACGAGCGGCATTTCGTGACCTACCTGCGGCTCCTTGACGCCGATGCGGAAGGCGCCGACTGGCGTGAAGTTGTCCTGATCGTCTTTGGGCTGGACTCTTCGCGCGAGCCGGATCGCGCCAAAATCATCCACGATAGCCACCTGGCGCGGGCACGCTGGATGACACAGCACGGCTACAGACATCTCCTCGAACTGCGGATGCAGTAGCCGCCCAGGGCGTTCGCGCTGTCATCGATGTTGAACCCATCGCTCAGCTAGCAAGCGCACGTGATGCAACTTTAGGGGCTAGTTTCACATCGCTGTTTTCCAGATCTTGGCCGTTTCCCCTCGTCAAACGGGGGGCCAGTGCAAGGAGGCGACCATGCCTTTTTCATTCTGGCGGTCATCGGAGGCGATGGAACAACTGAACCGCCTCGACCGCGCCGGCTTCGCAGTCGAGTTCCTGCGCCGAAACGCCGGCTATCGCCGAGACTATGCCCGCACGCTTCGTCAGATCGCCGGAGGAGTCGATTAGGACGCCGCACGGTTCGGGCTCGCCCGCCGTTGGGGGTTGTCCTTTTGTCCACGACCCGGACTTACCAGCCGAGAGAGCGGCGGCTCTGTGGCGACCGGAGGTCTCGCCTGGGACGATGATCATCGCGCCTGCGCCGCCCGGCTTTGACGCCCTCCCGCCGATCGATCCGGCCCAGCTTGGCCCGATCCTGGCCGACCGGGAGGGGATCGATGGCCGAAGCGTTATAATCGGCGACCCGTCCGGCGACATTCATATTTGGCTGCCGCATAGCGAGGCCGCCGGGCGGACGGCTTTGATTGTGCCAAACGATGGCGGCTTTGAGCTGCGCCTCGATATCGCATTGCGGTTTTTTCGACGGCTTCGTGGCCAGCGTGTCGCGCTCCTCCCGCGCGCCTTACAACTCACGCCGTTACAGCGGTCGCGGCTGATCCAGCTCCTGCTTGCCCACGACGTCCAAGAGCTTGGTGGCGGGCCCCGCGAGATCGCCACGGAGGCGCTCGGGTCGCTGCAGGCCACACTCCCCTCGGTCGAATGGAAGGATTCGAGCTGCTCGTCGGCACGCAAACCGTTTGATCCGCGACTCCTTAGCGCTCGTGAATGGCGGCTATCTGCGCCTGCTCCGCGGAAAATAGCGCCACGCCTCAGGCCTCCGTCCCCTCACGGCTACTTCCACCTGTTGGCGCCTCTCCTGCGCTAGCCCCGGACAATCCATGGGGGACACGACGCCGCGAAAATCTTCGTCCACCCCCAACGCCTGAACTCTCCGCCACCGTGACCCCGACATGCCGCGACTTGGCCGCGGCGCTTCGAGGCAAGACGGAGGCTCCCCATGCTCGACAGGCCCGCGCAACTCGCGACGCGCTACGTCCGCACACACGAGGCCGCGCGCATCCTCGGCATCTCGCCGCGCACGCTCGAGAAATATCGCTGCCACGGCAACGGTCCGACCTTCCGCAAGCTTGGCGGCCGTGTCGTCTATGCGGTCGACGATCTTGAGGCCTGGGCCGACCAGGCCGCCTGCAGCTCGACGTCGGATCCTCGATACGTCGAGGCCCGCGCCGCCGGCCACGCGCATCGCTGAAGCGGCGCTCGTCGATGTCGTCGCGCCGCCTCATCACCGCCAGCGAACGGAGCAAGCTCGATCCGTTCGTCGTCGCCACCGGCGACGCCAGCCCGCGCGACCAGCGCGACCTGATGGAGCGGCCGTTCTTCTCGCTCGCCAAAGCCAGGCGCACGGCGCCGATCCTCTACGAAGCCGCCGGCGTCCGCGTCGAGGTCTACGCCGTGCCCGAGCACGGCATGGCGACCATCTGGGACGCCGACGTGCTGATCTGGGCGGCGAGCCAGATCGTCGAGGCCGAGAACCTTGGATTCAAGACCTCGCGCTTCCTGCGCTTCACGCCCTATCAGCTCCTGACCGCGATCGGCCGGCAGACCGGCGCCCGCGACTACAAGCTGCTGAAGGGCGCGCTCGCCCGCCTGCAGTCGACCGTCATCCGCACCACCATCCGCAGCGGCGAGCATTGGCGGCGCCACCAGTTCTCCTGGATCAACGAGTGGGAGGAATGCACGACGCGCGACGGCCGCGTCGAGGGCATGGAGTTCGTGCTCCCCGACTGGTTCTACCGCGGCGTCATCGACCGCTCGCTCGTCCTGGCCATCGACCCGGCCTACTTCCGGCTGACCGGCGGCATCGAGCGCTGGCTCTATCGCGTCGCCCGCAAGCACGCCGGTCGCCAGCCCAAGGGCTGGCTGTTCGAGATCGCGCATCTCCACGAGAAGTCCGGCAGCCTGGTGCGCGTCTCCGATTTCGCGCTCCAGATCCGGCGCATCGCCGCGCGCCAGCCGCTGCCCGGCTATCGCCTGCGCATCGAGTGGCAGGGCCGCCGCGAGCTGCTGCGCATCCTGCCGGCCCACTTATCCACAGTCCCTGTGGATGGCGCTGTGGAAACGCTCGGGACTTCGCACGCAAACGGTATCGGGACTCCGCACGCAGCCCTATCGGGACTTCGCACGCACGAACCGCAGCTAACGCTTTGGCCGGAAACGGCGATTCCGGGCCTTAACTTAGAGTTTAACTCAGAATTTAACTCTTGTAGTTGGCGCGCGCGATCTGCGGATAAGCGCGCCACCCCTGCTGCGCAGACCTCCGAACCACCAGGACGACAGCCGTCGCTGCCCTTCGGCCGCAAGCCGGGAGGGAAGAGATGATCGTCGCTCTGCTCAACCAGAAGGGCGGCGTCGGCAAGACCACGCTTGCGCTGCACCTCGCCGGCGAGCTGGCGCTGCACGGCAAGCGCGTCACCCTGATCGATGCGGACCCGCAGGGCTCGGCGCTCGATTGGTCGCAGCAGCGGGCGCGGGAGAACGTCTCACGGCTGTTCGGCGTCGTTGGCCTCGCGCGCGACACGCTCCATCGCGAGGCGCCGGAGATCGCGCGCACCGCCGATCATGTCGTCATCGACGGACCGCCGCGCGTCGCGGGGCTGATGCGCTCGGCGCTGCTTGCCGCCGATCTCGTGCTGATCCCCGTGCAGCCGTCGCCGTTCGACGGCTGGGCCTCGGCCGAGATGCTGGGCCTGCTTCGCGAGGCGCGCATCTATCGCCCGCAGCTCGCCGCGCGCTTCGTGCTGAACCGCTGCGGCGCGCGCACGGTCATCGCCCGCGAGACGGCCGAAACGCTCGCCGATCACGATCCGCCGGTGCTCTCCAGCACCATCGGCCAGCGTGTCGTCTTCGCCGACGCCGCGCAATCCGGCCGCCTCGTGTTCGAGCTGGCCGAGCAGAGCGCCGCGGCGCGCGAGATCGCAGCGCTCGCCGCTGAAGTCGCGAGGATCGCGCCATGAGCGCGCGCGCCGCCCGACGCGGCTTCGCCGCCCGGCCCGGCGACGCCGAGAGCTGGATCAAGGCGCCGGACGCGCCAAGCCGGCGCGGCGACGAGCCCTCCGCCTTCACCGCGCGCCTGACGATCGACGTCACGCCGGCGCTGCGCGGCCGCATCAAGGTCGCCGCGTTCCAGCGCGGGATCACCGTCGCCGACATGCTGCGCGACCTCTTCGCGCGCGAATTCCCCGCCGATCCCGGAGAGACCTCATGAACGACAACGAGCCGTCGCCGCCGCGCGTCGTGCCGCCATCGCATCGGCGCACCGTCGCACTCACCCATGTCGAGCTGACCTGGATCGAGAAGAAGATCGAGCACTGGCTGCGCTTCGGCCGCCGCGCCGAGGAGAAGATCCTCGATCGCCGCCGCAGCATCTCCAGCTTCAAGCCAGGCAGCATCTTCGCGTTCGTGCGCTGGGCGTCGAACGACTACGGCACCGTCGTCTCGCGCATGGACATCGTGCGCGCGGTCGAGCCTGGCGCACGCTTCCAGACGCTGCCTTTCGTGCGCCCCGGCGGCGAGATCCTGCTGCGCGTCGATAGCTGGCCGAAGGTCGAGCGCGTGCTGCAGGCGATCGACGCCGTCGAGGCGCTCGACATCGATCCCGCCGACGCCGCGCCGGAATACTGGCGCCACCTCCACAACCGTCTCGCCGCCGGCCATGAGCCGCGCCCCTACACGCGCGATCAGCATGCCGCTTGGCTCAAGCGCCGGAGCGTCACGCTATGACCCGCTTCGGCTACGTCATGACGACGTATTTCGCCATGCTCGTCTTCATCGGCTTGGCTTTCGTCCATCCGGCGCCGCGCCTGATCTGGAACGCCACGGCGAGCACGCCGACCGGGCTTTATGCGCTCCGGCCGGCCGGACAGCTCCACGCGCTCGAACTGGTCGCCGTGCGCGCGCCCGAACCGATCGCCAGCTACCTGGCCGATGGCGGCTTCCTGCCCAAGGGCGTGCCGCTGCTGAAGCATGTGATGGCGCTGCCTGGGCAGACCGTGTGCCGCGCGGGCGACGCCATCACCGTCGATCACGTCGCCGTCGGCGCGGCGCGTGAGCGCGATCACCTCGGCCGCCCGCTGCCGCGCTGGAGCGGCTGCCACACGCTCGGCCCCAGCGAAGTCTTCCTCATGAACCCGACCGTCCCGGACAGCCTGGACGGACGCTATTTCGGCCCGCTTCCCACCACCGCGATCGTCGCCCGCGCGGTCCCGCTGTGGACCGACGAGGCCGGTGACGGCCGCTTCGTGTGGCGCGCCGCCACCGATTGACCCGCTTCTCAACCCGCCAACAACGGAGGTTTCCCATGGCGCAGATTGGTCAGTTCACCCGCGACAAGTCCGGCTTCACCGGGCGCATCCAGACGCTCTTCTTCTACCCGAGACCTCTCCCTCGTTCCGGCCGAATCCTCCGATGCCGAGAATGCGCCGGACTATCGTGTCCACCTGGGCGATGGCGACGGCCCGGAGATCGGCGCGGGCTGGAAGCGCACCGGCGAGAAGGCCGGCGAGTACGTCTCGCTCGTCATCGACGATCCCGCACTCGCGCAGCCGATCCGCGCCAACCTCTTCCAGTCGGGCGACGACAAGTCCGCCTGGGTGCTGAACTGGAACCGTCCGCCGAAGCGCGGCGATCGGGGCTGATCGCATGCGGCGCGCGCTTCTTCTGCTCGCCAGCGTGACGGCGCTCGGCATGCCCGCCGTCGCCGTCCACGCTCAGGCGGCGCCCATCGCGCTGCAGGCTTCGAGCGATTCCTACGCCGCTCTCATTGCCGAAGCCGCGCAACGCTTCGGCATTCCAGCGGCGTGGATTCGGGCGATCATGCGCATCGAGAGCCGTGGCGATCGGCGTGCCGTCTCGCCCAAGGGCGCGATGGGGTTGATGCAGCTCATGCCCGAGACCTGGGCTGCGCTTCGCGCTCGCTACGGCCTCGGGCGCGACGCGTTCGATCCGCACGACAACATCCTGGCGGGCGCGGCTTTCCTGCGCGAGATGCACGACCGCTACGGATCGCCGGGATTCCTCGCGGCGTACAATGCCGGGCCTGGGCGATACGAAGATTATCGCGACCGGCATCGTCCGCTGCCGCCGGAAACCGTCGCTTACGTTGCGGCGCTTGTCCCTTTTGTCGGGGACGGCGCGACCGATGGGCCTGTCCTCGTGGCGGCCTCCGATCCGTCGTCCTGGACACAGGCGCCGCTCTTCATCGTGCGATCGGCAAGCGCTGAACCTGTCGATCGCGCGGCAGCCAAACCGCCGTCGAACGACTCGCCGCCTGCCGTCGCGGTGCGCGACCTGTCGGCCATCGCACCGCAATCCGATGGGCTGTTCGTCCACGTTTCCGCAGCGGGGCCGAAGCCGTGATCGCGCCGCTCTCCCGTCGAGGTGCCGCTACATCGCCTCGGTCAGCTCGCGCTTTCCCTGTCGGCTCGGCGGCCTCTGACGTCCCTGGGGGCTGCATCGCAGCTCCAGGGCGCGATTTCGCAGGCAGGCGCGGCACAGCGTTCTTCCGGGAAGAAGGAAGGGCAGGCAGGGGAGGAGCGCAGAAACCAACCGACCGAGGGCGAGATAAAAGGCCGCAAGGTGCGGCTCGGTCGGTCGGTTGTTTTTATTGGGATTTTTCAGCGATCCGGCAATGTGCGGCCCTGGGGCGCAAGGTGCGCTTGACCCGCAACGCTTTGCCGGAACTGGCTTTTCCGCACATTGCCGGGGCCGGCGATGGCTGACGAGAACGACTTCCAGCCTCGCCCAGGCCGCATCCGCTCTTCGCGGAGCCAGCGGGCCAAGCCCTTCATCGCCCAGGCGCTCGCCGCCGCCCAGCGCGCCGGCGGCGGCGTCTCGCGGCAGGGCATGCTCAGAAGCTGGCGAAGCGCTCGACCTTCGGCCGCGGCCGGGTCGCCAGCGTGCAGGCGAACCGTCTGCTCACCGGCCGCTCGCGTCTGGTGACGATCAAGACCCGCGTCGTCCGCCATACGGCGCGATCAGCGCCGCTCTCGGCCCACCTCGGCTATCTCCGGCGCGAGGGCGTCACCCGGGACGGGGAGAAGGCGAGGCTGTTCGGCCCGGAGACGGAGGATGCCGATCCCAAGGCCTTCGCCGAGCGGTGCGAGGATGACCGCCACCATTTCCGCTTCATCGTCTCGCCCGAGGACGCCGCCGGAGATGGCCGACCTCAAGGGCTTCGCCCGCGAGCTGGTCGGCCAGATGGAGAAGGATCTCGGCACCAAGCTCGATTGGGTCGCCGTCGATCACTGGAACACCCAGCATCCGCACGTCCACATCATCGTGCGCGGCGTCGCCGACGACGGCCAGGACCTCGTCATCTCGCGCGACTACATCAAGGAGGGCATGCGCGCCCGCGCCCAGGACCTGGTCACGCAGGAACTTGGGCTGCGCAGCGATCTCGACATCCGCCGCGCGCTCGAGCGCCAGGTCGACGCCGAGCGCTGGACCCAGCTCGACCGGCAGCTCGTCCGCGACGCCGATCGGCACGGCGTCATCGACCTCGCGCCGGATGCGGGACGGCAGCCTGATCCATTCGAAGCGCTCAAGGTCGGACGATTGCGGCGCCTGGAGAGTCTTGGTCTCGCGCACCAGCTCGGGCCGGGCCAATGGACGATGGACGCGGCCGCCGAGACGACCTTGCGCGAGCTCGGCGAGCGCGGCGACATCATCAAGCGCATCCACCGCAGCCTGACCGAGCGCGGCATCGAGCGGGCCGCGGCGAGCTATGTGCTCGCCGGCGAGAGCCTGGACGTCCCGATCATCGGCCGCCTGGTCGATCGCGGTCTCGACGATGAGCTGAAGGGTACGGCCTACGCCGTGGTCGACGGCGTCGACGGGCGGACCCACCACATCAAGCTTCCCGATCTCGACGCCGCCGGCGACAGCGCGCCGGGCTCGATCGTCGAGCTGCGCAAGTTCGACGACGCGCAAGGCCGGCGTCGCGTCGCCATTGCGGTGCGTTCCGACCTCGCCATCGAAGACCAGGTGACGGCGAGCGGCGCGACCTGGCTCGATCGCCAGGCGGTCGCGCGCGATCCGGTGGCGCTCGGCCAGGCGGGCTTCGGCGCCGAGGTCCGCGAGGCGATGGATCGCCGGGCGGACCAGCTCATCGAGCAGGGCCTCGCCGAGCGACAGGCGCGGGGGATCGTGTTCGCCTCCGGCCTGATCGGAACGCTTCGACGGCGGGAGGTGGAGGCGCTGGGCGAGCGGCTCGCCGCCGAAACCGGCCAGCCGTTCAATGGCGCGGCGACGGGCGAGTATGTCGCCGGGACCTACCGGCAGCGCTTCGCGCTCGCCTCCGGCCGCTTCGCCATGATCGACGACGGCCTTGGCTTCCAGCTCGTGCCCTGGACGCCCTCCCTCGAAAAGCAGCTCGGCCGCCACGTCTCCGGCGTCGCCCGCGCGGATGGCGGGATCGACTGGGGCTTCGGCCGCAACCGGGGGCTCGGGCTGTGAGCGATCCCTCCAATCATCGACCTCAGGAAAGGACGTCTTCTATGTCCGCGACCAAGATTCTCTGGGGCCAGGTCATCACCGTCTTCGCGATCGTCCTGCTGGCGATCTGGAGCGCGACGGAGTGGACGGCCTGGCGCCTCGGCTTCCAGCCCCAGCTCGGCCACCCGTGGTTCGAGCTGCTGCATTTCCCGTTCTACCTTCCGCCGGCCTTCTTCTGGTGGTGGTACGCCTACGACGCCTACGCGCCCGACATCTTCATCGAGGGCGCCTACATCGCCGCATCGGGCGGGATCATCGCCGCGGCTGTCGCGATCGGCATGTCCGTCTGGCGCGCCCGCGAAGCGAAGAATGCCGAGACCTACGGCTCTGCCCGCTGGGCGCAACCGAAGGAGATCGAAGCCGCTGGACTCAGCGGACCCGATGGCGTCGTGCTGGGCCGCTACCAGCGCAGCTATTTGCGCCACGATGGGCCGGAGCATGTGTTGTGCTTCGCGCCGACGCGATCGGGCAAAGGCGTCGGCCTCGTCATCCCGTCGCTCTTGACCTGGCCGGGCTCGGCGATCGTCCACGACATCAAGGGCGAGAACTGGCAGCTCACCGCCGGCTTCCGCGCCCAGCACGGCCGCGTGCTCCTGTTCGATCCGACCAATGCGAAGTCATCGGCCTACAATCCGCTGCTCGAAGTGCGCCGCGGCGAGTGGGAGGTGCGCGACGTCCAGAACATCGCCGACATCCTCGTCGATCCCGAAGGCAGCCTCGAAAAGCGGAACCACTGGGAGAAGACCAGCCACGCGCTTCTGGTCGGCGCCATCCTTCACGTCCTCTATGCCGAGGAGGACAAGACGCTCGCCGGCGTCGCGTCGTTCCTGTCCGATCCGAAGCGGCCGATCGAGTCCACGCTCTCGGCCATGATGCGCACGCCGCATCTCGGCGAGGCCGGCGTTCATCCCGTCGTCGCCAGCGCCGCCAGGGAGTTGTTGAACAAATCCGGCAACGAGCGCTCCGGCGTCTTGAGCACGGCCATGTCGTTCCTTGGCCTCTATCGCGACCCTGTGGTCGCCGAGGTGACGCGGCGCTGCGACTGGCGGATCGGCGATATCGTGGCCGGCGAGCGGCCGACGACGCTCTACCTCGTGGTGCCGCCCTCGGACATCAACCGCACCAAGCCGCTGATCCGCCTGATCCTCAACCAGATCGGCCGGCGGCTGACCGAGGACCTGCAGGCCAAGGCCGGTCGGCGACGGCTGCTCCTGATGCTCGACGAGTTCCCGGCGCTGGGGCGGCTCGACTTCTTCGAGTCCGCGCTCGCCTTCATGGCGGGCTACGGCATCAAGAGCTTCCTGATCGCCCAGTCGCTGAACCAGATCGAGAAGGCCTACGGGCCGAACAACTCGATCCTCGACAACTGCCATGTGCGGGTCAGCTTCGCCACCAATGACGAGCGGACCGCCAAGCGGGTCAGCGACGCGCTCGGCACGGCGACCGAGATGAAGGCCATGAAGAACTATGCCGGCAGCCGCCTGTCGCCCTGGCTCGGACATCTGATGGTCTCCCGATCGGAGACGGCGCGCCCGCTGCTCACGCCGGGCGAGGTCATGCAACTCCCGCCTACCGACGAGATCGTCATGGTGTCTGGCGTCCATCCGATCCGCGCGAAGAAGGCGCGCTACTACGAGGACGCGCGCTTGCAGGAGCGCATCCTGCCGCCGCCTGTGCCGACGCGGCCGAAAGAGGGTCGTTCCGACGACTGGAGTTCACGGCCATTGCCGCCGCGGCCGCCGGCGCCAGCGGCGCGTGACGGCGAGGAGGCCGACGATGAAGATCCGAAGAACTCGGACCGCCGTCGCCAGCCTGAACTGAACCAGGAGACGGTCGAGAAGAAGCAGCCGATCGACAACGAATTCGCCCTCGATCCGACCGACGAGCTTGAGGAGGATGCGCCCCGCGATAGGTCGGATGAACGACCTCATGCAGGGCTTGGCGCGCCAAGCCTCCCTCGACCCCGGCGACGACCTGGGACTGTGAGGCTGGGATGCCGGCGCCGAAGAAGAAGGCTCAGGTCTCCGTCTATCTCGATCCGGACGTGATGCGGTCCCTGTCGGTCTACGCGGCGCGGCGAGAGCAACCGATGTCGCTGATCGCCGAGGCCGCCATCGCCTCGTTCCTTTCGCCGGACGCAGATGAGCGGCGCGAGGCTGCCATCGCCAAACGGCTCGATCAGCAGGACCGGCGCCTGGCGCGGCTCGAGCGCGACGTCGGCATCGCCGTCGAGACGCTCGCCCTGTTCATCCGCTTCTGGCTCACCACGACACCGGCGCTTCCTGAACCGGCCGCCAAGGCGGCGCGGGCGCAGGCCGGACCTCGCTACGACAACTTCGTCGCCGCGCTTGGCCGGCGCCTCAGCCAGGGGCCAAAGCTTCGGCAAGAGATCCCCGACGATGCGCGGGAAGACCCGACTCGATCGGCGGACACCGACTAGACGCGATCCCGAATAACCGGAGCATCACCGAAGCCGTCGAAACCGAGTCCGCACCCAGCAAGTATTTTTTCTCTGCTTTACGCCTGGCCCCTACGCCATCTGAATACTTGTTGAATCGCCCCATTTCCTGCCTTTTCTAATCGTCCCCGTCGCTAGTCGCGTGTCGCGATTGGCCAATGACGGGGACGATCGTGGCGGTCACACCACTTCATTCCGAGGCCTTCTCCCGCGGTGCGCGCATGCTGCGCACCGCGCTCGGTCCCGCCATCGCCGGCTTCCTCGAAGACCCGTCGATCGTCGAGGTGATGCTCAACCCCGACGGCCGGCTTTGGATAGACCGGCTGTCGGGCGGGCTGGAGGATAGCGGCCGGACGATGTCCGCCGCCGATGGCGAGCGGATCGTGCGCCTGGTCGCGCACCATGTCGGCGCGGAGGTCCATGCCGAGCAAACCGCGCGTCTCGGCCGAGCTGCCCGAGACGGGAGAGCGGTTCGAGGGACTGCTGCCGCCGGTGGTGGCCGCGCCGGCTTTTGCGATCCGCAAGCCCGCCGTCGCCGTCTTCACCCTCGACGACTATGTCGCCGCCGGCATCATGCTGGCCGGCCAGGCCGCGGTGCTCCGCGCCGCCGTGGCTGATCGCAAGAACATCCTCGTCGCCGGCGGCACCTCGACCGGCAAGACCACGCTCACCAACGCCCTCCTGGCTGAGATCGCCGGCACCACCGACCGCGTGGTGCTGATCGAGGACACCCGCGAGCTGCAATGCCGCGCGCCCAACCTCGTGGCGCTGCGCACCAAGGACGGCGTCGCCTCGCTCTCCGACCTGGTCCGCTCCTCGCTGCGCCTGCGGCCCGACCGCATCCCGATCGGCGAGGTGCGCGGCGCGGAAGCGCTGGACCTCTTGAAGGCCTGGGGCACCGGCCATCCCGGCGGCATCGGCACGATCCACGCCGGCACCGCGCTCGGCGCGATGCGCCGCCTCGAGCAGCTCATCCAGGAAGCCGTCGTCACCGTCCCCAGGGCGCTGATCGCCGAGACCATCGATCTCGTCGCGGTGCTGCGCGGCCGCGGCAGCGAACGCCGCCTCTCCGAACTCGCCCTCGTCGCCGGTCTCGATCCCGCCACCGGCGATTACCGCGTCCAGTCCGCCGGGGCGGGCGGCGACCTCTTGCCCCTCGGAGACCCATCATGATCCGTGTTCTCGCTGTCGCTCATTCTTCGCGTCGCCGCGTGGCCGAGCTCGTTACGCTCGCGACCCTGACGCTCGCCTTCGCCCCGGCGGCTTACGCCTCCGGCTCCTCCATGCCGTGGGAGACCCCGCTCAACTCCATCCTGGAGTCGGTGCAAGGGCCCGTCGCGAAGATCATCTCGGTCATCATCATCACCGTGACCGGCCTGACGCTCGCCTTCGGCGACACGAGCGGCGGCTTCCGCCGGCTGATCCAGATCGTGTTCGGCCTGTCGATCGCCTTCGCCGCGTCGAGCTTCTTCCTCTCCTTCTTCTCGTTCTCCGGCGGAGCGCTGGTCTGATGGCCGCGATCGTCGATCCCGACGTGCCCGGCTTCTTCGCGCCGGTCCATCGCGCGCTTACCGACCCGATTCTGATGGGCGGCGCGCCGCGGACCGTCGCGATCGCCAACGGCACGCTCGCCGCGGCGATCGCCCTCGGCCTGCGGCTCTGGATCCCCGGCGCGCTGATCTGGGCGGTGGGTCACACCGCGGCCGTCTGGGCGGCGAAGCGCGATCCGCAGTTCGTCGACGTGGTGCGCCGGCACCTTCGTTACCCAGCCTATCTCGGCGTCTGAGGCTCCGATGCTGAACCTTGCAGAATATCGCAGTCGCCCCGCCGGCCTCGCCGACTTCCTGCCCTGGGCGGCCCTGGTCGAAGAGGGCGTCGTCCTCAACAAGGACGGCTCTTTCCAGCGCACGGCGCGCTTTCGCGGACCGGACCTCGATAGCGCCACGCCGGCCGAGCTGGTCGGCGTGACCGCCCGACTCAACAACGCGCTGCGCCGTCTCGGCTCCGGCTGGGCGATCTTCGTCGAGGCGCAGCGGATCGCCGCCCAGACCTATCCGCACAGCAGCTTTCCCGATCCGGCGTCGGCGCTGGTCGATCTCGAGCGCCAGGACGCCTTCGAAGAAGCCGGCGCGCATTTCGAGAGCCGCTACTTCCTGACCTTCGTCTGGCTGCCGCCCGCCGAGGACGCCTCCCGCGTCGAGGGCTGGCTCTACGAGGGCCGCGCGCAGACGCGGCGTCGATCCGTGGGAGCTGCTGCGCGGCTTCGTCGATCGGACCAATCGCGTCATGCAACTGGTCGAGGGCTTCATGCCCGAGGTGGCCTGGCTCGACGACGGCGACACGCTGACCTACCTGCACTCGACCATCTCGACCCGTGCGCAGCGCATCCGCGTGCCCGAGACGCCGATGCACCTCGATGCGTTGCTCGCCGATGAGCCGCTTGCCGGCGGCCTCGAGCCGCGCCTCGGCGCCCATCATCTTCGCACGCTCACTGTGGTCGGATTCCCGACCACGACCCATCCCGGCATCCTCGACGAGCTGAACCGGCTCGCCTTCCCGTACCGCTGGTCCACCCGCGCGATCCTGCTCGACAAGACCGAAGCGGTGAAGCTGCTCACCAAGATCCGGCGGCAGTGGTTCGCCAAGCGCAAGTCCATCGCCGCCATCGTCAAGGAGGTGATGACCAACGAGGCGTCGACCCTCGTGGATTCCGACGCCGCCAACAAGGCGGCCGACGCCGACATGGCCCTGCAGGAGCTGGGCTCCGACGATGTCGGCCAAGCCTATGTCACCGCGACAGTCACCGTCTGGGACGAGGACCCCGGTCTCGCCGCCGAGAAGCTCCGGCTGGTGGAGAAGGTGATCCAGGGCCGCGACTTCACCTGCATGCCGGAAGGAGTGAATGCGCTCGAGGCCTGGCTCGGCTCCATCCCCGGCCATGCCTACGCCAACGTCCGTCAGCCGCCGGTCTCGACGCTGAACCTGGCGCACATGATCCCGCTCTCGGCGGTTTGGGCCGGGCCGGCAAGGGATGAGCATTTCCAGGCGCCGCCGCTGCTCTACGGCAAGACGGAAGGTTCGACGCCGTTCCGGCTCAGCCTGCATGTCGGCGACGTCGGCCACACGCTGATCGTCGGCCCGACCGGCGCGGGCAAATCGGTGCTGCTGGCGCTGATGGCGATGCAGTTCCGCCGTTACCGCAACAACCAGATCTTCGCCTTCGACTTCGGCGGCTCGATCCGCACCGCGGCGATCGCCATGGGCGGCGACTGGCACGATCTCGGCGGCAGCCTGTCCGCCGGCTCGGAGCATTCGGTGTCGCTGCAGCCGCTGGCCCGCATCGACGATCAGGCCGAGCGCGCCTGGGCGGCGGAGTGGGTGGCGGCCATCCTCGCGAAGGAAGGCGTCACCATCGATCCGACCGCCAAGGAGCATGTCTGGTCGGCGCTGACCTCGCTGGCGTCGTCGCCCGTGGAGCGAGCGCACCATCACCGGCCTGGCGGTCCTGTTGCAGTCGACGGCGCTGAAGCAGGCGTTGCAGCCCTATTGCGTCGGCGGCGCCTCGGGCCGCCTGCTCGACGCCGAGGCCGAGCAGCTCGGCTCCGCTCCGGTCCAGGCCTTCGAGACCGAGGGCCTGATCGGCGCCGGAGCGGCGCCCGCCGTGCTGACCTATCTCTTCCATCGCATCGAGGGCCGCCTCGACGGCCGGCCGACCTTGCTCATCATCGACGAGGGCTGGCTGGTCCTCGACGATCCGGCCTTCGCCCAGCAGCTCCGCGAGTGGCTGAAGACGCTGCGCAAGAAGAATGCCTCCGTCGTCTTCGCCACGCAGTCGCTGTCCGATATCGACGGCAGCAACATCGCGCCCGCGATCGTCGAGAGCTGTCCGACGCGTATCTTCCTGCCGAACGAGCGCGCGATCGAGCCGCAGATCACCGCGATCTATCGCCGCTTCGGCCTCAACGATCGCCAGATCGAGATCCTCGCGCGCGCCACGCCGAAGCGCGACTACTACTGCCAGTCGCGCCGCGGCAATCGCCTGTTCGAGCTGGGTCTCGGCCCCGTCGCGCTCGCCTTCTGTGCCGCTTCCTCCAAGGCCGACCACGCCGCGATCGAACGCGTCGTCGCCGAGTACGGCCGCGATGCTTTCACGCCCGCTTGGCTCGCGGACCACGAGCTCCTCTGGGCCGCCGATCTCATCCCTGACCTGACCAACCTGGAGACGTCATCATGATCAAGCTGCGCCATCTGGCGGCGGCAAGCGCCGTCGTGCTCACCCTGGCCGTCGCCGCGCCGCCCGCGTCGGCGCAGTGGATCGTCTACGACCCGACCAACTTCAGCCAGAACGTGCTGACCGCCGCGCGCGAGCTGCAGCAGATCAACAACCAGATCACGATGTTGACCAACCAGGCGACGAGCCTGGTCAACCAGGCGCGCAACCTCGCCAACCTGCCGATGTCGACGCTGACCCAGCTTCAGTCGTCGATCGCCCAGACCCAATCGCTGCTCGGCCAGGCGCAGAACATCGCCTTCAATGTCCAGCGCATCGAGCAGGCCTACTCGACGAGCTACGGTTCGGCGGCCGGCACGGGTTCGACCACCACCATGGTCGCCAACGCCCAGACCCGCTGGCAGAACTCCGTCGCCGCCTTCGAGGACAGCCTGAAGGTCCAGGCGGGCGTGGTCGGCAACATCCCGACCAACTCCAGCGCCATGACCTCGCTAGTCACGGCCAGCCAGAGCGCCACGGGCGCGCTTGCAGGCGGCACAGGCCGGCAACCAGCTTCTGGCGCTGCAATCTCAGCAGCTTTCCGACCTGGTGGCGGTGCTGTCCGCCAAGGGGCGGGCCGATGCGCTGGAGCAGGCGCGTAGCGCCGCCGCCGAAGCGCAGGGCCAGCAGAACTACAAGACCTTCTCGACGCGCACCGGCTATCAGCCCGGCAACGTCACCATGTTCAGCGGCAACTGAGGCGCGGCGATGCTGGGACGGTCGGAAATCTTCCGCGCCGCCGCGATCGTCGCCCTGATCGCGGTCGCCATCACGGCTCTCGTGGTGACCAACCGGCGCCACTCGGCCCCCATTGCCGAGACCGCCTCCGACCATCGTCACCCCAGCATCCGATGACCTCTCGGCCGAGCTGCGCCGTTGCAGCGCGCTCGGTCCCCAGGATGCCGAAGATCCGCATTGCGTCGCGGTCTGGGAGGAGAACCGCCAGCGCTTCTTCGGCAGGCCGGCGCGGCCGCTGCCGCCACAAACGCCCCCAGGCGCCGCCGCGCCGGCCACCCCTTCTAAGGGAGATGCGCGATGAACAACGTCGGCGTCATCGACACCTTCCTCAACACCTTCACCACCTACATCGATTCCGGCTTCGGCCTGATCAAGGGCGAGGTCGGCTATCTCTCGTCCACGCTGATCGTGATCGACATCACGCTCGCCGGCCTGTTCTGGGCCTGGGGCGCCGACGAGGACATCCTCCAGCGGCTGGTGAAGAAGACCCTCTACATCGGCTTCTTCGCCTTCATCATCAACAACTTCAACAATCTCTCGGCCATCGTCTTCAACAGCTTCGCCGGCCTCGGCCTGAAGGCGGGCGGCTCGTCGATCTCGCACCGCCGACTTCCTGCGGCCGGGCAAGCTCGCCCAGGTCGGGCTCGACGCCGGTCAGCCGCTGCTCGACGCGGCCAACCAGATGATGGGCTTCACCAGCTTCTTCGCGAACTTCGTGCAGATCGCGGTGCTGATGGTCTCGTGGGTCCTGGTGCTGATCGCCTTCTTCATCCTGGCGGTTCAGCTCTTCGTCACGCTGATCGAGTTCAAGCTGACGACGCTCGCCGGCTTCATCCTCATTCCCTTCGCCCTCTTCAACAAGACCGCCTTCCTCGCCGAGAAGGTGCTCGGCAACATCGTCGCCTCCGGCGTCAAGGTGATGGTGCTGGCCGTCATCGTCGGCATCGGCACCGGCCTCTTCTCGCAGTTCACCCAGACCTACGCCGGCGGCCAGCCGACGGTCGAGCAAGCGCTGTCCGTCGTGCTGGCCGCGCTCGCCATGCTGGGCCTCGGCATCTTCGGCCCCGGCATCGCCACCGGCCTGGTCTCCGGCGCGCCCCAGCTCGGCGCGGGCGCCGCCGTCGGGACCGGCCTCGCCGTCGCCGGCACGGCGATGGCCGGCGCCGGCGCGCTCGGCCTGGCCGGGAGGGGGGCGATGGCCGCGGCTTCCGGCACGGCCGCCGCCGCGCGCGGCGGCGCGGCGATGGCCGGCGGCGCGTCCTCCGCCTACAGCCTTGCTTCGGCCGGCCGGTCCGGCGCGTCGGGCGTCGCGGCCGGACTTGGCGGGGTCGGACGAGCGGCCGCTTCAGCCGCCGCGGCTCCTGTGCGGCGCGCCGCCGCTCAAGCCGGCAGTTCGATGCGGGAAAGCTTCGCCGCCGGCGCCCGGTCCAGTTTCGCCGCCACCGGCGGCTCGTCGACCGGAGGGACGGTCGGCGGCAATCCGCCAAGCAGCGCCCGCGGCGCCCGACGGGCGGATCGGAGGGTTCCGGCCCACCCGCCTGGGCCCAGCGCATGAAGCGCAACCAGTCGATGGTCCACGGGGCGCAGACCGCCGCGCAGGTCCTCAGGTCCGGCGACAGCCATGGCGGCGGCCATTCCGTCGATCTCTCAGGAGGAGAATAAGAGATGGCGCTGTTCCGCCGCCCCACGGTTCGCTACGGCCGGACGCCCGAGCCTGAGACCCCCTATCAGCGCGCCGCCCAGGTGTGGGACGACCGCATCGGCTCGGCCCGGGTGCAGGCCAAGAACTGGCGGCTGATGGCCTTCGGCTCGCTCGCGCTGTCCATGGGTCTCGCCGGCGGTCTCGTCTGGCAATCGACCCACGGCAGCATCGTCCCCTGGGTCGTGCAGGTCGACAAGCTCGGCCAGGCGCAGGCTGTCGCGCCCGCCGCCGCCGACTACACGCCCGAGCGACCCGCAAATCGCCTGGTATCTCGCCCACTTCATCCAGATCGTCCGCGTCGCTGCCGGCCGATCCGATCATCGTGCGGCAGAACTGGCTGCAGGCCTACGACTTCACCACCACCTCGGGCTCCCAAGCGCTCAACGACTACGCCCGCGCCAACGACCCGTTCGCCAAGCTCGGCAAGCAGCAGATCGCCATCGACGTCTCGAGCGTGATCCGCGCCTCGCCCTCGAGCTTCCGCGTCGAATGGGTCGAGCATCGCTACCAGGACGGCGCGCTCGCCGACAACACGCGCTGGACCGCGATCCTCACCATCGCGATCCAGACGCCGACCTCCGCCGACGTGCTCCGCAAGAACCCGCTCGGCATCTACGTCACCGCCATCAACTGGTCGAAGGAGCTGGGACAATGACCCCGCCGATTTCCATGGAAGCCGGCGGTCCGGCTTCGCGTCTCTTCAGTCATTCAGCAGAGCCGGAAAGGAGGGATTGCGCCTTTCCGTAAAGCCGGCCTTGCGGCTTTGCTGATGTCCGTCACCGCGCTCGGGCGGCTGCGCGCACAACTTCATTCCGCCCGACATCAATTACGACAGCGCGGCGCCGGCGAAGCTCACCGTCGATCCGCCAGCGCCGATCAAGATCGTGGAGTTGCCGAAGCTGCTGCCGCTGCCCGGGCAACTGAAGCCGATCGACGGTGGCAAGCCGACACCCGAAGCCGCCGACCCGACCGTGCGCGTCAACCAGGCCAACGCCGCCGCGCGGATCCAGCCGGTGCGCAACGGCTTCATCAACGCGGTCCAGGTCTATCCGTTCTCCGGCGGGGCGCTCTACCAAGTCTATACGGCGCCCGGCGAGATCACCGACATCGCGCTGCAGGACGGCGAGCAGCTCGTCGGCTCCGGGCCCGTCGCCGCCGGCGACACCGTGCGCTGGATCATCGGCGATACCGAGAGCGGCGCGGGCGCGACCAAGAAGGTCCACATCCTGGTCAAGCCGACGAGACCCGAGCTGCTCACCAATCTGGTCATCAACACGGATCGGCGGACCTACCTCCTCGAGCTGCGCTCGACCGAGAAGACCTACATGGCCTCGGTCTCCTGGCAGTATCCCGAAGACCAGCTCATCGCGCTTCGGCGGCAGAACCAGGAGGCCGACGCCGCCGCGCCGATCGCCAGCGGCGTCGATCTCGCCTCGATCAACTTCCGCTACGCGATCCAGGGCGACAATCCGGCCTGGCGGCCGCTGCGCGCCTTCGACGACGGGCACAAGGTCTACATCGAGTTCCCGAGCGGCATTGCCCAGGGCGAGATGCCGCCGCTGTTCGTCATCGGTCCGGCCGGCGGCTCCGAACTGGTGAACTACCGGGTCAACCGCAACTACTACATCGTCGATCGCCTGTTCGCCGCCGCCGAATTGCGTCTCGGCGACAAGGATAGCGAGCGGCGCGTGCGCATCGTCCGCACCGATGGAAGGCCGCGGTCATGACGGCGGAAGGTCCTGAAGAACAACCGCCGTCGCCGACGCCCGTCGTGCCGCCCGATCTGCGGCTTCGGGGCGAGCGGCCGCGCGTCACGCGCCTGTCGCGCAAGGTGCTGATCGGCCTCGGCGCCGTTTCGGCGCTCGCCGTCGCGGGCGCGCTCGGCTACGCGCTCCAGACTCGCAACGCGGCGCAGACCGGCCAGGAGCTGCTCAGCACGCAGAACCGTCCCTCCGCCGAGGGCCTCGCCGGCCTGCCGAAAGACTATACCGGCCTGCCGCGGCAGGCGCCGCCGCTCGGGCCGCCGCTGCCCGGCGATCTCGGCAAGCCGATCCTCAATGCCGGGGCTGCGCCAAACACCGTAGCGTCCCGGCGACCACGCCTGATCCGGAGGCGCAGCGCCGGGCCCAAGAGATCGAGGCGGCGCGGCTCAGCCGCCTCTTCGCCCAGACCAATCAGCAGCCGCAGCCGGTCGGGCTCGCCGCGCCGGCTGGCGACGGCGACGACAGAGCGGTCCGACGCCCACGCCGCCGGTCGACGCCGGCGCCGCGCAGAACATGCAGGATCGCAAGACGGCGTTCCTCAATGCTTCGACGGACAAGCGCACGGTCAGTCCCGACCGGCTCGAAGCCAAGGCCTCGCCCTATGTCGTGCAGGCGGGAACCGTGATCCCGGCAGCGCTCATCACCGGCATCCGCTCCGACCTTCCAGGCCAGATCACCGCCCAGGTGACGGAGGCGGTCTACGACAGCCCGACCGGCCAATATCTGCTGATCCCGCAGGGCGCGAAGCTGATCGGCCAATACGACAGCTCCGTCGCCTTCGGGCAGAGCCGCATCCTGCTGGTCTGGACCCGCATCATCATGCCGGACGGCACGTCGATCGTGCTTGAGCGCCAGCCTGGCGCCGACACGCAAGGCTATGCCGGGCTCGAGGACGAGGTCGACAACCATTGGGGCATGCTGTTCAAGGCCGCCGTCCTCTCGACCCTGCTCAGCGTCGGCGCGGAGGCCGGCACGAGCCAGGACGAGAACAATCTCGTGCAGGCGATCCGCAGCGGCGCATCCAACAGCATCAGCCAGACCGGCCAGCAGATCGTTCAGCGCCAGCTCAACATCCAGCCGACGCTCACCATCCGGCCGGGCTTCCCGGTTCGTGTCATCGTCACGCGCGACCTGGTGCTGGCGCCCTACGGCCAAGGAGGCACGCCATGACGAAGCTCAAGCTCGGGCCGCTGGCCGACGACAAGCCGGTCAAAATCAGCGTCGAATTGCCCGCCGCCGTGCATCGCGATCTTGTCGCTTATGCTCATGTGCTCGGCCGGACGACTGGCCAGACGGCTCCCGATCCTTCGAAGCTCATCGTGCCGATGATCGAGCGATTCATGGCGACCGACCGTGCTTTCGCCAAGGCGCGTCGCGATCGGAGCGCTCAGGTCGCTGACGGTTCGGCCGAGAAATCGGGATAGCGTTCGCGTAACATCGCCAGGAGCGACCCCAAGGCCGGGTTGCTGTTCGCGTCTCGCCAATACGCCATGAATTTGACTTGGGTCGGACCGTCATCGTCCCAGACTTCCCGGTAGCACGACGCCTTCGTGGCGGACCCCCGTCGCGCCCTCGAACATCAAGAGCGTGCCATAGTTCGCGCTGACCAGGCTCAGCAGCCTGTCCAGTGACGAGTCCTGATGGACGATCTGCTGGGAGCCGACGGCATGACGAAGCTTCGCCGCGAGCAGCCCCTCCAATTCCGGCCCAGGGCCTTGCTGCGGGACGAGAAACTTTTCATTTGCAAGATCCGCCCAACGAATCCTCGAATTTTGGCCAAGCGGATGATGCTGAGGGAAAGAAACGATAACCCGTTCGCTCCAAAGCGGGAGCGTCCGGCCGTCCCAGGCTGTCGCATGGCCTGTCATGATCGCAATATCGACAGCGTTCCCGATCAGAGCGCATAGCAGACGATCCATGGCTGCCATCGACGGTGCGTACATCCACATCCGGAAAGCGGCGATGGTATTCGACGAGCGTCGCGTGCATGTGTCCGGCCGAGGGGGAGGCGTGAACGCCGATCGTCAAGAGGCCAAGTTCGCCGCGGCTTCTGCTTTTGATCCGCCGGAGCTCCGTGTCCACGCCATCGAGGATTCGCTTGGCGCTCGCGACGAACTCCCGCCCCACCGTGGTAAGGTTGGTGCCGCCCTTCGTCCTTTCGAACAAGACCACGTCAAGCTGGCGCTCGATCTCGTGCAGCCGGCGGCTCAAGGTGGATTGGCGTATGTTCAGGGCTTCCGCCGCCTGTCTCAGGCTGCGGTGCTGGGACGTCACGACCGCCAATCGCAGATCACTAAGCTCTACATCCACACGACTCACTTCATCGGCCTGATGGGCCGCCTTTCACAAACTTTGCCCCTCTTGCGTCCCTCTCCGTGAGCGACTCTGCCTAAACGAATGTGTCGAGAGCTTGGTTCGATCCAATGTGTCAGGCCGGCAGCGGATCGGTGCCGCGATCGAGCAAGGCCAGGTAGTCCGAATAGGCGTAAATCCGGCCGCGTTGCCGTCCCGTGGTCTCGCGCACGACTCCGATCTTGGCCAGATTTTCCAGCGCCGTGCTGGCGGTCGGGAAGGATATGCTGAGCTTTTCGCGACACCGTCTGGATGGTGACGATCGGGCTGGCCTGCATCAATTCGTGGACTCGGAGCGCCGACGGGGCCGCTCGGCCGAGGCCGGCGATCTGCTGTCGATGGGCGTCGAACATGGCGATCAGATCGCGCGCCGTCGCGGCGGCTTGTTCGGCTGTCTCCGCGACGCCGGTCAGGAAGAATTCCATCCAGGTCTCCCACGTCCCAGCCTGGCGGACCTCCTGGAGGAGCCGGTAATAGTCGTCGCGTCGGGATTTCAGGAACAGGCTGAGATAGAGGATCGGCTCGCGCAGCACCCCAGCCTCACACAGGATCAGCGTGATGAGCAGCCGACCCAGGCGTCCGTTGCCGTCGAGAAAGGGGTGGATCGTCTCGAACTGGACGTGGGCCAGGCCCGCCCGGATGAGCGGGGGCAGCGCCGGGTCCTCGCTGTGCAGGAAGCGCTCCAGCGCATCGAGGCATTCGTCCAGCCGGTTCGGCGGCGGAGGCACGAACAGGGCGTTGCCGGGCCGGGTTCCGCCGATCCAGTTCTGCGAGCGGCGGAACTCGCCCGGTTGCTTCGCTGCGCCACGCCCTGATTTGAGCAGGATGGCGTGCATCTCGCGGATCAGCCGGAGCGACAGAGGAAATCCGCCCCGCATCCGGGAGACGCCATGCTCGATCGCCGCGACGTAGTTCGAAACCTCGGTCACGTCGTCGAGTTCGACCGTTGGCGCCTCGTGATTTTCGAACAGCAGGAGGTCGGACAGCGAGGATTGCGTGCCCTCGATCTGCGAGGACAGGAGGGCTTCCTTGCGGACGTACATGTAGAGAAACAAGGGCGTCGAGGGCAGGATCGTCGTCACGCCATCGAGGCGCCCGACCGCGGCGATGGCGCGTTCGTAGACGCGCATGAACCGGCCCAGTTCGAGCGGCGGCTTCGGCGGCAGCGGGGCAGGCACATAGGCGCGCACGCGCTCGCCTCCCGCGCTCGTTTCAACATAGGCCCCGAGCCTTTGGTTCTCTCCGTCCGTCCACTCGCGATCCTTTAATTAGCCTGGCCGCTATTAAAGCATATCGCCTTATATCTTAATAGCGGGTGGGGCTAATTCAAGGCTGCCGGCATGACGCGACACCCGCAAGCGCGGCGATTGGGAGCACGAAAGGGCGGAGATGTGGTCTGGCTCGACATCCTCGAGCCCTCGCCAACCTAATCCGCGTTGCGCCACAAGGCGCAAATCTAGGGAGGTTGGCGCACCCGACACAATTCGAACGTGTGGCCTCCACCTTCGAAGGGCAACGCTCGGCGCTGGCGAAATGCGCAGACTTGTTCGCAGTGCAAGTACAGAGGAACTCACGTGTTGAGCGCGACCACCTGGGCCATGATCGCTCGCAGGCGGGCCGCGTCCGATCCTTCTTTCGATAGCCGTTCGGCCAGCACGCGGATCAATTCCGCATCGAGCTCTGGGACATCATCGGCGGAGTCGCCGTCTTTCGATTGCGCGGCTCTTCCTTCCAAGGCTGTAGCCAGCAGCTTTTCAACGCGCTTCGCCGCCTCAAGGGACGGATCGCGTTGCACATGCGCGTAGATCGCGGTTGACCGGAGGTTCGCGTGACCCAGGATTGCCCCAGTGAGCGCTAACGCCTCGCCGCTCGAAGTGGCTGTCGATCCGAGCGTGTGCCGCAGCGTGTGCGGGGTGACGCCAGGCAGCTTCGCGATCTTGATCACCTCCGCCCAGACTTTGCGCGTGCTTTGGTAGAAGCCTTCTCCCGTCTCGGCCGGGAAGACGTAACCCGACTTCCGCTCGTTCAGAAGCTGCTGAAGCAGGGCGGCGGCGGCCGGCCCGAAGGGACGAATGGACTTTCCGGTCTTCGTATCGTCGAATTCGAAGAGGCTTTGGTCCAGCTTGACCTCGTGGACCTTGAGTCCTGCGATTTCATTGCGCCGGCAGCCTGTGAGCGCCCACAGCCGCGCGATCGCGACGGCCTTAGGATTGGCCCCGTCGGCCTCGACCTGATTGAATGCCTCTCCCAGCAGCGAGACCTCCTCCAGCGTGAGAAAGCGTCCGCGGCGGTTGTCCGTCTTTCTCACCGATGCGTTCTCGACGGGGTTCGTCGTGACGAACCCGTGACGCGCCCCGAAGCTGAACACGGCCGACACGTCGCGGACGACCTTTCGTGCGGCGCCTTCGCCGCCACGAACGATGATGCGCTTGCGTGGCGCGACCTTCTCGTCCTTCGCCGTCTTTCCTGCCGTAATGTCAGCGACCATCGTTTCGATGTCGCCCGAGTTGATCTCGCTAGCCCGCCGATGGCCGAGCAGTACCTCGAAGTGATTGCGGAGCCGGGCCATGGTGTACTGCTTGGTCAGGGACTTCATCGGCTTCCCCTTGTGGATGCCGCGCTGAATGAAGCAGCCATGCTCCTCGTAAAAGTCGAGCAGCTCGCGCACCGTCTTCTCGCGACGCTTCTCCTGCACATCGCCGGCAGGATCTTCGCCGCTGGCGGCTGCGCCCAGTAAGGTCTTGGCCTTCTTCCTCGCTTGCTCGACCGTCAGCGTCCCAAAGCGCCCGACGGTCAGGAATCGTCTCGGCGCGGACCGACCGCCCCCGTCGGTGCGGTAGCGGATAATGAACGTCTTCGTGCCGCTCTTTTCGACCCGCAGGCCAAAGCCAGTAAGCTCCAGGTCCCAAATGTCGTACCGGGTGTCGCGAACCTCGGCCTTCTCGGCTATCGTTTTGGTCAATCGAACGCTGGACGACCGATCCATGGCATGCCTCCGACGCCCGTTTTCCAGTGGACACCAGCTTACAGTGGTGTCCACATGGTGTCCACCGTGATGGAAAAACGGGGCGGGGTCAGTCGCAAATGCGGCGGCGGGCGCTTTACTAAGTGACTGATATTGTATGAATTTGTAGTAACGCAGCGTGAATGCGGCGGGTCGGTCGTAGATGGCGCGCAACCTTGCCAAGGTTGGGGTCGAGGGTTCGAATCCCTTCGCCCGCTCCAATAAATCAAGAGGACGCGGCGACTTAGCCTACCCCGCCTCTTGGAGACTTTAGATGGAGGACGGCGGCCGAGCCGCATAGCCTCCGCGTTCCGGCGCCCTTCAAAAATCCAAAGCGGGATTTTCTCGCGACTAGCGCAGCGCTTCGGCGGCGGACTTCTCTCGTCCGGCCATTTGCCGTTTGAAGCCATCAGCTTCGCCTATTGGGCTAGGAGCTATGCTGCGGGGTGAACACGAGAAAGTCGCGATCTTCGACTGCATGGCGAGCCACGCTTTGACTTCTGCAGCTACGTCCGGCGGACGAAGATCGGCTTGATTGCCTTTGATGGCGAACGGGAGGCGCTTTCGCATGAAGCCGAAAAGCTCGCGCCAATGATTTCATTCTTCCGTGCGGGCGAACCGCGCCGGTCAAGAGATCGATGCCGGCCAAGAGCTCAAGGTTCCGCGCGAACATAGTCATGATTGCGGCGACTGGGGTTCGCGCTTACATACGATGGCGCATTGGTTCCATACAACACAACGACTTGACGCGGGGTGCATGACAAGGGATGACGCCCTTCCAAATAATAGAATGATAGCGCCTAGCGCCCTCACTTTTTCTCATGCGGCGACAATCTTCAGAACACGCCCTTGGCAGGATCGGCAAGACATCCATGTCTGGGCAGCTAGATCATGTCCGCAATTATGCCGCGATGCCGCGCGATCTTCGAAACCGCCGGCCATTCAAAGCCGGCAGCCGCAACTCAACAAGGACCGCATGCAATCAAAACTATTTTTGGCCATGTTTGCGTCATTCCGGCGCCCCGAAAATTTCGGTATTGCGGTCGCTCCCCACAGAGCTGTCGCGCGCGTAGATTATCGAGGAATGCTCACGATGGTAGTCCCTCACGCCTTTTGTATTCTTATGACATGTGTTAGTTTTGTTGTGGAAATAGACACGGCTTTCGCGTCGTGTGTCGTGCCTGTTGGATCGTTGCAGCCCGCCGTTGCGCCGAGGGACAAAAGCCAACTAGGCTTAGTTTTGAGTTCCTTTCCGGAAGGCGGTGTGCTGATGAAGGCGGCCGTAAGTAAAATTGTCGCAAATGGGCCGGAATATATCGAACCCGTTATTGCTCTAGTGCATAATGCGAATGAACAGCAAAGGCGCGCGATCGCGCGGGGCCTCCGGGATGTGGCGGAGACATGCAAGACGCAGTATCCTTCTTTGGTTCAGGTGATACCTGTTAAAGTCCTGAAATCAAACATATCGAGTCTAATCAAGATTTATTTTGAGACCGAAAATCTTTCGGGCGATCCCTCCTCGATGGCGGTGACTGCGCCCTTTGCGCGCAGCAAGGCGTCGTCGCGGTTCGGGCTTCCCCAAAGGCTGGATACCCCAAGCGAAGTAATGCCGAATGTTCTTACCGACCCCTTCGCTCCCACGGAGATCGGCAATTGACAGCGCCAGATCAGCGAGCGCCAATCAAAGAGTAATGTTCAATGTCAGATGACGCGTTCAAAGCCAATCGAAAAGGCGTCGAACAAGAGGACGATGTTAAGCGGCGCCTGTCATTCGCGGTGCTCGATGGCAGGCGTGTAATTGGCGCTACAGTCGCCGCCGCATCTGCCCTGGCGATCGTATATTTGGCGCTGGAAACGCCACTTTATCAGGCCCAGTCGGCGATAATGATCGACACGTTCACCAGTCGAGCGATGCAGAACAAGGGTCAAGGTTCCTCTGGCGCTGATTCTGGAGCGGAAACCATCGACAATAATCTGGTCGACAGCGAGGTCGAGGTTATCACTTCGGAGGGTTTTGCTCGTATGGTCGTGCGCTCGCTCGGATTGCAACGCGATCAGGAATTCGTTGGTCCGCCCGATCGCCTCATTCCAAAATTGTTATCGTGGATCCAGAACAGCGTCGCCGGCGTTAAATCGCTTTTCAGTTCTAATTCCGGCAAGAAGCCGGACGATCTGGAGCGGCGCGCGGTGGAGTTGTTCGGAAAGCACTTTAGCGCCAAGCGCAATGGTCTAACTTACATCGTATCGATGACCTTTTCGTCCAAGGATGGCGCTAAAGCCGCCAGGATCGCCAATGGCGTCGCCGATACTTATCTGAAATCGATACTTGACGCGAAATACCACGCGGCCCGCCGCACCGGGCAATGGTTGCAGCAGCAGCTCGCCGAAATGCGCAAGCAAGCGACAGACGCTGATCGCGCTGTCCAAGTCTTCAAGTCAGAGAACCATATCGTCGACACCAATCGCGGATTAATGAGCGAGCAGCAACTCGCGGATTTGAATTCGCAGCTAACGGTCGTGACCGCAGCAGTCGCCGAGGCGCAGGCGAAATTGGAAAGCGCTCGAAATATCGTGAACAACCCGGATAACGTAAGTACGGTTTCCGAAGCGCTCAACAATCCGGTGATTGCCCGGCTTCGAGCGCAGTATCTGGACCTATCCGCGCGAGCAGCAGACCTCACGCCACGCTACGGCGCTGGCCACGCAGCTGTTGTGAGGATAAAAAATCAGATGGCGCAGCTGCAAAAATCAATCAGAGACGAGTGCGGGCGGATAGCGTCCGCTTACGAAAGCGATTATGAAATCGCTCTGGCGCGACAAAAGTCCCTGCAGTCGAGCCTGAATAGATTGGTTTCAGATGAAACGCCAACCAATCTCGCGCAGGTCAAACTGAGGGATCTGGAGAACTCTGCCGATTCTTCGAGAGCATTGCTCACCGGGTATCTACAAAAATATCAAGACGCGAGCCAGCTCGAGACCTTCCCGATTTCCGACGCCCGCATCATTACAGAAGCGGCGGCTCCGCTCAGGCCCAGCGACCCGAAATCGTTGTTCGTCCTGGCTGGCGCCATGCTGATGGGGCTTATTCTCAGTACGATTGGCGTCGTGGCGCGGGAATTTTTTTCCGGAAGATTCATCTGGGGCGAAGATATCGAGGCTTTTGCGGGGCTGAAGTTCCTCGGAATGCTGCCGAAGATAACAGACTTCGGTGTGCGGAGAACGACGGCTTCCGCCGAACAGAGATCTTCAGCATCAGACTCCCAAGGAAAGGTCGCCACATATAATGTCAGGATGGATCGATACGTTGTCGACGCGCCCTTATCACGCTTTGCGGAGACGATCCGCAGCGTGAAGATCGCGATCGACGGAGTCCGATCTGGCGGCGCGCGGAGCAAGGTCATCGGCGTAATCTCGGCTGCTCCCGGAGAAGGCAAGACGACCGTTGCGCTCAATCTTGCTCAAAGTATCGCGAAAAGCGGTAGCCGAACGCTGATCATTGATTTTGACATGAGGACTTGCGCTCTTTCATCGCGTGTCGGCGCAATCGAGGGTCCGGGGTTATTGCAAGCGATCGCCGATCCAACCAAGCTTGCTTCGTGCTTCCTCATCGATAAGGAAACGGGCTTATACATCCTGCCCTCTGTCCAGACCGGAAGTAGCGCCGATTCGGCTGGAGCAATTTCATCCCACGCAATGCTGAATATACTCGGCAAGCTGAAGCAATTGTTCGATTACATCATCCTGGACGTGGCTCCGGTAGTCCCCGTTGTGGACGCAAGAGCAATCGCGCATCTCGTGGACGGTTTCGTATTCGTTGTGGGTTGGCGCGCCACAAATCGTAAAATGGTCCAGGAGGCGATTTCGTTCGAGCGCATCAGGTCTCGAATTGTGGGCGCGGTCCTGAACCAGGTGGACAGGCTGGCCCTGAGGGAACTTGAGGCCTATCGCGGATCATACGCCGACAAATACTATATCGATGATTTACATCGTGGCCCACGAGCAGTGGCGACCTCCAGAGTATCCGCTTTGATCAGGCAGTGTTTTCCATCCAACGCCATTTTTGGAGCGATCCCCCGCTTTCGGACCGTCCGGCAATGGGCGACCGCCCGCTCTGCGGCGGGAACGAACGCGTTGGAGGCCGCCAAGAATAAATTGTCCGGAGCTGCCGGCGACCTCCGGCGCGGCAAGCTGCCTTTGCAAGGAAGGTCAGGCGCCCAGGGAGTGGTTTCCCAACCCGAGCATCTTGCTAAATGGCCGTCTAAAGGAAAAATTACTGAAAATGAGGAGCCGGTGTGAGGATTTTGTCTCTCATCGACAAGTCGTAGATTGCGCGACCTTGTTTGGGTCATGCTCACATCACCCCGCGGGTGGTCGCAACGCCGGTTCCCCTCCGGGCGCGCAACGCTTGTTCCGACTTCACTTTATTTATTGAATGAGCTACGCGGCCCGGCTGCTGGCGCAGCTTGCGCCGTTTCGACTCCACGGCCCCATGGACGCGGGGCGCCTAAACCCTATTCTTGCTTCTGATCTTCGTCCGTGGATTTCGTCGACGCCCTTCTTTTACCGCAGCAGGTAAAATGACGCAGAGTGGAACCGATCAAGACGCGTGGCCTGACCTTCCGCTTTTCGCCTGGCGGGAGACTTGTGCAACGCTGCATCTGTGGACGCAGATCGTCGGCAAGATTCGCTTATCGCAGACGCCCTGGCTTAATCACTCCTGGCACGTCACCCTCTACCTGACGGCTCGCGGCCTGACCACTTCGCCCATACCTCACGGCGAAAAAGCTTTTCAAATCGATTTCGATTTCATCGACCATCTGCTTCGCATCGAATCCAGCGACGGGGCGGAACGGAAAATCCGCCTTTGCGCACAATCTGTCGCAGAATTTTTTGCCAAGATCGTCGCGGCGCTCTGCGATCTGGGCATAAACTTGCGTATCAACGAATTGCCGAACGAACTGCCAAATCCAATTCGCTTCAGCGAGGACCAGGTGCATGCCGCATATGATGCAGCCTATGCATACAGGTTTTGGAAACTGCTGCTGCAGGCCGATCGCGTCTTCAAGATCTTCCGCACCGGCTTCATAGGCAAATGCAGTCCAGTGCACTTTTTCTGGGGAAGCTTTGATCTCGCGGTTACGCGGTTCTCCGGCCGGCGCGCTCCGCTCCATCCCGGCGGCGTTCCCAATCTCCCGGACGCCGTTGTGCGTGAAGCCTATTCGCATGAGGTCAGCAGCGCAGGGTTTTGGCCGGGCGGCGGCGCCGTCGATTATCCCGCATTTTACTCCTACGCCTACCCATCCCCGCCGGGATTCAGCTCGGCACGGGTCAAGCCGGAGAGCGCCTTTTTCAGCGAGGAGCTGAAGGAGTTCGTCTTGCCTTACGAAGCAGTGCGAACCGCCTCTGAGCCAGACGCCACGCTGTTGGAGTTTTTACAAAGCTCTTATGAGGCCGCCGCCGGCGGCGGCGACTGGGACCGCGCCGCGCTGGAGCGCCCGTTGGGAGAAATCGGCGCCTTGCGTCAGCGCATCGGATAAGCGACGCTCTCCCGTTATCGACCGCTGAAAGCTTGGGATCCGGCGGCAGCCCTCCGCTGCCGCGTCGGCCGTTAGAGAAGCTTTGCGAAAAGCTCCACCCATGAGCTAAACTGTCGTCAAGCGCTCAAGCAAAGATTTTCAGGCGGCGTTGAACCAAGCAAATACCAGTCAGGTTCAACTGCGTGCGCCAAATAGAGGGTCCAGACATGCCGAACTTCAGGCCGGAAGAAAAGAATGTCGTCTATGTCGGCGAAGGCGTCACGCTGACCGGCGTGGTTCACGCGCAGGACGTGGTTGTCATCGATGGAACTGTCGAAGGCGAAATCACCTGCGATCAGTTAATCGTCGGTCCAGGCGGAGTGGCGCAGGGAACCATTGCAGTCGTCGACGCCGATATTTACGGAAAAATCGGCACCGAAGTTTCTGTAAAGCAGCTCCTTGTCGTGCGTTCTACGGGACGCGTCGAAGGAAGGTGGGGCTATGGCGAAATAGAGGTCGAGAAAGGCGCGGTCCTTTCCGGAGAAGCGGAATCGACCGGGTTTCGCGCTTCCGACCAAAAGGGTCTGAGGGACAGCGCGCCGAGGAGCGCCTTGCCAAGCGAGGAAAAGCCGCACGCGCAAGTCGCGAGCGAACGGGCCGCGAGCGTCGCGTCCCGCACGCTGCGTGATCGCAAAAAGCTGCTCTAAAAAAAACCGCCTGCCGTCGGAAGGGAGACGGGAGCCGCCTCGGCCCGAACCCTCGCAAAGGATTTTGGTCCCAGACTCAGCGAAAGCCGCTCGGCGATGCAATGAGCGCTCAAGAATCGTGGCGCCAGGACTGGCGTCGCCGCGCTTGCCTCTCGGACAAATTGCGCCGCGTCAGGAGCGCCTCTATGCAAAGCAGACATGGCGACACGGCAGAGTTCGCCGAGCCTGCGCCTCGCGGTCGTTTCATTCTCGTCAGCGGGCTGGTCTATTTTAGTGGCGATTTTCGCCAGCGAGCGCAGCCACTGCACCTGCTCAAATCGCCCGCAAGGAACGCGCTGCTCGAATTCCTCCAGGCTCAAAATCCATTTCTCGGCGAAATGCGCAGCGGCGTCAGCGTCGGTCGAGGCGGTTTGCTTGTCCAGGTCACGGCGAATCGCCCCATAAGTCGGCATGGCGAACCCCTTGTGCTAACTGCCCAAAGAGTGAGCCCTAGGTCTTAACAATGCGTGAATTCATTGGAGTGAGCGAGATACGCCCCCCAGCCCGCAATACAAAGCGCTATTCGGCTTTGAGGACGCTGCGGCACTCTGCCGGCAGCTTGTCCATGGTCATGGGCGGCCAGGTCTTGGTCGTTGTCTTTCTGGGATGCAGCACCTCGTCGCTGAACCACCAGGCCAGCGAAGCGTCACAGCCGTCGCCAATAGGGGTTGGGTCCTGATCCTTGCAGCTTTCCGCTCCTTTCGGGCAGAACAGCCGCACATGGAAGTGGTAGTTGTGCGCGTAGTATGGGCGCACCTTACGCATCCAGGGTTCGCCCGCGGCGACGCGGCACATCGCCCGCTTTATCGCGGCGTTTACAAAAATCCGCTGCACAGCGGGGTCTTCCGCCGCCGAACGCACGACCGCCAAATGGCTTGGCGTCCATACGTTCGGGATGACGTCGAGCTTGTCGTCCCGCACCATGTCGGTCGCGGACATTTCTTCTCGCTCTGCGGCGCTCAGTTGACGCGAAGGCATCGGCGTCAGCCAGATGTCCGCATCGAGCCCGATCTGATGCGAGGCATGGCCGGTGAGCATCGGGCCGCCGCGCGGTTGGGACATGTCGCCGACAAGAATGCCCGGCCAACCGGAAGCACGCGCCGCGGTGGGAGCAAAACGCTCCAGAAAAGCTATCAACGCCGGATGGCCCCAGTTGCGATTGCGCGACAGTCGCATGACTTGCCAATTGGGGCCGTTGATCGGCAGCGCTTCGCCACCTGCAAGACATCCTTTTGAATAGAAGCCGATCGGTCGGGGTTCGAGCGAAGCAGGCTCCAAGGCTCGCCCGAACAGTTCCTTGGCGGGCGTCCCGGGGTCCGAGGGATGCGCAAGCGCTGGAAGCGGCTTCGGGTCAAGCGTGCCCCGCTCCTGCGCCGCCGCCGGGGATATCAAAAAAAGCGCAAGAACGAATTGACCACATTTCAGATCAACCATGTGCGCGTCTTGCTCCAAATTGATTGTTTGTCAGAACGAGACCGATTCCAGGCGCATTGTCAACCTTAACCGAGCTTATAAATTGCTTACCAAGATACCGTCAGGGAAGATGGCGGAAATGAGGCTGCGTTGATAGATATTTTGGAGAGTACCGTGCGTTTTCAGAGCGCTGCCATCTTGTCTGCGTTCGCGACCTTAGGCCTCATCGCCCCTGCTAATTCGACAGCCCGGATTTAAATCGACCTGAGCACCCAAACCATGCATGTCGAATCGTCATCGGGCAGCTATGACTGGCCCGTGTCGACGGCTCGCGCGGGCTACTCCACGCCGCGCGGCTATTACGCCCCGACGGGACTCCAGCGCATGCATTACTCCAAAAAGTACCACATGTCGCCGATGCCCTATTCGATCTTCTTTCGCGGCGGCTACGCCATCCATGGCACCTACGCCACTGGCGCGCTTGGAACTCCCGCATCGCATGGCTGCGTCCGGCTTTCCCCTGAACATGCCGCCGCGCTTTACCACATGGTGCAATCAGAAGGAGGCCGCATCTCCATCACTGGCTCGCCCGCAAGCGCGACCCGATTCGCCCGCGGCCGTTACGGCGACTCCGCCCGCTACGCCAGCATGGAAGGGCGCCGTCCGTCTTACAGCTACGGCCAGACTATGGCTTACGCCCCAAATCATTATCCTCGCGCCCGTGGTTCCGTGAGCGGTTGGCAGGCGTCTCCATTGGGCTTCATATTTCGCGGATTTTAATTACCCGAGTTGCCTCTGGAACCGGAATCGAGAAAGTTCTTGAAGCTGCTTACGACTCAAAGCGCCACGTAAGTCGACGTTAACCTCCCTCGTTCAAAGTCAGCTGCAGGCGAAGCACAGCATAGAGCTTCGCGTCCAGGGCTGACATGCACGACATTCACGAAACGCTCGTTATCGGAGCCGGCCCTGCGGGCCTTACCGCAGCCTACACTTTAGCAAAAAACGGGCGCGACGTGCTCATTCTCGAGCAGGACCCCGTTTACGTGGGCGGCATCAGCCGCACGGCGAATTACAAAGGCTTTCTGTTCGACATCGGCGGCCATCGCTTCTTTTCGAAGTCGAAGGAAATCGTCGACCTGTGGAACGAGATCCTGCCCGACGATTTTCTCGAGCGTCCGCGCCTTTCGCGCATCTTTTATCGCGGCAAGTTTTACGCTTATCCACTCAAGGCGTTTGAGGCTTTGAAAAATCTCGGCGTTTTGGAAAGCGCCCGCTGCATGGCCTCCTTCGGCTTCGCCAAGGCCTTCCCGGTAAAGGACCCGCGTTCGTTCCATCAATGGGTGCGCAATCAGTTCGGCGAACGCCTGTTTGGCATCTTCTTCAAGACCTACACCGAAAAAGTGTGGGGCATGGGTTGCGACCAAATCTCCGCCGACTGGGCTGCCCAACGCATCAAGGGACTGAGCCTCGGCGCCGCCATCGTCGATGGATTGCGCCGTTCGCTCGGCTTGCGCAAGGGATCGACTGGCGAAGGCGCGAAGTCGCTGATTGAATCCTTCCGCTATCCGCGCCGCGGCCCGGGCATGATGTGGGACGAGGCTTCAAAAAAGATCCAAGCGCTTGGCGGACAATTGCGGATGGGCCGCACCGTCGACAAATTGCACTATGACGCGGCGAGCAGGCTGTGGACTGTAACCGCGACTCGCGGCGACGGCGAAAGCGAGACGTTCAAAGCCCGCCATGTGCTTTCATCCGCGCCGATGCGTCACCTGATGAACGCAATCGAGCCCACGCCGCTCAGCCTGTTCAACGCGCGCGCTCTCAAATATCGGGACTTCCTGACGGTAGTGTTGATCGGACGCCCGCAAAAGGAGCTTCCGGACAACTGGATTTATATCCATGATCCGTCGGTCAAAGTCGGGCGCGTGCAAAACTTTCGGTCCTGGTCGCCGGAAATGATCGCGGACGGCGTCTCGACTTGTCTTGGACTGGAATATTTCTGCTTTGAAGGCGACGGTCTTTGGACCTCGCCGGACAGCGAGTTGATCGAACTCGCGAAAAGTGAAATCGACAAGATCGGACTGATGAACCCCGATGACGTGTTTGACGCCTGCGTGGTGCGGCAAGCCAAAGCTTACCCCGTGTACGACGACTCCTATACCCAGAACGTCAACGCCATCCGGCTGGAGATCGCAACGCGGTTTCCGACGCTGCATCCAATCGGTCGCAACGGCATGCACAAATACAACAATCAGGACCATGCAATGATGACGGGCATGCTGACCGCGCTCAATATCATGGCTGGAGCCAGTCTTTATGACGTGTGGAACGTCAATGAAGACGCCGAATATTCCGAAGCCGGCGTGTCCGGCGCGCATGAAGCGTTGTCCAGTGAGCGTCTCGTGCCGCGGAAGGTCGCCTGATCGTGACGCATTCACTGGACGCGCGCCTGCTTTTCCTCGACCGCAACCGTTATGGCCGCCTTGGCCGGCTCGCAGTCGACCTCGTAAAATATGGCGCCGCGAGCGGCGGCGCATTGGCGCTCGACGCCGGGACATTATTGCTTCTGAACAAAGCGTTTGGCGTCAATTATCTCGTCGCAGCCGCTATCGGCTTCAGCGCTGGCCTCGGTCTGATCTACGTGCTGAGCATTCGCTATGTATTCGGCGACAATCGTCCGCTGCGTCCATCGCAGGAGGCGGCAGGCTTTATCGTGACCGGCCTTATTGGCCTGTTGCTCAATGAATTGCTGATGAATGCTTTCGTCGAGCATGTTGGACTAGGCGTTGCAGTCGCCAAAATTCCGACGGCGGGCGTCGTGTTTCTCTTCAACTTCACGGCGCGGCGCACATTGCTGTTTTCGGAGGAGACGAAACTGCGCGTCATGAGCATTATCGCGACGGCGACCGACCCGAAATTGCTGCTCGCGCGCGCTTTGAACTTTCCACTATGGGGAACGGTGACGCTGGCGCTGCTCGCCGCCATTGGCCTCACCTCTTCCCATGCGCTGGAGATCTGGCGGACCGGCGCCTTCTTTGACTCCGACGACGCCATGCGCGCAGTGCAGGTGCGTGACCTTCTCGCCGGGCAGTCCTGGTTTGACATGACCTCCTGGCGCCTCGATCCGCCTAATGGCGTTTTCAGCCATTGGTCGCGCGTCGTCGATACGCCGCTTGCCGCGCTGGAGCTGTTTTTCCGCTCGTTCCTCTCGCCCGATTATGCCGAGCGCGCCACGCGCCTTGTATTTCCCCTGGCTCTGCTCGCGGCCCTGTTTCGGCTTTCGCCCTGGCTCGCCACCATTATTTCGCCCTCTGCGCCGCGTCATCTCGCGGTGTTGCTCGCTTTCCTTTCCGGCGCGGTGGTGACTCAGTTCATTCCAGGCCGCATCGATCATCACGCGCCCCAAATCGTTCTGCTGCTGACGACGCTGGGCTTTTTCCTGAAAGGCATCGACGCGCGCGATGCGCGTGCGATGGCGGGGGCGAGCGCCGCGATGGCGACCTCGATCGCCATAAGCTTGGAAAATATCCCCTTTTTCGCTGTCCTGCTCGCCGCGCTCCCCTTGCTGTTCATAATCGACGGCGACAGGATGCGCGCCCCTCTGGCCTGGTTCGCAGGAAGCGCGCTTCTCTGTTTCCCGCTTGTCTTCGCCGCGACCGTGGGGCCGGATCGCTATTTCATCTCCGCCTGCGACGCCTATTCGGCCGTCTATTTCGCGGCTTTTGTCGTTGGCTCGATTGGTCTGGGCGCGCTCTCCGGCTTCGCGCCGCTTTTGCGGACCCCGCTTCGGCGCGCGGTCGCGACTGCGGCGGCCGCCGCGGCGGCCGTCGGCGTGATTGCTGTCATCGCGCCGAAATGCTTTGGCGATCCGCTCGGCGCCATTGATCCGCTGGCGCGCGAACTTTGGCTCTCGCACGTGACCGAAGCGACGCCGCTGTTCAAGTTCTGGACCAAGAAGTCGAGCCTCGTCATCGTGACTGCACTGCCGGCCTTATTGGGACTTTGCGCTGCTCTGTTTGAATCCACCCGCCATGAGGGACTGCCGCGGCGCCGCTGGCTGACTGTCGCCGGGATTATAGTGGTCGGTTCGGCAGCGGGGCTTTGGCAGGTGCGCGTGTTCACGTCAGTCATGCCGATTGTCATGATGTCCCTTGTGGGCATGGTGGCGGCGACAGCGCGCTATTGCACACACTCCTTTGGCTTTCTGACGCGCGCGCTTTTCGCTTGCGTCCTTTGCCTTGGAGTTTCCCCCGTTGGACTGGCGGCCGCCGTGCCCGCGAAAGAAAGCGCCGCCGAAATGATGGACCCGCAAAAAAGCGAGGCCGCCTGCCTGAAGCCGGAAGCGCTTGAGCCGCTGACCAGGCTCGCGCCGTCCCGCGTCGTCGCCTCCTTCGACATTGGCCCTTATTTACTCGCTTACACCGCGCACAGCGTTTATGCTGGCCCCTATCATCGCGACAATCACGGCAACAGAATCCTTATCGATGCGTTCCTCGCTGCGCCCGACGAAGCGGAGCATATCCTGCGCGCTGCCGGAGCGCAGATTGTGCTGTGGTGCAACCAGGAACCGGCTGGCTTCGCAAAGCGCGCGCCGACCGGCCTCGCCGCAGCCCTGTCTAGAGGCGAAGTTCCCCGGTGGCTTGCTCCACTGCCGCAATCAAACGAACATCTCCTTGTTTTCGCCGTACAGCCGTAAGATGTATAGCGCGCCCGGCGCGACGCCTTAGAAGCGCTGCGACCCGGGGGACGGAAACAAGGGATAATTGCTCCAATGACGCTGACTGACCGCCGCCGCTTCCTGCTTGGGACGGCTAGTCTTGCGCTCGCCGCGCCGGAAGCCTTGGGACAGACGTCGCCCGAGGCTGATGAGGAATTGCAGATTCGAATCGAAAATAATTCCGTCCCGGAGCTTTGCGCCGAAAAGGACAATATTGAACTCGATTTCTACTCTGAGCGCCTGCGCAGAATGCAAATTCAGGCCGTGCATCCCTCCTACATCAGCATGATCGGCACAGACCGCTATGCGCCGGACTGGTCGAGTTGCGATCTGACGCACGATCCCAAATTCGCGGCGCAGGCCCGCCGTCTGACATTCTGGGAGACCCCTGAATTCTGGCTCACGGGCTATACTTTCCCGACGTTCTGGCGCCCCAACAGCGTGCCGGTCCGCGTCGGCGACCGGGTCGAAACAGGCTTTCATCTCGTGCAACTATGGATGAGCTATCGCGAACGCGCCGAAGAAATCATGGTGTTTTATCCGCCCGACGGCTATTGGCGCGCGCGTCCGCTGCCTTTCGAGGATATGCGCTGGACGGCCTATGGCTCGTCCTTCCTCGTCGGCCCGATCGAGACCCAGCAGCGTCCGATCGTCGACTTCCAGGAAATCATCTTCGAGCCCGAGACGAGAACCTTCGTGCTCAAATTCAAGCGCGGCGGAGGCTCTGCGCGCATCCGACTCGACAAGATCGATCAGGAGCGCATCATTCTCGACGTGAGTTACAGCGGCGCCATGCCGGATGATTTGCCCTTCGCTTCTCTGCGTTCGATGTATGCGATGCAAACAATGAGCGACGCCGCGCGGGTCGCCTGGCGCACCAAGCGCGGCGCCAATTGGCAGGAAGCTGAAGTGATCGGCTTTCCGGGGGCCAACGCCACGGAATTATGGGTTGGACGACATCTTCCCTCGCGCCACAACCTGTCGGCGCCGGACATGGTGTTCGGCAAATTCCAGGCGACGCCGTCAGTCGCCCACGCCAAGTGACAGCCGCATCCTCGCGCATCGTCGCCCTCGACGCTGCGCGAGGTCTGGCGGTCGCCGCCATGGTCGCTTTCCATTTGATCTGGGACCTGGGCAATTTCGGCTACATCGACCGCGATATTCCTTACTCCCTCGGCGTGAAGGCCTTCGGCCACGCCATCGCCATCGCTTTTCTCCTCATCAGCGGCGTCTCTCTGGTTCTGGCGCGCGAGAAGGCAGTTGGCTGGCGCTGGTTCCGGCGACGCTTCTTTATTGTGGCCGGCGCGGCGGGGCTGGTGTCGCTCGGCACCTGGCTCGTTTTTCCGCAGGCCTTTGTGTTTTTCGGCATTCTACATTGTATCGCGGTCGCCAGCCTGCTGGCCGCGCCGCTGCTGATTTTGCCCTGGCCGGCCGCTTTGCTCGCGGCGATTCTCGCAAGCGTCGCCCCTTTGATGTTCAGCAGCCCGTCGTTCAACACTCCCTGGCTTGCGTGGATCGGCTTTCCAACCATCGAGCCCTTGACCTATGATTACCGGCCTTTGGCGCCCTGGTCCGGAGCGCTTTTCGCTGGCGTGGCGGCGGCCAAATTCTGGCGAGTGCAGGCTTTGCCGACCTTAGGCGCAGGCTTTAAAAAGGGCGCTTCGAACTGGCTTGGCCGCCACAGTCTGGGGATTTATCTCCTGCATCAGCCGGCGCTGTTTGGAGTTTTCAGCCTGCTGGCGCTGCTGGGAGCCGTCCCGTCCAGCAACGACACAAGCGATTTTGTCGACGCATGCGTCTCGCAATGCGAAAAGAGCGGCGGCGAAGCGGCGACCTGTCTTGACGTCTGCGCCTGCACGGCCGAGCAGGCGGCCCACAGCGACGCATTTTCGACGACCACGGACGCGAACGAGCGCGCCCACCGCGTAAATCAGATGGCGCGAGACTGCATGTCCAAGGGCCGCTGAAGTCGCCGCCCGGCCTCTGATAGTCAGATAAAAAGTTTACGCCACATCCCCAAGAGAGACTCCGATGAACGCCTCAGAATTCCTGTTTCCCCCGCCACAAGAGCCCAGCGTCGCGATCGACGGAGAAACCTCCCGCTTTCCAGTGCGACGCATATTTTGCGTGGGACTTAATTATGCGGCTCACGCGCGGGAGATGGGCAAGGATCCCGGTTCAGAGCCGCCATTTTTCTTCACCAAGCCGTCCGATGCGGTCGTGGCGACCGGCTCGATCATTCCCTATGCGTCCATGACGCAGAATCTTCATCACGAAATCGAACTCGTGGCGGCGCTGGATTTCAGGCGGCGCCAATATTCCGGCGTCGGAGGCGTTGAGCCATGTCTACGGCTATGCGGCGGGGATCGACCTGACCCGGCGCGACCTGCAAAAGCATGCGCGCGACGAAGGCAAGCCCTGGGACTTCGCCAAAGGCTTCGACCAATCCGCTCCCATTGGCGCCATCCGTCCCGCGGCCCGGATCAGCCATCCCGGAAAAGGACGCGTGACATTGCGGGTCAATGGCGCGCTCCGGCAGGACGGCGACCTCTCGGACATGATTCTCGGCGTCGCCGAGGTCATCGCGGAGATTTCACGCTATGTGAAACTGGCTCCGGGCGATCTGATTTTCACGGGCACCCCCGAAGGAGTTGGCCCTGTCGTCCCCGGCGACCGGATCGAAGGCGAGATCGAAGGCGTTGGGACCGTGTCATTCAAGATTGCCGCCGCCAGAAGGTCCGAAGCGCCCCAGGCGAGATAATTTGCTCCGAGGTCCCGGAAACGTTTGCAACTCGCCGCCGTCTGAATATAGTGCGCTCGCGTTCGCAAGCGCGCGCCGGGCGAAACGCTCGTATGGAGGGGTGGCCGAGTGGTTGAAGGCGCACGCCTGGAAAGTGTGTATGCGGGAAACCGTATCGCGGGTTCGAATCCCGCCTCCTCCGCCATCAGGAATTATTTCATATAATAAAATCATGCTGTTATAAATAGACGGCCGCCTCAATCCGTTTTTCACCCCATATCTTGACCGGCGCTTGCCCGTCGCGGGTTTCGGCTTGGCTCTCTATCGCGACTCGCGCCATCGAGATCTACTCCGCAAGCTGGCCTCTATTCTGACCTTGGACCGCATCGGCCGCCGTCGCAGGAACTCTATGATGGATTTAACTCTCGTGATGGTTTCGATATATCGACGACATCCAAGCCCCCCCGCCGCCGGCCCCCGAGATCGATTTCGCGGCATGGAGCGACTCGGTCCCCATTCCCGGCGTGGCTGTTACCCAGATTTCGTCAATTGTAAATCTCACGGCGTCCGGGACGCGCGCTTGCAATAGATCGTTGCTTAAGCCGGTGTGAGGAATTCGACGTCTTTAACCGTACGTAAAGCCCGGCTTGCTTTGCCCGACTTCTATAATGTAGCCGTCAGGATCACGGATGTAGCAGCGCGTCTCGCCATACTTATCCTTTGGCTCCGTGATGAATTCGGCCCCTCGAGTTCGCCAAAGTTCATAGCACGCCTGAATATCCGCAACGCGTATGTTCATAAAGCTGCTCAGCCGATCCGGATCGGCCGGGACGCCAAGGGTTACAGAGGGTTTGTCAGGAGTAGGACCGCCGCCGATGTTGATGATGAGCCACGTGTTTCCGATCTCGATGTACCCGGGGGCGCCGCTGCTGTCGCCTCTGCTCAAAATGCGACCTCCAAAGACCGTCTCGTAAAATCGAGCCGATCTCTCGATGTCGGCGACCGTGAGAAAATGCGCGACGGTAAACCCTTCGCGGGGCGGCATCTCATAGATCTTCTGCTCGACTTGCACTTTGCTCATGGACGCCTCCAACTCGGTTAGAGAGTGTTCAAGCCAACGCTTGACTTAGCCATCCGCGCAGTATTGCCCCTCCTGTAGCTGCGGCGAAGAAGGACAGACAAGCCAAGCAGATGTAGTCCAGTCCTTGTGAGGTTCAATCGAAAGCAGTCCAGCGGGGTCGCCAACAATGTAACGCGACCTAGCCTTTTGAAGCAGCGACTTGCGTAAGCGCAGAAGATGGCCGTAGCGCAGCCACATTTCAGTTCTGTCGAAGCTTATTCGAAGCAACCGGCGAAGCACTGTCTGCAATTCCGTTCTCTTCTATCTCGGCGTGACCGCCAGCGAACGCTGAAAACCATGAGATAGCCTAGAATTTTCAATTGCAAACGGAAGAGTCCTTTAAGCAGTTTGGTCCTACCCTCGCTTGCGCCAAAAAGCTTCGAATTCGCGGCAGACGCCCAAAAGTTGCGCGCAATTGAATAGAACCGCTTGGACGACCATGAAGGCCCCATTTCTCGACCATTTCATACGCGGCCTTTGCGATCGGATCAGAAGTCGCTTTAAGGGCCGAAAGCCCTCGGACTGCGCAGAAGCCGCGCCGCTGCCGCTCGATGTTTTGGCCGAGTTGATAGACAATCTTTACGCGCCCCTGGGTTCTCTTCTCGTAAGCACGAGTTGCGGCCTTCTCGTTGGCGCAACCATCAGCTGGCGCACCGGCGACCACGCACTCTACGGCTGTACCGTCGCCATGGCTCTGGTGTCAGCCTATCTCGTCACACTCGCCCTGCTCTATCGGGCGGAAGGCTCAAAGCGCGCTCACTCCGCCGAAGCGCTGCGGCGCTGGGACTGGCGTTATGCATTGGGAGGCGTCGCTTACGCCGCATGTCTTGGAACGACATGCTTCATCGCCTTTGTCTCGACGGACGACCCCATCAGTCACTTGCTTGTGGACGCCATTACCACGGGTTATACGGCCGGCGTGACGGCCCGAAATTCGGCGCGCATTAAAACTGCGGTCGGGCAGCTCACGGTAACGCTGGTCCCCCTGGCACTCGCCGCGTTGGTCCGAGGCGGACCCGCATATTCCATCCTCGGGTTTATTACACTCTTGTATTGGTTCGCCGCGATCGAGATTGCACTGCATTTATCCCAGCGGAAGCTTCGCTTGCTGCTGCTGAATCTTGAGAACAAGTCGCTTGCGACTACTCTCGCCGAGCAAAACCGACGTTTGGACATTGCGATGCGCAACATGTCGCATGGCCTGTGCATGTTCGACGCCCAGGCTCGACTTGTCGTGAGCAACGAGCGCATGTGCGAACTCTTCGACTTGCCAGCGGGATCGCTGACCCCGGGGATGACTGTCGCCGAAATGGCGACGAACGCCGTTAACGTCGGCAGCCATGCGGACCACAGCGCCGCCGAAGCAATCAGGGATTACGAACTCAACCTCGCCAAAGGCTCTATGCATTCAAAGGTCCGCTTAAACAACGGACGCATGATTTCCTGGTCACAGCAGGCATTGAGCGATGGAGGCGCGGTCGTCATATGCGAGGACATCACTGAGCGGGAAAATGTCGAGGCTAAGGCGCGATACCTGTCAACGCACGATGGTTTGACAGGCTTGCCGAACCGATTGCTGTTCGATCAGATTCTCGACCATGCCGTCAAAGTCAGCCGACGTTATCAAGAGCAATTTTGCGTCATGTTCATCGATCTCGACAGATTTAAGTTTATCAATGACTTGCTGGGACATTCGGCTGGCGACCTTTTGCTGAAGGATGTCGCTACGCGTCTTAGAAATTGCGTGCGTGAAAGCGACGTCGTGGCGCGCTTCGGCGGCGATGAGTTTGTCATGATTCTCTACGACGTCGCCAACGCGAAGCAGGCGGAATCCGTTGCGCGAAAAATTGTGCAAAGCGTCGCAGTGCCGATCACGATTCATGGTCAGGAGCGCACGACGAGCGCCAGCGTCGGCATTGCAATCTTTCCCCAGGATGCCACGGACCAGCAGTCGCTGATAAAATGCGCCGATGCGGCCATGTATAAAGCCAAGCAGGAAGGCAAAGACAACTTTCGTTTTTACTCAAGCGATATAAAGACCCAGTTCGTCGAGCGTCTGCAGCTTGAGAACGAGCTTCGACATGCGCTGCAGCGCGATGAACTCGTCATTTACTATCAAGCGAAGCGATATATCGCGACAGGCGCCATCTCCGGCGTTGAAGCGTTGTTGCGCTGGCGTCATCCCGATCGCGGCCTCCTGTCGCCGATTGATTTTATTTCGCTCGCAGAGGAGACAGGCCTCCTCGTGCCCATCGGGAAGTGGGTTACAGAAACAGCTTGCGCCCAGATCATGGGATGGCAGGCACTGGGACTGCCTGCAATTCGCATCGCGATCAATTTGTCGCCGCGCCAATTAATGCATGAAAATCTACTCGGCGATATCGAAGACGCTCTTCAGAAATCGGGCCTGCCAGCCAACCTGCTTGAACTCGAAATTACAGAGAGCATGTTGATGCATGATCTTGATCGAACGGAACAACTGCTCCGGGCAATCAGGATTAGGGGAGTGCGCGTGGCGATCGACGATTTCGGAGCCGGCTATTCCTCACTGTCCCGCCTCAAACGATTGCCGATCGACACGCTGAAAATCGATCCATCTTTTGTTCGGGGGATTCTCACCGACGCGAAAGACAGAGCGATGACCAAAGCGATCCTGACTCTGGGCCTCGCGCTCGATCTGACAGTTGTGGGCGAAGGGGTCGAAACAAAAGAACAGGAACTGTTCCTGCACAAGCACGGATGCCACCAGATGCAGGGCTTCCTGTTCAGCAAGCCGATTCCCGGCGAAGACTTCGTTGAATTTGCGGGCGCATACGATATGAAACGGCTGGGTCAGCTCTCCGATGAAATGCGCCAGAAAGTAACCACGGCGGAAGGAGTTGATCACTCCTGGGAACCGGGCGATCGCCTGCCTCGCGACGGACTTAACCACTTGCTCGGCTCGACCTGAACAGCCGCATTTTATTATCCTGTCGGCAGGGAAATTACGTATTAGTCGTAGCCAGGCCCTATTCGTCGGGTTTCTTTTTTGCAGGTTGCAGTTCAACCGTGATGTGATTATTGAATTATACGAAAGAATCGCTAAATGTCGTGCTAGTGAATTCCAAGACTGGACTTTTGTGCAGTGCACATTACGTAATCGGCGACATTGCCAATCGCTCGATAACATGTTCCTAGTCGTCTCTTCAGCGTCGACTCGCCAATGCTTGAACGGTTTTTAGCGAACTGAAGCTTTAAATTGTGCAGTTGTGGCAGAAAACCGTCCATCGCCAAGAGGTCCAATGCGTCCAACGATCCGTCCTTTCAAGATTGAATTCAAAAACCGCGCTTCGAGATCAACGCCGATGCGCCCGCCGACCGGCGAGGAGGCCCTCAAGGACGCGGCCCGTTCGTTCTTGGACGCGAGTGTATTCACGCCGGCCCGCGACAGCCATTCGAGCGATTATGAAGCTGCGATGAGAGCCGCCGACGCGGTTTTCGCCAGAAGAGCGCCCCCGACTCCCGCGATTGAACCGAGCCCGGCGCCCAATGCCCCGGTGGGACGCGTGCTGCCAAGCCTGATCGAGAGCAAGGAGGATCCTCTCGCCGCTCGACTGACGAACGCCGATGAGAAACCGCGCGTCAGCCGTGGGAAAGGCAAGATCAAAGCGCCTTCTCCGCGCCGTCAAAAAAAACCGGTAGCTCGAGTAAAGGCAGCGGCGGCGCCCGCCCCCGCGCAACGGCCGATTGCGATCATCCCGCCGGAAGTCAATATAGTCTCGCCGCCCGTTCATGAGCGCAGATCTGTCCAGAAGCTCCGCCTGCTCGACGCCGAACTCAAGGCCGGCGAAAGATGGAAGCGACGGCTATGCAAGGCAGCGCGCTAAAGCGCTCCGAATCCCTCCTTGGTGGGTTATCGAGCGGTGCGTTCGTTTTGTTGTCCGCGGTTCAAGAGCGCGCCAGCCTCTGTAGCTCAAGATTATAAAAAGTGGGTCAGAGCGGAGCCTTTCGCGAATGCGTGTCGCCGATTTCATCTGCGCAGGCGCCCAGAAAGCCGGGACGACCTGGCTCTATACCCAAATGCGCGGCCACCCGCAGGTTTTCATGCGGGAAAAGGAACTGAACTTCTTTTATCGCGATTTGCCTTTGTCCTGGTATTCGGAACAATTCGCAGACGCGACGGAGAGACAGCACTGCGGAGATATTTCTCCAAATTACGCTGCGTTCGAGGGCCTTGCGGAGCGTATATTCTCGGTTAGCCCCTCGGCGTTGGTGTTTCATTTGCTCAGAGATCCGGTAGACCGCGCATTCTCGCAATGGAAAATGGCGCGCCACCTCGGCAACATCCCGCGGCAGATATCGTTCATCGAGGCTTTTCGACAAAATCTTCAGTACATGCGGCGTAGAGGCGAGTACTGCGTGATTTTGGATGAATATGCGCGGCTTTATCCACTTGGCGAACGGCTTGGCGTATTTTGGTACGACGACATCAGGACGCGCCCCGCCGATCTGGTTCGCGAAATTCTGATGTTTCTAGGCCTCGATTCCGATTGGGCGCCGCCCAATCCCGGGTCCGTGATTGTGCCGAGTCCCGAAGAAGGAACTATAGCCGCGGACGACGCGCTTGAAGCGGCCGCCTATTACGCGCCCTTTGATCGCCGCTTGTCTGAATTGCTCGGCGCCTCCTCGCTGCCCTGGTCAAAGGAATAAATCGTCACGCCCTTGCCAGTGTTTCTCTTTGTGTCTGCGCATTTTGTCCCTCTCGACTGACTTCCGTCCGCGTGCCTGATGCCCCGCATGCGCAATGCAATATTCGTGTAATACTGATAGCCCAGTAATTAGTTGACATTAAGGAAATAGTTTGGTTGACTGCAGGAATTAGATTGAGTCTTAAGGTAGTCGAAGCCTCTCTTGCGCCGAACCTCGCGTATATGGGTAATGTCACGGTTTAAGTTAGCTATGAATTGGATGGGGCAGAAAGTAGCTTTGCAGCACGTTGACGTATTCCGCGCATGAATACGCTATGGTTATGTGGTCTTGAGTCCTTTCGCTCATTCACTTGCTCGGATAAGCCTTCCACGAGTTTGTGGTCTGTATCCCGCTATTTACCGGCCTAACTCCATTCGGCCGTGTTCGTTGGAGAAGAATTCGCCTTCGCGCCGTCTGAGCGAGAGACTTCGCGCAGCTAGGCTTTGGCAACAACCCGCGTCGCTTTCAATGCAGCAGTTTTATTCCGATTGGAGCCTTACGCCGACCGGAACATTGGGGGGAGGATGGAATGAATAAAAGCAGGGCTTGCCGGAGCGGTTCCGGCTCAGTCCGCAGAAGTAACGGCGTCAGCGCCTGTCGAAGCTCAGACGCACTTGCAGGGAGGCCCTGGTACTGCGGAGGCCGCGAAGCAGGTGATTTTGCAAAATCTTCCCAATGTCACCGCGGCGGACGCGCCGGCTTTCCATAGCACTCGGCCGCGGACAGCGCTGTTGAATCTCTCGGCGGTCAAGACGCAAGCCGCCCGTCCAAGCGATGGTCCCGCCCCGGTGACATTGCATGGAGAGCCTCAATCTCCTGCGGCTATCAACCCGCTCACGCCGGGCGCCAGCCTTAACTTCGATGGCGACACTGAATATGAGGCGTGCAGCAATGACACCCCCGCCGATCAGGCTCTTGCCGTCGGCGATGGTTCAAACCCTATCCTTCAGGCGGTGAATTCCTGCATTTCCGTCTGGAACACCAGCGGAGCGCGCTTGCTTGGCCCAAAAAGCCTTGTCACTTTCTTCAATCTGCCCGCGGGCACATTCATCAGCGATCCACGAGCGCTCTATGACTTCTATAATCACCGTTTCATCGTCACGCTGCTCGACACCGACTTCGCCAACAGCAACCATTACAACATAGCCGTGAGCGCGGGCGACGATCCGACCGGCGGATGGTACACCTACAGAATTTCGGTGCAGAGCGTGTCCAACGCCCTTCCGGATTTTCCTCGACTCGGGCAGGATAAATCGTCGACCTATCCAATCTCGTCAGGCACAGCTTTTCCGGGCGCGATATATGTGGCGGCCAACCTGTTCACCAATCCTAACGGCGGTTTCATAGACGAAGAATGGCTGATCCTGCCGAAAGCAGCAATGTATAATGGACAGGGCTTCTCCTTCTGGCATCTCAATGGAATGACCTCCGGCGGCGTGCCGACAGACAGCACTCAACCCGTGAATGTCTGGAGCCCCTACGACAATCCGCGAGCTGAGTTCCTGATCACCTCGAAGGACTTTTATTGCTCGACCGGCTGTAACGGCCTGACGCTATGGGCGATTTCCAATCCTTTCGGCTTCGTCTCTGGAGGACCAAGCCCTGAGATCGAAGGCATAGTCATCGGAACCAATAATAATTATTCTCAGCCGCCATCGGCAAGCCAACCGGGCTCGGCTAATAGCATCGATACCGGCGACCTAAGAATTTCCGGCGAAGCCACATACCAGTCGGGTTCAATCTATGCGGCGCACTCAGCGGCCAATGGAGCCGGGGGCGTCATGTCGATCCTTTATCGCGTTCAGCCGACGCTGAACGGTAACGACTCTCGATGCACGGGCAATTACGCCAATCTTTGCCCGCAAATCACCGGCGCCTCGATACTCGACGAAACCATCTTGAACTATGGCGGCACGACCGGCGCCTATTACGCAGTGCCTCAGCCGGATCTTGAGGGCAACGTCACGACGGTGTTCACCTACAGCGGCGGGGGAACTTACCCCGGCCTCGCTTATATTTCACAGCGTGCGACTCAGGCGTTCAACTCCTTCCCGGATAACGGCTACTTCCTCATAGTCGGGCAGGCGCTATACACGCAGGGCCGCTGGGGCGACTACAACGCTGTCGCGCCGGCGGGCGTTGCATACGCCGCCGGCAATGGACAGAAACCTGCGACGCCCGGCGTAGCATTCTCCGGAATGTATGCCGGCCCCAGCAACAACTGGAAAACCAGGATTGGCTTCACCAAATTTACGAGCCCGGCACAGCCTTAAAAGATGGCGGCTCGTCGTTATCGAGTGACGTGACTCTAACAACCCGTCGCGGAGTGTTCCCGCGACGGGTTTTTTTGGTTGATTCAATTGCAGCCACAACTAACTGCTCGACGACACATTTCGGGATCGCCTTGTCGAACTGGCGTTACATCTCCATTTCGATGAAGCCGCAGCACTGCGTCCGGTGCGCTGTTAGGCTTGGGCGCACTAGCCGTTTAGTGTCGGGAGCTAAGATTGGACCAGAAATTTACAAAAATCTTGGTCTCGAGCATGACCCGAAGGCGTGTTGCATGGAGTTTTGCGCTCGCCCTGCTTGCTGGCGTCGCTTCACCCTCCGGTCACGCGGCTAAATCGCCATCGGCAAAAAAATCCGGCGAAGATCAGGCTGTCGCGGCCTCCAGCCTGCCCCCTGAAGTCGCCACCAAACATGTGATCACGCTGGCCGGCGACAAGCTGACGTTCACGGCGCGCGCGGGCGCCGTGCGTCTTTCCGATGCGCATAGCGGCGCGCCGAGGGCGGACGTGGCCTTTGTCTCCTATGAACGCGCGGACACCGACGCCGCTACGCGGCCGGTGGTCTTTGTCTTCAATGGCGGACCCGGCGCAGCCTCCGCCTGGCTTGGCCTCGGTGCGCTGTCGCCATGGCGGCTTCGCCTCGATGTTGGGTCCATTTCGCCTTCGACGCCGCCGCTGGTCACCGATAACTCTGAAACCTGGCTCAGCTTCGCCGACCTCGTATTTGTCGATCCTCCAGACACCGGATACAGCAAGCTGCTCGGCGACAACGAGGAGTCGAAAAAGCACTTTTTCTCGGTCCAAGGAGATGCCGAGGCCCTCGCTGTCGTCATACGCAAATGGCTGACCACGCATCGGCGGCTGGCTTCGCCGAAATATCTGGTCGGCGAAAGCTACGGTGGCTTTCGCGTCGTCAAGCTTGCCGGCGCTCTGCGAGAACGCGAGAACGTCGGCGTCGACGGCCTCATTCTCGTTTCGCCAGTACTTGATTTTTCCTGGTTGGAGGGCCCCCGCAATCTTTTCTCTCTCGCGGCCTATTTGCCAAGTTTCGCAGCGATCTATCGCAGCGCCAAGGATAGGCGCGATGTCGCAGACGCCGAGACTTATGCGACCGGCGAGTTTTTAAGCGATCTCGTGAAGGGTTTGAAGGACGCCAGGGCTTTGGCGCGCTTGAGCGCGAATGTCGCAGGCTATACGGGTCTCGATCACGAGGTGGTCGCGCGTGTTGCGGGACGCGTTGACATTAAAACATTCAGCCGTGAACGTCTCAAGTCGTCGGGGCGAGTGCTTAGCGCCTACGACGGCGAAATCACCGGCTTTGATCCGACGCCTTTCGCGCGCGACAGCGACTGGGCGGATCCCGTACTCGAACTCTCTCCGCGCCCCGCTCGGCGCCGCCATGACCAGCATCGTGACCGAGAAACTGCAATGGCCCGTTGGCGACGCGCGCTACGAGATTCTCAACAATCAGCTGGCGCATCAGTGGGATTTCGAGCGCGGCGGCCGCCACAACGCCGAAGCGCTTTCAGATTTACGCCAGGAATTGGCGCTTGATCCACGTTTGAAGGTTCTCGTCGTCCATGGTTTGGCGGATCTTGTGACGCCTTATTTCGCGACAAAACTGATGCTCGATCAATTGCCGGCGTATGGAGATGCCGAAAGAGTGCGGCTCGTCGTTCTTCCAGGCGGCCATATGTCCTACATACGGGACAACTCGCGCAGGATGCTGCGCGATGCAGCGAGAATATCCATCGAAGGAAAATGAGCGTCGATTTCGAGAGCTTCCCCAAACAAGCCGCAGCGTGAGGCGAAGCGCAGATGCGTCAAATCTGGATAAGCAAGGCCGGCGGCCCAGAATCGCTTGTCGTCAAGGAAGCGCCTGACCCTGCACCCAAAGCAGGAGAGATACGAATTCGCGTGGAGGCGAGCGGCGTCAATTTCGCCGACATTTTAGGACGCATGGGCATCTATCCCGACTGCCCTCCCATTCCGGTCGTGGTCGGCTATGAGGTTGGCGGCCGCGTCGATGCTGTGGGCGCTGGCGTTGATCCGGGCTGGGTGGGCCGCAATGTCTTCGCGGTGACGCGTTTCGGCGGATATTCGGATGTCATTTGCGTACCCGAAAGCCATGTCTTCGTGCGGCCCCCCGGAATGTCGGCCGCCGAAGGCGCCGCGATTCCCGTCAACTACCTTACCGCCTGGCAACTGGTCGTCGTCATGGGCGCTTTAAAGCCTTACGAGACGATGCTCGTCCATTCCGCGGGCGGCGGCGTCGGCATAGCTGCGACGCAAATCGCCAAATTCATTGGCGCCAAGGTCATCGGCACGGCGTCGGGGTCCAAACACGAGCGACTGAAAGCCTTCGGCGCCGACCATCTGATTGACTATCGGCGCCAGGATTTCGAGGCGCGCGCAAGAGAAATCACAAAAGGCCACGGCGTTGAACTCATTCTCAACGCTGTCGGCGGAGACTCTCTCAAAAAGGGGTATCGTCTGCTTGCGCCGACCGGGCGGCTCGGCATGTTCGGCGTTTCATCGGCCGTAAACGCCAAGCGGCGCGATCTTTTGAATGTCTTTAGAACTCTTGCGAACACGCCCTGGTTTCTATTCACGCCGCTGGCGCTTCTGAATGCGAACAAGGGCGTGTTTGGAGTCAATCTTGGCCATATGTGGCATGAAATTGGCCGGATGCGAATGTGGATGGACGATTTGCTCGATCTGTGGAGCAAGGGCGTCATGAAGCCGCAGATCGATCGCGTTTTCACTTTCGATGAAGCGCCTCTCGCGCACCATTACATCCAGGACCGCAAGAATCTGGGCAAGGTGATATTGAAACCCTAGACGCCCGACTGCAAAACGATTTCCCGGCTTGCCTCAACAAACTCAAATGGAGCGTCGATCAAAAGGTGCATCATGCTCGTCGCCTTTATCACACGCTATCGAATGCAACTCGGGCTTGCCTTGCGGGTCACGACCGCGGCGCTGTCGGCATTGGGACTGGGTTGGCTGCTGAGTCTCCCCATGATTCTCTGGGCGGTTTTGACCGCCGTCATACTTACCCAGATGAGCGTGGGAAAATCCGTCAAGGCGACGATTGATTATGTGCTGGGCACATTGGGCGGCGCGATTTACGCCGGACTTGTCGCCGCATTTGTTCCTCATCTCAGCGATTCCGCGCTTGCCCTCGTTCTGGCGGTCGCCATAGCGCCGCTTGCGCTACTCGCCGCGACAAGCTCCAAATTCGCCGCCGCTCCCACTTCCGCGGCGATTGTCGTTCTCGCCCCGACCCTGACACATGCGTCATCTCTCGCTTCCGCTACCGACCGGGTTATCGAGGTGGCGTTGGGAGGCGGGGTCGCCCTGGCGGTGTCTATTCTGATCTTTCCCACGCGCGCGCGCAGGCTGGTGAAAGAGCGCGCCGCCGACATGCTCGACCTGGTCGCTAATATCCTTCCGGATTTATTGGGAAGTTTTTCAGAAAAATCTGACGAGGAAACCATCTTGTCTTTATTGCGCAATGTTGGCTTCTCTTTCACCCAAATGGACGCGATCGGCGCAGAAGCCAGGCACGAACAGATGTCGTTCATGACCGGCGAGTCGGATTTTGATCCGCTCCGCCATTGCTTGCTGCGATTGCGCCATGACCTTGTTATGATTGGACGCGCCGCTATCGAGCCCCTCCCGGAGCCGATAGAGGGACGCCTCGCACCGCAGCTCAAACAAATCACAGCTGCTGTAGAGGATCATCTGCGCGAATGCGCTAGGGCGCTCAGGACAGACGACAGCTTGCGGGATGTCGATAATCTGAAGAGGGCATTCGACGGATTCGCAGAAGAAATCACGCTGGTTCGCCAGCAGGGCTTGCTAAAGCAGCTCTCCGTTGATGCGCTGGAACATGTTTTTGCGCTAAGTTTCGCTTTGGAGCAATGGCGACAGGATCTGCAGGAGATTGCGCGTCTGGTCACCAGTCTGGCCGATCAACGTAACCAAAAGAATGATAGAACGCATTTTCAATAGAGCAGCGGAATGCAAAGGCCTGGAGAAGAGAAATGATACATCAACACATCATTCTTGGGGTGTTCGTTTCATTCGTTTCAGCCGCCACGGTGGCGGATATGAGAAGCGCAAGCGCACAGGACCTTAGCGCGTTTTGCGGGAAGTCGGTGAATGACGACCGCCTGAAGCCTCTACCCGCGCCGCTCAGCGCCGAAGCCCGTCGTCTGTTTGAGCTGTCGCAGGACGAGCCTGCGGCGTTGGTGTCGAAAAGCACTGTGTATCGTTGCATGAACGGCAAAGTCTGGCTGTGCAATTACGGCGCAAACCTCGTGTGCGGGAAGGCGAACGCCCGCCGCATATCACGCGGCGCCACAGCCTGGTGCAAGCAGAACCCCGGGTCGGATAGCGTGCCTATGGCCGCTACGGGTCACGATACGATCTTCGAATGGAAATGCGTGGGAACTAAGCCGCAGGCTTCCGGTCAGATCGCGACTGTCGATCCGCGGGGATTCATTGCGCAGAACTGGAAGTCGCTGCAACAATAAGAAAAGATCAGCGTCTCAGTTGGAGCCCGATTTTCGCTCCTTGCGCGCCGCCGAGTGATATTTCTTTCGAATCTCTTCAATATCCACGCGCGTTGGCGGCAGTTTGAGTCCCATCTCCTCCATCGTGTCGACGACGATTTGCGAAATGGCGAGATTCCGAAACCATTTGTGGTTCGCGGGAATGACATACCATGGCGCATTCTTGACGCTTGTGCGAGCCAGCGCCTCTTCATACGCCTCTATATATTGCGGCCAGAACTCTCGTTCAGTGTAATCGCTGTCGCTGATTTTCCAATTGCGGGAAGGGTCGTCCAGCCTCTGCTTGAAACGCTCGAGCTGTTCCTCGGGACTGATATGGAGATAGAATTTCAAAATCCGGACGCCATTTTTATGAAGCAATTCTTCAAAATCGTTGATCAACTCGTAGCGAGCAGACCATACTGCACGAGGGGCCAGTTTATGCACTCGCACCACGAGCACATCCTCGTAATGCGAACGATTGAAAATCACCACTTCGCCTTGCGCCGGGGCACGCTTGTGCGCGCGCCACAAAAAGTCGTGCGCGGCTTCGATCGGGGTGGGCTGCTTGAAGCCGAACACGGATGTCCCTTGCGGATTCATTCCCGCGAACAAATGCCTTATCGTTCCGTCCTTGCCACCGGCGTCCAGCGCTTGCAGTACCGATGAGCAAGGACTGATCGCCATCGGCGTAAAGAAGATATTGCAGCTCCGCCATGCGCTCCGTGTGTTTTTGAATCTTTGGCAAAGCCTCCTCGCGTGAAATATGCTTGCCCGTATAGGAAGGATCGATTTCCGACAGGCGCAATTTCTTGCCGGGTTCGACGACAAATTTCGCTCGATAATCCATCTCATCTTTCCTTTGAAATGTTAGCGGCGACGAGCGGAGCGCCGGGATGCGACGACATGAGGCAATAGATCAATTCCATTGAGTCGAAAAATCGGCGCCGACTCCACCGCAGAACAAGCACTATGCGATCCGATCCTTCGGTATGAACTCGCCAAACTGTTCGCCTTGTCTGCTTTCGCGGCGCGGAGCACAAGAACTGCGTAAAGCCTCGAGCCTGCCAATGTTTATTGTAACGCTTCGAGAAATTTTTGGTTCCCAGGTCGCGCTGGCGTTGCGCCGCGGCAGCACTCGTCTCTTTTTGATATTTTGCAAACATGCTTAATCAAGAATTGAGCGCTCGGACGAAGGAAGGAATTGTGCTGTGCTTCGGCACAGGCGTTCTGACTTGAATGAAAGGCCCGTGTGATCCAGCCAATGGGCCAATGGTAATCCAATCATCGGCTTGCGCTGGAACATGAGCTTGTCAAAAACCGTGACTGGCGCCAAACTGCTTTAACCAAGGTTCCCCGCAACTGCGACGGGGAAGGTGAATTGCTGCGGCGTTGAGTTATTGTGAGTCAAAAATTGCATGAGTCTCCATTGGTTAGATAGATCCACGAAAATTTTACCGCAACGGCGCGAAGAGCCTCGCTCCCCCAATCCTCGCCGTTCAGAAATATCCGAAGTCTATTCCCCAGCCTCGAACGGGCGCTTGCGCTGGAGTTCGGACCGCGAAAATGCCGCGCCGCGGTCGCTTCCATTGGAGATCTCCTTTCTCACTGGATTCGGTGTTCCAACTGCGCTTTTGCGATATGCCGCATCTTTGGCCCGACGCCAGGGAGTTTCCGCCGACGCAGCGTTGCTGGCCGAAGAGCTTGTCGAAGAGGAAAGCTTCTATCGGGCGCTGGCGGCATATCTCAAAGTAGATTTTCTTGAGGAAGCTTTTCAGATCGTTCCGCCTCAGGACGCCGCTATCGCCGCAGAGGAAGGATATGTGCGGCTCGCCGAGAATCCCGCAGGGGTCAAATGGCTCTTCGCGCCTACCGGCGCCTCCATTCGCCATATCATCGGCGCTGCGCGCGGTGAAAATTCCCGTCCCTTATTCGCTGTCACAACCCGAAGTCGATTCCTATCGGCGCTGACGCGGGAGCCGTTGAGGTCGGCCAGCCGCGCCGCCCCTTACTGCGCCGAACGCGCCGACCCCGGCCTTTGCGCACGCAGGGCTTTGGGACGGCGGTCTCTGGCCCTGGTCCTTGCGGCGAATACAATGCTGCTCGTCTGTCTCTTCGCACCCGCTCAGACGCTCGCGCTGCTTGCGGCGCTGCCGTTGGCGGCGCTGTTTCTGACGAGCGTCTTCTTGCGGCTCTTCGCCTGCGCCGCGAGTTTTGAACGCAGGGAACCCATTCTCCATATCGACGATGCACAGCTTCCAGTCTACACGCTGATCATTCCGCTCTACCGCGAAGCAAAGGTGGCGCGGCAATTGGCGGGCGCGTTGGATCGGCTCGATTATCCTAGAGCGAAACTCGACGTGATCTTCGTTGTGGAGCGCGACGATCAGGCCACTGAAGCAGCCATACGCCGAGATGCGCCTCGCGCGCCGCACCAGATCCTGGTGGCGCCAATAGGCGCGCCCAAGACCAAACCTCGCGCCATGAATCTCGCTGCTCCCTTCGCGCGAGGCGCGCTGCTGACGGTCTACGACGCCGAGGATTTGCCTGAGCCGCGTCAATTACGTCGCGCAGCGGCGCTTTTCGCGCGACTGCCGTCGAAGGTCGCTTGTCTCCAGGCGAGCCTTTGCATCGACAATGGCGACCAAAGCCTTCTCGCCGCCCATTTTGCAATCGACTATGCAGCCTTGTTCGATGTCTTCAACAAGGGGCTGAGCGTCATGGGTTTGCCCTTGTTTTTAGGAGGCACTTCCAATCATTTCCGCGGTATTAGGTAGCAAGCTCACCTAGTAATTTTAGCAAGCATGGTGCTTTCTCGAATTTGACTCTAATCCGCGAATCGTGCTTTCTCTGCATCCGGTTCTTTCGGAGTGCGCGGCTATGGTCGAGAACAAGCAGAGCAAGGGCGGAAAAGCGCGAGCAGAAAATTTGAGCCCGGATCGGCGGAAGCAAATCGCGTCAGTGGCCGCAAAGAAGCGATGGGCGCCCGGTAACTTTGCTCCTGACGCGCCGCCGGCTCCTGTTTTTGCCAAACACGCGGGATCTCTCGATTTAGGAGGCTCCGACCTTGATGTTTATGTCCTCAGCAATGATTCCCGCGTTATCTCTTTGAATAAAGTGGTGAAAGCGATCACAGATAAAGAGGGGGGCAACCTAGGAGAATATATAGGTGTTTCAGCCCTAAAAGACTTCATAGACAAAGAGTTAGTCCTAGGAGAAAGCTACGAGTTCGATATACCCGGAACGCAGTTCCGCGGACGAGGCATCACAGCGGAAAGCTTTCTGTCGGTATGCCAAGGTTATGTCGCAGCCCTTCAAAAGGGCGCGCTCACGACTGAGCGGCAACGAGAAATAGCGATAAAGTGCAGCATCATTCTAGGCTCATGCGCCAAAGTTGGGCTAATCGCGCTAATCGATGAGGCCACCGGCTACCAATACGAAAGGGCTGAAGACGCCTTACAGGTAAAGCTCCGCGCTTTCATTTCCGATGAGCTACGAGCTTGGGAAAAGACTTTCCCAGATGAATTATGGGAGGAGTTTGGCCGCCTCACGAATTGGTCTGGGCCTCTACATTCGCGCCCCAAATGGTGGGGAAAGCTCGTAACAGAACTCATTTACGACACGCTTGACCAAGACGTTTCGAGATATCTCAAGGCAAACAAACCCCCGGATGGCGTCAAATGGTTTCAACAATTAACCGAGAACTACGGCGCGAGAAAGCTAGTCTCCCGTTGCTATGAAGTAATCGGTATGTCGAAAAGCTGCCGCTCAATCAATGAATTGAGGGCGATGGTTGCAGAACACTATGGCAAGAAGCCTGTCCAACTGACGCTTTATCTGCCGGCATCAAAGCCTAGGCGCCTGCCTCCAGTTTCAAAGAACGAAGGCCCAGACACCTGAGCATCTGAGCCCTCTTGTGGGGGCGGTGCGCCGGTGCCAGGGAACGATTTGCAGCGTCTCCCCCTGGGGTTCGACTCCCCCCGCCTCCACCTTCCCTTTACCAGAATCCCGCGTGCTTCTCTAGTTTTCAGTCGCCGTTGGCGCTTTGAAGGTGATCCCCGATGCGATCTTTTCATCAACAAAGACGAAGCCGATTCCGGCATTCTCCAGCGCAGTTCGAATTGCCGCTAGATTATTCGCGATCGGAACCCGGCGCCCGCCTTCATAATCCTTCACGGTCGAGAGTGACGTTCCCGCCCGCGTTGCAAGATCGGATTGCGTCCAATTCAGCCACCCTCGGGCAGCCCGGCATTGCTCTGGTGTCATCTAAATTGGATAACATCGACAAATTTATTTGTAAAGGTCAGCCTTTTTGGTTGACGCCAGCCATATCAGCCATTATAGATAAGGTCATCCAAAAGGGACGACCTGCAAATGGCGCAACACTTCCTCCTCTCAACCGCAGCCCGGACGTTAAGTCTGGCCAAGGTTGCGCGTATGAGCGAGGAAGAAGCCCGCGACGCATTCCGTCAAATCCGTTGGGCTTCCACCGAAGGCGCCCCGGTTTGCCCGCGCTGCGGCTGCTGCGCTTCCTATGCGTTCAAAACCCGCGCGCTGTTCAAATGCCAAGGCTGTGACCATCAATACAGCGTGACCAGCGGGACAATCTTCGCCGGCCGCAAGCTCCCGGTCCGCGACTATCTCTTGGCCATTGCGATCTTCGTCAATTCCGTGAAGGGCCATAGCGCGCTGCAGTTGAGCCGCGAACTGGACGTGCAATACAAGACGGCCTTCGTTCTCGCTCACAAGATCCGCGAAGCTCTTGCGGTGGAAGTCGAGACGATGAAAGCCAGCGGGACGGTTGAAATCGACGGTGCCTATTTTGGCGGTTACGTGAAGCCTTCCAACTACAAGGAAAACCGTCGCGACCGCCGCTTGGCCATCAATCAGAACGGCAAGCGCCGCGTTGTGGTCATCATGCGTGAGCGCGAAGGCCGCACGCTTCCTTTCGTGTTCAAGAGCGAAGCCGAGTCATTGCCCACGCTGGAAAGCCGTATCGACGCCAGCGCGGTTGTCCATGCCGACGAAGCCTCGCACTGGGACCGCTTGCACGCCCGCTTTCTTACGAAGCGCATAAATCACGAATGGGCTTATTCAGACGAAGGAGCTTGCACGAACCAAGCCGAGTCGTTCTTTTCTCGCATCCGCCGCGCGGAAATCGGCCAGCATCATCATATCGCTGGCCTCTATCTCCAAGCCTATTCACGCGAAATGGCTTGGCGCGAAGATCACCGCCGCGCCTCGAACGGAGAACAATATCTCATGATTGCCGCGGCGGCGCTGGCGCATCCTGTATCGCGCCAGTGGAAAGGTTATTGGCAGAGGAACAACAAATAGATAAGCTGTTTAGCTTAGAATATCGCGAATCAAAAGACTGAACGGTCCATGCATTACTTGTTCATAGATGAATCAGGCGAATTAGGCACAAAGGAAAAATCTAGCTCATTTTTCTTGATAGCGGCGCTATGCACGCCAAATTTGAAGGCGATAGAGAAGCGTCTATGGAAAGAAAAAGCTAAGCTATATAATTCAGGCTGGCCAAAAAACATAGAGATAAAAGGAACGTCTGTGTGGGGAAGTCCTCACAACCCGAAAATACCAAAATCTATATCAGATAGGCGAATAGATATATTAGAACAAATTATGAATTCCATTTGCAATGGGGACGGGCGATTGCATTACTCGATAGCTAATAAAAAGCATCTGTCGCCGTCTCTATTAAGTGCAGATTACGGTATAGCCTATAATTATCTATGCGGAACATTAATATGTCGGGCGTATAAAAATCACTTTATGGGTCCGCTTGAAATAGTAGTTGATCAAAGAAACAAAGAGTCACATAGCAAATTGAAATTCGACGGATATCTTGAAACCAGACTGATAGGTGATTGCTCCCACTCTCAGTCACTTTCGATATCTCATGCGGAATCTCATGATATTCTTGGGTTGCAGGCCGTTGATTTTTTATCTTGGGGGCTTTTCCGGCACTATGAGCACCGCGATTCGAAATACAAAGAGATTATATCCCCAATGGTTGGATTTCGAGATGATTGGTATTCTACCAAAAAATAAGGCCCGCTTTCGCGGGCCTAATTTGCTTGAACCCTAGGGCGGCCACGTCAAACGGGGCTTATCTCCTAAAAGACGCTTGCTAAGGAATTACCCAGCCCGGGGATAATATGGTGATCGATTTTCGTTGTCAACCCATACGGAGTTCGAGACGGCAGAAATAGAAGAGAATAGCCTTATATCATAAAGGCTTATAATTTGGAATGTTTTTCCAGACCATATTCCCGGCCTTATCCGTCGCGCCTTGCGTCAGCCCCTTACCCTTCAATATCCGCAACGCTTTAGACACCCTCCGCGTATGCTCGGTTAGGAGCTTCCTATCGCGGGGGTCGTATTCATTCACGGCAAGGATAGCGCGGGCGATGTCCCGGCTCGCCATCGGCCCTGTAGCGGTCCGCAGTTCGTCCAAGATCGCTCGGGTAAGCTCTCCCGGTCCAAAGAGCACGTTGCGTTTCTGGCGCGGCATAGCGGCGTCTAGGTCGCCGGCGTAGCCAAGCGTTCCCAAAACACGATCCACGGCGCCAATGTCGTTGCGTATCTCCGCAAGCCTGTCGCGGATGCGCTCGGCTTCGTTGAAAAGGCCGGAGCGCTTTTTGAGCAGCCCCGTGATTGTGTGATCGAATGAATCTGTGCGGGCTGGTTTCATACCCGCATGTTACCGACACGGGTAACGTGAGGGCAGATGCTGCTAGGTGAGCTTGCTACCTAATACCGCATTTCCGTATCGAAGCGCTGCGGCGGGTCGGCTTCTGGGACGCCTATAATGTCACGGAAGACGCGGATCTGGGATTGCGCCTGGCGCGCGCTGGTTTTTCGATGGAGACTTTCGCCTCGCAAACCTGTGAGGAGGCGCCCACAAGCTTGAATGCGCTGCTGCATCAGCGCACCCGCTGGCTCAAGGGCTGGATGCAGACCGCGCTCGTGCATTGCCGCGATCCCCTGCGCTTTGTGCGTGATCTGGGCCCGCGTGGGGCGCTTGCAGTTCTGGCGATGTTTTCAGGCGGCTTCGCCGGTCCGCTCCTTGGCCCTCTGCTGACCAGCGCCTTGCTGGTCAATTCCGTCTATGGCGACCTGCTGACGCCGCACACAAATACCGAAATCGCGCTCTCGACTCTCTGGTGTTTTTTGGCGCTGTCAGGCGCTGCGGCGATCGTCTGGCCTCTGCTTCTCGGCATGCGCCGGCGCAATCTGACGCATCTGTGGCCCGCGTTGCTGCTGACGCCGCTGTGGCAAGCCATGCTGAGCGTCGCCGCCTGGCGAGCGCTGTTCGAACTGTGGACACAGCCCTTCCACTGGAGCAAAACCGAACACGGGCTGACTCCGCGCGGCGAGGCCGCTCCGTCCGCAACGTCAGGCGAACAGCCAAAGTTTCAAGGAGAAGCCTGACGCCAGCGTCTTTCGAAAATGTTCGTGCAACGCAAGATGGCCTACGCCGGGCTTGGGCAGTTCATTTTTTTTCAGGCGGCGGAAAAACGGCAGCATTAACTGCTCGAAATTGGCGACGCTATACACGCCGTTAAATCGCTCGGCCACGCGCTCGGCGATATCTGGAAACAACAGAACCAACGCCTTGAACAGCGCCGGGTTTATAATATTCGCCTCCGCCTCATGCGGTCTGAGCCCGGCGACGCAAGCGTGCAAATAGGGATTTAGCACGCCGTAAACATCCTGAGCGCTGGCCTCGACAAAGGCGCCGTCTATTGCTTTGAGCGCAGCGTTGAAGGTGACGCGGGTAATCATTCCTTTGCGCCGCTCCGATGGAGAAAGCAGGTCCTTCAGCGCGCTGTCTTCCCGCGTATGGAACAGATCGAACACATTGTGCAGCAGCGCTTCCGCTTCGGTCTCGGTTTCTGAGAGCCGGCGTATGTCCAGCAACAGTTCCGCAGGCACAGGTCTCTGCTTGGTGTTGATGTCCATAAAAAGCTGGCATTCCTGCGCCCGCGTCAGCTTGTTGTAAATCACGACCGGCACGTTCACGCGGCGCTTGGCCATATTGAAGCCGAAAATGCGGTGCTGCCCATCGATGATCAGAAAAGAGCGGGAGTCTTTGCGGAATCGCAGGATCTGGCTGGCGCGATCATAATGCAGCTGCGCGCGCGGCTGCGCTGAAAGAATGATCGCGCAGGGCGCCGAACCAAATCCGCTGTCGATATAATCCGCAATATCGCGCGCGCGGCGTTTGTCGAGCAGACGCTGAAAGCCGTCAATCGGATTTTCCTGCCGCGTATCCGCAGTGCATGTGGCGGCAAGCACATCGCTCGGCAGAACCATTGAATAGAAACGATGTTTGCCCTGCGTGACAAGCAGTGCAGCGTCGGTGATGAATTTATCGTCGGCCGCCTGAAGCGCCAGCGGCGCGTCCGTCGACGCGTCGTCGATGATCGGCTCTGATATAGGGGATTGTTTCTGCTGTATGGTCGAGCTGCGATCCATGCGCCGAGTCCTCGGTTGGCGGATCTTCTGCCGTCCGCAATAAGGCTACGCGACGAATCGACCAAAACGCGGAAAACACTACGCGTGAAAGCCGGGAAGAACAAGCCGGGGCTTGCAAGTCCGGTCAGTCAGTGGAACGCGAGGACCAGGTCGCGTGCAAAACTCCAGCCAACGCTGCGAGTTGCGACGTGACAACGTTGAGCTCATCCGCCTTGACGCTGGTTGCAGAGAGCGTGGCGACCAATTCGATTTCGTCGTCGCGATCCACCTCCTCGACATCCCGCACCGGGTAATTCGCCGCTTCCAGTTTCTCGACAAGCACATCGCGGATGGAGTCGCGCTTGGTTTCCACGACAGTGACACGCACTTCAAAAATCGCTTCGGTGGCGCTTTCATCGATCGGCGCGCGTTCGATGAAGGTGACGAGCGGCCGCAGGAAAGTGTTTCCGCCCAATACGAAGGCCGCCAGCAGCACCGCCTCAGCGGGATGATCGGCGCCAGCGAAGGCGCCAGTCACCGCCGAACACCAGATGGTCGCAGCCGTGTTGAGACCACGGATATTCATGCCCTCTTTCAGGATCACCCCTGCGCCCAGAAAACCCACGCCAGACGCCACATAGGCGAGCACCTGCGTCGCGCCCGGGTTGCCGTTCAGCCGCATGCCGAGATCAACGAAAGCCGAGGCGCCAAGCGCCACCAGCGCATTGGTTCGCAGCCCCGCCGTTCGCTGACGATATTGGCGCTCGGCGCCGATGGCTGTGCCCAGCAGCACCGCAACGGACAGTGAAATGAATGTGTTCAGGAATTCCTGGGCGTCGAAATTCGCCAGCGCCGCCATGCCGCTTTCCATCTGTCGGGGTGAAATGCCGTCTGCCCCGGCATATAGTCGCATCATGACGATCTGGCCACGCTGACCTTCCAGCGAGGGTTTGTGTCATCAACCGCAGCGGAGAGTAAAATGGAGCGGCGCAGTTTTTTTGCGGCGATCGGAGCCGCGATTCTCACGGCGCCGGCAGCGGCGCAGCAGCCTCCGGCGAACCTGCCGGCGCCTTCCCCGAGCCCGCGCCGGCCCTACAAGGCGCTGGCCGACGCCAGCCTGTTATGCGTCAGCGCTGGCGAGGACTGCCTGAAAAAAGCGTTCTCGCAATTTGGGGCCAGGGATGTCTCCTTGCTCGACTGCGCGCGCTCGGGCGCCGATGTCGTCGCCGCATGTGGCGCTCTGGCGTCCCTTTCAGCGTTGGGCGCCCCCTTCGCGACAGCATTCGCCCGCACGGTCGCCAATCTCTGCCTGGCCTGCAAAAAGGACTGCGATCGATTTACGCAAATCGCCGAATGCGCGGCGCTCGGCGCAGCCTGCGCGGCTTGCGCAGACGAATGTCGTAAAATATCGGGGTGAGCGGCCTCAGATATGTATCGCCCGCTTGTCGACGGCGAGAGCCGCTTCCTTCACGGCTTCCGACATGGTCGGGTGTGCGTGGCAGATACGCGCGAGGTCCTCTGCGGAACCCGAAAAGGCCATCAACACGCAAGCCTCGGCGATCAGTTCACCCGCCGACGCCCCCAGAATATGTACGCCCAGCACGCGATCCGTGGTCGCATCGGCGATGATTTTCACGAAGCCTTCGGTCTCCCGCATGGCGCGCGCGCGACCATTTGCGGTGAAAGGAAACTTGCCAATTCTGACCGCCTCGCCCCTGGCGCGCGCTTCTTCCTCGGTGAGACCAACGCTGGCGATTTCCGGCATTGTATAGACGACGCCAGGGATGACGCCGTAGTCGACGTGCCCATGCTGCCCGGCGAGAATCTCGGCGACCGCCACGCCTTCCTCCTCGGCCTTGTGCGCCAGCATCGGCCCGCGCACGACGTCGCCGATGGCGTAGACGCCTGCGACATTGGTCGCAAAATTCGCGTCAATGACGACACGGCCGCGCTCCTGTGCAACGCCTGCCTCGGAGAGTCCCAATCCCTCCGTGAAAGGCAAACGGCCCGTCGCAATCAGCACCGCGTCGGCGCCGATCACGCCTTCGCTGCCGCCGTCAACCGAGGTGAAGGAAACCGTGGCTGCTCCCTCGACACGCGCCACCCGCGTGACCTTGGTCGACAAGCGGAAGGAAAACCCCTGCTTCTCGAGAATTTTCTGAAACCGCTGAGCGACCTCGAGGTCGAAGCCGGGAAGAATCCGGTCGAGGAACTCAATGACCGTCACCTTCGCGCCCAGCCTGCGCCAGACCGAACCAAGCTCCAGTCCGATCACGCCGGCGCCGACAATGACCATATTTTCGGGAACCTTTGACAGATCCAGGGCGCCCGTCGAGGAAAGTATGAGTCTTTCATCGATCTCGATCGGCGCTCCGGCAGAATCGCGTAAGGGCGCGACTTCTGAGCCCGTTGCGATGACAACATTCTTCGTCGTCAGAACTTGCTTGCCGCCGTCGGCTGCCGTCACCTCCACCTGATGTTCGCCCTTGCCTCCGCCAAGCAACTTTCCCGAGCCGATGAAAGGGTCAACACCGTTCTTCTTGAGTAAAAAAGCGACGCCGCTGACATTCGCCGCGACGGTGTCCTCCTTGTGCTTCATCATCGCTCCAAGATCGAGACGCAGCGCGTCGACGACCACGCCGAGCGGCGCGAGCGCATGCGCCGCCTCGCCATACATGTGCGAGGCATGGAGCAAAGCCTTCGAAGGGATGCATCCAACATTTAGGCAGGTGCCGCCAAAAGTCGCGCGCTTCTCGATGACGGCGGTTTTCAACCCAAGCTGCGCGGCGCGGATGGCGCAAACATAGCCTCCCGGGCCAGTCCCGATCACGATGAGATCATAGCTCATGAAGCCTCTTCATCCCCTTTTTCGCGAACGGTTGGACGCGCGGTTGCTCAGTCAGTCGCGCCCCTTCGCCAAGGCGGCGATACGCAAGCTTGAGGCCAGATCAGCCGGCCGCCCAAATATAAATAATCACCGCCAGCAGCCCTATTCCGGTCTGGCCCAACTCCAGCTGGCCCCACAGCTTGATCACGTTACGCGCTTCGTGCGTGGCGTCGCCGCCGATCAATGCGAGGATGCGGTTGTTAAGCGGCACTATGGCGAAATAGGTATAGGGCCAGCTCGCAATAATGATCAGCGCACCGAGCAGCCAGCGAACGTCGTCCAGCTCGCGGAAGGCGATGAAACCAAAAATCGCGGACACAAGCGCCAGTCCGGCAAGCACGATAAAGCCGCGATGATCGGACGGCTCCCATTCCTTCGCCAGAGCAGCGTCGTCCAGCGCCTCTCGCGAGGGCTGTTCGACATAATTCAGATAAAGCGAAGCGCCGCTGAAACCGCCTGCGGCGGCGAGCGCGAGAGAACCGATTATCATGGGATGCATCCTTTTTGGGTGAAGCCGACGGCTGGTCGAGCAGGAGCTGTCGGAGTCAGGCGGTTTCGATCGCCTCTTCGTCGCAAACGACCTTGGCGTTGCTTTTGGCCTCCGCGGCGACGTCCAGTTTCACCGCCTGCACGGCGGCCTGCGAATCGGCTCCGCGCAATGTGAAATGATCGAAGAACATTTTCATTGTGCGGTCTATGCCGAAGGAGTTGATCCGTCGCGTGTCGTCGCCATAAAAGCGCGCGGCGTTGGGAGAAGCGGTCACGAGATCGTAAGAGGGGAAATAAGCGATATTTTCGCGCGAACGCACGACCTCATCGGCGGCCGCTCGAAGAATGGCCTTCGAGGCTGAGTTGGAGACCAGCACATGGCGGTCTTCGCTGGTGGCGATGATCGACACCGGCGAGACGCTCAAAATCGTCCGCACATCAGGGTTTCGCGCATAGATCAGATCGGCGGAAGCCAGAAAATCCCGCACCACCTCCCCGACGGTCATGTTCCAGAACTCATAGGCCTGTGGGTCATACTCGCCGCCTGCGACGCCGGGCGCGAGCTGCAAGACGGCGCCGTCCGATTTGTGACGCCAGCACTCGGTCAGTCCGAAGGTGAAGACAAAGACATCCATCGTCTCCAACATCCTGCGCACGGCCGCGAAATGCCGCTCGCGGTCGGCTTGCATTTCCGCGACGCTCGCATAACCGTCCGGCTCGATGCGCGGGCGGAAGGGATCCACAAATCGGCCGTCGTCTCTTGTCCAGACATCGAGGTCTGGAGCGAACTCGCCATAGGCGCGCTGGATCAGCTGCAGCAATTGCGTTGTCGTATAAAGATTGCCATAGCGGCAGGAATACATCGAGTAATTGCGGCGGTGCGCCTCTTTCGCCGACATGCCCTCCGGCGGCTGTTCGGTCAGATAATAATGATAGCCGCTCTGCTGGAGACGATGGGCTATCTCCTGCGCAAAGCAGCTTCCGGCGGTCGCAACCTTGTCCTGAGGCGAAATCTTGAAAGGCGTTTCGACAATCGGATCCAGGGCGAATGGTGGAAGGGACGCCACCGCCTTGCGCCAGAAGCGATGGTCGGGTAGGGAGCTATAGGGATTGTCCGCCACTGGTCGATCTCCTGTTGGATGGCCCAACCCGCCTTTCGTCTGGCGCCGTCCATGATCGTGCCGGGAACATAAACGCAGCCCGGCCGCTTGTCATCCGTCGGCGCCGCCCAAACGACCGGGCGCCTAACGCGCCGGCCCGCTTACGGCGCTTCGCAGGCATGATTTCGCAGATCGACAAACAGATAATCCGCTCCTGGGGCGCAACCCTACTCCGGCCCCATCTCGCCAGATTGAATGGCCGGACGTCCAACGGCGGCCCACGCATCGCCGTGATCGGAAATTGCCAGAGTTTTGGCGTCGCCTATGCAATGAAACTGCTCGATCCGACAGCGCAGGTCGACCATTATTCCGCCGTCGCCAAAGCCTTTTCGAGCATCGATCTCCTCGCCAGGACGCTGGCGACCTATGATTATGTTTTTTCTCAGGATTTCCCCTCTCACATCGTCAGAGGCGGCGATTCGCAGGAGCTGCTTCGGCGCGTAAGCGGCGCCACGCTGTTCCCCACAGTGAGTTTCGCGCCTTTCCACCCCGATCTCGTTTATTTGATAGACGCCGAAAACGCCAACAAAGCGCTATTCGGACCATTGCGCCCCTATCATTCGGCGCTGGCGGTCTTCGCCTTTCGAGTGGGGATGTCCCTCCAGGAAGCCAACGCGCTGTTCAACCGCAATGTGTTCGAAGCCGCGGGCTATCTTGATGTCTGGAACGCCGCGTCGCGGGAATTTTTGGACAACGCGAAGCGCTATGATCTGGACCTTTCGCATGATCTGATGAACTGGTCGCGGCGCGGCGCCTTCATGTATTCGATCGTGCATCCCAAGCCCTTCGTGCTCGCCGACATAGCGCGGCGTCTCTTCGCAAAGACGGGTCTTGCCGTGCGCAATGACAATGTCGACGATTACGCGATCGACGATCTGGCCCGAGCCGAGATTTTCCCGGTCTATCCAGAAATCGCGGAACTGTTCGGCATTCCCGGCGGCTATCTTTTCAAACAGGGGAATTTCCATATTTCCAACGGCGTCGGAAACTTTCTGACCCTGCCGGAGTATCTTGCCGCCTGCTATGCGGCCTATAAACACGCGCGGCCGTCGCAGATCGCGCATCCGCGCGTCGACGGGTGGCTGGGCGACGAGGCCTTCACCCGAAAGCTCGTCGCGCTGGCGCAAGAAAACCTCGCGATGGGCGCAACGCCGGTGCTTTGACTCTCGTGCCGCCGCTCGATTCCCGTGGAGCGTAGCGCGAGAGTTACATGGCCATCGCCGGCGCCCGCTCCATCTCATGCAAAAATGCGCGGATACGCGGAGCGATCTCCTGCCGGAAGCGAGAACCGTTGAACACGCCGTAATGGCCTACGCCGACCTGGAGATAATGCATGCGGCGCTCAGGCGGTATCTTCAGGCAAAGATCCTGCGCGGCATATGTCTGGCCAACGCCCGATATGTCGTCTTTCTCGCCTTCAACGGTGAGCAGCGCGGTGCGACGGATCGCATGCAGGTCGATCAGCTCTCCCCGATGGCGCAGCAGGCCCAAGGGAATCGCATGCTTAATGAACACTTCCTCGACGGTCTGAAGATAAAACTCCGCCGTCAGATCCATCACGGCGAGATATTCATCGTAGAAGTCGCGATGCTTTTCAGCGTTGTCGCCGTCGCCTTCGATGAGATGGTTGAACATCTCGAAATGCGCGGACACATGGCGTTCAAGATTCATCGCCATGAAGCCGGAAAGCTGCAGGAAGCCTGGATAGACCTTGCGCCCCATTCCCGGATTGGGAAAGGGGACGGTGTGGATGCAATGCTGCTTGAACCAGCCGATGCCGCGCTTTTGAGCCAGCCGGTTGACCGCAGTCGGATTCACGCGCGGATCAATGGGGCCGCCCATCAACACCATTGACTCCGGAACGTCCGGATCGTTTCGGGCCTCCATCATCGCGATGGCGCAGATGAGCGGCACCGACGCCTGACAGACCCCCAGCGTATGGAGCGGGGCCCCGTCGCCCTGCTTGGACAGATGCGCCATGATCTCCGCGAGATAGTCGATATAATCCTCAAGATCGAAGCGACCTTCGCTCATCGGCACCGCGCGCGCATCGCACCAGTCGGTGACGTAGACGTCGTGGCTCGGCAAGAAAGCCTCGACCGTGCCGCGCAACAATGTCGCGTAGTGACCGGACATGGGCGCCACGATCAATAATTTGGATTGGCGTGGACTACCGCCAACGAAGTCGCGTTTGAAGTGCAGCAGCCGGCAGAAAGGCCGCGCCCACACATGCTCCTCGACTATCGGGACTTCCTCGCCTTCAATCTTGACATTTTGGAAACCAAAAACAGGTTTGCCATAGCGGCGCGTCATGCGCTCGAACAATTCTGCGGAGGCTGCGAGATTGCGCGCCAGAGTGGTGTTGGCGAGCGGATGTAGAGGGCTTTTGAGCAGCTGCACCGTGGCTTCCGAGATCGCTCGCGCCGGGGCGAAAGCCAGATGCAGCAACTCGTACATCTGATAGGAATACCTGTCCATTGACACTTCTCCACACACGGCTCCACAGCGAAAGGCGGGCGACGACGGCCCCGCAATGCTGCAATGCACAAATTCTAGGCTCACCATAGTCCATATGAAGCGAATTGGAAACGAAAGACCTCCCTGTCCCCTTAAGGAACAGAAATTCTTAGCAAATATCCTGAAGATCCGCGAGTGCGCGAAGGGCCTCGCGGTTCGGTGGACTTTGGGTTAAAGTCTGGATGTCAGACGGCGGAGGGGGTACCAATGTCAATTGTCACCGAGATTTTAGAGTCCGCTCAAGGCGGCAAGCTCATTGAGAATCTCGCACAGGAGTTCGGACTCTCAGCCGAGCAGGCGAAAGCCGCGATCGAAGCTCTGGCGCCCGCGTTGACGCTTGGCCTTCGGAACGCAGCCAGCAATCCTGAGGTCCTACACCAGGTGATCTCGGACATTGCTCATCCTGCGCATGCCGCGGCCTTTGCCGATGCCGGCGCAGCTCATGGCGAGGAAGCGGGCGCGCTGGGGCAGGCCGCCGTCGCCAATTTGTTCGGCTCCGGATCCGCAGCTGGTCAGATGGCGCAGGTCGCCGCCAGAGATGCAGGGCTTCGCCCCGATATTCTGAGCCGCTTATTGCCTGTGCTCGCCTCGGTTGTTCTGGGCGGACTGTTCAAATCGTTCAACAGCCAGGGCCTCGGGTCGATTTTGGGCCAGCTCGCCGGCAGTGAAGGGCTGGGCTCGATTCTCGGCCAGCTGGGAGGAGCGGCGACAGCGCCGCAAAGCAGCGGCGGTCTCGGGGGCCTTCTGGGCGCGCTGCTCGGCGGCGGCCACCAAGGCGGCGGCGGATTGCTGGGCGGATTGCTGGGAGGCCTGCTTGGCGGCAAGCCGCCTGTTGGCGCTCAACAGCCAAGCCCCGGCGGTCCATCGTCTCTGCCGGGCGGTCTTGACCCCGCCACATTGCAGGCCGCGCTGGAACAGATCAAAAAGACGCTAAATCCGGGCGGAGCGGTATCCTCCGCGCCGGGGCAAGGCGGCGAACTGCAAGACGTTTTGGACAGGGTGTTCCCGAAAAAGTGATCACTGGGCTAAATTATTCACGATCGGCCAGTACCAGGTTTGCATCTGCGAACCGATCACGCGCATGGACCCGATCGCCGCGATAGAGATCAGCGTGGCGATCCAAGCATATTCCAACACAGTTGCGCCGTTTTCGTCGACGCAAAACTTCCGCAACAAACGGCGCATAGTGCTTCCCTTTCGACAGCAGGAATAACAGCGGAATGTCGCGAAACAGTTAATTCGTTTTCGTAGACAGTCACTTATGTTCAAGGCGTTATTCACGCGCCACCGCCCGGTTCTTGATCACACCCAAGCAATTCAAGGGCGATAGGCGAAAGACTTTCGGTTTTTCATCCATAATTTTGCCCAATCGGTTAAAGCTGTTCTTGAAACCCGCCCAGACCATGGCGGCTCGGCCGGGCGCCCGGGAAAGTTCCGGGCTTGCGCAACGTAAGCTTTTGCGGCAATCCAGCGACGACGCCTAGCCCGCCGCAAAAGCAGGCTCTCGCCGAACCGGCGCATTAAAACGTGCTTGCTGTTCGGCGAACGTAAAGCGCTCTGCGGCCGGACAACAGCCCGCGGCGCGCTCCCGCAGGCTTCGCTTTCTCCCTGCGCCTCTCGGGGCATGGAGGAACTTTCCACGTCGGCGCGCAGCGCCGGCGCATTCTGAACTTTTGTGCGAACCCTGGTATGAAAGCGACTGATGGCCCGCGACGCTAGTGACACAACGCCGATTTCGTCGCGCCGCGAACTCGTCGCCTGGCTCGAAACCGGAGCCAAAGATCCATCGGCCGCTTTGCGCGTCGGAACCGAGCACGAGAAGATTCCATTTTATGCGGCGACACGGGCGCCCGTTCCCTACCAGGGCGGGATTCGCGCGCTGCTCGAGGGACTTCAGGCGGCGCAGGGATGGTCGCCAATTTTCGACCGCACCGCGCTGATCGGGCTTTTTGACGAATCCGGCGGAGGCGCGATTTCCCTGGAGCCCGGCGGCCAATTTGAGCTTTCCGGGGCGCCGCTCGCCGACATCCATGCGACCAAGGCCGAATGCGACGCGCATTTCAACGCTTTGATGGCGATCGCCGAACCGCTCGGCATCGCCTTTCTGGATCTCGGAGCAAGCCCGAAATGGTCGCGCGCGCAGACGCCCGTGATGCCAAAACAACGCTATGGGATTATGTCCGCCTATATGCCCAAAGTTGGCGCTCTGGGCCTGGACATGATGTTTCGCACCGCAACCATCCAGGTCAATCTCGATTTCACCGGCGAGGCCGACATGGTGCGCAAGATGCGCGTCGGTCTTGCCTTGCAGCCGATCGTCACCGCGTTGTTCGCCAATTCGCCCTTCATCGACGGCAAGCCTGCCGGAGCGCTGTCGCAGCGCTCAAGGATATGGCTGGACACCGACCCGGCGCGGACCGGCATGCTGCCATTCGCCTTCGAGGACGGCATGGGCTTCGAACGGTATGTCGATTATGCGCTCGACGTCCCCATGTATTTCGTCAAACGCGGCGAAATCTATTACGATGTCGCCGGAGCCAGCTTCCGCGATCTCTTGGCAGGAAAGCTGCCGCAGCTGCCGGGCGAGCGCGCCACGATCTCCGACTGGGCGAATCATTTGTCCACCATCTTTCCGGAAGTGCGGCTGAAAACATACCTTGAGATGCGTGGCGCCGACGCCGGCCCCCGCACCCATATGACAGCGCTTCCGGCGCTTTTCGCGGGGTTGTTCTATGACAGCGCCGCATTGGACGGCGCGAGCGAACTGGTGCGAGATTGGAGCGCGGATGAGCGAGAAGCTCTGCGCGTCGACGCTCCCACTCAGGCCCTGGCCGCGCGAATCAAAGGACGCAGCGCCCGCGAAGTCGCGCTGGACATGCTTGCGCTTTCCCGCATGGGATTGAAACGACGCGGCCGCCTCGACGCGAGCGGAGCCGATGAGTCGATCTATCTGGAGCCTTTGGAGAGCATTGCGCAAAGCGGCGAACCTCTCGCCGCTTTGCGGCTTGCGCGTTTCCATAAAGACTGGAAGGGTTCGGTGGAACCCGCTTTCGACGAGTGCGTGCTGTAAAGGGGAGTTTGAGCGTCTAAAACTTGCTTAACGGCGATAGAGATTGGTGTCGGCGTTCGCCGCGCCGGCGCGGACGTGGAACATTTCCGAGACATGGCGCACGCCATCCGCAGTTTCGCTGGCGTAGCCGAGAGGGGCCGCGCGAACTTGCGAAGTTTCGGCGCGCACATGTCCGCCAATCCGCACGCAATTATTGGCGCCGGAGACCGAAACGAAATCACGGCCCATATTGGCGCAGGCGCTGTGTCCCGAGCCGAGAGTGCTTTGCGCCGAAGCTGGCGCGCAAAAAGCAAGCGCCGCCACGACTCCCACCGCCGACGCCTTTACGGGCGAGAAGCGCGCCGTTCTGGAAAGCTGCCTGCGAATGTGCAGTGAAAAACAGTTCATGCGCCTTTGAGCCTTATGGTGTTCCTCGACGCCGCAGGTCTGAACCACGGTTCTGGAAATGCGCAAGGAATCCGCGTCGATTCTTTGAGCCATGAGAGTTACCTGCAAGTTAACACAAATGCTGATAATGACTTTTACGCCGGACGCCCGGGGGGGGGGTCTTAAATTGTTAATCGCAAATAACGCAAACATCGTGGCAGCATCGTGTCGACAAATCCGATCTTTATCGCCAGTCGCCCAGAACCGACTGGAGCAAAGCGAGGGCGGCCACGGCAGCCGTGTCGGCGCGCAGGATTCGTGGGCCAAGAGATAGCCGGACAACATTGGCCTTGCGGAGAATCAGGCTTCGCTCAGCCTCGTCGAAACCACCTTCGGGTCCGATCAACAGACTGACGGGGGCTGCGGCGTTTGGTCCGCCGTCCGACGACGCCGCGCCGCGCAGCGTCTCTATAGGATCGGCTGCCCGCGCATCCTCGTCGCAAAAAATCAGCGAACGCTCGGCCGGCAGCGCCGCCAACCAAGTGTCGAGCGATTGAATGTCCCCGATTTCCGGCACGTTGAGCACTCCGCATTGCTCGGCCGCCTCGATCACATTGGCGCGCAGACGTTCCGAATTTACTTTCCTCACCTGGGTGCGGCGGGTGATAATTGGACTAAGACGCGCTGCGCCCATCTCCGCAGCTTTCTGAACCATATAGTCGAGACGCGCCTGCTTGAGCGGCGCGAACGCATATTCGAGGTCTCCTTTTGGCGTCTGCTCGCGCAATTGCTGCTCGACGACCAGCACGGCGGCGCGGCGCGAAACCATCTCCAACCTTGCGCGCCATTCGCCTTCGCGCCCATTGAACAGCAGAAGGGGGGCGCCGTCTTGCAGGCGCAGCACGTTCAGAAGGTAGTTCTGCGCGCCGGCGGCCGGAGCAACGCGTGCGCCGGAAGTCAGCGAGGCCTCGACGAACAGGCGTTGCGCCGTGAAATCATAGGTCGACAAGATATTTTCCTAACGCCTGGAGGCAGGAAGAGGGCCGCAAGGCGCGGCGCCGCAGAGAATACCGGCCTCGACAGGAAAAATCGACGCCGGGAAGAGCCAGCGCCGCCGCAACTCACTGAAGGCGGCGCGCTCTTGTCCGTGTTGCGGAAAACGGGCAAGCTCGTGAGGAATCCCTGCAAAATCGCCTGTTTGAGAGAGCGGACCATGAGAGCGATGAAATTCTGTGAACTCATCACCGTCTTTTTGGCGCTTCTCGCCGCTTCTCCCGCTCGGGCCGAAGATACGCCGCCCGCGGAGCCGGAAAGCTATCGTCTCGACAATTATCATGCGCCGACGCCTGCAACCCTTAAGGGCGCGACCGTCATCGACACGTCTCGAGCGTTTGAAATCTGGAACGAGAAAGAAGCAGCGTTCATTGACGCATTGTCGCGTCCGGCGAGACCCGCCGACTTGCCCAGGGAAGTTGTCTGGCGTCCATCGCCGCGCCACGACATTCCCGGCAGCATGTGGTTGCCGGGCACGGGCGTTGGGGAATTGACGCCCGCGCTGCAGAGCTATTTCGAGTCCGGTCTGGCGCGCGCGGCCGGAAACAGCAAGGACAAGCTGCTGGTTTTCTATTGTCGCACGAACTGCTGGGCGTCATGGAACGCCGCCAAGCGCGCGCTCACTCTCGGATACAGGAATGTTTATTGGTATCCGGGAGGCGCCGACGCCTGGGAAAGGGACGGGCATCCGCTTGAAGAACGATTGCCGGAGCCAATGGACGGCGTGCGCTAGGCGCGGCGGCATTGCGGCCAGCCGTGGTGCTGGCCGCAGCGTTAAATCTAGGCCGCGCGTCCGGCCTCTGTCGCCTTTTTCACCTCGTCGAGACGGCCTGTCTTGACGTCATATACATAGCCATAGATCGGTATGTTGGCTGGCACGAGCGGATGTTCGCGGATGCGCTTCACGTCCTGCAAAACGCTGTCCTCCTGGGCTTTGATCGTGTGCCACTTGATAAAGTGACCGGCCGCGCAGCCGCCGCCATGCTGAGGATTCGACCAGTTTTCGCCATCGAACGCGGCAGTGGCGAGATTGTCTTCCAACAAACCCGCCATCACCTCGTCGCAAAACAATTCCATGCCGCAATCGGTGTGATGGATTACGAACCACTCGTTGGTTCCGAGCAGCTTGTGCGAAATCACCAGAGAGCGGATGGCGTCATCGCTCGCGCGCCCCCCTGCGTTGCGGACCACATGCGCGTCGCCCTCGGAAAGCCCGGCGTATTTCGCCGGATCGAGCCGCGCATCCATGCAGGTCAGAATAGCGAATTGCCTCGCGGGAGGGAGACCGAGTCGCCCCTTGTCGCCGAAGCTCGCGGCATATTTGGCGTTGGACGCCAACACCTCATCAAGAATCTTGCTGGTCATGTTTCTCTCCCTGTTCGAAATCGGCGACACCGACCTGCGAAAGTTGAAGACGCAGTGTGGCCAATATGCTTAAAGCCAAGCTTTGGCGCCAGTCTTCAGCTGCAGATAAACATAGGACTTTGACATCGGGGTCACGCCATAGACCTTCGACCGGCGCAACACGCAGCGAGGATGCGTCAAAGGGCGCGATCTTTCCGCCATTAAGCCGCCGCTTTGTTGCAGCCAGAGTCGTCCAAACCTTGCGCCGGGCGCCGCCCTGCTGTTAACTAAAATGTATGATTTACGGATTCACCCAATGACTGCTCGTTCCGCCGCTTCGCAATTTGCCCCCGCAAGCCTGCTGCTCGCCACAATCGTGGTCGCCGGGAGCGTTGTTGCGCCCGCGTGGGCGCAGGAATCCTGTCAGGCGGACTTTCAACGCCTGACCCAGAAGCGTATGGCGCAGATTGGAGTATTGAACCGGCTTGGCCACTCGGGCAAAGGAAAAATGGACCCTGTCGCCGCCTGCCCCGTGGCCCGCAATCTCTCGGGCGTCGAAACCGAGATGCTGAACTACATGGTCAAGAATAAGGATTGGTGCGCGATCCCCGACAATGTGATCGACAATTTCAAGCAAGCGCGGGCAAAGTCACAGAATTTCGCCTCCCAAGCCTGCGGCGTCGCCGTCAAGATCAAAAAGATGCAGGCGATGCAAGCGGAGCAACAGCGCCAGCAGGCCGCCAACCCTTCAGGAGCTCCGGCCAAGCTCCCCGCCGGACCGCTGTGAGCCTGACGCAGGAAGAACCAGAAAATTCGGAAAGCCTTCCGGACGCCATCAGCGGCCATCCCTTGTTGCGGCTCGCTCCGCCACAGTTCCGGCCTTTCGTGCAATTGGCTCGGCTGGATCGACCGATCGGCTGGTGGTTACTGTTACTGCCATGCTGGCAGAGCAGCGCGCTGGCGGCGGCGGCGCTTGGGGACGCCCCAAGTTTCAGGCAGCTGGCGCTATTCTTCATCGGAGCGGTGGCGATGCGCGGAGCCGGCTCGACTTACAACGATCTCGTCGACCGCGATATCGACGCGAAGGTTGAACGAACGCGCAACCGACCGCTGGCTTGCGGACGTGTTTCCCCTCGTGCAGCAATTATCTTTCTGCTGGCGCAATGCCTGGTCGGGCTTTTCGTGCTGCTGTCTTTCAACGGGTTGACGATAGCTCTTGCGCTGGCTTCCCCGCTGATCGTTTTGCTTTATCCCTTCGCCAAACGTTTCACTTCATGGCCCCAGGCTATTCTTGGCTGCGCCTTCGCCTACGGCGGGCTACTGGGCTGGACCGCGCACGCCGACAGCTTCGGCTTGCCCGCTGTGCTGCTGTATTTAAGCGCTATTCTCTGGACGATCGGCTACGATACGATCTATGCGCTCCAGGATGTGCAGGACGACAGGCGCGCCGGAGTGCTTTCTACAGCGCGATTGTTCGGCTCCCGCGTGCAGGGCGCGATCGGGGGTCTTTACGCCGCTTCCGCGATTTGCGCCGAAGCGGCGGTTTTCAGCGCCAATGGCGGCGTGTTCGCCCAACTTGGCGTTCTCGGCTTCGCGACCCATCTTTTCTGGCAAACGCGCCAAATTCACGAAGACTGCGCCCCTGAACTCGCGCTGAATCTGTTCCGCGCAAATCGCGACGCCGGACTGCTGCTGTTCGCCGGCTTTCTTGCTCAAAGCCTGGCGACCGCGTTTCACTCGTAGCAGATGATCTCCCGCTCCCCGGCGAAGACCGACTCGCAGCGGAGGAGATCCCCGTGCTTGCGACGGGCGAGGAAACGTGGGCGGCGCTTGACGACGCTGGAGTTGCGGCGGCGCGCGATCGCCCCCCCGTTTTTCGCAGCGCCAACGGGCCGCATGTCGCCATCTTCCTCAGCGAGTCGCGGCAAATCGAGATAAGCGGCCCAATATTTCCAGTCGGCGGCGATCGCGGCGCTATCCTTGGTCTCCGCAAGCACGACGTCGAGATCGGGATCGTGATGCGCGAGGGACAGTCTGTAGGCCGCTCCGCCCCCGTCCGCCGCCTCGACCGCCAGCGCAACCCCGCGATAGGTGCGGACCGGCACGGCGACCATCATCGCAATTCCCGCAAAGCGGCGCGCAATAAGGATGTCGCTGCGTGTGACGCGAACCTGACGCTTGCCTTCATCTGCGCGCTGGTCGCGCTGAATTACGCTGGTTACGGATCTCTGCGCCGCGCCGTTCGCTTCGAACATGGTCGTCTCCCTGAAAAGAGCCATTCGCTTTGTTGGGGGCATCTTGCAGCGCTTTGAGCGGCAGAGTCGCTAAGAAGGCTGGTGAATTTGCCGTAAACCATTGCGTTTTCACCGCGATTCGGAGGACAAGGTGAAGGGTCCGCAAACGGCTTTGATCAAATCGCGTCTATTTTGCGCAAAACGGCGGCTGGATTGCGCAAAAAAGGCGCCTTGCGAGGCGCGAACGGCTCGCCTACCACCTTATTGATGCAGAGCACATCTTCCGATCCGGTCGATCTCCCCCTCCTGATGCCGCGGCTCGAGGCCGTGACGCGCAAGGCCGGGGATATCGCCATGGCTTATTTCCGCCTCGGTCAGCGCACGAGCGCGGACATCAGCTACAAGGGAGGCGGTTCGCCTGTAACGGAAGCCGATTTCGCGGTCGACCGCTTTTTGTTCGATGAAATGGCGGAGCTTGTTCCGCAGGCGGGATGGCTGTCCGAAGAAACCGCCGACACTGCGGATCGGCTGGCCCGGTCTACTCTCGTGGTGGTGGACCCGATCGACGGCACCAAGGCTTTCGCGCGCGGCGACGCGCGTTGGGCGGTGTCGATCGCCCTTGTCGAGAATGGCCGTCCGGTCGCGGGCGTCATTCACGCGCCGGCGCTGGAACGCACCTTCGTCGCCTCCAGGGGGCATGGATCTTTTCTTAACGGCGCGGCCATTGGCGTTTCTTCTCGGGCGGACCTGACCGGCGCCCGCCTCGTGTCGCCTCGCGGCTTCGCCAGCTTCTTCGAAACTTCGCCCCTCGGCTTCGAAATCGCGCCCCGTGCGCCCTCGTTGGCGCTGCGCCTCGCCGACGTGGCCACGGGCCTCAACGACGTCGCCATCGCTGCGCCGGAAGCGCGAGACTGGGACATCGCGGCCGCCGACGTGATATTGAGCGAGGCCGGCGGTTTGCTTTCGGAGCTTGAGGGCGCCCCGCTGACCTATAACCGCAGCAGTTCGCGGCGCGACATGCTGGTCGCGGCGCCCAAGGCTCTTTTTAAGGAAAGTCTCGCCCTTGCCCGGGCCGCCATGAAAGGGAAACCATGACTCAAAAAGCGCTAGAAAAACACGTCAAGCCCCAGCAATTGCTGCATCTGGTGTTTGGCGGCGAACTTGAGGATCTCCACGGGGTGGCGTTTCGAGATCTCAGCAAGCTCGATTTCGTAGGCGTTTACCCCGACAATGACAGCGCTCTGGCCGCCTGGAAGGCGAAGGCTCATTCCACCGTCGACAACGCCCATATGCGATATTTTGTCGTGCATTTGCACAAACTGCTCGATCCCGACATCGAAAGTCTGTGAAGCTTCAAACATTCGCCCGCTTTGGGCTCCAGAGCTTTGCGGCGCGCGACGACGCCGCATGGAAAGCAAAACGACCCGGTCTCCCTCTTTCGCGGCCGGGTTGTCGGCTTAACCTTTATGAAGCTTGCGTGGGTGGGACACGCAATTTGTTCCAAGGCAGAATCCCGAACTCACGGACGGGAAGGCGCCGCGGCCCTCTTTTTTATTGTGCTGGACCCGTTCTCGATGCCGATCCTGACGTTTTACCGGCTGGCGACGATCGCGCTGACGCCCTGCGCGCGCCCGCTTTTGTCCTGGCGTGCGCGACAAGGCAAGGAGGACCGCGCCCGTCTTGAAGAGCGCCTCGGGATTCCAAGCCTGCCGCGCCCGCAGGGGCGACTGGTCTGGCTGCATGGCGCGAGTCTTGGAGAAAGTCTTTCACTGCTGCCGCTGATCGACCGCTTCATTCAGCGCGGCGTCGAGGTTCTGGTGACCAGCGGCACGCTCGGCTCGGCGCGACTGCTCAAGGCGCGCCTCCCTGCAGGCGCTTTTCACCAATATCTGCCGCTCGACGCGCCGCGTTTCGTCGCCAGGTTTCTTGATCATTGGCGCCCCGATCTGGCGTTGTTCGCAGAGTTCTGAACTCTGGCCGAATGTCGTTTATGCAATTCACAAACGCGGCGTTCCGCTGGTGTTGGTCAACGCCCGGATTTCTGGCGTTTCCGCGGAGCGCTGGCGCAAGGCGCCCGGCGTCGGCGCAGCACTTTTCGGCAAGATCGACCTTTGTCTGGCGCAGGACACCGAGAACGCCGCGCGATTTCTGGGGCTGGGTGCGCCACGAGCCCGCGTCGCCGGCAATCTGAAGTTTGACGTGCCAGCTCCGCCGGTCGAGGGCTCGAAACTCGCCGCATTCAAGGGCGCGCTTGGAGCCCGCCCGGTCTTCGCGGCCGTCTCGACTCACTCCGGCGAGGAGGCCTTTGTGCTTGACGCACATCAGGAGATCGCAGGCCAGATGCCCGCCCTTCTTACCGTCATCGCGCCACGCCACCCCGAGCGCGGCGCCGAGATCGCTGAACTCGCGCGATCCCGCGGACTAAGCGCCGTGCTGCGCTCTCAGGGCGACCAGCCAAGCCGCGACACGCAAGTTTACATCGCCGACACGATTGGGGAATTAGGGCTGATTTTTCGCGCCGCCGAGGTCGTGTTCATGGGCCGCTCGCTCGCGCCGGGTGGCGGCCACAATCCAATTGAGCCCGCCAAGCTCGGCTGCGCAATCCTGCACGGCCCCGCTGTCGAGGATTTCGCCGACGTCTACGCCGAGTTGAACGCCGCCAAAGCCGCCGCGCGCGTGACGGACGCTCCGGGACTGGCGCGCGCCGCGATCTATCTCTTGTCACAACCAGCGCGCATGCGGAAAATGGGCCGCGCTGGCGTGGAAGTCGTCGAGCGAATGGGCGGCGCCTCGCGCGAGATCATGACGGCGATAGAGCCCTATCTCGCCCAGCTCGCCGCGACCCGACAATGACTGCCCTTAGCGCAGATGCGCGCGCCTGATTTTTGGGGCGCGCGGCCGGGCCTTCGCGCATGGACGCTGTTGCCGATCGCAGCGATTTATGGCGCGTTGGCGCGAGCCCGTCTCAATCGACCGGCGCCGCGCGCAGCTCTTCCCACCATCGCGATCGGGGGACCGACGCTGGGCGGAGACGGCAAAACCCCGACTGCTCTGGCGATCGCGCTCATCCTCGTGGAGCGAGGCGAGCGCCCCGTATTTTTGACCCGGGGCTACGGCCGCTCGCCCGCGAGCGGAAAAACGCCCTTGCTGGTCGAACTTGCACAACACAGGGCCGTAGACGTCGGCGACGAAGCGCTGTTGCTGGCCCAAGTCGCGCCGACCGTGGTGGGCGCCGATCGCGTCGCAAGCGCGCAGGTCGCCAGATCGCTTGGAGCCACAGTCTTGCTGCTCGACGACGGCTTGCACAGCCGCCGGCTGGAGTCCGATTTGGCGATTCTTGTGGTCGATGCGGATTACGGCGCGGGAAATGGTTTTTGTCCCCCGGCCGGTCCGTTGCGTGCGCCGCTCGCGGCGCAAATTTATCGCGCCGATGTGCTGATCCTCATTGGCGAGGGCTCTGCTTTTGCGGCGCCGCCGGGCAAAAGCGTTTTGAATGCGCGGCTCACACCTGATCCCGATGTCGCGGCAAGGCTTGCAGGAAAGAGAGTCTTTGCCTTCGCGGGAATCGGGCGGCCCGCGAAATTCGCCAAAACCCTGCGGGAAATAGGCGCCGATGTCGTTGGCTGCAGGTGGTTCGCTGATCACTATGCTTATTCTGAGCAAGAGCTCGCGGCGCTGACCGAAGACGCGCATCGGCTGGGGGCAGTTCTGGTAACGACGCTAAAAGACTCGCTGCGCATCGGAAAATCCAACGCGGCGCAGATATTGCCGATCTCGCTCACGTTGGAGCCTGGAGGAGATTTGGAGTTTGCTTTGTCCACAGCCATCGCGCAGAAGCGCCGCGGTTAACCCCGGCGCCTAACGTGACCGCCGGCCCCCGCGCAGAAGTTTCATCCGCGCCTCGGGGCTACTGTATGCCTCTTGTCTGTCGACGCTCCAATAGCGCAATTCCTCCAGCGGAATCGGCTCGCCTGTTACAGCGCAGCGCACGAAGGCGCCCGCCTTGCGAACGCGATAATCGCCGTCGCGATATTCGACCTCGGCCTCCACAGCAGATTGGGGTTGTCGTTCAAACCGGTTCATTCTCAGGCCGCCCGTCACGCGTCGGGTTAGACGCTTTAGAGATGAAATAAACAAGGTCGCACGCATTTTTCAATGGTTCTTTCGAGCAAAACTCTACACCGATTGGGATCACTGACGCCAGCGCCGCCGCGACGGGGCTTTTCGCGGATGATTGCGCCCCAGCCCAATTCCCTGTTATCGGAGGCGCACAGCAAAGGACAAGGCGGCCGCCAACATGCCGGTATTAGCGAAGCGGCGCGAGGCCGCCTTCATCTTCATCCTCATCACTGTCGCTCTGGACATGCTGGCGTTGGGCGTGATGATTCCTGTCCTGCCCAAACTCATTATCGAGTTTGAGGGCGGCGACCTGCATGAAGCCGCCGCCATCACCGGACTGTTCGGCTTTTCCTGGGCCCTGATGCAGTTCTTGTTTCAGCCGGTGCTCGGCGCGCTTTCCGACCATTTTGGCCGCCGGCCGGTGGTTCTCGCCTCCAATCTCGGTCTCGGGCTCGATTATATTTTCATGGCGCTGGCGCCTTCGCTGATCTTTCTTTACGCCGGCAGGCTGATTTCCGGCCTCACGGCGGCCAGCTTCTCGACCGCTAGCGCCTATGTTTCCGATATCACGCCGCCCGAAAAACGCGCCGGTCGCTACGGAATGCTCGGCGCGGCCTTTGGCTTTGGCTTCATTCTCGGACCTGCGATTGGCGGCGTGCTCGGCAACTACGGACTGCGCCTGCCCTTCGTTGCAGCGGCGGGTCTCAGTCTCGCCAATGCGCTCTATGGCTATTTCATTTTGCCGGAGTCGCTCGCCCCGGAGAAACGTACGCCCAAGATCGCGTGGCGCAGCGCAACCATTGTCGGCGCGCTCAAATTGCTGACCTCTCAGCGCGAACTGACTCTGCTCGCCGTCGCGGTGTTCCTGTCCTATCTGGCGCATGAATTATTGCCGAGCCTTTTCGTTCTTTACACGGACTATCGCTTTCATTGGGACGCCAGGACCACTGGTTGGGCCCTCACCATTGTCGGCGTTGCGCAGACTTTGGTCTCGGGCGGCCTTGTCCGGCCGGCGGTCGCACAGCTAGGGGAAACAAAAACGCTCATCATCGCGCTGGCCTTCGGAGCGCTCGGTTTTGGAGTGTACGCCTTCACCTCGAACGAATGGGTTTTTCTCTGGCGCCGCCGTTGATCGCGCTTTGGGCGATGGCCAATCCCGCCTTCCAGGCCCTCGCCACGCGATTTGCCGACGTTTCGGAACAAGGCCGATTGCAAGGCGCTCTCGCCAGCCTGCGCGGCGTTTCCGGCATGGTCGGCCCGCTGCTGTTCACGCAAATTTTCGCCGCCAGCATCGCAGAGAAAAGCGCCCCGGGAGCCGCCTATTTTCTCGCGGCGGCGCTGCTTTGCGCGAGCCTGTATATGGCGCTGTCGGCGACGCGTCGCGCAGCGCCTCAAAGCGCGTTGCGATAGGCCTTTTTCGAAAGCAGCGTCATGACCATGATCCAGATGTCGAACAGCAACGACCAGTTGTCGATGTAATAGAGGTCATGTTCGACGCGCTGACGAATTTTCTCCGGCGAGTTGATTTGCCCACGCAGACCATTGACCTGCGCCCAGCCGGTTATGCCCGGTTTCACGTTGTGGCGTCGAGCGTAAAGCGCAATTTTGCGCTCGAACAATTGGTCATGCACCAACGCGTGAGGACGCGGTCCAACCAGCGACATATCTCCCCGGAGCACATTGATGAGCTGTGGCAGTTCGTCGACATTGTAGCGACGGAGAAATCGGCCCACCCGCGTAATTCGCGGATCGCCCGCCGTCGCCTGAGTGACATCTCGTCCATCTTCCAGCGTCGTCATCGAGCGAAATTTCAAGATTTCGAAACGGCTCCTGATTGAAGCCGTAACGGCGTTGCAGGAACAAGGCCGGCCCTCTGCTCTCCAGCCTGATGAGCAACGCGACGAGCAGCAGCACTGGCGACAGAAGCGTCAATGCAAGACTTGCCACGATCAGATCGAAGGCCCGCTTGGCGATGACCTCAAGCAGATTTAAGGGATGCCCGCCGAGTTTGAGACTGGAGACGGAGCCGATTTTATCCACGCGCGCGTCGACGAACCGATCCAGCACCTTCTCGGGGCCCAGATGAATTTGCGCGGGCACGCGAAGGAAGGCGGTGACGCAACTCTCGATCGTCTGCGTGCGCGACCAGGGCGCGAGTATGAAGACATCGTCCGGGCGCAACATGCGCGCGGTCGCCGCGGCCAGCGCCAGATCCTCGTCGAGGGTCGCTGCATCGTCGCGCAGCCCGATAGCGGCGACCACATGCATGCCGCAGGTCCGGGGTTTGCATCGATAGGTGAAGGCCTCAATATTTTCTTCGAAGCCGACGAGAAACACGCGGCGCGATGCGACGCCGCCCGCGGAAGTAGCGCCGCGCGCGACAGTCAACAACAGCAGGCGCATCACGTAAATCGTGAAATACCCCGTGACGTAAAATAGGACCACGCCAGCGCGCGACGACTCTTCCGTCGACTTGGTCAGGAAGCCGAACGCCAGCGCCAGCAGAAAGCTGACGCTCCAAACTGCCAGCAAGCGCCAGCCGCGACGGCGCAAGGCGAGATAATCGGCGATCCGGTAGTCCCCGCGCATGGCGTTGGAGAGCACAAAAAACACGGCCGCCAGCAAACACAGTTGAAGGTTTGACGAGGTCAAGCCGTTCCCGCCATAGACGAAGCCGTGATAGGCGGCCTCGCAGATCAAGGCAGTCGCCACGGCGACAAACAGCTCGATCAGACCGGCGGCGCAGGCCAAGGACGCGCGCACGAGCGCGCTGTTGCGCCGCGGGAGTTTTTCGCTCCAGCCGCCGCGTCCCGAGGGGCTTGCGCCGGGCGGCCGCGCGGATAAATCTCCCGCTTTTCTTCCCCGCGCGGGGAATCTATCGAGGATCAACGTCAATTCGGGTCTCCGATTGATACACAGGCGTCTCGATATAAAGCGGGCGACCCCTTTCGAGAGCTCGATCAAATCGGACTGCAAGACGCAGGCCCACGCGGTCAAGATTTAGTAACAAACACAGGACTATAGGGTGGCACAGTGCGTCGCTTGCGATGAACGGCCTGCGGCGACCCGGCTTTGCCGGAATAGCGCAGTGGCCTGTTTTGCCTGCCGAACCCGGGGGCGCCTTCACAAAGTCGTCATCCTCGCTGTAGAATATCGAGGACATTCGCAAGGGCTTCCCGAGCGGTCATTGCTCGGGACTTCTCGTCAAAGGAGAGGCGCACGGCGTGACGATTCATTTTCGGAGCCAAAATGTCTCCCCGCAGGCTTGCCCCGCGCTCGTGCTCAACGCCGACTTCCGCCCCTTGAGCTACTACCCTCTCTCCCTCTGGGGATGGCAGGACGCGATCAAGGCGGTGTTTCTGGACCGCGTCAATATCGTTTCGGAATATGACAAGGTTGTTAAGAGCCCCTCCTTCGAAATGCGGCTGCCTTCGGTCGTTTCGCTGAAAGCCTATGTGCGGCCATCGCGACATCCGGCGTTCACGCGGTTCAATGTGTTCCTGCGCGATCGTTTCACCTGCCAATATTGCGGACAACAAGAGGAACTGACCTTCGACCATGTCATCCCGCGATCCAAAGGGGGCGCCACCACATGGGAAAATGTCGTCGCCGCCTGTTCCCCCTGTAATCTGCGCAAGAGCGACCGCCTGCCCGAGGAAGCGCATATGACGCCGGCGCAACGGCCCTATGCGCCGACGGTCGCGGACTTGCATCGCAACGGACGTCTGTTCCCGCCCAATTACCTCCATGAAAGCTGGATGGACTATCTCTACTGGGACTCGGTGCTGGAGCCTTGATCGCAAAGCTGCTGCGCCGCATCCTTCTGATGTGCTTTGGTTTTTTGATTGCGGCCAGCGTCGGAGCGCTGTTTTTGCCTTTGGCCGCGCTGTTCGACCCACTGGTCCGACAGGTGGGACTGGAGGCCGCTGCGTCGGGTTTTTTCGCAATTCTCGACCAAGCGACGCGTGAAGGAGACCCGGCGTCCGGCGTCGCGATCCTTGGCGCCGTATTTTGGACGATTCTCATCGCGGTATGCGTCGCGCCATTGGCTTTCGCGGCGCTGTTAGGAGAAATGGCGGGAATCCGCAGCTGGACGTGGTACGTCGGCGTCAGCGGCTTTCTGGCCGCCGCTTCGCCCTGGATCGCGCGCGCGACGCAGGGACTCGCACGCAGAGGCCACGCCAGCCCGCTGGAAATTCGTATCGCGCTGTTGTTTTTCCTTACGGGGGCGACGACCGGCGCGATCTACTGGCTGATCGTCGCAGGAGAACAACGTGAGGCGCGAACGTAGCAGCGCTCCGCGCGCCCCTACCGCGACATGCCTCCAAAAATATTTCGCATCACCTCGCGGGTGATCTGAGTGCCGACCGAGCGGGCCGCCGATTGCAGCGCCGCCCTTGCGGCGAGCTCCGCCGGCGACATGCGCTTGGGGTTGGTGCGCGAGAACAGCCCGCCCACCATGCCGCCGAGCTTGCCGAGGATCCCGCCGTCCGCCGAAGCCTCGACCGGCGGCGGGTTTTGCGGGTCCGGCGTCTTGGCCGGCCCGGCTCCGACAGTCTCCATCCGGGCGCCGGCGCGTTTTTGCAGCACCTCATACGCGGATTCGCGATCCATGGGTGTGTCGTAAAGTCCGTAGAGCGGGCTTTTTTCAATTATGGCCTGCCGTTCCTGCGCCGTGACAGGGCCGACCCGCGCGGCCGGAGGCGCGATCAAAGCGCGCTCGACCATCTCAGGCGTTCCCTTGGCGTCGAGCATCGAGACCAGCGCCTCCCCGACCCCAAGCTGCATGATGGCTTCCGCAGTGTCGAAGTCTTTGTTTTGACGAAAAGTCTCCGCTGCCGCCCGCACAGCTTTCTGGTCACGGGGCGTGAAGGCGCGGAGCGCGTGCTGGATGCGGTTGCCGAGTTGGCCAAGCACCGTGTCGGGCACGTCGAGAGGATTTTGCGTGGCGAAATAGACGCCCACGCCCTTCGAGCGGATCAGTCGCACCACCTGTTCGATGGCCGTCAGCAGATTCTTGGGCGCATCCGTGAACAGGAGATGCGCTTCGTCGAAAAAGAAAACCAGCTTGGGCTTGTCGAGATCGCCCACTTCGGGAAGATGCGCAAAGAGCTCTGTCAGCATCCACAGCAGAAAGGTCGCATAGAGACGCGGCGACTGCATGAGCTTGTCGGCGGCGAGGATGTTTATATAGCCGCGCCCGTCCTTGTCCTGCGCGATGAAGTCCTTGAGGTCGAGCGCTGGCTCGCCGATGAATTTTCCGCCGCCCTGATTCTCCAGCACCAGAAGCTGGCGCTGGATGGCGCCGATGGTGGCGGGCGCGACATTGCCATATTTGCTCTGAATGTCTGAGGTGTTGTCGGAGACATAACCGAGAACAGCGCGCAGGTCTTTCAGGTCCAGAAGAAGCAGGCCCTGCTCGTCGGCGACCCGGAACACGATGTTAAGCACGCCTTCCTGCGTATCGTTCAGGTCAAGCATGCGAGACAGCAGCAGCGGCCCCATTTCGGAAATCGTGGCGCGCACGGGGTGGCCCTGCTCGCCGTAAATGTCCCAGAAAACTACCGGAAACTGCTCAGGCGCATAGGTCAGACCGAGATCCTTGGCTCTTGCGAGGAAGGCCGGCTTGGAATCGCCCGGCTGCGACAGTCCGGCGATGTCGCCCTTGACGTCGGCGAGAAAAACCGCAGTTCCGGCCCTGGAGAAACCTTCTGCAAGTCTCTGCAATGAAACGGTCTTGCCGCCGCCGGTGGCTCCGGAGACAAGTCCATGCCGATTGCCCAGCGGCAGCAAAAGATATTGATAGGTCCTGTCCTGTTCGATTTTGCCGCTGGCGCCGACAAGAATTTTGCCGGGGACTGCATTGGGATCGTCGGTCATGCCGCAAGGCTCCTGGAGAATCGCGAAATCGGCGCCCGCACATCATCGCAGAGCCGCCCCGCGCGTAAAAGAGCGTCGTTTGCGGAAAGGCGCTTGACCCTCGGGTCGACCCGGCGCGACAATCCCCGTCTTCCGGCTTTTGTGTAAGGATCGCGTCAATGGATCGCCCTTTTGGTTTCTCGGGCGCGGATGAAACCGCAGTCGGGCGACGCGTGTTGCGTCTCGTCGTCAGCAATGACGAGTCTTGTCACGAACCGGGCGAGCCGCTGCGTCCCGTGAAGGCTAAATCTCTTCCGCTCGACGCTGATGTGACGCTCGACGAGGCGATCTCGCGCATCCTGTCTAACTGTCTTGCTCATTTTTCGGCGAACGCGCCGGTCTTGCGCAAGACCGGCGATCCGGAGGCCGTGCATCAACTGCGCGTGTCGTTGCGGCGTTTACGGGCATTTTTGGGCTTGCTCAAGCACGCCGTTCCGACACTGGACCTCACGGAGGTCACGGCCCACGCCAAAGCCGTCGCCCGTTCGCTGGGCGAGGCGCGCGATTGGGACGTTTTCCGCGAGGGGCTCGAGAAAGGTCCGCGCGGATTTCTGACCGACGAGCCTGCATTTTTTGCTCTGCTTGACGCGGTGGAGCTGCGCCGCCATCACGCGCGGGAAGCTGCACGCGCAGTGCTCGCCGAACCAACCACGGAGCAGTTGCTGCGCGGGCTAAGGCGGCTGATCACGCGTCGCCCCTGGCGAGAGCACGACAAGCGAACGCAAGCAAAGGGTTCGGCGCGCGCCTTCGCGACAAAGGCTCTTGATCGACTGCATCGACGCGCGATGAAGCGCTGTTCCGGCATCGCCAGCCTGCCTCCCGAAGCCCGGCATAACGCTCGCATCGCGCTCAAGAAAACGCGCTACGCCGCAGAGTTTTTCGAGAGTTTGTTCGACGCCAAGTCTGCGCGCGCCTATCTTCGCGACCTTTCCGCAATTCAGGATCGTCTGGGCGAGGACAATGACAGAACCACCGCCGCGCGCCTGTTGCATGAAATTACGCAGACGGACTCGGCTCAGGACACCATGCGGGCAGTCTGTTTTCTCCGGGGCTGGAGCAGCCATGCGCACCATCAAAGCGGGGGCCCGGCGGCGCAGATGCAACGGCGTTTGCGCAAGTTGAAGCCGTTCTGGCGCTGAAAACCGAACCGACCTTGGCGCTTAAACACCTGCTAATCATCTCCAGCTAAATGAAGGGACGGCTGCTGCGCGTTCGACTTCAGCAGTGCGAAAAGTTCCGGCTATGCGAGAGCCTGTATAAGCTCGAGGAGATCTTGCGTGAGCGAAACTTCGCCAGGACAGAGAGGCTCCTTCGCCGCCGTTACGGCGCTGTTCTTCACCATGGGCTTCATCACCTCGGTCATCGACCCGCTCATTCCCTCGGTCAAGGCGGTGTTCAAACTCAATTACGCCGAGTTGATGCTGACCCAGTTCACCTACTTCCTAGCGTACGCATTTGTCTCGCTGCCCGGAGGCTGGCTTGTCGCGAAGCTGGGTTACTCAAAATCCATCACACTGGCGCTTGCAGCCATGTCCGCGGGGTGCCTGATCATGCCCGCGGCCGCGAGTTCTGACGCCTATCCCCTGATACTCGTCGGACTGTTTGTTCTGGCGAGCGGCGTTACGGTGCTGCAGGTCACCGCCAATCCTCTCGCCGCCCTGATAGGACCGCCCGAACGCTCGCATTTTCGATTGACGCTGTCCCAGGCCTTCAATTCTCTCGGCACCGTGATCGGACCTTATTTCGGCGCCAAGATCATGCTTCGAGGCGGAGTTTTCTCGAACGCCTCGAGCGCCGCCGAGGCGGCGACTTAAAAACTCGAAACGCTCCGCGGCATAGGCGCGTCCTTCGAAATTCTTGCAGGAATGACCCTGGTTCTTATGGTCTTGCTCATCCTTTTCGGCCGCGGGCTTGATCGGCCGCGGGCAGAGACGGCGACGACGCCTGAGGCGAACAGGCGCCCAATTCGGACCTTGCGCTGCTTCTGGGCCTATTTTGGAGCTACGGCGATCTTCCTTTACGTCGGCGCGGAAGTCTCTGTCGGAAGCCTCATGATCAATTTTCTGCACCAGAGCGCCATACTGAATGTGCCTCTCGAAACCGCAGGCAAGCTTTTGGCGCTTTACTGGTTCGGCGCGATGGTCGGACGCTTCGCCGGATCGGCGGCGCTCACGCGCTACCCCGCCTATCAGGTTTTGAGCTTCGCAGCCCTCGGAGCGACATTCCTGTGCTTTTTGGTGACCCAGTTGGCCGGCACGCCAGCGGCGGTGGCGGCGCTATCGATCGGCTTTCTGAACAGCATCATGTTCCCGACCATCTTCACGCTCACTCTGGAACGCTCCACGGCCACCGCCGCCCAGACCTCGGGGCTCTTGTGCACGGCGATTGTCGGCGGCGCGATCCTGCCGATGAGCGCGGGCTTTTTGGCTGACTCCGCCGGGCTGCGTTTCGCTTATCTCATTCCGATGGCGGCATATGCGGTCATTATGATCTTCGCATTGATGTCCGCCCGGGCTCCAGTCCTGCGGGGTGAAATCATTCCGGTTGCGACAGCCGGAAGTTAGAATCGGACGGGCACCTTGACCGCACGCAGCCTCGCAACTTTTTTCACGTTCTCGATCCTTGGCGCTTGCGCCTCGATCTCGGCAAGCTCCGCCGAAGATATCGCGGCAATCCCTCCGCCCTCCACAGCTCATCCAGAACTTTGGCCGAAGACTTCGAGCCCCTCCGCCATGATTGACGCCGCGACAGAGGCTCGCATCACGGCTCTGATGGCGTCCATGAGTTCTTGAAGAAAAAGTCGGCCAAATCATCCAGGCGGACATCGGCGCAATCCGGCCTGAGGATTTGCGGCGCTACCCGCTTGGCGCGTTGCTGGCGGGAGGCAATTCCGCGCCGGACCGGAACAATCGCGCGCCTCCTTCGACCTGGCTGGATCTGATTTCAAGTTACGAAGGAGTGGCGATCGAAACTCGCGCGGGACACACGCCCATACCGCTCTTGTTCGGCATCGACGCCGTTCACGGCCACAACAAGATAATGGGCGCGACTGTTTTTCCGCACAACATCGGCCTTGGCGCCACGCGCGACCCCGAGCTTATAAGGTTGATTGGCGAAGCGACCGCGGAGGAAGCGGCTGCGACCGGCGCCAACTGGACATTCGGTCCGACGCTCGCTGCGCCGCGCGACATCCATTGGGGGCGCACCTATGAAGGCTATGCCGAGGAGCCGGATGTCGTCGCCTCCTATGCGGGCGCTATGACGTTAGGTTTGCAAGGAGAGATGGCCCCGGGCCAATCGTTGCGGCCCGGCCGCATCATAGGTTCGGCCAAGCATTTTCTCGGGGATGGCGGAACCGCGGGAGGTCTCGACCAGGGCGACGCAAAAATTTCCGAAAGCGAACTGATCAGGCTCCATAACGCTGGCTATCCACCCGCCATTGAGGCGGGAATTGTTTCGGTCATGGCTTCATTTTCGAGCTGGAACGGGGTCAAGCATACCGGAAATCGCACGCTTCTGACCGACGTTTTGAAGGGCCGGATGGGTTTTACCGGCTTCGTGGTGAGCGACTGGAACGCTCACGGGCAGTTGCCGGGTTGCTCCACAACCGATTGCCCACAGGCGCTCGACGCCGGAATTGATCTTTTCATGGCGCCCGACAGCTGGAAAGGCCTTTTTGAAAATACGCTCTCCGAAGCGCGCTCCGGCCGCATTTCGATGGAGAGGCTTGACGATGCGGTGCGCCGTATCCTGCGCGTAAAATTCAAAGCGGGATTGTTCAACGGCCCGTCGCCGTTTGCCGGAAAATTCGAGCGTTTGGGCGCGCCCGACCACCGCACGATAGCTAGGCGCGCAGTGCGAGAGTCGCTGGTTCTTTTGAAAAACAACGGCAATTTATTGCCGCTTCGCAACTCCGCCCGCGTGCTTGTGGCGGGCGACGGAGCGGACAACATCGGCAAGCAGTCAGGGGGCTGGACGCTCAGCTGGCAAGGCCTTGGAAACCACAATTCGGATTTTCCCGATGGCCAATCCATTTTTGCCGGACTTAGGAAAGCGCTTGAAGCGGGAGGGGGCTCCGCCACATTTTCTCCCGATGGTGAATTTGACCAAACGCCGGATGTCGCGATCGTTGTGTTTGGAGAGAATCCCTACGCCGAGTTTCAGGGTGACATCGAAACTCTGGAATTCCAGTCTGGCGCGAAAACCGACCTCGCGCTGCTGCGCAGATTGAAGGCCAAAGGCGTGCCGGTGGTCTCGGTCTTTCTGTCGGGACGTCCGCTCTGGACAAATCCGGAGATTAACGCCTCCGACGCCTTTGTCGCCGCATGGCTCCCTGGAACCGAAGGCGGCGGCGTCGCCGACGTCTTGATCGGCGACGCACAAGGTCACGCGCGCTTCGATTTCCGGGGAAGGCTTTCCTTTTCCTGGCCGAGCCGCGCGGACAGAAGTCCCGGTCACCAGGGCGAGGAGGGCTACGCCCCTCAGTTCGCCTATGGCTATGGTCTGGGCTACGCGCTCACTCATGAGCTCCCCGCACTCCCGGAAGACCCTGGGTCTAGAGCGCCTGCGCGCAATCTCGAACGGTATTTTGCCGGCGGCAGGGTGCAGGCTCCCTGGCGCTTTGTGACGAGCGGCGCGGTTTCGCAGACGACGGTGGACGCTGGAGCTCAGGAAAACGGCCGTCGTTTGCAGTGGACTGGCGAAGGCCGGTTCGCGGTTGAAGGAGATGCTGTCGATCTCTCCCGGCAGGCGACCGGGGACATGGCAATTCTCATGCGCTATCGGGTAGATGTTCCTCCCACCCGGCCAGTCAGGATGATTATTTCTTGCGGCGAGGGATGTTTCGGCGCCGTGGACGTCACAGCGATGTTCAATGCTACACCTGGGCAGTGGCGCGAAGACAAGATCAAGCTGTCCTGCTTTAGAAGGGCGGGGGCGGATCTCTCGCGAACGACTTCGCCCTTGTCCCTCGCGGCCAGTGGCGCCTTATCAATAGTGTTCACTGAAATACAGCTAACGACAAATGAAGGCGATGGATTTTGTCCCGCTTTATGATCGCTCCACAGCGGCGACGGCCGGGTTCTTGAGCCGGCCGTCAAATTCCGTACTAATCGTCAGTGGCGGGTCATGAAGTCTTCAACCTGCTTCTTGGCCTGCTCTTTGCTCACGCCATAACGTTCCTGAATCCTGCCCTCGAGTTGCTCGCGCTTCCCCGAGATTTTCGCGAGGTCGTCATCCGTCAGTTTGCCCCACTGCTCTTTGACTTTCCCGGTAAACTGTTTCCAGTTGCCTTCCATTTGTTCCCAGTTCATAGTCTTCTCCCTTTCATTTGAGACCGCCAGCGCCACCGGCGCTTCGCGTTCTCGCCTAGGTCCGTCGGACAAAGCTGACGACGGCGGACACGACAAAAAGAATGATCGCGACCCAGAAGAGCAATCGGGCGCCTTCCATCGCTGTTCCCGCAACTCCACCGAATCCAAAAACGGCCGCGATCACGGCGACAACCAAGAAGACGATCGCATAATAAAGAAGGTTGCCCATCTCTACTCTCCTGGACCAACTTTCCGTGTAATTGGCAAAGTGGAAGCCTCGATTCGGAAATCAAGCTGTGCTGTGAAAAACATGAGGTTTGCTGTCGAAGTGCACCGCAAAGCTTTCGTGCGCTTGTTTATGGCTCCGCCAATGCTTTGTGATCCAGTTATTCATGCCAAAATCTCCTTGCGACGCTATCAAGGCGCACAAGCGCAGACCGCTCCAAAAGATGAGCGAGCCGGTTGATTGTTTGAAACCTGGATTGAAACATTGTCCTCGGCGACGAGCGTCGCGCCCGTCAGCGCAGATCACTCCCCGCCGACGAGCTGCCTGACCGCTCCGGTGACGGAGCCAAAAGCCCGTTGCGCGCCCTGCAAAATGCCGTCGTTCGCGGCGGGAGGCGCCGGATGCGGCGTCAGATCAGCCGGAGGCGCCAGTTCAGCCTTTGCGGCGCTCTTTTTTGCGGCGCGCGCGGCGGCTCGCTTTTTCGCTGCTTTCGCGGCCAGCGCAGTTTGCCCCGTCGTGTCCGGCTTGACAGCTGCAGAAGCGGGTTGCTCTGCTTGCCCGGCTACGGGCGACGACGGTCCGCCCGCAGGAACGGGCGGCGGCAAGGCTGTTTCCTGTCCGGCGGAGGCAGGAGCCAGCGAACCGTCCGGCAGAATTGTCACGGTTCGAACTTCCGGCGGCGGGGCGGCCTGTTCAACAGGCGCCGCCTGCTGCGCCGGAACATTCGCGGCCCCCGTGGACGGCGCGGGCGGCGCAGCTTCGGCCGACGGCGCGGGTTGAGCTGCTGGCGGAGGCGCGGGCGTCGCCACTGCGGGCTGAGCGGCTCGCGCGGCCAGCGAGTTCGCATCATCGCCAGGCGCTGTCTGAGCGGAAGCCGGCGGCGCGGCGACCGGCGCCGCCTCTTTGGGGCTGGGCCTTACATCGGCGGCGAGCGGCTCGCTGGATGGCGCAGTCCAATAGGCCAGAGTGACGCCCAAGGCGCCAACGAAGATGACCAGAACCAGGCCAGAAATCGCAAGCAGCAGACGCCGCGAGTTCGCACGTTCTTCAAGCTCATAATCTGGATAGTAGGTCGCCCGTTCGTCAGCGGAGAAGCTTTGGTCCTCGCCTAAACGCAGCTCAGCATGATCTTGTGTCGGCGGCGCGAGGCTCGAAGGCGGGGCCCGATCGAGGGCGGCGTCGCTCGAAGCTTTGGATTGACGCAGGCGCTTTTCAAGCTCCTCCAAGCCCGCGATGAGCTTCTCCTGATCAAGCGGCAACCCCATAGATCTGCCCTTCGGTTGATGCGCGCCAGCGCATATTTGTGTCGACTTGTTCGCCAGCAGGGGGCTTCGTCTTTGGCTTCGTGGCCCGTTAGCGCAGAAAAGCTCCCAAATTGTGGCTGATCTTTGTAGTGGCTTGAGCGAAACTGCTGAGGCTGTCGGGTCTTACGTCGCTTCAGCCTCCGCCGAACAGTTTTTCCAAGAAATTCCTGTTGTCGCCGACTGGCCCGTTTTGGGAGGGTTTCCGGTCTGCGTGTTTCGCTCCGGCGGCGGGTATCTCTCCGGGAGGCAATAAAGACTTCCAGCCCGTGAACCGCCGGCTTGGTGCCAGGCGGCGGCGCAGCAGCGGGATCAGCAGGGCGGCCGCGCTGTGACGCCGCGGGAGACGTTCCAAAGAGGCCAAGCACTGAATCGGCCACCTGGGCGGGTTCGGGCAGCGGCGCGGGCGAGCGCCATGTTCCCGAAGGAAGCGCCGCCGGAGGGACCCCCTGATGCGCCAATTTCATGAAACGGCTCCAGATCTCGACCGGCAGATTGCCGCCAGACGCCTTTTTGGTCGGCGAATTGTCGTCATTGCCGAGCCAGACGCCCGCGACCAGATGGCTCGTATAGCCGACGAACCAGGCGTCGCGGAAATCCTGACTGGTGCCTGTCTTTCCAGCGGCCTGCCAACCGGGAAGCTCGGCCTTGCGGGCAGTGCCGGTGAGCAAAGTCTCTTCCATCATTGTGTTCATCATCGCGACGAATTGCGGCTCGATCACGCGACCGTTTGAAGATCCCTTGCGCGCATAGAGCTGCTTGCCGTCGGCGGTCCGCACTCTGGTGATGATGTGAGCCTGCACGCCGACGCCGCCATTCGCGAAAGGCGCATAGGCTGTGACCATCTCCAACGGCGTCACTTCCGAAGTTCCCAGAGCCAGCGAGGCGTTGGGCTGCAACTCCGAACTAATGCCCAGCCGATGCGCCGTATGCACCACCGATTTGGGGCCGACCTCCATCCCGACGCGCACCGCGACGGTGTTGAGCGAGAGCGAGAGCGCCTTCGTCAGCGTCACCGGGCCGAAATATTCGCGGCTGTAGTTTTCGGGTTGCCATCCCTTGATGTTGAGCGGACCGTCCGCTCGAACCGTATCCGGCGTCATGCCGTGCTCGAGCCCGGTAAGGTAGACGAAAGGCTTGAAGGAGGATCCCGGCTGACGCTTCGCGGCGACTGCGCGGTTGAACTGGCTGTCGGCATAGTCGCGCCCCCCGACCAGCGCCCGGATCGCGCCATTGGGATCGATGGCGACGATAGCGCCTTGGGAAACCCCGAATTTCCCGCCCTTTTTATCGAGCTCCTCGGTCAGAGCCGTCTCGGCGGAGGTCTGGAGATTGTGGCTCAGAGTCGTCGTCACCACGAGATCCTGATCGATCGCGCCGATCGTGTCGTCGAGCACGTCCATCACATAGTCTGCGGCGTAATTGATCGAACCTGCGCCATTGTCGCGATGGGTATGCGCAGGGTTGGACAGCGCCAGCTTGGCCATCGCTTCCGTTATATGACCTTCTTGCGCCATGGCGGTGATGACTTGCGCCGCGCGTTCGCTGGCTCCTTCAGGATTTCGGTCGGGCGCGAGTTTGCTCGGAGCCTTCATCAGACCCGCCAGAACGGCGGCCTCAGCCAGCGTCACATTTTTCGCGCTGTGGCCGTAATAGCGTTCCGCCGCGGCCTCGACGCCATAGGCCCCAGACCCGAAATAGACGCGGTTGAGATAAAGCTCGAGAATTTGGTCCTTGGAATATTTGTGCTCCAGCCAGAGCGCGAGAATCGCTTCCTGTATTTTTCGGGAAAGCGTCCGCTCCTGGGTCAGGAAGAGATTCTTGGCAAGCTGCTGAGTGAGCGTCGAGCCGCCCTGCATGCCGCCGCGCCCGAGCACATTACGCGCGAGCGCGCGGACGATGCCGAGGGGATCGACGCCCCAATGGGAATAGAAGCGGCGGTCCTCGATCGCGACGAAAGCCTTGGGCAGATAGGGCGGCAATTCCGAGAACTCTTATCGCCGCGCCGCCCGTGTCGCCGCGATTGGCCAAAAGTTCTCCGTCGGCGGCGAGAATGGCGATATTGGGCGGCCGCTTGGGTATCGCGAGCTTGTCGATGGGCGGAAGCTGCGAGCCGTAATAGACCGCAAGCCCGCCCGCGCCGATGACGCCCCAAAGGCCCAGCACCATCGACCAGTAGACTAAGCCGCCCAGCAGGGTGCCTGAGCGGCGCTTCTTGTTTTTGGGGGCGTTTTTCGCTGGCGTCGCCTCGCCTTCGTCCCTGGAGCTTTTTTTGGCGGCTTTGGCCGTCTCACTGCCCTTCTCGCGCTTCTCCGCGCGCAGATCCCTGTCCTCATCCTCCCTGAGAGGCGGATCGCGGCCTTGATCTTTGCGGGCCATGGAGGGGTGCTTTCGCCGTTCTAGCGTCCCGGGCGGATCGCCCGCCCTGCGATAGTGAGCAGTTTATTGGAAACTAACAGTGTCGTTTTAAGGGTCGGTTAAGCCCGTCAGGGGCCGGTCGGCGGGCACTTATGCACAATTCCTCTCCCCTTCGGCGCCGCCCCCTCTTGCGCTATTGACCGCGCCGCGCCAAAGTTGCGCCCCCCGGCGGACCGCCATCTGGCGCCGTCGTCCTACAAAGGCCAACGGAATTTCCTTCAATGAAGGTCACGATCGAGAGAGCGGCGCTGCTGCGGGCGCTTGGCCATGTTCACCGGGTTGTCGAGCGCCGCACGACCATCCCGATTCTGGCCAATATACTCATCGAGGCCGCGGCTGGCGGTCTGTTGCTCAAGGCCACCGACCTCGATCTGGAGATCACGGAGAAAGCGCCGGCGGAAGTGGCTCAGCCCGGCGCGACCACGTTACCCGCGCACACGCTCTACGACATCGTGCGCAAACTTCCCGAGGGCGCTCAGGTTTCGCTGGAAGAGACCGGCGAGCAAGGGCAACTGACGCTTCGCTCGGGACGTTCCCGCTTCAATCTGCAGACCTTGCCGCAGAGCGATTTTCCCGATGTCACGTCCGGCGAGTTCAGCCACAATTTCACGCTGCCGCCAGCGGACCTGAAGCGCTTGATCGAGAAGACGCAATTCGCCATCTCCAGCGAAGAGACGCGCTATTATCTCAATGGCATTTATGTGCACGTCGCGGAGATCGAGGGGCGCTCGCTGCTGCGCGCCGTCGCGACCGACGGGCACCGTCTGGCGCGACTGGAGCTGCCCGCCCCCGCCGGCGCGGTGGGCATGCCCGGCGTCATCGTGCCGCGAAAGGCGGTCGCCGAGATCCAGCGGTTGATCGAGGACGCGCAGGGCGAGGTGGCGATTGAGCTTTCGACCAACAAGATGCGTTTTGCCTTTGGCGAAGCGCTGCTGACGACGAAGCTCATCGACGGCACCTTCCCCGATTACAGCCGCGTGATCCCCACCGGAAATGACAAGCGGCTTACCGTCGAGCGGGACGCCTTCCGCAACGCCGTCGACCGCGTCTCGACCATTTCCTCCGAACGCGGCCGCGCCGTGAAGCTTGCCCTTTCGGAAGGCAAGCTGATTCTGTCGGTGACCAACCCCGACCAGGGGTCCGCCGTTGAAGAGCTTGAGGCCGACTATGACGGCCCGCCGCTCGATATCGGCTTCAGCTCGCGTTACCTGCTGGACATTGTGAACCAGCTCGACAGCGACACCGCGCTGTTCCTTCTGGCCGATCCTGGCTCTCCGACGCTCGTCCAGGATCGCGACGGAGCCAACGCCCTCTATGTGCTGATGCCGATGCGCGTGTGATCGCGCCCCGCCCGGTCGGCCCGTGACGCAAGGCTCCGGGTCAAAGACGAGCGCCAGTTTCCGCCGCTGCCTTGCCAGCGCCATACGGTTAACGCATGTTTTCGCCGCGTGGCGAGGTAGTCCCCTTTTGGAGGCCGCCTCGCCCGAGCGTCAAGCGTCAGTCCGGAATGGGCGTCATGATCTATAGCCTTTCGCATTACTGGTTCTGGCTGTTCGCGATATTCGTGTGCGGCCTGGCGACGGCGCTGCTTACGAGGCAAGCGGAGAAAAGTGGACGTATCTCGCCCTGGCTGATCTGGTGCGGGCTGGCTTTCGGCCTTGGCCTGCTGATGGCGCTGTTGAACGTGCTTGTAGGTCGGGGAGGGGTTTGGCTGGAAACCGGGCTCGCCGCTTTCGCGAGTTTCATCGTCGGCGCCGGAGCGGGCGTTGTCGCGCGCGGCGGCGCTCTGGGCGAACACAGGAATTGGGCGCTCGGATTGATACCCTGCATCTTTTTGTGGTTCGTCGGCAATATCTTCGGGCTGCCGCGCATCGAGGACGGCCTCAAACAGGCCGTCGGCGGCGCTATCAAAAACGCTGGCGGCGACGCCCAGAATTTCTCGGTCGACGGCCGCGACATATTGCTGCCAAACAGCATCCCTGACCGCGCCGCGCTGGCGAAGGTCATTGGCAAGATGGACGGTGTGCGCCTCGTGACCGGAACCGACTGGCTGTTCAGCGAGACTCCCGTCGCCGCCTCGGTCGCTGACAGCGCGGAGACTCCCAAAGCGGAAAACCCCGATGGCGCCGGCAGGAAAGGCGACCTTGGCTGGACTGATCCTGGAAAACGTGATTATGGCGCCTCTGGCGCGGCCCCCGAGTCCGAGGGGAAGGCCACGGAAAAGAACCTGCGAACGTCCAGGACCACGCCGCGAAAAAAAGTCGCCAGTTGGGCGGACGGCGGAAGAAGCGGCTATCCCTCGGCCAAACAGGCCGATGATTCCAGCGAGGTCCCTTCCGTAAAGCGGACGCCGTCGGCGAGGGACAAGACGAAAACCTCCATAGCCCTGCTCAAAAGCCTGCCGCCGACAGGCGCGCTCGACAAGACGGCGTGTCAGGCCGCGCTTGATGCGACGCAGGTGCTGGACAAAGTCGAGTTCCGTTCCGGCGGCGTGTCCATCCATCGCGCCTCCGCCTATGTTCTCGACAGTGTGGCTGCATTGCTGCAACGTTGCCCGGACGCCAAGGCGGAGATTGGCGGCCATACCGACAACGTCGGCGACGACAACGACAATCGAGCCCTGTCGCAACGCCGCGCGGACAGGGTGGCGAAGTATCTTACCGATGAAGGCGTCGCCGCTGACCGCTTGACCGCGATCGGCTACGGCGCCCAAAAGCCGATCGCCTCCAACGACGACGAGGACGGACGCTCAAAAAACCGTCGCATCGAATTTATCCTGAAATGACGTGCGGCGGCGCTGAAAACCTCACTTTTTGGTTGGAGTTGGAAAGGAAATTCCCTTCCGATTGATTCACCATCTTCCCACTTACTCATGCAATTCAACACTGTTACGCAGGAAAACGCTAACCTCCGCACACTATCAAACCAGTTATTCGAGGCGCCTCAACGGCAAAGAATGCGCCGTTTGCGCCGGGCCCAATCCACCAGGGTCGCGGATCCTGTTTTGAGAGAGAGAGCGCCGTGAGAATTATGGACCTTCCCCTGTCCCCATCAACAGCCACGACATCCAACCTGGATCCTGTCGCACGCGAGCTTCGCGACGACGTGTTGCGCCGCCTTGCTTATACAGTCGGGAAAGATCGCTCCTCGGCGAGCCCGCGCGACTGGTTTGTCGCCGCCGCGCTGGCGACGCGCGACCGTATCGTGTCGCCCTGGCTCGAATGCAACAAGCGCAACTATCAGCAGGACAGGCGGCGTGTATATTATCTTTCGCTGGAGTTTCTGGTCGGTCGCCTGCTGATCGACGGTCTGACCAATCTGGGACTGACCGACGCCATGCGTGCGGCGCTCGCCGATCTCGGCGTCGATCTCGACGCCATGCGCGCGCTGGAGCCGGACGCCGCGCTCGGCAATGGCGGCCTTGGACGTCTCGCCGCCTGTTTCATGGACAGCATGGCGACCGTGGAGATTGCGGCGGTCGGCTACGGCATCCGTTACGACCATGGATTGTTCCGCCAGACCATCAAAGACGGCTGGCAGCATGAATATCCCGAGGACTGGCTGTCCTTCGGCAATCCCTGGGAGTTCCCGCGCCCGGAAATCCTTTACGACATCTCCTTTGGCGGTCACGTCGAAGGCGCGCGGCTCGCCGACGGCACGCTGGCGCATGTGTGGCGTCCGGGCGAAACCGTCGAGGCGGTCGCTTACGACACGCCAGTCGTCGGTTGGCGCGGCAAACACGTCAATACTCTGCGTCTCTGGTCGGCGCGCGCTCCCGATCCCCTGCGGCTCGACGCCTTCAACGCCGGCGATTATCTCGGCGCGCAGTCGGATCAGATGCGTGCGGAATCAATTTCCAAGGTGCTCTATCCCAGCGACTCGACCCCGGCTGGACAGGAGCTGCGGCTGCGTCAGGAGTATTTCTTCGCCTCCGCGTCGCTGCAGGATCTTATCCGCCGCCACATGAAGCAGACGGGCGACATCAGAAAGCTCGCCGCCAAGGTCGCCATCCAGCTTAACGACACGCATCCCGCGATCGGCGTCGCCGAGCTTATGCGGCTGCTGGTCGACGTTCATGGCGTGGAGTGGAAGGAAGCTTGGGAGATCACGCAGGCGACCTTCTCCTACACGAACCACACGCTGCTTCCGGAAGCGCTGGAAACCTGGCCGGTCGGCCTCATGGAGAGGCTGCTGCCGCGCCATATGCAGATCATTTATCTGATCAACGCGCTGCATCTCGACCAATTGCGGGAAAAGGGAATCCACGACACCGGAACTCTGGCGAATGTCTCTTTGATCGACGAGCATAATGGCCGCCATGTGCGTATGGGCAATCTGGCGTTTCTCGGCTCGCACAAGGTTAACGGCGTCTCCGGTCTGCACAGCGAACTCGTGAAAGAGACGGTGTTTCGCGACTACCACAAGCTTTATCCAAAGCGCATCGTCAACAAGACCAACGGCGTCACTTTCCGCCGATGGCTGCTTGAGGCCAATCCGCCGCTGTCGAATCTTCTCGCGCAAACGATCGGACTGGAAGTGTTTGACGATCCGGCCCATCTCGCGGAGCTGGAGCAATATGCCGACGACGCCGCGTTCCAGCAGCGTTTCGCCGCCGCCAAACGGACCAACAAGGAACGTCTGGCGCAGCTGATCTACGAGCGCATCGACGTAAAGGTCGACCCCAGCGCGTTGTTCGACGTGCAGATCAAGCGCATTCACGAATACAAGCGCCAGCTGCTCAACGTGCTGCACACCATCGCGCTATATCAGGACATAAAGGCGCAGCCCTCGCGCGCCTTCGTTCCGCGGGTGAAAATCTTCGCCGGCAAAGCGGCGGCGAGCTACCATCAGGCCAAGCTGATCATAAAACTGGCCAATGACGTCGCAAATATCGTCAACGCCGACGAAGAAGTGCGCGGCCTGCTCAAGGTGGCTTTTCTCCCCAATTACAACGTCAGTCTGGCGGAGACGATCATTCCGGCGGCGGACCTCTCGGAGCAGATTTCTACCGCCGGCATGGAAGCCTCCGGCACCGGCAACATGAAATTCGCGCTCAATGGTGCGCTGACCATCGGCACGCTGGACGGCGCGAACGTGGAGATCAAGGAGCGCGTCGGCGACGATAATATCTTCATCTTCGGCTTCACGGCAGCGGAGGTGGACGCCAGTCGCGCCGGCGGAATAGACGCGCGCGACGAGATCGCGGGCAGCCCGCGGCTGCGCGAGGCGTTGCAGGCCGTGGCGATGGGCGCCTTCTCACCGGATGATCCCAACCGCTATGCGCAGCTGGTCGACACGCTGACCTATTACGACCATTTCCTCATCTCAAAGGATTTCGACTCCTATTGGGACGCTCAGGAAGCGGTAGACTCACGCTGGCGCGACCAGAAGGCGTGGCGCCGCGCCACCATTCTCAACACCGCTCGCGTGGCGTGGTTCTCTTCGGACCGCACGATCCGGGAATATGCCGAAGAAATCTGGAACGTGCCGGTCTAACCGCCGAGCCTCCGGCCTGTATCAGCTACCAAAGCAAAGAGCCGCGTCAGATCTGGCGCGGCTCTTTCGTTGAAAAGACCTGGAAGAAAAACCGCGAGCGTGGCTCTATCTTTTGCCGCGCTCGCGGACCTGAACCGCGACGAGACGGCCGAGGCGCAGGACAAACTGGAACAAGTTTTCATTTCGTTTCTTGGCCGGGATGGGCGGGCGCGAGTGCCCGTCGAAACTGCGGTGTCCCCGCAAGGCTTTCGCCTTGGCCGCCTTCCTGTGTGCGGTATCGAGGTCGTGCGCGGTCGACGCTGCGGCCAGAATGGAATTAACGGGAGGCCGCGAAGTTTTTCCCGCGCGCGGATTTTTCGTCGCCACAATGGGTTTGATCATTGGGATGATCCTTGGTTATGGCTTTGCAGCCGTCCACGCAGTCGAGGTCTGCCTGCTGTGAAGGCGCCGCATCAAAGCAACGCGCAGGACGACCCTCGAATTTGAACACAGCTCAAGAAATCAAACGGCGAAGTTCGCCGGTTCGATGAGTTTTGGCCCGCAATCATTTGAAAGGCGCAACGAAGCCAATCGTCGCGCGAATCGCGGAGCCTGCGAGATGACAGCTTAACGGTGGCAATTTAGTGATGTTGCGCAAATGTTGGGGCGATGCTGCCGCAGTTCGGCGTTCCGCATTCATTTCAAAAGGATCTTGGATTAGCCTTATCATGGCTGATCCGCGTTCTTGTGCATCCGCGACAAAGGCGCTCTGGCGCCCGCGTTGATTTTTCTTTATCTCCAATGGATATGATTCACGACCGCAAATAGACGCGAGCTCCCGTGACACAGACTTGGCGCGTGGCGCAAGACGAGATCGACTCGATATTGGCCGCCCGCTGCGGCGATCCTTTCGGCGTCCTGGGTCTGCATGAAACGACGGAGGGTTTCGTCATCCGGGCCTTTGTGCCCGGCGCGGCGACCCTTCAGGCGCTGACGCCAATAGGCGATCGGATCGCGACTCTTGATCGGGTCCATCCCGACGGTTTTTTCGAAGGACTGATCCCTGGCGCGCACGCGCGGTTTCCTTACAAACTACGCGCGGGAAATGCAGAGGCGTCCTGGGAGTTTTCGGATCCATACGCGTTCGGCCCGGCGCTGGGACCGCTCGACGACTATCTTCTCGTCGAGGGCGCGCATCAAAAACTATACGAGCGGCTCGGAGCTCATATTATCGATCATGAGAACGCGAACGGCGTGCGCTTCGCCGTTTGGGCGCCCAACGCCCGACGCGTTTCGGTGGTCGGCGACTTCAACGGCTGGGACGGCAGACGCTGTCAGATGCGCAAACGTGTCGACAGCGGCATCTGGGAGATATTTGTTCCCGGCGTCGGCGCGGGGACGCATTACAAATACGAAATCGTCGGCGCAAGCGGCGCCCTGACGCCGCTGAAGGCGGACCCTTTTGGTCGCGCTGGCGAACTACGTCCGGCCACGGCGTCGATCGTGGTCGAGGAGGCGTCATTCCCCTGGAACGACGGCGCCTATATGGCTGCACGCCAGCGCCGGGACCCGCGCCGTGCGCCTATGTCGGTGTATGAAGTCCATCTTCCATCCTGGGCTCAGGGCCACAACGGTCGGTTCCTGACTTATGACGAGCTGGCGACGGAGTTGATCCCCTATGTCGCGGATCTCGGCTTCACGCATATAGAACTTCTGCCGATAAATGAGCATCCGCTCGACGCGTCCTGGGGCTATCAGCCCATCGGGCTTTTCGCGCCAACGGCGCGACATGGCGACCCCGACGGATTCAAACGCTTTGTCGATAGCGCGCATCGGGCGGGACTGGGGGTCATTCTCGATTGGGTGCCGGCGCATTTTCCGACAGACGCGCATGGGCTCGCCATGTTCGATGGCGGCCCGCTCTACGAGCATTCGGACCCGCGCAGGGGCTTCCATCCCGACTGGAACACCGCGATCTACGACTTCGGACGCCGTGAAGTCGCCAATTTCCTGATCAGCAACGCTCTTTACTGGCTCGACCTTTTTCACATCGACGGACTGCGCGTCGATGCGGTGGCCTCCATGCTTTATCTCGATTACTCACGAAAAGCCGGGGATTGGGCGCCCAATCCGGACGGCTCCAACGACAATCGCGACGCGGTGCGTTTTCTCCAGCGTTTCAATGAGCTGGTTTACGGCCTATTCCCGGGCGTGATCACATTTGCAGAGGAGTCGACCTCCTGGTCCGGCGTTTCGCGGCCGACCGACGCCGGCGGTTTGGGGTTTGGTTTCAAATGGAACATGGGCTGGATGAACGACACTCTGGCTTACATGTCCGTCGACCCCGTTCATCGAAAGTGGCGTCACGACAAGCTGACGTTCGGATTGCTGTACGCGTTTTCGGAAAATTTCATCCTGCCGCTGTCTCACGACGAAGTCGTTCACGGCAAAGGTTCGATAATCAGCAAGATGCCGGGCGACGAGTGGCGCAGATTTGCGAACGCCCGAGCTTATTATGGGTTCATGTGGGGCCAGCCCGGCAAAAAGCTGCTGTTCATGGGACAGGAGTTCGGCCAGACCAGCGAATGGAAATTCGATCGCGGGTTGGAATGGTGGCTGCTCGATCACGCGCCGCATCAAGGGCTGCAAAAGTTCGTTCGGGACCTTAATCGCGTCTATCGCGAGCATGACGCGCTGCACGCGCGCGACTGCGAGAGCGATGGGTTTCAGTGGATCGTGGTGGACGACTCCGACAATTCCATATTCGCCTTCGCGCGCTTTGGCGAAGATCGTTCCAGACCCGTCGTCGTTGTCGCCAATTTCACTCCCGTGCCGCGTGAGAACTATTTGCTGGGATTGCCGCGCGCGGGTCGCTGGCGTGAGATTCTCAATTCTGACGCCAGCGAATATGGCGGTTCTGGACAGGGAAATTTGGGGGAAATCACCGCGACGCGCGAGCGTTTCGGCGCCTTTCCAGCTTCGACGCGAATTCTGGCGCCGCCGCTTGCCACTCTGTTCTTCGAATTTACATCGGATGAGCTAGAATAGTTTTAGAATCGCGAGTCGAACCGATGACCCCCTCCCCAAACGCTCCTCTTGCCCGCCACGCCATGGCCTATGTGCTCGCTGGGGGACGAGGCTCACGGCTTATGGAGCTGACCGACCGGCGCGCCAAACCGGCGGTGTATTTTGGCGGCAAGTCGCGCATCATCGATTTTGCTCTTTCGAACGCGTTGAACTCCGGCATCCGGCGCATCGCGGTAGCGACGCAATATAAGGCGCATAGTCTGATCCGGCATTTGCAGCGCGGCTGGAGCTTTTTCCGCACCGAACGCAACGAAAGCTTCGACATTCTGCCGGCAAGCCAGCGCGTCTCCGAAGATCACTGGTATCTGGGCACGGCCGACGCGGTGTTCCAGAACATCGACATCGTCGAAAGCTATGATCCAAAATACATCGTGCTGCTGGCCGGCGACCACATTTACAAGATGGATTACGAACTCATGCTGCAACAGCATGTCGACCAGGGCGCCGACGTCACCATAGGGTGTCTGGAGGTGGCGCGCAGTGAAGCCTCCGGCTTTGGCGTCATGGCGGTCGACGAAGAGAATGTGATCCATTCCTTTTTGGAAAAGCCCAAAGATCCGCCTTCGATGCCAGGACATGCTGACAGGTCGCTGTGCAGCATGGGCATATATGTGTTCGAGGCGAAATTTTTGTACGACCAGTTACGTCGCGACTCCGAAGACAACAATTCTTCTCACGATTTCGGTCACGACATTATCCCCCACATCGTGAAGCACGGGCGCGCCGTGGCGCATCACTTTTCACGATCCTGCGTGCGATCCGCAAATGAGCAGGAAGCCTATTGGCGCGATGTCGGGACTGTGGACGCCTATTGGGCCGCCAATATCGATCTCACCGATTTCACTCCGCAGCTCGATCTCTATGACCGGAACTGGCCTATCTGGACCTATGGGGAGATCACGCCGCCCGCAAAATTCGTGCATGACCAGGTCGGACGGCGCGGACAGGCTCTCTCCTCGCTTGTTTCGGGCGGCTGTATCGTCTCGGGCGCGACGCTGCGACGCACGCTGCTGTTCACGGGCGTTCGCGTGAACTCCTATGCGAGCGTCGAGAACGCGGTCATTCTCCCCTATGTCGACGTCGGACGCTCGGCGCGGCTGACCAATGTCGTGGTTGACCGCGGCGTTCAGATTCCGCAGGGGCTGGTCGTCGGCGAGGACCCTGATCTCGATGCGCGCAGATTCAGACTCTCGGAACAGGGCGTTTGCCTCATCACCCAGCCCATGATTGATCGGCTGAGCCAATGAGCCGCATTCGGGCGCTGGCGGTCGCTTCCGAAATCTCTCCTTTGATCAAGACCGGCGGTCTTGCCGATGTCGCCGGGGCCTTGCCCGGGGCGCTTGCGTCCGACAATGTCGACACGATTACGCTCATCCCCGGCTATCCTGCAGTTTTAGCGGCGCTGCCTCAGGCCCGATCCATTTACGAGTTTGGCGAGTATTTCGGCGGCCCGGCCCGGCTGCTCGCCGCAATGGCTGGCGAACTTGATCTCTTCGTCCTCGACGCGCCGCACCTTTATATCCGCGACGGAGGGCCCTACTGCGACAAGGATGGAGTTGATTATCCCGACAATGCGTTGCGCTTCGCCGCGTTAGCCAGGTTGGCGAGCAGCATAGCGCAGGGGATGCTGCAAGATTACACGCCGGATATTCTACACGCCCACGACTGGCAAGGCGCGCTCGCGCCGGCCTATCTCCATTACAGCGACAGCGGCGCGAGTCGTCCGCCGACCATACTGACCATCCACAATATCGCCTTTCAGGGGAAATTCCCAAAAAGCACGCTCGGCGCGCTTGGCCTGCCGCCAGAATCTTTCTCGATACACGGCGTTGAGTTTTACGGCGGCGTCGGCTTTCTGAAGGCGGGTTTGCAGTTCGCCGATCGTATCACCACCGTCTCTCCAACCTACGCCGCCGAGATCATGACAGCGGAATACGGCATGGGACTCGAGGGACTTTTACACGCCAGAGCATCCGAAGTCGTGGGAATTCTCAATGGCGTCGACGAGGATGTCTGGAATCCGGCCAAGGACAGCCGCATCCCGGTGAATTACAATCAAGCCTGGTTGCCGTTGCGACCGAGAAACAAGGCTGCTCTGCAGCAGACCTTCGGGCTCCATGCGGACCCGCAAGCCTTGTTGATTGGAGTGGTCAGCCGCTTGTCATGGCAAAAAGGCCTTGATCTGCTGCTTGAGGCGCTGCCCGAAATCCTGACGCCAAGCACCCAGCTTGTTTTGCTCGGCGCCGGCGACAAAACGCTCGAGCAGGGCTTCATCGACGCGGCGCGCAAATATCCTGGACGCGTCGGCGTAAAGGTCGGCTATGACGAAGCCGCTTCGCATCTTGTGCAGGCTGGCGCAGATGTTTTTCTGGTTCCTTCACGTTTCGAGCCCTGCGGACTGACGCAGCTCTATGCCCTGCGTTATGGGGCCGTGCCGGTTGTTGCGCGTGTGGGCGGCCTTGAGGACACCATCATCGACGCCAATGAAATGGCGCTGAAATCCGGCGTTGCGACAGGCCTGCAATTTTCGCCCGTGACGACGGATGCTCTGATCGCGGCGTTGCGCCGCGCACACAATATATTCGCCGACAAAGTGCAATGGCGCCACATCCAAAGCAACGGGATGAAAACGGACGTCTCCTGGCGCAATCCGGCGCAGCGCTATGCCCAGCTTTATCGCGAGTTGCTGAAGGCGGGCTGAGGAGAAAACGCATGACGGACATCACGCAAGGCGCGCCGGAGCCGCTCGGTCTGACGCTGACGCCAACCGGCGCCAACATTGCGGTGTTCTCGGCCCACGCCCAAGCGATCGATCTTTGTCTTTTCGACTCATCGGGCGAAGTCGAAATCGCCCGCATCCGGCTCGGTCATCGCACCGGCGATGTGTTTCACGCGCATGTCAAGGGATTGAAAGAGGGGCAACGCTACGGCTTTCGCGCGCATGGCTCCTATGAACCGGAAAAAGGCCATCGCTTCAACGCCTCGAAACTGCTGGTCGATCCTTACGCGCTCCAACTCGATCGCCCCTTTCAATTGCATGCGTCCATGTTTGGCTATCGGCAGGAAGATGCGGCGGCGGATCTTTCTTTCAGCAGCGACGACAGCGCGACGTTCACGCCAAAGGGCGTCGCCGTGCGCCCATCGCGCGCCGAAGCGCCTTTGCGTCCGCGACACTCTTGGGAAGACACGATTCTATATGAATTGCACGTCAAAGGCTTCACCAAGACTCATCCCGAAGTGCCGGCCGCGCTACGCGGAACCTTCAAAGGCCTGGCGCATGAGGCTTCCATCGCGCATTTGACCCGGCTCGGCGTCAACGCCATCGAACTCCTGCCTTGCGCTGCCTTTGTCGACGAGCGTCATCTCGTCCGCCTCGGACTGACGAATTACTGGGGCTACAGCCCCATCGCGATGCAGGCGCCAGATCCCCGTCTCGCGCCCGGCGGTTGGGATGAAGTGCGCGAGGCCGTCGCCGCGCTGCATCGCGCCGGGATAGAGGTCATCGTTGACGTCGTTTTCAATCACACCGGCGAAGGCGACGAGCTTGGCCCGACCCTATCGCTGCGCGGCCTCGACAACGCCAGCTATTATCGCCTGCGCCCGGAAGAGCCGCGCTATTATGTGAATGATTCCGGCTGCGGCAATATTCTGGCGATGGACCGGCCTCCTATGGTGCGCTATGCGCTCGACGCTTTGCGCGCCTGGGCGGAATTTGGCGGGGTCGACGGATTTCGCTTCGATCTCGCGACGACGCTGGCGCGACGTCCCGAAGGCTTTGACGCGCAGGCTCCGTTTCTTGCGGCGATCACGCAAGATCCCACATTACGCGAGTTAAAGCTCATCGCCGAACCCTGGGACATTGGTCCTGGCGGCTATCAATTGGGAAAATTTCCCGCTCCATTCGGCGAGTGGAACGACCGCTTCCGCGATACGACGCGGCGCTTCTGGCGAGGCGACGCGATCGGCGTTGGCGAACTCGCAACGCGCGTCTCCGGCTCGCGCGATTTTTTTGAAGGGCGCCATCGTCCTTCTCGCGCAATTAATTTCGTCACCGCGCATGACGGGTTCACTTTGCGCGATCTTGTCTCTTATTCCCGCAAGCACAATGGCGCCAATGGCGAGGACAACCGCGACGGAACCGACGAGAATTGCTCCTGGAACAATGGCGTCGAAGGCGAGAGCAGCGATCACGCAATTCTTGCAACGCGGGCGCAGGATCAGCGCAATCTGTTAGCGAGCCTGCTGCTCGCACGCGGAACCCCGATGCTATCGATGGGCGCGGAAATGGGCCAGACGCAGCGCGGCAACAACAACGCCTATGCGCAGGACAACGAGACCGCATGGCTCGACTGGGCCAACGCGGACGAGGGCTTGCTGGCGTTCACGTCGCAGTTGGTCGCGCTGCGCAAAGAGTCGCCGGCGCTGAAACGCGATCGTTTCTTTCTTGGCGCGCCGCTGGACGATACGCTGCTTCCCGATATTGAATGGCGCCGCGCCGACGGTGCGGCGATGCGGGAAGCAGACTGGCGCGATCCACAGGCCGCGACGCTGATAGCCTGCATCTATTCGCCCGAGGAAGCGGATCGCGCGTCCGATCGCGTTTTTATTGTCTGGCATAGAGGCGGCGAAGGCCTATCCGTCGCGTCTACGTCTCCGCGCGAAAACTTCGAATGGCGCGTCAGCCTTGCAACCTCACCCGCTGAACTTGCTCAAGATAGCATCACCGTCGCGGCCCGCTCGGTAGTGGTCTTGCGCGAGGAAGCGGCGGCGCCGAAGTCGCTGTCCGCGGCTGAAGCGCCGCCGGAGCTTTTGCGCGAGCTTGCGCAAGCCGCGGGCGTTGCGCCGAGTTGGCGGGACGTGGATGGGCAAGAACACGAAGTCCCTAAACCCGCCATTGAAGCCTTGCTCGCCGCTCTTAACCTCCCCGCACAGCGCCTCTCACAAGCGCGAGAGAGTCTGTCGCATCTTGCGGAGCGCGAAGACCGTCGCCCGCTACCGCCGAGCGCGGTGTTTCGTGATGACGAGGAGATCTGGTTGCGTCTCCCCGCGAAAAGCGGACGCCTGTCGTTGCAACTTGCTCTTGAATTGGAGGATGGCGACGAGCGGCCAATCAACATTTCCGCAAGTGACCTGGAGCCGGTCGGGTGGCGCGGCGTCGATGGCCGTCCCTGCGAAGGTTTTCGCGTGCGTCTGCCGCCACTGCCGCTGGGGCGCCACAGGCTGTCGCTCGAAGGAATTGAATGCCGCGTCACTGTTGCGCCGCGGCGCTGCTATGCGCCAGACCTCGGGGGGCGAGCCTTTGGACTTGCCGCCCAGCTTTATTCCTTGCGCCGCGAAGGCGATCAGGGCGTCGGAGACTTCACGACCCTATCGCAACTGGCGAGGCTGTCGGCGCAGCATGGCGCAGCCGTGGTGGCGCTCAATCCCCTGCATGCCCTTTTTGCTCAAGATCGCGAGCGCGCCAGTCCCTATTTTCCGTCCGACCGGCTGTTCCTCGATCCGATCTATCTTGATATTGGTCGTCTTGATGCTCCCGCTCCGCTTCCGCAAAGCGTATCTGCGCTGAGAGACGCACGACAGGTCGATTATCCCGGCGTTTACAGAGTAAAGCAGATGGCTCTCGCCGATAGCTTCAAGACCTTTGAGGAATATGCGGAGCGTCAGCCGAGTGCAGAGCGCGCGCGCGACTTTGCCCGCTTCGCCGAAAAAGGTGGTGACGCGCTGTTGCGTTTTGCCTGTTTCGAAACCATGAGCGAGCAAAGCGACGGCGGAAACTGGCGGCGCTGGCCGCAACCCCTGCGCGAGGGCGAGGCAATCGCATTGAGGAATTTCGCGCGCGAGAACTCCGGCCGCATCCGCTACCACCAGTATCTGCAATGGCTCTGTGACAGCCAGTTCGCGGCGGCTTCAAAAGACGCTTCAGATGCAGGTCTCTCGCTCGGATTTTGCCGCGATCTCGCGGTTGGCGCGGCCCCTGACGGCTGCGAAAGCTGGCGCAACGCGGCGCAACTTCTTGAGGGCTTTGCGGTCGGCGCGCCGCCCGACGCCTTCACCCGGGATGGGCAGGTCTGGGGCTTGCCGCCGCCTGACCCGCTGCAATGGAAGAACGACGGCTGCGCCAGTTTCACCGCTTTGGCCCGGGCCAATATGCGGCACGCGGGAGCGCTGCGTATCGATCATGTGATGGCCCTCTCGCGCCTCTTCGTCGTGCCGCATGGGGCCAAGGCGCTCGACGGCGCCTATCTTTCCTATCCGCTGAATGACCTGCTCGGCCAGCTTGCGCTTGAATCCCATCGAGCGAGATGCATGGTGGTCGGCGAAGACCTCGGCACGTTGCCCTGGGGCTTTGGCGAGCGGCTGGCGGACGCGAATGTGCAGAGTTACCGCGTGCTCTGGTTCGAGCGGAACGGAGCGGATTTCGCGCCTCCCGCACAATATGCGCATAAGGCGATGGCCTGCGTTTCCACCCACGATCTGCCGACGCTCAAAGGCTGGTGGGAGGGAGCTGATGTTGAGGAAAAGCTGGCGCTTGGTCTTTTGAGCGAGGAAGCGGCGCGCATCGAACGCTCCGCACGGCGGACGGATCGACGGCGGCTGCTTGAGGCGCTCGCAAGAGAAGGTCTGATCGCAGCGGTTGAAGAAGATGCGCCTTTCAGCGCAAAACTGGCCGCGGCGGCGCACGCCTATGCGGCGCGAACCCCGTCATTGCTGGCGATGGCCCAAGTCGACGACCTTGCGGGAGAAGCGGTCGCCGTTAATTTGCCAGGCACGGACCGGGAACGCCCTAATTGGCGCCGCAAGCTGATCGGCGATCTGCCAACTTTGTTTGAAAATGACTTCGCGCGAGCAATTCTTGAAGGACTTCGCCGCAATGTGGACTAGATTTGGTTTGCATATTCAATCAATCGCGACAAATTCATTACGAAGCGTTTGCGCGCCAACGCGGATCGCGGGTTTGAATGAGACGGGCGAATTTGCGTGACTGGGGCGTTTTTGAGCGAAGTCGGATCCGGTTTGCGGCGGTCATACACGACAGGGAACTTCAAGACGTCGCTGCGACCCCCTCGCTTGAGCAGCGGGCTGCGGGGGTTCCGGTTGGCCTTTTCATGCGCGCTGAGCTTGGCCGCGGCGCCTTTGCGCGGGGAGCCAGCGAGAGCGCCTGAGCCTTCGAACGCAAACGCGGAAGACCCCGGTGTTTTTAGCAAACGGCTTGAGCTGCGCGGAGTCGAGGACACTATCAACGCCTCCGAGGAGCAAAGGCGAAAGATCGAAGGCGAGATCACGACGCTTCAGGCTGAGCGCGAACGTCTGAACCAGACCTTGCTCGACGCAACCACCCGACTGCGGGCGACCGAAGAAAGCGCGGACGAGGTCGAGAAAAGGCTCGAAGAACTAAAATCCGGCGAAGAAGCTATTGTCCAGTCTCTGAAAAACCGGCGAGCGTTGGTCGGCGAGGTTTTGATGGTTTTGCAACGAATGGGTCGCCGACCGCCACCCGCGCTTCTCGCGCGGCCGGAGGATATTCTGGAGGCCATTCGCGCGTCCATGGCGATTGGGGCCGTGCTGCCGCAAATGCGGTCCGAAACGATAGCGCTTCAGGCCGACCTTTCGCAATTGTTGCGACTGAGGGACGATATCCGCACGCAACAGGTCAATCTGGCGCATCAGAAAGATGATTTGAATATCCAGCGCTCCAATCTCGCTCCCATGATAGAGGCGCGGCAAAAAGCGCTGCGGGAAGCTGAGTCCGCGCGCGCGGCGCAAGCGGAAAGAGCCCGAGCCCTCGCGGCGCAGGCGAGCAGCATTAAAGACCTGATTGCGCGCATGGAAGCGGAAAACGAAGCAGCAAGACACGCGGCCCAGGCGGCGCGTGAGGCCGACGCGGCGCGGGAAGCGGCCGATGCGGCGTTGTCGCGAGAACAGCGAGCGGCGGCCTTGGCCGCGCCCTTCCACGATTCCGCGCGGCTTGCGCCTGCGGCCGCTTTCGCAGACCTCAAGGGCCGGTTGCCCCTGCCGGCTTCGGGTCAGATTCTGCGGCGCTTTGGGGGGCCAGACGGCTATGGCGGGACTGAAAAGGGACTGTCAATTGGCGCGCGGGATAAAGGCGTCGTCATAGCTCCGGCGGATGGATGGGTCGCTTTTTCAGGGCCTTACAGAAGTTACGGACAACTCTTGATCATTAATGCCGGCGACGGCTATTATATCGTCTTGGCCGGAATGGCTCGAATCAATGTAAATGTCGGGCAATTCGTATTGGCGGGCGAGCCAGTGGCGAGCATGGGTGACGGCTCGGCGCGAACTGCCGCGACAATCGCGATAGGCGCAAAACAGCCCATTTTATACGTCGAATTCCGCAAGGACGGAACTTCGATAGACCCTGGCCCATGGTGGGCGCGGTCGGACACGCGGAAGGTTGGCGGATGATGCGGAAAACTGCTCTGATCGTAACCGGCATCGCCATAGGCGCCGGGTGTGTAACGCTTGGCCAGCAAGCGCGCACATTGGTGGGCGGTCCGGCTCTGGCTGCGCCCGCCGACACATACAAAAGCCTCAGCCTGTTCGGCGACGTCTATGACAAGGTCCGCACCGACTATGTTGAGAAGCCGGACGAGCAGAAGATGGTCGAGGCCGCGATAAACGGCATGCTCGCCTCGCTGGACCCGCATTCCAGCTACCTCGACGCCAAGGGTTTCAAGGACATGCGGACCCAGACCGAGGGCAAGTTCGGCGGTCTCGGCATCGAGGTCACGCAGGAAGACGGCTTCGTGAAGGTCGTAACGCCGATTGACGACACGCCAGCCTCGCGCGCGGGCATCATGTCAGGCGATCTGATCGCCGGCATCGACGACGAAAGCGTGCAGGGTCTGACCCTGAACCAGGCCGTCGAGAAAATGCGCGGCGCGATCGACACTTCGGTCAAGCTGACGATCCTTCGCGGCAAGGACAAGCAGAAGATCGAGGTCAAGCTCAAGCGGGCCGAGATTCACATCAAATCCGTCAAATGGCACAAGCAGGACGAAGACATCGGTTATGTCCGCATCTCGCAGTTCAACGAGGAAACGGCGGACGGCCTGAAGACCGCGATGCAGAAGTTCCAGCAGGAGATCCCCGCCGACAAGTTCAAGGGCTACATCATCGATCTGCGCAATAACCCGGGTGGCCTGCTCGACCAGTCGATTCAGGTGGTCAACGCCTTTATCGATCACGGCGAGATCGTTTCGACGCGTGGCCGCAACGCCGACGAAACGCAACGCTACAACGCGCGTCCCGGCGACCTTTCCAAAGGAAAGCCGGTGGTTGTGCTCATAAACGGCGGCTCGGCCTCGGCCTCGGAGATCGTCGCGGGCGCATTGCAGGACCATAAGCGCGCAACGCTGATCGGCACCCGCTCCTTCGGCAAGGGCTCCGTGCAGACAATCATCCCGCTGGGCGGCTCCAATGGCGCGTTGCGCCTGACCACGGCTCGCTACTATACCCCGTCAGGCCGCTCGATCCAGGCCAAGGGGATCGATCCCGATATCGTGCTGCTGCAGGATGTCCCCGACGAGCTGAAAGGCAAGGACGACACAAAGGGCGAAGCCTCGCTGAAGGGCCATCTGAAAAATGGCGACGACGAGAAAACGGGCTCACAGGCCTATGTTCCGCCGGACGAAAAGAAGGACAAGCAGCTGACCGCCGCCATTGAACTGCTGCACGGCAAGCCGCGCGCGCAAATCCTCCAGTCGTTGGAAACCGCTGCGAAGGATGCTGCGGCCAAGGACGCCGCGGCGAGCAAAACGGAAAAAACCGCGAATTAGCAGCGGCGCCCTTCGTCGGGGCTGCAGGACGGAGAAAACGTTTACCCGGCGTTTCCGAGGACCTCGCGAAGCGGGGTTTTCGGGGTTCCGCACTCCTTCCCGACGCCGCCTTGCGCGGTAAATTCGCATGGCGTAGGGCTAAGGGCGCGACCCCCTAAGGAGCATCGGCGGCGTGGCCAGTTTCCTCGACTATATGAACCCGACGCGCTTCATGGCGCTGACAGACAAAGCGCTGCCCTGGCTGACTGCCGCGGCGGCGCTTCTGCTCGGGATCGGGCTGTTCGCGGCCTTTTTTCTGGTCCCGCCGGATTATCAGCAAGGCGAAACCGTGCGGATCATGTATATCCACGTGCCGGCGGCCTGGCTGGGAATGTTCGGCTATATCGTCATGAGCTCCGCCTCGCTGGGCGTATTGGTGTGGCGCCATCCGCTCGCCGACGCCGCGCAAAAAACCGCCGCGCCGCTCGGAGCCGCCTTCACCTTCGTCTGTCTTGTCACGGGGTCGCTCTGGGGCAAGCCGATGTGGGGAACCTATTGGGTCTGGGACGCGCGGCTGACGTCGTTTCTTGTCCTGTTTGTGCTCTATCTAGGCATCATCGCCATTCGCCAGACAATGGACGACACGCCGCGCGGCGCGCGCATCGCCTCGATCATGACGCTGGTGGGCCTCATAGACATTCCGATCATCAAATATTCGGTCGACTGGTGGAACACGCTGCATCAACCAGCCTCCGTGTTCCGCATGGGCGGATCAACGATTTCCGGCTCGATGCTGTGGCCGCTTTTGGTGATGGCGCTGGGCGCCTCGGCCCTGTTCATGACGCTGCATTTCATGGCGCTGCGGAACGAGATTTTGCGACGCCGGATCGCGCGGCTCGCCATGGATCAGATCCGCGCCGGCGAGAGCGACGCGCTCGAAGCGGCGTCATGACGGAAGGAAGGCGATGAGCGACGACGCGCACTGGTCATACATTGTTCTCGCCTATGGCGTGACTTTCGCCGTCGTGGGCGTCATGACCTGGCGCATCATGCGAGAACATCGGCGTCTCCTGGCCGAACTGTCCAGGCTGCGCAACAATGACATCGGAGACGACGCGTGAGCGACCCGCAGGCGCAGGGCGCGCCGCAACAACGCTCGCTGTTGCGGCTGCTGCCGCTCGGGGTCTTCGCTCTGCTCGCGGCGCTGTTTCTGGTGCGGCTTTTTGCCGGCGACGCCTCGCGTCTGCCCTCGGCGCTGCTGGGCCGGCCGGCGCCGCCCTTCACTCTTCCCGCGGTAAAAGGACTGGCCGGCGTTCCGGGCTTCAGCGACGGGGACCTGCGTCAGGGCCATGTCAGCCTCGTCAATGTCTTCGCGTCCTGGTGCGCGCCCTGCCATCAGGAACATCTGACGTTGATGGCGCTGGCGCGCGATCCGGCTTTCCGGGAAAAGGGCGCGCGCCTTTATGGCCTGTCCTATAAGGACGATCCGCCAAATGCGGTGAAATTCCTGACCGACGACGGCAACCCTTACGCAGCGGTCGGCGCTGATCTTACCGGCCGCACGGCGATTGATTTTGGCGTCTATGGCGTGCCGGAGACGTTTATCATCAAGGGCGACGGAACCGTCGCCTATAAATTCGTCGGGCCGCTGACGCCCCAAGCTCTGGCTATGACGCTGCTTCCGGAAATCGAAAAAGCGATGAAGTGAATTCTTGAGTCGCGAGGCCCGAGAACGCCGCTTTAGCGTAACTTCTTTCGCATCAATTTGCGCGCCAGCGGCCAGACGACCCGTCCGACGCGCCCGGGCATTTTCTTGAACGCCGTCTTGATCTTCTGCCGCGCGTCGCTGCTCCAGGCATAGGCGAAAAGCCTTCCGTGCGGCGTGAAGCCCGCGACATAATCCGCAACAGGCGCCGCGTCGTCGGCCCATTCGGCCTTATAGGCGTCGTACGGCGCAAGCATGTCATAGCGTTCAAACCCGCGCGCAAAACAGCTTTTCATTACATGTTCGGCGAGCAGTACGCCCGCGCCCTGCTTGTCGCAATCTGGATCATGCGCCAGCAGATGCCCGAATCCCGAGCCCTTGCAAGCCAGCGTAACGCCGACTGAAACGGGCGCGCCATCGCGCAGGATCGCATCGACCAACGTCGTCACCTGCCCTGGCGCCCGCGCGGCGAAATCGAGGAAAAAAGCCTGCATCGCGTCGCTTTCGATCGGCGCGGAATAGAGACCGCGCCGCAAAAGCCAGTCGCGCTTCATCGCAAAAGCGGCGCGCAGAAGATTGGGCGCCGCCGGAACATCGGCGCCGATTTCGAAAGAAATATCGCCGGTCTCTCGTAACCTTCGCAGCAGTCGACGCCTCGAGGACTGCGCCTTGGGCGAGCGTCGCGCGACCACCGCCGCGAAGTCCGACTTGCCGCCAAACTGCGCGAAAGGCGCCGCCGCCGCCTCACAGGCGGTCGCTTGCCCCGCCAGCAGCGGTCCGACATTGGAATCTGCGCGCGTCTTACGAAAAAGCGCCACATCGGCGCCGAGGCCGCGAACCGCGCTCCAGCCCGCGAGCAGAGTTTCCTGCGCCAAAGGCCCTGGCTCCAAAAGCGCGTCGCCATATTGGCTGACCGGCTCGCCCATCCACCCAAGCTGCGTCAGGCGGCATGAATTCATTGTCGCGACCAGCGGCCAGATCATGGCGAGACGCCCGTCGCGCCTGCCGGTCACGATGCGCAACCTGCGGGGATCGTCCAGGAAATGATCGGCCCAGCAGTCGAGCCATTCAAAACTTTGGAACAATTGCTCCGGGCGGCCCGCACGTTCGAACAGTTCCGTCCACTCGGCCGCCAGCGCGTCGAAACCGGTTCGATCGCGAATGACGGCTATGTCGCAGGATCCGCCGACCCGGCTTGTCATCCGCGCAGTCTCGGGGTCCTGCGCTGTGCGCATATAATCGGCGCGCGAAAGAGCCGCACCCATCACTCACGCCTTTCTCAAGGCCTGCTCGGCCAATCGGCGTGGTCCCGCGAGTGGAAAATTATAGAGATAGGATGGGGTCAGCAAGGGATGGCGCAGAACAAAGGCCGCGTCGGCGGCGACGAGCGAGCGGATTGCGATCAGCGGCACAGGCGCGCGCAATGGACGAAAATCCTTGTTCCACAAGCCCGGCTCCGGCGCATCCGCGTAGAACACGCCGATCATGCGCGCACGCAGAAAAGAGGTGAGGCGCATGCTTTTTTGCGCGCGCGCCAGCGTCTTGACGCCTTCATCGTCCGCGCAGCCGGGAAAGGCGATGAGAATGGCGCGATAGATCCCCATTTTCGCGGGATGGGGAATTTGATCGAACTGCCGAAAGGCGTTGGTCAATTCGCCGCGAATGCGGTCATAATCGCCGGCATTTGCGTCGCTGACGCCAAAACGCAGCGTATCGATGCGCGCGCCGAATGAAGTGAAGGGACACACATTGCCGTCGCGACCGAGTTCTTGATGATCGCTCATCAAGAAGTCGCGGGTCCACTGCTTGAGCTTCGCCAACGTTTCATCGCCGGGCCGCTCTTCTTGCAGAGAAACCAACGCCAGATCCTGCGCCACGTCTTTGCTCATGAAACATTTCCTCGGCGGCGCGCCGGCGCGCGCGATTGCGGGCAAGGGTGCGCAGCACGACGTTAATATCGGGTAAGCGCGGATTCTCTGCGTCGACTCGCCCCGCCAGCTTCACGGCGCCTTGTAAAACAGCCCGATCGTCAGCAATGCGCCGATTGTCACGACAAAAACGCGCAAATATTTTTCGCTGACATGGTGAAGCAGTTTCGCCCCCAGAACGCCTCCGAGGATCGCGCCAAGAGAAGTCATCAGCGCCTGACGCCAGTGCAAGTCCGCAGAAAACAGGAAGATCGCCACGGCGGAAGCATTCATTATGCCCGCCAGCACATTTTTCGTGGCGCTGGCGACGCGTACGTTCTGCCCGGCGAGCGTTAACGCGGCAACCATCAAAAATCCAATGCCGCCGCCGAAGTAACCGCCATAGATCGAGATCAGGAACTGCATCAACGCTGCGCCATTGGCGCTGAGATGCTGCTCGGCGCCGCCCGCCTTTCGAAAAAAACTTCCCCAGGCGAAAACCAGCGTCGCAAACAGCACCAGCCAAGGCACCAGCCGCGCGAAAAAATCGGGGGGCGTGATCAGCAGAATCACCGCGCCAATGGCGCCGCCCACGACACTGATCGCGAACAGCGCGCTCAGAGAAAGGCCATTGGCTCCCGAGGCGAGCGCCCGGCCGGTCCAGCCGGTGGCGAGTTGCGCCGGAAACAGCGCGACGCAGGAGGTGATATTGGCCGCCCTCGCGTCCATCCCCGCAAACATCAACGTGGGCAGGATCAGGAAGGAACCGCCTCCAGCCAAGGCGTTTTGCGCGCCAGCCCACGCGGCGACCAAAAAGAGCAGCAGATCGATCATGGCCTGCTATTTCAGGCTGTCGCTCGACTGACAAGAGGCGGATTAAGCGCTTTTTGTCAGGCCGTAAGATACTATGTCCACAAAATCAGCTAGTTGCGCCTCCAGCGTCGATTGGGGAGTCGGGGCGAATTTTTCTTCAAGGCCCAGGACGGTCACTCCATGCACGGCCGAAAACAGCATGCGCGCCCTCAGGCGGCGCAGGGCCGGATCCTCCTGCGGCATAAGCTTGGCCAGCGGCGCTTCAAGCAACCCGAACAGACGGTCGCGATCTTGCGCATACCAGTCGGGCAGTTTTTTTCCAGCCGGCAGGCGATGATCGAACAATGCCCGCCAACGCGGTTCATTGCTGCGCGCATAGCGCAAATAGGCGGAGGCGAGGCGATTTAGCTCATGTTCCCCCACCGCCTCTCCCGGCCCTGCCAGAGCGGCTTCAAGCTGAGCCATCGTGCGCGCCCCCACGCGCAGGATAAGTTCGTCGAGATCTTCGAACACGGTGTAGATCGCCCCCAGGGCGCATCCCGCCTCGGCGGCGATGTCGCGCGCCTTCAGGCCGGAAAGGCCTTTGGCCGCTATGGCGGCTTCCGCGGCGTTGAGAACCTTTTCGCGCAAAAGATCGCGGCGATTCGGCTTTTTTTCAGCTGGGGTGTCGATCAAGAATTTAACCCTGTTTCGCGCGGAATGAACGACGTTCAAAATAAATGTTGAACAATGTTCAGTCCTAAGCTAGCCTGCAGATATGAACACCGTTCATAGAAGGAGAAACAGATGTTCAAAACCATTATAACGCTAATGAGAGGCCGCGCCTTCGAGGCCGAGCAACGAGTGAAGGACGAAAAAGCCCTGGCCTTGCTCGACCAGCAGATGCGCGATGCGGCCAAGTCGATCAATCGGGCGCGCAAGGCGCTGGCGCTGGCCATGGCGCAGGATCAGCAGGAGGCGCGGCGTCTGGAGCAAACGCGGGCCAGGATCGTGGAGCTGGAAACCCGCGCAGTCGCGGCGTTGCAGGGCGGTCGCGAAGACCTCGCCCAGCAAGCCGCGAGAAAAATTGCCGCGCTGGAGGCGGACGTGGCCGCCGCCGAGCGCGCGCGAGAACTTTTCGCTGTCGAGATCGGGCGGCTGGAAACCCACATGCGCAAGCAAGAAATTCGCCTCGCCGAACTCGAGCGAGGCCGCCGGCTCGCCCGCGCGGCGCAGGCCGTGCGCGTCGCCCGACGCGGCCGCATCGAAGTAGCGCCCCTTTGCCAGAATACGCTGGCTGACGCCGAGGCGACCCTGGAGCGTCTGCGCGAGCAACAGGCCGAGACGGAAGCCGCGGAAGCCGCAATGGATGGAATGACCGAGGCCGGGCATGCGGACACGCTCGAGGAAGCGATGGAGCGCGAGGGTTTTGGCCCCGCGACACAGCCTCGCGCAGAGGATGTTCTGGCGCGGCTCAAGGAAAGAGCCGCGGCCACCCCGTGACCAACCTCCTAAAGAGCGACCAGATGTTAAATCTTACACAAGGAGAGATTACCATGAACAATCAACCGATCCGCCATACGTCCTCCTGGGTGGCCTTCACCTATGCGACCTTTTTGCTCTCGCTGGTCATGATCGGCGTCGGCGTCGCTTTCATGCCCATGGACATATGGATGAAAGGCTTTCTCGCGATGGCGGTGGTCCTGCTCGTGCAAAGCTGCATTACGATGACCAAAACGCTCCGCGACAATGAGGAAGCGGGCAAGCTCGTCAATCGCATCGAGGACGCCAAAACGGAGCGCCTTTTGATGGATGTGGCGAAGGCGCCCTGATCTTGCCACGCGCTTCGTAAATCCCGGCCGGCGAGGCAACCGATCCTTAAAGTTAATCGGTCAATTCTCTCCGGCCCCTTGCCCGCTTCACCGCGACGGATCACCCCCATGTCACAGCCGCTCATCGCCACGCGCCGTTTCGCGCCTCTATTCTGGTGCCAGTTTTTTGCCGCCTTCAACGATAATTTTCTCAAGAACGCGCTGGTGCTTTTCATTCTGTTCAAGATTGGCGGCGAACGCGGCGCTTCGCTTGTGACGCTGGCGGGCGTCACGCTGATGGCTCCCCATTTCATCCTTTCGGCGCTCGGCGGCCAGCTCGCCGACAAATTCGATAAATCTGTGGTCGCACGACGTCTGAAGCTCGTCGAAATCGCTGCTGCCGGCGCAGCGGTCGCCGGCTTCTGGTTTGCCTCGCTCGAATTGTTGTTTGTCGCGCTGTTTCTGTTTGGCGCGCTCGGCGCCTTGTTCGCTCCGGTCAAATACGGAATTCTGCCCGACTGCCTGACCCGCGAGGAGTTGCCCGCCGGCAATGCGCTGGTCGAAGGCGCAACTTTTCTCGCCATTCTCACGGGAACGATCGCCGGCGGACTTCGCCATGGAAGGCGGCGGCGACATCGCCTTGCTCGCTTTCGGCATGATGGGATTCGCCGCTGCCGCCTATGGCGCCGCCTGGTTCATTCCCGCAACGCCGCGCGCCGCGCCCGAGCTGCGCATAGATTCCAATATTCTTCGCTCGACGGCGAATCTGCTCGCCGATCTGTGGCGTGACACCAAGCTGTGGCGCCTTGGCGTCGTCACCAGCATTTTCTGGCTGATCGGCGCGGTGGCGATGTCGTTGCTGCCCCCTCTCGTCACGCAGGCGCTGCATGGCTCTGACAAGGTCGTCACGATTCACCTCGCCGTTTTCGCCGTCGCCATCGCGGTCGGATCGGGAGTTGCGGCGTTCCTGTTGCATGGCAAGATCGTGCTGCTGCCGGCGGCGATCGGCGCGGCCGTCATCGCGCTGGTGTCCGGCGATCTGGGCCTCATGCTGGCGCTGCGCCCGGCTTCAACGACGACCGCGCTGCTGGCGCCGGCGGCCTATTTCGCCCAGCCCGGCGCATGGCGGGCGGCCATCGATCTCGCCCTGCTTTCCATGGCCGGCGGACTGATGGTGGTGCCTTCTTTCGCCGCGCTCCAGGCCTATTCCGCTCCGCAAGGACGCGCCCGCATCATCGCCGCCGTCAATGTGCTCAACGCCGCCTTCATGGTTGCGGGCGGAGTGATCGTCGCCGCCCTGCAAGATCAGGGAGCCCCGGTCTGGTCGCTGTTTCTGGGCGTCGGCGCCGTGGCGCTGCTGGGCGCGATATGGATAGTGAAGGCGGTCGTCGCGTCGCCCTTTCAGGATTTCCTGTCGATCTTTTTTCGCACGGTTTACCGGCTGGAAGTGAAGGGACTGGAGAATTTCGACAAGGCCGGCGCAAACCCGATCATCGCGCTCAACCACGTCAGCTTCCTCGACGCGGCGCTGGCTTTGGCGATCCTGCCCAAAAACCCGATCTTCGCCATTGACCACACCATCGCCAAGGCCTGGTGGGTGAGGCCCTTCCTGCTTCTCACGCGAGCCGTGCCGCTCGATCCGACTAAGCCCATGGGCACGCGAACGCTGGTGAACGCCGTCAAGGGCGGCGAGAGTCTTGTGATCTTTCCTGAAGGTCGCCTGACCGTCACCGGAAGCCTGATGAAGGTCTACGACGGGGCGGGCCTCATCGCGGACAAATCCGCCGCGATGGTGGTTCCCATTCGTATCGAAGGTCCGGAGGCGACGATCTTTTCCCGGCTGTCGAAGTCGCAAGTGCGTCGGCGCTGGTTCCCCAAATTCACGCTGACCGTACAGGAACCTGTCCGACTGACCGTCGACGACGCCCTTAAGGGCAAGGCGCGCCGTCAGGCCGCCGGCTCCGCGCTCTATCAAATCATGTCGGACCTCGTCTTCCGCACCACCAACACCGACCGCACGCTGCTTCAGGCGACAGCGGACGCGGCGAAGGAACACGGCTATTCGCGCGTTGCGCTCGAGGACCCCATCGGCGGCAAGCTCACCTATCGCAAACTGCTGATCGGCGCTCGCGTGCTCGCGGAGAAACTCTCGGCGCACGCAACGCCCGGCGAGGTTGTCGGACTTTTGATGCCCAACGCGAACGGCGCGGGAGTCGCGCTGCTGGCGTTGTCTTCGGCGGGATGCGTGCCAGCAATGGTCAATTTCACCGCCGGCGCCGCGAATATCCTCGCCGGCCTCAAAGGCGTGCAGGCGCAAAGCGTCGTCACCTCGCGCGCCTTCATCGAGAAGGGCAAATTGGAGAAACTCGTCGCGGCGCTCAGCGAAGAAGTGCAGCTGATTTATCTCGAAGATCTGCGCGATAGCGTGACGACTGGCGAAAAGCTGCGCGCCATGCTCACGCATCGCCGTCCGCTGATGCGGCGCAAGCCGGACGAGCCGGCGGCGATCCTCTTCACTTCCGGATCGGAAGGCGCGCCCAAAGGCGTCGTGCTGTCGCATCGCAACATGCTCGCCAATGCGGCGCAAGCGGCGGCGCGCATCGATTTTGGCCGCGGCGACAAAGTGTTCAACGTGCTGCCGATCTTCCATTGTTTCGGCCTGACGGTGGGGTTTGTTTTGCCGATCGTTTCCGGCGTGCCCATCTATCTTTATCCGTCGCCGTTGCATTATCGGATCGTGCCGGAACTGGTTTACGGCTCCAACGCCACGATCCTGTTCGGAACGGACACTTTCCTCTCCGGCTATGCGCGGACGGCCAACGCCTATGATTTCCGATCGATCCGCTATGTCGTCGCAGGCGCCGAACCGGTTAAGGAATCCACCCGCGCTACCTGGAGCGAGAAGTTCGGCGTGCGCATTCTGGAGGGTTACGGCGTCACCGAGACGGCGCCGGTGCTGGCGCTGAATACGCCCATGTTCAACAAATTCGGCACGGTCGGGCGTCTTATGCCCGGCGTCGAAAGCCGGCTTGAGCCGGTGGCGGGCGTCGAGGGCGGCGGCAGGCTTTTCGTACGTGGGCCCAATGTCATGCTCGGCTATCTCAAGGCCGATAAACCGGGCGTGCTGCAGCAGCCTGAGAAAGGCTGGCACGACACGGGCGACATCGTCGCCATCGACGAGCAGGGATTTGTATCCATCAAAGGTCGGGCGAAGCGTTTCGCGAAGATCGCGGGCGAGATGGTGTCTCTGGCGGCGATTGAAACCTTGGCGGCGGAGCTTTGGCCCAAGGCGCTTTCGGCTGCGGCTACCGAAATAGATCCCCGCAAGGGCGAGCGCATCGTGCTCGTCACGCAGGAGAGGGACGCGACGCGCGCAGATTTCCAGACCTACGCCAAAGCCAAAGGCGCCGCGGATCTGATGATCCCGGCGGAAGTGATGATCGTCGAGAGCATTCCGCTGCTGGGCTCGGGCAAGCTGGATTTCGCTGGAGTCACCAAGATGGTGCGGGACCGTGGTCGCTATATTCTGCCGACTCCGCGCGTTCCTAACGGTCTTGGGCGCATCAACGGCGACGAGGTTGCGACCGCTTGACGTTGCGGGAGCGGCTTCGAGCCGCTCCCGCTTGTTACGCTCATCGTGTTAATGGTGAGCGTTTTCTGCATAAGGCAGCGAGGTTATCGATCCCGGATCGAACGACAGCGGGCCGCTGAGCGTGAGGCGCACTGCGGGGGGATCGATGGGCTTGAACACGCGCTCCGAGATGCCCAGCGCGCTGCCCCCCGTATAGCCAGGGAACAACACAAAATCCTGCCTGCCGAAGACGTTCGCCTGATAGTCGATCATGTCGGAGCGGGAGTTCGCGATATTGAAGCCGTCCAGCACGACCTTCCAGCCATTGTCGAAGCGGTAACCGACGCGTGCGTTGAGGGTTCCGGTGGCGGGAGACTGGATCTGGCCGTCCTCTGTCAGCGGACGCGCGCCGAAATAACGATAGCTCAATCTGCCGAACCAACCGGTCTTCTGCCCGACCTCGACGCCGCCGGTGGCGACCCAGACTGGCGCCAGCGTCAGATAGTTCCCCGGCTTTGAGCCCAAAAGACCCAACGGCCACAGCCCGCCATCGCTGCCGGGGCCGCCAGTGAGGTAACTTGCGTAAGCCACTGCTTGCTCTGTGTCGAAGCCTTTGAAGCGCGCGTGGGTTCCTGTCACTTCGCCGTCGAAACGCAACCAGTCGCTATAAGCATATTTGGTCGTCCATTCGAAGCCAAGACGCCGGCCCGGACGACCATAGACGCTGGTGCCGCTGTCGGCGTTGAATGTCTGTTCCGCATCCATGTTCTGCCAGAACAGGCTGAGGCTCGTCTCCAGCCCCTCGATCGGCTTGGTGCGGAAGCCGGTTTCGGCGCCGCGGGTTTTCGTCAGAAACTGGACGTTGGGGATGTAGGTGTACGCGGTGCCGTCGGTCGAATAATGATTTTGAGTGCCGCGAATGTCCTCGGCCCGGAGCCCCTCGCCGAAGTTGAGGAAGAATTCCGTATTGTAGAAGGGACCCAGCACCAGGCCGGCCTTGGGACTGGTGAAGACGCGATCCAATGCGCCGTTGTTGAAGCTGCCGAGGTAATAGGGCGTGCCGCCGGGCGGGTAGGAACCCTGCGCCAGCAAAGGGTTCATGATGTTATTCACGGAGCCGAACACATAATCGAGCCGGAAGCCTTCTGTCGTGCGCAACCAGGGTTTCCAGAACTGGGTCGTGTCAGTCCAGGGGGAGATATAGGACTCCTTCAGCCAATTGTCGGTGATCGAGTCGTATTGCTGGCGCTGGAACGAATCTCCATTGCCGTTGTGGATGAAATCATTGAGCGTTTGCAGGCCGACGCGGGTCTCGATCGGTATGGACTCAAAATTATATTTCCAGCCATGCAGAAGGTTGAGCCCAAATTGCTGGCGATGGTCGAACTGATGCGTTTGATCGCCAAGCCCCGTTCCCGTGCCGGCGTAGAGGCCGGTTATGGGATTGGACAGCTGGTAGCTGAAATCGTCGTAGAGATTCGTGTCATTGTGGATGAAATAGGCTTCGATGCGCGACCAGTCGTTCTTGTTGGTCTCGCTCCAGCGCGCCGACAGGCTGTAGCGGGCAGCGTTGCCGCCGTCGGTCGGATCTTCAGTGCCCCAGCGCGACATCAATCCCAAAGCAACGTCGGTATAGGGTATCTGGTCGGTGGCGAAATAGTGATTGGAATAGGCCATGCCGGTGATGGAGAAGCCATTCTCCTGCGTGCCCATGCTCCAGCGCGCGACGCCATTGATCTTGCGCTCTTCGTCAGGACGCTCCCAGGGGCCGTTGTAAATATTGCCTTCGAGAGCCAACAGCAGTTCGCCCTGGCCGAGGCCCCATGATTTGGCGACCTTGGCGTCGCCATAAGCGAAACTGCCGCCGGAGAGTTCGACGAAGCCCTCGCGCAGTTTGTCCACATATTGCATATGCACCGCGCCCACCGACGAGAAAATGCCCTCGTCGGCGAAATAGGGTCCTTTGCGAACCTCCATGTCGCTGAACAGCTCCGGCATCAGGAAATTGCCGTCGGCGTAGCCGTTGCTGTGCACATGCGACATCTGGTTGATGGGCATGCCATCGAGCGTCAGGCCAATGTCATAGCCATGGTCGAGCGCGAAGCCGCGCAGGAAATATTGCGCCGCCTTGCCGGAGCCGCTGTGCTGGGCGATGACCAGCCCCGGGACGATTTCCAGCGCTTCTTGCGGCTGCGCATAGATGCGGTCCGTGACCTCTTTTTCGCTGTAAACCCTTACGCTCGACGCTTGGTCTTGTGTCTTCGGCTGGGTCAGAGGAGCGTTGAGAGGCGCGGGCTTTGGCTGTTCGTGGGCCAAGACCGGCGCGGGCTTTGGCTTTTGCGCGGTGACTTGCGGCTTGGCGCTGGGCTTCGCACCGACCTCGATGGTCGGCAATTGCTGTTGCGCCAGCGCGGCTGGCGCACCGAGCGCGAGACAAAGCGCGGCGGCGCTGACTCCAGCGCCGATGGCGCGGGTGGGACGACTTGATGACATCGGTTATCCTCCAGGCCCGCCATCTGCGGCTGGGCGGCTCCCCGCCCGTTTTAGGACCTAGCTAGCGCATGAGATTTTGGGGCGAGTAACGCCGCACGCGGACGCGGGGCAATAATGCTCAGCCGAAAAGAGGCGAGGCTCTGGCGCGATGCGCCTGTTTGACCGAGTGTGGACTTAGCGGCGCAGCGCTCACCGGGGCGGCCCGCAGGACGACAGGCTGCGAAAGACCAGGCAACGGCGCCGGAGCCGGCGTGAGATTCGCCGCGCTGCACAGCTGGCAAAGAGTGCATCCGTCCCCACGCCGCTCGTGAGACGGAGGGACGTCGCCGTTTTGCTCGTGACAATGGGATGCCGATCCGCTCGAGACTGCGGCCGACATCAGAAAATGGCGCGTCTGGCCCTGCCCCGCGACAACAAGCGCGACGACAAGGGTAATCATCAAAAGAGAGCGACGCCAGATATGCATAGTGAGCGAGAGGTTAGCGGCCGCTCATAAGCGCAACAATCGATATTAGTTGATTACACAAGATTCTTTCTGGCTGTGGCTATTAAGACACAGTAGGTTGGGCTGCTCTTAAATTCCGGTCCTGCCGCTTCATAAAGACAATCTGCGCGATCGAGAGTGGCCGAATCCGACTGGATCGCGCACGTCATGTCTCGCCCCCATCGGCTCAAATCTTGTTTGAGTTTTTGCAGCGCTGCGACCCTTTGCTAGCCGTGAGCAATTCCGCCTTCAGTCTTGACAATAGAGTTCCAACGATCTCCTCGAACGCTATTTAAGAATTGTGATGCAACCAAAGCCGGCGATTTGTCGAAACATTCGCGATGTTCGAGGCATCTTGCTTGACCTCGACGGGGTCGTTTGTGTCGGCGGCTCGCTGCTTCCGGGGTCGCTTGAAGCAATTTCGCGGATAAAAACCGCGAGACTTTCCCTCAAATTTATCACAAATACAACCCGCCGCCCGCGTCGCCGCATCGTCGAACATCTCGCGAAGCTTGGACTCGAGGTCGCGCTGGACGACGTCTACACGCCAGCGTTAATCGCGCGCGACTTTCTCGCGCGCGCGAATTTGGTTCCTTGGCTCGTCACTCATCCGGACCTGGCCGAAGATTTTGCCGGACTGCCGACGATGGGCGATGAAGCCGTCCTCATTGGAGACGCCGGAGAATTTTTCACCTATGGGCTGCTGAACCAGGCGTTCCGGAAGATATTGGATGGAGCGCAATTTCTCGCCCTGGCGAAGAACCGCAATTTTCTCGATCACGACAGTCAATTGAGCCTCGACGCGGGACCGTTCGTCGCCGGCCTGGAATATGCGTCGGGCCGAGAAGCCACCGTGCTTGCCAAACCTTCCCCGATGTTCTTCGGACTTGCGGTCGAAAGTCTGCGATGCCCTTCAGAAAACGTCGTGATGATAGGCGACGACGCGGAAGCCGATATAGGCGGAGCCATGGCCGCGGGCCTTATGGGCGTTCTCGTGAAGACGGGGAAATATCGCCCGGGCCAGGAATTGCATCTCCCCCAGCTACCGACTTTAGTGGCGCAGGATCTGAGAACTGCTGTCGACCTCCTTCTCGGCTAGGCCTGTTCGTCTTCTGCCGCACGCGTGCTGACGGCTCGGGGAAGTCTTACCCGAAGGCCTGGCTGATGTCGGCGATGAGATCGTCAGGATGTTCAATTCCGATCGACATGCGAATCAATGACGGAGTGATTCCGATCTCACGACGGGCCTCCTCCGTCAGCCCGGAGTGCACTGTGGTCGTTGGATGGCAAATCAGAGATTCCGTGCCTCCGAGACTGACCGCCAGTTTGAACACCTGAAGGCGATTGAGGAAAGCGAAGGCTTCCGGCTGATTTCCCTTGACCTCGAAAGAAAACGTCGATCCGCCAGAGCTACATTGTCTCTCCATCAACAGCCGCGTCGGGTGGTCCTTTGGCAGCAACGGAGGGTAATGAACACGCGCGACTTTAGGATGATCGGCGAGAAACTTCGCGACAATGGCGCCGTTGCTCGCGGCTCTCTCCATCCGCAAGGCGAGCGTTTCCAGAGAGCGCGTCAGCATCCAGCAGGAGTGCGGATCGAGTTGCGTTCCAATGGCGCCGCGCATGGCTCTGATGGGCTTCAGGTCGAGGGCTGAACCGACAATCGCGCCTCCAATGAGATCGCTGTGCCCTCCGACATATTTTGTCAAAGAGTAAAGCGATAGATCCGCACCGTGCCGAAGAGGCGATTGAAAAACTGGCCCCAGCAACGTGTTGTCGCAACAGACGATGGCTCTGGAGCCCTGACGGCGGGCAATGTCCTCTGAAATGCGTTTTACCAGCGCAATGTCGACGAGACTGTTCATCGGATTCGACGGCGTCTCGATAAACATCATCGCAATGCGCCCGTCAGCCATAGCGCGTTCCGCCGTGGAGCGAATGTCTCGCTCATCCAGCCCATCCCTGAAGCCGACGCCCTTGATGCTGAATTGCTCCAGTATCCGGTCAATGAGGACCTCGGTGCCCCCGTACAGTGGACGGCTATGCAATATGGTTTCGCCGGGCCGCACATAGGCGAGAATCGCGGTGCCGATGGCTGACATGCCTGAAGAAAAAACCAGGCCGCTTTCGGCCTTTTCGTAGATCGCAAGCCGATCTTCGACAATTTCAAGATTAGGATGATTGAAGCGCGAATAGACAAGACCTGCTTGCTCATCCGGGGGACGCGCGCGCCGTCCGGCCATGTAATCGAAAAAATCGCGCCCCTGCTCCGCCGTCTGAAAGACGAAGGTTGACGTCAGGAATACCGGAGGCTTGACCGATCCTTCCGAGAGAGCAGGATCGTAGCCATAGCCGAGCATCAGTGTTTCCGGCTTCAGCATATGCTTTCCGATGCTGACCTTGTGGTAACGGTCCATGACAAGTCCTCTCGACTTTCTCAGCGGTCAGCGTCGACAGCTCAATGCAATGCGGCGGTTTTAGGCCGCGGCGCGCGCAAGAATCTCCAGCACGGAGTCGATATCGGCGACCGTATGGTCCGCGCTAATCTGAAAGCGAATCTCGTCCTCTCCCTTGGGAACCACCGGATAGGCGAGACCAGTCGCAAGAACGCCGTTGTGCCGCAGATGCGCCACCATGGCCAATGTTCGCGTTGTATCGCGCAACACCAGAGGCACGACCGGATGCGCGCCCGGGAGCGTTTCGAAGCCGAGTTTCATGAGTCCTTCCTTGAACCGCGCCGTCATCAGACGCAGATGCTTCAGCAAAGCGACGCCTGCCGCGCTATCCACCAGGTCAACCGCTTTATGAGCGGCGGACGCCTCGGCAGGCGTAATAGGATTCGAATAGATATAAAGCGGCGAGGTCTCCCGCAGATAATTTATGATCGTTTCATTGGCGACGACATAACCGCCATTCACGCCAAAAGCCTTGCCCAAGGTTCCCACCAGCAGATCGACCTGGGGCGACCGGACGAATTCCTCGGTTCCCCGGCCGCTTTCGCCAAACGCGCCGACGCCGTGCGAGTCATCGATCATGACAATGACGTTTTCGGGGAATGCATCGTCATAGCTGCGCGCCAGATCCACGATGCGATCCAGGGGAGCATGGTCCCCGCGCATGCTGAACACGCCGTCGGTCACGACGATCGCACGGGCGCAAGTCTCCGCCGCGAGGGCGAGCGCGCGTTCAAGTTCGCCCATGTCCAGATGCTTGTAGATGTGTTTTGCTGCAGGCCGCGCCAGGGCGATACCGTTGATGATGCAATTATGATTGAGCTCATCGCTGATCACCGCCGTTTCGTCGGTGACGAGCGGCTGCAGCACCCCCATCACTGCGGCGTAAGCTGACGAGAAAAGCATTGCGGATGGGCGATCGTGGAAAGTGGCGAGACGGCGCTCCAGCGCAACATGGGACGACCAGGTTCCACCAATGAAACGCACCGCGCCCGGTCCGGCGCCGAAGCTCGCGGCGGACGCCTCCTCGGCCGCAATGACTTCCGAACGCAACGCCAGCCCGAGGTAACCATTGGAATTCATGCGCAGGAATGGCGTGTCTCCCTCGCCTTCGACGAGGTAGCGGGGACCGCGGCCGCCACGAGCGGGAATGGTGGCTTTTATCACCGTTTCCTTTCCCTTGCTGCGGCCAGTCCGCATCAGTTCATCCAGCCGCGCCGAAAGGATCTCAGTCAATTTGTGGATCGGCATAGGAAGACTCGCTGTTCGCACCGGATAATACCGGCGCCTTCAACTTGTTTCGCAAGCGCATAAGCATTTCATTTGTCATCGTTGCGAGGTCGAAGCGAGGCGCGAAGCCCCAATCTTCCATCGCAGCGCTGCAATCAAGGGATTGTGGCCAGGAGTTGGCGATCGACTGGCGCAGCGGATCAACGTGATAGTCGACCGTAAATTGCGGAACATGCTTGCGGATTTCCGACGCCAATTGCGCAGGGGTAATGCTCATTGCGCTGATGTTGTAGGCGTTGCGGTACCTCAATCGTGAAGCGTCGGCCTCCATCACCTCAACCATCGCGCGGATCGCATCGGGCATATACATCATGTCCAGACACGTCTCCGCTGCAAGAAAGCAGGAATATCTCTCGCAGCCCAGCGCGGCGTGAAACATCTCGACCGCGTAATCCGTGGTGCCGCCGCCGGGAAGCGCCACATGAGAGACAAGACCTGGCAGACGCAGACCCCGCACATCGACGCCGAAGCGGCTTGCGTAATAATCGCAAAGCAACTCTCCAGCAACTTTGGTGACGCCGTAGATGGTGGTCGGTCTCTGGACTGTAACTTGCGGGGTTCGCATCTGTGGCGTCGAAGGTCCAAAGGCGGCGATCGAACTGGGAAAGAAAATCTGGCAGCGGAACTGCTGCGCGATATCAATCAGATTGTGAAGGCCGCCCATATTGACTCGCCAGGCTTCGCCCGGTTCCTGCTCTGCAACTGCGGACAGGCGCGCAGCAAGATGATAGACGACGCCGATCTCATGGCGGCGGATCGTTTCCAGCAATTGTCGGGGTTCGTTGCTATCGACGCGCACATAGACGCCACCTGTTTCAGCAGAGAGACGCTGCCCCGCAACGAAGAGGTCAGAGGCGACGACCTGCTCTACGCCATAGCGTCTGCGCAAGTAGGGAACCAATTCGGACCCTATCTGGCCAAGCGCGCCGGTAACCAAAACACGTCGCATGTCCTGTGCCTGACAATGAATTCCCAAAACCGCCAGAGCATAAACTTCACCGAAAAGCCCAGCGATTGGCTTCACTGGTCAGTTATCGCTTTTCGCGGGCAAACCAATATCCCCGCCGACTTTAATCTGCTGGTCGGCTAATGATGAATTATCGGGCGCACGCGTTTTCCTTCTTCGTGTTTTGATGCTTTACGCCGGCGACGTGAAAGCAGCGGCAAACAGGCTTGCGCTCATATGCCGACGCGCAAAGGCTTGCGATGGCGTAGACTCTCATGGACCTTTACCGCCTTCTGCGCCAGCTCCATCGAAATTGCGTGACGTTGCCTGATCAGCCCCGCGGCAAAACTCACGGCGGGATTTCGGGCTTCGCTGACGATGCGCCCGAGCAGGCGCTCCCCTGCTATAGCATCGTTCAGCTCTCCCAACAGGTCCTGCAACTCCTCCAGCTGTTTCGACGTCTTCGAAAATCTTTTTCCCGGGGCGAGAGGCTTGAGGAACTCCGCCATGTAGCGCAGCTTCTTCGATTTGATTCTCACATGGTGACGTTTGAGTGCGTCCTGGCCCCGCACTGCCTTTTTCTTCTTGGCTACAGCTTCAAAACGACGTTGCAGTTCAAACTCGGCAAATTCAAGAAACGGCCGTTGTCGCAGGAGTGGAGAGGTTGCGGTCCAATCCCCGTCGCGGACGCAGCGGATGATCGACAGCATCAATCGGCTGAATTTATCGGAACGCAAAGCTTCCTGAAGCTGAGCATGGGCGGCGACTCTCATGTCCTCAAGTCTTTTGGTCAGTTCTTCGAAGCCCGGGACGCCCGGATGCTCCAATCGAAACATCTTGACCCGGCTCTCAAGAAAAACATCCAGATCGCGCGCGCTTCCCAGCAAATCGGACACCCATTTGAGTCCCGCCCGCACTTCGTCGGCGTCGTCTCCAACCACTACTCGATTGAACATGGAAAATGCCGCGCGCAACCGACGCATGGCGACACGCGCCTGGTGCGCTAGCTCGGAATCCGGTTCGATGCGCAAGCGTTCCTCGTTAATCGAAAATTGCCGCAGACAGGCGGCCGCGATTTTCTTGAATGCATCTTCGACCGCAACGTCAGAATCGAAATGAAGATCGATTGCATGCTCAGGGGCCGCCGCTCGTTTTTCCGCCAGTCGGTATCCGTGCCGACCCTTGCTTACGAAGGATACGGAAGCGTCGAGACCAGAGGTCACTTTTGCGGCGAGTTCGTAGAGAAACTCCGGTCCACCCTCTTTGAGCTCCAACTCCGCCTCATAGATTGGCTGCACGCGACTTCCTGCTTCCAGCGTGCCGCAATCCAGAGCGACTTCGGCTGAGCCGTCGCCATCGGATAGTTTCCAGGTTCGGCGATCGATCGACATAGAAAAAACTGGTCGCATACGCGCGATGCTTCGGATCAGCTTTGCGGCCGGTGTTTTTTTGAGTTCCTTGAGGGAGGGCGACTCTTTCGAGACTTCCACCTCCCACTCGCCACGATCAACTCCGTCTACCGACTTCAGCGTCTGAACGTGGCGAACGCCATCGCTGCGGACGCGTAATTCAAATCCGTTGCGCTCGAGGCCATGCTTGCGATCATCAAAATAAATTGTCGTGAAATGTTTTTTTTCTGATTCGACGTCTCGGAGGATCTCCAAAGAGGTGAATGCTCCAATCCGTTCTGGATCGAGTCGGAGCTTGATCTCGACTTCCTTGTTGTCGGACATGGCCACCTCAGCCCTCTGGACCCTCCGTCGAAGCCAAGTGACGCCGGGTGGGCCATAATCCCGCCGACCTCCACCGGAACTTTCATCGCGCTGGCGGGTTGCCTTAACAAATGGGGCGAATGTGGCGGTTGAAAACAAAAATTATGCGGGCGCGGCAGCAGTCACAGCACCACCACTCGCAGTCCTTTCCTCACGCGACGGTAAAGATCGATCACGTCGGCGTTGAGCATCCGGATGCATCCTGATGACACGGCATGGCCGATAGTGTCGGGCTCGTTGGTCCCGTGGATGCGAAAAAGCGTATCCTTGCTTCCTTTGAACAGATAAAGCGCGCGGGCGCCAAGCGGATTGTCGATGCCGCCTTCCATATGCTTTGGCAAATCAGGCCGGCGAAGCAACATCTCCGGCGGTGGCGTCCAGCCCGGCCAAAAAGCCTTGCGGCCGATCTGAGCGACGCCTTTCCACGCAAATCCCTCGCGTCCGACGCCGATGCCATATTCAATCGCCCGACCGTCGCCGAGCGAAAGATACAGCTTGCGTTTCCTGGTATCTATGGTGATCACGCCGCTGCGATCATTCATTGGGTCGTCTACGACTTGAGCTGTCGACTCATTTGCATCGATTTCATCATCATAGTCGATGGGCGTCGAGTAAGCTGGATCAGCATCAGCCGGAAGGCCTTCGGGGCGCGCCCGGTTACGGGGAAGGACGCGTTGCGCCGGAGGCTGCAAAGAATCCTCGTCACTTTCATAGCTATGCCTGAGCCTGGCTCCCGGCCGTGACGACGGACGATAGTCCTCCTCGTCCGGCGCAGCTTCATATCTGTCGTCAAGCTGACGCTCGCGAGGAGGAGGAGGATAGGGCGAATATGGCTGATAATATTGCGCAAGACCGTCGCGGCCGCCGAGCAGGAGCGTGCCAATGGCGCTGCAACACAAGAGAAAAACACGCGAACGCGACATGAGATATCTGCCCTTTTCTTTTCACGCGACCTTTTGTCGCCAAAAATCTCGGCGGAAATATGAGCCTCTTAACTGCAACTCACGGAGATCTCGTCCCGCAAGCGCAACGCACTAATCTATCGACTGTCGCGAAAAGCGCCTGACGATCAAGCCGGAGGAACAGCAATGCGCGCGAAATGCGCTCCATCCGAGGTCAAGACCATAATTGCGCAGGCGCTACAAAACGGCTCGAACCTTGTCGTCTCCTTCGAAGATGACCAGGTTGTTCTCGATGGAACCGTCCAATCCCTGGGTCAGCGCGCGGAAGCCGAACGATTGGCGCTCATCTCCAGCGGACTGAGCAAAGTCCTCAACCGATTGGCGACAGCGACGCCCGAACCGGCAGCCGAGGACACCGTTTACGAGGCCGGAATTGAATCCTTCCCGGCCAGCGATCCTCCAGCATGGGCGTCCCGCTAGGGATTGAGGCTAGGCCACCTCGGGCAAAGCGCCGCTGACGCTTTCCCCGTCCCTTGCGCGCAACGTCCAAAACGACAGCGAAGACACGATTGTAAGACCGCCCAGGGATAGAAAAGCCCGGTGCAGGGCGTCGATAACGGCGGCGTGGTCGGTTTGCGGCAGACCTCCGAGATACCAGGCGGCGACCAGCGATCCAAACGCCAGTCCGAAGCTCATCGAGATTTGCTGGAAGGAACTCGCGATCGTGCTCGCCATGCTGGAGTCCTGCGTTTGAATATCCGCATAGGCCATACTGTTGATGCTCGAAAACTGCAGCGAATTAAAAAATCCCAGGGCAAGACCAATAGCTACTATCGATTCCGTCGGAGTCTGCGTCTGCACCAGCGCGTACAGACAAATCGTCACTCCGATCATGAGCGTGTTGACGATCAGAACCTTGCGGTATCCGAAGCGCGCCAACACACGCCGCGAAATGGCTTTCATGACGATAGCGGCGGCGGCTGTAGGCATCATCAGCAAGCCCGATTGCCAAGCGGGCAGGCCTAAGCCGACCTGGAACAGCAAAGGCGTCAGAAATGGCAATCCACCGACGCCGAGGCGCGTGATGAAGCCTCCGACAACCGAGACGCGAAAGGTCCTCACCTTGAACAGCGCCAGCTGCAACAGCGGATATTGCGCCTTTAAGGCATGGCGCCAGTAGCCGGCGAGCAAAACGAGCGAGATGAAAAAGAGCGCGGCCTCCACCTCGATCCGTATCTCGTGCTCGCCAAAGATTTCCAGCAGCCAGGAAATGAGCGCCGTTCCCGCTCCAAAAAGCAAAAAACCCTTCCAGTCCAGCGGCCGGGAAGCCTCCCCGTAATAGTCGGGCATATGGCTATAGGTAAGCCACAACGCGATCACCCCGACTGGAACATTCACGAAAAAAATTTCGCGCCATGACAGCCAATGCACAATAAGGCCCCCGACTGTCGGACCCAGCAACGGCCCGATCAAGGCCGGGATGATGACGAAGTTCATTGCCTGCAACAATTCGGCTTTCGGAAAAGTGCGGATCACGGCGAGACGGCCCACCGGCATCATCATCGCGCCTCCCATCCCCTGTAAAACACGCGCCGCCACCATTTGAGCGGTGTTCGACGCGACCCCGCAAAATACGGATGAAATCGTGAAGACCGCGATGGCCAACGCGAAAACGCGCCGCGTTCCATAGCGATCGGCCATCCAACCGCTCACCGGTATGCATAGCGCGAGGCTTAGGATGTAACTGGCGGCGACGGTTTTCAGGCTTAGCGGAGTGACGTGCAGGCTGTCGGCCATCGAAGGCACCGCCGTGTTGACGATGGTCGAGTCAAGCTGTTCCATGAACAGGGCTGCGGCGACGACCCATGGCAGGAACCGTTTGACATTCGAATTGTCCATGCAGGGCTGATCCAAATAGTTTGAACGAAGGCGTAAACGCCGATTCTCCATAACTTACCTTAGCAAACCCGAGTCAGCGTTGGGGGTTCCTTCGGTCGGGAAGGCCCGTTCCGTCGCGCTGAAAGCCGCCAGTGGACAAACACGCAGCTATCACAACGAGCCGTTTTCAACTCGAACTATTCCTTTGCCTCCTTTCCATCGCGCCGGAAAGGCAGTTCACCTTCGTAGTCGACTATCAGTTCCTCAACCGCCTCGCGCTCGCGGGCGAGAAACTCGGCGACCGCGGCGTTGAAGCGCGGATCCGCGAATTCATGCGCGGAGTAAGTCGCGACGGGCCGGTAGCCACGCGCGAGCTTGTGCTCGCCTTGGGCGCCGGCTTCCACGCGCTTATATCCGTGTCGAATGGCGAATTCGATCGCCTGATAGTAGCAAACCTCAAAATGCAGGAAAGGCCGCTCCTCCAGCGCTCCCCAGTTGCGGCCATAGATCGCGTCGTCGCCCAGAAAATTTATGGCGCCGGCGATTTGCCGTCCTTCGCGTCGCGCCATGACCAGCAACACGCGATCCGACATCGTCGCTCCGATGTGCTCAAAAAACGCGCGGGTCAGATAGGGCCGTCCCCATTTGCGCGAGCCAGTGTCCATGTAAAAGGCGAAGAACGAATCCCAGTGCGACGACTTTATGTCCTCGCCCGTCAACAAGTCGATCTCGATTTCACCACTCAGGGCTTCGCGTCGCTCGCGCTTGATCGCTTTCCTTTTTCGCGACGAGAGAGCGCTGAGAAAATCATCAAAATCGCGATAGTCCTCGTTAATGAAATGAAACTGCTGTCCGACGCGAATTGTGAATCCCGAATCTTGCAGAGATTCCACCTCGTCTTGCGTTGAGAATGTCACATGGATGGACGAGGCTCCGCCGGCCTTATGCAATGCGCGCAACCCTGCGATCAGCATCCCTCGCGCTCCCTGTGGGGCGTCGCTCGCCAGCAGCAATCGACGACCGGTCACCGGCGTGAAGGGCACGGCGACCTGGATCTTCGGATAATATTGACCACCGAAGCGCTCATAGGCCTGCGCCCAACCGCTGTCGAAAACATACTCTCCGAGGCTGTGAGCTTTGAGGTAGGAGGGCGCAGCAGCGATGAGGCGCCCGTTTCGGTCTTCAACCAGAACATACGCGGGAGTCCAGCCCGTACGTCCGCCGACCGATCCCGATCGCTCCAGCGCAAGCAGGAAGGCATGAGCTAAAAAGGGATTATATTTCTCTGTGGTCACGCCTGGCGCAACAATTCCTTGAGGATTGGCGCAGTTGTCCCATGCCTTCGGGTCAATGAGAGCGAGCGAACCGATGGAGCGAACGGTAAATTGGGAAGCTGACATTGCAGGAAACGCAGACAAGAGGGAGGGCCCCTTTATACACGTCCGCCGCTGCGGTTAGCCAGCGATCTCGGAACGCGCAAGCGGATATGGTTTAACGCGCCTCAGGAGTAGCTGCGTGTTCTTTCAGAACTTGCTCCGATTTGGAGTCCACTTCTTGCAGCAAAACTTCATATCCCCAGAGATTGGCGAGATGCTTCATGACCAGCGCGGCTTCTTCGGCCTGCAGGAACCTTCCTTCGACCACACGATGATGCAGAACCAGCTTTCTGCTTCCAGCGAGATCCACGTCAACCACCTCGATATGGGGCGACTGCGCTGGCGCATCATATTCCGCGGCAAGGCGCCGCCGCAGCTCACGATATCCTCTTTCGTTATGGATCGCCGCCACTGCAAGATATGGAAGTTCGCTTTCATCTACAATATGAAACAGACGCCATTTACGGATAAGCGCGGGGCTCAAAAACTGCGCAATGAAACTGTCGTCTCTGTAATTCGCCCAAACATTACGAAGCACCGCCATCTCATCGCCTGTTCCGGCGATCTCGGGAAACCAGAGTTTATCTTCGGCCGTCGGTTCGCGAACGATTCTTGCGATGTCCTGCATCATGTCGAAGCCGAGAGCGTAGGGATTCACCCCGCCATAGGCCGGCTCATGATACATTGGCTGACGGATGACGCTTGTATGCGAATGCAGGAACTCCAGAAAGCTCCCATTGTCGATGCGACCTGTTTCGTGCAGTGTCGTCATGATCCGGTAGTGGCAATAAGTCGCACAACCTTCGTTCATCACCTTCGTCAACTGCTGCGGATAGAAATATTGGGCGACAAGCCGCACGATCCGCAGCACTTCGCGCTGCCAGGGTTTGAGGCGCGGCGCCACTTTCTCCAGAAAATAAAGCAGATTTTCCTGTGGAAGCCCCAGCAGAGCGCGCCGTTGATCTCCTCCCGCCTTGTTAGGAGACGAACGACCGGGAACCGTTCGCCAGAGATCGTTGTAAAGTCGCTCGCGTTCCTGCATGCGGTCGCGTTCGCGCTTTTCCTCCTGCAACAAATCCAGAGGTCTCTTATGCGGCGAACGATCGACGCCATGCGACATTAATGAATGTGCGGCGTCGACCAGGCGCTCCACTTCAGCATGACCGTAACGCTCCTCGCAACTCGCGATGTAATTTTTGGCGAAGGCAAGGTAATCCAGAATGCTTTCCGGAGCGGTCCACTGCTGGAACTGATAATTGTTCTTGAAGAAGTGATTATGACCGAACGCCGCATGAGCGATGACCAGCGTCTGCATCGTCGCCGAGCTTCCTTCCATGATGTAACTGATGCATGGATTGGAATTGATCACGATCTCGTAAGCGAGATCCTGCAATCCTTTGTGATAAATCGCCTCATGCTGGACAAAACGCTTTCCGAAGGACCAATGTTTGTAAAATATCGGCATGCCGGTTGAGGCATAGGCGTCCAGCATTTGCTCGACTGTGATAACCTCAATCTGGTTTGGAAAGATATTGAGGCCGAGCTCCTGTTGAGCGATCGGTTCTATTGCATCGTGAATCCGCTGAAGGGTTTCGAAGTTCCAATCTTTGCCTTCGAAGAGGGCATGGCCGTTCGTCATCCCGAGTCACCATGGGCGCCGGTGTCCCGCCGCTGAAATAGTTGCCGGAAAACAGGATAAATGCGTTCCCGTCGCGAGACGCGCCGCATCTGAAACTTGCCGCCTTCCTTCTGCAAAGGCGCGTACGCTGTCCACAGCGAGCTCTGTCCGGCGTCGATCGAACTGAAGTCGTCGATGAGCGACTCTCTGACCTCAAGGTAAGCAAAATACTGGCATAGAGGCAGTATCGCGCTTTGAAGCAGCTCGCGGGTCCGATCGTTATCCCCCAGCAGATTGTCGCCGTCCGAGGCCTGGGCCGCGTAAATGTTCCAGCTGCCCGGGTCGTAACGGTCCTTGACGACGCGAAGCATTTCGGCGAGGGCCGAGGAAACCATCGTTCCCCCCGTTTCGACAGAACGGAAGAACGTCTCCTCATCCACCTCCGCGGCTTCGTCGGTGTGTCTGATGAACACAAGCTCGATACGCTTGTAGCGACGGGTGAGAAACACGTGAAGCAACATGAAAAAGCGCTTGGCGATGTCCTTTGTGTGCTCGGTCATCGAGCCCGATACGTCCATCAGGCAAAACATCACCGCCTGAGCGACGGGCTTGGGGAAGCGCTCGAACCGGCGATAGCGTAAATCCACGGGATCCAGATAGGCTACCCGCGTACGCCGGCGTCGCAGGATCTCGAGCTGCCGCTCGAGGGGTTCGGTTTTGGCGCTTTCCTCCGTCACCGCTTCGGCAAGTTCGTCTTCCAGTTTAGCGATCGTATGACTTTTCGGTCTTCCAAGAGCGATGCGTCGTGACAGGGACATTCGCAAGGTCCTGCTCAACGCCAGGTTGTTTGGAGTGCCAGTCATGGCGTAGCCGGCGCGTCGGGTTCCTTCATCTTCAATCCAGGAGACCCGCCGTTTGGCGAGGTCGGGCAATTCCAGATCGTCCAGAAAAATATTCAGGAACTCGTCTCGGGTCAGCACGAAACGGAAGGCGTCTTCGCTGGCTTGGCCTCCGGTCGAGCCAGGAGCGGGCTTGTCGCCCGCACCCCCTCCCGGCGGTCGTCCAATGCGATCTCCTTCGACATATTCCCGGTTGCCCGGCAGCACAATATCCCGGCGCGCACCCGGCGCATGATGAAAGGTCGGCTGCTTCAAGCCTTCCGCGGGTATGGTGATTTCACCGGGATTTTCCAGATCCTCGATCGAGCGCTCCCGACTGGCTTCGCGAACCGCGCGTTCAACTGTCCGCTTCACGCGACGCAGAAAACGCTGCCTGTTTTCGAAGTTCTTGCCGCTTGGATTCAGTCTTCGATCGACGATATGCATATTTTCATCACCTACTCTTCATGCGACATCGATCAACCCGACTGCTTGACGCGCATGTACCACTCCACCAGGCGGCGCACCTGCCGCTCAGTGTAGCCGCGCGCCGTCATTCGACTTACAAACTCCCCGTGTTTCTTCTCGGTTTCGTTGTCTTTCTTTGAGCCGAAGCTTATGACCGGCAGCAGATCCTCGACTTGCGAAAACATCCGCTTTTCGATGACGTCACGAATTTTTTCGTAGCTGTTCCAGGAAGGATTGCGGCCTCCATTCGCGGCGCGCCACCGTAGCGCGAACTTGACCACCTCGTTGCGGAAATCCTTGGGATTGGCGATGCCCGCGGGCTTCTCGATCTTGGTGAGCTCCTGGTTCAAAAGCTCCCGGTCGAGCAGCTGCCCGGTGTCCGGGTCCTTGAAGTCCTGATCCTCAATCCATGCGTCCGCGTAGTCTATATAACGGTCGAACAGATTCTGACCGTAATCCACATAGGACTCCAGATAGGCCTTCTGGATTTCGTTCCCGATGAATTCCGCATATCGGGGCGCAAGTTCGGCCTTGATGAATTCCAGGTAACGCTTCTCGATCTCCGGAGCCAACTGCTCGCGTCGAACGCTCTGCTCGAGAACATACATCAGATGGATCGGGTCAGCCGCAACCTCGACCGTGTCGTGATTGAAGGTCGCCGCCAGCACTTTGAAGGCGAAGCGTGTAGAGAGCCCGTCCATGCCCTCGTCCATGCCTGCGGCTTCGCGGTATTCAACCATGCTTCGCGCGCGCGGATCCACCTCGCGCAAGCTCTCGCCGTTATACACCCGCATTTTCGAAAACAGATTTGAGTTCTCATGCGGCTTGAGTCGCGAGAGCACCACGAACTGGGCGAGCATCTCCAAGGTGCCTGGCGCGCAACTTGCGCTCGCGAGTTCAGACGCTCTCAGCAACTTCTCATAGATTCGTTGCTCCTCCGAAACGCGCAGGCAATAGGGAACCTTGATCACGTAGATGCGGTCGATAAACGCTTCGTTGTTGCGATTGGCCTTGAAACTCTGCCATTCGGCTTCGTTTGAGTGCGCCATGACCATCCCCGAGAACGGGATGGCCCCGATGTTTTCCGTTCCAATGTAGTTGCCTTCCTGCGTCGCCGTCAAAAGCGGATGCAGCATCTTGATCGGAGCCTTGAACATCTCGACAAATTCGAGCAGCCCCTGATTTGCGCGGTTCAGTCCACCGGAGTAGCTGTAGGCGTCGGGATCGGCCTGCGCGAAATCCTCCAGCTTGCGGATATCCACTTTGCCCACCAGCGACGATATATCCTGATTGTTTTCGTCGCCGGGCTCCGTCTTGGCGATCGCGATCTGCCGCAACCGTGACGGGGAGAGCTTCACGACATTGAAACGTGTGACGTCCCCGCCGAAGTCATCCAGCCTCCTCAGGCACCATGGACTCATCAGCCCCGTCAGGCGGCGCTGAGGAATGCCGTAATGCTCCTCCAGCATGGGTCCCGCGACGACGGGATCAAATAGACCAAGCGGGCTTTCAAAGACCGGGCTAATTTCGTCTTTCGCCTTCAGGACATATATCGGGTTGTTTTCCATCAGGATCTTGAGCCGCTCGGCAAGCGAGGACTTCCCTCCGCCCACCGGTCCGAGCAAATAGAGAATCTGTTTGCGTTCTTCGAGACCCTGCGCTGCGTGACGGAAAAAACTGACTATGCGCTCGATCGTCTCTTCCATGCCGAAAAATTCAGCGAAGGCGGGATAAATCCGGATGGTCCTGTTCATGAAGATACGTCCGAGCCTTTGATCTCTGGACGTATCGACAAGCTCTGGCTCGCCTATCGCTTCGAGAATGCGCTCTGCGGCGCTCGAGTATATTTTCGGATCTTCACGGCAAAGGTCGAGATAGGCTCCCAACGGCATTTCCGTGGATCGCCGCTCGCCGTACGACCTTGCGAATTGCGCAAATACATCTGCTTTCATCATCGCCACATATGATGTTGACTATTTTCACTACAGAGCGGGGCGATTATGGGCGCCCTCTTCTCTAAAGGTCATATGAGTAACGCGCTGGCATTAGCCAAGGCGGCGCGCGAAGAAACTGGGATAGTTCATTCGATTGAGGGAGCGCGGCCTCGGATGGCGAAAAATCTCCACCGCGCCATTCCAATGGCCACGGCTACGTTTCACCTCCGACGCCACTGCGGCTCTGCAGCCGACCCTTTGCCTCGAGCTCACGTTTAATCAGAGCTTTAAGCGCGAATTTTAGTACTTTTCCCAAATTGTTCGTAACGCGATGCTGTGCTCAAATCCAGCTGCACCCTGGAACTGAGCTACTGCCGGAATGCGCGAACTGCAGGCGTTTCGCGCTGCCCGCGGAAGGAGCAGCCAGGGTGCGCCATCTCAGCGCCTCTGTTTTTTCAAAGCTCATTCGTCAATGCAGTTACCCCGAGATTTTTCATCGCTGCCCCATGAGGGCGGCTCGGTCAATACCAATACGGGCACACGCGTCTCAGGAGAAATCATGAGCTATAATACGGACAGTCACCTCACCTGCGCGTCCGAAGCACTGGAAAACTTCAAGCGGTGCTTTGGGAGCAACAAAGCCGATGCAATCTCCGACCTCATTTCCGACTTGGGACATCTCGCGGATGATATTGGGCTCGACTTCGTTCAGGAAGTGGAGAGAGGTCTAGGACACTGGCAAGCTGAACGGAACGTCAACGCGCGCGGAGTCACCATTGACTTATCGTAAATCCAAACAGGAACACTGCGGAAAGCCGCTGGCTGAACGCCTCAGCGATGCTCAGAGCTAGAGCGCGGCGATGTCGCTGGTCGGTTTCCGTATTTTTCCACCCCGTGAACGAGCGGGAAAATCACGTCTATGGGGTAGCGTACGCATCGCCTGTATCCACCATGGCCTTGACGTCCTGCGAGGATAAGATCAGCTTCCGCTGATGATCCATGATCCAGACGATCGCGGCGCCACAATAGATGTTTTGCGCCGCATCCAGAGCGGCCTGAATTGTCGGGAAAGCGTCCGCCACCTTGAAGTAATCCCCGTCCGGAATTGTTTTTCCTTCCAAATGAAATGTCATACCTGGGCTCCTCTCACGACTTCGCTACGACCTCTGTCTTCACTAATTCATTGGAGTGAGGACCGTTCCACAGTCGCAAGAAACTTGCTTTGGAACCAGGTCCCCTGCCTTCTATCCAGGCGGAGTCGCCAGATGCTCCGGCAGAATGCCAAGCCCGATGAGGCGGGCCGGAAGGCGACGCAAAAAGGGGTGATCACGCAAAATCCTGAGCGGCATCGGCAACGTAAAAGCTGTGGCCGACGCAAGCGCCCCGGTGATGATTCGCCTTTGAATGAAAAGCTGTATGGACTGGGTTATGCGCGCCGGCCACTCGCGCCGACTTTGAACCGCGCGCAAGACGCCGGGTTCAGGAACGCCTCCCCGTAAAGGCGTCGCAAGCATGTTGGCCGCTGCGACAGCATCCTGAATGGCAAGGTTGACGCCGACGCCACCGATTGGAGACATGGCGTGGGCGGCATCGCCAATGCACAACAGGCCGGGCCTGTGCCACTCGCGCAAACGGTCGACTACAACCGTCAGAAGCCTCACGTCCTCCCAGCTGGTTAATTCATTGACGCGGTTGGCAAGAAACGGAACGAGACGCGCAATATCGCCTCTAAACGCCTCCAGTCCCGCGCTTTGGATGTCATCAAAGCCACCCTTGCGGATGACAAAGCCACATTGCCAGTAATCTCCCCGATCAATCAGCACCAAAATACGGCCGGGATCAAAACGCCCGAATGTTTCTTTCGGATCTTCGGAACGATGACTGAGCTTCATCCACAACACGTCCATGGGAGCGCCCAGATTGAACGATTTTAGTCCCGACTTGTCGCGGATCCTGGAATGGCGACCATCAGCTCCGACAGTCAGATTTGCGCGCACATCCACCGGACCGTCAGCCGTAATTGCCCGCACCCCGGCGACACGACCATCTTCAAACAGCAGATCGGTCGCTTCCGCGCGCATGTGAAGATGGAAGGTCGGCAGCTGCCGCGCCCGTTCCGCGATGAAGTTGAGAAAATCCCACTGCGGCATGAAAGCGATGAATTTGCAGTGAGTCGGCAGGTGGGAGAAATCGGCCACAGTAACCTTTTCCTTTCCGATCCAACCCTCTATTGCGGTAGCTTCGTGATGCGGAAGCTTAAGAAAGTCATCGAGCAGTCCAAGCTCGTAAACGAGCTCGAGCGTCGAAGGATGTATGGTGTCGCCGCGAAAATCGCGAAAGAAATCACCATGCTTTTCCAGCACAATGACATCGATTCCGACCCGGGCGAGCAAGAAACCCAGCATCATGCCCGCAGGGCCGCCGCCCACAATGCAGCAATGCGTATTCAGGGCTCCGTTTGTTTCGCCGCCAGCTTTCATGCTCTTCACTTCCTGCTGCATTTCGCCAGCGTCCATAAAACTACAGCTTATCAGCAATGTCGCGCGCGACTATGTTGCTTTAATGAGTTAAACATAAACGCCTGACCCCAGATTTTTGTTTCCCGATCTAAGATCTCATGGCAATGTTGGTCGTGGAACGTTTTTCGCTCATGATCCATGGCGGCGCCGGCGCTATTCGCTCTCCAGAACGCTATGAAGAATCATTGCGGCGCGTCATTGAGGCGGGCGCCGACCTCCTCGACAAGGGAAGTTCGGCGCTGGATGCGGTCGCACATTGCGTGACCATGCTGGAGGACAACCCTCTTTATAACGCCGGTTGTGGTTCTGTCCTGAACTCGGAGCGCGCGGTGTTGTGCGACGCATCCATCATGGACGGGCGCACACTCGACGCGGGCGCAATCGCAGGAGTACGCGGAGTCAAGAATCCTGTATTGCTCGCCCGCGCGGTAATGGAGAAAAGCCGCCATGTCTTACTGATCGGCGAGGGCGCTGAACGTTTTGCACTGCGATATGGCATAACTTTTGAAAGCCCCTCGTATTTCATGACCGAAGCGAGTGTGAAGCAATTGGCGAGCGCGAAACAAAAAGAAACCACGATGCTCGACCATTCCGAGACAGAAAACAAGCTTGGAACCGTGGGCGCCGTGGCCCGGGACAAATCCGGAAATCTCGCGGCCGCCACTTCGACTGGAGGCATTGTGAACCAACTGCCCGGTCGCGTCGGCGATTCCGCGCTCATCGGCGCCGGAACTTTAGCTGACAACGCCAGCTGCGCCATTTCCTGCACCGGGGTTGGAGAGCATTTCATACGCACATCGCTCGCCAAGACAGCCGCTCTGCTGATTGAATTTCGCGGGATGCGCGCTGACGCCGCCGCAAACGAAGCCATACGATATCTCATGGAAAGGGTACATGGCCTTGGCGGTCTCATCATCGTAGATCGCAATGGCGCATGCGGTCGCGCTTGTTCCGCGCCGGGCATGCTGACCGCCACGGCGAGCAACGGCGAAGTGCGCGTCCAGACAGTTTGAATAATGCGTCAGAAGCTGAGGCTTTATCTAAACGGCTTATCAGCTAGAGTCGCCGCCGTGCGGGGCGCGTGAAAGAAATGCTGTGAGCACGGTCTGCCGGAAAATCGACCGCGACACAGGAACTGCATTTCGCCGCTTTCGTTTTCCTTTTCTGGAGCTGCGCGCCCGAGCCGCCCGCATCCGGAGAGAGCGCGGGGGCGTGTCGGTTTGTGGAGTACGAAGATGAGGGACTTTACGCAAGATGTGGAACAATCGTTGATCGGTCGGAAGCAGCCGTTCTTGAAAAAGGAGTTGGAAGAGCCGGATGTCGACCAACAGACCACGTCCAGCCCCAATACTGCTAACGCCATCCGTGTGGCGACGAGAAAGGGGAAGACGAAGTCGGAAGCGCCCGAACACAAGCGCTTGAAAAAATGGGCCAGGGCGGAGCTGAACTAGAATGACGCCGGGGCGGCTTTCTCAGAGCGGCGATAACCCGGCGCCGCCAGCGTCGCTGCGATAATCAGTTCGATAGCTTTTGTTTTCATTTCAGATCCGGGGCGGCGTTAGACTCACATGACAGCGGAGTCCAGCCATCAGGAGGTTTTGTCTCCTAAAAAAAGGCCGGAACGCGTCACGTTCTGGGTGGGTCTGCTTGTTTTAGCAGTGCTCTTGCATGAGTTGCAATGGATCCTGCTGCCCTTTGTGGTGGCGGGAGTGGTGGCTTACCTGTGTGCGCCTCTGGTGGATCGTCTTTCGAAGAAGAGGCATCGCGCTGTTGGCGCAGCTGCGGTCTTTCTGCTTCTTCTGGTCGCGATCCTGGCGTTGGGTCTGCTCGGAGCTCCAGCTTTGGTGCGCGATCTGACCCAGTTACTGGGCGATATGCAAGGCACTTTCGAAAAGCTCGCCAAGAGCGCGGTCGGCGACGCAACGGTGAGTTTATTCGGTCAACCAGCGAACGCGGCCCAGATCGCCCAATCCGCCGCGCGCGGCGTTCGCGCATGGATTGAAAAGCCCGCGCGAATTGCCGAGTTTACCGCTGTCGGCTTCTCCACCGCCTTTGGAATCTTCCTGACCTTTGTCCTTCTTTTCTATCTGCTGTTAAGCGGACGGCGTTTGATCGATGGACTGTTTTGGATCGCTCCCCCGGATCGACGACCGTCAGTTGAAGAAATTTTGCGCCGCCTTGATCCAATGCTAAGGCGCTACTTTATTGGCGTGATTGTCGTCATGCTGTATGCGACGGTCGCGGCTTACGCAGGTCTTGGACTGGTGCTGGGTCTCCATCACGCCGTTTTTCTGGCGTTGATGACCGGCGTTCTGGAAATGATACCCGTCGCGGGCCCCGGCGCCTCCGCGCTGATCGCAGGTCTGGTGGCCATCAGGCATTCGGCCACAATCGGTTCAATCATGAGCTATGCGATCTACGCCGTTGTCCTGCGCCTTTCGATTGATCAGTTGTTGGCTCCGCTGGTTTTGGGAGCAGCGTCGAAATTGCACCCGGTCCTGATCATTTTTTCTTTTTTTTCTGGCGCCGCTCTTTTCGGGCTGCCCGGCGTCATGTTGGCAGTGCCCATGATGCTCGCGGCGAAAGTCACTCTCGCGGTGACACGAGGGGAGCCGACTGAACCAACGAAAGCCGAACTCTGAGCTTGAACGGAAACCGCTTTCTGTAAAAACTATTCACCGACGATGGCCGCGCCGGAAACTGAGTGACCGCTGTGCACAGAACGTTTCGCGGGTTTGCGGGTAAGGCGCCCAGCGCTGCGGAACCAGTCGATGGCGTCATACAGGGCTTCAGAATACGGTCGCGCCCGCAGCCCGAGTTCTCGCTCGGCTTTGGCCGGCGTGAAAAACATTCGGCGCCGCGACATCCGCACTCCCGCCAATGTCGCCAAAGGTTCGCGGCCGCTAATGCAGGCCATCGCTTCAGCCGCACAAGCTATCGGAATGCCCGAATACCAAGGAAGGCGAAGCCATGGACCATGCCGACCCATGATTTCGGCTACGTCCGAAAGCATTTTCGACAGCAGCACATTTTGACCGCCAAGGATATAGCGCTCGCCGATCCTGCCGCGATGCAGCGCGGCGATATGCCCCGACGCCACATCGTCGACATGCACCAGGTTCAATCCGGTATCCACAAAGGCGGGGATGCGACCGGCGGCTGCCTCCAGAACGAGCCGCCCCGTCGGAGTTGGCCGCACGTCGCGAGGACCGATCGGCGTGGAGGGACTGACGATTATCGCGGGAAGTCCGTCATTTTCGATCATCGCCAGCACCATGCGTTCCGCCGCGATCTTGCTCTGCTTGTAGGCCCCGATCGCGTCTTGTTCGCGGGCCAAAACAGTTTCGTCCGCAAGACTGCCATCCGTACGAGGCGCCAGAGTTGCTACGCTGCTGGTGTATACCACGCGTTCAACGCCAGCGCGCATCGCCTCTTCCATGACAATTCGCGTGCCGGTGACATTGGTGAGTTGTATTTGCTTGCTTGCAAAAGCCCAAAGCCGATAGTCGGCGGCGACGTGGAATGCATAGCGAGCGCCCGACATGGCCTTCGCTACGCTGCGCCTGTCCAGCAGGTCTCCTTCAGTGAAACGGATTCCGTTGTGCGGGAGGTGACTGCGCGGACTATTCGGGCGAACCAGCGCTTGCACCTCGAATCCGGATCGAACCAGCTGATGCACCACGGCGGAGCCAACGAAACCGCTTGCGCCCGTAACGAAAACCCTAGCGCCACATTGCATCGCACATTCTTTCATGAACAGGCCCGGATTTTGGCGCTGTTCAGTTGATTACTGATCGCGGTTTCAAACCGCTATGCCAAAGATTGGACAGCATAAACGGGTCTTTGGCTTTGTGCATACTTAGGAAATGTACGAAGGAGGATTCTTTTGCGGCGTGAAAATGGTTTTGCTGTGACGTCAGCGGACTTTTGCGGCGCCCGCTTGACAGGACGCGGAACCATCAAGCTGGCCACGGGTTAAAAGTGCGAAGCTAGCGCAACGCCGAGGCCGCGGAAAAACTTCATGACGACAGCGGAGTTTTCGAAAAGAGCAATTATTTCTATCGCGCTTGTTTTGGTTCCGCTGTTGGTCTGGCGCCTGTCCAATGTAGTCCTCATCACAATCGGCGCCGTTCTTGTCGCGACGCTGCTCACGCTCGGCGCCGCGCCGTTCCGCAGGATCAGACTCCCGCGCAGCCTCGCGCTTATGATTTCAGGTCTGATCGCCATCGCTATCCTGGGAGGCGCCGGCTATTTGTTTGGAACGGGAGTCGGCTCGGAGCTGGAAGAGATTTTGCGTCGCGCCAATGAGGCGCAGCAAACGATCACGACGGCGTTACGACAATCTTCGCTCGGCAGCTTGCTTTTAACGCATCTAGGCGAAAATGTTCCAGTCGGCGATCTTGTTAGCGGCATCTTCCACATAAGCACAAATTTCCTTATCGCTCTGGTGGTCACGGCTTTCGCGGGGATCTACCTCGCCGCGCAGCAGACTCTCTACCGCGACGGGCTGGGCAAGTTGTTTCCTCCGGAATGGAGAGTGAACGCCAACGAAACGATCGACCATGTGGCGCAGGGGCTGCGTTTATGGATGTTGGGTCAGCTCATCGAAATGTTGATCATTGGCGTCCTTTCCGGAGTCGCCGTCTGGATAATAGGGCTCCCTTCGCCGCTTGCGCTCGGAGTTATTGCGGGGGTAGCCGAATTCGTTCCTTATCTCGGCCCGATCGTCGCGGCGGTTCCCGCCATTCTTGTCGCGGTGACTTTGAACGCTACTGCCATGGTTTGGACTGTAATCGCCTATGTCGTCATCCATCAGGTCGAAGGCCAGTTGATCATGCCAATGATACAACAAAGGATGGTTTTTATTCCTCCCGCTCTCATGTTGCTGAGCATTGTGTCCATCAGCTCCCTGCTCGGACTTGCCGGGACCATTTTCGCCGCCCCAATGACTGTCATTATCTTCGTGCTGGTCAATAAGCTTTATGTTCGCGACTCGCTGGGAGAGCCGACGGCCCTTCCTGGCGAACCGGCGGCCGACCAAGCTACAAACTCATAAGCCCACAGTCGAAGCGCGCCACCGCGTTGAACGCCGTCAAGGCCAAGCGCGTGCTTGCCTTCCTCGCTGCAAAATCGAAAGGACATCCGCAGGTAAAGGAACGACTTACGCGTCAAACAGGTTGAGCTGTCGTCGACAGAGAACGGCTGGTCTCTGAACGAAACTCAGCAGGGGCTGGCGAAATAGTAGCCAAGCCATGGACACCGATGAACTTCGGGACGCTCTCGGCGTTATAGCATGCACTTTTTGGGTCGTGTGCGTGACCTTGGTCCTGGCTTTTGGTTACGTCGCGTTTTCGGTCGCGTTGGAACTTCATTCGCAGACGGAAACTGCGGGGCCAACTACCGCCATTTCCAGACCAGTCGCTTCCAAGGCCGCCGCCCGGCACTCACAAGCGCAACGCGATCACGCTCCTCATCATGTCGCGCATGCCGAGAGGGCGTCGGCCAGCACGCGGCATGATGCTAATAAATCCTTCCGGGAGCCTGACCGAAGGGCGTGGGCGAAGTGGTGACCGCTGACTTCACCAATCGATCAAAGTCCGCACTTGGATGAGCTCTATCCTAAGGCGCATCGATGTCATGTCAGGCCGCCCGCAGAGCTCGAGTGGGCAACGCAAGCTGTTGTGGCGGCGTTGACGCCAGTCGCATGCAATTAGCGAAATTGCTTCCGAAGCGGGCGCCGCTGTTCAAGTTGTGGACGTCGAATAGCCCTGCTTGTTTTGTTTCCCCGCGCCAATGCCGCCGGAGCTTGACGAGCGCTTGAGTTTAATCTGCCCGAAGGTCGCTGGATTGAGATTCTTGACTTGGTAACTAGAGTTGTCTCCTCAGCATAAAAGCCGAGCGTACTGGCTTCCAGCGCGAACCTGCATCGCGGATATAGTGATCACCCATATATTCCGCTTGCAGCGAAAAAGATCCTAGAAGCTCACCAGCTGGGCCTCTAACTGATTACGCTCTCACGCATTCGCCAGCAACGGGCGGAGTGCCGGCGATGGCCACCACGCCGCTGGAAAGCTTTGGCGCGCCAATCATGTTTTGTTCAAGGGCGTTTGAATCAGCGTAACTCTGTTGTCATCGGGGCCGCTTTCTGGCTGCGTGGACACCCCGCCATCGAGATATAAGCGTGCGCCAACCTCGAAGCTGTTGGCGATCAAAACAGAGTTTTGTTCGATTCTCGAGTTTTTGCGGCGACGCCCCCCTGCGTCTGCAGACAGTCGGCTTCCACGACTGCCTTTCCCGCGTTCGCCGCCTCATCAGAATCCTTCGATGTTTATAGAGAGATTCAGCTCCGCCGGGCGCAAGATATTTCTGTCAGACAAAAGGACGAACCGCGTGCGATAGCGGCGGATCCGTCCACTAACCCAAAATATCACTAGACGGTTGGGGAAAAAGAAATCCAACTGTTCGTCCGAGAACTTTTATGGGGACGAAGCGATATGCCTTCAGGCTTGATCCATGAGAAACAAATCTCGGGCGCTATTGTCCGAGCGGCTGTCGCGCAGCTCGCCGCGGCAGGCTGCATCAGCTTTTTGTTTCTGTTGAAACCAACGCCTTTTCAGACTCCTGCCGAAAAAAGAGAACTTTTCTTTCCGCCCGATGCGCCATCGATCCTTCGGATAGTCGTCGAGCCACAAGGATTTTCTCCTTCTTTGGACGACACGAAGTTGTCAAAGCGCGCCGAGGAGACCGAGATCCCGCCGGATGCGACTTTTCATTATCTCGATCTTCTTCATGCGGAGGCCGGCAAGACCGACCTGCCCGCCGACATCGCAGACGCCGTAGCGTACATAGAGAGTGGGTTTAGTCCGGATGCGATTGGGGACGTGGGGGAGGTCGGCCTGATGCAAGTGCGACCGGGAACAGCCGCAATGCTCGGCTTCAAGGGCAGCGACGGCGAACTGGCTTTGCCTGCGACGAACATTCGCTATGGCGTAACTTATCTCGCGGGGGCTTGGCGCCTTGCTAAAGGCGACCTCTGCAGGGCCTTGATGAAATATCGCGCGGGCCATGGAGAAGAGCGGATGACCGCCCGGTCCGTCGAATACTGTGCTCGGGCGAAGGCTTATTTGAAACGCATCGGTTCATCACTGGGCGTCGGCGGTCCCGCTTCCTCCTCGTCACTGGAGGAGAGAGCCGCGCCCGCTTTGACACTCGCGAGTTCCAGAGAAACAAAAGGATTTGCGGCCTCGATCCAAAACCCGATTTTGCGCGGCGCGAGAGGAGCCTTCGCCGGACTGGACAGATCTGAACGGTTCTGGGCAGCGCATGACGCGCGTATCCGCGTAATGAAACAACGGGTGTACGCAAAATGGCGCCAGATGGCCAACCGGCGCGGCGGCGAGCGTATAGTGCAGTCGAAACTCTAGACCTTTTATTGTACCGGATGTCCGGCGCGCGGGCTTGTTTTGAGCAGCGTCGGCGAGCGCCGCCTCGCACTGCGCTCGCCCTGTCGTCAATTCGAAAAGCGTGGGCGGCGAGGCGTTTGACGCCCTTCCATAGCAAACACTAAACTTCGAAGATTTTATTGGCTGGGGGACCTGGATTCGAACCAAGATTAACGGAGTCAGAGTTCGCTGTTCTACCGTTGAACTATCCCCCAACGGCGACTGCAAGGGCAGTCGGGCGCGCAAGCGCCTGCGTGGTCTAGTGAGCCCGCCTCAGCCTGTCAATATCATTGGCGCGCCAAGACCAATATCCGAGCGGTACGCTTATCCTTATCCTGCCATCGCCGTCTGAAGGCTGCGGCGAGCTTCGCTCAAAACCTTGCCTGGCTCCCCTTTAAGGCTCAGCTTGGGAGAGAGCCGGGGGAACTGATCATTTCGGCTGATGCAGAAATCGGCTTGCGGGAACGCTTCCAATCCTTCATGAAAAGGGGTCGGACAGGCGGAGACGCGCGGAGCGCTCCAGCCGCAGATTTTGGGTTCGGGAGCTGGAAGTGACCGGGATGGAGCAGCCGGCGGGGGGCGAGGGAGCGGCTGAGGCCGCTCAACAAACGCCGCCGGGCGTCACAGTTCCGGCGGGGCTTGCCGTGCGCGCCCAGCCTGCGAGCGCTAAATCAACCAAGTTGTGGAACCAGATCGGCGGCGGCGGTCGCGACGGCGACCACATCTACGCAGCGCTGGACCTTGGCACAAACAATTGCCGCCTGCTGATCGCGCGGCCCGAACGTCGGCCGAAGCGGCGGGCCGGTGAAATGCTGCGCGTCATGGACGCCTTCTCCCGCATCGTGCGGCTGGGCGAAGGACTTACCCGCAATGGACATATCAGCGAGGAGGCGATCGAGCGCACCCTCAAGGCGCTGGAAATCTGCCGCGACAAAATGGAGACGCGCGGCGTCACGCGCGCCCGCCTTGTGGCGACCCAGGCCTGTCGCGGCGCCAGCAATGGCGACGAATTCACCGCCCGGGTGCGTGCACGGACGGGGCTGGAGCTTGAAATCATCGACCGCGAGACCGAGGCGCGCTTCGCCGCGCGAGGCTGCGGAGCGTTGGTCGACCGGGAAGCGGAGAGCGTGCTGCTGTTCGACATCGGCGGCGGCTCGACGGAACTGGTCTGGCTCGAGCGTCCGCTGAACCATACGGGCGGACCGCTGGAGCTGCACGACTGGACCTCGCTCGAGCTTGGCGTTGTGTCCCTGGCCGAACATTTCGGCGGCAAACATGTGACCGCCGAGACCTTTAGGAACATGACGCGCTACGCGCGCGACGCCCTGGCTCCCTTCGCAAAGGAGATGGCCCTGCGCCAGCGCTGCTCGCGCTTTCACCTCCTCGGCACTTCCGGCACGGTGACGACGCTCGCCGGCGTGCATCTGGGCCTCGAGCGCTATGACCGCTGGCGCGTGGACGGGCTGTGGATGTCGAACGACGACGCCTCCCGCGCCATTACGCGGTTGCGCGCCATGGATTTTGAGCAACGCGTCGCCAACGGCTGCATTGGCCCCCAGCGCGCCGATCTGGTGCTCGCCGGCTGCGCCATATTCGAGGCGATCCGGGAGCTTTTTCCAGCGGCGCGCACCCGCATCGCGGACAGGGGACTGCGCGAAGGCATGCTTTTGGAGCTTATGGAGGCAGACGGCGCGCTGCCCGGCGGGTCGCACGCCGCCGGCGACTGAGTTTTGGGTTGCGCCCCTCGACTGGCGCGCCCGGAACCGCCACAATGCGCGGCGAATTGCGCCGATTCGGAGCGCTCAGGGTCTTGGGCCAAGTTTTAGCCACATGAACGACGAATTGCATCAGCCGCTGGGGCAGGCCGCCCGCGACAAAAAGACCACCGCAGCTACTCCGCGCCGAGGCGCCCGGCTGTTATGGCCGGGCCTCGCCGCGCTTGCGCTCGGCGCAGGCGGTTTTGCTCTGACGAAGCGCGATCCACTGGTCGCCAGTCTCGGCGGCCGGCCCTACGCCATCGCCAAAATCGAACCCTATCAACCGCCGCCGCCGGAGCCGCAGCCCCAACCCGCGCAGACACAAGCGCAGGCGCCAACCGACGACGCTCCTCAGGCGTCCAATGGGCGCGACCATGTCATCACCATGGGCGAGATCGAACAGCAGTCGGGCGTCAAGGTGACACGCAACGGCCCCAGCGGTCCGGGTCCGGTCATCATCCAGGTCGAAACCGAGTCCTCCGGCATTCGGCTGCCGGCGGCGCCCGACCGTCGCGTGTCCGAAAAAGGCCGCTACGGCGTGTTGCCGCGCATTGGCGCCGACGGCGCCCGGCCAATGGACGTCTATTCCCGACCTTTCGTGACTTCGGCGCGAATCAAGGCCAATGCGCCAAAGATCGCTCTGATCATCGGCGGCGTCGGACTGAATCCGCAAACCACCGAGACCGCGATCAGCGAATTGCCGGAGGCCGTCACCCTGGCCTTCGCGCCGTACGGCGCCACTGTGGAAGGCTCCGCGGCGCGAGCGCGAGCGCGCGGCCATGAGGTGTTGTTGCAAACTCCGATGGAGCCTTTCGATTATCCACAAAACAATCCCGGACCGCATACCCTGCTGGTCGACAGCTCAGGCGATCTTGAAGATCTGCACTGGCTGATGAGCCGTTTCTCTGGCTACGCCGGCGTCATGAGCTTCCTTGGCGGCCGCTTCTCCGCCGACGAAAAAGCGTTGTCTCCGGTGCTCGCCGACATAGGCAAGCGCGGTTTGTTTTTCATCGACGACGGCGCCTCGCCCCAGTCGATCATCACCAGAACAGCGGCGCAATTTTCGCTTCCCGCCGCCCGCGTGGATGTCGTCCTTGACGCGAGGGGCACGCCGCAATCCTTGGATGCAGCGCTGGCGCAACTGGAGACGCAGGCGCGCGACAGTGGCTCGGCAATCGGCTTCGCCAATGCTCAGGCGCAGACCATTTCACGGGTCGCCCGTTTCGCTCGCGAAGTGGAGAAACGCGGTTTTGTCATCGCGCCGGTTTCGGCAACGCTGTCGCCGGCGGGCCATACCACCGCCGCGAGCGGAGCCGTCAGATGACCGAACGGCGCTATAGGCCCTGTGTCGGCGTCATGTTGCTGAATTCCGCCGGGCGCGCCTTCATCGGCCGGCGCAGGGCCAAGGGACCGGACGACCGCACCGGCGCCGATTCGAATGGCAGATGCCGCAGGGCGGCGTCGATGAAGGCGAGGAGCCTGCTACGGCAGCTCTGCGCGAACTCTATGAAGAGACTAACGTGCGCAGCGTGGCCTTGCTTGGAGAGGTCGAGCCTTGGCTCAGCTATGACCTGCCGCCGGACTCCAAACAGAGGTGGAAGGGCAAATATGTCGGCCAGACGCAAAAATGGTTTGCGCTGCGTTTCACCGGCGACGACAGTGAAATCGATATCGCGCATCCCGCGGCCGGCGCCCATCGACCGGAATTCGACGAGTGGCGCTGGGAGGACCCTTTGCTGCTGCCGGAATTGATCGTGCCGTTCAAACGGCATGTCTATGAGCACGTTGTGAAGGAATTTGCGCGTTTCTACACGCCCGCCGCCTAGAAGGGCGCTGCTGCTTCACCCCGATGAATCGCCTCGGCCACCGGCGTAAAGCTCCCGTCCGGCGCGTGCAGAATCAACGGCGCAACAAGCGTCAGCGGCGCCCTTGCCCCTTTTACCCCGCGCAAAAGAATCCGGGTGGCGGCCGCCCCCTCGCGCGGCGCCACGGGCAGGATCGCCAGGGCGCCGAGCCGCCCTCCGACGGCTGCAAGGCAATCCGCCAGCGCGTCGGCCCTGTGAATCATGACGAATGTCCCGCCCGACCTCAGCAACGACAGGCAGGCGCGCGTCCAGTCCTCCAACGGCGCAGCGCCGACATGAGCCAAAGCCTTTCGCGGGTCGGGGGTTATGCGCACGCGGCCGGGCTGGAAAAATGGCGGATTGGTCAACACGACCTGAGCCATTTCCGGCGAGAGCCCGGCGGCGCGACGCGAAACGGCGTCAAGCAGATCGGCCTCGAAAACCCGCGCCCGTTCGCCGAGACCGTTGCGCAGGACGTTTTCGCGCGAAAGCGCACAGGCTTGCGGCTCGAGTTCTATCAAGCCGACGGACATGGCCGGCGACAAGGTGGCGGCGGCAAGGCCGACGGCCCCGAACTCCAGCGCCGGCGTCCAGTAGGAACCCGCCGGCGTCCCTTGGCGCCGCGCTCGCGAGCAGCATGGCGTCGGTGCCGGCGCGGTGCCCACCGGCGTCCTGCAACAAAAATAGGCGTCCGTTTAGAAAACCGTTCTCTCGCTCAGTCATCGCTGCAACCTCAAGGCCGTCTCCGGACTTCGGGCGGGCCGACTCGAGTGAAAGCCAATAGCGAAGAACCTTGTCGTCCAACAGCTTCAAATTAAGCGCAAAACCAGTCCGCCATCCCCGATTTCAACCGCTTGGAAACAGTCTGACTTGCCGCTTGCGGCGCAAAGCCGTAAGTTCCGCGGAAACAAGCGTCAAATATTTTGAAGGCTGCAGGGGGCTCCGTGGGTATCGTCGTTCCGCTCGAAGATAGAGAAAAGAAAGCCGCCGCGGGTCTCGAAAGTCTTCTCGAGTTGATCCGGCCTGATCTGGAACGCACGAACCAGCTCATCCTTCAACGCATGGGATCTGACGTCACCACCATTCCAGAGGTGGCCAACCATCTTATTTCGGCGGGCGGCAAGCGGCTAAGGCCGATGCTGGTTCTCGCTACCGCCGGCATGTGCGGCTATAAGGGCGACGGACAGATCAAATTCGCGGCCGGCATAGAGTTCATGCACACGGCGACGCTGTTGCATGATGATGTCGTTGATGAAAGCGACATGCGCCGGGGTAAAATCGCGGCGCGCATGCTTTGGGGCAACGAGACCTGCGTGCTGGTCGGCGATTTTCTGCTGGGTCACGCGTTCAAAATGATGGTGGAGCCGGGCTTTTTGCCTTGTCTCACGGTCGTGTCGAATGCAGCGGCGATCATAGCCGAGGGCGAGATTTTACAACTCAACGCCGCCAAGGATACGCAAACCACAGAGGACGCCTATATGGGCGTCATTCGTCGCAAGACGGCGGAACTTTTCGCAGCGGCGGCGGAAGTGGGCGTCATGCTGTCGGGGCGGTCGAAGGCCGATGAAGCGGCGGCGCGCAGCTACGGCATGAATCTGGGCATCGCCTTCCAGCTGATAGACGACGCGTTGGATTACGGCGGCTCCTCGGCCAAACTCGGAAAAAACGTTGGCGACGACTTCCGCGAGGGCAAGATCACGCTGCCCGTCGTGCTCGCATTTCGGCGAGGCAACGAAAAAGAAAGGGATTTCTGGCGCCGGACTCTGGAACGGGGCGAAATCAATGACGCGGACGTCGAAACCGCCTGCGGCCTGATGAAGAAGCACAAGGCGCTGGACGACACCATCGACCGGGCGACCCACTATGGCGCAATCGCCCGGGACGCCATGGAAATTTTTCCGGCTTCGCCCTGGAAAAGCGCGCTGCTGGAAGTCGTCGATTTCTGCATTGAGCGTGTCTACTGACAAGCCGCGCAGTAGCTGGGAGTCCAATCGCCGCGAATGTCAGGCGCCCTTTTTCTTCGGAAGCGGGGCGCCTTTGTTTGTTCAGCCTTTTTCACACTCAGCCCGAAAATCCTTTCGGGCTTTGCCGTGCAGACCCTTGGCGTCCGCCTGAACGCGGCAATCCTTGCCCTTGATCTTTGGTTCCGCGGCCGGCTTTTGCATGGTCGGGGGTTGAACCGGGTCGGCTTGAGCCTGCGGAGCCTTCGGCGCTATCTCGGCCGGAGGCGCCCAAGTCTGCTCCGCAAAAGCCGAGGAGGAAAACAACATCCCCGCGATAGCGCAAAACTTTCCAACGCTGTTCGTATTCATGGATACTCCCTGCTTCTTGCGGGCCTGCTCGAAATGTGGCCCTTTGATTTTTTCACGGTCGCCTCGGGTCAGCCCCAAAAAGTCCGCGCTAGCAGCTAAGCTATTTTGAAACAAATTGCATCAGCCGGGTTTAAGGTTGAACTTCGTAAGCATGGCGGGCACTGGCCACCAACGGTCTCCCGGTGCTAAGACCAAGGCAAGCCACCCAATGAAGCAGCCGCCGATTCGCGGCCGTCGCGTTCAACGTCGGCCGCAATAATTTCCGAATGAAAATGACAGCAATTATTGTCGCTTTCGCCGGCCTTGCGGTCTGGCTTTATCTGATCGCCTTTCACGGCGGGTTCTGGCGGCTCACCGAGCACGACCGCCATTTGGCGCCGCCCGGCGCGCCGGCGTCAGCAGGAACGCGCGTCGTCGCGGTCATTCCGGCGAGGGACGAGGCCGACGTAATCGCAAGCTGCCTGTCATCCCTGCTGATCCAGAAGTTCTCCGGACGGCTGGATGTTTTGATTGTCGACGATCAAAGCACGGACGGCACGGCGGAAATCGCCCGAGCCTGCGCCGCCGGTCAGGGGGCGGAAGCAAGGCTGATCGTCTTGAGCTCCGATGGCCCCGCCTCCGGCTGGACCGGCAAGCTCGCGGCAATGCAGCGCGGCTTCGACCAAGTTCGCGCGATGCCTTCACAACCCGATTTCGTGCTGTTCTGCGACGCCGACATCGCCTTCGATCCGAGCGCGCTTGAGCGCCTCGTCGCCGGCGCGCTGGCGCGCGGCACGGTGCTGACCTCTCTGATGGTCAGGCTTCGCTGCGACAGCGCGGCCGAGCGTTGGTTTGTGCCTGCCTTCGTGTTCTTCTTTCAGATGCTCTATCCATTTGCGAAAGTGAACGATCCGACGTCCAAGGTAGCTGCCGCCGCCGGCGGGGTGATGCTGGCGCGTCCAGAACCGCTGGCGCGAGTGGGCGGCCTTGCGGCCATCCGCCATGCGCTTATCGACGATTGCGCGCTTGGAGCCCTGATGAAGTCGCAAGGGCCTGTCTGGCTGGGTCTTACCAACTCCGTGCACAGCCTGCGCCCCTATCCGGGTTACCGGGACATCGAACGCATGGTGACCAGGTCGGCCTATGCGCAGCTTGGCTATTCTCCCCTGCAGCTGGTGGGCGCGGTCGCGGGGATGGCAGTTGTCTACCTGGCGCCGCCGCTTTTCGCCCTTTTCAGCGACACACCCGCGCGAGAAGCGGGGGTGATCGCTTACGCGCTGATGGCTCAGGCTTATATGCCCAGCTTGCGCTTTTACGGTCTCTCGCGCTGGCGCGCGCTCGCCTTGCCCCTGATCGCGGCCTGCTATACGTGGTTCACGGTAAAGTCGGCGCTACAGCTTATGCGTGGCAGAGGCGGAGCCTGGAAAGGTCGCTATCAGGCGCAGGCAGAGGCGCAATAGGGCATCGTCCGGGGGCAGCCGCAGCTGCTCGGGCGAAAACTGGCCCGTCGTAGGGAATCTGAGCGGAAATTGAGGACCATGGACGGCGCCAGCATGATCGCGATATCCGAAACGTCGTCAGGAAAGTCGCATCGGGACGAAAATTTTCCGGTCGCCTCGTTTCTGATCGCCCCCAGCTATCGCGCGCCGATTTTCGCCTTTTACAATTTCGTGCGCGCGGCGGACGACATCGCCGACCATTCCGGCCTTTCGTCCGCCGAAAAACTGTCCCTGCTTGACCGGCTGGAGGCGGCTCTGCTGCAACAGGGTCCAGACGAGCCCGTCGCCCGCAATTTGCGTGAGGTTATTCGCGATCGCGGCCTTTCCACCCAACATGCCTGTGATCTCGTAACCGCCTTTCGCCGCGACGTGACGCAGCTGCGCTACGAGGATTGGGACGATCTGATCGATTATTGCCGCTATTCCGCGATGCCGGTTGGGCGCTTCGTGCTCGACGCGCATGGCGAGAACGCGGGCCAGACATGGGCCGCCAATGACGCGCTTTGCGCAGCGCTGCAAATCATCAATCATCTGCAGGACTGCGGCAAGGATTACCGCGATCTCGACCGCGTCTACCTTCCGCAAGATGTGTTGCGCTCCTGCGGCGCCACTGTGAAAATGCTCGGGCAGGCAAAATCTCCGCCGCAGCTGCGGACTGTTGTTTCCACCCTGGCGGATAAGACGGCCGTCTTGCTGGCTCAATCTCGCCCCTTCGCCGACCGCATCGAGAATGCGCGCCTTGCGATGGAAGTGGGAGCCATTCAGCGTCTTGCGGAGATGCTGACGCAACGGCTGCGCGTCGCCGATCCGCTCTGCAACAATGTCCACGCGAGCAAGACGCAATTTGCGCTGAACGGCGCCCTTGGCGCCGCCACCGCATTGCTGCGGCGACTTGTTCGGCGCAGGGCTGGAGATGCTCCATGAGCGCTTTGGAGGGCGCGGCGGCGTCCAATCAAAAACCTTTCGAGACGGCCCGCAAAAGCTCGTTTTATCTCGCGATGCGGGTGCTGGAACCCGAACGACGCGACGCGATGTTCGCGATTTACGCCTTTTGCCGCGCCGTGGACGACATCGCCGACGAGGATGGCGACCGAGACGAGCGCCGGCGGCAGCTCGATGCATGGCGCGCCGATCTTGACGAGCTTTACGCCGGACGCATCCATCAGCGCTGCGCGCAGCTCGCGGAGCCCGTGCGCCGCTTTGGCCTGGAGCGCGCTGATTTTGAGGCGGTGATCGACGGCATGGAGATGGATGTCGATCAGGACATCTGCGCGCCCGACTGGGCCACGCTCGATCTTTATTGCGACCGGGTGGCGAGCGCGGTGGGACGACTCTCGATCCGCGCTTTTGGCCTGGTCGAGCCTTCTTCCGCAAAACTGCCGGAAAACGCCCGCATGCTCGCGCATCATCTCGGACGGGCGCTGCAACTGACCAATATTTTGCGCGATCTCGACGAAGACGCCCGGCGCGGGCGACTCTATCTGCCGCGCGAGGCGCTGCTGGCGGCGGGCATGACCAATTTTTCGCCTCGCGCCGTGTTGGAGCATCCGGCGCTGGAGGCGGCTTGCGCCGAGGTTGCGCAAAAAGCGCGCGGACATTTCGAAGACTCGCAGCATCTGATTGCGGCGAGCCCGGCGCATGCGGTGAAGGCGCCCGCGTTGATGGCTGTCGCCTATCGCTCCGTTCTCAACCGTCTATGCGCGCGCGGCTTCAGCGCCCCGCGCGAAAAAGTGCATGCCTCGAAATTGAAGATCGTGCTGGCGCTGCTGCGCTACGCTTTCGCATGAACGGCGTCACCCATGTCGTCGGCGCAGGTCTTGCCGGCCTCTCCTGCGCGTTGAAGCTTGCACAAGCGGGACGCCGCGTCGTGCTGCATGAAGCGGCGCGCATGGCGGGCGGCCGCTGCCGCTCCTATTACGACGCGACGCTTGATCTCGTGATCGACAACGGAAATCACCTGCTGCTCTCTGGCAATGCGGCGGCGCGCGATTACGCCGCACGCATCGGGGCCGGCGACGCGCTTGTCGGGCCAAACGACTGTGTGTTCGATTTCATCGACATGCGCAATGGACTGCGATGGCGGCTGGCCCCAAACCACTCAAAACTGCCGTGGTGGATCTTTATCGCATCGCGGCGCGTGCCGGGAACCACTGCGCTGGATTACCTTGGCGCCGCCCGACTGCTTCGAGCCGGGGAAGGCGCGACTATCGACGAGACAATGGATTGCACAGGGCTGTTATATCAGCGGTTGTGGGGTCCGGTGCTGCTTTCGGCGCTCAACACCGAACCGCGCGACTCCAGCGCCAAACTCGCCGGCGCGGTGCTGCGCGAAACGCTCGCGGCTGGCGGCGCCGCCTGTCGTCCCATGGTCGCCAAGGACGGACTGGGCGCGGCTTTTATCGACCCTGCTCTGAAAACCCTGCGACAGCTTGGCGTCGAAATCCGGTTCGGCGCGCGGCTGCGCGGCATCGACTTCGCCGCTGATCGCGCCAGCCGCTTGAGTTTTGGCGACGACGCCCTGGAACTCGGGAAGATGGACCGCCTCGTATTGGCCGTCCCGCCCTGGTCGGCGACGGGGGTCGTTCCGGGCCTTGTCGCGCCCGATGACTTTCGCGCCATACTGAACGCGCATTTTAAGATCGCGCCCCCCAGAGGGCAGCCGCTATTGCTCGGCATGGTCGGCAGCCTGAGCGAATGGCTGTTCGCTTTCGAGAATCGTCTTTCCGTCACGATAAGCGGCGCTGACAGGCTGATGGACGAGCCGCGCGAAGCCTTGGCGCAATGCATATGGGCGGAGGTCGCCAGCGCGACGGGCCTGCCTTCGGACCTGCCGCAATGGCAGATCGTCAAGGAGAAGCGCGCAACTTTCGCCGCCACCCCACGCCAGCAGGAGCGCAGGCCGGACGCAAGCACGGAATGGAGCAATCTATGGCTTGCCGGCGATTGGACCGATACCGGTCTGCCGGCGACGATCGAAGGCTCAATACGCTCCGGCTACAAAGCTGCGGACCTCGCGACACGGTAGTGACTGCTCGACTTGGCTCGAGCGGCAGGGTCTTGTTGCGGCGCACTGAATGGTAACCATTTGGCGATAATGTGGCTTTTTAACGACTTGATCCTATAGTCAGATCACTATAAATGACTTGCGCTCAAGGCTGCGCTCGGCTCGATTCGGCCGGACGGCTCTTGGGATCAACGGCTTCGCACCTTCGGAAAAACCATGGCATGGGAAATCGAGCGCTGCGCCGATAATCTGGTCAAGGCGCAGCTTGTGAAGAAAATCGCTGGCTTGGTCCGCGAGCGCGGCCTTCGCCAGATCGAAGCCGCCGGCCTGTTTGGCGTCAAACAGCCGGATGTGTCGAAATTGCTGCACGGCGACTTCCGTCAGTTCTCGGTTGAACGCCTGCTACGTTTTCTGGTGGCGCTGGGTCAGGACGTTGAAATCAACATCCGACCCAACGCCCTCGGCGCGCCGCGTTTGCGCATCGGCTAATGCGCCAGTTCGTGCGTTATAGAATTGGGACCTGAGGAATAGACATGACGACCGCCACAGCGCGCGCTGAACATTTCGCCCCCGCCGCAGATCCTCTCGACATGAGCATCGAGCGCTCCGAGCAGGCGTTGCTCGCTTTAGGCAAGAGCGACGGCCATTGGTGTTTTGAGCTCGAGGCCGATTGCACCATTCCGGCCGAATATGTGCTGATGCGCCATTATCGGGCAGAGCCGATCGACGCGGCGCTGGAAGGAAAGATCGCCAATTATCTGCGCCGCGTGCAGGGCGCGCATGGCGGCTGGCCTCTGTTTCACGACGGAGCCTTCAACATTAGCGCCAGCGTGAAAGCCTATTTCGCGCTCAAGATGATCGGCGACGAGATCGACGCGCCTCACATGGCTCGCGCGCGGGCCGCCATTCTGGAACATGGCGGCGCGGCTACGAGCAATGTTTTCACCCGCGCCTTGCTGGCTTTGTACGGGGAAATTCCCTGGCGCGGCGTCCCGGTGATGCCTCCCGAAATCATGCTGATGCCGAAATGGTTTCCGTTCCATCTGGACAAAGTCTCCTATTGGGCGCGGACGGTGCTGGTGCCCCTGCTGGTGCTGATGGCCCGCAAGCCTCGGGCGAAGAATCCGCTGGGCGTCCATATCGGCGAACTCTTCGTCACGCCGCCGGAAGAAGTCCGTGAGTGGCCCAAGGGCGAGCACCAGACTTTCCCCTGGACCGCGATTTTTGGCGTCATCGACAAGATGCTGCATGTCTTTGAGCCTCATTTTCCGAAGGTCACGCGGGAACTCGCCATCGCGCGCGCGGAAAGCTGGACCACGGAACGGCTCAATGGCCTGGACGGACTGGGCGCCATTTTTCCAGCGATGGTCAACAGCCTGCTGATGTATGACGTGCTCGGCGTTCCGGAGAGCGATCCTCGCGTCGTCGCCGCGCGCGAATCAATTGAGCGTCTGCTCGTCGTGCACGAGCATGAAGCCTATTGCCAACCCTGTGTCTCCCCGGTCTGGGACACGGCGCTGGTCGCCCACGCTCTGCTTGAGAGCGGCGGCGAGGAGGCGCGAGCCCGCGTCAAGAAGGCCCTCGACTGGCTGGCGCCGCTGCAAATCCTTGAGGTAAAGGGCGACTGGGCGGCGCAGCGTCCCAATACTCCGCCCGGCGGCTGGGCGTTTCAATACGCCAATCCTCATTATCCTGACGTCGACGACACGGCCGTGGTGGTCACCGCGATGGACCGCTATTCAAGCGAGACCGGAGACGCTCACTACGGCGAGCGGATGGCGCGCGGTCGCGTGTGGGTCGAGGGACTGCAAAGCCAAAACGGCGGCTGGGGCGCCTTCGACGCCGATAACACCCATCATTACCTCAACCATATCCCCTTCGCGGATCACGGCGCCCTGCTTGATCCGCCGACCGCTGACGTTTCCGCGCGCTGCATCTCGATGCTCGCGCAGCTTGGCGACACGCTCGACTCCAGCGACATGCTGGCGCGAGGCGTCGACTGGCTTCTCTCCGAGCAAATGCCGGACGGGAGCTGGTTCGGACGCTGGGGCGCCAACTATATCTATGGCGCATGGTCGTCGCTCTGCGCTCTCAACGCCGCTGGCTTGCCCCATGACCATGACGCTTATCGTCGCTGCGTTGATTGGCTGGTGTCGATCCAGAATCCGGACGGTGGCTGGGGCGAAGACCTTTCGAGCTACAAGCTCGAATATCGAGGCTATGAGCCTGCGCGCTCGACCGCCTCTCAGACCGCATGGGCTCTGCTTGCGTTGATGGCGGCAGGAGAGATGGATCATCCGGCGGTTGCGCGCGGCGTCGCCTATTTGCAGCAAACGCAGGCGAGCGACGGCCTGTGGGAGGAGGCGCTCTTCACCGCCACCGGATTCCCGCGCGTTTTCTATTTGCGCTATCACGGTTACGCAAAATTCTTCCCGCTCTGGGCGCTCGCCCGCTACCGCAACTTGCGCCGCTCCGGCGCCCGGCATGTGAGCGTGGGCCTGTAGCCTTTAGTCCCCACAAAGGCGGCTATTGACAGCGGCGCGCTCGTGCAGGCCGCTTTCTTTGTTTGCGCCCCCATCCGCACTTTGCCCGGCGAGGGCTAAGCTTGCGCAATCTCCTCAGCTTGTGGCACAAAGCCTTATCGCAAAGCCCGAGTCGGAATTGGCCTTCGCCAGCTCGGGGGAGGAGCAACGCATGACGCGGGGACGGCGCAAACAGCATGGTTCGCGTTCTCAGGCGCCCATTCTGGTCATCACGGGACTGACCCGCGAGGCGGACTGCCTTCAGGGAGAAGGCGTCACCTACGTATGCAGCGGCGCAGACGCGACCGCTTTACGCTCAATGCTGGCGAGCAAGGATGCAACCCAATATTCCGCGATCGTGAGCTTTGGGCTGGCCGGGGGCCTCGATCCTGTTCTGCGGCCCGGCGACGCGGTGGTGGCGACTTACGCAACGAGCGAAACAGAATCCGCGTCGCGGCATCATCCAGCGCTGAGCCAGGTGCTGCTTGAAGGCTTCTCTGGAGCAGGCGTTGACGCAAGGCATGGTTCTGTCACCGGCGTTGACCTGCCGGTCTTGACCGTTGTGGACAAAACCACCTTGCGCGAGCGTAGCGGCGCCGCCGCCGTCGATATGGAATTGCATCTGGCGGACGCCTTCGCGCGTCGCCATGATCTGCCTTTTGCAATCGTGCGGGTGATCGGCGATCCAGCGGCGCGGGCGCTGCCCCCTTTGGCGGGCAAGGCGATCAGGCCGGACGGGGGCGTGGATGTCGCCCTCGTGATGCGGGAGCTTGTGCGCGAACCCGCGCAAATCACCGATCTTATCCGCGCGGGACTGGACGCCCGCGCGGCCTTCGCGACCCTACGCCGCTGTGGAGGACTGATTGGCCCGCTCCTGGGCCTCGCGCTCGCGTAACTGCGAGAGAGTCGCGACATTGCGGTCGAACACATACTCGGCAGGGCGCTGCTTATCGAGCGGGATGTCGGGAGCGAACGGACCCTCGGTGTTCACTCCGAACAAAGCGACCTTCAACGCGCGCCAGGGGCGCATCACGCTATCTTCCACCGCCGTGGCCTCAAAACCGCAATGCACCATACAGTCGGCGCACTTCTCGTAATTGCCGACGCCATAGGACTCCCAGTCCGTTTCGTCCATAAGCTGCTTGAAGGTGGGGACATAGCCTTCGCCGAGGAGATAGCAGGGACGCTGCCAGCCAAACACTGTGCGCAACGGCATGCCCCAGGGCGTGCAGTGATAGCTCACATTTCCAGCGAGAAAATCGATGAATAGCCCCGACTGCTGCAATGCCCAGGCTCTGCCGCCGCGACCGCGCTTCAAGATGGCGCGAAACAATTCCTTGGTGCGCGAACGATTGAGGAAGTGCTCCTGGTCCGGCGCGCGCTCGTAAGCATAACCGGGAGAACACCGTCATGCCATCGACGCCGAGCTTCGTGAGCTCGTCGAGAAAGGCTGCGGCGCGCACAGGATCGGTATTGGAGAAGAAGGTGCTGTTGGTCGTGACCCGGAAACCCTTGGACTTGGCCAGTTTCACGGCCTCGAGCGCGCGCTCGTAAACGCCTTCCTGGCTAACTGCATGGTCATGCATCTCCTTGTCGCCATCAAGATGGATCGACCAGGTGAAATAGGGATTGGGCTTGAACTGATCTATTCGCTTGGGCAACAGCAGCGCGTTGGTGCAGACGATGGCGAATTTCCTGCGCGCGATCACGCCCTCGACGATTTGCGCGAGGTCCTTGTGCAGAAGCGGTTCGCCGCCAGCGATGACCACGACCGGCGCGCCGCATTCGTCCACCGAAGCGAGCGCATCTTCAACCGACAGGCGCTTGTTGAGAATATGATCGGGGTAGTCGATTTTGCCGCAACCGGCGCATGCCAGATTGCAGCGGAACAGCGGCTCCATCATGAGCACGAGCGGATAACGCTTGCGGCCGAAAATCTTCTGCCGCAGGAGATAGGCGCCGACTGTGGCGACGTAACGAAATGGAATGGACAAGGCTCGATCCTTGTGGTTTGACGCCCGCGGTTTGACGGGCAACGCTCGTCTCCAGGCCGCCTGTTTTTGTCGCCGGCCGCGAGGAAAAGCCTGTAATTCATTTTCCAGCCCATTCCCGACGAACCCGGTCCAAGGAAACGCGCTGGGGCGGACGACGTTGCGCCGCGAAACAAGCCGGCGCGATTGTGTTCAGTTGTCCCCTATCATGAAAGTCCGGGAGAGGAAAACCCGTCGCGGCCATCCACTCGCTGCGCCGGCCATGTCACTGTGATCAAAGGTACTTCATTGAAAGGCGCCACCCCAATTCGCGCCTCCGGCGCCTTACCTTGGGCGCCCCGGGTTCTTTTTCTCAAGCTTGCGCCATTTCGACGCCTCAAAAATCATGTGTTAGTTTTTCGATCATGATCTCTACAACCGTTCCACGCAGCAAAGCGTCGCTTCCCTTGAATTGCAGCCCCCAAGCCGCTGCGAGGCCTCTATGAGCGAAGCTGCAACAGCGCCCGAGTCTCACCGCGTCAGCGCGCGGTCCCCTGCAAAATTCGGTTTGCGGGAGCGATTCGCGGCGCTCGCATTTCGTCAGCATTGGCCGCGCGACATAAATCTTGGCCGCATCGGCGTCTGGATCGCGGCGCCTGTGCTGTGCTGGGTATTTTACACAACGTCCAGCGGCATGGTCGACATCATGCAGAAGGAAAGCGGCGACTGGGTCGGGCTGCTGGGCGCGATAATCGGCACGACGGCGATTCTGGTCATGCTGACCTCCACCTCCTGGTCGCTGGGATCCGATCTCGCCAGCCTGATCACCCGACGGCGAATGGCGCGCGAGCGCATGATCATCAAGACTTTGGTCACGACTCTGGTGTTCGCCTTCGTTTTCTCGATCTCAGCCTTCTTCTCCTTCACTTATTACTACAACAACATTTTCAGACTCTCGTCGAAGAAGATCGTCGGCGAGTTGCAACCGATGGAACTCGCTGCGGATGTGCTGCTGCCCGCTTCCAAGGAAATCGCCGCGCGCTATGACGAAGCTTCGGCGCATCTCGTCGCGACGCAGGGTTTCAAGGACTATCTCGACCAGCTCGACGCCTTGAGCGAAACGGCGCGCACAGCGGGCGCCAGCCTGCGCGAACTCAATTCGCAAAAGTCAGGAAGCGCAGCAAAAGATCGCTGCGGAAGCGGCTCGGCAGGCTGCAAACGAGTTGGCCGACGCTCAGGCCGCAGGTCGCCAGCTCGAAGAAACGCGCGCCCGAATAAAGCAGCTTGAGCACAACGCCGCTGATCTTGATGCGATCATCAAGATCAAGCAGGACGAAATTTCGAGTCTCTCCACTACCGCCCGACAGGAGGAGCAGGCGGCTATCGACGCTTCAAAAGGTCTCGACAGGCTCGGCGCCGTTTGCGGTTCCAATTGCCTCTCGCATCGCGCCAAATCGACCGACGCTTTGAAACGCGCAGCAACCATCAGGGACACGCTGACGGGCCCGACAGCGGAACGCACGGCGGCGTTGCGTCAACGCGACACGCTGAACACACAGACGATAGCGCTCGCGCAAAAAGCGGAGCTTGGGGTCGCCGCTTCGCAGCGTCCTATCCCCAAAGGCGAGGCCACGCCTGATCTTGGCGCGCTGCTGCGCGATCTTGGGGCGCTGCGCGAGCAGCTGCGCGCCGACCCGAGCTGGCGCCTCGTGCGAGAAGCCAAACCCCTGTGTGAAACAATCCTTTTCGCGGCGCGAAATGCACACGCCGTTCCGCAAACGCTGGCGGCGGATTTTGCCTGCGAGCCGGCCGGCGCCCCCGCGCGCGATGCCCTCACAGCGCGCGACGACATCATTGCCGCGCGAGCCTCGTTCGACAAAAAATGCTCCCTGGAGGGCGAGTTGCGCGATCAGATCGGCACGGTCGCGTCGCATATCCGCGAGGCTTCGGCCACCGATCCAGGCGCCGCCGCACAAGGCTTCACCCAAGCCAAAAAACTGGTGGACGCCTGCGTCGTCGCCGGGCGCGCAGCCGGTCTCTCCGAGACCGACGTTCGCGCGCTGCTCAAAAGGAGCGACGATTTTCTTCGCGCCCATACCACCGAACGCAATAAGTTCGAACTGGCCCGCGAGGCCTTCTGGAGCTTTACGCCTGACTCGACGATGGCGCTGGCTGTGGCCATGGCGCAGGACGCCTTCGTCTTCATCATGAAATTCCTGTCGGAGATTTTCAAACGCGCCCACGAAACGCGCGAACGACGACAGTTTGGCGCGCCGATGGACCTGACCGACGGCGAGACCGATTCCACGGAAATACGCGCCATGAAGGCGGTAATGCGCGCGGCCAGGCCAGTGCACGGCGACATGAGCGAGATTGATCCCGACGCCACGACCTTTCTTCTGCTGCCTCTCAATGTGCGAGAAAATCTTACCGCGCTTCTCAACAGGCTGGTGCGCGATGAAATCGCGGATGTGGACCGCCGCGGCTTTTATGTGGTCGACAACATCACTCTTTCTCAGATCGAGCAGCGGCTTGCTCACGGCATGAAACTGCGCTGGCCCTTGCGAAGCGCGAGAGCGGGATTCGACTCCGCATCCGAAGGGCCAAAGGCCTATTACGCGGGCCCGATGGGCGAAACAGCACGCCGGCGCCGTCCAAGCGCACTTGAAAGATATCTCAGCCACGCGCCTGAGGGGGAGTCGCAACAAATGCAGACAGATCGCGCCCTGTAAATTCAGGCCGCCCGGGCGACTCCATAGGATGGCAGGAAGCGAAGGCAAATGCCTGGAAGGCTCTGGCGCAACCCTGACAGCACGCTGATGTCCGGCCAGCGCGGATAGTCCTTCGGCAGTTGGCGGAGCGCGGCGCCTACCGCCGCCAAAAACTCCGCTTCGTGGCGGAATTCGCAGCCCGCCCCAAAAGTGACGACGCAGCCTTCGCTTGAGCGCGCATACTGCTCAAACACGCCAAGAAGAAGCGCGACGGCGCCGCTGGGCGATGGTCGCGGCGGCGGCAACACCCGTCGCAGAGGCGCGGAAGAAAAGCGCGCCGCCTCGCTTTCTTCCGCGAGATCTGGCCGAGCCTCCAGTTGCCCGCCCGCGAGCTCCAGCACGGCGTCGGGCCGGAGTCGCCAGTTCGTGAAATCGCATATCCACACTGCGCTTTGCTGATAGAGGCGCCCCTGTCCTTTGTCGCCGTCCTCATGGCGAAAGCGGACTCGCAGCAGCGCAAGCGGCGGCGGCCCTTCGTTCGGCCAGTGTGGCGCGGCCCGCGCCAGCAGACAGCCGTGCGCCTGGGCCTGGGGGTCGATAAGATCAGGTTCGACCCGCCGCGTCTCGATGAGCCGAGCTGGAGAGAGAGCGCCGTCGAAGGATGGGTTCAGCCCGCGGCTTCGGCGCGTCACGCCATAGCCTTCACGAACGGAAATGGAGAGATCTGCGCCACGGGCGAGTTTGCCGTAGTGCAGGCGCTCCAGCAGGATCTCATTCGCGCCCTCAGGCGACCCGCGGGACATCCGGCTGTACTCCGACGCTTCACGTTTTTACGGGCCTCCAACTTTAGCGACGCGTGCTTAATTAATGATTGATGCGATTTCGGAGGCGCCGGCAATGCGGACAGAAATGGAGTCGCGATCAGCATAGGTACATGTTTTCAATGGGAAACTATTGTCATTATTGCTTCACATCGATGTCATAAAACTCTGGCGTCCGGCTCTTATTGTGCCAACTCCGGCGACCGCAGGCGGCATCGCCAAACTCTATCTCGAGCCAGAAAGAGCCTCTGTAATGGTATCTATGATTTTAAAGCGCGCAGCTGTCGCCGTCGTGAGCGTCACACTCATGTGCGAAGCGGCGGTCGCCGTTGATATCTCTGGTGCGGGCGCCACTTTCCCCTATCCGATTTATTCGAAGTGGGCTGACCTGTACAAAAAGGAAACGGGCGCCAGCCTCAATTATCAATCAATTGGCTCCGGCGGCGGCATCAAGCAGATCAAGGCGCGGACGGTGACCTTCGGCGCCTCCGATCAACCCTTGAAGCCCGAGGAGCTTGAGGCCGCGGGACTTACCCAATGGCCGCAAGTTATCGGCGGCATCGTGCCTGTTGTGAATCTTGACGGCGTGGCGCCGGGCGAATTGACGCTGAACGGCGACGTGCTGGCAAAAATCTTTATCGGCGACATCAAAAGCTGGGATGACGCGGCGATCAGGAAATTGAATCCCAAGGCAAAGCTGACCAGTCAGGCGATCGCTGTCGCTCATCGTTCGGACGGCTCCGGCACGACCTTCAACTTCACCAATTATCTGTCGAAGGTCTCCGCTGACTGGAAGAGCAAGGTGGGTGAAAATTCCGCTGTCGAATGGCCGGTCGGGCTCGGCGCCAAGGGCAATGAGGGCGTCGCCAGCACAATCGCCAACACCAAGGGCGCCATTGGTTATGTCGAATACGCTTACGCCAAGCAAAACAAACTGACTTTCGTCAAGCTGCTCAACCGGGACGGCAAGGCGGCGGAGCCGACTTCTGAAAGCTTCCAGGCCGCCGCCGCCAACGCCGACTGGGCTCATGCGCCGGGATTTTACCAGATCCTGACCGACCAGCCGGGCTCCAAGTCCTGGCCGATCACCGCCGCGACTTTCATCCTGCTGCCCAAGCAGCCCCAGGACAACGCGGCTGCGGCCGAAGCGCTCAAATTCTTTGGCTGGGCTTTCGCCAAAGGCGGCAAATCCGCCGAAGAGCTGGACTATATCCCCATGCCCCAATCCGTTGTCGCGCTGATCAAGAAAAGCTGGGCCGCCAATGTGAAGGGCTCGGACGGGAAGCCTTTGGCGGATTGATCGCGCCGAGGGAGCCAGTTTTGACCTGACGGCGCGTTGAGCCGCCATCGGGCGCGTAAGGAAGATTGGTGGAACATGTCCGTGACGCAGCCAGTGATTGACGAGCCCGGCGTCCATAGCCCCTCCAAGGAAACCATGATGTCCGATGTCGCGTTGAGCGGCGTGCAGTCAGAGATCGCGCTGACCAACCGCCCCCGGGCGCTGGCCAAACTCGCCTTGCTCGATGGGTTGTTTCGCAAACTCACCTTTTCTGCGGCGATCATTGTGTTGCTGTTGCTGGGTGGGGTGATTTTTTCGCTCATTCACGGCTCACTGCCCGCCATTCGCGCTTTCGGATTGGGCTTTCTGACCTCGCAATCATGGAATCCGGTCATCGACAATTTCGGGGCCATGGCGGCTATCTACGGCACCGTGACGACCTCGATAATCGCCATGCTCGTCGCGGTTCCCGTCGGGCTTGGCGTGGCGGTGTTTCTTACGGAGCTTTGCCCTTATCCCTTGCGCCGCCCGATCGGCATGGCGATCGAGCTTCTGGCGGGGATCCCCTCGATCATCTACGGCATCTGGGGCCTGTTTGTGCTCGCTCCCTTTCTGCAACAACATATCCAACCGGCGCTTATCTCGGCCTTCGCCGATGCGCCCGTACTGTCCACCCTGTTCGCCGGCCCGCCCTACGGCATTGGCGTGCTGACGGCGGGACTGATCCTTGGCGTGATGGTTTTGCCGTTTATCGCCTCGATCTCGCGTGACGTATTCAGCACGGTCCCGCTGGTTCTCAAGGAGGCCGCTTCGGGCATCGGCTGCACGACATGGGAAGTGGCCCGCCATGTCGTGCTGCCCTACACGAAAGTAGGCGTTATCGGCGGCGTAATGCTCGGACTGGGCCGAGCGCTGGGCGAGACCATGGCGGTGACATTCGTCATCGGCAATGCGCATAAGATTTCCGGCTCGCTGATTGCTCCGGGCACAACGATTTCCGCCACCATCGCCAATGAATTTACCGAAGCGGTGGGCGATATCTACACCTCGTCGCTGATCGAACTCGGATTGATCCTTTTTGTCATCACCTTCGTCGTTCTCGCTTGCGCACGTTTGCTGCTCATGCGGATCGAGAGCAAGGCGGGGCGCTGACCATGTCGCTCTATGACAGACGGCGCAACGCCAACATCATCGCAACAGCGCTTTGCTGGGGAGCCGCCGCGTTTGGACTTTCCTGGCTGGTGATGATCCTGGGCACGTTGGTTTTCGAGGGCGCCAAGGGATTGTCGCTGGATGTGTTCACCCAGATGACGCCGCCTCCGGGCAGCGCCGGTGGATTGCTGAACGCGATGGCCGGCTCTCTGATCATGACGGTCCTCGGGGTCGCTGTCGGCGCCCCGCTAGGCATGCTCGCTGGAACCTATATGGCGGAATACGGCCGCTACTCGAAGCTGACCATGGTCATCCGCTTCATCAACGATATTCTGCTCAGCGCGCCATCGATCATCATAGGACTTTTCGTCTATACCGCGCTGGTCGCGCGCATGGGACATTTCTCGGCAATTTCCGGCGTAGCCGCGCTAACCATCCTGGTGATACCGGTCGTTGTGCGCACAACCGAGGACATGCTGTTGCTGGTGCCGGGTTCAATGCGCGAAGCGGCGACGGCGCTCGGCCTGCCGCGCTCCTATGTCATCCAGCGCATCGCCTATCGCGCGGCGAAATCGGGTCTTGTGACTGGCGTCCTGCTCGCGGTCGCCCGTGTGTCCGGCGAGACTGCGCCGTTGCTTTTCACTTCGCTCAACAACCAGTTCTGGAGCCTGGACCTAAACGCGCCGATGGCGAGTCTGCCGGTCGTGATTTTCCAGTTCGCATTGTCGCCTTACCAGGATTGGCGGCAACTCGCATGGACGGGCGCGCTGCTCGTGACCGCCACGGTGCTGGTTCTGTCCATCGCCGCGCGCGCGCTCAGCCGTCAGAGGATTTACAAATGACCGTCATGCCGGTTTTGAACACCGAACTTCCCACAAAGGTCGCCGTTCGCAACCTCGACTTTTTTTATGCCGACCAACGCGCGTTGAAGGACATTACTATCGGCCTGCGCACCAATAAGGTTACGGCCTTCATCGGCCCTTCGGGTTGCGGCAAGTCGACGCTGCTGCGTGTGTTGAACCGCATGTACGATCTTTATCCCAATCAGCGCGCGCAGGGGGAAGTCCTGCTCGACGGCGAAAACATTCTTGACCCCGGCGTTGACGTCAATCTGCTGCGCTCGCGCGTAGGCATGGTGTTTCAAAAACCAACGCCCTTTCCGATGTCGATTTATGAAAACATAGCGTTTGGCATCCGTCTTTACGAAAAGCTGTCCCGATCCGCTCTCGATGAGCGCGTGGAAGACGCGCTGCGCGGCGCGGCGCTCTGGGACGAGGTCAAGGACAAACTGCACATGAGCGGGCTCGGGCTGTCGGGCGGGCAGCAGCAGCGCCTCTGCATTGCGCGCAGCGTCGCGGTGCAGCCGGAAGTGATCCTGTTCGACGAGCCCTGCTCCGCACTCGATCCGATCTCGACCGCCAAGGTTGAAGAGCTGATCGACGAACTGTCCGAGCAGTACACAATCGCCATCGTTACGCACAACTTGCAGCAGGCTGTGCGCGTCTCCGATTTCACAGCGTTGATGTATCTCGGCGAACTCGTCGAATTTGGAGACACCGACAGCGTCTTCACGGCGCCGCGGGAAAAACGAACGCAAGATTACATTACCGGCCGTTTCGGCTGAATGAGCAGCGCGCGGCTGGAGAACGGCCGGAGAAAGAACGTCATGAAGGACCATATTGTCAAAGCCTATGACCGCGATCTCGAAACACTTGGGCGCAGAATCGCAGAAATGGGCGGCATCGCCGAAAAAATGCTGGCGGAGGCGATGGACGCGCTCGCGGCTTTCGATGCGACGCTCGCACAGCGCGTCGTCGTCACCGACATGCGCCTCGACGCGCTTCAACGCGAAATCGAAGAGAGCGCCATTCTCACCATCGCGCGCCGCCAGCCGCTAGCCGTCGATCTGCGCGAATGTATCGCCGCTATCCGCATTTCCGGCGATCTCGAACGGGTCGGCGATCTCGCCAAGAACATAGCCAAGCGCACGGTGAAAATTGTCGGCGAAGCGCGCGTGCCGCGGGCTATCGTCGGGCTGAAGTCGATGCATGACGTGGCCGCCCTGCAGCTTAAGGATGCGCTCGATGCATATGCGCAGCGAGACATTGAACGCGCGCATGCTGTCTGGATCAACGACGCCGAACTTGACGCGCTCGAAGACTCGGTATTCCGCGATCTCCTTACCTTCATGATGGAAGATCCGCGCAATATTTCCTTTTGCACGCATCTGCTGTTCTGCTCAAAAAACCTCGAGCGCATCGGCGACCACACAACCAACATCTCGGAGACGGTGATCTATCTCGTCACCGGCGAGCCGATGCCGACTGAGCGGCCAAAAACGCGCGTGGCCGGCGTCAGCAGCGAAAGACCTTCAGGCCCGCAGCATTTAGGTGAGAGCTTGCGATGAATGATTTGCGACCGGCTGTGATGCGCGAAACCGCCAATGATCGCGCGCCGCGTATTCTTGTCGTCGAGGACGAGTCCTCGCTCGCCTTGCTTCTCGTCTACAATTTGGAATCTGAAGGCTTTTTGGTCGAGCATGTCGACCGCGGCGACGAAGCCGAATTGCGCCTCGCCGAAGCCCCTCCGGATCTCGTCATTCTGGACTGGATGCTTCCAGGCGTTTCAGGTCTCGAAATTTGTCGCCGGTTGCGCGCGCGCGACGACACGCGCGATATGCCCGTGATCATGCTCACCGCGCGCGGCGAAGAAAGCGAGCGCGTGCGCGGCTTGTCGGTGGGCGCCGACGACTATGTGGTCAAGCCTTTCTCGACTCCTGAACTTATGGCGCGCGTGCATGCTTTGCTGCGGCGCGCCAGACCGGAACGGGTCGCGAGCCGGCTGACCGCGGGCGACATCGACCTCGACCGGGAGACGCGCCGCGTGAAGCGGGGCGGCCGGGAAATCCATCTTGGACCGACGGAATTCCGACTGCTCGAATATTTCATGGAGAAGCCGGGCCGCGTATTCACCCGCGCGCAGTTGCTGGACAGCGTCTGGGGCATGTCGGCGGAAATCGACGAGCGCACTGTCGACGTGCATGTCGGGCGGCTGCGTAAGGCGTTGATCCGCAGCCGCGAGAAAGATCCGATACGCACCGTGCGCGGCGCCGGTTATTCTTTCGATGAGACGTTCGGGCGCAACTGAGTCGCCGCGCTGTTTGTGACCGATGAGAAATCAGTTCGCGACGTAGAAGGACGCCGCTTCGCTCGTCAGCGCGCTATCCGCATTTGTTCGCGTCGACGCCGATCCTGCGCGGGTTGATAGGCGATGCTCGCGTGATGATTGCAATAGGGACCGGAGCCCCCTGGAGATCTGGCCCCGCAAAAGCGAAATTCCGAGGCGGTCGGATCGCCCATGGGCCATCGGCACATGGACTCGCGCAGCTCCATAAGAGTCACTCGGGCGGACATCGGAACGACGACATCCTCTTCGATGCGAGGCGCCGCCGCGACGATCAGGCGCGGCGAGAGCGCCAGGGCGACATTGCCCATCACCGAATGGCTTGACGTGCGCGCCGCAGGCTGTTGCGAGCGGGGCGCCTTGGCGGCGCGCGGGCGCGGAGCGCTCGGCGTCTTGGCGCGCTCGGCGAGGCCGAGACGATGTATCTTGCCGATCACAGCGTTGCGCGTGACGCCCGTTCCCAGTTCAGCGGCCACCTGGCTGGCGCTCAGGCCTTCATTCCAGAGCTTGCGCAAAAGCTCGACGCGTTCATCAGTCCAAGACATCAAAAGTCTCCATTCGAGGGCCGGCTCCACAGATCCGGCGCGTCGCTGAACGAGAATCGGCCAGCGTTCGCACAACCGGCGCAGCCGGCTGGCGATAGACACGCACTCGAACTCGCGAGAAAAATACGGGGCGACGGAAGTCCGTCGGCGTTGACGCGAAAGTTACTCTTGCAAATGAATCATGCGCAAGAGTCGCTGGCAAGCGAAACGCGGGTTCCCCACAGGCTTCTCGCGCGCTTTAGTCCTGCACTGTTGCACGCAGGACTCACCTTTCGCCACATCTGCGCCGCAATCTGGAATTTGCAGCCCATCGCTGGCGCCGAAAGCGCGGGATTTGACCGTGACGGGACAAGATCTTAGAATTGAATTCAACGAAACCTGCCGCCCCATCCGGGCGGCGCTTTGTTTTTTGGCCCTCTCGGCGGCTTCTGATCCGGCGTTCACACGCCGGCTCGGGAAGGCATTCGCGGGGGTGGATGGAGTTGGTGTTTTGACCTCGGCGCTGTTTCCTACCTATGCGCGCGCGGATGTCGCTTTCGAGCGCGGGGAGGGAGCTTGGCTCTTCACCGCCAATGGAGAGCGGTATCTCGACTTTGGCGGCGGCGTCGCCGTCATGTCGCTCGGATATGCGCATTCTCATCTCGTGGACGCCTTGCGTGCTGCGGCCGAAAAGCCCTGGCACGTCTCCAATCTATATCAGATCCCCCAAGCCGAATTATTGGCGCAGCGGCTTGCGGAGGCGACCTTCGCCGATCTTGTCTTCTTCACCAACTCCGGCGCCGAGGCGGTCGAATGCGCGATCAAGACCGCGCGTAAATTTCACGCCGCGAATGGGGCGCCAGAACGCTTCCGTCTAATCACCTTTGAAGGCGCCTTTCACGGCCGCACGCTCGCCACGCTCGCGGCTGGCGGCAATCCCAAATATCTCGAGGGCTTTGGCCCGAAAGTCGACGGCTTCGACCAGGCGCCTTTCGGCGATCTCGCCGCCGTGGAGGCTCTGATCGGCCCGCAAACCGCGGGCGTATTGCTGGAGCCGATTCAGGGCGAGGGCGGCGTGCGCGTGTTTTCGCATGGCTTTCTGAAAGGTTTGCGTGAACATTGCGACAGACATGGACTGTTGCTGGTGCTGGACGAAGTGCAGACGGGCGTAGGCCGCACCGGCAGTTTCCTGTGCATTGAACAGTCGGGCGTGACGCCCGACATCGCCGCGCTCGCCAAAGGGCTCGGAGGTGGTTTCCCGATCGGCGCCTGCCTGGCGACAAAGGACGCGGCCAAAGGCATGATCGCCGGAACGCACGGCTCGACCTTTGGCGGAAATCCGCTGGCGACGAGCATCGGCAACGCCGTCCTGGACGTGGTGCTGGCGCCGGGCTTCATGGAGCGGATAAAGCGCCTCGGGCCCTTGCTGAGCCAACGGCTCGCGCAAATCGAGGACCAGCATCCCTCCATCATCGAAAGCATTCGCGGCGAGGGCCTGATGTTTGGCGTCAAGACCCGCGTCGCGAACACCGAACTGGTGGCTGCGGCCCGACGGGCCGGGCTGCTGGTCATCGCGGCCGGGGACAATGTTGTTCGCCTTTTGCCGCCCCTGATCATCGAGGAAGAACATATCGCCGAGGCGGCGCGACGCCTTGGCGCCGCTTGTGCTGAGCTGGAGCGCGGTGTGGCGGCGCGGTTGGGAGCGGCGCAATGACGGTTGTTACAAAGACGGCGGCCTTGCGCCATTTCCTCGATCTGTCGGAACTTTCGACGATTGATCTGCGCCATATTCTTGACCGGGCGGCTGAGCTAAAGGCGCGGCGCGTAAAAGGCGTCCCCGCGCGCGAAAGGCCATTGACCGGGAAGTTTCTCGGCATGGTGTTCGACAAGCCCTCGACGCGGACCCGCGTTTCCTTCGACGTGGCGATGCGGGAGCTTGGCGGCGACACCATCATGCTTACAGGCGCCGAAATGCAGCTGGGGCGCGGCGAAACTATCGCCGATACGGCTCGCGTGCTGTCGCGCTTTCTCGACGCGGTGATGATCCGAATTCTCGACCATGGCGATCTTACTGAACTCGCGCGCTACGCCAGCGTTCCGGTCATCAATGGACTGACAAAATTGTCGCATCCCTGCCAAGTGATGGCCGACGTGCTGACGTTCGAGGAGCATCGCGGTCCCATCAAGGGAAGTACGGTGGCATGGAGCGGCGACGCCAATAATGTGCTGTCGAGCTGGATTTCAGGCGGCGCAGCGTTTCGACTTCACGATCAATGTCGCCACCCCGCGCGATCTGACGCCAAGCGCTGAAATTATCGCGTGGGCCAAGGCCAATGGCGCGCGGATCAATCTTTCGCATGACCCATACGCCGCCGTGTCGGGCGCGGACGCGGTTATTACGGACTGCTGGATCTCGATGGGCGATGAAGAGGAGACGCATCGCCACAATTTGCTCGCGCCGTTCCAGGTGAATGGCGATCTGATGAAAGCCGCCGCCAAGGACGCTATATTCATGCATTGTCTACCCGCCCACCGCGGCGAGGAAGTCACTGACGCAGTAATCGACGGGCCGCAATCGGTGGTTTTTGACGAGGCTGAAAACCGTCTGCACGCGCAAAAGGGGATCTTGTCCTGGTGTCTGGAGGCAGCCGCGCCGTGACGCGTGCAAAGAGCGTAACGCCAAGCCGCCCGGTTTCCATGGAGGCGCAAGATGATCGGCTGCTGCCATTCGCGGTGGACCGGCTCGATCTGCGCGGCCGTCTGGTTCGGCTTGGGCCAACGGTCGATGCGATCTTGTCTCACTATGACTACCCCCCGCTGGTGGCGCGCGCGCTGGGGGAGGCCGTCGCGCTCACGGCGCTGTTGGGCTCGGTGCTGGAGTTGCACGGACGCTTTCAGCTACAAACCCGCAGCGACGGCGCGATCGACATGCTCGTCGTGGATTACGACGCGCCGGGCCAGCTGCGGGGCTTCGCCCGCTTCGACCTCGCTCGCGTCGATTCCGCTCGCTCAACCGCCGAGTTGCTTGGGCGCGGCCATATGGCGTTGACCATAGAGCGCGAAGAAGACGCCGCGCGCTATCAAGGCGTTGTGGCGCTGGATGGCGAAGGCCTCGCCGAGGCGGCGCATCAATATTTCCGCCAGTCCGAGCAAATTCCGTCTTTCGTGCGGCTTGCGGTGGCGGAAGTCGTCACGCTGCAGGGGACGAGCTGGCGCGCGGGCGGACTGCTGCTTCAATATCTGCCCTCCAGCGGCGGCCGAGCGCCTGATCTGCCCCCGGGGGACCCGCCAGCGGACATGGAGCTCCCGGATTTCGACGAGGCCGACGCCTGGACCGAAGGTCAGGCGCTGGCGGCGACGCTTCAGGATCACGAGCTCGTGGACCCGGACCTTTCAGGAGAGCGGCTTTTGTACCGGCTCTTTCACGAGCGAGGCGTCAAAGTGTTTACAGAACGCGCGCTGGCCGAGTTTTGCCGTTGCTCTGATCAGAAGGTCGAAAATCTCATTCGCAGCTTTTCGGCGGAAGAACGCGGACATATGGTCGGCGACGACGGCCGCATTGGCGTCACCTGCGAATTCTGTGGCGCGCTGCGCAGCTATGAACCGGCGCAATTTGACTAGGGTTGCGCAGGCGGATCGTCATTGACCGGCGCCCATAGCGTCAGATGAGCGCCCTCCCCCGGCGCGCTGAGAATTTCCAACTTTGCGCCCATGGACGCCGCCCGCTCCTGCATGCCGACCAGGCCGAAGTGATCGGTGATCGGCCGCGACGGCTCAAAACCTACGCCGTCGTCGCAAATGCTGAGCCGAATGAGCTGATCCTCCCGCGTCAACTCGATGTCGAACTCGGCGCGCGTTGGCGTGCAGCTCGATATTGCGCAGGGCTTCTCGCAAAATACGGCTGCAACTCTCGGCCACGTCCACGGGCAGGACGTCGAAATCGAGCGTGATGCGCACATTCAAATCAAGCGGCCGGGCCTTACGCATGCGTTGGCCGAAAGCCCGAATGATCTGGCCCGGATCGTCTTCTTCTCGCCGCTTCTTGCGCAATTGAGTGATCGCTTCACGCGCTTCGGCGAGCCCCGCGCGAGCCTGCGTCTGAAGCGCGATCAAAGCCTCCTTGGAGGCCTCATCCGCTGTCGTTCGAGCGACAAGGCCCATTTCGACGATCAGCGTGACGATTGAACGCACGAGGGTGTCGTGCAGATCGTGAGCGATGCGCAGACGTTGCGACGCCAGCGCTGCGGCGCGGGCCTCCTCGCGAGCCTTGTCCTGTTCGGCCCGCAGACGTCGAACCTCAGTGACGTCGCGGCCGACCGCCTGAAATTCGCCGCCGCCCTGCGACCCGGAAAATCGCACGTCCCACCAGAGCCACGCCGGTGTCGCGGAAGCGTCGCGGGCGGCCATTTCAAACGACGCGGGCTCTGCTGCGTAGGCGCCTAGACGCCATGGATTGTCCTGACCGAGCGGCGGAAACAACTTGTCTACAGGACGATCCAGCAGCGCATCCTGAGGAACGCCCAAGAACTGCGCGGCGACGCGGTTGGCGAAAACAATGCGTCCGTCGGCGCGAAAGCGCAGCACGAGATCTCCCGCGCTTTCGACGAGATCGCGGTAGAGCGTATCGGCGACCCGCAGTCTCGCCGCGGCCGCCTCCGCCTGTTGCTGGAGAAGTTGCTTTTCCCGCCGCTCCGAGGCGAGCAGCCGGTCGATCTGGTCGCCGCCATGATCGGGAGTGGAGACGACGACAAAAAACTCGCTCGCCGCATTCCAGGCGATCGAAATCGTCACCCGCCTTGTTTCGAGCGCCGGCAGACGCATCGACGGCAGGATGATGTCGCCTTCTTTCTGCAGACGCAGCGCGCCTAATGCATCTTCCATATGAAGAAGCAACGGCGAAGAACAGGCCGGTTCACTCTCGGCGGGCAACCAGTTGGACAGGACGCCGTAGCGGCGGACGACATTCAGATTGGCGTCGATAAGGCCGACTCCGAACTGCCCATGGGCCAACGCATGGGCGAAGTCCTCGTTCGGCGCTTCGGCAATAAATTCCATGCGCCCCTCCGGCGAGCTCGCTTCGGCGGCGATCTCTTCAGCCCGCTCCCTGCAGCAGCGCTCAGGATAGCTGTCATGCGTCGCTATTGAAAATCGGGAACAGCCCGGCGCGCCAATTCACGCTTTCTCAAGCTGCTCCGCCTGGACCAACGGCAAAATCACGCGGAAGGCTGCGCCGGCGCCGGGCGCCGAGTTCGATCGTCAGCTTGCCGCGATGGCGCAGCACAATGTGCTTGACGATGGCCAGTCCCAGCCCCGTCCCGCCCTTCGCGCGGCTCTTGCCCGCATCCACGCGATAGAAACGTTCAGTGAGGCGGGGAAGATGCTCGGGCGCAATGCCGGGTCCGTAATCGCGCACCGTGAAAATCGCCGCGCTCCCGAAGCAGCGCAGGGAAATTTCTACCGCACGGGCGCAATCTCCCTCGGGGCGGCCATATTTGATGGCGTTTTCGACGAGGTTCTCGATGACGCGCGCCAGTTCGTCGCGATCGCCGGGAACGACGACATCCGGTGAAAGATCGGTCTCGACCGCAAGACCGTTTTCCTCGGCCATCGGCGCCAGCGTGTCGCAGATGTGCGCCGCCAGCATGGTGAGGTCCACCGGCGTGTCTGGCCGCAAATGCAAATGTTGCTCTATGCGCGACAGCGACAGGAGATCGTCGACCAGCCGCGCCATGCGTTGCGCCTGTTCGCGCATAATGCCCAGGAAACGCTCGCGCGCTTTCTCGTCGTCACGCGCCGGCCCCTGCAATGTCTCGACAAAACCAAGGAGCGACGCAAGCGGAGTGCGCAGCTCATGACTGGCGTTGGCGATGAAATCGACGCGCATTCGCTCGACGCGGCGCGCTTCGGTGAGATCGCGAAGGCTGATGACCGCCGCGGGCTGATAGCCGGCGAGGCGCAGAGGCGAGAGATGCGCCTCAAACCAGCATTCGACCGGCTGCCGTTCGACCCACAAAACCTTCTCCGCGCCTCCGCCAGCCAGCACGCGGCCCAGCGCATCAAGCACATCGGGCGATCGCAGGCTGCGCGCCAGCGGCTCATGCAGACGAAGCGAGGGCAACACGGCGAGCGCCGCCGGATTGGCGGCGACGGCATGCGCCCCGGCGTCGATGACGAAAATCGCCTCCGGCAAGGCGTTGATCATGGCGCCGAGCAAGATCTCGTCTTGGCAACGCTTGGCGCTTTCGCGCATGGAGCCCGATTCCTCTTCCCCCGGCCAGAGCGCGTTCATCACACACCCCGCCGCGCTGCGCCCTTGTGCAGACCGCCAAGAAGCTCGGCCCAAAAGCCGACGTCGCTCTGCGCGCCCAAAAGGACCAGCGCGATGATGAAGGGAATGAGATAATAGATTGCGCGAAACAACAATAGCGCGGCGAACAGGGCTTCCTGCGAGGAAGCGGGAACGGCGTTAAGCATCACCGCCTCAAAAACGCCGACGCCGCCAGGCGCGTGGCTGATCGCTCCTGCCAATGCGGCGAAGACGTAAATCGCGGCGAAGGCGGAGAAATCGAGGCTCGAGCTTTCTTGCGGCAGCAGGACATAAAGCGCCGCGGCGGCGCAACCAATGTCGGCCACGCCAAGCGTCAGCTGCAAAAGAATCGTGCGCGGCCCCGGCAGTTCGAGCGCGCGGCCGAAAAACCGCAGGGGGCGCGGGAGCCCGAGCGCCCCTAAGCAATAGGCGATGAGCGCTGCGAGCAGAACGGCGCCGGCGCAAAAATTCGCTGGCGCGGGCAGATTGTCGATCCCGGCCAGCGGCGTTGCGCCCAAGAGCAACCCGATGCAGAGCAATCCCGCCATCCCGAGCCAGAAGGTCAGGCTGGCGACAAGAGTGACGCTTGCAATCTGGCGCGCCGTCAGCGCCACGCGCGCATAAACCCAATAACGCACCGCCGCGCCGGTCAGCAGGGGAAAGCCAAGCGTGAAGGAAAAGGCGTTCGAGGCGAAGGAAGCAAGACCCACCGCGCCCATCGGCGCTCGCGCGCCGATCTGCCGCAGAGCGGCGAAATCATAACCGGTCAGGGCGGCATAGGAGAGGCCGGTCAGCAACAGTGCTTCCCATATCGTCGCGCCGCGCGTCTGGGCGATCGCCGCAACGAGATCGTCGAATTGCAATTGCGTGAACGTCCGGCCGATAATTATGGTGGCGGGCCCAAACAATACCAGGCTTGTGATGACGCCGAGCAGCTTGCCGACGCCGCGCGGCAAAGCGCGAACCGGCTTTTGCGTGGTCGCTGGAAGCGCTGAAAAATGAGGCGTTTCGCGCATGGCTTTCCTTTTGCGGTAAGGCGCGACGCCCTGAAAAAACGGGAAGCGCTGGTCTGGAGCCCGAGCATCATCCGGAGCGGCGGCCGAGGCGACTTTCCTGCGCAAAGCATGACAGGACGATGACAGGAGGCGCCGGCGGCTCAAAACAATCCATGCATGAACCACCGCGCCTGCGCGCATTCCTGTCCCAGCAGACCTTCGCGGTAAATCCAGAAGCGGCGCCCCTTGCTGTCCTCGACATTGAAATAATCGCGGGTCAGCGAATTTTGCGGCGCCCGCCACCAGGGCGGCGCGATGCGCTCCGGTCCCTCGAAAGCGGCGGTCTCATGCACGGCGCGACGCCAGCGAAAACGCAACGGCGGCCCATCCGGCAAAAGGGCCACCGCCTCGATCGGCTCCGGTTGTTCGAACAACCGCAGGGGACGCATGGGCGCGCAAGAATTGTCGGGCGCCGCCGGATCAGGACGCTTGAAAACGGCGGGCTGTGGATAGGCCGCGGGGATGGCGGCAATGGCGAATTCGGGCAGATGAGCGTCCTGCGGATAAAGGCGCAGCACACGCCGCAATCCCAGCCGCGCCCCAAGCCGGTCAACGAGATCGGCGAGATCTGACGCCTCAAACGCGGCGAGCATGTCGCCTTCGAGGCCAAGCGGTCTTTGTTCGTCGTCCAGTCGCTCCACCGCGCTCGCGCAAAGGCGCAGCACGTCGAAGCCATAGCCGGTGTCGAGCCCCTCTTCGCCGAGCAGGGCGAGACGTTCGCGCAGCAGAGCAAAAATGCGCGCCGGGTCGCGCAAGGGCCGGCTCGTTCCGGCCTGCACGCGCTTGACGACGCCGTCGACCCGATAAAACACCGCTTCCAGCTTGCGCACGCCGACGCCCTCGCGCTCCAGCAAAAGGCGCAATTCCTCCGCGAGGCGTTCGAGCGTCGCCTCAATGTCGGCGAGCTGCGTCAAGCCTTCAGGAAATCGCCGCTCCGCCATGTAATCGGGAGCCTCGAAACGGGGAGTGATCGGATCGCGGATGCGGCAGGTGAGCGCGTCGAGCCGCGTCAGCGTTTCCCGCCCAAAGCGCGCGGCCAGCGGCGCGCGCGGACGCGCCAGAAGATCGCCGACATTGCGCAGCCCGGCGCGCGCCATCGCCGCCGGCACGGGCTCTTGAAGCTCCAGCGCGGAGACCGGCAGCTTCGCCGCAAGCGCGTCAATATCTTTTTGAGAGGCTTCCCCCGGCACGAGCCGCAAATTGGAAAAGCGCGCCAACGCCCGCGCCAGCGCCGGACCAGGCGCGAGGGCTGTGCGCGCGCAAAAACCCTGGCTGGCGAGGCGGCGTTCGATCTCGTCCAGCAAATTCGTCTCGCCGCCAAAAAGCTGGGCGGCGCCGGTCACGTCCAGCAGGACGCCACAGGGCGGATCGAGAGCCGCCAGCGGCGTGAAGCGGCGAACCCAGTCGGCGATGGCTTCCAGCATGGCGACGTCGGCGATTGCGTCGTTCTCTTCCAGCGCGAGGGCGGGATAAAGCGCGCGGGCGTCGGCGACCGCCATGCCGGGAAAAAGCCCGCGCCTTTGCGCCGGGGCATTCACCGCGACGAGACGCTCTCCCCCCTTGATCTTGCGCCAGAGCGCAAAGGGCGCTTCAGCCGCGACCCGCTCGCGCCGGCGTAAAATCCGGTCGGTCGGCAGCCGGGGCAGGAACACGCTCAGAAAACGCATGGAAGACGGCCTTTTCAGAATTGAAGGAAATGTCGCGCCAGACCAGCGGATCGACGTCTCCGATACCGGGCAGGCCGGCGCGCGCCTTGGCGATGCGCAGGCGCCAGCCCGGCGGACCAGGCGTCTCGAGGGAGTGCGCGCGCCGGCCCGAAGTTTGCGCGGAGAGAGGAGGCTGCGCAGCGATCTCAAAGCGCAATTGCGCCGCGCTGGTCAGCCGCGCGGCTTCGCCGCAAGCGCGCAGCAGCAGCAGCAGGCCAAAGCCGCCGCCGCGACGCGCCGCCAGCGCCAGCCTGCGTGAGGCGGAAAGGTCATAGGCGCGCGGCGTAATCCAGCTTTCGGCGACAATGGCGGCGGCGCGGCTTTTCAATGCCTCCTCCATCGCCCAAAGGCTTTCTGCAGGCCCGCGCGTGCGCACGAAAATCAGCCGGGCGGGATCGAGGCCCATCGCCTCCAGTCCCCTGCCATAGGGCAGGCCGATTTCCCGCGCCGCCATGTCCTCGCTTATCCAGACAGCGCTGGAGCGCGGGCGGCCGGCGCTCGCGCGCAATGCAAGGGCGCAAGTGAAACCCGCGGCGGCGGCGGCGTCGCGCGGGCGGGCGGGAACGACTTCGCTCAAACTTCCGGGCGGGAGATTTTGCAACAGCAGCTCGAAAGGATTTTGCGCGGAAGCCTCTGCAAAAGAAGCAGGTCCTTTTCGATTCGCCGCACTTACGAATCCGCCGCCGCGCGCTTCGATGGCGGCGATGCGTCGGCGCAAAAAGAGAATGCGTTCGCAAACGCCGTTCCGCGTCATGGAATTTGGCCTTATGTTCTTGATATGTTCTATGCTGGAATCATTGCCGGGAAGAGTTCAAGCCAGGCCGTCATTGCAAGGCGGCGCTATAGTTCTTGCTTACGACGTGAATTTGGAAGATTCTCCTGCCCGATCCTGATCCATAGGATTGAAATTTTAAGGGAGAACTTTCATGGAACGCCGCGAATTCATGGCCGCGATTGGCGCAGTCGCCGCCGCCGCATCGGTTTCGTCCGCAGTCGCGGAAGAGGCCGGCAAGCCTGTCCATCATATGCATCCGCCAAAATACAAGGCCGTATCCGAGACCGCCGCAAAATGCGTGGCGGAAGGCAACAACTGCCTGCGTCACTGTTTCGGCATGTTGTCGATGAACGACACGAGCATGGCCGAATGCACCAAGCTCACCTATGACACCATCGCCGCCTGCGGCGCGCTGGAGACATTGGCCTCGGTCAATTCGTCCTACACGCCTGCCTTCGCCAAGATCGTCGCGGACATGTGCGCAGCCTGCAAGAAGGAATGCGACAAGTTCCCGCAATATTCCGAATGCGTCGATATGGCCGCTTCCTGCAAGGCCTGTGGCGAGGAATGCAAGAAGATCGCTGCGTAAGGGAATCTACGCAATAGACCTTTTCGGGCGAAGCAGAGTTGGTTTCGCCCGAAAAGTCATCCGCTTTCATTTACGAATCCTACGCCCTTCGCCCGCGCCAGCGCGATGAACAGCAGCCCCACATGCTGGACGTTGATCATCTCGCCGGAAATCGCCATGTCCATCGCCTCGCGCCAGGGCGTGGGCTCGACCACAATGTCCTCGGTCGCGTCCAGTTTTAGCGCCGTTTGCAGTCTTGCTCCCGTCGCCAGCAGAATATGCACGCCATTGGTGTGCGAAGAGGGGTTTGGCGAGAGGCGCGCGAGATGCGTGAGCGTCGCCGCGACATGGCCTGTCTCCTCCAGCAATTCGCGCGCCCCCGCCACCAGCGGGTCGCTTTCCTGGGGGTCCATCACGCCGCCCGGCAGCTCCAGCGACATTTTTCCCGCGCCGTGACGGTATTGCCGCACCAACAGCAGCCGGTCCTCATCGTCGAAGGCCGCCACATGCACCCATTCCGGATAATCAAGCAGATAAAATGGATCGAGCACCGCCCCTCGCTGCGTCACGCAACGTTCGGCGCGCAGCTTGATCCAGGGCGACTCGACCAGAATCCGCGAGGACTCCGTCCTCCAGGGCCGCAGCGCGTCCCTGCTCACAGCCGCTGCCCGCTCACGCTTTGAACCAACGCCAGAGCCTCTGGCGAATCCCACGTCGCCGGGCCTGAGAGGCGTCCGATCTCGCAGCCCGCCGAATCCACCAGAAATGTCGTCGGGAGACCGAGCAATTCGCCGCCTTGCCTGAGATTGAAGAAAATCTCGCCTGTAGGATCGGCGTAGAACTTCAAATTTTTCACGCCGATTTCATCGAGAAAGGACTTGGGCCGCTCCAGCCGCGACGTATCGACATTTATGGCGAGGACTTCGAATTTGTCCGAGCCGGCGGCTTTCTGCAGTCGGTCGAGCGCGGGCATTTCCGAGCGGCAGGGCACGCACCAGGTGGCCCAGATGTTCACCAGCAGAGCCTTGCCCTTGAAGGCGTCGAGCGTCGTGGGCGCGCCGTCGGGCCCGTTGAAGGCGAGGGCCGGCATCGGTTCGGGGTCCGTGGCGGCTGTGAAGGCTGCGATTTCGCCCTTGGCTATGTTTTTAGCGGTCTGGGCCAGCGGCCTCGAGGCTTCGCAGGCGGCGCTGTGCTCTTTCTTGCCGCCGTGGCCGGCCTTCACGTATAGAAACACCGCGCCGGCGATAAGCAGCAAGGCGGCCACGGCGAAGGCGCCGCGATTGGTCTGGGGATTTGCGGCCGGTTGTTCGGTCATCTTGCTCTTGTTCCAAGGTCGGCGTTGCGAAGGGGTCACATGACGAGCAAAATATGGGGCGGCCGTTTTCAAGACGCAACCGACGCCGTACTGGAGGCGATCAACGTCTCCATCGACTTTGATAAAAGACTCTGGCCCCAGGATATAGAGGCCTCGCTCGCCCATGTCGCGATGCTGAAGGCCTGCGGCGTCGTCTCGGAAGCGGATTCGGAGAAGATTACCGACGGCCTGACCCGCATTCGGCAGGAAATCGAGTCGGGAGCTTTTGAGTTTTCGCGCAAGCTTGAAGACATTCACATGAATGTCGAGTCGCGCCTCGCCGAACTCATAGGCCCCGCCGCCGGACGCTTGCATACGGCGCGTTCCCGCAACGATCAAGTCGCCGTCGATTTCCGCCTTTATATCCGGGACTGCATCGACCGGCTCGATGAGCAGCTGCTGGACCTCCAGCGCGCCCTGGCCGAAAAGGCTATGGCCGAGGCCGCGACGGTGATGCCTGGCTTCACGCATCTGCAATCGGCGCAACCCGTCACCTTAGGTCATCACCTTCTGGCCTATGTCGAAATGATTTCGCGCGACCGGGGGCGGTTCCGCGACGCCCGCGCGCGGCTCAATGAGTCTCCGCTCGGCGCCGCCGCGCTCGCCGGGACCTCTTTCCCCATCGATCGCGAAATGACCGCCAAAGCGCTGCGATTCGACCGGCCCACGGCAAATTCGCTGGACAGCGTCTCGGATCGCGATTTTGTTTTGGAGACGCTCGCCGCATCGGCGATTTGCGCCACGCATCTTTCGCGTTTCGCCGAGGAAATCGTGCTGTGGACGACGGCGCAATTCGCTTTCGTCGCGCTTTCAGACAAATTCACCACCGGCTCCTCGATCATGCCGCAAAAGCGTAATCCCGACGCCGCCGAGCTGGTGCGCGGCAAGAGCGGACGCATCATCGGCGCGCTGCAGGGGCTGCTCATCGTGATGAAGGGTCTGCCGCTCGCCTACTCCAAGGATATGCAGGAGGACAAGGAAGGCGCCTTCGATTCGCTGGATTCGCTGGCGCTCTGCATCGCCGCCATCGCCGGCATGACTCGTGACATGAGCGTAAATCGCGCCAGATTGCGCGAGGCGGCAGGCGCCGGCTACGCCACCGCGACCGACCTTGCGGACTGGCTGGTCCGGGCGCTGGGTCTACCGTTCCGGGAGGCGCATCACGTCACGGGCCGCATCGTGGGGATCGCGTCGGATCGCGGCGTTGGACTCGAAGCGCTGAAGCTCTCCGACCTGCAGGAGGTCGAACCGCGCATCAGCGCAGAGGTTTTCGACGTGCTCGGGGTCGAAAAATCCGTTGAAAGCCGCACCAGCTACGGCGGCGCGGCGCCCTCCAACGTTCGCGCGCAGGCGCAAGCCTGGCTACAGCGTCTGGCGCGGCCCTGACCAGCCATCAACGCTGATAGAGGCCGATCAGCGTCGCCTCGGCCAGCATGTGTTTTGTGGCTTCCTCCTCTACCTCCTTGCAGGAAGGATGGGCGCGAATGGGAAGTTCCGCGCGGTCGAGCGCAAGCAGCTTGAAGTGATAGTGATGGACGCCGTGCTGGTGCGGAGGGCATGGGCCGCCGTAGCCTAACTCGCCAAAATCATTGACCGCATGACGGAAGTCTTCGAATCCCTCCGGGCGGCCCGCTCCTTCAACGAGTTCCACTCGATAGGGGGGAATGTCGAAGACAGCCCAGTGCCGCCATACGCCCGCTGGCGCGTCGGGATCGTCGCACAACAGGACGAAGCTTTTCGTTTCGGCAGGCGCGCCGGCCCATTGCAGCGCTGGCGATACATTTTCAGCGTCGCAGGTGAAGCGTCGAGGAATGACCGCGCCTTCATGGAACGCCGTTGATGTAAGCAGCATGAGCGATGGCCCTCCATAGGCGTTTTTAAAAGAACGCGATTGGCGCCAAAATTCACTAGACTATATTTGTCATCGCGCCGCGAAGGAAAGCTTAAGCGGCAAAAGTGGTGCATGGCTGGACACAGCCAAATCAATTCGAATGTCGCCGGCTATTCCTCGATCGGAGCCGCGCTCGCCAGAGGCAATGTAAAACTGAATCTGGAGCCCCCTCCCGGGTTGGGCTCGGCCCAAAGTTTTCCGTAATGATCTTCAATGATCGACTGGGAAATTGAAAGCCCGACTCCAAGACCATTGGTTTTGGTCGTCGTGAATGGCTGAAACAGATCCGCCCTTGCAGGCTCGGGCACGCCACAACCTGTGTCGACGACATCGGTCTGAATATCGCCACTCCTGACCTCAGTCAGGATTGTCAGCTTGCGGGTTTCCGAATTGCTCATCGCCTCCTTGGCGTTGCGGATGAGATTCACCAGCACCTGCTGGATCTGCACCTTGTCCACGAACACGGCGTCCTCCGTCGCGTGCAATCGCAAGATGCATTCGACATTCGCCTTTTGCATTCCCGAGGCGGTGAGATCGCAGGCCTGCCGAATCAGCTTATGCAGATTCTGCATTGATTTTTCAGGGTCGCCGCGCGAGATGAACTCGCGCAATTGGCCGATTATGCGCGCCGCGCGGACCAATTCGGCGGCGGCGCTGTTCAAGGTGCCGTCGATGTCGGACGACTTTTGGTCAAGGACGCCGCACTGCCGTCGCGCCACCTGCAAATAGGTCGTCGCAGCCGCCAGCGGTTGGTTGATCTCATGCGCGAGCGCGCCCACCACCTCCGACATTGAGGAGAGGCGATTCGCGTGGAGCTTATCGAGCCGCGCCTCGAATTTACGCTTCTCGGAAAGATCGCGGATGAAGCCGATGAAAAGCCGCTCCGCGCCGTGCATGATTTCAGAAACCGTCAGTTCCGCGGGCAGCAAGGAACCGTTCTTGCGGCGTCCTTCAACTTCACGATCCATGCCAATGATTTTGGCCTTTCCGGTGCGCAGATAATTCTGAATATAGCCCTGATGCTTTGAGTTGTGGGGATCTGGAAGCAGCAAACTGATGTCCTTGCCGACAAGCTCCTGCGCCGAATAACCAAACAGTTTTGTCGTCGCGCGATTGACCGATCGAATGAGCCCCGCTTCATTGATCGTGATGATGGCGTCCGCCACTCCGTCGAGCACCGATCTTGCGCGCGCCTCACTTTCACGCAAGGCGTCTTCCGCGCGCCAACGCTCCGTGAAATCGACCAGCGTTATGACTACGCCGTCGATCTTGTTCTCTACCGTGCGATAGGGGCGCAGGCGCAGCAGGTACCAATTGCCATTCTTGCTCCGCACTTCGTGTTCGCGCGACGTGAGGTCGCGAATGACGGTGTGCGCATCTTCGCTGAGTTGGTCGTAGTCCAGGCGGTGCGTGAAATCGGTGATCGTTCTGCCTTCATCGCCCGAAGCGAAGTTGAACAGCTCGGCGACCAGCGGAGTAAAGCGCTTGATGCGCAATTGAGTGTCGACAAAGAGAATTCCGACGTCCGTCGCCGCCATCAGATTCTGGATGTCGCTATGCGCGCGCGACACGCTCTCCAGTTTTGCTTTCAGCTCGCTGTTGACGGTCTGCAGCTCTTCATTGATCGATTGCAGCTCCTCCTTGCTGGTTTCAAGCTCCTCCCCTGTCGAACGATATTCTTCGTTTATCGACTGCAATTCCTCGTTGGCTGCGCGCAGTTCTTCATTCGCACCCTCATATTCCTCCCGTGAGGTGCGCAATTGCGACTGCGTGAACTGCAGCTCTTGCTGAAGCTCGCGGATCTGCTCTTCCGGTGCGCGCTGTTCGAGGTCTAACGCAACAGGATTGTCGTTCAATGCCTCGCCTTCGAAAAAAAACACGAGGGCGGACTGGCTTTCGTGAGGATTTGAGGGAAGGGGCCGCACCTGCACATAAACACGCTGCTGATGGCCGTTGAAACGGACGGCGATCGGCGCGCTGAGGCTGGGCTCGCCATGCGCAAAGGCCCGATGCAGCGCCGCTCGCAGGTCGAATCGCAACTCCTCGCGCGCAAGCTCGGTGATGTCGTTCGTCAGCACGCCAGCCGAAGGCTGCAAATATCGTCCCGCGTTCTCCGAAAGATGCACAACCCGAAACGAGTCGTCGACGACGACGCTCGGCGGCGCCGCTCGTTCGAGCGCTTCGCGATGCATCAAGGCTTCGACCGGCGCTCGAAAAGGAATGGTCAATTTGTCCGGCAAGGGCTCGGGAACCACGCCCACGGTCGCGAGCGCCTGCATTACGCGAGCGCCGCCGCCGACTGAAGGCAGGCGCTCATAAATTCGCGCGTCCCGATCGATGAGATTAAACATGCCCGCCGGGCTATCCGCATTTTCGGACGAGCCAAGAAACAGAAAGCCGCCTGCCCGCATCCCAAAGTGAATCGTGGCGCAGACTTGCTGCTGTAGATCCCGGTCGAGGTAAATCAGCAGATTGCGGCAGGAAACGAGATCCAGTCGCGAGAAGGGCGGATCTTTCAGCAGACTGTGCTTGGCGAACAACACGACGTCGCGCAGTTCGCGCCGCACGTGATAGCTGTCAATGTCGCGGGTAAAAAAGCGCCGCAGTCGCTCTTCGGACATGTCGGCTTCAATCGAAAGCGGATAACGACCCTCGCGAGCCATCGCCAGCGCGGCGCCGTCCAGATCAGTCGCGAAGACTTGAAGTTCGGGACGGAAGTCATGTCGATCGGCCTCCTCTATCAACAGTATTGCGATGGAATAGGCCTCCTCTCCTGTCGCACAACCTGCAACCCAGACGCGGATCGCGTGCGACGATCCCTTTTCCTCGAACAATTTGGGGACGACAATTTCCGCTAGTTTCTGGAAGGCGGCGGCGTCGCGGAAGAAGGTGGTGACGGAGATCAAAAGGTCGGCGAACAGCGCCTGCGCCTCTTCGGCGCTTTCTCGCAAGGTGCGCAAATATTCCTGCAGCGTGGACGCGCGCTGAACCTGCATGCGGCGAGCGATCCGGCGCCGCACCGTGGAGCTCTTATACTTCGAGAAGTCATGCCCTGTGCGCGCGCAAAGATGCGACAAAATCCGCTGCAAGGTTTCCTGATCCGACTCCGCTAGCGGCTCCAGGTCGCGTTTGCGGATAAGCTCCGGCAAACGCGTGGCGATTTCTCGCACCGGAAGCACGAAATCCGCGAGGCCCGTGGCGATGGCGCTTCGTGGCATCGAGGCATATTCGGCTTCATTGGGAGCCTGCACGAGGATAATGCCGCCAGCCTCCTTGATCGCCTTTATGCCAATGGCCCCATCCGAACCGGCTCCAGACAGAACAATCGCGAAATCATCGCCGTGCTGAGCGGCAAGCGAGCGAAAGAACAAATCGATCGGAGCCCTTTGCCAGCGAGGCTCGTCGAATTCAGCGGTCGACAGATGCTGATCGGAGATCAGCAATTGGCGATTGGGAGGAATCACATAGACATGTCCGGGCTCTAGCGGGACTCGCCCGCTGACTTGCGTCACCGGCATTTTGGTGCGGGTCGCCAATATGTTGGCCAGTTCGCTCTGATGCGCGGGGTCGAGATGCACAATGACCACGAAAGCCGCCTCAACGCCGTCGGGCAGACTCTCGAAAAACTCCTGCAGCGCATGCAGGCCGCCCGCCGAGGCGCCAATGCCGACGGTGGGAAATCGCCCGCCCACGGCCGCGTCAGGACTCTGGCTGGAAGATGGGGGAGATTGATCGCCGTCGTTCATTTAACGGTCCTTTGGGCGTCAGCGGAGCCTATTGCTCTTGCTCCGGCAAAGCCGCCTGTCGCCTTCGCCCACGAGAAATACGCAGCTTCGAGGCTGTGGGCAATCTTTCTTCCGTGATATGGCCCTTTTGCTCGCGCTCTGCGAGCCCAGCTGCAACAGCCGAAAGCGCGTGATCCACTTTCCTTTGCGACGACCCGCAGCTTGTGCGAGGGGTTGATTAAGTCAGCGGCTCTTGCTTTTAACGCAGCGCACAAAGTTCAAACTTTCAAGGAGAGCCCGCAAGATGTCGCACTGGCCAGTTCACGGCAAAATCACCGGTCCCATGGTTTTGATCGGCTTTGGCTCCATCGGGCGTGGCATCTTGCCGCTGATCGAGCGGCACTTCGACTTCGACAAAAGCCGCTTCACCGTCATCGACCCGTCCGACGAGCACCGCAGTCTGCTCGACGTGCGCGGGATTGACTTCGTCAAAGCAGCGCTGACGGAGCAAAATTATCGCGAGATTCTCACGCCGCTGCCGAGCGGCGACGGACAAGGTTTTATCGTCAATCTTTCTGTCGACGTCTGTTCGCTCGACATCATCAAGCTCGCCCAGGAGCTGAAGGTTCTCTATGTCGACACCGTCGTTGAGCCTTGGCCAGGCTTTTATTTCGACGCCAAACTGGGCAATGAGGCCCGCACCAATTATGCGCTTCGAGAAACCGTGCTGGCGGAGCGGCGCAGGAATCCCGGCGGTTCGACGGCGGTTTCCTGCTGCGGCGCGAATCCGGGGATGGTCTCGTGGTTCGTCAAACAGGCGCTGGTCAATCTCGCCAGGGACACGGGCGTCTTTACGTCCGCGCCAACGAACCGCGCCGAATGGGGCGCGCTGGCGCAAAAACTCGGCGTCAAAGGCATTCATATCGCCGAACGCGACACGCAACGCGCGCGGACCCCAAAACCCCGGAATGTGTTTGTGAACACCTGGTCGGTCGAGGGCTTTGTTTCTGAGGGTATGCAGCCCGCCGAACTCGGCTGGGGCACGCATGAAAAAACGCTTCCGGATATCGCAGGCACGCATGAGTCTGGATGCGGCGCGGCCATTTATCTCAATTCTCCGGGCGCGAACACGCGCGTGCGTAGCTGGACGCCCACGCCGGGCCCGCAATATGGCTTCCTCGTTACCCATAACGAGGCTATCTCCATCGCCGATTATCTGACGGTGCGCGATAGTCAGGGCAAAGCCGTTTATCGCCCGACCTGTCATTACGCCTATCATCCGGCCGACGATGCGGTGCTGTCGCTGCATGAAATGTTCGGCGCCGCCGGCAAGCGTCAGGCCCGGGATCATATCCTCGACGAGCACGAGATCGTCGACGGCGTCGATGAGCTTGGCGTGTTGCTGTTTGGCCACGCCAGGAACGCCTATTGGTATGGCTCGAGGCTCTCCATCGAACAAACGCGCGAACTCGCGCCCTACCAGAACGCCACAGGCCTACAGGTGAGCTCGGCAGCCCTCGCCGGCATGGTGTGGGCGCTGGAAAACCCGAGGGCGGGCATTGTCGAGGCGGACGAAGTTGATTATCGCCGCTGTCTTGAGGTGCAGCTGCCTTACCTGGGGCCGGTCGAAGGCGTTTATACGGACTGGACGCCGCTCGCGAACCGCCCCGGCTTTTTTCCCGAGGACATTGATCTTGAGGATCCTTGGCAGTTCAAAAACATTCTGGTGCGATAAATTTTCGCATCAGAGTTAAGGATGTTCAGCAGCTTCGGTCTTCCGGCGCAAATGCAGCGATTGCGCGCCGGAAGACGGAAAACCGAATAAAATGAGAGTGTTTGACGGAACGCGCCCGGCATTTTCCGGAAATGGCCGGAAACATGTGCGATAATATTAGCTTAGGCGCCACCGAGACTGACCGTGGTCGGCGACGCCGCGCGCCGCAATAGCGAAAACCCTTACGGCGCCTATAACTCAATCATAACAATTGGGGTCCATCCCTTGACCAGAGCGCAAGCCGTGTCGGCGAAGCGCTGGGAGCGGCGATGGCCAACCTTTTTTGTATCGCTGTTTCTTCGGCCAGCATTCGCGGCTGCTTTTGGGCTTTGGACCATAGGCGTTTGGTTTGCGTGGCGAAGTCGACAGAACATCGAGCATTTGACGAAATCGCCGATCGACAGCGCCTCGAGATGGCGCGGGCGGGATTTGCACTTTGCGTTGCGTTCAGGGAATGACGATGGGTATGGGCTATTTAAATAAAAAACTCGATGGCGGCCTTGAGCCGAACGACCCTCGCAGACTCCTGCTCCTGGACCGACAGCTCCAATCTTATTTTTCGCTCGTTCCGGTCGCAGTCGCAGGCAATATCTTCAATGCTCTGGTCGTCGCGGTCTTCGCGTCGAAAGCTGCTCCTGAATCACTGCTCGTGGCGTGGGTTGCGCTCATTGCCGGCATATCGCTTGTGCGTTTGCGAGCCTGGGTGGAGCACAAGGCTAACCCGAAAGCAGCCAGACCTGAACGAACTTTCCAGCATATCATCGCGATCGCGCTGATCGCAGGTGTCGCCTGGGGAGCCGCGGTCGCGTGGTTGCTCGCGTTTATGCCAGCGTCGATTTTCGTTCCCACCATGGTCGCGGCGGGAATGATGAACGCCGGCGCCTCCATGCTGAACGCAATTCCCAAGGCCGCAATCGGCTTTATCGCGCCGATCGCGCTTGGCTCAAGTCTCGGGCTCACCACCATGGACGCGGCCAATGGACTTACTGCGACCGCCCTGCTGCTGGCTTACTGCGTGGTGCTCGGGCGTTCAATCGACGCATCTTTTTCCAGCCTCGTCGCGCGCACTCTGCACGAGCACGAACTTGTCGAGCAGTCCGATACAGTCAAACTTTTGCTGCACGACTATCAGGAGCACAGTTCCGACTGGCTTTGGCTGGTTAACGCACGTGGTCAACTGGACGATGTTTGCGAACGCTTCGCCGAGGCCGCGCAACGTCCTCTCGAGACGCTTTCCGGAACCGACCTTCTGGAACTCTTCGACGACTGCCCGGAAACCGAGATACTACGCGACCATATCGCCAATCTGCGTGGATTCAGCGACCTGACGCTTCCGTTGACGATTGGTGGCGAGCAGCATTGGTGGACGCTTTGCGCCCATCCGCGCCTGGGCGCCGACCGGTCGACGGTGATCGGACTGCGCGGCGTCACCACGAACGTCACCGTTGCGCGCCGCGCCGAGGCGAAGGTCGCCTATATGGCGCATTACGACGGTCTGACGAATCTCCCCAATCGCTTCTTGTTCAACGAGACCCTTCAACACTCGCTCAACCGGCGCAGAGCTGGTCAGATCAACGCGGTTTTGTGTCTGGATCTCGATCACTTCAAAGCGGTTAACGACACACTTGGTCATCCCATTGGGGATCAGCTGCTGCAAACCGTGGCGCGGCGCGTGGAAAGCTGCGTACGGGATCAGGATCTCCCGGCGCGTTTCGGAGGCGACGAGTTCGCTGTGCTGTTGCGCGACGTCGCCGGGCTCGAGGAAGTGTCCGCCCTCGCCGAGCGCATCATCCGGACCATAGGCGAACCGATCGACATCGACGGTCAGCATATTCTTACGGCCACGAGCATCGGCATCGCGCTTGCGCCGGAAAATGGCGACACCGTGTCGGATCTGCTGAAAAATGCGGATCTGGCTCTTTATGACGCCAAGGCGAACGGCCGCAATCGATTCAGCTTCTTTGAAACAGGCATGGACGAAGCTGCTCGCGAGCGTCGCGTGCTGGAAATGGACCTGCGCGGCGCGCTAAGCAAAAATCAGCTTACGCTGCACTATCAGCCCCTGATCAATATCGAGACCGGCGCCGTCTCGGGATATGAAGCGCTCATGCGCTGGCGTCACCCGGAGCGAGGCGTGATCAATCCGGACGAGTTTATTCCTATCGCCGAAGAAACCGGCCTCATCGTCCAGTTCGGGGAATGGGTGATTCGCCAGGCCATCGCCGAAGTTGCGCGCTGGCCGGAACATCTCCATGTCGCGGTCAATCTGTCGCCCGCTCAGATGCGCAGCGGTTCGCTCATTACGACGATTGTCAATGCGCTTGGCGCGGCTGGCGTCTCGCCGCGGCGCCTTGAGCTGGAGATTACCGAAAATCTGTTGATGCAGGACAGCGAGGCTAACATCGCCACCTTGCACAGGTTGCGAAATCTGGGCGTGCGCATTTCACTGGACGATTTTGGCACCGGCTATTCGTCGCTCAACTATCTGCGCAGCTTCCCATTCGACAAAATCAAGATCGATCGTTGCTTCATCCAGTCGATCGACACGAACGAGGACTGCCGCGCGATCGTGGCTTCAGTGGCCGGTCTCGCCAAGAAACTCGGCATGATCACCACGGCGGAAGGCGTTGAACGGCCGGAGCAATTGGCAGAACTGGCGACCGGAGGCTGCACCGAGGCACAAGGCTTCCTCTTCAGCCGCGCAGTTCCGCCCGAGGAGTTGACCGATTTGCGGCGCAAATCCGAGACCTGGCCCCATTATTCCGAGGTGGAAAGGATTCCTGTGTCGACTCCGGAGCCCGTCGTCGCACATCTCCGCCGGCGCTACAGGAGCTGACGGAACATGACAGAAAAGCAGCGGGCAATCGAGCGCCCGCTGCAAAAGTTCAGTTTCAGAAAATCGGATGGATGCGTCGCGCCTCAGGCTTTCGCAACTTGCTTGTGCGGAACGCCTTCCTTGTCGAAAAGCGCCACCAGCTCGCCCGACTGGAACATTTCCCGCGTGATGTCGCAGCCGCCGATAAACTCATTCTTGACGTAGAGCTGAGGGATCGTCGGCCAGTTCGAATACGACTTGATCCCTTCGCGAATCTCTCCATCCGCCAGCACGTTGATAGCTTTGTACGGCGCGCCGACATGATCGAGAATTTGCACGACCTGCATGGAAAAACCGCATTGTGGAGCCTGAGGCGTGCCCTTCATGAACAGTACAACGTCTGCGCTCGCGATTTCGCTTTTGATGCGGGAATTGGTATCGCTCATTTTCTTTCCTTTCATGCGGAATTCAAGGTTCCGCGGCTCAGGCTGCAAAGATCGCGCAGTCCGCTTGGCCCTTAAGTCGATTTGGTGGTAAGCGCCAGCGCGTGCAGTTCCGTCCCAAGCCGTTCCCCGAAGGCCGCATTAACCAGTTGATGCTGGCGCACGCGGCTCAGTCCGGCGAAAGCGGGAGAAGTGACGGTCGCCGCCCAGTGGTCATTGTCGTCGGCGAGAGCCGTCAATTCAATCACCGCGTCCGGCAAGGCGGCTTTGATCAGGCGCTCGATTTCAGCGGCGGGCATCGGCATCGTGTGCTCATCCTTTGTCATAAAATGCACGGTCGTTTCCGGCCATATACTCCGGCAACGGGCTTTCATGCGCCTTGCGCAGCTCTGCCAGCAATATCGGCGCCTCTTCGGGCAAGTTCAATGCGTCTCCGCCCGTGGCGCCAAGCGTCAACAGCGCAACTCCCCTGGCTTTGGCTTCCAGCTCGACAGCTTGCGCTTTTTCGGGCGGCGCGACTACAAGGTAGCGGGCCTGATCTTCGCCAAAGAGTGCAGCGTGCTCCGGGCCGGAAGGCAGGGAGTCGATGGTTGCGCCGACATCACCCGCCAGCGCCATCTCGGCCAGACCGACGGCAAGGCCGCCGTCGGACAGATCGTGGACTGCCGTGACGACGCGAGAGAGAACCAGGTCGCGAACAAAATCGCCATTCCGTCTTTCGGCGGCCAGGTCCACCGGCGGCGGCGCCCCATCCGCGCGGGCCAGAAGGTCTCGCAGATAGGCGGACTGGCCCAGCCAGCCGACGGTTTCCCCAACCAGAAAAATAATCTCGCCGGGCGCGCAAAATCCTGTTCTGGCGGCAAGGCTTACGTCTTGAATGACGCCGACGCCGCCGATGGCGGGCGTTGGCGAAATGCCTTTGCCCTGGGTTTCATTGTAGAGCGAGACGTTGCCGGATACGATCGGGAAGTCCAGCGCACGGGCCGCCTCGCCAATTCCCTCCAGACAACCGACAAACTGCCCCATGATCTCCGGTTTTTCGGGATTGCCGAAATTGAGGTTGTCGGTCAGCGCCAGAGGGGTGGCGCCACGCGCAGTAATATTACGCCAGCATTCGGCGACCGCCTGTTTCCCGCCCTCCCGGGGATCGGCGGCGCAGTAGCGCGCAGTGACGTCCGTGGCGAGAGCGAGGCCTTTTGGTCCATCGCCGATGCGAATCACCGCAGCGTCGCCGCCCGGTTGGCGCTACGGTATTGCCGAGGATGAGATGGTCATACTGCTCCCACACCCAACGCTTTGAGCAAAGATCCGGCGTCGCCAGTAAAGCGAGCAATGCCTCCCGGTTGGACAAGGCGGAGCGGACTGACGCCGGATCGAGCGCTGGCAGCTTTGGCGAGGCCACCCAGGGCCGGTCGTAAAGCGGCGCCTCGTCGCCTAGCTCCTTGATGGGCAGGTCGACTTTGATCGCGCCTTGATGCTTGACCACAAAGCGAAGTGTGTCCGTGGTTTTGCCGACGATGGCGAAGTCGAGGCCCCATTTTCTGAAGATCGCCTCGGCTTCCTGCTCCTGCTCGGGGCGCAGCACCATCAGCATGCGCTCCTGGCTCTCCGACAGCATCATCTCATAGGCGGTCATGCCGTCTTCGCGGCAGGGAACAGCGTCAAGATCCAGCTCGACGCCCAGATTGCCCTTGGCTCCCATTTCGACCGCGGAGGAGGTGAGGCCCGCCGCGCCCATGTCCTGAATGGCGATCACCGCGCCGGAGGCCATTAATTCGAGGCAGGCTTCGAGCAGAAGTTTCTCTGAAAAAGGATCTCCGACCTGCACAGTCGGACGCTTTTCCTCCGCGTCCGCCTCAAAGGAGGCTGACGCCATGGTGGCGCCGTGGATGCCATCACGCCCGGTTTTCGAACCCAGATAGACGATGGGGTTGCCCACGCCCGCCGCCGCCGAATAAAAAATCGAATCGGCGCGAGCCAATCCCACGGCCATGGCGTTGACCAGAATATTGCCGTCATAGCAGGGGTCGAACTCCGTCGAGCCGCCAACGGTGGGGACGCCGAAAGAATTGCCGTAGCCGCCAACTCCCGCCACGACGCCCGCCACGAGATGCCGCGTCTTGGGATGGGAGGGAGCCCCAAACCGCAGCAGGTTCAGGCAGGCGATCGGGCGAGCTCCCATGGTGAAAACATCGCGCAAAATCCCGCCGACGCCGGTCGTCGCGCCCTGATAGGGTTCGATGAAGGAGGGATGGTTATGGCTTTCCATCTTGAAGACGCAGGCGTCGCCGTCGCCGATGTCGATCACGCCGGCGTTCTCGCCGGGACCCTTGATGACCCAGGGCGCCTTTGTCGGCAGTTTGCGCAAATGCAATCGCGACGATTTGTAGGAACAATGCTCGTTCCACATCGCCGAAAAGATTCCGAGCTCCGTAAAGCTCGGCGCCCGGCCGATGAGCGCAAGAATGCGGTGATATTCGTCGGGCTTCAGGCCATGAGCGGCGACGAGAGCGTCGGTGATCTGCGGTTCGTGAGCGGTCAAATCGTCGCACCTCTATTGAAATCCCGGAACAGGCGGCAGCCGAGCGGTTGATCTCCATTCCGGCCAACTGCCCCTTCGCCATGGAACGCGGCTCGAAAACGCTGGCTTTCCGATTAATCCGCGCGTTCTCGTCTGGCAACCAATTCCGCCTCTGTTGCGAAAGAGACACAGAGCTGGAGAAACAGCCATCAGCGCCTCAAACTTTGACTAAGATCAAGCCATTTAGCCGCAAATCAATGCAAGCTTTTGCCGACTCGACTCAATTCGCGCTTCGGCTCGAGGTCGACATTAAAATTTCTGAGGGGGATCCGATGAAGTCTGTTATTCGTGGCGCTCTTGCCGTGCTCACCGTGAGCGCAGCGGGCTTTTCTGCTCAAGCCGCCGACCTTCCGACGCGGAAAGGTCCCCCTGCTTATATTCCGCCGCCGGCGTTCAGCTGGACCGGGCTCTATGGCGGTATCAATATCGGCTATGGCTTCGGCGACAGCTCCTCGGAGACAGGCGGTCTCAGCTATATCAGCGCTGGCGCTTTGCCCGCTGCGCCGTTGGGCTCCGCCTGGAGCCTTCCTCAGAACCTGAATGGCGTGCTGGGCGGCGGACAGGTCGGTTACAATTACCAAATTTCGCCCTGGCTGGTTCTCGGCGTCGAAACGGATATCCAGGCGGCCGACGTGCATTCCACCGTGAGCATCGGCCTGGCGTTGTCGACGGCGACCGGGCCGCATGTGCAGTCCGTGAATTCGACCAAGAGCGTCGACTGGTACGGCACCTTGCGCGGCCGCGTCGGCTTCACCCTGCCTTCCATGCCGAATTTGATGCTCTACGGCACAGGCGGTCTTGCTTATGGCCAAGTCGTTCACAACGCGGGCTTTGCTGATAATTTCGGCGCTCCCGCGGCGGCAGGCTTTGGCATCGCGGCGGTCGGCAATGGCTACTATGACGACACCAAGGTCGGCTGGACGGCCGGCGGCGGCGTCGAATGGTCGCCGTCGCAGTTCCCGGCCTGGTCAGTCAAGCTCGAATATTTTATGTCGATCTTGGCTCCACAAACGCCAACTCCGTGCCGCTTAATGGCGGCGCGCTCCGCCGCGATCGGCGCTACCTCGTCGCCAGTTTTCGGCGCGACCCAGAACTCGCCCACCCGCTTCCATACGGTGCGCGCAGGCCTGAACTGGCATTTCGACCCCTTCGCCCCGACTGCCAGCGTCGCTCCTCTCATGAGCGCCGGCCTTCCTGCGACGAAGGGTCCGCTGGCTCCGGCTTTCGTGGATAGCTACCAGCCGTTCCAGGTCCGCCTGAAAGTCGGCGGCGTCGTGCCGTTGGCCGGCAAGGGAACGACCTATGACATGGGTTCGAGCCTATCCCGGTCTCGGCAACCATCGGCGTGCTCACGGGTCTGACCGGCGCCAATGGCGTCGATTTCGAACGCCAGCACCAAACTTCCTCGTCGATCATCCCGATGCTCGACGTGGCCTATTATCTCAATCAGGAACTGGGCGATCGAAGCCATCTGCTGCGTTGTGCCCGGCTCACATCCAGGGCACCGGCACGATCTCCAGCGACTTCGCTCGCACCTGGGTGTTCCCGCCATCCCTCCTGGCGCAATACCACTTCACCAATTTCGGCGCCTTCCAGCCTTATCTCGGCGTCGGTGTGAACTTCACGACCTTCTGGGGCACCCGCGTCAATAATGATGTGTGGGGAATCCCGATGGCCCCGGGCTCGACTCTTGCTGGCATCGGCATTCCGCTAACCGCCGCATTCCAATACGCCACCGTCACCCCGACCTGGGGCGTGGTCGGCCAAGTCGGCGCCGATTACATGTTCAACGAACATTGGGGCGTGAACGTCGACGTCAAATATATCTCGACGCAACCCACCGTTCACTCCAGCGTGACGGCTTTCGCGCCGACCGCCCCGGCCTTGGGAGCGATCTATCTCCCCGTCAAAGTGGCCCTGCCGATCAATCCTTTGGTTATCAGCGCCGGCCTGACCTACCGCTTCGGCGGCGGAATGGTGGCGCCGATCCTCGCCAAATACTGATCTAGCCAGACGAACAAAAAAGCCGGTCCTTCGGGGCCGGCTTTTTTATCTGCGCATTATTTTGATTGTCTTCGAGAATAAGACTGGTTCATCCGCTTTAAGCTTCTTTCCAACCGCAAAGAAGCTGCAAAATCTTACCTTGCATTCGGAATACGTTTTACGGGAACTCTCAGGGAGTCGCGTTTCGACTGTTGGACAAAGGATGAAGGCTGCTATCGCTACAACGCCTCAGCCGGTCAAGCGTCGACATAGCGCGTCGAGTTGCTCCAGCGTCTCGTAACGGATTCGCAATTCGCCCCGTTCACCCTCGTGCCTGATCACAACCGTGAGCCCGAGATTATCGCTGAGCAGCTTCTCCATCGCCCTGGTGTCTGCATCTTTTTCTTCGCGCGCCTTGCGCGGCTTGATCCCCGGAGTCGGAAGCCTGCCGTTGCGCCAGATGTTCGATATCGCGAACGGTCAGCCCTTCGTCGACAATTCGCCGCGCGATCGCGTCGGGATCTTTCACCGCAAGCAGTGCACGCGCATGACCGGCGGAAATCGACCCCTCCGCGACAAGACGCCGGCTCATTTCTGGAAGGTTGAGCAAGCGCATGGTGTTGGCGACATGGGAGCGACTTTTTCCGATGATTTTGGCGAGTTCCGATTGGGAATAGCCAAAGTCAGCGCCAAGCCGCTCATAGCCCCTGGCCTCTTCGATAGCGTTGAGGTCGGCGCGCTGCACGTTTTCAATAATCGCCAGCTCCAGCGCCTCGCGATCATCGGCTTCGTGGATAACCACAGGGATATCCGCGAGTCCCGGCAAGCTGCGCGGCGCGCCAACGCCTTTCACCGGCGATGATTTCATATGCATCGGCGACGCCGGCTATGGTGCGAACGACGACCGGCTGGATGATGCCTTTTTCGCGAATCGAAGCAGCGAGGTCGGCGAGATCGTCTTCGCGGAAAGTCGTGCGCGGGTTGCGCGGATTGGGCCGGAGAAATTCGATTGGAATTCGCCGCTGCCCGCGCGCGCGTTCTATCGCCGGCGCTTCGTCTCCCGCGTCGCCAATCAAAGCCGCCAGGCCTCTGCCAAGGCGCGGTCGCGTTTCTTCGGCCATTTATGTGTTTCCTTCGGCGTGATTAGGCTGCGCGAAGACGCCGTTCGCGTTGAATGACTTCAGACGCCAATCTCAAATAGGCTTGGCTGCCGCTGCACTTCAGATCGTACAATAAAACGGGCTTGCCATGAGACGGCGCCTCCGAAATGCGGACGTTGCGCGGGATCATCGTCTCATAGACCTTGTCGCCCATGAAGCGGCGCACATCCGCGACGACCTGCGTTGCAAGATTGTTGCGGGCGTCGAACATGGTCAGCACAATGCCATGAATGGACAGTTTTGGATTCAGCGTTCGCCTGATTTGCTCCACCGTCGACAGAAGCTGCGAAAGGCCTTCCAGCGCAAAAAACTCGCATTGCAACGGCACCAGCACGGCGTCTGCGCTGGCAAGAGCGTTGACCGTCAGCAAATTGAGCGAAGGCGGGCAGTCGATCAAAATATAGGTGTAATGACGCGCGTTAACGTGATGTTCAGCCGCCGCCAGCTCCGCCAACGCGCGCTTCAGGCGAAACGCCCGATCCTTATCGCCGGCGATTTCCAGCTCGACGCCGAGCAGATCCAGCGTCGATGGCGCCACCGACAAACGGGGCACCGCCGTTGCGACGATCGCATCGTCGAGACTGCTCTCCCCCAGCAGCACATCATAGGTGGATATGGTCCGGCTCTTGCGATCCACGCCGAGGCCTGTCGATGCGTTGCCCTGGGGGTCGAGATCGATCACCAGCACATTCTCCCCGACCGCGGCAAGCGCCGTGCCGAGGTTTATGGCGGTTGTAGTTTTACCGACGCCGCCCTTTTGATTCGCCAGGACGAGGACGCGCGGTATAATTGGGGTCTCAGTCAAGGAACTGCTCTCCAGAGACTTGGCCATCGCTCATGTGGCCAGTTGCGCGAAAGTCTCGCGCCACCGCAATTATACGCGCGGCAGGATTGGTGCGACTGGCGAAGCTTCGGATCTGGAAACTACTCTCCGGCTTCAGAGCGGTCAATTCACCACGCCACTCTTCCCCCTTTAAAAACACACCCGTTGCGCCCCGCAACAAATGCTCTTCGGACCACGCGATCAATTGCGGCAAAGGCGCAAGCGCTCGAGCGCTAATGCCCTCGACCATTCCTTTCAGCGTCCGGCAATTGCTGTTCGATCCGAACCACGTGAACGATTGCGGGCGCGTCTGTTTCACGTGAAACAGCGCGTAAAAATGCGGCTTTGCGCTGGTCGCTCTCGATTAGATGGACCTGCGCGCCATCGCGGCCCTTCAGAAGCAAAGCAAGCACCATCCCGGGGAAGCCTCCGCCCGAACCCAAATCCGCCCAGCGCAAAATATCCGGGAAGCACATCGCAAGCTGCGCCGAGTCCGCGAAGTGGCGGCTCCAAAGCGTCGCCAGAGTCGAACCCGAAACAAGATTGATTCTGGGCTGCCAAAGGCGCAGCAAAGCTTCGTAAGCATCGAGCTCTGCTGTGACGCTTTGCAGAATTGGACAAAGCTCCAGAGCGAGCTGGCGATCGTCGGAAAGGCGCGTTTTGGTCACCTGCGTCGCGCCCGCGCCGCGAGCAGAGCCAAAGCAGCCGGTGTGATGCCCTCGATGCGCTGGGCCTGCCCGATCGTCCGAGGGCGCAAGAAAGCGAGTTTCGATTGCAGCTCAGCCGATAGCCCTCCGATGGCGGAATAGTCCAGTTCCGTTGGCAGAGACAGCTGTTCATCCCGCCTGTAGGCTTCAATATCCGTCGCCTGACGACCAAGATAAACAGCGTATCGCGCGTCGATCTCCACCTGCGCCGCTGTAGCCGCGTCGATCTGCGCCAGTTCGGGCCAGATGACGCAAAGACGATCCAGGCTAATTGACGGAAAAGAAAGCAGCGCATAGGCCGTGCGGCGCTGTCCGTCCTGATTGACCGGCAAACCATGGCGCGCGGCTGCGGCCGAGGTCAGCGAGAACTCTGTCAAAAGCGCACGAGCCCGCTGCAATCGAACCGATCGTTCGCGGAAATGAGTTGAGCGCCTCGCGCCAACACAACCCAGCTCCAGCCCGCGCGGCGTCAGTCGTTCATCGGCGTTATCTGCGCGCAGCGAAAGCCGATACTCCGCTCTCGAGGTGAACATCCGATAGGGCTCGCTCACCCCCTGCGTGACAAGGTCGTCGATCATCACACCCAAATATGCTTCGGCCCGGTCGAACATGATTGGTTGCGCGTTTCCCGCAAAGGCGGCGGCGTTCAACCCGGCGACCAGGCCCTGAGCGCCGGCCTCTTCATACCCGGTAGTACCGTTGATTTGACCGGCAAAGAACAGGCCCGCGATCCGTTTGGTTTGCAGCGTCGCATCGAGTTCCCGCGGATCAACATAGTCGTATTCTATTGCGTATCCCGGTCGAAGAATTTTCGCATTCTCGAGACCGGGAATTGCATTGATGAACCGCTGCTGTGTCGCCTCCGGCAAGGATGTCGAAATTCCGTTGGGGTAGATTGTGGCGTCATCGAGCCCCTCCGGCTCCAGAAAAACCTGGTGTCCATCGCGGTCACCAAACCGGGTGACTTTGTCCTCAATCGACGGACAATAGCGCGGTCCGGGCCCGGATATGGCGCCGGTACGCATCGGCGACTGCTCCAAATCGTTCTGGATAATTCGGTGCGCCTGCGTTGTCGTCCGGGTCACATGGCAGGCAATCTGTCGATTGACGATTGCAGTCGTCAAGGCGGAAAAAGGTTCCGGCTCGGCGTCGCCCCATTGTTCCTCGAGCCCATCCCAGCCAATTGTGCGGCCGTCAAGCCTTGGCGGCGTGCCGGTTTTTAGCCGAGCCACGGCAAAGCCCGCGTTGCGCAGAGCGGAGCCAAGTCCATTAGCTGGTGGATCGCCCATGCGGCCCGCCGGTATTCGCGTCGCCCCGATATGAATCATCCCATTGAGAAAAGTGCCTGTAGCAAGCACCACGGCGCTCGCATGGATAGCTGCGCCTTCAAGCAACACGCCCTGAACGCGAGCTCCGTCTAGCAACAGATCCTCGACCGCTCCTTCCAGAACCCATAAATTCTCGGTTTCCACTATGGCCGACTGCATTGCTAGACGATAGAGCTTGCGGTCGGCTTGGGCGCGCGGCCCACGCACGGCGGGGCCTTTTGAGCGATTAAGCACTTTGAATTGAATCCCGGCGGCGTCGGCGACACGTCCCATCAAGCCATCCAGCGCATCAATCTCACGCACCAGCTGGCCCTTGCCGAGGCCGCCGATGGCAGGGTTGCAGGACATGACGCCAATTGTCTCGCGCGACTGGGTAATCAGTGCGGTACGGGCGCCGAGGCGCGCAGATGCGGCCGCTGCTTCACAACCAGCATGTCCGCCGCCAATCACAATCACATCATAATGCTGACGCAGCACTCAAAGTCCCTCATGTTTCACGTGAAACATACTCACTTCCCGATACAGAAACGAGAAAAAACCACATCCAGCACCTGCTCTACCTCGATCACGCCCACGATGCGCTCCAGGGAGCGTGCGGCGAGTTTGATGTCTTCCGACACTATTTCTAGCGGACTGTTCGGGGCAATCGCGGCGTCGAGATAGCTCTGCGCCTGCTCAATTCCCGCTCGATGCCGTTCCCGGATCACCAGGGCCGATTCGCCGTCTCCCAGTAAATTGCGCGCACGCTTGGCGATCTCTCCGCACAGCGCATCAAGGCCGAGTCCCGTTTCCGCGGACAATCCCAGCGCGCCGGGGCTTGGATCAATTCTGTCCGACTTCGTCGCAACGCGTAAAATATTCCCGCCTTCCAATCCAATTGGAAGCGGCTCCAATCCACCCTCCGACAACCAAAGCAGTAAATCGGCCTCTCCAGCGCGTTCGCGTGTGCGCGCGACACCAATCCGTTCGATCGCTTCTTCCGCTTCACGCAAGCCGGCCGTATCGACCAAAGTGACAGGCATGCCACCGACATCGAGTTGCACTTCTATCATGTCGCGAGTGGTTCCAGCATATTCCGAGACGATGGCGACGTCCCGTTGCGCCAGTCTGTTCAAGAGGGTGGATTTACCCGCGTTGGGCGGCCCAAGAATTAGGACAAGGAATCCCTCGCGAAGCCGTTCCGAGGCGGGCGCGCGGCTTAAAATCTCCTGCATTCGAGAAATAACGGGCGCTAGGAGTTGTTGCAATGCGTCGTGAGAAAACCCCTCTACATCAGCTTCGTCCGAAAAATCCAGTTCCGCAGCGACGATAGCGAGGGACTCCAGGAGCGCGCCCCGCCATTGCTCCACTTGGCGCCTCAGTTCGCCTCCCGCGACTCGCAGAGCTTGACGGCGCTGGAAAGCCGTCTCCGCGTCGATGAGATCAGCCAGAGCCTCAGCTTGCGAAAGGTCCATCTTTCCGTTGATAAAAGCACGGCGGGCGAACTCGCCGGGCTCCGCGTGACGCAGACCAGATCGCCGGCCAAGCAGCGAGAGAATTCCATCGATAACGGCGCGTCCACCGTGCAAATGGAACTCGGCGCAATCCTCTCCGGTCGCCGAATGAGGCGCTGGAAAATACAGCGCCAACCCCCGGTCAAGCGTTTCACCGGTTTCCGGGTCTCGAAAGCGGGCGTAATGGGCGATCCGCGCTTCCGGCTGCAGGCTGGTCAAAGCTGTCAGCGTCATGCGCGCCGAAGGCCCGGACAGGCGGATCACCGCCACCGCAGAGCGACCGCCCCCGGTCGCCAAAGCAAATATTGTGTCTGCCGACATGGAAAGTCCTCGCCGGGGTTAGACGGACTCCCCGATGAAAAAGCAAGGCGGAATTGCTGATGATCTTAGCGTTCCGCTCGACTTCCAAGCAGCCGCTTCCGATAGAGATTGCGAAAAGCCAAAGTCGCTGCGTCGGTCCGCACTGAGGCTTCCTCGCCGGGCGGCGGAGCGAAGATCGGCAATGAGGACTCGACGATCGCTCGATCCTCCTCCGCTATTCGGCGGTTCATCCACCAGAACAAAGGGTCCAGCAAGGGCGAGCGGAGGAAGCTTCGCAGCGTTATCAACATCAGCCGCGTTTCCTTGTCCGAGATCGGAATGCAAATCGCCATGAGGCGGAACAACCGCTTTGGAGAGTCGAGGACGAGTTCCATTGCATTGGGAAAATGATAATCGAGCGCGCCCGGCCGTGTTTCGCCCTCGACCATCGCGACGATGTGGGCGCCATGATCATGTGGCTCCCAGGACACATCCATGCGCTCGCCGATGCGTGGGCGCAGCCCGCGCCCGATGGTGCGCCTATGGACAAAGGGCACATGCGGCGTATCCAGCATGTTCTCCATCACCCGGGTCCAGTGGACATTCCAGTGAACGGAGCGTGCAGAAACGGATACGCCAGGGGACAGCAGCGAAGGAGCGGGAGAAGGTTCGCTCAAGGGTGGCCCCGCGCCTGTATAGAGCCAGAGCAGGCCCCCGACTTCTCGGGCTGAAAGCGCCAATGCCGACAGATTCTCGCGCTTGGAGTCCGGATTCCACGGAGTTCGCAAATTGGCGCCGTTGCCCGAAAAACGCCAGCCATGAAACGGGCATTCGATCTCGCCGTTTTCCACGCATCCCAGAGACAGGGCGACGCCGCGGTGAGGACACCTGTCTATCAAGGCTGCGGGCGCGCCATCGGCGTCCCGAAACAACACCACACGCTCATTGGCGATCATCATCGCCATTGGCCTGTCGCGCTTCAAGTTCCTGGCGAGGCCAACAATTGTCCAGACGTTGGCGAAATTCTCAAACACGGCCTTTTCCTCGCGAAACCCGCCAACGCGTCGCGTTGGCAACGAGAAGATCCAAAGGAAACAAGGCGTCGCAAAAAGGACTCGCGGAATAGCTTTCCGCGAGCGCCTTTCTCAGGTGTTCATCGAATCGAAGAAAGCCGAATTGCCTTTGGGCGTTTCCCGCAGCTTTCCGAGCAGGAACTCTATGGCGTCGACCGTGCCCATCGGATTTAGGATCCGGCGCAGCACATAGGTCTTCTTGAGTATGTCCGAAGGCACCAGCAGTTCTTCCTTGCGGGTGCCCGAGCGGGTGATGTCCATCGCAGGGAATACGCGCTTGTCGGCCACCTTGCGATCGAGAATGATCTCGGAGTTGCCGGTGCCCTTGAATTCTTCGAAAATCACCTCGTCCATGCGCGAACCAGTGTCGATCAGCGCGGTGGCGATGATCGTCAGCGAGCCGCCTTCTTCGATGTTCCGCGCGGCTCCGAAGAAGCGCTTTGGACGCTGCAAGGCGTTAGCGTCGACGCCGCCGGTCAGGACCTTTCCGGAGGAGGGCACAACCGTGTTGTAAGCGCGGCCAAGGCGCGTGATCGAATCTAAAAGAATAACCACGTCGCGCCGGTGTTCTACCAGACGCTTCGCCTTCTCGATCACCATCTCCGCAACCTGGACATGGCGCACCGCAGGTTCGTCGAAGGTCGAAGAAACGACTTCCCCACGAACCGAACGCTGCATGTCCGTGACTTCCTCGGGACGCTCGTCGATCAGCAGCACGATCAAATAGCATTCGGGGTGGTTCGTCGTGATCGACTGCGCAATGTTCTGCAACAGCACGGTCTTGCCGGTGCGCGGCGGCGCCACGACCAGCGCGCGCTGACCCTTGCCGATGGGGGCGACGATATCGATCACGCGCGACGACAATTCCTTGCGCGTGGGATCGTCGATCTCGAGTTTCAGGCGCTCATTCGGATAAAGAGGAGTCAAATTGTCGAAAGGCACCTTGTGCCGGATCTTTTCGGGATCCTCGAAGTTGATTGTGTTGACCTTGAGCAGAGCGAAATAACGCTCGCCTTCCTTCGGGCTTCGTATGATGCCTTCAACGGTGTCGCCGGTTCGCAGACCGAATTTGCGGATCTGGGACGGTGAAACATAAATGTCGTCCGGGCCGGCAAGATAATTGGCGTCCGGGGACCGCAGGAAGCCGAAGCCGTCCTGCAGAACTTCGACGACGCCCTCGCCGACGATCTCGACGTCGCGACTGGCGAATTGTTTCAAAATCGCGAAAAGGAGTTCCTGCTTTCGCAACAGCGAGGCGTTCTCCACCTCGTGCTCTTCGGCGAAACTCAGGAGTTCGGCGGCGGTTTTGGCTTTAAGGTCGGAAAGTTTGATTTCCCGCATAGGGGGCAAGCCTCGAATCGATAGGCGATCAGATAGAGCGGAGGGTTGGCGAGAAATGCGGGGAGGAGGGCCCCCCAAGACGCCGGTTAAAGTCCGGCGGTCGTAGCAACGACATTCTGCCTAGAGGTGAGACTGCAGTGCATTAAACGCTTTTAGGTCGGAAAGCAAGGTGTGGAATACACAATTGATGCATCGCTTTGACTGCGGTCGGGGTCAAAGCCTGTCCCCTCTTCGGCTGCCGGCGGCAGTCAAAATCGAAACGAGAACTCACCAAGCACGTCGCCTAAAACGGCTTTACGATGACCAAAATCACTATGGCGATCATCAGCAGAGTTGGCGTCTCATTATAGAAGCGGTAGAATTTTTGGCTGTGGGTATTTCGGTCTTCAGCGAAAGCTTTGACCAGCATGCCGTCGTAAAAATGCACTCCGGTCAGCAGGACTACGGCCAACAGCTTGCCATGGAACCAACCGGCGTGAAAATAACCACCCTCGACGGCGAGCGTCAAACCGGTAATCCAGGACAGCAGCATCGCCGGGATCATGATGATGCGCAGTAGTTTGCGCTCCATGGTTTTGAATGTTTCCGACTGCGATCCCGGACCCACCTGGGAATGATAAACGAACAGGCGCGGCAGATAGAACATTCCGGCCATCCAGGAGATGATGGAGATTACGTGTAACGCTTTGATCCAGAGATACATTTCTAATTCCTTGGTTCCCGCGCCTTCGCGACCAGTCTCTCGACATGGGCGATAGGAGTCTGGGGCAGAATTCCGTGGCCGAGATTGAAGATATGCGGATGGCCCTCGAATGCGCGCAAGATCGCGTCAATCTCACGGTCGAGCGCGAGACCGCCGGCCAGCAGCGCCAGAGGATCAAGGTTGCCCTGCAGAACCGCGCGGCCGGCGGTCTCGCGCACCGCCCATGCAGGATCAGCCGCCGTTTCGAGCCCATAAGCGTCCGCGCCAAGGATTGCGACCAGCTCCGACAAATGGGTTCCGGCCCCGCGCACAAAGGCGATCACCGGCGTTTCAGGCCGCTGCTTTTTGATGCCCGAGACGATTTTTTGCAGAGGCGAAAAGACCCAGCTTTGAAATTCCTCAGGGGGCAATACGCCAGCCCAGCTGTCGAATATCTGCACGACTTCGACGCCGGCGTCGATCTGACGCAAAAGATAGGCGATCGACGATTGCGTCAGCAGTTCGATCAACCGCGCAAAGGCCTCCGGATGACAATAGGCGAACAGTCGCGCCGGCGCCTGATCCGGGGTACCCTGACCAGCGATCATATAGCTCGCCACCGTCCAGGGCGCGCCGCAAAAACCGATGAAAGCTGTCCGCGCAGGCAACTCGCTTTTCACCCGGTCAACAGTTTCGAACACCGGGGCGAGCCGCTCAAGATCGATGGCTCCTTTCAGCCGCGACAATTGTTCCGGCTGCTCTATCGGCTCGAGCCTTGGTCCCGCTCCACTTTCGAACGAGACCTTCTGTCCCAGCGCGTCGGGAATGACCAAAATGTCGCTGAACAGAATGGCCGCATCGAAACCAAAGCGGCGAATGGGTTGCAGTGTGACTTCGGCCGCGGCTGACGGAGAATAGCAAAAGTCCAGAAAACTCGTCGCTTTTGCCCGGATTTCCCGATACTCCGGCAGATAGCGTCCCGCCTGACGCATCAACCAAATCGGTGGAACGGCTGTCCTGTTTCCCCGCAAAACCGAGAGCAGCGGCTTTTCGTCATTCATGTGTTGAGACCCAGATGGCGGTGAAAGCGCCGAAACCCGCCTGGCGAGGCGAGATGAGAGCAGGAGTGGAACTAAACCGAAATTTAATAAAAAATAAAGAGATCATTAATACTTTTTTAATCAGTTTTTATTGGGTCTCCGGAATCAATGGTTAATTTTTATTAACTGCTTTTGCACAGCTTGTGGCGCCTGAATAAAGCTTTCCAAAGCTCTGTTAATATGTGGGTAATTTATTCATTATCAATTTTTCTCAAATAGTTGCCTCTTACGCCGAATTGGAGAAGGCAGGCGGTCGGCGTCATTTGTCCTTGAAACTAGTTTTGTGGGAACCTTTACCTCCAGCCCCGCTCCTGTTGACACATTGCCCAGCTTATCCCGAACTATACACAGCGAGCGATTTATGGCTCCTTTTTTCCCCGGTATTCCGAGTTGCGGGAAACCCTGTGGACGGATTTGGATGTGACTGCCAACGATCACTCACCGCGCGGCGGCCACTTCTGGCAAAGCGCACAGCCTCTAATTCTCGCTTCCAAGAGCTGGGGTCGACGACTCGTCTTGCAGCAGACCGGGATTCCCTTTGTCGCCATCCCCGCGGAACTCGACGAGCGCAAGATCGAAGAGAAAATTCGCGCGAAAGATGGCGGAGCCGACGAAGTTGCGCGTGCGCTGGCGCGTGCGAAAGCGCTCAAAATATCAATGACCGCGCCTGAGGCTTATGTCCTTGGAGCCGATCAAGTTGCGAGTTGCGAGGGGCGACTCTTCGGCAAGCCCCGCGATCTCGCACAGGCCGCGCAACAATTGGCTTTTCTTTCCGGGCGTCCGCACAGATTGCATTCAGCAGTGGCGCTCGTGCGCGGCGGAACTATTGTGTTCGCGACCGTGTCTCACGCCGATCTTTGCATGCGAGAGCTCAGCGCCAGTTTCATCGAGGCTTATCTGGCGGTTGCTGGCGATGCGGCGCTCGCCAGCGCCGGCGCCTATCAGATCGAGGGAATGGGCGTCCACCTTTTCACTGAGGTTTCCGGCGATCACTGGACTATCCTTGGGCTTCCAATCCTGCCCGTGCTAGACGCCCTGCGGCGCGAATCGGCGCTCTTGGGCTGACACGACCTCACAGGGGTTCCCGCAAAAGATGCTGCTCCTCGGCCTGACAGGCTCCATCGGTATGGGCAAATCGACCACTGCGGACATCTTTCGCGCGGAGGGCGTGCCGGTCTACGACTCCGACAGGCTGGTTCATGAGATTTATAATGGACCTTCGGCGCTGGAGATCGAGAAGGCCTTTCCGGGCGCGACACTTGAGGGTGTCGTCGACCGCAATCGACTTGCCGCGATGGTTTTGAATAATTCGGAGGCCATGAGGCGTCTGGAGGCTATCGTGCATCCGCTTGTCTGGGAAGGGCGGCGACTTTTTCTTGACGAACAGGCGCGGCGCGGCGAGAAAATTGTCGTCCTGGATATTCCATTGCTGTTCGAGACCGGCGGGGAAAAGGATGTCGACAAGATTATCGTTGTCACGGCGCCGGCATCCGTGCAGCGCGCCCGCGTGCTGCAACGGCCTGGTATGACGGTGGAAAAATTCGAGGCTATTCTGGCCCGTCAGATTCCAGACGACGAAAAACGCCGCCAGGCTGACTTCGTCATCCACACGGATCGTGGACTCGATGCGGCTCGCAATGAGGCGAAAGCCATATTGGCGTCGCTTCGTGCGACAGAAACAGGAAACTCCTGATGCGAGAAATTGCGCTCGACACGGAAACCACCGGGCTGGATCCGGCGAAGGGCCATCGCGTCGTTGAAATAGGCGCGGTGGAGATCGCAAATTTAATTCCCACCGGTCGAATCTTTCACGTCTATATTGACCCGGAACGCGATATGCCCGAGGAGGCCTTCCGCGTCCATGGGCTCTCGCAGGAGTTTCTCTCCAAGCACAAGAAGTTCGCAGAGATCATTTCGGGCTTTCGGGACTTCATCGACGGCGCGCAGCTGATCATCCATAACGCCGAATTCGACGTCCGTTTTTTGAACGCTGAAATGTCGCGGCTCGATTTTCCCGGCATTGAGATGGCCAATGTCATCGACACATTGACTCTGGCGCGCCGCCGTCATCCCGGCGCTTCCAACACTCTCGACGCGCTATGCCAGCGCTATGGCGTCGATGCGTCGCGGCGTGAAAAACATGGCGCTTTGCTCGACGCCCATTTGCTTGCCGAAGTCTATGCGGAATTGATGGGAGGCCGTCAGGCGGCGTTGTCGCTGAGCGTTGAAAGGAAGATAATTACGCAATCAGAAGTTCTCTTGATGCGGCAACGACCGCAGGCGTTGCCGCCCAGGCTGACAGTGGAAGAAGAAAGAACGCACCGCGCCTTTGCAAGCAGTATCGGCAAAGCGCCTGTTTGGAATCGCTATTTCGCACAGGAAGAAACTTAAAGCGCTACGCTGTAGCGCCCGCATCGACAGTCAGAACTGTCCCGGTGACATTGCGCGCATTGTCGTTAAGCAAAAAGCTGACGGCGTTGGCCACATCCTGAGGTTCCGCCAGCCGGCGCAGCGCGGCGCGGCCTGCAATCTTTGCCCGGTCATCGTCCTGCAGCGACGCTGTCATCTCGGTGTTGACGAAACCGGGAGCAACGGCGTTGACGGTGATTCCAAGACGACCAACCTCACGCGCCAGCGATTTGGTAAAACCGATCAACGCCGCCTTGCTTGCTCCATAAACGCTCAAGCCATTGTAACCCGTTGTCGCAATGATCGACGAAATATTGACGATGCGCCCGCCTCCTTCCGCCATCATCTGACGCACGACATATTTGCTCAACACGATTGGCGCGGTTACATTAATGCGAAGCAAGGCCTCAATCTGAGAATTATGCATCGTGGCGAGCAAGCCTTCGGAACTTGAGGCGGCATTGTTTACGAGCCCATAGGGCCTTCCGTATTTTTTTTTCAAGGTGGCGGCAAAACTCGGCAATGCGTCGATGTCGCCAAGATCGAAGGGTTCAAAAATCAACGCGCCCTGAGGGCCGCTGGCGATGTCCTTCTTCAAGGCATCGCTTTGACTTCGCGCCACCGCAATGACGCAAAATCCGTCCGCTACAAGTCGATGCGCGATAGCCAGTCCCAGGCCGCGGCTGGCGCCCGTGACGATTACGTTACGCATGACCGCGCGCCAGTTTCCCGCTCGCAAGAATCTCAAGCGCAGGGATGAAACGCATTGTCACCGGAACCATATGACGTGCAAGCTGAGCTCGGCATGCGTCGAGGATTTCCAGCTTGAGCGCTTCGCTCTGCACAGGCGTCTCGTTTTCTATGAGAACAACATCGGCGACGATGATGTCGCCCATGATCGGACTTCGTCTTGCGCTGACCCGTGACAACCGGACCTTGTCATGCGCGTTGATGACTCGTTCAACTTCTTCCGGATGAACCTTCAACCCGCCGACATTGATTACACCTGCGCGTCTTCCTTTGAAGAAACAGCGATCGCCTTTTTGTTCCACCATGTCGTCGGTATCGACGAAGCCGTCGTCGTCATGCAGTCTCAGGTCGTCACGGCCGATATAACTCACGGCGGTTCGCGTTGAGCGGATATGCAGCGATCCGTCATGCAACCGTAGCTCTACATCGCCTTTGGCTTCCAAAAAAGAAGCGGGGAAACCTTCCTGACCGTCCAGGACTTCAAATCCAACGCCAGCCTCGGTCGACGCATAGGCATGAACGATGCGCGCGTTAGGGTAAGCAGCGCGCAGCGCTCCAAGAATGGCGCGATCGGCTATCTCACCTGAAAGGCGCACATATTTCGGGTCAATCATATTGAAGTTTGGACTCATCAGAAGACGGCGCCAATGCGATGGGGTGCCTGAAATATGAGTGACGCCAGCCTCCCGGCAGCGCGCGACAAAATCGTCAAGCGTTTCGCCAGCATCGGACAAAACCAGCCTCGCCCCGGTGACGCAGGCGCGCAAGAAAATCTGCAAGCCGCCGTAACGACGAATGTCATAAAACGTCGCCCAGACCGGCGGCGCCTGCTGGCCCGCGGCGCCTATTGCGCCGAGCAGGCTGCGCAAACTATGCGCCACGAGTTTTGGCGCACCGGTCGTGCCGGATGTCGGCAGCAGCCACTGGCTCTCCAGTTTCGGAAATGAGTCGTCATCTTTCCGAGCAACGGGCTCGCCGCAAAAGATGATCGGCCGCGTCGCCCCGAAATTCTTTTGTGCGGTGTCGCAAAGGATGGCGTCGACCTGCGCTTGCTCTATGACGCTTGCGAGTCGTTCCGGTGAGAAGTCTGGCGGACAAATGACAAGCCGCGCCGCGAGACCATCCAATTCGATAAGAGCGCGCGCGCTGAGGAGCTGCGCTTGTGCGCCAATCAGAACCGACTTTCCGGCGAGTTCGCGCCGCCGGCCGGCGAGAGCGGTCGACAAGCGAATCTCATTGCCGAAAAGCGAAGCGATCGGAGCGTCGAGACGCAGTCCGGGATTCCCAGCAATCAGCTCTCGCAACAAAGGCGTATCAGGCGGGGCAGCGTTCATAGAGTTCAACGAATTCGCCGAGAGTCGTGGGGAAATATACTTCTTCTGACGCCGTGAATGGATCGACGCCAAGCTCGTCCTCAAGACGGGCGACGAGAATGGCGAAGCATAAGGAGTTGAGACCTGACTCCGCAAGAACAAGATCGTCGCTCAGTGAAGCGATCTTCTTGTTCTGCTCGGCGGCAACGCTTTCGATTTGAGAAATAATCGTTAACCGTGTCGACACCGTGCATGTCCCGCTGTTGTCAGAGTTTCAATAGTTTTCTATTTTTATCGATGTCGCGCAAGTTGTTCAGCAGCAGATGGTGAATGAATATGGCAGGCGACAAGGCTCCCAAAATTCGGTGTCGATTGATAGCCGAAGCGGATCTTCCGGCTCTGACCAACTTGCTTGCGCAGGGATTTCCGGCGCGTTCGAGCGCCTATTGGGGCCGCGCTCTGGATAAGCTTGCGCTCCGTGACGCGCCGCAGGCCTATCCGCGTTTTGGTTACATGCTCGAAGCTGGGGATCGCGCTGTCGGCGTGGTGCTGATGATTTTCTCGCTTTCGGACGGCCTCGGAGCGGCCAAGGCCCGTTGCAATATTTCAAGCTGGTACGTCGACCCGCTCTATCAGGGATACGCCTCACTCCTTATCGCCGCAGCCGTGCGTCTGAAAGACGTGACCTACATTAACGTCTCGCCCGCGATACACACCTGGCCGGTGATTGAAGCGCAGGGCTTCCGCCGGTATTGCAATGGCCAGATCTTGTGTATCCCCGCGTTGAGTCGCTGGGCCCCCAAAGCTCGCGCGCATCCTTTTAATGTCGAGCGCGACTATGGCGCTACTCTCGCGAAGGAAGAGCGTGACATATTGTTTGCGCATCAAAACTATGGCTGTCTCTCGCTTGTCGTGCGCGAGAGAGGCGGAGCGCATCCCTTTGTGTTCCTGCCACGGCGCGTGTTTCACGACGTGCTGCCGACATTGCAGTTGGTGTATTGCCGGCAGTTGGAGGATTTTGCGCGTTTCTCAGGGGTATTGGGGCGCGCGCTTTGGCGCCAGGGGCATTTACTGACGCTGGTGGACGCCAATGAACCTTTGCCGGGCTTGCTCGGAATTTACCGATCCAATCGCGGTCCAAAATATTTCAAAGGTCCGGAAACCCCGCGCATCGGCGACCTCGCATTCTCGGAATCCGTTCTCTTTGGGCCTTGAGTCGACGATAAAGATCACTTGAGAAAAGCCGAATAATGACGAGCGAATCTTCCGCCAAAACAGTCGCTGCGCGCGCACTCGTCGATCAATTGATCACGCATGGCGTCGACCGCATATTCTGCGTTCCGGGCGAGAGTTATCTTTCGGTTCTCGACGCCTGTTACGAGCGCCAACTTGAGCTTACCGTCTGCCGCAACGAGGCCGGCGCGGCGATGATGGCCGACGCCTATGGCAAGGCGACCGGAAAGCCGGGCGTTTGTTTCGTCACGCGAGGGCCAGGGGCGGCCAACGCATTTGCGGGCGTCCATATCGCCCAGCATGATTTAACGCCCATGATTTTGTTTATCGGCCAGGTCGAGCGTTCCGTGCGCGAGCGCGGCGCATTCCAGGAGGTCGATTACCGGGCGATGTTCGGCGGCGTCGCCAAATGGGTCGCCGAAGTCAACGAGGCGCCCCGGATCAATGAGTTTGTATCGCGCGCCTATGCAGTGGCCTGCGCCGGACGACCCGGCCCGGTAGTGCTGTCGCTGCCAAAGGACATGCTCGACGAGCCGATTTCTGCGACAAGCTACCCCCCGCACCGCGATGTCGAGACGGCGCCGGGGCCCGAGGACATGCGCGAACTGGAGCGGCTCCTGACTGCGGCGCAGCGACCCTTGCTCGTGCTGGGCGGCTCGCGCTGGGATGAAGAATCGCGCCGCGCCATGCATGACTTCGCCAGTCGCTTCGATATTTCAGTGGCGACCAGCTATCGGCGCCTGCCTTTGTTTGACGCTCTGGACAAGCATTATGTCGGCGATCTCGGCCTTAACGCCAATCCCGCGCTGCTGAAACAGGTGCAGGACAGCGACCTCCTCGTGCTTGTCGGGGGCAGAATGGGCGAGATCCCTTCGCAATCCTATCGCCTGCTCCACATTCCAAGCCCTCGCATGACCTTCGTTCACGTCTATCCAGAGGCCGAGGAATTTGGCCGGGTGTATGCTCCGCATCTTTCGATCCACGCTACGCCGCGCTCTTTCGCAAAAGCGCTGGCAGGTCTGCAGCCAGTCATGGACCCACCCTGGCGAGAGGAAACAGCGCGAGGGCGTCAAAACTATCTCGTTTTCTCGTCTCAGAGCGAGCCATCCGCCGATGTCGATTTGGCGCAGGCGATGAGGTGGCTTAGCGAAAACCTTCCTGACGACGCCATCATCTGCAATGGCGCGGGAAATTACGCCGCGTGGATTTACCGGTACTACCACTTCAGGCGTTTCGCGACCCATATCGCTCCGACTTCCGCCAGCATGGGTTATGGCGTGCCGGCTGCGGTGGCGATGCAGCAATTATTCCCGGATCGGGTTGTCGTTTCGATCAACGGCGATGGCGACTTTCTGATGAACGGGCAGGAATTCGCCACCGCCGCTCAGTACGAATTGCCAATCATCGTGATCGTTTGCGACAACGCCAGTTATGGAACCATTCGCATGCATCAGGAGCGCAACTTTCCCGGGCGCGTGATCGCGACGGATTTGCGCAATCCTGACTTCGCCGCCTACGCCAGGGCGTTCGGCGGCTTTGGCGTCACGGTTGAGCAGACAGCGGATTTTCCGCGCGCATTCGAGGCGGCGCGAGCATCCAAACAGCCCGCCATTCTCCATGTCAAAATGGATCCTGATCGCATTACGCCCATGGCGAGTCTTACGGCTATTCGGAAAACGGCGCTGAGCGAAAAATAGCGCGACGTTATCAAAAAGCTTTCAGGACGCCGCGCGCAAGACGGGCGTGGAATGGTGCATGTCATGCGCAAACTCCCAATAGAGCGCCCGCGCCTTCTTGTACATCGGACCTGGCTGTAACTCGCGTTCCTCGATGCGTGTCATCGGCGCGACTTTTTGAAAATTTCCGGTTGAAAAGATCTCGTCCGCCGTCGCAAAATCGCTGAAGGTCAAAATCGTTTCGACGACATCGACGCCCGCGCTGCGCAGCAGGCGAATAACCCGCTGGCGCGTTATCCCGTCCAAAAAAGTTCCATTCGGCGTGGGCGTGAACACGACTCCATCCTTCGCCATGAAGGCGTTGGAATTTGCGAATTCCGCCACATTGCCGAGGGCGTCGAGCAGCAGGCAATTGTCGAATCCCCTGCGAGCCGCTTCAATCAAGGCGCGGGCGCCATTTGCATAGAGACAGCTTGCCTTGGCGTCGACTGGAGCCGACTCTGCGGTCGGTCTGCGGAAAGGCGACAATGTCACCGCTCCGCCGCGCGGAGCGGGCATTGGCGCTTCGTATATTCCCAGGCACCAATTGGTTGAAGAGGGATCGAAGCGAACGCCGCCGCCCAAACCCTCCTCCGCCCAGTACATCGGACGGATATAAAGTTGCGCATCAGGGGCGAAGCGCCGAAGTCCTTCATCAACCAGTTCGCTCCACTGCTCCACCGTCACCACTGGATCAAGCAACATATTCGTCGCGGACCGATTGACGCGAGCAAGATGTTTGTCGAGATCGGGTGTCACGCCATCGAAGGCGCGGGCGCCGTCGAACACAACGGAGCCGAGCCAGGCGCCATGCGTTCGCACGCCGAGTATCGGCTGGTTGCCTTCGCGCCAAGCTCCGTCAAAGAAGGTCCATGTTCGAGTGGGCGCCGTCGCAATGGGGCGGGAGAGAGGCGTGATCATCGTTACGTCAACCTTATTGCGCGTTGATTCCGACTGAACATCGGCGTTCAAGCGCTCTGCAAGCGGCGCCCTTTTTCCGAGGCGATCAGTGTCAGCCAATTCCGGTATAGTCTTCCAGCGTCATTCAGCCACATGGCTTCGGGCGCTTCCTGCGAGAGTATCTTGTCCAGGCTTTCCGCGGAACGCCGACGTTCTCGCGTCATGTGCCGGGCTTTAATCTCACCGAGCTTCGCATGGGTTGCTCGGGAGAAATAATTTACGGGCGGTGTCGGAAAGGTCTCACGTTCGCCCGAGAGATAACGCAACACGTCGCGTCGGAATTCCCGCGCGAGTGTATCAGCGTCATATTCCGGATGCCCCTGGGTGAAAAGAAACAGACTTGGTTCACGGCGCCAGAAACTGTCGACTCCGACGGACTGCGACCAGGAAGAAATTTTATAGCCGCAGCTTTCGATCTCCTGTTGCGAAAGCCCGTTATATCGGGAGTGCGGCACGAGGATTTCACCTTCGGCTCCTCGCGTCGCCCAATCATCGCGGGCTGCCTCGCAGGCAAAGATTCCGCTGAGCTTTTCCCCCGTGCGGCGCCGCTTCACCCCGTCGAGTCTTTGCACGGCGACATGAGCGGCGAGGCATGACCACAAGGCCCCGTGAGTATGATGACGCGCCCAGTCAACCAGCCGCGTGAAATCATCCCAATAAGGTTCCTGCTCCAAAGCATCGGCCCGCGGTTCGGTTCCGGTGACGATCAGCGCATCGGCTCCGCGCGCGTAAAGCGCTTCGATGTCGTCATGGCTCTGCGCCATCTTGCGCCGCGCAGTTTCGCTGCGTGGGACGCTAGGGAGCGTGTAGCAACGGAGTCGGAAGGCCATCCCGTGCGAAGCAAATTGCAATTGCCGCGAAAACTGCGCTCTGGTCGCTTCAACCGCCTGATCCGGCATATTGTTCACCAGCGCGATTTCCAGCGCCGCGCCGCAGGAAAATTCGGGGGTGATTCTCGCGTTCATGTCAGGCGACTCCCTCCCTCCGGAACAAAGACGTGACCTGAGCCAAGGGAGCGGCAAGAGCTTGGTCGAGATCTTCGATAATGTCGTCGCAATGCTCGATGCCGATGCTAAGGCGGATCATTTCAGGCGTGACCCCGGCCTTGATCTGTTCAGCGGCCGACATCTGACGATGCGTCGTTGAAGCGGGATGACAGGCGAGCGTTTTGGCGTCGCCAATATTGACGAGACGCTTGACGAGACGCAGCGCGTCATAAAAGGCCTTGCCTGCGTCAAGGCCTCCAAGGACGCCAAAGGTCAGCAACGACGGCGCCCGGCCGCCAAGATATTTCTCGGCCAGCAGGAAGTTGGGATTGTCTGAAAAACCAGCGTAATTCACCCAGGCGACGCGGGGATCCCTGTTGAGAAACTCCGCGACCTTGCGCGCGTTCTCGACATGGCGTTCGACCCGCAGCGCAACTGTTTCCAATCCCTGTAACAACAGAAAGGCGGAAAGCGGCGCAAGGACAGCGCCTGTCGTGCGTTGATAGACGCTGCGCGCACGCGCGATATAAGCACTTTCGCCAAAGTGGTCGGCGTAGATCATGCCGTGGTAAGAAGCGTCCGGCTCGTTGAACATCGGAAAGCGCACAGGATAATCGCGCCAGCGGAAGCGACCGCCATCGACAACCATGCCTCCTAGCGTCGTTCCATGGCCACCCATGAATTTTGTCAGGGAATGGACAACTATGTCAGCGCCATGTTCGATGGGTCGCAGCAAAACTGGCGTCGCTACCGTGTTATCGACGATCAGCGGCGCCCCGAAGCTGTGCGCAACTTCGGCAAGCGCAGCTATGTCGCAAATGTTTCCGGCGGGATTGCCGACGCTTTCGCAAAACAGCGCGCGGGTGTTCTCATCAATGGCGCGCGCCATATCCGTCGGCGAGTTGCTTTGCGCAAAACGCACGCTGATTCCCTGCCGCGGCAAAACATGCTGCAGCAGTGTGTGAGTGGTGCCGTAAAGCGTCGGCGCCGCGACGATATTGCCGCCGTGATCGGCGACGTTAGCGAAGGCGTAATAAAGCGCGGCCTGTCCGGTGGCGACACTGAGCGCCCCCACGCCGCCTTCAAGCTGCGCCACGCGTTTCTCGAGCACGGCGTTGGTGGGATTGGCGATGCGGCTGTAACGATAGCCCTCGGCTTCGAGATCGAACAGAGCCGCGGCATGGTCGGCGCTGTCGAATTCATAGGCGACGGTCTGATAGATCGGAACGGCGACAGCCTTTGTCGTCGGATCATTGTCGAAGCCGCCGTGGACGGCGATTGTTTCCCTACGCATCCGCGCGCCCTTTTTCGAAAGTGTGCCCTGGCGCGTCGCCGAGGAGGCTGCCTCTGCCCCTCGGTCAAGCGCTGCTGCTTTCGCTTATGGACCAGGATCATCAATAAACCGTGATGCGGGAGCCTGCGAGAAAATGAATCTAATAACCCTAACAGGTCACGACGCTTTGAAGCTATTTTCGCGTGCATTAAATATGGCGAGGCGTATTGAATGCGTCCCGTGCTAAACGGTTAACGCATCGCCCTCAGGACCGCCGCCCGCAAATGAACGCCGAAACATCGCAAGTTGACGCTGTGGTCTCGGTGCAAAAGCGCTCCGTTAATAAGGATTGGCTTCGCGCGCTGCAAAAGACTGCTTCCATCGAGCAGGATCAGAACCGCATTTTACCAGCGGCCTTCGACGAGGTTGTCGCGGCGCGCGGCGAGGCGGTCGCGATAATTGACGACTACGAAACTTTGTCCTTTATCCAATTTTCGGAGCGCGCGAACCGTTATGCGCGCTGGGCGCTCGTCAATGATCTGCAAAAGGGCGAAACGGTCGGGCTGTTAATGGCTAACCGCGCAGATTACGCCGCCATATGGCTTGGACTAACGCGCCTGGGCGTTGTCGTCGCGCTGCTCAACACCCATCTTCCTCCGCCCGCGCTGGCGCACTGCCTGACCGTCGCTGACGCGGGGCACATCATCGTGGATGAGAGCCTCTATGAAACATGTCGCGAGGCGGCGGCGCTTCTCGATTACCCGCTTAGATTTCTGCGATGCGGCACACAAGGCCCAAGCGACGAGATCGCGGCCTTGTCCGGGGCCTCTCTGAGTGAAGAAGAGATGCGCGACGTCACGCTCAGGGACCGAGCGCTATATATTTTCACTTCCGGAACAACCGGCACGCCGAAGGCGGCCATCGTCACGCATCGACGCGTGATGAACTGGAGCCTCTGGTTCTCCGGCCTGACGGACGCCACATCGCGTGACCGCATGTATAATTGCCTGCCGATGTATCACTCGGTCGGCGGCGTGGTGGCGGTCTGGTCGCTGCTGCTGGCTGGCGGCTCGGTGGTGTTGCGGCCGCGATTCTCGGCTTCGGGCTTCTGGCAGGACATCGCCGAACAGCGCTGCACCATGTTTCAATATATCGGCGAACTCTGCCGCTATTTGGCTAATGCGCCAGACTGCGAGGCGCAAAGTCAACATGGATTGAGATTGGCCGTCGGCAATGGACTACGCGCCGACGTATGGACGCCGTTCCAGAGGCGTTTCGCTATTCCCCGCATCCTCGAGTTCTATGCGGCGACCGAAAGCAATTTTTCACTCTACAATGTTGAGGGCGAGCCGGGCGCGATCGGGCGCGTTCCCGCTTTTCTGGCGCAGCGTTTTCCCATCGCTCTGGTCGTTTTCGACGAGGCCGCCAATGCGCCAGCGCGCGGTGACGATGGCCGTTGCATGCGCTGTGGAGCAAACGAAACCGGCGAGGCGATCGCGCGGATTGACCTTGATAAGGGCTCCAGCGCGACTTTTGACGGCTATGTCAGCCGCGATGATTCGGAAAGGAAAATCCTCCATGACGTGTTCGAATCCGGCGACGCCTGGATGCGCAGCGGCGATCTGATGCGCAAGGATGCCCGCGGCTATTACTATTTCGTGGACAGGATTGGAGACAGCTTTCGCTGGAAGGGCGAAAATGTTTCGACCTTCGAGGTCGCTCAAACTCTCGGCGAATGTCCGGGCGTGCGCGACGCCAATGTTTATGGGGTGGCCGTGCCGGGACATGAAGGACGCGCAGGAATGGCGGCTCTTGTCGTCGCCAAAGAGTTCCATTTCTCGGCGCTGCGCCGCCACGTCGAGTCGACGTTGCCGTCTTATGCGCGCCCGGTGTTTTTGCGACTTCGTCCAGTTTTGGAGATCACCGGAACGTTCAAGCACAAAGCTCAGGCGCTGGCCTCGGAAGGCTTCGACCCTGAACGAGTCGAAGACCCCTTATATGTCGCTCAAGCCGGTGAAAGCGGTTATGTCCAGCTGGACGCCGCCCTTTACGACCGCATTTGCGCGGGCGAGATCCGGTTGTAGCCGGATCTTCGACTTGCTGGTTAATCACCATTTTCCCGCGCCCGTCGGCGTCCTCATCGCGCGCTCGATAGCGCCCAGCGCGCCGCGCTTGGTCCGGGGGAGATCACGCGTTTCGGCGAGAGAAAGAAAGTCCGCGCTCTTGTGCGGACAGGCGCTGCCGCCATGGAAAATGCGCACGCCGCTGACTGTCATGATGCTGTCGCCCGTATGCAGGGTCGTGTCGTGCAGGATCGCGTCCGTCTGCTGCAGGTCTCCCCCCAGCGGGCGGGAAGAATAACAGAGCCCGGCAAGAGCGCCGCCATGTCGGCCGCTGGTGTCAAAAGCGACTGCATCCGCGGCTCTTTTGCTGGTCGAAACATGCCCCACCGCCCGCTGACTTATGGAAACGGGCTTTTGCAAATAGGTCAGACGAGAATCGCCATGGCGATGCGCGCCCTGGTCCGGGGACCCTCTCCTGATCCGGTTCGCTCGGCGGTTTCGGTGATCGCGCTGCGAAGGTTGAACCGCATCGCCCGAGGATTGCCTTGGCGCTTCGACAGCCGGCCTCGACCCCGTAAAGCCGCCGAAAAGGTCGTCGAAGAAACCGGCCATTGCGACATCCTCCGGCGTGTCCAAAGTGAAGAACGCCGCAAAGACGATCGCAATCGCCAGAATCAAGCGGGAAGGAACGCTAAGTGAAGTGTAAGCTCTAGCAGCAACTGACTTTTTGTGGGCAGGTTTTGCCATGTCATCCCCGAAGCGAGAAAAGAGCGGACCTTGACCGACTTCATGACGCAACTGGGAAGCAAGTCAATTATTTATTTACCACTTCTAACAGTTTTTAATTGTCACGAGCTCGATAAGAACAATTACTAAAGTAATGTACTCATCAGTAAGTAAGTAGATTATTTCAAGTTTCGCGAAAGCAGTTTGCGTCAGTACACAAATGCGTTCGGCGCCTTGGGCCGCCCCAAAGATTCCGGCTTTGCCCACAGGGGCGTGCGGTTCTTTGGCTGGTCTTCTCGGGCGACCGGAATTTCGGCGCCATCAACCTTAATAAATTCTTTGAGTTGTCCGGAAAAGCGTGCTGAGCGATTGTCCGACCCAGAAATGATTGCGCGTAACTCTTAGCGTAGCGTCAGGGGAAAAAGTCATGCGTTTCTTGAAAGCCCTCCTTATTGCTCTTTTCGCATTGTTCGGCTCCGTCGCGGCGGCCAATGCGACCGTCCGGATACATATCGATCTCAGCTCTCAGCGGATGCACGTGGAATCTTCGAACGGAAGCTATGACTGGCCCGTTTCGACGGCCCGGTCCGGATATTCCACGCCGCGAGGCTACTTCGCGCCGACCGGGCTTCAGCGCATGCATTACTCCAAAAAATACCACATGTCGCCGATGCCTTATTCGATCTTCTTTCGTGGCGGCTACGCCATTCATGGCACCTACGCAGTCGGCAATCTGGGCCGGCCCGCCTCTCACGGCTGCGTGCGCCTGTCTCCCGGCAACGCAGCGCAATTATTCCACATGGTCCATGCCGAAGGCGGCAGCATTTCCATTACAGGATCGCCCGCCGGTTCGACTCGTTACGCCAGCCTTCGCCACCATGGCCATCAAACACGTTACGCCAGTTTGCATGGCCACGGACACTATGGCCACGCCATGGCCTATGCTCCGTCTTACCATCACCGCGAAAGCGTGAAGGCCTGGCAGGCGCGTCCCTACATGTCGCCTTTCGACTATTGATAAACTTGGCGCCAGCAAGCACGAAGGATGTCGCCTCAGCAGGATTTCGTGATGAGGCGACGCCCGTCAGGACGCGGGATGATGGATAAATTTGGCGCGCTGTCCGCAGCGCTCAATTGCGCGGGCCGTGATGGCGGACGGCTCAAAGGTCTCAAATTCGTCGTCAAGGAAAACATCGACGTCGAAGGTTTTGTCTCGACAAACGGGGAACCCGCCTTCGCCGCGAGCCATGCGCCCGCGGGGATTTCGGCTCCAGCCGTCGATCGTCTGCTGGCCAGCGGCGCGCGGCTTGTCGGCAAGGCCCATATGGACGAAATGGCTTACAGCCTGCTCGGCGCCAATCCTCATTACGGAACGCCTGTCAATCCCGCCGCGCCCGGGCGCCATCCCGGCGGTTCCTCCTCTGGCCCGGCGGTCGCAGTCGCTTCGAAGCTGGCGGATTTCGCGCTTGGCACCGACACGGCCGGGTCGTGCCGCGCGCCGGCGTCTTTTTGCGGCGTTTACGGATTCCGACCCTCATACGGCGCTATTTCATCCAATGGCCTTGTGCCGCTGGCTCCTTCGCTCGACACTGTTGGCTGGTTCGCGCGCGACGCTTCCCTGCTTGCAAAAGTCGGGGAAGCGCTATTACCGGAAAACATTGACCAGGCGCCCTTCACCGACGCTCAGCTGTTGACCGAAGCCTTCGTCGATTGCCCTGCGGAGGAATCGGCCTTGTTGCAGTCCAACCTCGCCGGGCTGCGCAAGGTTTTTCCGCTCCGCGACGTCTTGGTTCCGCAGGCGTTTTCGCCGCAAATACTCAGCCATTTTCGTAATATTCAGGCCTTTGAAGCGCATCAGTCGCAGGGCGACTGGATCCTTAAGACGCGTCCCGAACTGGGACCGGGCGTCGCCGAGCGCTTCGCTTATGCAGCCACGGTCACAAAAGAGCAAAAACTGGCGGCGGACGAATGTCGCGCCCAGTTACGAGCGTCCGTTGACGCGTTGCTTGGCGGAGAAGGATTTTTTCTCCTGCCGACGACGCCCTTCTTCTCGCCGCTGCTGGAGGAAAGCGCGCAGGCGCTTGACGAAAAGCGTTATCAGATGGTGCGGCTTTTTTTGATCGCCAGTTTTCTTGGCCTGCCCCAGGTCAGCCTGCCTCTGAAAGCGCCGGGGGCGCCACTGGGATTGTCCCTTATCGGCCGGCGCTGGTCGGACCGGGGCCTGCTCGCTTTCGCTTGTGAGGTCGCCGCCTGTCTCCACGATTCGTGAGACGCGTGTCGCGTTCAAGAAATCGCGTTCAGCTTCCGCCGCCTGCCCCCCGGGCCAAAAATTCCTTTATGCGCGCCGCCAGGCGGTCGCGCACGTCGCGATAGGCGTCCAGCACCGCCTCTCTGGAGCCCTGGGCGGCAGTGGCGTCCGGCGTCGGCCAGTAGATTACCTCGACCGCCATGCTGCGCGTGAACTCTAACGCCCGATGGTGCGATTCCGGCGACAGGGTGACGATGACATCGAAGTTGGAGTCCTCGAGGTCTTCGAATGTGTGCGGTTTGTGGTTCGAGAGGTCGATGCCGATCTCCTCCATCGCCGCGATGGCGAAACCGTCCGGTTCGCCGCGTTTCAACCCCGCCGAGGCGAAATAGATTTCGCGCCCGAAGTAATGACGGGCAAGCGCTTCGGCCATCGGTGAGCGCACGGTGTTGAGGGTGCAGGCGAAAAGGACTGATTGCGGGCGCGCCCGCGATGTTGCGGGCGGCGCCGCCTGAAATCGCGCCGCCATAGTGTTCAGCCCTTCCAGTGCAGAGCCGTAACCAGTGTGAAAATACGGCGCGCGGTGTCGATGTCGGTCTCGATCTTGCCCTTCAGTCGCTCAAGCAAAAGTTGTGCGCCTTCATTGTGCAAGCCGCGTCGACCCATGTCGATCGCCTCGATACGGCTGGGCGTGGCGCTTCGTATGGCTGCGTAATAGGTCTCGCAGACCATGAAATAATCCTTAAGGATGCGTTTGAACGGGGTGAGCGACAATATATGCGTCACGACGCTGTTGCCCTGTTCATCGGTGACCGCCAGCGCAAGCTTTGCGTCCTGCATCGCGATCATCAGGGCATAGGGTCCGCCGTCATGGCCGACGACGCCGAAATTATTGTCTTCAATCAGGTCATAAATGGCGATGGCGCGCTCATGCTCCTGGTCTGCGGAACCGCGCCCGATCGAGTTCTCGTCGAGCGAGACCTGCGCCAGCCGCTTTTGCGCGCTCAATGCCACTCTCAAGCTCCGAGCGAATTGAGGCGGATCGAGACGGAGCGCGCATGCGCCGTAAGACCTTCGGCCTCTCCCAGAGTCACGGCGGCGGCGCCGATCGCGCGGAGCGATGCAGCGTCGCATTTCAGGATTGAGGTGCGCTTCACGAAATCGAGGACGCTCAGACCGGAAGAAAAGCGGGCGGAGCGGGCGGTCGGGAGCACATGGTTCGAGCCGCCGACATAATCGCCAACTGCCTCCGGAGTGTAGGCGCCAATGAAAATCGCCCCGGCGTTAGTGACGCGGGCGGCGAGGTCTTCGGCGTTCTCGCCGATGATCTCGAGATGCTCAGCGGCGATGCGGTCCGCCAGCGGCAGCGCTTGATCCAGCGTTTTCGTTACGATGACGGCGCCGTAATCGCGCCAGGAGGCCGTGGCGATTTTCTTGCGCGACAGCGTGGCGAGGTGACGCTCGACGGCTGCGACCACGGCGTCCGCGAGGCCGGCGTCATTGGTGATGAGGATCGACTGCGCGGATTCGTCATGCTCCGCCTGAGCGAGCAGATCGGCGGCGATCCAGTCCGGGTTGGCGGATTTGTCGGCAATCACCAGCACTTCGGAGGGGCCGGCGATCATGTCGATGCCGACCTGACCGAAGACGCGGCGCTTGGCGGCGGCGACCCATGCATTGCCGGGCCCGACAATCTTGGCGACCGGCGCGATGGTCTTGGTGCCATAGGCGAGAGCCGCGACGGCTTGCGCTCCGCCGACTCTATATATCTCGGTAATGCCGGAACGCTTGGCCGCCGCCAGCACCAAAGGTTCCACGTGGCCGTCAGGAGTCGGCACGACCATCACGATGCGCTTGACGCCGGCGACTTTGGCCGGGGCGACATTCATGAGCACTGACGAGGGATAGGCCGCCGTGCCGCCCGGCACATAGAGACCGACCGAGTCTATCGGCGTCCAGCGCCAGCCCAGCTCCACGCCCGCATGATCGGTGAAGCGCAAGTCCTCAGGGCGCTGACGCTCGTGGAAGGCGGCGATGCGCTCCAAAGCAAGATCGAGCGCGGCCAATTGCTCTCTGGAACATTTGGCCTCGGCGGCGTCGACCTCGGCCGCGGAAACGGCGATGCCGGTTTTGGCGAGATCAATGCGGTCGAACTGGCGTGAGTAATCAATCAGAGCATCGTCGCCCCGGGCGATCACATCCTCGATGATTTTGCGGACGGTGTTGTCCACGTCAGGCGAGGATTCGCGCTTCATCGAGAGCAGAGCCGTAAACCGCGTCTCGAAGTCAGGGGCGGACGCATCCAAACGCAAAGTCATGTCTATCTCCAGCCGGAAGTTCCGGCTGTCATGACCCCGCTCCGGCTCCTTCGTCAAGTTTATGTGTGGGACAGCAACTTACCGCCCAGCGTGGACCAAGATCGCAGAGCTGCGCCTCGATGCAATCCACGTCCAGCAATATCGCCGCGCCGGCGGCGAAAATCAGGCGGATTTGACCCTCAGGAGCGATTTTTCCCGGCTCGAACGAGATCGCCAGCAGCTCCAGCACGCCATCGGGACGATCGCGTGCGACCCCTGTGTAGCGAACGCCGAGAACAGACTCAAAGTGCAAAGCCGTGCGGCAGCGCTCCAGTCGCCCGACGGTCTGCGCGCTCCAGTCGAAGCGGGATGCGATCAACGCGAAGCGCCTTTTCCTGGGCAGATAGGCGAGATCGCCGACCCGCAGCAATGCGTCCTGAAGATGCGCGGAAACCACACTGAGATCCTCAGCGTCAATAGCCTGCAGTCGGAGACGCGGAGCGGAATCGGCGGGTTCTGGCGAGGACATGGGAGCTTCTCCTGCTGCGCTATTTGGCGGCTGCGAGGCATCCGCGCAAGCCGTCGTCCATATTTGAATCTGGTGTCCGGACCGCAGTCGCGGATAGAGCTCTTGCGAAAACAGACCGAAAAGACGCAAGGTAGTTGAACGAAAAGCTGCAGGGAGCAAGCGATGCACGGCAACCCCAGGTTTTGGGCGGTCGCTATTGCGATCTGGATCGGCTTTATTCTCGCGATGGTGAACATCGCCTCGAAAGTCGATTTGTTCATGCGCTTGTCCGGTTAGGCGAGATGACGCTCGCAAAGGGCGCGCCCGCAGCTTGCACCATCCGTAGATTAAGTCCCGAACCGAAAGCCCCGATTCTTTATGACTTTATGGACAAAGGCGCAGGACGAAGCGCTTAAAGCAGTCGCGTCATGGCTCGCGACGAAGGATGGTCCGCAGCTGTTTCGATTGTTCGGCTATGCGGGCGCCGGCAAATCCACGTTGGCGCGCCATCTTGCCGACCATGTGGAGGGTTTGGTCATCTTCGCCGCTTTCACCGGCAAAGCCGCGCTGGTGATGCGCTCCAAGGGCTGCGCGGACGCCCGAACGATTTACAGCCTCATTTACCGGGCGACCGACACGGAGACGGAAGAGCCCAGCTTCGAACTCAATGATGACAGCGACGCCGCGCGCGCGAAACTGATCGTCATCGACGAATGTTCGATGGTCGACGAGGAGCTTGGCCGCGATCTTTTGTCCTTTGGACGCAAAGTGCTGGTGCTTGGCGACCCGGCGCAGTTGCCGCCAGTGAAAGGCGGCGGCTTTTTTACGGAAGCGGAGCCGGACGTGATGCTGGCGGAGGTCCATCGCCAGGCCGCTGACAATCCGATCATCCGGTTGTCCATGGCGATCCGCGAAGGTGGCCGGATTGAACGCGGAATTTATGGGGACACGCGCGTTATCGGGCGCGACGAACTCGACCCCGCGCTGGTCACGGGCGCCGATCAGGTGCTGGTCGGCATGAACAAGACGCGTCGGGCCTACAACGGCAGACTGCGGGAATTGCGCGGTTTTTCCGGCGCGCTGCCGCAATCGGGCGAGAAACTGGTTTGTTTGCGCAACAATCGCAAAAAGGGACTGCTCAACGGCGCGCTGTTCACCGTCAAAAGCACGGGCGCGCTGCGTCGCGGGAAAGTGCGAATGCTGGTTATTCCGGAAGAGAGCGACGGCAAGATCCAGCGGGTTGGCGTGATTCCGCAGTTTTTCGACGGCTCCGAGGGCGAAATTCCATTTGCGCTACGCAAGGACTCGGACGAATTCGATTACGGCTACGCCCTTACCGTCCATAAGGCCCAAGGATCGCAATGGGATAATGTCGTGTTGTTCGACGAATCCTTCGCCTTCCGCGAACATCGCGCGCGCTGGCTTTACACCGGCGTGACCCGCGCCGCCCAACAGCTGACGCTGGTCATGTGATCGGCAATTTGGCGTTAGCGCGACCAGGAGTCGATAGCGTCCGCGAAAACGCGATCGCCCGCGGAGCCTTTTTCAAGATTTATCGTCGCGACGCGGCCATCGGAAAGCTGCATCGGCAGATCAATCAGCCACGGCGAGCGCAGCAACTTCAAATTATGAGCCTCCGCGTCGCCGCCCCGCATCAGACCGATGAGGAAGGTGTTAGCGGTGATCTCCACCGGAATTCCAGTCAGTTTATCGCCAGATTGCGCCTCAGGCCGCCGCATTTGCAAGGGCGCTATGGCCTTGACGCCTTTCAATTCGCTGTCCGGCGCGATTGCGAAAGAAACGGTTATCGTATGTGTCGCCGACAAAGCCGCATCGAGGTTCTTTTGGATGAGCAGCGTGGCTTTGATTTTGCCTTCCGGCAAGTCGATATCGCCGCGAATCGCCGACTTCATCGGTCCGCCGTCTCCCCCGCCGACATTGTCGAGCCGCCAAACCACGGAGCCGTTGTAGATGTGGTCGACTTTATCCGGGTGCTCGAGACTTGCTATAAAAATTTCCGCCTTTTGCGCGACCGGCACGGCTGGAACGCTGTTGGCGGTCTGCGCGGCGCCATTCTGCTCTCCTCCGTCGACCCGGGCGCCGAATTTTCCGCTTTCCTCGACAGAACGAGAACTCTCCTCGGGCTTCAATCTGGCGAGATCATCAGGGCGTTCGCGAAAATGCAGCGCCGCGAGCGCCACTGCTCCCACCAGAACCAAGAGGATGGCCCCTATGCCGAGAATGCGGCGAGAACCGCTGGGGGATTCCTGGAGCGGCGGCAGCGGCGCTGCGGGACGCTGCTGTTCGCGTGGCGTTGCGTCGTTTTTCGTTTCGCTTTTTGTCTCCGTAGTCGGCTCGGACGCCGGCTGCGGCTCAGATGTTTGAAGCTGGGCGACCGCTTCTATCTCCAGTCGCGCGATCGCTTCGTCGAGTGCGCGCCCCTCATTCTGGATGACTTGTTCCGCCACAGGAGGCTGTATCGCTCGAAGCTGGTTGAAAAGCGCCTTGCGAGCGAGTTCATACACCGCCTGACGCCCCTGGGGCGTTGATTCCGACAGGGGGCCTATCTTGCGCGCGAGCAACGAATAGTAATCAGCCATCTTTTGCTAAGACCATGTTGAGTTTGCGCCGTCAACCTGCGACGGCCCGCTCGTCCGCGTCAATGCGCGCGTCAATCCTGGAAAGGATTATGGACAAGAATCGTGTCGTCCCGCTCCGGACTGGTCGACAGCAACGCGACCGGCGCTTCGATCAATTCTTCAATCCTGCGGACATATTTGATCGCCGGAGCCGGGAGATCGACCCAAGATCTCGCGCCGCCCGTCGAACCTTTCCAGCCTTCTATGGATTCATAGACGGGTTCAACGCGCGCTTGCGCGGATTGCGAAGCGGGCAGCCGGTCGATCTGTCGTCCGTCCAGCAGATAATGCGTGCAGATCTTGATCTCGTCGAAGCCATCGAGAATGTCGAGCTTGGTCAACGCGACGCCGTTGATGCCGGACGTCTTTATCGCTTGTCGCGTCAAAACGGCGTCGAACCAGCCGCATCGCCGGCGCCGACCCGTATTGGTGCCAAATTCACGCCCGCGATCGCCTATCAACTCGCCAACGGCGTCGTGCAGTTCGGTCGGAAAAGGTCCGCCGCCGACCCGCGTGGTGTAGGCCTTGGCGATGCCGAGCACATAATCGATCGCGCCAGGGCCGAGCCCCGACCCGGAAGCGGCTGACGCCGCGACCGTGTTGGAGGATGTGACATAGGGATAGGTGCCGTGATCCACGTCCAGCAACACGCCCTGCGCGCCTTCGAACAGGATGCGTTTGCCGGCCCGTCGTTCGTTATCCAGCAACTCCCACACGACATCCATGAAGGGCAGGACTCGCGGAGCGACGCTGAGCAGTTCGTCCCGAATCGCCGACAAGCCGATTTCGGGGAGGCCCAGCCCGCGCCGCAGCGGGTTGTGATGCGCCAGCGCGCGCGTAATCTTGTCGTCGAGAGAGTCGGGTTCGGCGAGATCCGTCAGGCGGACCGAGCGGCGCCCCACCTTGTCTTCATAAGCGGGTCCGATGCCGCGCTTGGTGGTGCCGATCTTGGCGCCCCGCTGGACGATTCCTCTCGATGCGCATCGAGTTCTCGATGAAGCGAAAGTATCAGGGGCGCGTTTTCAGCAATCTTGAGATTGGCTGACGAAATCGCGACGCCCTGTTCGCGCAGCCGGTCGATTTCTCCGACGAGAAAATGCGGATCAACGACAACCCCGTTGCCGATGACCGACAATTTGCCCGGCCTTACAATGCCAGAAGGAAGCAACGCCAACTTATAGGTCTTGCCGTCGACGACGAGAGTATGCCCGGCGTTGTGTCCGCCCTGAAAACGCACCACCACATCGGCTTCAAGGGAGAGCCAATCGACTATCTTGCCCTTGCCTTCGTCGCCCCACTGGGCGCCGACCACCGCCACATTCGCCATGGCCTGCTCGTCTTTTCTGTTGAAGCGTTTTTTCGTCTTGCGGACGCAAGCTTGACGATCGACACGCATGGAAGACGTGACCGATAATCTTCTGTCCGCTCGGGAGTCAGAGAGTTATCGACCAAAAAAAAGCCCCGGCGGTAACGCCGTGGCTCGTTACGTCAATTCCTTAGCGCATGCCGGCAGAGCGGTAAAGACCGCTGCGCAAGCCCATCCGCGCCCAGCCCATTTGCGCATGCTTTCAGAGAAACGACGTTTGTTTCAGCAACTTCTTCACTTGCCGCGACAGTTTGCGCGCGCACAGATGGGGCCGGCGGTTGACTTTTTTCAAATATTGCTTGCTCCGGGGAGCCGCTTGTCGCATTACTCCGTGCAGGACTAGCGCTTCCCGATATCCTCGCGCTCCGTCTACCACCATCAAATCTAAAGGATGTCAGGGAGTTAAGTAATATGGCTATCAAGAGAGACACGGGCGCCATCATGAAGCAGCTCGTGTGGGTCGTCGGCGGCATCGCCCTGGTCTTCGCGCTCATTCACTTCGCCCCGATCATTTCGCACGGCGGCTAAGCTTTCGAGACGCGGCCTGCGTCTCCAAGCAATAGCGCGCTTTCGCAGGAATTCACTTCCGCTTGAAAGCGCGCTAATCCCTTTCGATCATCCCCGATGATAGGGATGGCCCGACAGAATTGTCATGGCGCGATAGATCTGCTCAGCCGCTAAGATGCGCACGATCTGATGTGGAAGCGTCATGGCGCCAAAGCAGAACACCGCGCGAGCGCGCTCCCGTAACCGTGGGTCGAGCCCTTCCGCGCCCCCGATCGCGAACCACACGGCCTTGCGCCCCGCATCGCGCTCGCGTCGGATAAAGTCCGCAAAATCGAGACTGCTGGCCGCTTTGCCGCGCTCGTCGAAAGCTGCAAGGCAAACTTCGGGCGCTAGTCCGGCAAGCAGCGCATCGCCTTCCGCAGCGATTTTCGCCAACGCATTGCGCGCACGACTTTCGTCAAACTCGCGGATTTCGAGCCCCTCCAGACCCATATTTCGCATGGAGCCGATACGCTCGACGTAGCGCGCGAACATCTCCCGTTCGGGCCCAGCTTTCATACGCCCGATACATAAAAGTCCAATGCGCATGTAAAAACTTCAGGCGAGCCGCATCTCGCGCGGTCGGTCGCCACCCCACATTTTTTCCAGATTATAGAATTGGCGCACTTCCGGCCTGAAAATATGAATGATGATATCGCCGGCGTCGACCAGCACCCAGTCGCACTGCGGCAGTCCCTCGACACGTGGCGCGGACAGCCCCTCGGCCTTGCAGGCTTTGATCACGCGGTCCGCGATGGCGCCAACGTGAACGGAGGACCTCCCCGTCGCGATGAGCATCGCGTCGGCGAGAGCTGTTTTTCCATTGAGATCTATGGAGACGATATCTTCGGCCTTCGCCTCTTCGAGGCTGGTGAGAAGCTTATCGGCGAGTGACCCGGAGCCCGGGGCCTGAGGCGCGCCGTGTTTTGCGGCGGGCGAATGGCCTGTGGAAGAAATTGCGCTTGTCGTCAGCGTCGGCGTCCTCGGTTGCGCGGCCTGTGCCGCTTTCGAAGAACATGGGGCGATTTCTCCTTGAATGCAACCTTGGGAAAAGCGGAATGATGGAGCGAGGCCGTCGGAATACCCGGACCAGAAAAAAAACCCGGCGCTTCAGCCGGGTTTTAGGCGGTTATAGCCCATCGAGAGGCGGGAGGAACCTTCAAGCCATAACGTGGATGAGCTTAGGCGATTCGAAGTCAAAAGGCCTGCGCTTAATTTGATGAGACTGTCCACAAAAAACCAAAAACCAGGAACGCGAGGCTATGTCGCGCTGCAAAGCTTGAGATAGACGCAAAACTACTTATGGTTTTTCAGCCCCTTGCATGACAGCAGCCCGCGCCGTGTTGAAAAAGTCACACCGCCCGGAAATCTGCGTCGACTATCAGCCACAATGTTGCGGTCAAGGCGTAAGCACGATGGAGCCGGTGGTTTCGCGGGCTTCCAGCAACTTGTGAACCTTCGCCGCGTCCGCCAATGGAAAGCTTGTGATGGCGTCAAAAGCTATGTGGCCGCGCTTGACCGCATGTTCGACGTCGTCGATCATTTCCTCATATGTTTTTCTATCCGCGATGTGAGTGAAAAGCGAAGGACGCGTGGCGAACAACGAACCCTTTTGCCCCAGCAGTCCGAGATCGAAAGCCGCCACCGACCCCGATGCGGACCCGTAGCTTACAAACAGGCCAAATGGCGCAAGACAATCCAGCGACGCCGGAAAGGTGGCGGCGCCAACCCCGTCGTAGACGACGTTGCACAGCTTTCCTTTGGTGAATTCCCGCACGCTTTTGGCGAAATCTTCATTTCGATACAAAATCACGTGCTTGGCGCCGGCGCCGCGCGCGATCTGCACTTTTTCCTCGCTGCCGACCGTGGCTATCACTTTCGCGCCCAGCGCGCTGGCCCATTGGCACAGGAGATGGCCAACGCCGCCGGCGCCGGCATGCACCAGAACCCGATGGCCTTTTTTTACGCGGAATGTGCGTCGCAACAAATATTGCGCCGTAAGTCCCTTGAGCATCATGGTGGCGCCGGCGGCATATGAAAACGACTTGGGCAAATGCACGACCGAAGCCGCAGCAATATTGCGGGCCTCGCTATAACCTCCGAGGTCGCCGACATAGGCCACGCGGTCGCCCGGCTCAAACTCCTTGACGCCCTCGCCGACCGCGATCACCTCGCCGGCTCCTTCATGTCCGGGCACGAAAGGAAATTGTGCGGGATAGGCGCCTGTTCGCCGGTAAATGTCGATGTAATTCACCCCGATCGCGTGATGACGCAGCTGCACCTCGTCGGGACGGGGCGGCGACAGGTCAATGTCTTCAAGCTGGAGAACTTCCGGTCCGCCTGAACGATGCACCCGAATGACTTTGACCATTCCACCCTCCGTGATCCGCCACCATGGTCGCTCATCATAGCAAAGCTCGCAGCCCGATGGGCGAAGGGTGGAAAAAAGCGGCTCTCGCACTATCCGCCTCGCGGCGCTATAAAGACTAGAATGGAGGCGGAAGGCCATGACGCAACAAACAGGCGACCAACAAGCGACGATCAAAGTGCAAATGCTGGTGGCGGGCGCGGGCTCGACTGGCGTTGCGGCCGCGCTCGCCTTTGCGCGCGCAGGGCTGAAGGTTACGCTCGCTGGTCGCTTTCCGCCGCCGCTTCCCGGGCGCACGGTCGCGCTGTTCGAAGCCTCCCTGCGTTTTCTGGACGCCGTGGGCGCGCTGTCGCGGGTGAAGGAAAAAGCCTGCCCGATCGAGGCGATCCGCATGATCGACGACACAGGGCAAGTGCTGCCGACTCCCGATCTCACGCTGAAGGCCAGCGAGATCGATCTGCCGGCTTTGGGCATAAATATTTCCAACGACGAACTGGTTGAAGCGTTGCTGGACATCGCGCGCGAGCGCAAGGCCTTTGACATCATCGACGCCGACATCGCGGATTACATCCTTGATGGCGACGGCGCGGTCGCCATTCTCGCGGACGGGCGCAGGATCGAGGCGGACTTCATCGTCGCTGCGGACGGTCGCCAAAGCCGCGCCCGGGCGGTCGCCGGCATCGACACCAAGGAATGGACCTATCCGCAGGTGGCTCTGACCATGCTTCTTTCGCATGAGGAGCCCCATGACAATATCTCGACCGAATTCCACACGCGGTCCGGACCTTTTACTTTAGTGCCGCTGCAAGGACGGGAGGGCGCGCCGCATCGCTCCAGCCTGGTGTGGCTGATGAGCGTCGCCGACGCCAGCCGCCGACTCGCCAAGCCGCGCGAGGAACTCGAGTTCGAACTCGAAGACCGGGCGCATGGCCGTTTCGGCGCGATGAAGATCGAAGGCGGCATCGGCCAGTTCCGTATGGGCGGCATGCGGGTTTCGTCGCACGCCACTGGGCGCGTCGCTCTGGTTGGCGAAACCTGCCACGCCTTCCCGCCAATCGGCGCGCAAGGCCTTAACCTGAGCCTGCGCGACGTCGCTGATCTCGAGGATTGCCTTGCCAGCGTAGACTTGACCAATTCGCGCGAACTCGCGCACGCCTTGGCGCGATATGACCGGCACAGGCGCGCGGACATCGGGTTCCGCACCCTTGGCGTCGATCTCCTCAACCGCTCGCTGATCATCCCGCAACTTCCGGTGGATCTGCTGCGCGGTGCGGGTTTCCTGATCATCACGGCGCTGGGGCCGCTGCGCCGGGCGCTGATCCGTGAGGGAGTAGCTCCACATTTGCTGCTGCCCCGTCTCATGCGGGACAAGGGGCCGCGCGCCGGCGGCGCACGCCGGCGTTCAGCCTGATATCCAGCCCAGCGAATGGGCGCCGGATTCGGGTTCCCATTTGACGCCGGCTCCTATATGTAATGCCGCATCGCAAAATTTGGCGTTTCTGTCGCGTTCCGTTCGCGCCCTTCCGGGCCTTCGGAAAGAGCGGCCGTCATCCCTTGAACAAGCATCGGCCTATCCATGAAGCTGCGCAACATCGCTATCATCGCTCACGTCGATCACGGCAAGACTACGCTCGTTGATCGCCTGCTCCAGCAGTCGGGGGCATTCCGCGAGAATCAGCGCGTCGCCGAGCGCGTCATGGACAGCAACGATCTCGAAAAAGAACGCGGCATCACGATCATGGCCAAGGCGACCTCGATCGCCTGGAAGGACACGCGCATCAATATCGTCGACACTCCAGGCCACGCGGATTTTGGCGGAGAGGTGGAGCGCATTCTTTCCATGGTCGACGGCGCCATCGTGCTGGTCGACGCCGCTGAAGGCCCCATGCCGCAGACCAAATTCGTCGTCGGCAAGGCGCTGAAGATCGGCCTGAAGCCCATCGTCTGCATCAACAAGGTCGACAAGCCCGACGCTCGCATCACCGAGGTGGTGAACGAAGTGTTCGACCTGTTCGCGGCGCTGGACGCCACCGACGAACAGCTCGACTTCCCGATTATCTACGGCTCGGCCAAACAGGGTTGGATGGCCGAGGAGCCGACAGGTCCGCAGGACGGCATGGGCCCGCTGTTCGATCTCGTGGTTAAACACGTGCCGCAACCCAGGATCGAAGAAGGCGGTTTCCGCTTGCTGGGCACGCTGCTCGAGGCCAATCCCTATCTGGGACGCATCGTCACCGGCCGCGTGTTCGCCGGCAGCGTAAAGCCAAACCAGCAGGTCAAGGTGCTCGATCGAGAGGGCAAGGTCGTCGAAAACGGCCGCGTCTCGAAGATTCTGGCGTTCCGCGGCATCGAGCGGCAGCCGATCGAGGAGGCCGAGGCCGGCGATATCGTCGCCATCGCGGGTCTGGAAAAATTCAACGTCGCCGACACGCTTTGCGCGCTTGAAGTGAACGAGCCTCTGCAGGCGCAGCCGATCGACCCGCCGACCCTGTCCATGACCTTCCTCGTCAATGATTCGCCGCTCGCCGGCACCGAGGGCGACAAGGTCACCAGCCGCATGATCCGCGCCCGCCTGCTCAAGGAGGCCGAGGGCAATGTGGCGCTGCGCATCGAGGACACGCCCGGCTCCGACGCCTTCGTGGTCTCCGGCCGCGGCGAATTGCAACTCGGCATTCTCATCGAAACCATGCGCCGCGAAGGCTTCGAACTCGGCGTCTCCCGTCCGAAGGTCGTGTTCAAGAGGGGCGAAGGCGACGAAATCCTGGAGCCCATCGAGGAAGTGGTCATCGACGTGGACGAGGAGCATTCCGGCGTCGTCGTGCAGAAAATGGCCGAGCGCAAGGCCGAGATGATCGAGATGCGCCCGTCCGGCGGCAATCGCCTGCGCCTCGTCTTCCACGCGCCGACGCGCGGCCTCATCGGTTATCAGGGCGAATTGCTCACCGACACGCGCGGCACCGCGATCATGAATCGCCTGTTCCATGAATATGCGCCGCACAAGGGCGACATTCAGGGCCGCCGCAACGGCGTGCTGATCTCCAACGATCAGGGCGAGGCCGTCGCCTACGCCATGTGGAAGCTGGAGGATCGCGGCCCGATGATGATCGAGCCGGGCTGCAAGGTCTATAAGGGCATGATCGTCGGCGAGCATACGCGCGACAACGACCTTGAGATCAACGTGCTCAAGGGCAAGCAGCTCACCAACATCCGCACCCAGTCGAAAGACGAAGCCGTGCGGCTGACGCCGCCCATCCAGATGACGCTGGAAAAGGCGCTAGCCTATATCGAGGACGACGAGCGCGTCGAAGTGACGCCGAAGTCGATCCGCCTGCGCAAGGTTCATCTCGACCCGAACGACCGCAAGCGCGCCGAAAAGAGTGGCAAGGCTGCGTTGGTTTAGTGAGTTTTGGGCGGTGCCGGGGTTCAGATGGGGGGCGCCTCGATCCCAGCCGTGTTTGTAATATGAACGCGGAGTCGCCGCTTCATGGAAGCGGTTCTCACCCCCTCTTTTTGCCGATCTCCGCGTCCAGAGAGCAGTGTCCGCCGCCTCGCAGCGCATAGGACAAGGCCACGACGCCCCATAGCAGCGGATATTCGAAGCCGCCCTTGGAGGCGAAAAAGCCGCTGCTCCAGTGCACGGCGAAAACGATGAAAAACATCTGCGCGGCTATGATCGCTCCCACAACGCGTGTGCCCAGTCCAAGCGCCAGCAGCGCGCCGCCAAAAAACTCCACGGCGCCGGCGACCACCGCGAGCCACCCGGGCAGGCCCAGCTTGGTCGCAAACATCTGCTCGGCGCCCTCCAGTCCCGGTCCGCCAAACCAGCCAAACAGCTTTTGCGCGCCGTGCGGCATCAACAGCAGGCCGGCGGTGAGACGCACCAAAGCGTCGGCATAAACGGCTATGCGATCGCGCAACAACACGGGCGCGGGGTTAATCGAAACATTCGACATCGTGGCCTCTTCAATTTTTGCGTAGCGCAGCGTCGCTGCCTTTCCAGGCAATTTAGGCCTTTTGCCCGGCGTGGCTACGCCTCCCGGTAAAACAGCAGCAATAGGCCTGCCATGACAAAAGCTATTGGCCAGATGAAGCTCGCAACACGGCGCGCCGGGCCATCGTCGAGGCGCAGCTCCAGCCAGCGGGACCAGCCCGCCGCGACCCCGACGAGCGCCAGCGGCGTATGGGTGATCTCGATCAGCATCTCCTCCTTGGGGTTCGCCAGCCCATGCGAATGTGTGAGGAGGAACGCCGCCGCAATCGCCGTGGTCAGCGGAAACACATAAGGCGCGAAAGCGGCTTTGAGCCGGCCGAGCCGCACCCGCCATTCGAACAGGCCAAACAGGATGATCAGCACGATCATCAGCCGATGCTGCGCAATTTCAGGATCGCGCAGGCTTTCTATCAATCCCAGATGGCCGAGCGGCCACACTTCCTCATCGGCGCGCAAGAACAGGAAAGCGGCTAACCCCAGAAAGGTCAGAGGCCAGTGCCGTGCGATGGGCGCCAGACGCCGGTTGTGCTCTGCGAGCGCCAGAAGGCCCATGGTCAGGACGAAAAGTCCCGCCCAGTGGTGGTTATATTCCGACCAGGCGATGTCCTCGGCGTTGTGCGGCGGCGCTGCTGTTTCGCCTGCCCCATAGGCGCGCGGGGTCGCAGAATCGATGACCCTGGGCTGCGAAGTGGAGAGACTCGCATGATCCGGGCTCTCCAACAGCGGCGGCCAGCGCGGCTCAACGCGCTCGATGACCTCCGTCAGGCTGGCGCGGTCATTGGGCAGGTCGCGGGCAGGCGGCAGCGAAGTCAGGGAAGCCGCGCAAAAAAGCGCCGTGAGCCCGATCCCGATTTCCACCTCCGCGAAACGGCGCAGCCGGAGCGTCGACCCTTGGGGATCGAGTTTCAAGCTCCGTCCGGTTAGGAAATTCATGCCGCCGAGCAACAGCAGCCCGGACAGCAAAGCGACCTTTGCGGAGAGCATGACGCCGTAGGAGGCGCCATAAAGCGCAGCGGGGTCGCCGACATAATCCACCGCCATAAAGACGCCGGCGCCGAGCAGCATTGAGACGGCGGCGATGGACATGAGCGAGAAACGCTGGACGATATAGCGGCGCCTGCCGGCTTCCGCTTCCTTCAGCGCAAAGAGAAAATACGGAATCCCGCCGATCCACAGCGCCACGCCGAGCATATGCGCGAATTCGGCGACATAAAGTCCCGCCGCGTGGTCCAGTCGGCTCGCTGCGTGGGTAGCTCCGACCTGTGTCGAAAGCAGGGCGACGCCAGCCAAGGCGGCGGCGCGCAGGTGCTCGCCCGGCGCGCGCGCCAATACCGCGACCACGCCCGCAAAACCTGCCGCCAGAAGGTCAATTCTGACCGCATCGGCCCCAAGCAGTTGGTTGAGCGGAAGATTTAGGGTGCCGTCCAGCATGACGGCCAGCGCTACGGCGGCCAGAAACTCTCCGATGCAAAGCGCTGTGGCGCTCCAGAACATAAGGTGTCTGGCGCGCGCCGTGGCGGCGTCGCCGATTTGCGCCGCCGGTGGTGTCGGCAGCAGCAGAAAACCCAGCCCTCCAAGGGTCAGAGACTGGGCGGTGAGAATGAAACCGCGCAGTGTTACACTCAAAAAGCCATATATTTCAATGAAAAGCTGCACGACGTCACCGTCTGACTTCGAAGGGAATTTCACCGTGGGTTATGTGGCCATCGACGCTCAATGTTTGCCACAGCAGGCGATAGCGGCCGTTCTCCAGCCCGCTGGCTCGCGCTCCCAGCGTGTCGGCGGCGCCTTCCCCCAGCGGCAAAACGACGCTGGCGCCGTCGGGCCCGACAAGCGTGAGACGCGAACGTGCGCGGTCTACGCGGCTGTTGAAGCGGACCTCGACCTCGATTTCAGGCGTCGAGACAGACTGATTGACGCCGGGCGTCGACGCCACGACGATCGCGTGAGCGAAGGCCGCCTCGGCGCAAAGAACCAAAGCAATAGCCGGCAGATAAAGGAAGGTGCGTATCGTCGTCATGGCGACCGTTCCGCGGGCGGCTGAAGCGCCGGCCCCTCTGTTTTTGGGTTATGGAATCACTGGCGCTGCGAATTTGACAGAATTTGGTCATCTATCACAAGAAGGATGCGCGCAAGGCCGCGAACCTAGAGCAGATTTCGACTTTCGCGGCCAGCCGCCCATCGCCGCTATTGCGAAAGTTTCGCCCAATCTCTAGCCTTGGGCGTGCTATTTATGGGTCATCCACCAAAGCGACGCCGGCGCCGCGACGAGCCGTCCGCATCCGTCAAAGAGTGGAGCCACAGAGGGGAAACCGAAGACATGGCGAACAATAAGGTCACCACACTGGAACAGGCGATGGCGCTCATCCGGGACAATGACGTCGTGACCACCTCCGGTTTCGTCCAGAGCTGCATCCCGGAAGCGCTTCACATGGGACTGGAACAGCGCTTCGTGGAGACCGGCCATCCCAAAAACCTTACCCTCATCATGACCGCCGGCGCTGGCGACAGCAAAGGGCTTGGGACGGGACGCCTGCATCACGAGGGCTTGCTCGGTCGGGTCATCGCCGGAAATTTCGGCCGCATGCCCAAGGTCGCCCAGGCCGCTCAAGACAACAAGATCCTCGGCTACAATCTGCCGCAGGGCGTCATCTCGCAATTGTATCGCGCTTGCGCCGCCGGCCAGCCCGGCCTCTTTTCGAAAGTTGGGCTCTACACTTATGTCGATCCGCGTTTTGGCGGCGGCAAGGTCAATGAGGTGACCAAGGAAGATATAGTCAAATATCACAATGTCGAAGGCGAGGAGTGGCTGTTCTATCTCGCCACCAAGATCGACGTGGCTTTCATTCGCGGCACGTCGGCGGACCCTTCCGGCAATATCAGCATGGAGAAAGAGGCGCTGGTTCTCGACAATCTCGCGCAGGCCATGGCCGCGCGAAACAACGGCGGCATTGTCATTGCGCAGGTCGAGCGCATCGTCGAGCAGGGCTCGATCCGACCCAAGGACGTCGAGGTTCCCGGAATTCTGGTGGATTGCGTGGTCGTCGCTGCGACGCCCGAACTGCACCGCATGAATTACGGCGTCATGTACAACCCGGCCCTGTCCGGCGAGATCCGCGTGCCGGTGGAAGGCATGGCTAAAATGCCGCTGGACGAGCGCAAGGTCATCGCTCGCAGAGCAGCTTTTGAACTTCCGCCCAACGGCGTGGTGAACTTGGGCGTGGGCGCGCCGGAGGGCATCGCCGCAGTCGCCAATGAGGAGAAATTCACCCCGTACATCACGCTGACGACCGAGGCAGGCGCTATCGGGGGGGTGTTGGCGAGCGGTTCGAGCTTCGGCGGCGCCAGCAACGCCGACAGCATTATCGCGCAAAACCAGCAATTCGATTTCTACGACGGCGGCGGTCTCGACATGACCTGTCTCGGCATGGCCGAATGCGACGTGCAGGGCAATGTCAACACCAGCAAGTTCGGCGGCCGCCTCAATGGCTGCGGCGGTTTCATCAACATCAGCCAGAATGCGCGAAGCGTCGTGTTCGCAGGAACCTTCACCAATGGCGGTCTCGACGTAAAAATCGAAGACGGCAAGTTGCACATCGTCAAGGAAGGCCGGAACCGGAAGTTTCTGAACTTCGTCGAGCAGATCACCTTTTCCGGCAAATTCGCGCAAAAGCGCAAACAGCCCGTGATTTACGTGACCGAGCGTTGCGTGTTCCAGTTGCAGGCCAAGGGACTGGAGCTGATCGAAGTGGCGCCGGGCGTCGACATCGAAAAGGATATTCTCGCCCACATGGCCTTCAAGCCGGTCGTGAATGAGCCGGAATTGATGGATCGCCGTCTCTTCATAGACGAGCCGATGGGGTTGCTGGCTGAACTGCTCAATCTCAATCTGCATGAGCGCGTCCAATATGACCCGGATCGCAATATCCTGTTTGTCAATCTGGAGGGCTGGCACGCCCGCACCAAGAAAGACGTGGACGAATTGCGCAAGACGTTGATCGAGGCCTGTCAGAAGGTCGCCAAGCGCGTCAATTCCGTGGTCAATCACGATGGCGCCAAGATCGCCGAGGCGCTGTACGATGATTACGCCGAGATGATCCAGTACATGCTGGAGCATTATTACGCAACCACGGCGCGCTATGCGACCAGCGCTTTCGCAAGGCTCAAGATGAAAGAAGCGATGAGCAAGCGCGGAATCTCGCCGCATGTCTTCGAGCGCAGGGAAGCCGCACAGGCGTTTCTGGAAGTCGTCGGCGAGTGATCTCTGGACTCTCTGGACGTCTCTCTCCCGTCATGCGGAGAGAGACGGCTTTTAGTATTCCCATTCCATCCCGGCGCCCATGGAAGTGTGTCCATCCATGCCGGTTTCGCCCTGCAGGCGCAGCCTTTTGGTGACATCCACCCCGACAGTTACAGCGGAGTCCGAGGGACTGGCGCCGGTGCGAACGCCGACCCTGACATTGTCGGTCAGAGAACGCGAAGCGCCGATCGTCGGACCACCCGAGCCGCCGGCGTTGATGTCGAGCGAGTCGACGCCGAGCGCCTTGCGCATTTTCTCATAGGCTCCATCGCCGCCTCCTCCCGAAAGCTCCGCCACGGAGGCCGCCAGCTGCAACGCCTGGAACGGCGACAGGGAACCGGAAGCCTTGCCGAACAACAGACGCGACAGAATCTCGTCTTGCGGAAGTTCGGGAGTCGATGTGAAAGCGAAGCTTGGCTGTGACGCCGGGCCAGTGACCGCGATTTGCGCGGTCACGTCAGCGGCCGTGGTTTCTGCGTAAAAGTCCAGTTCAGGCATCAATCCGCCAGCGAACGTCAGCTTGCCGCGGGTGATGTCGATCCGTTGGGTCAGCAGTTGAAGCCGCCCGCGCCGCAAGTCAAAGCCGCCAATGACATTTGGTTTCTGCACGGTGCCGGCGATCTTCAACTCGCCGCCAAATTCCGCATCTACGCCGCGTCCGCGCACAAAAATCCGGCTGGGCGCGGAGATCTTCAGGTCGAGCGCCGCGTCGAAGGTCGAAGCGTGAGCCGCCTTGGCCTTTTGCTTGCGCTGCAACTCCAGCATCTCGCGGGCGAATCCTCTTGCGTCCTTGTGAACGGCGTCCGGCAGAGGCTTTAGCGAGGACGGCAGGCGGTCCGGGATGTTGACTTCCAATGTGTTGAATTTCACGGCGCCAGAAACTTTAGGGGCGCGGGCCAGCGCGCCACTGAGAGTGAGGTCGAGATCGGCGGTCGAAGAAATCAGTTCACTGCTGACCAGCTGAGCATTGTGAGCGCCGATGTGAATGGAGCCGGGCATGCCGGCCTCCGGGAGCAGCGAAACATGGCCCGTGGCGGCGATTTGGCCGCCGTTGCTGGTGGACGCCTGCATCGCAGTCAGACTCATCTCGCGGCCATGCGCCTCAAGCCGCGCAGAAATATTTTTGAAAGCGACGCCGTTGACAGGATCGGCGAAGGAACCGTCAGCGAGCGTGACCGCGCCGCCCATTATGGGCGAGGCCACCTGCCCCGTGACCCGTAAATCAAGATTGGCCTTGCCATGCAGAGTCTGGCCATTGGCCGAGAGCATCGTGTTGGCCAGCGCGGCGTCGAGTCCGCCCTTGACGGCAAGGTCGAGGCCGCCCGTCGCGTCGATGGGCGCCGAGCCAGCGATCTTGATGCGACTCGCCGTCCCCAAGCTGATATCGGCGTCGACGCTGGTGCGTTTGCCGGCCAGACGGCCATGCGCCGAGGCGTCGACGGAAGGCAGCCCATTGCTGCGCAATTGCGGCGCCGAAAATTTTGCGAGAGCTAATTTCCAGTCGCCGCCTGGCGCGCTTTTTGGCCCGGTGATGCGGGCCTCGGCGTCGAGCTTGCCGTCAAACGCGAGACTTGGATCCGCGAGGGCGGCGATCGACAACGGCACGGCGCGGACACGCGCCGTCAGATCGAGCTGGTCTCCGACGCGGCCGTCAACTTCGATCCTGCCGCCATCCGCGTTGATCGCCAAACTGCTGATATCGATGGCGCCGCCGCCGAGCGTGACGGTGGCCGGTCCCGCCAAAGCGAGGCGTTTACCGCCGCGCTGGGCGGAGAATGACGCCAGATCGATGCGGGTTCGATCCCCAGGAATTAGCGTGGCGGCGCTTGCAATGGCGAAACCGCGAGCATTGACGTTCAGGTCGAGCGCGGTGCCCGACCCGACGGGACGCGCTTTCAAACGGGCGGTCGGAATCGTCTCTTTGCCAAAGCGGGCGTTGTCGACTGTCGCATCGCCCTCCAGGGAAGGGCGGCGCAGAAGGTCGCGGCCCGAAAGTTTCGCGGCGAAGCGTTCAATCGCAACGTCCTGCGCCCGAACTCCGGCGCCTTTGATGTCGACTGTAGCGTCCTGCCGTCCTGATGCGCCGTCGAGCGCGATCTCGGCGTTGACGGCGCCGCCGAGTTCTTGCAGCGCGAGCGCCGAAAAATCGTCGAGGTCGGGCGCATTCAAGCTGAGGCGCCCGGTGGCGCCACCGTCATAACTCGCCGAGCCTTTAAGACTCGCCCGACCGATATTGATGTCGACGTCCTCGACCTTCCATCCCGCTCCAACGCGCGCCGCTTTGAGGCGTCCGCGCGCCGCGCGCCCGTCGATCGTCCCGTCCAGCGTCGCTGCGGTGGTAAGCGCGCCGAGAAGATCTTGCGCATCCGCATGCAAATTGAATTTGGGAATGGCGCGCCCACGTACGCTTGCGTTGACGAGGGCGAGATTCAGCGTTGCGTCCGGCTTCTGCAGCGTGCCCGAAATTTTAGCGTCCACCCCCGCGCGGCCAGCGAGGCGCGCATCTGCCCGGCGCAGATCGGGAAGATCGATTTTCGCCTGAATATCCGCCTTTTCGTTTGTAGCGGCTCCATTCACGCGCGCCTGCGCAAACTCGCCATTGAAAGTCAGCGCATCAAAATTAAGGCCGCCGCCAGGCAATGTTTCTATCCTGCCGCCGAGCGTGAGCTTTCGTCCGAGCAGTCCGTCAATCGCGGCAATTCCCGCGCCGGGCTCCGTTACCGCGCCGTTTATCGCGGCGCTCACGCGTTGTTCGCGCGGGGCGCCCGTCAGCGTCGCCGCCAGAGCCAGGGAGCCCCGCAAATCGCGCCCTGCGAGCCGCGCGAAACGCGACAGATCCGACGCCGAAAGGTTCAATTTGCCATCGAGCGCAGACGGACCCGTCTTGCCCGAATAGCTGAGCGTTGCGGCGTTCGTTTCTATTTTTGCAAGACCAATGTCGGCGTCGCCTTCCCCGCTGGCCCGCGCGCGCAATGCAAGAGTCGCATGCTCGCCCAAGGCCTCGCTGAGTCCGCGGTCGGCAAACGCAAGCTCATTTCCGCGCGCTTCGACCTCGATGTCGATATGCGACGCCTTGTCGTCGAGGGGCCCGTCAGCAACCGCTTTGAGCGCCGCATCCAGATGGCCAAAGCGACCGGCGGAAGATAAAGCGTCCTCGACAAGGAAATTCAGCCTGGCGTCGGGCTGGGACAAAGTTCCCGACACCGCGAGCTCTCCCTCCAGGCTCCTGGCGCGAAAGGCGGCCGTCTCCGCCGCGGGCAGGCCGTGCAGCGCGGCATGAGCGCTGATTTTGCTGTCGGCGTCGAGCCGACCCGAGGCGTCGAGCCGCAGAGTGGCGTCTGAAAGCACGAGACTGTCGAGCGCAACGGCTCCGTCTCCGGCGAATGCGGCGGCGCCTTGTAGCCTGTTGTCGCCGGCAAAAACTTCCGCGAGCGCTTTGGGCAGGAGCGGTGAAAACTTGCTGGTGAAGTCAAAGTCCAGACGACGGCCGGCCTTATCTTGAGTGAGGGTCGCCTTTCCCTGGGCGTGTAGATCTTCACCCGCGCTCGCCGTGAGCGTAGCCGAGAAATTGTCGAGCGGACCGTCGCCGTTCAGCGCTACGTCGAGTGGCGGCAGCCCCGGAAGTTGCGCCAATCGGGCGATAACCCCGCCGGGGGGCTCCTGCGCCGACAGCGTCAGCAATAGATGTTTGGCCCCGGGAGCAAGTTCGGCCTTCAAATTTATGGAGCCCGGGGCGTCGCGGCGTAGCGCGGAAAATGAAACCTTGGCTTCATCGTCCATTGCGCCCGCCTCGGCGGAGCCGTTCAAGCTTAATGTGGCGGCTTCGCCCAGCACAGGCGCAGCCAGCGCCAGCGTCTCCACCGTAAAATCGCTGAGCCGAAATTTTACCGGCAAATCCGGTCCAATAGAACCACTGCCGGTTCTTTTCTCGGCCGGCTTCTGCTGCGGTGCGGACTCCTCGGGCGCCGGCGCGGGCCTTCGCAGCACATCCACGCGCCCGATGCCGATGCGATTGATATCCAAGCGCAACGCCGCCAGGGGAAGCCGTGACCAGTCAATCTCGGCATGGTCTATTTTGAGCCATACCCCGTCTTTATCGGCGAGCGTAATGTCGCGGAACAGGGGGCGCGCCGAGAGCGGGCCTTCGATTTCGCCGATATCGAGTTTCATGCGCGCCGAAGAGGCCGTGCGTGAGACAAAGTCGGCGAGGAAGCTTTTGCCTTCGCGCGTTTTCACCCCAAGCCCAAGCGAGGCAACCCCCCCCGCAAGCAGCAGGAGGCCGCAGCCCGCGCCGATATATCGCCAGAAGCGCCCGCGCATTAAAACGCCTCCCCGATGCCGATGAACAATGCATAAGGGGTCTCGCCATGCTGACGGGCGACCGGCGTCGCCATGTCAACGCGGATGGGACCGATGCTCGTATAATAGCGCAGACCCAACCCGACCGCCGAGCGCATGGAGTTTTGGAAATCGGGATAGGGCGAAGAAAAGGCCATGCCGGTGTCGAAGAACGGAACGACGCCGATTTCCTTTGTCAGCTTTATGCGCGCTTCGGCCGAGCCTTCCAGCAGGCTGCGTCCGCCGACAGGAAAGCCAAGCCCGTAATCGGGGGCCAGAGAGCGATATTCATAGCCTCGCACCGATCCGCCGCCGCCCGCAAAAAAACGATGGCTCGCCGGGATGTCTTCGATGTCCGCGCCCACGATGGACCCGGCCTTTACGCGACCCGCCAGAATGTACCAGGCGTCGTCGTCTAGCGCGTAATATCCGCTGACCTGGCTTTGCGATTGCACCATGCCGACGCTGTCGTGAAAAGTCTTGAAATAAGGCTCCACCGCGGCGACGGCGCGGACGCCTTTTGTCGGTTCGAGCAGATTGTCGGTGCTGTCGTAATTCGCCGCAAGCGGTATGCCGACCAACGTGTAGGAATGAGGTCCAAAGGCGTCGAAGGTCTGACCGATTTCGAACTGGACTCCGCCCTGCACGGACGCCATGTCGCTGAAACGATGGCGAACGCCAGCTCCCGCATTCGCATAGTCGGCCCAATAATATTGGGTTCTCTCGCGCACAACCGCAGCGTCGATGAGCAGATCGTTGCGCGAACCATCCAACGCCGGCTTAACGAAACTCATCTTCGCGCTGCCGATGAGATTGCTGACGTCGAAGGGCGGAAGGCTGAAGAAGCCGCCGGAACTGACCGTGGGAGAGAGTCCGCCCTGCACGTCAAAGCGCAGTCTCTCGCCGCCGCCAAACACATTGCGGTCGACCCAATAGGCGCGCAGGCCCGGGCCGTCGATATTCGAGATCTGGCCGGAAAAACCCACCGCATGCTGCTTGCGTTCGGTGGTTTCCACGAGGATCGGCATATTGCCGTCGCCATCCAGTGCGGGGCCGTCCTCTACCTTCACCGAGCCCAAAGCCTCGATGCGCGCGACGGATTTGCGCGTATCGGCCAGTTTCTTGGGGCTGTAGTCCTCACCGCTCTCCAGATAAATGAAGGAACGAATCACCTCGGGCGGCACGCCTGGTGAGCCGCTCAACGTTACCTCTCCGATTCCCGCCCTCGGCCCCGGATCAATCGTGATCGCCACATCCATCACCTGCTGCCCGTGCAAAATTACAGGGGAGGTTTTGACGATTCTGGCGAGGGGATAGGATTGCGCGCGCAACTGGTCGACGCAATCGGCCTCAATCCCTCGAACGCCTGCGGCGCGAGCGGGTTCGTCGGCGTCGCGGGCGAAGGTTTTTTTTGAAAACAACGCCGGGTTGATCGGCGTCATCGTGCGCGAATCGTAAACCACGAGATTGCGCAGATGAAAAAGCGGGCCCGGGACGATAGTAACGATGACGGGAACCGGAGCCCTGTCGCGTAGTCGCTCCGCGGCGATCGCCGCGGCGTCGACGCCGCGTCCATCGGGAAGGATTTCCACGCCAGCAACCTGAATGGTCACCTGCGCGTTAAAATATCCGGCTCCCCACAGCGCCTCGCCGATACGGGGAAAATCAGCAACCACCCGCTGGGTCAGCGCGGCTCCCCCTACCGGCGACTGAAGCCTTAAGCGCCAGCTGTTGGAGGCGTCTTTGACATTTTGAGCGAGCGCCTTGTCGTCGTCGAGGCCGGAGAATTCGACCTTGTAAGGCAGCGCTTCTGGACTTGGCGCCGGCGGTTCGTCGTCGGCGCCGAACATTCCGAAAAAGTCGAAGGCTTCGGCTGAGTTGAAGACGCCAGGCGTTAGGAGCGCGACAACGGAAACCGTTAGGACAAATGACGCGCGTTTCACGATGCAATAACCCGAACAACTCTCGGAAAACCCTACCTCAACGCGCGGCGGGGGTCTACACGTTAAGCTTAATCAGGTGAATCACAGTGAAGGCAATCTTACAATCCGTTCAACCGCGTGTAATTGCCTGAGAATTAGTGGCTTAGCGCTGCTAATGCGGCTTCAAAACGGAGCGCCCGCCACAGCTGTCCCCGCCGATTGGGCTTCGCCATATCAGCCCCAACACAAGGCCGGGGCGCGAATGTTGACAGGCAAAGGCCCCGTCGCGCGGAGCTGACGGGGCCTAAATGCTTCGCATCTCACGAAGCTCTCTGGGGGATTTCCAGTGGAGGATCGAAACTGTCCCGCTTGGCCTTCGCGGCAAAGATTCGACTGTGATTTTAAATCTGAGAAACGGCTACCGAAGAAATCAGCGCTCGATTCCTCGGACCGCTGCGACCTGACGTGATCCGCGCAGGTCAAATTTGACCCGGTGGCGTCATGCTCCTCTCGGAAGGCTTTGGACAACCCCGGCGCCACAGCGGACGCCGGTAGACTTGTTCGCGTCCGGATTCGAGGTCCCGCCCGATCGGCACTTCGTCGGAGCGGAGACCCATCACCGACGACCGCGATATGGTTGATGGTGAACCCACTTTGAGGTTTGGTCAAGCCCTATTTTCGCTCTCGCGGCGCCGGGCGTCATTGCGTCGCATCCCGCGGTGGAGACCGACCGGGGGTCGCGAAGAACGCAAAGCGGCCTCTTGTCTTATTTTGGTTCGACGTATATAGATATCTTTATATCTTATCCCGAGGCACGAATGATCATTCCGCAGACCCTCGCCATGGATCCAGCGCTCGCCGCGCTCAGCGCGGCTGGCGAAGAAACGCGGTTGCGCCTTGTCTCCTTGCTTGCCGAATCCGAACTGACCGTCAGCGAAGTCGTCGCCATCCTGGGCCAGTCCCAGCCTCGGGTTTCCCGACATCTCAAACTGCTGGTGGAAGCGGGCGTGGTCGAACGCCGCCGCGAAGGCGCCTGGGCGTTTTTTCGGCTGGCGTCCACCAGCGCGGCGGGACTGATGGCCCGCGGCGTCATCGACTGGCTGGACGCCAAGGATCCCGTGCTGGCCGGGGATCGCGCGCGTCTTGCGGAAGTGCGTCATGCGCGAACGGAAAACGCCGCCCGCTATTTCGCCGCGCACGCCGATGAGTGGAATGATATCCGCTCCCGGCATGTGCCCGAGGCGGAAGTCGAGGAAGCGGTTCGTGAAGCGATTGGCGATGCGCCGATACGCCTGTTGCTCGACCTTGGCGCCGGAGCGGGTCGGATGCTCGAATTGTTTGCGCCGAAAGCCGAGCGGGCCATCGGCATCGACCTGTCTTCCGCGATGCTCGCTGTCGCGCGCGGCCGGCTGGAGGAAAGCGGGGCGCGTAACGTGCAGTTGCGCCAGGGCGACATTTACGCGCTTCCGGTCGCGCGCAATTCCTGCGACGTCGCCATCATGCATCAGGTGTTGCACTATCTCGACGATCCCGGCCGCGCGCTGCGCGAAGCGGCGCGGGCGCTCGCGCCCGGCGGCAGACTGATCGTCGTGGATTTTGCGCCCCATCAGGAAGAAGCCCTGCGCGAAAAACACGCTCATCGCCGGCTTGGTTTCTCTGCGGCGGAAATATCCGATCTGCTCACGCAGGCGGGCCTCGAAACCGTGTTGCAGCGCGACCTGGCTCCGCGCGCAAAGGACTCCGCGAAGCTTACTGTGTCTTTGTGGCTTGCGCGCGATCCGCGCGTCAACGCCGACCTTGTTCCCTCCGCCAATTATGAGACCGCCTGATGTCCGTAGAGCCGCGCCATCCGCTTTCTTCAAAGGGCGAATTCGTTATTTCCTACGAATTTTTCCCTCCAAAGACGCCGCAAATGGAAACCCAGCTTTGGGAAACCATCAAGCGCCTCGCCCCGCTCAATCCGCACTTTGTCTCGGTGACCTATGGCGCCGGCGGCTCGACGCGCGAGCGCACCCACGCGATCGTCGAGCGCATAGCGCGCGAAACGTCAATGAAGCCGGCGGCGCATCTCACATGCGTTTCCGCCACGCGCGAAGAAGTTGACAACGTCATTCGTTCCTATCGTGATGTCGGCGTGCGCCACATTGTCGCCCTGCGCGGCGACCCCCCTGGCGGGGTCGGATCGCCGTTCATGCCGCATCCGCTGGGGTATCCGTCTTCAAGCCATCTGGTGCGCGGCATTCGCGCCATTGGCGATTTCGAGATTTCCGTCTCGACCTATCCCGAAGGCCATCCGGAAAGCTCGTCCATCGACAATGACATCGACGCGTTGAAATCCAAGATTGACGCTGGCGCGACGCGCGCGATCACGCAATTCTTCTTCGAGAACGAACTATACCTGCGCTTCCTGGAGCGCGCCCGCGCCAAGGGCGTTACGATTCCGATCGTGCCTGGCATCATGCCTGTGCGCAATTTCCGGCAGGTGGCGGGCTTTGCCGGCAAGGCGGGCGCCAGCGTGCCGCAATGGCTCGCGGACCGTTTCGAGGGGCTGGAAAACGATCCGGAAACGCACGCGCTTGTGGCGGCGACCACCACGGCTGAACAGGTCATGGACCTCGTAAAGTCCGGCGTGAATGAATTTCATTTCTACACCAACAACCGCGCCGATCTTGTGTTCGGCATCTGCCATTTGCTGGGCGTGCGCCCGGCCCGCGAGAAAGCGACAGCATGACTTTCGATAAAGCCCATGGTCCCAGCATTCTGAGAACGCTAGAAGCGCTGGCGCAAGAAAAGATCCTCATTCTCGACGGCGCGATGGGCACGATGATCCAGCGCCATAAATTCACGGAAGAGGATTTCCGTGCAGAGCGGTTCAAGACTCACGCAAAGGATCTGCGCGGCAACAATGATCTTTTGATCCTGACGCAGCCCGCGGCGATCAAGGATATACATATTCAATATCTGGAAGCCGGCGCCGACATTATCGAAACCAACACGTTCTCGTCGACCACAATCGCTCAGGCCGATTACGGGCTCGAGGATCTGGCTTATGAGCTCAACCGCGAGGGCGCGCGCCTCGCGCGGGAGGCCTGCGACGAGATTCAAAAGAAAACCGGTGTGAAGCGCTTTGTGGCGGGCTCCATGGGGCCGACCAACCGCACCGCTTCGATTTCGCCGGATGTTTCGAATCCTGGATATCGCGCCGTAACTTTCGAGGATCTGCGCAAGGCTTATCGCGAAGCGGCGCTGGGATTGGTCGCGGGCGGCGCGGACATTCTGCTGGTGGAAACCATATTCGACACGCTGAACGCCAAGGCGGCGCTCTACGCGCTGGAAGACGCCTTCGACGAGGTCGGCACCGTGTTCCCGATCATGATTTCGGGCACCATCACCGATCTGTCTGGCCGCACGCTGTCGGGTCAGACGGCTCAGGCGTTCTGGAATTCGCTGGCGCACGCCCGGCCTTTCTCCATCGGCTTCAACTGCGCGCTCGGCGCGCGCGAGATGCGGCAGCATATCGCGGAGATTGGCCGCGTGGCCGACACCCGCGTCTGCGCTTTTCCCAACGCCGGCCTGCCCAACGAGTTCGGCCTTTATGACGAAAGCCCCGAATATATGGCGGAGCTGGTCGGCGAATTCGCGAAGGCTGGCCTTGTCAATATTCTCGGCGGCTGTTGCGGCACCACCCCTCCGCACATCAAAGCGATCGCCGATGCGGTAAAGAGCCTGAGGCCCCGCGAAGTCCCGCAGATCGAACCGCTGCTGCGGCTTTCGGGGCTGGAGCCGTTCACGCTGACCAGGGACATACCTTTCGTCAATGTCGGCGAGCGCACCAACGTCACCGGCTCCGCCAAATTCCGGAAGTTGATCACCGCCGGCCATTACGCCAGCGCGCTGGATGTCGCGCGCGATCAGGTGGTCAATGGCGCGCAGGTGATCGACGTCAATATGGACGAAGGTCTGCTCGACTCGAAACGCGCGATGGTCGAGTTTTTGAATCTTGTCGCCGCTGAACCCGATATCGCGCGCGTGCCCATCATGGTCGACAGCTCGAAATTCGAGGTGATTGAAGCGGGACTGCAGTGTCTGCAGGGCAAGGGCGTCGTCAATTCGATTTCCATGAAGGAAGGCGAGGATCAATTTCGCGAGCAGGCGCGCAAGGTCAAACGCTATGGCGCCGCCGTCGTGGTGATGGCCTTTGACGAGCAGGGGCAAGCCGACACTTTCGAGCGCAAGGTCGAAATCGCCAAGCGCGCCTATAAGATTCTCGTCGAGGAAGTAGGCTTTCCGCCGCAGGACATCATCTTCGATCCCAATATTTTCGCAGTCGCGACCGGCATCGAAGAACATGAAAACTACGGCGTCGATTTTATCGAGGCGACCCGCGCCATCAAGACGCAGATGCCGCTCACTCATGTGTCGGGCGGCGTCTCCAATCTCTCCTTCTCGTTCCGCGGCAATGAGCCGGTGCGCGAGGCCATGCATTCGGTCTTTCTTTATCACGCCATCGCCGCCGGCATGGACATGGGCATCGTCAACGCCGGACAGCTTGCCGTCTATGAAAAGATCGACCCCGAGCTGCGCGAGGCGTGCGAGGACGTTGTGCTCAACCGTCGCAAGGACTCGACCGAACGGCTGGTGACGCTCGCCGAGAAATTCAAAGGCGCCGGCGCCAAGGCGCAGGAGAAGGACGCAGCCTGGCGCGAGTCCAGCGTTGAAAAGCGGCTGGAATACGCCCTGGTCAATGGCGTCGCCGATTATATCGCGCAGGATGTCGAGGAGGCTCGAATTCGAAGCGCGAGGCCGCTCGACGTCATCGAGGGCCCTCTGATGGCTGGCATGAATGTCGTCGGCGATCTCTTTGGCCAGGGCAAGATGTTCCTGCCGCAGGTGGTGAAATCCGCCCGCGTCATGAAACAGGCGGTGGCGCATCTTCTTCCCTTCATGGACGCGGAAAAGGACGCGCGTTCGAGCGCGGGCAAAGTGCTGCTTGCGACAGTAAAAGGCGACGTGCACGACATTGGCAAAAACATCGTCGGCGTCGTGCTCGGCTGCAATAATTTCGAGGTGATCGACCTTGGCGTGATGACGCCGGCCGCGAAAATTCTCGAGGCGGCCAAGCGCGAAAAGGTCGACATCATCGGCCTTTCCGGCCTTATCACGCCGTCGCTCGACGAGATGTGCTTTGTCGCCGCGGAGCTGGAGCGCGAAGGACTGGCGATGCCGCTGCTCATTGGCGGAGCGACGACGAGCCGCGTGCACACTGCGGTCAAGATCAGTCCGAATTATCTGCGCGGCCAGGCCGTATATGTGACGGACGCCAGCCGCGCGGTCGGCGTCGCGCAGGCGCTTCTGTCAGACAAGACGCGCGACGAATATGTCGCGCGGACCCGCAATGAATATGAGAAGGTGGCCGAAGCGCACGCAAAGGCGCAGGTTGACAAGCTGCGCGTGCCGCTCGAAAAAGCGCGCGCCAACGCGCTGAAGATCGACTGGAGCGCCTATTCGCCGATAAAGCCGACCTTCAGCGGCGTGCGGGGCTTCGCGACTTACGATGTCGCCGAACTCGTCCCCTATATCGACTGGACGCCTTTCTTCCAGACCTGGGAATTCAAGGGTCGCTACCCCGCGATCTTCCAGGACCCGGAACGCGGCGAGGCGGCTAAGTCTTTGTTCGACGACGCTCAAGCCATGTTGAAAAGAATTGTCGAGGAACGCTGGTTCACGCCCAAGGCGGTGATCGGCTTCTGGCCGGCCAATGCCGTGGACGACGATATCGACCTTTACCGCGGCGAATCGCGCGACGAGGCGCTCGCGACATTCTTCACCCTGCGCCAGCAGCTTGCGCGCCGCGATGGCAAACCCAATGTGGCGCTGGCCGACTTCATCGCGCCCAAAAGCTCGGGCAAGGGTGATTACATCGGCGGTTTCGTCGTCACCGCCGGCGCCGAAGAGGAGAAAATCTCGGCGCGTTACGCTCGGGCCAACGACGATTATGGGTCTATTATGGTGAAGGCGCTGGCCGACCGTATCGCCGAAGCCTTTGCGGAGCGCATGCATGAGCGCGTGCGCCGTGAATTCTGGGGCTATGCAGCCGCCGAGAATTTCGCGCCGCTCGACCTTTTTGAAGAGCCCTATAGCGGCATCCGCCCCGCCCCCGGCTATCCGGCGCAGCCCGATCACACCGAAAAGGCGACGCTGTTCCGCCTGCTCGACGCCGAAAAGCGAACCGGCGTGAGGCTGACGGAAAGTTTCGCCATGACTCCGGCCGCGACCGTGAGCGGCCTCTATCTGGCCCATGAGCAGGCGCATTATTTTGGGGTCGCCAAGATAGAAAGGGATCAGGTGGAGGATTACGCCCGGCGCAAAGGTATGACGATTGCGGAAGTCGAACGCTGGCTGGGGCCAATATTGAATTACCAGCCGGCGATGGAGGCGGCGGAATGAAGAGAGGCTGAAAGCTTAGGCTGGACGTAAACCGGGCATCGGAATATCTCTGTCAACTCGCTTCACCGCCAGCGCGAGTTCCCTCCTCTCCTCCTTTGGGGGGAGTGGAACACAATTTGAGGTTTACTGCATGCCCGACAAGCGCCTGCTCTCTTTCCTCGTGTGGACCGCCATCGGCGCGGGGGCGGTGTTTGCGCTCTTCACCCTGGCCACGGCGCGCGGCGAGGCGGTCAACGCCTTGTGGCTCGTTACGGCGGCCATCTGCATTTATCTCATCGGCTACCGTTATTACGCCCTGTTCATTGCGAAGCGCGTGCTCCGGCTTGACGCAAGTCGTCTGACGCCCGCGCATCGACACAACGACGGACTCGACTATGTGCCCACCGATAAGGTCGTGCTGTTTGGGCATCACTTTGCGGCCATAGCGGGCGCGGGTCCTTTGGTCGGCCCGGTGCTCGCCGCGCAGATGGGATATCTGCCCGGCGCGCTGTGGTTGATGGTCGGGGTTGTTTTTGCCGGCGCCGTGCAGGATTTTCTGGTGCTCTTCATTTCGACTCGACGTGACGGCCGCTCGCTGGGCGATCTGATCAAGACAGAAATGGGGCCGGTGGCCGGTCTTATCGCGATGGTCGGCATTCTGGCGATCATGGTGATCCTGCTGGCGGTGCTGGGTCTCGTCGTGGTCAAGGCTTTGGCGGACAGTCCGTGGGGCTCCTTCACGGTGTTTGCGACCTTGCCGATCGCGGTGCTGATGGGCGTTTACGGGCGCTACCTGCGGCCCGGGCGCATCGGCGAAATGTCCCTGATCGGCTTCGTGTTGCTTGTGGCCAGCATCGTGCTGGGTCGCAGCGTCGCGGAAAGCGCGACGCTGGCGCCGCTATTTACTTTCAAAGGCGAGACGCTCGCCTTCATGCTGATCGGCTATGGTTTCATCGCCTCGGTGTTGCCGGTGTGGCTGCTGCTGGCGCCGCGAGATTATCTTTCGACCTTCCTCAAAATCGGCACGATCCTGTCGTTGGCCCTGGGCATATTTTTCGTCTGGCCGGATTTGAAAATGCCGGCGATAAGCCGCTTCGTCGACGGCACGGGACCGGTCTTCGCCGGCAGCCTGTTTCCTTTCCTGTTCATCACGATCGCCTGCGGCGCCGTGTCGGGTTTCCATGCGCTGGTGTCGTCCGGCACCACGCCGAAGATGATCGGCGACGAGACGCAGATTCCCTGCATCGGCTATGGCGCCATGCTGATGGAGTCCTTTGTGGCGATCATGGCGCTGGTCGCGGCAAGCGTGCTGGAGCCCGGCGTCTATTTTGCGATGAACAGCGCTCCGGCGTTGATTGGCTCCACTCCCGAGGCGGTGGCCAATGTCGTTTCCGGATGGGGTTTTGCGATCACCCCGCAGGCCCTGAGCGACATTGCGGCGCAGGTCGGCGAAAAAACCATCCTGTCGCGCAGTGGCGGCGCGCCGACGCTGGCGGTCGGAATGGCGCAGATCCTGGCCTCCGCCATCGGCGGCTCCGGCGCCATGTCCTTCTGGTATCACTTCGCGATTTTGTTCGAGGCGCTGTTCATTCTGACCACGATCGACGCGGGGACGCGCGTCGCGCGCTTCATGATTCAGGATCTTGTCGGAAACTTCCTTCCCGCTTTCCGTCGCACCGGCGCGCTTATTCCCAGTCTGACCGCGACCGCACTGGCGGTGACGGGCTGGGGCTGGTTCTTGTATCAGGGCGTTGTAGATCCGCTGGGCGGCATCAACTCGCTCTGGCCCCTGTTTGGCATCGCCAATCAGATGCTCGCGGCGATCGCCCTTACGCTTTGCGCCGTAGTGCTGTTCCGGATGAAGCGCGAGGCCTACGCCATCGTGGCGCTCGCGCCGATGGCGTGGCTTTACATCTGCACGCTGACGGCAGGCCTCGAAAAAATCTTCCACTCGGACGTACAAATCGGCTTCCTTGCGCATGCAAAGCTATACGGCGCCGCGCTCGGCAAGGGTCAGCTCGTGGCCCCCGCCAAAAACGTCGCGGAGATGCATCGGATCATATTCAATGATTATGTCGACGCTTCGCTTGCGGCGCTGTTCATCGCGCTGGTCTTGTCCGTGGCGGTTTTCGGCTTGATCGCCATGCGTCAGGCGCTGCGCAGCGAAGTCGCCACAACCAGGGAGGCGCAGGATGGACTGCCGCAATTGCGGACCGCTGCGGCTTGATCTTTCGCGCCTCGCTACAAAACTGCGCGCAGGAGCGAGTTTGATGGTGGGACAGCCAGATTACGAAACCTATGCGCAGCATCGGCGCGGCGCCCACCCGGGCGAGCCGATCATGTCGCGCGAGGCGTTTTTTCTCGAGCGGCAGGCGCGGCGCTTTGGCGAGAGCGGCGAACGCGCCTTTCGGTGCTGTTGAACCAGATGGCTGTTGGCGCTCCCCTCGAAACAGAAGACGCGCTAACGGCGTTGCTCGACTATTATCGAACTCTTGGCGTCGATTGCGCGGTGGACGAGACGCCGCACGACCGCTTCGCGGAGCGGGCGCCGACTCCGGTCAGTGAGGAGCGGGCGGAGCAAAAACAAGAGGAAGCGCCTGCTCCTCCCTTTCCGCCGCGCGCGCCCGCCACGCCAGTATTCCCACAGGAGGCGATTCGAGACGCCGAAGGAATCGCCGCATCGGCCCGGACGATCGAGCAATTGCGCGAAGGTCTTGAGGCGTTTGAAGGCGGGCGGGCGTCAAGAGCGCGGCATTTTCTGTTCTCCAGCGGTCGTCCCGGGGCGATCATGGCGCTGGATTACGCGCCGGGCGAGGCCGAAGAAAGCAGCGGCGAAGCTTTTAGCGGACCAGAGGCCCGGCTGCTTAACGCCATGCTGGCCGCGATTGGGGAGACGCGCGAAAACTTTTATCGCGCTTATTTTACCCCCTGGCGACCGGCGGGCGGCCAGCCGCTGACGCCGCATGTCGCGGCGGCGCTGACGCCCTTCGCGCGCAAGCATATTGAACTCGCCAAGCCCCGGGCGGTGCTGCTTCTCGGCGACACCGCCAAAATAATTCTGGGGGTCAGCGATACGCCGATGAAACTATATGCCCGACGATTCGAGCTTCGTTTTGGCGAGGCTGATTTTGTCGCGATCCCGGCGCCCGGCCTCGCCGCAATGCTCAAGACGGCTTCGCTCAAGCGTCAGGCCTGGCGGGCGTTGCGCGCGGTCAAGGAAGCCGTGCGCGAGTGACGCCTGTTTACTCAGCGGCCTTGCCGGCCCCCGCGCCGCCGCCGAAGCGTCGCGCCACATAATCATCGACGATCCGAATGAACTCGTCGGCGATTCGCTCGCCGCGCAGTGTCATCGCCTTTTCGCCGTCGATGAAGACGGGCGCCGCCGGGCTCTCTCCCGTCCCGGGCAGCGATATGCCGATGTCGGCGTGTTTCGAACTCGCCGGGACCGTTCACGATGCAGCCCATGACAGCGACATTCAGAGTCTCCACGCCGTGGTATTGCTGGCGCCAGACAATCATGCGCTCGCGGATGTGGGACTGGATGTCGCGCGCGAGCTCCTGAAACACCGTGGAAGTGGTGCGCCCGCAACCGGGGCAGGCCGCGACCAGCGGCACGAAGGTGCGAAAACCCATGGTCTGCAAGATTTCTTGCGCCACCTGCACTTCGAGCGTGCGGTCGCCCCCGGGCTCCGGCGTCAGCGATACGCGGATGGTGTCGCCAAGCCCGTCCTGCAGCAGCACGCCTAGCGCAGCCGCCGAAGCCACGACGCCCTTGGAGCCCATGCCGGCCTCGGTCAGCCCAAGATGCAGCGCATAGTCGCTTCGCTTGGCCAGCATGCGATAGACGGAGATCAGATCCTGCACCGCCGAGACCTTGGCGGAAATAATGATCTTGTTGCGCTGGAGTCCGATCTCCTCGGCCCGCTGGGCAGAATAAATCGCGGAGCGCACCATGGCCTCGCGCATTACTGCCCGCGCCTCGATGGGCGCCTTGGACGCGGCGTTGATGTCCATCAGATGCGTCAGCATCTCCTGATCGAGCGAGCCCCAGTTTGCGCCTATGCGCACGGCCTTGTCGTGCCTGACCGCCAGTTCGACGATGGAGCCGAATTGCCTGTCCTTTTTTTCCTTGAAGCCGACATTGCCGGGGTTGATGCGGTATTTGGCGAGCGCCTCGCCGCAGGCGGGGTGATCGGCCAGAAGCTTGTGGCCGATGTAATGAAAATCCCCGATCAGCGGGACGTCCACGCCCAGTTTGTCAAGCTTTTCTCGGATATGCGGCACCGCGGCCGCCGCCTCGTCGCGGTCGACGGTAATGCGCACCAGCTCCGAGCCCGCCCGCGCCAGCGCGGCGACCTGCGCCACGGTCGAACTCGACATCCGCCGTGTCGGTGTTGGTCATCGACTGCACGACGATCGGCGCGCCGCCGCCGACCGTCACGGCTCCCTTGCCGGTTCCGATCGTTACGGCGCAGCTGCGATGGCGCGGCGCGGGCTCGGCGTCGATGGGTCTGGGAAGGCAGGTTTCGGCGTCTCTGGTCATGGATTTTCCGCTGGATGCTTGGGAATCCGCTCTAGGTGAGCCGGAACGGGTTTCAGGTCAAGCGGGAGGGGATTGGATTGGTTCGCGTCGCCCGCGTCCAACCCTTGCCGACGCAAGGGCCACTTCCTCCCACAAGTGGGAGAAGGAATCCGACTTACAACTTTAGCTATTGAAGTTGAATAAATCCACGTCTCATCCTTCTCCCGTTAGGGGAGAGGCTCGCTGCGGTGGGGCTGGGCGCCGGCAAGATCCGACCAGATTTGGGGTGATCCGAGGAGTGGCGCAAGGCATCCATTGCTATTGCGTGACGCTCCCGCCCTTCTCCGGCAGCAGTCCCAGCCTTCTCGCGATCATCCTGTCCAAAAACCGCGTCGGCAGCAGTCGGGGCAGCAGCCAGTCGGCAAGATAATTCGGCACCACCCGGATGCGGGCGGGGGGACGGCGGGCGGATAGCGCGCGCACCACGGCCCTGGCGACCAGTGCCGCGGGCGCGCCAGTCTGACCGCGCTCCGAAGCCCATTTTTGCAGTCGCCTTGCGCCCGGGCCAAAGGCGGTGTCGTCGTAGCGCGCCAGATCGACCCGCTCGGCCTTGTCCCATATCGGCGTCCTGATCACGCCGGGCTCGATGAGGATGACATCGACGCCAAATATCATGAGCTCCCGCCGCAACGCGTCGGAAAGACCTTCCAGCGCATGTTTGGAGGAGGCGTAGGCGCCAAGATAGGGCGCGGCGAGCGATCCCGCGACCGAACTCATGTTGACGATGCGCCCCGGCTTGCCGTCGCGCCTGTTGTCGCCCGCGCCCAATAGCGGCGCAAAGGCCTGAATCACCTTGAGCTGGCCAAAAAGATTGACTTCGAACTGCTGCTGAAACTCGGCGACCGGCTGATGCAGCAGCGGGCCGGGCAAAGCGACGCCGGCGTTATTGACGAGGCCCGCGAGCTTGCGGCCGCCAAGGCGCGATTCGACCTGCTCCACGGCGCCGGCGATGGCGCCGCCCGCCATCACGTCGAAAAACAACGGGGCGAAATCCGCGCCGAAACGCCGCTGCAGCCGCGCCGCGTCCAAGTCTTTTCTCACTGAACCGAACAGGAAAAATCCCGCTTCTATCAAGGCTGCGACGGAGGCTTCTCCGATTCCGGTCGAGGCGCCGGTGAGGACTATCGTGGGCTTATGATTTGCGTTCATGGATCAGTCCGTCAAAATAAATTGTTTCAAGCAAATTTTTCAATGTCGCGAGCGTGGAGGCGTCCGCGCGTCCGTCAATTTTCTGCGGCCGAAAATGGCGCTGAAACGCCACCACGACCTTTGCTGTATCATCGTCGAAAATACTGCTTTGCACAATAGCGTAGCCATAGGCCGCGAGTTGACTTTGCAGAGCGCGCACCTCTTCGCCCGAGTCGCCGAGGCAAAAGCCCTCGTCGCCAGAAATCGGAGCCGGAGCGACGTAGTGACCGACGCCCGCCTTCGCCAGAACATCCCAGGGGAAAAACTCGCCCGGATCGATCTTGCGCGACACCGCGATATCGGAATGGGCCAGCACTCGCTGCGGCGCGATGGCGTGACGGCGGCAAATGTCGCGGGACAGAGCCGCGACCGAGGCAATTTGCACGGCGGGGAAGGGGCGCGGATCTTCATGGCCGGGATGAACGATTTCCACGCCAACGGAGGCGGAGTTGAGATCGGTTTCGCCTGCCCAGAAACTCTTGCCGGCATGCCATGCGCGGCGATGCTCCGGCACGAGCTGGAGGACCTCGCCGTTTTCTTCGACAAAATAATGGGCGGAAACTTCGGCCTGCGGACTGCACAGCAAAGCCAGCGCGCTCTCGGGCGTCGGCATGCCGGTATAATGCAGGATCAGCGCGCTGACGGGTCGCAGGCGTTCGCCATGATTTGGCGATGGAATGACGCGGGCGGCGGGGTAGTCGGGAGCGAAGGTCATGCGCCGTCAATCGTTCCGCAGTCTCAAAATTCGACAGGGATCGCCGGCCTTCGCGGGCGGCGCCCCGATCTCGCGCAGCAGCAGCGCCTGCGAACGGACAAGTTCCGTCAGCAGCGAGGAATCCTGCAAGGGCTCCGGCGTCGCGATGAGCCGGCCTTCCGCGTCTTTCGACAGCGTCGCACGCAGAAAGTCGCGCCGGGCCTTGTTGACGGGGAGATCGCGGCCGAGAAATGCGCTTTCCGATTTGTCTTCCCCCGCTGTCGGATCGCCCTGCAGGGCGCGCAGCAGGGGCGCAAGAAACATCAGCGCGCAAACGTAGGAAGCGACCGGATTGCCCGGAAGTCCCAAAACGAACGCCTCGCCGAGTCGACCGAAAATCAGTGGTTTGCCCGGGCGCATGGCGATGCGCCAGAAGTCGAGGGACATGCCCTCTCTGGCGAGAGCCGGGCGCAGCAGGTCATGATCGCCGACGGAAGCGCCGCCCAGCGTGACCAGCACATCGGCGCGCGACTCTCGAGCCATGGCGAAGCTGCGTTCAAGATCTGCGAGATCGTCGCAGAAAATGCCGAGATCAATGGCTTCCCCGCCCGCGCCTTCGACAATCGCGGCGACCGCCAGATTGTTGCAGCTGATGATCTGGGTCGGTCCCGGCGCCGCACCCGGAGCCACAAGCTCGTCGCCCGTGGCTATGATTGCGACGCGGGGCCGCCGCGCTACGCTAAGTTCGTCATGGTTGGTTGCGGCGGCGAGCGCCAGTTGCGCCGCGCCCAGTCGCGTTCCCGAAAGAAGCGCGGGCGCGCCCTCCCGAAAATCCAGTCCCCGCGTGCGAATGTGACGCCCGCGCTCCGGCGGGTGGTTTGCGCCGATCGAGCCATTTTCGACAATGGCGTCCTCCTGTAACAGGATCGAATCGGCGCCTTCCGGCACAGGCGCGCCGGTGAAGATCCGCACGCATTCGCCGGGTTTCATCAAGCCATCGAAGCCGTGACCGGCGGCGCTTTCGCCGATAAGTCGCAAGCGGACGCCGGGCGTCGCAAAATCGGCCCAACTCACCGCATAGCCGTCCATCGCGGAAACATCGACGGGCGGCTGAGTGCGTTTTGCGATGAGATCGCTCGCCAGAGTGCGGCCGCGCGCTTTCATCAGCGGCAAAGTCTCAGGCTCGCCGAGGAAGCGGGCGTTCTCCAAAATGCACGCGAGCGCCTCGTCGACGCTGAGCAGCTTCTTTTCCGCCATGATTATTCTTTCTCGCGCCGCCATTCGCCGCTTTTGCCGCCGCGCTTTTCGACGAGTTCAACTCCTTCGATGCACATGCCGCGATCCACGGCTTTCAGCATGTCGTAAATAGTCAGGCAGGCGACGGAAACTGCCGTGAGCGCCTCCATCTCGACGCCGGTTTTGCCGGTGAGGCTCGCTTCGGCGGTCACGCGCAGCCCGGGCAGCGCTTCGTCCGGCGTGATGTCGACGCTGACTTTCGAGAGAGCGAGCGGATGGCAAAGCGGAATCAGTTCATGGGTTTTCTTGGCGGCCATGATTCCGGCGATGCGGGCGACGCCAAAAACGTCGCCTTTTTTCGCGTCGCCCGCAACCGCGAGTCGCAAGGTCTCAGGCGCCATGACAACTCTGCCGGCAGCGGTTGCGCTACGCTTGGTGTCGGACTTCTCCGACACGTCGACCATATGCGCTTCGCCCTTTGGGCCGATATGGGTCAGCCCGGCCATTAGACCCGCGCGCGAGCCGGAGCGCCGTGCAACAGCTCGCGCGTCGCGGCCTCGACATCATGCTTGCGCATCAGGCTTTCGCCGACAAGGAAAGTGAAGATGTGCGATTTTTCGAGTCGCACACAGTCCTCGTGCGTCGCAATGCCGCTCTCGGACACAAGAATCTTCTCTTTGGGCACGAACTCGGCCAGTCTTTCGCTCGTCTCCAGCGAGACCTTGAAGTCATGAAGATTACGGTTGTTGAAGCCGATCAGCCGCGTTTCAAGCTCCAGCGCGCGCTCGAGTTCGCGTTCGTCATGCACCTCGACCAGCACGTCCATGCGCAGATCATGTGCGGTGGTGTTGAGCGCCTTGGCCTCGGCGTCGGTGACCGCCGCCATGATGATCAGAACGCAATCGGCGCCATGAGCTCGCGCTTCGAACACCTGATAGGGGTCGAACAGAAAATCCTTGCGCAGCGCCGGCAGATGCGTCGCTTTGCGGGCGCTTTCCAGAAATTCCAGCGAGCCCTGGAACGAGGGACCGTCGGTCAATACCGAAAGACAGGCCGCGCCCCCCGCCTCATATGCGCGGGCAAGCTCCGGCGGATTGAAATCGGCGCGGATGACGCCTTTGGATGGGCTCGCCTTCTTGATTTCCGCGATCAGCGCAAGGCGTCGCTCGCCCAGTTTTTGCTCGATGGCGTGCACGAAACCGCGCGGCGGATCGTGATCGCGCACATTGCGCTCAAGCGTGGCGAGCGGCATGCGGACCTTCGCTTCGGAGATTTCGGTGCGCTTGTAGGATTCGATTTTTTTAAGAATATCGGTCATTGCTCAGCCATGAGAGAACGGCCGCATGCGGCGTCCCAACCAGTTTATTTTTTGAATGCTAACACAAAACAGCTTCGTGGTCGCGATCCATCAATGCATTGCGCTTTGACAATTGGAGACTCGAACAAGCAGCTCCAGTTTTTCGCGCGCCGCGCCGTTGTCGAGCGCCGTCGCGGCGAGCCTTGCGCCCGTGTGCAAATTCTCCGCTTTGCCCGCGACGATCAAGGCTATCGCGGCGTTCAAGACCGCAACGTCGCGATAAGCGTTTTTTGCTCCCCCGAGAACCGCACGCAACGCGCAGGCGTTATGGGCGGGATCGCCGCCCGTGAGATCTTGCGCCGTCGCCAGGGGAAGGCCGGCGTCCTCGGGCGAGATTTCGAAAGCGCGCAGCGCGCCCTCCTCCAGCGCGACGACGTGGGTTTTTCCAGTCGTGGTCGCTTCGTCGAGGCCGTCGCTTCCATGCAAGAGCCAGACATTTTGCGAGCCCAGCTCACGCAGCGCCATCGCCATCGGCTTCAGCCATTCCCGCGCGTACACGCCCAGCACCTGGCGCGTCACGCCGGCTGGATTGCACATGGGTCCAAGCAGGTTGAAGATCGTGCGAAATCCCAGCTCCGAGCGCACCGGACCGGCAAAGCGTAAAGCTGGATGGTGTGTGGGCGCCGCCATGAAGCATATGCCGGCTTCATGCAGACAAGCTGCCGCGGCGGCGGAATCGAGACCGACCTTGACGCCGAGCTCTCCCAAGACATCCGAGGCGCCGGAGCGCGAGGAGGCCGCCTTGCCGCCATGTTTGGCGACTGTCACGCCGCAGGCTGCGACGACGATCGCCGTCAGGGTTGAGATATTGTAAGTATTGGCGCCGTCGCCGCCGGTCCCGACAATATCCATCGCGTCGGCAGGCGCCTCGACCCGGATCATGGCGGCGCGCATCGCCTGCGCCGCGCCGATCAATTCTTCCGGGGTTTCCCCGCGCTGGCGCAGAGCCATCAGAAAAGCGCCGAGCTGCGCGGGGGTCGCCTCGCTTTTCAGGATCAACGAAACCGCGTCGCGCGCCGCCTCGCGCGAAAGCTTTTGGCCTTCCGCCAGCGCGGCGAGAACGGCTTTGAACTTGCTCACGCGACCTTGGCTCGGCTTGGACGCTGGTCGTTCCACTCCTGCGCCAAATCGAGAAAATTGCGCAGAATCTTGTGGCCATGCTGCGAGGTTATGCTTTCGGGATGGAACTGCACGCCATGAACCGGAAGGCTCTCATGCGAAAGCGCCATGATCAGACCGTCCGGCGTCGTCGCGGTGATGCGCAGGCACGCCGGCAGAGTCTCGCGTTTGACCACCAGGGAATGGTAGCGCGTCGCCTGAAACGGACCCTCTATGCCCCGGAAAATCGTTTCGCCCTTGTGCTCTATCGTCGCCATTTTTCCATGAATGGGCAGCGGGGCCCGCACGACGTCGCCGCCAAAACTTTCCCCGATCGCCTGATGGCCAAGACAGACGCCGAAAATCGGCACGCTCTGGGCGGCTGCCGAGATAAGATCGAGGCAGATGCCCGCCTCATGCGGCGTGCAGGGGCCGGGGGACAGCACGATAGCGTCGGGCGCGCCGGCCAGAACTTCGGCGACGCTCACCTTGTCGTTGCGGTGAACGGTGACATTCGCCCCCAACTCGCCGAAATAATGCACGAGGTTGAAGGTAAAGCTGTCGTAATTGTCGATCAGCGTGACATTAGTCATCTGTTTGGTCCGGTTCGCGGCAAGCGCCATTGTTTTTCATTAGGCTGGCGCGCGCCGTGAGGCAACCGCTCTTGCGCTTGCCGGCGCATCACGCCGAAGGGACCGCGCAAAAAAGCCGGACGGCGCGACCTCGTCAAGCGAGACCAGCCATCCGGCGGGGAGTTGGGAGGAAAGACCGGCAGACTGTCAGAGGCGATAGCGGATCTGGTCGGTCCAGAAGCGCTCGAGGCGGTTCAGCGAGGTGTTGAGAACCTTGAATTCTTCGGTCGTGACGCCGCCGATCTGCTCCACGGTCATGGCGTGCTTCTCATAGAGATGCGCCACGATGTCATGCACTTCCTTGCCCTTGGGGGTCAGGCTGATGCGGACCGAGCGGCGATCGATGCGCGAGCGGGCGTGATGCAGATAGCCCATTTCGACCAGTTTCTTGACGTTATAGGAGACATTCGAGCCCAGATAATAACCGCGGGTGCGCAGCTCGCTGGCGGTCAGCTCCTTGTCGCCAATGTTGTAGAGCAGCAGGGCCTGAACCGAATTGACATCGCCACGGTCGCGGCGGTCGAATTCGTCCTTGATCACATCGAGCAGGCGGCGGTGCAAACGCTCGACCAGCGTCAGGGCCTCAAGATAAACAGGACGGATCTCGCCAATACGTTCGGCGCGCGCTTGGGGGGCTGATTTCGTGGCAGTGTTCATTGGTCCTCTCCGTCTGCTTTTGGATGCTTTAAAGCATCGCTCAATCACCGTTCATGGAGAGAATTTAATCGGCTCAAATGAAGACCAGTTTAAGTAACAGTCTGAATCCGCTGTTTACCAGAAACGCTCGCATTGCAGTGAATCGAGCGTGAATTAAACCAAGAGTTTACGCTGAAAATCGCTTAACCATTTGCGGCCGGAGGCGGCTCATGCCTCTCCGGGCTTGCGGGTCTTTGGAGCGGGCGTCAGGAACCGCTTTACCGGGGGTTTTGGGACAGCGATCGCCGCCTCTGCGGCCGGCTTGCCGGGCTCGTTTTTCGCCTGCGGAGCGCGCTCGACCGGCTTGGGCGCTGGCTTGGCTTCGCGGGCGGCGGTGGATTTTGGTTCGGAGCCGCGCGAAAGCGGCGTCTTTGTTTCCGGCGCCGCTGGAGCTTGAGCGGGCGCCGGTTGCCCGGCAGGTCTGCGTTTGCGCCGTCGGTCGATCACGGTTTGGGCTTCGAAATCCCGCCCGGCTTCAAATGTGAGCGCGAAATAAAGCACAATCAGCACCAGATCGACGCCAATGAGCCAATAACCGCCAGCGAAGAAGCGGGGCATGCTCGCGGCCACGAAAATCTGGGCGCTGGCGATCAAAAGCCAAAGCACGCCACCCCAGGGCGTCGCCAACCACAGACCTACACCCGCGATGAGATCCAGCACGCTGAAAAAAATGATCGCCAAAGCCGCGCTTTGCGGCATGGTGTCGAAGATGGGCTTTTGCGCCGTCAGGACCGCTTGCCATTGCAACAGGCCCTGAAGCAACCAGAACACCGCCATGAGACGCATGAAGCGGGTCAGCAGATGGCCCCATTTGGTGGCCTCGCCCGCGAGCCCCGGATCGCCGACGCGTATGGCCCGATAGGGGTCGTCGGCGTCGTCATAATTTTTGGGGTCGGCCATGGACGCTCTCAACTGCCGGTGTTCTGACTATCTCTCGATTTGGGGCTCTTCCGTTGCGAGACCCGATTCAAAACCCTCTGGATCTATTGTCCCCGGCGCGCGCGCGCCGCAAAGCGCACGGCCTCCTCGGCGGCGCGGAACAGCGCCATGGCTTTGTTTTCGCATTCGCGCTGCTCGGACGCCGGCTCGCTGTCGTAGACCATGCCCGCGCCGGCCTGCACGTGCATCTGGCCGTCCTTGACGATGGCGGTGCGCAAGACGATGCAGGTGTCCATCTGGCCGCCCGAACCGAAATAGCCGATGCAGCCGCCATAAATGCCGCGCTTGTCGGTTTCGAGTTCATCGATGATTTCCATGGCCCGCACCTTCGGCGCGCCAGACACCGTGCCTGCCGGAAAGCCCGCCGCCAAGGCGTCGATGCAGTCGTTGGCCGGATCGAGCTCGCCTTCGACATTCGAAACGATGTGCATGACATGGCTGTAGCGTTCGATCGTAAAGCTGTCGGTGACATGCACAGTGCCGGTGCGGGCGACGCGGCCGACATCATTGCGCCCAAGGTCCAGCAGCATGAGATGTTCCGCGCGTTCCTTTTCATCGGCGAGCAGTTCGCGAGCAAGACGTTCGTCTTCCTCCGCCTGCGGGCTGCGCCAACGGGTGCCCGCGATCGGGCGGATCGTGACCTTGCCATTGACGAGGCGCACAAGAATTTCCGGACTGGAGCAGACGATCTGGAAGTCCGCGAAATCCAGAAAGCACAGGAACGGAGCGGGATTGATTCGCCGCAACGCGCGATAGAGCGCCAGCGCCGGCAGGGCGAAGGGCGCTGTAAAGCGCTGCGACAGCACCACCTGAAAGATGTCCCCGGCGCGGATGTATTCCTTGGCGCGCTCGACCATTTCCAGAAAGTGAGCGGGCGCGGTATTCGACACGGGCTTATCGGCCGACAGGAGCGGATCGTCCAAAAATTCGCGATGATCGAGCGGCGTTTCCAGCGTGGCGGCGATGCGCTCCAGGCGGCTTATCGCCGCCTCATGCGCCACGCGAGTCGTTACCTCCGGGCGCGGGCGCACCGGAGTCACAACACACAACTCGTCGCGCACGCTGTCGAACACGACCATGATCGTGGGACGCAGCATTATTGCGTCGGGCGCGCCAATCCTGTCTTCTTTGGCGGTCGCCAGACGCTCCATCTGCCGGACCATGTCATAGCCAAGATAGCCAAACACGCCCGCCGCCATCGGCGGCAATCCCTCGCGCTGAGGCGCAGCCAACTCGGCGATCAGCTCCCGTAGCGCCGCCAGAGGCGGCTTTCCGCAGGGCTTGAAGTTCGAGGCGTCGCCAAGGGCGTCTCGATTGATTTCCGCTGTTTCCCCTCTGACGCGAAAAATAACGTCCGGGTCGAGGCCGATCATCGAATAACGGCCGCGGGTCGCGCCGCCTTCGACCGATTCAAGCAAGAAGGCGTTGCCTGCCCGCCCGCGTGACAGTTTCAAATAGGCCGAAACCGGCGTTTCGAGATCGCCGACGAGCCGGATCGACACCAGACAGGGGCGACCCGCCTCGTAATCGGCGGCGAAAAGCTCGAAGGCGGGCTCAAATGACTCCAGGGTCACTTCTCGCTATCCCCGCCGAGGGCGGCCGCCAGCGCCTTTTGGTTGATTTCAACATTGAGCGCCTTTTCGAGGCCGCCGACATATTGCTCCAGCACATCGTTCTGCAGCGCGGGCCGCAACTGTTCGGCGATGGCCAAGGCCTCTGGCGAGGCGGGATCGAATTTGGGCGTATTGGCTTCTGTCACGACGAACAGCAACTGGCCGCCTTCAACCGCGACTGAACCCGCGCCGCGCAGCGGCACTTCAAAAAACTGGATGATCGTCGAAGCGGAAAAATCCGGCCTGTTCGCGCGCTTGAGATCAGTCACATGCTTGACCGGAAGCCCGAGCTCGCCAGAGAGGTTGTCGATCGGCTTGCCTCCGCGCAGCTGTTCGACAAGCTCATTAGCCTTTGTGTTCAGCGCTTTTTGCTCCGCCTCCTTGCGCATCACGGCTTCGACTTGAGCCTTGACCTCTTCGTAGCTCTGCTGGCGCGACTGCTCGACGTCAGTCACCTCGAACCAGACATAGCCGCCATCGCGCGTCGTCACCGCCTCATTGTCAACGCCTTTGTCGGAGGCGAAAGCGGCTTTGAGCAGGTCCGGTCCGCCGGGCAAATCCGCGAGTGCGGCGCCGGTCTTGCCGCGTCCCATGTCGTCGACAGGCTCGACGTCGCGCGTGTCGAGCCCGACGGCTTTTGCGGTTTCGGAAAGAGTCTTTCCAGCGCTGCGCTGGTCCTCAATGGCGTCATGGAGACGGCGCACATCCGGCGCCGCTTTGCGCGCAGCGATCTCCTGCCGCAATTCCGGCTCCGCCTGTTCAAAAGTCTTCGACAGCACTCCCGGCTGGATCTTGCGCACCTGCGAGACCACGAAACCGAACGGGGTGACTGCTATGTCGGCATAACCCGACGCCGGCAGGGCGAAAACCGCCTTTCCAACTTTGGGGTCGCCGAAGTCGCGCTCCGTCACAAGTCCGAGATCTACGTCCTTGGGCGCGAGCTTGTGCTCGGCAGCCAAGGCGTTGAAGTCGAGACCGCCCTTGAGCCGAGTCAAAGCATCCCTGGCCTCGGCTTCGGTCTTGAATACGATCTGGCCGACCTCACGCTTTTCCGGAGAACCGTAGCGCTGACCCTTGACCTCGTCATAGAGCTTGCGGAACATCGTCCTGCGGGACCTCGGCAGGCTTCGCCAGAGTGGCCGGCGTCGCCGCCAGCACCGTCAACTTGCGATATTCCTTGGCGCGGAAGGTCGCCTCTCGCTGGGTGTAATATTTCTTGATCTCTTCCTCGCTGGGCGCAGCGATCGCGCCGGCGGCGGAAGCTGGCAGCAGGATTGTGTCGACCGCGCGAGTTTCGTTGCGAAAGCGATGAATAGCCTCGAGCATCACGCGCGGCGGCTCCAGCCCGGCCGTTACGGAGTCGGTGACCTCCTTGCGCAGATAGGCTCCCTTCTGGTCGACCAGAAAGGTCCGCTCGGTGAAGCCGGCGTCGCGGATGATCTGCTTGAAACGCTCGGGGTCAAATTGGCCGTTGACCCCCTGAAAGACCTTTTCCGCTTTCAGGAGACGTTGCGTCTCGTCGTCGCTGATCGAAAGTCCAAGACTGTGCGTCCGTTGGTCTAGCGCCACATCGGTGATCAGACGATCCAGAACCTGTTGATCGAGGCCGGCGCGACGGGCTTCTTCGTTGGTGATGCCGCGCCGCAGCTTTTGTTGCAGGCGCCGTAGCTCGTTTTGGTAGGTGGAGCGGAACGCCTCGACGCTTACCTCGCCGGCGCCGATCTTAACCAGTCGCTGCGATGAGAAGCCGCGAAACACATCGCCTATGCCCCAGATCGCGAAACTGATCACGATAACGCCCATGACCAGACCCATGACGGTCCGGCCGATCCAGTTTTGCGACGCGACGCGCAGCCGTTCGAGCATGATGTTGTTTTCCTTGAATCCACCCTGGCAAAGGCGCCTCGCGCCCTTTTGGCGCGGGACTATAGGGATGGCGCAGGCATGTTGCAATTGGCCTCGCGACGAGAAAGCCGCTGATTGAGAGCCGCAAATGCCGGGAAACTCGGCTGCGACGCGCCTCGCGCACTAAAGCCCGAGTTCGCTCAGTCCCGGATGGTCGTCGGGCCGCCGGCCCAGCGGCCAATGAAATAGCCGCTCTTTCGGGCTGATCGGCAGGTCGTTGATGCTGGCGATGCGCCGGCGCATCAGGCCGCTGCCTTCAAACTCCCAAAGCTCGTTGCCATAAGAGCGAAACCAATGGCCGCTGTCATCGCGCCATTCATAGGCGAAGCGCACCGCCATGCGATTTTCGCGAAAGCCCCAAAGCTCTTTGATCAAGCGGTAATCCAGTTCCCGCGCCCATTTGCGCTCCAGAAACTTCCTCACCTCTTCCCGTCCCGCCGGGAATTCGACCCTGTTCCGCCATTTTGTGTCTTCCGTGTAAACCTGCGCCACGCGCGCCGGATCACGAGAGTTCCAGGCGTCTTCCGCCAGGCGAACCTTCGTTTCAGCGGTTTCCGCGGTGAAAGGAGGCAATGGAGGCCTGGTTTCCATGTCGAAGCAATCTCTTGGAAGGAGTGAAGGCGAGCGGGCCGATCTGCAGGTTGAATTTATGCTAAACAGGCGGATCTGTCTTACCGCCGCCGGGCGCCGCGTCGTTTTGCGCACTTGCCCCTCGAAAATCTGAGACTTATCGTTTGGTCCGCGCCGGCGGCGCGACCATTTGAAAGGCGATCCAGAAAATGAACGAGCGAGCTGAAGACACTGCGGAAACCGTTGTTCCTGGAGCGCAGGCTGATGCGCCGAATGGAGCTCCGGCCTCGGTTGTGGCTGCTCCCGAGGTAGCTCGAGTCGAAGACCGACACCATGTTCGCGCCGATTCAGAAACCATCCGCCACGCCTTCGAAACCGGTGAGTTTCCTTATTCCACCCGACTGAGCGAGAAATTTTACCTGCAGCACATGCAGCCGCTGCAGGTCGAGCTACTGAAGGCTCAAAGCTGGGTCAAGGAGACTGGGCAGCGCATCGTCGTGCTGTTCGAGGGGCGCGACGCAGCGGGTAAAGGCGGAACGATCAAGCGCTTCATGGAACATCTCAATCCACGAGCCGCTCGCGTGGTCGCGCTGGAAAAGCCGTCCGAGCGCGAGCGCTCGCAATGGTATTTCCAGCGCTATATCGAGCATCTCCCGGCCGCGGGCGAAATCGTGTTTTTCGACCGCTCCTGGTACAACCGCGCCGGGGTCGAACGGGTGATGAATTTTTGCACCCCGAACGAATATCTCGATTTCATGCGCCAATGCCCCGAGCTCGAACGCATGTTCGTGAGTTCGGGCATCCGCCTGTTCAAATACTGGTTCTCCGTGACCCGTGAAGAGCAGGTCCGACGCTTTCGTTCGCGCCAGACGGATCCGCTCAAGCAATGGAAGCTGTCTCCTATCGATCGCGCTTCAATCGACAAATGGGACGACTACACCGAGGCCAAGGAAGCGATGTTCTTCTTCACCGACACCGCGGACGCGCCCTGGGTGGTGATCAAGTCGGACGACAAGAAGCGCGCCAGGCTCAACTGCATGCAGGATTTTTTGTCGTCGCTCGACTACCCCAACAAGGATCACCATATCCTTCATGGTCCCGACCCGCTCATTGTCGGAGCCAGCGCCCATGTGATCGGCCGGGATAAGCACATCGTCGGAAAGTCGCTCGACATCGAGAAGAAGCGCAAGCGGAATCGCTAAGCCGCTATTGAATTTAATTTCAGCTTCCGCCCGGACTTCTCCGCGCCCCCGCTTTTTGGAGTTCCAATGACCTTCGTCCGTCGACCGCTATTAGCGGGAAACTGGAAGATGAACGGGTTGCGCGCCGCACTGACGCAGATCCGGCTTATCGCCAGCGGATTCGACGCGGATCTGCGGGAAAAAATCGATGTGCTGGTCTGTCCGCCCGCCACATTGCTGGCGGCGGCGTCAGCCATCGCCGCGCCCGCGGATGTTTTGCTGGGCGGGCAGGATTGCCACACGCAGGACGCGGGCGCCCATACGGGCGACATTTCCGCCGCGATGCTGGCCGACGCCGGCGCGACCTATGTCATCGTCGGGCATAGCGAGCGGCGCGCCGATCATGGCGAGAGCGACGCACTGGTACGCGCCAAGGCGATTGCGGCTCTCAATGCCGGATTAATCCCGATCATCTGCGTGGGCGAGACGCGCCAGCAACGCGAGGCCGGCGAGGCTGAAGCGATTGTTGGCGGTCAGATCGCCGGCTCTGTGCCCCCCGACATTGCGCCGGAACGGATGGTGCTCGCCTATGAGCCGGTCTGGGCGATAGGCACCGGTCTTACTCCAACGCCGCAAGACGTCGCCCAAATGCACGGTTTTGCGCGAAAGAGGCTCGATGCTTCGCTTGGCGCCGGGAAAGCCGCGCGGGCGCGAATTCTCTATGGAGGTTCGGTCAAGCCGTCCAACGCCAAGGAATTAATGAGCGTTTTTGACGTTGACGGCGCTCTGGTGGGAGGGGCAAGTCTGCTCGCCAGCGATTTTCTAGGGATCGGCGCCGCGTACCGATAGCCCGGGCCGTGGCTGGTCAGGGTTCGGAATGGACGCCATGCTCAAAGCCTTGCCCATATGCAAGGCGCCCGCTATAAGCGCGACGCTCCGTTTTTCCCTACCTCCAACGAATGAGACCCCGCGCCCATGGCGATCGAACGCACTTTTTCCATTCTCAAGCCCGACGCGACGCGGCGTAATCTCACCGGCGCGGTCAACGCGCTGATCGAAAAGGCGGGCCTGCGCATCGTCGCGCAAAAACGCGTGCATCTGACGCGCAAGCAGGCCGAAACCTTTTACGGCGTTCATAAAGACCGCCCCTTCTTTGGCGAGCTGGTCGAGCAGATGACCGCTGCGCCCGTCGTCGTGCAGGTGCTCGAGGGCGAAAACGCCATTGCGCGTTACCGCGAAGTGATGGGCGCGACCAATCCAGCGAACGCTGCGCCTGGCACGGTCCGCAAGGAATTCGCGCTGAACGTCGGCGAAAACACGGTCCACGGCTCCGACGCACCCGAAACCGCGGCGATTGAAATCGCCCAGTTTTTTTCCGGCAACGAGATTGTTGGCTAAAGCCGGCTTTACCACGATAGCTTCGTTCTCGCCTGCTCTGCTTGCTACAGCTGCCGGCAAGTCCTAGGGTTCAACCCGGTCGCGCTTGGTTGCGGCCGGTTTTTTTTTCAGATCGCGTGCGAAACTTTGACCAGCAAGAAAAAGGCTCTTGCGCCAGAGCAGCAAGGCCACATCGACGGCATGTGCGCGGTTTACGCGGTGCTGAACGCGTGCAAACTGTTGTTCGATCATTCCGAGACGCAAGATTTGCGTCTATTCAAGGAACTCTGCCTCCGCAATCCCGGCCTTTTTCCCCGCATTGTCTATGCAGGAACGGAGGTCGGCGGGGTAAGAAGCCTCTTGGAGACCGCCGCAAATTGGGCGTGGCGAGAACATCGCCGCGAATTGCGGTTCACCCGCCCCGCGCAGCGCAAAAGCTTCGAGAATGCAGAGGCTTTTTTCTGCTTTCTGCGCGACGCTATGACCGCCAAAGCGGGAGAGAGAACCGTGGCGATCCTCGGCGTCGACAGACCTTGGGATCATTGGACAACGGTGCAGCGCGTCGGCGCACGACGTGTGGTATTTTTCGATAGTTGGGGTTTTCCCGGCTGGACCGGCTTCGACTATTTCGTGCTGGACACGGCTTTGCGTGACGTAAGCGACAGGCGGAAGGCCGTGCTGCCTTATCGCCAGACCTTCGTGCTGAAAACGGCGGCTCCCGCCGACATCAGGCGAAACCGGGGAAAAACCGGCTCATGAGGCGGTCGCGGTAGGCGACGAGATTGGGCCTGGAGATCGCAGCGTCGCGAATCGGCGAGTCCCAGGAAGGTGAGAGCAGCGCAGCCAGGAAAGCGAAAACCGTTGCGTCGGCGCCGCAGGGAGTTTCGCCAAAAAGATAGGGCTTGTCGCCGATCAGCGTCGCCAGCGTCTCGACATCCTTGACGCCGAGCTGCGCCGCCTCAGCTGCGCTGTGGCGTCCCAAGCCTTGAAGATGCAAAGATTTTCTGACTTTGCGGCGGATGAGCCATTTAACCAGCGGTCGAGCCGGAGCCGGAACGGCGTCGAAGATTTTCGCGGGCCCTTTTTCAAAATTGGCGTCGTCGAGCCATCGGCCGCGCACGACGAGCCAGTAAAGGTGATCCTCGCACATTTTTTCGAGCGCCCAGCCGATGGCGCGCTGATCGGCCGAAAAATTCGCGTCGAAATCGAAACCCCTGGTCTCTTCGATATGCCAGCGGATGAAGGTCGAAATCGGCGACGATGGTCCCTTCGTCGTCGATATAAGGGAGCTTGCCCTTGGGAGCGCGCGAATAACCCTTGCGATCCAATTCATAGTCCAGTCCTGCCAATTTGAGCAGCGTCATCGCTTTCAGGACGAAAGGGCTGGCGTCCGGCAGGCCGGCGCTGGGACGAAAACAATAGAGCTTGATCATGAGCGTTTCCCGGACTGCGCGAAATGACTGGACCGAGGCTTAGCCTCCAGCGAACAGATTTTCCAGTCTTCGTGGAAATATGTCCGCTCTTCGCGCCTGCGTCCGGTTTTATTTCCGGCACAGGGCGTTGAGATTGGCCAGGCCTGCCTCAAATTGTCCTCCGACCACTTTGTCCCGATTCGAAAAGAGATTCTTCGTCTTGGAAATGAGAGTGTTGCGGCCCGACATGGTCCAGGTGACTTTCGTGCGCTCTTGCGCTTCCGGCGTAAGTTCAAAGCGCAGGTCATTTGCGGCCGAGAACGGCTTCTGCATCTCCAGCCTGATATTCACATGCTCGAACGGCTGGCTGTCGATTATTTTCATCCGCCCGCTCCCGGCCTTTTTGTCGCCGGACCACTCGAACGTCGCGCCCGCGCCGGCCTCGGGGCCTTGATAAGCGGTTTGCGCCTGCGGATCGAGTTTGGCCCAGGGCGACCACGCCTGCCAATTGCGCAGTTCGTTGATATGACGGAACACTTCGGGCGCTCCCGCGTCAATGAGCGCAGAGCGGGTCACGACGAAACGGTCGGGTTGCAATAAAATGGCTGCGGCGAGCAGAGCGGCTCCGAAATAAACGACGACAAGGATAAAGCCCCACATGCCGGTCTCCAACAGCGCTCGATAAGAGAAGAGACCTATGTTCCGGGCGCCGGGGGTCAAGGATCCGCAGTGGCTTCGGGTTGGAGTTACCTCGGCGTGCTTATCAACTCCCTGGCATGGGCTATCGCTTTTTGCTCCGGCTATCCCTGCGTCAGCGTCATCAGGATATCGGCGTACCAGGCGCAATTTAACCCCAGCGCCTCATCGACGCCGGCGTCGCGCGTGCCGACGTCGAGCCGTGAGGAATGCACGCCGAGCAGTCGCCACGGCAGCTCTCCATCTTCCGTCGACCCTCCGCAAACCCGCATCACCACGGGCGCGCCGCTGGCGCCGCGATGCGTGCGGGCATCGGTGAGAAAATAGCCGTGACCCTCGAACCGCAGCCCAAATGAAGAAGCGATGATCGCCCCTCGGGCCACAGGCAGATGGTGCAGCGAATCATGGAAACCCAGCGGAAAACCGATCACCAGCACGGAGCCGCCAATTTCGACATTTTCGCCGGGCAGGACCAGGTTCTCGGGCGTGAAGGCGCTGAAAACCATCGGGTCCGGCAACGCGGCCCGCTCAAGTTCGATTATCGCCACATCGATTTGGCCGGCGCTATCCAGCCCCTGTCGCCACAAAGGCTCCCCTTCGTGATAGAGCGGGATGGAGAAGGCGATGGATTTTGCAATGTTTTCCGGGTCAGTATGCAGATCAATTTCAATCCGGTCGGGAAAGTGCTGGGTTGGAGCGTTACACAAGACGTGCCGGCTCGTTACGAGAAACAGGCGCCGTTCGCGCTCGAAGAAGAAGCCGCTGGCGTTTGTGAGCCCGACTTCGCCGACAAAGGTGTTCACTCGAGTTGAGGTGAGCAAGATGTTTTCCAGCATTTGTGTCGCAACTCGTTCTGTCGTCGCCAGATTTTCCGTATGCGTTCAGGCTTTTAAATATGCCGATCATGGCTCTCCAAGCGATTGCCAGTCCACTCAAGCTCTCGTTGGCGTCCCAAGCCCGGGCGCTGACTTAGCAGGCATATCAGGCGAATTTGCGTGAGTCCTGTTTCGCCAACTATTGCAGAGGCGCGGCGGTTCCTGACGGAAACCTTCGGCCACAAGGTTTTTCTGCCGGGACAGGCAGAAGTGCTGGACGCCGTTTTGGCAAATCGCGATGTGCTGGCGGTGGCGCCCACGGGCGCCGGCAAGTCCCTGCTTTATCAACTTCCTGCAATGCTTTGTCCCGGCCTTGTGGTCGTGGTCTCGCCGTTGATCGCTCTAATGCGCGACCAGTTGCGCGGGCTCGCCGCTTTGGGCATTCCCGCCGCCGCAATCCATTCTGGAGAAGACGACTTCGAATATGCCCGCGCCCTTGAGGGCGTCTCCTCCGGCCGGGTGAAATTGCTCTATGTGGCGCCCGAACGACTGGCGCAGGAGGGGGTGATCGAGCTTCTGCGCAAAAGGCGGGTGGCGCTGCTGGCGGTCGACGAAGCCCATTGCATATCCTATTGGGGTCATGAATTCCGGCCAGAATACAGGCTGCTTGGCGGCATAGCGCTGCGTCTTGGGAGTCCGCCCATGCTTGCGGTGACGGCCGGCGCTGGCCCGCGCACCCGCGATGATATTGTCGCTTCGCTGTTTTCTCGTCCTCCCAGCGTGTTTTTGCGATCTTTCGCGCGCTCGAATTTGCGCCTCGCCTTTCGCGAGCGCCGCGGCGGTCTCCGCCAACTGGCAGACTTCGCTCGCCGCCATGCAGGATCAAGCGGCATCATTTACTGCAACTCGCGTCGCAAGGCGGACGTCCTGGCGCGCGATTTGATTAATCTGGGTTTTGACGCGCTCCCATATCACGCCGGGCTCGACGCCGGGCAGCGCTCGGCGCATCAGGATATGTTTTTTGCGCGCCAAGGGGTGATAATGGTGGCGACGATCGCCTTCGGGATGGGCGTCGACAAGCCCGACGTGCGCTTCGTGGCCCATGCCGATCCGCCGGATTTAATCGAGGGCTATTACCAGGAGATCGGCCGCGCAGGCCGCGACGGACTCGAAGCGGAAACATTGCTTTTGTTCGAGCGCCGCGATCTCGCGCAGCGCTGGACGCCGCCTTCGGCGCTGCGCGAAGACCCTTTGGCCCATGCAGCCTTTCTGCGCCGGCGCGCGATGGCGCGGCTTTGCGTTGCGCCCGGCTGCCGCAGCAGGGCATTGCTGGCGGAATTCGGCGAGAAAAGCAGCTCCTGCGGGCGCTGCGATCATTGTAGCGGGATCCTTGCGCTCCCGCGCCGCGCGAAAGCTTTGGCTCTAGGCTTGAGCACGGCGGCGCTAAGTAGAGCGACGGCTTTCGTGGACAGCCTTGAGCGACGCGAGACTATCGACGACGAGCCGCTCGACCCGGCGGAAGGCATTGTTCCCACGACATCTTTCCCCGTGCTCAGCATCGCGCAGGATCGGCTCCTGCGCCAATTTTTTGCGGCGCGGCTGGATTTGGCCCGGCGTCGCGGACTGGCGCCGCATCGCATCGCGAGCGATCTTGCTCTGCGCCGCCTCGCATGCGCAAAACCGGGAGAGGCGCCGACCGAGGCGGCGGCGCTGGAAGGTATGGCGCCGCAGGACGCACAACTGTTCTTGCGCATTCTGGAACATTCGCTGCAAGAGTAGACGCCGCGATTCGACCTGCCTCTCACCGGACCAGCCTATATGAAAGCCAACGCCCCGCTAGACAAGGTTGAGCTGCGTCGGGTTATGGCCGGGCTCTGTCTCGCGATGTTGCTTTCGGCGTTGGACCAGACGATCGTCGCCACCGCTCTCCCGACGATAGGAGCAGAGCTGGGCGATTTCGCCGACTCGCCCTGGATCGTCACCTCTTATCTCATTGCCTCGACCATAGTGACGCCGCTTTATGGCAAGCTCGCCGACATTTATGGCGGGCGCAACATGCTGCTGATCGGCATAGCGATTTTTATTGGGGGCTCGGTCGCTTGCGCGTTTGCGCCGAGCATGATTCTTCTCGCCTGCGCCCGGGCCTTGCAAGGGATGGGCGGCGGCGGGCTGATTTCTCTGGCGCAGACGATTATCGCCGATCTCGTCACGCCGCTGGAACGCGGACGCTATCAAACCTATTTCGCCGCCGTTTTCATCACCTCCAGCGTCGCGGGCCCTGTGCTGGGCGGGCTCTTCGCGCATTACCTCCACTGGTCGCTGATCTTCTGGATCAACCTGCCGCTGGGCGCGCTGGCTTTTTGGATCGCCAACGGCGCGCTCAAGCGCCTCCCCAGCCGCCGCCATCCTCATAAGCTGGATTATCTGGGCGGCGCCTTGCTGGCGGCGGCTTCAGGGCTCTTGGCGCTCTCGCTGAGCCAGCGCGGCGGTCAGGCTGCGTCCATGCTGGGCCTGCTGGCGCTATCGGCCTCGTTTTGGGCGCTGCTTGCATGGCGGTTGGCCAGGGCCGCAGAACCCTTCATTCCGCTGAGCATTTTGCAAAATGCGGTGGCGCGGGACGCAACGGTTTGCAGCGCCTTCGGCTTGGGCTCGTTTATCGGCCTTTCCGTCGTCATGCCGGTCTATTTCGAGGGCGCGCTGGGCCTGTCGGCGGACCGTTCCGGCGTCGCTCTCATCCCCATGATGGCTGGAACCGTAGTCGGCGCCACGCTGTCCGGGAGGATGATGCCGCATCTCGTCCATTATAAAATCCCGGCGTTGACGGGACTGGCGCTCGCCACCGGCGCCGCGTTATACTTGGCGCTGCGACTGGATGTCCTGCCGCTTTGGTCTCTCGACGCGCTGCTGACGCTATTCAGCCTCGGCGTGGGAGCGATGCTGCCGGTCAGCACGGTTTGCGTGCAGAACGCGGTCGACCTGCGCCATCTTGGTTCCGCGACCGCGGTCATGCAATTTGTGCGGCAAGTGGCTTGTGCGCTGATCGTCGCGGTCCTCGGGGCGCTGGTGACGGGGGCCGGGGCGGCGCCTGCCGACCCCCTTGCCGGCTTTGCCGCTACCTTCCGCGTTGTATTCGGCGCAGTCGCGCTTTGCACGGCGCTGTCACTGCTGTTTCTGGCGCGGATGGAGGAAAAACCGTTGCGGGGAGCGAGGGCGGCTTCGTGAAGTCAGAATTGGGCCGCTCTCGCGACTGGGGGAAGATGAGATTCATATTTGCATCTGCTTTAGCTTGGGCTTCTCCGGAGTGGATTGTGGTTGGATTGAATTGTTCAAATTTCCTTCTAGAAGTTGCAAAATGAACAGGTTACCGCAAAAAAATATTGCATTGCAATAAGACCTGTTTATAAAGTGGGCAGATGTCGACATAATTTAGGAATTAGGCATGAGCCCTGAAGCGTTGTCGTCCAAAGCAAGCGCTGTTTCCGAAGGCCTGATTGGCAGTCCCCATCCGCTATTCGACATTAACTGGTATAAATCCACCAACGCCGACCTCCCGGAGCAAGTAGCGACGTTCGGTCACTATCTTTCTCATGGCTGGCGTCAGCATAAGTCTCCGCATCCTTTGTTTCACGTCGATTATTATCTGAGGAATTGACCGGACGTGCGTAGGGCAGGGGCTGAGCCCCTCGAGCATTTCGTCACCCAAGGTTGGCGCGAAGGCACCAATCCCAGCCCCTTCTTCGACGTCGAGTATTATCTGACGCAGAAGCCGGATCTAAAAGGCCAAGACCCACTCACACACTACCTGGTGGAGGGATCTTCTCAGGGACTGAAACCGAATCCGAATTTCGATCCGGTCCAGTATCTGCGGGCTAATGCGGAGGCGCGCGAAGCGGGTCTGGATCCTCTCATCCATTTCGTCAGGTTCGGTCAAGAGGAAAAACCGGTTGCACGAACTCTTCAGCTGGTATCTCCCAGCAGTGACATTGGAGTTAGGGAGGGGCGAAGCAAGACTGCGGATTCGCGTTACGACGAGTTAATGCGAAGGGCCTCCACGAGCGGAGTTGTGCAATCAAGCTTCATATCCGCCGCGAAAACCGATTCTCGTGTGGTGGCTTTTTATCTTCCACAATATCATCGCGTAAAAGAAAACGATGAATTTTGGGGCGAAGGCTTCACCGAATGGACCAATGTGCGAAAGGCGCGCCCGAACTTTGAAGGGCATCACCAGCCGCGGGTTCCTGAAAATGAAGACTACTACGATCTGGCCGACATCAATGTTCAGAAGAAGCAAGCGCGACTCGCCAAAGAATATGGGGTGTCGGCCTTTTGTTACTATATGTATTGGTTCAACGGGCGCCGTGTGCTGGAGCGCCCGCTAGATCAGATGCTTGCGACTCCCTCGATCGACATGGAGTTCTGTGTATGCTGGGCTAATGAAAACTGGACCCGCACATGGGACGGCAAGGCCAACGACATCTTGCTCGGTCAGGTTCATTCGCCCGAGAGCGATCGTCAATTTATTCGCGATGCGATGAAATATTTAGCCGATCCACGCTACATGCGCGTAGACGGCAAGCTCATGCTGCTTGTTTATCGCGCCGACTTAATACCTAATTGCGCGGACTCGATGGCGATCTGGCGCGAGGAAGTGCGTCGCGCTGGCCTTGGCGAGCTTCATCTTTGCGCCGTGCAATTTTACGGCATCACTGACCCCGAGCCTTGGGGTTTTGACGCCGCTGTGGAGTTTCCGCCACATGGATGGCTTAGGCCGGAAAACATGCCGGATACTCCACCGAGGTTGCTGAATTCAAAGTTTACTGGTCATATTTTTGACTACGCAAAGAGCGTGGATTTTGCATTGCGGAAGCCAATTCCCGATTATCGCTGGTATCGCGGCGTATTTCCGGGTTGGGACAACACTGCGCGCCGGCAGGATACGCCTCACATTTTCGCCAATAGCAACGCCTTCCAATTTGAACGTTGGCTTATCGAAGTGTTGCGCCAGACCGCCCTAATGGCGCCCCTGAGCATCAGATCGTATTTATCAACGCCTGGAACGAATGGGGCGAAGGCGCGCATCTGGAGCCAGACGCCAAAACAGGCAAACTGAATCTGATGGCGCTGAACGCCGCTCTTTCACAAGTCAGGCGCGAGGATAACGTATTGCAAATTCTAGCCCGGCTGCGTCGCGGCGGCGCCTATCCTGAGCGGGCGAAAGATGAGCGCGCCCTGCTGCATTATCTCAGGGGACAGGAGCAATCGCTACGCGAGCTTTCCAGGCGGCTCCATGATCATACGGGTCGATGAACCTGAACAGGAGTTCCGTCATGCCTCGGCCCTTGGTCAGCATTCTCGTTCCCATGTATAATCATCATCAATATATCGAGAGAGCGCTGGAATCGATTGTCGAACAGACTTACAGGCCGATTGAACTCATCGCGATAGATGACGGCTCGAAAGACGACACGCCAGAAATTGCTCGTCGTTTCCTTGAGCGCCGCATGCCATCTGCGATCCTGTTGCAGCGTGAAAACCGAGGCGCCGCTCAAACCATCAATCAGGCGTTGACGCTGGCGCGAGGCGATTTCGTCAATATTCTCAATTCCGATGACTTTTTTGCCACGAACCGGCTGTCCCGCTGTGTTGACGTTGCACTACGAACGGGCAAGCAGTTCATTTACACAGGCGTGCGCTTCGTTGGCGATCGCGACGAAACCGCTGTCGAAGACGATTATATCCGCAATTTGCGCAAGGTCGAAAAGGATGCGCGCACCTTACCGACCCTTGGCTTCGCCCTGATGCGCAACCAGTTGGCGGTGTCGACCGGCAATTTCTTTTTTTCGATGTCGCTGGCGCGTCGCGTCGGCCCGTTTCAGTCATACCGTTACGTTCACGATTGGGACTATATTCTTCGCTGCCTCTTCTTTGAGGAGCCTTACTTTTTGGAGGAACAATTATATAATTATCGCTTCCACGGAGAAAATTCGTTCAAGAGCCTGGCGCATATAGCGGGATATGAAACATCAGAAGTCATGCGGAACTTTTTATGGAGCATGACTTCGCGCTTACCAGAAAATGCAAAAGCGCCATGCCCCTTCTTCTGGCCCGAGGTTTTCGAACATTATATGCGAAGCTGGAACTATCACGTTTATCTCCCCCCGAGATTCCGCAAGGAACTTAAATTTGGGGAGCGTCTTGCATGAAAGCTCTTGTCTTCGCTCATTATGATTCCCACGGCGTCGTCGACGACTATGTGCTGCATGCGCTGCGTTGCTTTCGCCCGTACTTCGACCTCATCTGCTTTTGTTCCACCGCAGAGCCGTCCCTCGAGCAACAAACAAGAGCCGGGATTTATGCCGACATTGTGATCTGGAGGCCGAATATCGGCTATGATTTCTTGAGTTGGCGCGAAGGCTTTGAGGCGCTCCCGAATATAGATTACGAGGAGGTCGTTTTCGCCAACGACAGTTGCTATGGGCCATGTAGCGACATCACGGAATTTTTTGGCCGTGTGTATGCTCTCAAAGCTGACCTTTGGGGCGCCGCTGTCAACCACCAGTTCCGGCCGCATGTGCAATCTTTTTTTATGGGCTTTGGCGCGAAGCTGCTGAAATCAGGTTTCGCCCGACGCTTTTGGCAATCGGTTGAGATCGAGCCGGAAAAATACCAGCTGATCCTGCGCTTTGAGGTCGGATTGTCGGCGGATGTCGAGAACGAGGGTTTTCGTATCGGCGGCGTTGTCGACCTCGCCAAGATCGATCAGCACACGCGCGAGCGCGCAATCTTGGATAATGCACCTTATGCCGATGCCGGCGCGTCTCTGTCAGAAACCCATCCGAAGAAGGATTCGCCAGTTTCGCTGATTCGCAACGATCCCTGCCCCAATCCGAGTCAGCTCTTCTGGGCGGAGTCGCTCAGGCGCGGTTCGCCATTTGTGAAGATTGAGCTGCTTCGCGACAATCCACTAGGTGCAAATCTGGATAATGTGCGTGAACAGCTGCGTGCAGACAATTGGTACGACGTTGGTCTAATCGACCGGCATCTGGAGCGCATAGCGCCTCGCGCCCAATGGTTCAAAACACGCAGGCGCCCGGCTGACCGCGGCTCTGTCTTGCAGATGTAGAAAGCAGTCCAGATATTTTCTTCGTGGCGATGCAGTCAAGGAAAATCGAACGAGTTTGTTCCTTGTCCCCTTGGGACCAACGGCGGATCATGATATCTAGTGACCACGCGAGAGCAGTAGCTTATGTGCATGCAAAGATTAAATCGCGCCTTCGCCCCCGTCGCTTTGTTGGGGAATGAGCACGCACGGCGATCCGTCAAGCGTCTCACACGTCGAGCAAGATCGCAGTTTTACGGTGAGCAGGCCATAGCGTCGGATCAGACCCAGCGAGACGGGTTTTGTTCTGATTTCCGCCTTGCGAGGTCGTGATGAACCATACCCCGCCACGTGACCCGGCAAGAAAACTTTCAAAGAGGCTCGCCGACGCCTTCTCAGGCGTCGCGCGCAAAAACCGCGCCGAAGCCCGCATTGCGGCGATGGATGACGCGATGTCCAACGCCAAGAATGGAGCGTCCTCTCGTTCCGGCTCCAAGGATCAATTCAGAGATGATAGCGGTCAGCGCCAGACCATCCCCGATGCGAAAGCAGAACATCTGAAACATCTGGAGGCGCTGCGGGCTGAGTCAGCTCAGGCGATAGCCCGGTATACGCATGAGCAGCACCGTTGCTCGGCGCTGGAACAGCAAACGCGCCAGTTGCAAAAGGATCTTGATCGGGCGAACCAGCGCGCCCAAGCGGCTGAGCGTGAGCTGACCGAATTCGCCGCAGAGCTTGCAACCGCTCGGGAAGACCTGGTGAGACGCGGCCTGGAACTCGCCGCCATGCGCCGTAGCCGGTCACGAGGCGTAGGCTCGATGATGAGATCTTGCGCCCGAAGCATAAAGAACTTTGTGTCGCCCGTGCGCGCCAATCCGTTGTTTGATGCGGAGTGGTATCTCAAAAAATATCCTGATATTCAAATAACTGGTCTCGACCCTTACGTCCATTATTTGCGGTTTGGTGCGCAAGAGGGTCGAAATCCCAACCCAATGTTCGACACCAAATATTATCTGGACCGCTATCCGGACGTCAAAAGCGAAGGTTCCAATCCGTTGCTGCATTACTATAATCATGGCGCGAAGGAGGGCCGGGATCCACATCCGCTGTTTTCGACTTCCTGGTATCTGCGGGCCCACCCGGAGTTGGTTGAGCAAGATGTCAATCCGCTTAAGCATTATTTGGATGCAGCAAAATCAAAGAGTTCAGCTGAAAACTAAAAAAACGGGAGTAAACCGGCGGCAAAGGCTTGTAATGGATCATCCTGCGACGCGTTGACTCTCCCCGAGAGCGATGGTCAGAACGTAACCTGCTCCAAAGGGATGACCTGAGCCCTATTCTAATCTCTCAACTTACCGAAAAAGCGACAAAACATATGTTTAATCAACTGAGCGACGAAGCATGGTTCGCCAAACTCATTCGATCGCAGAGCGATTCGTCTCTCGGCCTTCCCGGATTCCCGTCGGATGCGGTCCAGAGAACGTTTGTGGGCCAATCCGGCGAGACGGCGCTGAAAGAAGCTTTTGTGTTTTATCAGGCTGTTTTGCGACGGCTTGGAGCAGGGGTTCGCGAAACAAACCTACTTGATTTCGGGGTTGGCTGGGGACGCATCATCCGCATGTTTCTGCGCGACACCGATCCCTCGAGACTCTATGGCGTCGACGTGGACACAGTGATCCTGAAAACCTGCGCTGACACCAAAGTGCCGGGAACGCTTTTGGAAGTCAGTCCAGACGGCAAGTTGCCATTCCCCGACAATTTCTTTGGTTGTTCTTATTCTTTTTCAGTATTTTCCCATCTGTCCGAGAGTGGCGCGCTTCACTGGCTTAAGGAGCTTATCCGGGTTACGGACAACGGCGGCGCCGTCATGTTCACGACGACCGATCAGCGGTTTCTCGACCTCTGCCATGGGTGCTCCCTTAAACTAGAGGGTCGAAACAGCTATGAGGATCTCTATGCAAAGATGTTTTCTGACCCCGTGGAGGCCAAAGCACGGTTCAAGTCCGGACAGCATGTTTACGCGTCGGTAGGCGGAGCATCTGGCGCGTTGAAGCCGGAAAGCTATGGGTGGGCGGCCATACCTCAAGAATGGGTCGAGCGCAACTGTCGCGGGCTCGTGCGCGTGGACAGCTACATTCTACCGCCGCAATTTCAGCAAGCCGTGTTCACGCTCACGGTCACTAAGTAGTCAAAGGCGTTCCCCGATCTTCCGGATAATCTAGTCTTGCTCCACGATTGACGCGTGTTTCCACGCTTGCGGCTTCCCGTTGGAGAGAGTCGAAACCACTGATGGGTTGGCAAGCTTGAGACAACCAGGAAAGACATGTAGAGTCATTTCCAACGCCCGCTTCGCCCGCATCGAGATTGAGGGGTCAGGCAAGGTCTCGGAAACATAGTGTCGGAGCGGTTGATCCGGATTTTCGATTGAACTCAGTCCTACCGGAGGCAGACGCCGAAGCGAAGTATAGGGCTTTTTCTTCGCTGTCCGTTCTACAATAGATGGCCTGTGAAGCCCGTTCAGATGGCATCGCCGCAGAGACACAATGGTCCAATTTAGTGCGCAGTCGCAAACCAAGCCGGAGTTTTTAGCCGCCTTTTCTAATCTTTTGGCGGAGCACAAGCGTATAATCGGCGCCATCATTGTGCAGGATATGCGCACGAGATTTGGAAGGACTTATCTAAGTTATCTCGTCGCGATATTCTGGCCCGTGGTCCATATGTGCGTCATGATCGCCGGTTACGTTCTTGTTAACAAAGTCGCACCTGTCGGCGAAGATCCTATCGTTTTTGTTTCGACCGGCGTTTTGCCGTACATACTGTGTTTTTATCCGGCGAGAATGATGGCTCTCGCTATCGTCCAGAATAGGCAGCTTCTTAATATGCCTATTATCAGGCCGCTTCATCTAATTGTGGGCCGAGGTATTCTGGAAGTGGTTTCCGCACTTATTGTTTGCATAATAATGTATGTAATATTCTACATGATGGGTTATGATTTCATGCCCGAAAAACCTCAGGTGGCGGCTTTCGTGGTATTTTTAACCATATATTTTGGCATCGGGTTAGGCTTTCTGACGGTAGTCTTGGTGGGTTTGCTAGGTATTATGACAAATATATTCCTTGTCTTCTTTCTCGTTGGTTTGTATATAGTGTCTGGAATTTATCTACCGCCGTGGATGATGTCTGCAGAACTAAGAGGTTATAATTATTACAATCCTGTGTTCAACCTCGTCGAATGGATGCGCTCGGCATACTATGCAAGTTATGACGAAACACTGATCAACAAAAATCTGTTGATCTGGTCCCCGACCGTTCTTATTCTTTTGGGTCTGCTTGGCGAACGCTATTTGCGCGGCAAGCTTTTGTAACTCACGACGCGCCCGCGCCCCAGCAGTCACTCAGCTAGATCTGCGCGGCACTTCAAACTTCAGCGCTGCTTTGTGCTGCGCAATTCGATTGGCGTTTTCCGCGGCCAGAATTGCTCAATTCGTGTCCTCCGGCATTTTTACGAAGCTCACGAAGAAATCCATTTCCCCTGGAGATGTTTCATGGAAAGAATTCAGTAGCAGGTTGGGCCATGAAAGATGGCAGAGGCTATTCAGCGCATCCAGGAAGCCGGCGGGCGAGAATATATTGCAGTGGATATCGAAATATTCGTTACTTGTAGAGAGTTGTCGTGCAAGGGCGTATGCCTGCGTCACAGAATGTATTCGAGGCAGTTCTTGCGGGTTCACGGAACCAGACCATAACTGCTCGGGCGCGACCGTGACGGCGTGAGCGACATGATCAAGGATGCGTCGCAGATCTGGCCGGTTGGTCTCCGATAACTCATAACTAACGAGATCGGCCCAGGTCGTTTCTTTGCGAAGAGTGTCGAAAGTTACGCGTTTGTCGGGGATAATCAGAGACAACACGCCGAGAGGCCTTAGTAATAAACTAATATTCTGTATCCATCCCATCATATTTGGAACGTGTTCGATTACGTGGGAGCCAAGAACGAGATCGAAGCGGTCGTTGCCAACCGCGCTATGATAGTCGTAGTTCTCGACGATGTAATTTATTGGGACAATTTGAGTTGTGTCAAAGTCCGGATAGCGTGAAAACTTCTTTACGAGATCTGCCCTGGACAAATAGTCGATGAATTTTACGCGCGGATGACGTGGGCTGAAACTTGGGCGATTAAGCGCGCCGATCTCGAGAATGTCGTGTCTGTCTGGATCAAATCCTAGGGTAAATTGTGCCCCGCGCTGCGCTCCTCTGTTGACGTTGTTCATGTAAAGATTGCTCCATCCTCATGCATGGCGGGAAAATCCATAACGTCTGCAGTCAGCAATGGCAATCTTCGCCGATATTTAATCTCCCAATGCGACCGACTTTTTGCAAACGACTACCTCCGTATATTCGCCAATTATACCATGCGTCTGGTCCCAGAAACGAATGATTCTGACGTCAAATGGAGCCCATTTCGCGATATCGCGCGCGATGTCATATCCATAGTCAAACGTAACGAGCGCACCTTTCTGGTCGATTGGATTTCCGTGATACTGCGGTTGGTTTCCCAAATGGTCTATAGCTCCATCCGCTTGCAGCATCGCGCGCGCTTTGGTTGCTTCCGTCTGAGATTTCAATATAGGAAATGTATGTAAGTATACTCCTCCCGGTTTTAGCGTTCTATATATTTCTTTATAAGCGCGGTCCGGATGAAATACATGTTCCATAACATCAAGAGTAACGACGAGATCGAAAGAGTTATCCTCAAAGGTCTGTTCTTCGAGGTTTTCATTCCGGAAGCCGTTGACAATGGCGCCCGGAGTCTCGGCGGGAAAATAGTGAGTGGCAATATATTTGCCGGCTTTACGCCCAAGACCTGTCGAAAAGCTCCTCGGCGATGGAGACGACTCGTGAACCACCAATCCCGACAGCGTCGGAAACATTTCTCTCATGATCTGCGCGATCGCGCGTTCGCGGACAACGGCGCCGCAGTTCGTGCACGCAAGATAATCCCTGAACCATTCGTTTTCGGCTCGAAATACCTGTGTCGTTTCGCAGCACGGACAATAGCCTTTGTGCTCGTATAAGAAACTCATGTTATACCCTTCTCGTCCGCGTGACGCGACTAGCCGACCTTATCACCCAAACCCGTTTTTATCAGGGGCACTAATTCCAATGAGCTCGAAAAAGTAAAGCTAATGTTTGAACAGGGTTGAAGCGCCCGTCATAAAGGCTTTCCAAGCGAACATATTCAACGCCTAAACTGCAAGTCATCAACGGCGCGGGTCACGCCACAATGGACGTGGCGCACGAGAGACTTTCGCAGGCCAATTATCGGACGGCGAAAGCTTTTGAACTGATGTTCAGGGAGGAGCGAAAGAGTGGGGCGCCGTTTCTTCAGCCGGTCTGCAAGTCAGTCGGCTGATCAAATAAGTTGCCGTGTTGCGACCGGTCCTCGCAGAAGTGGATGCGACTTGTCAGAGTTGCACAGCCGAACTCGTAGAGCTCTTGGTCGAATTGAATAAGCGGCCGGCAAATTTCCTTGATTTCCGGCTTGTCGAGCCCGGCCAACTCCACAAGCTGCGCGTTCAAAGTTTTCACCGAGGAATTGATGGTAGCGTCAACGCGCAGGATATTCGAAATATACCGTATTGACCGCTCCATCTGCTCGACAATGCCTAGCGCCGGTATTTCGACCAGATTTTTCATGGCCTCGACCACATCGGCTTCTTCGACCCGCCGTTTATCAACGCTTCCGGAAAGGAATCGGGTCTGCATATTGTCGATCAGTCCATTATACTCGTTATCGGCGAGCACGTGGCTCACCCACTGTTCAAACTCCTTAGGATTTTCCAGGTCGAAGTCATGCATTGCTTCGCAAACCGCCCTGAGCTGCGGGTCGACATATTCGAACAGCGCCTGATTCGACGGAGTCGCGACAGCGTATTGATAGCGCAATACGGAACGAAGTTGTGCCCAAGGGTCTCTCAGGAATGTCACGAACAAAAAGCTGCTCGGCGCGAAATGACGGGCTAGAAAATAATTTATGTGTCCCGATATATAGGGATATCGTCTCCAAAACTCATCGTTGCGCCATTCGTCGTGTAGCTCGATGTGTTGTGCGGATGGGGTTGGGCTATAAATTCCGGCGAGAAATTCGTTGATTGACGTTCCAGCAGTTTTCGGAATGTGCAGGAAGAAAATCGGACGTTTGTCGCCGTAAAGTTCAGTTCCCAGTCCGCTCATTCGCGCGAGTCCGCGCTCAAGGGCGAGCAATTGCCCCGCCGGTTTCGGCGAGCTGCGATGGGGTTTGTGGGATCGATTCGGAGAGTTCGCTACGTTGATTTTTTCTCCCTTCGATTTGCTCGCGAAAACCATCGATCTGCCGTCGTAACTCGCCAGCGATTGAGCGCTCCGCGCGAAGCTCGCGTCGCATTCGCAAGATATGTTCGTTAGCCTCTGCCAGCTTCGCATAGGCTCTCAGAATATGATTGCAGTTGCGGCAAGGATCTTTTTGCGAAAAAGACGCGCGTATCTTCGAATGTTTCAATTTGCCCATCGCGTTACCTCCGCCTCTCGCAAGACCGAAGCTGGAACGCGAACGAGGGTCGAAATGCGGTATCCGATCGGGGAACCAAACACGGAACCTGCCACACTGCGGTGAAATTTGCCGCGGGAAATTCAGTGAGGATATTACGAAGCAAGGTGGCTCCGGATTTTCGTGCGCCGAACAACAGAATCATGAGTGGACAGCCCGTTCGTCGCCAGGAGTTTTTGAGGACACCCCCCTTAAGAGGATGTGGCAGAAGTCATAATGGTTCGCCGGCGAAGTCGCAACTTTTCAAAGCGGTTACCAGGGACGGAAGGACTACACGCGCTACCTGGTCGGGCTGGTTCCTTATTGCTTTCCCGCCGCGTCCGGGCATCGGCCGGTCAATCGACATTTGCGGGGCGGAAGCGACATCGGAAAGACTTTGGGTATTTGACTGATCAAGGCGGCCCCTTGGTGTACGCTGGGCTCCAAGATGCCGCCTTCGTGCCACTCGTTCCAAGCATAAAGAACCAGGAACCGACTTAATTTGTCGTCGGGCCTTTTGTCCATCCAGTCCTTGGCGTCCTGAAGTTCTGCGCGAAATCCGGCGGGCGTCATTGGGACGCCGTTCGAACATGATTTGCGCAGGAGATTTGAGAATGCCGGCCCGCGGCCTTTCATCGAAATGTTCCGTCACGCAAGGGAGATAGGCCCCCGATTTCGCCGCGTTAGTCAACCATTTCGCGAGGGGACCGCGCTGCTGGACGGGCGCTGGGTCCTCGATCGCAGATGTGACGCAAGTTCCCCCATCAATATCCGCCTCTCGCATGATGTCTTCGTTAGGCACAGTCGTTAATACTAGAAGATCTCGGTTGAGCACGCGTTTGGCCTCGTTCCTTACCTCCTTGATGAAGGTGCGGAGCGCAGGCACGTCTTGCTCGGGATAGGCTCTGGGCGCCTTCGGATCGGCGTCGCTACGGATGCCCAGGGGATCACATATTTCCAGCAACAGCCGACCATCTTGAGTTTTCAGATAGTTTGATCGACTCATATATTTTGAGACAAGAAGATGCGCGACATTCCCGAAATCTCGCTGCGGAAGCGTGAAATGCCACCCATGCTCACATACGGAAAGCATGAAGTCGATCTGGTTCGAATTGCGAGCTTTCAGAAATGAATCCAGCCCATCATTGAGACCTTCCGCTTGGAGAAGAAAGTCCCAATACCAGTAAAAGTTGAAGTAGGATATGCCATTGCTGGTCGCCTGGTTGATGTGGCGCTCAAGAGTGCGAGGATCGCTTTGATCGTACCAGCCGATGACAGGTTCGAAGCCGGTCCAGTTATCCTTGAAATAGGCGGCCGCAGCGGGAAATTCCTTCAACAATTCAGGCGCGGCGTTTCCTTGCTCAAGATCGCGAACGCCAGCCCACCAGAAACGTTCCTTGTCCGCTGCGCCATACAGACGCGCAATTTTTGCGCGCGCCTCGCTTTGACCGCTTTCGAACGCGCGTGGCGAAAACATTCCAAAATAATAGACGCCAATTCGGGGCGCCGAAGAGTCAGCGCGGCAATGAGATCCCAGTCCAAGAGTGAGAAGGATTATGAATAGAATTTGCAGTGCATTTTTCAATTCACTGGCTCCATTGTCGTTCCCAACGGGGATGCTCGTGCGCCCGTCGCATCGCATCGAGATTGGCTACTGTCACGTCGCTCCAGAGTCGTCTTGGTCATCAACGTCGCAGCTTATTCCAAATGCTCTTCCAGCACCCGCAGAAGATAGGCGCCATAGCCGCTTTTTGTCAGCGCCTTGGCTGTCGTGCGGAGATCGTCGGCGGTGATCCAGCCCTGCTGATAGGCGATCTCCTCGAGACAGGCGATCCGCTGGCCTTGCCGTTGTTCAATGGCGCGAACATATTCGGCCGCCTCCAGCAACGACGCTGGAGTTCCGGTGTCGAGCCAGACGAAGCCGCGTCCAAGACGCTGCACGTTCAAATCGCCATTCTTCAGATAGATCCGATTGAGATCGGTTATCTCCAATTCGCCTCGCGGTGATGGCTTAAGTTCCCTGGCGTAATGCGGCGCGCGCTCGTCATAGAAATAAAGTCCTGTGACAGCCCAATGAGACCTTGGCCGCTCCGGCTTTTCCTCCAGCGACACCGCAAAGCCCCGCGCGTCGAATTCAACGACGCCGTAGCGTTCAGGGTCGCTCACATGATAGGCGAAAACCGCTGCGCCGGAGCTCTTGCGCGCCTCAAGGAGCGACTGGGTAAGTCCATGGCCGTAGAAAATATTGTCGCCCAGGACAAGCACGGACTTGTGGCCCTCCACAAACTCTGCGCCGATTATGTAAGCTTGCGCGAGTCCTTCGGGTCGAGATTGTTCGGCATAGGACAATGAAATGCCCCATTGCGCGCCGCTTCCCAGAAGGCGCTTGAAATTGGGCAAATCTTCCGGCGTCGAAATGATGAGAATTTCACGTACGCCTGCGAGCATCAGCACGCTCATCGGATAATAGATCATCGGTTTGTCGTAAACCGGAAGCAACTGCTTCGAGGTCACCAAAGTCATCGGATGAAGCCGCGTGCCGCTGCCGCCTGCCAGAATAATGCCGCGCATTTTCGATCCCATCTTGCTTTAGGCCGTGTTTAACAGGCGCTCGACGCAGACCGAAGTCGAGCCTCTCCAGTGAGGCAACGTCACGCCATAGATTTTCTGAAGCTTGCTGTTGTCGAGCCGTGAATTGGCCGGGCGTTTCGCTGGCGTTGTATAATCGGTTGTGGTGATGCGCTTCACGCGCACCGGCGCGCGGCCATGTTTTTCCGCCTGCGCAAAAATCGCCTCGGCGAGATCAGCCCAGCTCGCTTCGCCCTGTCCTGTCATGTGAAAAACACCGCGCAATTCGTCGGACGCATCTCCTGCAATGCGCTCCGCAACCGCCAGAACTGCGTCGGCGATATCGAGCGCGTTTGTGGGATTCCCGATTTGATCGGCGACAACTCCAAGCTCCTCGCGCGTTTCGCCAAGCCGCAACATCGTGCGCACGAAATTTGCGCCAAACGGACTGTAAACCCAAGCCGTACGCAACACGGCGCTGTTGGGATGCGCCGCGCGAACACGGTTCTCGCCCTCGAGTTTCGAGCGTCCATAGGCGCCAGTTGGACCGGTCTTGTCGTCCTCGCGGTAGGGCCGATCAAGCACGCCATCGAATACGTAATCAGTTGAAAGATGAAGTAGCGGAACGTTCAGTTTCGCCGCGGCTTCGGCGATATGGCCGGCGCCGTCCGCATTGATAAGCATCGCCAGATCTTGCTCTGCTTCGGCCTTATCGACCGCCGTATAGGCGGCTGCATTCACGATCACGTCGCAGCGTGCGTCAGCCAGCGCCCCGGCGATGCTGTGCCGATCTGCAAGATCAAGTTGCGGGCGTCCCAGAGGCAGGATTTCAGCACGGGCCGCTCCGCGTTCAACAAGCGAGGTGACGACCTGCCCATGCAATCCGGTGACCGCGATACGCATGGCGGTCCTCATTCGAATGTATCAACGAGATCGCGCAGGCGCGGCCATTTGCGATCCTTGTCTGACAATTGGGCTTGCGCCGCCGCTATCGGCCATTCGATGCCAAGGTCGGGATCATCAAATGCAAGACCCCGATCATTCGGAGCCGAATAGAAATTCGTCACCTTGTAGAGGAACTCCGTATTGGGCTCGAGCGTGCAAAAACCATGCGCGAATCCGATCGGAACCAGAAGCTGACGCCAGTTTTCCGCCGAAAGTTCGACCGCGACGTGACGGCCGAAGGTCCGAGAGGAACGACGCAGATCGACCACTACGTCAATTACGCGTCCGCGCGAGACGCGAACCAGTTTGGCTTGCGCGAAAGGTTGCGTCTGAAAGTGCATGCCGCGGACGGTGCCCACTTCGCCCGAAAGCGAGTGGTTGTCCTGGACAAAATCGTAATCCAGTCCCGCCTTTCGCCAGGTAGCCTGGTTAAAAGTTTCCGAGAAGAAACCACGGTTGTCGCCGTGCCGCTTTGGCGTGATGATCTTGACGCCTTCTATGTCAGTCGCCTCTACGAGCATGGGCATTCCGCGTGTCAAATGGCTTGGAGATGAAGACGGCGTCAGGCGATTTTCCCAAGTCTCTCGCCGCGATATTTTCCGGACCGGATAGACTGCCACCAAACCGGATTGTCGAGATACCATTGCACTGTCTTGCGCAAGCCGGTCTCGAAAGTTTCGACCGGGCGCCAACCCAGTTCGCGCTCGATTTTTGAACAATCTATGGCGTAACGCAGATCGTGGCCGGGGCGGTCCTGCACGAAGGTGATGAGTTCGCGGTACGAGCCCGCGCGGCGGGGTCGAATGTCGTCCAAGATGCCGCAAATCGTCTCGACGACATCAATGTTCTTCTTCTCGTTGCGGCCGCCCACGTTGTAGGATTTGCCGACCTTGCCCTCGCGCGCGACGAGCATCAACGCCGCTGCGTGATCCTCTACAAAAAGCCAGTCGCGGATGTTCTCGCCGCGCCCATAGACGGGCAGCGGCTTTTCATCGAGCGCATTGAGTATGATCAGCGGAATCAGCTTCTCGGGGAAGTGGCAGGGGCCATAATTGTTCGAACAATTGGTGACGATGGTCGGAATCCCGTATGTTTCGCGCCAGGCGCGCACAAGGTGATCTGAACCCGCTTTAGAGGCGGAATAGGGCGAATTTGGAGCGTAGGGCGTATCCTCCCGGAAAAAACCTTCTGCGCCCAGCGTTCCGAACACTTCGTCGGTCGAAATATGCATGAAGCGGAAGTTTTTGGCGTCTTCCGAGCTCAGTCCGCGCCAGTAGGCGAGCGCGGCGTCCAGCATGGTGAACGTGCCGACGACATTGGTCTCGATAAATGCCGCAGGTCCGTCAATGGAGCGGTCAACATGGCTTTCCGCCGCAAGATGCATCACGACTTGCGGTTTGAACCCCTCCAGCGCCTGCGCGACGGCGGCGCGGTCACAAATGTCGGCTCGAAGGAAGGAATAGCGCGGATTTTCTGCGATTGGCGCCAGGGACTCGAGATTGCCCGCATAGGTCAGTTTATCGAGCACAAGAATGTGATCCTCGGAGCAATTAATAAATCGTCGCGAGACAGCGGAACCGATGAAGCCAGCTCCGCCCGTAATCAACACCCTCATCTAAAGCTCCTTGAACCTGACAATTTCGAATCCCGCTTTTACCCGAAGTTTTCGCAAACCGCACCTGGAGCGCTTGCGCCCAGAGCCTGGATCAGTTCGCAACCGCCGCCCGGGAGAGAGCGCTTCCTCCGGCTATGAGGCGGACTTGTCTAATACGCGCGGGAATGCGACTAAAATGCGCTCATGACTCAACGCGGCCTTATTCCCCTCGCTTTGACGCAGGGCGATCCGTCCGGCATCGGACCTGAACTCGCGCTTAAGGCCTATTTCTCGCGGAAATCGGCCGATCTGCCGCCTTTTTTCGTGCTGGGCGATCCATTATTCTACGCGCGCGTTGCGCAGTCCCTGGGACTGGATGTCAGTGTGGAGTTGACGTCGCCTACAGACGCTGCGGCGCTTTTTACCCGTGCGTTGCCGGTCGTGCCGCTGGGCTTCACAGTGCGTGGCGAGGCAGGCTCGCCGGACCCGAAGGACGCCGCAGCCACCCTTCTATCGATCGAGCGCGCAGTCGAATGCGTAGCGAAGGGGGAAGCGTGTGGGGTCGTCACCAACCCCATCGCGAAAAATGTCCTTTACGCGGCAGGATTTAAGCATCCGGGCCACACGGAATTTCTCGGCGAACTGGCCGAGCGGTTTTTCCACCTCCGCGCGCGACCCGTGATGATGCTCTGGTCCAAGGAACTGAGCGTCGTCCCGGTGACGATTCACGTCGCGCTGGCCGAGGTTCCGAGGCTGCTGACTCGTGAGCTTCTGATAGAGACGGGCCGCATCGTCGCGCATGATCTTGCAGCGCGTTTCGGCGTGGCGGCGCCCCGTCTTGCCTTTGCGGGACTTAACCCGCACGCAGGCGAAGCCGGCACCATGGGGCGTGAGGAAATCGAGGTGATAGCGCCTGCGATCGAAGAATTGCGCCGCCTTGGCGTCGACGCCACCGGCCCTCATCCCGCCGACACCATGTTCCATGCCGCCGCGCGCGCAAAATATGATGTGGCGCTATGCCCGACTCACGATCAGGCGCTGATCCCGATCAAGACTCTCGCCTTCGACAGGGGCGTAAACGTCACGCTGGGCTTGCCTTTCGTGCGCACCTCACCGGATCACGGCACCGCTTTTGACATTGCCGGCAAGGGCGTCGCCGACGTCTCGAGCCTTGTCGAGGCCATTCGCCTCGCGGGGCGTATTTCGTCATGATCGACGGACTGCCGCCGCTGCGCGAAGTGGTCGCGCGCCATGGGCTCGACGCCCGCAAGGCTCTTGGCCAGAATTTTCTATACGATCTTAATCTTACAACCCGCATCGCCCGTGCGGCGGGGCCGCTGGAAGGCGCGACGGTCGTCGAGATTGGGCCCGGTCCCGGTGGTCTCACCCGCGCTCTGCTCGCGGAAGGCGCCGCAAAAGTCATCGCGGTGGAGCGTGACGCGCGTTGCCTGCCGGCGCTGGCCGAGATTTCCGCGCATTATCCGGGGCGCCTGTCGGTGATTGAGGGGGATGCGCTGGAGCTGGACCCGGTGGAGCTTGTGCGGGCGCATGGCGCGGGCGGGCCTGCCCGCATCTGCGCAAATCTGCCCTACAATGTGGCGACGGCGCTGCTTGGGCGATGGCTCGAAGCCGAGCCCTGGCCGAATCTCCTTGACCGCTATGTGCTGATGTTCCAGCGCGAAGTGGCTGAGCGCATCGTCGCGACGCCGGCAAGCCGGGTCGATTACGGGCGGCTTGGGGTGCTTTGCGGCTGGCGGACCCGCGCCCGGATCTTGTTCGACGTGCCGCCTTCAGCATTTACGCCCCCGCCAAAGGTGACTTCCTCCGTCGTGGAATTGACTCCAAATCCGGCGCCCCTCGCCTGCAATCGGCGCCTGCTGGCGCGCGTGACGCAGGCGGCTTTCGGGCAGCGTCGCAAAATGCTGCGCCAGAGTCTGAAGGGCCTGGGCATAGAGCCAAACGCCTTGCTTGCCGCCGCCGGCGTCGTCGAGACGCGCCGGGCGGAGGAAATCGACATCGGCGGGTTTGTGGCGCTGGCGCGCGCGCTGGAGGAGCTGTCCCGCAAAAGCGACCCCGCTTCCGCATCGGTTTAAAGCGCGTTGCCGAGTTCGCCGTTGAGATCCTCCGGGCGGGGCTGCAACATGATGTTGTAGCCTGCGTCGACCAGATGAATTTCGCCTGTGACGCCGCCGGAAAGCTCCGAGAGCAGATAAAGCGCCGAGCCGCCGATCTCGTCGAGCGTGATCATGCGCCGCAGCGGGCAATGCTGCTTTTGGAACGCGCCCATGGCGCGCGCGCCGGTGATGCCCGCTCCGGCCATGGTGCGCACAGGACCCGGCGAAATGGCGTTCACGCGAATGCCGCGATCGCCAAAATCGGCGGCGAGATAACGCACCGAGGAGTCGAGCGCGGCCTTCGCGACGCCCATCACATTGTAATTGGGCATCACATGCGTGCCGCCGGCGAAACTCACAGTCAGCAAGGAGCCGCCGTTCTTCATCATAGCGGCGGCGCGTTTGGCGACTTCGGTGAAGGAGAAGCAGGAGATCACCAGCGTGCGAATGAAATTTTCGCGGCTGGTGTCGGCGTAAAGGCCCTTGAGCTCGCTTTTATCGGAATAGCCGATGGAATGAACGATAAAGTCGAGTTCGTCCCACTCCTGTTTCAGCCTCGCAAACACCGCGTCGACTGTCGAGATATCCTCGACGTCGCAAGGCAGCACGATATCCGAGCCGAGCTCGGCGGCGAGGGGGGCCACGCGTTTCAATATCGCCTCGCCTTGGTAGGTGAAGCCGAGTTCGGCGCCGTGCTGCGCCAAGGTGCGCGCAATTCCGTAGGCGATCGAATGGTCGTTGGCGACCCCCATGACGAGGCCGCGTTTTCCCTGCATCAAACCTTTTACAACCGTCATCTAGGACTGTTCCTCTAGAATCCCTCTTGTATGTAGAAGCTCCACTGCGCGCTTATGCGTCGGGGTGCTTGAACACCAGTGTCGCATTGGTGCCGCCAAAACCGAAGGAATTGGACAGAACCGCGCGTAGATTCACGTTATCGCGGCGCTCGCGCAGGATCGGCATGTCGGCGAAATCCGGGTCGAGCTCTTCGATGTTGGCGCTCTTGCAGATGAATTTGTTTTGCATCATCAGCAGCGAATAGATCGCCTCCTGAACGCCGGTGGCGCCGAGAGAGTGGCCGGTCAGCGATTTGGTCGCGGAAATCGGCGGGCATTTATCGCCGGCGCCAAAGACTTCACGGAGCGCCTCGATCTCCTTGATGTCGCCAACCGGGGTCGAGGTGGCGTGCGGGTTGATATAGTCGATCGGCGTGTTCACCGTCGAGAGCGCCTGGCGCATGCAGCGAACCGCGCCCTCGCCGGAGGGAGCCACCATGTCGAAACCGTCCGAGGTTGCGCCATATCCGGCGACTTCGGCGTAGATCTTGGCGCCGCGCGCCTTGGCGCGTTCATATTCCTCAAGGACCAGCACGCCCGCGCCGCCCGCGATGACAAAGCCATCGCGATTCTTGTCATAGGCGCGCGAGGCCGTGGCCGGCGTGTCGTTGTACGACGAGGACATGGCGCCCATCGCGTCAAAGAGAACCGAAAGCTCCCATTCGAGCTCTTCGCAGCCGCCGGCGAAAACGATGTCCTGCTTGCCCCATTGAATCTGTTCGTAGGCGTTGCCGATGCAGTGGTTCGAGGTCGCGCAGGCCGAGGAGATCGAATAATTGATCCCCTTGATCTTGAACCATACCGCGAGCGTCGCCGAGGCTGTGGAGGACATTGTTTTTGGCACGGCGAAAGGACCAACCCGCTTGGGGCCCTTCGTGCGGGTCAGGTCCGCGGAGTCGACGATGATTTTGGCCGAGGGTCCGCCAGACCCCATGACGATGCCCGTGCGTTCGTTGGAGACTTCATCCTCGGCGAGCCCGGAATCCGCGATGGCCTGCTCCATGGCGACATGGTTCCAGGCCGTGCCTGCGGCGTGGAATCTCATGGCCCTGCGATCGACGACCTTGCTGGCGTCGAGGCGAGGCATGCCATGCACCTGCGAGCGGAAGCCGAGCTCGGCGTATTTATCGGCCCGGACTATGCCGGATTTCGCCGCGCGGAGCGATTCAGTCACCTCATCCACATTATCGCCGATCGAAGACACGATTCCCATTCCGGTGACGACGACACGTCTCATCTTTTCTTCTCCCGGGCCCGGACTCAAACTTCGTCCTGTGAGCTTGTTTTTTTGTGTGGTGCAGAAACAGGCTTAGCCGGCCGAAGCCTCCGCCTTGGCGAGGCCGACGCGCAAATCCTTGGCTTCGTAAATGCGCTGACCATCAGCCTCGAGCCAGCCGTCGGCGATGCCGAGCACGAGCTTGCCCTTGAAGACGCGCTTGAAGTCGATGCCGTAACGCACGAGCTTCACGTCCGGGCGCACCATGCCGGTGAATTTCACCTCGCCGACGCCAAGCGCCATACCGCGTCCGGGATTGCCGAGCCAGGCGAGATAAAAGCCGACCATCTGCCATAGCGCGTCGAGACCGAGGCAGCCGGGCATGACCGGATTGCCCTTGAAATGACAATCGAAAAACCAGAGGCTTGGCTTGATGTCGAATTCGGCGCGCGCATAGCCCTTGCCATGTTCGCCGCCCGTTTCGGAAATCTCGGCGATTCGATCAAACATCAGCATGGGCGGCAAGGGCAATTGCGCATTGCCGGGGCCGAATAATTCCTCGCGGCCACAAGCCAAAAGATCTTCATAGCCGAAAGACGAGCGCCGTTCGCTCATGGGTCAGGTTTCCTCTGGTCTTGAGCTTTTCGCCCGTTTTTTAAGGCCTGCCCGCCTCAAGCGGAAGCAAACGGCCGTTGAATGCAAATCCTCGTAACATAAGGGCTGGCGCGGTCAAAGCCTCAACAGCAGCCAAGCTAGAGGCCTTTTTTGCCGGAGCCGCGCCAAGGCGCCGTCGCGTCGACCCACGCGCGCGTGCGATCCGCGGGGTTGCTGTTGCGCAAAATATCCGTGACGACGCAGGCGCTGTCGGCGCCCGCCTGCAAAACGAGCTTCGCCCGCTCCGGCGTCAACCCGCCGATGGCGACGAGCGGAATCGCTCCCAGACGCTGTCTCCAAACGCTGATGCGCTCCAGGCCTTGCGGCGCGAAGGCCATTTGCTTCAGCAATGTCGGATAGATCGGCCCCAAGGCCACGTAATCCGGCGTCAGCGACAAGGCGCGGTCCAGTTCGGCCTCGTCATGGGTGGAGACGCCTAGCCGTACGCCTTTCGCGCGCAAGGCGGGCAGATCCGCGCCATCGAGATCGCTTTGGCCGAGATGCACAAAGTCGCAATTCTCTTCCAGCGCCAGGCGCCAGAAGTCGTTAACCACGAGCTGCGCGCCGGACTTTGCGCACAAGTCCCGCGCCTGCCGGATTTGCGCTCGAACCTGTGTTTCCTCGCGCTCCTTTACGCGTAACTGCACGAGCTTTACGCCCAGCAGCAGCAGGCGCTTTAGCCATGCGGCGTTGTCGACGATGAGATAAAACGGGTCCAGCTTCACGCGGCTCCCTCGTCGAAGCCGCGACCTATCACAGGAGTCGAGGGCTCGGCGAGGTCCCGCGGCGTCATGGGTTTTGCGAGGAACGCCGCTCGGCCGGCATCGACGCCAAGCGCGAAGGCGCGCGCCATGGCGACGGGATCGCCGGCGCGCGAAACAGCGGTATTGAGCAGCACGGCGTCGTAACCAAGCTCCATCACGGCGGCGGCGTGCGAGGGCGCCCCCAACCCGGCGTCGACGATCAGCGGCGTTTCAGGAAAAAGCGCCCTCAGCGCCCTCAATCCGTAAAGATTGTTGATCCCCCGTCCCGAGCCGATCGGCGCCGCCCAGGGCATAAGCACGCGGCACCCGGCCTCCAGCAGCTTTTCCGCGACGACGAGGTCTTCGGTCATGTAAGGGAAAACGCGAAAACCCTCGCCGGAAAGAATGCGCGCCGCTTCGACGAGACCAAAAACGTCGGGTTGCAGAGTGTCCTCGTCGCCGATCACCTCAAGCTTGATCCAGTCGGTGGCGAAAACTTCGCGCGCCATTTGCGCCGTGGTCACAGCCTCTTTCGAAGTTCTGCAACCGGCCGTGTTGGGCAATACTCTTGCGCCGGATTCGCGGACCAGCTCCCAAAAGCTTTCTCCCGCGCGGGAGCCTCCAGCCTCGCGGCGCAACGAGACGGTGACGATCTGCGTTTGTGCGGCGCGGATCGCCTTTGCAAGGATTGCGGGTGAAGGATAGCGCGCCGTGCCGAGCAGCAGGCGGGAGTCGAGTTCGACGTCGTACAACGTGAGCTTGTCCTTCAAGGCTTATCCCCCTTGTTTGGGCGCGAGTATTTCCACCGCGTCGCCGTCACGCAATCTCGTTTCGCGGCGATCTTTTGCGCGCACGAAGGTTTGATTGAGCGCTGTGGCGACAAGCCGCTCCTCATAGCCAAGCTCGCCCAAAAGCTCCTCGAGCGTCGGCGCCGCAATGTCCCGAGGCTCGCCGTTAACGAGAATCCGCATCGCAAACCTCCGGATACCAGGCGTCTTCAAGCACGATTCTGGCTGCGCGGCGAGCGAGCGCCGGCGCCAGCAGGAAGCCGTGGCGATACAGCCCATTGATATAGAGCACGCGCCCCCGCCGCGTCAGCCGGGGCAAATTGTCGGGGAAGGCCGGACGAACATCCGAACCCATATCGACAATTTCCGCTTCAGCGAAGGCGGGGTGAATCGCGAAGGCGGAATTGACCAGTTCGACGATAGAGCGCGCGGTGACGCGTGAACGCTCCTCGTTTTCGATCATTGTGGCGCCGATCATGAACAGGCCGTCCTTGCGCGGCACGACATAGACCGGGCGCCTCGGGTGCAGCATCCGCACCGGGCGGGAAAGCCGCAGATCGCTGCTGCGGAGCAGCAGCATCTCGCCTTTGACGCCGCGCAGTCGCGCGAGATGGTCGCGAGCTGCGAAGCCTCGACAGTCCAGGGTCCAATCGGCGCCGCCGCTGGCTTCAGCGCCCCATCGCATGGCGACATTGGGCATCTCCCGCAGCCGGTCGACCAGCGCGGCCATCGCCACCTTCGGGTCGAGATGCGCTTCCCGAGCAAAATATAGCGCGCCGTCGAAGCGGCCGGCGAGATCAGGCTCCAGCGCAGCGACGCTAGCGGCGTCCAGCGTCTCAAAATTTTGCGCGCGGCGAGAAAAATCGACGAGTTCGGCGCGTTCACGTGGCGGAGCGACGACGAGACTGCCGCGAATGCAGGCGACAGGGATGTCCTTTGTCCAGAACTCCAGCGCTTCCGCGCCGAGCGTTGCGACAATGGGTTCGGCGCTCTGCAATTCGCACCAGGGCGCGATCATGCCGCCCGCGAAGCGTGAGCATCCCATGCCGGCTTGCGGCTGCCGCTCAACGAGCTCGATTTTAACGTCTCGGTCTTCGCTGAGCCGAGCGAGTTCGAACGCCGTCGTCAGACCCGCGACGCCCGCGCCAATGACTTCAACTTGCATGGCGACGGACTTCGCTGCCGACCGGGAAATGCGCGATTTTATTGGACACCGACCCTCCCTACGCCAGCTTGAACTGGATCAGGTTCGAAGGGTCGCCGAACCGCGCCGTGAAGTTTTTGGCGCTCTTCGGCCTCTCAGCCCCAGCGGCGGCGCCGGGCGGGGCCCCCCTGGCGGCGTTAGGATTGCGCCAGCGTGAAGGCGGCGTCAACTGAAACAGCAGTCTCGATTACAGTCATCGCCGCAACTGCTTCAACTGGGGAGCATCAGTGCGGGAGCTTGTTGGCCAGAATGTCGACCTTCTCGATCGACGGGGACTTGGCCAATAATTCCGGCGCCTTCGCCATCAGAGCCTTCGCGACTTCGCCCGATAGATGAGCGTTGCGGCCATTCTCGTCCCGAAAGACATCGAAGATGCCGAAGCTCGAAGGACCCATCTGTATGGCGAACCATGCGGTGGTGTCTCGTTCGGCCTCAACGAGCGGCAACGCGCTGGTCAGGAAATCGGCGAGCTGGGCTTCTTTTCCGGGCTTGGCTTCCAGTGCGACGTAAAGCGCCAAATTCGTCATGAGCCTCTCCTCTCAAAACAGCAAATCAGTTGGGCTGTAATGAAGCTACTTAGGACCCGCGAGCGCGGAGGCGATCATGTGCTTCCTCGAATTCCTCAAGCTAAATGGCGGCCAATATCCTGTTGTCGCCGCATCCGCCGCGAAGTCACGCGACGCAAAGCGCAGCGATCCAAATCGCGATTATCCATAAGATGATCAACGCCGCATGAATTTCATCGTCGCTGAATCCGCCAAGTCTGGGGTTCTGCGCGAGCTTCACCATGACGCCACCCTGGATCCATTAAGCCGCTTGAATCGCGTATCTCTGGCGGATCGTTATCGGGTCAGGACTTCAACCTTGCCAAAAATCATGCAGTACCGGCCACCTCCCGCCGCTGTGCTTGCACGTGGCGAGGATGCTTTTGCGCAGGCTTCCACATTGCCCGCGGATGCGATCCCTTCGCCCCTGACAGCTTCTCCAGATTGACTTAGCCTCGCATCCCTCCTAAATCTGCGCGCAAATCTCGTCAGAGATGCTCGAAACAAAACCTCGCCGCCCCAAGGGTCGGCAGGCCCACGTCCGGCGGCGCGGCGCGCTCCCGGGCGCTTTTTGCTTTGAGCCGGTCCTGCGTCGCGCGCCCGTTCCGGGCAAAGGAGAACACACATGTTCGAGAGCCTCTCCGACAAGCTCTCCGGCATTTTCGACAAGCTTACGCGGCGCGGCGCCCTTTCGGAGGCCGATGTCGGCGAAGCGCTGCGCGAAGTCCGCCGCGCCTTGCTCGACGCCGACGTCGCGCTCGACGTCGTGCGCTCCTTTTCTGACAAGGTGCAGGCTCGCGCCGTCGGGGCCAATGTCATCAAGTCGGTGTCTCCCGGCCAGATGGTCATCAAGATCGTCAATGACGTGCTGGTCGAAACGCTGGGAGAGACGGCCGAGCCGATCAATCTCGAAGAGCGTCCGCCGATCACGATCATGATGGTCGGCCTGCAGGGCGCGGGCAAAACCACCACCACGGCCAAGCTCGCCAAGCGCCTCAAGGAGCGTCAAAAAAAGCGCGTCCTGATGGCCTCTCTGGACGTCAAGCGCCCCGCCGCGCAAGAGCAACTCGCGATTCTCGGTCGTCAGGTGGAGGTCGACACTCTACCAATTATTGCCGGACAGACGCCGTTGCAGATCGCCCGGCGGGCGACGGAAGCGGCGCGGCTTGAGGGCTATGACGTCGTATTGCTCGACACGGCCGGCCGCACCCACATCGATGAGCCGCTGATGCAGGAGATGGCGGACATCAAGTCCTACTCCAGTCCGCATGAAATTCTGCTCGTCGCCGATGCGCTGACGGGGCAGGACGCGGTCAACCTCGCCAAGAACTTCGACGCCCGCGTCGGTATCACCGGCATCGTGCTGACCCGCATGGACGGCGACGGACGCGGCGGCGCTGCGCTGTCGATGCGCCATGTCACCGGCAAGCCGATCAAGCTGATCGCCACTGGCGAGAAAATGGATGCGCTCGACGAATTCGCGCCAAAGCGCATTGCCGATCGCATTCTGGGCATGGGCGACATCGTGGCGCTGGTCGAAAAGGCCGCCGCAACGATCGACCAGCAGGAGGCTGAGCGCGCCGCGCAGCGCATGGCCAAGGGCAAGTTCGATTTGCAGGACCTCTGCGATCAACTCGCCATGGCCGAGAAAATGGGTGGCCTTTCCGGGATCATGGGTCTTTTGCCGGGCGTCGCCAAAATGAAGGATCAGCTCGCGAGCGCTAATATCGACGAGAAGATCATCAAGCGCCAGCGCGCCATCATCCTGTCGATGACTCCCAAGGAGCGGCGCAATCCCGACATCTTGAAAGCCTCGCGCAAGCGCCGCATCGCGGCGGGTTCCGGCGTCAAGGTCGAGGAGATCAACAAGCTCCTGAAACAGCATCGCGGCATGGCCGATCTGATGAAGTCCATGGGCGGCGGAAAGCGCGGCGGGCTGATGGGCCGCGCGGCGCAGATGATGGGCCTCGGCAACATGCAGATGCCCTCCAAGGACGAAATCGCCGAGATGCAGAAAAAACTCGGCGCCGGCGGGTTGCCGCCGCCAGGCGGCGGACTGCCCGAGGCGCCGCCAGCGGAATTGTTTTCGCCAAAGCCCGCACTGCCGGGGCTTGGCGGCAAAGGTCTTCTGAGCGGGCTTAATCCGTTCGGGAAGAAAAAGTGAGCAGTGGCGGCAGGCGAAAAGCAGTTGGCGGTAACGCGGCTGCCAATCGCCCGCAGCCGGTCGCCCAATTCTGATCTCAACATTCTCAACCACAGGAAGCAATCATGTCGCTTAAAATCAGACTGTCCCGCGGCGGCGCCAAGAAGCACCCCTTCTATCGCGTTGTCGTCGCCGATTCGCGCTCTCCGCGCGACGGCCGTTTCATCGAGCGGCTCGGCACCTTCGATCCCCTGAAGCCGAAGGACGCGGCCGACCGCCTCGTGCTCGACGCGGAAAAGGCCAAGGAATGGATCGGCAAGGGCGCAACCCCGACCAACCGCGTCGCGCGCCTTCTGGAAAGCGTGGGCGTCGGCAAGCGCGAAAAGCGGAATAACCCGGAAAAGGCTCTTCCGAAGAAGAAGGCGCAGGATCGCGCCGCCGCCGCTGCGGCCGCCGCTGAAGCTCCCGCCGAGTGACGACCAGTGCGCCTCCCGCCTCAGGCAAGGGGCGGGAGTTTGTTTTGCTCGGGCGTTTTGGCGCGCCGCATGGGGTGCGCGGCGAAATCCGCCTGCAAAGCTTCACCGCCGACCCAATGTCGATCGCGGCCTATGGGCCATTGTCCGACCGAAGCGGCGCCCGAAAATTTGTGCTGACGCATGTGCGGCCGCAGGGCAAAGATATGCTCGTGGCGCGCGTCGAGGGCGTGAGCGATCGCGGCGCCGCGGAAAAACTTGGCCGGATCGAGCTTTTCGCGCCCCGCGCAAATCTGCCGGAACCGGAGGAAGACGAGTTTTACCTCGCCGATCTTGAAGGTCTGCGCGCGGAAACCGCTGATGGCTCGCTGCTCGGCCATGTGCTGACGATGCGCAATTTCGGCGCTGGCGATATTCTGGAGGTTCGTCCGGCGCAAGGCGGCGAGACCCTGCTTTTTCCGTTCACGAAGGCTGTCGTTCCTGTCGTGGACATCGCTCGCGGTCGGGTGGTCATCGCGCCGCCAATCGAGATCGAAGCGGAGACGCCCGGCGATGCGCCGGCCTGATCGGCCCCTTTCGGGTCGTCATGCGTCCATGTCATAACCACCCCATGTGGCGCGCGACGATTCTGACCCTTTTTCCCGAAATGTTTCCCGGTCCGCTGGGCCTGTCGCTGGCGGGAGACGCCCTCGCGCGCGGCGTTTGGGAACTGGAGACGCGACAAATAAGAGAGCATGGCCTCGGGCGTCATCGCGCTGTTGACGACACGCCGGCCGGCGGCGGACCGGGAATGGTGATGCGCGCGGATGTGCTTTGCGCGGCCATCGACGCGTCTGCGCCATCAAACGATCCGCGCCCACGGCTTTTGATGAGTCCGCGCGGGGCGCCGCTGACGCAAGATCGTGTCCGCCGACTCGCAGAGGGCGCCGGCGCATTGATACTTTGCGCGAGATTCGAAGGAGTGGACGAGCGGGTCATCGCCGCGAGGGGCCTCGAGGAGGTTTCCATCGGGGATTATATTCTGTCCGGCGGCGAGATTGCAGCTCTCGCGCTGATGGACGCCTGCGTGCGGCTATTGCCCGGCGTGATGGGCGAAGGGACCTCCGGAACGGAGGAGAGTTTCGAGGGCGGCTTGCTGGAATATCCGCAATATACGCGCCCCCGCGCCTTTGAGGGGCAGGACATACCCGATGTTCTGCTCTCCGGCGACCACGGCAAAATCGCGCGCTGGCGGCTTGAGCAATCGATACGTCTGACAAAGGCGCGCAGGCCGGACCTTTTGAAACGCATGAATGAAAACGAATAGAGCCTCGCTCAACGTCGGCTGTAATGCAAAGTGTCATAAAGGACGCAACCGAGCAGGGCGCCTGCCGACTCGGCTCCAAAAACGCCGAGTTCGGCCACCGTCGGGGCGAATCTCTCCATGAGCGCGGGCGCGGCGAAGGCGCAGGCGACAGCGGCGGCCGCGCAAAAAAAGTCGAAATAGCCATAGCGCCAGTTCGACCAGAATTTGGTCATGAAGAGCGCCGTGCCGATGGTCATGAGCGCGTCGAACACTGTCGCCTTAAAGCAGGAGTTCAAGTCCTCGCAGCTTAGTCCTTCGCAGTTACCGAATAACACTCCTCCGCAAACGCCATCTCATTTCGCAGGATGGAGATTGGCCGCCAAAAGTCCATTTTCAGTTTGCGTGGAGATCGACGTGAAAGACAAGTTATTGGTTGTGAATAATTTTCATCGGCCATTGCCGCAATTGGGCGCGTCTCTATCTTCCCGTCACACCAGTGGTGTCGGACCCTAGCGAAGGAGACGATTCATGAAAAATGTTGGAATTGTTGTTTTGCTCTTGAGCTTCATGGGTTTTCACGCCGGCGTCGCTGTAGCGCAACAACGGCAGACCGGGAGCACAAGCGGCCCCGCCGCCGGATCCTCGGTGGAGCCTTCAACCGCAGTCGAAAAGCAAAATCCCTATATCCCCCAGGCAGGCCATGAGAAGAAAAGCGGAGTAAGCGGCACCTCGGCGGGGGCTCCGGGCATCGAGGGATCGCCCGACACGCAAAGCGGCAAAGCAAGCGGCGCCGGCAAGTAAATTCTGAGCGTAGAAGGCAAAGCTGCGCCTTCAGCGGGTGGGGACGGGCGTTCCGCTGCGATAATCGTAGAATCCGCGCTGCGTCTTGCGTCCGAGCCAGCCCGCTTCGACATATTTCACGAGGAGGGGGCAGGGACGGTATTTGGAATCCGCCAGACCCTCGTGAAGCACCTGCATGACGGACAGGCAGACGTCGAGGCCGATGAAATCGGCAAGCTGAAGCGGACCCATAGGGTGGTTTGCGCCGAGCTTCATCGCAGTGTCGATCGCCTCGACTGACCCTACGCCCTCGTAGAGCGTATAGATCGCCTCATTGATCATCGGCAGCAGGATGCGGTTAACGATAAAGGCCGGAAAATCTTCGGAGACCGTTATCGTCTTGCCGAGCTTTGCGATAAAGGCGCGCGATTCTTCGAATGTGCGATCGTCCGTCGCTATGCCGCGAATCAGCTCTACGAGCTGCATTTTCGGCACCGGATTCATGAAATGGATGCCGATAAAACGCTCTGGTCTGCCGGTTACGGCGGCGAGGCGCGTGATTGAAATCGAAGAGGTGTTGGTGCCGATGATCGCGTCCGGCTTCAAGGCAAGGGCTATGTCCGAGAGGATCTTGCGCTTTATTTCTTCGCTTTCCGAGGCGGCCTCGATAACGAGGTCGGCGTCTCGAAAATCCTGCATGGCGGGAGCGGGAGTTATCCGCGCTATCGCCGAGTCTCTGGCCGTCGCGTCGATCGTTCCCCGCTCGACAGATTTTTGCAGTTGCGCTGCAATATCGTCTATTCCCGCCGAAATGCGATCGTTGCTCACGTCGTTTAGCGCGACGTCGAACCCTGCCACCGCGCATACATGGGCAATGCCTTTGCCCATCTGTCCCGCGCCGATAACGCCGATCTTGCGAATTTCAAGGCTCATGTTGCGTGGCGCCCCCAGCGAGATTTCGGACCCTATTATGCAGTGCAATATAGCGCGTGTTTGGCCTTTATGAAAACCTTCATCTGGCGGACTGCGGCTTAAATGAAGGGCATGCGAAGAGGGATAGGGCTGGAAACGCTCGCGCCTCGGCGATCTCTCCAGCCCTTTCGCCTGAGTACTAACGGCCGCTCTTCGCGAGTTCCGCCTCGAGTTCCGGCAGGGCGCTGAAGAGATCAGCGACAAGGCCAAAATCAGCGACCTGATAGATGGGCGCTTCCTCGTCCTTGTTTATCGCCACGATGATCTTTGAGTCCTTCATGCCGGCCAGATGCTGGATGGCCCCGGAAATGCCGACAGCGATATAAAGATCGGGCGCGACCGCCTTGCCGGTCTGGCCGACTTGCAGGTCATTGGGCGCATAGCCGGCGTCCACAGCGGCGCGGGAGGCGCCGATAGCGGCGTTGAGGCGATTAGCCACAGGCTCGATGAACTTGCCGAAATTCTCGGCGCTCCCGAGACCGCGGCCGCCGGAGACGATGATCTTGGCGGCCGTCAGCTCCGGCCGTTCGGATTTGGCCAGCGCCTCGCTTTTGAAGGAAGAAAGGCCCGGATCCCCGGCGCCCGTGATCGATTCGATGGGCGCCGCGCCGCCCTCTCCGGTCGCCGCAAAGGCGGTCGTGCGGACGGTGATGACCTTTTTGGCGTCCTTGGACCGGACCGTCTGGATCGCGTTTCCGGCATAGATCGGCCGCTCGAAAGTGTCGGGGGCGATCACTTTAATGATGTCGGAGATTTGTGCGACGTCCAGCAATGCCGAAACGCGCGGCAGCACGTTTTTGGTGGCGCTGGTCGAAGGCGCGAGGATCACGTCATAGGAGCCGGCGAGGCCCAGTATCAGCGCTGCGACAGGCTCGGCCAGCGCATGGTCATAGGTCGCGGCGTCGGCCAGCAAGACCTTTTCGACGCCCGCAAGCTTGGCGGCCTGTTCCGCAGCGCCGCGCAGGCCGGAGCCGGCGACGAGAATATGCACCGCGCCGCCGATTTCCCCAGCGGCGGTGAGGGCCTTCGCGGTGGCGGGCGCGAGCGCGCCACCGGCGGTTTCGGCGAGGAGAAGTGTCGTCATGATTTACAGAACTCCCGCTTCCTTGAGTTTGGCGACCAGCTCCGGCACGGAGCCAACCTTCACGCCGGCCTTACGGACAGGCGGCTCGGCGGTTTTGAGCACTTCCAGACGCGGCGCTATATCGACGCCGTAATCAGCCGGCGCTTTCACGGCCACCTCTTTTTTCTTCGCCTTGATGATATTTGGCAGGCTCGCGTAACGCGGCTCATTGAGGCGTAGATCAGTGGTGACAATCGCGGGCAGCTTCAGCGTCACGGTTTGCAGACCGCCGTCGATTTCGCGGGTGACGTCCACACTGTCGCCGGTAATCTCAACCTTGGAGGCGAAAGTGCCCTGGCCCCAGCCAAGGAGCGCAGCCAGGCTTTGCCCGGTCTGGTTGCTGTCGTCGTCAATGGCCTGTTTGCCAAGAATGACCAGGCCCGGCTGTTCCTCGGCGACGATCTTGGCCAGGATCTTGGCGACCGCGAGCGGCTCCACAGTGTCATCTGTCTTGACCAGAATGCCGCGGTCGGCGCCCATCGCCAGCCCGGTGCGCAGCGTCTCGTCGGCTTTGGCGGGCCCGATCGACACGACCACGACCTCGGTCGCCTTGCCGGCTTCCTTGAGCCGTAGCGCTTCTTCGACTGCGATTTCGTCGAAAGGATTCATGGACATTTTGACGTTGGCGAGATCGACGCCGGAACCGTCGGCCTTGACCCTTATTTTTACGTTGTAATCGACGACCCGTTTGACGGGCACGAGAATTTTCATCGCGCAACTCCCGGCGAGCGTGACGTTAGGTCACTTTGTGCGGCAAAACGCTGGAACGCGCTGTGGTAGCGGGCGCATAGGCGCAAGTCAAACGCCAGCACTGTCATAACTCTGGGGGCGCGCTCTTGTTTTCGGAGACGGAGCGCGGCTTCGGCGGTCGCGGGTCGAAAAGCCGCACGCTGCGACGCTTAAAAAGGGGCGTCAACGCCAGTCCGGCCAAAATGCCGCCGACATGCGCGAACCATGCGACGTGGCCCTGCTCGCCGAAAATGGCGTTGATGAATTGCAGGATTATCCAGGTGCCGACGAACATCCAGGCTGGGGCGTGGATGGGCAGCACCCCGCCCACGAGACCGAAAATGGTTGAACGCGGGTGCAACAGCAAGAAGGCGGCGCAGACGCCGGAAATCGCGCCGGAGGCGCCGACCAGAGGGATGATCGTGTGAGGCGAGGCGTACGCGAAAAAGACTCCCGATGCGACGCCGCAGCAGAGATAAAACAGCAGATAGTAAAGGGAGCCCATCGCGTCTTCGACGTTGTCGCCAAAGACATAGAGAAACAACATATTGCCGAGGATATGGAGCAGGCTGGAATGAAAAAACAAGGAAGTGATCAGTGTTAAAGGCGCCGGCGGCCCGACGATCCACTTGGCGAGCGCGGCCTCGCCGAACAGGACGCGAGGAATCACGGCGAAGCCGCGCATAACGGTCAGTGGATCGCCGAAGATTTCGCTCTGCACGAGCAGAAAAACCACAATGTTGATGGCGATGAGCGTCAAATTCACCCACGGGCGGCGCAGGTAGCGCATGGGCGTATCGTCGTAAATCGGTATGACCATTACGGCGTTCCTGTTTCTGGACCAGGCAGTCTAACCGGGCGCGCGGCCTTCAGGGCATGAAAAACTCAACTTCCCATCGGCGTCGCGCTGAGCTCTCGTGCCGCCTGAGACAAAACCGCCCGAGGCGCAGGTCTGCGCCTCGGGCGGAATGCACGGATGTTGGCGTCTTTAGTGGGACAGAGCCTTCACGATCGACTCCACGGTTTTTTTCGCGTCGCCGAACAGCATCATTGTGTTGGGCCTGAAAAACAGCTCGTTTTCCACGCCCGCATAGCCTGAGCCCATGCCGCGCTTGAGGAACAAAACCGTCTTGGCCCGTTCCACGTCAAGGATCGGCATGCCGTAGATGGCGGACTGCGGGTCGGTTTTCGCCGCGGGGTTGGTGACGTCGTTCGCGCCGATCACAAAAGCGACGTCCGCTTGAGCGAACTCGGAATTGATATCCTCCAGTTCGAACACTTCGTCATAAGGCACATTGGCCTCGGCCAGCAGCACGTTCATGTGACCGGGCATGCGGCCCGCCACAGGATGGATCGCGTAGGACACGTCGACGCCAGCTTTTTTGAGTATGTCCGCCATTTCGCGCAAGGTGTGCTGGGCCTGCGCCACCGCCATGCCATAGCCTGGGACGATAATGATCTTGCCCGCGTTTTGCATGATATAGGCGGCGTCGTCCGCCGAACCTTGCTTGACCGGCCGCGCTTCCTTCGCCCCGCTCGCCGCTACGCTTTCACCGCCGAAACCTCCAAGAATCACCGAGATGAAGGAGCGGTTCATACCCTTGCACATGATGTAGGAGAGGATCGCGCCCGAGGACCCCACCAAAGCGCCGGTGATGATCAGCGCCAGATTGCCCAGGGTGAAGCCAATGCCCGCGGCCGCCCATCCGGAGTAGGAGTTGAGCATCGATACGACCACCGGCATGTCGGCGCCGCCAATCGGGATGATCAGAGTCACCCCAAGCGTGAACGAAATCAAGATCAGCAGGAACAGCCAGATACCAGCTTCGGTTCCGGCGAACAGAGCGATGCAACTCAGCAGCGCGAGTCCCAGCATAATATTGATCGTATGGCGCTCCGGCAGCAGGATCGGCTTGCCGGTCATCCGCTCGTCAAGTTTCAGGAAGGCGATCACAGAGCCCGTAAAGGTGATCGCGCCGATCGCCGCGCCGAGCGACATTTCGAACAGGCTGCCGCCTTCGATGTGCCCGCGCGAGCCGATTCCAAAGGCATGTGGGGCGAAAAAGGCGCTGGCGGCGACCAGCACGGCGGCCAAACCCACCAGTGAGTGGAAGAAGGCGACCAGCTGCGGCATCTTGGTCATTTCGATGCGCTGCGCGACTGTCGCCCCGACGCCGCCGCCTAGGCCGGCGCCGACGAGGATCAGCACAAGCCCCCAGGCGCTGGGCAAATGCAGGAGCAGGGTGGTCGCCACGGCGATCGCCATGCCGATCATTCCGTATTGATTGCCTTTTCGCGAAGTCGCCGGCGAAGACAGGCCGCGCAACGCGAGGATGAATAATATGCCCGCCGCGAGATAGAGGAGGGCTGTCAGATTGGCGCTCATAGCCTTCAGCCCTTCTTCTTGTACATGGACAGCATGCGTTCGGTGACGAGGAAGCCGCCGAAGATGTTTACGCTGGCGAGAGCAAGCGCGATGAATCCAAACCAGCGCGCCCACCCCGCCCCGTCATCCGCGGCCGAAGAGGCTTCCACCCCCACCGACAGCAACGCGCCGACGACGATCACCGAGGAGATGGCGTTGGTCACGGACATCAGCGGCGTGTGCAGCGCAGGGGTCACCGACCAGACGACGTAATAACCCACGAACACGGCCAGCGCGAAGATCGCCAGCCGAAACACAACAGGATCAATCGCGCCTCCGCCCAGCCCATGCGCGGTCGCCGCGGCGGCGGTTTGCGCCAGTTGTTCGGAATAGCTCTGCGCCTGTTCCGCCAGATGCCGCGCGGCTTCCGCCGCGGCTTGCGCCTTTTCCAGCAATTGCTGCGTTGAGTTGTTGGCCATCGCTTAGCGCCCTTTTCTGGTGGATATTCCTTCGGCTCAGGCTCTGGGTTGAAAGCGCGGGTCGATCACCGCACCGTCGCGGGTGAGACAGGTGGCTTTCACCAGCTCGTCCTCCCAGTTGATCGAAAGCTGCTTTGTGTCCTTGGAGATCAGCGTTTCGACGAAGGCGAGCAGGTTCTTGGCGTAAAGGCTCGACGCCGTCGCAGCCAAGCGTCCGGCGAGGTTGAACGCCCCAACGATCTTCACGCCGTCGACAACTACGGTTTCGCCTGGCTTGGTCAGTTCGCAATTGCCGCCGCGTTCGGCGGCGAGGTCGACGATCACCGAGCCGGGACGCATTGTTCGCAACTGGACGGCGGAAATGAGCCTCGGGGCCGGACGCCCCGGGATCAGGGCCGTGGTGATGACGATGTCCTGCTTGGCGATATGCGCGCCGATCAGTTCCGCCTGCGCAGCCTGATATTCGGGCGACATTTCCTTGGCGTAGCCGCCGGAGGTTTCCGCCTGTTTGAATTCGTCGTTCTCAACCGCGATGAACTTCGCGCCGAGCGATTCGACCTGTTCCTTCGTGGCCGGACGCACGTCGGTCGCCGTCACGATAGCTCCCAGCCTGCGGGCGGTGGCGATGGCCTGAAGTCCCGCCACGCCCACGCCCATGATGAAGATGCGGGCGGCCGGCACCGTGCCGGCTGGCGTCATCATCATCGGAAGCACGCGGCCATATTCGGCGGCGCCGTCGATCACCGCGCGATAGCCGGCGATGTTGGCTTGCGAGGACAGGACGTCCATCGATTGTGCGCGAGTGATGCGCGGCATGAGCTCCATGGCGAAGGCCGTGGCGCCAGCGCCCGCGAGTTCCGCAAGCGCTCGCTCATTACCAAAGGGATCGAGGATGGCGATGACAGCTGCGCCTGATTTGGCGCCGACAATTTCGGCTGTGGACGGGCGGCGGACCCTCAAGATCACGTCCGCCGCTGTCAGAGTCTCCGTGCGGGTGGCGCCGATTTTTGCCCCTGCCGCGGCATATTCCGCGTCCGAAAACCCGGAAGGCGCTCCGGCGCCCGCCTGCACGGCGACTTCCGCCCCGAGTCCAATGAACTTCTTGGTCGTTTCCGGCGTCGCGGCGACGCGGGTTTCGGACTTGTCGGTCTCGGCTGGTACAGCAATGCGCATGACGGACTCCATAGCGCCAAGGCGCTGTCTCCGTCGTGGTTTCCCAAGACGGGGCTGCCTTGGGTGCTCGCGTTTAGTGCGCCAGAGAGAAGAAGAGGATGACTAGCGTAGCCACCGCGGCTGCGGCGCTGAAGGCTATGAGATTGAGGAAGCCTTTGTAAGTCTTCAAATGGTCGTTGAAATCCCCGCCCACATTGGCGTAGCTGTGATCCAAATTGTCGCCCATAATCTCGTCCCCCGGTGATTTTTATGTCGACTTATTTGAGCGCTCGCAACTGACGACGCTCATTAACCCGGGATGCTAACTGAGCTTAGCCAATCCTGCAACAGCTCGTGGAGCTTTAGCGTCGCCTTGCAATGCGCAAAATGTGCTGCACCGCGCAATATTCGAAGCTTGCTGAAACATGGTCAGGTTTGCTGGTAGATCGTTTGCGCTTGGTTGAAACTCCGCGCGGCCAGATCCTCTTTATGGATCACGACACAGATGGTTCCCTCGGCGAATCGCGCCTGTTGCAGTGCCGTCGGATCAATCTGTAGCAGCAGATAGCCTCGTGCGGCCTCAACGGTGCGAAACATTTCGGCGGCTTTCGTTCGAGATGAAACGCGGGCATGAAAAAGGCTCCGGATTTCTCCGGAGCCTCAATATTAACGCTGCGCGTCTGGATTTAGAAATCCATGCCGCCCATGCCGCCGTGGCCACCTGGCATCGGGGGAGCGTCCTTCTTCGGCTGCTCGGTGATGGTCGCCTCGGTGGTGACGATCAGGCCGGCTATGGAGGCCGCATCCTGAAGCGCGGTGCGCACGACCTTGGTCGGATCGATGATGCCGAGCTTGACGAGATCGCCATAGACGCCGTTCTGCGCGTCGTAACCGAAGCCGTATTCCTTCGCCTCGATCAGCTTGCCGACCACGACCGCGCCGTCACCGCCAGCGTTGTCGACGATCTGACGGGCCGGAGCCTGGATCGCCTTGCGGACGATGTCGACGCCGGTCTTCTGATCGGTGTTGGCGGTCTGCACGGCGTCGAGCGAGGCGATGGCGCGCAGCAGGGCCACGCCGCCGCCCGGCGAAACGCCTTCTTCCACGGCCGCGCGGGTCGCGTTCAGAGCGTCGTCGACGCGATCCTTCTTCTCCTTGACTTCGACTTCCGTCGCGCCGCCGACGCGGATCACCGCGACGCCGCCTGCGAGCTTGGCGAGACGCTCCTGCAGCTTCTCGCGATCGTAGTCCGAAGTTGTCTCCTCGATCTGCTTCTTGATCTGGGCGACACGGCCTTCAATGTCGGCCTTGGCGCCGGAGCCGTCGATGACAGTCGTGGTTTCCTTGTCGATCTTGATGCGCTTGGCGCGGCCGAGCTGCGCCAAAGTGACGTTCTCGAGCTTGATGCCGAGGTCTTCGGCAATCAGCTCGCCGCCGGTCAGGATGGCGATGTCTTCCAGCATGGCCTTGCGGCGGTCGCCGAAACCCGGAGCCTTCACGGCCGCGATCTTCAGACCGCCACGCAGCTTGTTGACGACGAGGGTTGCGAGAGCTTCGCCTTCGACGTCTTCGGCGACGATCAGCAGCGGCTTGCCCGTCTGCACGACGGCTTCGAGGATCGGCAGCAGCGGCTGCAGCGTCGAAAGCTTCTTTTCGTGGATGAGGATGTAGGGATCCTCGAGTTCAGCCACCAAACGCTCCGCGTTGGTGATGAAGTAAGGCGAGAGATAGCCGCGATCGAACTGCAGGCCTTCGACGATGACGGTCTCAGTCTCGAGGCTCTTGGCCTCTTCAACCGTGATCACGCCCTCATTGCCGACCTTCTGCACCGCCTTGGCGATTTCCGAACCGATGAAGCTGTCGCCATTGGCCGAAATCGTGCCGACCTGAGCGATCTCGTCGTTGGAGGTAACCTTCTTTGAGTTGGTCTTCAAATGCGCAACCACAGCCTCGACCGCGAGGTCGATGCCGCGCTTGAGGTCGAGCGGGTTGAGTCCGGCTGCGACGGCTTTGGCGCCTTCGCGGGCGATCGCCGCTGCCAGCACGGTCGCGGTGGTGGTGCCGTCGCCGGCGTTGTCATTCTGCTTGGAGGCGACTTCGCGCACCAGCTGGGCGCCGAGATTCTCGAACTTGTCGGAAAGTTCGATCTCCTTGGCGACGGTCACGCCGTCCTTGGTGATGCGCGGAGCGCCGAAGGATTTTTCGATCACGACATTACGGCCCTTGGGGCCGAGGGTCACCTTCACCGCATTGGCGAGGATGTCGACGCCTCGCAGAATGCGATCGCGCGCGTCGGTGGAAAAACGAATGTCTTTAGCGGCCATTGTTCCTTAACTCCGTCAGGGAGAATTCTCGTTCAAGCGAATTTTCGGTCGGTCGGTCAGTCGACGATTCCGAGAATGTCGCTTTCCTTCATGATCAGCAGGTCGTCGCCGTCGACCTTCACCTCGGTTCCGGACCACTTGCCAAACAGCACGCGGTCGCCGGCTTTCACGTCCAGCGGAACCAGTTTCCCGGCCTCGTCGCGGGCCCCCGGACCGACTGAAACGATTTTGCCTTCCTGAGGCTTTTCCTTGGCGCTGTCGGGAATGATGATGCCGCCCTTGGTCTTCTCTTCGCCTTCGAGGCGCTTGACCACGACCCGGTCATGCAGGGGACGGAATGCCATGTTGCAATTTTCCTTTTTTACGCCGCGGCTCCTGCTCGGAGGCCGGCAAAGGGATAAGGGAGCGCCTGCTGGCACTCATCCAGATCGAGTGCCAACAGGCCGCCGGAGAGATAGGAGCGCCGTGCGCGCGTGTCAAGACTCCGCCAAGCTGGAGAGGCCCGCGCGAAGATCATTTCGGTTAATGCGGGCGGGCACACCGGAAATCGAGGCGCTATGCAGCGTCGCCGCGGTGCGTCGCGCCATGGAATTCAACCAGCGGAAGGATGAAACTGAAGGTCGCCCCGCCGCCCGGCCTGGGTTCGGCCCAAATTTTTCCCTCATGGGCCTCGATGATTGAGCGTGAAATCGCCAAACCCATCCCCATGCCGTGTTTCTTGGTCGTGGTGAAGGGCTCAAACATCTCGCCCCCGATAGAATCCGAGATTCCAGAGCCGGTATCGGTCACATCGGTTTTTATGAAGCCGTCCGCGGTGGCGAAAGTCGAAATCGTGACGTTGCGATCAAAATTCTCTTTTATCGCATCGACGGCGTTGCCAATGAGATTTATCAAAACCTGCTCGACGTGAACTCTGTCGGCGAACACATAGTCGTTATTCGCTTCAAGTTGCAATTTCAGATGGATGTCCGATCGGCTGGCGATCGCATCAAAATGCCGGGCGGCTTCCTTGATGACAAGATGAAGATTCAAATTCGCGCTGTCCGTGTCCGCGCCCATGAAGAAATTGCGCAAGCGGCGCACGATCTCCCCCGCCCGAGAAACCTGCATAAGCGCCTGTTCAAGGACTTCTTCTGGATGCGCCTTTCGCGCCTCGGGGGGCATGCGCAGCAATTTCAGAGTGGTTTGAATATATGTCGTGGCCGCAGAAAGCGGTTGATTGACCTCGTGGACAATACTTGAGGCCATTCCGCCAATGGCGTGGAGTCCCGAGGCTTGCAGCTTTTGCACCCGCCGGCGCGCTTTTTCTTCCGTATCCATTTGCGCCAAAACCCGCGCCTTCAGCTGCCCTCCATAAGCGAAGACGCCCTTCATCAAGACCGCCGTATAAATGAGCAAAACGGTGGCGGCGAGCAGATGGTCCTTCTCGCCGGAGCGAAGCAAGGCCACGAATGACGCTGCGGCGATCGGAGTCGCAAAGCACAGCGCCGCGGTCGGTATGCTCGCCAAAGCAAAAGCGCCTCCGCAAAGCATACCTGCGCTCAGACAGGCGATGAGCACCTGAGCTCCCGGGCTGACGTCCTGAAAAAAGAACAACGGCAAGGCCGCCCAGCACGACCCGAGGGCGAGCGCATTCAAAACGGCTTTCAGTTTTGCGTTGGACTGCAACGTCTCCGCTCTTTGAACGGACCTTCGACGTCGCGCAAAATAAATGTAGCCCGCCATCAAGAATACTGTGGTTGCCCAGTAAATCGCATCTTGAAACCGGGAGGTTCCCCAAAACGCGATCAAAACAGCAGCGGCGTTGCAAATGTTCGCCAGCATCAGACCGGGAGTGTTCCGGACCACCGAAGCAAATTGCTCCGCTCTCAATCTGCCTGCGGTGATGTGGTCCGCAGGCTCGCTCCAGAGCTGCGCGAGGTCTTCCCAGCTACGCATTAACGACCTTGGCTCCCGCTTCCGCCGCGCGAGTCAGCAGGTGGAAAGCAAAATTTCTGATTACGCTGCGAGGTTTACCCTAAGATCCACTTGAGCTCAATGGCGGTGTTGCAACGGTGGAAGCCTCACTCCAAAGCCCGCGAAAACGTAACATTGTTAAGCTTCTGTTTGAGGTCCGCTAAGGCGTCGTAGCAGGCGCTCTCCACGCGACTTTGGTCCAGGTAGTCGAGCTGCACGATCAATTCTGCGAACAGAACGGCGGACATCAACAGTTCCAGGACATCGACCGGCACGGGCGTTGACGAGTTCGCGCTTGCCATCCCGACGGCAAAAACTACAGGCGTCTGCACATTCTCAAGGCGGACAATCGGTTCGATGGCTGGAGGGGCGTCGACCCCCGCGCTAAAAAGGCTCCCGGACGGGAGGCTTAAACCAACCGGTAAGGCGCATTCTGTAGCTGTGGTTATCGACATATGCCTGTGCGGTCAGCTGCATGAGTGGCTTCGGAGAAAATCACAATACTCTTGACCGGACTTTGTGAAACTTAGATGTCGCTGTTCAAGTTCCAGATTTCAGGAATGTCTTTTGATAGCGCGGCTGGCCAGCAACCGACCCTCCGAAACAACTGCGCTTTGCGACTAGATGGCTCGCAAAGCGACCGTTCGTCAACCGCCCGAAACGGCAGTTTCAGTCAGCCGAATGTCGTTGTGATGGATTGTGAGCTGACTGCGACGCCTCGCCCGTTCTGTTCAGCCGTGGATCATCTTTTGGATTGGGATATTCGACGCCCCACGGCCCCATGCCTTCCACCTGAACGATCGAGTCTTCGTTCACGAAGAGATAGTGGACCACGCCTTGGGGCATGGAAGAAAAGCTTCCCGCGGTTAATTTTTCAACGCTGGAGCGGTCAGCCGATTGTCCGAGGCCGAGACCGAGCTGACCGGATATGAGCGTGAGGAGCTCTGCTGCTGAGTGCATATGTGGCGGCGCCTTGTAGTCCTTCGGCATCTTGATGCGCATTGCAAACATTCCCGGCTTCGCGGGATCGCCGAATAATATCGCCGAACTCGGTCCCGGCAGGCAGGCCCGCTGGTCCCGAACCCCATTTGATTTCTTGCGGACGGAAGACTTTGTGCGTTTCGACCGTTTCCGCCAAAGTCCATGATGCGCAAGCTATGACGAAACCCGCAGCGAGTGCTGCCGCCGTTCGTTTCATGTGCGTCTCCCTCAGTCGTCGGATTCAGGTGACTACAGGGCGGAACTGAACGCATCCGCACAAGGAGTGGTCCAACTATCCGGGTTCACGTCTATATAGAGCGGTATTCGCTCGGCGATGTGTATTGACAGACTTTTTCTGGCGCGCCGACTATGTTGAGGGGAGCAAAGCCAGTGCGCCAAAGTGCAGGGATGGGTCAAGCCGCCGGTCTCTCTTCCTTTTCGGCCCAACGTCCCTGGGTGGCGAGGGCGTTCATGTGCGCCCGATGCGCGAACACATTCTGCGCGGAGGCGATATTTTCAGCCTTCCCGCCCCAGGCCTTCAACGTCGCGGACTGCAACGCTCGACCGTAGCTGAAGCTCAGCGCCCACGGGCCGCCGAGGCAATTGATAGCGTCGAGATTGGCGGTGGCCTCAAGGTCGGATTGCCCTCCCGAAAGGAAAACGACGCCCGGAACCGCAGCCGGCACACAATTCTTCAATACGCGGATCGTCGCCGCTGCGACCTCTTGGGGATGGGCTCGTTTTGGATTTTTCTTTCCAGGAAGGATCATATTGGGTTTCAGCACCATTCCTTCGAGGAAGACCCGCGCCTCGAATAGTCGACTGAACACGCTTTTCAGAACGCAGCTTGTCACATCGACGCAACGATCGATGTCGTGGTCGCCGTTCATCAATACCTCGGGTTCAACGATGGGCACGAGATCCGCGCTTTGACAAAGCGCCGCATATCGCGCCAAGGCATGAGCGTTCTCGGTGATGGCGAACTGCGTAGGAATGTTCTGTTTGACGTCGATATCTATGGCGGCGCGCCATTTGGCGAAACGCGCTCCGAGGCGATGATAATCGACGAGTTGATCGCGCAGCCCGTCGAGCCCTTCGGTGATTGTCTCACCTGGAAAATTGGCGAGAGCCTTGGCGCCGAGATCGACCTTGATCCCGGGAAGCGCCCCGGCGGTCTTGATCAGTTTTATCATCGGCGTGCCGTCCGCGGCGGTCTGCCGGATAGTCTCATCATAAAGTATAACGCCTGAAATAAATTTGTTGATCGCGTGCTGCGCGCGAAACAGCAGCTCGCGGTAGTCCCGACGTGTTTGCTCTGTCGAGCCAACGCCAACCGCCGCGAAGTATTTCGCGATAGTGCCCGGACTTTCATCAGCCGCGAGAATGCCTTTCCCCGGAGCGACCATCGCCTTGGCGGTTCGAACGAGCTGCTCCCTGTTCATAAGTGCTCTCCCTCGATTACAGCTAAATGATATAAAGCCGCACGGGCTTCCGACCAGAATACGTGTCTTGCCGAGCTATGCGCGTCCGCTACTTTTCGTTAAGAGGCATGGGCGATGCTTGAGATGGGGGAGGCGCGGGACTTTGCGCCATTCCGACGCGGAAACGGAAGGGCAGCGCGATGGATGAGAGAGTGATGGAGGTCAGAGGCGCCGCTTTCGACGCCTCGAGAAACTTGCTTTGCAACCTCGATGCGCCGCGCCTTTACGAGGAAGCCATCCGCCGCGGCGAGGCTCAGATCAGCAAGGGTGGCGCTTTGGCGGTAAACACCGGCCGTCATACCGCACGTGCGCCTCAAGACAAATTCATTGTGCGCGACGCAATCACCAACTCCACAGTCTGGTGGAAAAACAACCATGCGCTCACTACCGAACAATTCGACAGGCTTCATTCAGATATGCTGGACTATGCGCGGGGGCTGGAGCTGTTCTCTCAAGATCTCTATGCCTGCGCAGATCCCGACTGTCGTCTGAATGTTCGTGTCTGCACCGAATATGCCTGGCATTCGCTGTTCATCCGCAACCTGCTCATTCGGCCGCCTCGGACCGAACTCGACGGGCTCATCCCCGACTTCACCGTGCTCGCCCTGCCTTCTTTCAAGGCGAATCCCGCGCGGCATGGATGCAATTCACAAACCGTCATAGCGGTCGACTTCAGCAAGAAGACAGCGCTAATCGGGGGCACCGGTTACGCGGGGGAGATCAAGAAGGCGATTTTCGGCTACCTGAATTTTCTGCTTCCGCCTCGCGGCGTGCTGCCGATGCATTGCGCGTCGAATTGCGACGACAGTGGTTCTGCGCTGTTTTTCGGATTGTCCGGCACCGGAAAAACCACCCTTTCCGCTGACGCTTCGCGTTGCCTGATCGGCGACGACGAGCATGGCTGGGGACGGGAAGGAGTCTTTAATTTTGAAGGGGGGTGCTACGCCAAGGCGATCAAGCTGTCGCATGCGTCGGAACCCGAGATTTTCGCGGCTTCGCAGCGCTTTGGAGCGATTTTGGAGAATGTCGCTTTAGATCCCTTTACGCGCACTCCCGATTTCGATGATGATACGGTGACGGAGAATACACGTATCGCCTATCCGCTCGATTTTGTGGCTAACGCCTCGACAATCGGACGGGCCGGCCACCCGAAAAATGTCGTGATGCTGACCTGCGACGCCTTCGGAGTCCTTCCGCCGATCTCCAGGCTTTCTCCCGCGCAGGCTATGTATCATTTTCTTTCCGGCTACACGGCCAAGGTCGCCGGGACAGAAAAAGGCGTGCGCGAACCACGGGCGACATTTTCCACATGCTTCGGCGCTCCGTTCATGCCTCGCCACCCGTCGGAATATGGAAATCTTCTGCGCGAATTGATCGCTTTGCACAAGGCTGACTGCTGGCTCGTCAACACCGGCTGGAGCGGGGGAAAATATGGCGTTGGGCAAAGGATGCCGATCCAGACCACGCGTACGCTTTTGCGCGCGGCGCTGGACGGTTCGCTCGCCAAAAGCAGCTTTCACGTAGAGCCTGATTTCGGCCTGTCGGTTCCTGATGCCGCGCCAGGCGTTGAGACCCATCTGCTCGATGCGCAAAAGAGTTGGGCGTCTCAGAAGGACTTTGTCGAAACTGCAGCTCAACTGGTTGACATGTTCCGAGCGAATTTCGTGACCTTTGAGCCATTCGTTGATCGCGACGTGCTGGAAGCGCAGCCGCGATCACTTGTCGTTTGAGCCGTCCTGTTCCCTTGAGACGATTGCAACATGCGCTATCTCGATTGCTCGTTATGTTTTTGCAGTTTCTTACTGCTAAGCAAACGTCGGAGCGTTCGGCATGGATGGGGCGCCACTGCGAAACTTCGAAATTAATTTCGGTCCGGTGCATCCGGCGGCGCATGGCGTGCTGCGTCTCATTCTCGAACTCGACGGCGAAATTGTGCGCCGTTCTGATCCTCACATCGGTTTCCTTCATCGCGGAACCGAAAAGCTGATTGAAGACAAAACCTATTTGCAGGCTTTGCCCTATTTTGACCGGTTGGATTATGTCGCGCCCATGAATCAGGAGCATGGTTTCTGTCTCGCCGCCGAAAAGCTGCTCTGTATCGCGGTCCCGCGGCGTGCGCAGCTCATTCGCGTTTTGTTTTGCGAGATCGGGCGTCTTCTTTCGCATCTCCTGAACATAACGACGCAGGCTTCCGACATCGGCGCGCTCACGCCGAATTTATGGGGTTTTGAAGAGCGTGAAAAGCTCATGGTGTTTTATGAGCGAGCTTCCGGCGCGAGAATGCATGCGAATTATTTCCGGATCGGCGGTGTTCATCAGGATGTAACGGGCAGGCTCCTCAACGACATCTATGCATTCTGCGATCCGTTTCTCAAAGTCTGCGACGATCTTGAAGGACTGTTAACGGAAAATCGAATCTTCAAGCAGCGGAATGTCGATATCGGAGCGATATCGTTACAGGAAGCCTGGACACGGGGATTTTCGGGCGTGATGGTTCGCGCCTGCGGGGCCGCCTGGGATTTGCGAAAGGCGCAGCCCTACGAATGCTACGATGATTTCGACTTTGAGATTCCAGTAGGCAAAAACGGCGATTGTTACGAACGCTATTGCGTGCGCATGGAGGAGATGCGGCAGTCGACGGGCATCATAAAACAATGTCTTGAAAAACTGACCTCGAATGAGGGCGGCGGTCCCGTGATGGTGGAGAACCATAAGGTTACGCCGCCAAGGCGCAGCGCCATGAAGCGTTCCATGGAAGGGCTGATCGAGTTCTTCAAACTCTATTCTGAAGGGTTTCATGTCCCCGCCGGGGAAGTTTATGCGGCCGTGGAAGCGCCAAAAGGCGAATTCGGCGTCTATCTCGTCTCGCACGGCGGCAACAAGCCCTATCGCTGCAAGATTCGCGCTCCTTCTTTCGCGCATCTGCAGGCGATGGATCGGCTTTCAATGGGACATATGTTGGCGGATGTTTCCGCGATCGTGGGTTCTCTGGATATTGTGTTCGGCGAAATCGACCGTTAGCGTTCCGCTCGGTCAGGCGGCACGGCGACGTCGGTTGATGACGCCGCCATCAAGCACGATCTCGACCTGATCCTGTGTCAGATCGTGCGTCGTCTCGATCTCGCGACCGTTGCACGTGAGAACAATTCGGTTTTCGTGCGCTAGAACGTGGCGCAACTGATAGACCGTCAGCGTCTGGCCGCGATCAAGTCGATCATAGTCCAAGGGATCAATGAAACGCAGCGGGAGTACGCCATAGTTGATGAGATTCTGGCGATGGATACGCGCAAAGCTCTTTGCGATGACAATTCTCAAGCCCAGATAGCGCGGCGCGGCGGCTGCGTGCTCCCGCGATGATCCTTGCCCGTAGTTGTTGCCACCGACGACCGCATGACCAATCGCGGTCCCAACTGCCTCAGCGCGCGCGACATAGGTTGGATCAATTCGCTCGAAGGAAAAACTTGCGATTTTTTGAAGATTGGAGCGGTAGGGCAACACCTTCGCGCCAGCCGGCAATATCTCGTCGGTGGAAATATTGTCGGGCGCCTTGAGAAGAATGGGAAGCTCCAGCGCGTCTGGCAGCGGATCGAACTCGGGTAGTGAATGAATGTTTTTGCCTTTCACCAGCGAGACCTTTGATTGCTCGCTGACCCGGAGCGGCGGTTCAAACAATATCGACATTTGCGGAGCCGCCGCTGGCTGCGCGAGTTCCGGATAGGGAATCGAAAGAGTTCTGGGATCCACGATCTTTCCGGCGATAGCGGAAGCTGCGGCAGTTTCTGGAGAGCAGAGGAAAACCGAGTCTTCCTCCGTGCCGGAGCGCCCGGGAAAATTGCGCGGTGTCGTGCGCAGGGAATTACGCCCGGTCGCAGGCGCTTGTCCCATGCCGATGCAACCATTGCAGCCTGTCTGATGAATGCGCGCGCCTGCCGCGACCAGCGCGCCCAATCGCCCGTCCTCAATGAGCATTTGCAACACCTGACGGGACGTCGGATTCACATCAAACGACACATTCGGGGGAATCGTGTTGCCCCGCACGATTTCTGCTGCGATCGCGAAGTCGCGCCATCCCGGATTTGCCGAGGAGCCGATGTAGGATTGGAAAATCTCTTCGCCCTCAATCTCTCTCACCGGGACCACCTTGCCGGGGCTCGACGGTCTGGCGATCAACGGTTCGAGCTTTGAGAGGTCGATATGGTCATGCTGGTCGTAATCGCACCCGGCGTCTGCGGCAATTTCACGCCAGTCCTCCTCACGGCCCTGGGCGGACAAGAATATTTTCACGGCCTCATCGGAGGGGAATATTGAAGTCGTCGCTCCCAGTTCAGCGCCCATGTTCGCAATGACGTGCCTGTCCATTGCCGTGAGGCAACGCAATCCTGAGCCATGATATTCGATAATTTTTCCTACACCGCCGGCGACGCCGTGACGCCGCAGCATCTCCAGGATAACGTCCTTGGCGCTCACCCAATGTGGGAGCTCGCCCGTCAGCTCGACGCCGAAAACGGCCGGCATGGTGGTTGAGTAGGGTTCTCCCGCCATGGCGAGCGCAACGTCGAGACCGCCGGCTCCGATCGCCAGCATGCAAAGCGCTCCAGCGGCAGGGGTATGACTGTCGGAGCCGAGCAGCGATTTACCGGGGCGACCAAAACGCTCCATATGGACCACATGGCTGATCCCGTTCCCCGGCCGCGAATACCATATTCCGTATCTGCGGCAGGCGCTTTCAAGAAAGAGGTGATCTTCTGCATTGAGGTTGTCGATCTGCAGAAGATTGTGGTCTACATATTGAACGCTGACCTCCGTTTTGACGTGATCTGGAAGCATCGCCTCAAGCGAGAGCATGGCAAGCGTGCCCGTCGCGTCTTGCGTGAGAGTTTGGTCAATCCGCAAAGCGATAGGCGCGCCTACGACAGGCTTTCCACTCAAGCAATGATCGGCAATCAGCTTTCGGGCGATGTTCGAGATCATCCTCAGCGCCTCCGCCGCAACCCCTTCCAACTTTTTCGTCGCTTATGAAAATAGCGCAGAGGCGCCCCGCCAACAGAGCGAATTTCGCGGAACGACGCTCTCGGGGCGTCAAACCTTCAGCGTGAGCAGTGAGCGCAAGGATTTCCAGCGAAAAATATTGCGCATGTACAATCGAATCCAGGCGGAATGAAATTGTTTTTAAGGTAAGTCAGTCATGATTGGCGAAATACTTTCGATGTAAGCGTCCTGGAAACGATCTACTAAAAGAGGCATGAATGTCAACAATATCCACCTATCTACAGATTTCAAATAATCTATCCAAATGGCAAGCGTTAACGGCTCAGCAGCCACAGGTCGCAACGCAGACGAGCTATTTTCAGTCCAACATAGCAAGTGTGAAGAGCATCGACGGGTTTATCGGCAATACCCGTCTGTTTGATTACGCTATGACCGCTTTCGGCCTCAGCGACATGACTTATGCGACAGGGTTGATGAAAGAGGTGTTGCAGCAGGGAGTGAACAGCAGCACGGCTTTGGCCCACACGCTCAACAATCCCAATATTCTCGCTTTCGCCGAGGCTTTCGACTTCGCAGACAATGGCGCCAGCACAACCTCTTCTTCTACGTTGCAGACGAATGTCGTTAATAATTATGTTCAGAACTCCCTGGAAACGAACCAGGGCCAGCAGGACCCTGGCGTGCAGATGGCGCTGTATTTTGCGCAAAACGCGCCGAAGGTGACGAGCGTTTATGGAATCCTCGCCGACCAAAATCTGCTGACTGTGGTTCAGACGGCTCTTGGCATTTCGCCGTTGACATCGGCAGAACCTATCGACACCCAAGCAGCGCAGCTGAGCAGCCAATTGAACATCTCGGACTTCCAGAATCCCGCGAAACTGCAAAATTTCATCGAGCGTTTTGCGGCGATGTACGACGCCAACAACAGCGAATCGACCAGCTCATCCTCCACGGGCGCCAGCGCGCCAAACGCGCTGTTGCTGGACGCCGCCACATCTGGAAGTGGCGGCGTTCAGGGAATCGACGCTACTTTACTGCTAAGCGTTCAGAGTCTGAACGGGTCGGTGCTGCTCTGACCGATCCCGGGACGCGCTATGATCGCCGCTTGACGCCTGTGTGGGCTTCGGCGAAAGGGAGGACGCCGTTTGTCTGACTGGACGGCGCTTCGCCGCGGAGCCCCTTTGACTCAACAAAGCTTTTTGCAATCGCCCCGCCCTCTTGGGCTCATCGCCGCCTGCTCCGCGCTGATTCTCGATCAGGCGCACAAATACTGGATGCTTAACGTCTTCGACATTGAAGCGCGGCAGCCGATACGGCTGTCGCCGTTTCTCGACGTCGTGCTTAGCTGGAACCACGGCATTTCCTATTCCTTGCTGTCCACTCACGACGACCTGACGCGGTCTCTCTTGCTTGCGGCGCAATTGTTGATCGTATCGGCGCTCCTGGTTTGGCTCTGGCGGGCGCATCAGAGGATCACGGCGCTCGGGCTTGGGCTCATTATTGGAGGCGCGCTCGGAAATGCGACCGACCGCTTGGCTCGCGGAGCTGTTGCGGATTTTTTCTTCCTTCACACCAGCCTGCCTGTTGGACCCCTGGCGAACTACATCTTCAACGTCGCGGATATCGCGATCACCATGGGCGTCGCGATGCTCCTGCTGGACAATGTCGCCAGCCCGGAATCCCCTCCCGAGAAACTATCTTATTGAAACTTAGAAATATTTTAGCTCTCAAGCTCACGGTGCAAGGACTCGCCAGCTTTCAGGTTTTGCGTTACAGACGCTCGCTGCCTCCAAAAGGCCAAGAACTGGAGCATATTAGCCCGGATACAGAGAGACGGGGACTCACCGTTGTTCCCGACCCCTCGATTAAAGGAGTTTTTTGTGATGAATCTCACTCGCAGTTTTGGGCGGATCGCTGCAACTGCAGTAATGGCTGCCGGCGGGGCGCTGACCGTATCGAATGCGCGGGCTGCCGACGACACGTCGGTGGGCACGGCCATACTTGGCCTGGTCGGCGTGAATTCAAACAACAGCGGTGAAAAAATCGATTATCGTGAGCGTGCAAAAGTTGTGGTGCCGCCCAACCGGCAAGAGTTGCCTCCGCCGCGTCCCTTAGCTAAATCACGTCCCGCTTCCTGGCCGGTAGATCAGGAAAACGCCCATCGCAGCGGCGCCCGCGTCGCCAATAGCACGGCCTCGAATGGAGACGAGCCGGCGCGCCAAACATTGACAGAGCCTCCCGCGGGGTATCGCCGTCCCACCCAGGATCTGTCGAAAGTAAAAGACACCGAGGTAAAGAGCAGCGGATGGTCCTTCAACTCCATCAAAAAGGCAGTCGGGCTGGGCGAATGAAGCCTCGCGCGAGCAACTTTCTCTTCGCCGAGCTAGCCCTAGAATAGAGAGCCCTGCCCGCCGTTCGACGGTTTGGCGGGGCGGCCGCGCCTGGAGGTCTTGACGGCAAGGGGCTGCGGCGCGGGCTCCTTCGCACCGAACGCTTTCGCCAGGATTGCGCCGTCTGCGAATTCAATTTTCATTTCTTGCCCCGGCGCCACTTTTCCTGCAGATCTTATCAAGACGTTTGCTTCGTCGCGCACCAGAGCGAAACCGCGCGCCAGCACTGCAGTGTGGCCAAGCGACTGACGCAATTGCTCGAGTTGGGCCAGTCTCCTGCGCCTGTCATGCATTATCGCGGCGATGGCTCGAGCCATGCGCTCGCCCATTGCGTCAAGCTGGCGGCTGGCTCCGGCGCGTTCCTGACTGGCGAGCGTCAAGCGCGCGAGCAGGCCCTGCTTCAGACGCGCCGACAGACCTTTGAGCCTTTCGCCGGTGCGCGCCAACTCGGCCTGTGGCGAATGCCGCGCCAATGTGTGGGCGGCGCGCGACAAACGCAGCCGTCGCCCGTCGACCCCGGAGCGTAACGCGCTTCGAAGCCGTTCTTGGGCAAGATCCTTGCGCTGACGTGGCGTGGCCAGGGCTTGATCGGGCGAGGCCAGAAGCCGTCTGAAGTGGGAGAGACGCGCGCGGAAATCGTCCAGCAGCCGACGTTGCGCACCGGCCAACCGGCGCGCCAGGGTGGCGGCTTGCTCGACCAGCTCGACGCGCACCGGCACCGCTTTTTCCGCAGCCGCTGTGGGAGTCGGCGCGCGAAGGTCGGCGGCGAAGTCTATCAGGGTCGTGTCGGTTTCGTGGCCCACGGCGGCAATCAGCGGGATTGCGCTTGCCGCCGCCGCCCGCGCCACGGCTTCCTCGTTAAAGCCCCAGAGATCCTCCAGCGAGCCGCCGCCGCGCGCAATTATGAGCACGTCAGGGCGGGGGATCACGCCGCCCGGCTTCAGCATGTTGAAACCCGCGATCGCGGCGGCGACCTCCGCCGCGCTGGTCTCGCCCTGAACCCTGACCGGCCAGACCAGCACCCGTCGCGGAAAGCGCTCGTTCAGCCGGTGCAGAATGTCTCGGATGACCGCGCCCGTGGGAGAGGTCACGACGCCGATCACCAGCGGCAAGAACGGCATGGGCTTTTTGCGCTCAGGGTCGAACAGTCCTTCAGCCGCGAGCCGCTTGCGACGCTCATCCAGCAAGGCCATCAGGGCTCCGACGCCGGCCGGTTCCAGCGCCTCAATGACGATCTGATAGGAGGATTTTCCCGGGAAGGTCGTCAGCCTGCCCGTGGCGACGACCTCGAAACCATCCTCCGGCTTGGTTTTCAGACGCGAAAAGACGCCTTTCCAGATCACCGCATCCAGACGGGCGCCGACGTCCTTCAGGCAAAAATAGGCGTGGCCGGAAGAGTGAGGACCACGATAATTGGAGATCTCTCCGCGCACCCGCACCAGTCCAAAGCGGTCCTCGACCGTGCGTTTCAGCGCGTTGGCGAGCTCCGACACGCTCAATTCAGGCGTGTTGCCGCTGGGCGTGGGCTGTGGGTCGTCTAAAGAGCTTTTGCGCGGGGGCATTCGCCAGATATGCCCGATTTTGCGCTGTCGGGCGAGTGGCGTTGAACTTTGTGCTTTTGAACTCGCGTCAGAGAACTCATGCGATGCGCAAATAAAAACGGCGCGGGCTCTCGCCGCGCGCCGTTCTTTTGTTTTGATCGAAGCAAATCAATATTTGCTGACAAGCGGCCGCGAGGGCAGGAAAGGCATCGGCGCCGGCTCTGCGAAAGCGTAGCGGAAGCCAAGGCGAATGTCGTGCGAGGCCACATGGAACGACTGCTGCTCGTGGAAGCAAGGCGAATTCAGGCATTGAATCGGATTGCTGGTTATGTCGCCCATGTCGACGTAGCGATACCCGATATCCATTTTCAGGTTAGGCGTGATATTGAAGGCAAGCCCGGCCATGACCGCCCAGGCGAAATTCGTCGGGCTTGTGTTTTGGGCGATGCCGCCCCCCGCGTCATAGAGGCCATTCAAATTATGGGCCGCTACGCCGACGCCGCCGCCGACGTAAGGCGTGATGCCGCGCCATGTGCCAAGGTCGATATAGGCGTTCGCCATGAACAGAGCGGTGCCCAGTCCGGCGGTATAAAAGTCCGCGCCAGTGCCGACGCCGCCCGTTCCGTTATAGTAGGAATAGACGATGCCGCGACGATATTCCGCCTCGGTGCGATATTCGCCCGTGAAATCTGCGCGAAGCCAACCGTTGAACTGGTAGCCGACGCCGACGCCCATAATGCCGCTGTCGCCCAAAGAGGCGAAGGCCGGCGCGATGGGTCCGTTCGGAAGCGTTCCGGTCGCCGGATCCGGCGTGAGGGTCGAGCGGAAATTAGTGCCTTGAACCGCGCCGACGCCTACGTCGCCGCGAAGGTACCAGCCGCCAAAATCTGGAGGAGGCAGAGGAGCCTCGATTGGTGGGGGGGGCGGAAGCAGGTCCGCTGCGCTGGCGGCGAAACTCGCGCCGGAGGCGACGATCGTCGCCAAAAAGAGGGCTTTGGACTTGCCCATGATACATCTTCCCTTCGCTCGAACAGGGCCGCTTGCGGACCCGCGGCACAATGCCGATTGAAGGAAATTGGCAGTAAACGCTTAAATTGAAGTTAACCTTACCCCTTAACCAGAAGTGGGGCGCATAAAAACATTGTCATGAACTGCGTCCGGAGTTTGCGGCATGAACTGCTCGACTCACCCGACTTCGGCAGGAACTCGCAGCGCATCGCAAATGTCGCCGACTATTCTTTCGAGCAGATCGCGATCGTCGCCTTCGCCCATCACACGAATTACGGGCTCCGTGCCCGAGGGGCGGATCACGAGTTCGGCCTCCCCCCCCAGGCGACTCCGCGCCTTGTCTATTACGCTCATGACGCCGCCCGTCTCGAGCCGCTGTTGCGGAGCGCGCACGTTTTTCAAAATTTGCGGCAAAGGCTCAAAGCGCTTGCACACCTGGCTGACAGGCTGACCACGCCGTTTGACCACCGCAAGCACCTGCATTGCGGTCACCAACCCGTCCCCGGTCGTGGAATAGTCCGAGAGGATGATGTGGCCCGACTGTTCGCCGCCGACATTGAAGCCACCCTCGCGCATGCGCTCGATTACATATCGATCTCCAACGGCGGTGCGTTCCAATGTGAGGTCGATGGAACTCAGATAGCGCTCCAGCCCAAGATTGGACATGACGGTCGCTACGATCCCGGGCTTGGTCAGGAGTCCTTGCTCCCGCCAGCTTTCGGCGACCACCGCCATGAGCTGGTCCCCATCGATCAAATGTCCATGCTCGTCCACGAGAAGCACGCGATCCGCGTCGCCGTCGAGCGCGATGCCAACGTCGGCGCGCAGTTCCCGCACCTTTTCGCGCAGCGCCTGCGGCGAGGTGGAGCCGACCTCGCGATTGATGTTGAAACCATCCGGCTCCACGCCCATAGCGATGACTTCGGCGCCCAGTTCCCACAATGCTTCGGGAGCGACGCGATAGGCGGCGCCATTGGCGCAGTCGAGCACGACGCGCAATCCTTCGAAACTCATGTTGCGCGGCAAGGTGCGCTTGGCGAATTCGATATAGCGGGCGCGTACGTCATCGATGCGGCGGGCGCGGCCGAGATCATGGGGCTGGGACAATTTACGGGTGAGGTCGCTGTCCAGCAGGCGCTCGATTTCCAGCTCTATCTCGTCAGAGAGCTTATGGCCGTCCGGACCAAACAGCTTGATGCCGTTATCCTCATAGGAGTTGTGTGAGGCCGAAATCATCACGCCCACATCCGCCCGCATCGAACGCGTCAGCATGGCGACAGCGGGGGTCGGCATGGGGCCGAGCACCAGAGGGTCCATGCCCACAGAGGCAAAGCCTGCAACCAGCGCGTATTCGATCATGTAACCTGAAAGCCGGGTGTCCTTGCCGATCACGACGCGGTGACGTCCTTCGCCGCGCTGGAAGATCAGTCCAGCGGCCTGACCGATTTTAAGAGCAAGTTCCGGAGTAATTTTTTCGTTGGCTCTGCCACGTATGCCGTCCGTTCCGAAATATGAGCGGGTCATATGACTGCAATCCTTTTTAGCAAGCGTAATGTTGGGTGCTTGCATGCGGTTACGATCTTTCTACCCCACTTCGCGGCCCAAGGGCACTCTATCCTTTCTGGGTAGTTAACACGGAAGCGTCGATGAAAACAAAAAGCCCGCCGTTTCCAGCGGGCCTACTTTGTTTCTTAAACCCCTCCATCACACCGGATGGGGCTCCATGCCGCCCACGCCCGGCTCAGGCTTACGGCCTGTCGAAGGCACGGGGGATGCGCGGGGCGGCTGCGGCGCCGAAGGAGGCACATCCTCTCGCACCGGCGGGATGCCGTTGAGAAGATTGACGATCTCCTCGCCCGAGAGCGTCTCGTATTCGAGCAGCCCCTTGGCCAGCGTATCGAGATCGCCACGCTTCTCGGTCAAGATCTTCTTGGCTGACTCATAGCCCTCCTGGACCAGCCGGCGCACTTCGGCGTCGATGGTCTGTTGCGTGGCTTCCGAGATAGTCTGCTGCCGGCCCAGCGAATAGCCGAGGAACTGCTCCTGCTGAGGGTCGGCGTAGGCCACGGTGCCAAGCTTGTCGGAGAAGCCGAGCTGCGTGACCATCGCCTTGGCGACCCGCGTGCATTGCTGGATGTCGCTCGCCGCGCCGGAGGTGACCTTGTCATGTCCAAACACGAGCTCTTCCGCCACGCGTCCGCCCATGGCCATGGCCATCATCGCCACGAACTGTTCGTAGCTCTGAGAGATCTGATCGCGCTCCGGCAGGCCCTGCACCATGCCCAGCGCACGGCCGCGCGGGATGATCGTCGCCTTGTGGATCGGCATTGAGCCCGTCATGTTGAGCGACACCAGCGCGTGGCCGCCTTCGTGATAGGCCGTGAGGCGTTTCTCTTCGTCGGTCATCATCAGGGTGCGGCGCTCCGCGCCCATCATAATCTTGTCGCGCGCGTCCTCGAATTCGGCCCGGGTGACGATCCGCTTGCTGCGACGCGCCGCAAGCAAAGCCGCCTCATTGACCAGATTCATCAGATCCGCGCCCGAAAAGCCCGGCGTGCCGCGCGCCACAACCTTCAGATCGACGTCCGGCGCCAAAGGCACCTTGCGGGCGTGAACCTTCAGGATCTTCTCGCGGCCGATGAAATCGGGGTTTGGCACCTGGATCTGCCGGTCGAAGCGGCCCGGCCGCATCAGGGCCGGATCGAGCACGTCGGGACGGTTGGTCGCGGCGATCAGGATGATGCCCTCATTGGCCTCGAACCCGTCCATTTCGACCAGCAACTGGTTGAGCGTCTGCTCGCGCTCGTCGTTGCCGCCGCCAAGTCCGGCGCCGCGATGACGCCCCACCGCGTCGATTTCGTCGACGAAGATGATGCAGGGCGCATTCTTCTTGGCCTGCTCGAACATGTCGCGCACGCGCGAGGCGCCGACGCCGACGAACATTTCGACGAAGTCGGAGCCCGAGATGGTGAAGAAGGGCACATTGGCCTCGCCTGCGATGGCCCGCGCCAGCAAGGTCTTGCCGGTGCCGGGAGGGCCGACGAGAAGCACGCCGCGCGGGATGCGTCCGCCAAGGCGCTGGAATTTCTGCGGATCGCGCAGGAACTCGACGATCTCTTCGAGGTCTTCCTTGGCCTCGTCGACGCCGGCGACGTCCTCGAAGGTCACGCGGCCCTGCGTTTCCGTCAGCAGCTTGGCCTTCGACTTGCCGAAGCCCATCGCCCGCCCCGCGCCGCCCTGCATCTGACGAGAGAGGAAAATCCAAACGCCAAGAAAGGCGATCAATGGCAGACCGTTGAGCAGCAGCGTCATAAGCCAGCCGTTGCCGTCATTGAGCGGCTTCGCGCTGATTTGCACGTTCTTCGCCTCGAGCTTTGAGACGAGGCCCGGATCGTTGGGCATATATGTCGAAAACGGACGATTGTCGGAGAAATGACCGGTGACCTCATTGCCCGAAATGGTCACGTCATGCACGCGCCCCTGATCAACCTGAGTCAGCAGTTCGCTGAACGATATGTCGCGAATCGGGGTTCGCTGGCCAGGTTGCTGAAACAGCATAACGAGCGCTACGACCAGCAGGCCGATGATTGCCCACAGGGCCAGGTTCCTGAAGTGTGCGTTCATAATGAGCCTGTCATGGAAACGCTCGGACGCGGGACCATTCCCGCGAACGTTCCGTTTATGCGTAACTTAGGCGCGCTACCGCCGCTTGCCAAGTGAGCGTCTGCTTAAAGGGCGCCTCAGGCGGGAAAAGACGAGCCAGCGGGCAATATGCTGGAATCAAACGGTGTCGTCGCTGCGGCGCAACTTGGTCTCAATTTTGGCGGTCCCCCGAACACGCTGCGGGGCGGGCGTTAACGTCACCGCGAGTTTGTCGATATTAATCGAAAGGCTTCCCAGCGTGATTCGCGCGCTCACGCCTTCCTCCAAGCTGTGCTTGATGATCCGGGCGGCGCGTTCAAGTCTGTCCAGTCTCGGCATGCGCCCACCGCTTTGAAATAATTCCAGCGCCAGCAAACGTTGCACTATTTCTCGGGGCAACGAGCGCAGCGCGGAGGCGTCGAGGCGCGCTCCTGAATCGTCGCGGGCGATGACGCCTGACTCGCGCGCGCGCAACGCGCACCAGTTCAACGCCTCCTCAGCTTGCGCTGCACGTCGGCCAAGTCTTAGCAGAGAGTGTACATCAAGGCCCTGGGACTCCAGAGTCATGGTTAGCGCGCGCAGTCTGGTGCGGGCGAAATTCTGGTTCTCATTCGATGGATCGCGAACAAAATTGTGTTCCGCCAGAACGCAAATCGCCTCCAACTCCGATTTCGTGACATCCAGCAACGGTCGCAACAATTTCACGCCGTCGCGGATGGATGAAAAGGCCATGCCGGAGAGGCCGGCTACGCCACTGCCACGCAAGAGGCGGAAAAGTATCGTTTCAGCCTGATCGTCGGCGTGATGCGCGGTGACGACTGCGCAATCAGGAGCAATTTGTTTTGCGCAGGCGCAAAGCAGCCGATAGCGCGCTTCACGGGCTTTTTCTTGCAGTCTGGTTGCAGGTTTTGGCCCCTCCCAGCGCAATAAATGATGGGCGAAGCCCAGGGCCTGAGCCCACTCCGCTACCTGCAAAGCCTCCTCATGAGAGTTCGCGCGCAGGCCGTGGTCCACCGTGGCCACCGAGATGTTTTTCTTGCCAACGCGCGGCGACCAATTAGCGGCAAGCAGCATCAACGCTATCGAATCCGGCCCGCCAGACACGGCGAGCAGCAATGGCGTATCCGGGGGGAGTGGAGCAAGCAGCTCGTCGGCCGCCCGTCCGCGGCTCAGCATTGCAATTTTTTGCTCTCTCGCTGCGCGGCGTCCCTTATGCGGGAAGCGGAGCCGGGGTATTTGACGCCGATTTCGGAAAAGGATGCGCAGGCCTGTTCCCGCGCGCCAAGCGCGCCCAGCGATTGCCCAAGCCGCAACATAGCCTCCGGCGCCTGTGCGGACTGCGCGAATTTGGTTGAGATTTCCAGATATTTTTCCGCAGCTTCACGGTAGCGGGCGCGTTGGTAAAAGCTCTCGCCAAGACCATAGGTCGCCGCAGGCGCATATTTGCTTTTAGGATATTTCGCGAGAAAGGCCGCCAGACTCTTTTCGGCGGATTCATATTGGCCGGAGCGCATCAAGGCGACAGCCTGATCGTAATCCTCCTTTACGGTCGGCGGGGCCGGCGCGCCATCGGCCGGCGCAATGATCGCTGGAGAGGTTTGAGTCAGATGGCCCGTAAGGTCGAGTGGCGCGCCCGGCTCACGCAGGGGTCCGCTTGCGGCCGAGCGGGACGATGGCAGCGGCGTCGACGGCGAAGTCGATCCTATTTCGCGGGGCGCGCCGGGAGCGCCGGGATTGCTGTTTGGATCGAAAGCGTCCCCGCGCTTTCCAGAGGCAGCGGGCGGCGGAGCCGCGACCGGGCGCGCATTGTCCTGCCGCGCGGCGCGCAACTGTTCTTCCAAAACTTGTACGGTGTGCTGCAACTCTTCGACCCGGCCCGTCATATTGCGCAATTCGCGTTCGAGGCGATCGACGCGCGTGCCGAGTCCTCCCGACTCTCGCTGCGGCGTGGGCGTGTCGGGCTCGTCGATGTCCGCGGGGGGGCGGTCGTAGTTCTGGGCGGTCTCGAAACGGAGTTCGCCAGCGAAGGTGGCGCCAACAGCGGACAACAGGGCAGCGAAAGCGAGGGCGATGGCTGAGCGGGAGATCATGGAGATCGTCGTGTCTGTTCAAGAAGCGGGGCAGGGCTGTGTAGCATAGCCGCGCATTCGTCCAAAATTGGGCGCTTGGGCAGAATAAGGATATTTTCTGGCGATGACGCGGCAGAGGGGAGGATGTTGCGTTTAACTTTCATCAGACTAGTTCCAGCAGGCATGGTATACGCTCGAACAAGCCACGGCCGGCCGCATTCGCAATGACGCAAGATCGCACTGAAGTTACGTTTTCATTGCTGCCGACGGCGGATTCGCCGCCGGTTCGATGGAGCGTCGCACAAGAGCCGGTGTCTTATGAGGATGCGGTCGCGCGCATGGAGACGCAGGCCGAGGCCATCGCGAAGGGCGCGGCTCCAGAGGAAATCTGGCTGCTCGAGCACCCGCCAATTTATACCGCAGGTTCGTCGGCGAAAGACGCCGATCTACTGGAGCCCCGCTTCCCCGTGCACCAAACCGGCCGGGGCGGCCAATACACCTATCATGGCCCGGGCCAGCGGGTTGCCTATGTGATGCTCGATCTGGGGCGCCGCCGACGCGACGTGCGCGCCTTTGTTGGCGCTTTGGAGACCTGGCTGATCGCCGCATTGGCCGATCTAGGCGTGCAGGGGGAGCGTCGTTCGGACCGGGTCGGCGTTTGGGTTGCGCGCCCGGACAAGGCCTGTGGACCCGCCGGCGAAGCGGCGGAAGACAAGATCGCCGCCCTCGGCGTGCGTTTACGCCACTGGGTGAGCTTTCATGGCATTGCGCTTAATGTCGCGCCACAATTGTCGCATTTTTCTGGCATCGCGCCCTGCGGTCAGCGCGCCGCGCATTACGGCGTCACAAGTCTCCAGGAGCTTGGCGCGTCAAGCGACATGCGCATCGTCGACATGACGCTGCGCCGCAGGTTTGAGGATTATTTTGGACCCACGACTGATTCATAGCGTCTGGCGGAAGCACTGTCAGATGCTCGGAGCGAGAACCATTCCGTGCCCAGTTTCATTGCCGAGAGCCAAAGCCGCCGCGTCAGATTCTTCGCTATGAACATCGTCGACCCGCGCGCCCGCCGGGCCTTGTTGGGCCAGAGCCGCCAGCTCAGAGATAGCGACAGCCTCGCCCGTGACGACGCACTCGACCTGATTGGCCCCGCGGTTACGAACCCAGCCGGTCAGCTTTAGCCGGCTCGCCTCGCGCGCGACGAACAGGCGAAAGCCGACGCCTTGCACCCGGCCAGTGATGACGAAGCGCCGGACTTTGTGGTCGTGGCTCATGCGTCAAACCGCAATATTGTCGATCAGTCGGGTCGTCCCCAGTTTGGCCGCCGCCAGCAGCCTCAGCGGTCCTTCCTCCGCCTTCTTTACGCGCGCAAGCGTTTGCGCCTGTCTCGCCTCGAGGTAGTCGATTGCAAACCCAGCCTCCGCGAGGTCATTTCGAGCCGCGTTCAGTGTCGCTTCGATGGGTTCGCCCGCTTTGATGCGTCGCACGGCCCCTCTAAGCGCCGCGTAAAGCGACGGCGCTATCCGGCGCTCATTCGGGGAAAGATAGGCATTGCGCGACGACATGGCGAGACCGTCGGACTCGCGAAGAGTCGGCGCGCCGAGAATCCGCGTCGCTATGTCGAGATCGCGCGCCATCTGGCGGATGACCAGCAGTTGCTGATAATCCTTCTCGCCAAAAACGGCGACATCCGCCTGCGCTTCGTTCAAAAGCTTGGCGACGACGGTCGCCACCCCGGAAAAATGCGTTGGTCTAAAGCGGTCTTCAAGATCGGCTCGCGCCGGTCCGTCCATTTCTATGCGCGTCGCAAAGCCCTGCGGATAAATTTCGTCGACCGCTGGGGCAAAGCACAGATCGGCGGCGACGCCTGCAAGTTTTTCAACATCGGCCGGCAGCGTGCGCGGATATTTGCCAAAATCCTCGGAGGGTCCGAATTGCGCCGGATTTACAAAAATGGTGACGATCACTCGAGTTGCATGACGGCGTGTTTCCTCGACCAGGGAAATATGTCCGTCATGCAAGGCTCCCATGGTCGGAACAAGGCCGACGCCTTCGCCCGCTTGGCGCCAGGCGGCGACATGCGCGCGCAGCGCCTCAATGCTGTGGACGATGGCGGTGGTGGCGGTCATGTGCTGGTCTTTCCTGGGCGAGGACGGCAGTGGCTGCGGAGTCCGACAAGAAATTATGGCGTTTGTTGCGCGGCGGCGCCAAGGCTTTCCAGAAAGGCCACATAGCCGGCAGGCAGCCGCCACTCGCGCGCCGCCGCAATCAGGCTGGCGAAATAGGCCGGCTCCGGCGCCCCAGGCTGCGTCCAATGGCCGATGTAGACAAGCGCCTGAGCCGAGCCGACGGGCTCGCGCAGCACAGGGCGCTGGATCTTATTGTAAAGTCCGCGCGAGACGTCCTCGAACTGATCAAGGGCGCGAACGTCCGACAGCACGAGATCCCACAAGACGCCATGCACGCTTGAGCGGGGATCTGGCGCGACGCTGGCGTAGCCCTCCGCCATGATCAAAAAGCGATGCCGGGCGAGGCGCGCCAGCCCAAGCGGGCGCGAACGGGGACAGCGGGCGCCCATCGCGACGACATCCATATTGGCGCCATAGGCGAAATAAAGCGGCATTAGGTAGCAAGCTCACCTAGAAGTCGTCCCATCCTGACAAAATTCCATCGTGTGACGCGGTATAGTCCGCGGATGGAACGCTCCAGAACGAAGACCTTTGAACATACGATAGCAGGCTTGATCACGAAACGAGCCGACTTGTTTCAGGAGTCGGAACGGCTGCACGACCAGCTTGCAGTCATCAGCAACGATATAGCCGCCATTGACCGAGTTTTGGGAACGCTGGGATACACGGGCGAGCTGGACTCCCAAATGCCCCGTCGCCGGGAAGTCCTCTACGGCATGGGCGAACTATCGCGGGCGATCTTGGACACGCTAAGGACGGCTCAGGAGCCGCTTTCATGTAGGGAGATTGCACGGATCATTCTAATCGCGAACAGCCAAGATCCCGAAGACCAAAGCTTGCTCGCGGACCATGCGCGCCGAGTTTCTAGAACCATGTGGTGGATAAAGAAGCGCGGTCTAGCGCAAGCTTCAAAGGATCGTGCCAATAAAATTGTTTGGATGAGAAGTATATTCGATGACAAATCGTCTCAGGATTTCATACCATCAACGATTTGAATAGCATAAAGCACGAATCAACATTTAGGTTTTTGTTTGCTTTTAGATATCTACAAACGTTTCTCAAATAATCGAAGTTATATTGCCTTGGATTCAGTTCGTAGCTGGAGCACAAGCGATAAGCCATTTCGAAGGCATACAATTCATTATGGAACTCGTTGTAGAAGTTGGCAAATGTGAGAACGTGTTGAGCATCCCCATAACTTACTTTTGTGAAACCGGATTCAAGGTCTTCTAGAGTGCCAAATTTACCTTTCTCAAGGTTAGTCTCGGTGATGATTTCGCTTTGATAGAGGGCGTGCAACAAAGCTCCCGACCTTTTATAATGGTCTGGGTTTTTAGAATGGAGTAATACTGAAAATCGTCCAACATTTTGGCGAAATTCACGATATGCATAGGAGATGCGTTCTTTATCGATAACGTTTACACATTCAAACCAATCGGCCATCAGGGGTTGGTTGGAATTATAATATCTGGAGACAAAATCGATAAAAAATTCTTCGCGCTCCAAGTCAACAAAAAGACCGTTCATTTGACGCCAACTCCCAGATTCAGGAATCCAATGCATAAAAAAAGGCCCTGCTTAAAGCAAGGCCTTTAGCCGTTTAGCTTACGAATTAAGCTATTTTGATGCGAAAAAAGTTTCCTTCAGCACCGTGAACGCGCTGAAAGTTTCTTCAAACGTCCTAACTTGACCACGAAGCTGGTTGTCTGGATACATGAGGACAACAGCTTCATCGCCTCGCTTGTCCGTTGCGTGCGGTTCTTTTGTCTCATTCATAGCCGGACTCCCAAAAAGATCTCCTCGAAACTCATTAGAGCGCACCAATTAACGCCTCGCCAAGCAACATGCTTTACAGACGGTTATGATGCGCTAGCGTGTTCTGCGCACGCTCCGCCAACGAGATCGGGTTATAAAATAATGATTCTTTTCTCAGATAGCAATAGCGGGCTTGACTTTTTTGCGAATCGATCATGGGCGACAAAAGTTAGCGAATGGTTAAAGAAGCGTTAACCTGACTGATGAGTCAATAGCAATCCCGAATAGTTGGGATAATTTTTTGTCTGTGATGCTAAATTGTCTCTCACTAGGCCACCAACGCCGTTATCGCTGCCAATATCCCTTCCATTGGCGCGAAACGGGATGCGCCAATGCAGCCGAAGCGATCATGAGATACTGTTCGCCATTCGAAACGCGGCGGTGATCTTCGCGCCAAGCGATCTCGCGCGAATAGGCTTGGAGATAGAGGCCAGCGATATGATGATGCTGGCCGATTTCCGCGCGGCGGATGCGAGAAAAGAACGACTCGGCTTGGTTCGTGCAAGCTCCTTCGTCTGAATAAGCCCATTCGTGATTTATGCGCTTCGTAAGAAAGCGGGCGTGCAAGCGGTCCCAGTGCGAGGCTTCGTCGGCATGGACAACCGCGCTGGCGTCGATACGGCTTTCCAGCGTGGGCAATGACTCGGCTTCGCTCTTGAACACGAAAGGAAGCGTGCGGCCTTCGCGCTCACGCATGATGACCACAACGCGGCGCTTGCCGTTCTGATTGATGGCCAAGCGGCGGTCGCGACGGTTTTCCTTGTAGTTGGAAGGCTTCACGTAACCGCCAAAATAGGCACCGTCGATTTCAACCGTCCCGCTGGCTTTCATCGTCTCGACTTCCACCGCAAGAGCTTCGCGGATCTTGTGAGCGAGAACGAAGGCCGTCTTGTATTGCACGTCCAGTTCGCGGCTCAACTGCAGCGCGCTATGGCCCTTCACGGAATTGACGAAGATCGCAATGGCCAAGAGATAGTCGCGGACCGGGAGCTTGCGGCCGGCGAAGATTGTCCCGCTGGTCACGCTGTATTGATGGTCACAGCCTTGGCATTTGAACAGCGCGCGGGTTTTGAACGCATAGGAAGCGCAGCAGCCGCAGCGCGGGCAAACCGGGGCGCCTTCGGTGGAAGCCCAACGGATTTGACGGAATGCGTCGCGGGCTTCTTCCTCGCTCATACGCGCAACCTTGGCCAGACTTAACGTCCGGGCTGCGGTTGAGAGGAGAAAGTGCTGCGCCATGTCCTGAGGTCCAACGTTTTCCGTTGACCTCATTAATAAGCGTTGAAAGTATCGGCGTCAATACAAAACGTTGACCTTGACGTAAATAGTTGTCATCGCTACTTTGGTCGCATGACTCCTGCTCAGTGCCGCGCCGCTCGCGCATTTCTTGATATTTCGCAACCCGAGCTGGCGAAAGCCGCGAGCGTCGGACTTTCGACTGTTCGTGATTTTGAAGCCGGCCGGCGCGCCCCGATGCTCCAAAATCTAAAGGCAATTCAAGCTGCTTTTGAAGCGCGCGGTATTGGTTTTGTGGATCAGGACGATAAGGGGACATGCGGAGTTACCTTCACGTCGCCGACGGCGAACGTGTTGAGCTAGACAGAATCTGCGGATTCTGCTAGAAAAATGGTGGCCACGGTGGGACTCGAACCCACATTCCCCCGTTTACTAGACGGGCGCTGTTCGACTGCGACGTCATCCTGTTCAGCTACGTGGCCGTTGGTGGTGGAGATAGCGGGACTTGCACCCGCCGGGCGTTGGATGGAAAGCCTCACCCTGCACTGTGCATCCCCTTTCAATCTGTGAAGGGCTCAGACGTTGGCTCGTCTGAGTCCTTTTCAGATTAATGTGTTCATTGCGCCTCCTTTATCGTTGTCTTGCCTGTTATCAGACAGCCTCCAAATAGAGCCGTCCAATTCTATAAACCCGGCTTGTCTCAATCGGCTTAGTTGAGGGCTTAAGCTCTCTCTTTTTAACCAATTTGCTTCTCGGCTTAGGTTTAGTTTTTCCAATATTTCGGAAGACGTCAGTCCTTCCCGACTATCTTTCAATATATTTATAACAGAAGCCATAATTGTTCCTGGTTTTATGCCTCTTTTCCTTTTCCTTATAGCTCTTACGACTTCGCTCTCAGGTGTATTAACGCCAAAAGATACCTTCTCCGCATTAAAAAGATGCTCACGCTCCATGGCTATGACGCTCAGCCTCTTTCGAAGCTCCGTTTCTTCTTCATCCAGCTCGCGCCTTCTTCGCGCTATGAAGTCGGAGAATGTCTCCTTGGGTTCCATGAGTCTGCTTTTAGTATGATTTTGGAATCCGCGCAACTATCGTGCTTAATAAGTCCACACGATTCGCGAATCCGAGCAAGGAAAAGGGCTAAGAGTCATGGTTAAAAGTTCGGTCGTGGCATGGCGGCGTGCTACTTGCTACGCGCATAAATCCCTTTTTACCCAAATGCTGGATCAATTGAGTTGCTTTAAAGCCGGAGTCCGGTTAACCATACGCCTTGCGCTATGCGGCAGATTGTCGCATGTGTCGAGTCTGGCGTGGGGCCGGAATTTAATCAATCTAGGTGAGCTTGCTACCTAATGCCGAAATAAAGCGGCATTGGAGGAAAACCCTTGGAAATTTTCTCTTCTTGCGTCTTTCGTCACGCGCAGGGTGAAGATCGGCTCTGGCGCTTAGGCCAAAGGTGTTATATCGCATTTGCCCCGAGGAAGGGTGGCCGAGTGGTTTAAGGCAGCGGTCTTGAAAACCGCCGTGGGGGAAACTCCACCGTGGGTTCGAATCCCACCCCTTCCGCCAATCTCTATTATAACATCATGATTTTACTTGTTTTAACTCAGCAGGCGCTTTCGATGTTAGAATTGGTTTTATAGCCAGTTGAAGAAAGCTTGCGTCCAAAGGGGCTCAGCCGGCCAATCCCGCGTTAAATGCAATCCGCCGACACCTACTTTTCTCGCCTTTTGCACGGTGCAACGCCTTGGCTTTTCCAGTCTTGGCGGTCGCGCTCGTCGTCTTCGACGGCGGACCATGAGGATGTTTTATAACCAATCCGGCCAATGACCTTGAATTGGCCCTTAAACTCTCCGTTTGGCCCTTAAATACATTTAAAACGAACCACCGTGGAAAAGCCTGTTTGATGAACGAGGCTGTCCTGCACGTCGCCGAGCATGTAATCGCCGTTCGGGCTGATGGACACTGTTATGGCGGTCACCGTATTTTCAGAGGCTTCAGGGTTGTCTTTGCGGTGGATATTCATATAGCTCAGACGCTTCGTGCCTGTGCCGTCCGCGCGCACGGCCCACCAGTCGGTGCCGGGCAGATGCAGGAAACGACGCTCCTCGTCTTTGTCGGTCATATAGACGATCCAATCGCCGGTGGGCGTCTTCACAACAATGGGGTGCTCACTATAGGCCCCTCCCTCGGTGAGGCGTCTGCTTGAGCCGCTCGCCAGATCCAGAATGTAGATTTGACTGCGCCAGAAATTATGTGTGTCCTGGTCGCTGGAGTAGGTGAGATTTCGGCCGTCGCTCGTGAAAGCGCCTGGTTCATAATAGTATTTTCCGCCCGGCGTATATGAGCGAATATTTTCCAAATGCGGTTGCGGTGTCTCCACAAAATCGGCGACTTTTATGACATAAGTTTTGTCCGGCTGACGTGAGGACCACGCGAGACGCTTCCCGTCGCCGGAGAAGACCGGCATGAGTTCGCCCTGGGTTTTTATGCCGGGCTCATTTGTCAGCTGCCAAGCATGACTGCCGTCCGATGTAACGAGCCATAAATCGTCGTGAACGCCAAATCCGGGCAATGCCCCATAATCGGGATTGCCGAACATGCGGGTGTCTTTCCAATCCTGTTTTTCGACAGCCACCACCATGTAACGGCCTGATGGATGCCAATATTGCATGCCGTGATGCTTTTTGGGCAATGAGGGAGTGTTTCCGGTAACGTCCGTAGAGTGCTCGCCGCTTGGAGAAATTGTATATATTCGATAAAAACCTTGAGCGTTCGGGGCCATATACGAGATTAGATTGGTCGCGAAATTCCAGCGCGTTAAATATCCGCCTTTGATAAAGGGCGTTTTATCGATAGTGACGCCCGTAGCACGGTCGAGCGTGCATAACGGCGGCGCGGGTTGCCCTATCGCATTTGCGGTAAAAAGTGGCTCGCTCATAAGAAAGGCGAGGCAATATCCAAGGAAACGGAGATTATATTGGGGTTTTTTTCGCATTTTTCGCCGTCAAGACTGATGTGGGAGGGTAGCGTTATTCTAAAGGGATAAACCTTACTCCGTAAATACGCGCGTCGGACTCGCGGGTCACGAGGCTTCGCCAAAGGCTGGCGCGGCCACAGAAGCGCCGATAATATGGACTACGCGAGGGGATCGTGAACTCGGCGAGGCCATTTGTGGTTGCGGAGCGGTGTTATGTCGATGCGTAGACTTTTGGTGATTTTGCTGCTGACCCTGTTCTGGATGGGCTTTGAGCTGCGCTGCGGGAATCGCGGGCCGGCGCGGGCAGACCCCGGAAAACGACGCAGACGTCAGTGGCCCGGCGCTAATTTATTACGCCAACTGCGTGAATGAAGCGAAGGACCGCTTCCGCGTCGAGCGTCTCGACCGACATATTCTCTATCGTTGTCATAACGACGAGGCTGTCGCCTATTTCAACTTTCTCGGGCGCAGCGGCGTGCCCGACGAAAAGGAAACGCAACCCGCCGGGGTCTTTATCTATCGCACCATTCGCGGCAAGGGACGCTGCTGGAACATGATCGCCGACGAGGTTGGACAACCCACGTCATCCTACGGCTGCTTCATCATGGAAGACGTTTAGGCTTCCGAAGCGGCGCGCCGCCGTAGCAGCCAGTCCAGCGCCAGCCCGCGCAGTCCCGCCGTGTCGAACAGCAGCGTCAGCAAGCCATAAACGGCCGCCCCTAACGATACCTGCAACAGCAGCGCGGAAATGCCCGGCGCCATGTCCCGCAGCGGCGCCAGCGCTCCGATCATGCCGAGCGTCCCGGCGACCGCAGCGGCGACATCGCGCAGACGCGGCCAGAAAGGTCTTTCCCGCGCGGCGAAGACAAGCGTTGCGATGAGCGCCGCGATATAGGCGCCGCATTGCGCCAGCGCCAGATTGGAGGCGTCCTGTCCCCAGGGCAAAATCGCGAGCAGCGCGAGGCCGGCGGCGCCGGCGATAAGCGCGGCGCCAATCATCGGCGCTGTTTTTTTCGAGATTTGGAAAACCGGATTAACCCCGAACAAGATCATGCCCATTGCGAAAAGGCCGGGCAGTTGCAGACTGAGATAATGGCCGAACGGGCCTCGATACTGCGCCGGAACGATCAGCAGCTCGATCGACGGCATCACCAGATAGACGCCGACGCAGGCAGGAAGCAGGAAGGCGAGAACCACCGCCATGTTGCGTCCCACCTGACGTCGCGCGCGATAATGTCCATGGTTCTCATGAGCTGCTACCGCAATCTGGAACAGCAGCACGTCCAGCGCCTGCCCCAGGGCCAAAACCGCACGCATGCCGAGGTCGAAGGCCAGCGCGAACTGTCCTGTTTCTGCGAGGTCATAGACGCTTGCGACGACGGACCGCGTGGCGAGGGGGATAGCCTGATAGATCAGATGCGCGGCGACGATCGGCGCGCTATAGGCCGCCAGCATCGCCGCTGTCTCGCGCCGAGCCGCGCCCGGCGCTGCGGCCTTGTCGGTCAGCGAAGCGCGCGCGGCGATCACCGTGCCCAGCAGGCTGGCTATGGCGCCCGCCATAGCTATCGCGGCCGAATGAAAGATAAACGCTCCGCCGCCGGTGAGGATCAAGGACAGAAAATTCTTGACGAGAACCAGACGGCCATAGAGCGTGTCCTCAAATCGCGCCCGCACCAGCGCGGTTGAATAATCGAACAGCCCATTGACCGCCGCGGTGAGCAGGGCGAGCAGTATCAGCTCATTTTCGAAGTCGAGTTCAGGACCGAAAGAAGCGAATAAAACCGTGACAAGCGCGAGCCCGAAGGTTATCGCGATAAAGGACACGTCGAGACTCGCCCGCACCACAGGCTGATTGTCCCGCACCTTTTCCGAGTAAAAGCGCGTCGCCGACAGGCGCAGCCAGTCGAACAGCGCGGTCTGCACGACGGCGGTGATCGCGAAGGCGATGGCGAACCGGCCATATTCCTCGGGGCCAAGATATTTGGCGACGACAAGGCCAATCACGAAATTCGTGACTGAATTGACCAGAAATGCGAGCAAAACCTTCACCGCGCCGCAACTCCTATCTCAAGGAGTCGCGGCAGGCTTTTGGTCTTTGCTTGCGGTGTGGCGATCACGGCTGGTTTTGCTCCCAACGCCCCGCATGCGTCAGCTCGCGCAGCGCCTGAGCGTCGCGCGGCGTCACATCGGGATAGGCCGGATCGGCCGTTGCCGGATCAAAGTAGCGCCATGACCGCGCGCATTTGACGCCGGACGCCTGTGCGAAGGCCACCGCGACGCCCCGCGTCTCCGACAGGCTGAACGCCTCCGCCGGTGGCTCGCGCTCGGTCTCGATGGCGATGTCGGAGGTGATGCAGATTTCGGCGAAATCGACCCCGTCCAGCGCCACCCGCAATTTGGGGTCGGAGACATAAACCAGCGGGGCGGCTTCCAGCGAGGAGCCGATGCGCTTTTGCGCCCGCTCCAGCTCCAGCGCGCCGGTGACCACGGCGCGGATGTCGCGGATGTCGTTCCATTTCTTCGCCAGCGCCTCGTCGCGCCAATGCGACGGAACATCCGGAAAATTTTCGAGGTGGACGGAAGTCGCAGCTGGATAGCGCGACAGCCAGGCCTCCTCCGACGTAAAGACAAGGATCGGCGCGAGCCAGGTCGTAAGACAACGGAAGATCTGTTCGATGACCGCCAAAGCCGCCTTTCGCTTTTCGCTCGACGGCGGATCGCAATAAAGCGCGTCCTTGCGGATGTCGAAGTAGAAGGCCGACAGATCGCTAATCATGAAAGGCGTGAGCAGCGCCACGACTTTCTTGTAGTCGTAGGCGGCGTAAGCGGTGCGGACCTGCTCGTCGAGTTCGACCAGCCGATGCAGCATCAGACGCTCGAGCTCGGGCGCATGGAGGAGATCATGCTCGCCGGGCTGATAGTGGGCCAGGGTGCCGAGCATCCAGCGGATGGTGTTGCGGAGCTTGCGGTAGGTTTCGACGAAAGTCTTCAAAATTTCCGGCCCAACGCGCAGATCGTCGGCATAGTCCGAAGCGCAGACCCACAGACGCAGAATGTCCGCGCCGGAATCGCTGATCACCTTCTGCGGCGCCACCACATTGCCGAGCGACTTCGACATTTTGCGGCCCTTCTCGTCCAGCACGAAGCCGTGGGTGAGAACCGCGTCATAGGGCGCGCGGTGTCGTGTGCCGCAGGATTCGAGCAGCGAGGAATGGAACCAGCCGCGATGCTGGTCGGACCCTTCGAGATACATGATCTCGTCGGCGCCGCCGTCGCGCTTGCGATGGATGTTCGCGAGCGTCGGGAATGCCTGCGGGTCGTCGAGCACGAAGGCGTGGGTGCAGCCGGAATCGAACCACACGTCGAGCACGTCGGAAACCTTGTCGTAATTGTCGGGATTATGCTCGGGCGCGAGAAAGCGCTTTGCCGCCTCCGCGTGGAACCATGCGTCGGCGCCTTCCTGCTCGAAAGCCGCGATGATGCGGGCATTGACGCGCGCGTCGATAAGAGGCTCGTGGGTTCCCTTCTTGACGAAGATCGCGATCGGAACGCCCCAGGCGCGCTGGCGCGAGACAACCCAGTCCGGCCGTCCGGAGATCATGCCGGTAATGCGGTTCTGGCCTGCGGCAGGCGTCCATTGCGTGCGGGCGATTTCAGACAATGCGAGGTGGCGGAGCGTGGCGGCGTTGGCCAACGTGTCCGCGCCCGCCAACTGTCCTCTCCCCCCATAGCCCGTCGCTTCGACGGGCGTCCCTTGGACGCCCTTTGGCGGGGGAGAGTTAGAGAGGGGGGTGGCGCTATCCTGGGAAAGGGCTCGCGACCCCCCACCCCGACCCTCCCCCGCAAGGGGGGAGGGAGGCGCGCCAAGCGGCTTGTCCATCGCAATGAACCATTGCGGCGTGTTGCGAAAGATCACCGGCTTCTTCGAGCGCCATGAATGGGGGTACTGATGCTTTAAGCGCCCGCGCGCGAGAATGTTGCCGGCCTGAACCAGCGCGGCGATGACCGCCTCATTGGCGTCGCCCTTGTCGCCCTTCTCGGTGATGACGCGCTTGCCCTCGAAGCCGGGGGCGTCGGCGGTGTAAAAACCGTCTTCGTCCACGGTGTAGGGGATGCGCGTGTCGATCTTTTGGTCAATTAGATAGCGACTGCTCGCCATCCAGATGTCAAAGTCCTCGCGGCCATGGCCCGGCGCGGTGTGGACGAAACCCGTGCCTGTGTCTTCGGTAACGTGGTCGCCGTTGAGGAGCGGGACCGCGAAATCGTAGCCGAGATGCGCGAGGGGATGCGCACATTCAAGCAGTTGCACCTCGTAAGGATGTAGCTCGCGCAACAGGTTAAACGACGTCACCTTCGCTGATTGAAAGACGCTTTCCGCAAGCGCTTTCGCTAAGATATATCGGCTTCCAGTTTTCGCCCAATTCCCTTCCGGCGCATCGTCGACCTCATAAAGGCCATAGGCGATTTTGCCAGAAAATGAGACGGCCCGATTGCCAGGCAGCGTCCAAGGCGTTGTCGTCCAGATGACGACATTGGCGCCAAGAAGATCGTCGGTCTTCAACTGGCGTCGGTTGTGGGGATCAATCCTATTGGCGTTCGGAACAATCGCCCGCACAGGAAACGCCACGAAAACCGTGTCGCTGACGTGGTCCTCATATTCCACTTCCGCCTCGGCAAGCGCGGTCTTTTCCACCACCGACCACATCACCGGCTTGGAGCCGCGATACAAAAGCCCGTTCTCGGCGAATTTCAGGATTTCGGCGGCGATGCGGGCCTCGGCCGCGAAGGCCATGGTCGAATAGGGGCGCTCCCATTCGCCCGCGACGCCGAGCCGCTTGAACTCCTCGCGCTGCACGGACAGCCATTTCTCGGCATAGGCGCGGCACTCCTTGCGAAAGGCGATCATCGCCTCCGGGTCGGAAAAGTCGGGCTTCTTCAGCCCCTTGGCGCGGTAATTTTCTTCCTCGATCTTCCATTCGATCGGCAGGCCGTGGCAGTCCCAGCCCGGCACATAGGCGCAGTCCTTGCCGGTCATGCGCTGGCTGCGGGTCACCACGTCCTTGAGGATCTTGTTCAGCGCGTGGCCGATATGGATATTGCCGTTGGCATAGGGAGGGCCGTCGTGCAGGACGAATTTGGGTCGCCCCTGCGCGGCTTCCCGCATTTTGGCGGCAAGGCCGATCTCCTCCCAGCGGGCGAGGGTTTTGGGCTCCTGCTGCGGCAGGCCGGCGCGCATCGGAAAATCCGTGCGCGGCAAATAGAGGCTCGCAGAGTAATCGACGGCGGCCTTGGGGGGAGTGTCAGTCATGAGAAGAAACCGGGCTGTCTGCGCGCTGGCGCAAGCGCGCGCGTTTTGCGGAAGAGCTTGCGAGGATGCGCCCTTGGGCGCGAAAGCCCGGACCCCGCGCGAGTCGTTAACTGCGAGCGCGGGCCGGGCCGGTAATTCGTGTTGAGGCGCGAAACATCATCCTGAAGCCTTAGCAGGCAAGGGGCGCCTCGAAAAGGGGGATTTGCAGTCTTTTAACGCAAGCGCTTGAATGGATTGCCTAACAGGCCAGACAGCGCCGCCCCGGCGGCAAGCAGTCCGACGATCGGCAAAATGAACAAAAGCGCGCCGCCGAGGAAAAGGAAGCCCAGCGCCAGCATCAGGCAGATCGCAATGAAAATCGCGAAGCTGGCGAATGGACCGAGCTTGACGATCCTGACCGTCCCGAAGCCCGACGAATAGACGAAGCGGCCCGAGGAGGAGCGCTCATCTTCCGGCGGAAGGATCTCGATCGGGCCTTTCGGCGTCTCGACCGGATTGCCATTATGCTTGGCCACGTTCGCCTCCACTCTGGACCGCACCGGCCCGATATATGGTTATCGCAGAAGCTTCGAAAAAGGGCGACTCGGAGCGTGAAGGCGTTCGCCTACCCCCGCGCAAGAATGTCCTTTGCAGCCTCGACATCTGCGTGCATCCGGGCCACCAGAGCGTCGACGGAAGCGAATTTTTCCTCGCCGCGGATGAAGCCGTAGAAAGCGACTTCGACCTTCTCGCCATAGAGATCGCCCGAAAAGTCGAACACGAAGACCTCAAGCAGCGGCGGGCCGTCGTCGAAGGTGGGACGACGACCAAAGCTGGCTACGCCCCGATACACTATGCCTCTTGCCTCCAGAGTCACGGCATAAACGCCGTGGCGAAGGCGATTGGAGGGGTCCAGCGTTATGTTCGCGGTGGGAAAGCCAAGGTCGCGTCCCCGTTTCTCCCCATGAATCACGAGGCCTTCGATAAAATAGGGATTGCCGAGCAGGTTACGGGCGAGCGCCACATCCCCGCGCTCGAGCGCCTCACGGGTCGCAGTGGAGGAAACTGCATCAAGGCTGCCGGCCTCGTCCCTGGAAATGCGCTCGACGATGTCGACGGCGAAGCCTAGTCTAGCGCCTTCCTGCAGCAGGAAATTCGCATCGCCCTGCCGTCTGGCGCCAAAGCGAAAATCGTAGCCTGCCACCGCCGCCGAGACGCCCAGCTTCTGCGACAAAATGTCGCGAGTGAATTGCGCGGCCGTCAACGCCGCAAAGCCCGCGTCGAAATTCAGGATGATCATGCCGTCGAGACCGAGGCGCGCCAGCAGAACAGCCTTGGCGTCCGGCGGCGTGAGGCGAAAAATGACGCTGTGGCCGGCGAAAAAATCGGCGGGATGGGGCTCGAAAGTCAGGATCGCGCAAGGTTTTTGCAGCTTATGGGCCAAGGCCTTCGCCCTCGCGAGTACGCCTTTATGGCCGCGATGCAGACCGTCGAAATTACCCAGAGCCAGCACTGCTCCCTGCAGGCCGTGTGGCGGCGTGTCGGGGTCGCGAGCGACAATGAAGTGATCCTTCGCGTCAGCCACGACGATCCTTCGAAAGTGACGCGGATGCTTCGAATTCGCTCAACGTGGCGATCCGGTTCTGAGTCAGGCCGAAGCGGCGGCGGCGGAGCGATTGGCTTGTTCGCGGCTGGGAACCATGACGATAGCCTCGCCGTCAAGCACGACCTTGCCGTCGACCGAACATTCGCATTTCAGCTTGGCGCGGCGGCCTTTTTCGACCAGTTCGACCACTTCGACGACGACGTTGATCACATCTCCAATTTTCACCGGCGCACGAAAATTCAGCGTCTGGGAAAGATAGACGGCGCCAGGCCCAGGCAGATACATGCCGATCACGGTCGAGATCAAAGCCGCAGTGTAGAGACCATGCACGATGCGCTCGCCAAAGCGGGTCTTGCTGGCGAAGTGGTCGGAGAGGTGAATCGGGTTCCGGTCGCCGGAAAGATCGGCGAAAGCGATCACGTCGTCATCCATCACGGCCTTCATCAAGGTCTCGCGCATCCCGACGCTCAGGTCTTCGAAATAATAGATTTTGAACGGCGTGGACATTGGTTTTCACCGGCAGGTTCGATCAGGATGCGGTTTTCGTCGCTCCTTATTACCACACAACTTCCCGGGCTAAAGCTATCGGCGTCGTTTTCGCGCGCTCAAGCAATTTCGCCAGCGCTCCGCGATCGAGCGCCTCGCCTTCGCCATAGAGGTCCTCCCGATGCACGCCCTGGGTGATAAACAGGCAATCAAGGCCGGCCCGGCCGGCGCCGGCGAGGTCGGTGTCGGCGCCGTCGCCGATCGCGAGCACTCGCGCTTTTTGGAGGCCCCCCCGCTGCGTCTCGAGCCGCTCGAGCGACGCCCGGTAGATCGGCCAATAGGGCTTGCCGAACATGTGCGTCTCGCCCCCCATCGCCATGTAGCGTTGCGCCAGCGCGCCGGCGCACCAGTAAAGCCGGTCGCCCACTCCGACCACGATGTCCGGGTTGGCGCAAAGCATGGGCAACGCGCGTCGCCTTAGCTCGGAAAGCCGCTCATCATAGTCTTGGGGCGTTTCGTGGTCTTCGTCGATCAGCCCGGTGCAGACGACGTAATCGGCGTCCTGCGGTCCGACGAGGCGCAAAGGCGAGCCGAGAAGACGGCTGGCGGACTCGAACAACCCTCTGTCGCGCGGCGGACCGAGATGGCAGCAGGCCTGCCCCTTGCGGGCGACAATGTTGCGCAAAGTCAGCTCCCCAGCCGACACAAGATCGTCGTAGCAGTCGTCAGGCACGCCGAGACGCCGCAACTGTTCGCGCACCTCTTGGCTGGGCCGCGAAGCATTTGTGATGAGGGAAACACTCTTGCCTTCGCCGCGAAAATTTTTCAAAGCCGCCGCCGCCGCCGGGAAATGAGAGGTTCCGTCGATCAGAACCCCCCAGACGTCGCATAAAATGGCGTCATAGCGGGCAGCGAGCGCCGAAAGCCCTGCGACCATGGGGATTTCTTCAAGATTGTCAGGCGCGCGATGTGGCGATGTCAAAACCTGGCGCTCTCAATCGCGGCGGCGTGAGCCTCGCGAGCGACGGGCCTGAAGACGCCGCTGTCCTCGTCCAGCGCCAGCAGTCGGCCATCCATCACGCCGAAATAGGCGCCGTGCAGATGAAGGTAATGACGCGTCTCGAGGGTTTGTATCCAGGGAAAACTGCGCAGGTTGCGCAAGCCTTGCTTGATCGCCTCGAATTCGAGCTTCTCCAGATACGCCCGGGTCAGCGCCTCAGGACGTTCGCCCGCCCGTTCCGCAGCCGGAGCCAGAAGCTTGATCCATCGCCCGATGAAATCGCCCTCCGATAGAGGCGGCGTGTCCGGGTCGGCGAGGCTCGCGGCGAACGCCGCCACCCCTCCGCATTGCGCGTGTCCCAACACGACGATGTGCTGCACTCTGAGCGACATAACGGCATATTCCAGAGCCGCGGAAGCGCCGTGATAATGATCGTCCGGCTCGAACGGCGGAATCAGATTCGCGACATTGCGGAGCACGAATAATTCACCAGGGCCGGCGTCAAAAATCGCTTCCGGCGAGACTCGCGAATCGCAGCAGCTGACGACCATCGTGGTCGGGCGCTGGCCTTTTTCGGCGAGATCGCGGAACCGCTCATGCTCTCGGGGAAAGCGTCCGGCGAGAAAGGTCTCATAGCCGGCCACGAGATGGCTCGGCAGAGGATGGCAGTGGCCGCTTTTGGCTTCATTCATTTGCAGTCCTCAATCGCGCCGATCATACCAGAGGCCGCGCGGATAGGGCATTTTGCATGCGCCGGATGTTGGCGCTGCGGCGGTTGCTCCCTTATTGTGGAGCAAAAGCCGTCAGGCAAGCAAGGAATCCATTGGGAGCGTAACGGGCGCAAAATGAGGCCTTCGGGTGACCGGGCTCTCAAGTGCAGTCGGGGGCCCTGGTTCGAAGGCGCAAAAGGAGAGGTTATGATTTCGACTTTGAAACGCAGCGTGCTGGCGATGCCTGGGTCCAACGCGCGCGCGCTGGAAAAAGGCAAAACGCTGAAGGCCGACGTGCTGATGTTCGAGCTGGAGGATGGCGTGGCTGAAAGCGCAAAAGCCATCGCCCGCGAACAGGTCGCCGCCGCGGTGAGAGGCGGGGGTTACGGCGAGCGCCAGATCGTGGTGCGGGTCAACGCCCGGGGTTCGGAGTGGTATGCGGCCGATGTCGCCGCCATCGCGCCGATGGCGCCGCACGCCATCGTGATCCCGAAGGTCAATTCGCGCGAGGACGTGCTTGCCGCAGCGTCCGACATAGCGGCCGCCGGCGCGCCGCCGCAAACCCGCTTGTGGGCCATGATCGAGACGCCGCGCGCGATTTTCGACATAGAAAAAATAGCCAGCGCGGCCGACGATCCAGCGTCGCGCCTCGAAGTTCTGGTGCTCGGTCCCAACGACATCGCCAAATCGACCCGCGCGCGTCTGACTCCTGGTCGCCCCGCGCTGTTGTCCTGGCTTTCGGCGGGAGTGCTTGCGGTTCGGGTTCACGGCATTGAGATTATCGATGGCATCTACAATGATTTCAACGATGAAGCGGGTCTGCGTCGTGAAGCGGAGCAGGGCCGCGATCTTGGCATGGACGGCAAGATGCTGATTCATCCGTCCCAGATCGGGCCGGTCAATGAGATCTTTGCGCCCAGCCAGTCGGAGGTCGATTTCGCCCGCAAAGTCCTGGCGGTGTTCGACGCGCCGGAAAATGCGGACAAGGGGGTCGTTCAGATCGAGGGGCAGATGGTTGAACGGCTGCATCTCGATGGAGCGCGCCGCACGCTCGCGCTGGTGGAAGCGGCGCAATAAGACTGCGCCGCGACGGGGGCGCGCCGCCCTTTGCAGATCAGGCCGCCAGTTTCACCCACAGCCCCGCTCGTCTATAAGGAGCGGAGGCGAGGAATCAATAATGGTTGATAACGAGCATAACGCCCCCGACACGCCGCGCGATCTCCATGACCCTGAGCCCAGCGCTCCAGTGGATCACGACGCACAAGCGCGAGATCATGAGCTGTTTGCGCATGAGCCCGTCAATTCGTCCGCGTATGACGCCAATGCGCCCGTCGCCGAACCCGAAGCGGTTGTCGCGCCGCCGCCACGAAAGCGGCGCGGTTTTTTGGGAAAATTCACCGCATCGCTCGCTGTTCTGGCGCTGTTGCTGACGGCGGGCGGCATCTCGGCGGTTGTCTTCAAGGATAAGGACGAACGACTGCGCGCCATTAGCGACGCCATCGACTCCGCGGCGAAAGACCCGGGAGCGTTCGTTGCCGAGGTTGAAATAAAGCTCGCCGATTGGTGGAAGGAAACCATCGCACTGGTGGACGGCGAGGTTTCCGGCGGCGCCAAGCCAAAGACTCAAGAAAAAATTGCGAGCAACCCCGGGCGCGCCGCAGCGAAGCCTCCGGCTGAGCCACTTCCGGTCATTGAAACTCCACCTCCAGCTCCCACTCCCGTCCCGAGTTGGGCTGCGCCACAGGACGCCAAGCCCGAGCAAACCGCCAAACCCGACCGCCCGGCGCCGGTCGCCTCCGCAGCGCCGGACTCCTCAGTTCGCTCCGAAGACCGCGCAGAAATTCAGGCGCTGTCAAAGAGAGTTGAGCAACTGGAAGCAACGGCGCGCGAGGCCATTGAAACCGCCCGCGACGCGCAGCGCATCGCAAAGTCAAATGAAGCAAATGAGAAACCCGCCGCGTCGACTGGAGAAGAGGGAACCTATCTCAACGCTCTGGAGGGCCGCATAGACGAACTCGCGGACGAAATCCGCAAGGTGCGGGAGCGGCTTGACGAGCCAAAGGCCGAGACGCGAGTCGCGCCGGAGGCTTCCACAGCGAACGCCCCGGTCCCCGCCAAAGGCGCGGAGAGCGCCGAAGTGTTGTCGCTTGCGCAATCATTGCAGCATGCGCTGGAGCGGGGTCGTCCCTTCTCCGCTCAATTGGCGGCGCTGAGCGAGCGCGGCGTGGACTCCAAACTTCTGACGCCGCTCGCACCCCTGGCGGAGCACGGCGCTCCCACCCCTTTGCAACTTCTCGCTCAATTCAAGCCAATCGCCAAACGTTTGCGCGCGCTTGAGAATCAGCCCTCCGCGGGCGCGTCGCTCACGGATCAGCTGTTGCATGATGCGGGGAAGCTGGTGCGTGTGCGCCCTGTAGGCGAGGCGATCGCAATATCGGTCAATGAGAACGTCGAGAAGATCGAAACCGCATTAGCTCACGACGATCTGGACGCCGCGAGCGAGGCCTTCGAAAAGCTGCCGGAAAAAGCTCGCGCTGAAGCAGAAAGCTTTGGCGAAACATTAAGCCGGCGGCGCGAGGCGGACCAGGCCGCCGCCTCTCTGATAACCGCCGCCCTCGCGGGGCTTGGCCATAACAAGAATTAAAGCGGGAAACGCTCGATCATGTGGTTCATTCTCCTTTTCATCGTCGCGCTCGCCGCGCTTGCCTATGGGCTCGAATGGGTGATCGATCAGCCCGGTTCCCTCACGCTGGATTGGGGCGCGTATCATGTTGACACCTCTATACCAGTCGCCGTCGGCGCCCTGTTGCTGCTGGTCGCGGCGTTGGTGTTGGCCTGGGCGATCCTTTCGACGCTGTTCAGCCTGCCGTGGCGTTTGCGAGAGGGGTCGATCGGACGTCGGCGCGAAAAAGGGTACAAGGCGCTGTCGCGCGGCATCATAGCAGTCGGCGCCGGAGATTCCGCTGCCGCTCGTAAGGCCGCACAGGAAGCTGAAAGGCACCTGCCTGGAGAGCCGCTAGCGCAATATTTGAAGGCTCAGGCCGCGCAGCTCGAGGGCGACCGAAACAAGGCCGAGGCCGCCTTCCATAAGATGACGCTATCGCCGGAGACCAAGCTGCTGGGATTGCGAGGGCTGCACATCGAAGCCCGGCGGCGAGAGGATGCCGAAGCAGCCCATCATTTCGCCAAGGCCGCTCACGACATTGCGCCGCTTCCTTGGGCTGGAGCCGCAGTCCTGGAGCATTACACCGCGCAAGGCGAATGGGACAAAGCCCGTGCCGCCATTGAGGAGAACCTCAAGGTCAAGGCCATTGACCTTCCAACCGCGCAGAGGTTGCGCGCCGTTATAGAAACGGCGCTGGCGATCGAGAAACAGATCGAACATCCGCACGACGCTTTGCATCTGGCGCGTATCGCGCTCAAACGACGCCCCAATTTCATTCCTGCCGCTGCAGTCGCGGCCAAAGTCCTGACTACCCATGGCGACAGGAAGCAGGCAATGAAGCTGATCGAAAGCGTATGGGCAAAAGCGCCTCATCCCGACCTCGGCGCCGCCTATACTGAAGCAGTACCCGCAGAGTCGAACGCGCAGATTCTTGGTCATGTGGAGCGGCTCGCGCGGCTCGCGCCTGAAGCTCCGGAAAGTCGCCACCTGGTAGCGCAGGCCGCGCTGTCCGCACGGGAGTTCGCCAAAGCCCGCGAGGCTTTGGCGCCGCTAATCGCCCCCGGCGCGCAGCCCACCGCTCACACCTGCCTGTTGATGGCGGAAATCGAGGACTCGGAACTCGGTCCGAGCGGATCGGTGCGTGAATGGCTGGCGCGAGGATCGCGCGCTCCGAGAGATCCGGTATGGATCGCCGATGGCGTCGTGTCTAAAAGCTGGGCTCCCATCTCGCCCAAGACCGGTCGCCTTGACGCATTTCAATGGGCTTCGCCCCCGGACACGCCGCTCGCGCCGACAACGGATGGTCGCCCCAATATACCGGCGGCTTTCTTAAACCAGGCTCCAATCGTCGCGGTAGCGCCACCCGCCGCAGACGCGCAAAACTGAAAACGAGCCTTTTAGAGGAAGTCCGGCTTCGCCAAAGGCGGCAGCCGGACTTTTTCTGTTTTAAACTTCCGCCCCGGATTAAAAAGCGTGGCCTTTGTCCATGCGACGAATACGAACATAAAGTGCGCCTTCCCCGCCATGGTTGCGGGAAGCTTCGCCGAAGCCCACCACGACATCGCGCAGGTTTGGCGATTGCAGCCAAAGTGGAGCCATTCGCCGCAATACGCCGCCAGCGTCGCTACTCTGTCCCTTGCCAGTGACGACGATCGCCACTTTCGCTCCATTACCCTGGGCGCGCCGCAAAAACGCGACCAAGGCGTGATGCGCTTCGCTTTGACGCATGCCGTGGAGGTCAAGCTTCGCGTCGACATCCAGCCGGCCGCGACGCAATTTTTTTCGCGTCTTGTAATCTATGTCCGAGAGCGAAGGCGCGCTTCGGGGCGTCGACGGCGTGTCGCGATGATCTACGAGCGTTGTTATCGGGCGGGTTTCGGCGATGGTCGGGGCTGGCTCAGGTCTGGCGCGGAGCGGACGAGCCCGATAGGGACGCACATCTGCGGTCACCGCCGACCATAATTCCAGATCATGCGCCGAAGGAAGCTTCTGGAGGAAAACGGATCGGTTTTGATCGCTCATGAAAACTCCGCGCCGCGCGGCAACAAAACGGTGAAATTTGCGCCGTGGCGCAGCCCTCCCGCCAAACTCCCAGCGCGAGGACCAGAGCCAAGATAGAGGTCAGCGCGCGCTGCGCCAAGGATGGCCGAGCCGGTATCCTGAGCGACCATCAGTCGAGCGAATCTGCTTGGCGTTTCGCTTCGCCAGGGAATATTTGCTGAAATAAAGAAAGGCAGGCCGTAGCACCAGAGGCTCCTGTCGACAGCGATCGAACGCAACGGCGTCAGCGCACAGCCTTGACCGCCGATGGGGCCAAGGGCGCGCTCGGGCGAGTCATCGACACGGAAGAAAACATAGGATTTGTTTTCCTGCATCAGCAAGCGACCCGCGTCTCCCGGTTCTTGCCCGAGCTTTCGTAGCGTCTGCTTGAGCAATTCCAGCGTCATCTGCTCCGCTGGAACGAGATCCCGTTCTATCAGCAGGCGACCGATGGACGTGTAAGGGTGGCCGTTGCGGCCGTCATAGGTGAGGGCGATGAGACTGCCGTCAGGGAAGCGGAGTCGCGCCGAGCCTTGCACCTGCATGAGGAATAATTCGACGGGATCACGCACATAGGCGATAGGAGCGCCAAAGCGTCCGGCGTCATCGTCTTCGATTTCCCGGCGTTCGCTAAAGGGTTCCAGTCCGCCGTCCGGGCGGCGGCGGGCGCTTGTGAGAGTCTTTCCTTCCGGGGAAATCAATGGCGTTTCATTCAAGGTGATGAGATCGACCGGACGGCTGAGGATGGGCGCAGCAAAACCCGGTTCTTTGTCCCACCGCGCCTCGACCTCGACTTCATAATAGCCGGTGAGGAACCCCCCTGCATTTACCCGAAACGGCGCGAACCAATGCGTGAAAAACGTCGCAGCGTCGCCCGTGTAAGTAAGCGCCGCGCGAGATGCTTTGATGAGGCTTTCCGGCGCAGTCAACGCCGGCCGCTGCTGCCCGGCTTTTTCGCTTACCGCTTTCGCGGAGCGGCGAAAGGCTGCAAGCGCGGCGTCGAGATCATCCCTTTCGAAACCTTCAAGCGCATGGAAAGAAAGCGCCCTTCCGTCAACCCAGTCCGGAGGCCGCATCGCTCAATGGACGGTTTCGGTGGCGATCAGCTTCCAGTTGGGGTCCTGCGCATTCGGGTTGCGCGCGAACGTCCATAAGTCGACGATCGCCGCGGCATGTTCCAGACTGCCCTCGATGATCTGGCCCTCTTTGTCGCGCCGCGCCGTGATCAGCTTGCTTGCAAATCGCACGGTGACGCTGTTCGAATGAGGCGAGGCGCGGGCGTCGTCCACTGTTGTTGAATCGATCGAGACCAGGGCGTTTTCGATGGTTTCGCCTCGAGCCTCCCGAGCGGAAATCTCGGACTGGAAATTTTCGAATACGTCAGGTGACAGCAAGCGCCGCAGGGTTTCGCGATCGCCCTTCGCGAAGGCCGTCACGATCATCTCATAGGCTTTGCGCGCCCCTTCGATAAAAGCGGGACCGGAAAAGCCAGGGTCCGCCGCGGCGATGGCGTCGAGTCCCGCCCAAGCTTTGCCGCCTTTTTCCGCCAGACCGATCCAGCGCTCGGCGGGAGCCGGCTCGACAGGAGGTTTCAAGGGCGCGGGTCCCGAAAGCGGGCCGCTTCGCATAGGGGAGTTGACGGGCTGGAAGCGACCGGGCGCCGGAGTCTGCCGATCGTTTCGCTCCCCCAGCACCGATCGCAGCTTCCAGAGGACAAAGACCGCGAGCGCGGCAAAAATAAGCAAAGTAGGGTCAAAGGATTCGACGATGGGCAAGGGGGTCACTCCCTTAGGGTGGAAGTTTGCGGTATCATGTCGGCTGTCGCAAGTCACGAATCAACCCCAACTTATATCGCTTGGGGGTTGTGGAGAGCGGGTCCAAAGCGGTTGTCGCGGTGAACAAATCGAAACTCTTCGCCTATGCACTCGGGGCATGGCTTTTCATAGAAGTCCTGGCCTTCTTGCTGGTGGTGCAATTTCTGGGGCTGTTGGCGGCGGTCGCGCTGGGCGCCGGGACTACGGTGCTTGGCCTTCTCGACGTCAAACGCCTAGTCGCCTATTTGCGCCGCCGCATGGGCCGGGTCAATGAAACAAAAGCCGGCTCGGCGCCGACCATGGTCGACGGCGGCTTGCAGGCATTGGGTTCGCTGCTGTTGATTCTGCCCGGATTCGCCTCCGATCTCGTTGGTCTGGCCCTGAAAGCCCCTTCTGTCCGGGCCGATATCGCGCGCCGCCTGCGCGGCGAGGTCCACAAAGGGCCACGCACCATAGACCTCGCTCCCAATGAATGGAAAAGCATCGAGTTGCGCAAGCCCAGACGACGTCGCGCGCAGGCGAAGCCCAGTGGCACTCCGCCTGTGGCTTGAGCCCACGCGTTCTTGTCGCGCCAAGGGAGACGTGTTACGCGGGCGCAGCAAAAAAGGGCGCGACGCCCCTTCGAAGAATCAAGCCCGAGGCGTGTCGGCCGGGACTGAGCTGGGAGTTTTCACATGGCGGAAGGTAATGGCAATAACGGCGCGGCGCAGGAGGCTTCTGGTCCGCCGGCCCTTAACGCTTTGGGGCAATATCTAAAGGATCTGTCGTTCGAAAATCCCAACGCTCCGCGCTCGCTCGGGCCGCAGGAAAAGTCGCCGAACATCGCCATCCAGGTGAATGTGAACGCCAAGCAGCTAGCCCCCACCGATTTTGAAGTGTCGATCACGCTCGACGCAAAGGCTGGCGGCGAAGGCGCGGATGTTTTGTTCAAGCTTGACGTCGAATATGCCGGCGTTTTCCGGCTGACAAACATTCCGCAGGAACAGATTCACCCTATCGTCATGATCGAGTGCCCGCGTCTGCTGTTTCCGTTCGTTCGTCAGATCGTGGCTGACGCCACCCGCGATGGCGGTTTTCCGCCCCTGTTCATTGACCCCATCGACTTCGTAGGGCTCTACCAACAAAAAGCCGCAGCCGGCAACGAGAACGTAACCGCCGCAAACTAAAATGTTATTGCTACTGTCGGTATCGACGCCGCCGAGAGGCCGTAACGCGCCAACGCCGCCGCCAAAGGCGGCGTGGGCGTCTCGTTGCTCGTGAAAAATGCGCGTCGTAGAGGCCTTTCGGTGGCTCTGGACGCGTCCGGCCCAAAGCCCTCGCGCAGCACATGGTCGACGCGGCGGGCTATCGCTGGCGCGGGGTCGATCCATACCACCGGCCAAGGCGCGAGTCGCACAAACTCCGGCGCGAGCAGTGGATAATGGGTGCAGGCAAGCACAACGGCGTCAGTGCGGGCGCCGCCCTTTTCCTGGAAGCAGGGCGCGATCTCAGCCGCGATTGCTTCGTCCTGGATTTTTTCGCCGTGCATGGCGCGCTCCGCAAGCTTGGCGAGGCATTTCGAGCCGACCAGCGTAACCGCGCAATCTTCGGCGAATTCACTGATGAGCCGCTGAGTATAGTCGCGCGCAACTGTTCCCGGCGTCGCCAGCACCGATATCAGCTTGCTGTTCGATATTTGCGCGGCGGGTTTGATCGCTGGAACTGTCCCGACGAAGGGAAGTGTGGGCCAGCGCGCGCGCAATTGCGGCAATACCAGCGTGGAGGCGGTGTTGCAGGCGATCGTTACGATATCGGGGCTTTCCCTCGCGAGCAGCAGCTCCATGACGGCGAGCACGCGCGCTACGAGGTCGCCTTCGTTCCAGGAGCCATAGGGGAACCCCGCGTCATCAGCGCAATATATCAAGTCCGCGTGCGGCCGAACCTTTGCAATTTCCGCAAATACGGTGAGGCCTCCAAGGCCAGAGTTGAACACTAGGATTTTGGGAGGGCGAGTCATCACTGGCTTTTGGCTTTCAGGCGCGGCGGCGAATTTTCGTACGATATCGGGATAAAACAGACGCGAGACTTAAGAAAGGCTTTGCGGGCGCAATGTATCAGAGCGCCCTTGCGCGGCTCCCTCCGGCGGGTGTATAGGAATGGGGTTTCCATCTCATAACGGTCATCCTTGGGGTGATCGCCTATTGAGAGTGGGTCCGGCCCGGACCCGCTCTTTTTTGTTTGGATCCGCCAGGTCGGTCTGAACAACGCTCGAGAAAGTCCAGGCTTGACGCAAAACGCCGCCCCAATCTCTGCGCCGATCGACGAACCTCGTCTCGTTACCGAGACCGGGATGGCCGCGCGCATCGCGGCATTGGCTGTGCCCGTGCTCGAGCAACTCGGCTACCGGCTGGTGCGCGTGCGCTTGCTGGCCCAGAGCGGCCAAACATTACAGATCATGGCCGAACGGCCGGACGGAAGTCATGAATGTCGGCGATTGCGAAGCGGCCAGTCAGGCGCTGTCCCCTGAACTCGATGTCGCCGACCTCATCGCAGGCGAATACCGGCTTGAGGTTTCGTCGCCGGGAATCGACCGGCCATTGGTTCGAAGTCTCGGATTTCCGCCGGGCGATCGGTCATGAGGCTAAAATCGAGCTGAACTCATGCCCTGGACGCCGGTCGTAAGCGCTTTCGCGGCGAGATAAAGGCGCTGGAAGGCGAGGGGCGCGATGCTGTCTTGACGCTTGAGCGCAGCGACGCCCGGGCCGACGAAGAGAAGATCGTTCGCCTGTCGCTGCGCGATCTGGAGGAAGGCAAACTGATGCTCACCGAGGCGCTGATCCGCGCCTCATTGCGTGCAGCCAAGGCTGCGGGAACTGAGCCCCAGGAAGCAGAACCTCAGGACGATCTGCCTCAGGACGAGCGTCCACGCCGCGGCCCTGGGCGTTTTCGCCCCAAGGCAAAGAGCAACGTGGATCAAAAGCCGAAGCCGCTGGTCCCCGCTGGCGTTCAGACCCATTTCAAGAAGGGAGGCGGAGGGGGAGCTTCGCGCGGCTAGCGCCAGAGCAGCCCATTCGCCCTAAGGAGACGACACAATGGCCGTCAGCGCCAATCGACTGGAAATTTTACAGATTGCCGACGCCGTCGCACGCGAAAAATCGATCGATCGATCGATTGTCATCGCCTCGATGGAGGATGCGCTGCAAAAAGCGGCCCGTTCGCGCTATGGTCAAGAGACCGAAGTACGCGCCGAGATCAATTCTCGCACCGGCGAAGTCCGCTTTTCACGATTGATGCTTGTCGTGGAGCTGGTGGAAAATGACGCCACGCAGATCGCTGTCGAAGAAGCGCGCAAGCGCAATCCGGCTGCGCAGCCTGGCGACTGGATTTCCGAGACATTGCCGCCTTTCGATTTTGGCCGCATTGCAGCGCAATCCGCGAAGCAGATCATCGTCCAAAAGGTGCGCGAGGCCGAGCGCGATCGCCAGTACCGACGAATTCAAGGACCGCATCGGCGAAATCGTCAACGGCGTCGTCAAGCGCGTCGAATATGGCAACGTCATTATCGATCTTGGGCGTGGGGAAGGCATAATCCGCCGGGACGAAATGATCCCGCGAGAGACATTCCGCCCCGGAGATCGTGTGCGCGCTTATGTCTATGACGTGCGTCGAGAGCAGCGCGGCCCCCAGATATTCCTTTCGCGCACTCATCCACAATTCATGGCCAAATTATTCAAGCAAGAAGTGCCGGAAATCTACGATGGCGTGATCGAGGTTAAGGCCGTGGCTCGCGATCCGGGGTCGCGCGCGAAAATCGCCGTGGTGTCGCGGGATTCGTCGATCGATCCGGTCGGAGCCTGCGTCGGCATGCGCGGTTCGCGCGTGCAGGCGGTGGTCGGGGAGCTCCAGGGCGAGCGCATCGACATCATTCCCTGGTCAGCGGACGCCGCGACTTTCATCGTCAATGCTTTGCAGCCGGCCGAAGTCGTAAAGGTGGTGCTCGACGAAGACTCCAACCGCATCGAAGTGGTGGTGCCCGACGATCAATTGTCTCTCGCGATCGGCCGCCGAGGCCAGAATGTTCGGCTGGGCTCGCAATTGACCGGCTGGGATATAGACATCCTCACCGAGGCCGAGGAATCCGAGCGCCGTCAGAAGGAGTTCGACGAGCGCACGCGCGTGTTCATGAACGCCATTGACGTCGACGAGGTTGTCGGCCGGCTGCTTGCCTCGGAGGGCTTTCGCTCGGTGGAAGATCTGGCCTTCGTAGAGCTATCCGAGCTGGCCACTATCGAAGGCTTCGACGAGGACACCGCGACGGAGATTCAAAACCGCGCGAAAAGCTATCTTGAGCGTGTCGAGGCCGAAAACGACGCCCGTCGCAAGGAGCTTGGCGTCGCGGACGAACTGTTGGAGATAGATGGGATCACCTCCGAAATGCTTGTAAAGCTCGGCGAAAACGACGTTAAGACGATGGAGGACTTCGCTGGTTGCGTCCCGGATGATCTCGTGGGCTGGAGCGAGAAAAAGGACGGCGAGACAACCAAGCATGATGGTTTCCTCACCGGACTCGATCTTTCCCGCGAAGAAGCCGAGTCGATGATCATGACGGCTCGAGTTCGCGTCGGCTGGATTGAGGCTCCCGAGCCGCAGGCCGAAGCGGAAGTGGAGCAGTGACGCACAGTGAAAGCAGCCTCGACCCAGGAGCGCACGTGTATCGTCACCCGCCGGCAAGATGCGCCGGAGGGAATGATCCGTTTTGTGCGCGCTCCGGACGGGACTGTAACGCCCGACATCAGATCCAAGCTTCCGGGGCGAGGGGTCTGGGTCACAGCGAACGCCGAAACTGTCGCAGAGGCGACCCGCAAACAGGCTTTCGCGCGTTCGCTTAAGGTCAAGGCTCGGGCTGCGCCAACGCTGGCGCAGGACGTTGATCGACTGCTTGAGGCCGACTGCCTGCAAATGCTGGCTCTCGCCAACAAGGCCGGACTGGCGGTTACTGGCTTCGGCAAGGTGGCTTCCGCGCTGGAAAAAGGCGAGATCAGCGTGCTGATCGAAGCCAATGACGGCGGGGAAGACGGCTGCCGAAAGCTCGCGCAAAGCGCCCGCCGCGGCGAAGCCTTAACCGAAGTAACTCCAAAAACAGTCACAATTTTCACTTCGAGCCAATTGGATTTGGCGTTAGGCCGCACAAATGTGATACATGCTGGGCTTGCGGCGGGTGGTCCGACGGAGGCTTTTCTGTCGCGCTTTACGCGTTTGGCCCGTTATCGGGCCGGGACGGGGTTCTCGACTGACGAGGGGCTTGGAAGTCACAAGCAGTCGTGTAAAGACGTCGGCGTAACAGAGAATGTGATGCGAATGGGTCGGGAAGACCCGGGATCGGAAAGTGAATGAGCGAGACTGAGAACAGCGGCGATAAGACCTTGACCGTAGCTCCGTCAAAGACGTTGCATTTAAAGCAGCGTCCGACAGAGCAGGGCGGCATGGTGCGCCAGAGTTTCTCCCACGGCCGATCGAAGGTGGTGGTCGTCGAGAAGGTGAAGCGCCGCGCGCCTGGACATGTCGAGACGAAAACTGCGGCCCCGCCTGTCGTTTCGCCTGCGCCAGTCGCTCCGCCGCCGCCTCCCAGCAAGCCGGTCCAGTCGGCCAAGCCAGAGACTCGGGCGCCCCGCAACGCCGTGGGCGTCGTTTTGCGCGCGCTTACGGAGGACGAGCGTGAGGCCCGCGCTCGCGCCTTGGTCGACGCTCGCGGACGCGAAGAGGATGATCGCCGCCGCGCCGAGGCGGACGCGAAGATCCGCGTTGAGCGAGAGGCCCGCGAAAAAGAGGAACGCGCGGCCGCCGATGCGCGCAAGCGTGAAGAAGAAGAGCGCCTGACGCGCGAAGCGGATTTCAAGCGCAGGTCCGAGGAGGAGGCGCGCCGTCGTCTCGCTGGCGAAGGTCCGTCGCCCGCTCCGGCTCCATCAGCCATTCGCAATGCGACGCCTCGTTCCGCAGACGTCGCTCCAGCGTCCTCCGATGCAAAACGTCCGGTCGTCCTCCCGCGTCGGGCCGCAGTCGTCGCGCCAGCGCCAGTGCCGCCGCGACCGACGCCGTCGCGCGGGGGGGTCAAGGACAGGGGACGTCTCACCGTTACAACGGCTACTGCGGGTGGCGACGAGGAGCGGATTCGTTCCCACGCGTCCTATGTTCGCCGCAACCAGCGCCTGATGAAGGGTCGCGTCGCTGAACCCAAGGAAAAGATTTCCCGCGAGGTGATCCTGCCGGAAACGATCACCATTCAGGAACTCGCCAACCGCATGTCGGAGCGAGCGGTGGACGTTATTCGCCTGCTGATGAAGCAGGGCGACATGCACAAGATCACCGATGTGGTCGACGCGGACACCGCACAGCTGGTGGCCGAGGAAATGGGCCATACCGTGAAGCGCGTCGCGGAATCCGACGTCGAAGAGGGCCTGTTCGACACGCCGGATGCAGGCGAAGACCTCGCGCCGCGTCCCGCTGTCGTCACCATCATGGGTCACGTCGATCACGGCAAGACCTCTCTGCTGGATGCTATCCGCCACGCGAATGTCGTGTCGGGCGAGGCAGGCGGCATAACCCAGCACATCGGCGCCTATCAGGTGACTGCGCCGAACGGAGCTGCGGTCACTTTCATCGACACGCCGGGTCACGCCGCCTTTACGGCGATGCGCGCCCGCGGCGCCAAAGTGACGGATATCGTGGTTCTCGTCGTCGCTGCTGACGATGGCGTTATGCCCCAAACGGTCGAGGCGATCCATCACGCCCGCGCCGCGCATGTGCCGCTGATCGTCGCGATCAACAAAATCGACAAGCCGGACGCCAGGCCCGAGCGCGTCCGCACCGAACTTCTCCAGCACGAGGTTCAGGTCGAGAGCCTTGGCGGCGATACGCTGGAAATCGAGGTTTCGGCCAAGCAGAAGCTCAATCTCGAAAAGCTGCTTGAGTTGATTGCCTTGCAGGCCGAAGTGCTCGATCTGAAAGCCAATCCGGTTCGGTCGGCGGAAGGCACGGTCATCGAGGCGCGCCTCGACAAGGGACGTGGCCCTGTCGCCACTGTGCTCGTTCAACGCGGCACGCTGCGTGTAGGGGATCTGGTCGTCGCGGGTTCGCAATGGGGTCGCGTGCGTGCGCTGCTGGATGACAAGGGAGTCGTGCAACACAGCGCGGGCCCGTCTTTCCCGGTCGAAATCCTCGGCTTTTCGGGCACTCCGGAAGCGGGCGATCGCGTGGCCGTCGTCGAGAACGAAGCCCGCGCCCGCGAGATCACCGAATACCGCGAGCGTCAGAAGCGCGACAAGCTGGCGGCGCGCGGCGGCTCGGCCCGTTCTTCGCTGACCGACATGATGAGCCAGCTCAAGACTGCTGGCCGCAAGGAGTTCCCGCTGGTCGTCAAGGGCGACGTGCAGGGCTCGGTCGAGGCGATCATCGCCGCGCTGGAAAAACTCAACACCGACGAGGTGGCGGCGAGAGTTCGTCCATGCCGGCGTCGGCGGCATCTCGGAATCGGACATTTCGCTGGCCGAGGCTTCAGGTGCGGCTGTGATCGGCTTCAATGTCCGAGCGCATAAGGAAGCGCGTGAGGCCTCCGAGCGCTCGGGGATCGAGATTCGCTATTACAACATCATCTACAACCTCGTGGATGACGTAAAAGCGGCGATGTCCGGCCTTCTCGCGCCCACCTTGCGCGAGACAATGCTCGGCAATGCGCAGATTCTGGAAGTGTTCGACATTTCCAAGGTCGGCAAGGTCGCCGGTTGCCGCGTCACCGATGGAACGGTCGAGCGCGGCGCCAATGTCCGGCTTATTCGCGACAATGTGGTCGTGCACGAAGGCAAGCTCTCGACGCTCAAGCGCTTCAAGGACGAGGTCAAGGAAGTCCTGGCCGGTCAGGAATGCGGCATGGCTTTCGAGAATTACCAGGACATGCGCGCCGGCGATGTGATCGAATGCTATCGGATCGAGGAAATCAAGCGCTCGCTGTAACCGCGAGCGGCTCGACCCTTAACGAGGCCCGCTGCTGGCGGCGGGCGGCTTCGTGGGCTGCACAACGGTTGCAGGGCGCCCCGTCGGGCGGCCTGCGGCGGCGTTTACGTCCGGGGACAGCACGGGCGTCGCGCAATCCCTAAACTTCTTGGCGGCAAAATGTCCAGATCTCATCACGCCCACGGCTCGGAGCCGTCGCAGCGCATGTTGCGCGTGGCTGAACTTATTCGACATTCCTCGGCCCAGATTTTGGCGCGAGGACAGATCAACGATCCCGTGCTGGAAAAGCACGTGATTACAGTTTCGCGGGTCAAAATGAGTCCCGATCTCAAGTTGGCGACCATTTATGTGATGCCGCTCGGCGGATCCGACGAGCCCGAGGTGCTGAAGGCGCTCGATCGGCACAAGAAATACCTGCGCGGCGAACTGGCCCACACGATCAATCTGAAATTCGCTCCGGAGGTGCGCTTCCTCATCGACGACACCTTTGATAATTTCTCGCGCATTGACGCCCTGCTGAACTCGGAGAAGGTGCGGCGCGATTTGGACTCTCGCGCCGAGGATGGCGACGATGAACAACAGGAACACGGCGCCGCCTGATGAATCAACGCAAATCGAATCGCAGCATCGTCGACGGATGGCTGGTGCTGGACAAGCCTGTGGGCATGACGTCGACCCAGGCCGTCACTCGTCTCAAGCGCATTTACAACGGCAAAAAGGCCGGGCACGCCGGCACGCTTGATCCGTTAGCCTCGGGGATTCTGCCGGTCGCCTTTGGCGAGGCCACGAAAACGGTGCCTTTCGTGCAGGATGGCGAAAAATCTTATCTCTTCACCGTGCGCTGGGGCGTGGAGACGGACACGGACGATTCCGACGGAAAGGCGACGCGAACCAGCGAGAAACGGCCCCGCGCAGAGGCCACCGCCGCGCTGTTGCCGCAGTTTGTCGGCGATATAATGCAAACGCCGCCGCAATTCTCGGCCATCAAAATCGCGGGCGAGCGCGCCTATGATCTTGCGCGGGAGGGAGAACAGGTTGAGCTCAAGGCGCGACCGGTCACGATCCATCGCCTCGAGATTTTGGAAACGACGGCCGAAGAAACCAAGTTCGTGATGGAATGCGGGAAGGGCGCCTATGTGCGCGCGATAGCCCGCGATCTCGGGCGCTTGCTCGGTTGTTTTGGCCATGTGACGGCCCTGCGCCGCACTCGCGTTGGACCTTTTCTCGAAGACGACAGCTTTACGTTCGAGGAAATCGAAACCGAAGGCGGAGCGGCCGCGGCGCTGCAATCCGTTGAAGCAGGGTTGACGGAACTTCCCTGCGTCGTGGTCGATCGCGACGCGGCGGCTCGGCTGCGCCGGGGCGGCTCGTTGATTTTGCGCGGGCGCGATGCGCCTGCAGGCGGCGTAATCTACGCCGCCTGCGGCGGAGTGCCCGTCGCCTTTGGAGAAGTTGTCGAAGGCGCGCTGGAGCCCTCGCGGGTGTTCAATTTACCCTTTTAGCTTTGTTCTGTGGATCTGCGCCGCCGTTTCGCGGGCGACGCCAGGCCGCCACTACGCGGCCTCTTGTATCGCCGACAGTTTCCATGCCTCAGAGCCGGTTCCCGCTGGCCGGCGGAAGGTCCAGACTTCTTTGGCCTGCGTCGGCTGCGTCGGATCGCCCGAGACAATCCTGCCGGTCGCACGATCCTCCATCACGTCGACCAGCGCGAAACGCATCGCTACGGTCGCGTAATCGTCGGAGCCTTCACGCCAGGCCTCGGCAAGGTCGCCTTGCAGCAATTTCACTCCCGAGATGCGGTTCACGATCCCTTTTTGTCGGGTTGTCGCAAGCTCCTCGCTGAAATAGCCAGCCATCTCAGGCGTGGTGAGGCGGCTTAGCGCATTGACGTCCTCGCGACTGTAAGACTCTTGCGTTTGGGCGAGAAGCTGCTCGAAAGCGGGAAAATCCGCGGGCGTTAGCTGAAGCGGAGCAGTTTTTGGCTGCCGAGGCGGCGCGCCGAAACCAAATCCGCCAGGACCGGCGCCCAGTCCGGCGCCGCCCGTGAAAGCAGCCATGGTGGGTCGCGGCCGCGCTCCGGCTCCGGCGGCGGCCGCATTGCGATTTTGCCACCATACGAAAGCAAGCCGCGCGAGCAAGCCCACCAGAGCAAGCTGGAACAAAAGGCCGATGAAGGAGCCGAAGCCCTCAAGGCCGCCAAAAAAGCCATGGCCTGTCAGAATTCCGAACAGTCCAGCGCCAAGCAGTCCGCCGGCGAGACCTCCGAGCAGCCCGCGCCCAAAGCCGCCTCCCTGAAATCCCATGCCGGGACGGGGTATGGCCGCTCCCGGGTTGACGCCGGGCTGTTGTTGCGCAGCTGAAGGCGGCGTGATTGAACGCTGAATGGGCGCCGCTGCTCCCGGCGCAGTGGAGGTCGCGGGCGGCGGCGAGAAGGTGCGCGAGCCGCGGCTGCCCAGACCTGTCGGCATCTTGGCCTCGGCCAGGCCCGGAGCCAGAGCCACGAGGCACGCAACGAGCAGAACTTCAATAAAGCGGCGCGTTCGCGCCTTTTGCGATGACATCGATCAACCCCAAGTTCTGAGGGCGAGGCCCTCTGTCGCTCCGCTATATAGTAACGGCGCGGTTTCGCACAAAGCCGCGGAATGGACGCCGTCAGGCGAAAACGCTAAAGCGAGCCATGCGACAGTATCTCGATCTTCTTGACAAACTCCTGCGCGAAGGCCGGCGCAAGCAGGATCGCACTGGAACGGGCACCCTATCCTTGTTCGGACATCAGATGCGGTTCGATCTGGCGCAAGGCTTTCCGTTGGTCACGACGAAAAAGCTGCATCTGAAGTCTATCATTCACGAATTGCTCTGGTTTTTGCGCGGCGACACCAATGTCGCCTATTTGCGCGACAAAGGGGTGACCATCTGGGACGAGTGGGCCGATGCGGACGGAGACCTCGGTCCGGTCTATGGTCGGCAATGGCGCTCCTGGCACGCCCCGGACGGACGGCGCATCGACCAGATCGCCGAGGTCGTTGACGAAATAAAGCGCAATCCTTTTTCTCGACGACTGGTCGTGACGGCCTGGAACCCTGCTGATCTCGATAAAATGGCGTTGGCGCCATGCCACTGCCTTTTCCAGTTTCATGTCGAGGAGGTCGATGGGAGGAAAAGGCTCTCCTGCCAGCTGTATCAACGCTCCGCCGACGTGTTCCTCGGGGTTCCCTTCAATATCGCCAGTTACGCGCTACTGACGCATCTGATTGCGCAGGAAACCGGCTGTATTCCCGGGGATTTCGTCCACAGCTTCGGCGACGCGCATCTCTATCTCAATCATGTCGAGCAAGCGCGGGAACTGCTGCTCCGCGCCCCAAGGCCGTTGCCGCGCCTGATTTTGGCCCCCGCTCCGCTTTTTGAAACGCGCTACGAGGATGTCCGGATCGAAGGATACGATCCCTGGCCGGCCATCGCCGCGCCGATTTCGGTTTGAGAGGATCTGTTCGATGCCGGCTCAACTCGTGGCCGTGGTGGCGGTCGCCCGCAATGGCGTCATCGGCGCCGACAATGGACTTCCCTGGCGCATATCGAGCGACCTCAAACGCTTCAAAGCGCTGACAATGGGTAAGCCGTTGATTCTCGGCCGGCGCACTTTCCAGTCTTTGCCTCAGGCCTTGCCGGGACGACGAATCATCGTGGTGACGCGAGATTCGCAGTTTTCTTGCGACAGCGTTCTTGTGGCGCACAGCCCGAAGGAGGCGGTCGAAATCGCGCGAGGCGCGGCGCGAGAGATGGGCGCGAGCGAGATCATCGTCGGCGGAGGCACAGAAATATTCCGGACTCTGATCGAGGATGTTGAGCGAGTCGAACTGACGGAGATTGCGCTGGAGCCCCGAGGCGACGCCCTTTTCCCACAACTCGATATGTCGCAATGGCGAGAAATTGCGCGAGAAACTCCGCCGCGCGGAGCAAAGGACGAGGCGGACTTCGCCTTTGTAACGCTGGAACGACGCAGGAATTGACGCCTGCACCGAAGGTTGGGCGAAACATATGTTGCAGCCGCGCCGAGGTGCGGCTATATAGCGGCCCGGACGCCTGCCGCTTGCGGGGGGCGCGCGGTTCAAAGCCGCTTTTGTCGGAGTGTAGCGCAGCCTGGTAGCGCACCTCGTTCGGGACGAGGGGGTCGGAGGTTCGAATCCTCTCACTCCGACCAACAATTTCAAATACATAGCCAAAGCACCCGAAAAGGTGGGCACAGAAACCGCCACAGATACGCGGCTTGCTGAGCGTTTGACGCGCAATGTGACGGGTGTTTCTCCGCCTAATCCAACCTAAATAACGTGAAAGCGCCGCGGCTCGTCTGTGTCTCGGCGAAAACGCTCCGACGCCGGATGTAAGCGCGGGGCGTTTGCATTTGCGGTTTCGCAAACTTGCAGCCCGAAGCTGCGCAAAAAATTGGGAGTGGTCAGAATACAACAACTCCACCATCTAACATTGTCCTGATCGCGAACTTTGTATAAGTATTAGTCCTTAATATCTCTGACAAATCTTAACCTCCGACAGCCGACGCCGTGAAAATTATACTACGCTTGAAAGGTCAATTGTCCGGTGCGGCGGAGGCTGCTATGCGCAGCTTCGCGACTTGGTATTCGATGCCTTTTTGGTCGCGGATGGGTTTTGGCGTAGCCGCTGCCATTGGCGGAGGACTTTTGCGTCTCGCGGTGATGGATCAACTCGGCAACCGACTTGCCTTTTTGACGCTGTATCCGGTCGTGGAAGTCGCCGCTCTGTTTGGCGGAGTTGTCTCCGGAGGCGTAGCCGCCATCCTTTCCGCGCTTCTGGCGCACTTTTGGATACATCCGGCGGAGGATCTTGCGGATTGGATCGGGCTGGGGTTTTTTCTGCTCAGCGCTACCCTCCTCTCTCTCATTACCGAGGCTTTGCACGCCATTTGGAAAAGACTCGTCGTCGCCGAAGCGCAGTCCGTCAAAGAAGATGAACTTAAGAAATTTCAAGCAGCCCGTATAGAGACGATGAAATTGCTAGCGGCGGGCTTTGCGCACGAAATCCGCCAGCCGCTCGCGGCGACGTCTTCCTATCTAATGGCGGGTCGACGACTACTCTCGGGTGTGGAGCAGCCCCCTGCCAACGTGGGTGAAGTCTTGGCGAAAGCCGACGCTGAACTCGGGCGAGCGGTAGAGGTTGTCATGCGTCTGCGCGAACTCATCGTCCACGGCAAGCCAAAAAAAGACGTCGCCAGACTGCATGAGCTCATTCAAAACGCCTATGCCGTCGCCAATTTGGCTGAATTGCTCGAACTGCAAGCGACGCTTCGATTGAACGCGGAACAGGATGACGTGTTGGTCGATGCGGTTCAAATCGAACAGGTGCTCTTCAACATCCTGCGCAACGCCGCCGAAGCGATGAGCGTATCAGACAAAAAGGAGCTCATCATTTCCACGTCCTCCGACAAAAGAGAGGTCAGAGTCGAGATTGCGGATAATGGGGTCGGATTCTCCAAGCAAGTGAAGCGCGATCTGTTTGAACCGTTCCAATCGACAAAGGAGGACGGCATGGGCGTCGGTCTAATGATTTCGCACGCTATCATAGACGCGCACGACGGAAAAATGTGGGCGGAGTCTTAATCCGGAAGGCGGAGCAATTTTTAGTTTCACGCTACCTTTAGCTGGCGATTAAAGCCACACTAAATCTCATTCTGGGCGTGTGTCGAAATAGCGAATTTCTACGGGTGATTACGCATTGAAAGTTCAGGTTGTTTCCGCTGTTATTTTTAGCCGGGTTAATCTGGCGCAAGCGCAAGAGGCGATTGCCAATGGTTTCCGTCCCAACAATTCATGTCATTGATGATGATCCAGCGATGCTCGATGCGTTGCGACTATTGTTGCGGATAGAGGGCTATGTTGTGGACGCCTATAATTCTGCGCAGGCTTTTCTCGATAACATCAGCCCAGACGAAGTTGGTTGCGTCGTGACCGACATACACATGCCGGACATAAACGGACTCGATCTTTTGACAATAATGAAAGAACAGCGCGTTTCGATGCCGGTAATTGTCATCACGGCTCACGCGACCAATCAGATTGCGGATGCAGCTTTGGAGCTTGGCGCGTTCGATCTCTTTGAGAAGCCATTAAACCACGACAAGCTACTCGATTCCATTCGCGAGGCATTGGAGTGCGCATAGGGTGGGGCGGCGGCGTCACGCGCGAACCCACGGATGGACTGGACGCGCCGTCTTCGTCTGGCGGTGCTGGTCTAGTGTTTCGACCGGCACCTATCGCATAGCTTCGCGCCGTCAGTTTTCGGCGCGCCCATGCGCTATTCCAGCCAGCAGCTACGATCCTGGCCAAGCGCGGAAAGCTCGCCACGCGCCTTCTGTGCATTCATGGCTTTTTTCTATGACGTTTTTCGTCCGCGGTCTTTTAAGACAGTGGAAACGACGCGGACAACTTGGACGCGAAAGGCGCGGAAACGCTGACGAAAACAAAGGTAACGGATCGCGCTCAATTCGCCGCCGCCAATCGTTTCAACGCCGACAATCTGCGCCAACTTCGAATCGCAATATCGCTTGAATCTGCTTCCAGCGCGGCGTTTCCAGCCGCTCTTGCGGCGGTCGCGGTGGCGCATGCCTTGTCGAAAATCTTCTGAAGCTCGGCAAGGTCGCTTGTGCTGGCGATGACCCTGAAGGCGGATTGCAGAAATTCGATGCGCCGCTTGTGCTCGCGGGCGGCTTTGCGCGTTTCGCGCGCCAGTTGTGGCTGCGGCTGCATGCGCGCTCACATAGGCGCTGGCGCCGACATGGCAAGGTCGCAGCCGCCGCCTATATCCGCGCCATGTCCAGATTTTACGTCTATGAAATCCGCGAAAACGGCGTCGCCGTCTATGTCGGCAAAGACTGCGGCGACCGCATGCACATGCACGGCAATAGCGGTCATAATCGCGGACCGCTGCTGTACCGCACAACAAAACTCGGTCGCCAGCCGTGACCGGCTTTTATTGCGCGTTGCCCGCGGCTTGCTGCGCTGGACTTGGCGCTATCCGCGACTGGCGGCGATTTCCGGCTTGATAACGACCGCGGAATTTCATAGATTTTTCACATGAGCGAAGAGCCGAAAATCGCTACATATCCGCCGGAAACGCTGACCGTCGAAGAAATGCGCGAAGATCTGGAAAAAGCCGGCTATGGCGATTTAATCGCGCACGTGCTGGAAAATTATCCGCAGCTCACCGAAGCCGAAGCGATAACGCATCTGCATAGTTTTTACTGACATGGACACAGGGCTAGAGCTCACCGTCGCGGAAATGAAGGCGGATCTAATCGCCGCCGGCTATGCGGACACGCTCGAGCGCTTCATGGCGGCTTATCCAGATATGTCCGAAGCCGAAGCGGTGGCGCAGTTTCACAGCTTTTACTGACATGGAAACGCCAGAGCAAAGGCTACGGCGTGCCAATGCCGAAGCCTAGCAAGACTTCGGTCGCCAATTCTGGAAAGCCGAAGTCACCAGCGCCCGGATTCTCTTGTCCCGCGCTCGTTGCCGCGCCAATCTGGCGTCCGGCGTCTCGACGGCGATAATCGGCTTTTCATGTCGTGGCGCAATCTTGCCGCGCTCGATAGTGAAAGCTCGCTGTTGTTTCCGCATTCGCTAGTCCCGCGAAAGAAAGCCGCCCGCCGGCGCGACGAATCACCGGCGGGCGGGCGCCAACAGTCCCGACGCAAACTGCTGGCGCATGCCATGCTCGCAGGGCATGGCGACCCTTCGCCTTGGGCGGCGACATGGCTGACTCCGCCCGGGCGTCGCCAGCGGGAGTTGCATCGCGCTGGCGTATCCGACGCGCATTGAAGGGACGCGCCGGAAACTGACAAAAGGACGTCCCGGGCGCCAATCGCAAAACGCCCGGGACGCCGCGCCAGCGTTGCGGCTCTGGCGCTTCTCGCAGGAAGCCTGACTGCGAGAAAGTTTGCGCGTCCGGCGGATCCTGACGCCGGACGCGCTCGCGCCGGACAGCGGCGCGCCTGCGCTGACTGGCTTGGAGTTGCGCAGGAATCGAGAAAGCCAAGCGCCCGACGACCGATGAAAGGCGCTAAAGTCGATCGTCGGGCGCGCCTGTCGGCATGCCTTGAAGCCTTTCAGGCGGCGGAATCTCGTTTCCGCAGACGGCGCGTCCCTTGTTGGAAGCAATGACGCGCTGCCGGTGTTTTTCGCCACCGCCGGCTGGGACGTCCGCGCTCGACATGGCGTCGCGCGGATTTGGGTGCGCTGGCGCGCAAATCTCATTGGTAATCGACTTGGCATGGCGCGACGCCAGCCGACCAAAGCGAAAGGCTTTGCGCCGGCGCGATGTTTGGCACGAGCGGAAGCAGACTTCAGGCTTTCACCCGGAAAAATCCGAAAGCCGCAGGTCGCCGAAGCCGGCTCGCCGTAAATCGAGACGATAACGTCGTCGCCGTCGCTCAAATTGGCGACGGTGAGCTCGGACAGTCCGGCGATACTGCCATCTGTGCCATTCCACCATTGCGCGGTCGGCCCGGCGGTGAGCGAATATGCGGTCATGGCGCATCCTTTCTTGGTATCGGCGCAGCGGCGTCAGCTTTCAGGCGCTCGAGCGTCTCGAAATAGCGCACCGCCGCCGGGTGGCGCTGCCACGCGTCCGCGTTGGGACTATTCCAGCCGCGCGCCAGAAAATCGGCGATGGCGCGTTGCTCGGGACCGTCCGGCAGGATCCGCGACACCGCGATTAATTCGGCGTCAAGCGCGCGGACGGCGGCTATTGTCTCAGCGGCGGCGCCAAGCAGCGCGGGCACGTTGACAGTTGACGCCAGCACCGCCTTTGCGCGGCTTTCGAGCGTCATGCGAGCCAGCGCGGCGGCTTCCTTCGCCGGCGCGATGCGAGATCCAAGCCGATCGCGCACGTCTCGAAGCGCCGTCACCGTCCGCTCAGCCTCAACGATCTTGCCTTCTAGCTCGCTATCCGCCACCAGCACGTCGCCATCGTCGTCGAGACGAGAGAGAAAGGCGTCGGCGTCGCGCTCGGGCCGCTCGTCTATCTCGGCGCGCAGCTCATCAAGGCGGCGCTCGGCTTGCAACAATTGGTCAAAGGCTTTGGATTCGCCGATTTCGCAATTTCTGGCGTTTTGCTCGGCGGCCCGTTGCTTGGCGCGCGCCTCGGCTAACGCCTTGCGCAGCGGACGCTCGGCGGCTGGATATTCGTTTGGCGATCTAAACGGCGGCATTGCACAGACTCCGGAAATTGCGCCCATCAAACACGGCCGATGCGCCTTGCGCCCGGGAAACGCGCGAAGAAATCGCCGACGCCTTGGCGCGCGCAGGAATCTTGCGCCAATCTCACGACTTCCTTGGCGCCGGGTCGCACCGGGCTTGGCTTACCGAAATTATCGTCTTCGCGAATCCGCGCCGCACCCGGATATCGCTGATAAAATGACCGCGCCGACTTGGCCGCCGCGTCCGCAGCCATGCGAATCCGCTGGTCGGCCGTCACCTGTTGCGTCCGGTCTTCGTTGGGATCGCACATCGCGCGCAGCATAGTTTCCAATTGCTGAAGCTCTTCCGGCGGAAGCGTCCGGCTGGCGACGTCGTAAATCGCCGCGCACATTTGACGGGACAGTTTTTGACCTTGGTCGCGTCCCTGCGGCTGCGTCGCGCCTTGCGGCGCCCGCGCCTGCGGCATGGCGGCGGAAGGCTGCATCGCCGGTCCCGGCATGGCGTCATGAGCTAATCGCGTTTTTGGATTGCCGATTGCGTTGTTGACGACGAGTCCCAATCTGGAATCGTAAGCCAGTCCGCGAAGCCATTCCTTCGGCACATACAGATTTTCGTGATTTGTGCCGTACGGCGACGGCATTGGCGCTAAGCCGATATCGGCGTTTTTCATGGTCATAGCCTTTCGTTTAACGCGCCTTTTGGCGCGCTCAATGCGTTTCAGGCACGCCTATAGCGGGCGACTCGCTTTCCTCGCTGGAAGCTCGGTTGACCCGTCGCAGCGGCAGGCTGCCGCCCTTTCTGTTGGTGAAAGGATTCGTGCCCATCCGATACGGCCACAAGGCGCAGGCGAGCGCCGTGCATTTGCGCACCTCGGATTCTTGCCCGCATGAGCAGTCCAAACACTTCGCCCTGACCACGCGTCCATTGCCAGCGCCGCCAGCCTCGGCAGGATAGTAGCGGGACAACACCTCGCGCGGGATTTGCCTCGGGTCACGCCCGACTAAATGACCGCAAGGGCCATCCGGCTCGGTTAGGTCATCCTTCGCCAAGGCGTAAAACGACGGGCGTTGCGCCATCGGCAAAGCTTTCCATGCTTCGTCGCCGTAGCGCATCATGTCGTCAAGCCCTTCGCTGCGTCGGCTTGATGCTTCATTTCCCGGCGCAAGCATTGCAGGCGATTGGAAATCCGGGTCATGTGCTTCGCCGCATCCGGGTCGCCGGCGAGCAGCTGCGGTCGCAGACCTTCAATCGCCAGAAGAAGCCCTACGGTTTCACGCAGCCGCAACGGGTCGATGCCCTCGCCGTATTCGTGCGCAAGATAGCCTTCGAGGAATAGGACCGCGCGACCAAGCTTGGTGCGCCCGTCGAGGCGAGACGGCGGCACGCCGTAGGAAATCTTCGGCAAAGCTGGCGCGGCGAGACCTTTCCACCGCGCCGTCGGCTCTTGCGTCCCGTGCATGTTGCGTCGCTTCCTACGCCTAAACGCCTGCTATTTCACAGCAAATAAGTGTGAATACGGCGGCGGCAAGTGCAGGCGCGAAGAAACTTCCCGCACTGCGGGAAATCTCGCGAGAGTCATGCGGAAAGGATTGCGTTTACAGCGGCTTGCGGCGCGCGAAGCCCGCGCCGGTAGGGTACTAGCGGCGGGGACTCGTTTGGCTCACCAGCGCGGCTGTGCTGCTTGTTCGCGGGAAACCTTACGCAAAATTGCGCAAGGTTGTAGGTCGTTCCTTTCTCCTTGCGCCATATTCGCAATCCTATCCGCCGCCATTGCAACTGGCGCTAGGTCGCGGTCTGCATGCGTTTGGTCGCCATAGTGATGGTGCGGTGGACTTGCGACGGCAGCCAGATTCCGCCGTTGCGCAGGCGGATGTTTTCGGCGTTAAGCTGCGCTGTAATTTCGCGGATTGTTTTTCCAGATTTCTTCATTTTCAGCATCCGCTTGATAATGGCTTGCTCGCATTCATTCGGCTCGAGCATGGCGGCGCGTCCCTGTCCAATCTTGCGGAAGCCATACGGCGGAAGTCCGCCGGCTAATCCGCCTTTCGCCGCCTTGGCGCGTTTGCCTTCCTGCATTCTTTCGGCGATTCTTTCTTTTTCGAATTGCGCGACCGATGCCAAGATGCCGAAAAACAGCCGGCTCGCGCCGTTTGAGCTCACCGGGTCCGCGCCGCAATCCACCAAAATCAGGTCGACGCCTTGCGATTTCCATTTCTCGACGGTCGCCAGCGCGTCGCTCGCCGACCTGAAAGCTCGGTCCAGCCTTGACGCCACGATGCAAACGCCCGGCTCTAAGGCGGCGCTAAGTCTCGCGCCGGCTGGTCTATCGGCGAGCGGTATTCCGCCGGAAACGCCTGCGTCCGTGAAAATCTCGGCAGGCTCAATTCCGTGAATCATCGCGACGCCGCGAATTTCGCGCTCTTGCGACGCCAAGCTTGTGCGATTGTCCGCCGCTTGCTCTGCCGTGCTGACTCTGGAATAGCCTAGTATTTTTCGGAATTTAGTCGCCATTTCGCCGATTCCTTGTCTATGGTGAAATATGCGCAATTCCATAAACAAATGCAACATGGATTTAAAAGATAGTGGACGAAGGCGCGTTGTGCGGCGCAATAAATCACCGGTTATGCGGCGTAACCGGTGATTCTGCGTTGGCGGTGACTCGGTTACGCCCTGTAACCGAGTTCTTTGCGCACCTCTTCAGCCCGCGAAGAGGTAGCGGCGACCCGCGGCGCGACTCGTTTTCTAGCGGTTACGCCCTGTAACCAGTTGGAAGCGCCAGCCCAAAGCCGCTAGGAAGCTTACCAGCGCGTTTTATGGCGCACAGCTACTACCCTAGCGGCGCGATGCGTTTAGCGCGCCACGCACGCCGGCAGCCGCGGGAAACGGCATTGCGAGGCGGCGGCTCGGTGGTAGGTGCGACGCGGCAAGGAAGCGCACCGGCTTATCGAGCTTTTCCAATTGATGCGCGCGCATGGACAGCTTCAGCGCCAAGGCGCGCGATATTGTCGGCATAAGCTCTTTGAGCGTTGGCGGCTGAAATTGATTACGGTCCGTAATCGATTCTTTTGGCGGCCTACCCGCCGTCGCCTTGTTCTCTGGCGCTGACACCGCATAAGCGCCAGAAGAATCCTTGCCTCGAAGTTGCCCGCGCGTGCCTACCGCCTTGCCTTCCCTATCGAGCTCGCGCGCCAGCACGACAAAGGATTCGCAGACGGTTATCCCGGCGCGGTCGGCAACTTCCTTGACGTCGCGGAAGCAACCTCTTCGCGCTGTGAAGAGGTAAAAAACCTTCAAATCGTGAAGGGTTATTGGCTCACCCGGCGGAAAATGCAGCTTTTGCCCGCCGTCATGGCGCACGCTGCGGCGATTTCCGCGCCAACGCGACGATAGGCAATCCGCATAAAGCCATGCGCGGCGGCGATTATCTGGATTTGGCGACGACGCCTGCTTGGATGCCCGCCATGTTTTTTTGCATCACGGACAGAGCGCGCGCTTTAGGCGCGCTTGCTCGCTAAAACGGCGCGTCCGGGTCGCCGTACCACGACGGACGCTTGAATCCCCATTTTTCCCACCAAGCGTCGTCCGCGGCTTCGGCTTTCGCGATCTCTTCGGCGTTCATGTGCAGATAATCGATATCCGGCTGGTCCGCGCGCGCAACCTTGTCGCGCAGCCACTTGAAAGTGTCGAGACTGCGCAGGACGTCGGCGAAAATCTCGCGCTGGCGTTTGCATTCGGCGAGAAAGTCACGCGGCAGCGGCAGATAGGGCGCTTCGCTCGTCGGACATAAGGCGCGGAAGGCGGCGGCGATGACGCACATTGAGAAGCCGTCGTATGCGTCCTCAAAATCTTCCGCCATTTCCTCAAGCACCCAAACCGGCCATTCGCTCGGGTCCATGCGTCCGGCGACAAACTGGCGCGCTATCGTCGCAAGGAAAATGCGCGCGGATTCTTCGTCCGTGGGACAGCAAACCGCCTGTTTGAGCGCTTGCGCCATAGCCTCGAAATCTTGCGGGAAAAATCTATGCACCCGCTTGATGTCGTTGGCGTCGAAAGTTTTCCATCCGGTGCGGCTTTGGAAAAAAAGCGCGGCTTCGATAAACTTTCGTATCGGTCGCGTTTCCCGCATGTAAACGGCAAATGGGTCCGGCTTCGGCGTCGGTGGCAATGTCGGCGGTCCGCCGCCTTCGATCACCGTCAGGCGCTGGTTGTCGTTTTTGCTGTTGCGCTTCTCAACCATTGGCGCGACCTCCGAAAGCTTTTTTCGCAAGCTCGCATTCGGGCAGGACATTCAAATCGCGGCGTCCGGCGGCGTGCGCGGCTTGCATGGCTGCCATAACGGCGTCGCCGCCATTCCGGCGTCGCGCATGTGGCTGCTTCGGCGGGTCAAGCCAACAATCGTTGGCGAGATACGTCGCCGGATGTTTGGTGAATTGCGGGTCTTCGCCGTCACGCTCTTCGGCGTAGCGCTGGACGCCGGCGAGGATGTCCTCTGGCGAAGCGCGCTTCACCGCCGCCTGCCACGCCTTCAGCGCCGCCGGCTTGGCGACGGGCTTCGGATATGCGGACCAAAACGCCTCGAAATTGGAATCCGGCTCGTCTGGCTTTTTCGGTTTCCGTCGCGTTGGGTGTTTGGGCGGCCTGTTTTCTTCCTTCGCGACTGCATCTTCGCCAAAGTCAAATTGTGGGCGCGTAGATATATCTTCCCTCAATGGGGTACTCATAGGGATAGGGTCTACCAGCGTTGACCTCTCTTTTCGCTGGTGTTGACCTCTCTCTTGGCGCGAGAGGTCAACGGGTGTGGACCTCTCGTCCTCAAAAGAGTCAACGGGCGTTGACCTCTCGTCCGCCGGTTCATCCTTCAAAACGAAACGGTAACGGTTCGCTTTGCGACCTCCGCCACCTTGCTCGATTTGCAAATATCCAAGCTCGCCGAGTTGCTCCAACGCGTTCAAAACGCCTTGCTTGGACATTGAAAGGTCGGAAGCGAGAAGCTTGAGCGCCGGAAACGCGTAACCGAGCTTGCGGCTGTGGTAATGCGAGAGACGCATCGCCACGACTTTTGTGCTCGGTCGCAACGCGGCGTCGCAAATGACTTGCTGCTGCCAAAGATCGCGGTTGCGGCGAAATTCATCGCAAGTTTTCGCCGGTTCTGAATCTCGCGGAAAGCCCGCATTTTGTTGATGCTGCGCTTGTCCATCGTTCGCTAGGTTGCTATATATCGAGAAGCCCATTTTGCACCTGTTGAGGTTGGGCGGTGATGAGATTGCCGGGCGTTGTGATGGGCGCTCGGCGCGAAGTTCGGGACGGCGCGCTTGGGCGCGCCGTTTCTACGTTCAGACGACCGTCAATTTCGTAGCCTCCGGATTTTCGGCGTCGCTCGGAGTCTCCGCATTTTGCTTGGGTTCCGCGCGCCGCTGCTCGAGCACCGCGATTGCGCTCGCCACCGCCGCCTCAAAGCGCGCCAGCTTCATATTCAAGACGACGCCACCCACCGCTTGGCGCAATTCTTCCACCGCCGTGCGCTCCTCGTCGGTCGCGCCTAAAGCATAGGCTCGCAACGCCGCGCCGATTGCGCCGGGCGTATATCCGGGCGCCGCCTCGATTACCGCGCGCATCAGCCGTAGTTGCCGCGTGTCCTTCGGTTTGGCTGGAATCTCGCGCGTCCGCTCGATTAACATCTTCGCCACCGCATCGAAGTGCTCTTTGATTTTCGCCGGCAGCTTGTGGCATTCGCGCGGAATAGGCTCCTTGCGGTGTTCCGGCGCGAGCTCCTTTGAAACATCGGCGGTCGTCTCGATTTTAAATTTGTCGCGCGGCGGCATGGGAATCGGCGCCGGCTGAGGCGGCGTCGGCTTCGCGCCCGGCAAATGAATTGTGCCGGTCCTCCGTGGCGTTAGGGTTTCGGCGTTGCTCATGGTTCCTCCTTTCCTGTTAAGGCGTCACGCCGCCTTCCGCCGGCGCTGCAAGATTTCGCGAAGTTTTGAGATTTGATTGCGCGTCAGGTCGTCCTTGCCGCTCATCAACAAGCCGTTGCAAAAGGCTTTTTCCCAAGGCGCCGAGCGCGGGTCCGCGACGACGACGCGGCACAGGTCGCACCACGTCCGAATGTCCGCGGTTTTGGCTTTCGCGCCTTTGCGTTTCGCTTTTTTGGGCGCGCTCCCGACAATAATGTCGGTCCAGCTCATGCCGCACCCACTGACAAGCTTATTCGCCGCGCGGGCAGCGTTTAAAGCTTCGCCGTCAAAGTCGCTGGTGGTCATGCCGAGCAGTTGCGCAAGCTTAACGCGTGCGGCGGCGTTGAATGGCTTGGTTTTTTGCGCAGGTTTCGCGTGCGCGTTCATCGTGCGCCTCCTGAAAAAAGAGGCGAGACGGGCGCTTGAATGTTGTGGCTTACGGCTCTATTTTGTCCACAAGTGCTGCCAAGCAATGCATGGACGTTTTTGGACCGAGTAGCGAAGCCGTCGCTACCCGGTCCTTTCATTTTGTGGCTCATGGCGCATTCGACGCCTTTCTTTACGCATGGTTACTCTCCCGGTGTTTTGCCCGCACTGTAATAACTAAGGCGTTGTTGCTTGATTCAAAGCCAAGACTCGGGAAAAGCTGACATTCCGCGTGACTTTTGTCGCCAATGCTTGCGGCTTCTAGCGAAAGTTGCAACGCAAGCGCCAAGGTGCGTGTTTTAGTTGAGGCTGGTGAATACTAAGCCGCAGAATAGCAAGTTTCGGATCTGAAACTTTATTTTTGAAAACGGGCGGCGTCGGCGCCTTCCGTTTTTTTGCTGCAAACTGCTCTATCTGTGGGGAGCAGTTTTCCGCCGCCTTCCGGTTGCACTTCGGCAAAATATCGGCAAAACGCGCCGCACTGGTTGCGACGTCTAATGTCTTACAAGACTATTTCGCCGGTTGAAATGCTATGACGCGAGTAGGCTTCGGCAAAATCGCCGCAACTTGTGCGCGGCGGCGCTGCTCTTTGGCGCGCGCCCAGCTAAACGCCAAGCAGCTCGCGAAAGTCCAGCCAAGCGGGCGCATCAGCCGAGCATAATCGCGCGGCGACTATAAGCGCCGGTCGGGTGCAATAGAGTCATGCGACTCCACTGGTAGCGCTTTAATGCGGTTGGCTCGCAACGGACGCCGGCGCTGGCGCGCGCTCCATCCGCAAGGCAATGTCATGCCATGCGTCGCGCTGCTGACGCATCTGGCCTAGCAACTCGCGCAATTCCGCGTTTTCAGCTTCCAGTTTGACGATTTTGGCGGAAGTCGCGCGCATCATGGGCAAGGTTAGCGCCGGGTCGCCAGTGCGGCGCTTGCGCATGTAGTGCCGCATGCAAAGTCCTTTAGCGACTGGTTTTTTCTCGCATCCCTCGACTAAACACATGACGCAACCCTACACGTGACGCTACGCAACTCTTTGGTTAACTTAACCTTCCGCCAAGATACATCTAGCGTTTGGCGCCAGCTTGGGGATACAAAAAAGATTAAAAGTCGGTAACGCCATCGTGTCAATACAGAAAATATCAGTCCGCCAAGTCAAAGCCGCGCGCGCATTGCTCGACTGGTCGGCAGCGAAATTGGCGCGCGCGTCCGGGATTTCTGAGCCGACAATCAGGCGGCTGGAGTCACGGGACGGCGAGCTCGGCGGGCTCCCAACCACCGTCGAAGCCATCCGCAAGGCTTTGGAAGACAACGGCGTGCGCTTCACCGCGCGCGGCGTCGAGAAGAGAAGCTAATTTCTAACCCGCCTGTCGCGTTTGTCATGAGTCACGCACAGGACTTTCTTGCCACAAGCTTCAAATGCGCAGAGGACATGACTGTCATTGCCTTCGCCGTTCTTGCAATCTCAATATGGTTCCCGAAACTCACGCAACCGGACACCGACGTCAGCACGCCCATAATTGTCTGCACCGTCTTTATACGCTATCGCCATTATGGTATTGTGTGGTTGGGAACTCCCACTGAACTCAGGCTGAAAATTTGGGATACCTGCCGTTTCCGGCGAAATCGATCGGCGGCGGACTTTTGAATTTCAAACTGCCTACCGAAAATCGATGCTCATTGACGCACATTGCAACAAAGCGATATGCTGCGCTCATAAATGGGCAAACGACGTAGAAGCCCTTAAATTCGTCCGAGGGTGAGCGACAGCGTAACGCCGCTCGACTTATTCGGGCGGCGTCATGTTGAAACCCTGTAAACCGCAAGGACTGAGCCACGAAGGGCTCTGCGGTAGAGGTGTCTCTGAAACAGAAAATCTCATGCGCCTCGCCGAGGCTGCGCGAGCGTACGGCTTTGGCGTTTCAACGCTGCGGACAGAAAAACGGAAAGGGCGTCTTTCCGTTTCGCGGATCGCAGGCAAGGATTTCGTAACGCCCGCCGACATTCGGAGAATGGTGGAACTATGCCGAGACCAAGCAAGGGAGCCCGCCTCTGGCTACGCCCCGCGCGCCGGGAAGGTGGCAGAAACCGACCAGCCGTCTGGATTATTAGAGACGGAGACCATCAAGAAAGCACGGGCTGCGGCGGCGACGACCGCAAAGGCGCTGAAACAAAACTCGCGGAATACATCGCCGCGAAATACTCCCCAGAGCGAACCCGCTCGCGTCATCCCGCTTGCATCCCGGTCGCCGACGCGCTGACGATATATCTGCAAGATGTGGCGCCCGGTCATGCGCGCCCGCACGAAACCGCCCAACGAGCCGAGGCATTGCTGGGATTCTTTGGCGATATGACGCTCGCAGCCATTAATGGCGCGAGCTGCCGGGCATACGTCGCGCATCGCGGGTCGACGGCGGCGGCAAGGCGGGAACTGGAAGACCTTCGAAGCGCCATCAATCATCACCGGCGCGAAGGGCTTTGCAGCGAGGTCGTCGAAGTGGTGCTCCCAGAACGGGCGCAGCGCCGCGAAAAGTGGTTGACCCGAAGCCAAGCGGCTAGACTGCTATGGGCGGCTTGGCGGGCGCGACAAATGGACGCCAATGCGCCCGGCGAGCCAACCAAGCGTGACGTGGGGAGGCACGTCGCCCGTTTCATCCTCGTTGGGCTCTATACGGGAACTAGGTCTGGGGCGATTTGCGGGGCATCCCTTGATCGCATCTCCGGTCGCGGTTTTATCGATTTGGAACGAGGCGTGTTCTATCGCCGCGCCGAAGGGGCGCGCGAAACCAACAAGCGTCAACCTCCCGCTCCCATCCCCCCGCGTCTCCTAGCCCATTTGCGACGCTGGGGAAGGCTCGGCGTCTGCAGGAATGCCGTCGTCGAATGGGGCGGCAAGCCAGTCATCCGCGTCAATAAGGCGTTCGGCAAGGCGGCTCTCGCCGCCGGGCTCGAAGGCGTTTCACCGCACACGCTACGCCACACCGCGGCAACGTGGCTGATGCAAAACGGCGCGGACCTATGGGCGGCGGCTGGCTTCCTCGGCATGACCGTGGAAATGCTGGAACGCAATTACGGGCACCACCATCCCAACCACCTGAAAAGCGCGGTTGTGGCGATTGGCAGGCGCGGGCACAGTTTGGGCACAGATTGAGCGGAACCAAACATGAATATCTGTGCCAGAACAAAAGCAGATGATATTGAAAACGCTCGGGAACTTAGAAAGCTACCTCGTTCGGGACGAGGGGGTCGGAGGTTCGAATCCTCTCACTCCGACCATTTCAACTCTGCACCACCCCGAGTCTCTCAGACTCTCAATGGCGGGGCGCGAGTTGCGGATTCCAAAATCGACACGTCAACTCATTTTCGCGCCGCGACCTTGGGATTGTTTGGCGCCTTGGCCATCAGTTGATCAATACGCTCTCGCTCTCGCTTGAAGTCCGAAAGCAATTTGCCGTCAAACTCGCGGGTGCGGGCGAGTTTTACGCGCATTGGATCGACAAAATGCCCGTTGACCATCACCTCGTAATGGAGATGCGGACCCGTCGAAAGTCCCGTCGACCCCAGGAATCCGACGGTCTGACCCTGCTTGATGCGCACGCCCTCTGCGATTCCTCGAGCGAAACCCGACATGTGATTATAGGCCGTCACATAGCCGTTGGCGTGTTGAATTTCGACGCGGCGGCCATAGCCGCCATGCCATTCCGCCATGATGACGACGCCATTGCCCGCGGCGAAGATGGGCGTTCCAATGGGAGCCGCCCAATCGACGCCGGTGTGCATCTTGTAGTAGCCAAGGATCGGATGGCGGCGATAGCCGAAACCGGAGCGCGTCTCGCCCGTGGCGATGGGTTTTCGGACAAGAAACTTTCGACTGGAGCGGCCGTTCTCGTCGTAATAATCGACCAGCCCGTCATCAGGCGTCTGGAACCGGTAGAAACGGTAGGTTTCGCCCCGCGTCGTCAGTGATGCATAAAGCAGCGCATCGCGGCCGCTCGCCTCTTCGCTCTCGTCGTAGAAGACGTTTAGCGAGTCGCCGCCGGAAACGCCTCGCTGCATATCGACGTCGTTCGAGAATACGCGGACAAGCTCCCCGATAATGGGTTTTGGGATATCCTGTTTCAGCGCTGTCTCGTAGAGCGAATCATAGAGCCTCATGGCGCCGGAATCGTCGGTCTCTTCGCTTTCGCCATCTTCGACAGGCGCGACCTTGGGCTTGGGAAGTCTCTTGGCGACGACAGGGGACGCCCTGACAACCTGGGCGAAGGTTCCCTGATCCGTCACGGCGACCATGGAGTCGAGCTCTTCGTCATTATAGACGGAGACGCGGGCCAGCTGCATTTCCTTGCCCATGCCGTCGAAGTCAGCAAACAGAAGCTTCACGCGCTGACCTTCGCGCACCGGCTCCGCGCGGCGGCCTTTGTAGGCGGCGGCGACTGCAGCGATGCGAGTCTTGGGCACCCCATTGGCCGCGAGCACATCGGCAAGGCTTTCGCCGTGACGCGCGACCGCAAGCTTTTCTTCCATTTGAGTCGGTTGCGCGGTTGCGCGAGGCGCGACCGTGACATTTTCCGGCACCATGCGCACTTCAATCGACGAGAAGGGCGCGGACATGGTCATGGCCCCGGGCGCTGCATATCCGAGCGCAAGCGGATCGACCCGCGCTCGGCTTGTGCGAGACAAAAGCAATTGGCCCGGCATCGGCAACGCCGATTTGGCGCCTGCGGCGAGGGTCGTTTTGGACTGTTCGACCACCTGGGCCTGACATTCGTCCAGAGTGAGCGAAGCGCTTTGAGACTCGAGTTGCGTCGCATTCAGTTCGTGGGTGACGAAAGAGACCTCCGCTTCATCGGGCGCAATATCGGACTCGCTGAGATTGTCCGCGGCGTAATGCGGATCGCTGGCGAGTTTAAGCGGATTGAAAGGGGGAACTTCGTCGGCGAAACTCGTAGGATTCACGGTGAGAGTCGTGGAAACCTGGGTGAAAGCCTTTGTGCGCACCACTTCCTTGTCGCCGGATTTGGCAGTTGTCGCCGTGCGGAAGGTCTGTTTGGCTGCGACGACATCGACGCTGCGCATGATCCTATCCCCTTTTTTGGGGTTCACCGTTTGGCTGTCGCTGTTTTCCTTGCGCGCGATTTGAGCTCGCGTTGGCGCTTCGGCGAAGCGGGTTTGCTGGTCGAGCGCCGTATAAGCGGCGGAGCTGATCAGCAACGCGCCGGAAAGCCCCGTGAGGACTGTCCCCAAAAACCAGCGGATAGACACTCGACGGCGGTCATGAGGCGAATGACGTCGCCCATCGGCCTCAATCGCAGGCTCATCCCCTATGTCTGACCAGGCGACGGTCGTCGTTGTCGCGGGAAGACCGAGGCGTCCATTGGTGAAAGCTGTCATTCAGAGGCGCCGTGTTCATAAATTTGCATCAGCTTAAGCGGCCTTTTTGCTAATATCGCGGCGGGTCAATACACCCAT
>CAVOON010000003.1:180000-3375000 GCA_963697595.1 uncultured Alphaproteobacteria bacterium | reverse complement strand
TGGGCTCAGAGCGGTCGGAAATCGCTCGTTGAGTGCAATGGCATAAGCCTGCCTGACTGCGAGACAGACAAGTCGAGCAGAGACGAAAGTCGGTCATAGTGATCCGGTGGTTCCTCGTGGAAGGGCCATCGCTCAACGGATAAAAGGTACGCCGGGGATAACAGGCTGATAACCCCCAAGAGTCCATATCGACGGGGTTGTTTGGCACCTCGATGTCGGCTCATCACATCCTGGGGCTGGAGAAGGTCCCAAGGGTTCGGCTGTTCGCCGATTAAAGTGGTACGTGAGCTGGGTTCAGAACGTCGTGAGACAGTTCGGTCCCTATCTGCCGTGGGTGTCGGAGAATTGAGAGGATTTGTCCCTAGTACGAGAGGACCGGGATGAACATACCTCTGGTGGACCTGTTGTGACGCCAGTCGCAGTGCAGGGTAGCTATGTATGGACGGGATAACCGCTGAATGCATCTAAGCGGGAAACCTGCCTCAAAACGAGTTCTCCCTCGAGAGCCGTGGAAGACGACCACGTTGATAGGCCGGGTGTGGAAGCGCGGTGACGCGTGTAGCTTACCGGTACTAATAGCTCGATTGGCTTGATCGCTCTCATTATTCAATGCCCATCCTCCAAAAGGATGAAACGATAAAAACGCCATTTGCTTCAATGTTGCTTTTTGCCGGCCTGGTGGCCTTCGGCGAAGCGATCAGACCCGATCCCATCCCGAACTCGGCCGTCAAACGCTTCAGCGCCAATGGTACTATGTCTCAAGACCTGGGAGAGTAGGTCGTCGCCAGGCCTGCAAAACGCAACATCCCCCTCCACGATAGATAAATTAACAAAGCGGGCGCAAATCCGCCCGCAGCCTTCGATTCCATAACGCCTATTGCTTTTTGGCGCGGGGTGGAGCAGCCCGGTAGCTCGTCAGGCTCATAACCTGAAGGTCATCAGTTCAAATCTGGTCCCCGCAACCAAAATCCCCCAATATTGCCAATCGACATAGCGCGCCAACCGCAAATGCCCGCCTTCGCCACAAATAGGCGCGGGCTGCAAATCCCCACTCCGCAATCAGAGCCCCACGTCGCTCAAGCGTCAAACAGAGCTGGCCGCGGCAGAAAAAAGCGCGCTCTTCCTTCGATGAGCGCGCGCTCGATCTAGACTGAAGCGTCGCCGTTCTACTTCTTTTTGCCAGCCTCAATCACATCCTCGATCGTGCGCAGACCGGTGGTCGGAGCATTGACCAGCACGGCCATGTTTCCGGGAGCATGCTGGTTCTTCCACATCTTGGTGTGGGCCACCGGAATCTTGCTCCACGGAAAAACCTCGGACATACAAGGGTCCACACGCCTGTCGATAACAAAACGGTTCGCGGCCGCAGCCTGTTTCAAATGTGCGAAATGCGAACCCTGAATGCGCTTCTGCCTCATCCAGACGTAACGGGCGTCAAAAGTCAGATTGAAGCCGGTTGTTCCCGCACAAAACACCACCATGCCGCCGCGCTTCACCACCAGGCACGAAAGCGGGAAGGTTTGCTCGCCCGGATGTTCGAAGACGATGTCCACGTCCTTTTTTCCGGTAATGTCCCAGATGGCCTTTCCAAATCCGCGCGCGGCCTTGGTCCAGGCATTATATTCCGGGGTATTCACCTTCGGCAGTTGCCCCCAGCAGCCGTCAAAGTCCTTGCGGTTGATGACGCCCTTTGCGCCAAGCGAAAGCACGTAGTCGCGCTTGCTTTCGTCGGAAATGACGCCGATGGCGTTGGCCCCCGCGGCGGCGCAGAGCTGCACGCCAAAGACCCCAAGGCCGCCGGAGGCGCCCCAGATCAAAACATTGTCAGACGGCTTGAGGCGATGCGGCTCGTGGCCAAACAACATGCGGTAGGCGGTGGCGAGAGTCAGCGTGTAACAGGCCGATTCTTCCCAGGTCAGATGCTTCGGGCGCTCCATGAGTTGGCGATCTTGCACCCGGCAGAATTGCGCGAAGGAGCCGTCGGGAGTTTCGTACCCCCAGATCCGTTGTGAGGACGAGAACATCGGATCGCCGCCGTTGCACTCTTCGTCGTCGCCGTCGTCCTGGTTGCAATGGACAACCACTTCGTCGCCCACCTTCCAGCGTTTGACCTTGGAGCCGACCGCCCAGACGACGCCGGAGGCGTCGGAGCCGGCGATATGATAGGGATTCTTATGGGCGTCCAACACTGAAATGGGCTCGCCGAGAGCAGCCCAGACGCCGTTATAATTGACCCCTGCCGCCATCACCAGAACCAGCACGTCGTGGCTGTCCAGCTCCCAGGTTGGCAGGACTTCAAGCTGCATGGCCTCTTCTGGCGGGCCATGCCGCTCCTTGCGGATCGCCCAGGCGTACATCTTCGCGGGGACGTGCCCGAGCGGGGGGATCTCGCCCAATTCATAGAGGTCTTTGGCTTCAGTCAATTTTGGGTCTCCTAACGGGACGGTTTCCCAGCGCCGCCGGCAAAGGCGTCGCATTTCGCGTTATACATATACGCCCTGCTTTCGCCTGAATAGGGTCATGTGGTCATCTCCAGCGAGACAATGTTTTAACGCGCGACAGGCAGATGGCCGCGTTTACGTAGCCACGCGAGTTGGCGCTGCCGGGCTTTTCCTTTATTGACCGACGAAAGCCTTACTGCTCAGGGAATCCACTATGTTTCCGAAGCCCGTTTCCGATCTTAAGCCTAACACTTATGCGTATGAGCAGACGCCGCTCGTAAAGCCGACCGGTTTTCGCGAATATGACGCACGCTGGTTGTTCGAGAAAGAGCTGAACCTGATGGGTGTGCAGGCGCTCGGCTTCGGCCTTGGCACCTTGTTACATGAAATGGGCGTGCCTCTTGAACTCGTGACCGGTCACGACTACCGCTCCTACTCCGCCTCGATCAAACTCGCGATGATCACCGGTCTCATGGGCGCAGGCGTGCATGTGCATGACATTGGTCTCGCTCTTTCGCCGATGGCTTATTTTGCGCAGTTCGAACTCAATGTTCCCGCGGTCGCCATGGTCACCGCCTCGCATAATGACAATGGGTGGACCGGCGTCAAAATGGGAGCGCAGCGGCCGGTGACCTTCGGCCCCGAAGAAATGAGCCGTTTGAAGGAAATAGTTCTTTCCGGAAAGTTTCGTACCGGGAGCGGGGGGACATATCGCTTTCACGAAAATTTCGGCCAGCGCTACCTCGATGATCTGGCCCGCGGCATAAATTTCTCCAGAAAAATGAAAGTGGTCGCAGCCTGCGGAAACGGGACCGCCGGCGCCTTTGCGCCCAAATTGCTTGAGCGTCTCGGCTGCGAGGTAGTCCCTCTCGATGTGGAGCTTGACTACACTTTTCCGCGCTACAACCCCAATCCCGAAGACCTGAAAATGTTGCACGCCATCGCTCACAAAGTGCGCGAAACGCATGCCGATGTCGGCCTCGGCTTTGATGGCGATGGGGACCGTTGCGGCGTCGTTGACAATAAGGGCGACGAAATTTTCGCTGACAAGATCGGCGTGATGCTCGCGCGCGATCTATCCAAAATCTACCCGCAGGCGCGTTTTGTCGTCGACGTCAAATCAACGGGTCTGTTCGCCACCGACCCCGTGTTGATCGCGCAGAATGTTCGGACCGACTACTGGAAGACCGGTCACTCCTACATCAAACGCCGCGTAAATGAACTGAAGGCGCTGGCGGGATTCGAGAAGTCAGGACATTTCTTCTTCAATGAACCCATTGGGCGCGGCTATGACGATGGATTGCTGACAGCCATTCATGTGTTGGAGATGCTCAATCGAAATCCACAAAAATCCATGGCGGATTTATATGCCGAACTGCCGAAGACGTGGGGATCCCCCACCATGTCTCCGCATTGCGCGGATGAGGTCAAATATGGCGTCGTGGACAAGGTGACGGCGCGGTTCACGGAAATGAAAGAAAGGGGTCTTTCTTTCCTGGGCGGGCCGATCCGCGATCTCGTGACGGTCAATGGCGTGAGGGTGACGGTCGGCGATGGCACCTGGGGATTGGTGCGCGCTTCTTCCAACAAACCGGAGCTGGTTGTCGTCGTTGAAAGTCCAGCGTCCGAGGCGCGCATGCGAGAGATGTTTGCTTGCCTCGACGCCGTGCTGCGCGAAAACCCCGAAGTCGGCGCCTACAACCAGACCATCTGACCGACGCCAAGAGACGCCTCACCAGCCTCGCGTCAGGATTCTGACGGAAAGTCAGTGCGCGTCATGATCGATGAATTCGAGCTCCGCCGATGTTGGTGGGAAAGACGCGATCGGAGGCGAGATGACACTCGACGACGCGCTGGCTGTCGTGAAATGCGATGACTCGATTTTGTTGAGGATGGCTGGCCCTGCCGTTCTGCGATTGAAGCTGCTTGAAGTCACGCATGTTCTAACGAGACCCTATTTGCCTGCCGACGTCCGAGCGGCAGCGCAAACAGCGGTCGCCGAATTAAAGAGGCTTATCGCGGAAAGGCCATGCGTATCAATTGCGGACTTCGCAGCCAGGGAAAAGGTGATCGGCGCGAAAGTCGCCTGATCGAAAGGAACGGGCGCAGCCGCGCTTGAGAGCGATTAGTCTAGCGCTGCCTCAGCGCGAGCTTCTCTTCGCGAGTTTGTCAAACTGCTGTGCTCTGCGTAGTGCGTCAATCGCCGCGTCGATTCGGGCATTCATTTCGCTCAAAAGAGCTCCTTGGTTTCCTGCCGACCGCCACAGGTCCGGGTGGCATTGACGAGCGACGTCACGCCGCAGCTTCTGTAGTTTTCGAATAGAGTGCTTTGCAAAGCGCAATTCAGCCAGCAGTGTCGCCAGTTCCGGAGAGGCGCTCACCAAGGCCGGCTTGCAGAGAGATTTCTCGGCGACGGATTCCTGCGCGAAAGAAAACTCGCTCCCATATGCCGCAGCGTAGTCTTTTCGTTCGCTCGCCTGAAGCGGCCGCCGGATTTCTTCCCGCTCGCGGCTTAGCCGGTAACATATGGGGCTGACGGCGTCCTTCTCCGTCAAGGTGGCGGCAGAGGCTTCGACTGCAGCGAGAACGTCAGCAAAAGCGCACATGGGGAAACTTACTCCGACAAAAATTTACGACAACGAGCTGCCTCTGGCGTCGGGCGTTGACGTCCGCCAACGCCTGACGCCAGGTTAAACTTGGGAGCATCAAGCCGAGCCCATCTGCGCGAGACGGAGTTTGCGTGAGGCAACCCAGGAAGCTGCATTGCGTGCGCCCGCTATAAATGACCGCAGGTCAAATCGCGTATTCGTGTTTGTCGAGGAGCGCTCGTGAATGCTTGCGGCAATTGATAACAGCACGATTGTAGAAGCCTGCAAAAATACAATCTCGTCTCGAGGATGTCGATCTGTGTTTCCAATAGCCTGGCGGAGCGTTGAACGTATTTGATAGTCCATAAGCTCAAGCTCTTCCTTTAAGGCCCCTTCAATCCGCAGGCATTGCTCAAATGTCATTGGGGGTGAGTCAAGATGGGCGCGGTGATCAGTATTGTATATATCGTTTTCTATCGTTGACATTGCTCTTCCCGCTTCACTATTTGCTGCTTTTATAACTAATATGGCTTGGTAAAAAAACATTTAGCAAGTAGATATGTACACATTCAGAAGTGGGCGGTGCAGAAGATATGTGTCACTTATTGACGTTTGCGCGAAAAACGCCGTCACAAACGCAGCGGAATGCGGTCGGCGATGGGGAGCATTGTTTGGCCATTGCGAGGCCGTCGGGGGAAAAACTACCCCGCTAGTTCAGATCAAAGCGGCGCGCGCTGTTCCCTATGAGCCGGTTGGGAGAAGAGCGCCCACGCTTTTTTCGATGGGGGATGAGAGCAGCATATACCCCAAAAAGCGTTGCGATTCGATAGGATCGTAACCCAGCCGGGCACGTAATTTTTTGCGCAGCTTGCTGATATGGCTTTCGACGACGTTCTCTTCGATGCCATCGTCAAACAGGCCATAAACCGCGTTGAAGATCTGAGATTTTGTCAGACGTCGACCCTTGTTGATGACAAAATATTCGAGCATACGCCGCTCGCGGCGCGGCAGCGGCAAAGTCTCGCCGCTCACCAGTGGATCTCGGCCATCGAAAAACACTTTTATCGAACCGACTACAGCGAAATCCTGGCGCGCCTCGGCGCGCCTTCGAATTGCGGTAATTCGGGCCAGCAGTTCTTTGACATGGATTGGTTTGCGGACAACATCGTCAACGCCTGAACTGAACAGCCCCAACGTCAGCTCCAGCGATGGCGCCTCATTGAGAGCAATAACCGGAGCCTGCGAGCGGCGTCGAATGAGTTGCGGAATTTCCTCGCGCTTTGGGCATTCGCCGATCAGGAAAGCCTCGACCGCCTGCACGTCGCCTTCTACAGCGGTGTCGACCCAATCCATAAACTGACCGCCACAGAAACCCGCTGAAGCGATACCCTCGCGTCCAAATCGGCACGCATATCCATTCGTTACGAGTTCTCTCTCGTCCACGATGATGAACATTCCTTGCCTCCATTGCGGCAATGTCGACAGACACCTTTCCGCGAATCAATGATATGAAGTATTTATTAGCAGCAAACCAATATCGTCAATGAATTATATGTATCAGATTTCGTGTACATTGCGAAATGCAAATATGTATACAATTAGTCCTCATGTTATAAATGTAAACTTATGTTGCGGCGTATAGTCGTTTGCAATAAGCGAGATTTGGCGAAATACATCTGGATCCATCGACCGGTCGGCAGACTTGGTTTGGTAAGCCTCGCGCGAGCAATGAGTGAATAAAGTCTTACTGTCGATAATACGCGAGGCTAGCATGCAGAAGATGTCCCAATTGAAACAGATCCGCGAACAGATGATGGAGGAACTGACTCAGATTCCGCAATATCGCGCACTCAAAGCGATCGACCGTCTGATGGGAGAGATCGCTGAAATATACAGTCCGACTCAGATTTTGTCGGGCGCCAATGCGGCGGAAGATCAAGAAAAAAACTCTTCGACGCTCGATAGTCGAGCCCGTGACGGCGGGGCTGTTTCGCTGCAGAAAATCACCCCGTACATACCTGCGCACCGCGTCGCCTGACAGGGCGTTGCTCTCGGCCTTTCTTCTGATGAGAAAGGCTGAGAGCTTCATTGCTGGGCCGGCGGGCCGCTAGACGGGATCCGGCTTGACGCGCAGCGATTTGACGCTCGAGCGAAGTTTTTTGCCTTCGAGTCGCCGCAGCTTTGAGCCAAGCGTCGGCTTGGTTTGGCGCCGCGGCGGCGGAGGCGGCGCGGCCGCCGCCCGGATCAGCGAAAGGAGTCGCTCAAGCGCGTCTGCGCGATTGCGCTCCTGCGTTCGGTGACGCTGCGCCGAGATGATAAGAACGCCGGATTTTGTCATGCGCTTTCCCGCGAGCCGCTCCAGGCGAAAGCGCACGGGTGTCGGAAGATTGGGCGAGTTGGCGACGTCGAAGCGCAACTGCACCGCTGTTTCCACCTTCTGAATATTTTGTCCGCCAGCGCCAGACGAGCGAAGAAAGTCCTCGTGCAACTCGCTTTCGCTGATGGCGATATATGACGTAACCTGAATCATGTGGGCGTCCGCTGATCCGTCCTACCTTTATAGCCGCAGGGCTCCTGACTAGGAAGGCCGCCCGGTCGCTGACGGTCTTGGTTTTGGGTTGAGATCAGAATGTGTCCATCCACCGCGCCGCGGCGGGGTTTGACATCTTCTGATGGGCAGAGATAGTCGCGAGCGCCGCGGATGCGTCAGCCGCCGCACTGCTATGATGTCGTCGGAACAAGGCGTCTCTGTCGCCTTCCGAAGGTTTCGGAGTAAACGAGACGCTATAGATATCGCGGACGTCTTGCGCTTTGACTGGCTAAAAATGAGACTAAGTCCCTTTGAATATTTGAAAAACGGGGCATTTTACCTGGAACTTGGCACATGCGCCTCCAGCGCTTGCTTTGCTGGTAAGTTACAGAGTATCCCGCCGGAGCAGTTCTCGCGGCTTGGCACAGAGAGTCCAATGGATGAGCGGTATCAGCCGTTCCGCGAAAGCTTGGTTTATGCAGAGGCGAGAAATCTCCAATTCCCCCGGGTCAAAAGCTCCACGAATGCCTAAACGCTCGCTATTCCGGGAGATCGGCGCAGCGCTTGTTTTCAAAATGGCTGCTCTTCTCGTAATTTACTTTGCCTTTTTCAGCAGTTCGCACAAAACGCACGTGACGCCCTCGGAGATGGCGGCGTTCCTGCGGGATAATCACTCGGCGCCCCAATGATCCGGTTCTATGGAGAAGACAATGCTCGAACTTGACGTGGTGACGCTCTCGCGGCTGCAGTTTGCGCTGACAGCACTCTATCATTTCCTGTTTGTGCCGCTGACCCTCGGGCTTTCGCTGCTGCTCGCCATTATGGAGAGCGTCTATGTGATGACGCGTCGGACAGTCTGGCGTGAAGCGACCAAGTTCTGGGGAACCTTGTTCGGCATCAATTTCGCGATGGGCGTCGCCACAGGCGTCACCATGGAATTTCAATTCGGTACAAACTGGGCCCATTATTCGCATTATGTCGGCGATATCTTCGGGGCGCCTCTCGCTATCGAAGGGTTGATGGCGTTCTTTCTGGAGGCGACGTTCGTTGGCTTGTTTTTCTTCGGTTGGAAGCGGTTGAGCAAGATTCAGCACCTTGCAGTGACCTGGCTTGTCGCGCTGGGGAGCAATTTTTCGGCCCTATGGATTCTGGTGGCGAATAGCTGGATGCAAAATCCGGTTGGCTCTCATTTCAATCCCCAGACGATGCGCATGGAACTGACCTCATTTACGGAAGTTCTGTTCAATCCTGTCGCGCAATCCAAATTTGTGCACACCGTCAGCGCCGGCTATGTGACAGGCGCGATGTTTGTATTGTCTATCAGCGCTTACTACATGCTGCGCGGATGTCATCGTGACGTTGCGCGCAGATCCGCCACGGTAGCCGCGAGCTTTGGACTCGCCTCTGCTCTTTCAGTGGTCGTGCTTGGAGATGAAAGCGGATACACCGCCGGGCTCAACCAAAAGATGAAGATCGCGGCAATCGAAGCCATGTGGGAGACGGAGCCCGCGCCCGCGTCTTTTACTCTGTTCGGCCTGCCAGACATCGCCAGCGAGACCACGAGATACGAAGTCAGTGTGCCCTGGGTTCTTGGGTTGATAGCCACGCGGTCCATCGACACGCCGGTTGAAGGCATAAAGCCCCTAGTGGCCAAGGCGGAAGAGCAGATTCACAATGGTCTGCCAGCCTATGTCTGGCTTGAGAAAGAAGGCGGAGGCCCAACCGCCGAAGTCCCCGCGGATCTAGAACCGTCAATGCGCGATCTTGGTTACGCCTTTTTATTGAAACGCATCCGTCCCGACATAGAAAATGCGACCGATGCGCAAATTCACGAGGCCGCGTTGTCGACGATCCCCGACGTTCCGGTGCTGTTCTGGTCCTTTCGGATTATGGTTGCGCTGGGGTTCTATTTCATAGCGCTGTTCGGCGCTTATTTTTACCTGATAAGCAGGCGCAACAACATTCAGCCCTGGTTCCGAAAATTGGCGATGTACAGCCTGCCTCTGCCCTGGGTGGCGGCGGAGCTCGGCTGGGTGGTGGCGGAGTATGGGCGGCAGCCCTGGATCATAGATGGCGTATTGCCGACGTTCCTTGGAGTCTCCAAGGTTCCGGCGAATGATGTTCTAGCCAGTCTGCTGGGCTTCGTGCTGTTCTACAGTTTGCTTGCGGTCATCGATCTCGTGCTGATCGTGAAATACGTCCGCATCGGTCCGCAGCGAGGGAGCGACATCGCCCCCACGGTTCTGGTCCAGGTCCCGTCTCACTAAGGAAGCGTCATGATGTTCAACTATGAAACGCTGCGCATTATCTGGTGGGTTCTCCTTGGCGCTTTGTTGGTCGGATTCGCAATCATGGACGGATTCGATCTTGGCGTCGCCATGCTCCATCCATTCGTTCCCCGGAATGAAAATCAACGACGCGTTCTGCTGAACGCAATCGGACCAGTATGGGAAGGCAACCAGGTCTGGTTCATCCTCGGCGGCGGCGCTGTTTTCGCCGCATGGCCACTGCTCTATGCGGCTTCATTCTCAGGTTTTTACCTCGCGATGATGCTCGTTCTACTCGGGCTGATATTACGACCGGTGGCTTTGACCTTTCGCGGCAAAATGGACTCGGCGCTCTGGCGAAAAAGTTGGGATTGGGCGTTCTTCTTTTCTGGCCTCGTTCCATCGCTGGTGTTTGGAGTCGCCTTCGGCAATTTGTTGCTGGGGACCCCGTTTCATTTCGACAACGCGTTGCAACTGGAATACGAGGGAGGTCTTTTAGGGCTGCTGAATCCTTTCGCACTGCTTTGCGGGGTCACGAGCGTCGCTATGCTTGCGATGCAGGGCGCCGCTTATTTAGCTTCAAAGAGCGCGGGCGAGGTTGCGGCGCGAGCAGCCATGTTCGGCGCCCGCGCGGCGATAGCGCTGATTGTCCTGCTGTCCCTTGCGGGAGCATGGGTGGCGTTCGGGATGGATGGCTTCGTCATCAGAGGCGCAATCGATAAGGGGGGACAGTCCAATCCACTCTGGAAAATCGTTGTCAGAGAACACGGCGCGTGGCTCAATAATTATCGCGCTATGCCACTAAGTCTCGCTGCGCCGATTCTCGCCTATGCTGGCGCCGTCGGAGCGATTATTTCTCTTCGCAATAGGCTGCTCAAGACGGCGGTCATTTTCAGCAGCGTGTCCGTCGCCGGGGTGCTGACGACCGCAGGGTTCAGCCTTTTTCCCTTTCTGCTGCCTTCCTCAACCCATTCCGATCAAAGCCTGACCGTTTGGGACGCCTCATCCAGTCAAACTACGCTTGGCCTAATGCTTGGGGCGACGCTGGTGTTCTTGCCAATCGTGCTTGCCTATACGAGCTGGGTCTTCCACGTTCTGCGCGGTCCAATTACCGAAGAAGCGATTGAGCGGGGCGATGATTATCACTACTGAGCCGGAGTAGAATGAATGTGGTACTTTTCCTGGATATTGGGTCTCGGCTTGGCTTGCGCCTTCGCCATCCTCAACGCGATGTGGCTTGAACTTGACGAATATAGCGATGAAAAGTAGCGCCAACCGATCGGTACTCCCGCCTGAGCTAGGGTAGGAGTTTCTCGAGCAGCCAGCAACGCTAGGCTCGTCGCGAACGGCTTCCGTGGGAATTGAGAAAGTGAATGATCTCAGCGACGGGCCTGAAAAATTCAGCCGGGATCATCTTGTTCACCTCGACATGATTATACATGGCGCGAACAAGCTCTTTTTTTTCTAGGACGGGAATTGCCCTCTCCTCGCCAATTTCTCGAATTTTCAAGGCTAGGAGGTCTTGGCCCTTGGCGACCACCAACGGCGCGCCGCCGTCTTCGCGCTGATAGCGTAGCGCGATAGCGTAATGTGTTGGATTTGCGATGATCAGAGTTGCTTTTGGAACCGCCGCCATCATCCGCTTGCGGGCTCTCGTCAGCGCCAAGGACCTCATTCGGCCTTTTACCAGAGGATCTCCTTCCGACTGCTTATGCTCATCCTTCAATTCCTGGCGGCTCATTCTGATGTCCTTGCGCCACTTGAACCGCACCCACGCAAGATCGCCAATTGCGAGCACGGCGCCGGTGATGCAAACAGCGCTGGTGAGATGAATGACGAGTGTGATCGCGATTCCCGGCGCCAGAGCGGGTTCAGTCCGCATCAAATCTCTCAGCGAGGCGCTATCCGAGGCCGTCGAGAGCGCCAAAGCTCCGAATATGATGGAAATCTTCAGCGTCGATTTTAGCAGTTCCGCCAGACCGGCGACGCCAAATATCCTTCCGAGGCCCTTGGCCGGATTTATTCGCGATAAATCCGGCATGACGCGATCGAATACGACGGCGGGAGCGTTCTGAGCGAAGGCTGCCGCGAGGCCTCCAATCATGAAGACCGAGAGGAGCGGCGCCAAAAAGCAAGCCATCTCTTTCAGGACGAAAGCGAGATACTCGAAAGCGTCAGCTCCATTTCGCAAAGAGAGGGAGGCGGCGTTTCCAAGCATCATGGCCATGACGCCGAACAGGCGTTCCGCAACGCCATCGAGAAGAAAACAGACGCACAGTAGAAAGGCGATAAAACCTGACAGAGCAATTGAGTCTCGAGATACGGGATTATGGCCCTTTTCGAGCGTATCGAGAATTTTCTTTTCGCTTGGTTCCTCGGTTTTCGATTCGGCGTCTTCTTCTGTATCGGACACTTAAAGCGCTCCTAAGGAAGTTCCGTTGGGTCGAGCGCTTGCGCCGTAATCTCGATCACTCCCTCTTCACCCAGTTGCAGCACCGTGTTGGCTATCAGCCGTTGCGCTTTGAGAACGTCACGCTGGGGCGGAACGTCGCCCGTCGCGAGTTCGGCTTCGACCATCCTTCGAACGCGCGCGCCCAAAATAGGGAGCGCCGCCGCCCGCACAGCTTCCTCCGCGCCGCGAAGCGCCAGTATCAGGCGATCCGTCGGCACCTTGTCGAACAGAATTGAACGGGCGCGTTCTGACAATTTGGGAATATCTTCGAAGCTGAACACGAGACTTCTGAGTTCCTTTGCAATCACGGGCTCAGAGTCCTCTATAGTCTGCAGCGTCTCCTCGATTTGTCGCCGGTCCATCTGATTGATGATTCCCGCCACTAGGGAGCGGGAGCCTGAACTCGCGTCAGAGGCCTGCGTTCCAAAAATATCTTCCTGAAGGGTGGTCTCAAGAATGCGAATAGCCGTATCGGAGACAGGGCGAGAGACGAGCATGCGCCGTATGACGCTATTGCGGACTGCGCTGTCCATCTCGCCAAGAACAGCCGCAGCAAAGGACGTGTCGAGCTTTGTCAGCACCGCTGCGATTGTCTGCGGATGCTCGTTTGCAAGATAATTCGCCAAAGTCGTCTCTGATAGGGATGAAAGGCGTTGCCAGAAAAACTGGTTTGAGTTTCCCAGAACATCCGACATGATTTCCGCCACGGCTTCGGGTGGAATTACGCCGGTTAGCAATTGTTCGGCAGTGTTGGGGGCGACAACAAGATCCGGCGCATTCGCGGAAAGTTGCTCCAGCATGTCATTGATAACTGGTTCAATAGCCCGCGCCGCGACATTACCCAATGTCGAGGCGCGTTTGGCCAACTGGCGCAATTCACTTTGATCGAAATGCCTCAAAACGCATCGCGCGACGTCTTGATCAATGGACAGCAGCAACGCGACAACTTTATCGGTTCCTGCCAGCATATCCTTTGAGTGCCCCATAACCGAACCGGTCATGTCATTCCTCTGCAACCTAATTATGAGGACCGGCGAGTTGCCGCTCTCGAATCTCCGTGAGAGACACGCCGAATCGTGTGCTGTCTCCTTCGACGACAACCACTTCGCCGCGCGCGATGACTCGTCCGTTGACGACCACATCGACCGGATCACCGATCCTGTGGTCCAGAGGCACAATTGCGCCACGCCCAAGTTTTAGAAGACTTGACACGGGCAGCGTTGCGGAACCGACTACTACCTGGACAACAACCGGAATACGAAGAATTGATTCCATCCGAAGCGCTTCGTTATCGATGGGAATGCTTTGGCGTTCGGCGACTCCTGCGTCCGCCGCGTCGCTTTCGAGTCCGTTGTATTCTTCAATGTTCATGCTGCGCTCTGTCTCTTGGTTGTAAGAAGCGGGTCTTCATGCTCGCAGATCACTGGCCGATGAGATCTTGGATGAATTCTTCACTATCGTCGACGAACTCCTCAATACGAACGGTATAAGACCCGTCTTTTTGGCCAAGTTGACATCGAAAAAGTGGACGGCCTTGGCATTCGAATTGGATCAGCGCCGTCGGCGCTATCGGCAATTCTATGATCTGTCCGATTTCGAAGTCAGCAATGTCCTCCAGCGTCAATCCTCTTCGCTCAATGGTGGCGGAAAGTTCGATCTCGGTTTGAATAACGCTGTCGTGCAAACTCGCGGTCCAGCGCTTATCCAAATTCAATCCTTCGACTTGAGGGTTTCGAGCGAGTTGACTTCGAAACGGGTCGAGCGCCGAACGTGGCAGCACTAGAACGACTTCACTTGACTTCCCCAGAACTTGCAACGAACATTTGCAGATTAGAGCCACGGAGCCCTTGCGCCCGAGACTAGACAGATCGACGCTGGACCGGGTTGATTCCAGTCGTAGGTCGCATTCCGCAATCTCTGCAAGAGCATGCTGAAGGGCTGATGCAAGTAGTTTCAACCCAAGAGTTGTCGTTCTTACCTCAAGATGCGTGGCGACGCGCGAACGATCCATGGCGCCTTCGGCAAAACCGGCGCCGAACAGAACTTCTGTCAGCGAGCAAGTAAAGGCGTCGTCGACAAAAATCATAATCCTCGACTCCAGCCGTCTCGAATAGAAAACCGCGGAGAGCTTTGCAGCCTGCAGGGTTGCATGGGCGTCGTCGATGCGCCGACTGCTAACGCTCGAGAGCTGCAATTCTGTCGGCAGGTCGACCATTTTCGAGAGGCGTTGAGAGAATTCAGCTGCCATTTCCTCGAATATCGACTTAAGCGCCGGAAGTCGCTCAACGGCGTCATCACCCGCACCTATAAGGAGATCAGGACGAACGAAGCTCATGCTGCCACCGTTACACCTTGAGCGCCACCGCTAAGCGTTTCGTTCTCGACTTCGTCAATGGTGGGGCGTTCGTAGGAAGGTATTGATTTACGACCATGCTCAATCGCGACTTGCGGCAGGGCTCCGTTCATGAAAGCCAGCAGCGTCTGCTTCAGAATAAGAAAGACATAGCATTCCTTGGTGCGCGCGACCTTTACCTTGAAGGCGAGCGGCGTGACGATTCCATATGAGACGAAAATGCCAGCAAATGTTCCCACCATTGCGGCGCCAATCAAACCGCCGAGCAATTCAGGTGATTGATCGAGAGCCCCCATTGCGTGGATTACACCCAGAACCGCAGCGACAATTCCTAGCGCCGGCAAGCCATCGCCGATCGACGTCAGTGCATGGTAGGGCTTCATTTTGTCGTATTTGATAGCCGCGATCTCTTCATCCATAAGGCTTTCAACTTCGAAAGTTCTTACATTCCCGATGATGTAAAACCGGCAATAGTCGCAAATAAACGCGGTGATTTCCTTGTTCTGCAATACCTTCGGGAAGCGACCAAAAATTGGGGACTCTGCGGGAGACTCTATGTGAAGTTCAACCTCGCTGCGCGATTTGCTTCTCAATTCGCGCATAAGCGAGTGCAGGAGTCCGAGCGTGTCGAGATAGTCGCGGCGTTTTGGACCTTTGTCCAAAACAGCCTGCATGACCGCCTTGCCTGTGTCCATTATGACTTTGGTCGGATTGGCGACAATAAAGGTTCCCAAAGCCGAGCCCATGATAATCACGAACTCCCAGGGCTGCCAAAGTACGATCAGATGGCCTCCAAGCGCTGCGAAGCCACCCAACATGCAACCCATAGTGACCACGAGGCCGAGCACGAAACTCATAGACTGGCTCCTTAGGAATGCATGATGCGTTAATTGATGGTTAAGCACCCTGCCTTGTGCGGAGCTTATAAGCGGCGCCATGAGCCTGACTGAAAGCGGCTCGTCGTAAGAAACCAAATTGATTTGTTATTGCGCTAGACCTTGCAAAACGATCTTGCCTGCGTCGTCCATGAGCCGAAGCCGCTGGAAATCATGTTTTTGATAACAGTGCAGACATAATTTGCTTGCGCTTGAGAGTTCCGGGGGCTGGCATGATAACGAGCGATAGCCGCAGTCCATGACCCTTCGGAGTTGCGTAGTTCCGTTAGAAGTTGAGCGGCATAAAAAACATTTTTCCGGGGGTTGAACATGTCGGAGACGCTCGCGAATCGCGCCCCGTGATAATGTTGGTTAATCTGCATGCAACCGATGTCGATGAGATGCGCTCCCCTCGCCTTTGCGGCGAAAAACAATTGTTCAGCTTCCTTCAGATTTTGACCGTAAGCTGGTTTTCCGTCGATATTCAATGCGTAGGGCTGTAGTGCGCCTTGTTGAGCCGTTTCAGTCATCGCCACTGCGTAAAGCAGACCAAGGGGGACGGAATGTTCGCGTGAGGCGCTTACCATTTCCATGTCACACAAATTGCGCGCTTCTGCTCCCAGTGACTCAGAGGTAATAACCATCAAAATGACGCTTGTTGAGAGGAGTAAAATGCTCATCCACCTCGTCGTTTTGCTTGACCTGTGGAATTGTTTCATTTCGACTTCCATTTGCTGATCCGCCGTGCCCTGCAAACGCCTCGGAGTTGGGACCCGAACCCAAAAAGTTAATCTGAGGATCAGCACTGCTAGGTTCGGGCCACATCCTGTCGGAACCCGCTGACAATATCCCCCCAAGTTTCACGCTCAACGAATTGACTCTTCCACCCGTGTTCTCGATGGCATTGCGCAGACTTTCGTGAGATGCACGCAACGACAAAAGCGCGTCGGAGGAGGCAACGTCGATCTGCACCGAAATGCCGACGCGATTCAGCGTCATTCTTATTTTCAAGGGCCCGATTGTTTCAGGCTCCAAGTCGATTATGACTTGTCGCTCTGGAACACTGTTCGATGGAAGCGTTTTCCCGGCATTGTCAGAAACGAACGATGCGCCTTCTGCAGCATTCGTATCGAAAGGGATATTTGACGCCAATTCGGCGCCTTGTGAAATTGTCTGCGCTATCCCTGCATTCACCAGCGCCACGCATGGCGTATCCGAACCATACCAGGGAAGATCTCCCATCCTTCGCTGATAAGGGGAATCTGTTTCCCTCAAGGGAGTTTTGGCGCCGGCGCTAGCTGGGAGTGCGTCGCATTCTGGTTCCCCTTTGAGGGTCTTTATGACAGCCCGACTTAGAGCCGTAATGTAATTAGCTACGCCGTCCTTTGCATCTTTACTGGTTCGCTGTCCCGCGACAGTAAACTCAACAACTGGGTTCGCCTCCTTAAAGAGAATGGTTTTGGACGATGGCGTCTCAAGCCCGTCGTCCCAGTGCTGTCGGTCAGCTACCCCTGCGCTGGGCGTCGCCGAAGCGATCTGCGAAACACGGCCTACCGCTTCAACTGCACCGCAAGAAAGCGTCAGTTGATACGTCCTGGTCAGAGCCGAGTTCGAACTCAATGGATTGAACGGCGCCAACGCTGAGGACAAGGAATCGCTCTGTTTTTTCGCTTTCGCCGGGCTTTTTGAGGAAAGAACGCTTCCTTGTTTCCGGATCGGTCCTTCAGGTGACGAAGCATCTGTGCGGATCTCATCGCAGATTGTGCCGAAACTCGTGGCGCTGTCGTCAGTGTCTCGTTTGGTGTCGCGTTGCGTCTTATGGCTGGTGACAACCCCCGATTGGTATGGAGATGTCTGCGGGCTTATTGAACTGGTCATTCATGCACCGCCTTCGCTAACAGCTCGTCAAATTCCGAAATAGCCTTTTGGACAGAGGATTCAATCGGGCGTTCCAGCATTGGGGAGTCTGATGAAGTTGCCTTCTCCCGCTCATTCCTGCGCAGGACAGGCGTTTGCGTAAGGATAGCGGGTGGAACCTGCCGCATGGCATCCATTACGATTCGTTTGAGTTGATGATCAGACGGGGTGAGAGCCGTATCATTTTTCTTGTCATCAATCAGCATAGAGTCGGCTGCAGAACCGGATAGAGCCGCAATCAGAGCCAAGAAGAATTGCACGCGTGCTCCTTCTCCGACGCTTCGTGCTAAGGACTTCGCTTTAGCGATTTCCTTTTGCGCTATGTCGAGTCTGGCGAAGAGAATCGCTTTCTTGGAAATATCGAGGTGCATTTCGACCTGGCGGGGAGGCGACATGGAATTCAGCAGATTCTCCATATTTGCTGTTTGGGAATAGTCGACTGAAAGAGCGCGGCCCACCGTTATGGCGCCCAGGTTTTCCCAGAACGGAGGCGCGAATGGAGATCCGGAGTATTTCTCCGCATACCTGCGCCCAAGCCTTTCCATGCCGTTGAACTCCGTGGTGGAATCCAGCGTTAGCAACTCGCGTCGCAATGCTGCTTCTTCCACCAGGGAGTCAGGCATAACAAGCCGGGCATATCTCAGACGCCGCTGCGCAGCAGGCTTGTCCGCTCCCATCAGCAGCCCCCCCTGCACCAGCGAGAGATGCCCCGCGAGGGTCGACGGGAACGAGCTTGCGTCCAGAGGATCCAAAAGCTTGCGGGCGTCGTTCAAGCGGCCTTCTGCAAAAGCAAGGCTTCCCCACATCAGGGCGGTCTGGCTTTTTGCGAACGCTTGCTTCTCCATCAAGATGCGTAAAGACTTCGGGCGCCTCCGCACAACAGGTAGGTCGCGGCCGCCCATGTCGACTTTTCCGTTTTCAGTTCCTCAGGCGGAAGTAAAGAAAGCGCACGATCTATACTTTCGAGATGCCTTGCGGCGTCGTCTCGCGCCGCTGCGATTCCCGAGACCATTCGATATTGATCCGAGTTAAGCTCCCTAACCATGTCGACCAATTCCGCGCTCAACGAGAGAGTTCCGGAAGCGGCAAGAATGGCCAAGGTCGTGATGCAAAGAACGCTGCTTCGGATCAACGTGCTTCTCTTCGAATTAGGATCTCGATGCGACGGTTGACATCTGCGTTAGGATCGTTCGGCGTTTTCAACTGACGATCTGCGAAGCCGGATATTTCTCTTATCCTCGTCTCGCGCAATCCGCCGCGCTGTAGCATGTAATTTGCCAAATTTGCGCGGTCAGAGGAGAGGCGCCAATTGTCATAGGAAGCGGACTTGTATGAACGCCCGTCAGTGTGCCCTCGAATTTCTACATCGCCGGCCTCGTTCGAAAGCCCCTGCCCGATTTTGGCCAATATCCTGACCAATTGAGGCTTGGGTTCGATCGACCCAACATTAAACATCGAAAAATTTGCGCCATCGGTCAGGCTGATCAAGGAGCCTTCCTTGGTTTGCGTTACGGAGAGTTGAGGCGCTCCTCGTTTTCCTATCGACTCCGTAAGGATGATCGTTTCCAAGGCTTCACGAAGCCTGGAAATCTGCGACGCGTCTGCTTCCCTGTGCGCAGAGGATTCTGTAATAGGTTCTTTTGCAAATTCGGCAAGACTTCCCTGTTGGACGCGATCGAAAGGATCGCCCAGTTTCGTCGCCGCGGCCTGCTCGTGCTGGCTGGCGATTGGCTCTCGCGCTTCGATTTCATCGAGCGCCTTTAAGGGGTCGGTGTGAAGAGTGGCCTCGGAAACGCGCTCGGTTCCTTGAGCGGGAGGCTCGGCGACCTTGCCGGCTCCTCCCTGAAAATCGGTCTTTTGATTGCTTCGGCCTTGCCCGCTTTCCGTGGGATCGCGCAAACCTTTGACATTTGGACTCGAGTTTACAAGCTGCACGGGGTTGAAATACTGCACAATCGCAGCCTTTGTTTCCTTGGTCGTGGAATTTATCAGCCACATGACCAGAAAAAACGCCATCATCGCGGTCATGAAATCGGCGAAGGCTAGCTTCCAGACGCCTCCGTGGTGTTCGGCTTCGTCATCGTCTTTGCGCTTGCGGATAATGATTTGGTTAGGATGGGGTTCGCCGCTCATTCTGCAATGCCTTCTCGTTGGATATTAGAAAGCCATTCCTCCAAACGTGAGACGATGGTGGTGACGCCAATAGAAGCGCTTATGTCTATTTGATCGCTTTCGAAGGTTTGAACTGCAATTTTCTCCGTCATCAGTTTTGCTTCGACAATTTTTGTGAGGTCACCTGGACCCTGGATGCGTATTGGAGGACAACTGTCGTTGCCGGCTATCAAACGTATCGTTCGGGCATAATCTTCAAGAAGCAGATCCAGCGCGCGCTGACTTACGAAAGGCAGAAGGACGCTTTCGATAGCGATCCGTAGCTCTTCGAAGGCAGCCTCCAATGAGGCGCGCAGTAGAACGGCAAGATGTTCACCTTCCTCTTCCGTCCATCTGCGCCGTTCATGATTCATTCGGTCCGAAAACTCTTGTAGGTCAATCTCGCGTTGTGCGTCGAACTCCTTCCGCGCCTCTTCGCGAGCTTCGGCGATAGCCTTATTCAAAGGACTCTCTGCCTTGGTCTCCGACGTTTGCTGCGGGATGAGCACGGCTTCCTCGACCACGGCGATTTGCTTGCGCTCCTCTTGCACCTGCTGCGCATGTTCAAAACGCTCAAGATATTGGGAGATTGGATGAAGCTTCATGCAGCGCTTTCCGATCTCATCCACTGCTTCAGGACCGCCGCAGCCTGCATTTCGTCCGATGCGATTAACTGTTCCAACTTACGACGCGGCGCATCGACTTTCGACGCTTTGACTTCCAAGGCCGCACCCGCTTGTTCGATAGCGAGCGGGCTGTCGGCATCCGGATTTGGGAGTTCAATTTTAGGATTCACACCCAACAGGGCAGGTGAGTCACCGGCATTGGTCGGTTCTTCCATCAGTAACGCGCGGGTGGCGGGTCTTAGGGCAAAGACAATGATCATGATGGTGACGATTAGAAAAGTGAGGGCGTTGATCAACGAACCGAGATGATGACTGAAAAGTTCGGCGAGGCTCTGGCTTTCCAACGGCGACATTCCATGCTCATCAAACATGAAATCGACTGCCGTGATCTTCAACGCATCGCCCCGTTCCTTCCTGAGTCCCGCTGCGGATGTCACCAACTGTTCGATTTCCTTAAGCCGTTGTTCGACGATTTCCGGCTTCGGGGTTTCCTTGCCGGAGGAGGCAAACGCGGCGCGGTTGATCAACACTGCTACCGAGAGGCTATCTATCGCATAGCCGCCGCTCACCGTAGTAACCATTTTTGAAGAGACCTCGAAGTTTGTAGTTTCCTCGCTCTTCTTGTTCTCATCGTTGGACTGCTTGCCGTCTCCTGCAGGCGAGCGATCCTGCGGAATATTGCGTTCTGCGCTCAATCCCGCAGGGGCGCTGTTGTTTTGCGAAACGGAATTCTCTTTCACTGTTCTAATGGATCGTTCGACCCGCGAATCCGGATCGTAAATAGTTTCACTTATCTGCTTTCTATCGGTATTGATTCTCGCGCGTACGCTGACTTGAAAATTCGCCAATCTCAGATACGGCGTGAGCGTCCTTCTAATGTTGTCCTGGATATCCTTGGAGATGCTTCTTTCCATTGACAGCGTCTTTGCCGGAATTGCGTCCGTTGGATCGCCATCGGCGCTCGTCAGGATCATTCCATCGGTATTCAGAACCGTGACTTGATCGATCGTCATGCTCGGCAATGAGGCAGCTACAAGATGACGAATGGCTTGAGCCGCGCTGGAATCATCGGGTCCCTCTGTGCGAATGACAACGGAAGCTGATGGTGATTGTTTGGAGCGACGAAACGAACCTTCATCGGGCATTACAAGATGTACGCGAGCCGCCTTCACTCCCCGGATCAATTGGATCGTACGAGCAAGTTCTCCTTCCAGCGCTCTGACACGAGTTACTCCCTGCATGAAGGACGTCAGGCCGAGCGCGCCGACTTTATCGAACAATTCATAACCAGCGTTGGCGCTCTGCGGGAGACCCCTTTCGGCCAATAACATGCGCGCTTGAGCGCTTTGGCCAAATTGAACCGAGACTGCATTTCCTTCGGGATTGATGTCGAAGGGAATCGATGTCGATTTGAGGACAGCTCCGATGCGGCTGACATCCTCCCGGTCGAGACCGGAATACAGAATCTCGAAATTTGGCCTGGACAAATAGTATGCGCCGAAGCTGAGCACGCTCAAAACAAGCGTAAATGTAATGCCAAGAGCGGCTAATCTCCTGCTGCCAAGATTGAGAAGATTTTCCCAAAGAATTTCGAGTTGTCGCATCGCCGCCGATTCCCTGACAGGTACCTGTTGCTGGAATCTTGCAGAGGCAGGCTTGCGTGGAAATTGCTCGGCGGACATTTAAGAAAACATAAATATGTCCAAACGGAAACGTTTGTTAACCAAATATTAAGAAATAGCCGCGCCTTGCAGCGCGGCCTTTCACCGAATCAGCGAGATTACTGGAACAGTTTCAGAATCATCTGGGCGTTCTGATTGGAAATCGACAATGACTGGACGCCCAGCTGCTGTTGAGTCTGCAGCGCCTGCAGTCTGGTGGACGCCTGATTCATATCTGCGTCGACGAGGGCTCCAATGCCGGTGGTCAAAGAGCTGCTGATGGTTTGTAGAAAATTGTTCTGCGAGTCGACGCGGGATTGGGTCGCGCCAAGCGTTGAAGCATACGATGTTAGCGCGCTAACGACCTCGTCGGCATTGCTCAGAGTGTTAGCAATAACCGTGGATGCATTAGCGCCCGTGCCCACAGCCGTTGTTGCAAGATCCGCGGCGCTGATCTGAGTAAAGTCGGTGGCGTCGGTCGAGCCGGTCGCCAACGCGTTTTGCAGAATTCCGGTTCCGGTGGGCGTGGCGCCGGTATACGTGCCGCCGCCGGTGGGGGCGGTGGAATTGGTCAAAGCCGTAAGAGAAAGCCCGATTGAATTGACTGTTGACGCCGCCGCGCCCTGGCCGTCGTTGTAGGAGGCGGTGATATTGATCGAAGCGCCCTGAGAACCGTCCAGCAGATTGCTGCCGTTGAAATTGGACGATTGGATGATTGTGTTCAGCTGAGCGCCGAGCTGCGCAAGACTGGTTCCAATCGTAGCAGTGTCGGCGCCAGGCTGCTCCGCCTGTGTGATCGCGGCCTTGATCGAATTCATCACTGTAATCGCTGCGTTGACGCCATCGAGCGCAACGCCGATGCTCTGCGAGCTTTCGCTAAGGTTGGAGCTGAGCGTTGATAAAACCCCATTGTCCGAAGTCATCGTTTGCGCAATGGACCAGGTGGCGGCATTGTCCGCCGCGCTGCTGACAGCCAGGCCAGTGGAAATCTGGTTCTGCGTCTGAGCCAGAGCCTGTTGCGTCATGCGCAGTGACTGAAGGGCGGTGATGGCTGAGGTGTTTGTGAGAATGCTGGACATGACTCGTCGATCCCTTATGGGTAGTGGTGAGTTTTTGAGGGACATACCGGAATTGCACCGGTGCGACGGATAGGCGTCATGCCTCGGGACTAGCCCCGATCCGAAGTATTTGGCGACAGAGATGGTGGAGCAATCGGACCATCAACATCAGCGCTTCGATATTGAACACAACGTCGAAGAGATGGCGAGAGATTAGCGTCATCCAGATTAAAATTCCGCTAATGTCGAGGTCTGTCGACTTTATTGTATATACGCAAAAAATGCGTCGAGCGTACTCGAGCGCAGCACCGTAAACATTTGTGAGCGTCGTTTGACATCGGTGACCCCTAATCCACCGCCATCTCCAGTGCGGGCATGGAGCTACAGCGGATCCTCGTGATGTCAAAACTTGGTTCACGTAAGGACTGCATGCTTCTCCATGAATCCGCTATGTCGAACGGCGCCAATTACGCGTGTTTCTATCACGAACGCGCAAGTCGGTTCATGAAAGGGGATACAGATGAACCTGGATCGTAAGCCGCTGTGGCGCCTGGATGGCGTTCTTATCAACAAAAACCTCAAGGGATACGGGTTGTTTTCCCATCTAAATTTCTTGCCCAAAGAAAAAGATCGAGTTTTTTGCAGCATCGTCAACGAAATAGAACGCCCTTGCAAGGAGCGTCGCCAGGCCGCAAGAGCGCGAACCCGATTATCATCGGGGAAAATTTTGGATTTGAACGGCTGCTTCCTGACAGAGTGTGCAGTGAAGAACAGAACAGTTTACGGCGTACATTTGAGATTGATGCGGGAGGCGAATATTCCGGGGAAAATTCTATTTTATGATGATAGTTTGTGTTGTCTGTCGGTGCTTTTGGTCATCTGGCGAAAACCAAATGAGATTGGATGCAAAGTTCTGCAGGCGCGGGCAGCCGTTGACATTCGTTTGCTCGCCCGGTTGAAGAATCCCTTTTATTCGATGACCTGAGGTTGAAGAGAGTTGGGCTTAAGCCGGAGATCCAAACTTGGGCCTTGCCTTGTAATGCCGAGAACTTCCTGAAGCGTGCGATGGTTCAATCTGTCGCATCGCAATAAGCTACAGCGCGAATTACATTAAGATCAACTAATGTATGTCGCCGAGTTGGCGCCTCGAAAGGGCTGCGTATGGACCAAGGATTTAGCGCTAGCCGACGACGTCTTTTAACGCAATTTGGCGCCGGACTCGCAGGTTTTTTGACGCCGGCGCCTCGACCGTTCGCTTTGGAGAGCGGCGGCGAGAAATTTACGGCAACTTGGGCCTCCCCCGATTATAGGCCCGATGTGGAAATCGACCTGGTCTGTCGTCCGGACACCGTCCAAATACTGGACGGCGCCGCGACGGGGGTCTGGCGCTACACGGCAAGCCTGATCAAAGGGCCGGAAGGCGTTTTGACGCCGATACAAAATTCTTACCTCGGGCCGATCTTCCGCTTTTCGCGCGGGCAAAAGATTCGCATACGCTTGCGCAACGACCTCCCGGAGCCGTCGATCACGCATTGGCACGGTCTTCATGTGCCGATGCAAGCGGATGGCCATCCCATGTATGCGATCGATCCCGGCTCTACTTACGTTTATGAATTCGAGATTCGCAACCGCGCAAGCATGAATTTCTTTCATCCCCACACGCATGAGGCTACTGCAACTCAAGTCTATCGCGGTTTGGCGGGTCTGATTCTGGTCAATGACGAAGAGGAGCGCTCTTTAGATCTGCCAACAGGAGAATTCGAAATTCCCTTGGTCATACAGGACCGCTCATTCAATGCCGATAATCAGCTCGTTTATGGCGGCGGCATGCATACTGGCATGTTTGGTTTCTACGGGGATCGTATTCTAGTCAACGGTCGACCCGATTACAGCGTCGATGTCGCAAGTCGCGCCTACCGATTGAGAATCCTCAACGGATCGAATGCGCGTATCTATAAACTGGCCTGGGAGGACGGTTCTCCAATCACGGTAATCGGCGTCGACGGTGGATTGCTGGAACGCCCGGAAGCCAAGCCTTATGTGATGCTGGCGCCTGCGGAGAGATTAGATATCTGGGCGGACTTCAGCGGACGTGCGGTGGGATCGCAACTCGTGATGCACAGCGCCGCTTTCTCTGGCGTTTTGCCGAGAATGGCTGAGCGGATGATGCGGCCGACTTTGCCTGTAGGCGAGGACTACCCCATTTTCACGGTGCGCGTCACTCGCTCTACCAGCGAAAGTCCTGCTCTGCCGCAGAAGCTCACCGAGATAAAGCGGATCCGCGCCGAAGACCTCGCTAATGCTGACAATCCCGTGCCAATTGCGATTACCGAGGCGCCGATGTCTATGCTGCTCAATGGTCGAATTTATGCGGCCGACGACGTGCAGCCGCGCGAAAAAATCTCACTCGACACGATACAGTTAATAGAAATTTTCCATAATCATGACGGAGGGGAACGCGGCCGGATGGGGATGATGGGAGGCATGGGCAGAATGATGGGTCCGATGGGCATGATGTCCATGGCGCATCCGATCCACTTACATGGCCAACCGTTTCAAATTCTGGAACGCTCATTTAGTGGCGATGAGAACAGCGGATACTCCACCATGCAGAATGGCTTCATCAATTCCGGCTGGAAGGATACGGTGCTCATTACGCCAGGCGAGCGCCTGCGCATTGCTAAGCCATTCCATGATTTCAAGGGGCGCTTCATGTATCATTGTCATAACCTCGAACATGAAGATATGGGAATGATGCGAGAGTTTCTAATAGAATAAGATTCCAGGCCTGGGCCGGCTCGAAGCGAGAGTTTCCGCTCGTCGACCGCTGGCCGGGCTTGCGTGAGCCTTGCAACATCCAAAGCCCCGGGGATGACCGGAGCAAATTTGCGCGTATTCATATTTGCCTTAGTAGAGCGCGAATCGCAGACGCATCACTCGTTGAAGCGAGCGTTGCCGGTCTCGTGCCGAGGTGCAGATCTTTTTGATCGGGGCAGGATAATGGATCGGGGCGAAATGTTCTTAGGGGTTGCGGGCGTGGCGCTGGCGCTGGGTTCCGCGGCCTTCGCAACGCGAATGATCACAGATGCCGACTATCGGCCGCAGTTTGCCGGGCTGGATCACCTTTCGATCTTTAGCAAGCCGGCAACACATTATGTCGCCAGCGTAAAACAGTCAGCGCCGGCGGTGCGAAGAAACGGCGTGGACCCGACCCCCGTCGGAGCAATCAAGCAATCCAAAGTTGCTGCGCAGCATTTTACGCTGCCGGACGCATCTTCCGATGTCGCTCTGATGCTAGCTCCAAATGGTAAAATCGAACGGGTTGCGCGCGGCTCGTTTGTAGAAGGGCTCGGGCGTGTTTCTTCAATCGAATGGCGAGGAAAGCAATGGGTTGTCATTACGACGACGGGCCTTGTTGTTCAATAGAGAATATATCGGACTCGAAATATTCGCATTGACAGCTCATGCGAGAAGTTCAGTTGTAGGATCTTATCAGATTGCCAACGAGCAGATTCCAACCGTCTATAAGAATAAAAAACAGAATTTTTATCGGTAAAGAGATTGCTGTTGGCGGCATCATCATCATGCCCATGGCCATCGTCATAATTGCCACGATCATGTCGATAACCAAAAAGGGCAACACGATCAGAAAGCCGATTTCGAAACCGCGGCGCAATTCCGAAATCATGAATGCAGGGATCAATATCTGCAATCCGGGGGGCTTTTGAATGGGCTCGGAGATTGGGCGCTTAGATAGTTCCTCAAACAGGCGTATGTCCTTTTCACGAACGTTAGCCGCCATGAAATCCCGGAAAGGGCCTGAAATTTTCTCAAAAGCTTCCGCTTCCGATATCTTGTTTTCGCTCAGTGGCCTGAGGCCTTCCCTCCAGGCCTGCTCGAACGTCGGGGTCATGACATAAAACGTCATGAACAACGCTAGGCTGATCAGCACGAGATTGGCAGGAGTGCTCTGAAGCCCAAGGCCCGCTCGAAGAAAAGACAAAGCCATGGCGAGGCGTGTAAAGCTTGTGACCATTATGAGAAGGCCCGGAGCAATGGATAAGACGGTCAGCAGGGAAACAAGCTGGATTATCTTGCCTGTGGCCGACGCGCCGCCGGACGGAAGGAGCGCGTTAAGATCAAATCCTTGCGCGACGGCAATTGATGGTGCAATGCCAAAAAGCAAGCCCAAGGAGATATGCTTCATTGCACGACCAATGTTTCAATAATGATTTCGCGTACGTTTCCCTCCGATCGAATCAGAACCCTTTCGTTCAGATCTTCCTGAAGGCGCCGTAATCCGGCTGCTCCTTCGATCGACGCGACAGTCTGGGTTCTGAGATAGGCTATGACGTCAGCCGATATTTGCGAAGCCATTATATCCGGATGCGGCAAAGCCGCTGCGTCATAAACAATGGAGGCTTGCATGCGAATCCAGGATTTCTCGGGAGAAGCGAGATTGGTGACAAACGGGGCAAGCGCTTTCAGTTGCAGCGATGGGACGGCCTTCTGGTTGGCTGCGACATCCTTGCTCACACTTTTATGGTCCGATTTTCCATGCTCAGCAGCCCCGGCTTCTACTCCCGCCTTTGCGCCAACGCCCGCTTCCGCGACCGCAGCAGATCCTGGGACTTCAACCAGTGTCGCGCCGATAAGTCCTCCGCCTCCTCCAACCAAAAGAGACAGGAGACCAAGCGGAATCATCGTTTCCTTGAGTGTCCGAGTTTGCGCAGGATTAGCTGAAGAAGAAGCCATAAGGAATCCATCCTTTAGAAGGGCGCTGTAATGTCGTAAATCTGCTGACCAAGAGCAGGTTGCTGGACTTCAGTAAGTCTACCTCTTCCGCCGTAGGAGATACGCGCTTCGGCTATTTTGTCGTAAGAAATTGTATTGTCTTTGGAGATATCGCGAGGACGAACGACGCCCGCAACAGTCAATTCCCGTAGTTCGAAGTTTACTCTGATCTCCTGTGATCCTTTGATCACCAAATTGCCATTTGGCAAAACGTCAGTGACGATGGCCGCAACTGAAAGCTTTATCTGTTCCGAACGGTTTATCGACCCCTGGCCGTTTGTCGTTGAGCTGGATTGGAGGTCGTTATTCACGGCGCCTGACCATTTATGCTCCGATGGTGCAGGAGACGAAGCCGTGCCCGGAATGAAATCAAAAAGGAAAGACCATGTACTCTTCACTTCCGAATTACGTGAGCGATCCGTCGTATTGCCCATAATCGCCTTATCATCCATTGCGATATTCACCGTTACGACGTCGCCTGTGGTCATCGCGCGCAAGTCGCGATAGAGATTCACTCGGCTCTCGTCTATGATCATGCCGGGACCGGAGTAGGCGGCGCGCATGGGCGTAACCGGCAATCTTGTGTCGGGGCGGCTTAGCCCGCTGCCTACTGGCGACATATGCGGCTCGCGACCAACATCTCGAGGATCAACAGCGCAACCGCCTAGCGCGACTATCACGAGGAAATGTCCATATATGGTCCTCATTGTTTTTGAGGGCCACGCTTCAGCGAAGAAAAGCCAACGATTTTCTTGGCGAGCAGTGCCGCGTGAAAAGCGTCCATCTCGCTAAGGATCGCGCTTGAATTCTTGGGCTTTAGCTGCAAAAGCAGGCTCGCCGCCGACTCATCGTCGAGGTTGGCGATCTGAATGGCGGCGGACTCTGGCTTCATTTTTGAATAGACGGTGATTAATGTTTCGTCGGTCTTTTTGATCAAAGCGTCATATCGGTCCAGCAGTTCCTGAAATTGAGAACGTCTCGTCTGAAGCTCGGCCAACCGTTGCTGGAGCTGTTGTTCAAGTTCGCTGAGACGTTTCTGCTGTAATTCTACTCGTGCGACAGCGATAACATTTGCGATATTGCCACAGGTACTGCTGGGTTTCATGATTTTGAACTTCCACCTGTCCGGCGACCGCCCATGGTTGCTCCCCCACCGGCGCGAAAAACCCCAGAAAAGGAAGCGCGGCGGCGGTGATTCTGATTTTGTATTGCGCCATCGCGGCAAGCATCGCGTGGTACTGTGGGTTCGAGAGATGATAGGTGACATTGGATGTTCCGCCTTGCGTCTGACTGACCAACCCGGCAAACTCGTTTCTCGCGCCGGAATCTGATGCGAAAGCAATTAGACGGACGTCAAGCCATTAAGAGTCGCGGCGATCTCAGAGAACGCGTCTGCGCTAGGGGACGAGGCAGGAGATTGTCGTAGCGCCTCATATATTATCGGTGTGAGCGCGACCGCCTGATCGAGCTGCGCGTCATTGCCGAGTTGGTAGCCGCCCAACATGCGCAGATCGCGGGTTTCCTCATAACGGGAAAGGAGCCCCCGAACTCGTTGAACAAATTCTTTCTGGTTGTCGGTCCAGACGCGGTCAGCCAGCCGCGAAATGGATTTGAGGACATTTACAGCCGGAAATCGACCCTGCTCCGCGATTTCACGATCCAAAACGATATGTCCATCCAGAGTTCCACGAATGCAATCCGCGATCGGATCATTGTGGTTATCGCCGTCCACAAGCACGGAAAATATTCCGGTGATATATCCAGATCCAAAAATTCCGGGGCCAGCGCGTTCCAGCAAGCGCGGCAAATCAGCGAATACGCTAGCAGTAAATCCGTGTGCGACCGGTGGTTCGCCCGCCGCCAGCGCGACCTCGCGCGTCGCATGCGCGTAGCGGGTAACGGAATCGACGATCAGCAAGACCGCCTTGCCCAGATCTCTGAAATATTCCGCAATCGTCATTGCAGTCAGCGGCGCCATCCGGCGCATCATCGGGCTCTCATCGCCAGTGGCGACGATAGTGATGCTTTTACTATCGCCGGACCGCGCCGCCTCGTCGAGAAAGTCCCGCACTTCTCGTCCGCGCTCTCCCACCAGACATACAATTGCGATGTCGAAGCCAGGCGAGCGAGCGATCATGGATAGCAAGGTGGATTTACCCACCCCTGACCCTGCGAAAATTCCGATCCGTTGCCCTTTGCAGAGGGGCGTAAAACAATCAATGACGCGTACTCCGGTAGGAGCTGCAGATTCCACGCGCTTTCTGTTCAGCGCTTCGGGTGGCGCTCTGTCTACTGGATAGTGGAGGCGCCCATGTCGCAAAGCGCCTTTTTCATCAATCGGACGACCATAGGCGTTTAACACGCGCCCTATCCAGGAAGCGTCAGGCGCCATCTCTACCGGCCCCAGGCGTTCTACGGGGGCGCCCAGCCCAACGACGGCGCTGACGTCGAACGGCTTTACCAGCGCATAAGCTTTGCCGACGCGCAGAACCTGGCCCAGTCCCTTTGCACCAGTTGGGCCAATTTCAACGCATTCTCCGACCTTAAGAAATTCAGACAATCCCTCTACGACATAATGCGAGCTGAGGACTTCCGACACTGCGCCGATGACCCTTGTTCTTGGGTGCATCCGGGAAAATCGTGCGACGATATCTTGAAGCTTTCCAGTGGATGGCATTTCACTCATTCGATGGAGCACGGGGAGCGCTTACAGGAAACACGAGTTGATCTTAAATTGAATGTTCCGCTTCTAGCTGGCGCCGCCGAGCGTCTTTACGGCATTTCTTTGGGAGGAATCCATCATGTCGTTGACGGCGTTGACGTCATCAAAGGTTCGTGAGGTTACAATTAATTTCGTCATCTCCTGTAGAGGATTAACATTTGCGCTTTCCAAGGATCCCTGAACCACTCCATTGCGTGTGAAATCGAGAATAGGAATCGCTGGTTTCGACGGGATTACGCTGGAGTTTTCGCCGCGAGTGAGTGTTGCGCTTTCGTCTATGTCGAACAATCCGAGCGCCCCTACCTGACGTGAACCCTGATTAATCATGCCGTCGCGATAGATTGTCGGCGGCCCCCCAAGCGGGTCAAGCGCGATGGGAGAACCTCCAGCGTCGAGAATTGGAAATCCGAGAATAGTTTGCAAATCGCCGGTTTCCGTTACTCTCATGCGACCGTCTCGCGTATAGGCGACGCCGTTCGGGGTTTGTATCGCCAACCAGCCTTCTCCCGTGACGGCGACGTCATAAGGATTGTTGGTTTTGGCGACCTCTCCCTGTCTGCGCGAAATGAAATCCTCGCCCGCCGAAGCATACGCGGTCGGCGTCGCGCCACTTTCTGAAAGCATGGTTTCGAAGCTGACGCCGTTGGCTCGATAACCAGTTGAACTGGCGTTTGCAATGTTGGTTGCGATCGTGGTCATGCGCTTTTCAAGCGCAATCTGTGACGAAAGCGATACATAAAATGATGATTGCATGGTCCAACCGCTCTCACAGCACGTTCAATGTGAGAAAGTAAGACTGCAAGCTTGCGGGAACATGTCTATAGAAGCGTCCGCGAGGCTAGTCGCCAAAGATGGAACGAAATGGGCGGGCGCCGCAGCTGCGCTTGGTTACGCTGCGACCAGGATGCTGTAGTTCTATTTTGCGGGTTCGACTTCGGTCGAAACCGTGAGAATTTCATGGGAATTGTTCGCCGGGTGCAGTTCGGCTAACAATCCCTGTCGCTTGGCTGCATAATAATAGCCGCCTGCGTAAAGCTTTATTGCCCGCTTCTCATCGCCTCCCGCCACCTTGTACGCGTTGGCGAGATAGGCGACGGCGTAAGTCATATTGATATCTGGATCGAGCAGACCATTCGCCGCGCCCGCATAACCCATTGAGCGTGCAGTGTCATGGCGGATCTGCATCAGGCCCCAAAAAGGCCCATGCCTCAGCGATGGGTTATATTTGCTCTCGCGTTGAACGACAGCGTGAACCAGGGATTCCGGCACCTGATAAGTCTTTGCGTAATAGGCGATGCGCGCGTTTAGCGCCTCTCTCTGTGACGCGGACATTTGTGGAGATCCCGCAGATGTCTCTGCTGCATAGTCGGGCGCGCCGGTCGTAGCGCAGCCCGTTATAGCGAGCATTGAGAGAAGGGTTGCTGCAATAGCTGGTTTCATGCCGCGATAATACCCAAGAACGATAGAAGCGCAAACTCGATCGTAGGAAGTCCCCAAGTCCACTGCACGGGATCGACAGGCGGATGGCTCGTCGAAATAGATCGGCCATAGCAAATGCATGACGCTGCGCAGTAGATTGCCATGCCGTGGCCGATACGCAGCTTCGCGCAAGCTCTGTCGCCTCTAATGACTTCGCTAAAAGCGGATCCGGGGGACTTCAATGAGCACTACTTTTGGTCTTTTCAATACGTCGATCATGGGCATGTCCGCACAGTCCGACGCGCTCGCCAACATTTCCGAAAATATCGCAAATTCCGGAACTACCGGCTACAAGGAAGCTTCGACAAATTTTCTTACAGTGCTGAATGGATTGCAGGGCGGCGAGGAATTCGGCGGCGGCGTGACGACGGCCAGTCGCTACAATGTTTCCGCCCAGGGGGCATTGCAGTCGACTTCATCATCCACCGATTTGGCGATTCAAGGCGCAAGTTTTTTTGTTGTTCAGAACGCTGCGGGCGATACTCTGCTGACCAGAGCGGGGTCATTTGTGCAAGATGCGCAGGGAAGACTGGTCAATGCCGCCGGTGACTATCTTATGGGGTTCTCCAACGGTTCGGGTCCCTCAAGCGCCTCTGCGGATGCAATTTCAAACATGTCGGTTGTGACAATTCCCAATAACAAGCTCTTCGCCAACGCGTCTACTTCTGGAACGCTGTCCGTCAACCTCGACGCCGGCGCTGCGACGATACCGGCCGCCAATCTTCCTTCCACGAATAGCGCTAACGCGCAGTATACTTCCATGACTTCGCTTACCGCCTACGACAACCTGGGCACGCCCGTTGTGATGAATGTCTATTACGCCAAGACCGGCGCAAATCAATGGCAGATGACGGTTTATAATTCCGCAGACGCCGCTTCGGGAGGCGGATTTCCTTATAGCTCGGGACCGATAACGACTCAGAACCTGACGTTCAATTCGAACACCGGCAATCTAACCACGGGAAGTCCAGCGTCTTTGCAGCTCCCCGGCGGCGCCACTGTGAGCCTGGACGTCAGCGGAACCACGCAGTTGGGCTCGGCATTTGCCGTCAACACAGCGACGGTCAATGGAAATGCGCCCAGCGCGATAAGTCAGGTGCAGGTCGGCCAGGATGGCTCACTCAGCTATCTTTTGGCCAACGGACAGAGCGTGCCGGCCTACACAATAGGACTGGCTAATGTCGCGAGCCCAACTAACCTCACCTCTGAAAATGGAAACGTCTTCACCGCTAATGAGCAGTCGGGCCAGATATTCGTTGGCGCTGCAAATCAGAATGGTTTGGGCTCAATTCAATCGTCGACGCTGGAGAGTTCGTCGGTCGATTTGTCGACCGAACTCTCCAATATGATCGTCGCGCAACGTTCATTCACCGCAAACAGTCAAGTTTTTCAAGTCGCCTCGGACGTGCTCCAGGTTCTGAATAATCTGAAATAGGACGTCCATCCCATGACCCTCTCAAGCGCCTTCGCAATCGCCAATCAGTCCCTGGGGACGCTTTCTGGTCAGATGAGCATTGTCTCCCAAAATGTTTCTGGCGCCAACACGACCGGATATTCGACGAAGATAGCAAATGTAATAACCGGTCCCGATGGAAGTGCGTTCATCAGCGCAGTAACTCGCGCGGTTAATTCAGCGCTTCTGAAAAGTTCGCTCTCGGCAACGTCGCAACAGGCTTCAAGTTCTGCCCTTTCCTCCGGACTAGATCAAATCGATCAGTTTCTCAATATTTCGTCCAGTTCTGCGTCTGATACAGCGAGCAGCACGACTCCGGCTAGCATGATCGCCAACCTTGCATCCAGTTTGCAAGCTTATGCCGCGGATCCGACAGATACATCAGCGGCCCAAACTGTGCTTACAAGTGCGCAGAGTCTGGCCCAATCGCTGAATGCGGCCACTACGCAAACGCAAAGCGTGCGCCAACAGGCTGATGCGTCAATCGCTTCAGCTGTCACCAATATCAATCAACTTCTCAATCAGTTCCAGACAGTCAACAACGCAATCGTTTCCGGTACGCAGTCAGGCGCCGACGTCACAAGCGATCTTGATCAACGCGATCAATTGGTGACGCAATTGTCGCAGTACATGGGCGTCTCCACGATCGTGGGGTCAAACAACAGCATGTCTCTATATACCGACAGCGGCGTCACCTTGTTTCAAACAACGCCGCGCTCTGTAAGCTTTCAGCCTACCTCCACATTCACTGCAACAACAACTGGCAATCCAGTTTATATAGACGGGATTCCAGTAACGGGAACACCGTCGACTGCGATGTCGCTGCAGTCGGGCAGCCTTGCCGGGCTCACGCAGTTGCGAGACGTCACTGCGCCGCAATTCCAAGATCAGCTTGACGAGACTGCGCGCGGACTTATCAATTCCTTTGCGGAAAGTGACCAGACGAATTCGGGACAACCCACTTTAATGGGTCTTTTTACAACCTCTGCTGGAATTGCAACGGGCAATCTGTTGCCCGGGTCAACCCTCACGCCCGGACTGGCAGGACAGATCATTGTCAATCCAGATGTGGATCCAAGTCAGGGCGGTAACCTAAGTCTGCTGCAAAATGGCGGCATTTCCGATCCCGGCAATCAAGCTTATGTCTATAACACAACGGGTGCGACAGGATATTCGGCGCGAATTCAACAACTGTTAAGCGGACTTTCCACGACTCAGAGCTTCGATCTCTCCGCAGGCAATGGCTCAAGCGCATCTGTCACCTCCTACGCCACCAATTCGATCGGCTGGTTCGAGGCGCAGCGACAGACCGCGGATAGCGCCACCACTTATCAGAGCGCTCTGCTGACACAGACACAAACGGCATTATCAAGCGCCACAGGCGTCAATCTCGACGCACAAATGTCGCAGATGCTTTCCCTGGAGAATTCGTATCAAGCTTCGGCCAAACTGCTCGATACGGTGAATACGCTTTACTCAACCCTCTTCACTGCGCTTCAGCCGCAAGCACAAGCGTGAGCCGCAAATGACCTACTCAACCTCTACTCTCTCAATGTCAAACGCGCTAACCAGCTCCATTCTGAACATGCAGACGCAACTTGCGCGAGCGCAGAAGGAGATGTCGACCGGAAATGTCGCCGACCTCGGAGACAGCCTCGGATCTTCGGTTGGACTGGATTATTCTTACGGCGAAAGCAACTCGTTGCTCACAGCCATTCTCTCAACCAACAATCTTGTTTCCTCCCGCCTCGACCTCGCCCAAAATTCGTTGTCCAACATCTCAACCGACGCCGGAAGCCTCCAATCAGCGTTAGTTCAGGCCCAGAATGGCGAGGGCAGTGCGACGACAATAGTAAGCGAAGCACAGAACGCACTGCAAAGCCTTACATCGTCTCTCAATGTTTCCGACGGGGACGCGTATGTTTTCGGAGGGATCAATAGCGCGGTCGCGCCCGTCGCAAATTATCTTTCCACTCCGCCATCCGCGGCTCAGCAAGCGGTTGCCGCAGCGTTTACTTCGGCATTTGGGATGTCTCAGTCATCAAGCGGGGTGAGCACAATAACCGCAACGCAAATGCAAAACTTCCTGTCGGGGCCATTCGCCAATCTGTTTTCCTCCGCCAACTGGAGCTCGGATTGGTCCCAAGCGTCGAGTGAGGGCACACAAAACCAGATATCGCCTTCCCTATCGATAAATACATCCGTCACTGCGAATGATCCAGCGCTGCGCCAGCTTGCCGAGGGATACACGATGTTAAGCGACCTCGGCCTGCAAAACCTTGGTCAGCCAGCTTACAACACAGTCATAAGCGCCGCCTCAAGTTTGATCAGCCAAGGCGTGTCCGGACTTACTCAGATGCAGGCGAATGTAGGAACCATGCAAAGTGAAGTAAGCAGCGCTAATCAGACGATGTCGATTCAGCAGAATTACTTCCAGACACAGATCGGATCATTAGAAAATGCGGATCAAACTCAAACCGCTGTGCAGGTGAATAGTCTCACGACGCAGATTGAGACAGCATATCAATTGACGGCGAAGCTTCAACAGTTAAGCCTTGCACAGTACCTCTGAACCGACAAGCTGGGGCGGATGTCGCATGTATCAACATATCTACGCTGAAACCTTTACCGAGTCGCCAAAGTCCGCCCGCGACAGGGAGCGGCAACTTCTGGAAGAAGCTATTCGAAAGCTCGCGATCGCCAAGATAAAGGGACCACACAGCGTCGAGTCCTTCGAGGCGACGTCCTTTCTTCGCGACCTGTGGAGCGCCTTCGTCCGAGATCTCAGCAACGACGAAAATGCGCTTTCTCCGAAGCTGCGCGCCTCATTGATTTCGATCGGTCTATGGGTCGGTCGCGAGTCGGATATGCTCGATTCCGGGCAATCACAAAATTACGATGGGCTTATAGAGATCAATCAAATGATCGCCGACGGATTGATCTGAAGCGCTATGAATATTTCTTTGCGCAAAGGCGAAAAAATCTACATGAACGGTGCGATAATTCGCGTCGACCGGAAGGTTTGCATCGAACTCCTCAACGATGTGACGTTCCTACTGGAAAACCACGTAATGCAGGTCGACGAAGCCACGACCCCTTTAAAGCAGCTTTATTTCGTCGTTCAAATGATGCTGATGTCACCCAACGAGACGGAGGCAGCCATGGCTCTTTGCAGAACCATGCTCGTGTCTCTCCAAAACGCCGTGATAGACCGACGCATCGGGGAAGGTCTCTCCCGAGTGGTGAAAAATATAGAAGATGAACGTCTTTTCGACGCTTTGAAGGCGGTGCGTTCTCTATTCCCCATCGAAAAAGAGATTCTTACATCGCCGTCGTTACATCCACAAAATCTAGTAGCATGAAAGGAACCAGAGTGCAGGTAACCTCAACCCAGAATACTACCTCGAGTGCTACGAGCACACCGCAAACAACATCAACGTCGAACTCAAGTTCAACGTCTCTAGATTACAATTCATTTCTGCAACTGCTCGTTACAGAGATGCAAAATCAGGACCCGACTCAACCGATGGACCCAACGCAGACCGTAACCCAACTCGCGACGTTTTCCGGCGTGGAGCAAGCCATCCAAACAAACTCGACGCTAACATCCCTGCTTGCGAATTCGTCTCTCGAGCAGGCGAGCTCGCTGATTGGTCACACGGTGACCTCTGCAGATGGCTCGACGAGCGGCGTAATCAGTTCGGTTTCGCTGACCAGCTCTGGAATGACCGCGACACTTGCTAGCGGCGCCACTGTGCAATTAACGAGCGGGATCTCTATTTCATGAATCAGGCCGATGCGATTGAATTGCTGCAACGCGCGATTCTAACTGTATTGATCGTTGCAGGTCCGATAGTTGGCGCCGCGATGGTGGTAGGGGTCGTCGTTGCTCTGTTTCAGGCGCTGACGCAGGTTCAGGAGATGACCCTGACCTTTGTTCCTAAAATCATCGCGATGCTGGCCGCGCTAAGTTTCGCCGCTCCATTTATCGGCGCGAAAATCTATGCGTTTACACAAGACGTTTACTCCAGAATAGAAACTGGATTTTGAGAAAAAAATGGAGATCTCAAATATTCCAAACGCGTCTCAAGCTGGAACAATCCTTTCATGAGCGAGATTGCAACCTCTCGCGATTATCCTGCAAAGGGGAGTGCGCGCGACATCGGCTTTGCGATGTCGATAATCTTTATCCTTTGTATATTTTTCCTACCCATTCCGCCATTCCTCATAGATATCGGCTTGGCTTTCTCAATCGCCCTCTCCGTCGTAATCTTGATGGTCGGGCTATGGATTCAAAAGCCATTGGAATTTTCATCGTTTCCTACGATCCTCCTGGTAGCGACCATTCTTCGCCTGTCCTTGAACATTGCAACAACGCGCCTAATTCTTTCCAACGGCGCGGAAGGAACAACCGCAGCGGGCTATATAATTAGCGGCTTCTCGAGACTGGTGATGAGCGGAGATTTCGTCATTGGATTGACGGTTTTCTCCATCCTTGTGACAGTGAATTTCCTGGTCATCACAAAGGGCGCCACGCGTATCGCGGAAGTTGGCGCTCGCTTTACTCTGGATTCAATCCCGGGCAAACAGATGGCGATCGACGCCGACCTTTCCGCCGGGTTGATCAATGACACTCAAGCGCAAACTCGTCGACGGGAACTGGAGGAAGAAAGCGCTTTCTTTGGATCGATGGACGGCGCTTCGAAATTCGTTCGAGGCGACGCAATCGCAGGACTTATAATTCTTGCCGTTAATATTTTCGGAGGCATTGTAATCGGAGTGACACGGCACGGCATGAGCCTCGCAAATGCCGCTGACGTATATACCAAGCTTTCCGTCGGGGATGGTTTGGTGTCTCAAATCCCAGCGCTCATCGTGTCGTTGGCGGCAGGACTTTTGGTCTCAAAAGGCGGAACGCGGGGCTCCGCGGAGCAAAACATATTAAGGCAGTTCGGCGCCTATCCAAAGGCGTTGCTTGTCGCATCGAGCCTGATGTTCGTTATGGCCCTGGTTCCGGGTTTGCCGTTCGCGCCATTTGCGATGCTCGGCGGTCTTATGGCCTTCATCGCTCAAGCAATCCGCGTCGCATCGCCTTCGCGAAAGCAAGCGAAGCCGCCGAAAATGCGGAGACAGAACGTAAATCTCTCCAGGAGATGAAGCAGTCGATAAAGGAGTCATTGAAGTCTCCGGCCGTTGAAGTCTGTTTGGGAAAACAGCTATGGAGCGTATTTCTTACTGCGCAGGGCGAGTTGAGCCAGCGCGTTGCAAAAATGAGACGCAATTTCGCCAAGCAGTATGGTTTTGTAATCCCGGATATCAAACTTTCGGACGACCTGAGCATTGGACCAAAAGGCTATCAGATAAAAATCTATGGCGCTATCGCGTCCGCGCACGAGCTACGACTGGGGCAACGACTTATTGTAGTGGGAAGCGGAAAGATGCCTGATCTTCCTGGAGAAGAAGCGACGGATCCCGCATTTGGAGTTCCGGCCATGTGGATACCGGAAGGACTCGCTGAGGAAGCAAAGCGCTTGGGGTTTACGCCCGTCGATCCAGTTTCGGTGTTGCTAACGCATATTTCGGAGGTGTTACGAAATAACTTATCACAACTGCTTGTCATATAAGGACACGCGGGCGCTGTTCGACCGGCTTGATCCCGAATATCGAAAGCTACTGGAGGAAGTTTCACCCGCTTTGATATCCTATTCTGGCCTGCAGTCTGTTCTGAAGCTGTTGCTTGCTGAGCGAGTTTCAATCAGAAATCTCGAACTCATCCTGGAAGCAGTCAGCGAAGTGATTTCATTTGTCCGAAGGCCGGAGGCAATAGTCGAACATGTGCGCGTTCGGATGGCCCAGCAAATATGTAGCGATTTGACGACAGACGGAGTTCTTGAATGTCCTCAGACTTGGGAACAGGTGGGATCTGTTCTTTCACGAAAACGTGAAGCGGGATGGGAAGGGAGAACTCATAGGATTTGATGCCGATCCGAATTTGATAGAAAAGTTCACAACCGAGGCGTCGTCCGCAATTAAAGCATTGACCGAAAATGGCGAGGTGTTCGCTCTTGTAGCTACCCCGGAAGCGCGCCCATATGTGCGGCTCATAGTTGGACGCATGTTCAATTCACAGCCGGTATTATCTCATCTTGAGATAGCATGCGGCGTGCCCTTGAGATCACTTGGAACTATTGCGTGAACGTTCCTTTGGAAGATGTGATCCTGGTAGGGCTAATCATCTTCAGCCGAAGCGGCGGTTGCATAATGGTGCTTCCAGGCTTTTCGAATGAACATATTTCAATGCGAGTGCGTCTCTACATCGCGATAGCAATCACAATTCCTTTGGTAGTATCCTTGGCGGACACGATTGAAGAACGGATTTCTGGATCTCAAGTTTCTCAGATCGCAGCAATGATTATTTGCGAGTTGATTATTGGTGTTCTGTTGGGGACTCTTTCGCGCCTCTTCATTCTGGCGCTCGAGACGGCATCTACGGGCGTTACGATGGCGATCGGAGTCGGCAACTCAATGAGCGCGCCGATCGGTGACGCGGAAGCTCTGCCTTCCATGGCAAGTTTAATTGTCCTTGGAGCCACAACGCTAATCTTCGTCAGTGATCAACATTGGGAACTGATTCGTGGACTATACCAGTCCTATGACTACGTCCCTCCGTTTTCTGAATTCAACGGAGAACTTCTGATGCGCGAGCTCTTGCAAGCTCTGCGGCAATCCTATTTGCTAGTGTTTCGCATCTGCAGCCCTTTTCTAGTGTTTGCAGTAATAGTCAATCTCGCCTTTGGCTTCTTAAATCGCATGACGCCACATGTTCCGGTGTATTTTCTCTCAGCCCCGCTCATTATTTTATTGGGATTACAGCTATTTTATTCAATCGGCGCAGATTTGTTCGACTCACTCTCGTCCGGAATCGGGCAATGGATAGTTAAAGGCAATTGAAGCATGGAAAGACATGAGCGTCTCCAGCGTATTGTCTCGCTGCAACGGCGCCTGTCCGGCATCTCGAGCGGTGCGCTGGCGCGAACTGAAACGTCACTAAAAATACTGCTCTCAGAAGAACAGAAGCTGATTGGCCAACTTGAGCTTAATGAAACACTCATGAGCCTTTTTCCAGATGTGGTGCTGAGCAGATTGCAGGAGACCAGGCGCCAACGATTAGGCGCCGAGAAATTGCTTGAATCTCAGCGGCTGACGTTATTTGAACTTAGAAGGAGGCTGAAACACATCGAGCGATTGGCGGACCGCGCCAAATCACAATACGAATTGCAAAAGTCCGACGACGGGTTGAAGCGCGCTTTGGATCTTGCCCTGAGCGGAAAAGGAGTCAGTTCGGCATAAGACTGTTTTCGGACAGTCGCTGTGGCGTCGCTGAGGCTGAATTATGACCACGACTTCCGTTACAGATATCGTTATTGGTGTTGCCCAGGCCGCGGATCCGCAAAGACTCGCCTCTGCGCGGCAGCGCTTGCTTGACCGCTCAGCGCCGGCTGCCCCACAGGCGATGAATTTTGCCGGGATGGTCGCAAAGGGAAACAGCGAACGGTCCCGCCCGTCCGCGATCGCTTCCAAATACACGATCCCTATAACTACGCGAAATCAGAACGACAATGTTTTGCGAGAAGGAAGTGGCGCCGCCAAGGTCGGGCAGAAGTTCGAAGCGTTCATACTTCAGTCCATGATTGAGACGATATTGCCCAAGGAAGGCGGGGCAATCTTCGGCGGTGGCGCCGGAGCTGGAGTTTGGCGCTCTATGCTGGCGGAGCAACTGGCAAATCAGATTGCGAAATCCGGCGGCGTAGGGCTCCAGAAGGTTATCAGTGTTCGTATGAGGACGCAGGGTGTGGGCCGCTCCACAGGGTAGAGTGCAGTAAATGGCAAACCGCTCCTTCTTTGCGACAAGACAGCCTAGATCAATCTATTCCGGCAGAAAGAGAACATGAGACAGATCACCTCGGCAATTGCAGGCGATGCGGAAACCGTTGCTTCGGACATGCGGGGTTCCGATGATGCGTTCAAGAGGTGTTTGGCGCGCCTCGAATCTCTGATCGAATATGAGACGGAAGCACTGAAGGTCTGCGCGCCGCTTGATTTCGTGGATTCCAATCAAAAGAAGACGCTTTTTCTACTTGAGTTCGTCCGTCTGGCGAGAGCGCTGTCCCCTGAAGATTCGTCTCGCGTGAAGCCGCATTTGGCGCGGATCAATTGTAAGCTTTCCGAAAATGCCCGGTTGCTTGCGCTTCACCTAAGCGCAATGCTTGAGGTTGCAAAAATCATGGTCTTGAGCATCCAGTCGGAGGAATCCGACGGCACCTATTCCACGCGCGCGGCGAACCAGGCGAGAAAATAGCCAATGCTTCGCATATTTTTGATTGGCCTTTGGATCGGCGCAGTCGGCGTAGGATCAACCTATGCAGGCGTCTATTTGAAGCGACGTTCTTTGTCGTCGCATACCGACAAGGTCAAGGAAAAACTCGAAGTCAAAAAGGTAAGGCCCATAACGGCGCCCGTCATTGCGGGGGGAGCGCTGAAGGGATACGTCTCTGCCGAATTCTCCTTCGTGCTGGATAATTCTGCGAATAGCCAAGAAGGACTGGATATCGAGAGCTATTTTATGGATGAGGCGTTTAAATTGATCTACTCGGAGAGCACTATTGATTTTGATCGACTTGAGAAAATTGATGTGGACGTTCTGGCGAAAAAGATAACCGCGAAAGTCAATGAACGTGTTGGTTCGCACGCTGTAAAAGAAACTTTGCTCAAAAATCTTGCTTTCATAGCAAAAGAAGACATGCCCCACTGACGATAGTGAACGAATCCAGCTGTTCAGTTTGACGCAAGTCGAACCGGATAGCTTCAGGTAGCGTCATCGAGCTGAGGTCCATCAATGGAGTCTGTCTATCTCTTCAGCGTGGTTAATCAGCAACAAAGCTGGCTCTCCACGAGACAATCGATTGTTTCTCAAAACGTCGCAAACGCCAACACGCCGGGGTTTAGATCGCTTGATCTGGCGCCATTCAGCACAACCCTGGACTCAAGTGCAATTCAAATGTCGAGTTCTAATCCGGCTCATTTTTCTTCTGCTAGCTTGGATCAATATCCGCTAACGCAAAAACAGAGCGATATTTGGGAAACGACGCACTCTGGCAATTCCGTCGCGCTGGAATCAGAAATGATCAAAGCGGGCGACATTCGCACAGCGTTCTCGCTCAATGCGAGCATCATGAAAGCCTTTCACGGCATGTGGCTTAGCAGCTTGAAGGGTTAGGTATGGATCCGCTTAGCGCGTCTTTGAAAATTGCGGGGTCTGGACTTGAAGCTCAATCCGCTCGCCTTCGCGTCGTGTCCGAAAATATGGCGAATGCGCAATCAACTGGAAAATCTGCTGGCGCCGATCCCTATCGCCGCAAGACAATTTCTTTCTCCAATGAACTTGATAGAACCTCTCGCGCTCGGCTTGTTCGGGTTAGCTCCGTAGGTGTTGATACAACCGCATTCAACATCGAACACGACCCAGGGAGTCCAGGCGCTGACGCCAACGGGGACGTCAAGACGCCGAATGTAAATCTCCTCATTGAGCTCGCCGACATGCGCGAAGCGAATCGGGCCTATGAAGCTGACCTTCAGGTCATGAAGCAATCGCGGGATCTGCTCAGTATGACCATTGATCTTCTGAAAGGAAACTCATGATAGCTCTTATCCCCGCTCTGGCGTCTACAGTTGGTTCACTCAGCGGAGTGGAAACGGCGCCAGCGCCGCTCGGAAGGCCTGGCGGCGCTTCGGCGACTGCTTCGCAAGTCTCGTTCACAGAAATGTTTGAGCAGGTCGCAAACGGCGCAATCGACACTCTTAAAACAGGCGAGGCCAGCGCGATCGCAGGTTTGAAGGGAGGCGCTCCCGTGCAGCAGGTGGTGGAGCAGGTGCTGTCAGCGGAGCGCACGCTGCAAACAACAATAGCGTTACGTGACAAGGCGGTGGGAGCCTATCAGGAAATATCCAGGATGGCGATTTAGGGGAGCAATGAATGAGAGCGCTCGCGATTGCGGCCACGGGCATGGCCGCGCAAGAACAAAATCTTGAAGTCATCTCCAACAACATCGCCAATATAAACACCACGGGGTTCAAGAAGTCACGGGCGGAGTTTACAGATTTGCTGTATCAGGCGGAACGTCTGCAGGGCGTCTCCAATCGTGGTCGCGACGCCACCGTACCGCAGGGCGCACAAGTTGGTTTGGGAGTGAGAACCGCAGCTATTCGACCGCTCGAAGTGCAAGGGGCGCTTACTCAAACTGGAAACAGTTACGATCTGGCGCTTAATGGACCGGGGTGGTTTCAAATCACGGGCGCCAATGGCGAAACCCTCTACACTCGAGCGGGCTCGTTCAGCACAAACGCAAACGGGCAGCTTGCGACTGTGGATGGTTATCTGCTGAGCCCAACAATCACGGTTCCAAATAACGCCATAAACGTCACGATAAGCCAGTCCGGGCTGGTGTCCGCCACGATTCCGGGTCAGACAAACCCTCAGCAATTGGGTCAGTTGACCGTGTCAATGTTCCTCAACGATCCCGGCATGCAGGCTCTTGGCGGCAATCTCTTCGCTCAAACAGCAGCCTCCGGAGCTCCAATCAATGGCGTGCCGGGCGATACAGGCTTTCCAACGATTAGTCAGGGGTATTTGGAGAGCTCCAACGTGGATCCAACGACGGAGCTGGTGAATCTGATTTCGGCGCAGCGCGCTTACGAACTGAATTCCAAAGTTATTCAGGCCGCAGATGACATGGCGGGGACTGTGTCGAAAGGAATCAGGTAACAGATGACCGTTTCGATCGCATTCTCCACAGGGGCTTTGCTCCGTTCACGCTGGATACTGACTGGCCTGCTGTTGTTGTTTGGCGCGCGTGGCGCCTCACTTGCCGAGGAGAGGTTGCTTCCTACGCCTCGCGTAACAATTTACCCCGGTGACCACATTTACGATAATCTTCTGGAGGAACGCGGATTCTCATTCGAAATTGCACCCTCTGGCGCAGGCATTGAGAGTCGGGAAGCGATCGTTGGGAAGGTGGCGCGGCGGACATTGTTGCCGGGAAAGCCGATACCCGCGATCGCGATAGATAATCCGAAAATCGTCGCGATAGGCGCGCAGGTAAGAATTGTGTTTGCCGAGTCAGGTCTCGAGATAACCGCATATGGAATGGCGATGCAGGCTGGAGCAGTCGGTGATCTGATACGCGTTCGCAACCAGGACAGTGGACTAACGGTATCCGGACGCGTGCGACGGGATGGCTCTGTGCAGATCTGCGAGGGCTGATGCGTGAGGTTTTCGTTCTGGTCGCGGCATTCCTGATTGGCGCGCCGGCCGCAGCAGCGACGCGCATCAAGGATATCGCCTTCGCGCAGGGCGTGAGAGAATATCAGCTCTTAGGCTATGGAATCGTAATCGGGCTGCAAGGCACCGGCGACACGCTTCGTAACTCGCCCTTTACCGAGCAGGCGGCTATGTCCATGCTTGATCGCATGGGCGTGAACATTCGTTCGAACTCGATGCGCACGCGTAATATCGCTGCTGTGTTGGTGACTGCCTCACTGCCGCCATTCGGCGGTTGGGGAACAACTCTGGACGTAACGGTTTCCTCTTTGGGAGACGCATCATCCTTAATGGGCGGAACGCTCATTATGACGTCCCTGACAGCAGTGGATGGCAATGTTTATGCGTTGGCGCAGGGTCCGATAGCCGTTTCCGGATTTGCTGCGAACGGTCAAAATGAAACTCTGACCCATGGCGTCGCGACGGTTGGGCGCATACCGAACGGCGCGACGATTGAAAGAGAGTCTCCCAGGCCGGTTGGGGAGTCGGGACAACTGGTATTGGAGCTGAGAAATCCCGACTTCGCCACCTCGGTCCGCGTGGCAGAGGCGATCAACAAATTTGCACGCAAACAATATGGTGTGACTCTTGCTCGAGAAAGGGACAGCCGTACCGTCGGACTGGCTATTCCTCGACAAGCGACATCTACGCGATTGCTGGCCGAGATAGGCGAACTTCGCGTGACGCCCAACACACCCGCGCGCGTCGTCATCGATGAACGCACGGGAACAGTCGTCATCGGACAGGACGTTCAGATTTCTCCCGTAGCTGTGACGCACGGCGGTCTTACCATCCGCGTAAGCGAAACGCCCGAGGTTTCCCAACCAGCGCCAAAGTCGAACGGACAAACGACGGTGACTTCACGGACTTCGGTTTCCGCAAATGAGCAAACGGCGCAGGTTGCAACGCTTTCCGGACCCACGCTCAAGACATTGGTTCGTGGCCTAAATCAGATAGGTCTCAAGCCAACCGGCATTATTTCCATACTCCAGGCTATCAAAAGCGCCGGCGCATTACAGGCCGATCTGGTGGTTCAATAGAGTCTTCGCCCTTTCATCTGGAGAGGTCAGGCCTCAATGGATGCGATTGGATTTCACTTTCAAACGCCGGAGCGCCGTCGCTATGTGTCTGCGGGCTGCCTGGACATGACCAGTCCGCGCCTCCTGCACAGCCTCCGTGAGACTGGCGAGAGCCTCCACGCGGTGTCGGTCGTCTTCTGCAGCGCCTGCTATTTCAATATCGAATTGATCAAAATTCGCACGCAGCGCAACCAACGTTAGAAGTCCGATCATCTGTAAAATTACCGGTTCGGATTGCCAAATGGTTTCGATAGCGTCGCCGCAGCCGTCTATTTGCAAGGATTGCGAAGCGCTCTTGCTCGCCTTTTGTATGTCGTCTCTGGCAAGTTCTCCAAAAAGACCAGGCTTAAGCGCTTTTTGCTTTAGCAGCGCACGCGCTTCGTCAAGCGATTTCGCAAGCCATTCGTCATATTCCTTGCCAGTGCTCATCTTTCGCGCCTTATCGCAGCCAGCGATGTTCATCGAGTTCACGAGATGAAAGCAGGAAAGGATTCCACAGTCCTCCAATCAATATAGCGTCGTTGCGCGCGCAAAACGAGGGAGGATTGTTTTTAACTTGCGCGATACGATTGAAAAATGACGCCTCGCAAGACATTTCAGAGATCCGATCTGCCGCGGATCATTTCGATGATGCCGGAAAAATCGGTCTCGCCGTGGCCAGCTCCGGCGTAAATCGCATAAAGTTGTCCCGCCATCGCGCCGAGCGGCGTCGAAGCGCCTGCATGAGCGGCGGCCAGCTGGGCGAGCTTCAGATCCTTCAGCATCAGCGCGGCCATAAATCCCGCTCGATATCCATTGTTGGCTGGAGAAGTTGGCGTCAAACCCGGTGAAGGGCAATAGCTTGTCAATGACCAGGACCGTCCCGAAGAAACTGACACGGCATCGAATAGGGCCTTATTTGATAGACCAAGCTTTTCCGCGAGAGCGAAGGCTTCGCAAGTTACGATCATTGTCGCGCCGAGGATCATGTTGTTGCAGATTTTCGCTGCCTGTCCGAGGCCGCTTCCGCCGCAATGAAGAACAGTCGCACCCATTTTTTCGAGTATGGGCTTGGCCGCAATAAAGCAGGAACTCCTCGCCGCCGCACATGAAGGTAAGCGTTCCAGCTCTGGCGCCCGCCACGCCCCCGGAGACTGGCGCGTCGACCGATTGCACACCGAAATCAGATGCGGCGCTGTGGGCCTGACGGGAGCTATCCATGTCGATGGTGGAGCAGTCGACAAACAGCGTGTCCTTTGCCGCGAGCGGGAGCAGGTCGTTCCAAACGGAAAGCACATGTTCGCCACCGGGCAGCATGGTGATGACCGCATCTGCGCGCATCGTCTCTCGCGCCGTAGTCATCACCTCGACGCCGGTCGTCGCGGCCTTTTCGCAAAGAAGAGGCGACAGGTCGAATCCTTTCACCTCATAGCCTGCCCGCACAAGGTTGGCGGCCATTGGGCCGCCCATAGCGCCGAGGCCAATGAAGGCGATTTTCGCCATGATGGTTCTCCTGCCGCGTCAAGCGCGGAAAAACGGTAGATCAACTATCGCATGGTAGGCATTACAAAACTCGCGCCCTCGCCTTTGGCGCGCTGCGTCCAACGCGTTGTCACTGTTTTGGTCCTGGTATAAAAACGGATGGAATCCGGACCGTGCTGGTTGAGATCTCCGAATATCGACCGTTTCCAACCGCCGAAGGTGTAATAGGCGAGCGGCGTCGGAATCGGCACATTGACGCCGACCATGCCGACTTGAACCCGCGAAGCAAAATCGCGCGCCGTTGCGCCATCCTGCGTGTAGATAGCGACGCCGTTTCCATATTCATGATCATTGACCAGACGGAGCGCTTGCTCGTAGCTGGCTGCCCGCGAGACACAGAGCACGGGACCGAAGATTTCCTCCTTGTAGATGCGCATTGCCGGCGTCACCTTGTCGAACAGACAGCCGCCCATGTAAAAGCCGTCTTGATAGCCCTGCATTTTGAAGTCGCGACCATCGACCAGAAGAGCGGCGCCTTCTTCCAGCCCAAGCGCAACATAGGCCTTTACTTTGCCAAGGTGAGTGGAAGTCACCATCGGACCAAAATCGGCTGCTTCATCGGTGGAAGGGCCGATTTTCAGGCTTCTTACGCGAGGAATCAGGCGCTTGCAGAGTTCGTTAGCTGTTGCTTCGCCGACCGGCACCGCGACTGAAATCGCCATGCAGCGCTCGCCCGCCGAACCATAGCCGGCTCCAATAAGTGCGTCCACCGCCAGATCCATGTCTGCATCGGGCATGATGACCATGTGATTCTTGGCGCCGCCAAAACATTGCACGCGCTTTCCTGCCGCCGCGCCTCGCGCGTAAATATATTCGGCGACAGCGGTCGAGCCTACAAAGCCGACAGCTCTGATCTCTGGGTGGTCGAGGATTGCATCCACAGCTTCTTTGTCGCCATTGACGACGTTGAAGATTCCAGCTGGCAAGCCGGCTTCGATCATTAGCTCGGCCATCCTCAGCGGGACACCGGGATCGCGCTCGGACGGCTTCAATACAAAGGCGTTGCCGCAGGCAATGGCTGGACCAAATTTCCACATGGGGATCATGGCGGGAAAGTTGAACGGAGTAACGCCTGCAACGACCCCGAGCGGCTGGCGCATCGAAAAAATATCGACGCCCGGTCCTGCGGCGTCCGTATATTCACCCTTCATCAAATGCGGAACCCCTATTGCAAACTCGACTGCTTCAACGCCGCGTTGAATTTCACCTTTAGCGTCGGCGATGGTCTTGCCGTGTTCCCTCGCAAGCAATTCCGCCAGCGCCTCGGTCTCCCGAGAAATCAGTTCAAGGAACTTCATCAACACGCGCGCGCGGCGCTGCGGATTTGTTGCGGCCCATGCAGGCTGCGCCGTTGCCGCGCTCTCCACGGCTGCGCGTACCTCGGTGGCGGAAGCAAGTGGAATGCGCGAGATGACGCTCCCGGTCATCGGCTCGAAGCCATCCACAAAGCGACCGGATGCGCCTTTGATGTGTTCGCCGCCGATAAAGTGAGTGAATTCTTTCATCGAACTTCCTATTTGCTATCGGCGTGCTGCGAAGGATGCGCCGCTTGAAACGCGGAGAGAGCGTTGCATGCCGCCTCGATTTCCAAAATGCGTGGGAGGCGATCGAGCGGCGCCCCGAAACGCCGCGCGCTGAAGACTTGCGGGATCAGGCAAACGTCGGCAAGGGTCACGCCGGCTCCAAAGCAAAATGGCCCAGGCGCGATTAATTTTTCCACCACTTCAAGTCCACCTTTAAGCAGCCAGTGACGCCGCCACGCATCAATTTCGGCTTCCGTGGGCTTGAATTCGGCTTCAAGATAACTGACCACACGCGGATTGTTGAGTGGATGGATATCGCAGGCGATCGCCTGCGCGACGCCTCGCACTTTGGCCGCCAGCACGGGGCTTTCCGGAATGAGGCGAGGTTGCGGCCATAACGCATCAAGATACTCAATGATCGCAATTGATTGAGTAAGCACCGTGCCATCGTCAAGCTCGAGCGCTGGAATCAGCGCTTGTGGATTTTTTGCCAGATAGTGCGGCTGTAATTGCTCGCCTCGCCCCAGATGCACAAACTGATGCTCGACAGCAAGTTGCTTGAGCTCCAGAGCGATCCGAACCCTGTAAGCGGCTGAGGAGCGGTAATAGTCATGAAGGATCATTTACATCCACCCCCTGGCACAAGCGGGTTTATTGCATCCAGCCTTATAGATAGGGCTCGAACCGAGCACGGCTTGACATATGTGTCACATCAACCGGACTGACGATCTGCCTTAAGGAGAATACAGTCATGGTGCGCTTGAGGAGCGAGGCCCAGCCCGCTATCGTTTCAGATGAAAACCCGATGGGCATGGATGGTTTCGAATTCGTGGAATTCGCACATTCCGAGCCGGAAAAGCTGGGCGCCCTGTTCGAGGTGATGGGTTTTTCGGCAGTTGCGCGGCATCGCTCGAAGAATGTGACGCTCTACCGCCAAGGCGACGTAAACTTTGTGCTCAATTCGGAGCCAGACAGCTTCGCCGCAGAATTCGCGAATATACATGGACCTTCAGCCTGCGCCATGGGCTTTCGTGTCGCGGACGCCGCGGACGCGCATAGGCGTGCGCTCGCCAAGGGCGCCAAGCCGGTAGCCGCACGGGTTGGACCAATGGAGCTGAATATTCCTGCGATCGAGGGCATCGGCGGCGCGCTGATCTATCTCGTGGATCGCTATGGCGACAATGGGTCGATCTGGGATGTTGACTTCCGCTGGTTGGGGGAACGCGATCCCGCCCCTTTCGGCGCCGGCCTTATCAGTATCGATCATCTCACCCACAATGTTCATCGCGGGCGCATGGACCACGTAGCGGATTGGTACCAATGGATTTTCAACTTCCATCAAATCCGTTACTTCGACATTGAGGGAAGATATACCGGGCTGCACTCGCGCGCGATGACCAGCCCCTGTGGCAAGATACGAATCCCGATCAATGAAAGTGCGGACGAAAAGAGCCAGATCGAAGAGTTCTTGCAAGCCTATAAGGGCGAGGGGATCCAGCATGTGGCTTGCGCTTGCCGGGATATCTACGAGACTGTGACGAAACTTAGCAGTAATGGACTCCAGTTCATGCCGCGGCCGCCGGATTCCTATTACGCTAAAATCAATCAGCGCATGCCCGGCCACGGCGAACAGGTCGAGCGCCTCCGCGAACTTGGCGTTTTGATCGACGGCGCTGGCGGCGCTCCCGGGCAGGCGGCGCATATCCTCCTGCAAATATTCTCCAAGGCGCTGCTGGGTCCGATCTTCTTCGAGTTTATTCAAAGAAAAGGCGATGAGGGATTTGGCGAGGGCAATTTCCGGGCTCTGTTCGAATCTATCGAAGAGGACCAGCTACGGCGCGGCGTGTTGCAACAAGCTTCGGAGTGACATATGGCGGAGGCTCCGCTTTACATGTCGGGCTTTGGCAATGAGTTCGAGACAGAGGCGCTTCCCGGAGCGCTTCCGCAGGGCCAAAACTCCCCACAAAAATGTCCTTACGGCCTTTACGCCGAGCAACTCTCCGGAACCAGTTTTACGGCGCCCCGCGAAGCCAATCGGCGGTCGTGGTTTTACCGAATTTGTCCATCAGTGCTCCATGCACGCAAGTTCACCAGAACGAATGACACGCTCTGGATAACCGCAGGCTGGACCTTGCCGGAGATTCAGAGCATTGGACAATTTCGTTGGAGTCCCATTTCCGATCCGACTGAGCGGCTGACCTTTATTTCGGGCGTTCGGACCATGACCACCGCAGGAAACGCCGACGGGCGGACAGGCATGTCGGCCAATTTCTATTTTATCACGCAGTCGATGGTTGATGAATATTTCTACAACGCAGATGGCGAGATTCTCGTTGTTCCTCAGAAAGGAAACCTTTCGTTTTTCACCGAGTGCGGAGTCATCCACGTTGCTCCAGGCGAAATCTGTGTTTTACCGCGTGGCGTCAAATTCAAGGCGAGCATTACCGATGGCCCCGCGAGGGGATTCTTATGCGAGAATTATGGGGCTCCATTCAATCTGCCGAGTTGCGGCGCGATCGGAGCAAATTGTCTGGCGAATTCGCGCGACTTCAAAACTCCGGTCGCCGCCTTTGAGGACAAGCAGGCGCCTTGTATCCTGACAGTGAAATGGGGCGGAAAATTCTATACTAGCGAGATTGATCGTTCGCCTTTGGATGTCGTGGCCTGGCATGGGAACTATGTCCCCTACAAATATGACCTGCGCTGCTTCGCGCCGGTGGGGCCGTTGTTGTTCGACCATCCGGATCCATCCATTTTCACGGTTCTTTCTGCTCCGTCGGGGGAGATGGGAGTGGCGAACGTCGACTTCGCGATATTCTCAGAACGCTGGCTAGTCGCCGAACATACGTTCCGTCCGCCTTGGTATCACGTGAATGTAATGAGCGAATTCATGGGGCTAGTTTTCGGTCAGTATGACGCGAAACCGACAGGCTTTGCGCCCGGAGCAATGTCGCTGCATAATTCGATGGGCCCGCACGGACCTGACGCGACAGCCTTTGAGCGAGCCCTCGACGTCGAGTTAAAGCCGGAGAGACTTAGCGAAACACTGGCGTTCATGTTCGAGACACGCCTCATGCAGCACTTGACTAGTTATGCCGCCGAGCTCGAGACTCTGCAGATGGATTATCCTGATTGTTGGTCGGGCCTACGTAAGCTTTTTACTGGAGCCCCTTAATCATGAAGCTTGCGTCGTTGAGGGAAGGCCGCGATGGACGGCTCATTATTGTGTCGCGTGACCTCGCGCGAGCAGCGGACGCAAGTGACATTGCCCCAACGATGCAAACGGCTTTGGACAATTGGACGAATCTGGCGCCGCGTCTGATGCAACTGGCCGAGAGTCTCGAGGCGGGCGCGGTCGCAGGCTTCAAATTTCGTGCAGAAGCATGCGCGTCTCCACTACCGCGTGCATATCAATGGCTGGACGGTTTCGGCGTATGTGAATCACGTTGAGCTGGTGCGCAAAGCGCGGGGCGCATCGATGCCGCAATCGTTCTGGACGGACCCATTGATGTATCAGGGCGCTTCGGACAATTTTCTGGGTCCTCGTGACGCGATCCCTTTTCTGGAAGAGGGCAGCGGTCTTGATCTTGAGGCCGAGGTGGCGGTCGTTACAGATGATGTCACCATGGGCGTCGATGCCGCCCGCGCCCGTGATCACATCAAACTAGTGATGCTTGCCAATGATGTCACCTTGCGTGGACGTGTCGCCGCGGAACTGGCTAAAGGCTTTGGGTTTCTTCAGTCTAAGCCCTCGTCGGCCTTTTCGCCTGTCGCGGTGACGCCGGAGGAACTCGAGCCAGCCTGGAATGAAGCAAAATTATCGCTGCCCCTGCTGTCCTATGTCAACGACGTTCTGCTTGGCTGCCCCAACGCAGGGGTGGATATGACCTTTGATTTTGGGCAATTGATTTCTCACGCTGCGCGAACACGAGCGCTGACCGCAGGAACGATCATCGGCTCCGGCACCGTCTCCAACCGCGCCGCGGACGGGTCCCCCGGCCAGCCCGTGGCGCAGGGCGGCGTCGGTTATTCCTGCCTCGCCGAACAGATTGTGGTGGAGACCCTGTCGTTTGGTTCTCCGCGCAGCAAATTCTTGAAGGCCGCCGATCAAATACGCATTGAGATGTTAGACTCGAACGGTCGTTCCATCTTTGGCGCAATCGAGCAAAAAGTCATGCAGCCTGCGGCGAGTTCCCTTTAGCGCGGAAATAATGGAAATCGCCTTTGGTGAGTATCCTGTCGCCCGGCGCAATTTCGTGTGCTTCAAGGTCCGGTTCTGTCCGCAGGTTATCGTATAATGTGCCGAAATCCTGGCCGCAATCGTCTAGAAGTTTTTTGAAGCTTTCAATCACAAAATAGGTTTGTTGAAAGTCACTGATTATGTATTTTGTCCGCATTACCCGGGTTAATTCGAAAATAATTCGATTGGGTGAACTATCCTCCAGTGAAAATACCGTCTCCGCGGGTGAAGACATGATGCCGGCTCCAAAGATGCGAATGCCTTGTGGGGTCCGCATCAACCCAAATTCGATCGTATACCAATAGAGCCGTGCGAGATTGTGCAATTGATTTCTTTCAAGAGCGCGACGCCCTCCCTTGCCATAGGCCTCAAGAAAACGTGCATAAGTCGGATTGGCCAGCAGCGGCACGTGACCAAATACATCATGGAAAACGTCGGGTTCTTCGAGGTAATCGAATTCCGCCTCTGCCCGAATGAACGCGCCCGCGGGAAAGCGGCGGTTTGCAAGATGCTCAAAGAATGCGGCGTCTGGAATAAGACCTGCTACGCCGACGACGCTCCATCCGGTCAAGACCATCAGTCGATTGCTTAGGTCGGAGAAATTCGGAATGCCCGAGCGAGATATCTCAAGTTTCGACTTTGATTCAAGAAACTCATCGCAGGCGCGGCCAGGAAGCAACTTGGTCTGCCGGGTAAAAAGTCTGTTCCAGCGATCGTGTTCCTGCGCAGAATAAGATTGCCAATTCTGGTCGATGGTCCAGTCGGCGTTGCGCGGGACATCAATGTAACGGTTTTTTTTCACCGAGGAAATTTCGCCCATTACACCGTCCCCCAAACGAAGAGATCACAGCGTGACATTAGTGCTTAATATGGGCTTTTTCACAAAAAAAAGGAGAGTGTGCACCTAGTCAACTCGGAATGCGCTTCCAAGTCGCCGGACCGCCTCGGAGAGTTGATCGGATCGATTAAGGATGTCAGCACATATGCGAAGGGAATCTGACCTCGCGTCGACGACAACGCTTTCGTCGCGCAGTCGGGCGGCTAGGTCTTTGGCTTTCGGCGCCTTGACAGTAAGAAAGGCGCCATGTGGTCGGTCAGCGTTTATTGCAGTGATTCCCTGCTCGCGGAGCAGGTCGATGAGCAGCGCTTGCTGCATCAGTGAATAGGCGCGCAGCCTTTCGACGCCGATCGCCAAAGTGAATTCCAGACCAGCGCGGGCCTGGTAGAAAGGGAGCACCGCAGGCGTCGCATCAAGCCATCCGTCGCCGCCGGAGGCAAAATGAGGCGTTTCGGGGCGTTCAAAAGCAAATGGATCGCGTAGAGCGAACCAGCCCGCGTCCAGAGTCCTCTCACCTCCGTCAAGGCTTTGAGGACTCGCGTATAACCAGGCGGCGCCCGGGCCGCCGCGAAGATATTTGTATGATCCGCCGACAGCGAAGTCCACGTTCAGCTTTTGCAAATCAACAGGAACGACGCCGGCAGCATGGTAAAGATCTAGCAAAACCTTAACGCCACTGCTCCGAGCTTTCGCGAGAATCGGCTCTAGATCGCCTAGCAGCTGGCCAGTGTCGAAAAAGATCAATGAGATCACCAGCAGTTCTGGGCTAGCGTTCAGCGGCGCTTCGAAATCCTCATAGCGATACCAGAATTCCTCGCGCGGCTTTACCCAGTCGACGACAATCCTTCCTCGCGCTGCGTAAGTTTTCAAGGTGATGTCAATTGAATCAAATTCGGAGCGCGTCGCCACCACACGGATTGGCTGGCTATAGCGATTCAGGACGGCCCTCAATCCCTGTGCGGCGTTGGTCTTTGGAATGATGCAATGAGGATTCGGGGCATGAAGCAGAGTGGCGACGTGCTCGCGAAACGCAAGAATTTCAGCGTTCCAGCAAGACCAGCCTTCGCCCATCGCGGCATACCACGCGTTCAGACCTTCCTGAATATCCTCCGCGGTGCAATCGAGGGGCCGTCCCAGGGAATGATTGGCGAGATAGATCGCTTTGCGATCGCTCTGCAGGCTGCGGGAGAATAGGGGATGGATATGCTCAACCAGCGCCGGCTCCCGTAGCGCTTCCGGTCCCAGCGCCGCAACGGCGCGATCAAGATCCTTCATGGCGCCCCGCCGATCCCGGTCCTCACGTCAATCAACTCGGGGAAAAATGCCACATCCACCATTTTTTTTAGAAATGCGACGCCAGATGTTCCCCCTGTCCCCGACTTAAAGCCAATAATCCGCTCGACGGTCTTCATATGACGGAAGCGCCAAAGCTGAAAAGATTCGTCAATATCGACGAGCTTTTCGCACAATGCGTACAGGCGCCATTGCGCCTTGTGCTCGGCGTAAATTCTTTGAAATACTGGAATTAGGGCCGAGTTGCGTTGATGCGGCTTTGTCCAATCTCTTTCGACGCAAGCTTTAGGCACCGCATGTCCGTGTCGCGCCAAATGGCGCAGGAACTCGTCATACAGGCTTGGCGCGTGCAAGGCTTCGGTTAGCTCACGAAAGGCGTTGGCGTCATGCGCGAATAGTTCCAGTATGTCTTCCTGCTTATTGCCAAGGATGAATTCGATGGCGCGATACTGGAGAGACTGAAGTCCAGACGAGGGTCCGAGAACACCTCGAAACTGCGCATATTCGCCCGGAGTCAATGTCTCCAATACGGCCCATTGTTCGAACAATTGCCGTTGAATTGCTTTGACTCGCGCGAGAATCTTTTCGCATGGGTCAAGATCATCGACTCTAATGCAATTTCTCGCGGCAAGCAGTTCATGCAGCATGAGCTTGAACCATAATTCGCCCACCTGATGTTGGATAATGAACAACATCTCGTCATGGCGTCCCGGCTCGCTGAGGGGGCGCTGAGCGGTTAGGAGCAGATCAAGTCTTAGGTAGCCGGCATAATCAAGTCGTCCATACAAGTCACGATGTACGCCTGGTTCCAACGGTCTTTGGGGTTGGTCGTTATCCATGAAGCTTGTCAAAACGTTTGCACCGCTGGTAAATTTTTTACTCAGAGCTAATCTCGCTTCCCCGTTTCAGCGTTCAAGGCGGACGGACAAAGTTTAGCTCTCATTCTCCCTCTGCACCGCCGCGCTTGGCTAAGCGAAAGCTCAGTGGGAAAATAGTCGTGACTCCGATATAGGGCGCCACAACTTGATAGTCTCCGAAGTTCAATGCTCACGGACTTCGCTCGAGACGAGGCTGCAATGCCGACGGCTGCTTTTGGAGATGCGTTCGGGGCGGGGCCCTGACGGAAATTACCAAGCAGAGGCTGGAGGCCTGACTTCGTCAACGCATGTGCCCCGGCCTTCTGGATACCGGATCCGGTAAACTCGTGGAGCTTGAAAATATGACGGCGCTTAAGCCTTGTGAGCAAAATTCAGGCGCTTGAAAGGTGACGCCGCGGCGAAATATAGCCGCTATGGCGTCGCCTAAGGCGTGGAAAGCTGCGTTATGCGTCACTGGACTCCAGCTCTGGATTTTGATCTTGGCGACACGCCGGAAATGCTCCGTCGTCAGGTTGAACACTTCGCGTCAAAGGAAATTGCGCCGCGCGCCGCCCGGATCGACGTTGAGAACGCCTTTCCTGCGGATCTTTGGCGAAAAATGGGAAATCTTGGCTTGCTGGGCATCACCATCAAAGAGGAGTATGGCGGGGCCAATCTCGGATACCTCGAACATGTGATTGTGATGGAGGAGATCAGTCGCGCCTCGGCTTCAGTGGGACTGTCCTATGGCGCCCACTCGAACCTGTGCCTCAACCAAATCCATCGTAACGGCACGGCTGAGCAAAAACAGCTGTATCTACCCAAACTGATCTCGGGCGAGCATGTCGGCGCCCTCGCCATGTCGGAGCCGGGCGCGGGATCTGATATCGTGAACATGCAGATGAAGGCCGAGCGACGCGGCGATCATTACGTTCTCAATGGCGACAAGATGTGGGTGACCAACGGGCCCGACGCCGATGTTCTTATCGTCTACGCCAAGACGGCTCCCTCCGCTGGATCACATGGAATTACGGCCTTCATCGTCGAAAGCACATTTAGCGGCTTCCGCAGGACGCCGAAGCTGGACAAGCTCGGCATGCGCGGATCCAACACCTGCGAACTCCTGTTTGAAGACTGCATTGTCCCGGTGGATAATGTTTTGGGATGGCCCGAACGCGGCGTAAATGTCTTAATGAGCGGGCTGGACTTCGAGCGTGCGGTGCTGGCGGGCGGTCCGCTTGGCATCATGCGCGCGTGTATGGATGTGGTCCTACCTTATGTACATGATAGGAAGCAGTTTGGCCGGCCCATTGGCGAGTTTGAAATCATGCAAGGCAAGCTTGCCGACATGTACACTGCGATGAGCGCGACGAGAGCTTATGTTTATGCAGTCGCGCAGGCGTGTGACAATGGGCGCGCTTCGCGCAAGGACGCAGCTGGAGCGATCTTATTCGCCGCGGAAAACGCAACGGCCATGGCGCTTGAGGCGATTCAGTGCCTCGGGGGCAACGGCTATATGAACGAATACCCCACGGGACGGCTGCTACGCGACGCAAAACTTTATGAAATAGGCGCAGGCACCAGCGAAATCCGCCGCATGTTGATAGGTCGAGAACTATTTGAAGAGACGGGCTGACAGCGATCTTAGACAAACAATATAACGAGAAACTCGATGCCGGTTCTGGAAACATCGATAGATGTGCGCTCGAGCGATTTTGCAAGCAACCGCGACATGATGTTGGCGCGGGTCCGTGAATTGCGAGAGGTTTCCGAGTCCATTAAAGAGGGCGGGGGACAAGAGTCGCAGGCGAGACATGTAGCGCGTGGAAAAATGCTGCCTCGCGCTCGCATCCAGGCCCTGCTTGATCCACTCTCTCCCTTCCTCGAAATCGGTCAGTTCGCGGCCTATGGCATGTATGAGGCGCCAATTGCCTGCGCTGGTGTGATCGCGGGAATAGGCCGCATATGCGGACGCGAATGCATGGTCGTCGCCAATGACGCGACCGTAAAAGGCGGCGTCTATTTTCCGATGACGGTCAAAAAACATCTTCGCGCCCAGGAAATAGCCGCGCAAAACAATTTGCCGTGCATTTATCTGGTTGATTCCGGCGGCGCCAACTTGCCGACTCAGGACGAAGTGTTTCCTGACCGGGAACACTTCGGGCGTATTTTCTATAATCAGGCGATGATGTCCGCGAAGGGGGTGCCTCAAATCGCAGTCGTGATGGGATCGTGTACGGCGGGCGGCGCCTATGTTCCTGCGATGTGCGACGAGACCATCATCGTGCGCGGGCAGGGAACGATTTTTCTGGGCGGTCCGCCGCTTGTGGCCGCCGCGACCGGAGAAATTGTCACCGCAGAAGATTTGGGCGGCGCGGATATTCACTGCCGCCGTTCGGGAGTTGCGGATCATTGCGCTGAAAGCGATGCGCACGCGCTCGGCATCGCGCGTTCGCTGGTCGCCAATTTGGAGCCGCGCAAATCCCCCTCAGTCGCAGTAACAAGACCGACGCCGCCAAGATACGACATGGACGAATTGCTCGGGGTTATTCCGGTGGATCCGCGTAAGCAGTTCGAAATCAGGGAGGTTATAGCCCGCTTGGTGGATGACAGCGCTCTCGATGAATTCAAGCCACTCTATGGCTCGAGCCTTGTCACTGGCTTTGCCCATATATACGGCTACCCTGTCGGCGTCCTCGCCAACAATGGAGTTTTGTTTCCAGAGAGCGCGCAAAAAGGTTCGCATTTCATTGAGCTTTGCGCTAAGCGCCGCACGCCGCTCGTGTTCTTGCAGAACACTACTGGATTCATGGTAGGCGCCAAATATGAAGCTGCAGGCGTCGCCAAGGACGGCGCCAAGATGGTGACAGCGGTCGCGACCGCCGCCGTGCCCAAATTCACGATCGTCGTGGGCGGGAGCTTTGGCGCGGGCAATTACGCGATGTGCGGACGCGCCTATTCGCCGCGCTTTCTGTGGATGTGGCCGAACGCCCGGATCAGCGTTATGGGCGGTGAGCAAGCTGCGAGTGTGCTCTCGCGGGTTCACCGCGACAGGCTCGCTGCTCGCGGCGGAAGCTGGACAGATGACGAGCCATTTAAAGCGGAAATCCGCGAACAATATGAGCGGCAGGGACGTCCGCTCTATTCAAGCGCGCGCCTTTGGGACGACGGCGTAATTGATCCCGTCGACACGCGACGCGTGCTGGGGCTTGGACTTTCTATCTCCGTCAACGCTCCTATCGAGGAAACGCGTTTCGGACTATTTCGAATGTGAAGGCAAGAGAGATGGATTTGCTTGAATCACTCGATGATCGTGGCGTAGCCACGCTGACGTTGAACCGCCCGGATCGACATAACGCATTTGACGGAGAGATGGTTTCGCATCTTATGGACGCTTTGCGACGGGTTGATGCGAGCGCAGATATTCGTGTGGTCGTCATTTGCGGCAATGGCTACAGTTTTTCAGCCGGCGCCGACATTGACTGGCTGCGGCGCATGTCGATCGCCTCGTTTGAGGAGAACCTCGCCGACGCGGCTGCGCTCGCCGAATTGATGCAACGCCTCGATCGCTTGAGTAAACCGACGCTCGCTTTCGTCCACGGCGCCGCCTATGGCGGAGGCGTTGGTCTTGCCGCCTGCTGCGATATCGTGATCGCCACCGATCGCGCAAGTTTTTGCCTCAGCGAGGCAAAGCTTGGGATTATTCCCTCGGTGATCAGTCCTTTTGTTATTCGCGCCATCGGTGTGAGGCAGATGCGGCGCTACGTCATGACAGCGGAGGTGATATTTCCGCAGGTCGCCAAGGAAATCGGTCTGGTGCATGAATTCGCGAATGAAGCGGAAGCGCCGTCACTTCGCGAAAACATCATCGAGGCCTTGCTGCGCTGTGCTCCGGGCGCTCAAGCCGAGGCTAAACTGCTGGGCTTCCTGTGCGAAGGACGCAGCACCGGCGGCGATCTGGCGCAGGAAACTGCCCGTCGAATCGCCGAGCGGCGTGCGACCCCCGAAGGCCGCGAGGGATTGAGAGCCTTTCTTGAGAAGCGACCTCCGACCTGGAGTCTGCGCGGGAAAGGGCCGGATGTTTGAAAAACTATTGATCGCCAATCGTGGCGAAATTGCCTGTCGCATCATCAGGACCGCCAGGCGGCTGGGAATCGTGACCGTCGCTATCTATTCGGAAGCCGACGAAGGCGCGATGCATGCGGATTTGGCCGACGAGGCGTGGCCGGTCGGCCCAGCGCCTGCTCGCGAAAGCTATTTGGCTATCGATAAGATCGTCGAAATAGCTAAGCGTTCCGGCGCGCAGGCCGTGCATCCGGGGTATGGATTTCTCTCGGAGGATGCGAGGTTTGCGGAGCGCTGCATAGAGGGCGGCCTCGCATTCGTTGGACCGCCGGCCGCCGCCATGCGCCTCATGGGCTCCAAGGCCTCGGCAAAAATACTGATGGAGCGTGCGGGCGTGCCCATCGTGCCGGGATACCATGGTGATGCGATGGATTCAGTAGCCCTGAGCGAGGCAGCTGAACGCATTGGCTTCCCTTTGTTAATAAAGGCGTCCAATGGAGGTGGCGGGCGAGGAATGCGCATTGTGCGCGAATCGAGCGAGCTGGTCAAAGCTATCGCCAGTTCGAGGCGCGAAGCGCTGGCGTCCTTTGGCGAAGATCGTCTGCTGATCGAAAGATATTTGACGCATCCAAGGCATATAGAAATCCAGATCTTCGCCGACTCATACGGAGCTTGTGTTTCCTTTCTTGAGCGTGACTGCTCGATGCAACGGCGCCATCAGAAAATTCTCGAAGAAACGCCAGCGTCAGGCTTGCCGGAGACTTTGCGGGGCAAACTCCGGGACGCCGCGACAACAGCGGCGCAGGCGGTTGGATATGTCGGGGCTGGAACCATCGAATTTCTGGTGCAGGATGGTGAGTTCTTCTTTCTCGAAATGAATACGCGATTGCAGGTAGAGCATCCTGTGACTGAAATGATCTCGGGACAGGACCTTGTCGAATGGCAGTTGCGCATTGCCTGTGGCGAAAAGTTGCCGGTGACGCAGGAACAGTTGATCATGCAGGGCTGCGCGGTCGAGGTCCGAGTCTGTGCGGAAGATCCGGCTCGAGACTTTTTTCCTTCGGTGGGGAAAATCGAGCACTTTCGCGCTCCACCGACGAACGACGCGGTTCGCATAGATGCGGGCATGCGCGCCGGGGATCGAGTCACGCAATATTACGATTCCCTTTTGGCGAAATTGATTGTGTGGGGCAATGATCGCATCGAGACCTTACAACGTTTACGGACAGCCTTAAGCTCATGCGAACTCGTCGGCATTGAAACCAATCTCGATCTGCTGCGGGCTCTTGCCGCTCATCCCTTGTTTCTGGCGGGCGAGGTCGACACGGGCTTCATCGAGCGTGAGGTGAAGCGATTGACGGCCGAGACGCTTTCGGCGCAGAATTTGGAGCCGTTGGTTGTAGCGGCGGGCGCCGCCATCTGGCTCGCCGCTGTTCGGCGACATGAACGAGAGGAGGCGGCCGAATGCGGCGATCCATGGTCGCCCTGGTCGCTGTCCGACGCGTGGCGCATCGATGGTGGTATTGGCTCTCATGAAATTGAATTCTCGTGCGATGCACGAAAGATGCATATGAAGATCCACCCTATCGCCGGGGGAGGTTTTCGGCTCGATACGCAGGCCGGCTCGGTGACTGTCACCGCGCATGAGGAAGGGGACAGACTGCGCGTTTGCGTCGACGGCTTAGCTCGCGAAGTCGGGATCGTGCGGCGGGAGGAGGAACTGGTGGTGATTGCGCAGGGCCGCAATCATTCGTTTGTTGTGACTGATCCGCTAAAGCCGCCTGCCGTCGCGGCTGGTCCCGAACAGCAGCTACGGGCTCCACTGCCGGCAAGAGTAACGCGGGTCCTCGTCGCCGAGGGCGAAAAAGTAAAGAAGGGAGAGCCGCTCGTTATTCTAGAGGTGATGAAAATGGAAGTCGCTATGACGGCGCCAAGAGATGGGCAAATTGAAAGCATTCTGTGCAAAGAAGGGGAATGGATGGCGGAAGGCGAAAAATTAGCGAACCTCTTTGAGGAAAGAGCAGCATGACTCTGCCAGCCCGCGTAAGAATTGTTGAAGTCGGGCCTCGCGACGGTCTTCAGAACGAAACCGTGATGTTGTCTGTCGAAACCAAGGTTCAGCTGATCGAGCTGCTTGCGCAAGCAGGACTGACCTCCATCGAGATAGGAAGTTTTGTTTCGGAGAAAGCCGCGCCGCAAATGGCTTCTACAGACGAGGTTATGCGCCATCTGCAGGGTCGTTCCGATCTTCGACTCTCCGCGCTTGTGCCCAATATGCGCGGGCTGTCAGCGGCCCTTGAGGCGGGCGCCAAGGAAATAGCCGTCTTCGCCTCTGCGTCGGAAACATTTTCTCAAAGAAACATCAATTGTTCCATCAGCGAGAGCCTTACGCGCTTCTCCGCGCTGATCCGGGAAGCCAATCAAAAGGGAATTAGAGTGCGAGGCTATGTTTCCTGCGCGCTCGGATGCCCCTACGAGGGAGCGATTTCGTTAAGTCATGCCACGTGGGTCGCGCAAGAATTGCACGCCATCGGCTGTGAGGAAATTTCCCTCGGCGACACGATTGGAGTCGGCACTCCACTGGCTGCGCGGCGACTGGTGGAGGCGGTTGCGAAAAATATCGGCATAGAACGCCTGGCGGTGCACTTCCACGACACTTATGGTCAGGCGCTCGCCAATATTTTCGCATGTCTCGAGTCAGGCGTCGCCGTCGTTGACAGCTCCATCGCCGGGCTTGGCGGCTGTCCCTTCGCTCCGGACGCAAGCGGAAATGTCGCGACCGAGGACGTCATCTACATGCTTGACGGGCTGGAAATCGAAACAGGCGTCGATCTCGGTTCCTTGATGACGGCTGGCGATTTCATTTTGGGACATCTCGATCGCGCCCCCGCCAGTTCCGTCGCCCGAGCGCTGAACAGAAAGCGCGGGCGCTAGCGCCTCTTGCCGCGACGCGGCTGCGCCCCAGATTCTGTCGGGAAACGCGCGCGCCGGGAATACGGATGACTTCGTCATTTGGATTAAGCTCCGAACAACTCGCCATGCGGGACATGGCTCTCAACTTTGCGCGCGACAAGCTGACTCCTCATGCTTTGGAATGGGATCGGGATAAGTATTTCCCCCTAGAAACCTTGCGCGCAGCGGGGGCTTTGGGAATGGCGGCCATGGGGGCGCGGGAAGAGTACGGTGGCTCAGGGCTTTCCCGCTTCGATGCGGTCCTAATTTTTGAAGCTTTGGCTAGTGGCTGCCCAAGTATCGCTGCTTATTTGTCGGTGCATAACATGTGCGCCTGGATGATCGACTCTTTCGGCTCCTCGTTGCAGCGTCGATTTTGGCTTCCGCGTCTCGCGTCCATGGAGGTGTTGTCAAGCTACTGTCTCACGGAACCCGGCTGTGGCTCAGATGCCGCTGCGCTTCGCACCAAGGCAGAACGTCGCGGCGAAGAATTCGTTTTGACGGGGGAAAAGCAATTTATTTCTGGCGCTGGCGCAGGGGGCAGAAACCATCTTTACGTTGTAATGGCGAGAACCGGGAGCGATCGCCCCGACGGCATATCCGCTTTCATTGTCGAGGGTGGAACGCCCGGTCTCAGCTTTGGCGTCGCTGAAAAGAAAATGGGCTGGAATGCGCAGCCGACTCTGCGCAGTCAGCTTAGACAAATGCTGTGTACCCGCCGCCAATTTGCTTGGGCGACAGGGGGAAGGATTCAAAATAGCCATGGCGGGGCTGGATGGAGGTCGATTGAACATCGGCGCCTGCTCGCTAGGCGGAGGCCAGGCCGCTCTCGACAAGACTCTTCGCTACATCAGCGAACGAAAAGCGTTCGGGCGAACTCTGGACAACTTTCAGGCGCTTCAATTTCGACTTGCGGATATGGCGACTCAACTCGAGGCTGCGCGAGCACTGCTTTGGCGCGCTGCGTCGGCGCTTGACTCGCATCTAGACGAGGCCACAACGCTTTGCGCCATGGCGAAACGTGTCGCTACAGATGCGGGATTCGCGGTCGCCAACGACGCCCTTCAACTGCATGGAGGTTATGGCTACTTGTTTGATTATGGGATCGAAAAGATTGTTCGCGATCTGCGCGTCCATCAGATCCTGGAGGGCACGAACGAAATTATGCGCGTCATTATTGCTCGCCACCTCCTGCGCGCGTCTTCGGGACGTAAATCGGCCTTAGCGGATGGAAAATAGTATAGCTGAATTGCTCGTTTCTCGTGTTGGCCATTTGGGAAAGATTCGGCTGAACAGGCCGAAAGCTCTCAATAGTCTCACAATCGGCATGGTGAGATCCTTCGCTTCCGCGCTTGACGAGTTTGGCGAGGACGCGAGCATTGCCGCGGTTTTGGTGACCGGGGCGGGCGAGCGGGGCCTTTGCGCTGGCGGCGATATCCGCGCGCTGTATGAATTGAGATCCGGGGATCGCGGATTGTTTACAGGGTTCTGGAGGAAAGAATACGAGCTGAACGCGCGTATCGCTTCCTTCCCGAAACCCTATATTGTCCTGATGGATGGCATCGTCATGGGAGGCGGCGTTGGAATATCCGCGCATGGAAATCGTCGTATCGTAACTGAACGGACGCGTTTGGCGATGCCGGAGACAGGCATCGGCTTTATCCCGGATGTCGGTGGTTCCTGGCTGCTGACGCGAGATGGCGGAGCCGGCCTCTATATTGCGCTCTCTGGCGCGATGGTATCGGGAGCGGATGCGCTTCATCTTGGCATTGCTGACCTGATGATCGACTCAAGCGACATTCGCGATCTCGAGGAGCGTTTGGAGGCGGTCGAAGAGAGTAAGGATGTGGATTCTCTTTTGACCAGCCTCGCGCGGACTGAGACAATGGGGGTTCTGGAGCAGAACAAGGAATTGCTCAACGCCGCCATGGCGCATGATCGCGTTGAGGAGACTATTGCGGCGCTTGCCGCTGACCTTTCGCTGTTCGCCCGACGCGCCACGGCGGAATTGGGCAAAAAATCACCGACAAGCCTGCGCCTCACGCATGAACTGCTGAAACGGGGCACGAAAGCAAGTCGGCTGGAAGCCTGTCTCATCAATGAATTCCGTGTCGCCTGCCGATTGCTGGAGTCCTATGATCTTTTCGAAGGCATCCGTGCAGCAGTAGTCGACAAGGACAGGAATCCCCACTGGCGCCCAGCCACGCTGGGCGAGGTGCAGGACAAAACGATCGCCGCGATGCTGGAAGGCAGCGGAGTAGCCGACCCCGTGTTTCTGCCGTGGCGCGAGTCCAGTTACGCGCGACTCCCGGCGAGCACTCCCCGGGGGTCAACAGAAGAGGGTCTTCGATGAGCGCATCCGATCCCGTCGTCATCATAGGCGCCGCTCGGACGCCGATGGGCGCTTTCCTTGGCGAGTTGAAGGATATCTCCGCACCACAACTTGGCGCTCGAGCCATTAAGGCGACTGCCTCTCGGTCCCAGTTGCCCGTCGAGAAGCTTGATGACGTCATCATGGGATGCGTGCTGCCCGCGGGTCTTGGTCAGGCTCCGGCACGCCAGGCGGCGCTTGGCGCCGGTCTGCTGAATGCAACAGCCTGTGTTACGGTCAACAAGATGTGCGGCTCTGGCATGAAGGCGATCATGTTCGCGCATGACGCCCTTTGCGCAGGCAGTTCGCGAGTCGTGATTGCGGGCGGAATGGAGAGCATGAGCAACGCGCCTTATCTGCTCGACCGCGCGCGCTCCGGCTACCGCATGGGGCACGGAAAACTTCTCGATCATATGTTTATTGACGGTCTTGAAGACGCCTACGAAAAAAGTCGCCTTATGGGTTGCTTCGCGGAAGATTGCGCGAGCGACTATCAACTGACGCGCGAGATGCAAGACGATTACGCCGCCGAGTCGTTGTCGCGCGCGCGCCGCGCTATTGCCGAGGGCGCTTTTCAGGAGGAGATCGTTGCGGTGATCTCGGGCGGCAAGGTCGGCCGCGAAATCGGCGCCGACGAAAATCCCTGTCGCTCGCGCGACGTCGATATCTCGAAATTGAAGCCCGCCTTTCGCGCGGACGGATCTATCACTGCTGCTAATTCCAGTTCGATCTCCGATGGCGCGGCGGCAGTCGCGCTAACAACGCTCACGGAGACCGAGCGGATGGCGATTCAACCCTCGGCGAAAATCGTTGGCCACGCGACCTATGCCGGTCCGCCGAACAAATTCCCGATCGCTCCGATCGCTGCAATTAAAAAACTGATGGACCGCACAGGGTGGAAGTTGAAAGACGTAGATCTGTTCGAGATTAACGAAGCCTTCGCCATCGTGACGATGGTGGCCATGCGCGAGCTAGGTATTCCTCACGAAAAACTGAACGTGCATGGTGGCGCCTGTGCGCTTGGTCATCCGATTGGCGCGTCTGGCGCACGTATCATCGTCACCCTGCTTGCGGCGCTACGCAGATACAATCTTCACAGAGGCGTCGCTGCGCTTTGCATCGGCGGAGGCGAGGCGACGGCTATCGCGATAGAACGCATAAGTTGATCCCGGTTGGAGACGGACGCCTCATTCTGGCGGGTCAAATCGGGCATAGGGGAGTTACGGCGTTATGCGTAGTGCGCGACATGATGCGCAACGAAGCCCATGAAAAAATGTTAGCTGAGGGCGCTGACTTCGCTTTCAAGCGCGCTACCTCAACCTTCAAGAGCAGCGCAGCGCCAGAGCTATCGGTGAAGGGTATGGGCGTTTCATTTTCCATTGAATATTCGCAGATTCTTTCACCATCCGGCGAGATACAAGAATCCGCCGGCGCCATCGCGAAAGACGCCGAGCTGCTGGAGTCTTTTTACCGAGCAATGGTGCGCGCGCGGACTTTCGATAACAAGGCTATCGCGTTGCAGCGCACAGGACAGTTGGGAACTTTTGCGTCTGCGTTGGGTCAGGAAGCTGTCGGGGTTGGCGTTGCGTCCGCCATGCTGTCCAGTGACGTGCTCGTGCCGTCCTATCGCGATCACGCGGCGCAATTGCTGCGCGGGATGAGAATGGAAGAAATTTTACTCTACTGGGGGGGTGACGAGCGCGGCAGCGACTTCAAGAGCTCACGCGCTGATTTCCCCAATTGCGTTCCCGTCGGAACACAGGTAGCGCATGCGGTTGGGGCCGCCTACGCGTTTCAACTGCGAAAGCAGGATCGTGTGGCGGTTTGCTTCATTGGAGATGGCGGCTCTGGAAACGGCAGTTTCTATGAGGCGCTGAACATGGCTGGCGTCTGGAACGCGCCAGTCGTGATTGTAATCAATAATAACGGCTGGGCAATTTCGACCTCCCGCGAACGCGAATGCGCTGCGCAAACTCTCGCTCAAAAAGCGATTGGTGCGGGAATAGAGGGACGGCAGGTGGATGGCAACGATGTTATCGCCGTTTATCAGACCGCCCGCAAAGCGATCACGAAAGCGCGGAGTGGCGACGGACCAACAGTAATAGAAGCTGTAACCTATCGCTTGGGAGACCATACCACAGCCGACGATGCAAGCCGCTATCGTGACCCGAAAATGCTTAAGGAGGCCTGGACGCGAGAGCCTGTTGGAAGATTACGAAACTACTTGGCGACCCAAGGGATTTGGACAAAAGACAAAGAAGACGGCCTTTTGAAGAAGTGCGCAGATGAGGTCGAGCAGGCTGTTGTCGGTTATCTCGGGACCCCCGCGCAGAACTATGACGCCATGTTCGATCATCTCTTCGGAACCTTGCCGCCCGCAATGGCTGGACAAGTCGAGGAAGCGCGGCGGTTCGCTCCGACAAAAGGAGCCGTCGATGTCTGAATTGACTCTCGTCGACGCCATAAATCGGGCTTTGGCGTATGAAATGGCGCAAGATCCCGATGTTTTGCTGCTTGGTGAAGATATCGGCGTAAACGGCGGAGTATTCCGCGCGACAAACGGCTTGCTCGCGCAGTTCGGTCGAGAAAGGGTCGTGGATACTCCACTCGCTGAATCCGCAATCGCTGGCGTAGCGATCGGCATGGCGGCGATGGGTTTGAAGCCTGTTGCAGAGATTCAATTTTCTGGCTTCATTTATCCAGTTATTGATCAGATCATCAATCATGCATCCCAACTCCGTCATCGGACCCGCGGCAGATTGACTTGTCCGATGGTCCTGCGTTCGCCTTGCGGCGCTGGCATTCACGCGCCGGAACATCACTCCGAGAGTCCGGAGGCCATGTTCGCGCATATGCCGGGCTTGCGTGTGGTTGCGCCTTCGTCTCCAGCGCGCGCGTACGGTCTTCTGCTGGCCGCGATCCGCGATCCAGACCCGGTGATATTTTTGGAGCCCACCCGTCTGTATCGATTATTCCGTCAAGAGGTCATGGACGATGGAGAAGCTTTGCCACTTGATACCTGTTTCGTCTCGCGCGAAGGGCGCGACGCCACGGTGGTCGCATGGGGCGCAGCTCTTCACGAAGCCATGGCGGCGGCTGCAGTGCTTGCGAATGAAGGCGTCGAAGTCGACGTAATTGATGTGGCTACGCTGAAACCGCTGGATTCCGAAACAATTCTGCGGTCGGTAGAAAAGACGGGTCGCTGCGTCATTGTGCATGAGGCGCCGCGAACGGCAGGATACGGCGCGGAAATCGCCGCGCAAATAGCCGAGCGCGCTTTGTATTCATTGCTCGCGCCGGTGAGACGAGTCACCGGTTACGATGTGGTCGTTCCGTTGTTCCGTCTTGAAAAGCAATACATGCCGAGCGTTGAGCGCATCATCGACGCGGTGCGTAAGGTTATGGAGGCGTAATGAAAATTTTCAAACTCCCGGATCTCGGCGAAGGTCTTCAGGAAGCGGAACTCGTTGAATGGCGGGTCAAGCCTGGCCAGACGGTAGCGGTAGATGAACCGTTGTTGGCTGTCGAGACAGCCAAAGCGGTCGTCGAAATCCCATCGCCTCAAGCCGGACGAGTCGAGCGTTTGTTCGCCACCGCGGGCGAAATCGTCCACATTGGAGCGCCTCTCGTCGGATTTGACAGCGAGTCCAACGAAGCAGAGGAAGGAACCTCCATCGTCGGCGCGGTGACGACCGGGAGTCAGGTTATGCACGAAACTGCGATGTCGCTAGGACATGCAGTGGGAAGCATCCGCGCAGCCCCGGCCGTTCGCGCTCTGGCTCACAAGCTCGGCGTCGACTTGAGCATGGTCACGCCTACAGGCGCTGACGACGTCATCACGGCGACGGACGTGCAACGGGTTGCAAAGATATTGCGCGAAGCCGAGCCGGCAGAGCCTTTGCGTGGATTCCGTCGCGCGATGGCCCAAAATATGTCGTTCGCGCGGTCAGAGGTCGCCGCGGCGACGATCATGGATGATGCAGATGTGGAAAATTGGCCAAAGTCGACCGATACGACTATCAGGCTGATACGCGCGCTAGTCGAAGGTTGTCGCGCCGAGCCAGCGCTTAACGCCTGGTTTGAAAGCCAGACAATGGCGCGGCGTCTGCTCCATAAGATCGATCTGGGCGTTGCGGTGGACTCTCCTGACGGCTTGTTTGTGCCGGTTCTACGCGACGTTGGCGCCCGCGACGCCGTCGATCTACGAAAGGGACTTGATCAGATGCGGGCGGATATCGCGTCGCGCGCCATCCCCCAAGAAGAACTCAGGGGCGCAACGATCACGCTTTCGAATTTCGGCATGATCTCGGGGAAATATGCGGCGCCTGTGGTTCTACCGCCGACGGTCGCAATTTTGGGCGCGGGCCGCATTCGCGAGGCGGTTGCGCCATGGAACGGCGTGCCGGCCGTTCGCCGTATGCTTCCTCTGAGCCTCACCTTTGATCACAGAGTGGTGTCTGGCGGTGAGGCGGGACGATTCCTCGCTGCAGTGATTGAAGATCTATTTGCGCCGGATTGACGCCTGGAAGGCGAAAACAGAGGTGATCATCTGTGTCATTGGGCAAATGCCTGCGGCCTAATCATCGATGAAGAAATCGACTTTGCCTTGCACTAAATCCCCGTCGGTGGAAAGCACCCGATAGCGGACGTGATAACGGCCTGGCGGCAATTGGGGAGGGCTCATCTGGAGTTCCCGCGACGCGCTCTGCTGCGTTTTCGTAGCTAATACCGAGCCGTCATCGGCTTCAAGATTGAGAGTGGAATACACAGCGTCCGCTCTAATCGAGAAGTGCAATCTTATCTTTTGGGGTGAAGCCGCCAAATGTGTCTTTGCGCCTGGAAAAGAATCTACCAGATAACCGTGAGCGCTAACTTTAGCCAGCGACATGGTTAATAAAGCGCCCACGAATGCCGAAGTGAAAAATGCATCTGCAATTTTCATTGCAATACCTCCTCCACACACCAGCCCCCATCAAGATTCTGTCTGGGGACCTTGGAGAGTTAGCTAGAGCAATGACTGCTTTTGACAATATTGAAACGCGTAGTGATCGCGAGCGCCAATGAGGTTTGGCGAATGGCGTCGATAAAGTTTCAGCCCTTTTATTGGGGGCGCGAATAGCCGGGGGCCTTTGCTTGAAGCCATGCCTTTTCCTGCTCCGAACGCGCCCTATTTCACTGATCTACACGGATATCCGTCAAGAGGCGCGCATTAAGAGGCTGCATGCTGAGGCTCGACAATGAAGATTGTGACTGAACAGCACGAAGGCAAAACTGTACTCAGTTTGAAGGAAGGCCGTCTGGACGCCCATAACTCCGGTGAATTAAAAAGTCGGATTTTGAAATCGTTTGAAGAAGGCGGGCGAGATATCATCGTAGATCTTGGCGACGTCCAGTTTATCGACAGCTCTGGATTGGGAGCCCTGTTGTCAGGACATAAAAACGCTATCCAAAGATCCGCCGGCTTCGCCCTTACAGGCCTGCAGCCGAGGGTTAAAGCGATGTTTGAGTTGACGAGGTTGCAAAGAGTGTTTGAGATTTACCCCGGTCTCCGAGAAGCATTGGACAACTAATGCGGAGAGTCGCATGTGCAACGCGTCCGAGACCATCTTGAATCTCGATATCGAAGTGCCGAATCAAACGCGTTATCTGCGACTCGTCGGTAATATAGCTGAAGAGATTGTAAAGGAACTTGACGCCGAGGACGGCGACCACGGCGCTCTGGCCTACCACCTCAATTTGGTCGTTACCGAAGCCGTCACCAACGCAATCCAGTACGCTCGTGCAAAGGAATCCAAAAGCACCGTCAGAATATTTATATCCATGGAAAACAGGGATTTGTGCGTTAGAGTCTACGACTATGGACAGGGCTTCGACCTTAATTCCGTCCCTGATCCTGACCTTTCGGATTTGAGTGAACGGGGACGCGGAATCTTCTTCATTCGATCTCTGATGGACCAAGTGGAGTATCGAAAAACAGAGTGTGGAAATGTTCTCGAAATGAGAAAAAGACTTGCCTAGCGTTTGTACTCTCCCGCGTTTCACATCGACTGTAGATGCACGTATGGCCTGGGAAACTGACCTTCGGATCTTGCTTGATCGCGTCACACGAAGATTAGGTTTGGATCGAGTGTCGTTTCCCTATGAGAAGGGATTTTCGCCCGATTACAAAGTCATGATTCGGCCAATTGATGCAGTTCGGGACGTTTTACAACTCGATAGCGTCGCGCGAACCGGGAATGACGCACTAGATTTGCGTCCTCCAGACTCGGTCGACAACAGAAAATGCTACAAGTTGATAATCTACAGCGCGGATTACCATGATCTTTGCACGCTGTTGCCGCGTCTACAAAATGTGGGCCTGCGTGTCATAGATCAAATTCAGTTCACGATCGCCGCTGACCGCAGGCAGTTCTACATCCGCAAGTTCCTAGTGACGCCTGTCGCAGATCAGACCCATGACCTTGCAGAGCACAAGGCATATTTGCTCCAGGCGTTGCAGTCGCTTTTTGCGGAGCAGATGGACGACGATGCATTGAATGGATTGATTTTGCTAACGGGCCTCGACTGGAAAATGATCGATGTCATCCGCGCATACTGCAACTATTATTTTCAAATCAATAGACGCTTTGAACGCCTGCGGGTGCATCGTGCTTTGCTCGACAACTCCGAGGTTCTGCGATTGCTATGCCGCTATTTTGAAGCTCGCTTCAACCCGGACGAGCGGCTGGGCGGCCCGGAGAAACGGGAGACGGAGGGTTTAACATTCCTTCGATCGGAGCTTATTCGCGTGCTGGACAAGGTGACAGATCTAGTTGAGGATCGAATCCTACGAGACATATTTAACCTGATTGACGCAACACTGCGTACGAATTTCTTTCGACGTTTGAACGAAAAAGAATTTTTCGTTTCCTTGAAGATCTCCAGTCTCGGTGTGATCAACATGCCGAACCCAAGGCCTTTGGTCGAAATATACGTGCATGCGCGCTCCATGGAAGGCGTGCATCTGCGCGGAGCAAGAGTTCGCAAGAGGCGGCATCCGCTGGTCTGACCGTCCCGATGACTTTCGGGGTGAGGTTCTAGGGCTGATGCGCACGCAAATGATGAAGAACGCACTGATCGTACCGCAAGGCGCCAAAGGCGGATTTATAGTCAAACGCAAATCTACAGAATCCGAAACGCGAGCGACGTCGGCGCAGGGAGCCTATTGCACCTTTATGCGTGGATTGCTTGATCTGACTGACAATGCGCGCGGCGGAGAAGTCATTCGTCCTCCTCAGGTGATCGCCTATGACGACCTCGATCCCTATCTCGTCGTGGCCGCTGATAAGGGCACCGCTGGATTTTCAGATCGCGCCAATGAGATTGCCGCGGAATATAACTACTGGTTGGGCGACAGCTTCGCCACCGGTGGCTCGCATGGATTTCATCACAAAAAGCTTGGCATCACCGCGCGCGGAGCCTGGATTTGCGTAAGAAGGCATTTTCGTGAACTGGACACTGACGTCGATCTGCAGGCAATAACCGTTGTGGGCGTAGGTGGCATGGAGGGAGATGTTTTCGGCAACGGGATGTTGCAGTCACGCAATATCAGACTGCTTGCAGCGTTCAACGCTGAATATATATTTTTGGATCCAGATCCCGACAGCGGCGCTTCCTTCGCGGAACGAAAAAGGCTTTTCGAAACGTCTGGAACGACGTGGGAAGATTACAACCCGGCTCTCATCTCGACAGGCGGAGGCGTTTTCCGACGCAGCGCGAAGGACATTCTGCTCAGCGCAGAAGTGCGTAGATGGCTCGGCGCCCGCAATCTGTCAATGGATGGAGAGGAACTCGTCCGCCTCATATTGGCGGCTCCCGTGGACCTGCTTTGGATGGGGGGAGTCGGCACCTATGTCAGAGCCAGCTCTGAGTCCGATGAGTCCGTCGGGGATCGCGCAAACGATGGCGCCCGCGTGCAGGCCTCCCAAATTCGGGCCAGGGTTGTGGGCGAAGGCGCCAATCTGGCATTCACTCAACGGGCAAGGATAGAATATGCCTTGACCGGTGGTCGCATCAACACGGATGCGGTCGATAATTCTGCGGGCGTGGACCTTTCCGATCACGAGGTCAATCTCAAGATCCTTCTGGCGTCGCCCTCGAGCGTTGCCGGCCTCGAAATCAGTAATGAAGAGCGCAATCGCGTCCTCATTGAGGTCAGCGATGAAGTTTGCAGGCTGGTTCTGACCAATAACTATCAGCAGAGCCTGTGCCTTTCCCTGGAAAGGGAGCGTTGCCGCGAAAATATTGCTCCTTTCCTTGATCTAGCCGATCAACTTGTGAACATGGATCTTCTGGACAGGACGATAGAGTCATTTCCTACGCGCAAAGAAGTCATTTCGCGCGGGTCTCTGGGGCTGACGCGGCCGGAGTTGGCTGTATTGATGGCCTACGCCAAGCTGGCGTTGAAGCGCGCGCTCTTGGATGCGCCACAGGTTTCGGAAGAAGAATGGATCAGAAGTTTTCTTTCCGAATATTTTCCGACGCGCGTCCGCACGCGATATGCGGATCGGTTGAAGGATCATTTGCTTGCTCGCGAAATTTCTATCACCGTCATCAGCAACAAGGTGATCAATCAGGCGGGGATCAGCTTCTTAACCGAAAGGGAGGAATGGGACCCGGTCAGGATCAGAGAGGCCGTTGGTCTTTATCTGACATTCGACCAGATTCTGCAAGGCGACCGGTGGCGCGAAGCAGTTCAGGCGCTGGACGGAAAACTGACGGCCGACCGTCAGTACGAGTTGCTTCTGCAACTTGAAAGCGCCTTGAGCTTTCTGTGTCGGTGGGCTTGGGAGCATGGCCGGCGGCTGACTCCGGCGGCTGAGATCATCCAAGCATGGCGGGCGGATTTACGACAATACCTGCTTTACCTCGGCCAAAGCCCGGAATTCACCTTGCTGACGTCGGCCGCGCCTGAGGCCTCCCGCATGCTTTTTTTGAATCGCCTGCGCGATTTTCCCGCCCTGGTGAATTTGTCCAGAAATACTGACAAGAATCTCGCGTCCGTAGCAAAAACGTTCGACGATCTCGTCAAATTTTTGGGTTTGCGGCAAATCGTGACGCTTGTGTCCGAGGTAAAAGTTCGTGCGCTTTGGGAGCGACGTCTGCAAAACGCTTTGGACGATCAATTCCGATCGGCGACCGGGCGACTTGTGCGTATGGAACTGCATTCGGATACTTTGGATCCCGAGCAGTTTTTCCATGAGTTTGGGCTGGAGCCACGCTTGAGTAGATATTTGAAATTACGCGGCGAACTCATGGAAGAGTCCCATGCTACGCTTGAGCCTTTCGCCGCGCTCGCGGCCGAACTGGAATCGTTGACGGATGCTTGTGGCGCCGCTGCGGGCCTCTACTGAGGAAAGCGCCCCGAACTAAACCGCAGGGCTGCACTGGCGGGTTCGTTTACCAGCACTAAAATTATCACATGGGATCAATGATCGTATTTGCGGTGTCGGGGTGGTGACCGGAACGGCCGCCGTTCCGAACGGAAGATCGCTGTTGCGGTCTGTCCTTGATTGTTTCGAGGAAGGCCTTGTGTTGCTGGACGAAACCGGCGCCCTTATTTGCATGAACAGGGCGGCGGAACAGCTGACAGAATATGAAGAAGCAGATTTGATCGGCGAGAAATTCGTCGCCGTCATGGGATTGACGCAGGATCTCCACTATCAGGACGATGCATGGAATAGGGTGAAGCTCAAAAAAAAATGTGTCGGGTCCGTGAAGGCCTTTTTTCGTCGCCGAAAGCTAGGCGTTGCAGGCAAAGGCGCGACACTGTTGGAGTTTAGCGCAACTGAGCTCAAACAGCCTTTACTTTTGACAGTTGCAGAAATTAAGGAAACGGTTGGCGCCATATTTGACACCGTCCCCGACGGGGTCATCCTCATCAATGAAAGTGGCGAGATTCAGCTGTTCAGCTCCGGCGCTGAGCGATTGTTCGGCTATCGCCGCGATGAAGTGGTTCGGCGCAATATTAAAATGCTGATGCCGTCTCCTTATCAAGAGGCGCATGACGGCTACCTTTCAACATACGTCAATACGGGTATAAAAAAAATTATCGGGATAGGTCGAGAGGTGGTCGCTCGGCGCAAGGACGGATCGGTTTTTCCTATTTATCTTTCTATCGGAGAGTTATGGCTGGAGGGGCAACGGCTTTTCGTTGGCGTTACGCATGACCTCACCGAGCGCAAGCAGGCGGAGCAAAAGCTCCTCACGCTGTCTTCCGCGGTTGATCAAAGCCCCGTCGCGATAATGATTTCCACAAAGGATGGATTGATCGAATATATAAACGACAGCTTCACGAGGCTGTCAGGTTACGCTGTCAGTGATCTCGTCGGAAAGAGTCCTAGACTGCTGCGCTCAAATCATACTGCGCTGGATCAGTATCGCCGACTGTGGAGGGTGATCTTGAACGGTCGCGAGTGGCGCGGCGAAATCGAGGACCGCAGGAAAAATGGCGAGCTTTACTGGGCGCACGAAACCATCACTCCTTTACGCAACGCTGTAGGCGAAATCACGCATTACCTGGCGATACAGCAGGACATCACGCAAGAAAAGCGCGACAAGGAGGCGTTAAAGGAGAGTGAGTCCCGATTCCGCCATGTCGCGCAGCTTACAGGAGAGTGGTTGTGGGAACAGGATCCTCAAGAGCGCTACACATATAGTAGCGGAGCCGTGCGAAAAATCTTAGGTTTTGCGCCTGAAGAAATCATCGGCAAAAGCTATTTGACTTTGCAATCCAGGAACGGGGCGAAATCGGTTGCTTCCGATTCCGCCGCCTCATCCAGCGACTGCCGCCCTTTTTATCGCCTGATAAACAAATACCGCCATAAGGACGGACGAGAGATTTATACTGAGTCGAGCGGGGCGCCGATCCTGGATCAGCATGGACAACTCGTGAAATGGCGGGGCGTGGATCATGACATCACCGCGCATAAGGCTTTTGAGGATGCTTTGCGCTTGCGCGAGCGCGCTATCGAGAGCGTTCATGTAGGCGTCGCCATCAGTGACGGGCAGAAGGATGGGAACCCGAATATTTACGTTAATCCGGCGCTGTGCAGCATCACAGGATATACCCGAGAAGAACTGATTGGAAAGAGCTTAAGACTGTTGCGGGGGCCCGACACCGATCCCGCGGCTTTGGAGCAGATTCGCCAAGCCATCGCGGTCGGACGGGATTGCGAAGTGACACTGAGATATTATCGGAAAAGCGGTCAGTCCTTCTGGTGCGAATTGCTGATCTCGCCCGTCATGGAAGAAAACGGAACGGTCACGCACCATGTCGGGATATACACCGACGTCACCGAGCGAAGGAAAGCCGATGAAAGTCGGCATGAGTTAGAAATCGCGAAAGGCATTCAGCTGTCGCTCCTGCCGAACGCGCCACTCAACGTGCCGGCTGCGGAATTGGCGGGCATTTGCGTTCCTGCCGGACAGGTTGGCGGAGACTACTTTGATTTTTTCAGAAACGGCCAGGCGATCGATGTCGTAATTGCAGATGTTTCCGGTCATAGCGTGGGCGCGGCGCTTATAATGACCATGGTGCGCAGCACGCTTCGCGCCAAGGCCAGCAGCATGGCAGGCGCTCCGGGAGGTCCAGCACAAATCCTGCGGGACCTGGCCAAAATTCTATATGACGATTTAAACAGGTCGGATTTGTTCATCACCATGTTTTATCTGAAATTCGATTCTGAGTCGCATCTCTTGAGATATGCGAACGCTGGCCACAACTGGGCGCTGCTGCTGCGTTCAAACCACGCTGAATGCATGCCGCTCGACGCCGATGGCATGGTTCTAGGCGTTCGCTCCGCGGTCAATTTCGAAGAGAGGAGAACAGAGCTTTCGAGAGGCGATATTTTGCTGCTATACACAGATGGAGTTACGGAAGCACAAAATGCAAGCGGCGAGTTTTTTGGTCTTGATCGCCTCTGTGCTGCGCTCAAGTCTTTCAGGGCTCTGGCGCCAGAAGCGCTTGTCAGCCGCTTGCTGGAGGAAGTGCGCAGATTTTGCGGTGACGAGCGGCTGAGCGACGATCTGGCGATCGTTGTCATGAAAAGTCATTGAGCTTTCGAAAAATCTACGTGGCGTAACACTACAGCGGTCGTAGCTGGAGTTGCGGGGTGATTAATGTCTGTGAGCCGGTGGGTCAATCCGCTTGGACGTCGAAAGGTTGGCCTGGTGTTGAGCAGCGGCGTAGCACGGGGCTGGGCTCACATCGGCGCGCTTCGAGCGTTGACGCGCTTGGGTGTTTCTTTTGACATTATAGCCGGTTGTTCAGCCGGGGCGCTGGTCGGCGGATGCTATCTTGCTCGCCAAATGGATGCCTTGGAGAAATGGGCGCTTGCACTCAACAAGCGCAGGATTCTTGGATATCTCGACCTCAATCTGGGGCGCGGTGGCGTTATCAAGGGCGCAAGAATTGTCACTGAGCTGCGACGGTTGCTAGGTCCTCTCCGCATTGAAGATCTTCGCGTTCCGTTTGTCGCGGTTGCAACCGACCTAGTCACCGGCCATGAGGTTTGGCTGCAGCAAGGAGATCTCGCGGAAGCGGTGCGCGCGTCGTTTTCATTGCCCGGACTCTTTCCTCCCATGCAGATTGAAAAGCGCTGGCTTGCGGACGGCGCATTGGTCGATCCGCTTCCGGTGTCTGCGTGTCGCGCGCTGGGAGCGGATTTGATCCTGGCGATAAACCTCAATACCGACATATTGGGCAAATCGCGTCGCGCCGCCTCCCCGATGCCGGTCACGCTCGGCTTCGATCCCGCCGGCCTCGTCGAAGCGCGAGAGCTGATGTCCGATGGCCCGCTTCCGGAGAGTTTGACGCGCGGCATGTTCGGTCAGGACGGCGACCGGCCAAATATATTCGGCGTAATGACCACCTCGCTCAGCATCATGCAGGACCGTCTGACTCGATCGAGGTTGGCCGGCGATCCACCGGATGTGCATATCACCCCGCGGGTCGGTCACATTGGCTTGCTTGAGTTCGAACGCGCGGAAGAGGCAATTCGAGAAGGAGAAAACGCTGTTGAGCTCAAGCGGCCTGAAATCATGGATGCGTTGGAGGTCATGGGCCTTTCGGTCAGGCGATGAAGAGCACGGATTGATGACCGCTGGCCATCGTGCAAATGTTTGCTAAGGATCGCGGCGCCTGCGACTTTCGCAACTAGCCTTCAGTAAAGAAGACGCCCTTGAACGCGACACCTCCGATCATGCGAGCTATGACTTTACGCCGTCCCGGCGCGCCGCTCATCCTGGAGGAAAGAGCTTTGCTTCATCCGGGACCTCAGGAACTGCGGTTGCGCGTTCTGGCGTGCGGAGTCTGTCGAACGGATCTTCACGTTATTGATGGAGAACTGCCTCATCCTGCCTCGTCGATCGTCCCGGGACACGAAATAGTAGGCTGCATCGAGGCTATGGGTTCCGAAGTTCGAGGCTTTTCGGCTGGACAAAGAGTCGGCGTTCCCTGGCTGGGGAGAACATGCGGCTGTTGCTCCTATTGCAGGAGCGGCCGAGAGAATTTATGCGACGATCCAGTGTTCACCGGTTATACGCGAGACGGCGGCTACGCCACGCATGTCATTGCGGACGCCGCCTTTTGTTTCCCTCTCGCGGAGACGGAAGACCCTGCCGCGCAGGCGCCTTTGCTTTGCGCTGGCCTGATTGGCTGGCGATCGCTGAAAATGGCCGGCCGCGCAGCCAACCTGGGGCTCTACGGTTTCGGCGCGGCTTCGCACATTGTGGCGCAAGTCGCCAACTATCAGAGTAGGAGCGTCTTTGCTTTCGTTCGGCCGGGAGATGACGCCGCGCGCGACTTCGCCTTGTCTCTAGGAGCGGTCTGGGCCGGCGATTCCGACGAACCAGCGCCTGAAAAACTTGACGCCGCCATCATTTTTGCCCCGGTAGGAGCTTTGATTCCACAAGCGTTGGCCTCTGTAAAAAAAGGCGGCGTCGTCGTTTGCGGCGGCATACATATGAGCGACATTCCCTCGTTTCCCTATTCATTGCTTTGGGAGGAACGGAAAATCTTGTCAGTTGCGAATCTTACTCGAGACGATGCGCGCGAATTTCTCGAAATTGCGCCGCGAGTGGGCATTGAGACGCATGTGGTTCGATATCCGCTTGCAGAAGCGAACCGTGCTCTAGCCGACCTGCGTGAGGGAAGACTCCAAGGGGCCGCCGTGCTGATCCCCTGAAAATACGCAAGATCCGCGTCACGCGCTGGGATTTGCTTGGTCGGCTTTCAACTGGAGAAAAGCCAAAATCGGAAGTGCTGGTTTTTTGCGCCTCACCTCCCTTCGAACCTTCGAAGAATCGATAGTTAATAATGAAGTTGGCGCAGGGCTCCGAAAGAGAGATAACGCTAAAATTGTCGACGAAGGAATTGTTGACGAGGTCCCTTAAGTGTCTCCCTCAGAGAACTTAGCACAGTATAGGCGAATTTAAACTTTCATGCGGTATGGCAGCCCTGCGCTTAATTTTTTAAGGGTCCGCAATGAACTTCTGCCTTCCGCCCAGCTTCGCCGCATCGCGGAGAACGCTGCGAAGCGCCTTATCGTCGGGGTGGCTGCTGCCCATTGCGGCACTGCTCGCCGCTGCGTTGCTGCGCAATGTCGTGGAGCAGAACTCCGACGTCGACGGCATTCTCACGGAAGTTGAAAGGGCGCTGGCCGGCCAGCGCATGTACGCTGATTTTCTTGAAGTCAATCCACCTGGCGCCCTCCTGATCTACGTTCCCCCAATTTTGCTAGCCCGGTGGCTCGGGATCGAGCCGGATGTCGCCGTCAACGGCTTGATCCTGGCGAGTGTCGTTGCAACCCTGGCGATCGCGGGCCGAGTTCTTGCAGCGGGACGGTTGCTGCCGGATAAATACCGGCCTTGGCTGGCTGCTGGCGCGATCATGGTGCTGGCGATTTTGCCGACGCGCACTTTCGGGGAAAGGGAACATATCGGCGTCATTGCGTTGCTGCCGTTCCTGGCGCTTTGTGCGACGCGGGAATCCGGGAGCCTGAAGGCCATTCCCTGGTTCGCAGCTATCGCAAGCGGCCTCGGCTGCGGCCTCGCACTTGTGGCGAAGCCGCATTTCGTGCTGGCGGTAGCCCCGTTAGCGCTGACGGCCATGCTGAGGGCCCGTTCTATTCGTCCCGTCTTCCGGAGCGAATATCTCGTTGCGGTTGCGATGCTGGGCCTTTACGCACTCTCCATCCCGATCTTCTTTCCCGATTTCCTCAACCGCGCTCTCCCTATGGCGATCGAGGTTTATGTCCCCATCCGCCAAGGGCTTGTCGCAATCCTTCTGCTTCCTTCAACCCCCATTTGGCTCGGCTTGGCGGTGCTTTGCTGGGCGGGCGTCCGCACAGCTGGAGCGGATGCCGCCACCCGCGTGCTGCTAACGGCCGCCGCCGGCATGACGGTCGCCTTTTTAGTTCAGGGGAAAGGGTGGCCCTACCATATCTATCCTGCGACGGCCTTCATGGCGCTGGCGGCCCTGCGTATTGACGTGGCGATCCGAGACGCTGTTCCCACGGCGGAAACCGGGCCGGCCACAGCCTGGATCCGTACCGCCGCCCTGTTGATCACTTTGATCACGAGCGCGCAATGGTTCAACTGGGAGCGGGACATTCATCTTCCGGCACTGCGCCGCATGATCGAAGCAGAGGCGCTGCGTCCGACGATCACGGTTATCAGCCCTGACGTCAGCGTTGGATATCCGCTGGTGCGCCAGCTCGGCGGTAAATGGGCGACGCGCGCTTCCGTGTTCATCACTGCAAACGTGTTGAGACAGTTAGGCGCCGGCGTCAAGGACCCGAAGCGAGTCGCAGCACTCGAGGCTTACGCTTCCCTCGAACGGCGCTTGCTGGTCGAGGACATGGTTGCGAACCGACCCGAGATCGTAATCGTGGAGCGAGGCAATGGGGCGAACCTCGACTGGGGAAAATGGATCGCCAAATACCCCGAAGTCGCAGCCGCCTTTGCGCCTTACCACGTTGTGGGTCGTATAGACGAGCTCGAGGTGCGACGACTGTCACCCTGAACCAAAATCAAATTTGCCTGGGCTTCGCCCCGGCCGACAACCTATGCCGCCTGAGATCAGCCATGGGGACCTCGTCCAGGGTAAAACGAGACAAGAAAATTTTCACAGCTGCGTTCTATTCTCGTCGTCGCGTAAGCGATCCGAAATGAGCCTACGCAGTCTGATCGTCAGTCGCGGACATAAGGTGACCTGATGAAGGTGAGCGCAAGCAAGCGTCATCCAAAAATCCAGAAACGTTAACCGATGCCTAATACATCTTGAAGTAAAGGATTCTTGGATAACACATCATGAAGCGCTGTCGAGGATATGAGCAATGTCAGCAGTAGGACAAGCTTTGAAACTGGCTTCCCGCGCAGGCCCGTCCCTTGCGGCGAAAGTGATGTTCGGGCTGGCGAAAATGCATTGGCGCTATTTCGTCTTCGGCCGCGGCCGCGGGCTGGCCAAGCTCCTCCCTTTGGCGGCCCCGATGAAAGTGCATGTCGATCCCGCCAGCGGCTGCAATTTCAGATGCTTCTTTTGTCCGCAAGCCGACCCGGACTCGCTGCGTCAGGCGGGCGTGGAGTTCCGCTCCATGACTCTGCCGCTGTTTCGAAAGCTGGTGGATGATCTTGGGGCTTTCCCAGAGCGAGTCGACGAGCTGGTTCTGGGAAATTATGGTGAACCGCTTTTGAACAAAAACCTCCCGGAAATGGTCCGTTACGCGAAAGCGTCTGGCCATGTCCGCGAAGTTTCAGTCATCACGAACGCTGCCCTGCTCGACGGGGAACGCGCCGAACTGCTCGCAGCCGCCGGACCAGACAAGATTCGTATTTCGATAGAGGCGCTGTCGGACGCCAGCTACCTGGAAACGACCGGGGTTCCTCAACGTTTTACGGACATTGTAGAGAACATTAAAAGGTTCAAGGAAGCGGTGCGGCGCAATCGTGGCACTACATTCATTTATGCAAAGATAATCGATACTGGACTGACAGAAGCGGAGCAGCGAGCGTTTTTCCAGATTTTCGCGCCCATTGCGGACGCTGTAGCGATCGAAAATCTCATGGGGATTACGCCCAAGTCGAAGGAAATCGTGGGAGGCCAACCCAAAGGCATGACGGGCGTCAGCCTATCGGCGGAACGCAGGGTTTGCCCGTCGCCGTTCTACTCCTTGTCGATCCACAGCAACGGCGACGTAGGCGTCTGCTGCATCGACTGGCATCACAAGACCGTCGTCGGCTCGATCGCTCGTAACACTGTTCTGGAGATCTGGGAGGGCGAGTCGCTTCGATCCTTCAGGGTGGCGCAACTGGCCAAGTCCTGGCGCGGGGTGGACGCTTGCGCGGGTTGCGAGATGGTCAAACACTATCCGTCGTATGAGGACCTGGACAGCAAATCCGAAGAACTCCTCCAAGTTCTGCAGGGAACTCGCTTGACGCCAGAGAGGGTCGAGGCAGGAGCGGAATCCCCGGTTTGAACCGCATCGCCTGTCATTTCAGCAGGTAGAGGGTTCCGCCGACCAGACGTCAGGAAGTGAGGCTCGAGCCCTTTCTAAGTCCGATGTCGGGGTCATGGAGATGTACTTGCTATTGAGCCTGTCCCCTTCGTAAGGCGGCATCCACGGCCATCAGAAGCTGGATGATCGCCTGCTTTTCGGTTCCAATTAGCTCGGAAACATTTTGTGGTTCGTGCTTTTCGACATATTGGATCGTTTCAAGCCGCCGATTCAGGATTTCGTGGAGGGCCAACGCCGCCTCGCGACTGAGAGTCGCCAGGATCTGAACTTCGGTTCTCATGCCGCGGCCCTCTTTAGCTGCCCCTTTGCGCAAACGCCGCTCCAAATGCCCCAGCTAAAAACTATCGAGCGGCGTGATATCGTTTTCCGAGCTTCCAAATGAACACGAATTGAGGCGCCGGATGAGATCCTCCGCCTGGAAGTTAAACCCAGACCCGTTCCTGCAAAAAATGCCGCGAGCTTTTTCTTCCCCGAAGCTGCTTGGCTCGCTCGTTATGGGGCAGTGTTTCAAAAATGCTCCCTCTATCCAGTCCGCCGCAATCGCTAAACAACAGCGCTGCCGAAAAGTTCCACACATTTGCGGGCGCGGAGTGTCCTATCGCATTGAGTGCCGAAGGTCTGGATTTCTCGCGATATCTTTAAGCGCGTCATTTCTCTGCACGCGCGGCCATCCCAATTTTTCCTCAACGCGGGCGAGAGCGGACGAGAAAAAAGAACTCCCAACACACGAAATGCCTCCTGCCTGGTTTCAAGCAGGAGGCTAGAGTTTCGATTCATTTGATTTGAGAGCTACTGCTGCAGCGAATCTGCCATCTGCAAGTGACGCTCGAGTGCCGGCAAGGTCTTGGCCGCCCAGTTCTTCAGCTGATCATTGTCGCCTTTCTCGGAGTAACGGCGGAACAACGAAACCGCTTCCTTGTGCGCGTTGATCTGATCGCGCCGAAACTGCTTGGTGAATGCGTCGCCGCTCAAGCTGCCAAGTTCGTCCAGCATTTTTTTGTGGCTCGAATCGAGGCTGTCGGCGGCGTTCGGATCAATGTCCTTGAGTTGAGAATAGCTCTTCTGATGATCGCGAATTATGTGCTCCGCAAAGTTCTTGTCAGAGGAGTCGCCCTTGTTCTGCGCAATCTGTCCAGAACTCGATCTCAAACTGATCGGCGATCGCCGCCTCCCTGACGAACTCAGCCGAAGACGGACTCAAATTGAGCGCCGCATTGATGCCGGCGCCTTCCATTACGCCGGTCGCGGCAAATGCCGGAATGGCGAAGACGAGGCAAGTCACAATCGTTGCAGGGGTTTTCATTCGGCTTCTCCACATTCGATCTTCGCAAGCGAAGCAACCTACCTGCTCCGCGCGCAACGCGCTCGAAACTAGGGAAGAGGGCGAGGGGTTCAAGCGGAGCCGGACGAGAGGTGGTTTCAGGTGACCGAGAGTTTGACTGAGTTTGAACTGCCGCCCAAATGTCGTAGAACATCATGGAGTTTTAGCATAGGGCTGTCGCCCCCATCGATCGGGACGACACCTGACTAGCGTGCAGAAGCGTATGGACCGCCATAACGGAACCTCTTCCGCACCGTCTTGGTTATCCCGGGGAAAGGAGTTCGCATGTCGGAAATTGATGCGCAGCAGCGGGATTCCACTTCGCTTAGCAGACGCGAGGTTATCGACGTTGAGGATCGCGCACAGCCGCGCACTCCGGTTATATACGAGGTCATACGACGCCAGGGCGAAGACGAGTTGGCGCGTCCCCTTTCCTCACTTTGGTGGTCCGGTGTTGCGGCGGGGCTTTCGATCAGTTTCTCGCTTTTGGCGGAAGGCATACTGCGTATTCATCTGCCAGAGGCTGGTTGGCGGCCTCTGATCGAGGCGATGGGCTATCCAGTGGGTTTTCTAATGGTGATCCTATCGCGTCAGCAGCTTTTTACGGAAAATACGATTACAGTGGTGCTGCCGGTCATGCGTGAGCCAAACTTGCGCCGTCTTTGCCGACTGGCGAAACTCTGGAGCGTGGTGTTTCTCTCCAATATGGCCGGGACCTTCTTTTCCGCTGTTTTTTTTCAGTTTGCGCCGGCGCTGACGTTTGAGACTCGCCACGCTATGGTCGAGATTAGTCAGGAGATGATGAGCAATCCGGCGAGCCAGATGTTTTTTAAGGGGATACCATCAGGATTTCTGATCGCTGCAATGGTCTGGGCGATTCCGAGCGCAGAAACGGCAAAGTTTCACATCATCGCCCTTATGACCTATCTTGTCGCGATCGGCGGCTTTACGCATATCGTGGCTGGTAGCGTGGAGGCTTTCTTGCTGGTGACGAGTGGTGAATTCACGGCGTCCGCCATGTTGATGCAGTTCACTCTGCCGGTGCTGTTTGGTAACATCGTCGGCGGCACCTTGCTTTTCGCGCTGATTTCCTATGCTCAGGTTATGCATGAAATATAGAGGCGCGACGACCACATCCGCGCTCCGCAAGCGTCAAATGACCATCAGCTTTTTTCTTTGATGACGGCGTCGGCCTTCTTGTCGATTCTATCCTGCTCATCCTTCGACATGCGCCCTGCTTTCACAGCCTGACTTGCACGCGCCCTGGCGTTTTTGGCATGGGACACGTCTTCGATTGGGTAGGCGCGATTCTCAGGCTCCGCGTATTTGTCCGTCGGCAGTTTGTCTCGATCCGCTTTGCTAAGTTTGACCATGTTACGCCTTCCTTTCTCCTAATGAAGGCAATGTTGCGTAGCAGACATAAAGCTAGCCTGGAACTCCGGCGTCGGGTGGTAGCGCGCGTTTGGGCTAGGCTGTTGAGCTCGATCCCCCTTGAGCCGATTCAAACACCACTAGATCCGAACTGCGATAGTTCGCTGAGTTCGAACAATTCGGACATTCTGCACTGAATGTGGCTTCGCCTGATAATGTAAGGTTCATGGAAGTTGTCGGGTCATCCATGATCGCGAAATGCGTGGAACAGTGAGAACAAATAAAACTTATATAACAGTGGCCTGGACGCAGTTGTCGCAGCGGGTAGACGTTGAACGTTCCAGTGAAGCGTAGTTCATTACCCATTTGATTTTTCGATTCCGTCGCCAGTTGATGATATTCTGCTGCTCCACCTGACGCTGTTAACGCAAATAGCTTGACGAGCCCCGACAGCAAGCTGGCTCCAGATAAATTCGTTTTGAACTCTCCTGAAAACAGCGGAAGCGAGGCATGCGGCGTGTTCTCAAGGGTGAGATGCCAGCACGGCCGCCTCGACGTAATCCTCTTTCTGTCCGCTTGATGTTGCGCGTTCCTTTAGGTGAGGTCAAATGGGAACGCTGCGACCTTCGGTGAGTTAACCGACCAAGATCCTCGCTGAACATGACGGTCGGGAGTGGTGCGATTGTTATGATCGATAGGTCTTTAATTGACGCCAGAGACAAGCGGGGGGCAGCGGACACGATGGTCTCGCAGCCGCGTGTTGTGGTGGTTGGCAGTGGCTTCGCCGGGCTCGAGGTAGCGAAGGCCTTACAAGACAGTTCCGCCCGCGTTACTGTAATTGATCGCCACAACCATACGCTGTTCCAGCCGCTCCTGTATCAGGTCGCCACTGCGGCGCTTTCAGCGACCGACGTGGCAGTGCCAATACGGGATTTACTGCAGAGCGCAAATACCGAGACGCTGCTGGATGAAGTGGTCGGCATCGACCTTCATCGCTCTCACATCAAAACGGCTGCCGGTCGGGAGATCGAATTCAGCTTTCTCGTGCTGGCGACGGGATCGCAACATAACTATTTCGGCCACGAAGAGTGGCATTGCGTCGCTCCATCGCTGAAGTCCCTGAACGACGCATTAGCCATTCGCCGTCGCCTGCTGCTCGCCTTTGAGAACGCCGAGATGTGCGACGACGAGGAGGAGCGCAGGGCGCTCATGACATTTATCGTTGTTGGCGCTGGGTCGACCGGTGTGGAGATGGCAGGCGCCATCGTTGAACTAGCGAAAGCGACGCTCGCACGGGACTTCCGCCGTATTGATCCGGGTTCGGCCCGCGTCCTGCTGATCGAGGCCAGTTCCAAAGTGCTCGGCTCGTTTCCGGAGAAGCTTGGCGCTTACGCGCAACAGGAACTAGCGGATCGGGGCGTACAGGTTCTGTTAAACACCAAGATCGAGCAGATCGACGCCCACGGCGTGGTGGCGAACGGTCGCCGCATTGCTGCCCGAGTCGTGATCTGGGGAGCCGGCGTAAAGGCCACGCCCGCCGCCCTATGGTTGGGAGTGCAACCCAGTGCGCACGGCGCGGTCAGAGTGAACACCGATTTCTCCGTTGCCGCACATCCCAACATCTTCGTGATCGGAGATGCCGCCGATGCGTCCGATGCGAATGGAAAGCCGTTGCCGGGTCTGGCGGCGGTTGCAAGGCAGCAGGGGAGCTACGTTGGCGATCTCATCCGGAACCGGATCGCTGCGGCCGATGAACCACCCGTCTTCTGCTACCGCGACTATGGAACGATGGCGACCATCGGACGCTCGGCTGCGGTTGCCGACCTGCGTGGCCTGAAGCTTACGGGGAGGATGGCATGGTTTCTTTGGGGCATCGTTCACATCTACTTTCTGATCGGATTTCGCAATCGCTTTATGGTGTTCGCAAACTGGTTCTGGGCCTGGCTCACGCCCGCGCGCGGAGCGCGCGTTATCATTGGCCACGAGGAATGCCGATTTGCTTTGGAGTCGCAGCGATCTACACCAAACCTCGTTCAGAAATGCGCGTTCATTTCGTCGCGCGACCCGTTAGACGCAAATGCGAAACCGCGTTAAGCAACCTTATGCATGCATTCTTGCGCGACTGCGAAGGCATTGTGCAAGGTTTTCAGTCCAGCGCATTGGCTGCGAAAGTTTTCGAGCTATCAAGTTGAAGGGACGTGCGGCGAGTAAGCAAGAGTACCGATCATGCTGAGCATTTTCATAGTCTTTCTGGTGCGCGCCCTCCTCATCCTGCTGTTTCTCCCTTTCAGCGCGCTCGACAAAATTCTGAACTTCAAGCAAGCCCTACATCAGGCTTCGCAGGCAGTCTCTTCGCGCGCGCTTGGAACATGTCTGATCATCGCCGGTTTTGGCGTGGAGGTCGTGATGTCGCTCGCGATCCTGACCGGCGTTGCCGATCGGCTGGCAGCCTTCATTCTTGCCAGCTATTGCGTCGCTACCGCCATGTTGTGGAAACAGTTCTGGAGAACGCCCGACTTTCGCTTGAAGGGAGTCAGCAGCGGGCGAGAGGTGTTCTGGGATTTCTTGAAAAACCTGGCGCTCGCCGGTGGCTTTCTCCTGCTGGCGTTCGGCACAGACCCGGCGGGCGTGCAGCGTTTTCTCGCGCATCCCCTTGGATCCACGCATCCCTATGCTCTTGACCGAAAAGGGGTCTCATGACCGAGAAGCCGACCGTTTTCTATTGGCATCTATGGACGGATGCGAACGGCATCAGCCGCCAAACGCCGTGCACAATGGTCGACTTCGACCTGAGGTCGATCAAAGGTCGAGCCGATCCGCAATGGCTGGGCAAGAGGACAAGCGGTGCGATGACCGAGATGGTCACTGTTCTACCGATTGGCTGGATAGGAACTTGGCACGAAAATCCCCGGCCGCAATGGATCGTGCCTCTGTCGGGGCGGTGGTTCGTGGAAGCGATGGACGGCTCGCACGTTGAAATGGGCCCCGGCGAACTGTCCTTCGGCGGCGACCAAAATTGTCGCGAAGTGGACGGAAAGCGGGGCCACCGATCCGGCACGGTAGGTAACGTTCCAGCCGTTTTGGTGCTGATTCAGTTTGACGATGCGCCCGGGCCGCGGGCGCCTTGCGAATTCCGGTGACAGCAATGGAAGGCTATGACATCCGCGATCCTCGTTTTGCTCATTATATTCTGGGCAACGCTCCGCTTGAGGAACTCGCGACAGGCTTCCGCTGGCTGGAAGGGTTGGTGTGGATTGGCGACGCCGGCTGTCTTCTGTTCCAGGATCTGCCGCGCGATTGTACGATGCGCTGGATCGAAGACGTCGGCGTATCCATCTATCGCTCGCCATCCGGCTACGCCAACGGTCAGACCCGCGATCTGGAAGGCCGATTGATTTCTTGCTCGCATCGAGAACGTTGTCTGTTTCGCACCGAACTCGACGGCCATGTGACTCGGCTTGTCGATCGTCATGATGGACGCCAACTTAATGCTCCCAATGATGTGACCGTCAAATCCGATGGATCGATCTGGTTTACCGATCCGCTCTACGGCATCCAGAATGACTATGAAGGGGGCCGGCAGTCGTCAGAGCAGCCGCCCGCGCTTTACCGCTTCGACCCCGAAAGCGCCTGCACTACGGTAGCTGCTGGAGATTTTGACGGTCCCAACGGATTGGCGTTCTCGCCCGACGAGAAGCGTCTTTACGTTGCCGAAACCGGCGACCAAACGAGCGACAATCCGAAACAATATATCCGCGCGTTCGATGTTGCTCCTGACGGTCGGCTGACCGGTGGCGATGTCTTCCACAAGGTAGAACCCGGCTATGCCGACGGCCTCTGTGTGGATGAAGAAGGAAACATCTGGAGCAGTGCTGCCGATGGCGTTCATTGCATCGATCAGAGGGGGCAACTGCTGGGAAAGGTGTTCGTGCCGTATCGGGTTTCAAATCTGTGCTTCGGCGGCATACTCAAGAACCGGCTGTTCATTGGCGGATCGCATACGCTTTATGCGATCTTCCTCAATCGACGCGGAGTACGGTGGCCGTGACCCCTGTACCACGCATGACAGTCCGCAAATTGGCGCGGTTCGGGCTGACCACGACGGATGCTGATCTGCTCGCGGCGTTCTACGAACATGCACTCGGCTTCCGCAAGCTTGCAACAGACCGTCTCTCTGGCGTAGAATTTGAGAGTTTGATGGATGTGGTGGGTGGCGCGAAGCACATCACACTCGGCCTCGGCGATGAAATCGTCGAGCTGCTCGAATTCGATCGCCCCGGTAAACCCTATCCAAACCGCACATCCTCGTCAGATTTGACGTTTCAGCACTTCGCGATCGTGGTCACGGACATCGCGCAAGCGTTTCAGAGGCTCTCAAATGCCAGCGGATGGACCGCGATCTCACGTGACGGTCCGCAGCAATTGCCGGAATCATCGGGCGGCGTCACGGCCTTCAAATTTCGCGATCTCGACGGTCATCCGCTTGAGCTGCTCGCGTTTCCAGCCGGAAAGGCGCCTGCGCGCTGGAAAGCCTGTTCGACTTTCGATGTCTGCCTCGGTATCGACCATTCCGCAATCTGCGTCGCGGATAGCGAGCACAGCATCGCGTTCTATGAAGGAATTGGATTGTGTGTTTCGGCGCGCTCGATCAATCAAGGGCCGACGCAAGAGCGCCTCGACGCCTTGCGAGATCCGCGTGTGGAGGTGACTGCGCTGTCACCGCGCCAGCGAACGCCTCATATCGAATTGCTGTGCTACGGGTCGGTTGCCCACGAAAGGCTTAATAATTCGCGAAACAACGATATCGTCGCTACACGCCTTGTTCTGGAAGCTGACTGGCAGCTGACTGAGAACGCGAGCGTTGCCTTCCCACAGAGCATGATTGATCCTGACGGGCATCACCTCGTGATTATGCCGCGAGCCGAAGCCAACCGACCAAATTTCGCCGTCGTAGAACCCTTTCTCCAAACCGGAGCAGACAGTGACGACATCGCCTGAAACATCGTCCTCCGTGTCGACCGCACCATCAGTGGTCGTTCGCAAAATCCTGGCGGGTCAGAAGGCGCTCGTCACCGGCGCCAATTCCGGCATCGGCCGAGGCGTTGCGCTGGCTTTGGGTCAAGCCGGCGCCGATGTGGTCGTTAATTACGTCGAAGGCGACGTCGCCGCAGACAAGGTAGTGGATGACATTCGCCTGTTCGGCGTCAATGCGTATGCTCATCACGCGGACGTGTCTTCCGAACAGGGTGTCGCCGGGATGTTCAAGCGTATGGTCCAAGAGTACGGCACCATCGATATTCTGGTCAACAATGCTGGTTTGCAGCGGGACGCCGCAATCCAGGACATGACGCTGGCGCAATGGAACAAGGTGCTCAGCGTCAATCTGACCGGTCAGTTCCTGTGCGCGCGGGAGGCGGTCCGTGAGTTCCTGCGCCGGGGCGTGGTATCGTCAGTGTCGTGCGCCGCCGGAAAAATCATCTGCATGAGCTCGGTGCATCAAGAGATTCCGTGGTCAAGGCACACGAATTACGCTTCTTCGAAAGGTGCCGTCAAACTGATGATGGAAAGTCTCGCTCAGGAGCTGGCTCCGCACCGAATCCGCGTCAATGCCATAGCGCCGGGCGCGATCCGGACGCCCATTAATACATCGGCATGGCAGACTAAGGAGGCCTACGATCAACTCATGAAGCTGGTGCCTTATGGACGGATCGGAGAACCGGAAGATATTGCCCGCGCCGCCGTTTGGCTTGCGTCGGATCATTCCGACTATGTGGTTGGCACTACGCTTTTCGTCGATGGCGGCATGACGCTCTACCCAGGATTTTCGACCGGGGGCTGAAAAAAACCGTAGGAACGAGGCATGTCAGACCATTACGATGTCATCGTTATCGGAAGCGGCCCTGGCGGAGCGTCGCTTGCACACAAGCTGGCCCCTACCGGAAAAAAGATTCTGATGCTTGAGCGTGGTGACTACTTGCCCCGCTCTCGCGCGAATTGGGATTCGCGAACAGTTTTCGTCGATGGCGCTTATCAAACACGCGAAATCTGGTACGGCAAGGACGGCAGCAACTTTCATCCGGGCTTGCATTATTATGTCGGTGGAAACTCCAAGGTTTACGGGGGCGCGCTGTTCCGAATGCGCGAGCGGGATTTCGACGAGATTCAACATAAGGACGGGATTTCCCCTGCGTGGCCCCTAAAATACGATAGCTTTGAATCATATTATTCCGAGGCAGAACGCCTATTCCATGTTCATGGACAACGCGGCGAAGATCCGACCGAACCGCCTTCATGCGGCCCGTTTCCTTATCCGCCAGTTTCGCACGAGCCGCGCATTCAGGCGCTCAGCGACAGCCTGATGAAAGATGGTCTGCACCCGTTTCATCTTCCGTTGGGCATCCTTCTTGATGAGAAGGATGGCAAACCGACCCCGACGAGTGTTTGCATCCGTTGTGACGCCTTCGATGGCTTTCCGTGCCTCTTGAACGGTAAGGCCGATGCTCAGGTGGTGTGTGTCGATCCAGCGCTGTCAGCGCACCGAAATCTCACGCTGCTGACAGGCGCCTATGTGTCAAAACTCGTAACAGATTCTACTGGGAGAACCGTCACTGGCGTCTGTGTCAATCGAATGGAGCGACAGGAACGTTACTCGGCTGATATTGTCGTGGTGGCATGTGGCGCCCTGTCTTCCGCGTTGCTACTGCTGCGATCGGCTAATGACAGGCACCCAAAAGGTCTCGCCAACGGCTCCGATCAGGTTGGACGTAATTACATGCGCCACAATCAATCGATTCTGATGGCGTTAATGCGCGAACCGAACGATACGGTTTTCCAAAAGACGCTTGCCGTCAGCGACTATTATTTCGGTTCAGACGATTGGGATTATCCGCTTGGCTTGATTCAGATGTGCGCGTCCTCGCATGGCGCTCAGATTCGGGGTGAAGCGCTTCCAGGCTGGCTGGAATGGGCGGCGCCTAAGATGCCGTTCGAGGAGATGGCGCGGCACTCAATGGATTTTTGGCTCTCCAGCGAAGATCTGCCGCGTCCGGAAAATCATATCTTTTACGATGGCGATCGGGTGATGCTGGATATTACGGAAGGTAATATGGAGGCTCATGATCGCCTCAAGAAAAAGCTGGAGCAGATGCTAAGCAGGTCAGGAGCTCATCCCGTGCTGCTGGAGCGAAGTCTGTATTTGGGGAAAAATATTCCGATCGGCGGCACCGCGCACCAGGCTGGTACAGCACGCTTTGGAACGGATCCGGCAAAGTCTGTGCTAGATCTCAATTGCAGGGCGCATGAGATTGACAATCTCTACGTCGCCGATGCCAGTTTCTTTCCATCGATTGGATCGGTAAATCCCACGCTGACTATCATCGCAAATGCGCTTCGTGTCGCCGACAGGATCAAGCAAAGGATTGTTGCGTGAGGCGCTAGAAGATTTAGCTGTGAGACGCTGCAAAGTGTGCGAGAGCAGACATTTGAGGAATTCCTGCCAGGTCGCATCGAGGACTATGCCTTTATCTGCAACTGCGAGACGTTCGGCGCTGGTCAGTTGCAACGGATCAATCGACTGGCGGGGTTTACCTCAGTTCAACAGTGCGGCGTGTTTTGCGTAGTCTGTCGGTCAAGGCTCGAATGAGGCCTTCGCGTATTGTAAAATCCGTGGATGTTTCGCTTTATCGAGGTCTCAAAGACGCTATGGTAGGCGCGTAGGGAGCAGCGCAGTGTCCAAGTCTCGACCAACGGGGCGTACCAATGCGTCCTAACGGAATGACTGTGCTTCTTCCTCGATCATCAAGCGGTTCGCAGTAGCGAAGGAGCGCGACACGACGGATTTGGGATCGCCCTTGAGAACCTCCCAACGGGTTACATCGCCCTCTCGCCAGAATCGAAGGTCGAAGGTTTGCTCTCCAACCCGCAAATCCATAATCTCGATGTCTGGCAACCAATCCGGAAGCGCCGGGTCCACATAAAGCTTGCGGCGCGGAGCATCCGCCTGCAAACCAAGAATTGCCTGGAGGAAGGCGAACGCCGAACCAGCGGCCCAGGCTTGTGGCACATTGGCGCCGAGATACTGCACCGGGAAGTTCGTTTCGGAGCATTCGATACCCGAATAGAGCTCTGGCATCTGATGTTGCGCAAAATAGCCGCCAGCGTCGCTGACTTCGCGCGCGATCCGTCCTGTCTCTTTCGAAAATCCATATCGCCGGAAACCAAGAGCAATGAAGCCATTGTCGTGGGGCCAGACCGAGCCGTTCTGGTAGGAGTACGGGTTATAGGCGGGGTTGTCGGCGGAAAGGGTTCGGATGCCCCACCCGCTGCACATGTCGGATGCGAGGAGCCTTCTGACGACCCGTTCGGCGCGCTCGGGCGGTACGATGCCCGACCACAGGCAGAGGCCAACGTTCGAAGCTACGCTCATGACTTTCTGCTTGTCGCCATCAAGCGCGTAAGCATAAAACCCCGTCTCCTCGTTCCAGAAGGCGTCGTTAAACTTATGGATCAAGACATTGGCTTTCGACCGCAAGGCGTTCACTTTATCGGCCTTGCCGAGAAACTCATAGATTTCAGCCATGCGAAGCCACGCGTCGTAGACATAGCCTTGCAGTTCGCAGAGAGCTTTCGGCCCCTTGACTTGAGAGCCGTCTGCGTTCACGACGGCGTCGCCGGAGTCCTTCCAACCCTGGTTTGCATAACCTACGGGAGAGCGCGTCTCATATTCCTGGAAGCCATCTCCATCTCGATCTCCGTATTTGTCTATCCATTCGAGACAATTCTCTGCTGTCGTGAGATGATTTTCGATCAGACTGGCGTCGCCCGTGGAAAGCCAGGCGCTGTGCAATACGATCAGGTAAAGAATTGTTGCGTCCGCGGTTCCATAGTAAGGCGTGTGCGGGATGAGCTTGAAATGCGCTAGCTCGCCCTGCCGCAGTTCGTGCATGATTTTGCCCGGTTCCGCATCGCGATAGTCGTCTCGCTCCTTTGCTTGCAAGGAGCCGAGTATTTGGAGCGCCCCGCGAGCGAAGCCTGGATGAACGAGCGCGGTCTGCAAGGATACGATCAGACTGTCGCGGCCAAACAGCGCCACGAACCACGGGATACCCGCTGTTGGCACGAACTGCAGGTGGTCTGTACCTTGGAACGGAAGCCGGAGTGCGACCATATCATCTATCGCCCGGTCGAACAGACGGTAGAATTCGTCATTCGTAGTTCGGATTTTGAGGACCTCGCGCTTCCAGTCCGCTGCCTTTATGCCTATCGGTGACCGCCTGCAGCATTGGATGCATTCTTTCGGCGCCTCCAAACGTAACGTTCCATCTCCAAGCTCGTACAGAATGCAAGAGTGCCAAGAAGCTCCCGGCGCCAAATCGACCTCGAAGCTCAAACGGCCGTTCGCATAAACGGCCGGGGCGTCGTTGTTGACGATACGGATATTGACCTCGCGCCCGAAATTCTTGTTTCTGTATGTTGTGCGCAATTGCGCCGTGTCACTCGACCATTCTGTCTTGATGTTCCCGCGTCGAACAATGTGTTTGGATTTAACCTCGAATATATCGGCGAAGTCGCTTCGGGCGGCGATTTCCAGATTGAAGCGGATAGCCTTCATACCGTGATTTATAATATCAATATCCTCGTGGACTCCGCCATCGAGTGACCGGCTGAGCACCAGTGACAAAGTATGTTCTGGAATGTCGCCTTGCTCGGTCGCGATCACAGAATTTGAAAGATAAACGCGGGCGGCATAATGCGTGATAGCTCCCGAATTGAGCAGCTCGAACGGCACGCCGTTCGCGAAAATATTCCAACTGCTGATCAATCTCGTGTCGAGAAAATAAAGCCCTTTGTCGCTTGGCCATGGAATTTGACCATCGTCGGCGGTTACAAGGAAGGCATCGCCTTGATTGATCACGAGTTGAGGTGGACCAACGTTGATTTCGACAGCCATATGCTCCGCCCGTAGATGCGCCCTTCGCCCGCTCAATCTGTCTTTAGTCGCGTAAAATAACGCTCAAGATCTATATCCGTTCCGCACTGGGATTATTCGATTGGCGCCTGCGTTCACGTTCGAATCAGCATCCGAGCTGCGTTTATGCTCCACTGCCCTGTTCTCCGGTGCGGCAATGCTCGACATGTCGGAGCCTCCATGACGGAAGCGAAATCGTATGATGCGCTCACGGGCTATTCGTCCGAGAGATCACGTTTCGCCATAGCGCGCTCACTTCCGGCAAACGTCTCGATGAGAAGGCCTGCGAACGCGCGTCGTTCGACGCCTTCCATGCAGGCGAGCGCGAGCACGTCGAGCTTGATCTACCCGAGGATCATGAGCGTGAATTTGTAGTGAGCATCGACACCGCTCAGGTCAAAGAGCCTACCCACTTTGTTTCGGGAAGTTTAAGTGTGCCCGCATGTTGCACGAGCCTTACCAGTTAACCTGAGTTCGTATGAGGATGGTGTTTGGGTGCGCGTTGTTGAGAAAGGGGCGATCCCAAGGCGCCGTGAGATGCATGACTCTTGTCCAGTTCGCCATGACGCGGAAACCTGGATCCGGGTACCAGTTGAGGCCCAGTGTCATGTTTTCCTCGCGGCCACCAAGCACTCCGGAATTGGCCACGATAGCGCTGGCGGCGGCGTTATCTTGCGCGGCGGCCAGCAAATTGCCGTAATAGTTTCCCGAATAAGGGCCGTTGTTGAGATCGACGGCGCTAAATCTCGTTGCCAGCTCCCAAGCTCCGACGCCGCCCGCGCTCAGCGGATGTTTGATGTCGATAGGCCCGAAGGTCGCTGGGTTGAGGCTCGTCACCTGATAGGCGGAGGCTCGGGATTCTCCGGTCAGATACAAGGTTCCATAGACGTAATAGCCATAAAAATTGAGCGAGGAGCCGCCCGGCGCGAAGTTTCCGCTCGCGTTGGCGAGGAGAATGGCTGTCTTGTTGCGATCATAGTGGGCGCCGACATACTCCGCCTGCAGTGAAAGGGGTCCATAGGCGGCGGCAGCTTCCGCGCCATACACCAGAACGTCGCGAACACATTTTCCGGCCACTGGTGGATTGCCCGCGATTGATATGGCCCCGCAAGAAAGATCTGGCGTGCCAAGAAGATTCTCGTTGAGGATGTTGCTCTCCGTTTTGACTCCACTGCCAGGCGTCAGCACGCCATCGTTGGCCGCCGTCGAGTTGTTGGGCCGGTGATAGCGCCCGAAAGCGCCGAAGTGCGCCAGACTATCTTCCGTCATCACCGGCGCATAGGTCGCGCGGCCAGCGATATCGACATATTGGCTGCCGCCGGTCGCCACCCACCCCGCCTGCGACGGAACTCCCCACACCACCGGCGTTGAAGCGGCGGGCTGCAGCGACCCTTCGGCCAGACTCGTGCTGAACAGGCCGGCTTTGAGACTCCAATTCGAACCATGGGTAAGCGCCGCGAATCCAATATGTCGAAGCGGTCCCGTAAACACCATTGCTCGCTCGAGGAAATCCGTGGTGTTCCGCGAATTCGTCCATTCAAGGCCCAAAGGTTCATAAAAATTTCCAAGCTGTAGCGTGATCGGTTCAAAATACGTCAACGCGACAAAGGCGTCACGAATGCCGCCAGCTGCGCCCACCTTGCTTGTGTTGCCAGCTGCGAATTCATATTGGAATTTATAGAACCAGTAATTAACCAGCTTGCCTTCGACCTCCAAACGAGCCTGCCGGATATTGGCGATGCCGCCTTGGCCCTGCTCGGGCTGCGTGGATATTCCAGCATCGATAAAAACGCGTCCGCCGATCTTGAAGCTGTTAGCGTGGTCGAGTGATTCGATCTTCAGACCACGAGCAAGGCTTATGAAAGAGGGCAGCGGCGGCGCCACATGCATCTTTGCCTCTGGCGGCGCCGAGTTTGCCTGCCTCTTTGTTTCCTTGCCAGTTCTTGGCCGTGTTTGTGCGCGAGCGACCGTTTCGCCGCGCCCATGAGACTTTTGGCCGCCTTCGAAGCGCTGCAACGCCTGTTTCAGCGTGCGCACCTCGGCATTGGTGGCGTCGAGCCGCGCTTTGAGCAACCTGATTTCGGCGGAGACGTCTTCGGCCCGCACCAAGGAAGCGTCGAGCAACGCCAATGCGCCCGCGGTCCCCAGCGCGAGTGCTTTTGTCACGTGGAAAGCTTTCTTCTGCCAAGTCATTTTTCGTATGATTACTGGCGTCCCGCTGACTACGTTCGAGTTGCTTGAGGCGTTATAAATCAACAGTGGGGATTGTCCAAACGTCAGCAGGTTTGTATGGCTTCGTCTGCCTTCAGGACGAGAAACGTCGGCCTAGCCGAAAAAACGCTGTCCAAGCAAATGTAACGCCTCTCCAAAGTGGCAAAAAAATTCGCAGCGGCAGCACACCGCAACGTCAGTCATGAAAAAACGCCTTCATTGCAGGCGCCCAGTCGGAGCGCCAGGAACTTTAGCGCCCACGCTGTGTTGATGTTTTGCGTTACGTAGCGGACCGAGAAGCTCTAATGGGCGCTCTCGTCGTCGTCGGCAAAGCCGAAGCGTCACCGGATACGACAAAGGCACGAGGTATCTCATCATCGATAAACTGGCTGAGAACAGATGAGGGAGTATAGAAAATGGAAACCCGAGCTTACACGATGAAGTTCGCCACCCTATGCGTCACCATGTTTCTTCACTCGGGGCTTGTCGCAGCAAAAGAAAATCTCCTGAGCATACCGAAGTCGACGGCGCATCAAATAGCGACCACCGATCAAGCAGGCGCGTCAGGGTCCACGCTCCAATTCTCCGAGGCTCCGATATTTTATACAATGGCGAAAGCAGACAAGCCTTCTGCTCAAGAGGTATGTGAAGAGCGCTGCAGGAAAGCGTATCGGCGCTGCTACAGCCAAGGGAACCGGCCGGGAACTCCTGAAGTTCAGGGCGGAGCTCCATGTAGCGAACAAAAGCAGACGTGCCTTCGAGCGTGTGCGGGGTAATCGGTGGAAAACGGGGGCGCCGAAAAGAAACCTTGATCAGGAAGCGAGCGGCTGTCTCGACGTCGTGAATTCCCATCATGGCGAGGAGCGACCCACAACTCCCGTCACGCGTTCGGACATCTGATCCATTTAGATCCGCTCAAGCAGTTTCTAACTGCATTGATTCGCCCGTTTGCTCGCTTAATTACTTTTGTCGAAAATAAACATTCCAAGGAGACTCTCATGAATGCGAACAAGAAAAGCAACCTCATCGCGATCTTCACAATCGCAGCGTTTCTTCCTGGAACTTTGGCTTTTGCGGCCAGCGACGTGAACTCTGCGCCGCAGAAGCCGTCGCCTCAGGAGAAGGCGGTCAACAAGGACTTTAGCAAAGTTTCCGCGGATGGTTCCGGCGCCTTCATGGATCTGACGCTCACGCGACTTGCGGTTTTCGAAGGTCGCATTGACGCGGCCAAGAAATATATCGACAAAGCGGACAAGGCGCTTGCGAGAGCCAAAACGGACGAAGCGCGTTTTTTGAAAGCTGAAGCTGATTTTAAGGCCGGGTCTACTAATACAAAAAGTACGACCATGCCCAACAACGACGGAACGACTGCGGCCCCGGCAAACCAACAGAACGCTCCCAACAATAAAATAGTGGAGTGGTTGCCTGTCGATGCATCGATCACCATCAACGATGACTTCACCGCAAGCCCAGACAAGAAAGCCGCAGTCGCCGACGCGAACAAGAGCCTAGCTAATGGCGATCGCAAGGGAGCCGTGGAGAAACTGAAACTTACCGGCATGAAAATCGACTTCCTGTTGTTAGCTGTGCCGTTGGACGCCACTATTGCCAAGGTTCAGCAGGCTTCCAACATGATCAATGACGGCAAGTATTATGAAGCAAGCCAATTGATCAAGCAGGTGCAGGATAGCGCACGCTCGGATGTGATGGATTTCGAAGGGACCCCGGTGAACTAGATTGTGTCGTCGTGCGGAGTGATTGACTCTCTTGTAAAACGACAGCGCCATGAAAACCCATTGGGAGCCTGATCAGGAGGTGATTCATGGCGCTATCCTCGTGGAATCGATGACGTTCTGGGGAGCTGCAGGAGCTGTGATTTACGAGATGGGCTGGAAAGCTCTCAGTCTTCCGAGGCACGCTGCTTTTGATCGCGCAGGCGGTTTTGTCCGGCTCTATCTTGAAGGGTGGCGACTATTGCAAGGGGATGGACATGCACACAATCCCATATGCTCTAACTCTGGCCATAGCTTGCATCTCTTCGGTCAATCTCGCTCAATCGGCTCCGTTGGGCGGTATCGTGACGAACCTGAGTTGCACGATGCGGGCTTACGACAGATGTGCGGGCGATTTCTGCTACGATTCTAAACACGGCCAGAGCGATGGCACAACAGGCGTTGCCGGCGTCAGCTCTTGGGCCTTCAATTTTGACTTCAGAACCAACACCGCAAGTGTGGGAGACGAATATGCAAACAACCGTGACAAGCGATGGCCGATAAAAGCCGTGGAGGTTTCTCCCGCTATCGTGAATAAGCCTATGTTCGTGAAATTCGCTGTGCGAACGGACACCACGAAGCTTAACGTGATGATTGTCGCCACTCCGGGTCGTGAGGGAGAAGGATACAGTTTCGGTTTCGGAGTCGTCAGTCGTCGTCCCTATGGTGTCCAGCCAATTCCGGGCATCGACAAGACTATCAACAGCGGCGACTGTGAGGCGGAATGAGCGGTCGACTTGTGTGCTTGGTGCATTCGCAGCCACGACTGCTGCGGGATTCCACCCCCCCTTCATTTCCTTGGAGCTTTGCTAACAACCGCGCCGCACTAGATGCCAGTAGCATAAGCGTCCTCAATTAACTGGAGTCTGCGCTTCTGGAATCCAAGAGAAGCCACTTTCAGCTTCTCGACTGATAATCTCGACGAAAATTGTTTTTCGTGAGGCTTCGACGGTGGAAAAGCAACGGCACTTCGACATTGGATTTTTGCTATTCGCCTTCGCAGGCTTACTCATCTTGCAAGGACTATTGCAAGGACTATGGGCGGCTTACGAGCAGACCGAAGTTATCCCATACAGTGAGTTTTTAGATCTTTTGCACCAGAATAAAATCGCCGAAGTTGCAGTAGGCGAGCACACAATTCGCGCTACTCTGAAAAACCCTTTGCCTGACAAACGAAGCGAGGTGGCGTCTGCCCGTGTCGATCCGCGCATGGCCCGCGAGCTGGAGGAAGCGAAGGTTAAATTTTCGGGGGTGGTTGAGCACACCTGGATCTCCACGCTGCTGTCATGGATCGTTCCAACTGCGATCTTTTTTTTCATCTGGAGCCTCATAAGTCGCCGCAGCAGCCAGGGCCTCGGTTCGTTGATGTCATTAGGGCAGAGCAAAGCAAAGGTCTTCGTCGAAAAGAATACCAAAGTCGGTTTCGATGACGTGGCAGGTGTGGATGAAGCTAAAGACGAACTGAATGAAGTTGTTGCATTTTTGAGGGATCCCGCAATTCATGGTCGCCTTGGAGCGCGTATTCCCAAGGGCATCCTGCTTGTAGGTCCACCGGGGACAGGAAAAACGTTGCTGGCGCGCGCAGTCGCCGGCGAGGCGGGGGTGCCTTTTTTTTCAATAAATGGCTCCGAATTTGTTGAGATGTTCGTGGGAGTAGGCGCCGCTCGTGTCCGCGATCTCTTTGTTCAAGCGCGCGCAAACGCTCCCTGCATTATCTTCATTGACGAACTTGATGCGTTAGGCCGAGCCCGCGGCATTTCCGGGCTGAGTGGCGGTCATGACGAAAAGGAACAGACGCTCAATCAACTACTCAGCGAACTCGACGGTTTTGATCCCACGACTGGGGTCGTCCTTCTGGCGGCCACGAACAGACCGGAAGTGCTTGATCCAGCGTTGCTGCGTGCAGGTCGCTTCGACCGGCAAATCGTTGTGGACCGACCCGACAAAGGCGAGCGCACGGCGATACTCAACGTCCATTTGAAAAAAATCAAACTGGCGCCGGCAGTCGATCCTTTTCAAATTGCGGCTTTGACGCCGGGCTTTACCGGAGCCGATCTTGCCAATCTGGTAAATGAGGCGGCTGTCCTGGCGACGCGGCGTGGCGCACAACTCGTTGGTATGGACGATTTCAGTGCGGCTATCGAGCGAACGATTGCTGGACCAGAGAAGCGCAAGCGTTTTCTTAATGCGCGTGAGCGCCAAATTGTAGCATTTCACGAAATGGGTCACGCAATCGTTGCGATGGCGCTTCCCGACGCCGATCCGATAAAGAAAGTTTCAATCATTCCGCGAGGAAGGGGCGCTCTCGGCTTTACGATGCAAATGCCGACGGAAGATCGCTATTTGATGACTCGCACGGAACTGCTGGATCGGATGACGGTATTGCTTGCGGGCCGGGCCGCCGAAATGGCCATATTTCACGAGGCCACAACTGGCGCAGCAGACGATCTGCAACGTGCGACCGAAATGGCGCGGGCCATGGCTTCACGTTACGGCATGGAGCCTAAGGTAGGGCAAGCCTCCTTCATCGCCGAAAGGCCCAGCTATCTGGATCTACCTGGATTAGGATCAGACCAACGAGAAGCAAGCGAGGAAACCAGCGCAGCGATTGACAAGGCGGTTACGAGCCTGGTGCAACAGGCGTTCGATCGGGCCGCCGCTATATTGAAGTGCTGTGAGGGCGTGCATCGGGATTCTGCACAGCGTCTGATCGAAAAGGAGACCTTCACTGAAGAGGATCTAAGACTGATACGAGATGCCGTAAATGCATGTATAGGCGTTGTTGCACAAGCTTCCGTGATGCAGCGCTAGCTCTATCGAGAGCCCCAGGAATTTGCGCCGCGCTCGCATGATTTCTTGATCATTTTCCAACTCGCCCCAACTAGCTGAGGTGGCCCTCGGCCGCATGCTCGACCGAAGGAGCAGCGCAAGAAGTTGCGCTGGAACATGACTTCAGCGAAAAGGAGGAGTCAACATGATTGCTCGTGGACTTATGATTGCCGTTGTAACCGGTAGCCTCGCTTTTGTGCTAGCGCCTGACCGTTCCTTGGCTCAGGCGAACAACCTGCAGCAGGCAATCTCTCACACCAGAAAGGCCATTCAGGCTGGCAAGCAGAATAACACAGCGGCGTTCGTGCAGCATGCTGACGAAGCGATCGACAGCGCCACGATGGCCGAGCAGAACAACCAGAATTCGACCATTAAGCACGGCGTCACTCAATTGCAGAAGGCTGTGCAGGCGGCGCAGGGAAACAATCGAAACGTTAGCGCGGCGGTCAAACGCGCAGAGACGGCGTTGGGCAACTTCGAGGCCGCCAAGTAGAAGGCGCAGAGAAATTGTCGGCGCTACGGAGTCTCTATTCCGCGTCTGTTAAAGACTGATCAATAGGGAACGCCGATCGCCTCAAAAAGCACGAGTCATACAGCGGCGAACGCAATGACTCGTGCGGGCGTTAACTCCAAAGATGGTCGTTCTATCCTGTGACGGTCGATCAGTTCGTGTGGTTGGGCCAGCCGCCACCTTCGCCAATGGTCGGCATGCCCCCGACAGCGGACCCACCGGGAGGGCTTTTCGACAGGAGCGTTGCGCCAGTATTGCGCCATATCCGGACATTGCTGGAAACGGGCGTGTCGTTCAGGCTGAGTGCGCGCCGGAGTGGATGATCGTCCCAACGTGTTCGCCACGCAGCGCGGCGGTGAGCCGGCCGGGCACGAGCCCGTTCAAGATCTGCACGTGTTCGAGGTGGCGCGCGGTCGCCATGACCTCAAGGAGCGCAGGGTCGAAGGGCGATGTGCCCTTGGACGTGGCGAGATCGGCAGCGCTTGTCTCTCGGATCAACTGCGCCTGCTTCCCATCGGAACCATTCGGGTCAATGTCATACACGCCATCCACGTCCTCCACGATCGTGAGCCCGGCTGCTCCGAGGGCGTCGGCGAGCAGAAACGCGCCCGTGTCGGCCCGGTGGGTCGGAATGCGCGAGTTGGGGAACTCGTGGTGGTGATAAGGAGGAAAGGCGCTCCCCACGACCGCGCGGGCTGCGGAGAGGTGGAGCGCCAGCTGGCTCGCAATGGTGGGGTGCTCGATGTAGGAGACGCCCTCCGGCGCGAGCAGCGACGCCAGGATGTGGCCGTTCTGGCCGGCCTCGCTCGCGGCCAGCGGGGCGAGCGAACCCACCGGCAGGCCGAGGTCGAGACCAACGCCATAGAGGTGGCGGGCGCGGATACCAGCGCCGGTTAGGATGAGCAGACGATGCTCGGGCAGGAGCTTACGGATCTCGTCCACAACTGGAAGGATCGCCTCGTGACCGCGATCCATGATGGAGCGGCCACCGATCTTCAGGACCTGCAGCCAAGGGAGGATCCGGACAGGGCGCCCGCCGGCGACGGGTCGGGTGAGTTCGTCGTCGAGCAGGGTTTGGCGCGCGAGCGGAGAAGCGACGTGCTTGATGGTGTCGGAGATGTCGGTCATGGCTGTCCCTTTAGCTCGCAGTGATGATGGTGCCGACGTGCTCGCCAGCGAGCGCTCGGGTCAGGTTGCCGGGGACTAGGCCATTCACAACCTGCACTTGGTGGACACGGCGCGCCGTCTTAAGCAGGTCGAGCATCGGGAACTCGAGAATCGAGTCGTGCAGCCCCTTCGCCGTCATCTCGTCAACCGAGATCTTCGGAATGAATTTGGCGCCCTTAGAGGTTTTCGGATTCGCGGTGTAGAGGCCATTTTCGTCTTTCACGAAGATCATCGCCTTGCAGCCGAACTGTTCAGCGATGAGGAAACATCCGGCGTCGGTGCGATAGGGCGGAATGACGCCCTCGGCGGCCGGTCGCGTCCAGAGGCCATAGGGCGGCATGCCGCTGAAGATGACCGCGTTCACCTCGGCGAGATAGAGCGGCACCGCCGACATCCCGGCGCCGCTGACCGTGGAAATACCGTGTTGCGAGAGGAGCTGCCCCAGCATCGCGGCGTTCTGATCGGCGACCGAGGCGCCAAGCTGCGAGAGCACGCCCGCCGGCAGGTTGAGCCCCGCCGCGATCGAGTAGAGGTGACGGGCGCGGGTACCGGCGCCGGTGCCGATGAGCAACTGGTGGGTCTTGCGGGCGGCGACGATCTCGTCCACAAGCGGATAGAGGCCGGCGCGGCCGCGGTCGATGATGCTCTGCCCGCCAATCTTGATCACTGTCGCGTTTGGCAGGATCCGGAAGTCCGCCGCCGCCTCTGCCGCCGCCAGAAGCTGCGCGTCGGTCAGCGATCGCTGCATAAGGAGCGCCTCAAGCTCCGGCGTTGTATTGGCCATCGGGGCGCCTTTCGTCGTTTCCAAGTGGGTCTTTCGTTCGAGTGACTTTAATACATCCAATAGCGCTGCTCCGCGATTTGCTAAATTTGTGCATCTTTCGCGGCGCGAGGAAAATATGACAATAAATGCATAATTCAGTGCTTTGCCTTCGTCATCGCCGATCGCTGACATCCCCTTTCGCAGCATTGAGGCCCCTTTGCCCCGCGATTGACGAATGTCCGCGACGGGTCAGATTAGCTCGCCTCGGCGTTGAGCGCAGAGCGCCACAAGCCCAAGTCGTCGTTTCCTGCGCAGCGTGCGCCTGCGCGGGTTTCTCCGGGCTCAACGTTTTTTGCTGCGAGCGGCGGCGCCTCCGCCGCTGTGCGACGCTGTTTTGGCAGGCGTGTTGTGGTTGTTCTCATCCACAAGTTTTACGCGGCGAAACGGACGAGTCATGGAGCCGCGCCATCACCTGGCTGATGAGATATCGGCTTGTGGAGCCCGAGTTGGCGCGACGAAATCGCGGGCTGTCGCACTGATGACGAAACCTATCTTTCGCGTCTTGAAGATCCGCGTAGGACGTTCGGTATGGGTCATCTTCACCCTCGAGTGCTGCCATGAGCGCTTCTGCTGAACCCCAAATCGCCGCCGTGACAACGACGCTCGCGCGCTTCCCGTTTGCGCGGATAGCTGACGCCACGAGGCGGATTTCCGCATCACGGGCAGTCTCATTAATGGCTCGATTGCTGTGCTGGCAAAGCATGTGCTAGGCTTAAAAATCATGGCGCAGGAAGGGTTTCATGATCCTGAGACAGGCTTCGACATTCACGCGGATCGTGCTCGGCGCACTCGCTTTGTATGGAGTTACGTCAGCTTCCGTCTTTGCTGAAGATGGGATCGACAGGACGGTGCTCCCGATCCCGGAACCCAAGCCCCCCCTCTACACGGAACTCGACGCGCGCAATGTGACGCCGCCGCCGCGTTTTCAGGTGAAAGCGCCGGAAGGCGCGCCAAACGTGCTCATCGTGCTCATCGACGATATGGGTTTTGGCCAATCGAGCGCCTTTGGAGGCCCCGTCCACATGCCCACCGTCGAGGCGCTGGCCAATGAGGGTCTGCGCTTCAACCAGTTTCACACCACAGCGCTTTGTTCCCCCACGCGCACGGCGCTGCTCAGCGGGCGCAACCATCACATGAACAACATGGGCGGCATCACCGAGGTCGCGACCGCCTTTCCCGGCAACACCGGCCAGACACCAGCGAGCGTCGCGCCCCTCGCCGAGATGCTGCGCCTCAACGGCTACAGCACCGCGCATTTCGGCAAGAACCACGAAACTGCGGCTTGGGAGGTCAGCGTATCGGGCCCCACGGACCGCTGGCCCACCCGTAGAGGCTTCGACAAATTCTATGGTTTCATGGGGGGAGAGGCGAACCAGTGGGCTCCGCTCGTCTATGATGGAACAACCCAAGTCGAGCCGTCGCACGATCCCAAATATCACTTCATGACCGACATGACCGATCAGGCGATCAACTGGGTCAAGGCCGAAAAGTCGCTAACGCCTGACCGGCCATTTTTCATCTATTTCGCGCCGGGCGCCACGCACGCGCCGCATCAGGCGCCGAAGGAGTGGATCGAGAAATATAAGGGCAAGTTCGACCAGGGCTGGGACAAGGTCCGCGAAGAAACGCTCGCGCGCCAGAAAGCTCTCGGCGTCGTTCCGGCCGATGCGCCGCTTGCGCCCAAGCCTGCCTTCATCAAGGATTGGGACAAGCTCACCGCCGACGAAAAGCGGCTTTTTGCACGCCAAATGGAAGTCTTCGCCGGCTTTGGCGAATATGCCGACACAGAGGTCGGCCGCCTCGTCGAGGCGATCAAGGATTTAGGCCAGCTCGACAACACGCTGGTCCTCTACATCGTCGGCGACAACGGCGCGAGCGCCGAGGGCGGCGCCAACGGCTTGTTCAACGAGAATACCTATTTCAATGGCGTTCAGGAACCGCTGCAAGACACGCTGAACCACATCAAAGATCTGGGCGGACCGCTCGCCTACAATCACTATGCCGCCGGGTGGGCGGTCGCCGGCGACACGCCCTTCACCTGGACCAAGCAGGTGGCGTCAAGCTATGGCGGAACGCGCAATCCACTGGTGATGTATTGGCCCAACCGCATCAAGGGCCATGGCGAGGTTCGCTCGCAGTGGCATCATGTGATCGACGTCGCCCCAACCATCCTCGAAGCAGCGAAGCTGCCTGAGCCCAAAACCGTAAACGGCACGCCGCAGGAACCAATCCAGGGCGTCAGCATGCTTTACGCCGTTGCTGATCCAAAGGCGGTGGACCGGCATCTGACACAGTATTTCGAGATCGCCGGCAATCGCGCGATCTATAACGACGGCTGGCTCGCGGGGACGGTTCATCGCGAGCCATGGAACTTCAAACCCAGCCACACGCTGCAAACCGACGTCTGGGAGCTTTACAACACACGAGGCGATTTTAGTCAGGTCAATGATCTGGCCAAGAAGGAGCCGAATAAGCTCAAAGAAATGCAGAACCTGTTCATGCAGGTCGCATCGGTCAACCACGTGCTGCCAATCGATGATCGGTCAATCGAGCGCATGAACCCCGCGATCGCTGGTCGCCCCGACCTGATGGCGGGTCGCAAAACGCTGACAGTTTACCAAGGCATGCCTGGCATGTCCGAAAACGCCTTCATCAACACCAAGAACCAGTCGCACAGCATTACGGCTGACGTGGTGGTTCCAAAGCAAGGCGCCGACGGCGTGCTGCTGGCGCAGGGTGGTCGCTTCGGTGGATGGTCCCTGTATGTGAAGGGCGGCAAGCCCATCTACACCTACAACTGGCTCGGCCTGAAGCGATACAGGGTGGCGTCGCAGCAAAAGCTCGCGCCGGGCAAGAACACCGTTCGCTATGAGTTCGCCTATGACGGCGGCGGCGCGGGGAAGGGCGGAATGGGGACGATCCTCGTCAATGGCAAGAAGGTCGCCCGGGCGCGGATCGACCAGACCCAGTGCTGCGTGTTTTCGGCGGACGAGACCGCGGACGTCGGCCGCAATGAAGGCACGCCTGTCACCGAGGATTATAAGGTTCCGTTCGCCTACAGCGGCGTGATCGCCAAGGTGACGATCACTTTGGACGACAAAGCCGAGACGGAGCGAGCGGTTTCCGAGCCTGCTCGACAGGAAAACAAGGCCAAGAGAGTTCTGTCGGACTGACCTTTGTTTAGTAGAAACTGGCGATACATCAATTTCATGCTTCTCGAAGCCAACCCGGCGTAAGGCTGCATTGATCGTGTTCTCGCCCATGCAATGCCCCGCCGAGCGAACGGAAGGAAACAAGAGCTCACCATGTCCGGTTATTGCATGAAGCTCTCGCAAGAACGCCAATGCGCGCTAAGCGAGGGGGTTCGCGATGCGGAGGGCGCATTTTTAGCGGCGGGTATTGTCCGCTCGGCTGCGTCCAGATTAATTTCCCGCCGCGCGAAGCTCGCCGGGGCGGACGAAGGTGGGCGCAAGTATTTTGAGTGCAGCGCCTGTTTCCGGCGCAGCGTCCTTATAGTCGGCGATGGCGCGGAGCAGCCCCGCCGAAAGCTTTTGGCTCGGCTTTGGTAGCGGAGGAGGGATTCGAATACATATTACATTGCTCTGATATTTAACAATTTTCTAAGATGAGATTTTTTCGATGCCCCTAAAAATACCCCCAAAAATATTTTTCTTTCCCACGGGGGTGGATTTCGCCGTCTTCCTTGTCTCGGGTGAATGAGCCGATCACCAAATCAAGGCAGTTAAACGCGGTCAATAACCTGACAACGGCTTAGACCCCATGGGCGCACAATTGCCGATGGTTGCGTGATCCCAAGGGAAAATCCAGCGGCTCTTTTAATTCAGATTGGAGGCGATCTGGTTAAAGACCGTATTCAGGCCGCTACCTACGGCGTTCAGCGTTGCGATCACCACGATCGAGATCATGGTGGCGATAAGGCCATATTCGATTGCGGTCGCGCCCGACTCATCCTTAACATAGCGAGAGATAAAATGTTTCATAATGGGCACCTTGGTTATGCTCGGCCAACACGGAACGTAAGCGCCACAGCCTAAAAAATGATTACGCGAACATGACCTAATCGTATTTTAATGCCCTGTGGCACCTCGCGCCCCACAGGACGGCGATTGTGGGCCATGGCGATAAGCCTTTGCCAATGGCTTTATTTTTCGTCCTTGAGCAGCCAAGCGATCCTTGGGAAGTATGCCAACGCTTTGACTGGATCGAAGCGACCCTCGCGAGCTAGTCTCATGACAAGAGGAATGTAATCGTCGTCAGTTAGATTAAGCGCCCAGACAAGATCGACGATACCCCGAGCCAATGAGGGGGCGGGAATCCCCACGCAAGGGCGGCGTTCGAGAAATCGTCCACGGCGAGTGGGCTCCGCAATGAGGTTGCGCGAGGAAATGGCAGTAGCAACGCGTTTGTTTAATGTTTCGGGGCTCATGTCTTCGGTTCTCTGGAACAACAGAATGCAGTCCGCGCGTTCTACTCAGCCGATCATGGTCGCTTGGGGAACGCCCAGCAATCGGTTCAGGGCTCCCTTAGTGGGTCCGCTCTGGGGCCGCTACCGAAAGTTGGCCTTTTAGGGTTTAGGTTTTCCAGTAAAGAAACCGGTTCGGCTGTCTCAAGATGCCAAACTAGCGATGGCGGCGTGATTTTAATGGAAAGGCCGCCCGGCGGCGGACTGGACGGCCTTTCCGCCATTGGCGTGCTTTGCGGTTGGGGGCAAAGCACGTCAAGGCCTGAGAGGATCTTATCGAACTCACGCCGGTAAAATAGCCCCGGTGAGCGCGTAATACTTTTGGTGGGTAGTGCCAGTGATCATTGGCGCCCCCGCTTGCAACATCGAACCCCGACGACTAGACGCCATGCGGATATAGGGAGAGCGTTTCTGCGTTACGGCGCTTTTTTGAAACTGACTGCTGCTGGTGGTCTAAACCTGCTCACGAAACGTCGGGAGTCTCTTTCCCTTCAGTTGGTGTAGCAAAAATAGCCTGGTCGCAATGACCGCGTTTTGTTGTCACCGCCCCATGCCCCACTCGCTATGACCGCGCCAGTCTGGAGAGACTGAAGCCGCGCGACCGTGGGCGGAAAGGGATGAAACGACAATGAGGGACGTTATCGCGACAATGGCCATCGCTGCCCAAATCCTAACTAGGTCGCCCGTATCTCGACGGCTCTGCAATCGAGCCTCCTCTCCCGCAGTAGTCGCTTCGGCAAGATAACGAAATTTCGCGCCAATTGTTTTGACGGAGAACAAGGCGAGAGTGCGTCACGAAGCCGCGCAACCACCTAACCAGTTGGTCAACGCGAATCGCACAGGTGGGACTACATCGGATGTCCAATCCAAAGGATTTGCGATGATTGTTCAAGCGACAAGGAACCTTCGGGGATGGAACTGGCGGCTCTTCGAAATCTCCAGTTGTTTTCGAGGTCCGGGCTCCTTCGCTAGCTGTCGCTGCTCTCTTTTGACATGGCGGAACGGGGCGAGACAGCTTTCGGCGAGCCTAGGTCACCACGCGAGGCGTCGCCGGCGTCCTGACGCGACCCTTTAGTAGTCTAGCCTCCGGATAATCCGCAAGGAACACCCTCAGCACGAAAAGCAAGTCCGCCGCCTGCTTGTGGCTTCCAAGGTCCAGCCACAACTGGATATCGGCGACAATCATTTTGCGGACGGTCTGCGGTCCTCGCCAGAGATTCAAGATATAGCCGGAAAGCAACACGCGATGCTTGGAGCACGCAGTCGCGCCTAACACGCAGTCGCGCCTAAAAGGATTTCATTTGCATGAAGTTCCGTGAACTTTGCGCATTCGTTGACGGTAATCACGACTAAGTTCCTCAGCTCGCAATGCACGCGGAAATCCGTTGCATTACAAACTGATACCCGACTCCGAAGAGGAGCAAAATTGGGAAATATACTATGCGCGGTGCAGCAACTTGGAGCTGAAATGAGACCCCGACTCCCCATATCTGATGCACGGGGCAAGAAACCGTGGAGAGACCCTTTTCGGGGCGTGCGGAGGATATTCCCAGAGAGGTTTCCGAAAGAGCGTTAGCCCCAGATGTGCTGCTGCGATGCGGAAAACGCAGCCGGGTGAAAGTCAAAAGTGGGTAAAGGTCATGATAGCGCGTTCACTCCCCGACCATAAAAGTCCAATTAAAATATATGCGAAACTGATTTTAGATTACTTGTGGGACGCTTCGCTAGTTATTGCCATTTTATTTGGCATAATCCTTTTATCTGCGCTTACGCTCACTCTCGCGATTAATTATAATATCATAACCCTCCAACAATATTGTCATTATATGAGTCAAAATCTACCTGTTGAGGGTTTTTGCAAGTGAGAGTTTGGGGTGTCCCATTGGTGTGCTGACGCCTAAGCTTTTAGGCAGTTTAGGGCAAGAAAAAACCCGGCAAAGCAACCGGGTCTTTAAAGGTAGCTCAGGCCCATCGAGAGGTGGGAGGAACCTCCAAAACCGGAACACGCAAAGGATAACTGATTCGAAACTGAGATGGCCTGTCATAATTCGCATCCAATGTTAAGTCCTAGCTGGAAATTCGTTCAACAAGGTAGTTTTTGCTCGGAAACTTGGAGAAGGCGCAATCACAGCGTTGAAATATATCAAACAATTCCATTGTGTTACGCTGTTGCGTGTGGTCAAGTCAGACTGTCGTGTGACGAAAAAGCAACAGTCTTCGATATTCTTGGGGCCAGCCTCAAGCTGACCAAAAGTCAGCAAGTATGAATGCCTAGCACGGCGAAAAAACAAAAGAACGGATGCAACAAGTGCACCCGCCCTCTTCCTCCCCAGACTTGGTAACCGCTTCGGTTGAATCCAGAGTCAGACCCAGTTGGGTGACCCTCAGATACATTTTCCAAACTGGGATGTAAATCCGAGAAACCGCGTATCAGGCGCTCTCGATCTCGATATAGGTGGAAGACGACCGCGGCGTGTAACGGACCCGCTCAATCGTCCCTACTTTGCTACCTGATAATAAAATCGGGGACTGATGCATCAGACAATCAGGTCCAGCTCTCGGGCCGCATTTTCAGCGAAACGCCTCGCGTTAAACAGGAAGTATTGCGCCGAACTTTTGGATGACGCGCCACTTCGACAGGAGCCGTCGTCTATTATGCGTCTTCCGGCGCCAGCCTCACCGATGCGGAAAACATAAAGGTGTCCTTCAGCGAGGTGTTCAACGACCACCTCGGACTCAGAAAACCCCGCAAGTTCGAACTCATCCGACATGACCAACTCCACCGCGAACCGCCGCAAATCATTATTCGAGGATGACCGCTAAGCAAGCCGATATTTTTCGGAATTCGTGGTTTGCTGGATGAGGCCTTTGCCGTGTGTGGTGCACCTTGAACAACTCGATGCTCGTTAAAATCCGAGAAAGCCGAAACCAACCCTTTTTTCCGGTCTTGCGTTCAAGCTCCTTAACGTCGTCGAGGAGGCGTCGGGCCTCGGCGCGTAACTGCAACACCTTTTCATCTGGAACGGTAAAATCGATGATGGCGCCCCGAAGTTCTCCTGGGAGCACCTCCAATTGCGACTTTACATGGTCAAGAAGCGAGTTCCGCGCCATTGGTTTTTCTCCAAGTAATAGGCTGATCATATCGCGACCCTCCAAGTTAGATAAGGATGCAACTTGATCAGCACGAAAGGGCGCTCAGCGTTATCTTCGAAGTTACCCGGACGCAAATCTGTCCAGAGATCAAAGGGAAGTAAGGGCGCCAGTCCATCATGGGGCATATCGGCGTCCAAGATAGCCTCGCTGACGCCATACAAGGTCAGCAGGACATACGGCCGCTCGCGAAATTACGATTGGTCCGTTGCGTCTGGATGAGATGATTTGAACTGTAACGCTCTCGCCTGCGAAGAATGGACGTTACTCGCTGCGTTGATGGGGTTTGCTTCGTCAAGTGGTTCGACGGCAGATTGCTTATGCCGGCCCGTCAAAGTCGCCAATGGCGGCTGGAATTGAAAGGGAGGATCAATTGCGATGCGAGGCTTCGATTTATGCCTGTGCTTCGGCGGCAAATCGGACGAGGTTGAATGGTGGCTGCGACGGCGCATTGAAAGGACAATGAAAGTGATAAAGACAACGAGGGCGAACGAGCGCGTGTATGTAATCAGATGAAATGATTCAAAGGATTCACCACCAAAAGTTTGTCGATAAATCGCGTCGGTAGTTCCGGTTGGTGTATTGTCAATCCAAACGATGGGTTTGCCATGCGACAAATCGGGCGCAAAAGGCAATTGGCCGATGTAAAACAATGATACCAGAAGAATTAGTCTAAATGGTCTATTTGAATTCATCTTATCCCTCACAAACGTCAATTTTTGATTGAAGTAACCCCAGTGCATTCCAAGAATTAGCGGTTGCGTGGGAGGTGGGGTGCTGAGCTTTCCAAAATAGGTGCGCTCCTATTGTTAATAAACACTTAATTATCGAGCGCGATGAACATTAACATCTAGATATTAGGGGATTATACGTAGGCGACTATATCCTGTCCTGTATAGCCTTATCCCTTGGACGATCTGTGATCTCGGAACACTACCATAGGACCTTGCCCTAGTGACAGGGTTCGAAACTCCAGCCCAAAGCCTATCACTGAAGTCGTATTTGACAGTTTGATAGATAATTACCACATCCTATTTGAACCCATTGATAGGAAAGGACCCATGCTACTCGGATATGCGAGGACCTCAACCACCGACCAAGTTGCCGGTTTAGAGGCTCAGCAACGCGACTTGATGGCTCAAGGATGCGAGCGGCTCTGGAAAGAGCAAACCAGCGCCATGGGACCCCGTGAGGCTCTGGAAGAGGTGATCTCCTTCGCCCGCCAAGGGGACGCTTTGGTCGTCACGAAGATATGCCGGCTGGCACGTTCCGTGGCCGACTTGGTGTCCATTATCGACCGGTTGGAGAAGAAAGGGGTCACCCTGCGCATTCTCTCCATGGGCATCGATACCGGAACCCCCACCGGACGGCTCATGCTGAACCTGCTGGCGTCAATCTCTCAGTTCGAACGCGAGGTGATGCTGGAACGTCAACGTGAAGGGATCGCCAAGGCTAAGGCTGAGGGGAAATATAAAGGGCGGGCGCCTACGGCTCGGGCAAAGAGCGATAGGATTCTTGAACTCGACCGGCAGGGGTTGTCCCGGGAAGGGATTGCGAAACAACTCGGTGTTGGCGTTGCCTCGGTTTATCGGGTTTTGAAAGCAGCTCGCATTGCGGCATAGAATTTCATAGATTGCTGTCTCGCTTCTATAAACTCTAATCGATTCTGACGCAGGCGTGCGGACTTTGGATTGAATTCAACATGTTCAACATGAAAACATTGCTAGTCTTAGGTGCAGGTGCAAGTACAGATATCGGTCTCCCGACAGGCAATCAACTTCGCTCGATAATCGCAAACAAACTTGCGTTCCAACTCAATGCTTTTCAAGAGGATATTGAGCCCGGATGCGGAGACTTAGCTATTTGGAGTGCTATCACAGAATACTCTCGCACTAAAAATGAAGCTAGAGATAAATTTCTCAGCGCGTCTCGTCGCATAAGGAATGGCGTCTTTTTATCAACATCAATTGATGACTTTTTGGATTCCAATTCAGGAGATGAATCTATTAGTACGTTGGGAAAAGTTGCAATTGTTAGTTCAATTTTGGATTGTGAAAAAGAAAGCGCCTTGTATTTTGATAATTTAAGGCAAAATAGTAATTTCGATTTCTCCAGAATAGGTGATCGGTGGTATACGAAGTTTTTCAATATGATTTCCAAAGGTAGCAATTTAGACCAGCTTTTTTCTAATATATCAATTGTTAGCTTCAATTATGATAGATCAATTGAGCATTTTCTATTTAATGCGGTCCGCGAATTGTACGCCCTGCCCCATCAGGAAGCACAAAAAGTTATTGACAAACTTCGTATTGTTCACCCGTATGGGACAGTTGGGACATTGGCAAACCAATTTGCTGATCATGGAATCAGCTACGGCAACGCTGGCTTTAGAACTTCACGCGACTTATTTAAAATTGCACAAGAAATTCGCACATACACTGAACAATTAGAGGACAATAGAGTGCTGAACGAAATTAAAGAAGCTGTATCTTGGGCTGAAAGATTAATAATAATTGGGTTTGGATTTCATGAGCAAAATATGCGTATACTAGACCCGGTGAGTAAAGTAAACAGGTTAGTATATGCTACTGCGCAGGGAATATCTGGCACGGATATGGGTGTAGTGCATAATCAAATCACTAGCCATGGTCTTGGGCTAAGTGGCGACATTACCATCCGTAACGACCACATTACCATCCGTAACGACCTATCATGCTCAACAATATTCGATGAATATTGGAAAACGTTTTCACACCCTTAGTCCAATTACTTTATATTTGACGGGAAGAAAAAAGGACGTTCAGGAATTTCTTTTTGCATCTCGCCACCGCCAGATCGTCGATCCACAGCGATGACTCGCCCGTTATTCCGAGGTCGCGCATGATCGCCACGAGGACATACCGGACCCAAAAAACTTGCGTTGACTTGACTTTAGTATGTAATATGAAATTGTTATGATTAGTTGGTCGCATAGCCGATTTTATCATTTTCCGTTAACCGTGTTGAGTGGGTTTGATGAGCCGTCCTACGGTCATTCACGTCATTGATGACGACTCCACGCTCCTTCGCTCTCTGAGCCTGCTGCTGCAGTTGGAGGGTTACGCTGTTCGCGCGTATGAATCCGTGCAGACCTTCCTCGACCTGATCGGCGAAGATAAAGTCAGTTGCATTGTCGCCGATGTGCGCATGCCCGGATTAGGTGGAATTGATCTTTTGCAAATAATGAAGGAGCGTAGGCTTTACGTGCCAATGGTGCTCATCACAGGATATGCAGATGTCCCGCTGGCCATTAAGGCGATGAAAATGGGGGCGGTCGATCTGCTCGAAAAGCCGTTCGGAGAATCTGCTCTCATCGACGCCGTTGAGCAGGCGTTGACACGCAAGCGAGAGGGAGAGTCGCGTGACGCTGATTCTCAATTGATCCAAGCTAAGCTTGCGACTTTGACCAGTAGAGAAAAAGCGGTGTTGGCAGGAGTGTTGAAGGGGAAAAGGAACAAGGTGATAGCGGGCGAACTCGGCGCCAGCACGAGAACAATTGAAGTTCACCGGGCTAGGTTAATGTCTAAGCTGGAAGTCAAAAGCCTCTCAGAGCTGCTGCACATGGTGTTGATGCTTCCACACGAAATTTAAGCATCCCCACAATCGCCGAGGGCAATGGCTTGATAGGTGCCGCGTTACGTTGCACAAAGCTAAGGACAAGCGAAAGAACTGACCATCGGAAGGGTGGGTTGATTCCTAGGTTCCGAACGTGAGAGGCAGGGTCATTATCTATGCCCCTTTTCAGTTCGCCATCGCCAAATCCGCCTCATGCGGTTGCCCACTGTGACATTGAATGCATACGCAGACATAAAACTCGTTGGACGCCAATCGGGATTCTTCGAACGACGCCTGATCCTGTTGAGGAGCTTTTCTCTCACTCGTTCTCGCAGCGGTGAACTGAGGAAGTCCCGATATTCTTTTTGAGCCGCCACTTTCTCATAACGGACAAGTTCTTCAGCCACCGAAACCAACGGCAAATTCGCCTCAGCCCTTAAACGGTTGCGTTGTTCGATTTCCTGACACGCTTTGATTTTGTCGAACATGCCCACGCCTCCACCATCGATAGGGAGGCTGGCGATTTCCGTTTCGTTGCCGTGTTAATGACCACATCTCCACTTGCGTGGATGACCACCTTGCCCGGAAAGCAGGTTGGTGAAGGCGCCAGCCCTCGTCTTGATGCCAAGAACAATATGGGGCGTGAGGACCGAGAGAGCAACGTGGATCAATGTTGGAATTTCAAAAGGTTTCGATGTGGCCGCGTAGCCCAGACGCTGTGTCGGAGAAATAGGGCCGGAGCCCAAAGATAACCGGACCGGGACGCTGGCGCCGTCGTTCGTCAGAGGTTGACCCCAAGCAGCCATCGGTCCGTGACAACAGAATGCGCAGTATTCGAAAAAGCACGAGGCAGATCCATTTGCGATCTTAGGCGCAAACGCGCTTTTGACCATCGCGCGAGGGAAGCGCCGCGTTCGGTATACCAAGGCCCTGCGAACCCGGCGGAGAGGGGTGAGCGGGTTTCGTGTTGGCGCTTAAGCGTCTCCACCCCGCGGGCCTCGAATGGCGCGTCAATGGAGTCATGGATTGCCGCCTGCCCGCATCAATAAGGCTCTGACATCGGCTGCCGTCGCCGCAGCCAGCGCTGTCCTGCCATTGCTGTCCTTCGCGTTGACGTCGGCCCCCTTGGCGAGCAGCGCTTGCACCACATCGGGGTGGCCGGTAGCGGAGGCGGCCATCAGCGCGGTCGCGCCACTGTTTGTCTTGGCATTGACGTCGGCCCCCTTGGCGAGCAGCGCCTGCACCACATCGAGGTGGCCGTTAGCGGAGGCCCCCGTCAGCGCGGTCGCGCCAATTTTCGCCTTGGCATTGACGTCGGCCCGCTTGGCGAGCAGCGCCCGCGTCACCTCGATGTGGCCGTTAGCGGAGGCCCCCATTAGCGCGGTCGCGCCATTGCTGTCCTTCTCGTTGACGTCGGCACCCTTGGAGAGCAGCGTCTGCACCACATCAAGGCGGCCGTCAGTGGAGGCCGCCATCAGCGCGGTCCCGCCATCGCTCGTCTTGGCATTGACGTCGGTACCCTTGGCGAGCAGCGTCTGCATCACCTCGACGTGGCCGCGATCGGCGGCCAGCCTGAGCGCGGTCACGCCATTGCTCGTCTTGGCGTTGATGTCGGCTCCCTTAGCGAGCAGTGCCTGCGCCACGTCGAGGTGGCCCATCGCGGAGGCCAGCATCAACGCAGCCTGGCCATAGCTGTCCTTGGCATTAACGTCGGCTCTATTTGCGAGCAGCGCCCGCACCACATCGAGATTGCCGTTCTGGGAGGCCACAATCAGTGCGGTCGCGCCGTTGCTGTCCTTTTCGTTGACGTCGGCCCCCCTATCGAGCAGCGCTTGCACCACCTCGAGGCGCCCTTGATCGGAGGCTACGATCAGCGCGGTCGCGCCATTGCTGTCCTTGGCGTTGACGTCGGCTCCCTTGACGAGCAGCGCCTGCACCACCTCGAAGTGGCCTAACAGAGAGGCCAACCCCAGCGCGGTCGCGCCATTGCTCATCTTGGCATTGACGTCGGCTCCCTTGGCGAGCAGGATCTGCACTGCATCGAGACGGCCCTCAGTGGTGGCCGCCATCAGCGCGGTATCGCCATTTCTGCCCTTGGCGTTGACATCGGCCCCTTTGGCGAGCAGCGCCCGAACCACCTCGAGGCGCCCATGAAAGGAGGCCGTCATCAGCGCGGTCTCGCCAATGCTGTCCTTGGCATTGACGTCGGCCCCTTTGGCGAGCAGCGCCTGCGCCACCTCGAGACGGCCGTTAGCGGAGGCCGTCATCAGCACGGTCGTGCCATTGCTCGTCTTGGCATTGACGTCGGCTCCCTTAGGGTCCAGACCCATAAATTGCTTGGCTGATTGATCTGGTTGTGATTCACGGTTTCCGAAAGGAACCGCCGATGATTCTGGACCAGTTCTGGCTGACGGACGCGCAGTTTTCGAAGATCGCGCCGCATCTTCCCACCGACACGCGCGGCAAGGCGCGGGTCGACGACCGCCGGGTCATCAGCGGCATCGTTCAGGTGCTCAAATCCGGCGGGCGCTGGATCGACGCTCCGCCGGAATACGGACCGAAGAAAACTCTCTACAATCGCTACGTCCGCTGGGCCGCGAAAGGCGTGTGGATGGACCTGTTCCACGTGCTCGCGCAAGCCGGCGGGCCGCCCGTGGAAGTCCTGATCGACTCCTCGGCGGTGAAGGCGCATCGTTCGGCGAGCGGCGGTAAAGGGGGGAGAAAAATCAGGCGATCGGTCGCTCGCGCGGTGGACGCACGACCAAAATCCACGCGCTGACCGACGCGAGCTGTCGCCCCATCGCCTTCATGCTCACGGGCGGCAACATCGCCGATTGCACGGCGGGCGCCGAACTTCTCGCACGGCTTCCTCCATGTGAAATCCTGCACGGCGACAAGGGTTACGACAGCAACGCGATCCGGCGGCAAGTCGAGAAAGACGGCGCGATGCCGAACATCCCGCCCAAGGCCAACCGCAAATGGAAGAACTGCTTTTCGCCGTTCCTCTATCGCAATCGCAACGCCATTGAGCGCATGTTCTGCCGGTTGAAGGACTTCCGGCGCGTCGCCACGCGCTACGACCGAAACGCCGCCAACTTCCTCGCCGCCGTTTGCATCGCCGCCACCGTCAGCTACTGGTTATGAGTCTGGACCCTAGCGAGCAATGCCTCCACCGCAGCCGCATCGCCGCGACCTGCCGCGTAGATCAAGTCCTCCGCGGACCCAGCCATGGCCGCGGTCGCCTGTGGTTTGCCGCCAGCCTGCATCAATAAATCTCTGACCTCGGTGTGTGCTCCTGCCGCATCAAGTGCGGTCGCTCCAGTGCTGTCCTTGGCATTGACATCGGCCCCTTTGGCGAGCAGTGCCTGCGCCACCTCGAGGTGACCGTTAGCGGAGGCGGCTATCAGCGCGGTGGTGCCATCGTTCTTCTTTGCATTGACGTCGGCTCCCTTGGCGAGCATCGCCTGCACCATATCGATGTGGCCTAACTGGGACGCCGCCATCAGCGCCGTCTCGCCATTGCTCATCTTGGCATTGACGTCCGCTCCTTTGGCGAGCAGCGCCTGCACCACATCGAGGTGGCCTAACCGGGAAGCCGGCATCAGCGCAGGCATGCCGTTGCTCATCTTGGCGTTGACGTCGGCTCCTTTGGCGAGCAGCGCCTGTACCACATCGAGGTGGCCTAACCGGGAAGCCGGCATCAGCGCGGTCGCGCCATTGCTGTCCTTCGCGTTGACGTCGGCCCCCTTAGCGAGCAGTGCCTGCACCACATCGAGGTGGCCATTAGCGGCGGCCGGCATCAGCGCGGTCCTGCCATTGCTTCTCTTGGCGTTGATGTCGGCCTGCTTGGCGAGTAGCGCTTGCACCACCTCAATGTGGCCATGAGCGGAGGCCGCCATCAGCGCGGTCTCGCCATTTCTGTCCTTTGCGTTGACGTCGGCCCCTTTGGCGAGCAGCGCCTGCACCGCAGCCGCATCACCGCGACCAGCAGACTTGATCAAGTCCTCCGCAGGTCCTGCTACGGCTGCGGTCGCCCAAGCGACGGCAAGTGACACCAACCAAACTGATAACACCCGACGAATGCCAACCACCACACTCTCCAAAACGACCGTGGGTGGGTGACACCGCAAAACCCCCCGCTCTGAGCAAGAATAACAGAGAAATGGCCGGGGTCCTTGAAGCAGGCCTCTTTGCCAGGTGTGACAAAACGTAGCCCACCAATCAGCGATTGCGGCGACCGTTCGTTTTATGTCGGCTCATGGCGCGAAGCGGCCCTGACGTTCGCCGAATGTGTCGCCTCCTTGCCAAGGAACACCGGCCCCAATTCCCCGGTGGCAAGACGGCGTCAGTCTCCCTATTTTGTGGCCCATGAACGTTGCCGCGAAAACCGGGTCAGAGGGGCGGAGGAGGCCGTTACAGGGGTTTTCTGAACGGGCGGGCGGTTTCCCTGTTCACAAGACAAAACTCGCCTACGGCCTTGCTGACATGGATAGCGACAACAGCACCGCTGGCTCCGAATTTCGAGGACCGGAAATTTTGCCGACCCTCTCTGGTGACGTCTCTCAAAAAACTTCCCGCCTAAAGACGCCCGTATTTCCGCAGTCACCCTTATTCACGTAACGCTGATCGTATGAAACGGCCTTGCTTCCGCATCATTAAAGAAGGCCGCCGACCCGGCTCCGCCATAGCAGGCGCCAGTGTCGAGATAAGACACCAAGGCGGTTACAAACAATGTAATTGTTTGTATTTCGGCCTGTTAAAACACGCGCTCTCGCGCAAGCGTCACCTCCCTTTAAAATCATAGGATTGCGAGCGATGTCGCATTAATTGTTTGTACGAGGTGACGCTTGCGTATATAGGGGGGTGCGGAAGCGTCACCTTCCACGTCGCCGCCCATGCTGATCGGCGTGCTGGCGGAGTTGTCGTTGACGACAGGTTGTCGCTGAATTGCTATTCGCGCATTGATCAGCGCCTTTTCCGCGTCGGAACCTTTGGCGACGAGTAGGTCTAGGCGACAAGAAGGACTCTCATGATACAGCGTCCGCGCGAAACGCTGTTCTTCCGGCGACAAAACACTGAGGGCGCCGAGGGTGAGTTTGCCGCGCTTCTTGGCCTGTTTGACGATGTCGACCGACACGGGCCATCCACACGCCGTCAGAAACTCGGCAATCCGCCTATAAGGCCATTCGCCGGGTTCGAGTTCGCCTAGCGTCACCGCTTTCAGGAAAGCGTTCACCAGCGGAGGCCTGCCGGATTGGTTTGTCGATCCGCTAGCGCGTTGACCGGGACGGCTTATGGTCCAAGCTTGCAGATCACTCAGGTCGGCGACCGTCTTTAAAACCCGACGTTGTGACTTTTTCCAATTTTCCAGCGCGTCGCGATGTCGATCAAATTCCTCGATGGTTGACCATGGCCGCGTGTTAGCCGTGATCACCCCTTCGACGTCGACGGGGTCGACTGGCTCACGTTTCAGGTCGAAGTCCAGATTAAGCCTCACCTGCCGTTGAACTTCGACGAGGTCGGCGTCCTTGACCCATTGCGTTCGCAGCGGCGTCAAAGACTTCGCGCTGAGGCGGGTATCGTGTTCGCGGTCAGCGCATACCTTGCCCCACTGGGCGCACTCTTCCCAAAGGTCGCTGGGCCTGTTTTCGAGCTTGAACCCGGCGCGGGCAAGGACAGGCGTTCCGGGGCTATCGACGTCAAAGGGTTCGATGCTGATGGCGCCGCGCGTCTTGGTGATCAGGGCCCGCCCAACGCGATGCTTTTCTTCCCAAATCCTCGGATCATCGGGCGTGATGCGAGTGCGAGTCTCGATGAAGGCCTTCGCTATGGGCCCGTTCTGATCAACAAACTCGACTGGAGCGGAACTGAGAAAGCCGTCAGTGGTGACGCTACATAAGACAGCGTCGTCCGGTAGTCTTGCAAGCGCCTCAGAGACTGCCGCGCGAACCAAGCCGGTGGTGATCGCCGCCATCATGGGATTTGTGATCGATGACGGCGGTAACGTTTTCATCTGGCCTGAACGGCTATCAAAGACTCTTTGCCCGCGCGGAGCGTCGACACCCCCGTCAGCAATGGTTCTGGTGGTGTCGACGGCCTGCGCAACCTTGCCATATCCGGAGTTGCCGATCTCCTTGGCGAGTTTATCCAGCAGGACATCTCGCTGCGCTTTGGCCTTCTTACGAACGCTATTGATGGTCCGCGTGAAACTTTCGAAGGGACTGGACGAACCTTCGATCCAATCGATGCGCCACCCCGCCTCCACCACGATCTTAGCGCCCTGCGAGAGTGCGACCACTAGTTCGGGGCCGGTGCACCAGCTTGTTCCCTGTAGCGGATAAATCAACCCACGTCCTCCGGCTCGTACAGGAAGCGAAGGAATGCGGATTTCCGGTGGAAAGGTGAATCTGACGCGAGCGACAGTCACGGCCTCACAGACGACGGCCAGTTCTCCAAGGTCGAGTTCTTGTCTCGCAGACTCCCAATCCGGCGCTCTTATCATCGCCATCGCCGTCGTGTAGGCGCTGGTAAGGTCGACGTCATAAAGCGTCTGACCACTCGGCGTGTAACCGAGATAGAAAGCTTCATTGCGGCCGCCGTGATAACAGTTGGAGGCGAACGGCCATACCTCAGTGAGGCAGGGCAAATAATGTTTCGCGCGGCGATGACGCACATAGCCGAAATAACTGTCGGGCGATATGCCAAGGTTTTCGACTTCCTTGCGGATCAACAGGACGCCTGCCGCGCCAAGGGTAAACACAGGTTTATCGACGCCAAATTGCGCGGGTAAGACCTTCGAAATTCGTTCCAAGTAGCGGGCCGCGATGACCGCATCTTGCAAGGCGTATCTCTCAAACAGTTTTGGATTTTCGGCGAGCAGCACATCCATCCGCTCAATCTGACCCGGTGGTAAATCAATTTTATCGAACCCGATCGACGTTCCGACCGTTTTCAGCGACGACCCCTGCGGTGACAAGAGCATGGCGTCGACAAAACTGATCGTCATTTTGCGCCTACAGATGCTCTTGATCACCGGGCGCGAAATGGAGGCGAATGTGTTTCTGACGCTGTCGACCTTCGCCTTCAGACTCGGCCAGTCTTTCAGGGTGGTCAAATCGGCTCGCAGGAAGAACCCAACGACGGTGACTGATGCTGGGAGTTTGTCGATGACCCCTTTGGTCTTAGCCTCCGTCAGAGCGTGAGTCATCAAGGTTACAAGCGCGAGCCGTCCCCTCTTAGTCTGATTCCCCGGATATGTGATGGAGCCGCACTGTTCGCCCGTACGGGGATTCAGCACGACCATCTGATAACTCAAAAGGATGTTGACATCCGACGGCATGAAGTCATCCGCACGAGCACCATTCACCCATTCCGCGTCGAAACCGATGATGACATCCGGCCGGGCCGCTTCGCGCTTGGTCGACGCCAATCGATCAGTATGTTGCAGCAGTTTGGTTACATCACCTGTAACCAGTTCCGGCCCGTCTGATCCGTCGACTCCAAATGTTTTTATCGGAAAACTGTTGGAGTTCGCCGCGCTTTCACGCGGAGACCCAAGTATACGCAAATCCATGCAATACAATCCCCTGAAATAAAAGAGTTAGCGTAATAATTTCTATGAAATAAAGGCCGTATCGAAATTAGAGCTGAGTATAACCATTAGAATAAGGCTTTTTTGTGTTATAATCACTTGTATTAAGATTTAATTTTCGGTCTAAGGCCTCCCTAACAATCCAGAGCCTCCTACCGATCCGCAAGGTTGGCAGCTCTCCGCTCCGGGCGGCGGAATATGTTTGCGTTATACCTATACCATATTCAGATGAGAAATCTTTTATAGAAATAAGTTTTGTCTTATTATCGGTAAACATGCGGTTTGTCTCCTTTTCATCGATTATATTCTATTTATTAAATTCCTTTTGTCGCGTTTATGCTATTTAGTATTTTAAGCGTTTTGGGCTCGCGGTCGTTTATTCGGTTATGTTTTTTAATGCTGAGGAGCGCAGGCCTTCGACGCTGGAGGGCGTCGGCCCCGGAACAGGCGCAGTTTCATTGAAAACCGTGTCGCCGCCTCACGAACATTTGTAAATCCAATGACTCCGAGGCTTAGAATAGCGCCCGAAAATCATTCCGGTCCTCGGGAGAAAGAAATTAAGCAGAGGCAGAGTCGAGAGAGGCGGTCAACATCGATATCGACAAGACCATCAGAGGCTTCGCCGAGAACCACCCCGATGTTGTAAATGCTGTTTGGATTGAGCGCATCAGCGTGAGATTGGCGCTGGTTTTGCCATTCCCGATATAGAGGCTGCTTGTCCTTTAAAGGAATAAGAACAGCATTTTGGGAAACGAGAAGTTCAATGATTTTCTGTCTATTCATATAAATACTCCTTGGTGAAATGATTTTGTGGAAAAAGGCTGAACAATAATAAGTCGGGCGGTCGGACACTGTTTCATTGGCGAAACGGGTTCGGCCGCAATTTTTATGCGGTCCCACGGATGAATAAGGCGATTACGTCTCGCTCGCGCCATGCTGAGATGCGGGCGCCGAGTTTCACCGGAGGCGGAAATCTCCCGTCCTTAATCCCAGCGTACCATGATGATCGCGAAATCGGCACTAGAGCTAAAACTTCGGCGATGCGAAGCAGGCGGTCGTTGGGAGCTTGGGCATACTCGTGTTTGTTCAAATTATTCTCCTTTTAAAAGTTGGTTCCAAAAAAGACGGCGTTCCATTTAAAATTCCGTTGGCGTAAAAACACGCCATCGAACGCCGTGGTTCTCACTGCGACACTTTTATTTATAAGAAGACAAAGTGTAACCTGCGGGCTCGAGTTCTGACGCCGTTCGGGGACTCGACCCCACGCGGGACAGTTGACCCTTAATCGGTCAGATCAACGAATCCTTCTTCGATTTCGTTACCCGCGACCGCCCATCCCCTACGGGTATGGCGTGCAAACAGTTCTAACTTCGGCAACGTGGGATAATATTTTTCCAAGATTTTATGCACCGCCTCTGGCTTTGCACTATGCTCGCCTATTGGCGCTTGGATAATTGACGATACTCGGACTTCAGGACGAGGAGGGGGAAAAGCGCCTCGCGTTCCAACAAGCAGATGTTCGTGTTGACCGCGAAACCAATAACCCATTCCAATTTTGTCTTTTGTCCACACAGAACAAGTGCGATATCGAAAACCCCACGCACGCATAAGGTCAATCGCGGTGTCGAGTTTTGGAGCCGTGACCCAAAGCAAGATAACCGCGTCCTCCGTCATTATGTCAGTGATCGGAAGTTTCTTTAAATCTTCCATCGTCATTGTCGGATAGGGAACGAAGCGATTGCCGTGAGAACTTTCGAGCTCCCAGGGCGGATCAATCAAGGCAACAGCCCATTTTCTTTCGGCGGTTATAAGCCGGGGAAGAACCGACCTAATGTCAGTTGAACCGCTAGCAATGGCGCCTTCACCTCGGCAACGAGTATTTCGTTCGATTAGCTCGAGGCGCTTTTGACGATTGACTTGACCCTGCGCGTTCCGCGGCTCAGTTCCGCTCTTCACGTCATCAATGAATTTTCCGACATCTTTTTGGTCGTGGCGAACCACCTTGGCGGCGACATCTACCGGCGTCATTCCATTCTTGACCAACGCATGAAGTTTTGGACTTTTTTTCCTGACTTTTAAGGCATCGCGCACATGCCGTTCGCTGATTCCAAAAAGCTCCGCAGCGCCTGACTGGTTTAGGACCGGCAAATTTTCCGGTCCACGTCTGTGTTGATTATCGCCATGTTTTGTCGTTACCAACTCCGCCGCCATGGCGGCAAGCTGGCTCGGCGTCAAATGGCGCCGGCAAATATTTTTGGAGACTATGTGCGCAATCCATTTACGCTCCGGTTCTCGCGTCGTTTCAAATCTGGGATCGATGTCTGCTTCGCGACAGGCACGATAACGATTGCGCCCGTCGAGAATGAGTTCATCTGGTGTAAGAAGAATTGGCTCCAGCAGACCGTTTTTTGCAATGTCGGCGACAAACCGTTCGAATTCTCCTCCTTCCAGCAAGGGAAAAACGTTCGAAAGCGGATGAAATTCGTAAGTCTTGACCTTTGTCGTGGAGGGTGCGTCGCCGACTTGGACAAGTTCTAGTGATGCTGACGTGACGTCGACGTCAGAGAATTCTTCAGCGTCGGCATACATCGCTCTATCGGATTGGTCGTCCACAAAATAACTCCATTCTCGCTCGCGGGGACACGCGAAGCCCCCGTTAATGGTGATCAAGTTAGTCACGGCGCGTGAATCTGAAAGGGCTTCACGAGGTTAAGGCGCTGACCCGCGCTTTTATTCGCGGACACCCGGCAGAAAGCTATTTCCTCCAGCCGAAGTTTTTTTCACCGCAATGGAGTCGTCCAATGTAGATGTCGGCGACCGCTGACAAAGGGGATGTAGTTTGGTGGTCATTGTCCGCCTCTTTGGATGCTGCGGCGTTCGATTAACGCGCTGATATCCGAAAGACGCCATGTCGTGGTTCGTGGGCCAAGCTTTACGGGGCGAGGGAATCGGCCATCCTTAACGCCGGCCCACCAGCTTGATTTAGAGATCGGGAGCAGTGCAAGAACCTCTGGAAGGCGAATCAGACGATCAGAATCGGTCAGTTGTGGATTGGCGCGTGCGCGTTTAATCCCGTCATTTTCGCCGGTAGGGACTTTACTGACGTCGGCGTTATGCGTGCTGTGCAAGACAAGACGCTTGTTTGAATTTCTAGAGTTCATTTTCTTAACCGCCGATCACAACTCGCAGCACAGAGTTCAGTCGCGACGGTGCGCGATGCTGCAAGTGGATGTCCGACCGCGTGGTTGGGTCTGGGCTATGAGCGGCGACGGTGGCCTCGGGGCCCACCGTGCAAGGTTGTTTCGCACCTGATAACAGGCGCGTCTGCTCGCCCTAGGAGCCCGATCAAAGCCAGTCAAGAAAAAAAATAAGTGGCGTTGATTTAGGAGACCGAGGCTTTCAATTGATCGAGCAAATCCGCCCACCACTGCGCCAATCGCATCCGCTCATCCCAAAATTCGGCTCTATTATAAGCGCGACGGACGCTGTTATTTTCGACATGAGCGAGAGCGGCTTCAATTGCGTCGGGATTCCATTTGCCCGATTCATTAGCGATGGTGGAGAAGGTCGCCCTAAAGCCATGCGAGCAAACTTCGTCCTTGCTATATCCCATGCGTCGCAAGGCGGCATTGAGCGTGTTCTCGCTGATTGGACGCGAGGCGGACCGGATTGACGGGAACACCAATTCGCCGCCTCCGGTGAACGCATGAAGTTGGCGGAGCAGGGTAATCGCTTGCCGGGGCAAAGGAACGCGATGTTCACGACGCATTTTCATTCGGGCCGCGGGCAATGTCCACAGGGCGGCGTCGAGATTGAACTCGCTCCAGCGAGCTTGGCGCAATTCCCCGGGACGAGGAGCCAATAGGACCAGAAGCTTTAAGGCGACGCTTGTAGTGGGTTGGCCCTCAAAGCCGTCAATGGCCCTTAACACCGCGCCCAGAGCTTTGAGTTCAGTGATCGCAGGGCGCGGTTTCGCTATCGGACGCGTCAAAGCCCCCTTCAATGCAAAAGTGGGGTCATTGTCTGCGCGAGCTGTGGCTATGGCGTAACGGAAAACGGCGCTGATGATGGAGCGCAGCCGCTTAGCTGTTTCGTGATGCCCCCGCGATTCCACCTTGCGCAAAACTTCAAGCACGTCGACGGCAGATATCTCCCGAATGGGGCGAGGTCCAATGGCGTCTGAGGCCAGACTAAGGAGCCATTGCAGTTTCGCGATGGTCCCCTTGGCCCGATGTTCGCGCGTAAGCTTGGTGAGATATTCCGTTGCAATGGCTTGGAAAGAGTGAGCGGTTGCCGCTCTCTCATGCAATTTGGCCGCTTGCTTGGCAGACGAAGGGTCGATCCCGGACGCCAGCTGACTCTTGGCCATTTCGCGAGCGTCGCGAGCCATCTTGATGCTCACTGCCGGGTAGGCTCCGATGGACAGCGACTTCTCTTTCCCCGCAAATCGGTATTTCAAGCGCCACAAGCGCACGCCGCGGGGGGTTACAAACAAATGCAGGCCGTTCCCATCAGCTAATTTGAAGGGTCGATCCTTTGGTTTGATATTGCGGAGGGCGGTGTCGGTTAGGGGCATGACGTTGGGGGTATTGTTTACAGGGGTAATGAGCCGATACCCCTAAATATGCCCCCAAATTCAGCGGATGCAAGGGGACGACGTTCGACCTCCTTGGACAATTAGCAAGCGTTATCGCTTATTAAACAATTGGTTTTGGATTGTGTTGGATCAATCTGGAGGTTGCTGTGGTAGCGGAGGAGGGATTCGAACCCCCGACACAAGGATTATGATTCCTCTGCTCTAGCCGACTGAGCTACTCCGCCCCGAAGCGCAACAGCTATAAGGGGCGCATCTAACGGGTGTCAAGAAGCTGTCCCTGCGAAACGAGCGGACTCTCGCGCCTTGAAAAGCAACGCCCGGCACACTCTCGACCTCTCCCTTACCAAATAAATGACCTTCTGTTTATCATTATATTTCAATGCCTTGTGGTATAGTCGAAGTAGTGTAATAATAAACTGAGCTTTAAAGGCTTTTTCCGCATAAAAACAATCACATACAATTCACACTGGCTTTGTGCAAATCTCTCGCCGGAATTAAATTGCCCTTCGTGAACCACTCGAAAGGGAGTAGTCGCATGTCTCACCTTAAGTCACAGACCTTCTGCTTAGCCCCTCAACAGATAGCCGAAAATCCTCGGCTGATCCGTCGTCAGAAACTGATCGAGAAGCTGGAGGAGCAGCGGCGTCTCGCCAAGGATCCCGACTATGTGGTCGTGGAGCAAGGACGCCGACGGCAATCGGGTCGTAACCGAACGCACCAAAAAGATCAGCCCTGGTGGAAGTCCGATGAGCTCGGGAACGTCGTGCTCTCGAAGCGGCTTCAAGGTTCTGGAGTTGGAGAAGGGCAAGGCTGGAATTGTCGTCGGGTCGATGGACAAACTCGATGGTGTACTGATTTACGCTGGTTTTGGCTGCCCGAGCTGGAGAGCTGGACCCGATGCTTGAGCAGGTGAAGACCGCTCGTCCAGCGCCGAAGAAGAAGGCGGCGTGACTGCAATCGCTGCCGAACTCACAGCCGAAATCAACCGCATTGACAGGCCCGAATGGTGCAATTAAGCGAACCCGTCCGACCAGATAGGACTTCGGATTTAACCGAAGCGGCCACCAAGTCTGGGGAGGAACAGAGCGGATGCACTCGTTGCATCCGCTTTTTTGTGTTCTGCCCTTCCATGCAAGCCCGCGTGCTGTCCGAGCAGCGATTTTGCGTACACACAGTCTCGGCCTGCACCGGCGCTATTAAGAAAAATCAAAGACGAACAGCGTTTGGTTCAAAGTTTCTGCGCGCCCGAACAATCCAGCCACGCGCTCTTTCAATGCGGTCAGATCTTCAAACCATGGCAGCGACGCACCCGCCCAATCCGAAACGCCTATCATCCCCTCAACCGCGATTTAATGTAAAGAGAGCTTACGCAAATCACCCAATATCTACAACTGTAGTACTAGGGATGCGGAGCTCTGCAACGAAGAAAGCGGCATCATTATTGTGTAGTGGCTACTTATGGCCGCCTTCAATCGAACGCAGATCCGCCGTTGAAGGGATCTTTACGCTGGCGTTGAGCTTGCGCAGCATCGTCAAGCACAGGTCCTTGACAGCTTCATCTTTGATGCCATCGGCGAGTTTGGCAACATGGTAGAAGGCCATCGCTCGCTGAGAAACAGTGTCTTCATAGTAGAATGGGTCAGCGAGACTGTTCGCGCCGTCGTGCACATCGTCAGACATTGAGCTTCGGCCCCTTGAGGGTGGAGCCCCGAATATGGGCGCTGGAGCCAAGGATGTGAAGAAGACGCAGTTGTGCTCTAGCGGAATCATTTTAACAGATCGATGCGTTTCCACACAGGCTGGACCCGAAGCCGTAAACGCAGCGATAGCGTAGCAGTTTCGGAAGTCGCATCGACGGCTACCGGCGGAAGGTGTAAGGCCGTTCGCTCCGTCGGCAAGGGCGGCTTAACGCCAAATTGCCGACGCCAGCAAGTAATCCCTCCGCCGGAGGCCGCGTAATCGATCTGGGAGCGTCACAAACTCGACAACTTGGTCTTCACCAACTCCATGGCGATCGATCGTATCCCCGGGATCTATTGTGAAAAGGGGCATCGGATGATGGCCCAGAAAAATCCGCACGCCGGCTTTTCTGACCCCTAGCGACCGCGCTTGGACTAGAGCCGGTAAGCACCACCTTCGTATTCTCCAAGCCCTTCTCCCGCACCAGCTCATAAAGTATCGCGGCATTTTGAGGCGAGATACGCACGCAGCCATGCGATACGGGTTTGCCAAGATTCTTCACCTCGAAGCTGCCGTGGATGGCATGGCCGTCTTTCATAAAGAAAATGGAATGGGGCATGGGGGCGTTGTCAAACTCTTTACTATACCAAATTTCGTTCATAGACGTCGCGGTATAGGTTCCCGATGGAGTTGAATACCCTGCTCGGCCCGTTGATACCGGCCATCGATATCTTTCTGCCCCATCCAAAGAAACCGTCATTTGTTGATTGGTTTTGTCGATGTAGACGAGGACTGCGACCCTATTGGCTTCGGCTCCGAAGAAGCCGGAGCCCGCGTGAGCCGTCACCGGAATGAGGATCAATGCAACATAAATGGCGGTCAATAAAAGCGAAATTCTCTTCAATTGATCGAAGGATTTGCGCATATGCTCTCACCTTGTCCCGTTAACCGGCTCCACTGGTCCAATTGGAATGTTAATGCGGTGACGGCCTCGTAGCTAGTGCGGATCATCGCCTCTTTGCGGGATGACAAAGGCCGATCCCATAAAAAGAAAGCTCTTTTTAGGTGGGGGGCGACGAGCTGCTTTAAAGAAACCGACCTTTACACCGTGCAATACGGTCGGTTTGAATCGACCGACATCGAAAAATTTTTCTTCGGGAGAGTTCGATCCAAGACGACCGACAAGAATTCGCTCTTGATAGCAACGCAGCAATGGCAAAATTTGCATTGCGCCATTTGGACGGAGTGCGTTTGGTCAATCGTAGACGCCAACAACACGCGCACAAAATTTATTGTCTCCAACCATCCGATAACCCTGTACAACAAAGAAGTATTTCCAGACAGTGAGACCTGCCGCAGGCTTACGGACCCAGACTTCCGTATGAATGGCACACATGTCGATGGCGGGGACAAATTGTGCAGGAACGCAGCGAGATAGTGTACCAGTCGGGTTGAGAGAAAAGGGCCGCGAAGCCCTTGTTTGTTTTTCTTCCGGGCGCATAGCGGAGCAAAGCGGGGCACAATGTGCGAGGCTCGGTTTCAACTTTCGGTCTCGGCGCCCCCTGCGGAAGCACCATCTCAGGAAGGTCGAGAACTCGCTGGTCTCTTGAAGGATGGTCGTTTCCTTCGGCGACTTCCGCTTCGAGTTCTCTCGAAGCCAGTCGAAGAATTTGCCGGTCTCCTTCTGATTGAGGTTGGTGATCTTGTTCTTGGTGAAGTAGGGGATGGCGTAGGTCTGGAGGAAAGCGATGATGGCGAGGTTCGGACCAGTGATCGACTGACCGAGCTTGGTCCTGATCCTGATGTCCTCGAGCAGGTCCTCGGCGAACTTCCTTGCCTCATAAAATTCTGAGGTTCCCGTTCCCCGATAAATGTAGCCGCTCCCGTTGGGGACTTTGAGACGGCACAGCCAAAGCTGCTTCGGCCGGTTCTCGAGTTGATAGAGTACGAATTTGCCGTCGTGGAAGGACTGCTGGTTGATGACCCTGGAGGCTGCCATGGGTCGATATTATTCCGGGATTGGGAGGTACGACACCGTAATATGATTGTAATACGGCTAAAACTTGGCAGTATTTAGCACTAAGTCTTTGATTTAATGGTGCTGCAAGAGAGGATTGAACTCTCGACCTCTCCCTTACCAAATAAATGACCTTCTGTTTTTCATTCAGTTTCAAAGTCTTAATATATAGTCAGAGGGGTGTAATAAGGTTGTAACATAGCTTAAGCTGAACATTAATCGCTTTTCTCACATAAAAACAATTACATACAACTCGCATCGGCTCTGTACAAATCTCTCGCCGGAATTAAATTCCCTTCGTGAACCACTCGAAAGGGAGTAGCCGCATGTCTCACCTCAAGTCACTGACCTTCTGCACCGCCCCTCAACAGATAGCCGAAAATCCCCGACTGATCCGCCGTCAGAAACTGATCGAGAAGCTGGAGGAGCAGCGGCGTCTCGTCAAGGATCCTGACTGCGTGGTCGTGGTCAAGCGTGGAAGCAAAGATGCTGAGGGCAATAGGATAGTCACGGAACGGAGCAAAAAGATCAGGCCTTGGTGGAAGACGGACTATCTCGGGAATGTCGTGCTGACGGTTCGAAGCGGCTTCAAGGTTCTGGAGTTCGAGAAAGGTAAGCCGGGGATCGTCGTCGGGTCGATGGAGAAGCTCGATGGCGTGCTGACAACTCTGGTCTCGGCCGCCAGAGCGGGGGAGCTGGACGCAATGCTTGAGCAGGTGAAGACTGCTCGTCCAGCGCCGAAGAAGAAGGCAGCGTGATCGTAACCGCTGCCGAGCTCACAGCCCATTAGATGAACTTAACCACATTGACACTCTCGAATCGCACATTTAAGCGAATCCCTCCGACCTGATAGGACTTCGGATACAACCGAAGCGGCCACCAGTTCTGGGGAGGAACAGGGCGGATGCACTCGCTGCATCCGCTTTTCTGTTTTCTGCGAGTCTATGTTGTTGGATGTCCCGCAGCGACCGGCCGAATGTGGTGATCTTATGTGCGGCGTTGGCGATGTAGGTTCGTCGCTCGCATTCTAATCCGAGCGTATGCGGCTTCGTAACCTTCGGGGAATACCTCCATGTCCATTTCTCTAAGGGGGCATTGCATCTGAATGCCAAAATCAAAAGCGGCGTGATATTCAAATATAAGGCGGCGTCTTTCGCTTTTGATGGGACAATCGGCGCACGGACATTTTTGGATCGAGCTGAGTATCGTGGATATTCCAGCTCGCACGACAATCTCTCCCTTTGAATTTTTTACTTGAATAAATGTTCCATTCCTTTTTTGCATTGGAAGAGCCATAACTTCGACAAGGCTCCAAACCGCTCGTGCATCAGACAGGTTCAGAAGATGGGCGACAATCGGTGCATCGTCACTATGGACAATTTCAAACGTGAAAACAGCCATCGAAAATTCCCCACTATCGGAGGAGGTATGCGCTGAAAAAAGCCTGAGTGTCATCTAGCAGCGCAACATAACGTTTTTGCAAGGCATTAAGTGCGCTCTACTACGTAGCTATACGTAAGCCGATCAAATAGCTCTGTGAGCACGGACAATGTAAGATGCAGCCGATAGCTCGTTCTTTTTTACTGGCCGCCGTCTTAGCTGGTGGCTGCGCCTGTTCGCTTCCGGCTCTCGCCGCCACGGTAGGCGTGTCTCGCACACGTTGTTTGAACGATGATGTTTCAGGTGACGAAGCTGTCTTAGCCTGCACCGTTGCCATCAAGAAAAACCCCCGCGACGCAAAGCTGTTTCTTCAACGTGGAGTCGCATGGAACAAAACAGGTGATTACGACTTTGCGATTGGCGACTTGAGCAAGGCGATACGACTAGCTCCTAATAATGCATTGGCGTTTCTTAATCGAGGCATTGCACGGGAGAAGAAGGGAGAGTTGCAGGAAAGTCTCGCCGATTTCAAACGGTGTGCTGAATTGAGCCCGTCTGATCTTGAGGCTCAAAAAGCGATCGAGCGTGTGACGGTTGCTCTCGCTGCTAAAAATCCCCCTCAAATGGCAAGCAGCGCTCTAACGAAACACTTAAGCATGGGATTAGGAGCGCTGGCGGAGCGAATGAGTGAGCCGGAAACTGCTGCGCCACTAGCGCTAAGTAGCGCCAGAGATGATCTCTCGCTCTTCATCCCAATGTTTTTTATAATCGGCAGCGTAGCTGCAATTGCTATGTTCATGCGCAAAGGCGGAAGTCGATTGGCGGATGATCATCCGCTTCCCGACAATCTCGAGGTCGAGCCGCTCCTGACCAGCGAAGTTAATTCTGCTATGGAGCCAAATTATTCTGAGGCGTGGTATTGGAGCGAGTATAGGGGCGAGCTTGATAAAAGTTCAAAATGACCGCCGGCATCGATTATCTGCTGATAAGCAGTCGCTCGATCAATGCGACTGTGGATTCAGCGGGGAGCAGCTTCGAAGCCTGCCGAGAGGCAGAGCGGACGCCCTGCTACATCCTTTTTTATTTTGCGCAACGCTAGTCTAGCAATGGGCTAGCTATCCATGCCCACCTTCAATCGAACGCAGATCCGCCGTTGAAGGAGTCTTTACGCTGGCGTTGAGCTTGCGAAGCATTGTCAAGCAAAGTTCCCTGACAGCTTCATCTTTGATGCCATCGGCGAGTTTGGCTACATGGTAAAAGGCCATTGCTCGCTGAGAAACAGTATCTTCATAGTAGAATGGGTCAGCGAGACTGTTTGTGTCGTCGTGCGCATCGTCAGACATTAAGCTTCGGCCCCTCGAGGATGGAGCCCCGAATATGGGCGCTGGAGGCAAGGATGTGAAGAAGACGAGTTGGGAAGCCGTTGGCCGATGGTTTTGCCTAGCGGCATCGCCGCCGTCAGGCCATAATGTGAACATGGCGGAACCTGAGCGATTCACATGCCGAATTCACCCGGACCCCTTGAATGCACTTCGATTTCGATGGACGATTTGTGAGGGTGAGTGAACGGATTCACCTCCGCTCTCCGCATGCTTATGCGACTCGCTATGAGGCCGAAGCAGAGGGAAACAAAGCTGCGGTGAAGTTCGCCAAAAGGTGGCCCAGCTGAAAATCACCGAAAGGCGCTGATCGACTTTCAAGGGGATTGAGGCGGAATGCTAGCCCGAACGCTGGGTAGCCAGCGTACAGGGTTGCTCAGACAGCGAGGCGGGTCACTAGCCCCTGCCTGCTCGAATTCGACAATGGATTCAACCATAACGGCTGCCTAGTCAGGGAGGGAACTGAGCGGATGCGCCCGGCGCATCCGCTTTCTTTGATTTGCGATCCCGATTGCCGAGAAAGCGCACAAATACTCGATTGTATGCGGCATTTCGCCGCGGCTTGAGGCAGCGACGGGTTCGACTTTTCGAAATCTGACTTCCCGAGCGGAACTGAATTGGGCTTTCTTTCGAACGACGTCACCAATCACATGAAGGGGTCAGGCAGCATTGCGGCAAAAAATGGTAAGGTAAACTACGAATTGAACTTCGGGTAATTTTTAATCCAATGTCTCGTGACCTTCATATTGGCGGGCAAAGCGAGAACCAGTCGGTGAACTGCAAGTCGATAATTCATGTAGTCGACGATGATCAGGCGATGCTTGATGCTTTGAGCCTGTTGTTGAAGATCGAGGGTTACACGGTCCGCACCTATAACTCCGCGCAATCATTCTTTGACATGAACAAAGAACATGAATGCGGATGCGTCTTGACCGACATGCACATGCCGGAAATGAGCGGTCTGGATCTCCTAGCGGCAATGAAAGAACAGGGTGCTTCGCTGCCCGTTATCGTGATCACCGCGCACGGAAATATTCGGCTTGAGAACGCCGTAATGGAACTGGGAGCGTTCGATTTCTTCGAAAAGCCTGTCGACGACAACGCTCTGCTTTCTTCCATTCGCGCAGCGTTGACTCTGCATGGGCACGAAAACTGTCGAAATCCACAGCACCAAGTCTCTTGAGGTCTGTGAAAGGGAGACTTTTACGCACTCCTGTCGCGGAAAGCCCAGTTGCTGGCGACTCTCGACAGGCAACTGATTTCGTCAACCGCTTCGTCTAGATGTCCATGGGGAAAAATGCTCGGTCGCACGAACCAGCACAACGTTTTTCCTCGTGCAAGCCAAATTCTGCATAGACGCGTCGCATCGAGAGTTTGGAGGCCCATATTAGTGCGGATTCCACTCCGCGCTTCTTGTCGAACTCATATCCAGCGGAAGCCAACTTCGGATTTTGATCAGAAATACCTGGCGAAAGCTCGGAGTTCGAACTATCTGAGAGTTGCTTCTCCAATGGTGGGGGGCATTTTTTGTGGGGCAACCATGCACGTTACGATCGAAGCCGCCGAAGCCGCTATCCAAGCAGCGCGCAAGCACTCCGTCGAGCTTGGAACCGAAATGTGCATCGCTATCGTCGACTCGGGGGCGAACCTTAAGGCGTTCTATCGAATGGACGCCGCATGGGTCGGCAGCATCGACATTGCTATCAAGAAAGCTAAGACCGCAGTCTTTTTCGGGATGCCTACAGGCCTTATAGGCAAGCTGTCACAACCAGGGGGCTCCCTCTTTGGAATCGAGCATTCCAATGAAGGCCTAATCACTTTTCCTGGCGGTCTCCCAATCGTCGACAAGGAAGGCATTCTGATCGGAGCCATTGGGGTTAGCGGCAGCACGGTAGAAAACGATCATGCCGTAGCACAGGCGGGCGTCAGCGTCGTTGGGGTCAGCAATCTCCCGGCGCATCCCTGGCGAACCTGATCGCTTGCCTCAGGGGTAGCGGACACGTTGGAACGATGCGCTCATGAAGCAGGTTGACCCCGAAACGAACATTGGTGTCGCCAGCCGCAGCTAATGTCCCTTCATGATCTACAAGCAGACTGTATCGGATGTGGAGGCCAAGCACGGAACATCAAAACCGGACCATGACCGTCGTCGCCTTGTCGACGGTCTTAGCGAAATTCAGCATCGACGCTTTGTAGGCAGAGTTTTTGGAGGCGAACTTATTGCGGATTACAAACTCCGCTCTTCTTGTCGAACTTAAATCCAGCGGCGGAGACGAAACGTTCACTCGCCGAAAGCGCAAGTCGCCATCATCGTCGATACATTTGGCAAGTGGAGCCGTCGGCGATCGTGGGCGCGCCTAAATTTCGTGCGGAAGCATCAACACCATGTGCAGCAGATCTGAGAGGCTTTTGGCTTCCAGTTTGGTCATTAACCTCGCACGGTGAACTTCAATCGTTCTCGTGCTGGCGCCGAGTTCGCCCGCTATCACCTTGTTCCTTTTCCCCTTCAACACTCCCGCCAACACCGCTTTTTCTCTACTGGTCAAAGTCGCAAGCTTAGCTTGGGTCAATTGAGAACCAGCGTCACGCGACTCTCCCTCTCGCTTGCGTGTCAACGCCTGCTCAACGGCGTCGATGAGAGCAGATTCTCCGAACGGCTTTTCGAGCAGATCGACCGCTCCCATTTTCATCGCCTTAATGGCGAGCGGGACATCGGCATATCCTGTGATGAGCACCATTGGCACGTAAAGCCTACGCTCCTTCATTATTTGCAAAAGATCAATTCCACCCAATCCGGGCATGCGCACGTCGGCGACAATGCAACTGACTTCATCTTCGCCGATCAGGTCGAGGAAGGTCTGCACGGATTCATACGCGCGAACAGCGTAACCCTCCAACTGCAGCAGCAGGCTCAGAGAGCGAAGGAGCGTGGAGTCGTCATCAATGACATGAATGACCGTAGGACGGCTCATCAAACCCACTCAACACGGTTACCGGAAAATGATAAAATCGGCTACGCGGCCAACTGATCGTAACAATTTCATATTACGAACTAAAGTCAAGTCAACGCAAGTTTGTTGGGTTCAGTATGTCCTCGTGGCGACATGCGGGAACTTAGAATTACGGGCTTACCGAGCCAATACTCGTTCTAGAGTCACAAAAAACCGTGGCCACCTTCAACCCAGCGGCGAGGAGAGGATCGCCTCCGGGTTTATCGAAGGCTTGGATCACGGCGGAAAGTTCCGACGCCGCGCCCGACGGGAAAGTCCGTTGAGGTCAGGAGCCTTGCTGTGCCCTGGCAAAATCAACAATTCGCACATTGGATACGGGTTTCGAGGGACGCGGGCGGACGCCATTTGACAGGGATTAAGGCGAGCGCCGTGCGTGATTTAAGCGCCTCCATAAGGCAAAACGGCCCCTCGCTACATCCGCGCGCGGGCCGTCAGCTTTGGATTTCGAACAATGGATTAACTGAAACAAAGAAACTGAAACGATAGAAACAAGGCTTAAAAACCAGCACCGAAACCGAACACTGAAACCGAACACTGAAACCGAACACTCAAACCGAACTTCAATGATTATTTACTATAAGAAATTGCGTCGATAGCCAAGCAAATGCTTACGTGATGGTTAACGAAGACAGTTAATTGGGTTTCCCAACCCTCGGTAATGCTCGGTGGACGTCTTGTTGCTTTGCAACGACGATTGGAACGGCGTCGTTCACCTCGGGTTCCGAGGCGAACTCACACCAACTCCACGATCTTCCGCTGCGCCTCCATGTGCGACTCAATGTACCGCTGGGTCGTGGAGAGGTTTGAGTGGCCGGCCAGCGCCTGAATGTCCCGCAGCGACCCGCCGACTGTCGAGATCTTTCGAGCGGCGTTGGTGATGAAGGTTCGTCGTCCGCTGTGGCTGGAGCAGCCGGAAAAGCCAAGATCGGCATACCAGCGGGAAAACAGGTTTACGACAGCTTGAGGGGAGGTTCGAGTAGCCCGCTCCGTCGTGATCACGAATGGGGAGGGGCGACCCCGAGAGGGCGACTGGCGCAGGCTCAGAAGGGCCGTCCTCAGTTCTCTATTGAGGGGTATTACCCGACCGCCGCCCTTGCCCTTGCTGGCCACGTTCGTCAGGTGGATAGCGTTATCGATCTCGCCGTCCGAGGTCGTGATCATTTCCCACGTCAGCGAAGCGATCTCCTTCGCCCTGAGCCCGGCCTTGACGGAGAGAAGCAAGATCACTCGGTTTCGAAGGGGATAGCGAGAATTGGACAGATAGTTGAGGGCGGCGTCGACCTGAGCTTTCGTCAGCGTCTTCGCCTGCTTGCCGAGTCCCATTATGCCTCCAGACTGATGACGGTTGGTCAATCTGGTGCTGGATTATAACCAGTCGGGCGCCGGAGTACAGAGCCGATTTTGGAAACCGCGATCTTTGTCAGGGCGATAGGGAGACTGATGATAGAAGACCAATTCTATAACCAGTTTCTTCTGGGCTGATATGCCTGAGGGGCCCGTATTTCCTATTAGGAAATAGAAGCTCGGCCGTTTGCCCATGCTTGTCCGACCATCGAATGTCGCCATATGACCTTGAACGACACGCTGCGGCAGCAAGGGGCTGAAAATGACCGACAATAAAATTCCGCTGGACGAGGCGCTGGCGAATAAATTCACTTCTCTCCTGGGGACAATTAGAAAGAATATAGTTGAGCTTGCGGCCACAGCCGCGACTGTCCGAAACCAATATCTGACAGCGGACGGGACACGTTACGATGCCGAATTTCATAAATTTTGGAAGACTTTTAGCATGGAGAATAAGTTTGGCTCGCTTTCAACGTTCAGCAAATATGCAGGCATCGGCGATGCCATAGAAAAAGTTCGGGCAAGATACGAGAAGTATCAAGACAGGCTGCCGACGACGATGACCGCCCTCTATGAATTCTCGCAGCTCGACGACGGCGAATTGGAGCTCTGCTTAGAGGATCACTGGACAAGAACCGAAATCACGCCCGACAGGGATAAGTGGAAAAGAAAGGGTAGAAAGCCCGTTCCGGTTCTCAACCCGTCCGCCACCGCTGCCACTATCAGGACATGGCGCACGCACTGGCGCAACCCGAAGCAGCCGCCGACCGACAAGCGCCGGATCGCCCTCGCTGAGATCAAGATTTACAGCGCCTTATTTGATTTCAAGAACGGCAAGCACTCAGACCTCATCTCGAAAGAACAGGTGATCGAGATAGCCGAAGGCTTGAAGAAGCTGATGGAGCGGTTTGACGGTTCGATCGTTCGCTTAGACCTCCAAGATGAAAAGTTGAAAGCGGCGTACGACAAGAAGGAAGCGGCTGCCATAGCCAAGGCAAAAGATGAGGCGGCTAAAGCTGAAAAAAGAAAACAACGAAGCGCCAAAAAGAAATAGTCGAGGCTCTGGGGCCCTGTTTGAATTACGAGACGAGATCGGAGCCCAACAAGGTCATCCCTTCGGACAAATAAAAAGCCCGCCGGATCCAGAGTGATCCGACGAGCTTTGTTTTGTGAGCCTCAGGCTCAGACTGATAGCTCAGGGCCCAGAGTGCACAGAAAGTTCAGCATGAATGGCCGGACAATTCTCGATTTTTTCTCTGCGCCTTTTCAATTGCTGTCATCGGTTTTTTTAATCGCGCTCTTCACTTTTGCTAAAGTGGCATCATCAATGGTCGTCATGCCATGCACTTCCTTGGCGTGTTGAGCCACTTTCTTTAGAAGTCCCTCTTCCGTTGATGCTTCAGCTTTGAAATCGCAGTTCACGCCGACATCTTTGCACGCAACACTGTGTTTCATGATCGCCTCCTATTTACCCGGCATTTTCCAGATAGCTGCGACATGCGCCTCGACAACCCCATTCGACTCCACATGATGTCGTCTCTGGTGCTTAGGTTTTCATTCCCGATGATCGCGTGGCGCTCGCTGACAGTTTCGCGCCATTTCTCTTGCTGCAGTGACATTGAGTTCGGTCTTCCTGTCCAAGTCTTTAGGAAAATTAACTGGCATCACCAATGCAGGGCTTACCGATGAAGGTGCGTCTTGTGTCGAAATAGGACGACGCCCAACACAAATGGATCACTCGAAAAAATCCCCTCCCCGAGGGTAGGATCGCGTGCATGATTTTCACTGTCCATTTTTTGCGGATTGGAGGCCGCAGTTCGAGACCGAGCATCCAGCGCTCTGCCGAGTTTGAGGCTGACGAGCTTTACTCGGTAGTCTCTCGAACGCGAATAATCCTGGGGTCCATGGATTATGACGTCAGGGTAGACGCTTTTCAAATTCTCGTGGGCACACATGTCGTCTATCAGGAACGCCGAGACGGTGTTAGTCAGTGCGGGCTGGATGCGCCGACAGCGGCGTTAGGTCCGAGCGACGAACATAACGACTTCACGGTCAGTCGGCCTGCTTGACCAAGTCCCGAACGGTAGAGAGAGCGTTTCCATTTCTCCCCGCAAAACGATAAGCCCGCCGGATCGAGCGTGATCCGGCGGGCTTGGATTAATCTTGAGGGGGTTGGCAGGATGCTTAGACCCCTTGCCGAATTAAGGCCAGACCTAAATGAGGACGACCTATCTCCCCCATATAACGGCGATCGATCACGAGGCCCTGCGGTATTCGGTCGACAACTTCCCAACCAGCTCCTACGAGAAGTGGGTCTCCCTCCAATCGAAGGAGATCGCGAATTGGCAAAAGAGCGGATGGAAAGTCGTCTTGATTGACGTCAGCGCAGACGATTTTATCCGGTATTGCCGAGAAACAGGGGCGAGCCCCAACTTCCACACTTTCCGAGGCATCGCCTCCGCAAGGGCAATTGGCAAATTCAATTGATCCAATTGCAACAAGTAGCGTGTTGCCCGTACATTGTGGCGGGCACAGCCTCCATCGGAAGAGCGTCATGGACAAATCGATCGCCCAAGCGACGAACATGGGCGGCTTCACCGTCACTTTGAATGCTCGACCAAGGCTCCAAACGGTGGAGGAGCCGGCGCAAATAAAAAGCCCGCCGGATCGAGTGATCTGACGGGCAGAGATTGAACCTACGAATTTTGAAGTTGTAGTCAGGGCTTTCAGACGCCGACGGGCAGGCTTATGAGTTCAACGCAATCCGCCATTATCCCAGACGCTTGTTGATGTCCTTGGTCGTCTTGTCGAGGCCCAGCAGGAGATCTCGGATCTCTTGATAGATCTGTCGATCCCGGCTGCTTCTCCCGGTCTCGATCTGACGTTTGTTAATGTCCGAGACCAGTTTTTGAATATCTTGGAGGAGTCGATTTATATCTCGATCCATCGATTATTCGCTCCCATGAATCTTTATTTTCGGGATGATTTTCCGGAGATGGTTTTTGGAGGGAATGTTTCGGCAGTGGGGTAGATCTTTTTCAACCGCCATAGCGATTAAGGATCGGATCAATTTCGATCGGTCGAGGCGGAGGCTATCCGCCTTCTTTTGAAGAAGGTTGAAAAGCGACGACGGCAATTTAACGGACATTGTCTTGTCGTGGTTGATCATTCGGCTCCTTTGTATTGTTTTGGTTTGTTGTCTTGTTGATGATGTCCTGTCTTTCCCGTTCGATGGTTTTTTGGGTACAGTTATTCAATCAAGGGGGTTCGAATTGTCCCCTTGTCGGATAGATATGCGTCCCCTGAATCCCGTCAGTGTCCTTGAAGGATGTCTTCTGTCGGTCTCCAGGTTCCTTCAGGAAGGAACGAGGAGAGACCTTGTTTCAGGGTATATTCCAGCAGGTTGGTCTGGTTGGTAATCGGTCGAAGATCCCACTCTTGGTGGGTCCATTGATATCCCTCGACGATCGGTCGAATAAGGTCTTTGAGTTTATCAATCGGAATGTCGTTCGGATTATCAAATAGGATGTGAAGATGTGGTCGTTCGTCAAATCGTCCCGTTTCTCGGAACGTTGAGTATGTCAGTCGTCTTCGTCTTCCCGTCAGTCGTCGGGTGATATTGTTACGAAGATATTTCCCCGTCCGGATGATCTCTTCATCGGTCAATGGGATGTGTGTTTTTGTTGTCTCATCGACCAGAACTCTTTTTCAGAGTCACCGTCAGGAAGACCCGATGTCGACGTTCTGAAATCCAATCGATAAGTGATTGCTTCATCCGTTTTTCTGACAATAGGTCGTGACCTCCAACGGTGTTAGTGGATCTATTTATCTTCCGGTATTACTTTCAACGGCACAGACGTTCCCGTTCCCGGCGACGTCTCCCATCGCCGAGTGCTCCGAAGTCTCGCTATTTTCCGATTATGTCATTCTATCACGACTGGCTTGGGAAATAACCGGCTGTACGCTGTTATCAGACAAGTGTCTGATCCAAAGTTCTGACTGGAAAGGTCCAAATGGAGCCGAAGCCTAAAACCATCCTAGCCGCCCAAAAGAGAGCATATCGCCTCTGGTTCGAGTATCTGCGGGTCGCTCGCCAAAGCTCGAGCCAGAAGATCAGATCTGCTCTGGTAGTGAGTTAGCCGTACTATGCGCCGTGGGAAATGGAAAAGGGAGAGCGCTACGACGCCTGGTGGAAGACACACGGGCACTTATTCGAAGAGAAATTTGTCGTCAGGGAATTGAAGCCGGGTGAGCATCCGCTCGATCCCGATGCACTTATTTTGGAGGTGCCTCTTACCGAATCCCCCACCGTTCTCACCAGAAAGGTGAAATTGCTTATCCAGGCGGCCTTCGCAGCTCGTGAGCGGACGAAAAAGAAGGGAAATAAGAAGCCTTCCGCCTATTACCGCCTCTCAGAGGGATCGGAGCCGAAGCTATTGGCCGTGCGAGAGATGCTGTCGGTTTATCGTGACGTGTTTCTTAAAGACCCGAAGCTAAGAGGCGAGAAGCTGCTGGAACGCCGTCCACCGCTATTATCTCGGACGCAAAAACAAGCGATGGGCGCGCGTGCCGACGGCGTTGATGTGTGACAATGACGGGAACAAGGTTCGTGCGTTGCGGAATTTGCGTCGATATATTCAGAAGGCGGAGAAGGTGGTTCTGAATGTCGCTAGAGGTCAATTTCCGGGTGAATATTAGCCCCAGCGTTTGCATAGCTGCCACATCGAGCGGGCCAAGGAGCTGATGCGGCCGATTTGAGGGGCGGACATAAGGAAACTAAGTATTGTGAAGGTGCTTATCCCCCATCTGCCTACGGAGGAAAACTGGCATGGCTTGTCGAAAAATTCAGAGGTTTCTCCTCACTATTGGGGGAGTTGGCATATTTGCGATGCCTGCCTATGCCGATGCGAATACGACCAGATACCCGTGGATCGTTAAACCACAAACGGAATTGACCGAGGCAGAATGCACCGCCGCTATGCAACATGACTTCAACTATTGGTGGGCACATGGAAAGTGTCACATGAGGTTTATTCGATATGCCTGGGGCGTCGCAATTAAAGATGTCGCCGCAAAAGAGAATCCCGACTCGATCATGAAAAAAGGCGAGCTACTTAAGTCCATCACGCAGTACCGACCCGACGAAGGAACCTATTGCGAGCACGGCGGCTATTGCTATCCTGCCAAAGATGTGAAGCTTCTCGGCTCAGTTCTCACAGGGCCTGATACCGCCGAAAACAAAGCAGGTGGTGAAGCCGATCTATGGCAAGGTGTGTCGACGTCCTGCGAGCTCATCCTTGCCGATCGCCCAAACATAATTGAAGCGAATGCGCAGGAAATGTTTAAGGATTGTCACTAAGTGGGGCCCCTTTGAATGCTAATCTGGAGTGCCGATTGAACGCGGGTTGACATATATTGGGAGAGGAACGGCATATCGGGTCCGTGATCCAAGCGACGAAAAGCCGATCTGCTGAAAACAAGGGGGCTTTAAGCTGCCGATATTGCAGCTTGAAAATTCCTATGAAGATGCTCCCGCGTTCGACGGAGCGCAGAAGCCATGTAAAATTTGGATGCAAAGGCGCAGGCGGTCAGTGGATAAAGGAACATTCAATGAAAAGGAAGCTGAAATGGCAAGTTAGCCGAGCGGTCCTAGATTTTGCAACCGAAGCAGACAAGGCTAACTGGATTAACGATGGGAAGAAAATATGGTTTGGGTTCTACCCGTATGACCGTGCGGAGGATAAAGGGCTGACCATATTTGCGGCTCCTCGCGAAGTTGAACAAGAGTTCGAACTGACCCCGGAAAATAGCAAATTAGAGATTCTCGAAGAGGGCGAGCAGATTGTCCTGAATGCTTCGATTTTTTTCGAAGCCGAGCTTAGAGAAGACGTTGACGAAGAGAAGTTCGAAGCGTGGGGACGCAGCGAGTTGGGTTTTTGTGGAACACTTTACTTAGGTGGTTGTGATAACACTTTCTCAGATGACTCCGGAGTAGAGTTAGTGTTGGAGCCCGCCTGAACCGCCGTGGAGCGGCGAGCCCCCCGGGAAATCACGGATGGAGTTGAAGGGAATTAGAAACAAAATATGGTGTGAATTGAGATTAGATGAGTGGGTCGGCACCACGCCAGCTCCGGTCATCGCTAGGCGCGATGGCGATCTTCCGGACCCGGTGGAGAGGCGACCTTCGCGGATAGCTCCGGCGACAGCGTTTGTCGCCAGAATCGGACATACAATGTCTGTTGAGAGGCGGACGCAGGGCCTTAAGCGCTAAGCTTCACAAGCCCCGCGTGATGTTTCGGGGCCAAGGCTGCGATCATCTCTAAGAGATAGGCAGTGTTCTTTTGTGTCTCGGCCACCAATGCCGGATCAAACCCTTTGCCGGTCATATGTGAGAGATCATTGGCGAACTTAAAAATAGCGGCTTTCTTGAGAGGGTCGAAGTCGATCGCATCCAGTTTGTCATAAAGCTTGGCGGAGGAAGGCTCGTAGTATTCCAGAAATGTTTCCAACACTTTTCGGGCGACGTTGGGGATGTGGTAGGCGCTTTCGATCGTGCCGTCGGATTTGTACGTGTAGAGCTTTTTGAAGAGGTATTGGTATTCGGACGCGTGCTCCTGAAGTAACTGATCGAGCTTGCATAGCTGGGCATTGCGCCCATTCTCGTCCTCGGCACACACAATCATAAAGTACGACTTCAATCCGGCTTTTTTGGGGATGCCGTGAAACCAGTTCAGTACCAGCTTCAGGAAGTCGAAGTTGTGCGTGAGGATGATGACCTGTTTGGCGTCCTTAACGGCATTTTTGAGGTAGGAGAACGCTTGGTAGATCGCCGAAGAATTGAGGCTCGAGATAGGGTCGTCGATCACCACGACACCCTCGGCGACATCGAAGCCCTGATCGCCTAGTTGAACAAGGAAGTAGATAAAAGCGATGGCGGTCTTCTCGCCCTCGCTTAGGCGCTTGGCCGGCTTGCCTCTGCGGTTAACTAAGTAACCTTCGTCCGCGGATGCAAAGCTGAGCTCTGCACGCCCTAGGAAGTTTTTCAGTTGGTTGGTGAGATCTTCGCCAGCCGTATGGGCGTTTGCGACCTTGGCGCGCTTCTCAGCGATTGACTTTTCGAGGTCTTCGAGAGTGCGCGTTGAATACGGATCTGAGGCACCAGCTGCGATATCCTCAATGAGCTTCTTGGCCTCGCTGATTTGGTTGTCGAACGCGATGACCTGTTCCGAAATTGATGACAGGTAGCTCGCTTCGATGGCGTCGCGCGCCTTCGTCTTCTCGGCGTCAAACGCAGAGGTTTTCTGATTGTGGCGATCACTCAGCGCCTGCGCTCGCGTGACAGCTGCCGACAAGTCTGAGAAGTCCGGTGTCAGGCTCGCTGAGTAGGACGTCGTGCGCTGCGTGAGTTTTTGCGCGAGAGCGGCGTCCGCCTCGTCCAAAAATTTCAGCGCGTTCGTTTTTGCACTTTCGAGCTCCAGCGATGCGCCCTCGGCCTCATCCCGCAGCTCAGAATAGAACCTAGCCTTTGCCGGGACGAGCATCTGGAGAATGTAATGTCGTACGGCGCTGAGATACTTCTGCTCCGCCTCGATATCGAATTTCAGGTTCTGATCTTCGTCACTGAAATGCCCTGCCAACTGCATCATGCGCACTGCCGGCAATTGCTGATCGCAAAACTCACATCGCTCTGACTTGTGATCGCGATGGATGGCGATGCCGCGCTCGACCCAGTTACGGAGGTCGTCGTTTTCTTCAAGACGAGCAATCACCGCCGACTGGGCGGTCCGCGCAGTGAGAAGGCATACGTCGGTTGCAATGATGCGCAGGACCTCCAAAAGATTTCGGCTCGCCCCGTCAACGCTGTGCTCAAGGGGAAGGGTCACCCGCTCAACGGCCTCAAGTTGTTCCTGATGCACGGTCGCGCGATAGACCGCGAGTTCGGCGTCCGACAGGTCTTTGAAGCTCGTCAGCTTGACATAAGCTGCTTCGGCGTCGGGCTTGCGATAGCTCCGCAGGGTCGCGCCGCTGGTCGCTTCGCCGATCGTCTTTGCAATGGCCGAAAACAGCTTTCCCCGGTCGCTCTCCAGTTTTGCTATGGCGTTTGTCGCAGCCTTGATCCCCTCGAGCCGCTTAATATAGGCGGCCTGCTCGTCAGCGACTTCCTGCGCGAGGGCTTTATTTTCTTCCCCGACGATCAGGATGTGCGGAATATGCCCCTCACATTGGCCGACATTCGCCTCGACATAGTTGGCGTTGAAGACCCGGACTTTTCTTGGATAGTTTTTTCCGTGCGTCAGCGCGCCCGACTGCGTTGTAACAGCGTATTTGAGATCAGGGTATTCCGGATGGCTGCCGGTCGGGAGAGTCGCGAGCAACCGCGACAGCGTTGTTTTGCCCGAGCCGTTGTCGCCGTAGATCACGTTGAAGCGCTGAAACTCCGGCAAATCGTTCGCGGCGCTGTAGTTGGAGAAGACCCCCAGGTTTTCAATTTTCTTGAGCGATGTCAGCATGGGTGGTCTCTATGTGCTGTCATTGAATTAAGCTTGACCATGGACCTGAGAATGCAGAATTTCCAGCTCCACTCTAAACGGTGGCGACGGACTTTACGTGAAAGTGGCTGTAACGCTATTGGGATAGAAGGGGCGCGAAAAGGTTCTGGATTGTGACGTCGTCGAAGGTTTCGTTCTCCCTCTTTCTGCGACCGATTTCGGGCGCATCAGCGGTTGTGGTTTCTTCCTCTATGGCCTCGATCCGCTCTTTCACGGTCTTTTCGGCCCATTCGATGATGGATTTTGGGACCCCTGCTCGCGGGCCAAGAATGCCCAGATAGCCCATGTGATCGTTCAGCGTGGATTTTGAATCCAGCTCCGCAAGGCGGTAAGATATTTCTTCGATCTCGCGGACGATGGCCCGGTCCATAGCCGCTATGATGTTCGGAGAGACGCTTGTTCGGTGCGCCTCAATCGCGTCGGAGATTTTCTGAAGGTCGTCCGTTCCCATGTAGCCGTTGAGCATGTCGATAAGGCCGGCCTCTAGGTGCCCAACCATTACGTCGACAAAGGGAAAACCATTAAAATAGTTGGGGTCGGGAAGCTCGCGCAGGAGCTCGATCATCTCCGCTCCATCCCGCCAGGGGCTAAATCCATCTGGAGGCGTTGCCGCCAGTTCGACTGCGAGAACCGCGAACCGGGCTTCGTCGCTGGCCGACCACCAGGCCAGAAGCAGCTTGAGCCGCTCAATGATCCCTATATCCGACAGGATGTATGAGTTGGGCTTGTCCGGATTTTGGGCCCACATCCTGATGATTGAAAAAGTTTCAGCCACGGACTGGAATGCAAGCGCCAGGGCTCGCTGGTCGGGGGCGTTGAATTTGTCTTTGCTTCCGAACTTCCAAATCGCTTTTGCGTAATCGGCTTTATGCGCAGCGCGGGCGAACTCTCCCAGCAGCGCGTAGTCATCCAAGTACTCCGCCATATAGTCGCGAACTGACGGATTGATGAAGCTGATCGACCTGCCGCCAATATTGATAAAGCCGCCTTCCAGCGTTCGTATCGCTTCCTCAAAATCTTTGGGGTCGTGCGCAATGCTGTAGCGTGCGCACAGCGCCGTGTGGAGCGGATCATAGGCTTGCCGGAGCTTATCGCGCTCCACTCCATACTCGGAGCAGAAAAACATCGCGAAAAGAAGGTGGCGACACTTATCATCGATATGGGTTCGAAACGCATTGTCCCACAACCGCGAGGGATTCTTGAGCGCGGTCACGAAGGCGTTCGCATAGTCGTCCGGCTCGACATCCTCGATGTGAATGGCGTCGGTCATCCATTCGATGATGCGCGGGTTATAGTTTCTGTGGTCGACGATCTCGGGAATTTTCTCGCTGTGAATGAGTGCCCGCACATGCGCGATTGGCGTGCCCGCGATGACGAGATGGTTGTAGAGGATGCGCGCCCGGATACGCCGCGCATAAACGCCCACGTCCAGCACGTACTTGGTAACGTCGAGGCGGCGGTCGGCGAGGTTTTCAGACAGCCGCCTTGCGTCTTCGAAAATGTAGGCTCGTGTCGTCAGGATGAAGCGGGCGTTAGGCGACCTGCGCACCCGGTTCATGAAGCGCGTCAGGTCGGAGTCCTTCGAGGCGAGCGCCTGCTTGTCGAGGGCGATCTTCCCAAGAAAATCGTCGAAGAGAAACACCTGCTTCTTGGTGTCGATAATGGCCGCAAAGCCGTCTTCAAGGCTACGGATGGGCACGAGGTCCCAATCCTGGCCGAGATAAGTATAGGCTATCATTTCACCGAGCGTGGTTTTGCCCACGCCGGGCGGTCCGGAGATGATGAGGAGATGGTGCTTTTCCAGCCTCTCGGACGCATCCCCAAAGCTGGGGTTTTGGACATAGACCTTCACCTTCGCCTCGATCTCTTCTTTCGTGGTCGCGGCGTAGGCGTGCGATGCGGATCTTAAGACCCGGTCCAGAATGGCGGCGCTGGACAGCCAGAGCTTGATATGGGCCTTCTCGATGCTCGGATGTTTGCGAAGCAGGGCCTCAAGATCGTCTGGACCGAGTATGTCGCTTTCCGACAGAAGGGCCGGACCGATCTCACTGGCGAGCGACGCCTTGTTCGCAGGCGTCAGCGGGCGTGAGGTCGCCAACACATAGCGCGAAGGCGCAAGTTTATCGATCGATGCGCGCTCTTTTCGCACCGCGGCTTTAAGCACGGCGAAGGTCGAGCCTTCCATGTGCTTGGCCTGGAGAATAGTCGGTGCCTTCGCAGCATCGGGGGCGTGCCGTCCATCGATGCCCCCGTCCGGCCCGGCGCAGAACGCCTCGAACCGGATGCCGAGTTCTTCACCGATCAGATCGCGTACCAGATCTTCGAAATCTGCCCCGTTGAGGGGTGAAAAGTTTCTACTCAAGCCAATTCGCCTACATATCGCGTGATGAATGTAGCTTGATGTTTAGCCCGCAAACGCGCGTGGAGCTAGGTTGCTCAGCCAGCTGCGCGTATGAAAGCCGGCCTTCCCAGCATCCGGTTCGGGTCAAAAGCGGCGCAAGAGAAGCAAGCTTCGACATACCATGTCGAGGTACCATGCGTTAGATTTTGACCCTTGCCGACTTGGGCAAAAAAGAAGGGCCGCTGTTGGCCGGCAGCCCGAGAAAAGACGTCCTCCATAGAAGACTTACGCTTTTGACGATCCAACCGGCAGTTTGCCTTCCGGCGTAGCCTTATCGATCGCTGTCGGCAAAAGTTCGGTCAAGAGATCTCTTAGCCTCTCAATCGGAACGCCTGCCTTCTTGGACATTTCAGATAGATTCTGCCAGCCGATTAGCTGAAGCGCCTCAACTGAGTTGATGGGCTGGTTGGCGCCATTCGAGATCCAAGAGCGCACTTTGCTGACGAAGCCTTTTTCTTCGAAGCGCTTGACGACATCGGCCAAACCGCCGTTTCTCACGAAATAATCTTTGATGAGGTCGAGGACTTTCTGTGCTTCGGAGGATTTGATTCGCTGATCTGGGTTGGAAAAGCCCGCCTTGGGTTTGAAAAACTCCTTGATCCAATTCATAAAAGCCTCCGGTTTGTTAATGCGTTACAGAGCAAAAGCTCGGATGCTGCATAGCACAAAAATATTCCGTGTCACGCAATCAGCCGGATGTCTCGCTCGGCAGTATCTCGCCGATTGAAATCACCGCCGCCGGTCACTCCCACGGCAGCGTCTTCTTCTCCTTCGCTCGGCTCTTGGTGAGCTCGTCCGCCATCGCACGGTTCGACGTGTGCCCGTAGAACTGCTCCAGCATCTTCACCGACGTGCCCATGTTGCGGGCGAGCACGAAGTGATTGACGCCTTCGTGCAAGCGGAAGGTGGCGTAGGTGTGCCGCAGTGAGTAGATCGTGCGTCGCTCGCCCTCCCGGTCGAACTCGACGCCAGCCTCCCGAAATCAGCGTTAGGAACCCCTTCTTGAACGAGTGGATCGGCGTTCCGTCTTTGTGACAAAAGACGTAGTCGTCCTTCAGCGGTTTCTCGCTGTCCAGCTCGCCGCAGCGAAGCTCCCATATTCGCCGGAAATACGTCTGGATCTCCGGCGTGCGAGCGACGACCTCCCGTGATCCCGTCTTGCCCTTCACGTGAACGATGATGTTGACCTCATCGGGGTCGCTCGTCGGTTCTGATTCAACGTCCCGCCAGCGCAGCCCTCTCGCCTCTCCAACTCGAACGCCGGTGTTGGCGAGGATCAGCACGTAGCTCGCCAGCATCAGCCGATCACGGTGGATCGGACCCGACTTGTGCTCGCCCTGCTTGACCCATTCCCGCAGGAAGCGCGTCAGCTTCCGCCAGTCGATGGGGTCGAAGTGCGGTCGCCGGCCGCCATCCTGCTTCGGTCTCTCGATGCGGATCTCCCGATCGAGATGCCCCCTGCGGAAGCACCATCTCAGGAAGGTCGAGAACTCGCTGGTCTCGTGAAGGATGGTCGTTTCCTTCGGCGACTTCCGCTTCGAGTTCTCTCGCCGCCAGTCGAAGAACTTGCCGATCTCTTTCTGATTGAGGTCGGTGATCTTGTTCTTGGTGAAGTAGGGAACGGCATAGGTCTGAAGGAAAGCGATGATGGCGAGGTCCCGATTGGTCGGCTCGCCCTTGGCCCTCGCATGGGTCTCGAAATCCTCGGCCATCTTGGCAAGGTTCGGACCGGTGATCGACTGACCGAGCTTGGTCCTGATTCGAATCTCGTCGAGCAGATCCTCGGCGAACTTCCTTGCCTCATAGAAGTCTTAGGTTCCCGTTCCCCGATAGATGTAGCCGCTCCCGTTGGGGACTTTGAGACGGCACAGCCACAGCTGCTTCGGCCGGTTCTCGAGTTGATAGAGTACGAATTTGCCGTCGTGGAAGGACTGCTGGTTGATGACCCTGGAGGCTGCCATGGGTCGATATTATTCCGGGATTGGGAGGTACGACACCGTAATATGATTGTAATACGGCTAAAACTTGGCAGTATTTAGCACTAAGTCTTTGATTTAATGGTGCTGCAAGAGAGGATTGAACTCTCGACCTCTCCCTTACCAAGGGAGTGCTCTACCACTGAGCTACTGCAGCGCTGAACTGGCGGCCTTGTGCCATAGGCGGGAGCCACTGGCAAGCGGTCTTCCAAACGGGTTTGCCGAGGCCATCTTGATCCTGACGTTTTTTGGGCGGGTCGCATTTGAACATCGGGTTGTGTTGAAATTTTATACAACCTTAGGTAGATTACGAATCAATTTCGGGCGTCCACGCAACTCTGAAAGCCCATTCCGCCTGGATTGGCGTTTGCAGTTGGCGGCGTAGCGGCGGGCTTGAGACCAATAAGCGCGCCGTCGATCCTGAGGGGGGTGTTATGAGCGAACTCTATTTGACTGATGAGCGGTGGGCTTTGATCGCTGGAAGCGTGCCCGGCAAGGAAGGCGATCCAGGCTGCCACGGCCGTGATAATCGCCTTTTCATTGAGGCGGTGCTGTGGATCGCGCGAACCGGTTCGCCCTGGCGGGACCTGCCGCCTGAGTTCGGAAAGTGGTACACGGCCTACACGCGTTTTCGACGTTGGACCAAGAGCAAAGTGTGGCCGAAGGTCTTTGCCAAGCTGGCGGAGGACGCTGCGTGCGAATATTTTTTTCGCGATGGAAAGCTGCACTATGCCCCCCTGCGCGCGCTGCTCGCCCGAGAAACCGCGGGAAATTCTTCGACTGCTTCAAATGAAGAGGGCCGCGCCGCCTGAACAGGCGGCCCTTCAGCTTTGTGACTGAGCGCGGGCCATCGCGACCCGCAATCGAACTTCCATCACTTCCTCTCCGCCCGCCGTCCGCGCCCCACGGATCGGCGCTGCGCCAAGATAATCCAGCGCCACCGCGACGCGCACATAGGCTTCATTAGGCGACATCTTATGCGCCGGGTCGAACCCGACCCAGCCGAGCCCGTCCACATAGGCTTCCGCCCAGGCGTGGCCTGCCGTCTGAGCATCTTGATTATCGGAGCGCCTGAAGTAGCCGCTGACATAGCGGCCTGGAATTTCCAGCGTTCGCGCGCATGCGACGAAGATATGCGCGAAATCCTGGCATACGCCTTTCTTTTGCGTGAAAGCCTGCGCCGCGGTCGTAACCACTTGCGTTGAGGCCGAATCGAATCCCATCGCTCCGTGCAGCGCGGCCGTAAGCGCGTGCAGCTTGTCGAGAGTTGCCGTCTCTTGCGCTGTAGCGGCTTGAGCGAAATCGCGGAGATTAGCATCTGCAGCCGTCAGAGCGGTCTCGCGTAGAAAGAGTTCCGCAGGGAAACGCTCGATCGCGCCGCTGACCACGCCCGCCGTGTCGAAGGTTTCAATCTCGCCCTCCACCAGAGTCGTCAGCAACTCAAAAGGGCCGTCGGCGGTGAAGCAGTGCAGAATATTGCCGAACGCATCCTCGCTTTGTCGCAGGCGGCAGTCCCGATCGACCTCTATGCGCCAATTAACCACATGCTGGCCGTTGTAATTGCGCGGCGTCACCAGAAGTTTCTGCACAGCTGCTTTGGCCGGTTCGCTATAGCGATAGATGGTCTCGTGTCGGATTCGCATCAGCATGTCGGCGACCTTGGTTCAAAACAGGTACTGATCGGAAACCAGAGTGCCGAGCCGGGAGTTGTCCGCAATAAACGCTCCTATGAATTCGTGAAGCCCATCCTGGAACAGACCTTCCATAGACATGTTTTCGAGCTTTCCGTATACGCCGCGCGCATGGCGTTGCGCCTGCCCCTGGCGTCCGTGGGTATTGGCGAGGCGGTCGAGATAACGCACCACGCTTTCATAGCAGGAGATCAGCGAGCGCGGCATTTCCGGGCGCAGAATGAGCAGATCCGCAACGAGCCAGGGTTTTAGACTCTCGCGATAGACCCATTGATATGCGGTGTGCGCCGACACGGCGCGCAAGATCGCTGTCCATTGAAAATAGTCCAGCGAACCGCCCACCACTTCTTTTTCGGGCAGCAGCAATTGATATTTGACGTCGAGCAGTCGCGCCGTGTTGTCAGCGCGCTCGATAAACAGGCCAACACGCGAAAACCAGTAGGCGTCATTGCGCAACATTGTGCGATAGGCGCCGCCATCATAGGCCAAAGAGACGCGCTTCACGAAATCCAGAAAACGCATAAGGTCTTCGCCCGACCGCGCGCCTCGTCCCTGTTCGATGGACTGCATCTCCAGATAACCGCCGTTGATTGCTTCCCACATGTCAACGGTGAGCGCGGTGCGCACCGCACGGGCGTTGGTGCGCGCAGACTGGATGCAGTTGCGGATCGAGCCGGGATTGTCGGGCGCGAAGGCCAGAAATTCGATAACATTGGCTTCGTCGAGCTTGCGCCCCGTGGCGCCGAAGGCGTTGGCGGACCCGGCGGAAAGCAGCACGCTTTCCCATTCGCTCTCTGCGCCGCCATAGGCCTTGGGCAATGAGGCGAGACGCCGCGAGGCCTGAATGACTCGCGCCAAAAAATCGGCCCGTTCCATATAACGCGCAAGCCAGTAGAGGTTGTCGGCGGTACGTGACAGCATGTGTCGAACTCACAAAGAAAGCAGCTAGACGTGGCTTTGAGCAAGCGCGTCCAAATCCTTACCGGCGCTTCTCACCCTGGAATGTCGTCTACAACCCAGGTGTCTTTGGTTCCTCCGCCTTGACTTGAGTTTACGACGAGCGAATTTTCGGTCATTGCGACCCGAGTGAGACCGCCGGGCACGACGCAGATGTCCTTTGCGCCCTGCAATACGAAAGGACGCAAATCCACATGACGCGGCGCCAAGCCCTGCGCCACAGAGATCGGACAGGTGGACAAAGCGAGTGTCGGCTGTGCGATGAAGTTATCGGGACGTTCCGCAAGCTTTTTTGCAAATTCGTCGAGCTGATCGCGCGTCGCATGCGGCCCCACCAGCATGCCATATCCTCCTGAGCCATTCACTTCCTTGACCACGAGCTCATCGAGGTGCGCAAGAACATAAGATAAGGCTTCTTTCTCGCGGCATCGCCATGTCGGCACATTTTTCAACAGCGGCTCTTCGCCAAGATAAAAGCGGATGGCGTCGGGAATGTAGGTATACATGGCCTTGTCATCGGCCACGCCTCCGCCAACTGCATTCGCGAGCGTCACGTTGCCTGCGTTATAGGCGCCCATCAAGCCCGCGACTCCCAGCGCTGAATCCGGACGGAATGCCAGAGGGTCAAGAAAATCATCGTCTATCCGCCGATAAATCACGTCGACGCGGCGAGGCCCTTCGGTCGTGCGCATGTGTACCACATCATCGCGCACGAAAAGATCGCGGCCCTCGACGAGTTCAATGCCCAGTTTGTCCGCCAGAAAGGAATGTTCATAGAACGCGGAATTGTACTGGCCCGGAGTCAGCAACACGATGGTCGGATCATGGCTGGCGCTGCGCGGCGCCACCGATTGCAGCGTCGCGAGCAGGCGATCGGGATAATTTTCGATTGGCGCCACCCGATGCATCGCGAAGAGATCGGGGAACAGCCTCATCATGACTTCGCGGTTTTCCAGCATATAGGAGACGCCCGAAGGCGTACGCGCATTATCCTCCAGCACGTAAAAACTATTTTCGTCGGTCCGGACCATGTCGATGCCGGCGATATGGACATAGATGTCATGCGGCGGCCGTCGCCCTGCCATTTCTGGCCGGAAAGCGGGGTTGCGATAAACCAGTTCCGAGGGCACTACGCCGGCCTTCAAAATTTCGCCCGCGCCATACAGGTCCGCGAGGAAGAGGTTAAGCGCGCGTACGCGCTGGATCAGGCCTTTCTCCAGCGTGATCCATTCCGTCCGGGAAAGGATCCGTGGCAGGATGTCGAACGGAATAAGGCGCTCGGTCGCCTCTTTGGATCCATAAACAGCGAAGGTGATGCCGATTCGGCGGAACAAAAGCTCGGCCTGAGCGCGCCGCGACGTCAGGAATTCCTGCGGGGTTTCCGCCAGCCACTGAGACAGTCTTTGGTAGGGCGGGCGTGTCGCTCCCCCAGTTCCACTCATTTCGTCGAATTGAGCCCCGTTGAATTGCAAAGTCGCTGCTCCTGGCTGCTTCCGAGACTCGAACCTTCTGACTGAATTCGCTTTCGCCGTGTTGCTCTCGGGCGTTCGAGCGCGCTGCAACTTACTCGATAGCAAAAAGCGCGCCATTCTCAAAAAGCCGCAGTTGAATTAACGGTTAGTGTTTTCGAGCCCTGTCCCGGACAGGTCGAAGCCAAACGCGATTTCAATCAATCTGAATGAAGAATTGAAGAAGCCCGAGTTTAGCTGCCGAGAACGGCAGCGACATCGGCTTCAATAACAGCCGGCGTCTCGTTTGGGGCGAAGCGTTTTTGTACGCGACCCTGACGGTCGACAAGGAATTTGGTGAAATTCCACTTGATCGCCTCCGTGCCGAGCAGCCCCGGGGCCTGTGCTTTCAAGAAAACATACAAGGGATGCGCCTGCGCTCCATTCACTTCTATCCTGGCGAACATCGGAAAGGTCACGTCATAGGCCCGATTGCAGAAAGCTGCGATCTCCGCTTCGGTCCCCGGCTCCTGATGACCAAATTGATCGCAGGGAAAGCCCAGAACAAGCAACCCTCGATCCAAGAATTTGCGATAGAGCGCCTCCAACCCGGCGTATTGCGGCGTGAAACCGCATTTGCTCGCAACATTTACGATGAGCAGCGCCTTCCCGGCGAATTCCTTGAACTTCTGCTCGCGGCCGTCAATCGTGAGCGCTACGATATCATAAAGCTGCGTCATGCCGCCTCCATGGTCGATACGCTCGCATATTGCCGGAGGTCACGCCACCATGCTGGCGTCCTCACCGTGCTCCTCCACGCCCGCCTCGCCAAGTCCATATTCTTTCATCTTGCGATAGAGCGTTGAGCGGCCGATCCCGAGACGGCGAGCGATCTCCGACATCTGCCCGCGGTAGTGTTGAAGCGCGAAGCGAATGGTTTCGGCTTCGATGTCCTCAAGCTTTCGCATTTCGCCAGTCTGTCCGAGCAAGGCAAGGACATTGGGGTCGCGCACTTCCACACGCAGTATCTCACGTTCCTGAATCGCAGTTTGCGCGTCAGGCGCCGGTAGTGGTGGGACGCGCACATCGAAGCCCGATACATGAGCGGCGATCTGCGGGAATTCCGCGACGGTCAGCTCATCGCCGTCGGCAAGCACCACGGCGCGAAACACGACGTTTTCCAACTGACGCACGTTCCCGGGCCATTGATAGGAGCAGAGCAGGGACAGCGCCTCGGCCGTAAGTCCTCGTATCGTCCGGCCTTCCTCCGCGGAGAAGCGTGCGCAAAAGCGGCGCGAAAGATCCGGGATGTCCTCCCGACGAGAGCGGAGCGGCGGAATGCCGATGGGGAATACGTTGAGGCGATAAAACAAATCCTCGCGAAAAAGACCGCGCTTCACCAGTTCGATAAGATTTTGATTGGTCGCCGAGATCAACCGGATATCGACCCGAACAGGCCGTTTTGAACCAATGGGGTCTATTTCGCCTTCCTGCAAGGCGCGAAGCAGCTTGACCTGAAGATCAAGCGGCAATTCGCCGATTTCGTCCAGAAACAGGGTTCCGCCATTGGCTTCGACGAACTTTCCGACGTGCTTCTCTGTTGCGCCGGTGAAGGCGCCCTTCTCATGACCGAACAATATCGATTCGACGAGATTGGCGGGCAGAGCGCCACAGTTCACGGTGATGAAGGCTTTACCCCGTCGATCCGAAGCTCCTTGGATGGCGCGCGCCACCAGTTCCTTGCCAACTCCCGATTCGCCTTCGATCAGCACGGGAATCGTGGAATGCGCAGAGCGCTCGCCGAGTCTGATGACGCGGGCCATTTCGGGACTGCGGGAAACCAGATCCTTAAAAGTCAGAGTTCCCTGAGAGCGACGATTGATGCGACGCATTTCGCCGGCCAGCGCATCGACCGACAAAGCGTTCTTGATCGAAATCTGAAGGCGCTCGGCGCCTACCGGCTTGACGACAAAATCATGAGCTCCGGCTCGCATCGCGGAGATCACCGCTTCGATCGAGCCATGCGCGGTTTGAACAATCACCGGGGTCGTCAGCTTCAATTCGCGCATGCGGGTGAGCACGCCCATGCCGTCGAGATCCGGCATCACAAGATCCAGGATCAGCAAAGCTACGCTAGTGACTCCGGTTTGTGTGAGCCGCGCAAGCGCCTGTTCGCCGCTTTCCACCGTTTCGACATCATAGCCGAAGCGCCGCGTCATTGCCTCGAGCAGGCGGCGTTGAACCGGATCGTCATCGGCAATGAGAACTGTCGAAGTCATTGGCGCCCTTAATTCGCGACGCAATGCGCCGCTGGTCCCTGGTCTTATTCGAGTGAGGCGCCGGGTTGAGCGGCTGACCCACGGCTATCGTCGGGGAACAGGGTAAAGGCGGGGTTAATGGACGCTAAAGCGACGGGGGGAGTTGGATGTAAGTCTGTGTTCTGTTGAGTTTATTCCCAGCATTTGCAGAAATTGCGGTATTTCTGTCAAACTCATAAAAAGCGCCCGTCAAGCGGAATAACGGCGCTTTTCCGGGTTTTTGTGTGGGGTGTTCGCCGTGTTTGCGCGGGTTGATCCCACTTTGGCTTTGGCCATATTAGAGGTCAATCGGTCGCTTCGACCTCTCTCTTTTCATCGGGTTTTCGTAATGCCCCCTCTGCAGAACGCCGCGCTTGCAACTGAAGCTTTGCCCCAATGGAATTTGGCGGATCTTTACCCGGCTATCGATTCGCCGGCATTGAAAGACGATTTCGACCGCGCTGCGCGAGACTCAAGCGCTTTCGCCGTCGACTATCGCGCCAAACTCGCCGAGCTTGCCGTTCACCCGCAGGCGAGCGAAAAACTCGGAGAGGCTGTGGCGCGTTACGAGGCGCTGCAGGACTTGCTGGGCCGTATCATGTCATTCGCCAGTTTGCTGCATGCAGGCGACGTAACAGACCCGACGCGCGCAAAATTTTTCTCGGATGCGCGAGACAAGATTGTCGACGCCTCGACCCAGCTATTGTTCTTCCAGCTCGAGCTCAATCGCATTGACGACGCAGTTCTCGACCGCGCAGCGCAACATCCACCGCTGGCGCGATGGCGCCCCTGGCTGCAAGATATCCGCAAGGAGAAGCCCTACGAGCTTGAAGACAAGCTTGAGGAACTGTTTCACGAAAAATCCGTCACAGGCGCGAGCAGCTGGAATCGTCTTTTCGACGAAACCATCGCTTCATTGCGTTTTACGGTCGGAGGCAAGGAGTTGGCGATCGAGCCCGTACTCAATTTGATGCAGGATCGACGCGAAGAGGTACGACGGGAAGCCGCCGAGGCCGTTGGCAATACGCTTACCGCGAATTTGCGAATCTTCGCGCTGATTACGAACACGCTGGCCAAGGACAAGGAAATTTCCGACCGTTGGCGCGGTTTCAAAGACGTCGCCGATGCGCGTCATTTGTCCAACCGCGTTGAAGGCGAAGTTGTGGCCGCGCTCGTCTCTGCTGTCGAGGCGGCGCATCCGCGTCTGTCGCATCGTTATTACAAATTGAAAGCCAAATGGTTCGGGAAAGATGCGCTGGACTATTGGGATCGCAACGCCCCATTGCCGATGGCCGCGGCCAAGGAGTTTTCCTGGGACGAGGCGCGCAATGTCGTGCTTGCCGCATACAGCGGGTTCGCGCCGCGAATGGCGCAGATCGCCGGAGATTTCTTCGACAAGCGCTGGATTGACGCGCCAGTGCGTCCAGGCAAGGCGCCGGGCGCTTTTTCGCATCCTACTGTCCCTTCGGCGCATCCCTATGTGCTGTTGAACTTCCAAGGCAAACCGCGCGACGTCATGACGCTCGCGCATGAACTCGGACATGGCGTGCATCAAGTGCTGGCGTCGCAGCAGGGAGCGTTGATGGCGCCAACTCCGCTCACCCTGGCTGAGACAGCGTCGGTGTTTGGAGAAATGCTGACCTTCCGAAAACTGCTGGAAGGCGCCGTCGAAAAGTCCGAAACTCGCGCCATGCTCGCCGCCAAAGTCGAGGACATGCTGAACACGGTGGTGCGGCAGACCGCTTTCTATTCCTTCGAGCGCAAGGTCCACATGGAGCGGCGCAATGGCGAATTAACCTCGGAAAAGATCTGCGAATTGTGGATGAGCGTACAAGGCGCCAGCCTTGGTCCGTCGATCCGGCTGGGTCCCGGATACGAGAGCTTTTGGGCCTATATCCCGCATTTTGTCCATTCGCCTTTCTATGTCTATGCCTACGCCTTTGGCGATTGTCTCGTGAATTCGCTTTATGGGGTCTACCAGAAAGCGCATGAGGGTTTTGCAGAGCGTTATTTTCATTTGCTCGAGGCGGGCGGATCGAAGCCGTATAACGAACTGCTTGCGCCCTTCGGTCTCGACGCGCGCGATCCGGCCTTTTGGAGCATAGGTCTGGAGATGATCGAAGGTCTTATCGCCGAACTGGAAACGATGGAGGAAAGCTAAGCGCTTTTGGACGAAGATGCGCCCTCTATATCGCCGTGACCGAACGGGTGAAGCGGTCAAGGAGAGGGTTCACTTCACCGGAAACAGGAAGCCTTCCTTATAAAGATGCCGGATCAAAGCGATCTTTGCGTCATCTTTCATGTCGGACGACAATTCCCCGGGAGTAAAGGATGGCCTTGCGCACATCTCGGAGAGCATCGCCCGGAGCTGTCGGGGCAGGACCAAAGCCTTGCCCGAGAACTTCAACACGATGTTGCCGCTTTCCTCCTTAAGGGAATAGCGGCTTTGATCGAGGGCTTTGATCTTGCTGTTAAGGCCTATCGCCGCCTGGGCGTCGAACTCGCTTCTGACCGCATTTCGCCCTGGATAACCTTCGCGCACGCGCGACAGGAAAACGTCCACTAATTCGTCCGCATCGAATCTTTGGACCAGGCCGGCGACCAACGTCGAAAATTCGTTCTTCAATGTCTCTCGAAGCTCGGGCCGGTTCGCGAATCCCGCAGGAAGCGCCCGGCGAAATCCCACGTCGTTCTTGCTGGATTGAAGCCAGGCGGCGAGCAATTCCACATAGGTGTACACCGTGACTCCCAGCGTCACATGGGCGGAAGACTGCTCCGACGTGTTCGTCGTGTGAATGAAGCCGCGCGGAAGATACAGCAGATCGCCCGACGCAAGATCGAGCTCCAGCAGCGGCGGAGAAGCAGTCAGCATTTGCGGATGGAAGGGTTGACTCTGGTGAGGCAGATCGACAAGCGGCTTGAAGATTTTCCAGCGCTTGCCGCCCGCGATTTGAAGGACGAAGACATCGTGGGTGTCGTAATGCGGGCTGAATCCCGAAGAATCGGGCGGCGTGATGTAAATGTTCGTGTGAACGGCATGGTCGAGACGATCCTCGACCGACGCGGCCAGCGTTCCCAGCGGCTTCCAGGCGCGGTGAAATCCCGGCAGCGACAGGGTGGCGCCCGATCGATACTCGGCCTGAAGCCGATTCATATCCGGCACGCCGCTGAATACGACTCCTCCAGAGCGGATATCCAGGCAAAAGGCTTCTGGCGGCATGAACCCGCCGCTCTTAGACAATTGGAGGGCTGGATAGCGGAGGCCACCGGAGGAAATGGCGTTTTGAACTGTCTCAAGCGTCAGCAGCGCATCGTAGAAACGCGAGTCCGCGCGTTTGACGAGTAGCGGCTGCTTCTCCCAATAGGCCGAGAAAAATTCCTCGCCGGCGACAGGCGCGATCATGTCTTCCAACGAAGCTATAGTCGCGCCCATCGGCCGTCTGTTTCCATGTGATCAATAGTTGGCGAGGATCGGAGCTGGCGCCCCCAAATCGAAGTGATAATTCACGCCCCCGCGCACGATATGTCCGTTGAAGCGGGCGCTGGCCTGACTCGCAAGAGTAAGGGCGGCGGATGGGCCGCCCGCGGGAGTCATCCCCGGAACCAGGCCGGATACGGAGACGGCGCCGAGATCGTAATAGAAATACTCCGCCTTGACGCTCCAGTTCGGATGGAACATCCACTCCATGCCGGCCCCGGCGGTCCAGCCGACCAGCATGTTGGAGTAGTTCGCCGAGCCCGCGGCGAAACCGGCGAGAGCGCCGGACGGAGTAGCCGCGAACAAGGAAGTTTGCGTGCTCAATTTAGCTTGCCCATAGGCGAGACCCCCGCTTCCATAAGCGAGCAAGGCCGGGGTGAGCAGATATCCGACGCGCGCGCGCAGGGTGCCGAGATAGTCGAGGTTGTGGGATGTCGCGACGCTGCCGCTGACATTGTTCGCAGGAACCAACGTGCTGGCCGCGCCATTCGAAATGGGCCAGGTGTTTCCGGCGCCGGCCGTTCCCTGAATATCCGCTTCGAGACCTGCCACGAACTTCTTTCGGCTCGCGTGCTCGTCACCCAGTTGCCAGTTGTATCCGACCTGGCCGCCACTGATAAATCCGCCAAAATTGCCCAACCCGCTGGTCGCCGCGCCCGACACGGCAGTAGCGGCGCCCAGATCGCCGCCCGGAGCAAGTGGAAGGGCCACCACATTGAGGTTGCTGCTGCCGAAAGTGTCGCCGGCGTTTACGCCCGCATAGAGTCCTGTCCACGAGACTGGAATCGCGGGGACCGCAGGCGGTCCCTTCTTGTTGGGCAAAGACGCGCCCTCGTCGGAGGCAAAGACGTTCCCGCTGGACACGTCGGAGGCCAAAGCGAGAAAATCCTTATAGGGCGTATGGTCGCTGGGCTTGGAAGCGAAAAGCGGATCGAAGGCGCGCTGCGACAACGGGCCGCTCAGCGTTACGCGAATGACGCCCGGTTCAATCGGCTTGAAGTGACGATCCATCTGTCCTATCGCGCAGACCGCAGCCGGAGCCGCTCCGCTCACGCATTGCGCGTAAAGCGGGTCAGTGGGCAGCAAAGAACCATATGCATAGGTGATCTGGTCCGAGCGCGAGTTCAGCGCGTTGAAGCCGTCGATCTGCAGCTTTAGGCCATTTTCCCATTTGTAGCCGACGCGCAGATTGACCGTTCCGGTCGCGGGCGCCTTGAAGTAGCCATCCTCCGTCAGCGGATAGGCGCCTTTGAAACGATATTTCAGCCCGGCGAACCAGCCGGTCTGCTTGCCAACTTCGACCGCAATCGAGGCGATGACCGGCGGCCCTTCGGGGATGTAATTGCCTGGCGCGTTGCCAAGATAGGTGAAATAGCCGATCGTCTGCGGCGTGACGAGCGGGGCCCAGGTCGCGAGCTGGGGCGTGTCAAAGCCCCGCGAACGCGCATGGCTGAGCGCCAGGTCGCCGTCGAAATGCACCCAGTCCGTCGGCGAATAATGATTGTTGAATTCTATGCCATAGCGACGGCTCGGTCGCCCGAAAAGCGTCGTGCCGGTATCGCCGTCGAACTGGTTTTCGGAGTCGAAGTTGAGCGCCCAAAGCGTGAGCGTGGAGTCGAGACCTTCGATGAATTTGGTGCGCGCGCCGACTTCAGCGCCCCGCGCTTTCACCAGCAGTGGAGTCGTCGCTGAAACAGAACCGTCGCCAGGAGTGAGCGTTGTAACCGTCCCCCGCGCATCGGTCGAGTGGAAACCTTCGCCCGCATTGATGTAGAACTCAGTCTTCGCCCACGGGCCCAAGGTAATGGCGAGTTTGGGGCTGTCCATCCCGTCCGCTTTATGTCCCGAGTTCCAGGGTCCGGTCCAGATCGGCAGCGCGCCTGCTGTGCCAACAGGCAAATTCGTCGGGGCGGAGAGCGGGTTTTGATAATCTCCGACAGCCGCCGCGAACAAGTCGTAGCGAATGCCGGTCGTCGTGCGTAGCCAGGGGGTCCACTTGACGGTGGTGTCGGTCCACACCCCGACATTGCCCTCCGCGACCTGGTCGTTTTCCACGGTTGCGTAAGCCACCGTCTGAGTGGTGTCCTGCAAACCCACGCGAATATTGTCGTAACGCGATTGCAGGCCGATGCGCGTCTCGACCGGGAAACCCCCGAATTCGTATTTCCAGCCGTGTTCCGCGTTGATTCCAAGGGTCGTGCGACGATCGAACTGACGGAACTGGTCTCCGATAATCGGCTGGGTCAGGTAGTAATCGAAATCATTATAAAGATCGAGCGTCGTATGGGCCGCAAAGGCCTCGATCCGCGAATTGCTGTGAGCGTCGGTCTCGCTCCACCGGGTCGAAAGGCTGAAGCGCGTCGTGTCGCCCCGGTCGGTGGGGTCGATATTGCCCCAGAGCGGTATTACCCCTTCCGACACCGCGCGTTCAGGAATCTGATTGCTCGCATGCCAGTCGTTGGCGTAGGCCATCGCGGTGATCGAAAGGCCGTTTTCCTGCGTGCCCTGGGACCAGCGCAAGACGCCGTTGATCTTGTGCATTTGGTCGCCAATGGTCCACGGACCATTGTAATAGCCGAGTTCCACCGCGCTGAGCAGATTTCCGCCTTCGAGCTTGTTGGAGGTTATGCCAAGCAGGCGCCCATAGTCGTAACTGCCCGCTGTGGCGGAGAACAGCCCGCCATTGGGCACGCTGTCGACGATATTGATATGCACCGCGCCGACGGCGGAGAAATCGCCTTCCTCGGCGAAATATGGGCCCTTGTGCGCGAGGACCGTATCGAACAACTCGGGGATCAGGAAGTTGGCGTCGGCATAGCCTTGGCCATGGCCATGGGTCGGCATGTTGAGAGGCATGCCGTCGTACCAGATGGCCAGATCGGTTCCATGGTCGAGCTGGAAACCGCGTAGCTGATATTGATTGGCCTTGCCCTCGCCGCTGTGCTGGGTGATCAACAGACCGGGGACAATCTCAAGCGCCTCGCCGGGCCTTGTGTAGGAACGCGCGCGGACTTCCGCGCCGGAGACATAGATTGTGCTGGCGGACTCCAGGGGCCGCGGCGGTTTGACTCCATTGGGGTCGTTGCGCGACGGGTCATCGAAATTGGACTGGGTCAGCACCGGTGAAGAAGGCAGCGGCTCGGAGATCGGCCTTGCGACCCGCTGCGGTTTCGCCGGCGCGGCGGGCTTTTGCCGACGAGGCTTAGCCTTGCCGATATTAATTTCTGGAAGCGCTTCTTGAGCGATAGCGAAATCGGCGGCCGCGCCCAGCAGAAGCGCAAGGGCGGAGATTTCCCAAAGGTGCCGACCGGTTTTCATCTAGGCCTCCCCGCCAGGATATGCTGTTTCTTTATTTTTGTCTTACCGGGGCTAGCGCCGTCAATATATCATGCACAACTTTCACTCACCGTGCCAAATTTGTCACACTCAACTTGCGTTGCAAACGCCGATAGTCTCAATGTTCATGTTCGTGATCGTGATGATGCCCATAATCGTTCGAGGGCCGCTCCGCGCTGGCCGGGACAACAACGAGCTGGCCATAGCGCACGCCGCGTTCGCCCGTCACATGCTGCGCGAAATGCTCGACTGCGGCCTTCTGACCTCGAAGCAGCGACACCTCCAGACAGCTTTCCTCATCGATATGCACATGCAGCGTCGCTATCGAGAGGTCTGTATGGCTGTGATGATCGTCCATCAGCCGCTTGGATAATTGGCGCGTCTCGTGGTCATAGACATAGACCAGCGCAGCCATGCAGCGCCTTGCGCTGTCATCTATCTTGGGTTGTTTCAACAGGCCTGCGCGCACAAGATCGCGCACCGCTTCGGAGCGGTTCTGGTGTCCCGAGGCCTCCATATAACGGTCGAGGCTCTCCATCAGCTCATCGTCGATGGTCATGGTCACGCGCTGCACCGCTGAACTCCCGACTTGCTTCCTGTTCCAGAAAATCGCCGCCTGTCATAGCCGATGCGCGGGCGCCGCTGCAATGCGAGTCGAGGGTCCGGCCTTGTCCCGCGTCGCGCCTTCGGGCATTGTGCGCGCAAAACAACGCTAAAGCTTTAGGGAAACACCCTTATGAATCCGCTGTGGACGAGACTGGCCGCCATCGTTTTGTTGTCGCTGGGCCTCGCCGCGCCCGCGCTTGCGCACACACCGGACATATCGACCGCCAAACTGACCGTCAAAGACGGCGGATGGGTGGTCGACGAAGGATTTTTGGCGACCGATCTCGAACGGATGTTCTCCGAGACGATGAACGAGCGCCCCAATGCGGATTTATCGGCTCCCGGCGTGCTCGAAGACGAGATCGGCAAATTCGTCGCGCGCCGTGTCGCGATGCATGATTCAAACGGGCGCACCTGCATCGGCAAGGTCGAGCGCGCGGGCGAAGATCCAACCAACCAGGACAGCGCGCTCGTCGTGTTGCGCTTTAACTGCGCCGGCGACTTCACCATTTACGACGCCGCCAGACTTTTGGCGGCGCAAGGCCCGCGCGGAAAGCAGCTGGTCACGGTGATAGGCGGCAAAAACCCCGGCGAGACCATGCTCGACAACAAGAGTCCGCCGCTTGATCTGACGAAGCCGCTGCAAACAACCTGGCAGTTGATGCAAAAGTTCGGTCTCGCCGGCATTGAGCATATTTTGACCGGTTACGACCACATCTGCTTCCTGATCGCGGTGATCCTGTGGGCGAACCGTGTCTGGCCGGTGGTGAAAATCGTCACCGCCTTCACTATCTCGCATTCGATCACCCTGTCGCTGGCGGCGCTCGACATCGTAACCCTGCCGACGACTTTGACCGAATCCGCGATCGCTCTATCGATTATCTATGTCGCCGTGGAGAATTTCGTTTCGCGCAACACCGACAAGCGATGGCGCGACACCTTCCTTTTCGGCTTTATCCACGGATTTGGTTTCGCCAGCGGACTGAAGGAGCTGAACGTCCAGCAACAGACCATCGTGCCGGCGCTCGCGAGCTTCAACATCGGCGTGGAGATCGGCCAGATCGCCATAGTGCTGGCGTTGATGCCGATCTTGCTGCTGATCGACCGCCAGACAGGCGGGAAACGCAGCGAGAAGCTGGTTTACGTCCTTTCTTCTGCAATCGCGCTCGCGGGGGCGTATTGGCTGCTGCAGCGGATCGGCGTCATTCCGGGGTGATGCTTGGAACTGGAGGCCGCATTGATCAAGACTGGCGATTTATTCGCAGATAAAGCGGCAACCTCGGACGAAGAAACGATCGCCGTCCTTGCCGACACTCCAGGCGTGAGGATCGAAAAAATCCTGTCGACGGGACAAGCGAGTCCCGCCGGTTTTGGGTACGACCAGGACTTCACCGAGTGGATATTTCTGCTCTCCGGCTCAGCCGGCTTGTTGATTGAGGGCGAAGCCGCCCCGAGAGCGTTGCGTCCCGGCGCCTATCTCGAAATCCCGGCGCGTCGGCGCCATCGGGTGGAGTGGACGGACGCTGAACAGCAAACCATCTGGCTTGCTGTTCATGTCAAGCAATAGGCTCGGGACATCGGCGCATCATCCTTCGTCCCTGGCGCCGACCACGCCGCCGATAAGGTTTTGCGCAAGCAAAAACTCCGCTGACAATTCGTCCCGCGCAAGAGCCATGAGCGCGACGCCCGCCGCGATCATTCGCGCTCGATCGCTGCGCGCCGCAAACGCCTGCTCCCACGTCACGCTCTCGAAGGTTATGAAATCTCCGGGTCGCTTCTGCGCGAGCGCGCCAAGATCTGCGCCGATCACGTGAGCGATCTTCGGATAGCCGCCAGTCGTCTGCCGGTCGGCCATAAGCACGAGCGGCCCGCCATCGCCGGGGACTTGTATCGCGCCAAAGGCGAGACCGTCGGAGACGATGTTGTGGCCTTTAAGATGCGCGAGCGCCGGTCCCTCCAGTCGATAGGCCATGCGGTCGCTGCGTGGCGACAAACGCCAGCGCGCTGATAGAAAAGTCTCGATTGTCTCGGTTGAAAAATAATCCTGCTGCGGCCCCAACAAGACTCGCAGTTTATCGGGCGCGAGATCGAGCCAGGGCGCGCTTACCGCCAGGGGCTGTGAAGGCGCCGCGCGCGGATTGATGATCCTCAATATGTCGCCGCTGCATAGCATTCGGCCCGCCAATCCGCCCATCCCCGAACGCGTATGCGTAGCGAGAGAACCAAGGGTAGGGGGCAGATCGAAGCCTCCAAAGGGGGCGATATAACACCAGGCGCCGGCCGTTCCGGGGCGCAACGACAGATGCGCGCCGGGCGCAAGCTTCAGCGCGCAAGCGGAAGGCAAACTGTGCCCGCCGAGCCGCAAGTCAAAAGCGCCGCCCGCGATGGCGAGGCCAACTTCTCCGCCTTCAACTGTTAGCTCCAGCCCACCGAGAGAAGCCTCTATCGCTGCGCCATGAGGGTCGCCGGAGGCCAGTAGCGTCGCCATAAAGGCTCCCTGGTCCATCGGTCCAGCTGGCGTCACTCCAAAACGCAGAAAATTCCTTCGCCCCGCGTCTTGCACCGTGGCGCCGGGGCCGGCGGACTGGATGCGCAAACTCGCGTTCACGACAGGTTCTCGCGCCGCGCCAGCACGTCGCCGCGCGCCGCGCGCGTGTCCAGAGCCCGGAAGGTTTCGGCGTCGATGGCTTCGAAACTCAAGGCGTCTCCGGGCTCGATCAGCGTTGGAGGGTTGCGCTCGATCGCGAACAGTCTCTCCGGCGTGCGGCCGATCACATACCAGCCCGTCGGCATCGGATTTGTGGCAATGAGAGACAGTCCGCCGCCGATCAGGACGGCGCCTTGCGGTGTCGGTCCGCGCGGACTGGCGCGACGCGGCAAAGCAAGTCGATCGGGCAGGCCGCCGAGATAACACCAGCCCGGCGCGAAGCCGTACATGTAAACGCGATAGTCGCCGCCCGCATGCAAAGCGGCAAGGCGTTCCGGCGCCAGCGACAGCATTTGCGAGGCAGAGACGATGTCTTCAGCAATGTCCGCGTCGTAGCAGCAGGGGAGACGCCAGCGTGTCTTTGGCGTGAAGGCGCTGGCGTCCTTCGGCGACAACCTCTTCAGCGCCGCCACAAGCTCAGCGCGAGAAATAGCCAGCGGTTCGTAATGGATCATCAGCGAGCGGTAGGTCGGGACCGTTTCTTCTATGCCCGCGAGCGCCGCTTCTCGCAGGGCGGCCTCCAATGTCAGAACACGCGCATTTATGGCGGGGTCGACGCTATCGCCGAATTCGACTACCAACGCGGCCTCTCCAGCGTCGAGAAAGGCCGGTCGCTCATAAAGCGTCATGCGTCAATCCGCCGGTGTAGCGAAGGGACGCAGACTCCAGCCGGCGCTCTCGATCGCAGCGCGTAATCGCATCGCCATTTCGACTGCATGGGGCGTGTCTCCATGCACGCAAACGGAGTCTATCGGCGTTGGGAGGAGGGCGCCGCCCAGGGCAAGCACGGCTCCCTCCCTCAACATCTTCAGCGCGCGTTCAACGACCAGTTCGACGTCCTGAATCACCGCTCCTCCTTGTGAACGGGGCGCCAGGCGACCTTCCTTTGTGTAGGCTCGATCCGCGAAGATTTCGTGTGCGGCGCGCAGTCCCGCGCGCTCGGCCGCGCAAGTCTGTTCGCTGAGCGCTATGACGAGCTGGGTCAGCGATGGATCAACGGCGACGATTGCGCGCGCAACGGCGTCCGCAATCCGCGCATCGCTTTCGGCAAGATTGGCCAGCGCGCCATGAGCTTTCACAAATGTGATCTTGTGTCCGGCGTAATGCGCCAGAGCCTGAGCCGCTCCCAGTTGATAGGCGACCGCGCGCTCGATTTCTTGCGGCGACATCGGGATGGAGCGACGGCCAAAGCCCGCAAGGTCGGGAAATGAAACATGGGCGCCGACGGAGACGCCCGCCTGCTTCGCCTGCGCAAAACATTGCGCCATGATGTCGGGATCGCCGGCATGAAAACCACAGGCGACATTCGCGCTCGAAACGATGCGCAGCAAAGCCGCGTCGTCGCCCATGCGCCACGCGCCAAAACCTTCGCCAAGATCGGCGTTAAGATCGATGGTTGGCAAATGCGCTCCTGCATGCGCCAGACGCCGTGCCGGGCGGCGCCTCCGAGCAAAACTAAGGCCAATCCTTACTCGGCCGCGAGCCCTTGCGCCGAGGGAAAAGCCACTTCAACCAAAGTGCCTTCGTTCTTGCGGCTCTTGATCAGGAACGATGCGTGATTGGCCTCGATCAGGGCCTTTGTGACCGGCAGGCCGAGGCCTGTCCCCGTCATTTTGCGCGACGTCGCGATCTGACGAAATGGTTCCAGAGCGATCTGGATTTCATCATCCGACATGCCTATGCCGGTGTCTTTCACGCGGATCACCACAAATCCGGCGTCCGTCAGGGCGCTCGACACGATCACCTGCCCGCCCGGCTCATTGAATTTTACCGCATTGGACAGGAGATTAAGCAGGATTTGCCGCAATGAACGCTCGTCCGCGCGTATGCGCGGCAATCGGGGAGCCAGCGACAGCCGCATGATCACGCGCTGCTGATTGGCCTGCGTCTGCATGATAGACACGCATTCGCCAACGATCGCATTGACGTCGATCTGCTCAACCACCAACTCCATCTTTCCTGCCTCGATCTTGGAAAGGTCGAGAAGGTCATTGACAAGACTGAGGACATGCACGCCCGAAGTATGAACGTCCTTGAGATATTCCTTGTAGCGCTCCGAGCCGATCGGCCCGAAACGTTCTTCCATCATGACTTCCGCAAAGCCGATGATGGCGTTGAGGGGCGTTCTGATTTCGTGAGAAACGCGCGCAAGGAACGCGGACTTTGCGGCGCTCGCCCGTTCCGCTTCTTCGCGGGCGGCTTCCGCGTCGTGTTTTGTTTCGGCTGAAGCCGGCCGCGAAGCGAAACAGACGATGCGGGACTGCGCAGTGTCGCCAAGGCGTTGCAAAGCGAGTTGCACGGGGGCGCTTCCCGCGCGAAGGCTTCCCGTGAAGTTCGAGGCTGCCAAGCAGATTGCGTCATCAATTGCGACGGCTTTTGCCTTGGCGACCTCGGCAATAAGGCCCTTCAGGTGGCGAACGTCTCCCCCGGCCAGGAAGTTCGTAAGCTCCTGCCCAACGCAAGCTTCAGCTTGCACCCCGAGAAGCGAGGCGAACGCCTGGTTTGTGCGTTCGATACGCCCGTCGCCAGCGAGAATCGCCGCCGGAGCGGGGCTGATTTCGAAGACCGTGGCCAGTTCGTCAGCTTCGGCGCGCACGCGCAAGAGTTCGGCGCCTTGAGAGCGCGCCAAAGCTCGCGCCGCCACTTCTTCTGCTCGGCTGCGCGTAGATGACACATGGCGGCTCAGGCTGATCAGAGTCGCCGGCTCTCCATTCCATTCAATGGTCTGGACATGCGCATCCGTATCAAGCGTTTCGCCGTCTTGAGTTTTTACCTCCACAGCTCCGGAGGGCGCTCGCGCAGCAAAAGCTTGCGGAGCGCGCCCAAGAAATACCCGCGCCAGGCCTCCATCCGCAGACAGTTCCTGCAGGTTGGCGTATCCCAGATAATCAAGCAGCGTACGGTTGGCGTAGAGCGCATTCGCATCCCGCGCCACCAGCACGGCCATGGGCAGAACGTCAATCAGGGCCGCCCACTGCAGCAGTGGCGCAGCCTCCGTAAAAACCGGCACGGCGGGCGTACTCCCCATCGCGCGGCCAACTTGATCAATCAGATCTCGCGCAGAGCCGGGCGGCGTGGGCGCCGAGACGCCGCAAGCCGTAAGAGTCCGCGCAATTTCATCGAATGCGATCTGCTCTTGCGGCGACAGGACGTCTCCACTTTCAGTCGCCTCCCGCTGCGGCGTCGGGCAGGTCGGGCGCAGCGCCACGACATTGGCGCCCGGAAAGCCATCCTCTGACGGCGCGCTTTCACGAACTGGCGTCGTCCTCGACTTTGACTCCACAACTGTGCTCACTTTTTCCTCGTTCTTGGGAGGCGCGACAGTTGCACGCGGCTCCGCTCGTGAAAGCCGAAGCACGCCATAGCCTTGAAACCCGATGAAACGCCGCGCGGCATCATGGATCGGCAGCGCGCCAAGCGTGGTCGGAGCGCTCGCCGGCGGCTCCTCTATGGGCCAGTCGACTTCGACCCCGCTCCATGATTTGCGCGACGCGAGCGCCGCTGCGAAGACGGGACCGAGTCCTGAGGACTCTAGACGCTTCTTCGACGTCGAGACCAAGTAGATCCGCATATTTTTGACCGACGACATCTCCGAGCACATGCGTCACATCCACAAATCTGCCGGCCGCGTCGGTCTTCCAAAGAAAGCGCGGCGCGAGATCGCCATGTCGTTCGGCCAGACGGGCGCGAAGGTCCAGGGCCACGGAGTCAAAATTGGAATTGTCCGCGGGAGAAGCGGGCGGTTCAAAAACGGCGACTTCACGCCTCTTTCGCGTAGCAGTAGCGGGTTCCGCCGGCGTGGGGCGAAATGTCGAGTGAGGAGCCCCATTCAGCGTGGAAGGAGGCGTGACAGCTCTTAAGCCGAGCGCGGCGATTACAAAACACGTCCCGTCATCCGCGTCGGACAATTGGCGGCAAAGTATTGTCACCGTGCGGATATTGTCGCCAAAAGCGATCGGCAGGCGTTCCAGGCGGGGCGCCGCCCCATGGCGGACTCCCTCGATCGTTTCCAGAAGCCGATCAGCCCCGGGTTCTCCGTGCAAAAGTCGGGCGCCTGGGTCTTCGCCGAATACGGCCTTCGCCGAAGCGTTTGCGTAGACGACGCGCAGAGGCTCCCCCCTCATGGCGATGATAGGCGCGCCTGACGCCTCCAGCGCGGTGAAGGCGGGATCGGTGGCGATCAGCGTCGCCGCGTCGTTACACTCCTCCTCGGACATTCGGGACTCGCCTTTTCACGCGTTTTGCTCGTGCGGTCAAAATCACCCGTCATCGCCCGCTCAGCTCGCGCAACTGGATCGGCGTTGGATTGCGTTCGGTTAATAAGAGTTTAATCGCTCGGAGTCGCAGGGTCCATGCGATGGGTAAGTTTTTTACGCATTTTAACGATTCATCATTAATCGGCGGCAGGCGCCTTGCGTGATGAAAGCCTGCGGATGCAGCGCACAATTTTATATTGCAATGCACAATAAAATAATCCATAGTGAAGCCACTCGCCGTCGTCGCGCTGTCGCGCGGGTGAGGAATAGCCACGGTGGGGCCGCGTGTGAGCTTCGCCGCCTTTGGCGTACAACACAGTTGCAGGGAGAAAAGTCCATGACAGGTCCGACCTATCAGGTTCCTAATGAAGTCCGTGATTTCGCTGAAAAAAGCGTCGAACAGGCCCGCAAGGCTTTTGAAGGCTTTTCCGGAGCCGCTCAAAAGGCGATCGCTTCCGTCGACACATCGGCGCTGCCGTTCAGCGTCGGAGCCAAGGATGTCGGAGTGACGGCGCTTTCTTATGCCGAAGCCAATGTCAAAGCCGCTTTCGATCTTGCGCAAAAGCTCGTGCAGGCCAAAGACGTTCAGGAAGTTTTGCAGCTCCAGGGCGAGTTCGTGAAGAACCAGTTCGCTGCGATTCAAGAGCAGACCAAGGAACTTGGAGCCGTGATCCAGAAAGCCGCCACGCCCAAGTAAGTTCGGACGCGAAAGCCAGGCTAAGGCGGCCGCTTCGTCCGCTGGCGGGGGACGAAAATGCCGGGAATCCGTGAGAGGGGCCGCGCCTTCCAACCGAAATTGACGGAGTCCAAGTCCATGACGACGCAAAAGCGAGACATCAAGAGGAAATTCCCGGTCGTGCGGCAACCGGCTTCTATCAACTTGGCGCCTGCCGCCGAACCGAAGGCAATTGCTGTTACGCAGGCTGTGCCGGAGCCCTTCGACACCACGAAGGAAGTCATTCTTCCCTCGGCGAACCCGGTCGAAACTGCTGTCGTTGCGCCTGTGAAAGAGCCTGCTCCCCAGCCAGCCCGAGCTTTCCAGCCGGCGTCGACTATTTTGGCGAAGGTTAATGTTGAGCCGACGGCTGGAACGGCGGCTTGGTCCAGGATCTGGCCGACCAAGAGCCTGGATATCTGGAACGAAAACGCCACCGCATTCGTTGAATTCGCCACTGCTCTCAGCAGGGCGAAGAGTATGTCGGAGATCGTGACGTTGCAGTCGCAGTTCCTGAATGATCGCTTCGGCAGCTATTCGCGGCTGTCGAGCGAGGTCGTCACGCTCGCTCAGGACATCGCCAAGGAAGCCGGGGCGGCTGTGCCCAAGACTTTCTTCACGGTCTGCTGAAACCGCGACTCATTGCACCGCTAAAAATGAGTGCGCCGGCGCGAATTTTACTTTCGCGCCGGCGCTTTCTCTTTACCGCCTTCGCCCCTGCGAAATCTAGAGAGTTGCCGCGACCAGCGAGCGTAGCGCCGGGGTCACTTCCGGCATGACGCCAAACCAGTCGCAAAACGCCGGACGCGCCTGATGCATCAACATGCCCAGGCCGTCCACCACGGTGAGACCCTGCCGCCGCGCGGCGGCGAGCAAAGGGGTCTCCAGCGGCGCATATACGATATCCGCCACCAGCGCCGAAGACGGCGCCGCGTCCAGCAGCAGATCCAGGGGCGCCTGACCAAGCATCCCCTGGCTCGTGGTGTTCACTACGAGTCCGGCGCCGGCCAGTCCAGCGTTGCGCTCCGCCCAAGGGTGGGCTTCCACAGGCGCGCCGAAATCGGCGGCGAGGGCGTGCGCGCGGTTCTGCGTGCGATTGAACAGCCGAATTTCACTCGCGCCCGCGTCGATCAGGCCGGCGACTACTGCACGCGCGCCGCCACCCGCGCCAATCACCGCGGCAGCCCCGGCGTTAGCCTTCCAATGCGGCGCCGCCGCATGCAATGACGCGATAAAGCCGAATCCGTCGTAATTCTTGCCAGTCAGCGAACCGTCCGGTTCCACGACGACGCAATTGATGGCGCCAATTCGCGCCGCTGCCGCTTCGACGCGGTCCATGAAGCGCAGAGCCGTTTCCTTGTGCGGAATAGTCAGATTACAGCCCGCGAAACCCAATGCCGGCAGAGCGCGCAAGGCTTCCTCGAGCTTGCCCGGTTCGACGGGCAGAGGGACATAGGCGCCTTCAAGGCCGTATTGCGCGATCCAATGATTGTGTATTTTGGGCGAGCGGGAATGGGCAATCGGCCAGCCCATGACCCCCGCGAGGAGGAAGCGATGGTGGATTTGCATCTTTCCTCCGGCCTTTCCGCTGCTCGCGATCATCCCTGCGCGTAGGCGGAGCCTTCACGCCCCGCCAGCGCAGCAAAGAGCGCGTCGTCCTCGTTGACATGGGCGTTGCCGGTCGTCAGCAGTTTTTCGCCGTAAAAGATCGAATTTGCACCGGCCACGAGGCATAGGATCTGCGCTTCTCGGGACAGGAACGAGCGGCCGGCCGATAACCGCACGCGCGATTTCGGCATTACGATTTGCGTCGTGGCGATCATGCGCACAAGGTCAAGCGGGTCGAGCGGCTTCTGCTGCGCGAGAGGCGTGCCCTCGACAGCGACAAGCGTGTTGATCGGCACGCTTTCCGGATGGGGGTCGAATCCGCCGAGCACTTGCAGCATGGCCGCCCGGTCCCTCACGCTCTCGCCCATGCCGATGATGCCGCCGCAACACATTTCCAGTCCGGCGGCTCGAACGGCCTTTAATGTCTCAAGCCGGTCCTCGTAAGTGCGGGTCGAGATGATCTCGCCGTAAAACTCCGGGCCGGTGTCGAGATTGTGATTATAGGCTGTCAGCCCTGCATCGACGAGGCGGTCGGCCTGCGAGCGGTTGACCATCCCGAGTGTGACGCAGGCTTCCATGCCCAGCGCGCGCACGCCGCGCACCATTTCGAGCACCGCGTCAAAACGCGGGCCTTCAGGCGCCGAACGCCAAGCCGCACCCATGCAAAACCGGTCGGCTCCTGCCTCGCGCGCGGTCCTGGCGGCCCCGAGCACGTCATTGACGCCCATCAGGTCGACGCGGTCGAGCTTGACCTCCCGATGATGCGCTGACTGCGGACAATAGGAGCAATCCTCAGGACAGCCGCCGGTCTTGATCGACAGCAGCGCCGCCTTCTGGACATCATTGGGGTCGAAAAAGCGCCGATGCTCGGCGCTCGCCCGCGCGACCAGTTCAAGCAAAGGCGCATCGTGGATAGCGACGATCTCGTCGACAGTCCAGTCGTGTCGCAGGGTGAAATCGGCGGGAGCGTTCATGTTCAGCGGCCTTTTTTCAGTTTTGGCGCGTCGGCTTGACGAGTTGCGCTGGCGCGAGCGCGCCAGACTTCAAAGCCGACATAGAGACCGAGCGCGACGTCAAAACCCGCGTTCGCCAGAGCAAAGGGGCCCGAAGTGAAGGCGGAGCCTGTGCCAAGGTAATGAAAGGAGATCGCCCAAAAAGGGTGCAGCAAAAGCCCCGCGACGAGGAACCAGGGCGAGGAGATAAAAGACAGGCCAGCCAGCGATCCGAACAGGGCGACGCCGGTCATTTCAATCGCCACCCAGGTGTTGGCCGCTTCCGAGCGCATCGCGAAGCCGACATACAGAAAAGAGACAGCGAGCAAAGCATAGGCCGCGATGCGGACCACGTTTTTTTGTCCCCATCGCGCCAGAACCACGAGACCGACAGCGAAAGCGACGCCGAGGGCCGTAAACAGGAAGATTTCGGTTGCGTCTTGCATGATTGGACCGCTCGCCGGGCTGGTCGCCCTTGTTTTGCTGTTGTAGAGGCTCTGATCGTTGCATGGTCTATATGTCGGAGCGGCGCCCGGAACAAGGGCAGGGCGCGCCTGTTCCGACTTCGTTCGCTTTGTCTCTGCTTCTGGCGGCCGCCGCCCGTATATTTTGGCGAAGGGCAAAAAACCGCGGAGGCGTTCGATCGACGTTCGTCGCCTTTTCTGTTGGTCGCCTGTCCCAAGGCGTCTCGCGCACGGTCGTCAAGGCGCCAATGTCGCCGGAATCGAATTGTCCCGCAAAGCCTGCTATAGAGGAGCCTTCGCACATAATTCTCTCCGTCTCCGCCTCATGCAAGGATTGTCACGAACGATGCACGTCGAAGACAACCTCCCAGCCGCTTCCGCTCCTCAGGCCGCTGTCCCCGCCGCCCCGACACATCACAAGAGTGATGCGCACAAAGGCGAACGCGGACTGCACGAAGACATCCGTCTGCTCGGCCGCCTCCTCGGAACAACGGTGCGCGAACACGAAGGGGAAGAAGCCTTCGAGCGCATTGAGACGATCCGCCGTCTTTCGGTCGCCGCGAGCCGCAATGGCGATGTCGAGGCGGATGCAAAGCTCGATCAGTTGCTGCGGGCGCTTTCAGCCAAGGAGGCGCTCGCGGTTATACGCGCCTTCAGTTATTTTTTGCATCTTGGCAACATAGCGGAAGATTTGCATCCCCTGCAGTTGCGCGCGAAGGCGGAAGCGGCAGGCGATAAATCGGGCATCGCCTCGGAGCCTAGCCTCGCCCGCACTTTCGCGCATCTGCGCAAGGCTTCAGTTGGCGCCGGAAAGATTGCGCAAGTGCTGGCGCGCGGCTGGATCTCGCCCGTGCTCACTGCCCATCCGACCGAAGTGCGACGCAAGAGTCTTCTCGATGCGGAACATGCGATTTTCTCGCTCTTGGAAAAGCGTGAAAACTTGCATTCCAAAAGCGATCTTGCGCAGAACGAACTGCAGTTGCGCGCCCGCATTTCGCAGATGTGGCAAACAGAACTCCTGCGCCAGTCGAAACTCACCGTTCGCGACGAAATTGAAAATACGCTCAGTTACTATCGCACCACCTTTTTACGTGAGATTCCGCATCTTTACTCCGACATCGAACGGCGCCTTGAAGGACTGCGCGTCCCCCCGTTTCTGCGAATGGGCGCATGGGTGGGCGGCGACCGCGACGGTAATCCCAATGTCACCGCAGAGTCTCTTGAAACAGCGCTGCGCATGCAGGCCGACACTGCGCTGCGCTTCTATCTGACCGAGGTGCATCAACTGGGAGCCGAATTGTCGATCTCGCGCAAATACGCCGGCGCCACCAAGGCGCTGGAGGACCTGGCCGTGCGTTCGGGCGATGACAATCCGCACCGCGACGACGAACCTTATCGGCGGGCGCTGATCGGCGTTTATTCCCGACTCGCCGGCACGCTGGAAATGCTGACTGGCGGGCAGGCGCAGCGACATGCGCGCACTCCCGGCGAGCCCTACGCCAACAGCTGGGCGCTTCTCGCTGACCTCGTCACGGTGGACGAATCCCTTCGCCTACACCATAGCGAAGTGATCGCCTCGCAGCGGTTGGAGCCACTGATCCGCGCAGTGGAAGTGTTTGGCTTCCACCTCGCCACAATCGATCTGCGCCAAAGCTCTGACCGTCACGAGGAAACGATCGCAGAGCTACTCTCCCGCGCGCGGATAACGCCGGATTACGCGGCGTTGACGGAGCACGAGAAACAGAAGTTGCTATTGCAGCTGTTGGCCGATCCGCGTCCGGTTCAGCTTGTCGATGAAGAATATTCAGACAGCTGCGAGGGAGAGCTGGCGATCTTCGCGAAAGCCTCGGCGATGCGCAAAAAATATGGCGACGAATCAATCCGCCATTACATCGTCAGCCACACCGAGACGGTCAGCGACCTGCTCGAAGTTCTGCTGCTGCAGAAAGAGAGCGGGATGATGCACGGCACGCTCGATCCGCGAGACGCCAGCACTGTTTCCGCGCAGCTGATCATCGTGCCCCTATTCGAGACTATCGAGGATCTGCGCAACGCCGCGCCCATCATGCGCGATTTCTATGCGTTGCCCGGCATCGCCAAGCTCGTCGGCAACTCCGGCGCATGCCAGGACATCATGCTGGGTTATTCGGATAGCAACAAGGACGGCGGAGTTTTCACAAGCATTTGGGAGCTGTATCGCGCCTCGACGGCGCTGGCGGAATTTTTCGCTGGTCTGCCCAATATCGCGATGCGGCTGTTTCACGGGCGCGGCGGCACAGTCGGGCGCGGCGGCGGACCCAGCTATGACGCCATTCTCGCCCAGCCGCCGGGCACAGTCAAAGGCCAGATTCGCCTGACCGAACAGGGCGAGGTGATCGCGGCCAAATATGCAAATCCGCAAATCGGCCGCACCCAGCTTGAGCTCCTGGTGGCGGCGACGCTGGAAGCGACGCTCTTGTCGGACCTTCAGGCGCCGGAGGCGGATTTTCTCGCAGCAGCGGAGCAATTGTCTCGCGACAGCATGGTCGCTTATCGCCGTATGGTCTACGAGACCCCCGGCTTCGTCGATTACTTCTTCGGCTCGACGCCTATCGCGGAGATCGCCTCGCTAAATATCGGGTCCCGGCCCGCCTCACGGAAACCCTCGCGCCGGATCGAGGATTTGCGCGCCATCCCCTGGAGTTTTTCCTGGGGACAAGCGCGTCTGGCCTTGCCCGGATGGTTCGGCTTTGGCTCCGCGATAGTGCAGTTCTTGGAGCATGATCACAAAGAGCGGATAATACTGCTCCGTCTCATGAATCAGGAATGGCCGTTCTTCCGGGTCATGTTGTCAAATATCGACATGATCCTGTCGAAGACGGATCTGTCCATCGCGCGTCACTATGCCGAGCTTGCTCCCGATCAGGCCCGTGCGAAGGAAATTTTTGGTTTGATCGAAGCGGAATACGCTCGTGCGCTCGACGCGCTGGAAGCGATCACAGGCGCCAGCGAGCGATTGGTCGACAACCCCGGATTGGCGCATTCGCTGAAATTGCGCGTGCCCTACATCACGCCGCTGAGCTATCTCCAGATCGAACTGATCCGTCGTTGGCGTTCCGGCAAGACCGACGACGACATCCGTCAGGGGATTTTAATGTCGATCAATGGCGTCGCGGCGGGATTGCGCAACACGGGGTGAGCTGTTGCGGCTCCCCCGGCGGGCCTCCACGATCAAGTCAGTTGATCCAAGAAAAGCGAGCGATGCGACGCTCCGAGTTCTTTTGGCAGTCCGAACATATAGATTAGGCCGATGGCGAGATCACCGAGGCCCAAGGGCGCCGCGATCAAGCCCAGGTCGCCGAAAAGTGCGGCGGGAATCAACAGCAGCGCTGCAACATATCGCAAAAGCGACTCCCAGTAGACGAATGACGCGCGCCGTCGCAAATCCCGCGAACACAGTATAAGGACCGCGCCGGTGTAGGCTAGGAAGCCTCCGGTCAGCCAACCCCAAAAGGGCGTGGGAACGTTCAGGCCGAACGCCCGGTACAGCGGCGGGCAGGTCAGAAACAGACCCAATCCGAGGTTGTAAACGCCAGACCAAAAGACAAATTTTGTCATCTTGCACCTTCTTTGTTCCGGCGAGCGCATCTGAAATATGGCCTCTCTTCTTGTATACGGCCCGCAACAAGAGCAGCAACAGCGATCAATTCGGGGCGCGCGCCGTCGGGGGTTGCCATGTTCGGTTAACCCGAGCATCCTGTTGAGCTATTTTGTTGTGCCGACTGGAGATTGGAATGGCGAACGAACGAATGAGCCGCCTGAAAACGAAAGCGGTCGACGAGGCAAAGGAACTTTTTGAAATCTTCCTCTATTTCTGGGTGATGTTGAGCCTGTTTTCCCTGCATAAGGCCCTCATCTTCAACGAAGACATTCTCACCTACCAGCAGGGTTTCGCGATCATTAACGCCTTTGCCTTGGCGAAAGTCGTGCTGATAGCTCAGGACCTGCGCTTCGGCGAGCGCCTCAAAAACAGGCCGCTGATCTATCCGATTTTATTCAAGGCCGCGATTTTTTCGGTATTACTGCTTGTTTTTCACGTCATCGAGGAAATGCTTATCGGAAAATGGCACGGCAAAACGCTTGCGGACAGCATTCCAACTTTTGGCGACGGCTCGCTGCAAGCGTTGATAATGACCGAGCTGATTGTCTTTGTAGCGTTGATACCCTTCTTCGCCTTCATGGAAATGAAGCGGATTATCGGAGCGGACACGCTTCACGGTCTATTGTTCGGTCGCAAAACGCCGCCGCAATGACGAGGTCTCAAACGCGCGGGCGCTGATAGATGATTTTCATCCCGCCACGCGCGCGGCCAGCCCCCGCTCCCACGCCAGCGCTTGCCGCACGATTTCTTCGAGATTGTCGTGTTGCGGTTTCCAGCCCAGCGCAGATTTGATCAGTTCGTTGCCGGCGACGATGGCTGCTGGATCGCCAGGACGGCGGTTTACGATCTCGACCTTGAAATCGACGCCGGAGACGCGTTTCACCGTCTCGATCACGTCGATCACTGAAAAGCCCTTGGCGTAACCGGCGTTGCAGACGAGGCTGGCTCCGCCCTCACGCAGATAGCGCAGCGCATCCATGTGAGCGCGGGCGAGGTCCGAGACCTGGATATAGTCGCGCACGCAGCTGCCGTCATGGGTAGGGTAATCCGTGCCAAACAATTGCATTTTGGGACGAAGACCCAGCGCCGTTTGCACCGCTACCTTGATCAGATGGGTGGCGTTCGGGGTCGACTGGCCGGTTCTGCCCGCGGGGTCGCCTCCGGCCACGTTAAAGTAGCGCAACGCAACGTAATTGAAGTCGAGCGCCTTTGAGACGTCCTCAAGCATCCACTCGACCATAAGCTTGGAGCGGCCGTAGGGCGACATGGGTTTTGGAGGTTCGTCCTCTGTCACTGGATTTTGAACGGGGTCGCCATAGACCGCTGCGGTCGAGGAAAATATGAAGCGCTTTATGTCGCACCCGGTCACTGCTTCCAATAGTGTGCGGGCCTTGGCGGTGTTATTAAGATAATAGAGCAGTGGATCGGCGACGGACTCTGGCACGACGATCTTGGCGGCGAAATGGATGACGTCTTCGACGTCATGACGCGCGATGGTCTCCGTCACGAGATCTTCATCGCCGAAATCGCCGACGACAAGTGGAACGCCCTCCGGGACCGCCCAGCGGAAGCCCGTTGAAAGATCATCAAGGACAACTACATTCTCGCCTGAATCCAAAAGCTCCAGAACCATATGGCTGCCGATAAAGCCGGCGCCGCCTGTCACTAAAACTGTCATGGTCAACACCCGTTCACACCGTTTCGTCACCCGAAATTAACGGGCGGCGCCTAAATTTCGTTGCAACCGCGTAGGCGTTTTCGTCCTAAACGCGGTGGACGCAACTTCTGTAACGCAATGGATCATCCATGACCAAGCGCATTCGCAAGGCTGTTTTCCCGGTCGCCGGATTGGGCACCCGCTTTCTGCCGGCCACCAAGGCTGTGCCAAAAGAGATGCTTACCGTCGTCGATCGACCGGTTGTGCAGCATGTGGTCGATGAAGCGCGCGAGGCCGGCATCGAACATTTTATTTTTGTGACAGGACGCGGCAAGGCGGTGATCGAAGATCATTTCGACATGTCCTATGAACTTGAAGACACCTTGCGTCGGCGCAACAAGGTTAAAGAATATGAAGCCCTGATGGCCGATCTGCCCAAAGCCGGCGCCACCAGTTTTACGCGCCAGCAGGCCCCGTTGGGGCTCGGACATGCGGTCTGGTGCGCGCGCGACATCATCGGCGACGAGCCGTTCGCTGTTTTGTTGCCCGACATGATCACACTGCCGAATGGACCTCGCAAGAGCCGATGTCTCGCTCAGGCGGTCGAGGCCTACAATAAGCACGGCGGCAATATCATCGCGGTGGAGGAGGTTCCTGCGAGCGAAACCCATCAATATGGGATCGTCAGCGTCGGCTCCGACCACGGCCATAGTTTTGAGATCAAAGGCATGGTCGAGAAGCCGCCCCAGGGAACCGCGCCCAGCAATCTCATGATTTCCGGCCGCTATATTTTGAACCCGGAGATTTTCGAACTGCTGGAGAAAGGCGAAAAGGGCGCTGGCGGCGAAATCCAGCTGACTGACGCCATGATCAAACTTGCGGGCGGTCAGGCGTTCCACGGCGTGCGGTTCGACGGAAAGACTTACGATACGGGCTCGAAGCTTGGTTTTCTGGCCGCCAACATCGCCTTTGGCCTGGAGCGGCCCGACATCGCGGAAGGGCTGCGGACGGAGATCAAAAAACTGCTCGGGTAGCTCTTCCAGAGCCGCCAATTCAGCGCTTCTTGGCGCGCAGCCGGATGATGACGTCGCAGCCAACGATCTCCATACCTTCCGGCGGCGCGGGCAATCGTGCAAATTCTACCGAGCTGTCCGGCGCGTCGAACATGCGGCCGCTGGCCTCGTCCATGAAATGGTGATGTGGCGAAGTGCGCGTATGAAAATATGTGCGCGGGCCTTGAACCGCAATTTCCCTCAGCAGTCCGGCGCTCGCGAACTGATTGAGCGAGTTATAGACAGTCGAGAGCGACATTTGCAGTCCGGCTTCGCGCGCTTCGGCATGGAGAGCCTCGGCGCTGACGTGTCGGTCGCCCTTGCCGAACAGAAGACGGCTTAATGACAGACGTTGCACCGTTGGACGCAAGCCCACCGCGCGCAGCTTACTCTTAAGGTCGAACTCGGTCGGCGCAGCGGCGCCTTTGGTCTGCGCTTCGCGCAAACGGATAAGCGCGCCCGGGCCGATAGTCGAGGGAAAATGCGTCATTACGCTGTTCTCACGGGCCTCCCGCGCTCCCTTTTTGTCGATAATCCCTATTGGCAGTAGAAGACAGCGCCACGCCCCTGTCAAACGAATTGCCGGAAAGTGTGTAATCTTTCCAAACAAGGGCTCCACAGACGCCAGTCTTACAAGGATGGGCTGTGGCCCGGCCTCGGAGACGACTATGCAAGATTCGGACGAGTTGGCGTTGATGATCAGGGTGAATCGGCGCGACTTCCTCCTGACGGGAGCGGCGCTTGTCGGCAGCGGCGACGCGCTGGCTGAACCTGCTGGGGATTTCAGTTCTTTCCTGCAATCTCTATGGCCCGCCGCGCAAACCGCCGGGGTGACGAGAGAAACCTTCGACGGCGCCATTCAAGGTCTGACGCCGGACCCGGGCGTAATCGCCAAGCCAAAGGCTCAGTCTGAATTCACGGTGTCGATTCCCGCGTATGTCGCCGGCACCGTGACCAACAGCCGCGTCGCGCGTGGCCGCGTGGTCGCTTCGGAACTGGCTCATATGCTGCGCCAGATAGAACAGCGCAGCGGCGTTCCGAGCGAACTGATTGTCGCCATCCTGGGGGTTGAGAGCAATTTCGGGACGGCGACCGGCGGCGCCGATGTCCTGCGCGTTTTGGCGACCTTGGTGTTTAAAGGTCATATGACGGAAAAGCTCAGCGACGAGTTCGTGGCCGCGCTTCTTCTGCTGCAGCAAGGCATACCGCGTCATCGCTTGCGAGGTTCATGGGCCGGCGCAATGGGCATGCCGCAGTTCATGCCCTCCGCCTATCTCAAGTATGCGGTGAGTTTTGCTGGCGACACCGCGCCGGACATCTGGACTTCCCAGCCGGACGCCCTCGCTTCCATCGGCGGCTTTTTACAAAAATCGGGCTGGAATCCCGCGCTCCCCTGGGGCGTCGAAACCCGCTTGCCGCAGGGTTTCGACTTCGCCGCCTTCGACATGGACCTGTCGCAGTTTCGAGCGCTCGGTTTTGTCCAGGCTAGCGGCGCGCCCCTTCCCACCAGCGGCGCCGCTAGTCTTTACATGCCCGCCGGCGCGAGCGGTCCGGCCTTTCTTATCACCGAAAATTTCGAGGTGATCCGCCAGTACAACACCTCTGACGCCTATGCGCTGGCTGTGGCGCTGCTGGGTGAACGCATCGCGGGACGCGACGTGCCGTTGGCGCCCTGGCCGAGGGTGACGCCGCTGACCACTGCCGAATGCAGGGCGATGCAGCAGGCGTTGACCCAGCGCGGGCTTTACCACGGCGCTATTGACGGAAAACTCGGGCGCGTCGCCCGCAACGCCGTGCACGCCTTTCAGCTCAGCGAGGGAATACAACCCGCCGACGGACTCGCGACGAAGGCCGTGCTGGAGCGGCTGCAGGGACGAGGAAGATGATTGACGTCGGCTTTCCGATTTTTCCCGGCGTGCAGCAGCTTGACCTCACGGCGCCCTATGAGGTCTTCGCTACCTGGGGCGGCGCGCGCATTCATCTCGTTGGCAGGAACCCGGACTTTGTCATTTCCTCGACAGGGCTGACCTTCAAACCCGACGTGACTTTTGACCAATGCCCCCGTCTCGACATTCTCTGCGTTCCCGGCGGCGCCGGGATCAATCCTTTGCTCGCGGATGAAGCGACTTTGCATTTCGTCCGCAAATCCGCATTGTCCGCGCAAATTTTTGCATCGATTTGCACCGGCTCTCTGGTGCTCGGCGCTGCGGGGCTGTTGCGCGGAAAGCGTGCCACAACTCATTGGACTTGCATGGATTTGCTCGCCGCCTTCGGTGCAATTCCAACGCCGGGGCGCGTGGTGCGCGACGGCGCTTTGATGACAGGCGGCGGCGTCACGGCAGGGATGGATTTCGCGCTGGCGTTGATCGGCGAGATCGCGGGGCGCGAGCAGGCCGAAGCCGTTCAGCTGCAATTGGAATATGCGCCGCAACCGCCTTTCGACGCCGGCAGTCCGTCGACCGCGCCCAAAACCGTCATTGAGACCGTTCGAGCCCGCGGAGCCGCCATGCGCGCCGAACGCGAACGGCTTGTCGCGCAAGCGGCCGCGAAGTTGGGCTGAAAGGCCGCGTCCATGTGGCTTCTTGATCGCTATATCCCCTCCGCCGGTGTATGGATGGATATGCGCCCCCAACAACCTGCTCCGCCTGTTTCCTTCGACGCTCCCGAATCTGACGCCATCGCCGCCCCCGCGGATGCGTCCGAGGATTGCCCCCTATGCCTGAAACCTGCGCTGTTATGCGTCTGTGAAGGCGTCACGCCTATAGACAACAAAGTCGATCTCCTTGTGCTGCAACATCCGCAGGAGCAGGACAGGTTGCTGGGCTCGGCCCGGCTCGCCACGTTGCATCTGAAAAATTCGGCGTTCAGGATCGGTCTGTCATGGCCCAGTCTCGCAAAGGCGCTGGGTCGGCCCGCCGATCCTGCCGGGTGGGCGATTCTGCACCTTGGCTCCACAAAAAGCAGCGAATTGCCGAAAGACCGCGAAATCGTTGTCCTCGACAAGAAGGGCGTTGTTATTCCAGATCAGGATCGCGCGCTGGCTGGCGTCAAGGGCGTGGTTATTTTCGATGGAACCTGGGCTCAGGCGAAGACTCTCTGGTGGCGCAACGCTTGGGTCTTGAAAGCCAAACGCCTCGTGCTGAACCCGCGTAAATCTTCTCTCTACGCCGAACTGCGTCGCGAGCCGCGTCGCGAGGGTCTGTCGACCATCGAAGCCGCCGCGCTGACTCTCAGCCGGATCGAGCGGCGCCCGCAAATCGAAACAGTCTTGCGCGCAAGCTTCACGCGCATGCTGGAGCGCTATCGGTCCGCGAAGTCGCAGAACCTCTTGGGCGAGCGCGCGACCAAGGACGCGGCGCCGAGGAACGTGCGGGGCTTCCGACGCAAGCGGCGATGAGCTGGGTCGGTGTCGCCCCCCACTTCTTGCCGGTCCCTTGATTGACGCAACCTGCTCATTCCTGTATTCATCCCAATTGCTGCGCCGCAGCGCGAGACGCTCCAGTCGCGTAAACAGGCCTTGTCCATTCCTGGCCGACGATCTGTCGAGCGTCCCTCATTTTATTGACATCAGACGGCCCGATACGCGGGGCATGTCTTTTCCTTCCCTGATCGATCCCCCAGGGCGGCCAAGAGCCGCGTCCGGACGTCGGTCGCATCTGAAAGATCACACGTGACGAAATTTTCCGATCTTGGCCTCGCCGAGATTCTTTTACGCGCTCTCGAGCACGAAGGTTATGAAGCCCCCACTCCGATCCAGGCGCAGGCGATTCCCTCATTGCTGCAGGGCCGCGACTTGCTCGGGATCGCCCAGACCGGCACCGGCAAGACCGCGGCTTTCGCGCTTCCGATTCTGCAACGCCTTCTGAACGACCGGCGCCGCCCCATTCCCCACACTACACGTGCGTTGGTGCTGGCGCCGACGCGCGAACTTGCAGCGCAGATCGCGGATAGTTTTCGTGCCTATGGACAGTTCTTCCGTCCGGCTGTCGGCGTGATCGTTGGCGGCGTTTCGCACGGGCCGCAGCTCGACATGCTGGCGCGCGGGCTTGACGTGCTGGTCGCCACTCCGGGCCGTCTGCTTGATCATATGGGCGCTGGGAAGCTCAAGCTCGCGACGACGGAAGTGGTGGTGCTGGACGAGGCCGACCACATGCTTGACCTCGGCTTCCTCGTGCCGATCCGTCAGATTGTTTCGCGGCTGCCGAAAACCCGGCAAAATCTGTTTTTCTCGGCGACCATGCCGAAGGAGATCGCGGGTCTCGCCGCCGACATGCTTAAGAATCCGGTCGAGGTGAAGGTGACGCCGGTGGCGACGACCGCCGAGCGCGTCGAGCAGCACGTCTATCTCGTGGACGGCGGCGCCAAGCGCGATCTGCTCGTCGAACTGATGAAAAATCCCGACGTCTCCCGATCCATCGTCTTCACCCGCACCAAGCGCGGCGCCGATCGCGTCGCGCAGCATCTGGAGCATGCCGGCGTCGGGGCGGCGGCGATCCACGGCAACAAGAGCCAAAATCAGCGCCTTCGCGTGCTGAAGGATTTTCGCGACGGTCGCACGCGCGTCCTGGTGGCGACCGACATCGCCGCGCGCGGCATCGACGTCGATGGCGTCAGCCATGTCGTCAACTTCGAACTGCCGGAAGTGCCGGAAGCCTATGTGCATCGCATCGGCCGCACGGCACGCGCCGGTGCAACGGGACGGGCGATTTCGCTCTGCGACAATGCCGAGAGGCCCTTGTTGCGCGCGATTGAGAAGCTGACTCGCCAGACGATCGAAGCCACCGATCGTCGCACCCCCGGCGGCTCCCGCGACGAAACTCCGGCCGAGCCGCGCCGTCCGCAGCAACGCCATCGTCCGCAAGGCGCCGCCCGTCAAGATCAGCCGCGCGCCGCGCACCACGCGCAAGGCCGCCCGCAGGCGAAATTTGGCGCAGCACAAAGAGCAGCAGGGGCGCCCGGCGCGTCGACGGAAGCCAACAGGCGCCCGCGCGGCGGGACAAACGGGCGCACGGCTTAAAGCCCTCTAAAGTCGTCTGGCCGGACCCGTTCCGGCCAGCACGCTCCCTCCGAGGCGACAAAAACACCGAATATAATTTAGGCGTGATCTGCAGGCTGCAAGTTCAGCGCGCAAAGCGACAAGTCATTCGTTTGACCAGACGCCTTCAGTCGAACCATAGGCGCCACTGACGAAGCTTAACTTTGCTGAGCAGGTTCACCATTGCTTATTCTCTGCGCCAAACCGCAGAGACGGGCCCTTCCTCGACCTTGTCTTCTTCACGCACCTGAACGGAATACTTTCCCTTTTCGTCGACCAATATTTCGACCACGAAAGTTCTTCGATCCTTGCATTCGTCGTCATCAGCGCATGCGCGATCCGGATCGGTGAGGCCGAGATAAAGAGCGTCGATCACCGCTTGTTCCAGCTTTGCGCGTTCCGGCGATCGCTTTACTCTTGCTTTCTTCCTATCGTTGTCATTCATCGGGAAGGCGTCCTCGAGCATTGCGGATAACCTTCGCAAGATCCGGTTCAAGCAGGCCGCGCTCAAGCACGTGCCCCGTTTTAACGGAGGCGTATCTCGCAAAGCGCTGCTTTCAGGGAGGGTCTATTGTGAGCGGAGCCGCCTTAACCTCGACGACGGCGCCGGACGAGTTCAAGCTGCTGGTTCTCGAAGAGCTGCATGGCGCTCTGGAGAAGGGGCTTGAAGGCGCCAGCGACCGGCAGCGCAGACTCCTTGCGTACCTCGTGAACGAGGAGCTCGAAGGACGCGGATCCAAAATCAAGGCCTATGCAATCGCGACGCAGATCTTCAATCGCACAGAGGATTTCGACGCTCAGACGGACAGCATCGTGCGCGTCGAGGTGGGCCGGCTGCGGCAGACCCTCGAAAATTACTACCTGAAGTCCGGCGCAGGGGCCAAGATATTGATCTCAATACCGAAAGGTCAATATCGGCCGATCTTTGCCGTTCCTTCGCCTGCGCAAGCGCCAAGGACGCGTCGGCGCTTGGCGTGGGGCTGGAGCTTGGCCGCGCTTTGCGGCGTTGCGTCAATACTTTTGATTGCCGCCCTCGCTTTGAGAAGCTACGCGCCGCCTGCGCCCCGCAACGGGCCGCTCGTCGCAATCGCGCCTTTCTCCTTCGCATCCGACAGGGAGGGCCAAAACTATGTTGGCGCCGGACTGCAGGCGGAGTTGGCGGGCGTTCTGTCTGAATTCGACTGGCTTTCCGTGGTCCCGCTGACCGCCGAGTTGGCCAAGCGCATTGACGAAGATCCGGCGGCCCTGAAAGCCGACTTCCTGCTTCGTTCCTCCGTTCGTCTGGCGAACGACGGCCTTTCAACGACGGTTTTGCTGCTGGATGGCCGAAGCGGCGCGGTAATGTGGACTCGTAATTACGATTTGCGCTTTCGGGCGACCGAGATCATCGCAATGGAGCGCGACATCGCCGCGAAAATTGGCGCGGACCTCGGCCATCCCCTCGGCATCGTCGCCAATATCGAACGTACGCGAATGGCGCTGGACGAGTTCAAGTCCGACGACGCATTCCTTTGCCATCTGCACGCGCTTCAGTATTGGTCGACCTTTACGACGGAGGATTACGCTCCCGCGCGCAAATGCATGGAGGCGATGCGCAACAGGGAACCGCCGGATCCCAACAGCCTCGCCGCGCTGTCGCTGCTCGTTCTCGATCCGGGAAACGCCGCGCGCGACGCCAAACCCCGCGACGAAATTCGCGCGGACGCAACGCGCCTTGCCAAGAAATCCTATGATCTTAATGAGCTGGGAATTTTGCCGCGCCTCGCCCGCTACAATACGGCGCTTTGCGAGAAGGATATGGCGACATTTCGCCGCGTCGGGCGCGCCGCGGCCAGCGACTATCCCAACAATCCGCTGATCCTGACGGACTTTGGCGCCAGGCTGACGCTCGCCAATGCTGCTAACGAAGGCTTGCCGTTAATCGCGCGGGCGCGCGAAATAACCTCCAGACTGATGCCCGCCGACGTCACGGCCCCTGCTGTGGACGCGCTGCGACGGGGCGAGGCGCCCGATGTCGCGAGCCTGCGCGAGGCCGCCTCTCGGTCGGCCTCACCCTCGGTCGCCCTCATTTATTTTGCCGCCGCCGCCGCACGCGGCGACGCACAGGAAGTCGGCCTCGCCGCACGGCGATTGGAAGAAGTCGGTTTCGCGAAAGAGGATTCTGCCGCCAACCTCGCCAATGCTCAATGCTGGTCCGAGGAGTCGGGCAAAGCCGTCGGCGCGAATTTGACGAAGGGTTTCCGGCTGCTCACGGGACATTAGTCCCGCGTGCTTATACTCCTGAGAGTTTCGATTCGGATGGGCCAACATGATTTATGATCTTCTGATCGTCGGCGGCGGGATCAACGGCTGCGCTATCGCGCGCGACGCCGCCGGACGAGGCCTTTCCGTCTTGCTGGTAGAGCAGGGAGATTTGGCCTGCGCAACTTCCTCCGCTTCGACCAAATTGATCCACGGAGGGTTGCGCTATCTCGAACTCTACGAGTTTCGTCTCGTCCAGGAGGCGTTGGCCGAGCGCGAACTTCTTCTGGGCGCCGCGCCACACATCATCTGGCCGCTAAAATTCGTCTTGCCGCATGAGAGGGGCCTGCGTCCGGCCTGGATGATGCGTCTTGGCCTCCTCCTTTACGACAATCTGGCGCGGCGCAAACGGTTGGAGGCGTCCCACGCCGTATCCTTGCGCGACAACGCCCTCGGCGCACCCTTGCGCCCTTCTTACAAAAAAGGCTTCACTTATGCCGACTGCTGGGTCGACGACGCTCGGCTCGTCGTCGCCAACGCCATTGCCGCAAGAGAGCATGGCGCAGAAATTCGCGTGGGCGCGAAATTCGTCTCGGCGTTGCGTATGCGCGACAGATGGATCGCCACTGTAGAGAGCGATAGTGGCGCTGATGACGTGGAAGCGCGCATTATCGTCAACGCCGCAGGCCCCTATGTCTCGCGCGTGCTGGACGGCTCCCTGCACATCAAGTCGCGCAAGCATGCGCGACTGGTGAAAGGCTCGCATATCGTCACGCGCAAATTATACGAGGGCGATCACGCCTATATCCTGCAAAACTCCGACAAGCGCATTGTGTTCGCAATTCCTTACGAGCAGGAATTCACCCTGATCGGAACGACCGATGTAACCTATGACGCAGCGCCTGCGCCGGTCGCAATCAGCCCCGAGGAAAAGGACTACCTGATCGCTTCGGTCAATCGTTGCTTCAATCACGTCATCTCTCCAAACGATATTGTATGGAGTTATGCGGGGTTACGCCCGCTGTTCGACGACGGCGCCATAGACGCCTCGGTGGTGACGCGCGATTACGCCTTCGACGTCGACATTGACGGCGCAGCGGCGCTCTCGGTCTTCGGGGGAAAAATCACTACCGCGCGGCGTCTTGCAGAACACGCGCTGGAGCAGGTGGCGCATTTCTTTCCTCACATTGGGCCCGCCTGGACGAACAGCGCTCCATTGCCGGGTGGCGATATAACGAGGGGGGATTTTTCCGCGTTGCTCTCACAACTTACGCGCGAAAAGCCCTTCTTGAAACCTCTTGTCGCGCGCCGGTTGGCCCATGCCTATGGAACGAGAGTATGGCGTCTGCTGGGCGAGGCGCGCAGCATGGCGGACCTTGGAGAAGACTTTGGCCAAGGGCTGACACGGACGGAATTGCGCTATCTCGTGAAGGAGGAGTGGGCGCGCTCCGTCGAAGATATATTATGGCGACGCTCAAAGCTTGGCCTGCATCTGTCGCCGGACCAGATCACAAAGGTCGCCGCGGCTTTGCCTTCTATCCGTGAGTTTTCGACGCAATGACGGTCCGACAGGCAAAAAAAAGCCGACGGTTTCCCGCCGGCTTTTTTGGCGTTGAGGGCCCCGCCCTTACTGTTGCTGCGCGCCAAGGCTCGCCACATCGATCTTGACGCCGGGGCCCTGGGTGGAGCTCAGCGCAACGCGCTGAATATAGGTTCCCTTGGAGCCGGCAGGCTTGGCCTTTGAGACAGCGTTGACAAAAGCCTTGATGTTCTCGACGAGCTTGCCTTCGTCGAAAGAGGTCTTGCCAACCGTTCCCTGCACGATGCCCGCCTTTTCGACGCGGAACTCGACCGCGCCGCCCTTCGACGCCTTGACGGCGGCTACGACGTCCATGGTCACTGTGCCAACCTTCGGGTTTGGCATCAGGCCGCGCGGGCCGAGCACCTTACCGAGACGGCCGACCAGCGGCATCATGTCGGGCGTCGCGATGCAGCGGTCGAACTCGATGGTTCCGCCCTGGACCGTGGCGACCAGCTCTTCAGCGCCGACGATATCCGCGCCGGCGGCCTTGGCTTCATCGGCCTTGGGGCCGCGGGCGAAAACCGCGACGCGTAGAACGCGCCCAGTGCCGTTCGGCAGATTGACCACGCCGCGCACCATCTGGTCGGCATGTTTGGGGTCGACGCCCAGATTCATGGCGATTTCGACCGATTCGTCGAATTTGGCCTTGGCGCGCTCGCGCACCAGCTTGATGGCCTCGCCGAGCGGATAGAGCTTCGTGCGTTCGATGCCCTCGCGCGCCTTGGCGATTCTTTTTCCGATATGCGCCATGACTTACTCCACCACTTCGAGGCCAATGGAACGGGCGGAGCCTTCGATCATCGCCGCCGCGCTGTCGATCGAACTGGTGTTCAGATCGGCCATTTTCTTTTGCGCGATTTCGCGGATCTGCGCGCGAGTCACCTTACCGACGAAGCCGCGTCCGGTGGTCTTGGAGCCGGACTTCACGCCCGCCGCCTGCTTAAGGAAATAGGACACCGGCGGCTGCTTCAGCTCGAAAGTGAAGGAGCGATCCTGATAGGCCGTGATGATGACGGGGATCGGGGTCCCCTTTTCGGTCTGCGCCGTCTTGGCGTTGAACGCCTTGCAGAACTCCATGATGTTCAGACCGCGCTGACCGAGCGCGGGTCCGATGGGCGGCGACGGATTCGCCGCGCCCGCGGGCACCTGGAGCTTTATGTAGCCCGAGATTTTCTTCGCCATTTTTCTTCTCCAACGTTAGGCCGGGCTGGCGAAGCCTTCAGGGCTGCGCAGCGAGGCCGGTTGCAGTCGCGTGGTCCGACGCTTGTCCCTCATGGCGTTCAAGGGGGCGCCCGCCACACTGCTCAAACGAGGCGAAGAACCGCCTCGAATAGGTGTTAAACCTTCTCCACCTGGCCGAATTCCAGTTCGACTGGCGTGGCCCGGCCAAAGATCGACACGGCCACTTTCAGGCGCGAACGATCCTCATCGACTTCCTCGACAACGCCATTGAACGAGGCGAAAGGCCCGTCGGCGACGCGCACGGTCTCGCCAACCTCGAAGGAAATGGTGGCCTTGGGCCGTTCGACCCCTTCCGCCACCTGACCTTTGATGCGGCCAGCCTCTTCCTCGCTGATGGGCATCGGCTTATTGTCCGCGCCGAGAAAGCCAGTGACCTTGGGAGTGTTCTTGATCAGCGAAAACACCTGATCCGTAAGGTCGCATTTCACCAGCACATAGCCGGGAAAAAACTTGCGCTCGGTGTTGACCTTGCGACCGCGACGCACTTCCACGACGTGCTCGGTCGGCACAAGGATTTCCTCGAAACGATCGGCGCAATTGCGTTGCGCCGCCTGCTCGCGAATGGAGTCCGCGACCTTTTTTTCGAAGTTCGAATAGGCGTGGACAATGTACCAGCGCATAGTCATGGCGGCGAGATCAGCTCCTTGAAAAGACTTACTGTCCAATGCGCAGCATCAGCCCCACGGCCAGACGCAACGCCCAATCGACCACGACAAAAAACAAGCTCGCCGCCAGCACCATGAGGATTACAAGGCCGCTGGTGACCAGCGTTTCGCGACGCGACGGCCAAGTGACCTTCTTCGCTTCGGAACGGACCTCCTGCAGGAACTGTATCGGATTGGCCATGCGACTCACCTGACGCCGTTATGGTTCAAAAAGGGAGCTGCCTCTTTAGGGGAGACGCCTTCCGCAAAACAATCGCGGCGCGGAGCCACTCGGCCACGCGCCACGAAGTGAGGCTTATAACGGCTTCGCCCTGTGTCGCCAAGAGGAATTTTGCGCGCTAAAATTGAAGGCCAGCCAAAACGGGCCTTTCCGCTGCCCGTTTCTTTCACCCCGCCGCCGGTGTATTGCAAGCTTGATCAGGCCGATCTTCTCGGCGCTGCACGCGAAAGTTCAAGTCATGGGTTCCGGCGCGATTGCAGACTTAGACGCCGGGGCGGGCGTCGAACAGCCAGCGCAACCTAAAGCGCTGGCTTTCCTGTCCTCCGGCGCGCCGGAGGCCGAGGAGGCGCGTGAACGGCTCATCGCCAAATATGGAGAGGTGACGCCGGAAGACGCCGACTGCATCGTGGCCTTGGGAGGCGACGGACTGATGTTGCGCACGCTCCACCGTTTTCTGGGCGACGGCAAACCGATCTACGGCATGAACCGCGGCTCGGTCGGCTTTCTGATGAATCAATATCGAGAGTCCGGCCTGCGCAAACGCATCGCCGCGGCGAAGCGCTCGATCATTCATCCTTTGCTGATGCATGCCGTCGACCGGCTTGGCGGCGAGTTCCGCGCGCACGCCATCAATGATGTGTCGCTGCTGCGCCAGACGTCGCAAATCGCCAAGCTGCGCATCGTGGTCAATGAGAAGGAGGCGATGGCCGAACTCGTCGCCGACGGTATCCTGATCTCCACGCCGGCGGGCTCGACCGCCTATAATCTTTCCGCGCATGGGCCGATCCTGCCGCTCAACGCGCCGCTGATGGCGCTAACGCCGATCTCGGCTTTTCGTCCGCGTCGCTGGCATGGCGCGCTGCTGCCGGACGACGCCAAGGTTCGGCTGGAGGTGATTGAAGCGTCCAAACGCCCGGTTTCGGTGGTTGCGGACCATGACGAGTTCCGGGACGTCGTGAGCGTCGACGTCGAGATGGACCACCACACTGAACTGGTGCTGCTGCACGACCCCGGCCATTCGCTAGAAGAGCGGATCTTGCGCGAGCAATTTGGCTATTGAACCCGCGCTTCAATAGCCGGTCATTTCCAGATAGCCTTCCCCCTCATGCGATCCGGTGAAGCTGACTGGGCCCTCCCAATATGGAAATCTCGTCGCCATCCAGCTCGCGACGTTGAGCGTCTTCGTGACCACGCTGAGTCCATGGCTTTTGACGCCGAGGCGCCACTCCGTAGGGAGAGTGACGGCGGGAAGTTTTGTCGTTACCAGCGGCTCTATAGAAATATCCTCCGGCCTCAATTGCTGGGGCGAGCCGTCCGCGCCGATCCATGTTCCCGCAAGAAAGCTGCGCTCCGCCATGCCGCGCATGCGAAACAACATCAGCTTCTCGCCACCGCGGAAGTGAAGCGAAAACCAGTCCCACCCTTTTTGATCGGGCGCGAGATACTGGCTGCTCCATTCGCGATCCATCCACGCGCGGCCGGAAACCTTTATCGGCGCGCCGTGCAAAACGATCTCGCCGTCAACGAGATAGAACGGCTGGCTGAAGTAATAGGAGGCCTGTCCTTTTTCGGACTTGACGCTATAGCCTTTGTCGCCTTGCGGCACGGGCGGCCGGTCGGCGGTCAGATCGAGCCTGTAACTGAACTTCGCGTCAAAGGCGCAGACCGAGAGACGGGAAATTCCTGGTCCCCGCGCCGCCATCGACCAGTTGTCGATAAAAGCCTGGAACGGTTCTGTCTCGACGCCGGCCTGCCCAATACCATCGCGTGCGAAAGTCTCAGAAAAAAGATGCTCATTCGTGCTTGTCACGGCGGCATGGCCCATGAAGACGATTTGACTGGCCCAGCCGTCCTTTGCAGGGCCGGGGGCCATCGCCAGACGAAACAGCGTCCATTGCGCCCCGTAAGCTGCGCCCGCAGCGTCCCGCAGATTCGCGGTGACATACCACCATTCGGTGCGAAAGCCCGGATGCGCGCCGTAATCGCGCGGAAACTCGAGCGCGAAGCCCGGCGTAACAGCGGCATATCCCGGCTCCTCCCGGCCAAGGCCGGCAAAGCCGTCCGCTAGCGCTGCCGTGGCGATGGATAGGCTGATCACGGTCGCCAAAACCATCTTGGCGGAATTTGTCGTCACGGGGTCCTTTCGTGGACCATTAGCGCTCATTGGAGAAGACTTTCAGCAAATCCGCTGGCGCCACGCGCGCGAGCCTGAGCGCTGGCGCGAGCGCCGCAAAAAAGGCGGTCAGCAGCGCGATGGCGAAGACCTGCGCCCATTGTCCCGGAAAGATATGGAAGGGCAGGCGCCAGCCAAAGGCCTCCACATTGACGATGGCGACCAGACACCACGCCATGAACAGGCCCAGGGGTAGCGCGAACAGCGCTGTCGCGGCGGCAAAAAGCAGAATGCGCGCCAGCTCCAGTCCTGCGAGACGCCGGCGCGGGACGCCGATCGCCCAGACCGGCGCCAGTTGCGCGAGGCGCAGATTGCTCAGCGTTAGAAGGCTCGCCAGCAAGGCGATCGCCGAGACGATCAAGGTCAGCGTATTCAGCGCCGCGGTGACCGCAAATGTGCGCTCGAAAATCGAGAGCGAAAGACGCTTCACAAAGGCCTGATCGACAATTCTCGTGATTGATGGCCCCATCGCGCTCTGAAGATCCCGGATAAGATCCGCGACGGCGGCAGGCGCGACGCGCAGACTGTAATTCGTGCGCGGAGCCTGAGGCCAATGGCGCGCCAGCGCGTCGGCGTCGACCCGCAGCTGTCCATTGGGATTGCCGTAGTCGGGATATACGCCGACGATCGTCGCGCGCCAGACATCGCTCTCGGTGGGGATGTCGAGCGTTTGACCGACGCGCAGTTTCAAGCGCCTCGCCAGTTGCTCGCTGACCAGCGCGGCGTCGCCTTGAGAAAGGCGATCCCAGGCGTTCTCGCCTTGCGCGAGCAGCGGAAAATGTTCGCGATAGGTTTTGTGCGCGCGCATGCCAAAGACCTCCACCGGCCAGTGCGCGATCTGCGTCTTCGTCCGCCATACCGGCAATATCGCCTCGACGTCTGGGCGCCGCGCGAGCCACGCTTCAATTTTCTGCGCGGCGGCGTTGTCGTTCGCCTCGAAATAGACCTCGGCGACCAGCCGCTCGTCCAGCCAGCGGGTGAAAGTCACCCGAAAGCCCTCGACCATCGCGCCGACGCCGATATTGGTGGACAGCGAGAGCAGCAAAGCCATGAGCGCCAGCGACAGGCCGGGGAGCTGTTGCCGGCTGTCGGCCCAGAACCAGCGCGCTATGGGCCCTTTGGCGAGACTTTCGCCGAGCCTGAGAAAGCCGGCGAGCGCCAGCGGCAAAGTCAGAGCGGCGCCCAGCAGGCCTCCTGCTATCAACGCGAAGCCGGAGACAAGTCCGCCTTCAGACATCCAGGCGACGAAGGCGCCCGTGAAAGCCAGCCCGCCGAATAATCCCTGTCGCCTTAAATAACGCCGATGCGCTTCGCGCCAAGCCTGGGGTTGCGCCAAAGCGAGAATGGGCAGGCGGAAAGTCCTGGTCAGACCGCCCGCCGCCGCGCTCAAGGCGCCGATCATGGCCATGGCGAGCCCTGAAATGACCCAGCTGGACTCAAGCGGCAGCCGCGGGGCTATTTGCGCCCCATAAAGGCTGTCGAGACTCGCCGCGACATTGGGCAACAAGGCTTGCGCAATCCAGTAGCCGCCCAACACGCCGGCGCCGCCTGCCGCCAGCGTCAATATCGTGAGTTCGCCCAGCATGCTCAAAATGAGCGCCGTCGAAGATATGCCGATCGCGCGCATTGTGCGGATTGTCGGCAGACGCTGCTCGAAGGCGAGGCCGAAAGACGCGTGAACAATAAAAAGGCCCACCAAAAAGGACAAAAGCGCAAAGGCCGTCAGATTGAGATGGAAGCTATCGGTCAGGCGGGCGAGATCGGAATTTTCATCGGTCTCGACCAGCCGCAATTCATCGCCTGTGACCTCGTTTAAGGACCGTTGCCCTTTTGCTTCCAATATGAGTCGCGAAAGGCGATCAGGGCGGTCCAGCAGCTTTTGCGCAACGCCGATATCGACAATAAGTGTTCCGGGCGGCGCTTCGCGCAGGGGCTCTATAGGCGGCAGCGGGTAGCCTCGATCTGTTGCTGCGCCAGCTGCGAGGTTAAAGGAGCTCAGCGTATCCGGCGCAGCAAAACCCAGACCCGCGGGCGCAAACAATTTCTCGAGATTCCCCCCTTCGCGCAGTCTTGCAAGACGGGCGCTGTGAGGCAAGGTCAGCGGCTCCATGCCGACCAGGCGGAGCGAGCGTAGGCCAAGGCGCAGCGTTCCATCCAGCACGGGCGAGACCTTCCACCCCGACCGTCGCAGTTTGATATAATCGCTCTGCGGAAACAGGCCTCCTCGCACGGAGACGATCGCTCTGCTATCGGCGCCGCTTACGGCCGCCGTCGCGTCTGCATAGCTCTTGCGCGCATGCTCATTCAGCGCCTGCACGCCTGTCCACAAAGCCGTTGCGATGGCGAGACCGATAAGCAGCGTCGCCAGATTGACGGGATGCCTGCGCCAATGCGAGAGCAGCGTGGCGAGCGACCAGAAGATTTGTTTCATGCGACTGCTGTAGGCGCCAAATGAGCCGGCTCCAATTTGCCGGAACAGAGCAGGACCTGTCGCTCCAGCATCGCTGCAAGCCGTGCGCTGTGAGTCACCATCAAAAACGCGCAACCTGTCGCCGCGACAAGTTCCAGCGCCAGCTTCAACACCGCGTCGCCCGTCGCTTCGTCGAGATTCCCCGTAGGTTCATCGGCGAGGAGCAAACGAGGCCGCGCAGCCAGCGCCCGTCCAATAGCCGCGCGCTGCTGCTGCCCGCCGGAGAGCTGTTCGGGATAGCGGGAGGCGAATCCGGCGAGGCCGAGACGACGCGTCAGTTCCTCCTGCCAAGTTGCATCGAAGCGGCCGGCGATACGCGCCTGGAACGCCAGATTGTCGCTGACGGTCAGGCTGGGAACCAGGTTGAATTGCTGGAAGACCATCCCGAATGTTTCACGTCGCAACGCGGCCCGCTCGCCATCGGCGAGAGAGGCGATGGGGCGTCCGTCGACCCAGATTTCTCCGCTATGGGGCCGGTCCAAGGCGCCGATCAAGTGCAGCAAGGTGCTCTTGCCGCTGCCCGATTCGCCCATCAGCGCCATGCTGGCGCCAGTTTCCATTGCCAGATCGACGCCTTTGAGAATTTCCAGCGGCCCTTGCGGCGACGGATAAATTTTCCTGAGCTCGGCGACACGAAGCAAGGGGGGCGGCGCAACTTCATGGGAAAGCGTCATCGCGCTACAGCGGTCAAGTTTTGCGTCAAGACGCGGAGGCGGCAATTTATACGATCCATTTCGCAAACTCTATGGGCCGGCAGCGAGGGGCGACGGGGGTTGAGGCTCTGATCGGAAAAGCTCCGCTCTGTCTCTTGCCATTCACTCTGGATGCGGCTAAACGGTTCTCGCGCCGGCGCGTTGCATCCTTGCGGATTCGACCACAGTCCGTCGCGCGATGCGCCCGTAGCTCAGCTGGATAGAGCACCAGACTACGAATTTGGGGGTCAGAGGTTCGAATCCTTTCGGGCGCGCCATACAAATCAGCAACATAGAACAAATCCAGCGACACTCGCCAAGGCTCAGTTTTAGGCAAAGGTAAGCGTTAAGGTAAGCGCTTGGCGCGCTGGCTTGGCGGTAGTGTGGAAGCCTGGCGGAAGCTGGCGATTTTTGGAAGGCCGGCGCGAAATTTCTTGCGCTGGGGATAAGCGGCTATTCCCGCCACAAGGGACTGCTGGCGCTGCCGCGACGACGACGCACAGTGTTGGTGTTCATGGACGCCCCAGAATCGCCGCAGAGGGCTTCCTGGGCGATTAGAGCCGTATCTTGTGTAAATCCCCCTCGCGCGACGCGGAAACGATTATGGGCGCAAAATACATGCTGGCCGAGAACGTGTGGGAAGCCACCGGTCGTAACCATGATGGACAATCTTTCCCGGGCATCTATCGGCTTCATGTGCTGGATGAACGGGGTGAGTTTTTACCCCTGCCGCGACTGCTGGGCAGCGATGATCAAGGCATTCTCTATATCGGCTCAGCGAAGACGATACCGAACCGTGTCGCTGCTCTAAAAAAGAGCGTCAGTGCCGCTTACAGTAGGCTCGATCCCAAGACCTGCGGAGGGAAGTTTACATTCCCGTTCCGCATGGCCCACGGCCCGCTACCGCTATCCTCCGCTTTCATGCTAATATCGAATTATGACCTCGGACTTGCCCCTCATATTCATAAGTTACGCGAGCCCAGATCGCACCCGAGTGGCACCATACTTGGAAGACCTGGAAAATTGTGGTTTCAATGTTTGGGTAGATTATAAACGACTAGTGGCGGGGCAAGATTGGGACTTTGAAATACGAAAGACGTTAGACGCCGCGACTCTCGTAGTGGTGTTCTTTTCAAACAATTCGGAGGATCGCAGAGGTTATGTCCAGCGGGAGATAAAGCTCGCTTTAGATAAAGCCGAAGAGAAACTGGCGGGCGATATTTACATAATTCCAGTGCTATTAGATCAAGACATTCAAATCCCCGCTAAATTTAAAAGTATTCAATGTGTGAAAGCCTGGGAAGTTGATTGTCACGATGCGATCAAAATCGCCATAAATCATCAGCTGTCAGCAATTGGGATTGAGGTCCGGGCAGCGCAAGAACGTGCAAACCTAACTTGGACACGAACTAGTTACAAGGAATCCTGGAAAGGACTCCCGGGCTATGAAATGGAGCTTCAGGTTCTTCGCTTTTCGTCGTCTGAGTATTTAAATATCGAAGATGTAAACGCTATTCTCTATGGTGATCTGGTTTTCCTTTTAACGGAGGCTAGGAAAGCAAAGTTCAGACAGGAAGCAGACAGGCTTAGTTTTGGTCGTAATGAATATTTGCGAACAAATACGTTATCAGCATACCCGCTCGAGCCAATAATTACGGGACGAATTTTGTCTATACATTATAATATTTACACCTGCCAGGCCGGCGCTGCTCATCCCTATGCTTATTTCAAGACTTTCGCATTCTTCCTAGACCCGATTGTCCGAATCCAAAACCTTGAAGACATTTTCGATGAGCCGTCGAACAATGCTCTGAAGATATTGCAGTCGAGCGTGCGAAAACAATTGCTCGCCCCCAAATTCGACGATGAAGGCGAGGAATCTTGGAGTCTTAGATTCAGAATGGGTCGAGCGAGGAACAAACGCCTGGGAAAATTTCCGCGCTTTTGTCTTCAGGAAAGACGGGATCGAGATTTTGTTCGCTGCTTATGAAGTGTCTTGCTACGCACACGGTCAACAATCAGTTGTGGTTAGCTATAAATTGCTTCTTAACCTTATGAGGATGGAGTATCTGCATGCACTCGATCTGCCTTTTTGGGAGAAAGACGAGAAGGAAGGCGACAACGTCTAATTCGGGTATCGCCCTCGACAACGTTCGCACTGCATCCTTCAGAGTCTGCGTTGGGTCAAAAGCGGCGCAAGGAAGTAGTGTTCGGCATTCCATGTAAAGGGTATCAAGCTTCGCGATTTCAACCTCTAGTGAAGACCTTCAAGCCCTGTCCGCTTCGCGTCCATCGTGCGTAAAGGTGGATTACGGACGATCGGTCGCTATCCCCAATGTTGCGGCCATTGGCTCAATGTCTCTAGTATTTGTGGTCAAAATAACCGCGTCGGGTGGACAGTATAAAACAAAATATGCATCTCCAAAGCGTCGGCAATCCTTTTGATTTATTTGCGTATGGGCGTGTTTCTCGATATCTCGCAGCACCCTACGACGCTCTGTGATTTCTTTTCTGGTATCGTTTGGATCTAAAGATGCTCGCATCGCGGCAATATCTTTCTTTCTGTTTGCTAAGGGTGGCTTCAAACAGCAGTCTCCTTTTCTGCAATCTCTCGGATGCAACTCAATTCGTTTGTCTGTGAGCGTAATATCGGAGTTGGAGTAGCATGAAAGCTTATGGTAAGGCCCACCAAAAAGTGTCTTTCGTTGTTCCCATGCCGATAAAATTTGGCGCTTAAGTTCTAATTTGAGCGCATCAGTAATCACTGAATTCATGTTTGCGGTAGGTCCGTATTGCTGTTGTAGATTTGCGATCGTTGAATGAGACTGGAACAAACGAGCAAAACCTGTATGCATTGCCTGAATGGCGGTCGATGTAAGGTATCGTTGAGGGGTTCTCGAAAGGCGTTGTAGGGCTTCCAAGGTTTTGGACATATCATTAGTTTCATTCAATTTATTGTAGGCCCACACAAAATTGGCTAAAGGACCGCGTTTAAACTCCTTCCACGCGAATTCGGGCACCACATTTTCCGAATATCGCGAGAAGGCATTGCGCGCACTAATTTCAGAGCCATCACATTTCAATAGATAATCTGTCAAAACCGTGGTTTCCACAAAAGAAGTCGTCATTCTGGCAACCCGCTGTTGTTTGGAGGGTATTCAATCGGTTCCGCCACAGATGTTTTTGAGTTGGTTTGCTCCAGCAATTCGGATGTGAACGCACCGTATCCTGGCAAATATAGCTTCCCGGAGCTCGCCTCGATTTCGTCCACTAAGCGAGACGCTTCTAAAAAGCTCATAAAAGGAGCATGCCGTAAACGACGAATTATAAACTGAAGTTTAGATGCAATCTCTGGAATGTCGGTAATAGCAATAAGTATTGTTAGCAATTGCAAGCATTTTAGACTTATCATCCCGACGGCCTCACTTATAGCGCGAAGCATATACAATTCAACAAACAGCGCTTTTATTCCTAAGATTTCGTCATCAGCGGCAAATGTTTCCCCTGCCGCCAAAAGAAGATCGCAATGATTCAGCCGCTGAATTATGTCATTCGTGATATGAAAGAAACGTTCAAGTTCAGGACTGGGGTCTTGATATATTTTTGACGCCGCAAGACTTAGTCCCGGGGTGAAGAGATTTTTTGTTTCTCTGACCGCCCACACCTCGCCAAGTTGCGTGTTTTCGGGTCGCGCCGTTTCAGTACGCGATATTTCTCTCTGCGCGGCGAATTTACTCAATTCAATTACATTGCTCATCTAAGCACCTAGTTCAAAAAGCTTGTCAAAATCGGTATTCAATCGTTTCTGTGACGACTGAAGCCATTGGCGTGCATTGAAACTTCCGATATCAACAGGATGCTTTGTGAATAGATCAATATCTACGACAAACTCATGGATGGTTTTATTTGTAGTGCCTATCCACCGTTCCATTCCTGCAGGGGGTTTAAAGCTCAATAGTTTGGAAGTCGTTCCGATGGTGACAGTGTAGCCAGAGTCTCCGTCGTCGATTTCAACACGATAGGTCGGATCAACATTTGTCGGTTGTATCTTGAAAATCCCCTCACGAGGTAAAACCATAAGGCCCAAAGAGCTCATAAGGGCATGAGAGTCCGCCGCCGCCTCGAATTGCTTGGAAAATGCAAACCTAACTCCGGCGCGCTTAATTACCGCCACGTCCAGAGTACTCAATACCATATCTATAACTAGAGCAGGAAGTTTTGATGCCTTTTCCGGGTTAGTTTCTCCAGAATAATCCATAATAACTGCGTTATTAAGCGTCACGTTGACGCTGTAAATACCATCAGCCAAAAACGAAATTGCGCCCGGGTTGGCGGCCTGCAGCTGAAGGTCTATGAAAATTTCCTTCAGCCTCAATGCGATCTGCCCTGAGATATCCCAAAGAGCATAGGCTTCGTCGAAGCGAACTTCAAATGAAGCAGATGCCCTGCGAAGCGCGGATAGCGATATGGAGCTCACTTGTTCACGGTTCCTCAAAAGACAAAGCTCTTTGGACATTTATCGATGGCGAAGGCAGGCATGCGCGACGGCAGCCAATGTTATTTCCGACATTTTCCTCTCCCAACAATACGAAAAAAGGACGGAATTGATACAAGCCATATATTAGTTACACACGGTTGCCTTATGTGGCGATGAGATTGCCGTTTTCCTCAGATTTTGGCAATGTCGAAATTTCCTCGCTATTGTCTCGGGCCAAGATAACCCGATTACGCAGGCTTTACCACGAGCCACCATATTAGGCTTTATTTCTTCGCGGAATATTATTGCCATACCAAACCGCTAGCACCGTCGCTTCGCCCCGGTTTGCGGGCATTTGAGCGACGACTTTCTGGTTAGTTAGCCGCTCCGTGGCGAGCACCGCTAAGCGCTTGATTTCCCGTTCGACGGCTTCCACCTATTCACGCAAGGCTTTCGTTTCATGCGGTTCAAACGCACTTAAGCACAGATCATCCTCTGTCGAGTCTAACTCATTGCTCGACATAGGTTTATTCGCGCTTTCGCGATTGTGGTTGCAGCAACCATGTGCTAAACAAAGCACACATGCTGATCTGTTATTTGTTGCTAGCAATACAGCAATACAAGTATTAGAAGCATCAAAAGGGACCGCCAATGGCCAAGCCTCCAAGCCGCCCGCGCGCGACCAAACCGAGAGCCAAGCCCAAATCCGTCGCGCCGCCGACAGAGCCCGAGTTGTTCCCGACGTCGCCAGCGCCCGTGCAAACGGAACCGCGCGAGACAGGGAGCTGGCGGCGCGCCGCTACCCGCGCCGGCAAGAAACTGCTGCTGACGCCGATCGACCAGGAAGTGCATCGGGCGCTGCGGCACCTCGCCATCGATCAGGATTTGACCGTCGAGGGGCTTGTGCGGCGAGCGATCAATGACTATCTGGAGAAGCATGCTAGCAAGTAATGATTGCTAGGTAAGTTACCACAGAAACTCGATGGTTGAGGACCAATCATGCTGACCAAGCCAAAACCTACGCTCTGTATGCGGCTGACCAGCGACCGCAACGAGCTGGGCAAGCGCATAGTGCTGGAAGTTGAAAAGCTCACCCGCAAGCCGATCGAGATAAAGCCTTCGCCGAATTATTGCGCGTATTGGTCAGAGCTGGATGAAAAAGTCAGGCTGGCCAAAGGAGCACTGGAACCGTTCACATTCGCAAGCCAGTGCAGCTTAAAACGCGCCGGGCACGCAATGAAGTTAGGCTATCTCATCAAAGCCTATGAGGCGATGAAGGATGCTTCGCATGAACTGGCGAGCTTGGAAGACTAATGGCTGAGACGTATGACCGTAGCGCCATCATGTTCGACGCTCACCGGCAATATCGGCTTATGCGCCCACTCGGCTGGAGTTTCGCCCGCTGCCTGTCATTTGCATGGAGTAAAGCGAAGGCGCGACGCGCGGGCGGCGTTGCGAAGACGGCTTTCACTCCCAACAAAGAAACCATCGCAGCCATGCGAGCGGCGAGGCGTGGCGATCTTGTAATAGTTGGGTCCGTCGATGAATTGTTCGCGAGCCTCAATCACTAAAGGGGTAACGCCATGCTTGTTCGAATGTTGGCAAGGCCCAGCCGCGAAGGCATCTTGAAAATATTCGAAGCGCTCAAAGGTCGTCCCGCCACCCCCGACGAAATCGCCGCGATCGAGGCGCGGATCGCCGAAAAGGCGGGGGAAGGCAAGGTGTTCGACTTGCAAACGATAGACGATCCAACTCCCGCCAATGACGACGAAGCCGCACCCGATGCAACGCCAGAAGGCACGGCGTGAGCGACTCCCGAGCCGATACATCCACGACTCGGGAGCACCCGCAACGCACAGCGCCACCATGCCAAGCGCGTGCGTATTCTTGATATGCCGTCATTGTCATTCACAACACGCTGGCGGTTATCGCCGCCGCTATCAGCGCGAGATAAAAACGCCAACAGCAATAAACTCGCGCAGTGGATAATTCACGCATCGCAGTTCAGGTCCCTGGACGTCTGGTCGCGCCGCCAGGACTGCCCCCGTAGCGTTGCCGATTACGTCTACAGGACGCTTCTCGCTTTCAGGACTCGTTGCCATTCGCATGTGGCTTCATGTGAACCTCTCCAATCACGCTCCCGGCCTGATCTTTGATTACGCAGATGGTAGCCAGTTTGCCTTTAAAGAGAACGTTGCGCATCATCGTCTCCGCATGGGTTTGCGCAACTTTAGTGGACTTAAGTCGATATTTCACGGATTCGAGTCGCAGGCGATTTCCGTCTAGGTCTGTCGCGAAAAGCTCGAACACATAAACCACGCCTCCCTCCTTGCTTTGCGCGAAGCTTAGCAGGGAGATTGGCCCGGAGCGAGCCCCCGTCGAGAGATTCAATCTCAAACTGAGACACTACCCGCCCTCAACTGCGCGCTCCCGGATAGCGGCAAACCGCATTGCCAGCGCCATAATCATCGGCCGCCATAAATTGGTATGGCGCGCGCCTTATCTTCGGCCTTGTGTTGCATCGCCTTTAGCGCGCGCCGGCCTTTCATATATTCGGCAGTGAAATTTTCCCGCAGTTCGGGGGATAGCGCCCAATATGCCGCGTTATGCTCGCTCAGTTCTTTCGCACTTAGTGGCTCATCGCCTTCGATGCTGCCATCGGCGCGCCCCTGCTGTGACGATGGCAGGTGCTTTGTTGTCGGACTTCCTTGCGCCCAATTGGTGACGCCGGCATTTCCTCCCGGTCCAAAATCCTGCGGTTGAAGAATTTCCGCGCATCCGAAATTTCTTTCGTTGGCGATTGGCGAATCCGACGATTGTCCAAGAGCCCGCGAGGGTCCGCCCCAGTGGTTCGAAGCGCTCGCCGGCATGGTTCCCTTCCCCACGCCAATGGCGCAGCCTTCCTGTTGACGCGCGGGGGAATCCCAGGTGCGCGCGTTGGTCGCGTTGATTTCCACGATTTGGCTGTGCGTTTGATTTGCTCTTGTGACAAAGCGGTCGCGGTCGCTCATCTGCCGTTGCATCGCGCGCATATTGTTTTGCGCCGTTGCACTTATCGACCGTGCGGGCTGTCACAGGGGGCGCGGGAGCAGTCATGAAGTTATGACGTATCAACGCCGCTCGCTTGTTGAATGCATCAATGGAAGTCTGCGGAACAACCAGCGGTTTCACCATTCTGCGCCAAACTGTCATATCGAATCTCCCCCTTGTGTGAGAGCGAAAATCGGGACCGTCGCTTCGCTTGAAATCGCCGACAGGAGTTGAGCAGCGAAAAGAGCGAAACGACGGTCCCTTTCAGTTCATCGCCGCCACCGCTGCCGTCTCGAAAGGCAGCGGGTGGCGACGGCGTTACGAGTTCACACTTTGCGAAAAGGCGTCGCTCGTAACTTCAAGGTTTGCTTGCTCAGAGCCCGACCTTGTGGCGGATGTGGCGCATGTGACGAGGCTAGCGGCTCCGTCAATCTCTCTATTGGTATCGTCGCGGGATAGTGCGAGTAGCTCGCGCCAATTCTTGTCGTTAACTGTTGGCCGCTCGCGTCAGCTCTTCCGCCTCCGGTCCATTTGGACATGGCTTCGATGCGCGCTCCTGCGCTGCTTTGGCGATTGCAAGAGAATCCGGCCCGAAAATAACGCCGGTAGAAGTTGGCGGCGGCGGCGCTTGCGCGGTGACATTAATTTCCGCGTCAGGATCGGCTTTTAATGATCGCAACGCGTCCGCCCATTGCGCGATAACTTTGCTATCGCCAAGCACGCCAATCCGCGCATTGGCGGGCGGATTGTGCAGCAGTTGATGATGTAGCGGCGACGCCGGCAGGAAGCGCGCGTTATGACGCAGGCTCGAAAAAGCGGTTAATATCCCGCGCTTGATGGCGGCCACGTTTTCGACCGCTTCAAGTTCGACGGCCAGCGCTGCGGCCTTTTCGCTCAACACAGCGACTGCGGCTTTATCGACGGCGCTGTCGGCTTTCGCCAGTTCGGCGGCGGCCAAATCAAAATCGGCGCGCAAGGCCGACAAGGATTTTCGCGCCGCGTTTAATTTGGCTTCCAACTCTGCTTTTTGTTCGCGGCGTTCGCGCATTTCTTTGGGAGTGGCGAAATCAGGCACCACTCCCCCACTGACACAAGCGCTTTTGATTGAAGCCGCTCGCGCATTGGCGAGCTTTTCATCTTGCGCTTCGATTTCGTCGATCTGCGATTGAATCTGACTGATAAACGTTAGCCCGCTTTCGATTGCTGCTGACAATGTATCACGGCGTTTTAACGCAGTGTTGCGAATTTCGTGCGCTTGCCGCAACCCTTCGCGCGTCGGCAATTCCGGGGTTGTCTCATTGTCATTTTTTGGTTGATTGCGTCGCGCGCCTTGATAACGTCGTGCGCGAACTTCACCTTTTTTAGAGCCCATTACCGTCGTCCTTTTCTTTTTTTTTGTTGGCCGTCCACCAAGTGCGGCGATCATTTCCCGGAAGCGAGGGGCTTGTTCCGTGCACCACTCCCGCACAGCGCGCCGGCTATGACGCATCGCGTCGAATTGCGCGGCTTCGAGTCGTTCACGCAATTTTGCTATTCGCGCGCCTCGTATGCAGGAATAGGAACCGGGACTTGTCCAATCGGGTGCGGGCATTTGTTACCTCTCGTTTATTTATCTAAGTGACGGAGTTAACTTCGGCGAGCCGTGTTCGCGAGATTTAGCCGCTGCCCAATATCTCCCATACCCTGCCACTAGATACTTTGCCGGCAGCCAGCAGCAACGCGCCCAGGGCGGCGTTGGCGCAATCATCATGCTGACCTTGCGGGTGATCGATGGAATCGCGACCACCGCGCGCGGTGCGTCGCTCCAACGCGCAAATCTGACCTATCATTCGCTTGTCATCGAGCAATTCCACGCGGCCCTGCATCAGCAGCGGCAAGGCGTTCTGATAGATTTCATTTTTGGTGAGTTCAGACGTTGTGTAACGAATGCTGTGGATTGCAAAACGATCCGGCGGCCATTCGCCGGCATAGCGATCACCGATAACCGAGCCGATATCGTAAAGGCTGAGAATTTTGGCGATTTCCGCGACCACGCTGTCAGGGCTGAACGGAGCGTGAAATTCCCTCAAGCAGGCCAGCACGCCAATGCTTTCGTCATTATTATCGGGCGACTGTTTTGCATAAGCGATGGCGAGCGTGAAACTATCGGCAGCGCCGCCAGATGGATCGCAAAATGCGTGATATTCTACGCCCACAATAGGCGGCTCTTCATAGCGGCCAGCGAGAACCAGGCTCTCGACCACTTCGCGATCAATGAATTGAGAGATGTCTTGCCGGAACTCGGCGTAATATTCGGAGCGCGCCTTGTTGGGGTCTTCGGCGACGGCGCGATCGACAAAAGCTTGCGTTATGCTTGGATGCATTGTGCGCGTCGTGGCTCTCCAAACCAGCACGCGAGAATCTTCCTTGCCATAGTGGCGTTGATAGGCTTTCCACAGCGCGCCGAACTTGCCATGCGGGTTGCTGGCGCAAATCAGCATGGCGTTGGGGATTGTCACCATTGAGGGTCGCAACGCATTGAGAATTTCTTCGTCGGGTTGCGCGCTATCCTCGCCTGACCAATAAGCAATTTCGTCGCAAAGCGCCGCCACCGTCGTGTAACCTCTTATGGTCTTGTAATTTGCGGTGCCAACTTCAATTGTAACGCGGTTATTAAGATCGAAGCTGTCCGCTGTTTCACGCTCGACCAATGGCTTGAACACAGGCAAGTCCAACATTCCTCGAATATATCGCAGCACATTTCTGGCCTGCTTGCGATCGGCGGCGATAATCATGAGGGTGCCACGCTCGCCATAGGCGAGATAGGGTCGATAATCATGGAATGCGGCCAGGAAGACGGCGATCAGCGCCATGGTGTAGGACTTGCCGCTACGGCGGCCGCAGATGAGCCAACATTCGGTATAGCCACACTTGGCAGGGATTGAGCGCTCAGTGCATTCCTTGAACAGCGCAAGGTCGTCAGCGGTGGTTTCAAGGCCGAACAGCACGCGCAGGAAGCTAAACCAGGCGCGCCAGTCTTCTGGATTTCGGAACAGCGGTTTGAAAACGTCCGGATGCTCGACGGCTTCCAGGATGTTCATTCGACGGCCTCTACTTTTGCCGGATCGCTGGGATTTGCCCTAGTCTGCGACTTATGTGCTTCGATGATGTCATTAAGTCGTGGCGTAGTATCGCGCTGGAATTGGCGCAACCCGACTGTTTCCCACAACCGACGCAAATGACTTGTCGCGCGCGCGAATTCGTCTAGGTCGACGTTTTCCCCAGCGGCTAAATCAGCTTCACGACGTTCAAGTTCGCATTCGAGCGCTGCAGCGCGACGGAGCAGTCCGATTTCAGCTTCGGACAAGCCATCGACGCCGCCAAGGTCTACCGCGTGCTGTGAGAGCAGATCACAAAAACGGCGGCCCCAAACGGTCGCGCCGTTCGAAATAAGCACACGCTTCCCATTGGAGATGGCAGAGCGAGCGGTCGGTGATTTAGGCGGGGCGATTTCTAGGCCGCTGCTGCATGGGATTGCGTGAAGATTTGCGATTGCTGTTGTGCGGCTCGCTCGCGGCTCCTACTGGGCTCTCATCCAACTCTTTTTACCTCACAACGCTCACTTTTAACGCTTACCTTTTAACATATAGCGGCGACAATTTGTGCGTCAACTCCAGCATTTACGGGAGATATATTGAATGGAGCATCAGATATAGCATCAGAGACCTAGCTTAAGCGATGCTATCGGGAAAAGCGTGAGAAAATATCTAAGCAGGAGCTTGTCTATTTGGTGAAGAGTTTCGACCGTCTGTCGCTTTGTTCGCCATGTTCGCCGAAACGATTGCGAACTGCCTTTCGCTGTGCGCCGTTTGTGACGCTGCGCCTGTGCGTATGTTGAATGGGGGGTGGGGGGATTTGGGGGGGTTAATCCCTGCCCTACGCGTGAGAGGATTTAATTTATTTTTTTTAGAATGTGTTACACGGTCCAAATGGAATGGGCCGGAACATCCCCCCCAAATCCCCCCACCCCCCCCCTTTTATCCGGCATCGTCTTCATCCACGTCGGCGTCGGCATTGGATCGCTCAAAACCGAGCATTCGTTTTTTGTCGTCCGCCGCCCTATGAAGATTATTTTCCTCCAGCCAATACACCGACTGCTTATGCACCACCTTCATTCGGAGCGTCAGCACGCATTGCTTATCGCCGTCGCCGCTATCGCACATCGGGCGGTCTTTGAGCGCAGACAACTCGCGACCGACGAACAACGAGGACAACGGACGCTTGCCGCCCAAGCTGAAATAATTCCGCAGCGTGACGTGTGGTTGTTCATCACTAGAGCCGTTGGTTACGCTTAAATTCTTGAATAATTCCTGGGCCTTGAACTTCTGCCTGATGCCGCCGCCTTCAAGGATTGTCCGCAGCGCCTCCAGCACATCCAACGCCTCGATCGCCTCTTCATCTTCGTCCTGATGCGCGTCGAACAACGCAGTAAATAAGACGGAGCCCGGGCGGTTGTTGGCGTCAGGATAAGCCTGCCGATACAGTTCCGTTGCATATTCGAGCGGTGCGCCGACCAAGTTCCACCATTCTTTGAACCGGGTCTTTGGCGTCTTGGCGCGCCTCGTGTCGAATTGCGGATTCCCGAGCAATAACGTGTAAAGCGCCCGCAAGATTTCACCACGGTGGTCTCGCGTCCACTCGATAGGTGCAATATGTATGAAAGTTCGATTTTGTGGGTCGGGTTGATCGACACTAAGCCGCGCCGTCAAGCAACGGGTAGCCAAATCGCCGGCCACTTTAGGATTATTGCCTGTAAAAAGTTGGATCATATGAGCGGGCACGGTGCGACTTCCAGTGACGCCGAGAATCCGGTCGGTGTGCATCGCTTCGGTGCACATCTGTTCTATCACACGGCTTTTAATCACGGTGCCGTTGCGGATATTATCCCAAACCACGACCGGCAAATTTTCAACCAAATAACTCATGACGGCTTTCTTGCGCTCTTCTTCGTCCTGTGACCAAGCAGCGCCACCGGGCGGTAACCCGAATGCCGCCAAGACCAACATAGTAATTACTGTGGTCTTGCCGCTCGCCGCCTGTCCTGCACTCACGAGGAATGCCGGACGCTCAGGGAACAGCACACGCTCAATAATGGAGAGGGCGATCGCGATCAGCACGCATTTGGATTTAAAACTGGCGGCGACGTCTACCAGCCACACGTCAGCCAGATATCTAATCGCTTGCAACACCGCTGCGTCATCGCATTCTTCCTTGTTCGGAATAAAGGACAATAACTTTGGATCACTGCGCATGACGATGCGCCGCTGACGATCCAGACCATTGGTCGCTAGCAGAGTCCCGTCGGGAAGCACCAGCGGCATTGTCAGAACAGCGCCTACCCGTGGCAAATTCGAGGCGTCATATTCTAACCAGTGATTAAGATGCGCTGGCGTCGGGGCTACCGCATAGGGTGGCTCTTTTGGGTCAGGCGGCGCTCTCATGAATTGTATATATCTATTGACTTCATGTTCAACGCTGCATTTATTGTGACGCGTCAACAAAGGCTGTTTCGGCGACGGCAATCGCGTCACCCCATCTTGCGCTGACTTAGCGTTCGTCATCTTCGAAGTCAGCGCATGCATCGTAAAACCTAATGGGTTTGGTTCGCGTTCAACCACACGCACAGGCCAACCATCGAAATCCCGCATCGGCGGTTCCAACCCATCCACATTGCATAAGACGCTATCCCATGCCGCCATCACCGCGGGAATTTCGGCGCTTGCGCCCCATGCCGGCAGCTCTACTCTTGGCAGGTCGAGAAAAGCTTCGACCTGCCTTTGCCAATCGCAGTCCGGTATCTTTGCTTTGCTTTTGGCGTTTTCCCGCTTGCGACTTTTCTTCAACTGCGACAGCACTTCTCGCACAGTCAGGCCGCTGTCTTTCGCCGCCAATTTCGCGAGCAGAGTTTCTTCGGCGTCATTCACCGATGCATTGAGCGCCAGCTTGCAGAATAGCTCAACTGCTTGGAGTCCTTTCCCACACTTCTCCAACCACGACTTCAGCGTTATGAAATTGTGCCGCAGCCGATAGCGAACGCCGCCATGCGCTTGGCTCCATATGGTCAAACCATCACTTTGCACGTAAGCGGTTGCGCGACCATATTCGACGCCTTCGACTGGATCGGCGAGCTGCGCACCGATGAATTTCTCAGGCTCAGCGAGAACGTCGGCGACAGTTCGACCCTTCAACGCAGGGTCGGCGAATGGCAGCATCACATCGGGCAGAAGCTCGTTATCGCCCCAGCTTTTCATGGTTTCTCGCGCCACGGCCTCATCAACGCCGCGCGCGATCATTTCCTCGATACGCGCCGCTTCCCAAGCTTTGCGGGTTTCGGCGCACTCATGGTCTAGCGACGTCTTCGAGGCGGCGATCAGTCGGTCAAATTCCCGTTGTTCGTCGGCGCAGAGGTCAATGCAAGCCATCACAGTGTCTAGCTCGGGGCCTTCATGCACCTGCACGGGGCGACGATCCTGACGCAACGGGGGCACTAGCTGCGGGTCGCCCTCAAACACCAATCTTTCGCCACTAGCGACGGCGACGTCCAATATTGAGCGCTCCAACAGCGCGCCGCACTTCGAGACGATGTGCCAGCCCAAGCCATTAAGCCAAGCGCGCCGGTGCATCACTTTCAGAAATCTGGCAATGTCGCCGCCGTCTTGGCATAGCACGTAACAATGCACGCCGCCGCCACTGGGATAGCGCTCGCCAGTTTCTTCGTTCCACAGTCCGCTGCTAGTGGATTTGCGGATGACATAGCCGCTCCGCACTAACTCAGGACATAGAAATTCGATGGCGCTCGAAAAGCCGCCAAGCTGGTTCAGCCGTTCCCTAACAGTGTTCGTCATGCCCTTGCGGTCAAAATCCAACAGCGCCAGCGCCGGGCGTCCGGGTTGATAGAACACATGTTCCTTGGTGCGGGTCAGGCATTGCCCAGTAGCGGCCTCTGGATCGTTTTTCGAAACGACGCGCCCCCCCTTGCCAATACCGTCCCTCAACGAGCCCAGTATGATGGCGCGGTCATTTGGCCGTTTCTGATCAGGCGTCCAACACCGTTTGCCACGCTCGCCGAAACTGTTCAAATCCTCCAAGAAATCGGCGAATGCTTGCAAGCTCGGCACAAACACCCGTTCCATATAACCGCGCGACATCCAACAGCAACTGCCGTCACTCACTGACTTGCCGTCGATCAACTCGATGCGTTTGGATATGACGCCATTGCCGCCTTTTTCCGCCAGCGTCAACTGGAACAGATGCGGTATGGTCGGATCATCGCTGCATCGAAGCGTTCGATCTTGCGTTTCAATCTCGGTTGCATTATTTTTCAAGTCGCTGTTAGTGGTTAGTTCGCTCTCGGGTGTCAGGCTTTTAGCGCAGGAACGCTCCGAGTTTGACCCCGCACCATTTTTGGAACGGGACATTTTGTTTCCTCATTGCCATGGCTCCTTTTATCGCCCCCGAACGACGTCGCTGCTAGCAATTGCGATTGCGTTGACGTCAGAACGCCCCGGTGTTCGCCACAGTGAAGTGCTCCAGCGCGTCACACTGTCTCGCTAGTTGTTCCATAGTGAATTGCTGATCCGGTCGAAGCAGCGGCTCGCCGCGCTGATATTTTCCAATTAATATCGCCAGCTTGTTCGTAATTTCAGCGATGATTTGCACGCTGTCATCGTCATCGACGCGACCCAGCAAGATGCGCATGGCGTCCGTGTTTACCTTCAGCACATGGATGCTCACTTCATAGGGCGGCGCATCAAATGGGGATTTGTCACTTACCGCGACGGCAGGCACGGCGGCGTCTGTGTTAGGATTTATCGGGAGCTTCCTTATGCTTGTTGATTGGCTTCAATGTCGGCTTGCTTAGCGCCGCCTGTTCCACTTTTGATTTGGCCTTGGCATGCGCCTTCAGTTGCTTCAGCCTTGCAAGTGCGGCTTGCGGGTCCATTCAACGCCGCCGCCATTAACGCGCGCTCGAACTCAATGATTCGCTCCATCCGCCAGTGCGGGATGTCGCCAAAATACAAGTCCGGTTTTGGGAAATCGGCGTCTTTGCGCTTGCGTTGCAACGTTCGGACGCTGACGCCCCAGCGGCGCGCCAGCTTGGTCTGTGAAATGAAAATCGTGTCCTCGCCCATGGCGTGGCTCCTTGTCGTGGCTACCTGCGACAAAGGATGGCGCAGATCGCTGCTGCGCCGCCAAAGAATTTATGGGGCGGACTTTTGCGCTTGCTCGCGTAATTGTTCGCGCAACCGGTCGGCCGCACGGCGGGCATAGGAAAAAGCCTTTCGCTCAATATTCAATGCCGCGAAAATCAGGATCACAAGGTCGAGAAAAGGCCCGGAATGCTCGCCTTCGTTCGCCCCCCCAACAAAAGTCGCAATAGTGGGCGTGAGCCCTGTCGCGCCCAAATAAAAACGCGCCAGTATGTTCGCGATCGCCTGGGCGCGATTGTCCGGCCAGCGGCCTTCGTCGGTCGTATCGGGCGCTTCCGCTGTCGCCGCCGCTCGCGCCAGGAGGTCGAGTTTCTTCGCAAGCCCCTCGTGGTCGACTCCGGCGTCGCGCAACAGTCTCGGAAAGCCGGCGCGAACGAAGCCGATATTCAACAGCGCACGCTCGCCTTGAACGATAATGGCAGGCGCATCGGCGAGCGCGTCAATCGTCGTTCCGTGCATAGCTTCAAGGCGCGCTGCTAATTGCTCGCGAGCGCGCCCTACCGAGCATTTCGGAACGCGCAACCGTTGCGCCAACTCGGATGCGCGTTTGGTTATGTCGGTAAGTTCGTTTTGCGTCGTTTCGCGGCTCGGCGTGCGAAATGCGCGATTCACTTCGCTAGAAGGAGAAGCGGCTATCAAAGCCAGAGCATCGATAAGTTGCGCAATCCGCAAACGCTGCTCCCGCGATATGGCGAGTTCCCGGCTCTGTTCGAGTTTCGTCTCGAAGTTGGCCAGCGCGAGTGTGAGCCGATCCCGAATGTCGTTCACGCCGAGGCCCGCGCAAGCGCGAGTTTGACGACTTGCGTTTGTTCTTTGTTTGGATCGGTCGTGAGCGCTTCGACGTGGCTCGCCCACTGTTCGAGCGCTGCGCCCATCTCCCGGCGGTAGTCGTGGCGCTGATAAACTCCACGGATACCCGCAAAACTTTCACCCCTGTGGTTGAGGCAATGCTCCGTGACTTCCATCGGCACGCCAAGCCGTTGCAAGCCGGTCGCAAAAGAACGACGTAAATCATGAACGACAAATTCTTTAAGCGCTTGCGCTCCATTGATTGCGACAATGCTTTTATCCAGCCGTTGTTTCGCTCTTGAGTGGCCGCTCACCGGCGTGTCGCCGGAGGCGAACACATAGGGTCCATCGAATCGTGGTAATGATTTAAGCAACGCCAGGACTTGTGGCGCGAGCGGCAACTCATGTTGTTGGCCATTTTTTGAGCGCTCCTTGGGAATGGTCCAGACCGCTTTGTCAAAATTGATTTCGCACCATTTCATTCCAGCAAGTTCGTTACGGCGCGCGCCAAGCAGAATGGCCAATTGAAAAAATGGCCCGAATGGAAAGCCAAGCTTGGAAGCAGCTTTCCAAACCACAACTAATTCGGCGTCGTCGAGCGTGCGTGACCTGGCGCGGTTTTTTTCGGATGTCGGCTTGCTCACGCCGTCGAGCGGCGAGGCCGTGATTAATTTGCGGCCTTTCGCCCAAACGAAAAAATGGCGCAGGTAGGAATGAAGCCTGTTGGCGGTGATTTCAGCGCCGCGCGCCGAAATAGCGTCGAGCGTGGCGTGAATGTCGGCGGTTTCAATTTCGCCGATACGGCGCTGCGCCCATGCACTCAACTCTTTCGCGAACAGGCGTATAATTTCCTTCCTGGTTGTCTCGCGCAAATTGCGCCCGTGCGTTGCGAGATAAGTCTCGACGGCCTTGTCGAAGGCGTCGGGCTGCGGTTCCAACGCCGCCTTGGCGACGGTGCGTTCTTTTGCCGCGGCCAGCCGGGCGGCTTTCTTAGCGCTAGCGGGGTCCAGTGCCTCCGCCGACGGTTTGCGAGCCTGCGTCAGTTGGTTCTGCGCTTCACGCGCCAGGGCGCGAACCTCGGCCAGGCCATTGGCGTCGGGGTCGAAACGGCCAAGCGTGACTTTCTTGCTGGCGTTTAAAAAACGAAATCGGACTACATAGGACAACGCGCGCGACGGCCAAACCACCACGTAGCCGCCGGTCACGGCAGGGTCGCGCACTTCGTATGACCTCTCGCGCCGCCTCAACGCCTTAAGGTTCAAGACCGTCAATCCGACCGGCTTCGCCATTTCTGCGGCTCTCCAAAGGTATGCGCTATAGGTAAGCGTTCGCGCCCGTCTGAGCTTGGCGCGCCCTGTCGTCTAATGTCGGGGCTATGTGGACAAATTCAAGTGTTTTGTTGGGCTTAGGCGCGCTCTTGTGTCAGGGCCTGTTGGAGGCTGACGGGCTATGGCCCGTGACTACGAATCTGGGGGTCAGAGGTTCGAATCCTTTCGGGCGCGCCATACAAATCAGCAACTTCCGATAGACAGACGTGAACCGGCGTGCACTCGCGTGCAACCGGGAGACGTGGGCGCGGCCATTCGAGGAAAGGCGCGAAGCGCAAGCGGAACTGCGTGGTTACCGCTCGGTTACAAGTTCGGAAAGAGTGGATGCAGGCGGAGCCGCCGCGGGCAGGTTTCTGGGACCCGCGACAGATGACCAGGCAGCCACCTTGTCAATGCGCTTGGCCGAACAATTCGCAAATTTAACACGCGCGACGGCGCGAAAGCCGCATCGAAATAGCGCCCGCGGCAAAAGCAAACGGGGCATGTTGATGAGCACCTCTGCCGCGTGTTTCGGATTCCGAAAATTCCTTGCTAGCGTCCTATGCGCAACTGCGTTTAAAGGCATCAAAAGTTACGCGCGTCGCTTATCGCTACGTCATCATGCAGGATCAGGGATGCGAACCCGCATCCATTCCAACCCAGTTCTTTACCACGCCAGGCATGGAGCCCACGGCCTGCTGAACGCGCTTTAAGTAAGCGAGCGGCCCATTAGATTCGGGCGCAGCGACGGGCTTAGGCTCTGTCGGTTCGGTCTGGGCGATGGGGGGCTGTGGGGAAACGGGTTTCACGCCAGCTTCCGGAGCGGTCGTCTTTGGAGGCTTTGCAATTCGTTCTGGTAAGCGGCTATTGTTCAATTTTGCCGCGACAGAAGGTTTCGGCATCTTCTTCTGTGTGGGGATCGTTGTTTTGGCGGGCGACGCTGGCGACGCGAGGGCCGGGCCTCGCCGCGGCGCGGGCGTGACTGTAGCTTTCGGCATCGCGTCAGAGCGAGGAGGTGCGCCGTCGGGCGAGCTCGACGAAACTGCCGCTGGGTTTGGCGCTGCCGCTAGAGCGGCGGGCTGTTCTTGCGTTGGGTTTGGCGTTGCAGGGACCGAAGCCTGGTCCGAAGATCCGCTTTCAGCGCGCAGCGGTGGCCGGGAATCGCCGCTCAGCGCCGTCGGGGACGGGTCGAGCGCAGACGGGTCCTGCGCTTGGACATCGGCGCCTAATGCGTCGTTTGGCGGGTTGGTCTTTGCGGCTTTGGCATTGATCGCGGACGGGTCGAGCGGGATCGAAGAATGGGTCCGAATAGCCATGCCGGAACCAAGGCCGGCAAGGCCGACCAAAACGACTCCCGCCACAACGGAGCGTGAACGTCGCGAGGCGACGACCACGTTGTCAGCGCCGCCAACGCGATCGGAAACCAGAGTCGCCAGCTTTTCGCGCGGAGCCGGCAATTCGCCTGTCGAGGTCGCAACAGCGTTTGAAGTCCCGGCTCCCAATGACGCCGTTCTAGCTGCGCCCGCACGCCTATCCTTTAGCTCGGCGTCAATTACTGCAAAATCGGCCCGCAAAACAGTCTCTAGCGTAACGGTCTCGTGATGCTGCAAATCCTCGTCATTCCGCAGCGCCTTCGGTGAATGTGAGATTTTCGTTTTGATTGCGGGCGCGCCAGAAATGTCTCGCCGAGCCACGAGAGTTGGAACAGTGACGACGGGGCCCTCTTCGCTTCGCGACGCGACGCCAATATCGAGCAAGTGTTGTTCGAACTGCTCCAACCCAATCAACAAGTCTCGTTTTTCGGGAGGCGCGTTCATGTTGGTGTCCCTTGGTCGTGTTCTCTGAGCGCGCGCCCATGGCAATCAGCGTCGGACGCGGACGTCGCTTTCCAGATGTTTCGAACGCGTCAGGCCGCCCCAAATCCCGGAGCGAAAGTGCAATAACCGTGTTGCCGAAGACGCGAACCTCAGTCTTGAGAAAGTCAGCTTTATCAGGAAACTAGAATTGTGGCCGATCTTTGCAATAACTTGAGCTTATCATTTTTAATTCGTCGCCGCGTTTTGAGAGCTGTAATCAGAATGTTGGGAATTTAATCGGGTCGCAACAAGGCAACTCGCAGACGCGCCCGATCAACCCTATTCCGCTGTTCGAAGCAGCTTGTACGGGTCGGCGCCTAACTCTCGCGCGATGCTGAAATATTCCGCCACGTCGAGTCGGCGCTCGCGGCCCTCATATTTGGCGACGAATGACTGGGGTCGCCCGAGTCTATCCGCCAGTTCGGTTTGAGTGACGCGGGCCTTCTTGCGGGCCTGGATCAGCCCGTCGAGCGCGCGGTCGTATAGCTGGGGAAATAGAGAACTCAAGTCTGGCCCCCAGTTTTGGACTGGCGGTACGGGATATGCTACGGGTCGCTTTCAGGGAGTCCCACGCCATCATACCCATCATGACCAGTTATGGCGGCCGCCGCCACCCAAGGATGCGTCTGGAGCGGCAGCAAATCATAGTTCAGCGGACCCGTTGGAACGAAGCACTCATGGCGCAGGTTGACCCACAACGGACCCTTGCAAATTACAGCATAGAGAGAAGCTGTGATCATGGGCCACAGCTTCTCTCGCATTCTTTCGGACTTACGACGGCCTAGTTGACCGGCTCGGCGACGGGAAACTTCCACTTGCCGTCGATGGCCTCCTGTCGAGGCTGATAGAGCCGTACCGTATAGTTCCACCCGGGCATGATCCGCAGATAGTTGGGCTGTTTCGGATCGCCGCCGAAATGGACCGTCACGCTTCCATCGGGGTTCTTCTTCGCAGTGACGTTGTTCACCGAAATGGCGTTATCCGGCGCTTCGTAAAAGCCCTTCGCATTATAGACGGTGATGGACCAGAAGCCGTCGACCGGCACATCCTTCACCGTCAGCGTATGTGCGGTCTGTCCATCGTTCGCTTTCGGATTGACGTTGAGATAGAGCGCATCCTTCGGCGGATTGCCGCCCCAACCTCCCGCCGTGCCGACGAGATGGCGCACGGGATCGGTGTACGCCTTGTCGCCGAACATGCCCTTGCTGTCGGGAACGAAGGGGCCCAGCGTGAGCAGCGCCTCATGCAGCTTTTGACGTTGTGCCTGATCCCAGTCCGGCAATTCGAGCTTGCCCGGCTTCTCCTGTGTCACCTTGATTTCGTCTTGCAGGCGTTGTCCTTCCTTCATATCGGCGGGATCGTTGGGATCCATGAAGGTGCGGAACACGACCATCGCATAGCGCGTTCCCGCCATCTTTTGCGTGAGGACATATCTTCCGGGCTTGTAGGCGACCAGCTTTATGTAGTGGTCCTCGTTTATGACCAGCAGCGACTGGAAGCGCTTTCCAGTGTCCGGCTTGACGATGGTGACCGGCGTCGTGAGATCGAACACGCCATTGCTGTAGGGCGTATCGCGGTTCAGGCGAATGACGGGCTGGTCATTGACGGGCTTCGGTCCGCGCTCGTTGCACAACTTGCCGAAACAGCCGGCGTCCGTTCTGGTTTTGAAGTAATAGTCTGTCTCGACGCGTGGGAAGTTGTCGATAGTTACGCGTTCCTCTGCTACTGCGAATTGTGCCGTTAACAGCGTTACAACGCCAAGTGCGCTGCCGATAATTTTCTGCATTGCGAGCCCCCTGTGGCCGGTTTGTCTATCCTGCTGAACGAAATCGGAAATGAGTTCGGACTGCTTCTACTGCGTCACTTGCCGCCGGTAAGGCAGCCGACCTTGGCGTCGAACGACTCCGCGTCCTCGAAGTAGCGTCCCGTGGGCATATATTCGCCCATCTTGGCCTTCTCGGTTCCCGCTTCGCAGACGGCCAGAAGGGATTTCTCGAAGCCGTTCGCAGGCAGGGTGTTTCGCCACACGACGACCGTTTGCCCATCACGCCCGGTAAAGTCGCCGCGACGGCCCCAGTCGAGCCAAGCATGGCCGCAGGCCTGGGTTGCGGTCTTGGGCCGGTCCTCAGGTTTCGAAACGATGATACTGAAATAGCCGTCTTTGTTTTGAGGAATTTGTTCGTCGACGATGCCGGCGGCGATCTGTGTTGACGACGGCTCGTTGCCGGACATGACACTCCAGTAGCGCAGGTCCGCCTTGCTCTGGTCCCAGGTATCATTGTTGAAATAGGTTCGGGGCGTTCGTGGATAGCGTCCTCGCAACTCGACGACCTTGCCGAAGCGGTTGTTGAGGAAGGTCATCATGTAGGCGTTGTCTGCGTTCCCTTCGAAACCCTTTGCCAACTTGCAAGAGCTTGGCGGCGTGAGCTTGGCCCGCTGCTCTTGGGGTAGAAACAGTCCTTTTAATGAATAGGGGATGCCGAAGAATTTTTCGGTGACGGGCGGGTTCTGCGCCGGAGCCGTGAAGGGATCATTGCAGAATGCGCCTTTCGGCGTCTTGCCAGTGCAAGGAAAGCCCTGCCACCAAGACGAGACGGTGTTCAGGCGGAATGGCTCGGAAGAACATCTTCTGCGCCATCGCCCGGTCCCGTTCGCAGAGCGCCGCACCGGGGCGCTCTGAGCCCCCAACCAGAATGAGCTTCACGGGCGTCGGCAGAGGCACGCCTCCGCGCTGATCGAAAGCATTTTGAGGCGTCTGGTCGACGAGATAGGTGCGGTAACGCAACTCGACGATGTCGTATGGTTCCGCGGCGGGGCGAGCGTAGAGGGTATTTGGCGCGCGATCTGCTTTGTTCGTCGGTTCCGGCTCGTTGATGACGTAGATCGTGTAGCGGCGTTGATCATCAGGGGTGTCACGGCGCGCACCCTGTCGAAATGGGTTTTTTGACCCTGCATCCGGTTCGATGTCGACATCGACTAACGAGGAGGTCGGCGCGCCCCCTCCATAAGAGTTGATGGATGAATAGCGCGCGTGCGGAAAATATCCGGTTAGGACGAGCTTCTCTCCCGGCGCGAGCTTGAAGCGAGCGGGCCAGTAGCTCGCTTCAATGTCCATGAAGTTGATCATTTGGCCGTTGGCGTAACCCATCGCGCGGAACGACTTTCCCCCATAGGAGATCGGTTCGCCCCAGAAGCAGTCCACTTTCCAGGAAAGGGCAACGCCATCGGGTATCGGCATCATCTTCTGGCCATTGACCTCGACGTTATCTGATCCCGCAAACGCCGCGCCCCCCGAAGCCAAACCGCCGAGCTGCGCTCCCAGCGCCGCGATCAAAAAACTGCTCGCGTATCCAAGGAGCGGACGCCTCGATGTGGGGACGAAATTGGTGGAACGCTCGCGATTACGGTTTAGCATCACAATTGTCTCCAATAGCGTCCCGCGAAATCCCGTCCCCCGATCCGAGGTCGTAGCGGCCGAATGGGTGTCTCATGGTTCTCAAGTCATCGTCAAGAATTGGCTTGCCGTCCCGAACTGCTCACTTCCGCTCTTGGCGCTCAGCGCAATCGACGCGACGCCCAGTAGCTTCTGGAGTGGAGGAGAAGCCGCCGCTCCAGGGCCAACTCTGATACGGGCGAAGATGACCCAAAGCGGTCGCTCGGCGCCGGACATCGAGTGCAGGAACGATCTTCGTCATAGACTACGTGACCGGCAGAACGCGTCCTTCTTGAACGGTGCCCCAGACGCGGATGTCTTTTATTTTCGCCGCGTCGACCCTGAGCGGGTTGTCGTCAAGGATACTGAAATTGGCGAGCTTGCCGGGGACGATGCTGCCCATGTCGTTTTCCATGCGCAACGAATAGGCGGCGTCGAGGGTGACGCCCTTGAGCGCGCCGAGACGGCTGGCGCGCTGGTCCGGCCCCGCGACGCGCCCCGAAACGGTCGTGCGGTTCACCGCGCAATGCACCAGGAACAAGGGCTGACCGGGCGCCATCGGCATGTCGGAATGAAGCGAAAAGCAGATGCCCGCCCGTTCGATGTCGCCGAGACGCACCATATTGTCGGCCCGCTCAGGCCCCAAGCCTTCCTTCGCATAGGCGTCGGCCAGCGCGCGCACGTAATAGGGATTGCCGCTGATGATGACTCCAAGCCGCTTCATCCGTTCGACCTGATCCTTTCGCGAAACCGCGAGGTGAATGGCGACCGTGCGGTGGTCGTCACGCGGATGACGACGCATGTTGGTCTCGACATTGTCGAGGACCATGTCCAGGCCGGCGTCGCCGTTTACGTGTACATGGATCTGGTAGCCGGCGTCCCAATAGACCTTGAAGGCGCGCGCGAAGAACTCCGGATCCATGATCCATTCGCCATGGCCCCCGCCGAGATACGGTTCGCGGACCTGCATGGCGAGGGAATAGATAGCGCCGTCAGCAAAAAGCTTGATCGCGTTCGGCATCATGGCCGTCATGCCCTCGCCCCAGCCGAGCACCTTCTCCGTCTCGCGGATCGTGGCGTCTGGGAAAGCCGCGTTGATCGATTTCCCATCCGGAATGAAATAGAAGCGGAAGGGGCTTTCGGGCGGGGACAGGACGGCGTTCTGGGCGTCCTGAAGCTGTTTCGAGAATAGTCCGCCGGGCTCGCAGCCAAGGGTCACGCCATTGGCGTGATAATAGCGCACGACGAATTCGAGGCCCCGCCGAAGCCGATCGGGTGTGGCGATAGCCGGAAGCAGCTTGGGGATGACGCCGAACATGCCGCCTTCCCAGAAGTGACCCTCTTCGAGATTCGATTGTTTCTGGGCGGCGTCCGACAGTGTGGCGACAAAAGCGGCGTCGATCCCATAAACTTTGAGCGCCTTGCTGTTGACGATGAACTCGTGGGCGGATCGGTGCCAGACGATGATGGGCCGCGTTCTGCTGATCCGATCGAGATCGGCGCGCGTCAGAGGGCCATGAAACAAGGGGTGATAGCCCCAAGTCACCAGCAATTCGGCTCGATTCTTGAGCTTCGCGTTGGCGTGGGAAAGCCGTCTACGATATTCGTCAGGGCTCTTCGCAGCTGGCACGACGCCCGACGGAAGAACCCAATCTTCGATTGCGATGATTTCAGACACCATCGTCAGGCCGGTCAGGAGCGGATGATCGTGCTGAGCGATCAGGCCGGGCGTGATGACTTTCTCCGCGAAGGTCTCGTCGACCACATAGGGCCTACCGCCAGCCGCCGATTTCAGCTCGTCGACGGAGCCGACTGCGAGGACGCGCTCGCCGAGGACGGCGACTGCGGTGGCGGAAGGCTTACTCGGATCGAGGGTGACAATTTCCTTCGCGCGATAGATCGTGACGCGCGGGGCCCTTTTTCGGTCGAACCGGCTGGCCAGATCCTGAAACGACTCCGCCTGAGCCTGCGCTGGAGCGGAGCCCGTCGCCTCGCAGATGAAAGCGCCGGCCGTCGTCACGGCCGCAGATTTCAGTATCTGGCGGCGCGACGGAAACGTGAGCTTTCGGAGCGCTTCGGCAAAGGCTGGATTGCACACGATACACATTTCATTGCCTCCCAGCGCTTCGACCTGTCAAGCTGCCGCATGAACTCAACCCTCGCGATTGCCCGACAAGCATGCCAAGATTTGGTCGGGAAGTCGACCGAACAGCCAAGGCTGGAATTGGCCGGCGGTAAGGCCCCGACTTTGGGCGCGCGGAAGCGTCATCTGTGACTTTTTTGCCGCTCAAGGGCCTGCCGCTCAAGGGCCTTGATGGTTGCTTGCAATGGAGCGATGCTTGAGTTTAAGCGTCCGCAATTCTTCATGCGGACAAACCGTCACAGAGTAGACAGGCCATGAGAATGGATCATCGGAAAGCGTTTCTTTTCGCCGCAATTGCTTCTCTCGTGCTCGCACCCACCGGGCTAGTGGCGAAGAGGGCGAGGCTCTCGGCGGACCGGATCTGGTCGGGCGGCCCGATCCTCACGATGAATGACGCTGCGATGCGTGCAGAAGCCGTCGCCGAACGGGGCGGGCACATTGTCGCTGTCGGTTCACTCCACGAGGTCACGAAGCTGAAGGGCGCCAAGACGCAGATGATCGACCTGGGCGGCCGCGCCTTGCTTCCCGGCTTCTTCGACGCGCACGGCCACGTATTCCTGGGCGGCGTTCAGGCCCTTTCGGCGAATTTGCTGGCTCCGCCGGACGGCAAGGTGACTGACATCGCATCATTGCAACAGACGCTGCGCGATTGGATCGCCGCCAATGCCGATGCGGTGAAAAGGACCAACCTGATTATTGGCTTTGGCTACGACAACGCGACGCTCGCCGAGCATCGTCACCCGACAAGGGACGATTTGGACAAAGTTTCCACTGAAATACCGATTTATATTGTGCATCAGTCTGGACATCTCGGCGCGGCGAACTCCAGGGCGCTGGAAATTGCCGGCGTTACTGCGAATACGCCCAACCCCGCCGGCGGCGTCATCCGGCGACGCGCGGGGTCGCAGGAACCGGACGGCGTTTTGGAGGAAACCGCTAGCTTTCCGGTCGCCGTGAAGCTTCTCAGCCAAGTTGGCGTCGAGGGCGCAAAAACTCTCGCGCGGGCCGGCGCGGACCTCTGGACGCGCTATGGTTACACGACAGCCGAAGAAGGGCGCTCGATCCCTGGCACGGTCAAAATTATGCAGCAGGTGGCGGACGAAGGCGGCTTCAAGATCGACGTGGAAACCTATCCTGACGTGCTGGTCGACCGCGCGTTCATCAAGTCGAATGTGAGCGCGAAATATCGCAATCGTTTCCGCATCGCCGGCGCGAAGCTCACAATCGATGGTTCACCCCAGGGTTTCACAGCATGGCGCGACCGTCCCTACTACAAGCCCGTCGGCAACTATCCTCCGGGCTACGCCGGATACGCTGCGGCCACTCCCGCGCAGGTTAATGACGCTGTCGACTGGGCCTTCGCCAATGGCGTTCAGATCATTACCCACGCAAATGGGGAAAAGGCGTCGGATGTGCTGATTGCGGCGATCGACGCCGCAACTCAGAAATATCCCAAACAGGATCGCCGTCCCGTTCTTGTCCATGGCCAGTTCCTGCGAGAGGATCAACTCGACTCCTACAAGCACCTGAACGTGTTCCCTTCTCTTTTCCCGATGCACACCTTTTATTGGGGGGACTGGCACCGCGACCATACGGTCGGCCCTGAGCTTGCGCCAAATATTTCGCCGACCGGCTGGGCGATGGCGCGTGGCATGAAGTTCTCGTCACATCACGACGCGCCTGTGGCGTTCCCTGATTCGATGCGCGTGCTGTCGGCGACCGTGACGCGGCGCTCGCGTTCGGGTGCAATCATCGGCCCCGAACAGCGCGTGGATGTCGTTACTGCTTTGAAGGCCATGACGATTTGGCCTGCCTATCAGCATTTCGAGGAGGGCTCGAAGGGCTCAATCGAAAAGGGCAAGCTCGCGGATTTCGTTATTCTCTCGAAAGATCCAACTTCGGTCGACCCCGAGACGCTCAGCCAATTGAAAGTGACCGAAACGATCAAAGAGGGGAAGACGATCTTCGCGGCGACACCGGATGAACAGAAGCGTGGCGATTTGATGCTGAAACCTGACAGTCGGGGTGATTACGCACTTTCCAACTATCTGCGCAACGTCACCATCGACCGCGAATGGAACCGTGCCCCGATGTCGAGACGAACAGAGGAGATGCATGCGGTTATCGCCGCCATGCCGCATGACCCCTCCTGCTTCACGCCGATCTTCAACGATTTGACCAATGCCGTGCTGGCGAACGAGACCGACAAGAATTTACGAAAGACCGAGGGTTACGAGTAACCGCTTGGGGGCGTTGGCGGTCCCGTTTCGCCCGGCAGAAGATCAGTCTGGCTGGCGGCCGCAACGACCGCATTGGCGCATGACTGTCGCGCCGCCCTTCGCTGTTCACGGCGGCAGTCATACGGTTTCCGGTTGATCAGCTCGGCGGGGTGATTTTTGGCCACCAGTGGAAACCAGCGCGGCTTTTGATGGCGTCGCGTTCCTCGGCGAGCGCTGCGCATCTCTTGCCGATGATGTCGTCGAGGTCTTCGATCGTGTCGACAAGCGTCCAGAGCGTTTCGGCGGGCTGCAATTCGGGCGAATAAGGCGGGAGAAACACCAGCCGCACGCCCTCGGGAACTTTCAGATTCTTGGCGCCGCGCCATCCGGCGTTGTCGAGGACGAGCACGATGGTCCGCTCTTTGCCGGCGCCGGCCTCTTTGGCGAAGCTTTTCAGCAGCGCCGTGAAGAACGGCTTCGACACGCCGTCGTGCAGATACCAGAATGTTTCGCCGCTCGCCGGCGAAACGAAGGCGGTGACGTAAAGCCAGTCGAAGCGGTGATGGCCATGGGCGATGGGCCGTTCGCCGATGGGCGACCACACCCGCCGCGCCACGGGCTTCAGCCCGAGCCGGCGCTCGTCGGTCGCGAAAACCTCGACCGGCCGGCAGGGGTTTTTCGCCGCTTCTTCGGCAATGACGGTTTCGAGACTTTTTTAAAATCCGCGGCCTCTTCCGGGGTCGCCGACTTCGGGTTTTTCGGGCGCGGACGCTGGATCGACCAGCCGATCGCCTTCAGCGCCTCCCAGCCGCGCTGCACGGCCACTTTCTCGAGGCCCAGCTCTCGGGCCAGGAAGCCCGCGACTTTGGCGCTCGTCCAGACGCCGCCGTCGTCCGGCGCCGCAGCAAGCCGAACGCGAAGCTTTTCGAGAACATCGGCTTTGAGAATGGTTGCCGATGTCCCGTTGTTGCGCCGAAGATCGCCGAGCGCGTCGGGGCCGTCGGCGTTGTAGCGCGCCGCAAGTTGCTCGATCCATCGACTGGCGAACCCCGGCCTCTGTCCTGTCGGTCATCTTGGTATTCGTGACCTTTCGGCCGTTCCTCCATCGCATGTATGCGAGATAGCTGAGCCCCGTGGCCGCCGCGCCTTCCGCTGGACCCTTCAGCAAGCCGATCATTTCAAGGATCTCTTTGGCTGACTTTACCGGATCCTCCCCGAGCAATGTCTTCAGTTGATCGATGTATCCGACGACAGCATCGAAATTGATGTTGAAGCACTTGTGCTCAAAATCCGCGACGACGAAGACTTTGGCAGTCGATCTCTTGCCGTTCACCTCGGAATTTCACTTGCGAATCAGTTTGCCGAACGCCATCAGCGCCGGAGCCAGCGCCTCAACGTCTATCGTGTGGTCGTCGATCCGGCGCTTTCCGCTATAGGCGACCGAGAACTTCTGCCGGCTCCTCTTTTCGTCAATCTCTGATTCGGTCATTGAAACCCCCGATGAAAGAGGAACCATAGCACAGCCGGAGACTTCAGATTACCCGCGCGGGCTCAGGGAGCGCTTAACTTGTGGATCTTCCGCAATGTGGCGAAGAAAGCAAAGCTCGGCGCCAAACTAACTTGGATTTCCACACCAATTTGCTCTGTGTTACACGCCGGGTTACAGCTTCGTCGCTGTACGCCCGTGCACGCAGGTTCACGAGCGTCCACGGCGGTTCACAAACCCTCCTTCACCCCGTTTCGTAGCTTCACGTGAACCCGCCGGACGCTCGTGAACGCCTTTACACGCCCGCAACATCCTGACATGGTGCCTACGAATTTGGGGGTCGGAGGTTCGAATCCTTTCGGGCGCGCCATTAATCACAGACTTACGGAAAACTGGCCGTATCATTGCGGATCCGGACATACGCACCGAACGAGGCGCCCCTCCCGCAAGCCTCACCGTCGTTTAGACGTATCGATCACTTTAAAAAGCCTGAATTTTCACTAGGCTCCGCGGTGGATAATGACGTGTCCGCCGGCGCGTTGGGCCGACTTGTCGCGGTGGCCGGTAACTTGGCGGTCCGTCGGCTCCTTCTTACCGAGTTCCCTCCAAGGCTGACATCCGCACTTGCGCGCACCACCATCAATACCCATGCGTTGCGGCGGCGTTGCCCGTTAGCAATTTGCAAATCTTAGTCCTCTACTTTTTGTTAAGCATGAGAGGGAGCATTATGAGCGAAGCAGCCCAGGCAGGTCCGGCCGCGTTGGTCAAAACAGACAATCCGGCCCGGCCGGGATTGATCGCCAGAGCTGGCGCTTTGATTGGCCACGGCGCCGGAGTTTTCGAACGTCTCCGCCATCTGACCATCAATACGGCGGTATTGTTCGGGGTCATCGCCGGCGGCGTCGCCATATACAAGCTCGCCGCGAAAACCAGCTTTGTCGTCAAGGATATATCGGTTCCGGCGGCGCTTCAGGAACAAGGCGTCACGGGCAATGTCATCGCTCAACAAATCCTGGACCAGATCACCGAAATCGACTCGGTCGCCGGCTCCAAAAAACAGAAGGCTGAGATCTCAGGATTTGATTTCCAGAGCACGATGCCTTCGATCAATCTGCCGGTCGGAGGCTTCAACGTCACCGCCATCGTTTCGGAACTGCGGCAATTGCTCGGCTATACCGAAACGATCATCACTGGCGAGGTTTTCGCCGAAGGCGCGAGCAAAAGCGATAAGGACGGGCCCGTCAAATACGGATTGCGTCTAAGGATCGCCGGCCAGGGGCCAATCTACAAGTCGGACCATCCCGATGCGGATATTCAACATTTGATTTCCGTCGCCGCGGAAAAAATTATGTACAAATTCGATCCGATCAATCTCGGATACTACTATTTTCGCCGCAAGGATTACGAAAAGGCCGACGAAACGGCCGATGCCGCTTTGGCGGGAGACGCTCCGGAGAATTATCCCTGGGCATACACAATGCGCGGCCTGATAGCGCGCGATCAGGGAAAGTTCGCGGAAGCGGCGGAGAATTTCCATCAGGTCATCGAACTCGATCCTCATTTTGGCATGGGTTACGTGAATTTGTCGGGCATGTTGCGGCTTGACGGCAAGCTGGACGAGGCCGAGACCGCCGCGCGCAAGGCAGTCGAACTGATGCCGACGCAACAGGACGGCTATTCCGCGCTTGCTGTGGTTCTCATGGACCGGGGCGATCGCGAGCAGGCGCTGGCCGAAATGAAGAAGGGCGTCGCGGTGAATCCGAAAGATGCACAAAGCCATCTGGCGCTCGGCAAATTGCAGCATCAGCTCGAGCAATATGAGGAAGCGATCGCATCCTTCAAGACCTCCGCCAAGCTCGCGCCCTCGGCGGCGCCTCTCATCAGCGCCGCGAGCGCTTCCCTGGAGTTGAAGCGGCAGGAGGACGCTTATGCCTACCTGCGCAAAGCGACCAGCGCGGAGCCGAAGAACTTCGAGGTATGGATGGCCTATGGCTCTGCTGCGCTGCAACGACATGACATCAGAAAGGCGGAAAAGGCGTTCGAAAAGGCGCTTACCCTCGCGCCTAATGTCTCCGCGCCGCTGATTCAATTATCCAACATTTACGTAAGCCAAAAGCGCTTCCCGGCGGCGGAAGCCACCTTTACAAAGCATGCTCACAGTTTCGGGCACGATCCTGAATTCCTGATCGGATGGTCGCATCTGCTTTCCGAAGAGGGAAAGAAAGCCGAAGCTGGCGCCAAGCTGCAGGAGGCGCAAACCGCCGCACAATCCAATGCGGTGGCGTTGGAGAGCGTGGCGCGCGACTTCGAATCGCGCGGAGAGATCCCCGAAGCGATAGCCACTTACGAGAAGGTCATCGCCGCTGATCCGAAGATGACGGAAATCGTCACGCCCTATATCCAGAAGCTCACCGCACGCCTGCCAGCCCGGACGTCGGTCGTGGATCGAGCGAGCACAGGGTCCGTGCGACCCTCGACCGCCACGCATCCGTAAAATGAGCGTGGACGCTTGCCGACGAACTGACTAAGCTGCGACTTCGGCTTGCGGCGTTGCAAGTCGGCGGGCGCAAGCGACGCCGATACGGATCACGACTTCGCCGGTTTCATTCGCGACGAGGATCAGACTCCCGGGCTCCTCGATGCGATGCGCGAGGGCTCCGATCAAGGGCCAAACAGCGCTCGAATCTTGCAAAGATATTGACCGGTCGACAACCTTGATCCTGTGGTCGCGCGTTTGCACCATGAAGTCGAACTTCGTCATGCGCGTTCCTCCGATGTCGTCGTTATTGTTTTTGTTCGCGGGATTGATTGCGGCGCTTCCCACCGGCTCATTGTGACTCTTTTATTCCCAGGAAGGAAAGAGTCGGAATTTACGTAGTCATGCAGTTCGAGGCGGTTGCATTGAGCGAGCAGGGCGCAGCCTTGCTTAGTTAAAGATTCTGAATGCCCTTTGCTGGCCGGCTCTCGACCAGAGTAGAAGTTTTCTGGTTGTTGCCGTCACGGCCTTTCAAGCTTCGTGTCGTTTTTCAGTTTTCAGTTTGTTACCCAGGTTTACTCGTATTGGCCCGAAACATGCTTGCGACCCGTTGAACGGATTTTGTTGAAAAGGGAACAGGCAATGTCTGACGCAGCCGAAACGCCGAAAGGCTATTTCATCGATTGGGACGGGAAGTTGCGACCCATTGATCAGCCCGGCAAGGACTTGCGCTGCGAGGTGGATTACAAGTCGAAATATGTAATGGTCTTCAATAAATATGGCGGGCTCGATCATGAGTTCGAGCTGGTATCCCAACGAGGCGGCTGTTGAAAAAGCCGGAACGAAGGTGATCCACGCGGACCTCGGAGCGCCCATTCGGATTTCGTCAAACGGGTGATCATTCCGCCGACTTGGAGACGCTGCATAGTGGACCTTCTCCAGAACCAAAAGCCTCGAGCAGATTCGAGAGAGCTTCGACGCAGTTCCAGTCCAGCCGCATGCTGACGCATCCATCCGAGTCTAGAAAAATGCCGGTTTTATCTGCCTGCGCTTCGAAGTCATGGTCGCCGGCGATGGGACTCATGTAAATCAGTCGCTCGGCGCTTGTTCCCTGCGCGACAGCGTTCAAAGCACGCGAGAGAATAGTCGCTTCCTGCCGCGTGAAGCGCCGCTGGGGTTGGCCGCAAACGTCGAGTATCGCCAAGACGCCAAAAGCGCCATGTTGCGTTTCGGTGAGGGAGAAGAGTGACGACATGCAGGGATCTTCCTGAACGCGTTGGCGCTAGCGCAGATGACTGCTGGAAACAAGTTTACAAATCGACGTAGACAAATTTCCTCGCCTTCAGAACTGGATAATTCTCACGCAGCGCTTTCGAAATTTTCCCCACTAGCCCCTTATCGCCTGCCGCTGAGGGGCCGACGAAATCAGTTCCCTGCATCCATGTTTCAAGGAAACAATGTAAAGTTTCGTCATAATCGGGGCCGGTGGGATTTGCGGTCTTGTCGGAAAGATTTGCGAGGCCGTCCAATCCGACCTCCAAACGCCAGTCGCGATCATCCGTGACTGCGCCGATCAGTTTGGCGATGTCGGCATCCGTCCAGATTCCCTTTAGATCCACAGGCATGATAGAAACTCCTCGATGACGTTACGGAGAAGCATGTTCTGGGCCAGCAGAGATGCGGGTAACGACCGGCGGCAATGGCCATGAAAGCGCATTGCTGGCTGAAAGTGCAGCTGTTCAGGCTCAACAAGGTCGCCAGTAACAGAGGTTTCCGTCTTGTATTTGACGGGCGGTTTCGAGGGCGTTGCGAAGCCATCATCGGATGCGGCATGGGTTTTGCGAAACTGCGGCTTCACACACGAGGGAATCGAGATGCCGATGGCCGAAAGCGACATACAGCCGGGAAAATGCTATGCGACCGGCGGCCGAGAAAACTACAAGGTTCTCCACATCAACAGGGGGATCGTTTCCTATCAAAGCTGGATAAGAGGCGCGAAATTGCAGCCGTTGCGCATCAATGTGGGCGTGAAGGCGTTCGCTGCAGCTGTGATCAAAGAAACAAGCTGCCCGGCCGAGGCATAGTTCTGTGCATTTAAGTACAAGATAGAGCTGATAATTTTTTCTCAGGCATAGACAGGCGTCTATCCTGCCTAGCCCCCGCGCGAGATTCCTTCTCGGCGAGAATTAGCGTTCCCGTCACAACAGAGCGACCGCTGGAAGCGCGTGCAGAATTGCCAAACGGGCAATGACGCGTCAATGTCAATTGGTAAAAAACCGATAGCGTCGAGAAGGCGTCCTGTCGCTGTTGAAATCTTTGAACAAACAGCGTCCGCTCCGGAAGATGGACCTGGCTGCGCCCCTCGACCGTCGCGCTGCGGCGAGTTTCCGGCGGACGACGGGAACAAAAAAGCGTCATGACCTCGCTGCCTTGTGGCCTGCGGCGGGGCCGGAAAAGGTGCTCATGATGGGAAAAATGCATGATTTGCACAGTGAGCATTGGGAGAAACAGGCGCTGCGGGCGAGCGACGAGTTATGTCGAAAAGGATTGCAGGCGCAGCCAGCGCATATCGCCGTTATAGATTCGGGAGGCCGGATCGTCCTCGTTAACGAGGCATGGGCCGAGTTCGCCCGCGCCAACGGGTCCGCAATCGATCCCAACGTGACAGTTGGGGCGAATTATCTCGATATTTGCCGCAAGGCGGCGACGGATGACGCCTTCGCGAAACAGGCGCTTACAGGCATCGAAGCTGTGCTGCGCGGAAAGCTGACGCAGTTCTCGGTCGAATATCCCTGCGACAGCCCGACCGAGGAGCGCTGGTTTCTCATGACTGTCGCGCCACTCGACTTCGACGGTCACACCGGCGCTATCATTTCGCATTTGAACATCACAGAGGGCAAGGAAGCTCAGCGCGCCCTGCGCGCCAGCGATGAGCGATTTCATGCGATATTTGACAACGCAGCAGTGGGCATCGCGGAAGTCTCCGCCGACGGAAGGTGGTTGCGCGTCAATGATGCTTTAGCCCGGCTTACGGGATATCCGGTCGAAGAGCTTTTGAACAAAACCATTCAGGAAGTAACGCATCCTCATGATCGTGACGCCGATGCGGCGCATATCGAGGTCTTACGATCGGGGGCCACCAATTCCTTCTGCTTGGACAAGCGTTTCTTGCGCGAGGATGGGTCCGACATATGGGTCGGTTGCACATTAAGCGTGGTGCGGGCCGCTGACGGCGCGATCAGTTATTTCGTCGCGGTGATAGAGGATATTTCGGAACGCAGGCTTGCCGAGCAACGTCAGCAAACCCTGATGCACGAGCTTTCGCATCGCGGCAAAAACCTGCTCGCCATCATTCAGTCTATAGCCAATCGCAGCCTATCGGGCGCTGGTTCGCTTGACGCGGCGAAAACTGCGTTTATCGGTCGGTTGACCTCGCTTTCGAAAACATATGACAGTCTCACCGCTGAGGCGTTTGACGGAGCGCTCCTCGATGTCGTTCTGGCGAACGAGTTGGCGTCTTTCGGGGTAAGGGCGCGGCTCGAAGGGCCGAGCGTTATACTGACTGTCAAGGCGGCGCAAACATTCGCCTTGGCCGCTCATGAACTCATGACCAACGCTGCCAAATATGGAGCGCTATCGGTTGCTGGCGGTCGGTTGCATGTGAGTTGGAATGTCGAGGAGGCCGGAAATGAGCGCCGTTTCCAGTTCAGCTGGCGCGAGGAAGGGGGGCCAAAAGTCGTTGCGCCGACACGACAGGGCTTCGGCTCTACTCTGATCAGCCGAGTCCTTGGAGCTGAGTTCAAATGCGCCCCCAAACTCGATTTTTCTGAAGAAGGTTTTTCCTATTGCTTCGAAGCGCCTCTGGCGCGCCTTGGAGACCTCCAGTTTGACTCGCCGGTACGCCGGAAGCTTAAGAGCGAAATCGTCTGCTCACTTTACGACACATGGGCGCGGCAGCGCGGCGGCGGCGGAGTCTTGCCGAGTCTGGATGGTTTTGAGTGGAGCCGTTTTGCAGCGACGGGGGCTTTGACCATCGCCAGTATTGATGAGGGCGCCTGTGTCCATTTTGTTCAGGTTGGCCGCGCATTGATCGAACAGCTTGGTCGTCCTCTTGAAGACCGAGATCTGGCCAGTGAAGATCCAATCAGCCTTGCTGAGGCATACAGGCGTTGCGCGCGAATGGAAAAGCCCTGTCACGAATATCTGCGGTTCGATTTCGGCGATGGCGATCCGCTGACATTTGAGCGCCTTTTGGTTCCTTTCTCGGCGAGAGCGAGACGAGATGTCACGCATGTCGTCGGCGTGGTTGTCTACCGTGGCGACACGCGGCCGCCGGAGCGTAAAAGCGCTAAATGACTGCAACTGGTTTCCTGTCGGACGTCCCCGAGATCTGTTCGTTAGTGGGAGCTGTCTCCTCGATAAACAGTACGCACCCTGTCGCTCCACCCTCGCCGGACGAACCGATAAACCCGATCTCCAGACAATATCCGTTAGCGCGCGCGTAATTTTGTAAAGTCTGAATGGTTGGGCTCTGTTTGCCGCTCTCGAGCCGTGCGATCGCGGTTTGCGTCGTATCCATTCGTTCGGCGACTTCCGCTTGGGTGTATCCAGACCGAGAGCGAAGCTGCGCGAGAGTAGCCGCAAGACTTTCCGCGCTCTTTCCTTTCACGCGGGAACGTGTCGGCATGCATATCCTCTCGCAGGCGAATTGTTGACGACGATATAGCGTGAACGCTATGCTGCTTCATCTTTGGCTTAGGACGATATCTTTGACCCATGGCCTGAAGCAAGGGAAATAAGATGCACGCTTTACCCGGTTTTGACACGCCCAAGCTTGCGGAAGCAGTCGAGAAGCTGACGCCCGAGCAACTCGACATGCTGCCGTTCGGCGTGATCGGCCTTGATTCGCAAAACATGGTGCGAGTTTTCAACAAGGCCGAGGCCCAACTTTCCGGCTATCACGACAGGATTGCGCGCGGAAAGCTGTATTTTGCAGATGTGGCGCCCTGCATGAATAATGGCTATTTCAAAGGACGCATCGACAAGGCGCTCAAGGCGGGCACTCTTGACATATCCTTTACATTCATTGGCGACTTTGGCGATTGTGACCGCGAATTATCGGTTCGCGCGCAGGCCGCCAGCGACGGCGGAATTTGGATTTTCCAGCGTCGCTCCGCTTCTGAAGAGTGACCGGCGCATGAATGGTTTACGCGTTCTCCTGGTCGAGGACGAGGCTCTGATCGCACTCCACACTCAGGATGTGCTGTGCGAAGCGGGTTACGAAGTCGTAGGTCCGGCCGACCGTCTCGAAGAAGCCTTGAGTTTGGCCCAGTCCGAACAGTTCCATGCTGCGGTTCTGGACGTAAATCTCGCCGGTGAATTTGTCTGGCCCGTCGCTAATATTTTGTTCGAGCGCGGCATCGGCTTCTTGCTGCTGACCGGATTTGGATACCGTCTGGAAATCCCTCCCAGTTGTAACGGAGCGCCGCGACTGACAAAACCATTGAGCCGCGATGATTTACTCGCAGCGCTTACGACCATCGCGCAGGAAGGACAGATGGCTTATGCTGGAAATTAAAGCTGCGGCGCGTCATTCAATTGGTCCATCCGTTCAATAGGGCCATTCGTTACGCTTCAATGCACCGCTCATTGTCGCCAGAGGCTGCGATAACGACACGTCGTTTCTGAAAATGGGCACGATCGCGCGGCGCTGGGCGAGCAGCATTTTTGATGTCGACGAAAGTCGTTCGCCGGCGCCCGCCGCCTCGGCACCCTGAGATAAAGCGACCGCCAGAATAGCCGCTATATCGAAGGAGTTGTCGATTGTCTGCATTGTGAGCCATGCGGCGTTGGCGCCCATGCTCACCACATCCTGATTGTCCTTGTTGCTGGGAATCGAATGCACGCTCGCAGGAAAGGCGAGCGACTGGTTTTCAGCTGCGGTCGAGGTCGCCGTGAATTGAACTCCCTGAAGGCCGAGTTCGACCCCCAGACGACCAAGATTGAGAAAAGGCGGCAGCTTTGCGTTGACTGCGTCATTGAGCAACAAATTGAGTTGCCGTTCCATCAGCAGCGAACATTTGACCACCGCGATTTTCAGCACATCCAACGCGAGCGCGATTGACTCGCCATGGAAATTGCCTCCGTGCAGCGCCTCTCCCGTCGCGGGATCGAACACTGGATTGTCGGAAGCGGAATTAAGCTCGTCGCTCACGGCGCGCTCGGCAAAAGCCAAAGCCTCATACATCGGGCCAATGATTTGTGGCGCACATCGCACCGAATAAGGAGCTTGCAATTGTAATCCCGAACGGGCGGCCTCGCGCGCGACGCGGACGCCATCCGCTAAATGTTCGCGCATGCGTCGGGCGACATCGATCTGCGCCGGATGACGCTTGGCGTCGTTCAAAGGCTCGGCATAGGCTTGCTGATTGGCGTCCAGAACTTCGACCAGCATGCAGCTATGCGCGATCGCGTAATCGAAAAGGCGGCGCGCATAGTGGCAAGCCCAAGCGCCTATCGACACCATCGCGGAGGTTCCATTAAGCAATGCGAGACCGTCCCGAAATTCGAGACGTAGCGGCTCAAGTCCAACCTTTCTGTAAGCCTCGTTGGCGGGGAGCTTTTGCGCCTTGAGCTGACATTGGCCTTCGCCGATAACGAGCATCCCCAAATGCGCGAGCTGCACCAGATCGCCACTCGCCCCTACGCCGCCCTTGCGCGGGACGCAGGGCAGAACGCAGGCGTTCATCAACTGCGCTATGTGAGCGGCGACGCTTCCTCGCACGGCAGAACGATTGCGAGTCAGCGACTGCAGTCGCGCCAACATCAAGCCGCGAATGATTTCCGAAGACAACGTCTCGCCCATACCGGCGGCGTGACTGCGAATGAGGTTGTATTGGAGATCGCGGCTGACGTTGAAAGGCACGTCAAATGCGATCATTGGGCCCAAGCCGGTGGACACGCCGTAAATGTCCGCTTGCGCCGCTCTACCCTTGGCGACATGAAAGGCGAGATCCATGCGGGCGAGTGTCGCATCTGCGATCGCGATCGGCGCGTTCTCGGTCGCCGCGCGCAGGAATTCAAAAAGGGAAAGATCCCTTTCGTCTGATAATTCGAGAGGCGTGTCGGACGAAGCCATGGTCATTCGAGCGTGGGGGCCTTCCCCTGAAGATCAATGGTCCAGTCTGCGGGCTTTCCCATTTCGTTCACGGGCGCGGCTGCCCCGAATGTGAGCGAGCGTGGCCGCTCCGCTGTGGTCAAGCGTTGGTTGATCCAGGTTTCAAGCTGTTGGCGCAATTGTTCCACCGACGGGTTGTGATCTTTTGGCACGATGAAAGCCTTGAGACGGTCGCCCTCATCCGGCCGCATCATGCGCACTTGCGCTTCAGCGACGGCCGGATGCGCGAGCAGCGCGGATCGCACCAGCTGCGGATACACATTGACGCCGCCCACCTGAACTGCGCCGTCACGACGCCGTAGCGGCGTCAGGCTGTCTTCATCGCGCCACAAGACGATGTCCGGCAGCTCGAAGGCATGGACTTCTGAGCCCTCTTGTTTGCGGATCCGATCTTCGTCGACTCTCGACCAATTCGAAAAGAGCCGAAAGGCCGCATCTTCATGGTCACGCCAGCCGACGCCGCCCGTTTCTGTCGAGCCATAGATCTCAAAGAGCCGGCGCAGACCATTGGCCCGCAAAGCCGTGGGGATTTCACCGGGACAAGGCGCTCCGGATGTAACTCCGTCGACGCTTTCCGGCCACCGCAAATTCGATTGCGCCATCAACTGCCAGATCGTGGGGAATGCAATTATCAGATCGCCGGAGACCAGCAGAGCGCCCATGGACGACAGCGAATGAGCGCGACCGTCGAGCACAGGACATTGCAGACGCGTCGGGAGCAGGATCGTGAACAGAAAGCCATAGATATGATGACAGGGCGTCAAGCTCACAATCCGCTTGGATCCTTGGAACAGGTCGGCAAGGCGGTCCGCCTCCTGGCAAAGCGTTTCCCATGAATGACTGACGAATCGCGGAGTTCCGGTGGCGCCTGAGGTTTTGAAGGCGATCCCTCCGCCGGCTCCATCGAGAAGGCGGCGGCATTCCGTCACCCACTCACCGAAGCGCTTCATCTGCAGTAACCGGCTTGGTCGTTCCTTTGAAAGTTGCAGCGTCTCGGCGACCGCCGTCGCCAGGCGCAAATATTCGAGCGAGTCGACTCCCAACCCTTCCGCTTCGAAGGACAGTTCGTTGCTCCAGGGCCGGGCCGGGAGGATTGCGCCCGGCCTCAAGCGCGCGAGTTCCGCGGCCAGGAGGTCCGCGAGAAAACGCGGGAACTCCGAGCGCTCCGACCAAGAGATATTGCCTTCAGACTGCATGCTTCGACGTAAGCCCTACCGCTGTATTAGCTTGAATTTCCAAATGTTAGAATGATGGGCGATTATGCGGCGCAAAAGCAGGCTTGCATATGGCTGTTCGCCAAGCAATTAATGGTCATTAAAGTAAGACGGCGCGCACAGCAAGAAAGAGGCCTCATGCGCATGCTGGTGGTGGAAGACGAGGCCATAATCGCTCAAGATATCGCTTGGGTGATCGAAAAAGAAATGCAGTTCACTCTGGTGGCGATCGCCAGTACAGTGGAAGAAGCATTGTCCGTACTTGCGACCGAAAAATTGGACGGCGTGGTTCTTGACGCTCATCTGGACGGGAAAAGCGCGGAAAGCGTCGCAGCTGCGCTGTTGGAGCGGAACATTCCCTTCTTCGTCCTTTCAGGGACTATCGCACAGGAACTCCTGCCGGAGCCGCTCAAAAAAGCGCCCATGTTACAAAAACCCTATCAGGAATGCGATTTGATGTCCCGGATAGAAAATTTGGCGCAATGAGTCCTGGCCATGCAGCTGATGTTGTGGCGCGCGCCTATGCGCGTCCGGAAAATAATGCCACGCAACCCCTGATCTGGATTGAGACGCAATTAAATCTTTGGTTGAGCGCTTGCTCCAGACCCATGAGGTCGTCGCTCTCGTTCGAGAAAATCCCTTTTTTGTTGTAAAATTCCATAAGATGCCGGGCTGCCCAGTTGCGTCCGACGCCTCCCTGCAAAATCGTCGCGCCAAACAACACACCGTTCGGTTTCATCAGGGATTTGAGGTGGTCAAAGGCGACGGCCTTTGTTTCGATTGATCCCGGCAGGCAGTGGAGGAGATAATTGGCGCCGACAGAGTCGAATTTTTCCGCGTTGAATGAAATCGGCTCCAGGATGTTCCGGACATATGCTTCAGGCCTGAAGCGCGCAATCCGTTTGGAACAGTGCTCCAGCGAGTTTAGATTGAGATCCATCAAGGCGATGCGCGGTACATGGGAGGGAAAGCGACAACGGTCGAGGAAATAGCCGGTTCCAACCCCGACATCGAGATGATTGGCCGAAACGTGCTGGTTATAGTGCTCAACCTGCAGCGCACTCGGACACCGCCAGATCAGCCGGTTGGACAGGCCGAGCACCAGTAAATCATAAACAGCTAAGGTGCGCGCGGTGTAAACGGCCTGTCCTGCCGCGACTTGTTGAGGATTCGCGCTCATATTTGTGATCTCTGTCAAAACTAACGCCTTTGTTATCTGGAGCTTATAATGCTAAATTGAAGCCGTGGCCATTGCGCGGGAGGCTAGGGTTCGTCGGGTTGCCCCGACTGGCGCTGCTAAAGAGCAGGCGGGCGGTATCAGCGTTCCTGGACCACCATTGACAGGCGCCCGGCGCAACTGGTCTATGCGGGAACTGCGCTGCTGCCGTGCGCTCTGGAAAGGATCGAAGCCTGTCGCCTGTCGCTCTGCCCCCCGAAATTTTCGAGCCCTTCCAGCGGGCCTGGCGCCATCGGGAGCTGATCCGCGCCGTGGCGCGGCGAGAGTTCATTTCGCGCTTTCGGGGCTCCGCGCTGGGACCACTGTGGGCTGTGTTGTCGCCGCTGATCATGATGCTGACCTATACGGCCGTTTTTTCCATAACGGTGCCGCAGCTCGCCGGGGGCAAAAGCGTCACCGAATACGCCGCCGGAATCTTTATCGGCCTGATCGTTTTCAACCTTTTCAGCGAACTCGCCTATCGAGCGCCGATGCTGTTGCATGAGCATGTGAACTTCGTCAAAAAATCGATCTTTCCCAGCGAGACTATCGCCTGGACCGCGACGATTCGGGCCTTCACCTACGGCGGGATAGCTTTCCTGGTGTTTCTCGCTTTTCGACTTGTCACCGGCGGCGGGTTGCATTGGTCGCTGCTGTTCACGCCCTTTCTGGTCGTGCCCTTCGCGCTCCTGATTCTTGGCGTCGTCTGGTTTTTCATGGCGCTCGGCGCTTTCACCCGCGACGTCGCGCATATCATGGCCTCCATCGTGCCGATTCTCATGTTTGCGACGCCAGTGTTTTATTCGCTGGAGCAGTTACCGCCCAACATTGCCGTCTCGCTGCGATTGAACCTTATTGGCGATTACATCGAGATGTTCCGCGCAATCACTCTGGAGGGGCGTCTCCCCAATCTGTTCGGCTATCTTGTGGTCGCCGCCGTGTCCTACGCCGTGTTCCTCTTCGGGTATCAATTCTTCATGCGCTACAAGTCGGTTATCGTCGATGTCATCTAAGACCATCATCGAAAGCCGGGGCGTCGGCAAGGCGTTTCAGCTTTACGCTCATCAGAACGACCAGCTTAAGCAGATCCTGTTTGGCTTGTGGAAGAAATTCTACAAGGAGAAGTGGGTTCTGAACGACGTTTCTTTTACGGTCGCCAAAGGCGAGCGCGTTGGTTTGATCGGACGCAATGGCGCCGGCAAGACGACGCTGTTACAGATCCTGTGCGGCATCACTCGCCCCACCAAAGGCGTGTTTTCAGTGGTGGGGCGTATCGCCCCGATACTGGCGCTTGGTTCGGGTTTTGATGGTTTGCTCACAGGCCGCGAAAACGCCCGCATCGGAGCCGCGATATTGGGCCTGTCGCGGCGCGAGGTCGACGCCTGCATTGACGGCATCGCCGCCTTCGCGGACATCGGTCCGGCCTTCGAGCAACCGATGCGCACTTATTCGAGCGGCATGCTCGCGCGCGTGGCCTTCGCCATCTGTGCTCACGCTAACGCGGACATCCTCATAGTCGACGAGGCGCTGTCGGTCGGGGACGAAGCTTTTCAAAAGAAATGTGAAACATTCATCGCCAACTTCGCCAAGACCGGGACCATACTGATGGTGTCGCATGACCTGGAATTTTTGAAGAACCTTTGCGATCGCATCATCTGGCTGGACAATGGCGTGGTGCGGCTCTCTGGCGAACCGGCGGCGGTTCTCGGCGAATACCGCGCGGCGATGGCGCTGGTCTAAAGGCTCATGCGTAGGGGGCCGCGTAGCTGTCGTCCCCAGAAAGACCGTGCGCCGCGCTGGCGGAAAGAGCTCTCGGCTGCGGACCGTAGTTCAACCGCGCAATCAGCCATGCCGAGTACAGGTACTTCTAAAAGCGCGAACGAGGCGAGCAAGGAAACGAAGCGCGCGTCGGCGCGCAGCAGCGACTGCAGGGCTACAAGAAAAAGAATGTGCGCCGCCGGAATCGCGACGATCAATGCTGAACCGCCCGCGCCGCGCCGGCCTGTGATGTTTCCATAAGTGAGCACCAGCGCGATGGCGAGGAGCGAATGCCCCAAAGCCAGTAACGGCACGCCCAGCCGCATCGCGGCCTCGGTCGTCCATTCGGCGAGCAGTCTCGGATCGGCGCGCGCAATTTTATGCTGCGTCATGAATTCTGCCGCCGAAAGTTCGAACACTCCCCGCCAGGAGCGCTGAGGGAGGCCGCCGCTTCCCTGCATCGGCAAGGCCATCGCATATTCATCGAAATTGGTGATGCGCACTTCGCTGCTGTTTAAAGAGCGGGTCTGGATGCTGCCCTTTGTCAGCGCGACAATCACGCCCAATTCATTGCGCCGGAACTCGGCGCGCGCGGCGGTGACGGTTTGTTCTTCGTTCTTTTCAACGGAAATCTGGCGCAGGAACAAATTGACGGCGATATCCGGCGTTTCCCAGCGCTCCAGATATAGCGTCTTCACGCCGTTTTCGAACGTGTAGAAACGCGCCGGATCGAGCATGCGATGGTTGAGTGAGTTGCGGACGACGTTAAGCACATCCTGCATGCTGCCGGCAGATTGCGGCGCAATCAAATTGGACAGCAGAAGGCCCGCGACGACAAGCAGCAGCGCAAGGATGAGCGCCGGTCGACACACTGCCCACACTGAAAGACGCAGCGCATAGAGAACGGCGATCATCCCCTCGGTCGCCATGCGCGAGAACTCCAGCGCAGTAGCGACGCCGACAGCCATCGGCAAGGCGACATAAGCGACGGTCGGGGCGACGCCCACCAGCGCGGGCCATACCAACCCGCCACGCACCGCGGCGGCGGAAAGCGAGCCTAAAAGATAAGACAGCACCACGGGAACGCAGAGCGCGAATTCTATGACGGCGACGGCGAGCGCGATGCGTTTGATGAGATAGAAGAACAATAGGCGCGGCATGTTTCAGCGCCTTCGCATGCCGGACTCGGCGGGGTCGCGCTTCACTGCTTGAACCTCGCCCAGGCGGCCCTGGAAAACTCCGTCCAGGCTGGATCGAATGTGCCGCGCGAGGGCAGGGCGGTCGCTCCGGCCCAATGGCAGAAGTAAATTTCCTTGCCGTCGGGATCGAGCGGTTTGCCCCGCGCGAAGGTCACGCCGGGCGCCTTATAGAAACTTTCATGCGAGGCGTTCTCGACCACATTCGGCAATAATGCGATTTTCAAGCCTCGCCTGTGCGTAACAAAATTGACCAGCGGTTGTGCGAACAGCTGGCCTCGTTTGCGCACATCATGGAAAATCGCCGCGTCCTTGGCCATCGTTTCTATGAAGTCTGACAGCTTCAGATATTTGTTCGAGGTGACCCAGAAGCCGTCATTGAACAGCAGCACATCGCGCAAAAAAGGATAGGCGTCGCGCCGATCATTGTAGACGTATTCAAAGCTCGGCGAAGCCACGATGAATTCCGTTTCGCCCGCCTCCAACCGCCCGAATATCGGAGTGAAATCGCGAAACAGGATTACGTCGACATCGACATAGGCCACTTCGTCGAGAGGAAGCGCAAGCGCCTGAAGCTTACGCAAGCGTCGACGGTTGTTATTGAATATCCCGGGATAAAGCTCATGGGCGAGCTTGTCGATTTCTGTCGGCTCCTCCTCGACGAAGGTCGCGCCATAAATTTCCGCGGCGCGGCGGGTCTGCGCGATATTGTCGTCGTAAGGGATCAGGTAAAGCGGCAGCGTGGAATTGGTGGCGCGGTAGCTCTCCAGAAAGGGCAGCAGCCAGTCGATGATCTTATCGTTGCCGACGATGGCGACGCCATACCGTTTCTTTGCGGCCTCCGGGGGAACGCCCTCCGAGGCGCCGGCTTCGGCGGACGGCGAAAATACTGGATTCGACGGGTTCAGGCTCATATACGAAGCTCTACTTGGAAAGTTTGGCGCTTAGCAAGAGGGGCGGTTTTTGCAGGCAGGAGAGGTCTTGCAGGGAGAGGCGAATCTCGCGCCTTTGGCCGGGAAAACCGTCGCCGTGGTCCATGCGGCCTGGCATTCCTGCGGCAGTTATCAGGTCAACGTCAGTCAGCTCAAGGCCTATAAGTCGCTGGGCGCCCGGGTGATTTCCATCGCCATGATGGACGCGCTGTCGCCGCCCGCCCCCCATGGCCCGCGGTGGCCGGCCTATCTTGCCGCGACTGCCGATTTTCCCGCCGACCGGCGGTTTTTCACCGCGCCGGCGCGCCATAGCCTGCTGACCTCGGCGCTGCTCCGCAAAGGGTGGTGGCCGCTGATTCATGGCGATCAGGCAAGGTGGCTGATTGAACTCGCGAAGTGCGCGCCGCTGCCCCGGGAACTCGACTCCGAGCGCATCGACCTCATCCACGCCAATCATTACTTCACCTTGCCGCTGGCTGAGAGCATGCGGGGCTCCGGGGCGTCTCCCATCATCGTCGAAACCCAGGACATTCAGGCGCGGCAATATGTTCTGCGCAACCAAGGTGGCTTTTTCGTGCCGCCTTACGCCAGCTACGAGGACATGCTCGATGTAGAACTGAAATGGACCAGCCGCGCCAATCTATGCGTCCATCTCAATGAGGAGGAGCATGGCGAATTTCAGAGCCTCCTGCCCAACTCGCGCCATGTCCTGGTGTATCCGGCTACGGAGCCGGTTCCTGTCAGCGCTGGGCGCAACCTCATCATCGTGGCCAGCGACAATTACGCCAATTTTGTCAGCCTGCGCTGGTTCTTGAACGAGGTTCTGCCTCGGGCTGGCGACGCTACGATAAAGATCTACGGCAACATCGACAGCGGCGTAAAGAATCGAGACAGAGCGCTTTACGAGGCGCATAAAGCCTTTTTCCAAGGCCGTGTCGCGGACATCGGCGCCGTCTATGCGGCCGCAGGGTGCATTCTATTGCCAACCATTGAGGGCCACGGGCTATCGATCAAGGCAGTCGAGGCGCTGTCCAGCGGCGCGCCCTTGCTGGCCACACCCCAAGCTTTTCGCGGGATGGGCGTCGATCCCCGTAGCCTTTCCAACGTGACGCTCCGAGAGGATGCTGTGGGCTTCGCTGCAGCTTTGCGGGAAACAGCGGCTTGCTTGAGCGCAGGGGCCAATGCGCGGCCCGGCGCCGCCAGCGCCACGCGGCGGCTCTATGACGCAACATTCAGTCCACAGGCCTATGCGCGAGCGCTGGCCCGCGTCGCAGTCCCCCTGATCGAGGGTGTGGCGCAGGTCGCGTGACCGGAATATGGCGAGGCCAAAGCAATTAGCCTCACTCCACCGTCACGCTTTTCGCCAGATTTCTCGGTTGGTCCACGTCTTTACCCATGAAAACCGAAACGTGATAGGCCAGAAGCTGCGCCGGCAGAGCATAAACCAGAGCCGCGAAGGCTCCGGCCGCTGTTTCCGGCATTTCGACGAATCCCGCCAGTTCCGCCGCAGCCGCGACTCTGGCGCTTTGCGGGCCCACAAGAATCAAATGGCCTCCGCGTGCGGCAACCTCCTGAAGATTCGACACGGTTTTTTCAAGGCTCGCGTCATGCGGCGCCAGGACGATGACGGGCATGGCGAAATCGATCAGCGCGATTGGCCCATGTTTCAACTCGCCGGCGGCGTAGCCTTCGGCGTGGATATAGGACAGTTCCTTGAGTTTCAGCGCCCCCTCGAGCGCCAGCGGATAGGAGGGGCCGCGTCCCAGATAGAGAACGCTCGAGGCCCGCGCGACGTCGCGCGCCACCGGCTCCAGCCGCGCCTCGTCCTTTAGCACCTGCGCCATCAGGCCCGGCGTCGCGATGAGTTCGGCGACCAGTTCTTTTTCCCGCGCCTCCGTGAGAACGCCGCGCGCCCGGCCCAGCGCGAGGGCGAGGCAGGCGAAAACCGCGAGCTGGCAGGTGAACGCCTTGGTCGAGGCGACCCCGATCTCGGGCCCGGCGAGTGTCGGGGCCACCGTGTCGCTTTCGCGGGCAATGGTCGAGGTGTCGACATTGACGATGGAAAGAATGTGCTGGCCCTGTGTTCGCGCATAACGCAGCGCGGCAAGAGTGTCCGCCGTCTCGCCCGATTGCGACACGACAATCATCAACCCGTGCTCAGGAAGCGGCGCCTCGCGATAGCGAAATTCCGAAGCTATGTCGATGTCCACCGAAAGCCGCGCGAAACGCTCCAGCCAGTAGCGGGCGACAAGCCCGGCATAGAAGGCGGTGCCGCAGGCGGAAATCGTCACGCGCGACAGCGCCTTGGCGTCAAAATCAAGTTCGAACGGCAGTCGCACCGTCCCGTTGGCGAGATCGAGATAATGCGCCAGCGTGCGCCCGACGACTTCCGGTTGCTCGTGAATTTCCTTCGCCATGTAATGGCGGTAATTCCCCTTGTCGACCATCAGGGAACCGGCCTGCAGCGGCCTTCTGGCGCGCTGGACGACGTTTCCGGCCGCGTCATAGAAAGTCGCGCTTTCGCGCGTAAGAACGACCCAGTCGTCCTCTTCGAGATAGACGATTTCATTTGCGAATGGGGCCAGCGCCAGCGCATCTGACCCGAGATATCCGCCCTCTTCGCCAAAGCCCACAGCAAGCGGGGAGCCGCGCCGGGCGCCTATAAGCAGATTGGGCTCGCCGTCGAACAAAAAGACCAAGGCGAAAGCGCCTTTTAGCCGCGCCAGCGCCGCTGCAACCGCCGACTTCGGTCCCGCGCCCCGGCGCATCTCCTCCGTGACAAGATGCGCCACAGCCTCGGAATCCGTCTGCGTGGTGAATATGTGCCCCTTTGCGGTCAGTTCTTCGCGCAGTTCGCGAAAATTCTCGATGATGCCGTTATGAACCACCGCCACCTTGTCGCTGGCGTGCGGATGGGCGTTGGTTTCATTTGGGCGCCCATGCGTCGCCCACCGCGTATGGCCGATGCCGATATGCCCCTTGAGCGGCGCGCTTGCGAGCTTCTCTTCGAGATTGCGCAGCTTTCCGCTGGCGCGCAAGCGGGTCAGCTTCCCGTCTTCCAGCGTCGCAACGCCAGCCAAATCATATCCGCGATATTCGAGCCTTCGCAAAGCTTCAACAAGGGCTGGAGCCACTGGCTTGCGCCCCAAAATTCCCACAATGCCGCACATGCGCGATCTCCATAGCGATAATGGACAAATTAGCATGAACGGCGCCGCAGCGACGAAATGCGAGTGTTCTTTAGGGGTATTGGTTAAGCCGGATATTCAGGCCTTATGATTTTTCTCATTTTTCTTTTTCTGCTGGTCGCGCCTGAACGCCTCGGCCCATCCGGATTTCTCCACTTGCCTGCCGCGCGCAAGAGCGAGAGCGTCAGCGCTGACGTCTTCCGTGACAACAGATCCCGAGCCAACATAGGCTCCTGCGCCAATGCGAACCGGCGCCACCAGCGAAGAGTTGGAGCCGATAAATGCTCCTTCGCCAATGCGGGTGCGATATTTGAAGAACCCGTCGTAATTGCAGGTGATTGTTCCCGCCCCGATATTGGCGTTCGCGCCGATGTCGGCGTCCCCGATATAGGTGAGGTGGCTGACCTTCGCGCCCGCGCCGAGATTGGCCGCCTTGATTTCCACGAAATTGCCGACCTTGGAGCCGGTCCCGAGCTTTGCGCCTGGACGCAGCCGAGCAAAAGGGCCGACGCTCACGCCTCCGCCGATGCTTGCTTTCTCAATGTGCGAAAAGGCGTGAATCACCGCGCCATCTCCGATTTCGACGCCCTCTCCGATGAAGACATTTGGTTCGATCAGCACGTCCCGACCGAATTTCGTGTCAGCGCACAAAAAAACGGTCTCGGGGGCGATCATCGTGACTCCCGCCGTCATCGCCTTTTGGCGCAGCCGGTCCTGTGCGATCCGCTCCGCCTGTGCGAGTTGCGCGCGGTCGTTGACGCCGAGCACTTCGGCCTCTTCCCCAATGACGACGCGCGCCTCCAGTCCTTTTGCGCGCGCGATTTCAACAATGTCGGTGAGGTAATATTCGCCTTTAGCGTTGGCGGAGCCAACGGAACCGAGCAGCTCCAGCGCGCATCGTCCATCAATCGCCATCAGGCCGGCGTTGCACAAAGTAATGGCGCGCTCGGCTTCGTTTGCGTCTTTCTCCTCGCGAACGGCGATCAAATGGCGCGCGCCGTCCTGGATCAACCGCCCGTAGCCGAAAGGATTCGCGGCCTCAAATCCAAGCACGGCGACCGCCGCTCCCTCATGGAGCGCCGCGCGCAGGGCCTGCATCGACTTTGGGGTAATCAAGGGCGTGTCCGCGAAGAGAATGAGGACATCGTCGAATCCGTCTGCGATAGCGTCGCGGGCCGCGAGCACCGCATGGGCTGTGCCGAGCCGCTGCTCCTGCACAAAAACCCTTGCGTCTTGACGAAGTCTCATAATTTCCGCGCGCACGTCCTCGCGGCCGGGGCCGATCACGGCTACGACATTGCTGGCGTCGGCCGCGGATACGCTCGCCAGAACATGCGCCAGCATGGAGCATCCCGCGACCTTATGAAGCACTTTCGGCACTGCGGATTTCATCCTTGTGCCTTCCCCGGCGGCGAGAACTATGGCGAGGGCGCTGCGGCTTTTTTGCAATGACGACATGAGTGCGCAATGACCTTTCTGATCAATTGGGGTGTTGCGGCGCCTTTTTACCAGTTCTTTTCAGATTACGAAGCCCGGGGAAGCCGCCGTGAGGATTTTTGCAGGCGCGGGAGGAGGAGTATCGCGCCAAAAAGTTGTGGGGCCTCAAGAAAGCCGTTTCGATTCTTTGAGGTTCTTGTATAGATTGGGCCGCGCTTCAGTGGGTTAGCCGCGCCACCCTCGGGTTTTCAAAGCTTATGGTCGAACGTAGAGACGTTTTGCGAGGGGCGCTGGGCGCGCTGGTTGGCGGAATCACCCCCGCGATCGGGGCTCAGCAGGATCCGCCTCCTGCCCCTCCGGCCCCCGCTCCCACTTTCTCGCGCGAAAACGTCCTTGAGCTAGCGCGGTCGCTTGCCAAAAAGCCCTTCGTAGCGCCGGTCAACGACTTGCATGAGCCTTTCGCCGCGTTGACCTACGAACAATATGTCGGCATCAAGATGAAGCCCGGCGCCGCCGTTTGGGCTGGCGAAAACAAGGGCTTTTCGTTCGAGCCTCTGCATCGCGGGCCGATCTTCACGACTCCCGTCGAACTGCTAACCGTCGAAGCCGGCGTCATGAAACGGATCGTCTACGACCAGACGCAATTCGACTACGGCGCATTGAAGGTGCCGGAAAAACTGCCGGACATGGGCTTCTCCGGTTTTCGCGTGCTGCGCGCTCAGAACGGTGGGCCCGAGGCGGAGCTGGCGCTGTTCCAAGGCGCCAGTTTTTACAGGGCTTGCGCGCCCAGGCAGATGCTGGGGGCCAGCGCACGCGGCTTATCTATCCGTACCGCAGATCCACGTGGCGAGGAATTTCCCGCCTTCCGCACCTTCTGGATCGAGAAGCCGGCGCTGGGCGATAACACGCTCGTTATTCACGCCTTGCTCGATTCGCAGAGCGTCACAGGCGCTTATCGCTTCACCCTCCGCCCCGGAGAAGCCACGATCATCGACACAGAGCTCACGCTGTTTCCGCGCGCGGAGCTCGATCATGTCGGGATTGCCGGTTTTGCCGGCGCTTCGCTGTTTACGCCACTCGACCGGCGTCGCTCGGACGACATCCGCCCCACTGTGGCCGAGATGAACGGTCTTCAAATGCTGACCGGCAATAACGAATGGCTGTGGCGACCTCTATCAAATCGTAATAGTTTGCAGCTGTCCTCTTTTGTCGACGCCAACCCCAAAGGTTTCGGCTGCTTGATGCGCAACCGGGACATCGGCGCCTATCAGGATGACGACCAGCATTGGGAGCGCCGCCCGTCGCTCTGGATCGAGCCTCTGGGGGAGTGGGGCGAGGGCTCAGTCCATCTCGTGGAGATTCCTTCAGAGTCTGAAGTGAACCAGAATATCGTCGCCTATTGGCGGCCCAAGCAACTCTTGACTGTCGGCAAGGAAGCGAGCTTCGCCTATCGCCAGTTCTGGTGCTGGGAGCCGCCAGCGCGTCCGCCTCTGGCTTATGTCACGGATGCGCGAGGAGGCCGCGCAGCGGCGCCTAAGCTTCGCCGCTTTGTCGTCGTCTTTTCGGGCGATGTGCTGGGAGACCCTGCGCGCACTGGAGCGCTTAGGGCGGTAGTCACCACCTCGCCGGGAGCGGCGACGAACATCCGGACATTCAACAACCAGCAGGCGAAGACCTGTCGGGTGGTGTTCGATGTCGACCCAGGCGGCGAGACTTTTTGCGAGCTGCGGCTCGTTCTTCAATCGGGTGACGACCCGATCAGCGAAACTTGGCTTTATAGATGGACGTCCTGACGAAAACGATTTCCGAGGTTTCGCCGATGAGCGGCGGCGTGCAGTCTGCTAACGGCGTAATTTACGCGCCGCCGACTCCGCCGGAGAGTTGGCTGTCCATGCCGGCGCAGAACCTCTTCAAATTCGACGTCCGCCAACGACGGCGAAATGTGGCGAAACATCTCGACTTCACGCCCTGGCTGGCGCGGCTCGTGACCTTCGGCGGCGGCGCAGCATTGACGCTGTATGGCGGCTACGAAATGTACAAGGTCATCGACGTCGGCGGCGTGACCACATTAAAATGGGCGCTTCTGGCGCTGTTCGTGCTCAACTTCTCCTGGATCGCATTGTCGTTTTCAAGCAGCATCGTCGGCATGGCCGCCTTGCTCGGCCGACGCCAAAAGCTCGTCGAGCCCGGAAAGATCTCCGCGAAAACGGCCGTGGTGATGCCGATCTACAACGAAGCGCCGAGCCGCGTCTTCGCTGCTTTGCAGACGATCTTCGAAGATGTGCAAACAACCGGCTTGGGGGAGAGCTTCGACTGGTTCTTTCTCTCGGACACCACCAATCCTGACATCTGGATCGCCGAGGAGCGGGCTTTCATCGGCCTCCGCCGCCGTCTCGGCGCGGTCGGAGCGCGCGTGTTCTATCGCCGGCGCGAAAGGAACACGAGCCGCAAGGCGGGAAATATCGCGGATTTCGTCATGCGTTGGGGCGGCGCGTACGATCACATGGTGGTGCTGGACGCCGACAGTCTTATGACCGGGGCGACCATCGTTCAACTGGCCGCTGCGATGGAGGCGGATCCCGATTCCGGCATTATCCAGACGCTGCCGCTCATCATCAATCGCAACACGCTGTTCGCCCGCGTGCAGCAGTTCGCGGCGCGAATCTATGGCCCCGTCATCGCGGCCGGCCTTTCCGAATGGATGGGACGCGACGGCAATTATTGGGGGCATAACGCCATTATTCGCACCGAGGCCTTCGCGCGCCATTGCGGCCTTCCTGATCTGCGCGGACGTCCGCCGTGGGGCGGACATATCATGAGTCATGATTTTGTGGAGGCCGCGTTGATCCGCCGCGCGGGCTACGCGGTCTATATGCTGCCCACGCTTGGCGGCTCCTACGAGGAGAGCCCGCCTTCGTTGATCGATCTTTCGATCCGCGATCGGCGTTGGTGCCAGGGCAATTTGCAGCATATTCGCGTGCTGTTCGGGCGCGGCTTCCATTGGGCGACGCGCCAGCATTTTTGCACCGGCATCTTCGGGTATCTGACCTCGCCCTTGTGGCTGCTGCAACTGCTGGTCGGCATCACTATCGTGTTCCAGGCGAGCTACTTCCGGCCGGAGTATTTTTCCTCGGAATTCACGCTTTTTCCCGTTTGGCCGCGTTTCGACCCGGAACGTTCCTTGGAGCTGTTCGCGCTCACCATGGGCATCCTGCTGGCGCCGAAACTGTTCGGCGTGATCGTCGCCATCCATGATCCGGAGACCCGCCGCGGTTCCGGCGGGGTGGTGGTTCTGCTCATTTCGACGCTGTTCGAGGTGGTGCTTTCCGCCTTGCTCGCGCCAATCATGATGCTGATTCAGACAGGGCATGTCGTGCATATCGTGTTCGGCTTCGACACAGGCTGGGATCCTCAAAGACGCGATGACGGTTCCGTGCCGTTCGCAGCGATCGTGCGCCGGCATCGCTCGCATGTGGCGCTGGGCGTGCTGACGCTGGTCGCGGGCTTGTTGATCTCCCCGTCGTTGGTGGGGTGGATGTCTCCCACCATCGCCGGCCTCATTCTCGCTATCCCTATTTCCTGGTTAACCAGTCAGCGCTGGCTCGGATTGGCCTTTCGCCGCGCCGGCGCGCTGGTGACGCCGGAGGAGACCAATACGCCGCAGATAGCCAAGCGCAGCCGCGCGCTGTCGAAAGTGCTCGCGCGGGCTGGCGAGGACGAGATCAATGGCCTGTTGGCCATTCACGGCGACCCCGAGCTGCGCGCACTGCATGAAGCGTGGCTTCCGGCGCGCAAGCCGCGCCAGCGCGGCCAGATCACGGCCGACCGCGCTGTGGCCGAGGCGAAACTCGCTGACGCGGAAACGATCGAGGACGCCGTGCAGTGGCTTAATCGCGGCGAACGGCTGGTTACGCTGGGCGACCGCGCCTTGCTGTCAATGGTGGCTCGACTGCCGGGCCGCGCCAAGCCAGAGGCCGCAGCCGCCGAGTAAGGAAGCCGCCGATGGCTCTCATTTACAAGATCGTGTCGGCTGGACTTTTCGGGGCGCAAGGGAGCGCTTTCCCCGGCGCTGGCGTCGATCTCGTCGATGGATTCATCCATTTTTCGACCGGCGAGCAGGTCAGGGAGACGGCCGCGCGCCATTACTTTGGCCAGACCGATCTTCTTCTTGTCGCGGTGGAAGCCGAGCGCCTCGGTCCGGCCTTGAAATGGGAGGTTTCGCGCGGCGGAGCGCTGTTTCCCCACCTTTATGGCGAGCTGCCGCGCTCCGCTGTGCTCTGGGCAAGCCCGCTGCCGCAGTCCGCGGATGGCGGTCATGATTTTTCCGGGTTTTTCCTGTGATCTCCTGGCTGGGCGATGCAGCGGCGGCGCTTGCGCGGCGGCTCGACGCGGAAGGCGCCCATCGCGCGACCATTGCGGCGCTGAAGTTCCTGCCTAAAGCAAAGCCGGACCTAGACGACGCACGTCTTGCAACGACGGCCTTCGGACTTGAGTTTCCCAACCCCGTTGGCCTTGCCGCAGGCTTCGACAAGAACGCCGAAGTTTTTGACGCGACGCTGGCTCTGGGCTTTGGTTTTGTCGAGGTCGGCACGCTGACGCCACTTCCGCAGCCCGGCAATGCGCGTCCTCGAGCCTTTCGACTTGTCGAGGATCGCGGCGTCATCAATCGCTATGGTTTCAATAATGACGGTCATGCGCAAGCTCTGAAGCGACTTGCTCTCCGCGAGCGGAACGGGATCGTCGGCGTGAATGTCGGAGCCAACAAGGACTCTGCGGATCGAGTGCAGGATTATGCAGCGGGCGTAAAAGCCTTTTCCGCCGTCGCCGATTACTTCACGATCAATGTCTCTTCGCCCAATACGCCCGGCCTGCGCGATCTTCAGGACCCGCGGGCGCTCGCCGAACTGCTGGCGCGGGTCCTGGAGGCGCGCGAAAGCGCGCCCCTACGGCGCCCATTGTTGCTGAAGATCGCTCCAGACCTGAACCTGCAGCAACTGGACGACATTGTGCGGATCACCCGCGATGCGCGTATCGACGGCATGATCGTCTCCAATACGACGATCTCTCGCCCGGCTTCGCTGGGTTCGAACCTCGCGGGCGAGCCCGGAGGACTCTCGGGCGCGCCGCTGTTCGCGCTATCGACGCAGCGCCTCGCGCAGGTCTTTTTGCGCGTCGAGCGCCAGTTTCCGCTTATCGGCGCGGGAGGGATCGACAGCCCGGAGGCGGCTCTCGCCAAGATCGAGGCGGGCGCCAGTCTGGTGCAACTCTATTCGGGGCTTGTTTATGAGGGGCCGGGGCTGGTGGCCCGCATCAAGCACGGCTTGGCCGCTCGCCTCGAAAGGGAAGACGTGGCGCTTGAGGCGATCATCGGGCGCGAGGCCAGGAAATATGCGCAGGACTTTTGAGCGGCCAGCTCCTAATGACCGGGCGTGGTCGTCAAGCTTGACCCCCGGTCCGCTCTCGCTTAATTTGACCTAAGCTAAATCCTACCGGGCTTTAAAAGTGAGCCGAACTTTCCTTGTAGTATCCATCGCGCCTGCTCCGGATCGGGATTAGCCCGTAAACTCCGGCGCTGGCGCTTGACCCAAGGCCCCGAGTGGGCCTTTTTTGTTGTTCGGAATTCGGCAAGCTTTAAAAAGAACGCGCAAAAACGGAAAGCCAAGACGATGTCGAAAGAGATGACCGGCGCTGAAATGGTGATCGAGGCCCTGAAGGATCATGGCGTCGACGTGCTCTTCGGCTATCCGGGCGGCGCGGTCCTTCCGATCTACGACGTGCTGTTCCAGCAGGAGGCTGTGCAGCATATTCTGGTGCGCCATGAGCAAGGCGCTGCGCATGCCGCTGAGGGCTACGCCCGCTCTTCGGGCAAGGTTGGCGCGCTGCTCGTCACCTCCGGCCCCGGGGCCACCAACACTGTCACCGGCCTGACCGACGCGTTGATGGACAGCATTCCGCTGGTGTGCATCACCGGGCAGGTGCCTACGCATCTCATCGGCTCCGACGCTTTCCAGGAATGCGATACCGTTGGCATCACGCGCCATTGCACCAAGCATAATTATCTCGTCAAGAGCATCGACGATTTGTGCCGCGTGCTGCACGAGGCCTTTTATGTGGCGACCAATGGCCGACCGGGGCCCGTGGTGGTCGACATTCCCAAGGATGTGCAGTTCGCGCGCGGCCTTTATTCGCCTCCGCATAATGTGCATCACAAGACCTACAACCCTCAGATGGACGGCGACACGACCCTGATCCGCGAGGCCGTCCAAATGATGGCGGCCGCCAAAAGACCGGTTTTCTACACCGGCGGCGGCGTCATCAATTCGGGGCCGCTGGCGGCGACGCTGCTGCGCGAACTCGTCGCGCTCACCGGCTTTCCGATCACTTCTACGCTCATGGGCCTGGGCGCCTATCCCGGTTCCGGCGGCAATTGGCTCGGGATGCTCGGCATGCACGGCACTTTCGAGGCCAATAACGCCATGCACGACTGCGATCTGATGATCGCCGTCGGCTCACGCTTCGACGACCGCATAACGGGGCGCCTCGACGCCTTTTCGCCGGGCTCGAAAAAGATCCAGATCGATATAGACCGCTCCTCGATCAACAAGAATGTGAAGGTGGATCTCGCGATCGTCGGCGATTGCGCCCATGTGCTGGAGGCGATGGTGCGGGTGTGGCGCTCCGAGGCGATGCACGCCGAAAAGCAACAGCTTGGCGACTGGTGGCGTCAGATCGACGAATGGCGCGCGAGAAAGTCCCTGGCCTTCCGCAATTCGGATAAGGTGATCAAGCCGCAATATGCGGTGCAGCGGCTATACGAGCTGACCAAGGGTCAGGACGTGTACATCACAACCGAAGTCGGCCAGCACCAGATGTGGGCAGCCCAGCACTTCCATTTCGACGAACCCAACCGCTGGATGACCTCGGGGGGCCTCGGCACCATGGGCTATGGCCTGCCAGCGGCGATTGGCGCGCAGCTCGCGCATCCTGGAGCTGTCGTTATCGACATCGCAGGCGAAGCCTCGATCTTGATGTGCATCCAGGAGCTTTCGACCGCCATTCAATATCGCCTGCCGGTCAAGGTGTTCATCCTCAATAACGAATATATGGGCATGGTGCGGCAGTGGCAGGAATTGCTGCATGGCGGGCGCTATTCGCACAGTTACTCGGAGGCGCTGCCGGATTTTGTCAAGCTTGCGGAAGCCTTCGGCGCCAAGGGAATCCGCTGCTTCGATCCTGCCAGCCTGGACGACGCGATCAAGGAGATGCTCGACTACGACGGGCCCGTGCTGTTCGACTGCCTGGTGGAAAAATCGGAAAACTGCTTCCCGATGATTCCGTCGGGCAAGGCGCATAATGATATGCTGCTCGCCGATCTGACGGACGACGCCGGGCTCGAGCTTGGCGCAATCATCGATGAAAAGGGCAAGATGCTGGTGTAACGCGGCGGGCCGTAGACTTGGGCGGTCGTCGACTGTTCGCTACCGCCCATCTGCCGACCGCCGCTCCGCCAACTGCCGACAGGATCCTCAATGAACGCCCCGACCTCACCGCCTTCGCCCTATTCCGCGTCGACGGCGCAATCCAAGATAGAGCAGCACACGCTTTCTGTGCTGGCTGACAATGAGCCGGGAGTGCTGGCGCGAGTTGTCGGGCTATTTTCCGGCCGCGGCTATAATATCGAAAGTCTGACGGTGGCCGAGGTTGCTCATGCGGAGCATCTCTCCCGCATCACGATCAGAACCTCCGGCGCGCCCGAGACGATCGAGCAAATCAGGCATCAACTGGAACGTCTGGTGCCGGTGCGCCAGGTTACCGACCTTACGCAAAACGGCCGGGGCCTCGAACGGGAACTGGCCATGGTCAAAGTGCGCGGGCGGGGCGAAAACCGCGCCGACGCTCTGCAACTTGCGGACGCCTTTCGCGCCCGCATTGTCGACGCCACGACTGAAAGCTTCATTTTCGAACTGACCGGAAAGCCCGAGAAAATAGACGAGTTCGTCGATCTGATGCGGCCCATTGGACTCGTTGAAGTATCGCGCACCGGCGTCGCGGCGATTTCGCGGGGACCGGAGCCGATCTGATCCGCGCTTGAAGCTTTTGACCTTCGCGCCTTCGCCGCGTAGAAGAAGCCGCAAATTTCACTTTCCAGCATAGCCCGTCTCCAAGACGGGCGTCATACACATGCTCCTGAGCCTGTCCCTGGGGACAGGCGTGGCCTGAAGGCCATACGGGGCTTCACGCCGCCAGCCGAGGGAACCAGAACAAATGCGCGTTTATTACGATCGGGATGCCGACATCAATCTGATCAAGGGCAAGAAGGTCGCCATCATTGGCTACGGCAGCCAGGGCTTCGCCCATGCCCTGAATCTCAAGGAGAGCGGCGTTCCCGAAGTTGCGGTGGCGCTGCGCAAAGGCTCCGCCTCGGCCGCGAAGGCACAGGGCGCCGGGCTGAAGGTGATGGAAGTGGCGGAAGCCGCCAAATGGGCGGATGTCGTCATGATGCTGACCCCCGATGAATTGCAGGGGGAAATCTACGCCAACGACCTCGCCCCCAATCTGAAACAGGGCGCGGCGTTGCTGTTCGCCCATGGCCTGAACATTCACTTCAACCTGATCGAGCCGCGCAAGGATCTCGACGTGCTGATGGTCGCGCCCAAGGGCCCCGGTCACACGGTGCGCGGCGAATATCTCAAGGGCGGCGGCGTGCCCTGCCTGATCGCCGTCCATCAAAACGCTTCCGGCAACGCGCTTGAACTTGGCCTTTCCTACGCCAGCGCCATCGGCGGCGGCCGAGCCGGCATTATCGAGACCACATTCCGCGAGGAATGCGAAACCGATCTTTTCGGCGAGCAGGTCGTGCTTTGCGGCGGATTGGTCGAACTGATTCGCGCCGGCTTCGAAACGCTCGTCGAGGCAGGTTACGCGCCCGAGATGGCCTATTTCGAGTGCCTGCACGAGGTGAAGCTGATCGTCGACCTGATCTATGAAGGCGGCATCGCCAATATGAATTATTCAGTGTCGAACACCGCGGAATATGGCGAGTATGTAACTGGCCCCCGCATCATCAACTCCGAGACCAAGGCAGAGATGAAGCGGGTTCTTGAGGATATTCAATCGGGTAAGTTCACCCGCGACTGGATGCTCGAGAACAAAGTCAGCCAAACCTCCTTCAAGGCTACGCGCGCCCGCAACGCCGCCCATCCGATCGAGGAAGTCGGAGCGCGGCTCCGCGGCATGATGCCCTGGATTGGCAAGAACAAGCTTGTCGACAAAGACCGCAACTGACGCATAATATGGCGGAGTTGAGGCGCTTTCATATGTTCGTCCAAGAAACGCTTCAACTTCGCGAGATGCGACACGAGTAATGCGCCAGCTCCCGTTCGAAGGAGCTGGAGGGTAGGGAGAACTTCGTATGCATGCAGGGGCGGATCGCCCAGCCCAATTGACCGGCAGCGAAATCCGCCGCCGGATAGCTGATATTACCTATTTTCGGCTTGCCGGCGAACTCGACGCGCTGATGACGTTCTTCGCGCCCGATGTAATTGTTCATTACAATTGCACGAAAGAAGGCCTTTTCAGTCCGGGCGTCCTCAAAGGGCGCGAGAGCTTTCGCGCCAATCTGCGACTCACCGAAGAAGAATACCAAGGGGTCGACGGCGAGATCATTGATATCCTCGTGGAAAACGAACTCGCGGCGGTTCGCTGGCGCACCAAATGGCGCCACCGCGGAACCGGCGTCGTTTACACGCTGGAAATGGCTTATTTCCTGCGCTGGCGCGATGACCTCGTCATCGAGATGCACGAGTTTCTCGATATTCCAGGCGCGACGATCCTGGGGCGTAACGCATTGTCGAATTTCGAAAACATGCTGAACCCACGCTCGCCAGGGTTGGATCGCGCAGCTATTTTGGAGTGCATTCAAGCGCTATCTTATTTTCCTTCGCCCCAGGGAATGGACCCCGCGTTGGTGCGCAAATATTTCTCCCCCGACATAGTGTGCGAGTTCGTTGGCAACAGGGCGCGCATTCCCTATGCCGGCAGGCACGTCGGCGTCGACGCGATGTTGAACATCGTTCGGGCCATTGGCGTTGATTTCGAGCAGTTGAACAATTCGCTGTCCGACATTGTCATCGAAGGCGGGCGATTGGCCTGCCGGCGCACCGTTGAATGGCGGCACTGCGGCACAGGCCGGCGCGGATTGGTCGAACTGGCGGAATTTCTGAAGTTCGAGAATGGGCTGATCGTCGAACTCATTGAATACCGAGACAGCATCACAATCCTCGAGATGCAGGGCGAGATGGAAAGCCGGTGAAGAGGTCGGTGCGTTTCCATTCGCTCGACGTTTTCACTGACAATAAATTCAGCGGCAAATCCCTGGCTGTTTTTGAAGACGGCGATGCTTTCACTCCCCTCGAAATGCTGGCCATAGCGCGTGAGTTCAATTTTTTCGCCACCGCATTCTTGTGCGCGCCCCGCAATCCCGTGAACACCGTCCGCTTGCGCGTGTTTTCGCCGCAGGGGGAGCGCGCCTTTGCATCGCATGCCGTTATTGGCGTCGCCGTGATGCTGGCTCAGACCCGCGCTGCTGAAATTCTAGCGCAGCGGGAGGTGGTCGTTGTGCTGGAGTTCGGCGACGAGATCTTTACGTGCGAGGTCATCCGCAGCAGCGCCGGGGTTAGCTATGCGCAATTTGCGTTGAATGCGATTCCCACAAGACAGGCGGGGACGCCTAATTTTGAGAACTCTGGCGTCTGCCTTGGCTGTCTTCCCCGAGGATTTTGGCTTCGAAAACCATGCGCCGCGCATTTACAGCGCCCCCGAGCCCTTCACATATATTCCCTTGCGCTCGCTTGCCGCGCTAGAGCGGGCATGCCCCTCTCCAGAGGGTTTGAGGCTCCTTCTGGGAAACACCGCCGGGCTTTATCTTTATACCGCCGACACGATCGACCCGAACAGCGCGGTGCATGCTCGGCTATTTCATCCTGGCGGGGCCGAGGACCCGGCGAGCGGCGAGGCTCTCGCCGCTTTCGCCGGCGTGGCTTGCGAATTTGAACGCCCGAATGATGGCGAACACCAAATATTCATCGAACAGGGCCACAAAATGGGGCGGCCGTCGCGGTTGACACTCCGTATGAACATCGCGGACGGCGGTCTCGCCGGCATCCAACTCGGCGGCCAGGCGATCCAGATGTGCCAGGGAGAACTCAAGCTTTGACGGACGCGGTTCGGGTTGTGCAAGTGGATGGGCTGGACTGCCGACTTGTAAAGCACGCCTGGGACTTCGAACGCGAGTATGAGCGCGGCATCGCATCTCATTGGCGTGAGCGGACAAAATCCAATCCCGCGCTTTTCGATGGACCTGTCCTGCTCGCCAAGCGCGCAGAAACGCGCATCGACGCACAAGGCCAAGCGATTCTTGAACTGGATTTTTTCGAGGTTCGCTTCTCGCGCTTTCTCGCCTGGCGCGATTTCGGTTTTCCCGACCGGGGCGTCTATAACTGCTTCGCCATGCCCGCGCTGCGCTCGCGGGAGGGGGCTTTTCTGCTGGGCGAAATGGGGCCGCGTCACTCCTGCTCCGGGCAGCTGTACTTTCCCGCCGGTACGCCGGACCGCGACGATATTGTCGGGGAACGTGTTGATCTCGACGCTAGCATTATCCGCGAACTTGCAGAGGAGACGGGCATTTGCGTCACGGCGCAAATGTTTTCGCGGGGCTGGCGCGTCGTTTTCGACAGTCAGCGCATCGCCTGCATGAAAATCATTGACTGGCCGGCGCCGGGTTCTGACCTGCTCGCTCAAGTTGAGCGCCATATCACCAGCGAAGCCGAGCCGGAACTCGCACGTGGATATTTGCTTGGCGCGCGCGCCCAGCTCTCCGATGCGCGCCTCCCTGCATTCATGACGGCATTTCTGGAGCCGCTGCTGCCCCGCTAAGGTCTCGGGCGATTTTTGGCTGAACTTTCCACAACCACAGTATAGATTGACAACCATGATCAGAAGCCACGACGCCGATGGCCCCCAGGGGGCGACTGACCCGCGCGTGGCGGCTATCCGAGCCGCGCTCGATAGTTATTGTATAGTACTAGTGGGAATGATGGGCTCGGGCAAAAGCGCCATAGGCCAGCGCCTGGCGACGCGGCTTGGACTGAAGTTCATGGACGCCGACGCTGAGATTGTTTCCGCCGCCGGTATGACGATCCCTGAAATCTTCGCAAAATACGGCGAAGGCTATTTTCGCGATGGCGAGCGCAGGGTGCTGTTTCGTCTACTCAACAACGGACCGATGATTCTCGCGACCGGCGGCGGCGCCTTTCTTGACCCGCGGACGCGCCAACGCATAGCTGAGCGCGGGGTTTCCGTCTGGTTCGATGCAGACCACGAAACCCTACTGAAGCGAGTGCGCCGAAAGAGCGACCGTCCCCTTTTGCAGACCTCCGACCCGTCGGCGACATTGCGTCGACTCATGGACGAACGCTATCCCATCTACGCCAACGCCGACATCAGAGTGCTCTCCCGCGACACGCCGCAGGAGGCGATGGTTGAAGAAACCCTAGACGCCCTGGCCTGTCGCCTGCCCGGTCTCACGCTCGGCGTTCGCCGCTCAATCAAGGAAGCCCAAACGATCATGGATCATTTCGCGCAGCGACCCCACCAGTCCTCCGACGCCCCGCCGCATCAGGAGAACGTGCGCGTCGGATTGGGAGAGCGCTCCTACGACATTCTGATCGGCTCGGGGCTTTTGGCGCAGGCTGGCGAAAAAATCGCGGCGGTGGCGCCTGGAGCCGCCTGCGCTATCGTTACCGACGCCAATGTGGCGCGACTTTATCTCCCGGCTCTCGAAGATAGTCTCAACGCGCAAGGAATACGTTTCACGTCGATTGTCGTCGAGCCGGGAGAGAGCTCAAAGTCCCTCGCGGTATTTGGCCGCGTTTGCGAAGACGCGATCGCCGCCAAGATTGAACGGCGTGACGTGATTGTCGCGCTTGGAGGCGGCGTTGTCGGCGATTTGACCGGCTATGTCGCGGCCAGTTTGCGGAGAGGCGCACGTTTCGTGCAAATTCCGACCTCCCTTTTGGCGCAGGTTGACAGCTCCGTCGGCGGAAAGACCGGCATCAACTCGCCTCAAGGCAAAAATCTGATCGGCGCGTTCCACCAGCCTGCGCTGGTGATTGCCGATGTCGATACGCTCGTGACATTGCCGCCGAGGGAATTTCGCGCCGGCTATGCCGAAGTCGTAAAATACGGCCTGATTTGCGACCGGCGCTTCTTTGAATGGCTGGAAGCCGATGGCGACGCCGTATTCCACAGCAAACCGGAACAGATTTGCGCGGTGGCGGTGAGCTGCGAAACCAAGGCGCGGATAGTTGCTGACGATGAAACCGAACAGGGCGACCGCGCCCTGCTCAATCTCGGTCATACCTTCGGCCACGCCTTCGAGCGGCTGGTCAATTACGACAACGCTCGGCTGGTGCACGGGGAAGGGGTGGCTATCGGCCTTGCCCTGGCTTTGCGTTTTTCGCAGCGTCTTGGACTGTGCGGCGGCCAGGACACGCGACGAGCCGAGCGTCATCTGTCGAGCCTTGGCTTGCCTACGCGCATTGCCGACATTCCCGGCTGGAACTTCGACGCCGAGACCATTCTGAACGCAATGTATCAGGACAAGAAAGTCGAGCGCGGAGCGCTGACCTTCGTGCTGCTGCGAAGCATCGGCGACGCGTTTGTCGCCAAATCAGTTGACGCCGGAGATGTGCGAAGCTTTCTGCAAAGCGAAATTTAGCAGCGGAACATGTGCATTGTCCGTCCGACCCATTCATGGAGGCGAGATTGAGCAACGGCGACCTATGGACGACGCTGCTTATTGTGATTGCATGCGTTTTGCTGTCGGCATTTTTCTCCGGATCTGAAACGGCTCTGACAGCCGCCTCAGCCGCGCATATGCACGCGCTTGAAAAAGATGGAGATAGACGCGCCGGCATTGTTTCGCGCTTGATGCGCCAGCGCAACCGAATGATCGCCGCGCTTTTGCTGGGCAATACGCTGTTCAACATCGGCGGCTCCGCCTTTGCGACCAGCGCGATGGTGTTGCTTTTCGGCGAGCATGGCGCCGTGTATGCGACATTCATCATGACCGTATTGCTGCTGGTCTTTGCCGAAGTTCTTCCAAAGACGCTTGCAATCAACCATCCAGACCGCATTTCTCTCGCGGTAGCTCAAAGCGTAAATCTAGTCGTTTCGATCTTCGGCCCTCTGCTCGCCGGCGTCGAATATTTCGTGCGCTGGTTGCTCAAGACGGTCGACGTCGAGCTTGGTCAGGGACGCACGGTGCTCTCGCCTTATGACGAATTGATGAGCGCCGTCGATATCCTGCACGAGGAAGGCAATGTTGAACGCAGCGCAAGGGACATGTTCGGCGGCGTACTCGATTTGCAGATCATGCATGTTTCCGACGTTATGGTTCACCGCACCAAAATGCGCGCCATAGACGCCGATTTGCCGCCACAGCAGATCATTCGCGAAGTGCTTGCATCCCCGTACACGCGCATGCCGCTCTGGCGTGAGAGGCCGGACAATTTCATCGGCGTCCTTCACTCCAAGGATCTGCTTCGCGCGCTTGACGCCGCGGGTGGCGACGCCGCTGCGTTGCACATTGACGAGATCATGCTCGATCCCTGGTTTACGCCCGAGGCGACGACGCTCAAGGATCAGTTGGAGGCTTTTTTAAAGCGCAAGACGCATTTTGCGTTCGTGGTCGACGAGTACGGCGAGGTCATGGGTCTCGTCACTCTCGAAGACATTCTGGAAGAGATTGTAGGCGACATACGCGACGAGCACGACATCGCCATGCTGGGCGTGCGCGCTCAAAAAGACGGCTCGGGTACTCGTTGATGGCGCGGTTCCGGTGCGCGATTTGAATCGGGCGATGGAATGGCATCTGCCAGATACGGAAGCCACGACGATCGCCGGCCTGGTCATTCATGAAGCGGGCGCGATCCCCGAAGCGGGGCAGGTTTTCAGTTTCCACGGTTTTCGTTTTGAAGTGCTGCGCAAAATGCGCAACCGGGTCACCTCATTGAAGGTGACGCCGGAAGCCTGAGGCGTTGCTCAGGCGTCCACGGGCGCGGCCTTCGGGGAACTGCGGGTCAGAAGCTGCGCCGCCGCCAGCGCGGCAAAGCGGCCGTCTTGCGCGACAAGCTGATCGAAGGAGCCGCTTTCGACGATAGCGCCATTGTCGAACACCAAAATCCGGTCCGCGTTTCGAATGGTGGCGAGCCGATGCGCAATGACAAAAGTGGTGCGCCCCCTGGTGGCTGCGTCCAAAGCCTTTTGAATTTGCTTCTCGGTTTCCGCGTCGAGTGCGCTGGTTGCTTCATCGAACACCATAATCGGCGGATCTTTCAGCAACGCCCTCGCGATGGACAACCGCTGCCGCTCGCCGCCGGACAGCGTCCGCCCGCGTTCGCCGACTTCCGTCTCGACGCCTTCGCTTTGACGCGCGACGAAGCCCGCCGCCTGGGCGCGCTCCAACGCCAAGGCGATTTCCTCGACTGTTGCGTCCGGCTTGCCAATGCGCAGATTTTCCTCGATCGAGCGGGCGAACAGCATCGGCTCCTGAAAGACCACGCCTATGTTTCTGCGCAGCGAGGTCAGGGTAAGATCGCGAATATCGACGCCGTCGACAGTGATCCGGCCTTCCGAGGGGTCGAAGACGCGATGCAATAGCCCGAGCGTCGTCGATTTTCCTGAACCGGTGGAGCCCACGAGGGCAATTGTTTCCCCGGGTTTGGCGACGAAGCTGACATTGCGCACCGCCAAACGCTTTCCATCATAGGAGAAGCCTATGTTCTCGAACGCCACTTCGCCGATCAGCCGTCCGGCGTCGCGCGCGTCGGGACGATCGGCGACGATTGGATGCGTGTCCAGAATGGCGAAAAACTCCCGCAGCTTCGCCGATTGCTGAAACAGATAATTGACGAAGCCCACGACCTGCTCCAGCCGCCCGATCAACATCGTGGCGAAGTTCATGAAGGTCACGATCTCGCCGATGGTGGCGAGGCCCTGCATATGCAGCCAGGCGCCGAGCACAAAAATCCCCAGCACCGTGAGCGTCGCCGAAGCGCGGCTCGCCACGACAACCACCGCCCACCAGGAAAGCACCGGCATCTGCGCCGCCAGCAAATCCTGAATAATGCGCCGCAGCGCCTGGGACTCGCTTTGTGTGCGCGTAAAGCTTTGCACAACCGGCACATTGCCGAGCGCGTCCGACGCGCGACTGGCCAGAGCGGCGTTATAGCGCTCCACCGCCGCCTGCAGCGTATCGGTGCGCCTGAGGACAAAAGTGGTGACGACATAAAACACCGCCACCATAAAGATCAGCAGGCTGGCGAGCCGCCAATTGTAAAACAGCGTGGCCGGCAATAGCAGGAACAGGGCGAAAAACGATGCGCAATTTTCACGGAAAAACGACAGCCACAGACCGAACATCGCGCCTGCGCCTTCCAGCATGGATTGCAGCAGGCGGCCGGAATGGACGTTGGCGTGAAAACTCAGAGGCAGGTTAAGGACATGATCGAAATACTCCGCCATGACGGCGAGGCGACTGCGGTGCGAAAGGCGGTCCGCCTGGAGGCCGACCGCCATGGAGGCGCCGATCGAGAACAGGCCAAAGCCCGCCCAGGCCAGGACCAAAGGCAAGAGGTCGCTCCAGGCGAGCGTCGCGCCGGAGGACTGTGAGCTGGTCATAAGGTCGATGATGTGACCAAACAGCACAGGCTCCGCGAATTGCGCGCCAGCAAGCGTGAGATTGGCGGCAACGAGAATATAGGCGAGCCTCGACTCCGGCCGCAGTTGGCGCAACACGCGAAGATAGGTTGAAAGCACTGACATGGCGCGGCTCGAAGAGGGCGGATGCTCGCCATTACAAGTCCTCTCGACCCGGCGCAAGGGAGACTGCGGCGACGCGTGCAGTCCAACAACCAAAAGAAGCCGGAAATTTGACGATGGGAATAGAAACGCTTTCTCGCCGTGACCGGCGAATCTACATCAACCCAATCGTTATATCAGCTTTAATGTATTGCACAGATCAAGGTCTGGTGTCTTGAGACGGGAACAAAGCGCTGCTCGGCTGCGGTCTTTCATATTTTTCCCCAACAGCCTAAATTCCTTACTGCGCACGCCTGCCGGTCGTGGTTAGCTATGGAGATTTTGATGAGCCTGGTTTCACGTTGGCGTTCTCTCGTCCTCGCAGCTTCGCTGGGGCTAAGCGTCGCGGGCTGCGGTTACAATACGATTCCAACTCTCGAGGAAAACGCCAAGGCGAAATGGGCGGCGGTGCAGGCGCAGTATCAACGCCGCGCAGATCTCATTCCAAATCTCGTCTCCACCGTGCAGGGATACGCCAAGCAGGAAAAAGACGTCCTGACTTCCGTGGCCGAGGCCCGCGCCAAGGCGACGCAAATCAAGATCGACGCGTCGTCGTTGTCCGATCCAGAAAAAATGAAGCAGTTCCAGGATGCTCAGGCTCAGCTCAGCGGCGCGCTGGGGCGACTGCTTGCGGTCAGCGAAGCCTATCCGGATCTCAAGTCCAACGCCAATTTTCTCGCCCTGCAATCCCAGCTGGAAGGCACGGAAAATCGCATAAATGTCGCGCGTCGCGACTATATCGAGGCTGCCCGCGACTTTAATCTTTCCTTGCGGACATTCCCCACGCTCTTGTGGGCAAAGACCTTTTTTGCGTCGGAAAAGCCAATGGCTGAATTTTCCGCCAGCGATGCGGCGCAAAGCGCTCCGCAGGTCAAATTTTAGGCACAGGTGCGGAAAGGTCTGTCGGCGCGTTGTCGTTGCTCCGGGAGACCTATCTAGCGAAGGGCGGGCGCGGTCGCGGAAGATGACGAATTTTCTGCGTGTATAGCTCGCTGCTGGATCGAAAAGATTGCACGAATGAACAAACATGCCGCGCGATACGAAGCTGAGGGCGCCCCGAGCCTCGGGGGCGCCGACTTAAGCGAAATTTGCGCGAGCGACGCGCTTTGGCGCCACATGCGCCATGAAGCGGCCGCCGCTCTGCGGCTCGAACCCGCTCTGACGCCTCTGCTGGTGGGCGCCGTTCTAAATCGCTCAAGCTTCGCCGACGCCATAGTTCACCGGGTCAGCGCGCGGCTGGCGGGGACTGCGATTCCCCAGCAGATGATCGTGGACGCCTTCACTGCGGCAGTCGCGGCGGAGCCCGCTCTCTTGGAGGCCTTTCGCGCCGACCTTACAGCCATCGTCGAACGGGACCCCGCCTGCGGTCGATTGATAGAGCCTTTTCTTTATTTCAAGGGTTTTCACGCGATCGAAACCCATCGGCTGGCGCATTGGCTTTGGCGGCAAGGTCGGACTGATTTCGCGCTCTATCTGCAAAGCCGCAGTTCTGAAGTTTTTCAGACCGACATTCACCCGGCGGCGAGATTCGGATGCGGAATCTTCCTCGATCATGCGACCGGGCTCGTCGTCGGTGAGACGGCTGTAATAGACGACGATGTTTCCATAATGCAGAATGTGACGCTGGGCGGCACAGGCAAAGAATCCGGGGACCGCCATCCCAAGGTGCGGCGCGGAGTATTGATCGGCGCGGGCGCGAAAATTCTCGGCAATATCGAGATTGGAACCTGCACGCGCGTCGCCGCCGGGTCGGTGGTGTTGCAAGCGGCTCCGCGCAACGTCACTGTCGCAGGCGTTCCCGCAAAGGTCATCGGAGTCAACGGTTGCGCGGAACCCGCTCGCGACATGGATCAGCTGCTGAGCGATTTAGCCTATGACGCTTTCAGTTATGTGATTTGAGATTGGAGCGGATCACTCCATTTCTGCGCGCGCGTCGATCTGCCGATATGAAAAAGTAAAGGCGCTATCGAGATCTAGCGTGGCGTACAGGATCGGCTCCGCCGTCAAAAAGGGCCGCCAATATTCACCGAAGCCCCGCGCGCCCTCAATTCCAGGGCGACGGAAACGCCTCTCTCCAGGCTGGTGCGGATCGACGTTGGGGTTCTGGAACTGTTTGGTGAAACCGTAAGCCGAAGTAACTGTGAAGCGGACCGAGACGCCGGCGATGTCGAGCGCCCGCAAGCCATCCATCCAGGGAGCCGCGCGCAGCAGCTTCCTCGCGACATGCAGCGCCACCGCCGGATCGCAGGCGTAAGTGAAGGCGCTCGGCCCGAGGTTCACGAACAGTCGTTCATATTGAGAAAACGCCACCACCAGACGCCGCAGTTTCTTTTCGCGGCTTCGCGCCAGACGGTCGATGAGACGCGCCAGCGTGGCGATCCAACTGCTATCCTCCAACTGCACGGTGGGCAACACCAGCACAATAGCCTGCGCGGACAGCAGCTGGCTTGAGAATTTGTCCTTTACGTCGTTGAGTATGGCCACGCGCGCGCCGTCTGGAGGCACCGCGAGTTCGCCAGCGGCGTCGATGATTTCCAGCAGCCAGGGCGCCCGTTCTGCGACCGCTGGCGGCGCGGTCCCGTTTAGCGCAAGACGGAAATAATATTCGTAAGTGTCGAGGGTGTCGGTGGCCACGCCGCCTTCAACGAAGTCGTCTCGCAGCTTTTCGTAGTCGCTGTTGGGTCCAGCGAAAATGTCTTGAGCCTTGGCTGGAGCGCCTCCATTGATAACCTCAGTCTGGCTGATCGCCTGCAGAGTGGGCCGCAGGGTCAGCGGGTAGCCGAACGCGCTTTGCGCGACGCAATCCGTGAGCGAGGCGAGAAGGGACGACTTGCCGCCCTTTTTTGGACCGACAAGACAGATCGTCAATTTTTCCGTCATTGTCCCCCCGCATTGCCCGCTACACGCGGCGGACCTCTTCATCCTGTGACAGGCGCGGTCGTCGCGCAGCAGCCAAGATACATTGGCGCGGCGCGCGATGAAAGGTGACGGGGAACTCGCAACGTGTTAATCGCCGGCCATGTTAGAAGGCCTGCCCCCCAATGGCGCCAGCCATGTGATGCGTCTTGTCTGTGACGAGCTGTCCGCTCGCGCGATCGCGGACATCATCGTCGAAACCTATGATCCCGCCGAAACGGCGGCCTCCGCCTTCGAGCAAGAAGGCGGCCTGGCCTGGACGGTCGAAGTATTCTTCGGAGAGCCGCCCGACGAAACACGAGTGCGCGCTCTTATCGAGAGCGCCGCGGGGAGCGACGCCGCAGCGTCCGCGCAATTCTCGCGGATCGCAAAGGAAGACTGGGTTCAAAACGCGCTTGCGGGCCTCAAGCCTGTTCGAGCCGGCCGCATAGTGGTGCATGGCTCGCATGACCGCCACAGACTGCGCGCCAATGACCTCGGCATCGAGATCGAGGCGGCGCTGGCTTTTGGCACAGGCCACCACGGCACCACGCTCGGCTGCCTTCTGGCGCTGGACCGTATTATCAAGCGGCGTCGTCCTGTGGCGGCGCTTGATGTTGGAACCGGTACCGGCGTGCTGGCTATCGCAGCAGCAAAACTGCTGCGGCGCTTCATCGCCAGTTGCGACATTGATCCTGTAGCAGTTGAAACCGCCCGCGCGAACGCGCAAGCCAATGGCGTTGGCGCCTTTGTGCGGCCAGTTGTCGCGGCGGGCGTGCGGCACAGCGCTCTTCGCAACAGGCACGCCGATCTGATCCTCGCCAATATTCTGGCGAAGCCGCTGCGCCTGCTGGCGCCCAGTCTCGCCCGCGTCGCGACCCCGGAGGCGGAGCTTGTGCTTTCGGGATTGTTGATCCGAGACGTGCCTGGCATGTTGTCGGCATATCGCGCGCAAGGCTATGCGCTGCGCGAACGTCGCGACATTGAGGGCTGGTCGACGCTGGTGCTCAAACGCGGGGGTGTTCCTCGTCCTTTAAGACAAACCTAGAATACAGCTCTTCGACCTTTCACCGCTCTTTTTTCGCACCAAAATCGAACAGGCAAATTGCGGGCGCCGATGTTTTTTGTTCTCTCGAAGATCTTTGAGTTTTTTGGAGCGCCATCACACGCGGCGCTGTTTGTCCTGGCGCTGGGCGTCGCTCTCGCCTATACGCGCCACGGCGATCTGGGCCGGCGGTTGACGACCGGAAGCGCTATTTTGTTGCTGCTTATAGCATTTGGGCCGCTGGGGCATTTTTTGGCGACGCCGCTGGAAACCCGTTTTCCCGCGCAGCCGGACAATATGGACGCCCCGGATGGCATCATCGTGTTGGGCGGTTCGGTGGACGAAATGCTCAGTGGCCAGCGTGGCCGCATATCATTCAATGAAGCTGCAGAGCGGCTGACGGCGCCGATTGAATTGTTGCGGCGTTTTCCAAAGGCGCGTTTGGTTTTCACGGGCGGTTCGGCGTCGCTGACGGGATCGCCTTTTAGCGAAGCGCAGGCGGTGCGGCAATTCTGGCGTGCTGTAGGCCTTGATCAGGGCGATGTCGTTTATGAAGACCGATCCCGCAACACTTTCGAGAACGCGACGTTCACCCTGGAACTGGTGAAACCCAAGCCAGGGGAGCGCTGGCTGCTCGTCACCTCGGCGATGCACATGCCGCGATCCATGGGCATTTTTCGCAAGGCCGGTTTTCCGGTGACCGCCTATCCAGTGGATTTTCGCACGAACGGCGTTTTCTGGCGTCCGGGCGTCGCCAAGATTACTCAGGAAGCGGTGGGCGTGGCGGATTTCGCGGCCCATGAGTGGATCGGCCTTGTCGCTTATCGACTGACAGGCAAGACAGATACGCTTTTTCCTGCGCCCTAGGTTTATTGGGCGCGCGGCGAGTGGGAGCGTCCTATTCGGGCCGCCCGTGTTTCCTGCTGCGCGCGCCGCCGGACGGCTCGACCCCGCGTCCGCTCTGGCTGGAGCCCGATGGCCAGGAGCCATGTTTCATTTCAAGGAACAGCGCAATCGCCTGAGCGCGGTTACGCACATCCAGTTTCTCAAAAAGATTGCGCAGGTGGAATTTGATGGTGTTGATCGACACCCCAAAATCTTTGGCGAGCTGGCTGTTGGTGTGGCCTGAACCCAGCGCCGACAACAGGCTGCGCTCCCGCAGGGTCAAATTCTCGAGGGGATCCGCGCGCATTTTTCGTATGTCGACGAAAGGGAAAACCATGTCGCCCGCCGCGACCGCCGAAAGCACGTCAAGCAGGCGCTCCGGCGGAGCGCGTTTGCTGACAAATCCGGCTCCGCCCAATTGCAGCGTTTCAGCGGGCGCGGCCGGATCGTTGGTGCCGCTATAGACGACGATTTTTGGAGCTGACGCTTGCCTGGAAAGCGCGCGCAAGACTTCGCGCGCATGCATCGTCGGCAATTGCCAGCCGATCACCGCCAATGTGAAACGAGGTTGCCTGGCCGCCTCCAAAAATTCCTCGCCGTCCGTGACCTTCAATACAAGATTGAAGCGGCGGTCATCCGTCAGCAGCTTGTCCAGGCCGGCGAGGATCAAAGGACTTTTGTCGCAAACCGCTACATCGATCACGGCTGTGCAGGGCGCGTGTTTTTTATCTCCGGAGTCTCCGCTTTGGCCGCGCAGAGTCGTGTGCCGCTCGGCAGAAGGGCGGGGGAGCGGGGCGTCAATCGTTTCCGCAGCCCCGCGTTCGTCGGCCAGACTAGTCGAAGAGGCAGTAGGCATGACCATCTCCACTACTTGTTCGAGTTGGACGCAAGACGAACGCTCCGCAGTTTGAGCGCGTTTTTTAGTCTGGCGACTAATAAACTCGTCGGAATGCCGCCCCCAGCTCGTTGTCTGCGCACTTTGCGCTTCAGCCCCGGGGCAAGCAGTAAATTCAACATACAGCTGTCCGGAAAGAATGGAAAGTAGCCCTATCCGAATGGGCGGTCACGTTGGCTCATGCAGTGGAGGGATGGCGGGCGAAACAACACATAAAAAAAGCGCGGCGCATCAGCTTTTCGCCGATGCACCGCGCCTGAAACTTGCGCTTATTGCGTAGCTCAGTTGTCGGTGAAGACCCAACGAGCGGCAAAGTAGGCGGCAGCGCCCAGAACGATGATGGCGATCATGCCAACGGGGGTCGCAGCGTAGCTTGTCAGTTCGAGAATCGCGCCCATAACTTCCTCCTATTCGTCATACTCTAATGTGCCGGTCTCGGACAGTTGCCGACATTTCAACGCGTCACTCATCAAGAGCGACATCCTGTCTTACGATCTGTGGTTAACTGGATCGTATTGCCTCACAGGTTCCCGCCGCGTCATTGCCCGACGCCGGCTGTCCCTCGAAGAGACAGGAACACTCCTGCATGGTCGCTTCCGGCTCTATCCCTTGCTTGGAATGAACCATATCAATCAGCAGCTCGCGTCTGCGGTTCCGATCTGCAGTTATTGATGGAATTATTGTAACCGGTGATGCTTGTCAAGCGACTCGATTCGTCAAGACTCCTCTGCTCCAAGATATGTCCAGCGAAGTTCGCGCTTGCGGCGGCGTGTGACTGCACACTATCCTTCCTGCAATGTGTTTGATGCGGCGAGCATATCTGTCGCGACCGCGTTCGGGACGAACGAAGAGAGACAACAATGAACCGGCTGCCGACCAAAAAGTTCGCTTTCACTGTCATAGTCGCCGTCGCTGCGCTTGCTGCTTTCGTCGCTACCCGCCGCACGCCTGCGTGCAGCGGGGACGGCAAGATCATGTCCACGCAAAGCGAATGTCAGGCCTGGGGTTTTGATGCGGCGACGTGCAAAACCGTTGTCGAAAAGGCGAGGGATGTCGCAATCCGCTCGGCGCCGCGACAGAGTAACTCGATACAGTGCGAAACCCGCTTTACCGATTGCTTTGAGGCGCAGGATGGCGGCTACTATCCAAAGCCGTCTTTCTGTTTGCGCGCTTCCGGCAAGGAGCAGGAGCCAACGGAGCTGCGGTATCTGGAGTATGAGTCCGACCGCATGAATCGCAAGAAGACCCGCGAAGTCCCAATCCATTGACGGAGCGTCCCATAGTTCAGCGGCGCAGCGCAAGGATCATTGTTGTCCGATCTGAAATTCCACCGCATCAATCGACAGCATCCCGGCTGTCGTTTTGACGTCGATGCGCAACGGCGCCACGACATGCGCCGCGGACAAGGGCGCGAGCCAAACGCTCATGTCCTGATTCTCGGCCATGAATTTGGTTGAGGTGCTTGCGGGACTATGGCCCGAAATGGGCATGTAACGCGCCGAACAGATCGACACAGGACCCGCATATCCCTTGGTCTTCGCCGTTCTCGTATCGACGTAGGAAAGCTGCACGTTAAAGCGCGTCACTCCGTCGAACACCGGAATTATGCGGTTGCAAGCGCTCGGACCGACCAGCGGCTGGTCCGCCGGCACGGCCATGATGAGCGCGCTTACCGGGTCCACAACGTGTTTTTTCTGCTCCTCGCTAACCGGCAGGCGTATGGCCGCATCCCACGGCGGAGGCTTCACCTCCAGGGAGCGTACGGTGTTGTTGCTGAGAGACATCCGCGTCGTGCGCGTTTCGTAGGAATTGGAAAAAGTGTTGGCGAAGCTGACCGGAGCAGGGCCGCCGGGCACAAGTTTACCCGACGCGCTGGCGGCGGCCTTGGTGTTGTTCACGAGGTTGGCGAGCCCTGAAGTCTTCATGGAAATATCGAGGCGGTAATTTTGCGCATCGATGACCGCCGACGCAAAAGCGCTGCCGAGCGAAAGCCCCATGAGGCTGAGCGCATAGTGCGCTTTCAGGCTTTCGGCGGACGCAGGAGTAGCTAGCGCGCTCGTCACGGTCAAAAAGATCGCCAGCAAAGAGAGGCGCGATGAGGGAGTGGAGCGTGAAAGATCAACGTCGCTCATGTTGGCTCGCTTGAGATCCGTATTTTTGTGAGCAGTTGCAAACCGCAGTCCACAGCAGGCGCGCACGCGAGCAGGTCTCACGCTGTTTCCTGGGAGCGGCCATCGGGAAAGATGCGCCAGGCTCGCAATCCCGCCTTCGCGACGACCATGCGGCCTTCCTTCGCAAGACTGACCAAGTGCTTGAATATCAGTGGATTGCGCCAGGAAAACGGCTTTTCGGGGTCGCAAACGGCGTGATATTCATCGCTGTCGGGATCTTCCATTAGCAAAGTGCCGATGCGATCGGGTCGGAATTGCGCGGACAGCCCGCGATCGTCCTTCCAGTCGCAATAGTAATCGCGACAAACCTGCGGTCTGGTCTCATAAACGGCGCAGCCGCCAGACGCCGAGCAGTGGCCACACAGATGCCCGGCCTTCTTTTTAAGCTCCTCTATCTCCAGCACCTGACAACAAAAGGAGCAGGAGCCGCAGGCCTTGCCGGGGATTTCAAGCATGATGATCCTGAAGAAAGTTCCGTCTTCGACAGATGGAATCGAATCTGCTTATTGTGCCGACAACTCGCCCAGAAGCAACAGGCGCTCTTGCTTTCGATCTACAGACTAGGTCGAGGCCGGAGCGGGACGAGATTGGCGAGCGAAATGTCGAGGAAATCGTAATGCCGCACAGCACTGTTGATCCCGAAAAACTATTCGTAACGACGCAATGGCTCGAGACGCATGTGACGGAGCCCGATCTCGTCGTGTTCGACGCTTCCTGGCATATGCCGGCGGCAGGTCGCGACGCTCGCGCTGAATATCTTGCAGGCCATATTCCGGGCGCAGTGTTTTTCGACATTGACGCAATCGCGGACAAAAAAACCGATCTGCCGCATATGCTGCCGGATCCGGTGGCGTTTTCCTCAGCTATGCGCAAACTGGGTTTTGGAGACGGCATGCGTGCGGTGATCTATGATAGCGTCGGCTTGTTTTCCTCGCCGCGCCTTTGGTGGACCCTGCGCGCCTTCGGCGTTGAAGACGTGGCGATACTTGTGGGCGGGCTGCCGCGTTGGGTCGCGGAGGGGCGCAAATTGCAGCAGCGCGAAACTCCAAGGCCTCCTGTTCATTTCACTGCCCGCCTCAATCACGGCCTAGTGGCGGACGCCTCCGACGTGAAGAAGGCGTTGGACTCCAAATCGGCGCAGGTTGTCGACATGCGCTCCGCCGAACGGTTCCGCGGGGTCGCCCCCGAGCCGCGCCCGGGTCTCCGCTCCGGCCACATGCCGGGAGCGATCAATCTGCCTTTCGGGCGCTTGATCGAAAAAGACACGCTAAAAGACGCGTCCCAACTCGACGCCGAGTTTCGCGTGGCGGGGATTGACCCGCGGCGCCCAATCATTGCGAGTTGCGGGTCTGGGCTTACGGCGTGCATTCTCAGTCTCGCCCTTGCCGCTGCGGGGCATGGCCCCTCGCCGGTATACGATGGATCCTGGTCCGAGTGGGGCGGGCGCGACGACCTGCCGGTGGTCGCGGACAAGAGCTGAATTTGCCTGCGCCGACCTCATGATCCGGACGTCGGGCGCCGGTTCCCGAGGTAAATTTTACCCGTGGCGCAAATATCCGCCAAATGCTATTAGCCCCGAGGCTCCATTACGCTGGGCGCATCCCGGCGCTACAGCGCTATGGGGCCGCATGCGCGGAGTAATGGTGAATGAAAAAAATAGAGGCGATCATCAAGCCTTTCAAACTCGACGAAGTGAAGGAGGCATTGCAAGCAGTCGGGCTGCAAGGCATTACCGTCACCGAGGCGAAGGGCTTTGGTCGTCAAAAAGGTCATACGGAACTGTATCGCGGCGCAGAATATGTTGTGGACTTCCTTCCAAAGGTGAAAATCGAAATTGTTCTCTCGGACGACGCCGTAGAGCGCGCCGTGGAGGCCATTCGCAAGGCGGCTCAGACCGGCCGCATTGGCGATGGCAAGATTTTCGTCTCCAATGTGGAAGGCGCGATCAGAATCCGGACGGGCGAAATCGGCGCTGACGCAATCTGAAACGCCGTTCCTGACAAGACCATCCCACCTTGCTTACCGCCAACGCTAATATCGACAATCGTTAAACAAAAGTAGGGGCTCAAGGACATGACGACTGCCAACGACGTAATTAAGAAGATCAAGGACAACGACATTAAATATGTCGACTTCCGCTTTACCGATCCTCGCGGCAAGTGGCAGCATGTCACCTTCGACGTTTCGATCGTCGACGTCGACGCCCTTGTCGAAGGCATTGCATTTGACGGCTCCTCGATCGCCGGCTGGAAGGCGATCAATGAATCGGACATGCTGCTGATCCCGGATCTGGCCAGCGCGACGCTCGATCCGTTCTTCGCGGCTTCGACACTGGTCCTCGTTTGCGATGTCGTCGAGCCCACCACGGGCGCCCGCTACAACCGCGATCCGCGCGGCATCGCCAAGAAGGCCGAGGAATATCTGAAGTCGACCGGGGTCGGCGACACCGCCTTCTTTGGCCCAGAAGCCGAATTCTTCGTGTTCGACGACGTTCGCTTCTCTGCCGACCCCTACAACACCGGCTTCTCGGTCGATAGCTCGGAGCTGCCGAGCAACTCCTCCACGGCTTACGAGGGGGGCAACCTCGGTCACCGCGTGCGCACCAAGGGCGGCTATTTCCCGGTCCCGCCGATCGACTCCGCGCAGGACATGCGTGGCGAGATGCTCGCCGCCATGGCTGCGATGGGCGTCGCCGTAGAAAAGCACCATCACGAAGTCGCCTCGGCCCAGCACGAACTCGGCCTGAAGTTCGCGACGCTGGTCACCGTCGCCGACCATCTGCAGATCTACAAATACGCCATCCATCAGGTCGCCAATTCCTACGGCAAGACCGCGACCTTCATGCCCAAGCCGGTCTATGGCGACAATGGCTCGGGCATGCATGTGCATCAGTCGATCTGGAAGGGCGGCCAACCGGTGTTCGCGGGCGACAAATACGCCGGCCTGTCGCAGGAGTGCCTGTGGTATATCGGCGGCATCATCAAGCACGCCAAGGCGCTCAACGCCTTCACCAATCCCTCGACCAACTCCTACAAGCGTCTGGTGCCGGGCTTCGAGGCGCCGGTTCTGCTGGCCTATTCCTCGCGCAACCGTTCGGCCTCCTGCCGCATCCCGTATGTGACCAGCCCGAAAGCCAAGCGCGTCGAGGTTCGCTTCCCCGATCCGACGGCCAATCCCTATCTGGCGTTCTCGGCCATGCTGATGGCCGGTCTCGACGGCATCGCCAACAAGATCAATCCGGGCGAGGCCTCGGACAAGGACCTGTACGACCTGCCGCCGGCCGAACTGAAGGCCATCCCGACCGTCTGCGGCAGCCTTCGCGAAGCGCTCGACAGCCTGAAGGCCGACCACGCCTTCCTCACGGCCGGCGACGTATTCAACAAGGACTTCATCGAATCCTACATCGAGCTGAAGTATCAGGACGTCTATCGCTTCGAAATGACCCCGCATCCCGTCGAATACGACATGTACTACTCGGTACTGATGTTGGATCAGTTCCTCCCGCAGCGACAGCTGTTGTTGCGGGAGCGCTACGAAGATGGCTTGGAAGCGGCTCCCCACAGCTCTTCCTGGCTTTTTCTTTTGTGCTTGGAGAGCGTTAGTCGCGTTGGCCACTTTGGGAGCGAGTTTTTGCGGCGCTATGTTAGCAACGGACGATTTATTATTTAATTTTTGTGCTTGCGCTATAATATAAAAAAATATTTTGTTGCGAAATGTATTTTTATACTTGTGATAGAAACCTAATTAGGTTGGTTATAGCCAATGATGTGTCATTTATAGGCACGTTTCTATTTTGAGAATTATTGCAAAATAGCAGTTTACATATTCTTATGCTTTATATGTAAGAACATTCAAAGGGTTATTGCGTCCCCAAAGCGCTGTCTTGTTGAGAAGGATTGAGGGCTCGCGTTGTTTGTTCCTCCTCACACGCCCGTTGATTGCTGGACCGTTTTTGCTTGACTGGGAATTTAAAGATGCTGCGTAAATCGGGTCTGGTTCTCATTTTTATGGCGGTTTTGCTGTCCCCGATGGTTCGAGAGTCCGCAGCCGGGGAGAATTTGTCGTCGCCGCTTCAACTTGGCGGCATTCTGCAGGGCAGCGCAATCTGGGTCGACTATAAAGCCCGTTTCCTCGACGAAAGCGGGCGAATAATAGACACGGGCAACGACCGCATCAGCCATAGCGAAGGCCAAGGCTATGGGATGCTGCTTGCCGTCGCCGCAGGGGATCGCGCGGCGTTTCAAGCAATCTGGTCCTGGACAAACACGCATCTTTTTGTCCGCAAGGATCGGCTCGCCGCCTGGAAATGGACGGGGAGCGCCGCGGAGGCGTTTGACAGCAACAATGCGAGCGACGGCGACATATTAATCGCCTGGGCCTTGGCGGAAGCCGCCGATTTCTGGGACGACCCCGTTTATTTCAGCGAGGGGCGCGCGATAACCCATGACATTGTCGGAATCTCCTTAAGCTCCGCGAACGCCTATGGAGCGTTATTGGCGCCCTCCACTCGCGGCTTCTCGTCCGGCGAGCGCTCTGACGGGCCGGTCGTAAACCTCTCCTATTGGATCTTTCCGGCATTTTCCCGCCTCGCGCAGTTCGAGCCCGAATATGATTGGCTCGGACTGACACAGTCAGGGCTGGCGCTCCTGGACAAAGCTCGGTTCGGATCGTCACATCTCCCGCCCGATTGGTTGTCGCTGGGTCTGCAAGCAATGGCCCCGGCCGAAGGATTTAGCGCGCGCTTTGGATATGATGCTGTTCGAATTCCACTTTATATGTTTTGGGCCAACGCGGCTAATGCGGAGCGGGCAGGTTTTTTCGCCAAGGCCTGGCCCGCCAATTCGCAACCTTCGCTCGTCAACTTCAATCCGAATCCCGACGGAAAATTGAGCGTCGCCTTGAAAGAGCCCGGATACCGCGCCGTGGCGGCTCTGGCGCGATGCGCGGCCTCGAACCTTCCCTATCCTGACGACTTTTATCATTTCACAAAGAACCAAAACTACTATCCCGCCACGCTCCATCTACTGTCCCTTGTGGCGGCGCGAACACGGGGTGGAGCGTGTCTTAATTATTCGAAGATGCGCAACCTGGTGTCGGACATCTGGCGTCCAAGGCAAGGCGCTCTGGCGAAGTTTGGTTCAGTCGCCAAAGCCGTCACCGGCGCGAGCAAGGACCTCATCCAGAAGGCCGTAATCAATTCGAGCAAGACGCCCCCGGCGCAGGGGCAGGAGCAGTTAAAAAATGGCGCGGCGGAAGATGCGGGACTGGTTTTCTACCTTCGCATCATTGGCGGCGTTCTGGCGTGTGTCGCGGCCCTCATCTGGTTGCTCCGTCGTCGGGGAGCGCCGGCTCCCGAATCCTGGGTGGACGACGAAGAAGATCTGGTCACCGAGGCGATTACGGCAATCGGTCCGGCGGTAGACAAAAGTCAGTTTGCCTTGACGCCCAGAACGCTGCCGCACAGTCCTTTCACGCCGTCGACCGACCACGCCATGCTCGGAAAACAAATCGAAATCGCGGCGACGGCCTGCGTGCGACTGAGTCGCACCATCGGTCTGATCTATTTTGAAATTCCGTCATTCTCCGTGCTCGAAAAGATCCATGGAGCCGCTGAGGCCGATGCGCGTATAGAAATGCTTGCCGAAGAGCTCCGACAAGCGCTTAGGGCCACGGACCACGTGGCTGTGCTAAATCGCAATCAGATTGTGGTCTGCATCTGCCTGCTGGCGAGCGCCTCTGATTTAAAGAGCGTCGCGGGACGTCTTTCTGCGATCATGCAACGTCAGGACCTCGCTGATAATCAAGAGACGTCGTTGTCCCCGGGCTATGCTGTTTATCCACTCAACGGCTATGAGGGGCTTTCACTGATAGACGCTGCCCGCGAGGATTTTCAGTCGCACTCGAGTCACAAAGAGATTTTTCAGGCGGTGGCGGAGCAGATCGCGCCGCTTCATGCCGACCCGCTCTTCGCCAGGAAGAAGCGCAAAGTTTTCCGAAAGAAAACGCCCTTGATCAAACCTTCGACGAATTGACGCAGACAACTGGCGCACAAGCGCCGTGCTGTCCACCGGGATTCGGACTGGCGAAGCTGCGCATCGACGCGGCCAACATCCTGCGCTATGAGCGGTTCGCTCCCTAATATGTAGGATTTGCCAATGCGCTCGAGCTGCTTTCTTCTTTCACTTAGAGCCCTTGCCCTGATTTCGCTGTTGGCGCTGGCCCCCGCAGCGGTCGCCGCGGACAGTTTGCGGTTTGCCGTGCAGGCGACTGGAACGACGCTTTGGGATTTGGCGGTCGTTTCGGCTTTTAACCTCGACAAGGAAGCTGATATCGACCTCAAGATCACAGAGCTTGCTTCTACCGAGGCGGGCAAGATTGCGCTTCAGGGCGGTTCCGCCGACGTCATCGTTTCCGATTGGCTGTGGGTGGCGAGAGAGCGCGCAGGCGGCGGCAAGTTGACTTTTTATCCAGCCTCCACAGGCATTGGCGCGGTCATGACCAAGAATGCCGGGATCCATGCCGTCAACGACCTCATAGGTAAAAAGCTTGGCGTAGCGGGCGGGCCGCTGGATAAGAGCTGGCTGCTGCTCAGGGCTTTCGCGCTGAGGCAGGGAGTTGATCTTGAAAACCAGGCGACGGTGCTTTACGGCGCTCCGCCTCTGCTCGCCGAAAAAGCCGCGCAGGGCGAAATCGACGCAGTGCTCGAGTTCTGGAATTTCGCTGTCGATCTCGAAGCGCGTGGTTTCCGACGAGCGATCGAAATGACGCAGATCGAGAAAGCGCTGGGCGCCAGAAACGATCCCGTCGTCACTGGCTATGTGTTCGACGAGAGTTTCGCAAGGACGCATGAACGCGCCTTAGCGCGCTTTTTTGCGATGATGAAGAAAGCCCGGGCGCTGATTTCTTCGGATGAGAAGGCCTGGGGGGCGGCGGCGACGCATATTCGGCAAAAGGACAAGGCGACGCTCGAACTCTACCGGAAGCGCTACATAGAGACGATGCCGAAGGGCGAGCTTCGCGAGCAGGAGGAAGACGCCGCAAAGCTTTTTGCCGTGCTCGCGCAGATTGGCGGCGAGAAGTTGGTGGGGCCGGCAAAGTCTCTCGACTCGGGCGTCTTCTACAAGGGCGCAAAGGAGAGCCGTTGATCCGCCTGGCGTCTTTCGCTGCAATGATTTTGCTATGGCAGACGGCGGCGCTTTTCGCCGATCCGCACCGTTTGCCCGGTCCGGTTCCGGTTGTGCTCGTCATGCTGGAGGAAGCGCGCTCGGGAGCGCTGTTCTTCCACCTCGCTGTCACTCTCGCGCGCGTCGCAGCGGCTTTCGTGTTGGCGATGAGTCTTGGTACGGCGCTCGGCTATCTGATGGGGCGCAACCGCCTCGCCGACAAAATTCTCGATCCCTGGCTCGTGGTGCTGCTGAATCTTCCAGCTCTGGTGGTGATTGTGCTGGCCTATGTCTGGATGGGGCTTGGGGAGACGGCGGCCATCGGCGCCGTGGCGCTGAACAAGCTGCCCGGCGCCGTTGTGATGACGCGCGAGGGAGCTAAAGCGCTCGATCCGATGCTCGATGACATGGCGCAGGTGTTTCGTTTGCCGTTCGAAACGCGGCTCCGCCACATCGTATTGCCGCAACTGGCGCCCTATCTTGCGGCTGCAACCCGCTCCGGCCTGTCGCTGGTCTGGAAGATTGTGCTCATCGTAGAATTGCTCGGCCGCTCAAATGGCGTAGGCTTTGAAATCAACATGGCCTTCCAACTCTTTGACGTGCGGCTGCTGTTGGCCTATGCGCTGCCTTTCGTGGCTATCATGCTTGGAGTCGAAACATTTTTGGTGCAGCCCCTTGAACGACATGTCTCGCGCTGGCGCGGCGACGCTGCTCGACGTCGCCATTACGGCTAAGGATTACACCTCCGCAAGCGGGCGTCCGCAGCGCGCGCTGGAGGATCTGCGCTTTACTCTCCGGCGTGGTGAGACCGGGGCCATAGTTGGCCCTTCGGGCTGCGGCAAGACGACTTTGCTTCGCCTGGTGGCGGGCGTCGACAAGCAGTATTCGGGGCATGTGAGGCTGCCAGAACACAGCCGTCTTGGCGTGGTGTTTCAGGAGCCGAGGCTGTTGCCGTGGCGAAGTGTCGCGGACAATATTCATATCGCGGCGCCGCAGGCGAGCGTCTCGGAAATCGAGGCGCTGCTGGACGCATTTGGTCTTGCTGGCCACTCATCCCATTTTCCGGGCGAATTGTCTTTGGGTCTCGCTCGCCGCGTCGCTCTGGCCCGCGCGCTTGCGATCAAGCCCGACCTCTTGCTGCTCGACGAACCGCTGGTGTCGCTTGACGCGACGCTTGCGCTGGAGCTACGTGATCGCATCGCGCGCTTAATCAGCGACACCCATGTGACGACAATGATCGTAACGCATGACCTGAGCGAAGCGATTGCGCTCGCCGACAGGATTTTCATCTTGTCTCCGCGGCCCGCGCGTGTGGCGGCGGTGATCGAAATAGACACGCCTCGCGGCATGATGACTGCCAAGGCCGCTCAGGCGCTGACAAGAGATGCGCAAGCGGTTATCGCGTCCTTACGTCCACAGTAGAAATGCGAGTTGTCAGCGTTCACCAGACAAGCGTCTCGCCACGATAATTCAAGAAACTCCCGCTATCTTCGATGGTCAGGCCATCGACGGTTTCTATGAGTCCTGCAGCGCTCTCTGTCACACTAAGGGGAGCGTTGGGGCCGCCCATGTCGGTGCGAACCCACCCCGGATGCAACGCTACCACACTAATTCCTTGCGGATGAAGCTCCACCGCGAGACATTGCGCCAACTTGTTCAGCGCCGCTTTTGTCGCCGAATAGATGGCGGTTGAAGGATTCACATTCGACATTGATCCCAGCTCGCTCGACATCAGCGCAATGCGCGGATTTGCCGCGCCCCGCAGCTTGGGAAGCATCGCCTGGGCCAGGCGCAACGGCCCCAGGGTGTTAATTGAGAAAAGATCGAGCGCCGCGCTGAAATCCATGTCGAGCGTAGATTGATGCTGCGGTCCGAAGGCGCCGGCGTTCGCGAACAGCACATCGACGGGCGCGTCAACAGCGGTTGCGGCGTTCGCCATGGCTGCGAAGTCTCGCATATCGAACGTGACCGCCTCGACCTGCGCGTGTTGCGGCGCAAGGCGCGCAGCGAGCGCGGCGCGCGCTACATCGTCGCGGACGCCGGCTGTGACGCGGTCGCCGCGCGCTTTCAACTGTCGCGCAAGCTCCAGCCCGATGCCGCGGTTAGCGCCGGAAATGAACCAATGTTCGCTCATGATCGTCTCCGCAAAATGACGTCTGGTTAGATAGCCCTTGCCGTGGAGTTGAGGAGGCGCGCTTCTGCCGCGATCTTGCAGGCGGAAGCGTGACAGGCCATGCTGTGTCTACGCTTTTGTTCCGGACCCGTCATGATATTCAAAAAACTGCTGCGTACAAAAAAACCTCAAATCCTTGCAGATCGAGGCGGGGCGGCCGGGACAACTGCGCCGCGTGCTGGACCTGTGGCAGCTTACTGCGATCGGGCTCGGCGGTCTGATCGGCGTTGGCATATTCGTGCTGACCGGCGTCGTCGCGGCCACACAGGCGGGTCCCGCCGTGGCCCTGTCTTTTGTCATCGCCGGCGTCGCCAGCGCGGCGGCGGCCTTGTGTTACGCGGAATTCGCTTCGATGATTCCCGTCGCCGGCAGCGCATATACTTACGCCTATGTGGTGCTCGGAGAACTCGTCGCCTGGATTATCGGTTGGGACCTGCTGCTAGAATATGCGTTGGTCGTCGCTGTCGTTTCCATTGGCTGGTCGGGTTATGTGGCGGCGCTGCTGCAGCAGTTCGGGCTGGCGTTGCCAATGTGGGCCAGAGGCGCGCCGGGGGTTGGCGAGGGCTATGTCGTCGACCTTATCGCAGTATTGGGGAGTCTCGGCGTCGCGGGCCTGTTGACGCTGCGTATCGAATGGGGCGCGCGCTTCAACACCACAATGGTGATTGTCAAGGTCGCGGCGGTGCTGCTGGTCATACTCGCCGCCGCGCCGCACATCGACCCCGCCAATTGGCGTCCTTTTATGCCCTTCGGGTTTGGCGGCGTGGTCGAAGGCGCCGCGGTCGTGTTCTTTGCCGTGTTCGGCTACGACACGCTCACCACGGCGGCCGAGGAATCCCGCGACCCTCAACGCGATCTGCCCCGCGCCGTTCTTTTGTCGCTTGCGGTCTCGCTGGCGCTTTACGTGGCGATGTCCTTGTCGCTCACGGGCGTCGTGCGCTACGACAGGCTTAATACGGCGGCGCCTGCGGCCACCGCCTTCATGAGCATCGGCATGCCCTGGGTGACGCTGATTGTTTCGATGGCGGCGGTGGCGGGGCTCTTGAGCGTAATGCTCGCCTTCCTTCTGGCCTGCGCGCGCATTTGGTTCGCGATGAGCCGGGACGGGTTGCTTCCGGCATGGTTCGCCAAGCCGCATCCGCGCTTTTCCACACCTTATCGTCCGACGCTGATCGCCGGCGCGATCTGCGCGCTGGTCGCCGGTTTCTTTCCGATCCGCGAAGTTGCAGAACTGGTGAACATCGGCACGCTGTCGGCCTTCGTCGTGATCTGTCTGGCGGTGATTGCTCTACGGCGCACGCGCCCGGATGTCGTGCGTAAATTCCGCACGCCCTTCGTGCCCTTCACCCCACTTGTGGGCGTCGGTTTTTCTCTGTGGTTGTTGTCAAAGTTGCCCGCAATTGCATGGGAGCGTTTCGTTATCTGGCTCGCCCTGGGCCTTGCCATTTATTTTTTGTATGGGCGCTCGCGGAGCCATCTGGAGAATAGTAAGATTGGCGGTTGAGCCAAGTTTTCGCGCCCGCGAGCTGACTTGCTCCGCCGCCGCCCTAATCTCTCCCCTGGTAAGCTTAAAGCAGTTGGGGAGGGTTCAGTGGCGGATCATGTTTACAAGGTCGTTGAATTGGTTGGGACGTCGACGGACAGCATTGACGACGCTATTCAGACCGCAATCAAGCGGGCAAGCCGAAGCCTGAGGAATCTACGTTGGTTTGAGGTCGTGCAGACCCGAGGCAGCATCGAAAAGGGCGCAATCAGCTGCTATCAGGTCGTGCTCAAGGCTGGCTTCACTCTGGATGCGAGCGACGACGATGTAACGGAAGTTTAAGCGCCGCTACATCCGGTCATTTCTTCACTTCATTTCAGCTCGATACCCATGGCAGCCAGCGTCTCCTTCAGGCGATGACGGCCGCTCATGGCGTCAGGGCCGCGCACGCGCGAAAGAACCTGACGAATCCAGCCCTGTTCGGGAAGGCCCTGTTCCTTCTGGAAATCGCGGAATTTCTCGTCAAGCGTGTTGATGGCGTCCAATTGCGCCTCGCCCCAGGCATATTGTTCATGATGCAATACCGCGCCTTGGCCAAGGCGCGGCTTGACGCCGGTGTCGACCTTTGGATCGGGGACGCCAACCGCCATGCCGAATACCGCAAAAACATTTGGCGGCAGTTTCAACTCCTTCGCGACCTTCTCCGGCTTGTTGCGCATGGCGCCGATATAGACTGATCCCAGCCCCAGGGACTCCAGCGCAACAACCGCATTTTGGGCAGCGAGCGCCGCGTCCACCACGCCTGTCATGAATAACTCGACATAGGGAAGCGCCGCCGCGTCGCGGCCGTTGAGCTTGGCGAGCTCATGCAGCCGCGCGAGGTCGGACAGCCAGACCAGAAACACTGCACAGTCGCGAATATGCTGCTGGCCGCCTGCAAGGTCGGCGAGGCGATTCTTGCGCTCCTGATCCGTGACCGCGACAACGCTCCAGACCTGAAGATTGGATGAAGTCGATGCCGACTGCGCGGCGGCGATGATCGTCTCCAATGCGCCTTCGGGGAGTGGCTGCGGCAAAAAAGCGCGGTGCGAGCGATGCGCGAGAATAAGGTCGAGCGTCTCGTTCCATTGGGTGGGCTTTGGCGAGTCGTTGCGCCGATATCGGGCGAACATCGCCGCAGCGCCCTTGAGAGCTTCTATATCCGTGGTCGGCTTATTCATCTGCGCCTCTTGGATTTGTGCAGCGCGCGCGCCATTCGCGTCCGGCCCCGGCCGAGAATGCGCGTATTTCGCGAAGTTCCGAACGGGTCCAGCCCGCAGCTAAGGCTTTTTGCCCCGGCAAATCATTTCTGTCCAGTTAATCGAGAGTCTGTCCTCACCAAGGGTGAGGGCTCCGGTTCGGCTTCAGTCATTTCGTGCTGCGACGCAATATGTGATAGACGGAATTTAAAGTCGCCATGCGTCGCGAGGAGTTTGCCGATGGAAGAATGGCTTGTGCACATTTCCAACAGCGTGGGGGTCGACAAGGAGGTGGCGCGTCTCGCCGTTGGTCACGTTTTCGGGTTTTTACAGCAGCGTCATCCCGACGGTCCCGCTGAAGAGCTTATCGCAAAGTTTCCGGGAGCCGAGGACGTCATCGCCGCGGCGGCAACCGCTCCGCAGCGCGGCATGGGTGGCGTCTTGAGCAAAATCGGCGACGCCGTTGGCGGAGCCAAGGGCGATCTGATCGTGCTCACCACCCGTCTGGCCGGCATGGGACTTTCTGCCGAGCAGCTTCAAAAACTGGCCCATGAAATTTTCGGGGCGGCAGAACTGATGATCGGAAGGCCGAAGCTGCAAAGCATGACGGACGAGATTCCGGGCCTCTCAGCCTTCCTATGGCCGCAAAAGTCCTGATTTCCCGCTTTATTCTGGCTATTTTTGCCCCTCGCGCCATTTGCGAACGGCATCCAGCGCATTCACTATGTGCTTATGGGCTCCAGAGTCGACAAAGGCGTGGACGATCTTCCCGTCGGGCGCGATCACATATGAGATGCGTTCGGCGAAGATTGGCCCCTTCAGCGGTATTGAAAAGGCGGCGTCATAAGCCTTGATCACGCTGAAATCCGGGTCGGCGCCCACAGGAAATTTGTCGCGGCAGTCCTTTCGGGAGAATTCGCGCTGCACGTCGATGGGGTCGCTCGACACACCGATAACGCTGGCTCCCAGCGCCGCAAACTCCTCAATGCTTTCGGCAAATTCATGCGCCTCGACTGTGCAGACCGAGGTGAAGGATTTGGGATAGAAATAAAGAACCACGGGCCCCTTCTTGAGAGCGTCCGCCAGCGAGAATTTGAAGTCATGGCCACCCAACGCCGCTTGCAGCGTGAAATCGGGCGCCGAATCGCCGGGTTTCAGGGCGGCCAGCGCCGGAGCGGCGAGAAAAGACAGACAAAGGCAGACCAAAAGCGCGGCGGGCTTCATGTGCGGTTCCTTGAGCGACGCGGCTGAGGCACGGACAACTAGCGGCGCGAGATTGTCCGTCAATGTCGCGTCTTCAGCCCAGCCTCATTTCAAATGCGCAGATCGCGTGGTGCGGCAGGCGTCTCGGGGCGATAAACACCGCGTCTGCCCGAAGCGTGCAGCGCGCCGCCCAAGGATTTGCCGCCAGCCAGCGCACTGCAGCGATGCAAAACCGTCGCTGCTTTTGCGGCGTGATGGCGATCATTGCGTCATCCAGTACCGACCGCGCTTTCACCTCGACGAAAGCGATAGTGTCGCCCCGCTGCGCAATGATATCGACTTCACCTCCGTCAACGCGGTAACGGCGCGCCAACACCCTATAAAGCTTGAGCCGCAGCCAAAGCACCGCAATGCTTTCCGCGCGCAGGCCGAAGTCATGGCTGAGGCGACGCTTGCGCGCGTGCGGCAAACTCATATGTCGCGGCCTGCGGAAAGCTGCAGCGCGCGTGCATAAACTTGCCGGCGTGGCCGGCCTGTCGCTGCAGCGACGACGCTCGCCGCGTCCTTGACCGAATGAAGCGCCAGGGCTTCTTCGATCCTGGCGTCGAGATCCGCCTCGTCCAAAACCTCGGCGCCTGCTTCCGGCGGAGCGATCAACAGCACGATTTCACCTTTTGGCGGCTCTTCCTGCGCCAGCGCGGCGGCAAGTTCGTCAAGCGAACCGCGCCGCACGGTTTCATACAGCTTGGTGAGTTCGCGGGCGATGGCGGCTTCGCGGTCGCCGAGCGCGGCAAGACAATCCGAAAGCGTTTCGGCGATCCGGCGCGGACTTTCGAAAAACACCAGCGTTCCCGGAATGCGCGCCAGTTCCGCGAGTCGAGCGCGCCTGGGGCCGCCCTTATGTGGCAAAAAGCCCTCAAAAAAGAAGCGGTCTGTCGGCAGGCCGGCCACCACCAGAGCCGCCAGCACGGCGGATGGACCGGGCACCGACGTTACCTTGACGCCGACCTGCAGGGCTTCCTGCACCAGCTTGAACCCCGGGTCCGACACCAGAGGCGTGCCTGCGTCCGAAACCAGCGCCAGCGCCGCTCCCGCTTCCAGTCTTGCAATCAGATGCGGGCGCATCACCCTGGCGTTATGTTCGTGATAGGCGACGAGAGGCGTCGAAATGCCGTAATGCGCCAAAAGGAAGCGAGTGACGCGGGTGTCCTCCGCAATGACTGCATCGGCAGCGGCCAAGGTCGCCAGTGCGCGGAAGGAGATGTCTTTCAGATTGCCGATCGGGGTCGCCACGACGTGCAGACCGGGCGCGATGGGCTCGGCCTCAGCCCGCAGACCAAAGGCGGTGTAGTTCGCCGCCGGCTCTAGGGCTGTTTCGTCAGACATGATCACGTCCCCCCAAGGTCACCCGCAGCGTTGTTCGATTGAGCGCTCGTTCGTTCTTTTTATAGAACGACATCGCCGTTCCCGGCAAGGCGTCAGCTTTGCGCAAATCCGCCGCCTTTGTGCGGTCTATTGACATTGGTCCACTGAAACGGGCCTATTCCGGCTATGATGAACGGGCGAGGCTGGCCTTGCAGCGGTCGCCGCAGGGGCAGGGGACTTTACATTCATGCTCACGACAAAACGAGTGCCGCCGAGAGGGGCGGTCGCGCCGCGTCTGCGTTTTGGTCTGAGCGTTCTGGCCTCGATGGCCTTCCTTGCCGGCTGCAATCCAACTTCCGGTCCCGGCGTTCCGGGGATGCGCGATCTTAAGCTCAACGCTCCGGTCGCCAGCGCGCCGACCGCTTCCGCGCCCTCCGAGGTCAGCGAACAGATCGGCTCCGGTCCCATCAAGATCGCATTGATCGTTCCGCTGACGCAAGCTTCCGGCCCATCCATGGTGGGCGCGTCACTGCGCAACGCCGCGCAGCTCGCCTATTCGGACGCGGGCGCCAACGACGCCAGCATTCTCGTTAAGGACGACCACTCCAATCCGGCGGGCGCCGCCGCCGCTGCGCAATCGGCGGTGAACGAGGGCGCTGAAATCATTTTGGGTCCGCTCTCCGCCGCCAATGTCAAAGAGGCGAGCCGGGTGGCGCGCGCCGCCGGTCGGCCGCTGATCGCATTCACCACCGATAGTTCCGCCGCTGCTCGCGGCTCCTATCTGATGTCGTTCCTTGTCGAGAATTACGTTGAGCGCATTATCGATTTCGCCGCCCAGCGCGGCAAGAAATCAATCGCCGCGCTGATTCCCGAGAGCGACTACGGCACGATCGCGCTGGCCCAGTTCCAACAGAGCGCCGCCAATCATGGACTGCGGGTTCTGACGATCGAGCGTTTCAAACCGGGCGCCGCCGGGGAATCGGTGCGCCGCATCGCCGCCCTCGCTGATCAGATCGACACGCTGTTCATTTTCGAGCAGGCCGATGCGATGGGCCCCATATCGCGCGATCTCACGGCCGCCAATCTCAATTCCAGCCGCGTGCAAATCCTCGGCACCGGGCTCTGGAACGATCCAAGCGTTCTCAAGCTTCCCGCCTTGCAGGGCGCCTGGTTCTCGGCGCCAGAAAATGGCGGCTTCAGCGCCTTTGCATCGCGTTATCGCGCCAAATTCAATACCGAGCCGGCGCGCATCGCCACGCAGGCCTATGACGCGATTTCCCTCGCCCTCGCTTTGTCGCGCGTGCAGGGCTCGCAGCGTTTCGCGGAAGGGGTGCTCACAAATCCCGAAGGGTTCAAGGGCGCTGACGGCCTTTTCCGCTTCCGCGTCGACGGCACCAACGAGCGGGGTCTGTCAGTTCTGGAGATCAGCGGCGGCCAGGCGCGGGTCATCGCGCCTGCGCCTCACACGCTCGTCGGCAGCGGGACTTAAACGGAAAATCGCAGCGGCGTCAGGCGACGCCGCCGTCTCCCGCCACCTTGCCGAAGTCCGCAACGCCGAGCATCACGACGCGCAATTCATTGAGCAGGCGAAGGCGGTTGAGCCGCAGATCCTTATTGTCCGCGTTGACCGTGACATGTTCGAAGAAGGCGTCGACCGGCGCGCGCAGCTTCGCCAGCATATGCATGGCGCCGGCAAAATCCTCTTTTTTCAGCTTTTCCGCCGTCTCCTCGCGCGCCCGCGCAATCGCCGCGGCGAGCATATGCTCCTGATGCTCTATGCGCAGGTTCGGCGCATGATGCTGGTCATAGGCGCCGGGTCCGTCCTTCTTCTCTTCGATCTTCAGAATATTGACCGCGCGGCGATAACCCGCGAGCAAATTCTTGCCGTCCTCGGTGTCGAGGAATTTGGAGAGGGCTTCGACCTTGGCGGTGATCATGACGAGATCGTCCTGTGACTGTTGCGTCCCTTCTCCCCCTGCGGGAGAAGGTGGCGCGCAGCGCCGGATGAGGGGTTCCGAAGAAGGGTGCAACCCCTCACCCGTCTCGCTGCGCGAGCCACCCTCTCCCGCAAGGGGAGAGGGGAGCGTCGCGCCCAAGGCCGCATCGATAAGATCGGTACCGCGCCCCCCGGTCGCGCAAGTAGACTTTTAGACGGTCGATGAAAAAAGAGAGGAGGTCAGAGGCCTGCCCCTCAATCCCGCGCAGGGTTTCGCTGACGATCAGCGCTTGTTCAGAGCCTGTGGGAAACGTCCGAGCAATCCAATTCAACGAAAATTTGTCCCAATGCGGAACGAACTCATTGGGTTGGCGCAGAGCAACTAAGCTTACGATCCGACCTCCGGTCCGCTCGAGCTTACTAAATGCGTCCTCAAGAGTTTCAGTAGGAAGGGTGCCATCCTCAAACACCTGAGATATAGAGTTGCGAATGTGCGGGTCCGAGGTAAACATCCGCGAACTATCCGAATCTATATCAGCTTGTTTGCGATCTTCTATTAGAGACATCAAAAGCTCAAACCATTCTCGAAATGTCGCGTCTCGTTCCAGATAAGCGAACTGAATAGGCAATAGTTTCTTGAGCTGAACGGTTCCCAACAAGAAGCTATCATATGGGTTCGTAGCCTTGCCAAGCGAAGCGGTCATGTCTGCGAGTAACCAGCCGTAGTAGCTAGTCAAAACGTGAAGCAACGGCAGCCGCAGCCCATTCTCCAAAATCAGTCTAATCACTCCCAACGCCGCGCGCCGCAGCGCGTAAGGGTCTTTGCTCCCCGTCGGCTTCTCGTCGATTGCCCAAAAGCCCACCAGCGTGTCGATCTTGTCGGCCAGCGCCACGGCGATCGACACGGGGTCGCTCGGAACGCGGTCGCTGGGCCCCTGCGGCTTGTAATGCTCTTCGCAGGCAGCCGCGACGGAGGCGTATTCGCGCTGCTCTGTCGCGTAATAGCGGCCCATCAGCCCCTGCAATTCCGGGAATTCGCCGACCATTTCAGTGACGAGATCGGTCTTGCACAGATTCGCGGCGCGCTCGGCCATGCCGACGTCCGCGCCGACCAGAGGCGCCAATTCCGTCGCCAGCGCCGCGATGCGCTTGACCCGCTCGCCCTGCGTGCCGAGCTTTTCGTGGAACACGATTTTTTCGAGCTTCGGCAGCCGGTCTTCCAGCTCCACTTTCAGATCGGTCTCGTAAAAAAACTTGGCGTCCGACAGTCGCGCCGCGATGACCCGTTCATTGCCGCCGATGATGGTCTTGCCGTGGTCGCTGGCCTCGATATTGGAAACGAGAATAAAGCGATTGGCCAGCGCGCCGTCGTGACGCTTCAACACAAAGCATTTTTGATTGACGCGGATCGTCGCGCGGATCACCTCCGGCGGGATCGACAAAAATGCTTCATTGAAGGAGCCCATCAGCACGACGGGCCATTCGACGAGACCGCCGACCTCCTCCAAAAGTCCGGGGTCCTCGACCAGATCCAGTCCTTGCGCCATCGCGAGATTACGCGCGTCATGCAGGATGATGTCGCGCCGGCGGGCGGCGTCGAGCACGACTTTCGCCCGCTCCAGCGCGGGAACATAGTCGTCGAAGCGCCGAACCTCTATTGGTTCCGGCGCCATAAAGCGGTGGCCGAATGTCTTGTTGCCCGATTCTATGCCGTCCACCGAAAAACGCACCACATCAGGGGTTTCCGTCTCCGGTCCGAAGGTCGCGAGAATCGAATGCAACGGGCGCACCCAGCGCAGCGCATCGGGACGGGTGGAGGCGGCGCCCCAGCGCATGGATTTTGGCCAGGGAAAGCCGCGAATAACGCCGGGGATGATCCCGGCAAGCAGGTCGATCGTGTCGGCGCCGGGCCGCTCGATGACCGCGACATAGAACTCGCCCTTTTTGGCGTCCTTCTGGATCGTCGCCTGTTCCAGCGACGCGAGCCCTGCGCTTTTCAAAAAACCCTGGATCGCGGCATCGGGCGCGCCGACGCGCGGACCCTTTTTTTCCTCGCGGACGTCCGGCTGGCGAGCAGGCAACCCTGCGATATGCAAAGCGAGCCGGCGGGGCGTCGCGAAGCTGGCGGCGCCTTCATAGACGAGGCCCCGGTCGACCAGCGCGTTGGTGACGAGCTTGCGCAAGTCTTCCGCAGCCTGCGTCTGCATGCGGGCAGGGATTTCTTCGGAGAAAAGTTCAAGCAGAAGATCGGGCATGGGCTCGCGCAGTTATGGTGTAAAGGCCGCAACTTGCCGTCCCCTTGAGGGGAGGGCGCCGCTCCTTACAGATTCTTGTGCGTACCGTCGCACAGCGGCTCTTTTTGCGAGGCTTTGCATCCGCAGAAAAAGGCCTTGCCGGTGGCCTCGGCCTTGTAGGCGACGGGTTCGATTCCCGTGCCCTTATGCGCGCCGTCGCAGAATGGCTGTTTGGCGCTGCGGCCGCAGGCGCACCAGTAATAGGTCTTGCCCTCTTCGACTTCGACCGGCATCGATTTCTTCTGGAACACGACTCGTTCGGTCATAGGTGGTTTTCCCTTTCAAATAACGTCCGGCGGTATATCCATCAGATAACGCTCGACATCGAGCGCCGCCATGCATCCCAGACCGGCCGCTGTCACAGCCTGGCGGTAAATTTCGTCTGCGACGTCTCCTGCCGCGAAGACGCCCGAGATACTGGTGCGCGTTGTCCCCGGCTCGACGTCGATATAGCCGGAAGGCTTTAGCTTGAGCTGATCTTTGAATAACTCGGACGCCGGGCTGTGGCCAATGGCGACGAAGACGCCGTCCGCCTCCACCCGCTGGAGCTCGCCGGTCTTCACGTTCTTCGCATGCACATGCGTGACGGACAGCGGATTTTCGTCGCCGAAGATCTCCTTGACCGCATGGTCGAACAGGACTGTTACATTCGGCCGCTGGCGCAGCCGCTCCTGCAGAACGCGTTCGCTGCGCAACTTGTCGCGGCGATGCATCAGGGTAACGTGTGAGGCAATATTGGAAAGATAGATCGCTTCCTCGACCGCCGTATTGCCGCCGCCTACGACGATAACCTTCTTGCCGCGAAAGAAAAATCCGTCGCATGTGGCGCAGGCGGAAACGCCGAAACCCTGGAATTTTTCCTCGCTCGGCAACCCCAGCCACCTCGCTTTGGCCCCCGTCGCTATGATCAACGCGTCGCAGCTGTAGAGCTGACCGGAGTCGCCCAGCAACTCGAAGGGTCGCTTGCCAAGCCGCGCTTCGACAATATGGTCGGAAAGGAGTTTCGCGCCGACATGCTCCGCCTGGGCGCGCATCTGGTCCATCAACCAGGGCCCCTGAATTGGCTCGGCGAAACCGGGGTAATTTTCAACGTCGGTGGTGATCATCAACTGGCCGCCCTGCTCGAAGCCGGCAATCAGCGTCGGCTCCAGCATGGCGCGAGCCGCATAGATTGCCGCCGTGTAACCAGCGGGGCCTGAGCCCAATACGATGACGCGGGAATGTTGCGTGGCGGCGGCTGGAGGCATGGGACTCGTTTTCTAGGGCAAAAGGCGGCGGGCTGGGCGCAATCTAGTCATTATCTTCCGGCTCGCAATCATCATCTTCGTATTCGTCGCTATCCTCACCCTCCTCATCTTCCGAGAAGGGCGGCAAGGGCGGCGTCAGACCGCGAAAAGTCTCGTAGGCGCTTAAAATTGCGGCGGCTATAGAGGGCGTGGAGTTGATGGGCTCATAGCGCCAGCGCTCGATTGTCCCGTTCCATGGACGCACGGCCCCAAGCCGCTCCAGCCTTTCAAGGTAATCGGCGATCTTCCGATGGCCGCCGATGGGAGCAAAGGCGTAAACTGGCGCGCCGGTCGCAACCGCCTCCCCGACCATGCTGACGCTGTCAGCGGTGACGACAACCGTGTCCGCGCTGGCCAGCATTGAAAGATAAGGGTTTTCGCCTTCGCCATCCCATATCCAGCCCGCCCCTTCTTGCAGCGCCGCTCCCAGCGCCTCGGCCACAAACCTCGGCGTGCGTCGCGAGGCGGTGGCCATGACGCTGTAGCCTTGAACGAAAAAAACGCGGACGATGTCCGCGAGCGCTATCGCGTCCGCCGGAGTAAAGCGAAAATGCCGGTTATTCCCGCCGATGAGCAGGGCCGCGCGCGGCGACGGCAACGCCGCTATGCGTGGATCGGGGCTCCGCCGCGCCTGCGCCAAGGCGGCAGGGGAAAGGCGATTTGCAGGCGTCAGGGGAGTGAAGACATTGCGACCGAACAGCCCGTCATGGATCGGCGCCACGATCAGATCGGCGGCGCGCCGGCCATTGGCGGGCGCATTGACGTAGATGGTGAAAATGCGCCGGCCCGACTCCCGTTTGAGCCGGCGCAGATATGGAAGGGTGCGGCGGCCCGCCGCCAGCGCTATGTCGGGCCAGGGCGGTGCGATGGGGCTGCCCAGGTGACGCGGCGACTCCCGCGGGTCTATGGGGCCAAAGGGCGCCAGCACGGCGAAGATTTTTCTCGGCTTGACCCGCCGGAAGTCCGGGACAAGCCCCATAGCCTCGGCGATCCCCAAAGTCTGCGCCTCATGGCCGGCGAGACCGTCCGATAGAATGCGCAGGGTGATAGGGGGCGGCAGGGCGGCGAGCGCCTTGCCGCTCGGCCCTTCCGCGCTCAAACGAAGGCGACCGTCAGAATTTCGTAGCTCTTGCCGCCGCCCGGCGTTTTCACCTCAATGGTGTCGCCGGCTTTCTTGCCTATCATTGCTCTGGCGATCGGCGAACTGATCGAGACCCGCCCGCCTTTGACGTCGGCTTCAGATTTACCAACGATCTGGTAGCGTTTTTCCTCTTCAGTGTCCTCGTCGAGCACCGTCACCGTCGCGCCGAATTTCACCGTCGCGCCAGAAAGCTTCGAGACGTCGATGACTTCGGCGCGCGACAGCTTGTCTTCGAGTTCCGCGATGCGGCCCTCGTTCAGCGACTGCGATTCCTTGGCCGCGTGATATTCAGCGTTTTCGGACAGATCGCCATGCGCGCGCGCTTCCGAAATCTGCTGGATGATTTGCGGACGCTCCTCCTGCTGGCGTCGACGTAGCTCTTCCTCGAGCGCGGCATAGCCGCCGACGGTCATGGGCACCTTCTCCACCATCGTTCTTGCTCTTTCGTCTATAGGTCCCGCCGTATCGTGCCGGGAAAAAGTTTTTTACGGCTCCGTCCGGCGGGCGTGCCGGAGGAGGGCGAATCGTTATCAGCTGGAGCTAAGCCGTCCGAGGCTCGTCTTCGGTTTTTTGGCGCCGCCGCCAGAGCTAAAAAACCTTGCCGCCAACAGCGGCGAGATTTTGGCTTTGTGGCGTCTTTGGCTGTAAAATCAATAGGCTCCAGCCATAGCAACTCAGGCGAAATAGTCCTGAAGGGCGCGCACCTCAAGATCTCCCGACATATAGGCCCGTATCCCCTGCGCGGCGGCAATCGCCCCAGCCAGGGTCGTGTAATAAGGAACTTTATGCAAGAGGGCGGCCTGACGCAAGGAGCGCGAGTCCGCCAGCGCCTGCGCTCCCTCGGTGGTGTTGAAAACCAGTTGAATGGAGCCGTTCTTGATGGCGTCCACGATATGCGGGCGTCCTTCCGAAACCTTGTTGATCTTTTGCGTCGGAATGCCGTTTTCCATCAGGAAACGAGCGGTGCCGCCGGTGGCCTGGATGTGGAAACCGAGAGCCGCCAGTATCTGTATTGGCGCGATGACGCGCTGCTTGTCGGCGTCGCGAACGGAAACGAACGCCGTGCCGCCCTTGGGCGCGCGCGCCCCGGCGCCAAGCTCGACTCTTGGCGAAGGCCGCCGCAAAGGAAAGATCGAGGCCGATCACTTCGCCAGTGGAGCGCATCTCCGGTCCGAGCACCGTATCGACGCCAGGAAAGCGCGCGAAAGGAAACACCGATTCTTTCACGCCGATGTGGTTCAAATTGCCATCGGGCAATTCGAAATTCGACAAGGGCTCTCCAGCCATGACGCGGGCGGCGATTTTTGCGATGGGCTTGCCGACCACTTTGGCGACGAAGGGCACCGTGCGCGAGGCGCGCGGATTGACTTCAAGCACGTATATTTCGCCGTCCTTGAGCGCGAATTGCACATTCATGAGTCCGATGACGCCCAGCGCCCTGGCGAGGCTTTTGGTCTGCTGCTCAAGCGCTGTTAACGTTTCCCTGGACAGGGACCTCGGCGGCAAGGAGCAGGCCGAATCGCCGGAGTGGATGCCCGCTTCCTCAATATGCTCCATGATGCCCGCGATGGCGGCGTTTTCGCCGTCCGACAGACAGTCCACATCGACTTCAATAGCATCCGTCAGGTAGCGGTCGAACAGCAGCGGGTTCTTGCCCAGGACGGTGTTGATCTGGCCTGTTTTGTCGTTGGGATAGCGCGCCTTGACGTCGGAAGGGACAAGGCTCGGGAGAACCCCCAGGAGATAGTCGTCCAGCGCGTTGGCGTCGCGTATGATCGCCATGGCGCGTCCGCCGAGCACATAGGACGGGCGCACCACCAGCGGCAGGCCAAGCTCGCTGGCGACAATGCGCGACTGCTCTACGGAGTAGGCGATGCCGTTTTTTGGTTGCTTCAACTTCAATTTGTCGAGCAAACGCTTGAAGCGGTCGCGGTCTTCGGCGAGATCGATTGAGTCCACCGGCGTGCCCAGAATGGGCACGCCCGCCTGCGCCAGCCCGTTCGCGAGCTTGAGCGGCGTCTGGCCCCCATATTGGACGATAACGCCGACGAGCTTGCCGCGGGAGCTTTCGACATCGAGAATCTCGGCGACGTCTTCTGCGGTGAGCGGCTCGAAATAAAGCCGGTCCGAGGTGTCGTAATCGGTCGACACGGTCTCGGGGTTACAATTGATCATGATTGTCTCGAACCCGGCGTCGGCCAGCGCGAAACAGGCGTGACAGCAGCAGTAATCGAACTCGATGCCCTGGCCGATACGGTTGGGTCCGCCGCCGAGGATGACGATCTTGTTGCGGTCGGAAGGCAGCGCCTCGCTGACCGGCGCTCCGCCGAACGGCGTTTCATAGGTCGAATACATATAGGCGGTGGGCGAGGCGAACTCGGCCGCGCAAGTGTCTATGCGCTTGAACACCGGGCGTACGCCCAGCTTCAGTCGCGCCGCTCGCACGTCGTTTTCCTCGCAATTTGTCAGTGTTGCGAGGCGCACGTCGGAAAAGCCGGCGAATTTCAGCATGCGCAGATTTTCTGCGTCATTGGGCAGGCCGAATTTGCGAACCTTGTTCTCCAGCGCAACGATTTCGCCGATCCGGGCGATAAACCAGGGGTCGATCTTGCAGGCTTCGTGAATTTCGGCCGGACTTCATGCCAAGGCGCAACGCCTGGCCAACAACCAGTAAACGGTCGGGCGTCGGCGTGCCGAGCGCGGCCCGCAGCACGTTCATGTCGTCGCCCTTGCCGTAGCCTTCGATCTCGATCTCATCGAGGCCGGAGAGGCCGGTTTCCAACGATCGCAGCGCCTTTTGCAGCGATTCCGCGAAATTGCGGCCTATCGCCATGGCCTCGCCGACGGATTTCATCGCCGTGGTCAGAATGGGCTCGGCGCCCGGGAATTTTTCGAATGCAAAGCGCGGAATTTTCGTGACGACGTAATCAATCGTCGGCTCGAACGAGGCCGGCGTTGCGCCGCCGGTAATGTCGTTGGCGATTTCGTCCAGAGTGTAGCCGACCGCCAGTTTTGCGGCGACCTTGGCGATGGGAAAGCCTGTGGCTTTGGAGGCCAGCGCGGAAGATCGCGACACGCGCGGATTCATTTCGATGACAATCATGCGCCCGGTGGCGGGATCGACTGCGAATTGCACATTGGACCCGCCGGTTTCGACGCCGATCTCGCGCAGCACCGCCAGCGAGGCGTCGCGCATGATCTGGTATTCCTTGTCAGTCAGCGTCAGAGCGGGTGCGACGGTGATGCTGTCGCCAGTATGCACCCCCATCGGGTCTATATTCTCGATGGAGCAGACGATGATGCAATTGTCCGCTTTGTCGCGGACAACTTCCATTTCATATTCTTTCCAGCCGAGGACGCTTTCCTCGATCAGCACCTCATTTGTCGGCGAAGCGTCGATGCCGCCTTTGACGATGTCGATGAATTCGGCCTCGTTGTAAGCAATGCCGCCGCCCGTACCCCCCAATGTGAATGAAGGGCGGATGATCGCGGGCAGGCCGATATCGTCCAGAGCGGCGAGCGCGGCGGTCAGAGTCTTGACGTGGTGGGAGCGGGGGGTGTCGAGGCCGATCTTGGTCATAGCTTCGCGAAACAGCTCGCGATCTTCTGCTTTATCGATGGCATGGGCGGAGGCGCCGATCATCTCGACGTCAAATTGTTTCAAAACGCCCATTTTTTCCAGGGAAAGCGCGCAGTTCAGGGCAGTTTGCCCTCCCATGGTCGGGAGCAGAGCGAAGCCGCCTGCGACCCGGTAACGTTCTTTTTCGATGATCTTGGCGACGATTTCCGGGGTGATCGGCTCGACATAAGTGCGGTCGGCCATATCCGGGTCGGTCATGATCGTGGCCGGATTCGAATTGACGAGGACAATCCGATAGCCTTCGTCGCGAAGCGCCTTGCACGCCTGCGTGCCGGAATAATCGAATTCGCAAGCCTGCCCGATGACGATAGGCCCGGCGCCGATGATCAGTATGGTGGCGATGTCGGTTCTTTTCGGCATGGGGCGTCCTTTTGGACGCCCGTCCTTGCAGGACGGGCTAGGTGATTTCGTTTTCGCCGCCTCCCGAATGGAGCGCGCATAAAAAAAGGCCGCGTCGCCGGGCCTTTTGGACCGGAACGCGTCCCGAGAATGCCCTTCAATAGAGCGCGAGCGGGCGCGCCCAGCTCGAAAGTTGGGCTTTACCTAGACGAGATTGACGCTTGTGTGAAGGGCTTAAGAAGCTCCTCCCGCCCTATTCTTCCCTTGAAGCGCGCACATGACGCTTGACGGCGGCCGCGGGCCAAAGCCTGAGTGGATCTCAAACTCAAGGGCGCTTAAACTCCCACCCAATAGGCATTTAATGATTTGCAGGCTAGGTTCTTGCCAGTTTGCGCCGCCGCTCGGGATAGGAAACGGTAGCTATGGTTCAATGTCTTAAATTTGTCGCCGGGATCTTGGCGGCGATGTCTCTCGCCAGCCCGGTCCGCGCCCTCGACAAAGCCGAAATGCAGGATGTGATCGTGCAATGCGCCGCCTGCCATGGAGCCGAAGGCATTGCCAAGGATGTGGAAATCCCCAATCTCGCGGGGCAACACGACCGCTATCTGGTGACTCAGTTGCAGAATTTCCGTTCCGGCAAGCGGCCGCACAAGGAAATGCGCTACATGAGCCGTCACATCACCGACGAGGAGATAGAGGCGATAGCGCAATATTACGCCAATATCCCGCATTAGGCCCGCTTGTGACCTTGCCCCGTCAGCTCTCGGCCTATGCTCTCGTCGGCGTCGCCGCCTCGTTGGCGCATTACTCGGTGTTGATCGCGCTGGTCGAAGGCGCGCGCTGGGCTCCGGTGCCGGCCACGCTGATCGGTTATGTGGTGGGCGGCGTCGTTTCCTATGCGCTGAATCGCCAGCACACATTTTCCAGTGACCGCCCCCACGCCGAGGCGACATGGCGTTTCGCGCTCGTCGCCTTCATGGGTTTTTGCCTGACCTACCTGTTGATGAGTTTTTTCGTGGCTAGGCTCGGCGCCCCCTATCTGCCGGCTCAGCTAGTCACGACGATCCTGATCATGTTCGTGACCTTCTTCGCCAACCGGCTGTGGACATTTGCGCAGCACGCCGCAGGACGCTGAGTTTCAGGGCCATTTGACGGTCGGAGGCATCGAGGACAGGATTGAGTCAACATTCCCCCCGGTTTTCAGGCCGAAGATCGTGCCCCGGTCATAAAGCAGATTGAATTCGACATAGCGCCCCCGCCGCACGAGTTGCTCCTCGCGATCCGCCTCTGTCCAGGGGGTGCCGTAATTGGCTCGAACAAGCGCTGGATAGATGTCCAGAAAAGCTTCTCCGACATCGCGTGTGAAGGCGAAGTCCTTGTCCCAGGCGGAGTTTTCCGCATCGCCGGCGCTGTTGAGATAGTCATAGAATATGCCGCCGATCCCGCGCGGCTCGTCCCGGTGCTTTAAATAAAAATATTCGTCGCACCACTGCTTCAAGCGGGCGTAGTCAGCGACGTCTCCATGCGCGTCGCAGGGACGGCGCATTGCAGCATGAAAAGCGAGAGCGTCGGGGTCCTGCTGGTCGCGCCGGCGATCCAGCACCGGCGTGAGGTCGGCGCCGCCGCCAAACCACGTCTTCGAGGTGACGACGAAACGCGTATTCATATGCACGGCGGGCACGTTCGGATTCCACGGGTGGGCGATCAGCGAAATTCCCGTGGCGTAAAAACGCGGGTCCTCGGCGGCGCCGGGAATTTGCTTGGCGAATTCCGGCGCGAAAGCCCCGAAGACCGTCGAGACGTGAACGCCGGCCTTCTCGAAAACCCGACCCTTCAGAATTCCCATTCGCCCGCCGCCGCCCGGCTGGCCCGTATGGTCGGCGCGGCTCCAGGGGGAAGCGGAAAACCTTCCAGGCTCCGCGATCTCGCGAGGAAAAGGTCCCGGCGCGTCTCGCTCCAGAGCTTCGAAAGCCGAAAAAATCCGTTCCTGCAAGGATTCAAACCAGGCTTTCGCCATGTCCTTGCGCCGCTCAAGCATCGCCGCCTCGGTCATACCATCTCCCGTAACTTGCCGACCTCTGCTTATATCGATCAGGCCGTGGCTTCTGCGTCATTCTACGCCTTGCGCGTTTGCCGCAGCGCTTCGCCCAGCACAATCGCCGCCGCCACCGCCACATTGAGCGAGCGCATTCCCGGTTGCATCGGGATCTTAACCGCCATGTCGGCGCTATCCGCCACCTCTTGCGGAACGCCGGCGGACTCGCGCCCCACCATCAGAATATCTCCGACCCGGAAGTCGCTGTCGTCATAATTCGCGCTGGACTCGGTTGAGAGCAGCACAAGCCGTCGCGACGGGATCTGCGCGCGGCGCCATTCCTCGAAGTCATCGAAACTGGCATGTCGCGACAGCGCCACATGACCGAGGTAGTCCATTCCGGACCGGCGAAAATGGCGGTCGCCGGTGGGAAAACCGGCCGGCCCGATGATTGCAGCGTCGACGCCGAGGCAGGCGCACATACGCAGCATGGTTCCGGCGTTTTGCGGAATATCCGGCTGATATAGCGCCAGCGTTAATGGCGTTCGAACCTGCGGGGGGACCGATGGCGTGTGCATTGCGTTGGGCTAACCTCCCTGCGGCGAAACGTCCCGCCCCACGCGGCCCGTCGCGTGGTCGGCGGCGCGCAGTCTACGCTATGAAGGGCGGTTTCGCCTTGTGGCGATCCTTTTGTCAACTTGCCGTCAGACAAGTCGTTCGCTGCAAGAAATCAAGGCTTGCCGAATTTTCCCTTGCGCGGCTTGTGGACAAGGTGGAAGTTTGGCGCCACAAGCCAACCTCTCTCTTGAGAGGAACGACTTCGCCGCCGATCGGCGCCAGGGTGTTGTCGGGCCGGCGATTAGGACGATAAACTGCGAGGCGCCGCGCGCTGGCGCAGCGCAATATTCCGGAAAGGGTCCTGAGTGAGCGACGAGACAATTGCCCAGCCAAACCGCCGCGACATTCTCTACATCGCAACGGGAGCCATGGCGACGGTTGCAGCCGCCGGCGCCGTATGGCCGCTGCTGGAGCAGATGAATCCCGACGCCTCGACGCTGGCCCTGGCTTCAACCGACGTGGACCTCACGGCCATTGTTCCGGGGCAGATCGTCACGGTCAAATGGCGCGGAAAGCCGGTGTTCGTGCGCCACCGCACGCCCGCAGAGATAACGGAGGCGGAGAACACGCCTCTGGCGAGTCTGCCGGACCCGGAAGCCGACGCCAAGCGTGTCAAAAAGCCGGAGTGGCTGGTGGTGGTCGGGGTCTGTACGCATCTGGGCTGCATTCCGATCGGTCACGAAGGCGAATTCGACGGCTGGTTCTGCCCTTGCCATGGCTCCACTTACGACACTTCGGGACGCATCCGCAGCGGCCCGGCCCCGAGCAATCTCGAGGTCCCGAACTACGCCTTCCTCAACGACACGAAGATCAAAATCGGCTAGCCGTCCCGGCCGGTCTTCGCCCGCCCGCAACCCCTGCGCCCGAGAGAGTTTATGAGCGGACCTTCCAAATTCACGCCCAAGAGCCCATTCGCTCGCTGGCTCGAGCGCCGTCTTCCGATCCTGAGCTTCATGTATGACTCCTTCGTCGCCTATCCGACGCCGAAGAATCTCAATTACATGTGGACTTTCGGGGCGATCCTGTCGTTCATGCTGGTTGCGCAGATCGTCACCGGCGTCGTGCTGGCGATGCACTACACACCGGAAACCTCCCTGGCGTTCGACTCGATCGAACACATCATGCGCGACGTAAACTGGGGCATGTTCCTGCGTTATGCGCACTCCAATGGCGCCTCGATGTTCTTCCTGGCGGTCTATCTTCATATCTTCCGGGGAATGTACTACGGCTCCTACAAGGACCCGCGGGAGGTGCTCTGGATCGCCGGCGTCTTGATCTTCCTTCTCATGATGGCGACTGGGTTTCTGGGCTATGTGCTCCCCTGGGGGCAGATGTCCTTCTGGGCGGCGACGGTCATCACCAATCTGTTTTCGGCCATCCCTGTCGTGGGGAACTCGATCACCGCCTGGCTGCTGGGCGGCTACTCGGTCGACAATCCCACGCTGAATCGATTCTTCGCGCTGCACTATCTCCTGCCCTTCATCCTCGTCGCCGTCGTCGCTATCCATGTCTGGGCGCTGCATGTGACGGGGCAGAACAACCCGACGGGCGTCGAAGTGAAAAACATCGACAAGGAAACCGTGCCTTTCACTCCCTACGCCACCATGAAGGACGCCTTCGGAATCGGCGCTTTTTTGGTTCTCTACGCGTGGTTGACCTTTTTCGTGCCCAATTATCTCGGCCACCCCGACAATTACATCGAGGCCAATCCGCTGGTGACGCCGCCCCACATTGTGCCTGAATGGTATTTCTTGCCATTCTATGCGGTGCTGCGCGCCATCCCGAACAAGCTGCTGGGGGTGATCGCATTGTTTTCCGCAGTGCTGATCCCGGCCGCTTTGCCCTGGCTCGACACCTCCAAGGTCAAATCCGCGCGCTATCGCCCTTGGTTCCGCAAGGCTTTCTGGGTGTTCGTCGCCGTTTCGATCGGTCTCGGCTACCTCGGGGCGCAGCCGGCGGAAGGAGTGTATCTGTGGGCGGCGAGGATTCTCTCGGCCTATTATTTCTTCCACTTCCTTGTGTTGTTGCCGTGGCTCGGCAAATACGAGAAAACCCGGCCCGAACCGCAGTCCATATCGTCGTCGATCGCGGCGGCTGAAGCTGCCGTCGAGGATGTGGCCCATGTTTGAGTCATGGCGGCGTCAACCGCAAACAAGACGCGAGATCGAGAAGCGGATTCTGCCGATGAGAACATTGGGTTTTGGGGCGATCTTGCTGGCGGCGCTCGCTTTCGCCGCTTCGGGTTCCGCGCGAGCGAACGAGACCGGCGTCAAGCATGAAGAGAAGCCCAAGCATTTCAGCTGGAGCTTTGCCGGATCTCTCGGGCGCTACGATCAAGCCCAACTGCGGCGTGGATTCAAAGTTTACAAGGAAGTCTGCTCGAGTTGTCATTCCATCAAGCTGCTCGCCTTCCGCAATCTGGCCGAACCCGGCGGCCCCGCCTTCTCGCAGGAGGAAGTGGCCGCTTTAGCCGCCGGTTATAAAATCAAGGACGGACCCAACGCGAGCGGCGATTTCTTCGAGAGAGCGGGCCGCGCCAGCGATCGTTTTCCGCCGCCTTTCGCCAACGAGCAGGCCGCGCGCGCGGCGCTGGGCGGCGGTTATCCTCCGGATATGTCGGTGCTGGCCAAGGCCCGCGGCTATTCGCGCGGTTTCCCGACCTTCTTGTTCGACGCGATTCCGGGAATGTCCTACCAGGAGCATGGCGTCGATTACATCGCATCGCTGTTGCAGGGCTATCAGGACCCGCCGGCGGACTTCAAATTGCCGGAAGGGCAGTATTACAATATTTACATGCCCGGCCGCCGCATCGGCATGATCCCGCCGTTGGTCGACGGCTCCGTGACTTATGACGACAAAACCCCGCAAACCGTCGAGCAATACGCCCAGGACGTCGCCGCCTTTCTGATGTGGTCGGCGGAACCGCATCTCAACCAGCGCAAGAGCGTCGGCGCGGGAGTGCTGTCATTCCTGGCGGTCTTCGTGGTGCTTCTCTATTTCGTTAAGAGGCGCATCTGGTCCGGGATCGAACACTGATGTCGAGGGGCGGCTAACCGGCAAAAACCGTCCGCGCTCCGTCTATGACGAATTGCACAGCGAGGGCTGCAAGCAATACGCCGAGTAGTTTGGCCAGCACCAGCGCTCCAGAAGCGCCGAGGGCGGCTTCTATGCGGCTCGCCAATTGACAGACGGCGAGGCACACCAGCGCGACCGCGGCGATGGCGCCGATCAGCAAACCGAGCAGAAGGGCGTCGCTGTGCGCGCGGCCCGCCAAGAGTAAGGTCGCGGCGATGGCGCCCGGTCCCGCCATGAGCGGAATGGCGAGCGGGAAAGCCGCAGGATCGCGAATCTTTTCTTCAAGCGCCCGCTCCGCGTCGCGAACGTCGTGGGCGATGCGCAGACCAAACAGCATTTCAGACGCGATCGAAAACAACAGCAGGCCGCCGGCGATGCGAAAAGCCGCCATGGAGATGCCCAGAATGAAGAGCAGTCGTTCGCCAATCAGCGCTGCGCCCGTCAAAATCAAAAAGGCGTAGCCCGAGGCTCGCGTAGCAATTTTGAAACGCGCCCTTGGAGTCAGAGCGTCAGTTGCGGCAAGGAAGATCGGAGCAAGTCCGAAAGGCTCAACAACCACAAGAAGCGTGACAAACGCCGTCGCGGCGAATTCAAAAGCGCTCACGCGACCTCCGTGCCGCCCGCACCGCCGCCTGACGCGCCGTAACAATAGACGCGCCAGAAAACGACTGTATTCATGAAGGAGCGCCAGATCCTGATGAAGGAAGTTTGGCCGCCTGTTTCAATTGTCGCGGGCGCACGCCGGGCGTATTTGTCGGCGCTTCAAAGCCAGCTCTCAAACGTGCCTGAGGGCGTTTGAGAGCTTCAATTTCAATCGGGATTGTAAACGACGCCGTCCGGACCCTTCCAGCCCTTGCCAGCCTCGTAGAAGCGGTACTCCTCGTCAAAGAGGACCTTCTCCCCCGGCGCGACATATTGCTTGCCCTTGGCGTCGGAGCTTCTCGGCGCAGTCACGAAATGCTTGCTGGGCGAGCAGCCTTCGGGAAATTTATTGGCGTCGTCAGGCTTGCACTCCAGGTTGGCGCCTTCGGGAAAGACCACTGTGGCGTTGAAGAAATATTCATAGCCCTTTTCGCCGGTTGCGTGCATTTCCAACCGTTCCGTCATCTTCGTCTTGAAATCGATCAGATTTCCAGGCTTGTCGAAATATTTCTTGACCATATTTCCGAACACGGCCTTGGCCTGATCCTCGGTCACGTCGCAACCGCCAAACAGGCAAAAAGCCGCCGCGCGCTGGGCGCCGATCGGGGCGGCCGCGAGCGTCACAGCCAGCGCCAGCGTCTTAAGCATTGAGCTTCGCATATCGTTCCCTTCAAGTTATTGATAAAGGCAATCCGTCGCAGCGCCGCTTTAGCGATCTTGTTTCATCTTGCGGGCTAGAGCGCCTTTTGCAGCATAATACCCGATGAGCGTCCCAAATTGAAAGCGCGTCGCCGAACGGGGCGCCCAGGGAGCGAGAATGGCGACGCAGAACCTAGACTTTGCCAGATTGCTGGCGTCCTGTCGTTTCGTCCACGAACATACGGACAAGCGAAAATGATCGTTGAGCGGTGCGACCGTTGATATTGAACCTGGCCGCTCCCCCAGAGCCCGCACCTTGCCGGGTTCTCGTATGCGTAGGACCGCGCTGCGACGTCGAGGGGCGCGGCCGGGCGTTGCTCGAGAAGCTACGCCCAGCTCTCGTCTCCGCCTTTCCTGAGGCCTCGGAGACCGGGCGTCTCAGCTGCTCCACACGGGATTGTCTGCGCTCTTGCACGCGCGATCCCATCGTCCGACTGGAGCCATCGGGCGAGGTTTTTTCCAATCCGTCCGTTGCGGAACTACTGCGATTATGCGCCGGGATTCTGGGTAGTTGAGCGCGAACGGCGGGCAGTTGCGCGTTAACCATGACAGGCTAGCATCAGACACATGAAAACGAATCACCTCGCTGCGGCCCTCGCCGTGCTTTGCCTATTGTCGAACCCTGTTCGCGCCGACTGGAGTTCGTGCCTCGCGGGTCTGCGCCACGCCGCCGGCGCAGCTGGAGTTTCAAGCGCTACCATCGCAAGCGCTCTTGGCTCACTGGAGCCAAATGACGCCGTGAGTTTCATGGACAAGCAGCCGGAGTTCACGACGCCGGTTTGGGACTATATCGCAGGCCTGGTCGACGAAGAACGCGTCGAGGAAGGCCGCGCGTTGATGGCCAAGTATTCCTCATCCCTCCATGCGGCGGAAAGCCGTTTCGGCGTCGATCCTTCGGCGATCGTGGCGGTCTGGGGCGTCGAATCGGACTTTGGCAAGAGTTTCGGCAAACGTCCCGTGATCCAGTCGCTGGCGACATTGGCCTGTCAGGCGCCGCGCCGCAGCCAATATTTCGAAAAAGAGCTGATGGCGGCGCTGAAAATTCTGGACCATGGCGACATCGTGCCGGAGGAGTTCGTCGGCTCCTGGGCGGGCGCCTTTGGCCATACGCAATTCATGCCCTCGACTTTCCTGACGACCGCAGTCGATCTCGACGGAGACGGGCGTAAAAACATTGCCAGCTCCGCTGCCGACGCGCTCGGCAGCACAGCCAATTATTTGCACAAGAGCGGCTGGACGCACGGGATGCCCTGGGGTTTCGAAGTCCGGCTGCCCGAAGGATATTCAGGCTCCTCTGGGCGCACAAACCGCCAGCCGATGTCGAGCTGGGTGGCGCGGGGAATCAGAAGACTGGACGGCGGTTCGCTGGGAGATGGCCGCGCCGCGCTGTTGCTGCCTGCCGGCCGCAACGGCCCGGCCTTTCTTGTCACGCATAATTTCGACGCCATTTATGCCTATAACGCTGCTGAATCTTACGCTTTGGCAATCTGTATCCTGTCCGACAGGCTGCGCGGGCGTCCGGGCATCCAGACGCCTTGGCCGACCGACGATCCTGGCCTGTCGCGGGAGCAGCGGCGCGAACTCCAGGCGCTTCTGAACCAGCGCGGCTATCAGGTTGGCGATCCGGACGGCGTGATCGGAACCAAAACGAAGGAAGCCATCGCCGACTACGAAGGCAAGACAGGTCTCAAGCCCGACGGTCGCGCGGGCCTGAAGGTTTTGAACGCGCTGCGAGGGCGCTAGGCTCGCGCGCCGCGTGGGACGAGCGCGAGGACAAAAGCGATGCCCGCAACGCTGCGCACTAAGGCTTTCGACGGGGCGGACGTTTTCGCGCTCGACCGTGCGCTTCTGTTCGATCTCGCCGATGCAGCGATAGACGCCGCCCGGCGGGCGGGCGCAGATTATGTCGACATAAGACTTGGCGAAACCCGCCGCGAGTTTCTTCTCGCGCGGGACGATCGGCTGGAGGACGTCAGCGAAAGCGCCGCGACGGGGTTTGGCCTCCGCGTCCTGAAAGGCGGTTGCTGGGGGTTTTGCGGCGCGGCGACCCTTTCTCGCGCGGCGGTCCTCGCGGCTGTCGAAACGGCCCTGTCGAACGCGGGAGCCGTGGAGCCGATCCAACTGCGCCCTGTCGTGATCGAAGCTTTGCCACAAATCGAAACCCAATGGGCGATGCCGCTTCGGGTCGATCCCTTTAAGGTCGGGACCAGAGTTAAGGCAGACTTTCTCCTTTCCGTAAACGCGGCCGCTCGCGACGCCGGAGCCGATTTTTGCATTGCGCAATTTTCGGGCGCGCGTGAAGAGCGGCTGTTCGCCAACAGCAACGGCAGCCGCATCTTGCAGACTCGCACCCGCGTGCATCCGCAGTTTCAGGTCACAGCGACCGACAAAGGCTCGGGGCGTTTTGCGACGCGCGACAGTCTTGCGGCTGCTCGCGGCGCAGGCTGGGACTATGTTGCGAGCTGCGGTCTGATTGAGGAAGCGAAACAGGGCGCTTGTGATGCGCGGCAAAAGCTGCAAGCCAAACCAGCGGAGCCGGGCCGACGCGACGTGGTGATCGATCCGAGCAATCTGTTCCTGACCATCCACGAGACTGTTGGGCATTCCACCGAACTCGATCGCGTGCTTGGTTGGGAGGCCAATTTTGCCGGCACAAGCTTCGTCAAGCCCGAGATGCTCGGCGCCCTGCGTTTTGGTTCGGATTTGATGACCATTGTCGCCGATCGCACGCAGGAGGGCGGGCTTTCCACGATCGCTTTCGACGACGACGGCGCGCCTTCCGCGTCAGCTGATTTCGCCATTGTCGAGAAGGGCGTCCTGAAGAACTTCCAGATGGCGCTCGGGCAAGCGCATCTTATCGGTCTTGCGCGCTCCAACGGCTGCGCCTATGCCGATAGTCCCTGCGCCTTTCCGCTCCAGCGCATGCCGAATATCTCGCTGGCCCCGAACCCCGCTCGCTGTTCCTGCAAAGAACTTGTCGCGGATGTAGAAGATGGAGTCTATATTGTCGGGGCCGGAAGCTGGAGCATCGATCAGCAGCGCGACAATTTCCAGTTTGGAGGACAGCTGTTCTTCGAGATCAAAAAAGGATCGCTCGGCGAGATGGTTCAGGGCGCGGCCTATCAAGGGCGAACTCTGGCGTTCTGGAACGCGCTCGATGGGCTTGGCGACGCCTCCACCTATCGCTTGCATGGCACCTTTACCTGCGGCAAGGCCGAACCGATGCAACTCGCGCCAGTATCGCATGGCGCGCCGGTGGCTCGATTTCGCGGGGTGCAAATTCTCAATACCGACGCCGGCGCGCCATGAGCGCTGGGGGATTAACATAGCTCACTGAAAAGGAAGCATCATGCGGCTGGGTCGCGGTCACGTCGTTTTAATCCTTGGCGCGGCTTTGACATTTGCTCAATCCGTTGCGGACGCAGCCGCGCTGAAAGCAGCTGTCGCGGCCTGCAGGGATCAGGCTGATATAAAGAAAGCTCTGGTGAGAGCTTCCGACAAGGAAAGCAAAGCGACCGCAGCCTACATCAAGTCCAGAACTTCGAGCGGCGACTGCCTTCAGTTGACGCGGGGAGAGCAAGTGGACGTCGACCAACGCGAGGGCGTTTTATGGTGCGTAAGACCTGTAGGCGCACTGGATTGCTATTGGACGCTGGACAAAGCGATCGATCTTTACCCCGCGATTTCGTCAACGTCAGGCCAATCCCAGTCTGGGGGAGCGGGCCGCAAAGGGCGCCATTGAGCGCAGGCGAAACCAGGATCGAATAGCTCCAGTCCACGGCCTCGGCCCTGGGGCGCTTACCCCAAACTTGCCTTGACCGTCTCGATCAACTGCTTGAGCGTGAAGGGCTTTGGCAGGAAGCCAAAATCCCCTTCGGGCAGGTTTTTGGCAAAAGCTTCCTCGGCGTAGCCGGAGACGAAAATAACCTTGGCTTTGATGCCTCGTTTTCGCAGCTCGGCGAACATCGTGGGCCCGTCCATTTCCGGCATAACGACATCGGACACGATCAGGTCGATCTTGCCCTTTTCGCGCTCCACCACCTCAAGCGCTTCCACCCCCGACGCCGCCTCCAGCACGGTGTAGCCGCGCGAAGTGAGCGCTCTTGCGCCAAAGGCCCGCACGGCGTCCTCGTCCTCGACCAGCAGGATAATCCCTTGTCCAGTGTAATCGGCGGCCGGTTTCGCAGCTTCCACCTTGACCGCAATTTCACCGGCCTCAGGCACGTGGCGGGGTAGAAAAACCCGGAAAGTCGTGCCTTTGCCGACCTCGCTGTCCACAAAGACAAATCCGCCGGACTGTTTGACAATGCCGAACACCATCGAGAGGCCGAGACCCGTGCCCTTGCCTACTTCCTTGGTGGTGAAGAAAGGCTCGAATATCTTCTCCTTCACTTCCAGCGGAATGCCGCTGCCATTGTCTTCAACCTCGACAAGCACATAATCGGCCGGCGTCAACGCCGCCTCTTTGAATTCGACGCACTCGGCGGCAGGGATGTTGCGTGTGCGCAATTGCACCTTGCCGCCGCTTTCGGGCATAGCGTCGCGCGCATTGACGACCAGATTGATAATCACCTGCTCGAACTGGTTTATGTCGGCCTTTACGTACCAGAGATCGCGGCCGTGTCGCAGATCAAGCTCTACCTTTTCGCCAACCAACCGCCGCAGCAGGATTTGCAGTTCCGAAAGCGCGTCGCCAAGCTGGAGGATCTGCGGGCGCAAAGTCTGACGCCGGGAGAAAGCCAGCAGCTGGCGCGTCAGGCCGGCGGCGCGATTGGCTGTCTGCTTGATCTGCATGATGTCCTGGAACGACGGATCCGTTGGACGATGGCTCGCAAGCAAGAGGTCAGAATAGCCGATGATCGCAGTCAACATGTTGTTGAAGTCATGCGCGACTCCGCCGGCAAGTTGACCTACCGCCTGCATTTTTTGGGACTGTGCGAATTCCTCCTGCAGCTTGCGCTGTTCCGTCGTGTCAAGCGCGTAGACCATCGCGCTCTTCTTGCCGGCGTCTTCGTCGGGCGAAACGAAGAAGCGCACCGAGCGCGCGGTCATGGGATCGCTGGAGGCGATCCGTCCGGGACCGTCTTGGCTTGGTCCTTCCTCAAATACAACGTCCACCGGCTTCAGGTCGCCACGACTGTCGAGGGCGGCTTCGATAGCGACCTTCAGGGCGGCGCGGTCGCGTTCGCTCAGCCCTGCAAGAATCGGCCATGAAGCGTTGTCATCCTCTTGCTCCGTTGGTCCCTTTTGCTGCACCCGAGGCAACAACCTTGCGAAAGCCGCGTTGGAACGGCGCACGCGTCCTTGTTCATCCACCGTCGCGATCGCCATGGGCGTCGAATTGAAAAACCGCGCGAATTTGACCTCGGCGGCGCGCAAATCCTCCTCCGGCTGCTCTCCGGGGGCGCGGTTGAGCACCAGCGTCCGCGAGGCGCCGGGAGCGCCGTCCTGACCAAACGCGACGCGATGTTGCAGTCGCACCGGTAGCGAGCGACCGTTACGGCATTTGAAGTCGAGATCGATCTGCTGCGTGCGCACTTCGCTGGGACCGCCGGAGCCCATGGCGAGCAAAGCCGCGCCGTTGTTGGCGACTATATCGAACAGGGTCAGACCGCCCGAACCGACTTGGGTGAGGTCGTAGCCGAGCCAGCCGGCCAGCGTCTTGTTCATATAGGGAATGTCGCCGCCGGGAGCCGCGGAAAAGAAGCCAGCCGGGGCATGATCGAGGAAGTCGATCGCGTGCTGCAACTCTTGGAAAATATTTTCCTGGCGCTGTCGCTCCGCAGTCACGTCGGCGACCGCCCAGAGCGTCGATTTGGCGCCAAGATGCGACAGCGGGCGCACCTTGATCCGGTACCACGCCGCCGCGGCGTTGCCCGTCAGCGGAGGGCAAAGGCGCAAGTCTTCCACATGGCGCCGGCCGCCCCGGGCCGCCTGAACGAGCCTGTAGATCGCGTCCGAAACCTCAGGTGGCCCCGAAAACAAACGCTCCACCGTCAATATGCCGCCGGCGTCCTTTGCGCCGCACAAAGCCATATAGGCTTCGTTCGCATAGACGATCTGAGGGTCGCCTTCGGTGACCAGCAAGCCTTCATCGGAGCTGTCGGCGAGCAGTTTGGTCACATCATTGCGGGCGGCCTGCGTGGACAGCTGCAGCAGCCCCACGGCATAGGCGAAAAGAGAAAACACTCCCGCCACGGCGAACACGGCCAAAGCGAGAATCGTAAAACGCGGCGCTACGGCCGGCGCAAAGAAAAACACCGCCATGACTCCGACCAGCGCAGCCGCCAGAGCCAGCACAAGCCTAGCGCTGCCAGGGCGCTCAGTTCGGTCGTAAGCTGACGACGCCGGCTTTTCGATCATCCTTACTGTCTCGCGGGAAGCTCGCAGCGCCCGCGGCCGCGATTATAGAATCAACACCGAACAATGACCTCATGCGCGGCCCAAGGCAATGTTTTGGAGTGGGTCTACAGTCCGGGCCGATCGATCCAGAAAAGACTGTTAACCATTGATTAACCTTTTTGGAGGCGCTTGCTAAGAAAGCTGTTAATTTGTCAATATCCGACTACGACGTTCGAACCAGAGATTAGAGTTTCATGTTACAGAACATCACGCAGTCGCAGCTGCTTCCGATCTTGCTGGCGGTCGCCGCCTTTTTGGTCGCAGCGCTGTTGATTCTCTATATCTTCCGCCTGCTTTTCGGACGCCGCATCCGAGCGCCCGGGGCGCGAAATCGTGCTCGTCGGCTGGATATCGTCGACGCGTTTGATCTGGATCGAGAACGCCAGCTCGTCATCGTCCGCCGAGACAACATCGAGCATTTGCTGCTGATCGGCGGCCCGAACGACCTCCTGGTCGAAGGCGCCATAAATCGGGGCGAGGCCTCCGTCGCGCGTCTCGAACCGCGCGAAGCGAGGCCGGCCGCTCCAACTCCCGGGTGGCCGCCCGCGCCCCCCGCAGAGGCGGCCGCCATGCTGCCACCTCTGCGCGAAGCGCCGCAGCCCGCTGCGGCAGCGCCATTCTCGCTTGATAGTCTCAAACGCCGGCCGCCAGAGCCATCGCGCATTCAGGAGCCAGCCCGGCCAACAGAAGCGCCCCGGACGCAGGAATCGCCGAAGGCGCCTCCGCTTGCTCCGTCATTACCGTCCGACCTGTTCGCTCCAGGGCCGCAACCCGTGCGCTCGCAGCCCGCAGCGCCGGAGAACGCGCCGCCGGCTTCGGCTCCAACTCCGTCGCTGAGCTCGGCGCCCCGTATGGGTGGGCCAATCTTTACGCCGCGTCCCGCGGCGCCTCGCCCTCCGACGCCGCCATTCCTCTCGCGGACCCAGAGAGTCGTGCCGCCGCTTAAGAAAGACCCTCCTCTTGCGCCGCCTCCAGAGCCGGCTGCAGTCACGGTAGAGCCGCCAAAACAGGAAGTCGAACCAGTCGAAGCAAAGGAAGAGAATCGTCCCCAGGCTCCGCAGCATGAGTTTACGCCGGCGCCCCAGGAACCGACGGGTGAAAAGCCGCAGGACTCTCCACCTGCCGCCGCACCGGCGACAGAGTCTTCGGACGCGCTTGAGTCGCTGGAGGCCGAGATGGCGCGATTGCTTGGCAGGCCCGGGCCATAAAAAGTAAAGCCGCCGCGTTCAACAGCGCGCGGCGGCTTTTCATAGTGCGCTAATTTGAAAAATCAGTCGTCGCGATACACCTTTTCCCGGCGCTCATGTCTCTCCTGCGCCTCGATCGACAATGTAGCGATAGGGCGAGCGTCGAGCCGCTTAAGGGAAATGGGTTCTCCGGTTTCTTCGCAGTAGCCGTAGACGCCTTCTTCAATTCGGGCCAGGGCAAACTCAATCTTTGATATCAGCTTGCGCTGCCTGTCTCTGGAGCGCAGCTCGATCGACCGATCCGTTTCCGACGAGGCCCGATCCGCGATGTCCGGATGATTCTCGTTATCGCTTTGCAAAGCCGCCAAAGTGTCTCGGCTTTCCCGCAGAATCTCTTCCTTCCACGTGAGCAGCTTGCGCTTGAAATATTCGCGTTGCCGCTCATTCATAAAAGGCTCGTCCTCGGACGGCTTGTAAGTAATTTCAAGTTCGACCGCCATTGCCGCGCATCCCCTGTTGGGCCATAGGCGACGCCTATATAGCGGCGACACAACTAGCTTACAATTGCCTTCAACCACAACAGCCATGACCACGGCGCCTCCCAGCGCCGACTTAGCTCCAACCCTGATGATTTGATAGAGCTTTCCGGTCTTTGGCTGTGTGTTTGGCCGCCAGCTCGATCAAATGCCGCTGGATTTCGAGGCGAAATTGAAGTTTTCGATCATCATTGGCGGAGCGGCGACGACCCCTTGGTCCCTGATCGAACTCCAGGTGCGTTCGGTAGGACCCAGCGCGCCTATTTTTGCAAACATCTGGGCCAGACTTTGGTTGAAACGCAAGTTCCCCGCGGGCGCCACAACTCGGCCGTTCTCAATGACAAAATTGCCGTCACGGGTAAGTCCGGTTAGCAACAGCCCGCGCGGATCGAGCATGTTTGTATACCAAAGCCGCGTGACCAGGACCCCGCGCCGGGTCGCTCGGATCATGTCATCGAGCGAGGTCTCGCCGCCGGCCATTCGAAAGCTGCGCGGATGTGGAACAGCGTCCTCGCCACTGCGCTGAGCATAGGCGCGGGCGCGATAAAGCGAAGCTATCACGCCCCTGTCGATCCACAGACGGGGGCTTTGCGGGACACCCTCGTAACCGATGGGGCATTTCGGCGCGAGCTTGTCGCCAGGGTCAGAACTTAGCGTCAATTTGGGGTCGAACAGAGACTCATGCCGGCGATTGCCACCCCCTTTCCGAGAGAAGAAACTGCGACCTTCATCCGCCGCCCGGGCGTTGAGCGACGACATCAACCACCGGGCCAACTCAGCGGTGGCTGCCGGCTCGAAAATCACGGTGTGCCCACCCGGGTCAAGATCGCGAGGCGGCTTGTCCTGCGCCGCCTTTTTGCAGGCAGTCCGCGCAACGCGGTCGGCGTCGAGCGAGGCGGCGCAAAACTCGTTCGCGCCCGCCCAGCCCGACCAATCGTCATTGACACTGCGAGCAGTCGCAGAGATCTCGACTGCGCTTGCGCGGTCATAAACGAAGAGTCCTTCGCTCGTCGCCAGCGCCCGAAAGCGGTGTCCGCTGGCGGCGCAACCGAAGGTCTCGACGCCCCGCCTCTTTCCTTCTTCGATGACGACACCGGCCCAGCTTGCGAGGGCATCCAGCCGCAACGTCGCTGCGACTTCATCGTAGCGTTCTGCGCGTGCATAGTTTTGCGGTCCTAAAGGGACGACGTAATCGGGGTCTTGCGGCAACACCTGCGCGATCGCCTCCGAGCGCGCCAGCGCGCTTAGCAGCGCATCCTCTTCGAACGAGGACACGCTGACAGAACCCACTCTGCCTTTGATATGCGACGAGATGCGCAAGGACACTTCGGCGACCCTCATATTGGTGGTGGCCCCGCCATGCGCAAAACGCAGATTCTGCTCGTCGCGACCCTGGATTTCAACCTCGCAGGCGTCGGCTTGCGATTGCGCAATCAATCTCTCTCCAATGAATCTCACGTCATCAGCAGATAGAAACATATGCAAGTAATCCGTTCAGAGTGCGGTTACGACATTGCGGCGTCCGGGCTTGCCAGCCAAGCCTCGACAAATTTCAGATAAGGCTCTTCGTCGGATTCGAGTAGAAATATTTCCACCCAATCCCAGTTAGCTCTGTGATCTGCAAAGACAGACGCGGCGCACAGGCCTCTTACACTCGGGCTCTGCAGAGCATCAAGCCATAAAAGCGTGGGCTCGATAGCATCGGTTTGTTTGTCTGCGGGGCAGGTCGCTCATCACCTACGTCGCGCTTAGTGGTCAGGCGAGCGCGAAATCCAAGCTGAAATGGAGCTTCAACATGATAGAGAGACACTGGAACGCCGACTTGTTGGCAAAGATCTTCGGCGCAATTTTTATCATCGTCGGCTTGCTGGGTTTCGTACCCAATCCCGTCGTTTCCGAAACAGGACTGTTTCGCGTAAATGACGCTCACAACTATCTGCATATCGCCACAGGCATCATACTTCTGGCGGGAGCGTTTACGAAAGCGCCGGTGATTACAATTCGAGTTATTGCAATCATCTACGCGCTTGTCGCAATCGTCGGCTTCGCGATGCCGGGCCCCATGATGTTCGACACGTTCGCCATGAACATGGCTGATCGCTGGCTGCATGCGGCTTTGGCGGCGGTTCTTCTTCTGGTCGGTTTCCTCACTCCCGCCCAGGAGCGTCTCGGCCACGCGCGGATGTGAATCTCCTTTGATCTAGCTTTCGTGGCGGGGTTTCGAACTCCGCCACGACTTGCGCCTCAAGCATTAAAAGCCATCAAGCTTTCGGCGGCGCCTACGGCGAAGACCTAGGACTTCAATTCACCGACATGCTTCTGAGAATAAGGCGCCACCCCGAGTTGCTTGATAAGTTCTTTCTGCGTCTCCAGGAAATCAATATGGCGCTCTTCGCTTGCAGTAATTTCTTCGAAAAGCTGCTCCGAAACCCGGTCGTTGATCGACAGGCAGTAAGCGGCAGCCTCGAGGTAAAGAGCGCGTGCGTCTATTTCTGTTGCAAGGTCGGCGTCGATAATTTCTTCCACTGTCTGGCCTATGCGCAGGGCATCCAGCTTTTGCATATTGGGAAAGCCGTCAAGAAACAAAATTCGTTTCACGAATTTGTCGGCGTGGTGCATCTCCTCGATAAATTCTTCGCGCCATTTTTTGGCGAGTTCACCGAATCCCCAATTGTCGAAAATCCGATAATGCAGCCAATATTGGTTGACGGCGGTGAGTTCGCTGCGCAAACCGTGATTGAGATACTCAATGACCTTGTCGTCACCGCGCATGGACGTCCCTTTCAATTTCCAATCGACAAGATTAAGCCGCTAATTCGTCCGCGTGGCAACTATCACAGGCTCCGCTTCCCGCGCATTCTTCCATTCCCTGAGCATTGTGCTGATCGATGATGGCGACGATATTGCGCATGCAGCGGCCACATTTGGGTTCACAGCCCAGTTGCCGGAAGAGAGCGCCAACGCTCCGCCGATTGGGAATGTCGCCGAGTCGCTCGCGTATGTCTCGATCCGACAGGACGTTGCATGAGCAAAGGATCATGACGCTTCCTAGTTTGGAATGATTGTAAAGAGCCTTGGATTTCAGCACCTTACATCATTCCGTTGGTTTTCGCCAGAACTGTGCCGCCATTTCCCTACACGCGTCCTCGCGTAATTCCGGATTGCAGCCGGAATCGGAGCGACGCTCCTCTAAACTTTTACGCCTGTCGCATTTGTGACATCTCCCCGTAGCCTATAAATTAGGACGCAAGGGTTATGCCGCCAGCAGCAGGTTAATCCGAAAAGGAGCACCCGATGATTGAGACGTCGACAAAATCCCAGCCCCAACGTCACCGGATCGCTTTCGCTCTAGCGAAGACCTCGCTTGGTCTCATGTTGGTGGCCGGCGACCTTAAGGGAATCTGCGCGGTTTTCCTGGGCAATGCGCCTGAAGCGTTGCTGCAAGCTTTACGAGAGCGATTCTCCCGGGCTGAACTGATTGATGGCGATGAGGAGTTTTTGCGCTCCGTCACAGCTGTAATGCGATTAGTCGAACAGCCCCAACTCCCCATCGACTTCCCTTTAAGTGTCCAGGGCACCCCGTTTCAACAACTGGTCTGGCGGGCGCTACGCGAAATTCCCTACGGCTGCACAGCAAGCTACGCTGAAATTGCCCGGAAGATTGGACGTCCTCGCTCCGTTCGCGCTGTTGCAGGCGCCTGCGCGGCCAACAAGATCGCCGTTGCGATTCCCTGCCATCGCGTGGTGCGCAGCAACGGGGACCTCTCCGGCTATCGATGGGGAGTGGAGCGCAAGCGCGAATTGTTGAAGCGGGAAGCCAAAATCGCTGTTGCGAAGGCGGCGCAGCTTAGCGTTGCGTCCTGGCCGTCAGAACCCGCTCTCCCAGCCTGATCAGAGCCGCGCGTAATGCGTCATCCCCCACCTCCCTGGTCTCCTGCGCCGCGCGCGCCCGCGCGGCGGGGTCGGGAGAAGTAGCTGGCGCCCGCTTTGGCGCGGCGCGCTGCAGCGGCTCCTGCCGGAACATTAGCCGCTCCACGCATCGCCAGCCCAGATGCGTGTTTACGCGCTCAATGATCGCGCTGCTCATATGTTGAATGTCGAGCCCGAAGCCCGGTTCAACCCGAAGCACAAGCGTCGCGGGCTGTTGGGGGGCGTCGCGCGCCGATAGAGCGGGCTTACCTTTCACGCTGTTGCGGGCGCGTGGCGGCCAGTTCAGCCGGACGGGTTGGCAAAGCGCGCCAACGCGCGGTCCGACTATCGTCTCCCATTGCGTCAGCAGCGTAGATTCGCCAAAGCCTTGCCGGGCGATCAATGGGTCAAGAGCGCGATTTACCAATTCCGCCAGTGGTTTCGAATATATCCTCTTGGACCTTGGCGAGGTGGCAATAGGCATGGCTTCTTCCGCTTGTCATTTTGGGGCGACGGCGCGGCCATTGCCGAGCCAACGCCCAACTTTATCAAATTCTATGCTAAGACGACGCTGGCCTGACGACGGCTGGCAGTCCCAGGCGTGGCGAAATGCAAACCCCGGCCTCAACCATGATAACCCCTCCCGCCCGGTTGCAAAAGCCCAACGCTACGAACGACCTTGAGCGCATGCTGTTGCGTTGGTGGGACGAGCATCGTCGGGTTTTGCCATGGCGCGCGCTTCCCGGCCAAACGGCAGACCCCTACGCGGTCTGGCTGTCCGAAATCATGCTGCAGCAAACAACGGTGACGAGCGTTGTGGCTTATTTCAGCAGATTCCTCAAACGCTGGCCGACGATCGAAGCTCTGGCCAAAGCGCCGCTGGAGGAGATTCTCACGGCTTGGGCCGGGCTCGGCTATTACGCCCGAGCCCGCAACCTCCACGCCTGTGCGCAGGAGGTAGTTAACCTCCATGGCGGACGTTTTCCGCAGAGCGAAGCGGAGTTGCTGCGGCTTCCCGGAGTCGGACCCTACACCGCAGCCGCCATCGCCGCCATAGCGTTCGACCAACCCTGCGTGGCTCAGGACGGCAATGTCGAGCGCGTAATCTCGAGGCTTTTCGCCGTTGAGCAGCCCGTGCCGCGCGCGAAGCCAGTGATCAAGGCGCATGCGCAAAGCTTCTTGTCGCATGAGAGACCCGGCGACTTCGCGCAGGCGCTGATGGATCTGGGCGCGACCCTGTGCACGCCGCGAACTCCCGATTGCGGGTGTTGTCCTTTGGCCAGCAGTTGCGTCGCACTGCGGTCGGGGCTGCAACTTAAATTTCCTGTCAAAGCCGAAAAATCTCCGCGGCCGCAAAGACGCGGAGCGGCGTTTGTGCTGCTTCAGGGAGAGCGCGTTCTGCTGCGCCGTCGACCGGCCAAGGGTCTGCTTGGCGGCATGAGCGAATTTCCTTCAACGCCGCTGGCGGAAGATGTCGAACCCGGCGCGGCGCAAGCTCATGCGCCGTTTGGCGCCCCCTGGCGTCCGCTTGGGGGCTCAGTGCATCATGTTTTTACGCACTTCTCTCTGGAACTGACGGTTTACCTGGCTCACGCACCTTTTGAGGAAAAGGCGCGCGTTGCGGAAGGGTATCGCTGGGTAAACCTCACAAACCTCGATGGCGAAGGACTGCCGACCTTGATGCGCAAGGTCGCGGTTCACGCTCAATTGCTGCATAAATAGCTGTGGGCAGTCGGAAGGGGGAATGATGGCGCGACGCGGCTCAGCAATCAATGTCGACATTACGGAAGGCGCCATTCGCGTGCGCAGCGCGGGACGCGTGCTGACCATTGCCAATACTGCGCCGCCCGGGGGTCTTGAAGAGGACGCGGATTTTGTCATCGTCTTGGACGAGATCGATCATTGGGACGCGCCTGATGACGACTCGGAGATCGAGGTGGCGGAATTGCAGAAGATTCTGGAGGCCATAGAGCAGGAAGTGGAAAAGCACGGCCTTAGCGTGGCGTTTGAATAATATTGCCATTGAGCGCTTTTTTAACGCCCGCCCGTTCATTGTCTTGGATCAAAAAGCGGGGGCAATCACAGTATGAAGACCAGTCGGCAGACTTTGACAGTGGTGATCTGCGCCGATCATGGTTCAATAACCGGGGGCCAGGCCAAGGTCGCGATCAACAGCGCAATCGGACTCAAGCAGAGCGGCGCACGCGTCATCTTCTTTGCCGCCGCCGCGCCAGTGGATCAGCGGCTCCATGACGCCGGGGTCGAGGTGGTCTGTCTTGGCCAGACCGATCTGCTCGGCAATGCATCGCGCGCGAAGGCCATGTTGCAAGGCACATGGAACGGCGTCGCCAGCAAAGCCCTTGGAGATCTGCTGGCGCGGTTGCCAAAGCGAAGCACTGTCGTGCATGTGCATGGCTGGGCGCGCGCTCTTTCGCCGTCAATTGCACTTCCGATAGCAGCCAGCGGCTTGCCGGCGGCCTACACTGTCCACGAGTATTTCTTGTTCTGCCCCAACGGCGGTTTCTACAACTATCAGACGAATGAGGTTTGCGCTTTAACCCCGCTGTCGCCATCATGCCTTTCGACGCATTGCGACCAGATCAATTATTCCCGCAAGGTCTGGCGCAGCGCGCGGCTTATGTTGGCGCAACGCATCGCAAGACTGCCGCAGATTTTTTCCGCTTATGTGTGCCTTTCCAATTTTCAACGCGGAGTTGTAGAGCAATATTTGCCCAGCGGCGCGCGCGTTACTCAGATCTCCAATCCTGTCGACGCGCCAGACTTGGGCGAGAAGGCAAATGCCGCCTCCGGCGAATTCCTTTTCGTCGGCCGGTTGTCGCCGGAAAAGGGCGTCTTTCTGTTCGCGGAAGCTGCCAGCCGGCTCGGTATGTCAGCAACCTTCATTGGCGACGGCCCGCTCAAGGAGGAACTTCAGGCGCGCTTCCTAAACGCTCGACTGCTCGGCTGGCAAAACAGCGACGCTGTGCGAGGGGCGATGCGCGGCGCCAAGGCGCTTGTCTTTCCTTCGTTGTGGTATGAAGGTCAGCCGCTCACCGTGCTGGAAGCCAAGGCGCTGGGCACGCCGGTCATCGTCGCCGACCAATGCGCGGGCCGCGACGAGATCGAGGACGGCGTGAGCGGATTGTGGTTTGCCTCCGGTGACGCAAGCGCGCTCACGGCGGCCATGAACCGGCTGAGCGACCCCGCGCTGCTCACACGCATGTCGCACGCGGCCCACAAAAGCTACTGGGAAGCTCCTTCGACGCCGGAGCGCCATGTCGAACGGCTCGACGCGTTGTATCGCGAGATGCTTTGCGCTGGGGAACGGGGGCAGGGCGAATCCCCGGCGACACCGGCTTGCGAATGGCGCGACGTCAGTTTATAGAACTTCACCGTAACGCTCCCTTCGTCTAGCGGTCTAGGACGTCGCCCTCTCACGGCGAAAACAGGGGTTCGATTCCCCTAGGGAGCGCCAATTAAATCTATAAGTTACAAATAATTAACGCGGCAAATTCGAGCGCGTGCCCAAATTATGCCCGATATACGTCGGAGAAGGTGAGCGAACTTTCCCATACACAAATCTAAGCAAAAAATGCTATTCGGGAGATTAGAAATGTTTCGATCTTTCACACTCGGGCCTATCTTTCTCAAACTATTAGCGATGGCCGCTCCCCTAGCTTGGACATGCGTTGTGGTAATAGCGGTCCTCTCTCTTCTCCCTGGCGGGGATCGACCGCACACTGGATTGCCCGGACGAACCGAACACTTCATTGCTTACGCCGGGACGGGCTTCCTATTCGCCCTGAGTTACAGCGATTTGCGGCATCGCGTTATGGCCTGGGCTGGATTAGCAATAGCTAGCTGCGTTTTCGAAGTTCTGCAGAACTTTGTGCCGGGACGTTCGCCGAACCCCTTAGACGCATTGGCCAGCACGAGCGGTCTCACCTTGGGCCTCATATTGGGCTCCATCTTGAGCGGCATGGTTTTTGGCCACCCCCGACCCGAAGGTAACGTCGATCTTGCACGATGATCAGTGCGCGGCCCGAGTGCGGTTTGTTCATGCTTCCCCGTAGCCTGCAGTGCCCCACGCTTATTGCGGTGCCCATTAGCCGTGGACGGCTTCTCGAGCGCTGCTACATCGGCATTCCTTGCATTTTGTTGGCGCGGGATATCGTTCGATCTGGTATCGGCGCTCGATTGGCTTCTAGCTAATTCAAACCCACCGCGACCTGCGCAGCCAGGCGACGCCGCCGTCGGGATCGCGAAACGCTCATGTCAGCCGTCGGCAGCCAGAAGTCATGGAGCACGGATCTGTGTCGAACGACACCTCGACCGCCAGAGTTTTGATCTGCTGCGATCCTTCAACGCTTCCCTCGAACCAAGCCCGCAAAACTCCACCGGTTTCGTCCATCGACTTCAAAGGATGTTCGAATTTGTGCGGTGCTTAAGCTTTAGGCTGGCGCCAATTCGTTGGAAACACGAGCAAAACACGTTGCGCTTGCGCGGCACGTCAAATGCAGTAATGCTTCGGCGGACTTCGCCGGCAACCGGTGAAAGTCATTTATTTGTAACATGTTGAAAGGATAGAAAATGCAACTTAAAAGCGCAAAAATCGCTGTGTTCGCTGCTCTGGGCTTGGGCGTTTCTTTGGTCGCCGCAACAGCGCAGACAGCTGCGCCTCCGGGCCTGACCCCGGACGCAATTCATGCAGCGATCGCAGCCACCCCCAAACCCACTGGCGCTGCGGGAACAGGCTTCGGAAAGATCAGCGGCGCAGTCGCACCGAACTTTTCGTCCGGCGAATATGCAGAGCGTTGCTGGACCTCGATATGGTACTCGTCCGGCGGCTATTATTATCAGTACGCGTTCAATGTCGACGGGACCTATCTTTATACCTATATCAACAGTCCTTATGGGTCATCGGCTGGAGACAATCTGCTCAACGTATGTACGAGTGGCGCACAATATTATGTCGTGTTCAACTCCAGCGGCAGCTGGTATGAACTTCAGACCAAGTGAGCGGCTAACGCTACACTGTTGAGCTAACACCGCGCGGCGCGATATTTTCGCGTCGCGCTTTTGTATCCTGGACCGTCGATTTTCATCGACCTGCAATTGCGTATTCCGTATCGGGTCGAGATCGGCTTGACGCAGCATCGACAAGGAGGTTGCACTCGCCCGTGGCGTCAATGACATGCGCTGGGTGCTTTTAAGGCGTGTGTGCAAGTCTTCGAACGACAATTTCGCTTGGTCAATTGTCCGTCCCGAGACGGGGAGCGTGTCGCCGCCTGATCCAAAAATAACCTCCGCAGTAGAGCAGTAACCCCAGGATGTTAATTCCCGCTTTGCTCTACAAACGTCCATAGCCGAGGCCACCAATCAAAATCGCAAGCCAACCATATTGAACCGTTGGGAAGAAATGCAAAAATAGCATATTGCGGCGGATCAGGAAACCCGTGCCATAGGCGTTCCCTTACGACGAGGTCGTATGCGCCATCACTCGCGACCGCATATGTCATATCGCCGAAGCGTCCAAGTATGTTGTGAGTCTCATGACGTTTCTGTTCCTCAATTGTTGCGCGACGCCAGACAATATTTCTCTTTCTCATCGCGCCATAACGATAAATCCATTGCATCTCTATAAGCAGGTTTTGCCCAAGACCATCATGCGGAAGTCCTGATGACGTTCCAGGAGCCCAGGATTCTCGGAGGAAATATTCCTGAACCTTCTTGAGCAAACGCATCGATATTTTCTCCGTTTGCGCTTCCCTTGGGATATTAGACTTGAGATTGCGAGACGCGTTTTGTCGACGCCATTCACCATTGCAGATCTCGCAGCGCAGCCAAAATGGAATCGTTGACGCTAGTTCCTGAGAAGACCGAGCGTGCGCAGCAGTACCGGCATGGTCAAACCTTGCGCCACAATTGAAAACGCCACGACAGCAAAGGTGACGACAAGAATGTCGTCACGCAGAGGAAGCGTTGCGGGCAGCGAGAGCGCAAGCGCGAGCGACAGTGCGCCCCGCAGTCCTCCCCACCACATGACGTGCTGCTCGCGGAGGGGGATGGCCCAATGCGTCGACCTAAGGCAAAGGCTGAGCGGGTAGACCGTCAACGCGCGGGCTGCGAGAACAATGCCCGCCGAGAGGAGCAGCATCCCTGCGCCATAGGAACCGAAAGGAAGTTCCGCTGCGTCCACGCCGATCAGCAGGAAAACCAGAGAATTCGCCAAAAAAGCGGCGAATTCCCAGAATGAGACAACGAATTCGCGTCCCTTGGAAGTTAGAAAAGCGCTTTTTGCAAATGACGACAGGCCCAGATTGCCGATAACAAAGCCGGCCGTTACGGTCGCCAATACTCCCGAGGCGTGAAGATATTCCGCCGACAGAAACGAACCGAAGGCCACGATAGTCGTCAGGGCGGCCTCGATAAGATGGTCCGACGTACGACCGGCGACCAGAATCGCTACTCCGCCAAATATCGCGCCAACCCCTATGCCTCCAACAACGACGCGCACAAGAGTGAAAAGCGTCACGGGCCCGGTCCATCCTTCCCCTCCAGACTGCGCCCAGTCGAGGCTCAACCCAAAGAGAACAGCTGCGGCGCCGTCGTTTAAAAGGCTTTCGCTTTCGATCAGGAGGCGCAGACGCCCTCCCAACTCGTTATCCTTAAACATGGCGATGATCGCGACCGGGTCGGTTGCCGCGATCAACGCGCCGAAGACCAAAGCCGGCGCCAGGGGCCAGTGCATGAATATCGTCATCGCCGCAGCGACGAAGCCCATTGCGAGCGCGGAGCCAAGCGTCGAGAAAATTAAAATCGGCGCTAGATCTCGCCTAAGTTCGCGCCAATGAATAGTGAGCGCCGCTTCAAAAAGCAGTGGCGGCAAAATCAGATCGAAAATCAAATCATGGGTGAGGTGCTGTCCTACATCCACCTTCAAAAAGGTCAGGACCGCGCCGACGAAAACCAGCCCGACCGTGTAAGGCAGTTTGAACCGTCTCGCGCCGATCGCCACTGTCATCGCAACGGCGAGGAGGGCTATGATCTGTCGTAGACCTTCATCCATGATGTCAGGATTTGATCCCTTTACCTCCGTCCTTGCCTTGATCTTAGCCGACTATAGCGGTCCGGATCAAAACAGTTAGACAGCCCTGAGAATAGCCGGCGCTTCGGAGAGCCTCACAATATCCGGGTTTTGGCTGTCGCTGCCCCATTTGCGAGTGAAGCCGAACTTGCCGTACCAAGCTACCAGATGGCAGGCGTCTGGAGCGGCGTCGTCCAGCGCATGCAGACGCGCACTGTCCGCGCTGAGATATTTCTTGTAATCGCAGTAATGCAGCGGGTGAACATAAGCGTGAATGCTCACGCCATATGCATCAGCTGTGCCGCATAACACGCGCAATACGCTGCTGGCGCGTCCCACGCCACGTTGACCGTGCGACCAAATTGCTTCGAGAACCAACGCGTCCGCGCCTTTGCTTTCGATCCAAAGTTCAACTTCGAGTTTCTTCGGAAGAGAAGTGGCGTTCATGGACGCAATTACAGCCTGCGCCGGCGTCATCCGGCTGGAATCGACAGTATTGGTGATTGAAGCGGTCTGCACGCCTAGCCTCGCAATTCCAGAAGAAGCGTATGATTCGAAAGTTACCAACTTGTATTGCAACTGCGAATTTGAGACGGTTTTTTCTCGGCGGTGCAGCGATCGGCCCGGCTGAGTCGCTCATGCGTCCAACGCGCAATCGGTCCCAAGCGCCTATGCGTTTGCGGCTTCACATAAAGTAAGGAGATGAAATGGATCTGCCGACGATTGATCCGCTGATTGCTGCGGGTGTTGTTGCGTCGACTGCGGTCACCGACGGGGTCTATGTGTTCTTCAATGCTGCGGTGGCTTCTCGCCGTCGCGTGGCGGCCGCAAGCTGGAGCAGCCTTTGGTATCTGCTCTCGGCCTTCGCCGTGATCAGCTACACATCGAACTGGGCCTATGTGGTCTTTGCGGCGATAGGCGCCTGGATCGGCGGCTTTCTTTCGATCACAGCTCTCGACTACATAGCGCCTCTTCGACGCGAGTGATTGGCGCCCTAATATCGGCGCCTTGCGAAACGGCCTACGACTTCCAAGATTTAAGGAAGTCGAGGAGGAAGCGCGTGAGTTTTCGGGATCGAGCAGACGCTGGGCGAGGCCTCGTTTCGTCCCTTGCGAAATACAAAGGTGAAGACGTCGTGGTTTTCGCCCTTCCGCGAGGGGGCGTTCCCGTCGCAGCTCCCATAGCCGCGGCCCTCGGCGCTCCTATAGATCTGCTCCTGGTGCGCAAGCTGGGAGTCCCGTTCCAACCCGAACTTGCGATGGGCGCCGTCGCCGATGCAGGAACTCTCGTGATCGTTCGCAATAGAGACGTAATCGCAATGGCTGGCGTCAGCGAAGCGGAATTTGAAGCCGTCTGCAATAGGGAGCAGGCCGAAATCGTTCGACGGAGACAGCTTTATCTGGGCGGGCGAGCTCATCCAGAGGTGATTGGCAGGATCGCGATTGTGGTCGATGACGGCGTTGCGACGGGAGCAACAACGCGCGCCGCTTTGCGCGCCGTCCGCGCGCGTCAGCCAAAAAAGCTTGTTTTAGCCATACCGGTGGCGCCGCCAGAGGCGCTCGAATCTTTGCGTGAGGAAGTTGACGAGACGGTGTGCCTCGAAGTCCATCAAGATTTCGGGGCCATCGGATTCTTCTACGCCGACTTCCATCAAATCGCTGATGGGGAAGTAATCGCCATACTTGACAGGTTCAGCGCAAAAGCCGGGGTCCCACTCGATGGATGCGCCTCGAACCACGCCAGTTGAAACGGGGTCGTAGAACATTTTGCCTTGGTAGGGTTCGTTTTATCTGTGGGACGGGCGCCCGAACATCTTGCGAAGCTCCGTCTTCGCGCGTTCCAGTATGCGCCTCCGCTTTCCAGATAGTGTCGAGCCCGCGCGATTGATGTAGAAAGTCAACATGGACATAGCGGAGCGGTATGGCCCACTCTTGCGTCGTGAGCTCGCTTCTGCGGCCTGCTTCAGCGAGCGGGCAATCTCTCCTGCGTCGTCTGAAGCGAATATGCCGGCCTCAAGATCAAGGGCGTTGCTCTTGCGCGTGACATCCGCTGACCAATACTCGTTTGCAGAATCTTGGGCTTCTTCGCTAGTCTGTCCAGACGAAGCCTTGTTGGGGGAACGACGCTTCATGGATCTTGTCCCTGGCGCCGCCCCACGGCCGTACTTTGGGCAAGGCGGCTTGCAAGCAGATGGGCTTCTCTGGTGACGATTTCTAGAGCGCAATTCCCCAGCCAAATTGACAGAATGCTCAGGCGTGGCAAAGTTTCAGTCGCCTGACGGAAATGAAATTCGTTCGAAACCCGGACAGCATCTGCAAAAGGAAAATTCATGACGCTTGCACAAATTCGTGGAGTCGCAATGTTGCTTGGCGTGCTTGCTGCTCCAAGCCCCTCTGTCGCCCAGGACGCCACTGGCCTGTGGTTGCGCGACACCGGGGGTTCACAAGTACGCATTTCTCCATGTGGCGACGCCCTTTGCGGCTCAATCTCCTGGCTAAAAGAGTTGTCCGACGTCGCCCGAGTGGGGCAGCGCGTTTTCTACGATATGAAGCCACAAGGCGGCGCAACATGGAAAGGGACCGCGTTTAATCCCGAAGATGGCAAAACCTATTCCGGCACGATGAAGCTCTCGGGCGACACGCTAACGACAGCCGGTTGCGTGCTCGGTGGACTGATTTGCAAATCGGCGCACTGGACGCGCGTGCGCTAAGCCATCAAGGCCTGCAGGAATGCATTTCCGCCAGGACCGATTGTTGACGCTCGTCACATTCCGGCGGCGCGCATCAAGCGTGGTGCGGAAACTACGCTCGGCGAGGGGCGACCATAAAGAAAGCCTTGGGCTAGGGTCAGTCCTAACTCCCGCAACGTCGCGTGCTGCAGTTGCGTCTCCACCCCTTCCGCCACGATTTCGAGATCAATTCTCGACGCCAGAACGCCGATGGCCGCGACTATGGCGCTTGATGTCTTGTCGGAGTCGATACGGTCGATGAATTTCTTATCGATTTTGATTTTCGAAAAGGGGTAGCTCTGAATGTAGGAAAGCGAGGAATAGCCAGCGCCGAAATCATCGAGCGAAAATCTTACTCCTAGCAGCGCCAATTCTTCGATCGCCAACCGCGTCTGCGTCGTATCCTCCATCATCAGCGTCTCGGTGATTTCAAGATACAGCCGCGATGGCTCAAGCTGAACGCGCTCAAGCACGCGCTTGACAGTTTCCACAAGCAGTTGCGGGCGTCGGAACTGCACCGGAGACAAATTAACGGCGACGGTTAGATGGGGCTCCCAGTTTTTGGCGGCCCGACAGGCGCTTTCGAGAATCTGCTCGCCGATGACCAGAATCATGCCGGTATGTTCAGCTATGGGAATGAATCGGTTGGGCTGGATTATGCCGCGCTGCGGATGGCGCCAGCGGGCCAGCGCCTCGTAACTTGTCACCTGGCCAGTCACGATATTTTCAATTGGCTGAAACCAGGGTTCAAACTGCTCCTGCTCTATTGCGAATTGCATTTCAAGTTCGAGAAGCCGCGCATCGTTGATTTTTGCTTGCATCGGCGCATCGAATACGCAAGCCATTTTGCGGCCGCCATGCTTGGCTTCATACATGGCGATATCGGACTTTTTCATCAGCTCTTCTGCTGTCGAAGCGTGATCTGGATACAGTGCGACCCCGACGCTCGCGCCTGCCGGCAACGGCATTTTATTCAAAATGACAGGCTCAGACAGCGCCTCGACTATCCGTTCGGCGACAACGACACCGTAATTATGGCGCCTGCGCCCTTTCGCCAGCACGACAAATTCGTCGCCGCCAAGCCGCGCTACAATATCTTCGGCGCCCACCACCTTAGTCAACCGCGCCGCCATTTCGACGATCACGGCGTCGCCAATATTGTGTCCAAGCGTGTCGTTGATTTCCTTGAAGCGATCGAGATCAATCGTGATGATGGCGAAGGATTCCACGAAGCCGTTCGACGCATGCGTCAGCATCGTTTCGAGAGCGTCACCGAAGGAAAAACGGTTCAGGAGCCCTGTCAAAACATCGTATCGCGCGATGCGACTTGTTTTTTGATTGGCGCGAAAAAGTTCTGTCATTTTTGCGTTGGCGGCGATGCCCATCATCATGGTGATAATAGCGAGGCAAACGAGCAGCGCGGAATAGAGCAGACCATTGGCGACGGGAATCCAGAAAGCGTAGCCGATGATCATTGGTCCGCAAATGGCAAGGATCTGCGCCAGTAAGGTGCGCAAGCGACAAGAATTGCGCGAGACTATAGCGACTGCATATCCAACCGTCACGCTGGTGGCTAATGGCGTAGCGTTGATTTCTCGCGGCAGCATCGCCAGCGATAAGTTCATCACGCCGAGCAATATGGTGTAGCAGGCGGCGAGAATCAGAAATTGCCTGTCGTAGGAGAGAGACTCCTTGCGCGTATCCCGATCATGACTGGCTTTGCTCGCGTAACGATGGGTCAGCGCTATTCGCAGGGAGGTGATTAAAAGATTGATGAACGCATAGAACAGAAAAATTTGTCGCTGCGTCATGAGCCAGGCGGAGCCGGTTATGAGCACCCCCATGGTGAACGAACCGTAAAGCGTGGCGGGAGAAAGGAAGAGTAAACCGATATGATGCCGCAACAAGTCGTCGTCGACGTGCGCGTCGCTGAAAAGCGCAAGCGTTTTTTTGACGCGGCGTCTGAGCATGGCGGGGATTATCGTTTGCATGCCCGAAGATGCCACGAAGCCTTATAAGAAACTGCCAAAAGTGGCTTCGGGAAAACGCATTGGCGTTTAACAGCTTGATTACTTTTTCTCTTCTGGAAGTGGTGATCACGGACAACAGACAATAGCAGTCGAACTTTCGAGGCGAGCTAAATCCACGCAAGCTACCGAGATGTTTCGAGTCTATTATGTTATTTCAGCTAGAACATTGCCGCGTGCGCAGCCGCCTGTCGGTTGTTTCGTTCGCTCAGGTTCGCAGAAGTTTCGGGAAGCAAAAATTAACATTGCTGACGTGATGCCCAATGCATCGTTAACCTGGTCGCTGCGAGTGGGAATGAGTGGGTGGGCGAGGTCGACCGCGTCACACCGAAGAATCCTCTTGCGACGTTTTCGACAGCTGTTTCAAAAGCATTTCGTGATCGAGTTCGCCTTCCCAAGAGGCGATCACGATTGTTGCGACGCCATTACCGCAAAGATTAGTGAGAGCACGGCATTCGCTCATGAATTTGTCGACCCCGAGCAATAAGGCCATGCCGGGCGTCAATCTCGGATCTATGGAGGCGAGAGTTGCGGCGAGAGTGACAAAGCCGGCCCCTGTGACGCCGGATGCGCCTTTGGACGTTAACATCGCGACGCCGATTATCGCGAGTTCTTGCCCTAGCGATAGGTCGACGCCCAACGCCTGCGCGAAGAAGACTGTCGCGAGGGTCATATAGATGTTCGTGCCGTCAAGGTTAAACGAATAGCCGGTAGGAACGACAAGTTTGACGACCGAGGGCGCACAACCCAACCGTTCCAGTTTTTCCATCAGTCGCGGAAGTGCGCTTTCCGATGAAGATGTGCCGAGAACGATCATCAATTCGTCTTTGAAGTATGCGAGAAAGCGAAAAATGCTGAACCCGATAATACGCGCTACAAAACCGAGGCCAAAAATTATGAAAAGGAGCGACGTCGCGTAAAACGAGCCGACCAGCCAACCGAGCGGCGCCAGGGCCGCCAGCCCGAATTTGCCAACAGTGTAGGCCATCGCGCCAAAGGCGCCGATCGGAGCGGCGTACATCACGAGACCAATTACGCCAAACATCGCATGGCCGAGGTCGTCCACAATACTGCGCAGCATTCGCCCTTTGGCCCCCATGCCCATGAGGGAGAAACCGAAGAGAATTGCGAAAAGCAGCACTTGCACAATGTTTCCTTCGGCAAAGGCCGCAACGACGTTGTCGGGGACAATATGTAAAAGCGTTTCCACCACACCATGATTCTGAGCCGCTTTTTCGCTATAGGCAGCGACTGCAGCCGCATCCGGCTTGCCGGGAAAACCTGTCCCCGGTCTGACCACAAGCCCGACGAGAAGCCCTAGCCCTAGGGCAAAAGTGGAAACGACTTCGAAATAGATAAGGGCTTTGACGCCGACGCGGCCCACTTTCTTGGCGTCCTCGATGTGAGCTATGCCGGAGGCGACGGTACAAAAAAATGATCGGCGCAATGACCATCTTGATCAGTTTAATAAAGCCGTCGCCGAGCGCTTTGACCCAATCCGCTGTGGCATGCGACGGGAAAAGCGCGCCGAATATGACGCCGAGAGCAATGGCGACGAGAACCTGAAAGTATAGAACTCTGTGGAAAGGCTTCTTTTCCGGCGCCAACTTACTGGTCGCGGATATAGGCAACACGCTCATTCAGTCGGCTTTCTTTGGGCGCGTGTGGATAGGGGCGTAAGCGGGTTTATCGTTGTCGCATTCTAGTTTTGGGGGCTGCGACGATTTCGGTATTTAGCCAATTGAAAGCGGGGTGTATCCCGTTTTTCAGCTCAGCTCTGGTCGCCTTTACTCGAGCCTCTCTCGACTCCAAGTCGCGTTTTCAGAGTTTGAACGATCACAGCGACATCCATAGGCTTCAAGAAAACGCCCGAGACGCCCAGTTCCTTAAGCCCGACGGCTCCGACAAGCGCGTCGACCGCAGTGCTCACGATATAGACAGGCGGATGGTTGCCCGCTCCGTTAAGCCGGGCCGCTTCTGAAACGCCGCCGACGTCCTGGTCCTCCATGATATCGAAAAGCACAGCATCGGGTTTCACTCGCGATACGGTACGTTCGCCCTCCGCGCTGTTTGCGGCTTCGCCGACGCTAAAGCCAGCTGCTTCCAATGCGTTGCGCAGGATTGCCCGAGCATGCGGATCGGCGTCGACCAGCAAAATGGTCTTGCGCTTGTCGCCCATGCCTATGTTCATTGAAGCACTCCGATGCGCTCGCCGATCCGCCATGTCAGGAAAGCCACCGCTTGTTCAAGATTATCTTCAGCACGGGTAGAAAGGCCTTCGCAAAAGTCGAACTCATAGCCGCGGACTCCAATGAGCCAAGCCTCGGGCGCGCTGTCGAGGTAGTGGCTGGCGATGGCGAGCAGCGACTCAGGATCCATGTGATGGCTTTGGAAGTCCATATGCTCGGCTGCCGCCAGCCGCCTTTCTTCAAAAGGCGTCGAGCCCGTTTTCGACGCATCGATGAACCAGACGATGTCGTGCGCGGCGATGTCGATGGAGTCTTCAAGCGACAGTTGATAGGGATCATTCACCGCGACGCCGCTCCAGCCTAGTCGCTCGATCCGCGCCGCCGCCGCCGGACCAAGTCCATCGTCCATTCTGCCGGGATTTCCATACCCCAAAACCAGAACCTTTGGCGTCTTCAAGTTGGCGGCCGCGCTCATTGCTTGACCCGTTGCGCGACGATAGCGCCCTCTGCGTCCTCGAGGGTGACGATGAGAGGCATTTGTCCCAATGCGTGGGTAGCGCAGGACAGACAGGGATCATATGCCCTTATGGCCACTTCAATATGATTCAATAAAGCCTCGGTGATCGTCTGGCCGGACAAATAGTCCTGTGCGACGCTTCGAACTGCGCGGTTGATCGCTTCGTTGTTGCTGGTCGTTGACACGATGAGGTTCGCGCGCGTCACCTGATCATTTTTGTCGACTTCATAGTGGTGGATTAGAGTGCCTCGCGGCGCCTCGATACAGGAAACGCCGACGCTACGCCTTTGACCGGTGACGAGCAGGTCCGTGCCCTGCAGATCGTCATCGAACAGGAGTTGTTGTATTTTTTCAGCGCTGTGAACAAGGCAAATCAATCTGGCGTAGTGATATGCGAGCGTGGAGTGGATCGGGCTCCCGTCTCCCTTCGCCATGAACAACCGTCGTTCAGTCTCAGCAAGCGGGGTATCGATGGAGGCGGCGCAATTCATTTGCGCCAGCGGTCCGACGCGATACCAACCGCGCTCGCAACCAAGCGAACGGATGTGTGGAAATTTCATATAGCTCCAGGTACGAACCTCCTCGATCAGCTGATCCTGGTATGAGTCTGGCGCAACGCCATCGAAAATAGTGCGCCCGCCGGAGTCTATCGCGCGCAGCACGCCATCATAGAGATCCATGGAGCCGTCGGCGCGGACAAGGCTCATGTAATTGGATTCGAAATAGGCGAAGTCCCGATGTTGGGTCTCCCTTTCGGCGATGGTTTCCTTGAGCTTGGTTAAGGCCAGAAGACACCATGACAGAATTCGGTCTATATCCTTTCGGAGCGCATCACGGCTTTCGATGTCGAGGTTCTGATTGACCCCGCCGGGCACGGCGCTGCTCGGGTGGATTTTCTTGCCTCCCGTCGCCTTGATGACTTCCTGTCCATATTTGCGAATGTAAATCGCCCATTTGCCAATCTCTGGATAGCGCTCCAGCACAGCAACAATATTGCGTTGATCGACGGGCGCGTCGAAGCCGAACAGCAAGTCAGGCGAAGCGAGGTGGAAAATGTGCAAAGCGTTTGACTGCAGCAATTGGCCGTAATGCATGAGGCGACGCAGCTTGTCAGCTGTCGGCGTCACGGCGTCGACCCCGGCGATCTTGTCCATCGCCTTGGCCGCAGCAAGATGATGGCTGACGGGGCAGATGCCGCAGAGGCGCTGGATGATGACAGGCACTTCCCAATAGAGACGACCCTGGATGAAGCGTTCGAAGCCGCGAAACTCCACAACGTGGAAGCGCGCGTCATCCACTTCGCCGGCCTCGTTCAGCCGTATGGTCACCTTCCCGTGGCCTTCCACACGGGTGACGGGATCGATGACGATTTTGCGCGGCCCTTGCTGTGTGCCTACGACGCTCATGCAATTTTCCTTATCGTGTCGCGTCCACACAGGTGGAGTCAGTCGTATTTAAGCAGATGGTATGAGAGGCTCGGCGCCTGTCCGGTCAGAAGCGCCTTCAGAAAGGTCCAGATTGCGTCCGCCGAAGGTGGACAGCCCGGCAAGAAATAATCGATTTTCACGACTTCATGCGAGGGATAGACCTTGTCGAGCAGGAGTGGAAGGTCTTCATCATTTGGAATGACGCCGCGTCCTTCCACAGTCGGGCCGTTGAGATAGGCTTCCTCCAGACATTCTCGCAAGCCCACCATATTGCGCATGGCTGGCACGCCGCCCGTAAGGGCGCAGGCGCCGACCGAAACCAGAATGTTGCAGTTCTTGCGAAACTGTCTCAGCACATGAACATTATGTTCGTTGGAGCAGCCGCCTTCGATGAAGCCGATGTCCACGGGACGGTCGAACTCCTTTTTGTCGTCGAGCGGCGACTTATCGAGATCAACAAGATCCACAAGCTCGACGAGGCGTTCGTCAATATCTAGCAGCGACATGTGGCAGCCAAAGCAACCCGCGAGGGAGCACGTAGCCAGTCTCGGTTTAGTCATGGGTTCGTTCCTTGTCAGCGCGATGCGTGGACTATCGCGCGGCTTTGTCGCTTCAGTCTTACCGTTCCTGCCTCCGCGACTCGATATCCGCGCCGATTGGAGCCTTGTCGAAACGCCTTTGGCCTAGAGGGACGTGATAGCCGGTGCGCTTTATGACGATGCATCCAACAGGACATACCCTGGCGGCCTTGTCGATCGCCAAAAAAGTGGTGTCGTCAAGACCGGCGTTTGAATCAATGTTAAGCCTCATGCCGAGGCCTCTGCCCGCGAAGCCAAACACCGACTTTCCATCGACGTCGCGCGACGCACGGATGCAGCGAGAGCACAACACGCAAGTGTTGCGGTCGATGAAAACCTCCGGATGCGTCGCGTCGATTTCATATCTCTGCCACTGATAGGGAAGCGAGGGAGAGGAAACGCCGAGCCGGTAAGCGAGCGCTTGCAACTCGCAATCGCCGCTCTTCTCGCAGGTAGGACAGAAATGGTTACCCTCTACGAAAAGCATCTCGAGCAAGGCGCGGCGGTCGCTGTTTAGCTCCTCATTTTCGCTTATCACCACCATCCCGGCGGCCGCAGGCATGGTGCAGGCGCTGGCGCGGCGCCCGTCGATATTGCAAGTGCAAAGACGGCAATGACCTGCTGGCTTGAGGTCCGGGTGGTGGCAGAGGCGAGGAATGAATACGCCTGCTGCGTCGCAGGCGGCGATGATCGTCTGCCCCGCCTTCGCCTGGACCTCGACGCCATTGACTGTGAAGACGAAGTCTTCTTCCATCATGCTTCCTCCGTGGCCACAGATTTGCGGCCCTGGACTTTCTCAGCGCTGGCCAAGGTCTCGGACAATGTGAAGCGGGACAGAAATTCTTTGGTCTGAAGGCGCACTTCATAAGCTTCCGGAAAATTGCGCATGGTGCTCAAAATGGGATTGGGCGCCGTTTGCCCGAGGCCGCAACGACTTGTGCGGGCGATCGTATGCGCCAACTTGTCCAAGGCGGTCACGTCAGAGAGCGTGCCTCGTTCAAGCAGAATTTTCTGCAGGTCCTGCTTGAGAATGGTCGTGCCGACTCGACATGGCGTGCACCAACCACACGATTCCTCGGCAAAAAACTCTGTGAACTGAAACGCCGTCTCGAGAACGTCTCGGGTTGGGCCAAACACCATGATCGAGCCGCCCGTGGACAGGTCCTCATAAGCGATGCGACGGCCGTAATCCTTTGGCCCTATGCACTGACCGGACGGGCCGCCGACTTGAACAAATTGCGCTTCAGGCGCGCCGACCAGATCCAGAAGCTCGTTAACCGTGACACCGAAGGGCAGCTCATAAACCCCCGGACAGGGACAGTCGCCGGAAACGCTGAGCAGTTTTGTCCCCGCAGACTCGGACGTTCCAAAGCTCGAGAACCACGTCGCTCCATGTTCCATGATTTGCGCGACACAGGCGAAGGTTTCGACATTGTCCACGGCTGTCGGATGGCCCAGGTAGCCGTGGTCCGTGGGAAATGGCGGACGGTCGCGCGGCGCGCCCCTTTTGCCTTCAAGAGATTCGATCAGCGCTGATTCCTCGCCACAAATATAGGCTCCAGCTCCAAGTTGAATGCGAATGTCGAAATCGAACCCTTCAAGGCCGCAAATGTCGGAGCCGAGTTGACCGGCGCTACGTCGTTGGGCCAGCGCCTCGATCAAGGACTCATGAAGGTAGGCGTATTCGCCGCGCAGATAAACAACGCCGTGCTTGGCTCCGAGCGCGTAGCCGGCGATCGTCATTCCATCAAAAACGAGCTGTGGCGCTAGAGTGAGCAGCACCCGGTCCTTGAAAGTGCCAGGTTCTCCCTCGTCGGCGTTGCACACGACATAATGGTCCTCCGAAACGGCCTGGCGACATAGCCTCCATTTTAAACCGGTAGGAAAACCCGCGCCGCCTCGCCCGCGCAACTTCGCCTTGGTGATTTCCTTGATTGTTCCTTCCGGTGAAAGCCTGAGCGCACCGCCCAAAGCGTTGCTTTCGCTTTCCCCTCGGAAGAGGAGCGGACCGGGGCGGACCAAATTTGTCGTCACCTTCGCCTTCGGCAGCGCCGCGCCCAATGGATCCGAACCGGGGAACAGAGGAAGAGCGCCGGGCTTATCGCGATTGCGCCTCAACGCCGCAACCATCGGCGCCGCGTCGTCGGGCGTCAGCTGTGTGACGACGAGGCCATTGATAAGCGCCGAGGGCTCCTGGTCGGCCATCCCGAGATCTGAGGCCCAGTCGAGCGTAAAGTCCTCATCGGCGGAGGTTCCGCCGATTGCTGCGTTAGTAGCCTTGCAAAATGCGTCCATCACCTCGCCGGCTCCTTGCATCATCGCGACCGGGGTCCGAGCGAAACGGATGTGGAAGCGCCCTTTAGGCTCACGATTGAAAAACGCATAAAAGGACAGCGTATCCTTGATTTCGACGGGGTGAGCGCGAAGACTTGCCGCCAGCGCGCAAATCTCCTCCTCGCCGAGATATCCGAGGCGGCTTTGGGCTTCTTGGAGAATGTCCACAAGGCGGGTTCGATCTGCGCCGAACTTCCTGACAGCGTAGTCGATCGCGGCCGCGTTAGACTCTTCTGTACTGTCCATGGCGTTTTGCAGTGCCTCTAGCGCGCCGACTTCGTTGATTTACCCATATTGCCGCTTGCGCCTGACGCGCGCAACATAAGTGTCGATTGAATGGAGGATATATGTGCTTTCATTTATCTAAAAATGTGACATAGGCGGCGCCTTTGCTTCCAATCCTGCTTAGCCATGACTGGAGCTCGAAGCTTGTACATAGGCGCGGGTTTCGCGGCTATCATTTCCGTAATCGCGGCTATTCGCCTCACTTGCGAAATGCGCAGCCATATCCATCTAAACCCGTGCGCTATTGTTACTTTGTTCGGCGCGGGCCGGAAGCGGGAGCTGCGTATTTCGACTGTTCGAAATATTGTTGGACTGTTGCGCGGCCCCCGCCCAGGCAAATGTTCTTATAGTAACAGGAGGCGAAAATGGCTGACAAGGAAACCAAAGTTCCAGTCAAAACCGGCTCAGGGGCGCCATCGGCGTATAGCGATCTTCTCGACTGGCATCCGCTAGGCGTGCTGAGGCGTCAGATCAACAGCCTCTTCAACGACTCGCCGTTGCGCAAAACAGATTTCGAGCCTTTCGAGCGCTTCTTTTCCGGATGGCCGTCAATGCCGGCAGTCGACATAGTCGAAAAAGAAAAAGAATTCGCGATCACGGCGGAACTGCCGGGATTGGACGACAAGAATGTGGAAATAAAGCTGTCAAATGGCAGCCTGATTATCAGCGGCGAAAAGAGAGATGAAAGGGAAGAGAAAGAGAAAGATCATTATTTTTCGGAGCGGCGTTATGGTTCGTTTAAACGCGCATTCCGGCTTCCCGAGGGAGTAGACGAGGATAAGATCGAAGCCTCATTTGACAAAGGCGTCCTCACGGTACGGCTCCCCAAGACGGAGGCTGCGCAAAAGTCTGAGAAAAAAATAGACATCAAAACGAAATAAAAGGGGTCGGTCGGCGCCGTATCTCCGAAGTTTGCCGCCTGTGGAGGGAGCGGCGCCGATCACCTTTAGAAGATAAGGGGATTACCATTGTCGGGCGTGATTCGACTCAAAGGTGTAATGTAAACCGCATTCCGAATTTGCTGTAAAGGCGAAGTTCGAATAGATTTTACACACTGCCATAGAAGACAAAAAACTTCGGGCAATTGAAGCTGGAGCGGCTGTGTTATGAGGGAAAAGTTATGCCCGGCAGACATGGGAGTGAGCAATCACTCCTCAGACAGTTATATTCGTTTCTTTTCGGAAATCGGCATAGAAGATGTGCCCCTCGTTGGAGGCAAGAACGCTTCGCTTGGCGAAATGTTTCAAGAGCTCGCGTCTGCCGGGATCTCCGTCCCCAACGGCTTCGCCATAACCTCAGAAGCCTATCGCAGGACGCTAGAGCATGGGAATGCATGGTCGGCTTTGCGCGACGCGCTTGACGGTCTCAACCCCGCTGATGTTCAGGATTTGGCGCGTCGCGCCTCCAGAGCTCGCGAGATTGTCTATGGCGCTGCGTTGCCGCCTGATCTTGCAACGCAGATTCGTCATGCGTTGGCGCAATTGACGGCTGAATATGGCCCTGAGTTGACGGTTGCAGTTCGTTCATCGGCCACTGCGGAAGATCTCCCCAACGCCAGCTTTGCCGGTCAGCACGAGAGCTACCTCAATATACGCGGCGAAACAGGCGTTATCGACGCTGTGCGCCACTGCTTTGCGAGCCTATTTACGGATCGCGCAATCCGTTATCGTATCGACAATGGCTTCGACCATTTCAAGGTCTTCAATTCGGTCGGCATCATGAAAATGGTGCGATCGGATCTCGCATCGTCAGGCGTCATCTTCACCATTGACACAGAAACCGGATTTGAAAACGTAGTGTTTATTACCGGCGCGTACGGACTTGGCGAAAATGTCGTTCAGGGCGCAGTCGACCCCGACGAGTTTTATGTTTTCAAGCCGACCTACCGCACCGGAAAGGCCGCGGTGCTGAAACGCTCGCTGGGAGGAAAGAAAATCAAAATGATTTTCTCCGACCGCGGACGCGCCACGACCCGCAACATCCCCACTGACATTAAGGAAAGAGAAAGATTTTGCCTTTCGGATGCCGAAGTGCTCGCTCTGGCGGGGCAGGCCATGAAGATCGAGCAACACTACAGCGCAAAAGCCCGCGTCGCCAGGCCAATGGACGTGGAATGGGCGAAGGACGGCGTTGATGGACGCCTCTATATCGTTCAGGCGCGTCCTGAAACCGTGGCGTCGCAGCGTGATCGCACTGTCATTGAAGATTACAAAATAAGAAAGCACGGACAGAAGAAAATCGAGGGTCGCGCGGTGGGAACGAAGATCGCTGTGGGCAAGGCTCGCGTGATCGAACATTTGAGCGAGTTATCGCAATTCGTGCCCGGTGAAATTCTGGTGGCCGACACGACTTCGCCCGACTGGGGAACCGTGATGAAATCCGCCGCCGGAGTTGTGACCAATCGCGGTGGACGGACCTGTCATGCGGCGATTGTGGCGCGCGAACTTGGCATCCCCGCGATCGTCGGGACCGACTCGGCGACGAGCGTTATTCGGACGGGAGAACTGATTTCAGTTTGCTGTGCTGAAGGAGACGTCGGAAAAGTCTACGAAGGAGAGATGGACTTCACGATCGAAACCACGGATCTCTCCAGTCTGGAAAGGCCCGCGACGCATGTGATGATGAATGTCGGCAATCCCGACATCGCTTTTTCACTTTCGGCGTTGCCGAATGACGGCGTCGGACTCGCCCGCATGGAGTTTATCATCGCCGAATCCATCAAGGCTCATCCGATGGCGCTCGTCCATCCAGAGAAAATCGCGGATGAGCGGGAGCGCACACAAATAATGCGGCTGACGAAGAATTACGCGAGTCCTTCGGAGTTTTTCGTTCAGCGATTGTCGGAAGGCGTCGCCACCATCGCTGCCGCCTTTTTTCCCAAACCCGTGATTGTCCGTATGTCCGACTTCAAGACCAATGAATATGCGTCTTTGCTGGGCGGTCACGCATTCGAGCCATCGGAGGCCAATCCCATGATCGGCTTTCGCGGCGCTTCAAGATATACGCATCCGGCCTATCGCGAGGGCTTTGCGCTCGAATGCGCCGCCATGAAACGCGTGCGTGATGAAATGGGGTTCAGCAACGTCAAACTCATGATTCCTTTTTGCCGGCGCGTCGAAGAGGCTGAAAAAGTCGTGGCGTTCATGCGCGAACTCGGACTCGAGCGGGGCAAGAGCGGACTTGAAATCTATGTGATGTGCGAGATACCGAATAATGTGATGCTGATCGACGAATTCTCTAAACATTTCGACGGATTTTCGATCGGCTCCAACGATCTTACGCAGCTTACTTTAGGGGTGGATCGGGATTCTGAAATCGTCGCCTTCGATTTTGATGAACGCGACGAGGGCGTAAAAGCGATGATCCGTATTGCGGTGGAAGGCGCGCGGCGGAATCAACGTCATTGCGGCATCTGTGGTCAGGCGCCATCGGATTATCCCGAGACGGCGGAATTCCTGGTTCGCCTAGGTATAAACTCCATAAGTCTGAATCCCGACACGGTAATGCGCACCACCATGCAGTTGCTCGAACTGGAGCGCTCACTTGGCCGACGTCGCAATTCCTGATGAATTGGAGTCGATCTCTATTTCAGGAATCGAGAACAAGAGAACTCACGCCTCAAGAACATAAGTTCCGGGCGCATGGCAAAGTCCAGCGCCCATGATGGGAGGCGTAACCGGCTCGCCGGAACGCGCCTTCAGCCAGCGCGACCATTCCAGCCACCATGATCCATCCTTGCGTGGCGCGAGATTCGCCCACTCCTGCGGGTCGGAATAGCGATCATCCAACCCCTTGGTCATCACCTGATAGCTAGCTCCATTTCGCCCCGGCGCCGCCACGATGCCCGCATTGTGCCCGCCTGTTGTCAAAAGATAGGTGACTTCAGTGTCGGTCAGCAGGTGAATTTTGTGGGTCGACTTCCACGGCGCCACATGATCCTTCTGCGCCCCGACCGCGAATACAGGAACACGGATATCATGGAGCGCGACCGCTCTTCCGTCTGCATGGAGACGGCCCTCGGCGAGATCATTGTCAAGGAAAAGACGTCGCAAATATTCCGAATGCATCTTGTAAGGCATGCGCGTCGCATCCGCATTCCACGCCATGAGATCGCTCATCGCCTCGCGCTCGCCCATGAGATAGGCCTTTTGAGCGTAAGACCACACGAGGTCGTTTGATCGAAGCAACTGAAATGCGCCCGCCATTTGCTTTGTGTCGAGATACCCTTGCTCCCACATGAGATCTTCGAGAAAATGCAGCTGACTTTCGTTGACGAACAGCATCAGTTCGCCGGCTTCTGTGAAATCCGTCTGAGCGGCAAGAAGCGTCAGAGACTGTAATCTGTGATCATTGTCCCTGGCCATTGCAGCTGCTGCGATGGCCATAAGCGTGCCGCCTAAACAATAGCCCACAGCGTGGATTTTTCGTCGTGGAAGAACGGTTGCGACAGCATCAAGCGCCGCCATGACTCCGAGCTTCCGGTAATCCTCCATTCCAAGATCGCGGTCATTATGGTCGGGGTTTTTCCAGGAGATTATGAAGACCGTGAAACCTTGCTTGGTCAGATAACTGACCAGGGAGTTGCGGGCCGAGAGATCAAGAATGTAGTATTTCATTATCCAAGCCGGAACGATGAGAATTGGCTCAGGACGCACTTTTTCGGTCGCTGGCGCATATTGAATGAGTTCGATCAGGCGATTGCGATAGATCACCTCGCCAGGCGTGGCGGCGACTTGTTCACCGGGATGGAATGTATCCGCTCCAACGGGCTTTTTACCGCCCGCACAGCGCTCCAGATCCTCCAGAAAATTATGGAAACCGCGAACAAGGTTGGCGCCTCCCTGTTGCAGGGTGCGTTGCTGCGCCTCTGGATTGGTGGCCAAAAAATTGCTGGGAGAAAAAACATCGAGTATCTGGCGCGATACGAAGTCAACGACATTCTCATGTTGCTTGGTTACGCCGCCGACATCGGTGGTCGCGCTGTGCCATAGCTGCTGATTGAGCAAAAAACCCTGGTAAACCAAATTATATGGCCAGCGCCGCCAAGCTTCGTGCACGAAACGCTTGTCCTGGGGGAGGGGTTCGATGAAGGGAGCCGCTTCACCGTCGCGCCAGGCGCTGCTCATTGCATAATTGCCAAAGCGCATAGCCTTTTGCATGGCTTTATCGGCGAGTTGCAACTGCTTTCCTGGCGAAGCGGCAAAATGCACCGCCCAATCCCAATAGGCCGCCGCCAGAGCGGCGGGGGAGAGGCCGCCAGTCAGTCGCGCGACGCCCGCATGTAACGTCCGATCCAGTATGTCGCCCGAAATAAAAGACGTATAAGGCGCCAATCCTCCAGTCTTTTCGGAGACCGCGGGTTTTATTGCCGCCGACGGGGTCGGCGTCTGTAGTGGTGACATTGGCGTCGCCCGGAAGCTGGGTTGATCGATGGCGCGTGGCGCATCTTTCGTTCCTATGGTCGGGTTTGGAATGTTGCTGTTGTTCATGACCACTTTGGGGTAGGCGGACCAATGGACGAATGTAGTATCGTAATATTGCATTGCAATGAACATGAGGCCGCAGCTCGACCGCAGGCGACCGAAATTCATTTACGTGAATTGCTTAAAAACGGACCGAAAAGCGCTTATGCCAAGTTCACGTCGCGTGCTCGACTGCGCGAGTTGCACATTTGGATGCGAAAAGGAAGAGATATATAAGTTGATCAGTGATGGTTTGCGCCTTGGCGATTTTGGAGTTTATGGCGCAAGATCAGGAGAAAGGCGCTGGCGCCAGCCGCGCCGGCTGAGAATCAGATATGAACCCTTGGGAAGTCTGGACTCAGTCCTGGTCGACGAGCATGGAAATGTGGCTTCATGCTCTGACGCCGATCCATGGCGGCCAGGATGCAACCGCGCAGGAAGACCCGGAATGGACGACGCCAAACCAAGAAATCATTGATTTGGCTTCGTTGCGCCTGCGGGACTTTTCCACCACCGAAAAACGGGGACAAGTTGCTCTCGTCGTTACGCCGTTCGCGCTTCACGACGCGGCGATTGCTGATCTTGCGCCCGGTCACAGCCTCATCGAGACTTTGAGAACGCAGGGTTGCTGCAATCTTTTTCTGGTTGAGTGGAAGTCGGCGACGCCTCAGACAAAACTGAACACCATCGACTCGCAGCTCGCGTCGCTCAATGTCGCTGTGGACGAGATCGGTTCGCGAGTAGACCTGATCGGTCTTTGTCAAGGCGGTTGGCTGTCGCTCGTCTATGCGGCGCGGTTTCCCAATAAAGTGCGCCGCCTTGTTCTCGCTGGCGCGCCGATCGACACAAGCCAGTGTTCCTCGGTGATTTTCTCCAGTTTGGCGAAGCAAAGCGCAAATGCGTATATCGATGAGCTTGTTCGCCTGGGAGACGGTCTCGTCTTGGGACGCCAAACCAGGGATCTATGGCCTGGCGACGCTGACAAACTTTCTCGAGCAACGGCAGCGCTGGAGCTTGCCGGGTCGCCAACAACCCGGGAAGAATTCAGCGTCGTCGACGCCTTCACGCGTTGGGATGGACGCATGCTTGATTTGCCCGGCCCGTATTATCGCGAGGTGTTCAACTGGCTGTTCAGCGAAAACCGTCTCTCGTATGGAAACTTTCTGGCGTTGGGTCGGGTGATCGATCTAAAAAACATACAGCATCCGCTATTCCTGCTCGCAGGTGAGCAGGACAAAGTCACGCCGCCGGCTTCGGCTCTGGCTGCGGCGGCGCTCGTCGGCTCTCGCGAGTGCGATATAAAGTCGGCGCTCGCGCCCTGTGGGCATCATGCGCTCATCATGGGCAAACGCACATTGACGACGCAATGGCCCCGCATTGCAGATTGGCTGCGGCAGTGACACTTGTTATTTGCTGGCGCTACGAATTCGCCGTGCGGAGGATCGCGTTCAGCAGATTGTGGAGATGGCCAATGCCATATGCGCGTAACGCGGATCTCCCCGCCAATTTGCAGCGAATTTTACCTGAACATGCCCAGGATATTTTTCGCGAGGCTTTCAATCACGCCTACGACGCCCATTCCGGCGAAGAGCGTCAGGAAGAGGTGGCCCATCGTATTGCTTGGGCAGCGGTCAAACGCATCTACTTCAAGACCCCGGATGGATGGCGCAGACGCGCCTTTTCGATCAGAGATCAGCCATAACGAAACCTTTTCGAAGGAGGTTCCTCGTGGGCGAGCAATCTGGAGCGCTTGCCGCGACTTCAATCAAGCCAAGATACAAACAGCAGCCTGTTCGATGTGCGTCCTTGCGTAGCGGGCAGAGAGGCCGTCGGCTGGCGGCCCAAGAAATCGAGACTCAGGTTTTAACGATGCAAAATGACATATTGAAGGGAAGGGGGCTTGGGCTTGTCGCGGATATCGGGGGCACCAATGCGCGCTTCGCTCTTATCGAAGCGGACGGATCCATAAAGCATCCCTGGCGCTGCATGGTGGAGGAATATGCTTCACTCGCCAAAGCGATCGAAGCCTATTTGGACCGCGCCTCCGCCGAAAGGCCCGCGCAGGGGGCTTTGGCGGTCGCTGCGCCGATCACGGGCGATCAGGTTTCGATGACCAATCACCCTGCATGGTCGTTTTCCATTGCGGACATGCGCCGGGATCTGGGCTTGAGCCGGCTTCGCGTCGTCAACGATTTTACGGCAAACGCCTTGGCCATACCTCATCTCGATGAAGCCAGCCGCTTGCAGATCGGTCCCGGCGCCCCAACGCCCGGCGCTCCCATCGGCTTGATCGGCCCTGGCAGCGGTCTGGGCGTCAGCGGGCTGGTCTCGACGCCGAGCGGGCCAACGCCGGTAGAGGGCGAAGGCGGACATGCCACCATGCCGCCCGCCAATGAAGTCGAAAGCGCCGTGCTCGATCTTCTGCGCAAACGCTACGGGCATGTTTCCGCGGAGCGCGTGCTGTCCGGTCCGGGGCTCGTCAATCTTTATGAAGCGCTTTGCCAATTGTCGGGGGGGCCGGCCCGACAATACACGGCGGCGCAGGTTACAGATCCATCGATTTGGGATGCGGACGCCTGTGCAAAGGACGCCGTCGCGATGTTCTGCGCCATGCTTGGAACTGTCTCCGGCAATCTCGCTCTGACGTTTGGGGCGCGCGGCGGGGTATACATTGCCGGCGGAATCGTGCCGAAGTTGGGATCCCACTTTCCTCAATCGCAATTTCGAACCCGCTTCGAAAGCAAGGGGCGCTTTGAAAGCTATCTTCAAAACATTCCTACTTACGTGATTACGCATCCGACACTTGCTCTGCTTGGCGCCAGCGCATTGTTGGAGTAAGCGATCGACAGAAGGAGTTGAGGAGAACGCGCGAAACGCCAAGATCTTTACTGTGTTATTCTGTCTCACGTAAGGCTTCGGACGCCCGAGAATCCGACGGATCTTTATGGTCTTTGAGTTCCGCCTCGCAACCTTCAATGTCGAAAATCTTCATTGGGCGGCGGCGCGCGAAGATGAGTTCAAACGCCGGATCGCGGCGCTGCGGCCCATTCTGCTAGAGCTTGATCCAGATATCCTCTGCCTGCAGGAGATTAACGCGCAAAAGACGACCACCCACGCTGCACGGGAATTCTTTGCGCTTGACCGTCTTCTCGCCGACACGCCCTTCGAGCACTACAACCGCGTCACCAGCACCAGACCTGGAAGCGATCTTCCTGCCGACGTTCACAATCTCGCTATTTTGAGCCGGTTGCCCATTCTTGAGCGGCGGCAAGTTCATCACGACATCATCGCCAAATGGCGCTGGGCGCCGCCACAAGAATCCGACATGCACATGGCCTCCGTCGAGATTACTTTCGACCGCCCGATTCTATACGCCAAAATAGCGTCACCGACCGGACCGCCGTTGCATGTCGTCAATCTGCACCTGCGCGCTTCCCGGCCCACGCCAATACCTGGCGTCAGCACACATGGCAGAGCCGTGGCGGAAGGGCAGTTTTTGTCCGCTCAGAAACGCGAGGGTCAGGCGCTCGAAGCGCGCCTCTTCGTTGAACGTCTATTCGATCGCGAGCCCGAAGCTCGCATCGCCGTCTGCGGTGACTTCAACGCCAATGAACACGATGCGCCCATTCGCATTCTTTCGGGCGACTGCGAGGAAGATGCTCGCTTTCTCCGCGCACTGGAATTGCGCGTTCCGCTTGAGCAGCGTTTCAGCGTGATTCACGCCGGCAAGCCCACGCTCATCGACCATATTCTAACTTCGCCCACGCTGGCAGGCGCTTGTGTGGATGTCTCAATCTTGAATCAAAACTTGCAGGACGAGGTTTTTGCGCGCGAGCCGATCGACGGGTCGCTGCATGCCCCGGTCAGCGCGTTCTTCCGCTTCGCCACTGGACAATTGGCGGAACCTGAAGGTTAAACTCCGGCGCGGCCAGCGCCTGATGAGCGTACGTCATTTTCCGGCCGCTTTCTTGCGTTATTTTGGTATTGTTGAATCCCCAACCATCAAAGTAGGTTAGAAATATTGACTTCCCTTACCGATAGATTAGCCGAGTTCACCGCCGACAGGTTTCCGCAGGACAGCGCCCCGGTGGAGTTGCTCTGCCTGGATCACAATGGGACATACGTGCTGCCGTTCCTGTGTCATCGTGCGGCTGACAGCTGGCTGAATTCCGCCACTGGAGAGCGGATTGAGGCGGAAGTCGCCGGTTGGCGGACAAGCGGGCGTTAACCAGATCGTTCGACCCTCGGCAATTTTTGATGGAAATACACGGATCGGCCGCCTTGAGGCTGAAGCTTCGCCGTTGCGAGGGCTTGCAGGATCCTCCATTCGGCGCCATCTTTGGGGCAAGATGACCGACGCAAATGAAACCAAACTGGTCGAAGCGCTTAGGAAGGTCGACGTCCATGGCGACGTCGCTCCGGCTCATGTGCAAGATCCCATGACCATGGTGCTGCGCCAGACGGCCATTCAGGCGGATCTGATGCGCTGGGATGACAACCGCGGCCATTACGTGCTGACAGGCACAGGTCGAATACGCATCACCGCACGCAATCGAGCTCCGGGTTCCGTTCTCCGCTTCAGAAGACGTGAGGAAATGGAGGAACCCGCCAAGCCGCAACGCAAGGTGGACTGAGTCCTGCGGTCAGGTTCTCGATCTTTCGTCTTTCGCCCGATGCTTTGGCTTGGGTCTCTGTTTGGTCGCGGCTGACGGCGATCTCACCCCTCCCGGAGCCTCTTTCAACCGATCGATCTTTACGGGCTCTCCGCCGGGGCGGCGCATGTTGGCGCTAAATTCCGCTGCGACTCCCTCCGCAACCTCGAACTGCGTCTCGTGGTCGAAGATGCGGATCACCCCGATATCCTGTCTGGTGATATTGCCCTTGCGGCACAACATGGGCAGCAGCCATTTTGGGTCTGCATTCTTCTTGCGACCGATGTCCAGCCTGAACCACGCCGCTCCTTGGGGAAATCGCGCCGCAGTGGTTTTTGGAACTCTCGCGGGCGCGTGGCGTCCGGACGCTTCGCGCGGCTCTCTCAGTTCTGGTCCGACGCCGGGATCGACAACGTCCTCGATCGCGGGCAGGCGAGAGCGATAGAGCTTCACCAGAGCGGCGCCAAGCTGCTCGGCGGTGCGTTCCGCGAGGAGCAGCCGCGCCATTTGAATCTCGTCGTCGGAAGGCGCTTCCGTCAATAACGGGTCTTGGAGCAGGCGCTCCTGATCCAGCTTTACAATCTCCTCAGCCGTCGGCGGTCCGCTCCACCGGGCGCGAACCGCCGCATCCCGCAGCAACATCTCGGCCCGCCTGCGTCGGGAGGGCGGGACCAGCAGCGCGCTGACGCCCTTGCGACCGGCGCGACCGGTGCGGCCACTGCGATGTTGCAGGGTCTCCGCATCGTTGGGCAGTTCGGCATGGACGACAAGGCCAAGGTTAGGAAGGTCGATGCCGCGAGCGGCGACATCCGTGGCGACGCACACGCGCGCGCGTCCGTCGCGCAAGGCCTGCATCGACTGGTTGCGTTCGTGCTGGCTCAACTCGCCCGAAAGCAGCACCGTCGAAAAGCCTCGCTCCAGCAGGATCGCCTGCAAATGGCGGACCGCCTCGCGCGTGTTGCAAAAAACGATCGCGGTCGTCGCCTCTACGAAGCGGAGCAGATTGACAACGGCGTGTTCGGTCTCCTTGGGCGCCACGCGAATGGCCCGATATTCGATGTCGGCATGGCCTTGCGGGCTTCCCTCGACCTCTATGCGAAGTGCATCGCGCTGATAGCGCTTTGCCAGATTCGCAATGCCCTTGGGCATTGTTGCGGAGAACAGAAGCGTGCGCCGCTCCTTGGGCGTCGTTTCCAGAATGAATTCGAGATCTTCGCGAAAGCCAAGATCCAGCATTTCATCGGCTTCATCTAGGACGACTGCCTTTAGCCCGGATGTAATGAGCCCGTTGCGCTCAATGTGATCCCGCAGACGACCCGGCGTGCCGACGACGATATGCGCTCCTTCGCTGAGTTTGCGCCGCTCCAGCCTCGAATCCGTGCCGCCGACACAGGAGACGATCCGCGCCGCCGCATGCTGATACAGCCACTCCAGTTCGCGCTGCACCTGGAAAGCGAGTTCCCGCGTCGGGGCGATGATCAGCGCAAGCGGGGCAGCCGCGGGCGCCATGATTTCCGCTTTGCCGATAAGGGTCGTGGCTATGGCGAGTCCATAGGCTACTGTCTTGCCGGAGCCAGTCTGGGCGGAGACGAGAATATCCCGTCCTTCCGCCTGTGGCGTAAGCACAGCGGATTGAACCGGCGTTGGATCGTTATAGTTGCGCTCGTTGAGCGCGCGGGCCAGCCCGGGGCTGGTTGCGAAAAATGTCACTTGAGGTTTTGCCTGCTGGGAGGTTCGAGGCGTAAGAAAAAGACGTTAGTGCAGTTGCGTCGCCAACGCCATCCGTTCGGGCGGGTCATTGCTCGATCGCGAAAGAATAGGTCCGCTTGATGTCGCTCCAATGGCGCGAGTCCCTGATATTGTCGGCCAGCGCATGGCCCTTGTGAGTCAGCTTGCGGAACAGCCAGGCGTCTTTGTAAACGCCTGGCCCTTCGATAAAGCCTTGGGCGAGCAAATGGTTCAGATGCGCGCCTATCGTCTCGGACGAACGCCCCAGTGTCCGAGCCATCTGATCAAGCTCCAGAAAAACTGGTTCTGGCGGCGACCGCTCAATAGGTTCCAGCGCCAGCATCAGGTCTCTGAGTAAGTCGACATCGCGGCGCATGGAACAGCTTGGCGTAAAGAAGGGGACTGGCTCAGTCTATCACGCCAGCCCCAATTTCGCGCCAGCGGCTCTCACTTCTCCTGCGGAAGGAGAGCCAGCAGATCAGCCATTTTTGGGGCGGCGGAAGGATTCATCATGCCGACGACATGGTAGCCGGCGTCGACATGCAGCACTTCGCCGGTGACGCCGCGCGACATCGGCGACAAGAGGTAGACAGCTGTCTCGCCCACTTCCTCGATGGACACAACGCGGCGCAAAGGCGAGTTGTATTCGTTCCAGCGCAGAATATAGCGGAAATCGCCGATTCCGGACGCCGCCAAGGTTTTGATCGGTCCTGCGGACAAGGCATTGACGCGAATATTCTTCACGCCGAGGTCGGCGGCGAGGTAACGCACCGAGGCCTCCAACGCCGCCTTGGCGACGCCCATCACATTGTAGTGGGGCATCCACTTTTCGGCGCCGTAATAAGTCAGCGTGAGCAGCGAGCCGCCATCCGTCATGAGCTTTTCGGCGCGCTGAGCGATGGCCGTGAAGGAATAACAGGAGATCGCAAGCGACTGAGTGAAGTTTTCCGCGGTCGTGTCCACATAGCGGCCGTCGAGCTGATCCTTGTCGGAATAGGCAAGGCAATGCACGACGAAATCGAGTTTGCCCCAAAGCTTTTCGACTTCCGCGAAGACAGCGTCGATGGTCTCGACTTCCGACACGTCGCAGCGGCCAACCACTGTCGCGCCGAGCTCTGCGGCCAGGGGACGCACCCGTCTCTCAAGCGCCTCGACCTGATAGGTCAGCGCCAGCTCCGCGCCCGCGTCGCTCGCCGCCTTGGCTATGCCCCAGGCGATAGAGCGGTTGTTGGCGACGCCTAGTATAAGGCCCTTTTTGCCCTTGAGAACACCGCTGAAAAGCGCAGGGGTGGTTGGCGATCCTTGTTCAGTCATCAAAAAATCCGTTATTTGCAGAGATTGGCCGGCCACGCCCTTTGACGAACCGGCCGTTTAGCGCGCTTTGATCAGGAAGGGAACCCGAAAACGATTCCCGAGGCGGACCCTCGGTCAGCCCATCACCTTGAGTGCGACCATGAAGGCGGCGAAAAGAACGGTCGAAACCAGCGTGGTCAGCACGGCTTTCTTCAACAGCATCGGCGCCATTGGCGCGCCGGGATCGGACCCTTCCGGCGTATCGCCCTCTTCGTGCAGCGAGCGCACGCCGAGCGGCAGGACGGCGAACAGCACGATCCACCACATGGTGAAGTAGACCGCTACCGCCACCGAGGTTTGAATGGGCATGAATTCGCCTTGCCTTATTGCTTACGCCTGCTCGAGTTCGACCAGCGTGCCGCAGAAATCCTTGGGGTGCAGGAACAGTACGGGCTTGCCATGCGCGCCGATCCTGGGCGAGCCGTCGCCAAGCACCCTGGCGCCCTCGCTCTTTAAATGGTCGCGCGCCTTCATGATGTCATCAACCTCATAGCACACGTGATGAATTCCGCCCGCGGGGTTCTTTTCGACAAAGGCTGCGATGGGCGAATTTTCGCCATAGGGCTCCAGCAACTCGATCTTGGTGTTGGGGAGTTCGACAAAAACGACTTTCACGCCGTGCTCGGCGACTATTTCTGCCGGCCTGACCTTTGCGCCGAGGGTGGAGGCGTAGACCTTGGAGGCCTTTTCAATGTCCGCGACGGCTATAGCGACGTGATTAAGGCGTCCGATCATGTTTTTAAAGCCTCCAGTTGGACGGTGCGTGAAGGACCTTTATGCGAAAATCCGCCGCGCCGGAAGGCCTGAAGAAAACGCGAAGGTATTGATGAGGCGCAAAGGCTCGGCCCGCACTGCGATAAGCGCCATTTGGCGTCATCAGCCATAAAAAAGGAAGCGGCCGGGGCCGCTTCCTCTCGTTGTTCCACGTTCGCCCGGATCGAGCGAAGAAGCCTCCCCGTTCCGTCCTTACTGGACGGCCGGAAGGGAGAGAGGCGTCTTTGTGGTCGGATCGAAAGCAGGATTATTAAGACAGGTAGGATGGCCCCATCCGCTCGCGCTCAAACCGTTGTTGGCGACGATCGGAGTTGGATTGGGCTGAATGTCAAAGATGATGTTATCGGGATGTTTGGCGTCGCCAGCGAATAACGAAGCGGGGCCCGCGATCCCCCCTGTCTTGAGGAAGTCGAGGTTCAGATTATGGCGGACCTGCCACCCGATCATATGGTCTGTGCAGGATGTGTCGCCGCTGACGCCGACCGCGCCGACTTTCGCTCCTGTTCTATCATAGAGGGCGAGACCGCCACCGAATACATTGATGCCGCCGATCGGCCGGCCGACCAGCGGGTCGTTGGCGGTGCCGTAGTTTGCGGCGTTGGGCACTGAGCCGTCCGCATTATGATAGGCGCCGAACGGGTCCACCGGATTGCTGAACTGCAAGCCGAAGAGACTGCCGCCATCGCGATCTGCCGAATAGAGATTGCCCGACGACAGAGAGAGTTTGCCATTCGAACTGGCGCCGCCGACCGCGGCGAGGCTCAGACTATTTGCTGTTGCGGCCTTTTGCGCCGAAATTATCCGGCTTGCGAGCCATTGGTCGGTGTAGCTGTTGCCCGAAAAGGCTACAGCGCATACCGTTCCATCATTCGCTACGGCGGTGGCCCACATATTAAAGCCGAGGCCGCCGTTGCCACTGGCTTGAACGGCGGCGACCAGGGCGTTTTTCAGCGCGGTGTTGAAGGCAGCGCCCTGCCCGCCGGAAAGGTTCGCGCAACTGGGGGGAATACCAGCGGCGCTGGCTGCTCCGGTGAAAGAGCAGACCCCCATGACGGCGGTGGCGGCAATAACCAGTTTTTTCAACATTTAAGATCCTCTCGCGGTGAAAGTTTTTTCATTCACTGAGTTGTTTGGCAACAGTCGGTACTGGCGTTCAAAAATCAATAAGATGGTTGAATCCCGCGACATAAGCCGCGCATCTACCCCCCGCCAGAAAACCCTGTCGCAACTTAAGTCTGCGATAATTAGTCGTTTTTTGCAAGGACATCACAGTCTAGCCCGTCGTCGGCCACTGTTTAGTCGGAATTTGAGGCGTTTACGGCGAGGTTCGTCGCGCTGCGAGCCCAACACCGGAGTGCAAAAGAGCCTTCTGCTACCAAAAATTGGATTTCTTCCACAAGCTAACGGTCGATTGATTGCAAGGCAGGCTTTTTGACTTTTGAAAATACTCTATATTTCAGAATGATGAGCGACAGTCCGCCTGTTGCTTGTCATTACCCCAGCGCTGGCCGGTTTTCTATCCTCGTCGCACAATTCGCGCCGCAAAAAAACCATCCACACCCGCGAGGCGCGGCTCCCCATTCGGAAGCAGCCGCGGCGTGGTCCGCAGATCGCCATCGGCATTGATGAATTCCGCCGGAATGCCTTCCGCAGTCGCATCGATAGGCTCTCGCCTGAAATCCGGATTGCGGCGAAGGAAAGCCGAAATCTGGCTTTCCCCTTCTTCGGGCTCCAGTGAACAGGTGCAATAGACAATCCTGCCGCGAGCCTTCGTCAGCTTGGCCGCTCGATCCAGCATTTTTGTCTGCAGCGCCGCCATCACGTCGATATCGCCGGGCTTTTTCGTCCAGGGCACGTCGGGATGGCGGCGGATTGTCCCGGTGGCGGAGCATGGGGCGTCAAGCAAAATGGCGTCGAACGGCGGCGCCGTATAGCTGGTCGCGTCGGCGACTGCGATGTCGGCGTGCAGTTGCAGACGATTGAGATTGGCCGTCAGCAATTTGAGTCGTTCGGCGGAGCGGTCCAACGCTGTGACCTCCGCGCCCGCGAGCGCAAGCTGCGCGGTCTTGCCCCCCGGCGCGGCGCACATATCAAGAACCCGGTCATCCGGTCCGGCGCGCAGCAACCGCGCCGGCAAAGCAGCCGCAGCGTCTTGCACCCACCATTCTCCATCGGCATAGCCCTCGAGCTCGCTGATTGATGTGTGGCCTATCAGTCGCATGGACCCCGTGGGCAACACCACGCCGTCCAGCCGTTTCGCCCACCCCTCAACGTCGGATTTTACAGACAGATCGAGCGGCGGCTCCAGCATATGCATGGCGGAAATCGCCTTGGCCGCGGCTTCTCCATAAGTTTTGCGCCAGCGTAGGGCTAGCCAGGGCGGCGTGTCGAATTCTCCACTCGCCGCTATCTCCAGGAACTCTTCTCTCCGTCGCTGAAGATTGCGGAGCACGCCATTGACCAGACCGGCGAAACCGGCGCTTTTCGGCTCCAGCCGCACCGCTCGCACGGCGAGATCGATTGCGGCGTGGTCGGCGGCGTCGAGAAACAAAATTTGCGCGGCGGCTGCAATCAGCGGCCATTCCAGTCGCACCACCTGGCGGGGCAGGCCTTTTTCGAGCAGGATCGCCAGCGCTCGGCGGATGACGCCGAGTCGTCGCAACGCGGTCGTGGCGATTGAGCGCGCAAGCGCGACATCCCGCGCCGCAAGGCCCGTCAGCCGCGCCGGCACCGCGAGCGGTGAGAAGCATTCGTCAAGCCGATGCCCACCTTGCACAATATCGGCGATGATATGTGCAGCCGCGAGACGAGCCGGCAGGCCCGGAACCTTCATAGCCTCGGCCTCGCGCGCCGCTTCAGCGGGGACGAAGCCTTGCTTGCTGACCGTTCGGGCTATGGGTTTGGTCCTCTTGGAGAATGGTTTAGAATCGTTCGTCACTAATAACCGCTCCGGCCCCATGGCTGCGAATCATAGCACAGCCGCGATGCTCGCGGGCGAGGAAAGGCCAGAGCATGAAAGCGACCGCGACGAATCCTCAAGACGAGGGAAAAACAGCAAGGCCAGAAAACCTTAGCGATCCGCGCATCCTCCCGGCCGCGGCGTTGCGAGCTCTGGAGGAGGCGGCGGAGCGCCGCCGCGCCGCCGCGCCCAGAGACACGCAGGAGGAAATCGGCGGTCGCGGCGGGCAGGATCCGGCGCGATACGGAGACTGGGAAGTTAAGGGTCTGGCCAGCGATTTTTGACTGCTACGCCACTCCCTGCGCGCGTAAAAAGGCAAGCGTTCGACCCCAGGCGTCTTGCGCAGGTCCCGGCCGATAGCTGTCGCGATAATCCGCAAAAAACGCGTGGGGCGCATCGTCGTAGAGGACAATTTCCGCTGGCGCGCGCGCGTGCAGCAGCCGGACGCGCATTTCTTCGACCTGGGTCAGCGATATCGAAGAGTCGGCGCCGCCGTAAAGACCCAAGGTGGGAACCTTTAATTCGCTCGCGATATCCATCGGCCAGCGCGGCTGATTTTGAGTCTTGTCGCCGTCGAGCCGGCCATACCAGGGGATCGAGGCGCGCAGGCGCGGGTTATGCGCCGCATAAAGCCACGCCATCCGACCGCCCCAGCAAAAGCCCGTTATTGCAGCTCGAGCGGCGTCACCGCTTTGCGTCACCGCGAAAGCGAGCGCTGAGTCGAAGTCAGTCATGACGTCGGCGTCGGGCGCCCGAGCCACAATAGCGCGGATCGCGGCAATGTCCGGCGCATTCAGCAGGTCCCCCGCGCGAAAGAAAAAATCGGGAGCGACAGCCAGATAACCCAAGGCGGCAAAACGTCGTGCGATATCCCGAATATGCTCGTGGAGCCCAAAAATCTCCTGGGCGATGAGCACGATGGGCAAATCGGATCGGCCCGACGGTTTCGCGAAATAAGCCGGCATCGGGCCATTCTGCGTTGCGATGTGAACTTCTTGAGTTTCAAGGCCTTGTAATGGCGTGACGATACGATGCGCCGAGACTGCGCCGGCGGCTTTGGCGAAGGGGTACGAAGGAGGTGGTTGCATGGCTAACGTTCCGTAAGCTAATGAATCATATAGTTTTACATGTCGACTTGTGGTTGCTCTGCACCAGGGTTCATGTCGCTCCGCTTCTCAAGCCCGCAAAAGAAGCGTATATGCCGCCGCCGAAACGTGGACTGAACCCTCCAGGCCGCAGCCAGTTTCTAAACGACGTCAGAGGCAATTGACGTCGTTCGATATTAGTTACCCCACGCAGGCGTTTGGGAAAGCGTTCGGCCGCTTCTGAAACAACGCGACACTCTAAGGCGGCGAGCGGCTGCGGATCTCGGCCTCGGTCGTGAGCGGCGCTCGCCGAACCGCGCTCTCGATAAGCCGAGAGCGCACCATAAGGATCGCAAATGAACGAGAAGCCGATTACGGATAGTTTGCGTCCCGGTGGTGAAGCCGCGTCCGCCGCTCCCTCAGAAACGCCTGCGCCTTCGCATGGTCACGGCGCGCTTCCCGCCTTGCTGATTGGCTCAATTGGCGTCGTTTATGGCGATATCGGAACCAGTCCGCTTTACGCTTTGCGCGAATCGCTGGCTCACGCCGCCAAGGCGGACCTGCTTACCGAAGAAACTGTGATCGGGGCGATTTCGCTTCTGCTTTATGCGCTGATTTTCACCGTGACGGCCAAATATGTGCTGTTTTTAATGCGCGCGGACAACCGCGGCGAAGGTGGAATACTGTCCCTTATGGCGCTGGCGCAGTCGGCGCTGGGGCGGCGGGCCAACTCCGTGTTCCTGTTGGGGGTCGCTGGCGCGGCGTTGTTCTCTGGCGACGCCATCATCACTCCGGCGATCTCGGTCCTGTCTGCGGTCGAAGGTCTCGATCTCGTCACTCACAGCTTCAACGAATATGTAATCCCCATCACAATCGCGATTCTGGTCTCTTTGTTTTGGGTGCAAAGCAACGGCACCGCGAAGGTCGCCGCTTTTTTCGGTCCTATCATGGTGGTCTTTTTCCTGACGATCGGCGTTCTTGGCGCCATCCATATTCCCGATGCTCCACAAGTGCTTCGCGCGTTCGATCCCTGGCAGGGCATCAGCTTCCTTATTCAGCACGGCTGGATCGGATTTGCTGTGCTGGGTTCGGTCTTTCTCGGGGTCACCGGCGCCGAGGCGCTTTACGCCGACATGGGCCATTTCGGTCGCTTTCCAATTCAGATCGCCTGGACGTTTTTCGTGCTGCCAGCTCTATTGCTCAACTATCTGGGGCAAGGAGCGCTCATCCTGTCGCGGCCGGAGACGATCGACAATCCTTTCTTTCTGCTCGCTCCTGACTGGGGTCTGCTGCCCCTGGTCATTTTATCGACCGTGGCGACGGTGATCGCGAGTCAGGCCGTGGTGACGGGCGCCTTCTCGTTGGTGCGTTCGGCGATTCAGCTCGGACTGCTGCCGCGCCTCGAGATTACGCATACGTCGGAGATGCAGGAGGGTCAGATCTATATCGGCCGCGTCAACCGGCTCCTGTTGATAGGCGTGTTGATCCTGGTCATTGTGTTCAAGAGTTCCTCGGCGCTGGCTTCGGCCTATGGCATAGCGGTTACGGGAACGATGGTGACGACAACGGCGCTGGCTTTCGTCGTGGTGTGGAAAAAATGGCGCTGGCCGCTGTGGGCGTCGCTTCTGCTTATTTGCGCCTTTCTTTCGGTCGATCTCGCCTTTCTCGCCGCCAATCTCATGAAGGTCGTGGACGGGGGCTGGGTGCCATTGCTGCTTGGCGCCTGTTCCATGGTGGTAATGTGGACCTGGGTGCGCGGCACGCATCTCCTTGCCGAAAAGACCCACCGCGACTCCATCCCTATCCGGGACCTGATCGCGATGCTTCAGAAATCCAAGCCGACACGCGTGCCCGGCACGGCGATTTTTTTGACCAGCGACCCAAATGTGGCGCCCACTGCGCTGATGCACAATCTGAAGCACAACAAGGTGTTGCACGAGCGTGTGCTTGTCATTTGCGTCAACACCGAGGACTTGCCGCGCGTCGCGCCCGAGAAGCGTTTCGAAATCGAAAAATTGTCGGACGACTTCAGTCGCGCGACCCTGCATTTCGGCTTCATGGAGAGCCCACGGGTGCCTGCGGCTTTGGCCGCGATGCGCAAGGCTGGCTTGAAATACGACATCATGACAACCTCCTTCTTCCTCGGAAGGCGCTCGATCATGGAAAGCCCCACCTCGGGGATGCCTGCCTGGCAGGATAAGCTTTACGTCGCCTTGACCCGGCAATCCGCCAATGCGACGGACTTCTTCTCGATACCTTCCGACCGCGTGGTGGAGCTAGGTGCGCGCGTAACGATCTAGATCCGAGGCGGGGCAGCGCTGAAAGCAGTGGACGCGGCGCGGCCTAGCGACTAAGCAGCGACGCAGCGGCGCCGCTTCCACCCCCGCAGGCGGGGAATGGAGCAGGCTCGCGAGATAATTCTGGCTGGCACTCGCCAAGGACACGCAAAGACTCATGCCCACCCGCATCGACGCCCGTTTCGCCGCCCTTCGCGCCGAGGGACGCGCCGCTCTCGTCACCTTTGTGATGGCCGGAGACCCGGATCTCGCGACCTCGCTGGAGATTTTGAAGGGGCTCCCAGCCGCTGGCGCCGATATTATCGAAGTCGGAATGCCATTCACCGATCCTATGGCGGACGGTCCAGCCATACAGGCGGCAGGATTGCGGGCGTTGAAAGCTGGAACAACGCTGAAAAAAACTCTGAAGCTTGTCGCAGATTTTCGCGCGGTCGATCAAAACACTCCTGTCGTGCTGATGGGATATTACAATCCTATCTATGTCTTCGGCGTCGAAGCTTTTCTTGCGCAGGCCTTGGACGTGGGCGTGGACGGGCTGATTGTCGTCGACTTGCCGCCGGAGGAGGACGCAGAACTCTGCCTGCCGGCGCGCGCTGCAGGGCTGAATTTCATCCGTCTCGCGACCCCCACCACCGACGACAGGCGCCTGCCCAAGGTTCTCGAAAACACCAGCGGTTTCGTTTATTATGTGTCGCTCACCGGGATCACGGGCGCGGCGCTGGCCGATTATTCGGGCGTCGCTGCGGCGGTGAAGCGCATAAAGGGCCATACAGACTTGCCGATCGCGGTTGGCTTCGGCGTCAAAAACGCCGAAAACGCACAAGCTATCGCTGCGACGGCAGATGGCGTTGTGGTAGGGTCGGCGTTGGTTAGCGCGCTCAAAGACACGCTCGACGCAGAACACCGTGCGGGGCCACAGACGGTGCATGCGGTGACCTCGCTGGTCGCCGAACTCGCTGGCGGCGTGCGCCGCGCTCGCCCGGCGGCGAGCGCATCGTCAATCAAGAGGTTGTTCGAGGCTCTCGCCAAGGTGTGGTCATGAACTGGTATTCAAACGTCGTCCCGCCGAAGATCAAAGCCATTCTCAAACGCGAAGCGCCCGAAAATCTCTGGGTGAAATGTCCCGAAAGCGGCCAGCTGGTGTTCCACAAGGACATCGAGGCCAATCTCTATGTCGTTCCCGGCTCGGGCTACCACATGCGCTTTCCCGTCGAGGCGCGCTTGGCGAGCCTGTTTGACGACGGCGAATGCGAATTGATGGTCACTCCCGAGCCGCCGACCGATCCGTTGAAATTTCGCGATATCAAGCGATACGTCGACAAGCTCAAGGAATATCGGGTGAAGACCGGTCGAACAGATGCGGTGACGGTCGCCATCGGCAAGCTTCAAGATCTCCCCGTCACCGTAGCTGTACAGGACTTCGATTTCATGGGCGGTTCCCTGGGCATGGCCGCGGGCGAGGCGATTATCGCCGGCGCGACCCATGCGCTGGAAAAGCGAACGCCCTTCATCATCTTCACGGCCTCCGGCGGGGCTCGCATGCAAGAAGGCATGTTTTCCCTCATGCAGATGCCGCGCACCACCATCGCCGTACAGCGGCTGCGGAAAGCCCGGTTGCCCTATATCGTCGTGCTGACCAATCCTACCACAGGCGGCGTCACAGCCTCATACGCCATGCTGGGTGACATACAGATTGCAGAACCCGGCGCCATCATCGGCTTTGCCGGCGCGCGGGTGATTGAACAGACGATCCGCGAAAAACTTCCGGAAGGCTTTCAGCGCGCTGAATATCTGAAGGATCATGGGATGGTGGATATGGTCGTGTCGCGCGACCAGATGCGCGACACTCTGGCGCGGCTTTGCAGCCTGCTGACCAAGGCGCCGGCGTCTCGCCGGCCCGCCGCGGCCTGAACGGGAGTTCGCTCCGCATGGATCAGCATGACGCGATCCTGTCGCGACTGCTCGACCTTCATCCAAAGAAGATCGATCTTTCGCTGGGGCGCACAGAAAGATTGCTGGACGTCATCGGTCGTCCCGATCTGCGGCTGCCGCCGACCATTCACGTCGCGGGCACCAACGGCAAAGGCTCGACCCTGGCTTTTCTGCGCGCAATGCTGGAGGCCGCCGGCGCGCGAGTCCATGTCTACACCTCGCCTCATCTGCTGCGGTTCAACGAGCGTATTCGCCTCGCCGCGCCCGGCGGCGGCAAATTGGTCGATGACGACGCGCTGACGCAGGCCCTGGAGCTATGCGAACGCGCCAATGGCGCACAGCCGATCACCTTTTTTGAGATCACGACTGCGGCGGCGTTCCATCTTTTTTCGACGACGCCAGCCGACTGGCTGCTGCTGGAAACCGGACTGGGCGGACGATACGACGCAACGAATGTGATATCGGCGCCAAAAGCGACGATCGTCACCTCGGTCTCAATCGACCACCCAGAGTTTTTGGGCGAAACTGTCGAAAAAATCGCCTTCGAGAAGGCCGGGATTTTTAAACGCGGCGCGCCTGCGATTGTCGGATTCCAGTCCGACGCAGCGAAAAACGTTCTGGTGCGCGAAGCGCGCCGCGTCGGCGCTCCTCTCGTCATAGCTGGCGAGGATTACCACATTTTTGAAGAAAACGGCCGACTGGTGTTTGAGGATGAGCGCGGGCTGCTTGATCTGCCGGCTCCACGCTTGCCGGGGCGCCACCAGCACCAGAATGCTGCGGGCGCCATTGCCGCGCTGCGGGAGGTGGTCCCGGAAATCCCTCCCGCCGCCCTGGAAGCGGGACTGCGCAAAGCCGAGTGGCCAGCGCGGCTGCAACGTCTCTCGCAGGGCCATGTGCTTGATCTGGCGCCCGCTGGCGCCGAGGTCTGGATCGACGGCGGCCACAACGAAGACGGCGGGCGCGTGCTGTCCGAAGCGATGGCCGAGTTCGAGGAAAAAGGCCCGCGCCCTCTGGCGCTGATCTGTGGGGCGCAGACGACCAAGGACGTGGGCGCTCTGTTGCGGCATTTCGTTGGCCTTGCCCGCATGGTCATAGCAGTGCCGGTGGAAGGCGAACACAAAAGCTGGGCGCCGGAGGACGTAGCCGCTTCCGCGCGTGGGCAGGGCATTGACGCGCAGGCGGCCGCCAGCGTCGAAGAGGCCCTGTCAATCGTGCGGAACGCCAATTTTGAACAATCGCCGCGTATTCTGATCGCCGGGTCGCTTTATTTGGCGGCAAGCGTGTTGGCGTTGAACGGCTCTCGAATCGAGTAGCCAGTCAGTGCGATATGCGCCCTGTGAGGAGAGCGAGCGCAGCGGGCGCCTTTACTGTAGGAGCTTATCCAAAAGACAACCACCCGCTCAGGCTTCAGGAGCCAGCCTATGACCTCGATGTTGGCCAGCGTTTTATCTTCCGCGGAGGCGGAGCTCGCCTTTGAGCGGGGCGCTGATATCGTCGACTGCAAGGATTCGACGCGTGGCGCTCTGGGCGCATTGCCGTTGGTCAACGTCGCCGAGATTGTCGCCACTGTCAAAGGTCGGCGTCCCGTCAGCACAGTGGTCGAGCTGCCGCATGACGTTTCTCATGCGCACGCGGCTATCGAGGCCGCAGCGGCGACCGGCGTCGAATTTGTCAAATTCGCATTGCCTTTGACGCCGGACGCGCGTGAGATCATCGGCGAACTGGCGCCGCTCGCAACGCGCCTTCGCCTCATAGCGGTGCTGTTCGCCGACCTTGGTCCGGATTTCGGAGTGTTGCGCCACCTTGCCGAGGCTGGATTCGCCGGCGCCATGCTCGACACTGCTCATAAGGGAAAAGGCCGTCTGCTCGACGCGATGAGCGTGGGGACGCTAGCGGAATTCGTGGGGCAATGCCGCGCATTGAAGCTGACGGCCGGACTCGCCGGTTCGCTTGAGCCGCCGGATGTGCCGCGCTTGCTGGTGATGGCTCCTGACATTCTTGGTTTTCGCGGCGCCTTGTGCGAGGCGGGCGAGCGCCGCAACACGCTTGCTGCAGATGCAGTCAGTTTGATCCGCGATCTGATTCCACGCGCTTCATCCCCACAGCGAGCCGCTTCGCAGCAGGACGGGGAGGTGGATTATGTTTTTGTGCGCGATCTGGTGATGCCGATGGAGATCGGCGCCTATGGTTTCGAACGCGGCCATACCCAGCGCGTCCGCTTCAACGTCGAAGTCGAGGTGTGGCGGACCACGGGGCCTGACGATATGCGCGTGGTTTTTTCCTATGACGTCATCATGGACGCGATCAAAATCATTCTGGCGTCAGGTCACATCGAACTCGTCGAAACCATCGCGGAACGACTTGCGGAGAGCGTATTGCTGCATGAACGCGTACGCGCGGTCAGCGTCGAGGTGGCAAAACTCGACGTGGCGCCGCCGGCCTCGGTCGGGGTGCGCATTCATCGGGCGCGTCCAAGCCTGCTGCCGGTTTATTCCAGCGCCGTTTCTGCGGCCCCTGCGTCATGAAAGGAACAGTCAACCTGAGGCAGGCGCTGGTCGTCAAACTCGGAGGCAGCTTGTGGCGCTCGCCGAATCTGGGATTATGGATAGCCGCGCTGCAAATGGCTTCCGTGCCTGTGACTTTGGTTCCAGGCGGCGGCCCTTTCGCCGACGCTGTAAGAGCCACGCAATCTTCAATGGGCTTTTCAGATGACGCGGGGCACAAAATGGCGATGCTTGGAATGGAGCAATACGGCCTGGCGCTCGTCGACAAATTCGCAGGACTTGATCTCGTGTCCACCCCAGAAGAAGCTGGAGCCATTCACGCGCGGGGAAAAGTCGCGGTATGGCGGCCCTCTTCGATGGCGATTGCGGCGAATGTCGATGCGAGCTGGAATGTCACTTCGGACAGTCTGGCCGCTTTTTACGCTCACGCGAGCGGCTCGGCGGCGTTAATGATGATCAAAAGCGTCGATGTGGAGACGGCGCCTGACTTGCAGGACCTCGTGGACCCTTGTTTCGCCGCCTACGCATGCGGTCTGGACGTCTTTGTCGCTGGGCCGAAGGCGCTTGAATCCGCGCCGCAAATATTCGCGCAAGGCGGCGTGGCTGGCGTTCGTATTGATCTTACTCTCTGGCCACGAAAGATTGCATCATGAAGAAAGTTACGACGCCTCGCTGGGGCTGGGCGTTGACCGGATCCGGACATTTTTTCACGGAATGTCTCGATATGATCCGCACGCTCGATCACGTGGATCTCTTCGTCAGCAAAGCTGCGGCGGAAGTCGTGCGCATGTATAAGCACGACCTTGCTTTGCCCAGCAATGTGCGCGTGTTCAAGGACACCACGGCGAGCGCGGCGCCGGTCGGCAATTTCTACTACGGCGTTTATCACACCCTCATCCTTGCGCCGGCGACATCCAACACTGTCGCCAAATGCGTGTTCGGCATTTCGGACAATCTCGCGACAAATGTGTTCGCCCAGGCGGGCAAATGTCGCGTTCCAACCATCGTCTTTGCATGCGACACCGCGCCGGAGCTTGAGACCCGCGCGCCGAAAGGCATGGTCAAGGTCTATCCTCGTCGCATCGACCTCGAAAACACCGACCGTTTGAAGGATTTTGAGACGACGCAAGTGGTCGAGAGCCTGGCCGCGCTCGGCGAAGCGGTCGAACGCCGGCGCCGCGAGCTTGCCGTCAATGTCTGAACGCCTGCTGTTCCTCACCGGCCATCTTGCCTTTCCGCGATTGGAGCGGATGCTGGCGAGCTTCGGCGAGGCGGCGAAGAGTTGGCGAATTCACGATATTGGAGTCAAGGTGGCGGCGTTGATGACGCAGGAAATTATCCTGCGCCGGTTGCCACGACCGGTCGAAGCCGAAAGGGTGATCCTGCCCGGTCGCTGTCGCGCCGATCTTGCCATGTTGACCAACGAATTCGGCGTTTCGTTCGAGCGCGGTCCGGAGGAGATCGCCGATCTCCCCGTCTATCTTGGACGAGGCGGCGTCGCGCCCGACCTTTCGCGCTTCGACATGAGAATCTTCGCGGAGATCGTCGACGCCTCCACGATGAATGTTCCGCAGATCCTTACGCGTGCAAAAGCGCTTGTCGCCGAAGGCGCGGATGTCATCGACCTCGGTTGCCTCCCCGACACGCCTTTCGCACATATGGAGGAAACCATCGCCGCTCTGCGTGCGGAAAGGCTGAAGGTGAGCGTAGATTCCGCAAATCTCGCGGAGCTGGAGCGGGCAGTGCACGCCGGCGCCGATCATCTTCTCAGCCTTGATGAACACAGTCTGAGCATTTTACCGGACGGCTCCAAACTCGTTCCCATCCTTGTGCCGACGCCGCATGGAGATCTTGAATTCGTTGCAGCGCGCCGCCCAAAAAGCGCGCGCGCGCGGCATCGACTTCATTCTCGATCCAATACTCGATCCTATCCACTTTGGTTTCGCGGACTCCATCTCGCGCTATGTGGAGACGCGCCGTCGCGAGCCTGACGCGGAGATCATGATGGGAACGGGCAATCTCACGGAGCTCACCGACGCGGATTCTTCCGGCGTTACCGCCATGCTGTTGGGTCTGTGTTCCGAGCTGAGCATACGGCATATTCTTACCGTACAGGTCAGCCCGCATACTCGACGCACGATAAAGGAGCATGATGCGGCCCGACGCATGATGTTCGCCGCCAGAGCCGACCGAGCTCTGCCTAAAGGCTATTCGGACGCCTTGCTGCAAGTTCACGACAAGCGCCCCTACGCCGCCACTCCCGTTCAAATCGCCGAACTCGCGCGCAATTTGCGAGATTCAAACTTCCGTATCGAGGTAGCCGAGGACGGCGTGCATATTTATGCGCGCGATTTTCATCGCGTGGCTGAAGATGCGATGTCGCTGTTCTCTTCGCTTGGCGTTGAGAAAGACGGCGCGCACGCTTTCTATCTTGGCGTCGAATTGATGAAAGCGGAGACCGCATTCCGGCTAGGCAAACGCTATCGCCAGGACGAGCCGCTGGATTTTGGGGCAGCCGTCGATAAAAACGTCGATGATGCGGCCCGTTTCAAAGAAATCGGTCACACCTTGCGCAAATCCAATGAAAAAGCCGATGCCGCTGATACGTGAATGCGTCGTGACGACTTTGAACGCGGCTGGCGCGCCGCACATCGCGCCTCTGGGACTGATCGAGGATGGCGATCATTGGATCATCGCGCCTTTCCGGCCCTCCACAACTCTTGCAAATCTTGAGACCACGCCCAAGGCGACCGCGAGCTTTGTCGATGACGCCGAAATATTCGCCGGCTTCGTTACTGGCAAGAGAGACTGGCCGCTCGTCGCTATTGAGGCGTGGCCGGCGCCGCGTCTCGAGGCGGCGCTCGCCCATGCGGAGCTGGAAGTCGAGCGCATCGTCTCCGACGAACAGCGCCCGCGTTTCTTATGCGCGGTAAGGCGCATTGAAACGCATCGCCCGTTCTTGGGGATGAATCGCGCCAAGGCGGCGGTATTGGAGGCAGCCATTCTCGCGACGCGCCTGCACATGTTGCCGCGTGAAAAGATCGACAACGAGATCGCTTATCTGAAGATCGCCATCGACAAGACGGCCGGCGCGACGGAGCGCGCCGCATGGGAGCGAGTAATTGAAAAAATAAGCCGGCATTTTGGAGCTGCCGGCAAAGTTTGAATTGATGTCCTTAATCGCGGGCGTCGCATCTCATTTCCTGCCAAACAATTTTTCTATGTCGCACAGCTTCAGCTCTACGTATGTCGGGCGCCCATGGTTGCATTGACCGGAGCCCGGAGTCATCTCCATTTCGCGCAACAGCGCGTTCATCTCTTGCGGGGAGAGACGACGCCCGGCCCGCACGGAATGGTGGCAGGCGCAGGTCGCCAGCACGTGATCGAGTCGGCGCGAAAGTCCACGTGCATCGCCATCTTCGGCGAGTAGATCCGCGATGTCGGCCACAAGCCGGCACGCGTCGATCTCGCCAAGAATCGCTGGCGTTTCTCGCACCAGCACGGCCCCCGCTCCGAAGGGCTCCAGCACAAGACCCAGTTTGGAAAGTTCCTCGAAAGCTGGCGTCAGCGCCTCCATGCGAGAGCTGTCCAGTTCGACGACGCTTGGAATGAGCAGTATTTGTCGCGCGACGCCGCTGGCTTCGCGTTGTCGCTTCAGTTTTTCATACACGATGCGCTCATGCGCGGCGTGCTGGTCGACAATCACCAGCCCCGTGCTCGTCTGAGCTATGATGTAGGTTTCATGGATCTGCGCTCGGGCGGCGCCAAGCGGCGCATCCAGATCCTGTAGCGAGGCCGCCTCGAGTTGTGCGCGCGCGCCCGCGGCGGGTGGACCCGGCGTGAATTGCGCCTGGGGACTTTCGGCGAAGCCACTCGGCGCGCTGGGAGAGTGGCGCAAGTTCCAATTCGCGGCTGGCGGAGAGCGCCAGCCTTGTGGCGCCGCGCTGCGCGTGGCGATCATCTCCAGCGCCCTGCTTGTATTGCTATCCGAACCGCGATGCAATGCGGCGGACAGCGCCTGCTTGATCGCGCCGACGACAAGACCCCGCACCAAGCCTGGGTCGCGAAAGCGCACCTCGGCTTTTGCAGGATGCACATTCACATCGACCGCCGCGTAGTCGCATTCGAGAAACAACGCCAGCGCCGGATGTCGGTCGTGCGACAGAAAATCAAGGTAAGCGGCGCGGATGGCTCCAGCGAAGAGTTTGTCGCGCACCGGGCGGCCATTGACATAGACATATTGCATTTGCGCATTGGCGCGATTGTAGGTCGGCAGTCCTGCAAGCCCGGTAAGACGAAGGTTTTCACGCGCTGCGTCGATCGAGATCGCGTTGGCGACGAATTCCTCGCTCAGAACCTGCGCGATGCGCCGCGCGCGTCCCCTCTCGTTCGCCTCGCAAGCAGGATAATCTAACAATGCGCCGCTATTGGTTGCCAGACTGAAGCGCACATCGGCGTGGGCCATGGCGAGACGTTTGAGAACATCCGCCACCGCTGCAGTCTCCGTTCGGTCGGTCTTGAGAAATTTCAGCCGCGCTGGCGTGGCGGCGAAGAGATCGCGCGCTTCGACACGCGTTCCTTGCGGCCAGTTGCTGGCGCGTAGGCCCCGCTTTTCACCAGCCTCAACGCGGATTGAAAATCCATGCTCCGCATCTGGCGCGCGTGTGTCGATGGAAAGATCGCAGACGGCGGCGATTGACGGGAGAGCCTCGCCGCGAAAACCCAGCGTGGCGATACTGGTGAGGTCGCTGTCCGGAATTTTCGACGTCGCATGGCGTTCAATAGCGAGTGTCAGATCGCTGCCGTCCATGCCGCGTCCGTCGTCCATCACACGAATGAGCTTGCGGCCGCCGTCCTCGATCGCAATGTCAATGCGATGCGCACCGGCGTCCAACGCGTTTTCGACCAGTTCCTTGACGGCGGAGCTCGGCCGCTCGACCACTTCGCCCGCGGCGATACGGTCGATAAGAATGGGGTCGAGGCGACGGACGGGCATGAATGATTCTCGAATGTTGCAGCGCGATTATACAGGCGAACCGCAGCGACCGGAGGTCAAAAGCGCATATATCTTGCTTTCTGCGCTATCCGCGGCAACACCAAAATGACAAACTGCACATGCTATTTGAGTTCTTAAGCGCCATTTGCCGGATGATCGAGGACAATCATGGAGTTGCTCACCGCCTTCGCCGAACGCCATCCTGTGGCCGCGGGAGCCGGCATATTCGTTCTATTGCTGCTTTTGTTCAGCATACGCATCGCCAATCAGTATGAGCGCGCGGTGGTGTTTTTTCTGGGGCGCTATGTGCGTACCTCCGGACCGGGGCTCTATCTCCTGACGCCGTTCCTCGAATGGCAAAACACCGTCGACATTCGCACCAGTACGACCTCGGTAGAACAACAGGAGACCATCACCCGCGACAATGTGCCGATCAAGATCAACGCGGTGATCTGGCGGCGTGTCGTCGACCCGGCGCGATCGCTGATCGAGGTAACCGATGTCTCCGACGCGGTCACTCAAGTGGCGATCACCGCTTTGCGCGGGATCATTGGTCAACATTCGCTAGACGACGTGCTGAAAGCGCAGGACGCCATCTCTGACTCGTTGCAGGCAAATATCGACAAGGTCACCGAACCCTGGGGCGTCAAGGTCGAACGCGTGCAAATGAAGAATGTGGAGATTCCTGAAACCATGCAGCGCGCAATGGCGCAGGAGGCCGAAGCGTTGCGAGAGAAGCGCGCGCGTCAGATCAAGGCGGAGGCGGAAGTGGAGGCGGCGGGACTGCTGCGACAAGCCGCGGAAACCATCATGGAAAGCCCCGCGGGCCTCGAACTGCGGCGCATGCAGATGATCACCGAAGTCGGCGCTGAACAGAATACGATGACCATCATCATGATGCCCAGCGAGTTTGTGGAAATGGCGCGAGCCATTGGAGTGCGCGGGGCGGAGAAAGAAAAAGCATGAGTTCGCCCGCATCGCGACGAACGTCGCGATGCGCATGCCTAATGGGCGTCGCGCTCATGCAACACGCGCGGCGTCGGAACAGTGGAGCGGCGACGCGATGCTGAGCATGCCGCCGTCGCCCGCGATTTCGACTATGGGGCACGCGTCCAAGGGGACCTCCGCCAATGTTGGTTTTTCGAGCCGAGAAATCACCGAACAGGACAGCAGCGCGCCATTGTTCAGCAATCCCGATCGCGCCAGATCGGCGAAGATCACAGTAGGCGCGACGAGACGCGCGGGGCCGATGTCATCCAGCAGCTGAAGAAACATGTCGGCTTTGAATGGAGCGACGAAATGCAAGTCTGCGCCCGACAAAAGCGCGGCAAGGGGGCCTGCGATAAGGCCGGCGAAAGACCCAGGCGAAACCAGGGACACGATCGGCGCCGCGCCGCCGCGCCTCGTCTTTCGCACGAGATCGAGTCCGAGGCCGAGCAGCGCGCCCTGTGTGAGGAAGGCTGGCGCGCCAGATGCATCCAGCGCGCCGATCATGACGCGGTCGCCGGACGTCCAGTTTTCCGAAATCAGCGCTGCGGACGTCGGGCCGGCGCGAAGTGCGGGCAAGGAAAAATCCACTGCGCCGTCAATCGGTTCGGGCGAGAGAGAGCCGACCAATCGAATCGAGGGGGTTTGCGCAGCGATTCTAAGCAGAGTGTCTTCGAAACTGAGCTTTGCAAAACGCGCGGGCGCTATCAGCGCCTCCGCGTCGATGGCCTGCGCCGCCGCGGTGAGTCTGTGTTGCGAGAGATGCAACGGCGCTAGCACGGGCTCAAGCCCGGCGGCGACAATGGCGGTGATCGCGATAAGCGCCTGCGCCCGTGGCGGGCAGCAGAGCAGAATTCGGGCGCCGGGAGTGAGGTCAAATTCGCGCAACCGAGCGACAAAGGCTCCGATAGCAAGATCGAGTTCGGCGAAAACCACCCTTGCGGCGCCATTTTCTCCGTGATCGCGCAGCGCCATATTTTCAGGACGGAGCCGCGCGGAACCTGCGACCAGCGCGTCAAGGCCGAACATGGTGAGAGGGTGAGCGCGCGCGAGATCTTGATTCTTGGGGGCGGAGCTGGCGGACTCGGGATCCTGCATCATGGGGTCTCTTTCCACCAGCTGTCCAAGGTCGGACCAAAAATCGGAGTGGCGTAGCGCGGCGCATGCTCGGGGCGTTTCAAATCGCTGCTGTGTGCGATCCATTGATTGGCGGCGTGATAGAACGGCACAATGTAGAAGCCCGACAGCAGCACGCGGTCAAAGGCGCGTACGGCGGTCACGAATTCCTCATGGGTCTTGGCCGACAGCAGAGCCGCAATCAACGCGTCAATCGCCGGCGACGATGCGCCCGCCAGATTGTAGGAGGCCTCCTGCGATGCGCTCGCTGAGCCCCAGCGCATGCGCTGCTCGTTGCCCGGAGAGGCGGAGGCAATCCATTGTCCGGGCATCATGTCGAAATCGAATTTTTGGCGACGGCGTTGGTATTGCACTTCGTCGACGAGTTTTACCCGCGCATTGACGCCGATGCGCTTCAGAGAAGTCGCATAATTGAGCGCGAGGCGCTCCTCGCTGCGGTCCTTGACCATGATCTCGAAAGCAACCGGAACGCCATCTTTCGCCAGAGCGTCCCCTTCCAGCCGGTATCCTGCGTCGGTCAGCAATGCGAGAGCTTTCTTGGCCATTTCGCGGTCGCGGCCGGTTCCGTCGTTGACCGGCGGGGTCCATCGGCCCTCCAGAATATCGTCCCGCACGGCGGCGGGGAATGGCGCAAGCAGCGCGCGTTCAGCGGCGCTGGCGGAGCGGCCAGAGGATGAGAGTTCCGACTGGTCGAAAAAGCTTTTTGTCCGAGTGTACAGGCCCGAATAAAGATTCGCGTTTATCCATTCAAAATCGAACATCATGCCCAGCGCTTCGCGAAGTCTGATGTCATTAAAGATTGGACGGCGCAGGTTGAATGCGAAACCCTCCATGCCTTTCGGGCTGTCGTTGTGCAGTTCCTCCCTGAGGACCCTGCCGTCGCGGGCCGCTGGGAAGTCATAACCACCCGCCCAGCGCGCGGTGCTGGTTTCTTCACGGTAGTCGATCAGCCCCGCTTTGAACGCCTCGAATAGGGCATTTCCGTCGCGAAAATAGTCGATGTCGATTTCGTCGAAATTATAGAGACCGCGCTGGCTCGCAACGTCCTTGCCCCAGTAGTCGGGAACACGCCGCAAGACGAGGCGCGCGCCGGCCTTCGCCTCCGCGATCACGTAGGGACCCGAGCCGATAGGTTTGGCGAGTGTCGCGTCCTGAAAGTGGGCGACGTCGGTCGCATGTTGGGGCAGCACCGGCATCAAAGCGAGGATAAGCGGCAGTTCGCGGTCGCCCACGCCGGAAATGTCGTAATGCACCGTTCGCGCGTCGGGCGCATCGATGGATTTGACGAGGCCATAGGCGATGCGTTGCTGGGGGCGGCCCTTGGTCTTCAGAAGATCGAAGGTGAAAAGCACATCCGCCGAGGTGAGGGGAGCCCCATCAGAAAAGTGCGCGCGCGGATCAAGATGGAAAGTTACGTTGGTGCGCGCAGCGTCTATGTCTATGGATTGCGCGATCAGACCATAAAAGGTGAAAGGCTCGTCCAGAGAGCGCGCCATGAGAGTCTGGAAAACATTGCCGACGAGGCCTTGCGCCGTGGAGCCCGCTTTAAGATTGAAAGGATTGAGGCTGTCGAAGGTTCCCGCCAGACCGACGCGTAGGCGTCCGCCCTTTTTGGCGGCGGGATCGGCGTAGGGGAAGTGATCAAAATTCGCGGGCAGCATGGGGAGGCCATGCATAGCGAGGCCATGAGTGGGTTCTCGGGTCGCCTCTTGACGTGCTGCGGCAGGCGGCGGTTCACCACGCCCTTCCACCGCGCTCAGAACGGCGAAGCTTGCGGCTAGAATTGCAAAAAAGCTCCGCGCCTGCGTGAGAACGGAGAGGCGAATCATTTTTATCCTCATTCCCCGACCATAGGCCAAGCGTGTCAGGTATAAAGCGGAGCGCGGCCAGACGAGCGGAATTTTCTCGCCGCTTTGGTGATCCATCGCTTCTTTTGTGGGAATGCCGAGTAAAACCTTGAGGTTTGGCGGCTGACGTCTGGAATTTGCCGCGCTGAGCATGTATGAGCTTTGCCGTAAGCTTGTCTCCGGACCGTGAGGGAAGGCAGAAAGCTGGCGGGCGCCGAACTTCTCGCGAGTGTTTTCTGCGACATTTTCGACGAAGTTCATTTCGCGCGCCGGGCGGGATTTTTGTGCGCCATCCGAGATCTTGCGACATCCAGTCACTTATCTCGGAGGCGGTGATGCAGTCTAGAAGACAGTCGAAAGGACTTCCAATGTCGATGAATCTTGTGCGGTTCGGCGTTGTCGCCGCGGCTCTGCTCGCGGGCGGGCCGGTTATGGCGCAGCAGGCTCAAACGCCTGCGCCCGCTCCGGGCGCGCCACAGCAGCAACAACAACAACAACAACAACAACAGCCGCAGGGTCCGGTCAAAGCTGACCTTGTGCCGGTGCAGCCGGATTGGACGAAGGTGTGCGGCGGCGATCCTCAGTCCCACAAGGAGGTTTGCTATACGACCCGCGACTTCGGCATTCAAGCCGACCAGCCGATTCTGGCGCTGGCTGTCTATGATCCCAAGGGTTCGGACCTGAAGGTTGTCCGCCTGCTGCTGCCGCCGGGCCTGCTGTTGAAGCCAGGCTTCCGTTTCGCGGTAGACAAGAACCCGCAGGAAACCGGCGCTTTCGAGATCTGCTTCCCGAACGGCTGTTTCGCGGAAGCCAAGGTTAAGCCCGCCGTCGTCGACGTCATGAAAAAGGGCGAAAAGCTGACCGTTATCGTGAAGAATCAGGTCAACAATGAAGTGACCTTCGTGCTGCCGTTAACGGGCTTCGGCAAGGCGTTCGACGGTCCCGCCGTCGACCCCAAGGTTCTCGAAGAGCAGCAGAAGAAACTGCAGGACGAGCTCCAGAAAAAGGCCGAAGAAGAGCGCAAGAAGATGGAAAGCAAGGGCGGCGCGACCCCTGCGCCCGCTCCTGCCGCTCCCGCTGGCAAAGCGCCCGCCGGGAAATGACCGCAGCGGCGCTCCCACGCCATTAAACGAAAATGCCCGCTTTCAAGCGGGCATTTTTTTTTGCGCGGTCTGATCTTTGGACGCGTCCTGATTTTTGGAATGAACTCTGGCTGATCCCGGCTTCGGTGAACGGGCGGGCGGATGCGCTAATGGCGATTGTCCGCCCTGACGCGATAAGCTCCGTCATCGGCTCTAACGAAGGTCTCGTCGACCTGCGGATGGCGGACCGGATCGCCCGATGTGTCGGCGACAAGATTCTGCTCCGAAACATAAGCCACATATTCAGTTTCGGCATTTTCGGCGAAGAGATGGTAGAAGGGCTGGTCCTTGTTCGGCCGCACTTCTTCAGGAATCGAGAGCCACCACTCCTCGGTGTTGGAAAACACCGGGTCGACGTCGTAGATTACGCCGCGAAACGGGTATCGACGGTGCTTTACTACCTGACCAATCGAGAACTTTGCGAAACTCTGTCTTGGCATTTCTCTCGACGCCGTTAAGCTGACTTTTACTGTCCCGATTGGTAGCGCGAGGCGCTTGGCCCGTCAACGTCATGCATACAGTTCTAACGTGTCGCTCCCGGTTTCCACAACACGTCGCCTTTTTCGCGGTTTACGTAACGCGACGCGACGAACAGAAAATCCGACAGGCGATTGACATAGGCCAGCGCGGTCGGCTCCACATGCTCGTCCTGCAAATTGGCCAGGGTGACCATCACGCGTTCGGCGCGGCGGGTGATTGTGCGGGCCAGATGCAAATGCGCCGCAGCGGCGGTTCCTCCTGGCAGCACGAAGGATTTGAGCGGCGCGAGTTGGCTGTTCAGCCCGTCAATCTCGTTTTCGAGGCGGTCGATCTGCGACTGCACGATGGATAGACGCATTGCAGGGTCGGACTGAGGCTTGGCGGGATCCAGCGGGGTGGCGAGCTCTGCGCCGAGATCGAAAAGGTCGTTTTGAATCCGCTCCAGCATCGAATCGAGCGCTTCGTCCCGCGCATTGATGGCGAGCCGCGCGACTCCGATAGCCGCATTAGCCTCGTCGATGGCTCCATAAGCCTCCACGCGGATATCGTCCTTTCGCCGTCGCTCGCCGCCGACGAGCGAAGTCGCGCCGGTATCGCCCCCGCGCGTGTAAATCCTGTCAAGCCGCACCATAGTCGTCTTCCAAAGTTGGGGAAGTGGAACTCAGCGACGAAAAAAGAGAATCGCCATAACGATCACAAGCGCCAGAAGTTGCAGTCCGACGCGCCAGCGCATGAGGGTTTGCGACCGAGCGGGATTCCCGCCGCGAATCATATTCGCCACTCCCGCTATAAGCACGAAGGCAACCGCCGCCAGTGCGCCCATCAGAAGGATATTTGAAAACTGCAGCATGAACGGCGCCTTTCGTGGCGGGGAGATCACACCAGTTGAGTATGACGCCAGCGCGCGCGCCGCAAGGAAGAATGGCGGGAACGCACCCCTTCCAGCCATTAGAAGCCTACGGCGCTTCAGCCTGGTCGAGCTGCCAAGGCCTGAAACCCCTCTAATCGCAAAGTGGCCGAGGGAGTAAAGAGCGCAGTTCGGCGGCTGAGGCCGCTGAAACCGAAAGTTCGCGTTCATCGCGATTGAATGCGTTTTTGACTATAATCAAGCGATTCAGCGACACTCGCTCTGCGTCAAGACGTCATGCAAGCGCGCTTTTATGGTCCGCCAATTGGGGGGGGGGAGGCGTTCGTCGCGACAGCGGCGGCCGATTTCCTGGACCAATTCGCTGAATTTCGGACGTAAGGGCCGAAGGTAGAAAGAACGAATGGCGTCGTGGATCAGAAATTCCCGCTTCGGGTCAAGCACCCGAGCTCCTTTTGGGCGCCCAACGGGGCGCGTCGAAGGTGCGATGACAGCGCCGCAGCTTCGGAAGGTCTTGATCATTCGATAGGCGGTGGCGCGGCTAACGCCGAGGTCTTTCTTCAATTCCTCGATGGCTTCTTGCGACAGCTTTCCCTCGCTTCGTCCGAGTAAGGCGCGAACTGCAGCCTCCCGCCGTTGCTGGAGCTGTATACGGGGAGTGTTGAGGTCTTTGTCTCGCATCATCTTGTAATACTTGTTTTGTTTGTTCGTTGTTCGATTGAAGTTTTAGGGCGTTTGCCAGTCTGCAATATCGGACCATCGCCGGTGCGCTCGAGGAATCCCTCTCATGCCCCTCACGCAGTGTCAGTTTTTCTCATGATTTCAATATGAAATACAATGGTCAATTTTTGGCTCAAGAAGCCTGTTCCTTCGGCGTGTGCGGACAGCGTCTCATTGATCACCGTCTTCGCCGCCGCACTGCACCGCACAATTCATTGTAATTGCATGCTGTTCTATTAGCAAATTCTAGTTGGAATAGTTCAAAATTCGGATTTTGCTGCAATAGAGGCGGTCAATACATAGGCTGCTACATTTTGTCGCGCAGGGAGTTTCGGGGGCCATCCCCGTCCGATGTTTTTATCAAGCTCAAGCTTTAAAACAAAAACCCCCGGAGCCGATTTTGGCGCCGGGGGCAATCGGGTGGAAAACTAAAACCCGCAGCCAGAATAGCCCGCAGGCTGTCAGAGATTCAGCGACCTGTTCACGGTTGGAATGAAGATCGCAAAAACGAAGATGATGAACCCCACCCAAGCGGCCACCCATCCAAGTTCGTTCACCTTGTGCAAAGCCACTTTCTTCCTCGCGGGTTGATGTCCGCGACTTTAGCGCGAAGAGCTTCGTGACGCAGCGCGCCCACGGCGCCTCATCCTGTCCAGATTGCGCGAGCAAACAATGGTGTTTGGTTGCGACGAATTGTCGCTTCAATAGAATAATTCGTGTACTTTATAATAATATGCATAGTATATATTTTAAATGCAGTGATATTATTCCACAATGCATGAATATAAAACAATTATTATTCTCTAAGTATCAAATTGTGTAACATATGAGACTACAGTTATTGCTACGCATTGTTGCTTACATAATTATTTATTTTCACACGCAAACAAATCGGTATTATAGCGTCAAATTATAGCATAAACAAATTTAGCTTTACTGTAGAATTGATTTTTAGTCTTGCTGCTGACCCTCGCAGGACCGGTGTTCGTCCGCAAGTCGTCTTTCGTCGGCGGCGTTCCCGCTCCCCGCACCTTCACCTTGGATATAGGCAGGGATCACGAGTATAAAGTCCGGCTGAAAGCGCGCCGTCCGGGCCGCTATCATGTCCATGTGCAGATCAACGTCAAGGACGGCGGTGCGATCGTGGGCAAGCGGGAAGCGGATAGTTTTCTGCCTGGATTGAAAGCGATGGGGCGACGTGTAGTCCATGTGGCGCGAACAACTGGACGTATTTTGGGACGGCGAGCGCACGTTGCTGCTGGGCTTTTTCGAGCCGGGCGAGTCCGACGCGCCGAAGGCTTCTCGCCCTGACCTCACCATCGTCTCGGCGAGCGATCCTGACTTTTCTGCGGGAGCCGTCTTTGTCGACAAGCTAGACGCCTCGCGCTGGCGCGCCGGCTCCTGCCTGATCGTGGCGCCTTCCGGCCACAGGCATCTTGCCCTGCTGGCTTCCGATGGAACGGAACTGCGGCTGACTTTGGAGACCGACGAGGGCGACGTCGGCGAGTGGCGGCTGGCGCTGACCTTGTTGCCCGATAGCGCCAACGCGGGGCCTGCAAGCGTCCACATCGCCTCCTTTTCGGGGCGTGGCGACTTTGAGCGTTTTGCTCGCGAGCAATTTGCGCTTGGCGGCGCGCGACTGGTCTGGGCCTGTGGGCACAAGCGTCTGTTCGGGCGCAGCGACTCCGCGCAGCTCTTGCACGTGTGGCCGACACGACAAATGTTTCCGGCCAGCCGCGCGCGTCTCTCCCTCGAACGTTTGGAATATTTTCCCGACGGCTTCGAGGATCGCCGCGAGGCGCCTTTCGCGATCATGGAACAGTGGTTGCGCGAGGGCGGCGCGCCTCGTGCGGGGCTCCGTTTGCGGCTATCGGAATCGCTGGAGGAGAGCGCCCATCTGCTGGGCCGCATCGGCGTCGCGCTGGTGATGCATCAGCGACGGCGCCTGCGCGACTGGACGCGGGAGCAGCGGGACGCCGGCGAACCTGTCGTCCAACCGCTTTTTTTTGATGATATACGCCAAGCGACCGGAGCCCCTGAAGAATATCCGGACGCCGTTTGGTCGCATGAACCTATTATTGTTTTCAATTTGTTGAAACTGCTGACGGCCCCCGACGATGCGCCCTTCGATGGGATCGCCATCAGACGGCTGACGCCTGTCGGCTCTTCGCCGAATCATGGCGCCTCCGGCTCCGGCATGGCTGTAGAACTGGATTTCTACGGCGCCGCTTTGGGCGACGATATCGGCCTTGTCAGCCTTAGCGCCGACACGGGAGAGCTATCCGTGCGGCCTCGCGATCCGGGGGGCGCGTCCAATATCAGATTGTTCCGCGTGGAGGGGGACGGCGTCAATCCGCGCAAAGTGGCGGAGGACGATCCGCTGATCGGCGAAATCCTGCATTGCGCCGCGCAAGAAGAAGCCGCCCCCGCCGGCGCGATGAGCCGCGCAATGGTTGAACGCGCGGCCGCGCTTCATGCTCGGCGTGAAAAACTCCTGCAATCAATGAATGGAGCGCTTGCGCGGCTGGACTACCCCGGCGGTTTTGATCTTTTCGGATTGTGGGAGCCGCTCGAGCCATTGTTGCTTGCAAATTTTGTCGCGTTGCTGAAAGAAGCGAATGTTGCTGGGCGTGCGTTGGCGTCCCGAATTGGCGGCTACCGCGCCTATCGCATTGACCCCTCGCTAGTTGCGTCGCTTGTCTTGAGACCGCAATGGGGCGAGGGGATTGGCGCGCCGCTCAGGGGCGACGCGAAAGCGCCGCTTGTTTATCGCTTCGCCCAGGCTTGCGGCGCCGAAGGCCTTGTTGCGCCGGAAGCCACCGTCGCAGAGCAAGCGGGTATTTTTGACCTGTTCGCCAAAACGCTCGAGCCGCGAAAATTATATGCCGCGCGGTTGACGCTTGATGGTCGGGCCAATGTCGACGCCTCCAAAATCGCGGCGCAATTGTCGGATGTCGCCGCCATTGAGCAGGCTTTAGGTTTTTACGAAGAGCAGGGCCAATCTCAAAATTCCGAGGCGTTGCGCAACTATCTCGACAATCGGGCCAAAGGCGTTTTTACCCCTGTAGAGCAGGCCGCTTCCCTGGTGGAGAGCGTTGCACGGGCCAAGGAAGCGCTAGCTCGGGCGACGCTCGAAGTGAGCGAAATTGCAGAGCCCGTCGCTCCGCCAAAATCGAGAGGTCTTTTCGCCGCGATGCGGGGATTATTTGGCGGCCGGAATAATTAGGCGCAACGATCTTCTATGCGGACCGCGCTAGAGCGCAACGCTCTGTCGTTTGGAGGCGACCTTGACCCCTCCCGGCGCCGTTCCACCTAAGGAGTGGGTTTCTCCGACTTAGGAGCATTTTCATGGAACGTCGCGCATTCGTAACAACCCTTGGCGCCGCTGCGGCCGCGCTGTCAGTTTCTCGAGCTCTTGCTGAAGATTTCAACAAGACGGCACAGCACATGCATCCGGCGAAGTTCAAAGCTTTGATGGAAACAAGCGCCAAATGTGTTTCAACGGGCAATGAGTGTCTGCGTCACTGTTTTGGCATGCTGTCGATGAATGACACCAGCATGGCGAGTTGCACCAAGGCTTCCTATGATCTGGTCGCCGCCTGCGGCGCATTGGAAGTTTTGGCGGCGGTCAACTCGAATTTTACGCCGGCTTTCGCAAAAACCGTCGCAGATGTTTGCATGGCGTGTAAAAGCGAATGCGATAAATTCCCGCAATATGTCGAATGCAATGCCTGTGGCGAGGCGTGCAAAGCCTGCGCGGAGGAGTGTCGGCGCGTCAGTTGATGACGCCTGCGCTCGCAGTTGTGACGTGACTCTCAAAGTCGTTTTGCCTCAATGCAAACGCAAGCTTTGAGAAAAACGGGGCCGCTTATGCAGCGTCCCCGTCGACTTTGAAGTCTGTGGCCGTCAGTGACCCATGCCGCCCATTCCGCCTCCGCCGTGGTCCATGCCACCCATGCCGCCCATTCCGCCGCCGCCGTGGTCCATGCCACCCATACCACCCATGCCGCCGCCGCCCATTTTGCCCATGCCGACCTCCATGACATTGGTGAAGACGTGATCTGCGGTCTTTTTCTGCTCCTCGCTCAACGCCGAATACAGCGGTTCGATGGCGGCTTTCAGCGCGCGCAGGGATTCGAGATGGTCGCTCATGTGATGCTCCATCATCGAAAGATGTCCCAGCACGCCGTGGTGCATCGAATGGTCGCCGCCGGTCGCGGCGGCAGCTTCATTCGCCGCGCAGATTTTTGCGGTTTTTTGCGTCGCCCCGCGATAGGCGTCGGCAAATGTGTTCCATGCCCCTTGCTGCTGGTCGGTTAGTTTGAGTTCGGCTTTTAGATAGGCCAGGCGACCGTCCACATGTTCGGTGACTCCGCACAGCATCTTTTGCATCATTCCCATGCCGCCGCCGCCGTGACTCATTCCGCCGCCACCCATACCGGCCATGCCGCCGCCGGCGCCATGATCCATGCCGCCCATGCCGCCACCCATTCCGCCCATGCCCTTCATGTCATGGCCCATCGCGCCGCCCGGCGGCGGAGCAGGGGGGGCCGGAGGCGGGGTCTGCGCGACGGCGCCTGCCGCGATCAGAACAAACGACGCGGTAGCGACGATCAAATTCTGGCGAAAAGATTTATTGTTCATAAGCATCTCCCTTGGGCGCATTATCGTCGCGCTATATACTTGACCGCGAACTCAGGCGACAACTCGGCAGATTTACTATTTGACCTGGTCGACAGTGTTACTCAAGTGCATCCGTTTGAAGGTCAAAAACTCGCTCCGTCGCATTTGCATCGGTCTGTCCGATTTTATCGAACGCCTGTAAATACTGCAAAATGCGTTTTTTGTCCGCGATTTTGTCTCTTAGCTCACTCAGCATAACGTCGCAGGCTCATTATTTCGCGTTTGGCGTCGCCGCATCGGCCGCGCGGCTCGAGCGTTTCGCCCATCTGAGGAAACAAGAAGCTTCCTTTCTTTTGCCTGCGCAAACACTTTGCGGGGAATGAATGCAACGCTCGCCTGCCTGCGGCCGTAAAGCCTGATCAGTTCTTCTTCTCGGCGATGCTCACGAGCGTGCGTAGAATATCGCGCGTGCCTTCCAGACGTTCCTGAAGCGTGTCGAAATCACGCACGAAAACGATCTTCATATCCGGCCGCACCTTTGCGTAAGAACGCTCCTGCGATACGAAGCGCACAAGGCCGGCGGGATCGGCGAAAAGATTGTCCCGAAAGGCGACGATGACGCCCTTGGGCCCTGCGTCGACCTTCTCGACATGGGCGCGGCGGCAGAGCGCCTTGATCGCGACGATCTTGAGCAATTGCTCCACTTCCGCCGGCGTCGGGCCGAAACGGTCAACCATCTCCGCAGCAAAACTCTCGATGTCCTGATCGGTCTCCAATGTCGACAGACGTCTATAGAGTTGCAGGCGGAGGCTCAGATCCGCCACATAATCTTCCGGAATGGTTACGGGCGCTCCCAGCGCGATGGTTGGCGACCAAACTTCCTCCAGCGGCTCATCGACTCCAGCTTTCAAAAGCTCGATCGCGTCGTGCAACATCTGCTGATAAAGCTCGTAGCCGACTTCCTTGATATGGCCTGACTGCTCGTCGCCCAGCAGATTTCCCGCGCCGCGAATGTCGAGATCATGCGTCGCCAGTTGAAAGCCGGCGCCGAGCGTGTCGAGCGATTGCAGCACGTCCAGTCGTTTTTGCGCCTGCGGCGTGATCGTGCGATTGGCCGGAGTTGTAAACAGGGCATAGGCGCGCGTCTTGCCGCGCCCGACACGCCCGCGCAGTTGATAAAGCTGCGCCAGGCCGAACATGTCGGCTCGCCAGACGATCAACGTGTTGGCGGTGGGGATATCCAGACCGGATTCGACGATGGTTGTCGAGAGCAGAATATCGTAACCGCCATCGTAGAAGGCGGACATTTTTTCTTCAAGTTCGGTCGGCGGCATTTGCCCATGCGCGACGACGAATTTCGCCTCGGGGATGTTCTCACGCAAGAACGCCGCCGCTTCATCCAGGTCTTCAATGCGCGGGCAGACAAAAAAGGCCTGGCCGCCCCGATAGCGCTCTCGCAGCAGGGCTTCACGCACGATGAGCGGATCGAAGGGCGAAACGAAACTACGCACGGCCAGACGGTCGACCGGCGGCGTTGCGATCAGCGAGAGTTCCCGCACGCCGGTCATGGCGAGTTGCAGCGTCCTGGGGATTGGCGTCGCGGAAAGGGTCAGCACATGCACCTCGGCGCGCAATTCCTTCAACCGTTCCTTATGGCTCACGCCGAAATGCTGCTCCTCGTCAACGATAACGAGGCCCAGATCCTTGAAGTTGACGCCCTTCCCGAGAATGGCGTGCGTTCCGATGAGAATATCGATGCTGCCCTCGCCAAGCTGCTTTTTGGTTTCACGAGCCTCGGCGGCGCCGACCATGCGCGACAGCCGTCCGATGCGGACCGGCAGGCCAGAGAAACGCGCTGAAAAGTTTTTGTAGTGCTGTCGCGCCAGCAGGGTCGTTGGAGCGACGATGGCGACCTGCCTGCCATTGATCGCCGCGCAGAAAGCCGCGCGAAGGGCCACCTCCGTCTTGCCGAAGCCGACGTCGCCGCAGACAAGACGATCCATCGGGCGGCCAGAAGCCAGATCGTCCAGAACTGCGTCAATGGTTGCGGCCTGATCCTCGGTCTCGTCATAGGGAAAGCGCGCACAAAATTCGTCGTAGAGGCCTTCCGGCGGGGCGAGTTTGGGCGCCTGTTTCAACATGCGCTGAGCCGCGATCGCGATCAGGCCCTTGGCCATCTCGCGAATGCGGTTCTTCATGCGGGCCTTGCGGCCTTGCCAGCCGGCGCCCCCTAAACGGTCGAGCGCGACTTCGGTATCTTCGGAGCCGTAGCGGGTCAGCAGTTCGATATTTTCGACGGGCAGAAACAGCTTGTCGCCGCCAGCGTAATGGATCTCCAGACAGTCATGCGGCGCCCCAGCAGCCGTGATCGATTCAAGACCGATAAAGCGGCCGATGCCGTGGTCGACATGCACGACGAGATCGCCAGCCGACAATGCGCCCATTTCTCCAAGAAGATTTTCGGTGCGCTTGGTCTTTCGGCGGCGGCGCACGAGCCGGTCGCCCAAAATATCCTGCTCGCCGACGACAGCGAGGCTTTCCGTCTCAAAACCATGTTCCACGCCGAGCACGGCGAGCGAAATTGCGCCTTTGCCTAACGCAAGGGCGCTGGGCAGCCCGGAAACCAGCGGCGGAGCCTTCAGGCCGTGCTCCGTCAGCACATGGCCAAGCCGCTCGCGCGAACCATCGGACCAGGCGGCGACTATGACGGTTTTGCCATCCTGGGCCAGCGATTTGATATGATCGGCTGCGGCCTGGAACACATTCACGTCTTGCTGATTGCGTTCGGGCGCAAAGTCGCGCCCCGGCCGCGCCGCAAAATCTATGCTGGCCGTTTCGCCTTCCGCTGTTGCAAAGGACGAAAAATGAGCCTGCGCCCGCGACTCAAGCTGACCGCGCCATTCCTCTTGCGTGAGGTATAGTTCGCGGGGCTCCAGCGGCTTGTAGTTTGAACGGGCGTGGTCGAGATCGTAGGCCGTCTTGCGCGCGTCGTAATAGTCGGCGATCTGGGCGATCCGCTCAATGGCTGCGTCTTCGCTATGGGCGTCGAGCAGGAGCGGAGCGTCGCCAAAATAGTCAAACAATGTGTCGAGGCGGTCGTAAAACAGCGGCAGCCAGTGTTCCGCGCCGGGATGGCGGCGTCCTTCGCTAATCGTTTCGTAGAGCGCATCGCCCCGAGTCTCCCCGCCAAAGCGCGTCGTGTAGCCCTGGCGGAAGCGTCGCATGGTCTCGCTAACGAGTTGCAACTCGCTCATCGGCACGAGATCGAGCGCGCGCAATTGGCCCGTAGTGCGTTGCGTTTCTGGATCGAACGCCCGGATCAACTCCAGAGTATTGCCGAAGAAGTCGAGCCTGATTGGAGTCGGCATGCTGGGGGCGAAGAGATCGACGATGCCGCCGCGTTGTGCGTATTCGCCGGGTTCGCGCGCCGTGCTGGAGCGCAAGAAACCGTTGTTCTCCAGCCATCGCGTGAGAAGGTCCATCTCCACGACGTTTCCGGGCGCGGCGGAAAAAGTGTCGGCGGCGATTTTCGCGCGGGGCGGGACGCGTTGGAGCAGGCAATCGACGGTGGTGACGATGACGCGCGGTTGCTGTTCCGAAGATTTGGAGCGCGCGAGTCGGGCAAGGGCGGTCATGCGGCGCGACGCGACGGCGGCGTTGGGAGAGACGCGGTCATAAGGCTGGCAGTCCCAGCCGGGAATGTCGAGAATTTCGACAAAAGGCGCGGCGAAGCGCAAGGCTTCGCGAAACTGCGCCGAGCGGGAGGCGTCGCGCGCGACATGCACAAAGACCGCCGCTTCGCCCTCCGCGCGCGCCGCAAGTGCGCGGGCGAGATCGCCAGCGACGAAGGCGTCAAAGCCTTCCGGCGTGTGCGCGAAAAGAATTTTCTTTCCCGCCTCGATCCGCGCGAGAGCGGTTTTCAATGCGCCCGCCGCGGCTTGCGCGCGCATATCGGTGCGTTGTTTCAAGAAATTGGGTCCTTTTCGGCATGGAACGCCGAGATCTTGCGAAACAAGGGGGTGTCGAAGGGCGGGGGAGCCTGGCCGGCGCTGAACCAGCGAAAGGCGTCGTCGTCGTCTGCATCAAGCAGCGCCTCCAACTGCTCCAGCTCCTGCCCGTCCAGGGTGTCAATTCGCGCATCGACGAAGCCGCCAAGGATGATGTCCATCTCACGCATTCCGCGGCGCCAGGCGCGGACGCGGATGCGGCGGCGAATGAGGTCAAGTTCGTTCAAAGCGGGCTTTTCGGCGTTGTATGGAGGCGTTTTCGCCAGCCATGAGTTTTTTCCGAGCCGGTGGAGCGGGGAAGTTGGGCTTTGGTTCTGACATAGTGCCTTGGCGCCGCCTTAGTCCAGAAGGGGACCGAAGAAAAGAGGCGCGGTCGGGATTTCCGGGACCCGATCCAAATAAGGTTCAAGGTGTTGACTTCGCCAGACGCATGTCCTATTCGGCGCTTCTCGCACGCAATGCGTCGCTGCGGGGGAGTAGCTCAGTTGGTTAGAGCGCCGGCCTGTCACGCCGGAGGTCGCGGGTTCAAGTCCCGTCTCTCTCGCCATTAAAATCAAACCACAACTGATTGGCTGACTGGGGCTGAAGCGCGTCAAATGGCCACTGCCGCGCTGCGCCCGAAACAGTTCGATCAGATGCGACGCGTCGGGAGATTCCATCGCTTCGCTTCGAAAAAGTGGTCATCTTACTCTTTAGGGCCGCTGCGCCGGCCTGGGACTCGCGACTTGTAAATCTCTCATTAATTGTTGCACGCAAGGCAAATTCGCGGAATAAAAGCGGACACAAGGGCGCTGGCGAACTTAACCATTCCCGCCTCGCCTCGCTTTTTTCGTTAGCTTTAAGGTGGGCTGGCCATGCGATTTAAAATAGCTGCCGTCGTCGCAGCACTGTTCGCGTCGTTTTCATTATCCGCAGCGCCAGCTATGGCGGCTTCAGACCTCGCAAAAAAGCCGCCCGCGGGAGACGCGGCCAAGAAGCCGCATATTGTCGTGATCTGGGGCGACGATATCGGCCAGTCCAACATCAGCGCCTACACAAACGGCCTGATGGGCTATCGCACGCCCAACATCAACTCCATCGCCAAGCAAGGCATGATTTTCACGGACTATTACGGCGAACAGAGCTGCACCGCCGGTCGCGCCTCGTTCATCACCGGACAAAGCGGTCTGCGCACGGGCCTGACCAAAGTCGGCATGCCCGGTGCGGCTATCGGACTGCAAAAGGAAGATCCGACGATCGCGGAGCTGCTCAAAGCCCAAGGCTACGCCACAGGCCAATTTGGCAAAAACCATCTCGGCGACAAGGACGAGTTCCTGCCCACCGCGCATGGCTTTGATGAATTTTATGGCAATCTCTATCACCTCAATGCCGAGGAGGAACCGGAGCTACCCGATTATCCCAAGCCCGACGATCCGGAGTTTCCAAACTTCCGCAAGAATTTCGGTCCTCGCGGCGTGATTCATAGTTTTGCGACGCCGGATGGAAAGCAAAAGATTGAGGACACCGGCCCGCTGACCAAGAAGCGGATGGAAACGATCGACGACGACATCGCCGCCCGCGCAGTGGAGTTTCTCGAAAAACAAGTGAAGGCCGACAAGCCCGTCTTTCTCTGGGTCAACTTCACCCATATGCATTTCCGTACCCATCCCAAGCCCGAAAGCGTAGGCCAGTCGGGGCGCTGGATGGGTCCCTATGCCGACGTGATGATCGATCATGACAAGAACGTCGGGACCGTTCTCGACAAGATCAAGGAACTCGGGATCGACGACGACACGATCGTTTTCTATTCGACCGACAACGGCCCCCACATGAACTCGTGGCCGGACGCGGCGATGACGCCGTTCCGCAACGAAAAAAACTCCAACTGGGAAGGCGCTTATCGCGTGCCGGCGGTTGTTCGCTGGCCCGGCAAAATCAAAGCGGGCTCGGTCGCCAACGAGATCGTTTCGCATCTCGACTGGATGCCGACTCTGCTCGCAGCAGCCGGGGTACCGGACATCAAGGAAAGATTGCTGAAAGGTTACAAGATCGGCAAGGCGAACTTCAAGGTTCATCTCGACGGCTATAATTTGCTGCCGTATTTGACGGGTGAAGAAGCCAAGAGCCCACGCAAGGAGTTCTTCTATTTCTCCGACGACGGGGATTTGACCGGGCTGCGCTACGATAACTGGAAGATGGTCTTCGCGGAACAGAGAGCGGAAGGAACTCTGCGAAGTCTGGGCCGAGCCGTTTACCGTGCTGCGCGTGCCGCTGTTATACAATCTGCGGCTTGATCCCTACGAGCGCGCGAGCATCACCTCGAACACCTATTACGACTGGTTCCTGGACCACGCCTTCATCGCGCTGCCGGTGCAGAAATACGTGGGACAATTCCTCATGACCTTCAAGGACTTCCCGCCCAGGCAGAAGGCGGCTAGTTTCTCGATCGATCAGGTCATGGAAAAACTGAAGCAACCGATGCATCACGACTGATCGGCATCGACGGATGAGCTAGAGAGGCTTCCTCCATCGGATGCTTCACAGTGGAGGCGATGGGAAACAGGCTTCAGATCCCGTTTTCCTCGCTTTTTCCATCCGTTTCAAGGGAAGCGCCACACGCGACGGATCGCCGCACTTCGGGTGTTCTGCGTTGCGCTTATTATGAGACGGGCTACCATTCCGACTGCGGCGTCGCTCGACCCGCGGGTAGGATACAACAGCAAGGCCTGAGAAACGGGTCGTGGAGAGAAAAAGAAATGAGTCACGTTGCGCATGAATTGCATGAGGAATTTCCCGAAAAGGCTGACGCCATCAAGGAACTGAAGGGCGTTAATGCGCATTTCGCGCGCATAGCCGAGGCCTATCATGAGCTCAACCGCGCCATTCACCGCATGGAGACCAATGTCGAGCCCGTCGCCGACGAGACGCTTGAAGGCATGAAGAAGCAACGGCTGACGCTCAAGGACGAGATCGCGCAATTTCTGGCGATAGCCTGAACGGCTCCGGTCGCTCGCAAAAAAACGGGAGGCATTTTGACGCCTCTCGTCATCTTTAAAGAGTTCCTGGCGCCGGATCAGTAAAAATTTCCTGTAGTCTCGCGCCCCGGAAAGACGATCCGCAGGTAGCGTCGCCTAAACGCGGATGCGCGAGCGGATCGCCATTTTCGCTTTCGGCAGGAGCAGAGACAGCCGCGGATCGCGCACAAAATTGCGCGTTTGCGCCGCCGGCCGCAACGTCAGCAAAATAGTGCTGCCTTCCTAATCGGTCGGGGTCGGCGTCGCGAAAGGCGCGGCGATTTCGCTCCGCGCGGCCGGAACAGGACGATTTTCGGCGTTTGTCACGAGATCGAATGCCCTTGGCGGCGCGTCCGTCGCCCGGTCGTAGCGCAAAACGTGCTTTATGACGAATATGCGTATATAAAGGCGAACCAGGCGGCGATGAAGCCGCTTTATGACGGATTGGGCGCTGAAAAGCGCGACGTCACAATTTGGCCGCGATAGCCAAGAAGTTGTCCCGTCGCGCTCCAGCCGGAACGAAACCGGTGGCATGCGCTTTATTTTCATGGCGGAATCTGGCGCGTTGCGCCCAGCGTATAGCGTCCGCAAGGGCATGGAACCTTCAGCACTGGTTCATGTCGCCGAGGTCATGACGGATCGAGGAGCGTCCTGGCCGCAAACAACAAAGGTTGACAATGCCGACCATCGCTCTCGTCGACGACGATCGTAACATTCTGACCTCGGTCTCTATCGCCCTTGAAGGAGAAGGCTATAGGGTTCAAACCTATACCGATGGCGCCGCCGCGCTGGATGGTTTGCGGGCCAATCCGCCGGACCTCGCCATATTCGACATCAAGATGCCGCGCATGGACGGCATGGAGCTGCTGCGGCGGCTGCGTCAAAAGTCCGATCTGCCGGTGATCTTTCTGACCTCGAAGGACGAGGAGATCGATGAATTGTTCGGCCTTAAAATGGGGGCCGACGATTTCATCCATAAGCCCTTTTCCCAGCGTCTCCTTGTCGAGCGCGTAAAGGCGATTCTGCGCCGCGCCAACCCGAAGGAGGCCGCGGCGCAAAAGGAGTCCGAGGCCAAGGTGCTGGAGCGCGGGGCTCTGACAATGGACCCCGAACGTCATGCCTGCACCTGGCGCGGCGATCCCGTAGTGCTGACGGTGACGGAGTTTTTGATCCTGCAGGCGCTGGCGCAGCGTCCCGGCGTGGTGAAAAGCCGCAACGCTCTAATGGACGCCGCCTACGACGATCAGGTCTACGTCGATGATCGCACCATCGACAGCCACATCAAGCGACTTCGCAAGAAATTCAAAATCGTCGACGACGATTTCGAGATGATAGAGACGCTGTATGGCGTCGGCTATCGTTTCAAGGAGGCGTGAGTTGAGCTGCGGCGGGAGGGGCGCGATCGATCGATGAGCGTCGAAGCGCGCGAGCGGGCGCAATCGCAGGCGTCGGCGCGTCAAAGCCGAGCGGGCCGGGTGGCGTCTGTGCGGCTGCTGCGGCTGCTGCGGGCAGCTCAGGCGCGGCTATCATCGTCGCTGACAAGACGTATCGTCGTGCTCAATCTCGGCGGGCTGGTCGCCCTGCTCGGTGGATTCCTATATCTCAACCAGTTTCGTGAAGGCCTCATAGACGCCCGCATACAAAGTCTGCTGACGCAGGGCGAAATCATAGCCGCGGCGGTGGCCGCTTCCGCCACTATCGACACCGACGCCATCACCATTGACCCAGAGAAGCTTTTGAAACTGGCGCCGGGTGAAAGCTACAGCGCTACTGACGGCAGCCAGCCCGCGTTGGAGTTCTCGCTTAATCCGGAACGCGTTGGGCCTCTGCTTCGCCGCCTGGTTTCGCCTACTCGCACACGCGCCCGCATCTATGATCGCGACGGCTCTCTGTTGCTGGATTCGCGCTCTGTCTCGGGACGCTCGAATATTTTTCGTTTCGATCTACCCCCAGCCGGTCCCGCTCCAGCGCCGCACATGGGCGCTGACGCCGCAACTCCCCTGGAGAACCTTGTAAACGCCTTGCGACGCTGGTCACGCCGCCCGGAACTGCCGCTTTATGAAGACATCGGCATGGGCAATGGCAAGGCCTATCCGGAAGTCGCCGCCGCCTTGAGCGGAACCGCGCAGCCGGTGGTGCGGGCCAATTCCAAGGGCGAAACAATTATTTCCGTGGCTGTGCCCGTACAACGCTTCCGCTCGGTGCGAGGCGTGCTGCTGCTGTCGACGCTGGGCGGCGACATCGACGCCATCATCGCCACCGAACGCTGGGCGATCATTCGGATTTTTCTGGTATCGGCCGGCGTGATGCTTTTGCTTTCGCTGCTGTTCGCCGGGACCATCGCCGAGCCGATGCGACGACTGGCAGAAGCTGCGGAGCGCGTGCGCAGGGGCGCCAAATCCCGGCAGGAGATCCCCGATTTCTCGGACCGGCAGGATGAGATCGGCCATCTCTCGGGCGCCTTGCGCGATATGACCAGGGCTCTCTACAGCCGCATCGAAGCGATTGAACATTTCGCCGCCGACGTTGCGCATGAGCTGAAGAATCCTTTGACGTCGCTGCGCAGCGCAGTGGAGACCTTGCCCATTGCCAAGACGGAAAGCTCCCGTGCGCGGTTGCTGGAAATCATCAAGCATGACGTTGGTCGGCTGGACCGTCTGATCAGCGATATTTCCGACGCGTCAAGGCTTGATGCGGAACTTGCGCGAGCGGATATGGCCAGCGTTGATCTTTCCCTGGTGCTCGACACTGTCGTCAGCATGGCGCAAGGCGTCGAGCGCGGCGGTCAGACGACAGTGACCCTTTTAAAGCAAGGGGTCGCGAGCGAGGCGCTTCGCTGGCGCTGGCGGGTGGCCGGTCATGATTCGCGACTGGCCCAGGTTTTCGACAATCTGATCGCCAACGCCCGGTCTTTTTCGGCGCCGGGCGGCGTAGTGCGCGTGACGCTGAGGCCGGAAACCGGCGTCGATATCTCGGGGCGCCGGCGCGACGGATACGAAGTTCTCGTCGATGATGATGGTCCAGGAATTCCGCAAGGCGCGTTCGAACGTGTCTTTGAGCGTTTCTACACGGATCGGCCTGAACAGGGATTTGGCCAAAACTCGGGTCTTGGCCTGTCGATCTCTCGGCAGATCGTTGAAGCGCATGGGGGGCGTATCCGCGCCCTGAATCGCACGCTGTCAGCGCCGGAGGGAACCGATGAGATGGGCCTGAATGCGACCGGGCAAGCGCAGGAGGACGCGGTGTTGGGCGCCCGCTTTGTAATCTGGTTGCCGGCGGAGCGATGAACGGAGCCCATGCCGAAGCGACGATGGCGCATGCTAACGCGCTGCTGATCGGCGAACGGGGTGTCCTTTTGCGCGGCGTCTCGGGCTCCGGTAAGAGCGCCCTGAGCTGTCGATTACTGGAAGGGATGCGACTGCGAGGCGATTTCGCCAGGCTGATTGGGGACGACAGAGTGGCGTTGACCAATTGCAATGGCCGCCTGATTGCTCGCCCGCATCCCGCGATAGCGGGCGCCATCGAATTGCGGGGGCTTGGCCTCGCACCGGCGCCTTTCGAACCAGCCGGCGTGATTCGCGTTGTCGTCGACCTTGCCGCCCCCGGCGGAGAACGCCCGCCGCGATACCCCTTGCCTAACGCCGATTTGACGCAGATATGTGGATTGTCGCTTCCGCGATGCATGGTAGAGGCTGGCGATTACGCTGTGGTGGAAAAAATTCTCTATTTTATTCAATCAGTTGGGGTAAATTCGTTTTTTTAGAAGCTTTTGGCTTGCCAATTTTGCCGCATTGCACAAAATGGCGGGCTGATAAGCGCCCGCGACAGGATGGCGACGCTCGTGTATAACTCCTCGCGGGATAACACTAAGATATTCGTCCGTTCCTCGCCTCGGTTATTCCGAAGGAGCGGACTTTGGCCGGCGTCGTCGTGCTTTGCATTGTCTTCCTGGGTCGCCCCGCGAGACGTCGTTATGAGTGGTAGCGTCGAATGATAGGAATGGTCCTGGTGACCCATGGCCACCTCGCCACGGAGTTTCGCGCCGCGCTCGAACACGTGGTTGGTCCGCAAAAGCAGATCGCCTCGATTTCGATCGGGCCGGAAGACGATATGGAGCGTCGACGCCTCGACATCATCGAGGCCGTCAAGCAATCGGACACGGGCGACGGCGTTGTGCTGCTCACGGACATGTTCGGCGGCACGCCCTCGAATCTTGCCATTTCAGTGATGAACGGCGCCAATGTCGAAGTGCTGGCGGGCGTCAATCTGCCCATGTTGATCAAGCTGGCGTCCGTACGTGAAGGGCAAACGCTTGAACAGGCGGTGTTGCAGGCTCAGGAAGCCGGACGCAAATATGTGCATGTCGCGAGCAGGATACTTTCCCCCCGCTGCGGCGAGCCCAAGAAGCAAACAGTCGAACCGACAAAGTGATGGACTCTCAGACAGATCCGGTGTTGACCGGGACAGACTTTTCACGCGACTTGTTGATCGTCAACCGCAAGGGCTTGCATGCCCGGGCGACAGCGAAATTCGTTCAATGCTGCGACCGCTTTGACGCCGTAGTCACCGTCACCAAGGATGGAGAGTCAGTTGGCGGCAGTTCGATCATGGGAATTTTGACGCTGGGCGCCGCCCAGGGAACGATCATCACCGTAACGGCAGCGGGCGCGCAGGCGGGAGAAGTTCTTGACGCCTTGTCGGCGCTCGTGGCCAGCAGGTTTGGCGAAGACGAATAGAGGATCGCAGTGCTGGCGGTCGCGCGCGCGTTTTTTTCTTGAGGCTATTTGCGACAGCCCTGCGACATTTTTTTTTGCCGCGCCTTCTCACCGCAATGCAAATAATTTCGTCGCCCGTCTTCGCAGATGGGTGTATTTCGCCATCGCCTACACATTTTGCAGCAATGCTGCTGGCGCCTGACCTGCCAACCCGGTTTACCAGGAAAGAGGCGAACCGCTGATTTTTGAGCGATTCAGCTATCCATCGCCATTCCAGAGGATGGCTATTTAGGCCATCTTATCGGATAGGTATGGGGTAGGATGCTGCACCCACACCTTGCACTTGTGTCTGGAAGTTTGGCGCCGGTCTCCAGAATAGGCGCGAGTATTTTCTTTCCGGGTCGATCGCCCGCAAGCGCCTGTTTCCAGCAATAATATTGCTTGACGAAGAAAAACATTTGCCCCCATAGGGGCGACGACGCCGTGCGCCAAATGCGGTCCGGCGGGTAGGTCGAAGACGTCAAAGCGAGCCGCCGTGCGCGGTTCTGTCGCTTGATGATCAACAAATAACATTCTAGGGTCTTCTGAATTCGGCCGATGGACGTGTTTTCGTCAAATTGGCCCGGCTGCCATTGGGGGGAGCCTGCGCGTCACGCGTTACGTCGCCCTTCGAGCTCGATTGAAATTGAGCGCAGTTCAGAAAATTGTTGCAAGAGCCGAGCAAACCGGCTCTCGAAGGGAGTGGAAGTGGAATGACGACGCCATCGTCGGCCCCCGCGCACGGCGCGAGCGGGAAAGATAACCAGCATCTTGCGCCCAAGTCCGACATCGAGATTTCGCAGGCCGCGAAAATGCGCCGAATCGTCGATGTCGCGCGCGATAAGCTCGGCATTTCCGATGAGCATGTTCAGCCTTATGGTCATTACAAGGCGAAAATTTCTCTTGATTATATCGCCTCTCTGGAAGGCAGACCCGACGGCAAGCTGATCCTGGTCACCGCCATCAGCCCAACTCCCGCTGGCGAAGGCAAGACGACGACCACGGTCGGCCTCACCGACGGACTCAACCACATTGGCAAAAAGGCGCTCTGCTGCCTGCGTGAACCCAGTCTTGGTCCGTGTTTTGGCGTCAAGGGCGGGGCCGCCGGCGGCGGCTATGCGCAGGTGGTCCCGATGGAGGACATCAACCTCCACTTCACCGGCGACTTCCATGCCATCGGCGCCGCGAACAATCTGCTTGCCGCGCTGATCGACAACCACATCTACTGGGGCAATCCCCTGGGACTCGACACGCGCCGCATCAGCTGGCGTCGAGTTGTCGATATGAACGACCGCGCGCTGCGCTCGATCGTCTCTTCGCTGGGTGGAGTCTCCAACGGTTTTTCCCGCGAAGACGGTTTTGACATCACTGTCGCCTCGGAGGTGATGGCGATTTTTTGTCTGGCGTCGAATTTCGCTGATCTTCAGAAGCGGCTCGGCAATATCGTAATCGGCCAGACGCGCGAGAAAAAGAACATTCGCGCTTCGGAGATCAAGGCCGCCGGTTCCATGGCCGCGCTACTCAAGGATGCAATCGCTCCAAATCTGGTGCAGACGCTGGAAAACAATCCGGCGATCATTCACGGCGGGCCCTTCGCTAATATCGCGCATGGCTGCAATTCAGTTATCGCGACGAAGTCCGGCCTGAAGCTCGCCGACTATGTGGTGACGGAAGCGGGCTTTGGCGCCGATCTCGGCGCGGAGAAGTTCTTCGACATTAAATGCCGTAAGGCGGGCCTGAAGCCCGATCTGACGGTAATCGTCGCGACCATTCGTGCGCTCAAGATGCATGGCGGCGTCGCCAAGGACGATCTGAAAGCCGAGAATATCGAGGCGTTGGAGAAGGGCTTCGCCAATCTCAAGCGCCACATCGGCAATGTGAAGAAGTTCGGCGTGCCTGTGCTCGTCACGGTCAACAAGTTTTCATCCGACACCCAGGCCGAGATGGCGTTGCTCGAACAACTCTGCAAGGCGGAGGGCGTGGATTGCGTCGTCGCCGACAACTGGGGCTCCGGCGGAGTGGGCGCGGCGGACCTTGCGCGCGCCGTGGTCAAGACCATCGAGACGCAGCCCTCACGCTTCAAGCCGCTGTATGCGGATGAGACGCCGCTCGTCGAAAAAGTTCGCACCATAACGAAGGAGCTTTACGGCGCCGCCGACATCTCCTTCGACTCCAGCATCAAGTCGCGCTTCGCGGAGCTGGAGAAGGAGGGTTTCGGCCACCTTCCGGTGTGTATCGCCAAGACGCAATACAGCTTCTCGACGGACGCGAACGCCAAGGGCGCGCCGTCGGGTTTCACCATTCCGATCCGCGAATTGCGTTTGTCGGCGGGCGCGGAATTCGTTGTTGTCGTCTGCGGCGACATCATGACGATGCCCGGTCTGCCCAAGGTTCCGGCCGCCAATAATATCGAGGTCGGTTCCGACGGCCGCATATCCGGCCTGTTCTAATCTGCGCGGGCGTTGTTCCGCCCGCTCGACTTTCCGCACCCGCCGCTTTGCGCCAGGGGTTCTCTCCCGGCGCAACCGGTTTCTTCAAACCAACCAAACCCAAGCGCTCGAAGGGAGCCGATTATGTCGAATTCCAGAATTCCCGGCCGTAATTTTTTGTTCGTGCCGGGTCCGACCAACCTGCCCGACCGTGTCCAGCGGGCGATGCAGGTGGCCTCGGAAGATCACCGCTCGCCGACCTTCCCCAACCTCGTGAAGCCGCTGTTCCCGGCGCTCAAGAAGATCTTCGGCACCGAGAAAGGCCACGCCTTCATCTTCCCGGCGTCCGGCACCGGCGGCTGGGAAGCGGCCATCACCAACACGCTGTCGCCTGGCGACAAGGTTCTCGCCCAGCGTTTCGGCCAGTTCTCCCACCTGTGGATCGACCTGTGCAAGCGCCAGGGCCTCGAAGTGATCGTGCAGGAGCGCGAGTGGGGCACGGGCAACGACCCGCAACTGATAGAAGAGACGCTGAAGGCCGACACCAAGCATGAGATCAAGGCCGTCCTCGCGACGCATAACGAGACCGCCACGGGCGTCACCTCGGACATCGGCGCCGTGCGCAAGGCCATCGACGCCGCCAAGCATCCGGCGCTGCTGTTCGTCGACGGCGTGTCATCTGTCGCCTCGCTGCCGTTCAAGATGGACGAATGGGGCGTCGACGTGATCGTGTCCGGTTCGCAGAAGGGCTTCATGTTGCCGGCGGCGCTGCTGCTGATGGCGGCCAGCCCCAAGGCGATCGAGGCCGGCAAGACCAACAAGCACCGCCGCGCCTATTTCGAGTTCCAGGACATGATCGCCCAGAACGCGCTCGGCTATTTCCCCTACACGCCGTCGATCCCGCTGCTCTATGGCCTCAAGGAGTCGCTGTCGATCCTGTTCGAGGAGGGTCTGGATCAGGTCTACAAGCGCCATCACCATCTCGCCAATGGCGTGCGCGCGGCGGTTTCCGCCTGGGGTCTCAAGACCTGCGCCAAGGAGCCCAAGTGGAATTCCGACACTGTGACCGCGATTGTCGTGCCGGAAGGCTACGACGCCGCCAAGGTCATCTCCACCGCCTATAACCGCTACAACCTCGCCCTCGGCGCCGGTCTGTCGCAGGTCGCGGGCAAGGTGTTCCGCATCGGCCATCTCGGCGACCTCAACGAGCTGATGCTGCTCGGCGCCATCGCAGGCGCTGAAATGGCCATGCTCGACAACGGCATCAAGATTCAGCCCGGCTCTGGCGTCGCCGCCGCGCAGGCCGTCTATCGCGCCGATCCGCTGCTGAAGGCCTAAGCCAATAAGCGTCCGGCTCCTTTATCGGCGCCGGACGCAAAACTTATGAGCGCGAAAAACGCGCCGCCGTCACACAATTCGAGGGATAAGGGAATGTCGCACAAAATCGTTTTTCTCGATCGCGAGACGCTCGACGCCAATCTGCGCAAGCCCAATTTCCCGCATGAATACACTGAATACGCCGTCACCACGGCCGATGAGGTGGTCGCGAAGCTCAAGGGCGCGACCATCGCCGTCACCAACAAAGTGCCGCTGCGCGAAGAAACATTGAAGCAGCTTCCGGATCTCAAACTGATCGCGGTCGCCGCGACGGGCACCGATGTGATCGACAAGGCCTATGCCGCGTCGAAGGGCATTATCGTCTCCAACATCCGCAATTACGCTTACAACACGCTACCCGAACATGTGATTGCGCTGATCTTCGCGCTGCGGCGCAATCTGGTGAATTATCACACTTCAGTTCAGCAGGGTCGTTGGCAGCAGGCGCGTCAGTTCTGCTATTTCGACTATCCGATCTATGACATTGCAGGCTCGACGCTCGGCATTCTCGGCTATGGCGCGCTGGGCAAATCCATCGCGAGTTGCGCCGAAGCGCTCGGTATGAAGGTGTTGATCAACGATATCGTGCCCGGACCGAACGTCGTCGATGTGGCGACCATTCTGCGCGAAGCCGATGTGGTGACGCTTAATCTGCCGCTGACCCCGCAGACCAAAAACCTGATCGGCGCCAAGGAGCTGGCGTCGATGAAAAAGACCGCCATCATCATCAACACGGCGCGCGGCGGCATTGTCGACGAGGCCGCGCTGGCCGACGCTCTGCGCAAGGGCGTCATCGCCGGCGCCGGTTTTGACGTGCTGACTGTCGAACCGCCCAAGCAAGGCAATATCCTGCTCGATCCGACGATCCCGAACCTGATCGTGACGCCGCATGTCGCATGGGCCAGCAAAGAAGCGATGCAGGTGCTCGCGGATCAATTGATTGACAATCTCGACGCCTTCGCGGCCGGCGCGCCGCGCAATATCGTGACAGCATAGCAAAAGCGAGCAACAGCAGCCGCCACGGTCGATGTGAGGAAGGAAAGCGACGAAACTGTCCAAGGCGCCCGCCAGCAGACCTTGCCTGCGCGGGAACAGGATGCGGGATCTCTGGATTTGGTCCGGATCCTGAATTTCTTCGATTCGCTTGCAACGACAATTATGGCCGCCAACAGAATGAGACGCATATGACCAAAAAACTTCTGTTCCTGCTGGACACAGATCCTGTCCCGAGCGTTTTCGACACGGTTGTCGGTTATGACGGCGGCGCGGACCACATAGTCGGCTACGGCGGCGTCACGCCCGCCACTGTGGGCGCGCTGGTCGACGGCACGATTTACACGCGCGGTCCCAAGGAAAAGCAATATACCGCCATTTTCGTCGGCGGCGGCGACATGACGGCCGGCGAGACTCTGTTCAAGGCGGTCAAGAAGCGGTTCTTCTCCAATTTTCGCGTTTCGGTGATGCTGGACAGCAATGGCTCCAACACCACAGCCGCCGCTGGCGTCGCGCTGCTCGCCAAGGCGAAGCCGCTCGCCGGCAAGAAGGCCGTGGTCCTGGCCGGCACCGGTCCGGTCGGGATGCGCGCTGCGGCGATGCTCCATATCGAAGGCGCGGAAGTCGCGATCACCTCGCGTCAGCTCGGCCGCGCGGAAGCTTCCGCCGTCGCGATTCACGAGCGCTTTGGCTTCACGCCGACCGCGATTGAGGCCTTCGACAATGCGGCGCGCGCAAGCGCGGTAAAGGGCGCCCATATCGTCTTCGCCGCCGGCGCCATCGGCGTTCCGCTGCTGGACGAAAAGGACTGGCAGAATGACGCGACGATCGAATTGCTCGCTGACTGCAACGCGCAGCCCCCGCTTGGGCTCGGCGGCGTCGAGGCCACCGACAAGGCCAAGGAGCGTCACGGCAAGATCGTCATCGGCGCGCTCGGCCTCGGCGGTCTGAAGCTCAAGCTGCATCGCGAATGCGTCGGCAAGCTTTTCGAGAGCGCCGATCAGGTGTTCGACGCCGAAAATATTTACGCGCAAGCCAAAGTGCTTGCCTGATCCGATAGGGCCGTCATGACCAAGAACAACACGATTGCGAAATTTCTCGACGAACTCGCCAGCGAAGCGCCGACCCCCGGCGGCGGCGGCGCCGCCGCCATCATGGGCGCGATCGGCGCGGCGCTGGTCTCGATGGTCGCCAATCTGACCATCGGCAAGAAGAACTACGAAGCTTTCGACGAAGAACTGAAGGCGATCAACGCCGCGGCGGAGAAGGTGCGCGCGGAGCTGACCGCCGCGATCGACGAGGATGTCGTCGCGTTCAACGCGGTCATGGGCGCCTATGGCCTGCCGCGCGAGGGCGACGAGCAGAAGGCTGCGCGCGCGGCCGCTATCCAGGCCGCGCTGAAACAGGCGACCGACGCGCCATTGCGCGCCGTGAAGGCCTGCCATGAGGTGATCAAGCTCTCGGCCGTGGTCGCCGGGAAGGGCAACCTCAACGTCATCAGCGACGCCGGCGTCGCCGTGCTCGCCGCTAACGCCGGGCTGCGCAGTGCCGCGCTCAACGTGTACATCAACGCCAAATCGATCAAGGATCGCGAATTCGCCGAAATCCGTCTTGGAGAGGTGAACGCGCTCACGGAGCTTGCCGCTCAGAAGACCGAAGAAGTCTATTCGGTCGTGCGCGGCAAAATCGGTTCGTAAGAAACAAAAACATTCGTCGTCCCAGGGAGGACAAAATGGACGTCCACGAGTATCAAGCCAAGGAAATTCTGGCGGCCCATGGCGTCGCCATTCCGCCCGGCACGATCGCTTTCAGCCCGGATCAGGCCGTCTACGCAGCGACGGAACTCGGCGGCTCCAACTGGGTCGTCAAGGCGCAGATTCACGCCGGCGCGCGCGGCAAGGCGGGCGGGGTCAGATTCTGCCGCACCTATCACGAAGTGCAGCAGGCCGCGCGTGAAATGCTCGGCAAGCGCCTTGTGACAGCGCAGACGGGTCCCGAAGGAAAGCCGGTTCAGCGCGTCTATATCGAACTCGCAGACCCCTTCGAACGCGAAATCTATCTTGGTTACGTGCTCGACCGCAAACTGGAGCGCGTTCGCGTGATCGCCTCCAAACACGGCGGCATGGAGATCGAGGAGATCGCCAAGAACACGCCCGAAGAAATACTTCAGGTGATCGTGGAGCCGGCGGTGGGCTTGCAGCCTTTCCAGGCGCGCGAGCTCGCGTTTCAGCTCGGCCTCAATCTCAAGCAGGTTTCGCGCGCGGTGCAGACGATCCTCGGCGCCTATCGCGCTTTCCGCGACTGCGACGCAACCATGCTGGAGATCAATCCGCTCGTCGTGACCAAGGATGACAAGGTGCTGGCGCTGGACGCCAAAATGTCATTCGACGACAATGCGCTGTTCCGGCGTCGCAACATTGTCGACATGAACGACCCCTCGCAGTCCGATCCGCGCGAGGCGCAGGCGCTCGAACATAATCTCAACTACATCGGGCTCGACGGTGAAATCGGCTGCATCGTCAATGGGGCAGGCCTCGCGATGGCCACCATGGACATGATCAAACATGCTGGCGGCAGCCCGGCCAACTTCCTGGACGTCGGCGGCGGCGCTTCCGCTGAACGGGTCGCCACGGCGTTCCGACTTGTGCTTTCGGATGCGAATGTGAAGGCCGTTCTGGTCAATATCTTCGCCGGCATCAATCGTTGCGATTGGGTGGCGCAGGGCGTCGTCGACGCAGTGCGCGAGACGAATATCAGCGTTCCGCTGGTGGTGCGTCTGGCCGGCACCAATGTCGAAGCCGGCAACAAGATCATCAAGGAAAGCGGCATTCCGATCATCACGGCCAATACGCTCAAGGAGGCGGCGGACAAAGCCGTCGCCGCCACAAAGAAGGCGGGTTGAGCAACTGCCTGGGCGCTTGCGTCCGGGCGCAAGGGTTTTGATGGCGGCGAGCTTGAAGACTCGCGGGGCCGCCGGGAGGAAATCATGAGCATTCTTATCGACGAGAAGACGCCGATTCTGGTGCAAGGCATCACCGGCGACAAGGGCACCTTCCACACCAGGGAGATGCTCGACTATGGCACCAAGGTCGTCGCAGGCGTCACGCCTGGCAAAGGCGGCAAAAACGTTCATGGCGTGCCGGTGTTCAACACGGTCAAGGACGCGGTCAAGCAAACGGGGGCGACGACGAGTCTTGTCTTTGTGGCCCCGCCATTCGCCGCTGACGCGATCATGGAGGCGGCGGACGCCGGTATCCGGTTGATCTGTGCGATCACCGACGGCATTCCTGCGCAGGACATGATGCGCGTGAAACGCTATTTCATGCGCTACCCCAAGGATCGTCGCCCCATGATGGTGGGACCGAACTGCGCCGGCATCATCAGCCCCGGCAAGGCGATGCTCGGCATCATGCCCGGCCACATCTACAAGCAGGGCAATGTCGGTCTGATCACGCGCTCCGGCACATTGGGTTACGAGGCCGCCGCGCAGCTCAAGGAACTGGGCATTGGAATTTCGACCTCGGTCGGCATCGGCGGCGATCCGATCAATGGTTCATCTTTCCTCGATCACCTCGTGCTCTTCGACAAGGATCCGGAGACTGTCGCCGTGCTCATCATCGGCGAAATTGGCGGTCCTCAGGAGGCCGAAGCGTCGGCCTGGATCAAGGAGAATTTCTCGAAGCCGGTGATCGGTTTCGTTGCGGGATTGACGGCGCCCAAGGGTCGCCGCATGGGCCATGCCGGCGCGATCATCTCGTCGACCGGCGACAGCGCCGCAGAAAAGACGGAGATCATGAAGTCCTATGGCCTCACCGTCGCGCCGAGTCCTTCGGAGTTCGGCGAGACAGTGGCGAAGGTGCTAAAACGCGCTTAGGGCGAGAGGTGAGAACCCTCTTTCGATCCTACTTCGCAAGGCCACTTTTTTCGCTGGCGGAGAAAAGTGGCGGGGGTTCGCCGACGCACAGCTAATATCTCTCGCCGCTCGCGGGAGTTCGGGCACTTATCGTTTCACCGCTGCAGAGTTCGAGAGTTTTCATGACTGACGCTCAATCAGAAACGCCGCCCGCCGCCGCGCCTTCGGCTTTCGCCACGCGCTCTGTCAAGGAGGCTTCGGCCTATCTGGTTGATCAGCTGGTGAGTGTGGTCAAGCGCCACATGCCGCAAATCGAACCCGTGCTGCGGGGCTTCGCCGCGGGCTCCAACCTCACAGATTACGAAATGGGCCGGGCGCTCCAGGCGCAAGGCATTTTGTTCCAGCTCGTTTCCATCGCCGAACAGGCCTATGCGATGCGTCGTCGCCGCCATATCGAGCGCGAACGCGGCCATGACCAGTTGCTTGGCACGTTTGATCAGGTGTTGTCCGGCGCAGCCAAGGCGGGCGTGACCGCCGACGAGATACGGGCGCAATTGCAGGCCCTGCGCATCCGCCCGGTCATCACTGCGCATCCGACCGAGGCGAAACGCGTTTCCATTCTGGAGAAAAATCGCCGCATCTACCTTTTGATGCGCGATCTTGAATCAACGCGCTGGACAGATCGCGAGCGCAATGCGCTCGGGGCGCAGGTGCGCGACCAGATCGAACTTCTGTTCCTGACCGGCGATTTGCATCTCGAGAAGCCCACCGTGGAGCATGAAGTCGCCTGGGGTCAGCATTTCTTTTCCGAAACCATCTTCGACCTTGCTCCAGACATTCTTTCCACCTTCGAACGAGCGTTGAAGACTTATTATCCCAACGAAAAATTTGAGGTCACGCCATTCTTCCAGTTCGGCTCCTGGATCGGCGGCGATCGCGACGGCAATCCTTTCGTCACAAATGAAGTGACGCGCAAGACGATGAGCGACAACGCTCTCGCCAGCCTGAATTACTATCGACAGCGCTTGATCGATCTCGCCCGCATGCTTTCGATTAGCCCACGTGCCGCATTTATTCCGCAAAAACTGCGCGACGAACTTGAAAAACGTCTGGGCGCTCTGAAAGATGCGAGCTCCATTCGCACGCGTAACCAGATGGAGCCTTATCGGCAATACTGCAATCTCATCCTCTACAAGCTCGACCAGACGCTGAAAGCGACAAAGGGCGAAACGCCCAATGATCAGCGCTACAACAACGCCGACGAATTGATCGCCGATCTGCGCATGATGGAAGATGGGTTGATCGAGGGAAAATCTGCGCCCCTCGCGCTCGATCTGGTGCGACCGGTGCGACGCGCGGTGGAAGTCTTCCGTTTTTCCACGGTGCGGCTCGATCTGCGTGAGAACACCACGCGCACGACCAGCGCGCTTTGCGATCTCTGGCGCGCGACTCGCGACGACGAACCGCCACCCGTGGAGTCGCCGGAGTGGCGCGCCTGGCTCGATGCGCAGATCCTGACTCCGCCCTTAAGCTCGGACGAACGCGAGAAATTTTCCGGCGAGACGCGCGACACAATCGAGATGTTCGAGGTTGTCGCTGAACTGCAGAGCAAGCTGGATCGCGAGGCTTTCGGCAGTTTCGTGCTCTCGATGACGCACAACGCCGCTGACGTGCTGGGCGCCTATGTGCTCGCAAAGGAAGCCGGGCTGGTAAGGCAAGGTTCAAAGGGAGTCTACTGCACATTGCCGATCGTGCCGCTGTTCGAAACGATTCCCGATTTGCGGGACGCGCCGGCGATCATGCGCGAATTGCTTCATATCCCTGTCATTCGCGCGAGCGCCAAGGCGCAGGGCGATCTCCAGGAAGTCATGATCGGCTATTCCGACAGCAACAAGGACGGCGGTTTCCTGCCTTCGAACTGGGAGCTGTTCAAGGCTCAGGCGCGGCTGACCGCAGTCGGTGTCGAGGAAGGCGTCGCGATTGCGTTTTTCCATGGGCGCGGCGGTTCGGTCAGCCGGGGCGGCGCTCCGACAGGTCAGGCCATCGCGGCTCAACCGGCGGGCTCGATCCGAGGACGCTTCCGTGTCACTGAGCAGGGCGAAGTTGTGTCCTTTAAATACGCCAATCGCGGCACGGCGGCCTATCAGATGGAGCTGCTGGCTTCGTCGGTCTTCACCCATGCTTTGAAATCCGAGCGCGAGGAAGCCCTGCTTCCACGCGCCGAGTTTGACGAAGCGTTCGAGGAAATGTCGGCCGCGGCGCTCGCGGCTTACACGAAGTTCATGGGCGATCCAGATTTGGTCGGCTATTTCCAGGCGGCGAGTCCGCTCGAGGAAATTTCGATGCTCAACATCGGCTCGCGTCCCGCCCGGCGCTTTGGCGCCCGCAGTCTCGCTGACCTGCGGGCCATTCCATGGGTGTTCGCCTGGGCGCAGAACCGCCATGCGATCACCAGCTGGTATGGCGTCGGCTCGGGGTTGAAGGCTTTTCTCGATGCGCGTGGAGACAAGGGGCTCGAGCTGCTGCGCCGCATGTATGACCAGTCGCGACTGTTCAAACTTGTGCTCGATGAGGTCGAGAAGGCGCTCATGCTGGTCGATCTCTCCATCGCCAAGGCTTACGCCTCGCTCGTCGCAGACGAAGCGGTTCGCGACAAAATCTTTAACGTCATCGAAACAGAGCATGATCTGACGCGCGCAATGGTGCTTCGCATCACCGGCGCCGAGCAGATAGGGGATCGCTTCCCGGCCTATCGCACGCGTTTGGCGGACCGCCTGCCGACGGTCAACGAGGTGAATCGGGAACAGGTCGAATTGCTGCGCCGATTCCGCAACACCGAAGATGAAGCGGCAAAGGAGGCGATCAAGATTCCGTTGCTGCTGTCCATCAGCTGCATAGCCGCAGGCCTGGGGGCGACGGGCTGAACTTTTGTTCTTAACGCATATTCCGGTCCAGGAAGTCTCCGACTTTCCGGGAATATGCCAACCACCCAAGGAAGGGGAATTGAAATGAGCTTTACATTAGTTGAACAGGCGACCTCGCGTCTGCACCGCTCCGAACTGGCCGTGCCGGGCTCGGCTCCGGGAATGTTCGAAAAGGCTGCCACTTCCAAGGCCGACGTGGTGTTCCTCGACCTTGAAGACGCCGTGGCGCCGGACGACAAGGAGCAGGCCCGCAAGAATATCATTCAGGGCCTGAACGATATCAACTGGGGCAAAAAGACCATGACGCTCCGCATCAATGGTCTCGATACCCATTACTGCTATCGCGACGTGGTCGATGTCCTCGAGAACTGCCCCCGCCTCGACGTCGTGCTGATCCCCAAGGTCGGCGTGCCGCAGGACGTCTATGCGATCGACATGATGATCACGCAGATCGAACAGTACAAGAAGCGCACCAAGAAGATCGGCATTGAGGTTCTCATAGAGACCGCGCTCGGCATGGCCAATGTCGAAGCCATTGCGCAGTCTTCGAAGCGCCTCGAAGCCATGTCCTTCGGCGTCGCCGACTATGCTGCCTCGACGCGCGCGCGCACGACGGTCATCGGCGGCGTGAACCCGGACTATGGCGTTCTCTCCGACAAGGACGCCAACGGCAAGCGCGATTACTTTTGGGCCGACCAATGGCATGCGGCGCAGACGCGCATGATGGTCGCCTGCCGCGCTTACGGCTTGCGTCCGATCGATGGCCCGTTTGGCGACTTCAACGATCCCGAAGGCTATGTCGCCGCCGCCAAGCGCGCCGCAGTGCTGGGCTATGAGGGCAAGTGGGCGATCCATCCCTCGCAGATCGAACTCGCCAATCAGGTCTACACGCCGTCCGAGGCGGAAGTGACCAAGGCCCGCCGCATTCTCGATGCGATGGCCCAGGCCGCCAAGGAAGGCAAGGGCGCGGTCTCGCTCGACGGTCGTCTGATTGACATCGCGTCGATCCGCATGGCCGAAGCGCTGATCGAAAAGGCCAATTCGATGACCGGCGCGTAAAGGCCAAAGGTTCGCGCTAATCTCTCCTGCTCGCGCGGGAAACTGGCGCGCCTTCGACCTTTGTCGTGCATCGAATCTATACCCTCTCCCGCGTGCGCGCGGGAGGGCTGGGGTGGGGACCTGCTCCATCTTTGAAATAAATTGGAATCCGCCATGTCCGACGACCACCGCAAGCTCCTTCGCGAAATGTTCGACGCCGCCGTGCGCGCGGCGCATCCTTCGCTCTGCGTGCCGCCCTATCTGGCGGAGATCACGCCGCCAAAGGGCCGCACCGTAGTCGTGGGCGCCGGCAAGGCCGCCGCCGCGATGGCCGCTGCGGTCGAGGCGCATTACAAGGGACCGGTCGAAGGCCTGGTCGTCACCCGCTACGATCATGGCGCGCCGACTTCGCGCATCGAGGTGGTTGAAGCGTCGCACCCCGTGCCCGACGCCGCCGGCCGCGAAGCCGCCGCGCGCGTGCTGAAGAGGGTGCAGGGACTGACCAGCGACGATCTCGTGCTGGCTCTCATTTCCGGCGGCGGCTCGGCTCTGATGGCGCTCCCCGCCGAAGGCGTGACGCTGGAGGAAAAGCAGGCGGTCAACAAGGCGCTGCTCAAGAGTGGCGCAACGATTTCCGAGATGAATTGCGTTCGCAAGCACCTGTCCGCGATCAAGGGCGGACGCCTCGCCAGAGCAGCCGCTCCGGCGCGGGTTGTCGCGGTGATGATTTCCGACGTGCCGGGCGACGATCTTTCGGTGATCGCTTCCGGCCCAACGGTTCCCGATGCGACGACCCGGCAGGACGCGCTAGAGGTCATCGCCAAATACAAGATCGACGCTCCGGCGGCGGTGCTAGAGCATTTGAACAGCCCTGGCTGTGAGACGCCAAAGCCCGGCGATCCGATTTTTGATCGCGTCCAGAACATTTTGATCGCCACGCCGCAGGGTTCGCTCGACGCTGCCGCGGCCGTCGCCAGGAAGGCTGGCTTCACGCCCTGCATTCTGGGCGATCTTGAAGGCGAGTCGCGCGACGTGGCGCTGGTTCACGCAGGCATCGCCAGGCAGATCGCCTTACATGGTCAGCCTTTCGAACCGCCGGTCGCCATCATTTCGGGCGGCGAAACGACCGTGACCGTGCGCGGCAAGGGCAGGGGTGGTCGCGACGCGGAGTTTCTGCTGGCGCTGACGCTGGCGCTCGAGGGCTTTGGCGGCGTCTCGGCTATCGCCTGCGATACAGACGGGATTGACGGCAGCGAAGACAACGCCGGCGCCATCATGACCCCCGACAGTTTTGAACGCGCGCGAAAAGCGGGGGTCGATCTGAAGGCCCTGTTCGCCAATAATGACGCCTACACCGCGTTCGAGAAACTGGGCGATCTGGTCGTCACTGGCCCGACGCGCACCAATGTCAATGATTTTCGTGTGATCCTCGTGCCCAAGAGGGTGTAAGAAGCGAGTATCCTCCTCAAGGGAGGAGGAAAGCGCACCCCCCTTGGGAGAGCCTCGCGAATGCCCCTTGAAATGCCCGCGCCCGAGCCGGAGATCCTCTCGCGCCGCGATGAGTTGCTTTCACGCCTGACGCGCATTCTGCCTGCGCAAAGCATCATCGCGGACGAAACCGCGCGCCGGGCCTATGAATGCGACGCCTTCACCATGTATCGGGCGCTGCCGCTCGTGGTCGCATTGCCGGAAACCGTGCCGCAGGTGCAGGCGATCATGTCGCTTGCGCAGGAGATGAACGTGAAAGTCGTGCCACGGGGGGGCGGCACCTCTTTATCCGGCGGCTCCATGCCGCTTGAGGACGGCATTCTGCTGGGGATGTCGAAATTCAACCGCATCATTGAAATCGACTATGAAAACCGCTGCGCGCGCGTGCACCCCGGCGTGCAGAATCTGGCGATTTCCAAAGCCGTCGAGCACGCGGGGTTTTATTACGCACCTGATCCCTCCTCGCAGATCGCCTGCTCTATCGGAGGCAATGTCGCGGAAAACGCCGGCGGCGTGCATTGCCTGAAATACGGACTGACCACCAATAATATTTTGGGGCTCGAAGTGGTGCTGATGGGCGGCGAGACAATTCGCCTCGGCGGCAAACATCTCGACAGCGAAATGTATGATCTGCTTGGCCTGATGACCGGCTCGGAGGGCCTGCTCGGCGTCGTAACTGAAGTCACCGTGCGCATCTTGCAAAAGCCGACTGTCGCGCGTGGGCTTCTGTTGGGATTCGCCAGCATAGAAGATGGCGCGCGCTGCGTTGGCTCCATCATAGCGAGGGGCATTATTCCCGGCGGCATGGAGATGATGGACAGGGCTACGATCCATGCGGTGGAGCGCTTTCAACCCTGCGGATATCCGCTCGACGCCGCGGCCATTGTGATTGTGGAACTCGATGGAACGCCCGCTGAAGTGGATCATCTCGTCGGGGTCGTGGAGGAAATCGCCCGTGCAGAAGGCGCCACGACGTCGAAGGCTTCGACCGGCGAGGCCGAGCGCCTCAAATTCTGGGCCGGACGGAAAAACGCCTTTCCCGCGGTAAGCTGCATCGGCCCGGATTATTTATGCATGGACGGCACGATTCCACGAGGACGTCTGCCGGAGGTGCTGAAAGGCATGGACGCGCTGGCGCAAAAACATGGGCTGCGCGTGGCCAATGTGTTTCATGCGGGCGACGGAAATCTGCATCCATTGATCCTTTATGACGCCTCGATTGAAGGCGACATCGAGCGCGCGGAAAATCTCGGCGCCGATATTTTACGGCTTTGCGTCGCAGTCGGCGGAGTGCTTACCGGCGAACACGGCGTTGGCGTGGAAAAACGCGACCTGATGGCTGAGATGTTCAACGAAGTCGATCTGGCGCAACAGATGCGCGTCAAATGCGCCTTCGATCCTTCTGGTCGGCTCAACCCAGGCAAGGTGTTTCCCACGCTTCACCGCTGCGCGGAAATGGGGATGATGCATGTAGCGGGCGGGGCATTGCCTTTTGCCGATCTGCCGAGGTTCTGATGCGCCTTGCGCCCAAGGATGAGAACGAGGTCGCCGAAGCGATTTGCGCCGCCAACGCCGCAAATGCTCCGTTAAAGATCAATGGAGCTGGCTCGAAAATTCTCCTCGGCCGCCCCGCCGCAGGAGATGTACCTCTCGATGCGGGCGTTGACCGGGATCACGCTTTACGAACCGGAAGAACTGGTTCTCTCCGCGCGCGCTGGCACGCCGCTCAGCGAGATCGATGCGCTGCTCACTGCTCACAATCAACGTCTCGCCTTCGAGCCGATAGATTATGGGCCGGTGCTAGGGCTGCCCGCTGACCAGGGCACAGTGGGAGGTCTTGTTGCGGTCAATGCTTCCGGTCCGCGCCGGCTTAAAGCAGGCGCCGCTCGTGATCATCTTCTGGGCTTTCGCTGCGTCACCGGGCGCGGCGAGATCGTGAAGTCCGGCGGGCGCGTGATGAAGAACGTCACTGGCTACGATCTTTCCAAGCTAATCACTGGTTCATATGGTACGCTGGCCGCTCTCACGGAGATCACTCTGAAGGTTTTGCCGCGACCCGAGACGGAGCAGACGCTGTTGCTGCTCGGACTTGATGAGAAAACCGGTCTCGCGGTGTTGCGTCAGGTTTCCGGCGCAGCCGTCGAGGCGAGCGCGCTGGCGCTGCTTCCAGAGGGAGCTGCTCCATTGCAGCGGAACGCCAACGTGGCGGCGATTCGCCTGGAGGGGCCGGAAATTTCGGTGAAACAGCGCGTGGAAGACTTGCGCGGCTTGCTAAAATCGCGCGGCGGCACAGTGGAGATTCTGCTGCAGGCGGAGTCGGCCGCGCTATGGCTCGCGCTTCGCAACGCTTTGCCGATCGCGCATCTCACCGGGCAGGTGTGGCGCATTTCGCTCGCGCCGACCGATGGCTTTGCGCTACTCTCCGGCTTACGCCAAATGTCGGCGCCGCTGATTGGACACTATTACGATTGGGCAGGCGGCCTCGTGTGGCTGTGTCTTGAAGAAGCTGATGACGCTCACTCCTCGCGCTTGCGTGCAATCGTTGATGCGCTCGGCGGGCACGCTACGCTTATTCGCGCAAGTGCAGATGTGCGGAGCGCGTGCGATGTATTTCATCCGCAGCCGCCGGCTCTGGCGGCGTTGACGCAACGGGTGAAAGAAAGCTTCGACCCCAAGCATATTCTGGAGCGCGGACGCTTGCGGATGGAGTTTTAAATGCAGACGCATTTCTCGCTCGCCGCGCTCGCTGATCCAGACATGGCGCAGTCCGAAACAATCTTGCGCGCCTGCGTTCATTGCGGCTTTTGTACCGCAACCTGCCCGACATTCCTGCTCACTGGCGACGAGCTGGATTCCCCGCGCGGACGCATCTATCTGATCAAGGAAATGCTGGAAAACGAGCGCCCGGCAGATGCGCGCACGGCGCGCCACGTTGATCGCTGCCTCTCTTGCCTTTCCTGCATGACCACATGTCCTTCGAGCGTGCATTACATGCACCTTGTCGATCATGCGCGCGCCCATATCGAAAAAACCTTTACACGCCCGATGGGCGACAGGGCGCTACGCGCTGTGTTGGCGCTTTTGCTGGCGCGCCCCCCGCTGTTTCGCGCTGCGTTGCGCTTCGCTTCTCTGTTACGAGGATTCGCCGGGCTCTTGCCGGGGCGGCTGGACGGATTGGTCGCTATGGCGCCAAGCGTAGTCCCCGCGCGTTCCTACGTGGATCGACCGCAGGTTTTTCCCGCGCAACGCATGCGCAAGATGCGCGTTGCGCTGCTCAATGGCTGCGCTCAAACGGTCCTCGACACGAACATCAATGAAGCGACCGTACGATTGCTGACCAGACTCGGCGCCGAGGTCGTGGTTGCGCAGGGCGCCGGCTGCTGTGGCGCGCTGGCGCATCATCTGGGAAAGGTAGAAGAATCGCATACCTTTGCGGCGCGAAACATTGAGGCGTGGACACGGGAGATCGAGGCGGACGGACTAGATCATATCGTCGTTAACACATCCGGCTGCGGCACGAGCGTGAAAGATTATGGCTTCATGTTCCGGAATGACGCGCGGCTGGCGCAGAAGGCCGCGCGCGTTTCAGCGCTTGCGCGCGACGTCAGCGAGATCGTCGCCGCGCTGGGGTTCAGGACAGCGGGAACCGCGCCCGCATTGCGCGTGGCCTATCATTCGGCTTGCTCGTTGCAGCATGGACAGAAAATCACGCAGGAGCCGCTAGAATTATTGAATGCGGCGGGATTTAAAACTTTAAGCGTTCCTGAAAGTCATATCTGTTGCGGCTCGGCGGGGACATATAATCTGCTGCAGCCGGAACTGGCTACGCAGCTGCGCAAGCGCAAAGTGGAGAATATCGAATCCCTTGCGCCCGATGTCATCGCTGCAGGCAATCTCGGTTGCATGACGCAGATCGGCGCTGGGACGAACATCCCGATCGTGCATACAGTGGAGTTGCTCGACTGGGCCTTCGGAGGCCCGAAGCCCGAGGCGCTACGGTGTTCGGACTGACGTCTTGCGCCAAATTGCGCCGCCTTACCGCAGAAACCCGACGATATCTTTCACTGCATTCATATTCTGCTGCGCGATAATGCGGGCGCGCGCGGCGCCTCCGCGCAGCACGCCGTCGATATAGCTTTGGTCCGCGGAAACCCGGCGCATCTCCGCCGTGATCGGAGAGAGTTTCTCGACCGAAAGATCGACCAGCGCATTTTTGAAAGTCGAGAAATTTGAGCCGCCATATTCAGCGAGCACATCCGACTTGCTGCGACCTGAAAGCGCCGCGAAAATCCCGACAAGATTGCCCGCCTCGGGGCGCCCTTCGAGACCTTTTTCCTCGGACGGCAGGGGTTCCGGATCGGTCTTCGCCTTTCGAATCTTCTGCGCGATCTGCTCCGCGTCGTCGGAAAGATTTATGCGCGAATATTCGGAGGCGTCCGATTTCGACATTTTTTTGGAGCCGTCGCGCAAACTCATCACACGCGTCGCGGGGCCGGAGATCAAAGGCTCAGGCAACGGAAAGAACACACCGTCATTGTGACCATTGCGAATGATCGACTCGGCGAAGTCGTTATTGAACTTTTGCGCGATGTCGCGCGCAAGCTCCAGATGCTGCTTTTGGTCTTCGCCGACCGGCACATGCGTCGCGCGATAAATGAGAATGTCAGCGGCCATCAACACGGGATAATCATAAAGCCCGATGGAGGCGTTCTCGCGATCCTTGCCGGCCTTGTCCTTGAACTGAGTCATGCGATTCAGCCACCCGATGCGCGCGATGCAGTTAAGCACCCAGGCGAGTTCGGCGTGCTCTGGAACCTGGCTCTGGTTGAAGATGATATTCTTTTGCGGGTCGATGCCGCAGGCGATGAAGGCTGCCGCGATCTCGCGCGTATTGTCGCGCAGCTTCAGCGGGTCTTGCGGAACGGTGATCGCGTGCAGATCGACGACGCAGTACAAGCAATCGTAGCTTTTTTGCAGCTCGACGAATTTTACGATGGCGCCTAGGTAGTTGCCTAAGTGCAGATTGCCGGTGGATTGGACGCCGGAAAAGACGCGCTCGGGGAAATTGGACATGGGATGCGCCGGGTAAGGGAAGGTTGGCGGTCCTTATGGCAATGCTTTTTGTTTCGCGCAAGTGCGGGTCCAAGGCCTTGGCTGAGCACGGGGCTCAACATCCGTTAGCGCGAGGAGTACGGCGGAGCGAAGCAGCGACATGGAGCTTTGGGCTTCCGCCAGATTCCTTCGCTCTGCTCGTCTTGGCGGCTCTCCCCGAGGTTACAGGATAAACCTGCTCAGATCGCGATTTCTCGCAAGATCGCCAATGTGCTTTTCGACAAAAGCGCCGTCTATGACGATTTTCTCGCCATTGCGGTCGGAGGCGGTGAAGCTGATATCGTCAAGGACACGCTCCATCACGGTCTGCAAGCGCCGCGCGCCGATGTTTTCGACGGAAGTGTTGACCTCCACGGCGACCTTGGCGATGGCGTCCACCGCGCTCGGCGCGAACTCCAATTCGACGCCTTCCGTTCCAAGCAGAGCAGCATATTGCTTGGTCAGGCAGGCTTCCGTTTCGGTCAGGATACGTCGGAAATCTTCTTCATTGAGCGATTGCAATTCGACGCGGATCGGCAGTCGACCCTGTAACTCCGGCAACAGGTCAGAAGGCTTGGCGACATGGAATGCGCCTGAGGCGATGAAAAGAACATGGTCCGTTTTGACCGAACCATGTTTGGTCGTCACGGTGGTGCCCTCTATCAACGGTAGAAGATCGCGTTGCACGCCTTCGCGCGAAACGTCGCCGCCGCCGCGTCCCTCGCGGGCGCAGATTTTGTCCATCTCGTCGATGAAAACAATGCCGTTGTTCTCAACATCTTGAATTGCTTCGCGAACGCTTTCCTCCTGGTCGATCAGCTTGTCGCTTTCCTCAGCAATGAGCGGGCCGATGGCGTCCTTGACATGAAGTCTGCGGGTTTTGGAGCGGCCCTGGAAAGCCTTGCCGAAGATATCGCCGATCGAGAAGGCGGTGACGTTGCCCGGCATATTTGGCATCTCGAACACAGGGCCGCTCGGCCCGGTGGAGGCTATCTCCACTTCGATCTCCTTGTCGTCCAATTCTCCGGCGCGATAGCGTTTGCGAAAGGACTCGCGCGTCTGCGGCGAGGCGGCGGGCCCCACCAGCGCGTCTAGCACGCGCTCCTCGGCGGCGAGTTGCGCGCGCGCCTCGACGCCTTTGCGGCGACGCTCTTTCACCAGGCTGATCGCCACTTCGACGAGATCGCGCACGATCTGCTCGACATCGCGGCCTACATAGCCGACTTCAGTGAATTTCGTCGCCTCGACTTTAAGGAAGGGAGCGTCAGCCAACCGGGCCAGACGGCGCGCGATTTCGGTCTTGCCGCAGCCGGTGGGGCCGATCATCAGAATATTCTTGGGCAGCACCTCTTCGCGCATCTGGCCTTCCAGACGCAGGCGTCGCCAGCGATTTCGCAAAGCGATGGCGACCGCGCGTTTGGCGTCCTTTTGGCCGACGATGTAGCGGTCGAGTTCAGATACAATCTCGCGGGGCGAGAAATCTGCCATGGGGGTCTTCCTTGTACGAAGGAGGCTGCAGGCAATGGACCGTCGGCGTATAACTAGACTAACGATTCCACTTACCCGACAGGTCGCTCAAATTGTCTCTACGACGACATTGTGATTGGTGTATACACAGATGTCGGCGGCGATGTTCATTGCGCGGCGCGCTATAGACTCGGCGTCGTGACCACTGTCGATCATCGCTTTTGCAGCCGCGAGCGCATAATTACCGCCTGAACCGATCGCCGCGACGGCGCCGCCGCTGTCGGCTTCCGGCTCCAGCACGTCTCCCGATCCGGTGAGCACAAGTCCAACGTCTTTGTCGGCGACCAGCATCATCGCCTCCAGGCGCCGCAAATAGCGATCCATGCGCCAATCCTTGGCGAGTTCGACGCAGGCTCTGGTGAGCTGGCCTGGATATTGTTCCAGCTTGGATTCGAGCCGTTCGAACAATGTAAAGGCGTCGGCGGTGGCTCCCGCAAAGCCGGCGATCACGTCCCCCTTGCCGAGCCGGCGCACTTTTTTGGCGTTGCCCTTCATTATCGTCTGGCCGAGGCTGACCTGACCGTCGCCCGCTATCACCGTCTTGCCGTCCTTCTTCACCATGACGATCGTGGTCGCATGCCAGCCAGATGATATCTGGGTCCGATCATTATCCATTCGCGCCTCTTACGGCTTGTTTGAAAGGCGGATGTAGGGGTTGTCCGGCTGCTGAGCAAGAGCAATATCCGCCGGCTCCAGCACATCAGTCGCCAACTGCGGGATTTACTAGGTTGAACTGCGCATCGGTGAAGCTAATTTTTCCCCCATATTCTCGGCAGATATTCCAGGCAACGCCGCCTTGTCCGGTCGCTTGTTTGCGAGGACAGGAAGGATGCAGGAGAAAGCGTAGTCATTCAATGTGCTACTCCCTCGCGGCGAGTATCAACGCGGGCTTCTCCCTCGGGGTCGTGGGAGCGGCGACCATGCACAAAGCCATGAAAAACGATAGGCGAATGTTGGGTTTCGCCGTCTTCCCACTCGTATTTTCCGCGCATCAATTTGTCGAGGGCGTTGTCTGGTGGTCGCTCGAAAGCCCTTTCGCGGGCGAGGAATTTTTCCGCTACCTCTACACAATCATAGCGTTTCTGGTTTGGCCGGTGCTGACTCCCGTCGCAGCGACGCTGGCGGAAACCGATCCGCGCCGCCAGCGGCTTTGGGCGTGCATGGCGGGATGCGGCGTTATATTGGCGCTTTATCTTTCGGCCAAGCTCGCCGCCGCAGACGGAATTGATGTGAGCGTGGTGAAACATTCGCTCGCTTACGACCCGCAATTCGAGCGTCCTCCTTTGCTCGCGGATCTCCTCTATCTGGCGTTGACAGTGACGCCGCTTGTTGGTTTCCACAATCGAGCGCTCCGGCTGTTCGGCGCAATGGTGTTTCTCACTTTCGTCTATTCGCTCCTTCACAACCGCGAAGCTTGGTATTCGCTCTGGTGCATGTCAGCTGCGATGTTCAGTCTGATCGTGTCTTTTGCGATCCGCGAGACTGCCCATTCGAGCGTAGAAGAAGCGAAGGCATAGACTTTGGGCGGCTCCCTATGGCGTTTTCTCATTCGCGGCCCTAGATTGGAGAGGCGGCGCTGCGGGGTGCGTGTTGGACTTTAATTCCCCGGGGCCTTATCGATCTCCAAGGGAGCTGTCCCTGACCTCGCCCGTGGGCTTGGACATACGGCGCCCACCTACGTTGTAGGTTCCCGGGATCGATGTCCCACGGCTTTTGTGGCCCGCACTTTTCTCTTGGCGTATAGTTTCGCAATGATTGACGTAAAAACAAATCTGCGCCGACACGCCCTCGAACGCCGCGATCTGGTTACGCCCCATGAAGCGCATGAGGCGGCGGCGGCGATACGTACTCGCGGCCTGGCGCTGGTCGAGACGCTGTTGGGACGCGCAGATCCGGTCGTGTCGGTCTATTGGCCAATCCGCAGCGAAATGAACACGCGGCCTCTTATTGAGACGCTTTACGATCATGGCGTGAGGCTGGCGTTGCCGGTCATGGCGGCGGTCAAGCAGCCGCTGGTTTTTCGCGCTTTTGCTCCCGACGATGAATTGATGAAAGGCCCTTTCGGCCTTTCCGAACCGTCTCCCGACAAAGCCGCGCTCGATCCGGCCATTGTTTTCGCGCCGCTCGCCGCCTTCGACCGCAAAGGGTATCGCATGGGCTATGGCGGCGGCATCTACGACGCCACCTTGGCTTCCCTGCGGGCGAAGCATCCCGTTATAGCGATTGGCGTGGCCTATGCGGTGCAGGAGGCGGATGCGGTTCCAACAGAGCCGCACGACCAGAAAATGGATTACATAATCACCGAGCGCGAGACGATTTTCTGCGGGTGACGCTTCCTGTTGGGACACCAGCGCCAGCTGGCGCGTCGATTGCTTCGTCAAATTATGACCGCTTTCCTGAAAGCGAAACGGTCAGCTTTGGCCGAAAGGGAGCAGTCGATGGACGAGCGTTATGTTGCCGAATTCAAAAGGCGCAAGCAGCCTATCAATCTCGCAATCGTCTATGTCGACCCGGACGCTTTCGTCGCGAATTTTATGGGCTGGCTGGAAATCACCGCCTTCATCACGGCATTGAAGGCCGGCGACACGCAGGCGCCGGCCGATGGAGCGACCCCCAAATTGTCGGCGCAGGAGCTCAAGGGCGGCGTGGTGGCGAAATACGCCAATGACGCGATATTCGCCTTTTGCATGACGGCGGCGCTGAACGAAGACAAGGCGGCGGTGGACAAGGTGGAAGCCACCCTGACGGAAAGCCTTGGCAAGGATTTCCCCGGTTCGGCCGCCCTCTGGCCTTTTCGTTCGAATATTGAATTGCCTGTCTCTCTGGACGACGTGGTCGGTCAGGCGGGCAAAAAAATGCTGATCGGCGACAAGCCGCCGCCGCCGATGCGGGCCAAGGAGAACTGGCTCGCGGGGCTGCGCTTTTTCGAGCGGGCGCGCAATTCCAATTTCGTAAGCGAGATCATGTTTCCGCTCGCAAAATGGCATCGCGACCGATGGAACGAGACCGCCGAGAAGGGCGTGGCGTTTCTCCAGCACATCGAAGACAATGTTCCCATCCTGCGCGAGGCGCTGGCCGAAACGCGCAATGATCCGCCCTTTATCGCCAATCTGCTGCTCAAGGCCGCCCCCGCCGTGGACATGGAGGTCACGGACGACATGGAGGGCTTTTTGCGGTCGCTGGCGCGGCGCGCCTGACAAGAGGCGTCAGGGCTTTTCGCTCACTCCCGCACTCTCGAATGTCGCCATATCGCGATGGCAGGCCAGGGCCGCTTTGACGAGGCCAATCGCCAGCGCCGCGCCGGAGCCTTCGCCGAGGCGCATGCCGAGATCGAGCAGCGGCTTCTTGCCGAGGCGCGCCAGAACCTCGCGATGCGCGCCTTCCGGTGAGACATGGCCGGCCATGCAATGGGCGACGGCGCTTTCGTCAATTGCGTGCAGCAAGGCCGCAGCGGCGCAGGCGACATAGCCGTCAAGCACCACGGGCACATGATTCAGCCTTGCGGCGAGAATGGCTCCCATCATCCCGGCGATTTCCCGCCCGCCGAGCCGGCGCAACATTTCCAGCGGATCGGAAAGATACGGTCCATGTAGCGCGAGCGCGGCGTCAATTACCGCGTTTTTGCGCGCCAGTCCGGCATCGTCGACGCCCGTGCCGCGTCCCGTCCAGCGCGCGGCGGGACCGCCATACAATGCCGCGTAAATTGCGGCGGCCGAGGTTGTGTTGCCAATCCCCATCTCGCCAGGCGCCAGCAGGTCGACGCCCCCGACAATCGCATCCATCCCATAGGCCAGCGTTGCGGCGGCGGCGGGCTCCTCCATCGCAGGGCCTTCGGTAAAGTCTTGAGTCGGATGCTCCAACGCCAGTTCGAAGACTTTCAGGCCGACGCCAAAGCTCTTGCAGATCTGGTTTATCGCCGCGCCGCCAGCGGTGAAATTGTCCAGCATCTGCTTGGTGACGCTGGGCGGAAAGGCCGAAACGCCCTTGGCGACGACGCCGTGATTGGCGGCGAATACCGCAACAACCGGCATTTCGATGGTCGGCTCAGCTTTGCCTTGCCAGGCGGCGAGCCACTCGACAATTTCCTCCAGCCTGCCCAACGCGCTCGGTGGTTTGGTCAGTTGCGCGTCGCGCGCCCGAACGGTTGCGACGCTTTTCGCGCAAGGCGCGGGCATATTGGCGAGCAGCAAGCGAATTTCTTCGAAGGGCCGCAAATCCGGGTGGTGAGTTTCTTTAGCCATAGCTCGCTACGTTGGGGCTCGATTGTTCAAATACGGAGCGCCATTGCGAATGGCTTTGGATTGCTTGGCAGCGCTCGCAATGACGGCTTTGCTTTACATTTCCGCCAGCTATTCCACCCGGTCTCCGATTAAAAACTCCATGGCGCGGTCAAGTCGGATGTGGGGCAAGGGCAGCGGCTCGCTGTCGCGCCCAAGTTGCGTGACCGGCGGACGGAATTTGAGAAAACGGAAATCCGCCTCCTCCTCGGACACCGCGAGCGCATCGCCGCGAAATACGAGGCGCGGATCGGACGGCAACTCGCCCGGGAAGATCGCTCCCTCCGCAACGCCGTCGAAGGCGTCGAGCCCGATGCGTTCGCCAGCTATCGGCGTTCCAACGATGGCCGAAAGCGTTTCATCGTCGTGCTTGACCATGGCTTCCCGCGTGGCACGCACTGCGGCCAGCGCTATGACGTCGATCTTGGCGCCCACGCCCTCCGCCCGCGCAATCGCGCGCGAGGTCAGCAGGCGCAAAATTCCTTCCAGCCTGTCGTGACTGGTGTGATGCAAATGATCGGCCTTGGTCGCTGCGAACAGGATTTTGTCGATCTTGGGCCGGAAGATCGAGGAGATCAGGTTGGATCGACCGGTGCGAAAAGCGGTCAGCACCTCAGTCAGGGCGGTCTCCAGATCGCGCACCGCCGCTGGCCCCGAGTTTAGCGCCGCGAGCGCGTCGACCAGCACGATCTGACGGTCGAGTCGAGCGAAATGATCGCGGAAAAACGGTCTCACGATTTGCGCCTTGTAGGCTTCGTATCGCCTTTCCATTTCAGCGGCAAGGCTGCGCAATGGCAGCTCCGCGCCTTCCTCTACCGCGAGCGGCGCGAAGGTGAGCATCGGCGACCCCTCGAGATCGCCGGGCATCAGGAATCGTCCGGGCGGTAGGGTCGAGAGCGCGAAGCGGTCGGTCTTGGCGTGCCGCAAGTATTGAGTGAACAGCGACGCCAGTCGCTGCGCGGTTGGCTCTTGCAGCCGCGCCATAGGATCGACCAGCGCATTGGCCCCGCGCCAGTCGGCCGCGATAGACGCACGTGCGGCGGCGCTGGACGCCTCCAAAGTTTCTCGCGACCATGCGGCGAAGGATTTGCCGAGCAAGGGCAGATCGAGCAGCCATTCGCCGGGATAGTCCACAATGTCGATGTCGAGCCGCGCGCTTCCCGAACGCGAAAACAACGAAGTAGACTTTCGCTGATATTCGAGGCTAACGCGCAATTCGGAAATGCGCCGGGTCGAATGCGGCCAACGGCGATCGAGTCCAGTCAGAGCGCCGAGATGCTCCTCATAGGAAAAGCGGGGAACATTGTAATCCGGCTGCGGGTCCAGATGCGCGCTCTGCAACCGTCCCTCCGCGAGCACCCGGAATACGGGGAGCATGGTCTGTCGACCTGTCCCCGCCGCCAATGCGCGCGTCAGCTGCTGGACCAAAGCGGTGATGAAAACGGTTTTTCCGGAGCGGGACAGGCCCGTGACCCCAAGTCGCAGCCGCGAACCGGAGAGATATTCGGAAAGGCTCTCAGCGGCGATACGGGTTTCGAAAAGAAAGTTGGATAATTGCGACACGGGCTCGTTGTCCAAGGCTGAAGGCAGTCTCATGTAACCCTCGGCGAGGCTTTTGGGTAGAGCTAGCGCCGGGCCTTGAACTATTGTCCTTTGGAGCGCACGGCCTCATACGCCCGAAGCGCCCGCGCTCTTGCAAAAGCATGGTCCACTATGGGAAGCGGATAAGTCTCGCCCAATTTCACGCCCGCCGCGCGCAAAACGGTTTCCGGCGCCTCCCACGGACGATGAATATATTTGCTGTCGAGACTTGCGAGTTCAGGGACATTTCGGCGCACGTAAGTCCCGTCGGCGTCAAATTTTTTGCCTTGCAGCACAGGATTGAACACACGGAAATACGGGGCGGCGTCTGCGCCGCAACCCGCGACCCATTGCCAACCGCCGGAGTTGTTGGCGAGATCGGCGTCGACCAACGTGTCCCAGAACCAGGATTTGCCCTCCCGCCACGGCAAAAGCAAATGTTTCACCAGAAACGAGCCCGCGACGAGACGTGCGCGGTTGTGCATGTATCCGATGCGCCATAATTCCCGCATGGCCGCGTCCACCAGGGGATAACCCGTCAGCCCCCGTTTCCAGGCCGCTAAACCCCCGGAGTCTTCGCGCCAAGGGAAAGGTTCGAAACTGTGGTCCAGCGGGCGATCCGGCATCTGAGGATTGGCGAGCAGCAGATGGTGGCAGAATTCCCGCCACCCCAGCTGACGCAAAAAAGGCATGGCCACGTCGCCCGCGCGCCTCCGTACTTCATGCCAGACCTGCCGGGGCGAGATTTCGCCAAAGTGCAAATGAGGGGAGAGATGCGATACGCCATCCTGCCCCATTTCATCGCGCGCCGTGCCATATTGCGCTGCGCCTGCGACCGCGAACTGATGCAGACGTTTAGCGGCGGAAGTCTCTCCGACTTGCCAGGTTTCACGAAGACCACCGGTCCAGTCCGGCTTTGCAGGCAGCAGCCGCCACTCCTCCAGGCGCTCGCTGGCGAGACCGCGCACCCCTTGGAGTTGCGCTGGCGCGGGAAGCGGCGGTTCGGGTTCCGGCGCCGCCAAGGCCGCTTTCCAGAAAGGCGTAAAAACACGGTAGGTCTCGCCCTTGCCGTTGCGCATATGAGTGGGTTCAAACAGTAAGGAGGCATTGAAGCTTTCAACCTTCAGGCCATATCCGCCCAGCCGCGTTTTAATTTCGCTGTCGCGCCGCACGGCCCACGGTTCGTAGAGCCGGTTCCAATAGACGGCGCTCGCGCTCGTCTCGGCGACCAACCCTGAAAGTACAAGGTCGGCCGGCCCTTGCCGCAAAACCAGAGAGGCGCCAAGCGACGCGAGCTCTTGCGCCAGAGCCTTTAGCGAGTGGTGCAGCCACCAGCGGCTCGCGCCTCCATATCGCCAGGCGCCCATAGCGGCTTCGTCGAAAATGAAAAGCGCGACAATGGGCGTTCCGGACCCCGTGGCCGCAGTCAGCGCGGGATTGTCTGCAAGCCGCAAGTCATGGCGAAACCAGACAATCGAAGGGCCGGTCATGCGTCACCGTCGCGCGTGCCTCGCGCCGTAGAGGAAATAGATCACCAGCCCTATGCCCGCCCAAACTAGGAGGCTCACCCAGGTCAACAAGGGCAGGAACAGCATCAGAGCAAGGCAGGACAAAATGCCAAGGACGGGTAGCCAAGGAATGCCCGGCGCGCGAAAGGGGCGATGCAAATCTGGATTGGAACGGCGAAGATGCAGGACTGCGCCGCAAACTAGCGCGAAAGCGGCGAGCGTGCCGATGTTCACGAGCTTTCCAAGAATTTCGATCGGCAACAAGCCCGCAATCAGCGCCGTGAGCACCCCCACCAGCACCTGGCTGATCGCTGGCGTCCGCCATTTGTCGTGAAGCTTGGCGAAAAGCGGCGGCAGCAGACCGTCCTGCGCCATGGCGTAAAACACGCGCGTCTGGCCGAACAGCAGCACCAGCATCGCGGTGGTAAGTCCCGCCAGCGCGCCAAATTTGACCGCCCATGACAGCCATGCGACGCCGGTGTGATCCATCGCGACCGCAATTGGGTCGGGTACCCCCAGTTCCTTGTAAGGAACGATTCCGGTCGCGACTGCGGCGACCGCTATATAGAGAACGGTGCAGACAATCAGGGAACCCAGAATGCCGATGGGCACGTCGCGCTGCGGCGTGTGCGCCTCCTGCGCGGCGGTCGAAACCGCGTCGAAGCCGATATAAGCGAAAAAGACCACGGAAGCGCCGCTCACCACGCCGCTCCAGCCATAATGGCCGAACTCGCCTGTGTTGGTTGGAATGAGTGGAGTCCAATTCGCAGTGTCCACATGCGAAGCGCCAAAGATGACGACGGCGAGCACCACCGACACCTTGATGGCGACAATAACATTGTTGAAGCGCGAGGACTCCTTTGTGCCAAGCGTGAGGATTCCGGTAAGAAGTAGGATGATGACCGCCGCAGGGACGTTGAACAGGCCCGGAACCGCCGCGCCGCCGTGCGCTGCCGGCTCCGCGAAATATGCGGTCATCAGCGCGGCTGGCGGATGAATCCCAAAGCCTGCCAGCACATCTTTGAAATATCCCGCCCAGCCGACAGCCACCGTCGCGGCGCCGGCGCCATATTCCAGCACCAGATCCCAGCCGATAATCCACGCGAAGATTTCACCGAGCGTCGCGTAAGTATAAGTGTATGTGCTGCCGGACACCGGAATGAGCGAAGCGAGTTCTGCGTAGCAGAGCGCGACGAAGGCGCAGGCGAGTCCGGAAAGCATGAAGGAGATCATCACCCCAGGCCCGGCGTAGTTTGCGGCCGCCGTCCCTGTCAGCACGAAAATGCCGGCGCCAATGATCCCGCCGATGCCGAGCGCCATAAGCGACACCCAGCCAAGCGCGCGTTTGAGCCCCAGGCGTTCCACGCCATTTGCTGCGATGATGGATTCGACGGATTTGCGGGTGAGATAAATATGCGTTGATTGTTCCGCCAAGTCGCCCGTCCTTTTGAAGCTTGCGGCGCCGCCCGCGCCTCGTAACCAGGATCGCGATTATGGTTGCGACGCAAAAAGATACAAGCGAAATCGGCGTATATGAATGGCGAAGCAAGTAAATCCGGCTACGGGAACCTGTCCCGGCCTGTTTTAATCGGGGCGCCCTCAGAACAAAGAATATGCGAAACGAGAAACGGCGTAATAGTAGGACGAACCATTAATGAAAATGTTCGCGCGCGCGGCGCTGGCGATCTCGCTGCTTTGTTCTCCGACAGGCGTCCTGGCGCAGTGGGCGGGATGTCCCAACAATCCTGTCCCGGGTCAAAAAGTAACCGCTATCGACACGGGATATGCATTCGACGCTTCGAAGCCGGAAACGGTGCGTTTCCTGGAGGCGGCGAAGGCGAAGGGCGTAAAAACGATTATTCGCTACTACGATTGGGCGCACAGGCCAGGAGAGCCTCCGCCGAATCTGCCGCCCGGCAAATGGGAGCAAAGCGAATCCCTTTGCCTAAAAATTTATACGTCGCAGCGGTGCGGGGGCGTGCTCACTCCACAGGAACGACAAAACTTACATGCGCAACGTTGCGTCAAGACTCTGAGCGCCGCCGAGCGCGACCTTATTCTGTCCTATGGCTTCAATATCCTTGTGGTTTTTCAGCACTTCAACGAGTGCGTCGAGACATGGCTCGACGAAAGGCGCGCCGCGTATGACGCGGCGCGAGCGCTTGAATTGGCGCGCTCGCTGTCGCAACCCAAAGGGAGCGCCATTTATTTTGGCGTCGACGGCGCCGACGAAAAATTCAAGGATCGTGGCGAGGAAGACCATGGGATGCGTCACATCGCCAGATACTTTGAGGTCGTCGGCAATCATCTTAAAAGCTCGGGTTACAAGCTTGGCGTGTATGGCAGCGGATACGTCTGTAGATCAATCAAGGACGAGAGGCGTTTGGCCTCATACTGCTGGATTTCGCAGTCCCGCGGCCATTCTGAGTCTTCGACCTATGCGATGAAAGGCGATTGGGCGGTCAAGCAATGTCTTTCCAACAACGCGTTCAACTACCTCGGTGGAGCAAGGCATGACGTCGACCCCGATGTCGTCAATCCCACGCTTGAGGACTATGGTCAGTGGAGGCCGGCCGGTGGATGAGGCGTCGCTGAAACGGGCGTACGTTCGGTCATGTGAGGTCCAGTGACCGTGAGCGCGGAGTTCGACGCCATGGGTTCGACCGCCGCAATAAAGCCTCCACCCAAGACGCGGGCCTCGTCCCCCGGCCCATCGTAAAAAACGCAGCCCTGTCCCGGTGATACGCCAAACTCACCAGAGCCGAAAACGACCGCCGCCTGCTTGAGGCCGCGCGTCAACAGCCGGGCCGCCACGGGCGGCCTTGTGGAGCGCACCCGCGCATAAATGTCTCGCCCCTCCGCTGGCAGTTGGCTGAAGGCGCCGGGCCCGATCCAGTTTACTTCGCGCAGGGCGACGAGCCGTGTCTCCAGCGCCTCGCGTGGGCCGACCACAACCTGTGCCTTGCCGGCGTCAATGCGCACTACGAACAAGGGTTCGCTCGCCTGACCTGCCTGGGCTGCGCCTAGTCCAAGGCCGCGACGTTGACCGACAGTAAAATTGATGACTCCAGCGTGGCGTCCCAGGATGCGGCCATCAATATGTACGATCTCGCCGGGAATGATTGCGTTCGGCGCGAGCTTCTCAACGACATCCGTATAATGCCCCGAGGGAACGAAACATATGTCCTGACTGTCCGGCTTGTCTGCGACCTCGAGCCCATAGCGGCGCGCGAGTTCGCGAACCTCGGTCTTGGGATAGTCCCCGAGCGGAAAACGCAGCATCCTCAGTTGTTCGGCGGTGGTGGCGAACAGAAAATAGCTCTGATCTCGCGCCGCGTCTCGGGCGCGAAACAATGCTCGTCCGCCCTCTCCGTCGTCGCGCGAGGAAATATAGTGGCCAGTCGCCAAAACGTCGGCGCCAAGATCTTTGGCGGTGTCGAAAAGATCGGCGAATTTTATAAACTGGTTGCAGGCGACGCAGGGCACGGGCGTCTCGCCGCTGGCGTAGCTCGCCGCGAAGCCATCGATCACCTTTTCGCGAAACCGCGTCTCATAATCCAGCACGAAATGCGGAACGCCGAGCCGGGCGCAGACTTGGCGGGCGTCCTGTATGTCCTGGCCGGCGCAGCAGGCGCCCTTGCGATGGGTCGCCTCCCCATGGTCGTACAGCTGAAGCGTAACGCCGATGACATCGTAGCCGCGATCCTTTAGCAACGCCGCGACGACGCTGGAGTCGACGCCGCCCGACATGGCGACCACGACGCGCGTTTCGTCGGGGCGCTTGCCAACGACCAAGGGTTCGTGGTCGGGAAGGAGAGCCGTCATTCGTTAGAGAACCGTGGCTGAAGGCGACCCTACCGGCCCGGTTTCAGGCCGCGCGGCGTCGCTCGGATCGCTATTTAAAGCATTTTCGGGGATTTGGCGCAATTCTTACAAAGTCGCCATCGCCGCCTATCCATCATCGAAAACGCGGGGTCACCGTTTCGTCGTATTGTTCGCGCGCCGCGCGGCTGCTATTAGGCCGCTGGTTCAACGGGCGAGGACAGTTAATGGCGGCGATGAAACTTCTCGCGGGCAACTCGAACCGGGCGTTGGCCGAGGCCATCGCGGCGCATCTTGGGGTTCCGCTGTGCCGCACAGTGGTGCGCCGCTTCGCCGACCAGGAAATCTGGGTGGAGGTGCTGGAGAATGTTCGCGGACAGGACACGTTTGTGATCCAGTCCACCTCGGCCCCGGCGAACGATCATCTGATGGAATTGCTCATCATGATCGACGCCCTGCGACGCGCCTCGGCGCGGCGCATCACGGCGGTGATCCCCTACTTTGGTTATGCGAGGCAGGACCGCAAACAGGGTCCGCGCACACCGATTTCCGCCAAGCTAGTCTCCAATCTCATCACTCGAGCCGGAGCTGACCGGGTGTTGACGGTCGACCTTCACGCCGGCCAGTTGCAGGGTTTCTTTGATATCCCGACCGATAACCTGTTCGCAGCCCCTGTGATGGTCGCGGACATCAAATCGCATTCAAAGCTCAAAAATGTCATGGTGGTCTCACCGGATACGGGAGGCGTGGTGCGCGCCCGGGCTCTCGCCAAGCGCATAGACGCGCCACTTGCAATCGTCGACAAGCGCCGCGAGCGCGCCGGCGAATCCGAGGTCATGAACATCATCGGCGACGTGAAAGATCATAATTGCATTCTCATCGACGACATCGTTGATTCGGGCGGCACTTTGTGCAACGCCGCCGAGGCGCTGCTTGCGGCGGGGGCATTGTCCGCCTCCGCCTATATTACCCATGGCGTGCTGTCCGGCGTCGCGGCAGAGCGGATCGCCAACTCCAAATTGCTGGAACTCGTGATCACGGACACGATCAAGCCGACGCCGGAGGTCGAGGCGGCGCACAATATCAGGGTCATTCCGATTGGGCACCTGATTGGCGAAGCTATCGCCCGCACGGCCAAGGAAGAAAGCGTTTCGAGCCTGTTCGATTGAGGCGGAGCGGATCATGCCCACCCGAAAAACCAGAATGAATCAGTAGCTTTTCCACAATAACGCTGCATGGAAAATCATCTCATGCGAGAGACTGTCCCCGCCCGGTTTAACCTTGCGCGATACTGTCTCGCCGAAAACGCGTGTACGCAGCCTGACAGAGGGGCGCTAACCATCGTCGGCGACGACCATGTGCTTTGCTGGACCTTCGGCGAACTGGACGAAAAAGTGCGCCGGCTCGCTGCGGGGTTTCTGACTCTGGGTCTTGCGCCAGGCGCTCGCGTGATGATCCGAATGGGCAATGAGGCCAATGCGGCCCTGGCTTATTTTGCCGCGATAGCCGCAGGTTATGTGGCGCTGCTGGCCTCCTCACAGCTAACTTTTGAAGAGGCGGATTTTTTGCGCGTCGATTGCGAGGCCTCCGCGCTGGTATTGGGGGCAGCGTTTGAGCAGGAAGCGCATGACGGAGAAGCTCTCCACATCCTGCTCGCCGCAGATCTGGAGCGCCTGCTGGCGACGCATCCCCTGTCGGACTATGCCGATACGGGAGCAAATGACCCAGCCTATCTAGTCTATACATCAGGCACGACCAGCCGGCCCAAAGGCGTGCTGCACGGTCATCGGGCCGCCTGGGCTCGGCGGATCATGTATCCGCATTGGATGGGGCTGGGCCGCAGCGATGTAATGCTGCACGCCGGCGCGATCAACTGGACCTATACGCTGGGGGTCGGGGTTATCGACCCTTTGGCCAGCGGGGCGCAGGCGATTCTCTACAATGGTAGTCCCGATCCAGCGATATGGCCTCGTCTCATCAATGATTATAGCGCGACGATTTTTGCCGCCGTGCCAGGGGTTTATCGCCAAATTCTGAAATACTCCGCCGCGGAGGCCAAAAATCTGGCCAGCCTGCGCCACGGGCTTTCGGCGGGGGCGGCGCTGACGCCCGATCTCCTGGCGCAATGGCTCGCCCACACAGGCAAGGAAATTTTCGAAGCCTATGGCATGACCGAAATTTCGACGTTTATTTCCAGTGGTCCTGCCACGCCCGTGCGGCCGGGTTCGCCCGGGCGTCCGCAACCGGGCCGGCGAGTCGCGGTGCTGCCGCGAGAAGGCGGCGACACCCCGCTGCCCGCAGGTGAAACCGGCCTGATGGCCGTAAATCGTGAGGAACCCGGATTGATGCTGGGTTACTGGAAGCGTCCAGAGGAGGAAAAGGAGGCGCTTCGTGACAAATGGTTTGTCTCCGGCGATCTCGTGGAGTTCGACTCGGATGGCTATGTCTGGCTGCACGGGCGCGCCGATGAAGTGATGAACGCCGGCGGCTATCGGGTCTCTCCGGCGGAGGTCGAACGCTGTCTTCTGGGGCACCCTTGCATCATCGAAGCGGCGGTCGCGGAACGTCCGGGCCGCGATGCCGGAACGACGATAATCAAGGCTTATGTTGTTGCGCGCGAGGGTTACGATCTGGACGAGGCCGAGATTCTCGGCCACTGCGCCCAACATCTGGCGAGCTATAAGCGCCCAAGGGCCGCGCTTGTGCTCATCGCCCTGCCTCGCAACGCCAATGGCAAGCTGATGCGGAGTTCGCTGCCCTGAGGGGGCAAGACTTACTCCTCCTCGGTCGCGTCCTTGCTCTTGCGCACAACCTTCACCACTTCGCGCTCCTTTTCTGGACCATCGCCATTGACCAACGCTTTCATGTTCGGCGACGCTTTGAAGACGACGACCTTTCTCGGCTCAATCGGCACTTTCGCCCCGGTGCGCGGGTTGCGGCCGGCGCGCTCGCCCTTGCTTCTTACGATGAACGAGCCAAAATCGTGCAGCTTGAGCGTTTCTCCAGAGGTCAGCGTTCCAACCATAATGTCGATTACGCTGTCCACAAGACGCTTTGCTTCGCGCCTCGACAAGCCTTCACAGCGGTCAAAGATCGCCAGCGCAATGTCCTGTCTGGTGAGCGTGCTGCGGGAAGCGTTTTCATCAACGGGCGGAGACGCGTGCTCGCGATCGGCGGATGTCGGCGGGGTATGCAATTTGCTGGCGGCTGACATGACATTGCACTCTATCATTGCTTAATTTCCCAAAACCCGAGTCCAAGGCGGCCCAACAAACGACTGCATCGCCAAGGGGTAAGGTGAAACTGCTCGCGCGCTTCCCTTATTAAAAGTGCAATTGGTCATCAGTTGGACATGACTTTCGCCATGGGCGGCGCCGTTGAGCGAAGAGAAGTTCTTGTCCCCGCAGCAAAATGCAGAAAACGCCAAGAATTCCTCAAGGTGCTTCGCTATGTAAAAATGCTCTAGTTGCATGACCTTGCGCGAAATTAACCGTCGATTCTCACGCGCGCGGGAATATGTTGCTCGAATTTAAAGTTTCCACGCCGTATAGCGTTTGATAGATGAAATTGCGCTTCTATCAACTGCTGTTTTCCGGATGAGCGAGGATGTTAAGCGCCCGTGTTCTCTAAGATGGTGGAAAGTAAAGCTTCCTGCCTGCTGGGATCGCGAAAAAAAAAGATGTCGTTTGGACCAAATTCAGTCTGCGGTTACGGGAGTAGATGATGGCGCGATCAAAAGGCGACCTGGAAGAATTGGGTGAGATCGGCGGTGCGCCCGCTGTCGATCCGATGGAGCAGGTGCGCGAACTTCTCTTTGGCGAAGCCAAACGGACGGCTGAGCACAACTTTCAGGCGCTCGACGAAAAGATCGAAGCGATGCGGGCGGATTTTCTTGCGCGTTTCGCCGAATTGGAAAGTCGACTCGTCGATCTTGCGCGCGACACTGAGCAAAATCAGGCGGCGTCCGTCAACGCCATCGGCTCGGCGATCGCGCAACTCGGCGCGACAGTTCAAAATCTGAGCGTGCGGCGAAAGGGCGGTTAGAATGGCCGTCCCCGGCGCGGAGCAGCAGAGTTTCGAGAAGCTCAAGACCCTTTTGCTGGGAGACGAAGCGCGTCGTCTTGTCGACGTCGAAGACGGTGTGCGGCGGATCGATGGCTATGTCGGCGACCGGTCGCGCCTCGAAGCAGCGACCGCTGATATTCTGGTAGACGCTTTTCGCAAGGCGGAAGTGCTTCACCATAAGGAGTTGGCGGGCGTCGTGGCGCCATTGATCGTCGCCGCGATCCGAAGCGAAATCAAGAACTCCAAGGAGATGATGGTCGAGGCGCTCTATCCGATCACGGGGCGCCTTGTGACCGCTGCAGTTGCGAACGCCTTTCGCGACCTCGTCGAATCGCTCAACCAGCGAATTGACGCGATGGTTTCCGCCAACGTCTGGCGCTTGCGGTTTCGTGCGCTCATGACGGGACGCACGTTGGCGGAAGTGGCTTTGGCGGACGCAGATGCCGCCGCTCTCAAACGGGCGCTGTTGCTTGAGCGCGGTAGCGGCCGCGTGCTCGCGTCATGGCCGCTGGTCGCGACGGAAGACGGAGACCAAGGCGAGCTGACAAGCGGACTCATCGCCGCGATTACCGAGTTCGCGGCGACTGTTTACGCTGATCGCGGCGGCGAACTGCGAATGCTTGATCTTGGCTCCAGCCATGTGTTTCTGCGGGCTTCGGCGCGAGTTATCGTTGCCGCGGAATTTTCCGGCGAGCTTTCCGGCGCGCGCGCCCGGCGTCTCGACGAAGCTTTCTTGCGTATCGTCGAGACGCATGAGAAGGACGAAAGCGCGACCAATGCGCAGGCGCTGAGCGATGAACTTGCCGAAGCGCTCAAGGAAGAACCCGCCAAGCCTGCGAGCAAGACGCCGCTGATGGTGGTCGCTGCCGTCGCTACGGTTCTGATCGTTTGGTTCTCCTACGAACCTGCGCTGCGCGCAGTGCGCAATTATCGCATCGACAATGCTTATGCGGCGGCTTATGCGGCGGATCGCAGTCTGGCGGAATATCCGCTGAGACTCGAAGTCGATCACCGGGGCGAACGCGTCGTGCTGCATGGCCTCGCTGCCGACGAGAACGAGCCACAGAGAGTGCTCGACGCCATCGCCCCTGCCGCGAAGCCCTATCGCGTCGAGCGCGATGTGGTGGTTTTGGCTCCGGCGTCAGCAGTGGCGGAAAGCAAGCAGGCTATCGCGCAGCTGCAATCTGAACTGGCGCAAGCCCGAGCAGCTTTGCAGCATCTGAAAGAGGAGGCCGACAGCGCGCCCGCCAAACTGACCAGGCTGGTTGAGAATTTCGCGGTTTTTTTCAACAAGCAGGACAATGTGGTCGATACTGCCGCCGTCGATGTTGGCCTCGATCAATTGGCCAAGCTCCTCAAAAGCACAGGAGAAAGCCTGCGCGTCGTCGGCTATGCCGACGAAAGCGGGTCGACGATCCTGAATAACGCCATCTCCAGGCAGCGCGCAGACAAGGTAATCTCCATGCTTGTCGAACGCGGGGTTTCGCGCGAGAAATTGGCGCTCGTGCCGCGTTCGACGCTCGCTCCTATCGCTGATTCCGGCCTCGGCGTCGGCAGAAGCAGACGCGTCGTCTTCGAGCGTCCTTTCGAGCACGAGTTCGATATCCGATGATATCGGCGAAAATCATGTTGCTGGGCGACATTGGCGTAGGAAAAACGTCGCTGGCGCGCCGCTATGTTTTCGACAAATTCGACAGCGACTACAAAACCACCATCGGCGTAGACGTACTGACATATGATCTGGAGTTGGGCTCGCAGTGCGACAACGAATCTCTGCGCCTTGTGTTATGGGACACTGACGGCGATTTCGGGAGCCGCATATTTGAGACGGTCTACGTAGCTGGAGCGTCCGGAGCAATTATCGTTTCCGACGCCTCCCGGCCCGGTACGATAGTAAAAATGACTTCGCTATCAGCGCAATTTGAGGAGCGATTTCCCGGTCGGCCGGTGCTGATGATCGTCAACAAGATTGACCTTGCGCCGGCGCCGCTCAAGTTGGAGCAAGCAGGATCGATCGCTGACGTACTCTATACCAGCGCGCGGACCGGCGCAGGCGTCAATGAGATGTTCCAGATTCTGGGCGCCGCGATATGGCGCCGCGCCAGTTGAGTAACTGACCGAACGACTAACGCCCCAACAGCACTTTGACCGCGAGTTCTGTGCGGCTCCGCAAATGCAGTTTGGCGAGGATGGCGCTGACGTGATTTTTCACCGTGCCTTCCGCGAGTTTTAGCTCTTGTGCGATCTCGCGATTGCCCTTGCCGTCGGCTACGCCAGCCAACACTTCCTTTTCCCTGTCGGTGAGCGATTCCTGCTCCGCGAGACTTTCAGCTCTTTCGGGCGTTTTGACACGGCGAAACTCGCCGATGATCTTCTCAGCGATACGGGGCGACAAGCGGGGTTCGCCGCGCGCGGCCGCGCGTATGGCTTCCAGAATTTCGCTTTCCTCGGCGTCTTTCAATAAATAAGCCTTGGCGCCTGCCAGTATGGCCTCGAACACAAGTTCGTCCGTCTCGAAAGTCGTGAGGACGATCACATTCGTTTCAGGATTGTCCTGCAGAACCGCGCGGGTGGCGGCGATGCCGTCGACGCGTGGCATCTTGATGTCCATCAGAATAACGTCAGGCCGCCAGGCGCGGGCGGCGCGGATGGCCTCGGCTCCGTCTGCGGCGGCGGCGACAACTGAGATATCAGGCTCCAGCTCGAGCAAAGCTACAAATGCCTTGCGGATCAGAGGTTGATCTTCCGCGATCAATAGCCGGATCGTTTGGTTGTCGGTCACTCAAGCTCTCCGTCAAGCCACAGTATTGGCGCCGTCAGCCCGATTTCTGTCATTCTTGTCGGTTGCCCATCCGACTTAATATCAAATCGTTCAGTGCGACACAGGTTTCTGACTGCAAGATGAACGAAGCGGACAGCTTGCGTTCAGCTGGGAAGTTTTAAGTTAGAGAAAGTCGATGACCAGCCACCTTGGGATTACCGGACCGAGAGGTTTCCATTTGCGAGCAGCCCACGGCCCGGTTGCTTGTGGGCGCCCGCAATACCCGTCGCCGTCCCTCCCCGCCCTGTTGGCGACGGGCTTGGCCTTCCGGACCTCCCTCCGGAAGGCCTTTTTTTCCTGAATAGAGCCGGACCTAAAGCGGCTTCAGGCTCAACTCCTTACCTTCCTTGACGTCGCGACGCCAAATTCCGTCGGGCTGGCGTTCAAAATGGGTTTTGTGACCCTTGCGGGCCGTAAGCGCCAGTCGGCCACGTTCGAGACTCCAGGCGATGGGGTCGAAGATGACCATCCCGTTATCCCGGCAAGCAGGCGCGAGCTGCGCTTTGAAACCTTCGGCGCGGGCCTGAGTGTCCAGGGTCAGCATGCAGCCCGTATCCTTGTTCTCCGCCCGCAGTATCGCATAGCGTCCCGCAACCCCGGCAGGACGAGAATCCATCGCCGAGGCGCCCAGAGGCATAAGCGCCACCGCGATGCAAAATCCCAGGCGCCAAGCGCCGCCCGCCGCTAGGGCGCTGTCGCGCAGGTAGGAAGGAGTGAAGGCCGTCAATATATTGCTCCGGGGATCAATCTTGTTCATCTACGCAGTCTGCCCTGTCCAAAGGCCGACGCCAAGGTACAATATCATAAAGCAACTGGAAAATCAGGGCCTCGCCCGAGGTCAACTATACCCGTGCGTTACTTTCCCGATCGAGAGCAAGCGGCGTGTTGCTTCCTGTTAATGGTAAAAGCGCGTGGCTCCTGTTCTTTTACCCTTCTTGAACGCGGGGGGGGGGAATGATCCTGCCTTCAGCGGAGCGCCTTGCTGGCGGCGAGCTGGAAGGCGAATCCGCAAAGCTTCAAATCGATCGCTTTTCACGTTATCCTGAGGTTGGGCTTGGCAAGAGTCGCTGAACCCGTCGCCTTCCTTAACAAACGGGCGCCGCACATGAATTCCGCTTCTCTTGCGCTCGCCGAGCGTGCCGCGCCGCGGTACACGAGCTATCCCACCGCGCCGCATTTTTCACAGGCAGTCGGTCCTGAGCAGATGCGACTGTGGCTCGGCGAACTGCCGGACACGGCGACGTTGTCGCTATACTTCCATGTTCCTTTTTGCGCCGAGATCTGCGCCTACTGCGGGTGCCATACCAAGGCGTTACGCCAGGACGCGCCGCTGACCGTCTATAAGGAGACGCTGCTGCGCGAGATCGAACTTGTCGCCAGCACGACGAAGGCGAGACGCGTTGTCAGCATTCACTGGGGCGGCGGTACACCGGGCATGTTGGGTCCCGCGCGATTCTTCGAAATCAGCGAATGCATCAGGCGCCATTTCGACATTGGCGCGCACACCGAATATGCAATTGAACTCGATCCCCGACTTTTAAAGGGGGATCTGGTGGAAGCATTGGCGCGTTCCGGAGTGAATCGCGCCAGTCTGGGCGTGCAGGATTTTAACACTCACGTTCAGGAGGCGGCAGGGCGCGTGCAGCCTTATGAGACCGTGGTTCAAGCTGTCGAACTTCTGCGCCGAGGCGGAATCGATGCGTTGAATTTTGATCTCATGTACGGTTTGCCGCAACAAACGCGAGAAGACGTCTCACGTACCGCTGCTCTGGCGGCCGGGCTGAAGCCCGCGCAACTCGCTGTTTTCGGCTATGCCCATGTGCCCTGGTTCAAAACTCATCAGAAGCTGATCAATTCCGCAGCGCTCGCGGGCGCTGCAGAGCGTCTCGCGCAGGCCGAGACGGCGCGCGTCACGCTGGAAGCCGCCGGTTACCAGACGATCGGCCTGGATCATTTCGCCCTACCCAGCGATGCGCTCGCGCGTGCAGCGCGGGAAGGGCAGATTCGGCGCAATTTTCAAGGCTACACCACAGACGCCGCAGACGCATTGCTGCCTTTCGGCGTCTCCTCAATTGGCCGACTACCACAAGGGTTTGTCGGAAACGCCACGGACAACGCCGGTTGGCGTCGGTCGATCGAGGCAGGCAAATTCGCAACGACGCGCGGTTTGGCGTTTACACCGGAGGACATCGCGCGCGGCGACGCCATCGAACGCCTTATGTGCGATTTCTCCATCGACTACGGAGAGCTGGCGCAAAAGCACGGCTTTGCGGCGGAAGCCTTCGATGCTGCGGCGCCTCAGCTCGAGGCTCTGGCGGAGCAGGGGCTCGCGCAAGTCGCGGGCAGACGAGTCACCATGACTCCAGCGGGGCGCCCCTTCGTGCGGCTGGCGGCGGCGGCCTTCGACGCTCATCTCTCGCAGGGCGCGGCGCGCCATTCCGCGGCGGTGTAGTCGCTCCATTGAAGGAGCAATAGGCGAACTGCTTGACGGTCTCGGCTCGCCGGTGTGACTGGTTATGGGTATACAGCGGCAGGTCGCCGCCCACTCAACGGCCTGTTCCTTCTTTTCGCCGCCGTCGAGAGCGTGCAGCTGAGCCAGCGCTAACCGGCTTATGTCGGTATTACTGGTCCCTGTGCTTTGTACTTTCTTCACGCTGCACTCCGTGTTTGAGGAATCGCCTCGTCTCCAGCGCCCAGCGCCACAAACGCCTTTCACAAATCTCTTGCCTATCAAAATCAATTTCGTCGATCGCCGAAAGAACATGAAAAATTATAGACATGCTTCGGCTTGCCGTCGAAGCTTAGTCGGTGCTTTTAGGCTTGAAGGTCCTCCCATGAAACTCGTGTTTACGCTTGCGCTTTGTAATGCTCGATCCTTAGCCGTCGCTTGCATTTGCGCCGGGTTGATCACGCCGGCGGGCGCGCTCGCCAGCGTTTCTCACGCGACGGGCGAGGTCGGCGGCGTCCAATGCGACATTTGGACGTGGAACGACTCTAACAATATGCCCCGTACTGTCGCCCTCAAGATGGAGGGACATGGCAACGCGGGCCACGGCGGTTACGCCGTTCAAATGACCTACTTCGCTTGGAACGAGTCCCCTAACAAAAATGCCGAGATTTCCTGGCAAAAAATCATCGCGAATGCGGCCAATGAATCCGACGGCGGCTTTGGCTATTTCGTCTCGCACGAACGCTACCGGCTGTTTTCGGACAACTCGCAGGCTCCGATAGCGAATAAAATTTTCAATGTTGACGACTCGCCTTTAGGTCTGTCTTTTTCCGCAACAGCGTCAATCCCCCTTAATACCGCCGCCGCGGGCGCAGAAAGCTTCACGATTAATTACGGTCATTATGGCGCCATAGCGGCTGGCGGCTTCAACGCGAACACAGGCGTAGACTCTCCGCCGCTTTCGCTCAATACCGCCAATTATCAATTTTACACAATTCCCGTGACCACGACATGGGTTTTCCAGGCCGGCCGGGATTTCCCGCGGATCGACGTGTCGGTCGACATGTCACAGATTGTTCCTCCCGGCGCGTCTTCGCCAAAACAAGGACTGGTGAGTTTCGACGTGCGCGGTCCATACGGAGTGATGGTGTTCGACAACAACGAAGACGGCGTTGTCACTAATTCCATGTGGGGAGATCAGGAATTTGTTTTCTCTCCTCTGAGCGCGCCAGTTGCGAGAGGGGACTCCTGGAACTGGAGCGCGTTTAACTTCGGAGCGCGATATAATGTTCTAACAACCGGCGGTCTGCCCGGAACCTCATACGAGATGGGATTGTTCGAGCCTTTAAACGCCGCGAGGAGCGCGCTTGCGGACGGCTACGCCGGGGAGCGCGGATATAACAACGCCAGCTTTGCCCAAGCAGGCGGGTCCAGCTGGGATCAATGCGGCGACCCACAAACATTGCCGAGCGATGGCGAGTGGCCCTTCCAGTCGGTGCAATACAGCTTGCCTTGCGCAGCGCAGAGCAGCAGCTATCTCACGGCCACGACAACCGGCAAAAAGATCGCGTGGGGGTCGGCCTCATTTTACGGGTTTATCCTGAGCAGCGTCTACAATGGCCAGCAATCCTATCCGATCAACAATTTTCCACCTGCTCCTTATAAGCTCAACTATAGCGTATGCCTTGTGTTGGGACGGACCCAATGGCCGCAAGCGGGCGGAACAACGCACAGCGCTGCTCCCCGTTGGCCGATCACCAGGTTCAATGCAGGGCTTTACACACAGCTGAACCCAAATCCATCCAGCTCAAATTGCGCCACTGCTGCTCCGTAGTTTCGCCCGGAGCCGAGCGTCGCCCTCGTTCAAACCCGTAGCCATTTCGGAAAGCCGTTGCTCCAAGTATTCATCAATTGGCATCACTTGGCGGGCATTTTAAGATGGGAGACGGTCGATATGTTCCCCAGCCGGGAAATCCCGGGCGAAAAAGGACAAAATCAATGAAGTCCGGAAATCGAGCCCTCCCCATGTTGCTTCCGGTCGTGTTGCTGTACACGGCAGTCTCTTGCCAGGCGTCCGAAACCAAGCGGCTCAGACAGCAATGCATAGACGATTGCAGGATCGAGACGTCGACCTGCACCACCAACTGTCAAACCGGAGATTGCGTTGAAATCTTGCACGCTGCCTCTGAGCGGCTGCATAAAAAATTGCAGGAAGTTGCACCCGCGCCAGACCCGCTCAAGTGAACCTCCGCCGACACCTCGCAGTCAAGGCATGGAATAAAACCTGATCGATCATTCCCCGAAAGGGGAGGAGGGAAGGAACATGGCGATGGCGCCACGTCTTGTTATTTATGGGGCTTCCGGGATGTCCGTCGCCAGTGCATATAATTTCGCTCACAATTTTCCTCGGCCGATTTGCGAAGTTGTAGCTTACATCGATGATTTTCGCGGCGGACTAGGTCAGGAAATCGCAGGTATACCAGTCATCACATTTGATGAATGGAAGGCCAATTTTCGTGATCTCCCATGCTATGTTGCAGTAGGCGATCCAAAATCAAAACGGCGATTGGTCGAAAAAATATTTTCCGCCGGTGGAAAATTCCAAAAGTTATATAAATCGCCAGAGTTTGCCTTTCCGGCGGATTCGATAGGAGCTGGCACCTGTATCTACAGGCCCGTTTATATTAGTCCTCCAAACACGAGGATCGGCGATCACGTTCTGGTCATGCCAATGACTTCGATCGGTCATGACGTGAACATCGGGGATTACGTTACGATTTGCCCTTCTTGCACAATTTCTGGTTTTGTCCGTATCGAAGATGAAGTTTTTATTGGCGCCGGCGCAACGATCGTCAACGGCACGGTGGAAAGACCGCTCGTGATCGGCGCAGGGGCAAAAATTGCAGCAGGAGCCGTTGTGACGAAGTCGGTTCCCACAAAGATGTCCGTTGCGGGAAATCCAGCTCGCCCTCTGCGCGAGTTGGCGCAAGCAAAAAAAGGCGATCGTTCCGCTTCCGGATCGTGAACAGGTGCGGGGCTGTCGCCGTCGGTTACCTTCAACGGGCGCCTCTCCGCCGTATTGGCCGGGTTGGAAGACGCGGAGCGTAATTCACAGCGCAGTGAAGAGCGGCTCGACAGTTATACGGATATACGAGCGAAAACTGGCCCACGGCCTCCCAATGACAGAACCCTAACGCCGACCTGATGCCTGCATGGACTCCTGCGCCGTTGCAATCCTCATTCTCCATACTCAAGACTTCATCGGCTTCAATCTGGCAAGCTTCAGGAAATTCCTGTTGGGTAAACCTAAGGTCTGTCCGGTCCGCAAGTCTGTGCGTACACCGGATCGTGCCCGGCGAAGTGAAACAATTGCTGCGCGAAGATATCCACCTTGGAAGGCGGCGCCTCGAGGGCATGCATTCACTATCAGGCCGGTTCCTATTCGTCAGGCCACCTGCGTGTCAAAGTGCTTCGTGTTGATAAATTCAAGCGCGGTTTCCCTGCCACAGCGCTTCTTCAATTCCACCATTCGTGCGGGGCAATGGCGGGGGCGCCCATGGAGAAACGCTATGACCGATCGCGCAACGATCGCGGCGTTAATTGAACAAGGTTACTCCGCCCGCCAAAATGGCGATGTCGAACGTATTCTTTCCCTCTTTCATCCGAAGGGGCGATTTCAACTCGCAGGGTCTTCGCAGATCACCAACATTGCAGGGATCGCTTCCGGCCACAACGCTCTCCAAACAGCGATTACCAGTCTCGTTGCGAAATTTGAGATCCTCCAACGGGACTTTGTCAGCGTTCTTATCGACGGGATCGGGCCGCAATTCATTCACGGGTAAAACTACGGTCAATTCCGAGCAATAGAACGGAGACGACCGACGTGCTCGATCTTTGGAAATTCGAGGACGGGAAAATTGTCGAGCTGGTAGAATTTGTCGATACTGCACTGATTAATTTGCTCTAGCCGAGCGAGTCTCAAGGTGCGGCGCTGCTGCGCAAAAACTGCAGGAGCCCGCCGCTTCAACGAGCGGACCAATCTGAAAAGCATTGTAGCACACCCTTGTAACACAGTCGGGCTTGCACAACACTCTGAAAGGGCTCAAACTTTTGAATGGAAATGAGTTCAAGAAGTAATGGTGCCAAGAGAGGAATCGAATAGACGAAATATCGCTTTGTTTCAATTTGGTCTTCTCAGTGTGGAAAATATTTATACCAACAAATATACCAACAATTTTCGTTCCTAGCCGGGTTCGGTTGTCGACAATCTGATCACGGCATCGCCCGACGGACATCGGCAATCATAATCCGAACCTAGCCGCCGTCCCCAGCGCCGAAATGCGCGCCCAAATCCAAAACCTTGTGCATATCTGTCGGATGCATCTGGAATTTACTGCGCCTTAGTGGACGATTCAGGAGCGAATCGCGTTTTGCCGAAGGAATGGCCTCCCATGGATCGCATTGAACGCTGGAAGCTCGCGGACGAATTGAACGTCTATCAGATTTCATTGCTTATCGCTGGGTTTGATCCTTCCGAATTTGAGAAAGACGGCTTTGCTGATTGGCCGCAAGAAGTCAGATTAGAAATATCTCCATTTGTTCATGCAACAAAGAACGCCGCTCGCAGTGAGAAGTTCAGATTCAAAGAAGTTCAAAGTCAATCGTATAATGAGACTGAAATTGATTGGTACGAGTCATTAATTAACATTGATAGCTTTTGTGATTGGTTGCGCTCTCGAAACTTCACCGATGGATTTTTTCTCCCACATTTTCTCCCAAACAAGGAAAGCGATAGACTATTGGACAGCTCAAGCGATTTCTACGCTCCGAAGCTTGTGGCTGCAGTGCGCGCTTGGAACGAAGTTACTTCCTCCCCAGAAGCCCTAAACGGAAAGACGCCCAAAAAGGCTTTAGAGATATGGCTTCGGAAGCACGCCAACGAATACGGGCTAACTAACAAAGACGGCAATCCCAACGAGTTGGGCATCGAAGAAATTTGTAAAGTTGCGAACTGGAAACCGAGCGGGGGCGCAAGCCCAACACCCACCGCCGCCAAATTACCCTCCCTAGGGTCTTCTGACGAGGGTAGGAAGGTTCGGCCTAGGCCTACCAACCCCTCTAAGCGGAAGGCGTCGTCCGGCAGACTTTCAGACCAATTAGATGACGAAATACCTTTCTAGCGCGCGTCAGCAAAGCACCCCCGGGGGCGTGTATCACCAAAACATCCCGACAGTTTTCTTTCTTCGCCTAGCTATCGAGCGCGGCCTGATCGTCTCAGGATTGCTCCAATTCGATTTGGACCGGAGCAAACCAATATGCATGAATTACCCGAAGTCGGTTATCTTCGTCTGCAGCAAATAATCGGCGACCAAACTCGCGTTCCCCCAATCCCTGCCATCATCCCCGTCGGGAAATCCACTTGGTGGCAAGGCGTGCGCGATGGGCGCTATCCCAAGCCGATTAAGATCGGAGCGCGGGCTACCGCGTGGCGCGTTGAAGACATCCGCGCCCTTGTTGAACGCTTGGGGCGCTAAACGGTGGCTAACCGTCAACACAGCGCGCGCCTCGTCAAACGCCGACGCATATACAATGTTCGCGAAGCTGCCAAGGCGACTGGCGCGACGCCCGCGACCGTCCGTCATTGGCACAAGAACGGCCTCGAAAACGTCGTTGGCGTCTATCCGCCCATTTTCCGGGGCGTCGACGTGATCGCTTTCTTTAAGCGTCGCGCAGTTGACCGCAAGCGGCCTTGCGGGCCTGGCCGCATGTATTGCTTTCGCTGCAAAGAGCCAAAAACGCCCGCCTATGGTGAAGTCGAATTTTGGCCGGACGGCCCAAAGCTCGGAACCCTCAGGGGGCTTTGCCCCGATTGTCTGGCGACGATGAACAGACGCACTTCATTAGCCAAGCTCAAAGCGGCGGTCGGCGATTTGAAGGTTTTAATAAGGTGCGCTGACTCGCGCCTAAACGAGACGCCCGAACCCAACTCTAATCCGCACTCTGAAGGGGGGTGAAAACCCATGTCAAAATACTGCTCCGAAAACGAGCGCGTAAAGCGCGACTATTCCTTCTTTTTGGAGGCGGCTAACGGCAAACAGGACGCGACAATCGACGCCGCCTTGCGCGCTATCGAGCGCTTTGAAATCACCACCAACCGCAAGCCGTTTCGCAAATTCAACCTCGAACAGGCGCGCTCCTTTCGCGCCCGGCTCGGCGAAGAAACCGGTGCCAGCGGCAAGCCCTTGAGCGTGACGACCATCGCGTCGACGCTCAAACACCTACGCAACTTTTTCCTTTGGCTTTCTCGCGAGCCCGGCTTTCGGGCGATACTGAACGCCAATGACGCCAACTATTTCACACCGTCCGAGCAGGATATGCGCGTCGCGGCGGCGCGGCGGGAAAAGCGCGTCGCGACGCTTGAGGAAATCAACCACGTGCTGGCGCTCATGCCCGCCGAGACCGCGATCGAGCGGCGTAATCGAGCGCTGATCGCGTTCACGATCCTCAGCGGCGCGCGCGACGGCGCTCTGGCCTCGTTTCGCTTGAAGCATCTGGATATCGTGGCGCAAACCGTCTTTCATGACGGGCGCGAGGTGCGCACCAAGGCGCGCAAAACCTTCGTTTCAACCTTTTTTCCAGTCGGGCCGGAGCCCGTCGCCATCGTCGCGGACTATATTGCGATGCTGAAAGGGGAACTGGGCTTTGGGCTGGACGAGCCCTTGTTTCCGTCGACGCAAGTCAGGCAGGGCGCCGACCGAGGATTTGTCGCCGAAGGGTTGTCCGGCAAGCCTTGGACCAGCACCGAGCCGATTCGGCAGGTTTTCCGGGCGGCGTTTGCGGCGGCGGACCTGCCCTATGCCAAGCCCCATAGTTTCCGCGATACGCTTGCGAGGCTTGGCGAGCGCCTCTGCCGGACGCCCGAGGAGTGGAAGGCCTGGAGCCAAAACCTCGGCCACGAAAGCGAGGCGACGACGTTTGTCGGCTACGGGCATGTGCCGCGACATCGGCAGGCCGAGATTATTATGACTTTGGGCAAGCCGCGTCTCGAAGGCCTCCCGGCGGGATTGGACATCGCCGCCCTCGAAGCCTTCGTTCAAAGCGCCAAGCTGGTGGGCCATCCGTCCGTTTGATGCTGGCGACCCCGGCGGCAACCGCGCTATGACGTACCTATGGATGGGAAACGAGTTGTTTCTTGGCCCCTTGCGCCTCATGGGTAAGAACGAAAAATGAACGCCGTCGAAATCGAGGAAGCCGTATCGAAACTCGCTTCGGGACCCTTTGATCCGAACACCTTTCCCTATGCCTTCCTCGAAGCCTTCGGCAACAAGCCGACGACGATCGCTAAGCTCAAGAGTGGGGCGTCGAACGCGTCCGATGTTCCCGGCGGCGTTCTCCAGCGCAGCAACATACATCTCGCGGTTTGCGCGTCGGGCGAGGTTACGCGCGCGCTCGGCGCGCTGAAAGCAAGCCCGGCGACGTTAAACCCGCGCAACAAGATCAAGTTCGTTCTGGCGACCGATGGCGAGACGATCGAGGCCGAAGACCTCTCATCGGAGGAAGGCGCGACCGTCGCCTGTCCCTATGCCGACCTGCCGAACCATTTCGGCTTTTTCCTGCCACTCGCGGGAATCACCACCGTCGCGCAAATCCGCGAGAACGCCTTCGACATTCGCGCGACCGGCCGGCTGAACCGGCTCTATGTCGAGCTGTTGAAGGACAATCCGGATTGGGGAACAGCTGAGCGGCGCCACGACATGAATCACTTCATGGCGCGGCTGATCTTCTGCTTTTTCGCCGAGAATACCGACATTTTCAATGGCAAGGGGCTGTTCACGGCGGAAGTCGACCGGATGAGCGCGCGCGATTCGTCGAATACCCATGAGGTGATCGGCGACATTTTCCGCGCGATGAACACCGAGAAGGCCGCTCGCGCCGCCGCCAAGCTGCCGCGCTGGGCGGAACAGTTCCCTTACGTCAACGGCGGCCTTTTTTCCGGCTCGACGGATACACCACGTTTCAGCAAGGCGGCGCGGTCCTATCTCATCCATATCGGCTCGCTTGATTGGAAAAAGATCAATCCCGATATTTTCGGCTCGATGATTCAGGCCGTGGCGGAGGATGAAGAGCGCGGCGCGCTCGGCATGCATTACACCAGCGTGCCGAATATTTTGAAGGTTCTGAACCCGCTGTTTCTCGACGATCTGCACACGCAACTGGCGGAGGCGGAGGACAATTCGCGCAAGCTGCTGAACGTGCGAAACCGCATGGCAAAAATCCGGGTGTTTGATCCGGCCTGCGGCTCCGGTAATTTTTTGGTGATTGCTTACAAGGAAATGCGGGCGATAGAGGCTGAAATCAACAAAAGGCGCGGCGAGCCGGAGCGGCGCACGGATATTCCCCTCACCAATTTTCGCGGCATTGAATTGCGCGATTTTCCGGCGGAGATCGCGCGGTTGGCGTTGATCATCGCCGAATATCAATGTGACGTGCTCTATCGCGGCCAGAAGGAGGCGCTAGCCGAATTTTTGCCGCTGAACGCCGAGAACTGGATTACCTGTGGCAATGCGCTGCGGCTCGATTGGCTGAGCGTCTGCCCGCCGACGGGAACTGGGGTGAAACTCGCCGCCGATGATTTGTTTCATACGCCGTTGCAGCAGGCGCAAATCGATTTCGAGAACGAGGGCGGGGAGACGTATATTTGCGGGAATCCGCCGTATAAGGGCGGCACGGAGCAGGCGACAGAGCAAAAGGAAGACATGGCATCAATTTTTCTTAATGTGACTTAATCATGGAAATCGTTGGATTACGTGTCGGCGTGGTTTTTCAAATTTGCAGAGTATGCGACCAGCACGAGCGCTGACTGTGCATTCGTTAGCACAAACTCTATAGTTCAAGGCGAACAAGTGGCGAGGCTTTGGCCACTTATACTCGCTAAACAACTCAAGATTTTCTTCGCACATACTTCGTTTAAGTGGTCAAACCTTGCCAGTGATAAGGCTGGTGTAACAGTGGTAATTATCGGATTGACCCACGCGAAACGCGACCCTCTACTTTTCGACTTAGTTGACGGGAATCAAGTAAAAAGAAGAGTTGCCAACATCTGCCCTTACTTAGTCGCCTATCAAGATATTTTTGTCGAAACCTCGACGAATTCGATATCGAAACTTACCCCCATGCTCAATGGCAATAAGCCTGCGGATGGCGGGCACTTGTTACTTTCGAGTGACGAGGTCATCGGGCTGATAGGTCCAGAAAATCCCGCTCGAAAGTATGTGAGGCCATTCCTCGGGGGAGATGATACAATTCATGGGAAGCTCCGGTACTGTCTCTGGATTTCTGAAGCACAAGCAAATGAAGCTACAAAAATTCCGTGGATTGCAGATCGAATTGATCGTGTTCGCAAAATGCGTCTGGATAGTACAAAGAATTTGACTCGTCGGGGAGCCGCTACCCCATTCGCGTTTCAGCAAGTCAGACAAACCGGGAAAGAAACAGCTATACTTGTGCCTAGGCATTCGTCTGAGAACAGAGAATACCTCCCTATCAGTATTCAAGCACCAGGTGCTATAATTGCAGATGCAGCTTTCGCTCTTTTCGATGCCTCGGTACTTGATTTTGCAATTTTAAGTTCCCGACTTCATCTGACTTGGATTGCGGCGGTGTGCGGTAAGCTGGAGACGCGATATCGTTACTCAAGCACCCTCGGCTGGAACACCTTCCCCATCCCGACCCTGACCGAAAAAAACAAAACCGATCTCACGGCTTGCGCTGAAAACATCCTGCTCGCGCGCGAAAACTATTTTCCCGCCACCATCGCCGACATGTACGACCCCGATCGCATGGACAGCGAATTTCCGCTGGTGCGCGCGGCGCATGAGCGCAATGACGAGGTTTTGGAGCGCATCTATATCGGCCGCCGCTTCAGGAATGACACCGAACGGCTGGAGAAACTTTTCGAGCTCTACACAAAAATGACGGCCGGCGCGGCCGGGGCGCCCAAAAAGGCGGCCAAGCGCGCGTCTAAAACGAAAGCCGATTGAAAATGACCGCCAAGCCCGTCCCCTCCGTTTCCATGACCTATTCCCAATCGGGCGCCTCGACCAAGGCCAATGAACTCGGCATGCGCGCCATGCAGGAACGCGCCTACGACAAGCGCGGCGAGCAATATCTGCTAATCAAATCGCCGCCCGCCTCTGGCAAAAGTCGCGCGCTGATGTTTGTCGCGCTCGACAAGCTGCATAACCAGGGGATCAAGCAGTCCATCATCGTCGTGCCGGAGCGCTCGATCGGCGGCAGTTTCGCCGACGAGCCGCTGTCAAAATTCGGCTTTCATTGGGATTGGGAGGTGAAGCCGCAATGGAACCTCTGCAACGCCCCCGGCGCCGACGAGACCCGCGCGGCGAAGACCAATGTCGCGGCGGTGAAGCGCTTTCTGGCCAGCGGCGACCCCGTGCTGGTTTGCACCCATGCGACCTTCCGCTTCGCCTTCGACGAGCTGGGTTGCGAGGCCTTCGACGACCGCCTCATCGCGGTCGATGAATTCCACCACGTCTCCGCCAATCCCGACAACAGGCTCGGCGAACAGGTCCGCCAGCTCGTCGCCCGCGACAAGGCGCATCTCGTGGCGATGACCGGCTCCTACTTTCGCGGCGATGCAGTGGCGGTTCTCTCGCCCGAAGACGAAGCCAAATTCGAGACCGTCACCTACACCTATTATGAGCAACTGAACGGCTATGAGCATCTTAAGGCGCTGGAAATCGGCTATTATTTTTATTCTGGCTCTTATGTCGACGACATTCTCAAAGTGCTGGACGACCGGCAAAAGACGATCGTGCATATCCCGAACGTGAACGCGCGCGAAAGCACCAAGGACAAGATCAAGGAAGCCGAGGACATTATCAGCGCGCTTGGCGAATGGCGCGGCGCCGACCCCGCGACCGGCTTCCAACTCGTCAAGACGACGGATGGGCGTACGCTCAAAATTGCCGATCTCGTGGATGACGACGCCGCCCGTCGCGGCAAGGTGATTACCGCGCTCAAAGACCCAGCGCACAAGAATGATCGCGATCATGTCGATATCATTCTCGCGCTCGGCATGGCCAAGGAAGGTTTCGACTGGATTTGGTGCGAACATGCGCTGACGATCGGCTATCGCGCGTCCTTGACCGAAATCATCCAGATCATCGGCCGCGCGACCCGCGACGCGCCGGGCAAGGCGCGCGCCCGCTTCACCAATTTAATCGCGGAGCCCGACGCCTCGGAGCAGGCCGTGGTCGATGCGGTCAACGACACGCTGAAGGCGATCGCCGCCAGCCTGCTCATGGAACAGGTGCTGGCGCCACGTTTCGAGTTTACGCCCAAGAATCCGCAAAGCGGACCGAAACCCGACTTCGACTACGGCGAAGGCGGCTACGACGCCACGAAAACCAACGTCGGCTTTAACGAAGCTAACGGCCAGTTTCATTTTGAGATTAAAGGGCTGGCGGAGCCAAAGAGCGAAGAGGCCACGAAAATCGTTCAGGAAGACCTGAATGAGATTGTGGCGACATTTGTTCAAGATCGCCGCACGCTGGAGCAGGGTCTTTTTAACCAGGAGCTTCCGGCGGAAGAATTCACGCAGGTGAAAATGGGCAAGATCGTGCGCGATCTCTATCCGCATTTGACTGAGGAGGATCAGGAGGCCGTGCGCCAACACGCCATCGCCGCGATCAATGTGGTGCAAGGCGCGACGAAACTGATCGAAACCGACGGCGAGGGATCAAAGTCAAATACCGCTTTGATAGACGGCGTGCGCCGCTTCGCAATGGACGTGCGCGAGCTGGATATCGACCTTATCGACCGGATCAATCCCTTCAGCGCGGCCTATGCAGTGCTGGCCAAGGCGATGAATGAGGAACGGCTGAGACAGGTGAAGGCGATCATCGAGGCCAAGCGTGTTAACCTGACCGAGGAAGAGGCGCGCGACCTCGCGAAACGCGCTCTCAAGTTCAAGAGTGAACGCGGACGCCTCCCGTCAATCACGTCTCCTGACGCGTGGGAAAAGCGACTGGCTGAAGGCGTCGCCTTCTTCGCCAAGCTTACTGCCAAGAAGAAAAAGGAGGCGGCCGATGGCTGACCTTTCCGAAGACGAAGAACTGCTCGCCGAGCTTGGCGTCGAACTGGAGACGGCGAAGGAGGGCGGCCGCACGCCCCGCGAAGAACGCATCATCGCGGGCTTCGAGGATATTCAGCGTTTTGTCGATACGCATGGGCGCGCGCCACGACATGGCGAAGATCGCGATATTTTCGAGCGGCTCTACGCGCTGCGCCTCGATCGCATTCGCGAGTTGGAGGAATGCCGGGCGCTGGTCGTCTCGATTGATCGGCAGGGTTTGCTGGACAAACTGCCGACGATGAGTGAGCACTTGGGCGACGATCTCGACGATGAAGCGCTGTTGGCGGAGCTTGGCGTCGAGCACGCTGCTTCCGATGATATATCCGTGCTGAAGCACGTGCGATCGCGGGAGGAGATAAAAGCGGCCGAAGAGATTGCGAACAGGACGCGCTGCGCCGATTTTGACAGCTTCAAGCCGCTCTTCGCGCAAGTTCAAAAGGACTTGGATTGCGGCTCGCGCCAGACCCGCCGCTTTCAGCGCGACGCGGAAATCAAATTGGGCGACTTCTTTATCCTCGGTGGACAAAAGGCTTATGTCGCCGAAATGGGAGAAGAGTTTCGCACGGAGCAAGACCGCCGGAACGCGAGACTGCGCGTGATCTTTGACAATGGGACAGAAAGCAACGCGCTTTTGCGTTCATTCCAACGCGCTTTGTATAAGGACGAATTGGGTCGGCGTATCACGGAACAAGACGCGGGGCCATTATTCACGCAATCTGAACTGGCGGAAGGCGACGAAAGCGGCACGATCTACGTACTTCGCAGCAGGTCCGGTCATCCAACGGTCGCGGCGAACCGTGACGTGATTCACAAGATCGGCGTGACCGGAGGCGACCTGGATAGGCGCATCGCGAACGCCTCACTCGACGCTACGTTTCTGCTGGCCGAAGTCGAGATCATCGCGAGCTACACGCTTTTCAACGTCAATCGGACCAAGCTGGAAAACCTGCTGCACCGCTTTTTTGCGGCGGCCCGGGTGGACCTGGAAATCAAAGATCGTTTCGGCAATCCCGTAAAGCCACGCGAATGGTTCATCGTGCCTCTACCGATCATCGACGAGGTTGTGAAACGCATTCAGGACGGGACGATTGTTCAGTTTGAATACGACCGCGCCTCTGCCTCTTTGAGGAAGAGTACGGAAGCGTGACGATCCAACCCCGCCTTCATCCTCGATGCGCGACCACAACCCCGCCGAGCCACATTTTCTCGCAGCGCTCCACCCACAACGACGCCCACTTCAACGGAGCATAAGTGGCTCTTGAAAAATAATGGGCGGGTTCCTAGCTAAGGCTTGCCCTCGCAATGATCGCTCGAGATTTCGCGCGGGATGCCTCGTAAATGCACCCCGCCTTCTCGGGATTAGCGAAGGCGGTCAGGGGGTTGAAACCCTAACCCAGGAAAAATAACTGCATGACTATCTTTGTAACGCTTATTGCCGCCCTACTCGGCCTCCTCGCTGCTTTTTCAGCGGCGTGGATATCGCGGTCTGTCAAAATCTCCGAGTTTCGTCAAAAGTGGATCGACGAGTTGCGTGGCGACATCGCTGCCTACATCGGACTAGCCGAAAAATGGTATCGCAAATGGGACGAGATCAACTTTCTTCCTTCGGAAGAAAAGGAAAAGCGTGAACGTAACGAGGCGTTCCCGATCTCTAATGACGCCATGGTGATTTTATGGAGGATCAAGCTCCGTATCAACTCAGAACAGAACGAACATAAGCAACAGGACGAGGAGTTTCTCCAAAGCCTCGACGACTTGCTGAACCCTGGGAAGGCGGTTCACTCATGGCGCGAATTGGCGAAAGTCGCTGTCGAAAAATCGAGGAAGCTGCTTAAGCGGGAATGGGAAGTCGCGAAGAAGGTACAAATCCCGTGCCGTGCTAATTTTCATTTTGAATGCAAGAAGTGACGGCGTCCACGGAGCATGCTTGCGCGTGACATTTCACGTTGTCTGAAAGCCGAACCATAAGCGGGTGCGGCTTTCCCTTTGCTGGGACTGATTACTCGGCCGGCTTCCGCTACAATTCACGTTGAGCCGAAATTGCCGGATGCCGCTCACGCCCGCAACGGAACGACAACCCCACCGCACCGCATTTCGTCGCATTTCTCTGCCCACCACGCCATCATGCGGACGCGCTCTTCCCAAAAATCGGCGCGGGCATAGGCGCGGCGCACGCTGTCATTGTCGACATGCGCCAGCTGGCGTTCGATGGCGTCGGCGTTCCATAGGCCGGATTCGTTCAGCATTGACGACGCCGCCGAGCGGAAGCCGTGGCCAGTCATCTCGTCCTTTTCAAAGCCGAGCCGCCGCAAGGCCCCGTTGATCGTGTTTTCGGACATGCAGCGGGCTGGGGAGCGGATCGACGGAAAAAGGAATTTTCCGCCGCCGGTTATCGCGTGAAGCTCGCGCAATATCGCAATGGCGCGCGGCGTCAGCGGCACACGATGCGGACGCCCCATTTTCATCTTTTCGGCGGGTATCGCCCAAACGCCTGCGTCAAGATCGAATTCCGCCCATTCGGCCGCGCGAAGCTCGCCGGGACGCACGAAAGTAAGCGCGAGTAATTCCAGCGCGGCGCGTGTTTCTGGCCCGCCCTCATAGCCTGCGATGGCGCGTAGCAGCCCCCCGAAGGCCTTGGGCTCAATTATCGCGGCGCGATGCTGGACGGTTGGCGAGGCAAGCGCACCCTTTAGGGCGCCGGTCGGATCGCTTTCGGCGCGGCCCGTGGCGACGGCGAAGCGGAAAACCTGCCCGATCGCGCCGCGAAGCTTCTTCGCTGTTTCAAGCCGGCCGCGCGCCTCGATAGGCTTTAGGAAGGCGAGTATTTCGGGCGCTTTTATCTCGACAATCGGACGCGCGCCGATGGCCGGACGCGCCAAGTTCATGAACCATTCGAATTTGATGATGGTCCGGTCAGCCTTGCCTTCACGCCGCTTCTTTTCCAGAAGCTCGCCAGCGATGGCGTCGAAGGTATTGCCGTACGCCGTCGCCTTTGCGGCCTTGGCAAGTCTTTTAACGAGGGAGGGGTCTTGCCCATTGGCTAAAAGCCGCTTGGCCTCTTCCCGCGCCGCCCGCGCCTCTCGAAGTCCGGTCGCTGGGTAGACGCCTAAGGCAAGCGACTTTTGTGCGCCAGCGATGCGGTAGGCGAGCCGCCAGCGCTTTGCGCCGTTGGCTTCGATCCATAGCTGCAACCCACCGCCGTCGGAAAGTTTAACGAGGCGGGCGCTGGGCTTGGCCGCGCGGACTTTGGCGTCATTCAATGGCATGTTGGTATATGGTTTGTTGGAATCTGCGATATACCAACAAACATACCAACATTTTTGTTGGAAGCCAGCGGACGCCGAGAGACGTCGCCGGACGACCAATCCGCCTAAAATCCTTGTATTTCAGTGATTTCTGGACGATTTTGGACGTTCTCGAACGTCAATTTGGTGCCCAAGAGAGGACTCGAACCTCCACGGCTTTCACCACTGGTACCTGAAACCAGCGCGTCTACCAATTCCGCCACCTGGGCCTTGGGGCGTTTCTTAAGGGCTGTAGTCCTGTCCTGTCAATGCGCTTGCAGACGAATTCGCTTTTAATGCCGCATTCCCTTCCGGGACAAAACGCGCTAGACGCGCGCTAGAGATTTCGCGCGGCGACGCTTGAGGCGCCGTGGCGGACATTGGCTAACACGACGAGGCGGACGATGGATACGGAGCGCGTGGGGACTGGGCGGTTGGTGACGGTTTTCGGCGGTTCGGGTTTTGTCGGGCGCCATGTCGTGCGCGCCCTTGCGCTGGACGGCTGGCGCGTGCGCGTAGCCTGCCGCAGGCCTGATCTCGCTTTCTTTTTGCAGCCGCTCGGCGGGCCCGGCCAGGTCATGCCAGTGCAGGCCAATGTCCGCAATCCGGAATCAGTGGCCGCTGCGCTGCGCGGGGCTCACGCCGTGGTGAATCTCGTAGGAATTTTGGGCGAAGGCGGCCGGCAGAAATTTGCGGCCGTCCAGGCGGAGGGCGCTCGCGCCGTCGCTCGGGCCGCCAAAGCCGCCGGCATCAACAATGTCGTGCACATTTCCGCCATCGGCGCCGACGCCCACTCCGCATCGGCCTATGCGCGCAGCAAGGCCGAGGGCGAAGCGGCGGTCCTCGAGGCCGCGCCTGAGGCGGTCATTCTGCGTCCTTCCGTGATTTTCGGTCCCGAAGACGACTTCTTCAACCGCTTCGGCACGATGGCGCGGTTTTTTCCTGTGATTCCGATTGTGGGAGCGCAGACCAGGTTTCAGCCGGTCTTTGTCGGCGATGTCGCGAAGGCCGTTGCGCTGGCGCTTGCTGGCAAGGCTTTCAAGGGCGCGACTTATGAACTCGGCGGCCCGGAGGTGAAGAGCTTCGAGGCGCTCGTGCAATATGTGCTGAGCGTCACCGAGCGCGATCGCCGGATCGTGAAATTGTCCTTCGGAACCGGCAAGTTCGTCGCCGCAATCACACAGTTTTTTTCGAAGCTTTCCCTGGGGTTGTTTCCCAAGCTGCTGACAATGACAGGCGATCAGGTCGAGCTGTTGAAGCACGACAATGTGGTGTCGCAAGAGGCCCAGTCGCAAGGCCGCACGCTGGAAGGGCTGAAGATCGCGCCGACGGCGATCGAAACGATTGCGCCCTCTTACCTCTATCGCTACCGAAAGACCGGCCAGTATCAGGAGCAGCGCAGCTAGTAATCGCCGAGCATGGCTGTTTGCAGCGTCCTGTTTCCCTAGCGCGCCGCGATCAAATCCGGCGAGAGCATCTTGTGCATACGAACCATGAACGCCGTGGCGAACATGGGGGTGAGCAGATTGAGGCCCGGCGTCGCGACAAACCCGGCGATCAGCAATCCAGCAAGGAATATCCTGAGCATATTGTGCTGGCGCAGATCGTCGGCGTCGACGGGGCTACGAAAGCGCGTCGCGGCGAAGGCGAAATATTCGCGGCCGAACAGATAGGCGTTGGCGAGAAAAAACGCCATGGCGTTGACGCCCGGCACGAGCAGCAGCATGAGCGCCACCAGGTTCACGCCCGCCGACAGCAGCGCGAAGCGCAGCGTCATGCCTACGGCCGTGGCTGTGGGCACGGGTCGGCCGCCGAGTTCCAGCGGGGTAAATCTCCTGCTCGACATGCGCGGCAAGGTCGTCGATAAAAAAGCCCGAGACGAGGATCGACACCGGCCCGATCAGGAACGCGAGAAAGATCACCAGACCTGCGCCGGTCGCGAAGGTCAAGATCGTGTGCAGCAGCGGATGGTCGACGACGACCATGGACAAGGCCAGCTTGTCGAGCCCTGCCCAGGCCAGCGCCAGAAGCAGCAGCGTCAGGCCGAGGCTCTTGTAAAGGACGGAGCGGAAAGGCGGCGTCAGTATTTGATGCAGCGAGGCGAAAGCAGCTTCGAACATGGGGCCTTCCTGTTGGCGGACCGCAGGGAAATGGCGCCGCGAGGCATGATGCGCAAGGGGGCGAGTTGATTGACGAGGCGGGAGAGTGGCATTAGCGTGTTGCCCGAGGCCTTCTAGGGAGCTGTCCTCATCAAATTTGACGAGGCCATTAAATCGCAAAAGTATTGCGAGCGGAACGTCGGTGACGAATTTTGAGCGAGATTGTTATGAATGCATTGCGTTGGCCTCCCTGATGCCGTACGAAATCAACATCGCAGGAAGGCTTTTCGGTGAAAAGGAGTTGATCCTCTTTTGGTTTCGAAACCATGGAAATCAAGAGGTGACAGCAGACGAAAAAGAAAGAGCGGCGCTGATCATTCAAGATTACGGAGGAATTTTGCCTTATCACGAGGCATTCTACATTGCTTCTATAATTTACTCTGCGGAGCGGGCAGACGCCGCGTTTAGACGCTTCGAGCGCACTCTTCAAAATAGCGAAGAAACATCGCAAACTATGGCGGCGGTGCAGGAAGCCTTGACTCACGCTGGCGCGTTGTCGCGCTTCTTCTGGCCTATGAACTCGAAAAATGAGATTGCAGTCTCTCGCGGTCAAAAGCTGCGCGAAGCGTTTGAACTTCATGACACATCGGCATTGAGAAATCGTGAGCTGAGAAATGCCTTCGAGCACTTTGATGAAAGACTAGATGGTTACTTGACACAAGATCACGTAGGATATTTTTTCCCGGCCGCAAAGGTTGATGATCACGCTTTAGCGGACGATAAAATTGGTCACATCTTCAAGCTTGTTGATCCAAAAGAAGGTATCTGTGTGATATTGGGCCAGAAATTTGAGTTCTGGCCCATTAAAGCAGAAGTGCAGCGTATTCTTAGCCTTGCACTGCAGATGGATGAAAACGGGGCAAGGTTACCCCACAAACCGACTGCATAAACAAGCTCGTGATGGAGCCCATATAGCGCTACCTCGAAAACTTCTTATACTTCAGCCGATGCGGCACGATGCTGTCCAGTCCCAGCCGCCGCTTCTTGTCTTCCTCGTAATCGGCGAAGTTGCCTTCGAACCATTCAACATGGCTGTCGCCTTCATAGGCGAGCATATGCGTCGCGATGCGGTCGAGGAAGAAGCGGTCATGCGAGATCACGACCGCGCAGCCGGCGAAGTCCACCAGCGCTTCTTCGAGGGCGCGCAAGGTTTCGACGTCGAGATCGTTCGTCGGCTCATCGAGCAGCAGCAAATTGGCGCCGCTTTTGAGCATTTTGGCCAGATGCACGCGATTGCGTTCGCCGCCCGAGAGGCTTCCGACTTTCTTTTGCTGGTCGGCGCCCTTGAAGTTGAAGTTGGAGCAATAGGCGCGTGAATTGATTTCGCGCTTGCCAAGGTAGATCACTTCATTGCCGCCGGAGATCTCTTCCCAGACAGTCTTTTTGCCGTCGAGGGCGTCGCGCGACTGGTCGACATAGCCGAGCTGCACGCTGTCGCCGATGGTGATCTTGCCTTTGTCGGGCTTCTCCTGGCCGGTGATCATGCGAAACAGCGTGGTCTTGCCGGCGCCATTGGGACCGATCACGCCGACGATGCCGCCGGGCGGCAGTTTGAACGAGAGATCGTCGATCAGCAGCGTATCGCCATAGGCCTTGGACAAATGCTCGAAGTCGATGACATTGTCGCCGAGGCGTTCGGCGATGGGGATGATGATCTGCGCGGTCGTCGGCGCCTTTTCGGCGCTTTTGGCGACCAGCTCCTCATAGCGCTGGATACGCGCCTTGGATTTGGCCTGACGCGCCTTGGGCGAGGCGGCGATCCACTCGCTTTCGGCTTCCAGTGCGCGCTGGCGCGCCTTGTCCTCGCTGGACTCCAGCGCCAGGCGTTTCTGTTTCTGCTTGAGCCAGTTTGTGTAGTTGCCTTCGTATGGGATGCCCTTGCCGCGATCCAGCTCCAAAATCCAGCCGGTTACGTTGTCGAGGAAGTAGCGGTCATGGGTGACAATCAGGATCGCGCCCGGATAATTGCGCAAATGGCCTTCCAGCCAATTTACGGTCTCGGCGTCTAGATGGTTTGTGGGTTCGTCGAGCAGCAGCAGCTCGGGCTGTTCCAGCAGCAGCCGGCACAGCGCCACGCGGCGGCGCTCGCCGCCGGAGAGCTTGGTTACGTCGGCGTCGTCCGGCGGGCAACCCAGCGCGTCCATGGCCTGATCGACCTGGCTGTCGAGATCCCACAGGTTTTGCGATTCGATTTCGTCCTGCAGCCGGGTCATCTCGTCGGCGGTTTCGTCCGAATAATTCATCGCAAGATCATTGTAGCGGTCGAGAATGTCCTTCTTGGCCTTCACGCCCAACATGACGTTGTCGCGTACGTTGAGCTCGGCCTCCAGATGCGGTTCCTGCGGCAGATAGCCGACGCGCGCGCCTTCGGCGACGAAGCCTTCGCCGTTAAATTCCTTGTCCAGCCCGGCCATAATGCGGAGCAGGGTAGATTTACCCGCGCCATTGACGCCGAGCACGCCGATCTTGGCGTCCGGATAAAAGGAGAGGTGCACATTATCGAGCACCTTCTTGCCGCCCGGCCAGGTCTTGGTGAGACCCTGCATGTGGTAGATGAATTGACGCGCCATCGGATTGGTCCCGCAGAAGGAGAATTGGTTGGCGCTGTGTTTAAAGCATTTGGAGGCGCGGTGGGAAGCTGTTTCAGCGACGGGCGAGGGGTAGGGCGCGGCCCGTCAGTCGCGTTGCAGGACGAAGCGCCTGTTGACGGGTTGCAGCGGCCGCGCGTTGTTGGGGTAAATTTTCCTGAATGCTGCGATATCGGCTTCGGCGACCGCGATGGGCGAGCCGAAAATAGTCCACTCCACGGTCTCGGAGCAGGGCGGCGTGCTAAGCGACCCCTCGTACCGGTAAAGCGCGCCCTCGGCCGGGACAAGGGCCGTCGGATCGAGCGGCTGCTGCAAATTCGCCACCCCTTCGCGCGCCGGCGCGGCCCTCATGATCTGCTCGAAAGCCGCGTTGTTCCCGCCGCCGGTCAGAAAAGCGCCGACCGCGGCGAAGCGCCCGCTTGGATGCGTATGAAGAAAATGGACCTCCATTGCGCTTCGCGCCCCATTCAGCGCATGTTCGCTCGGCGTGTGGAAATGAAACTGCCTGAGTTCATATCTTTCCGCGCCGATCTCAAGCCCGCTCCCCGGCGCGGCATTGGCCTGAACCGTATGCCCTGTGTTCACGATTTCGAAGGCCTGCGGCTTCCAATCGAGAACGAGGGGGTCGATTTGCGCCGGAATCGCGTTTTTCAGGTCGATTGGGGACTGTTCGCCTCCGATCGCGCAAGGTCTGAAGAGCTCGTCGAGATCCCCCCATTTATCTGCGCCGCGAACGCCGTCATATTCCCAATGCGGCGCGGCGCTCGCTTGCGCGCATAGCGGACAGGCCACCAGCCCTGCTAGAAATCTGCGCCTGTGCAGCGTCATTGTGCTTCTTCCATCTTTGCAAATATATCGTGGATTCAATACGTTATAGCATAAAGCCTGAATTTGCCATTGGCGAAGGACGAGGCGTTCTGTCGCGCCGCTGGACGGTTTCCTCTGGCTTTGCCGTCGACGATTGTTATCTATTCGCTCGCGACCATGCGCCGAGGGGGATTGTGATGATACGTGATTTCGCCAACCACGCAGCCAATGAACGGACCTTTCTGGCCTGGGTGAGAACCGGCATTGCAATCATAGCCCTCGGCTTTGTCATCGAAAAATTCAATCTCTTTTTGCTAACGATTGCGAAGACGCTCGAGCTCGATGCGCTTCGCCCATCGCAGATGCAAAGGCTGTCCGGGCCGCTGGGGCATTACAGCGGCCTGGCGCTCGATTTTGGGGGCGTGGTTCTCATCTGCCTCGCGATCCTGCGCTTTCTTCGCACGGAGCGCCTGTTGTCGGCGGAGGACGAGACTCCAGCATATGGTGTGGCGCGCACCGAATTCGTTCTTCTCATAGCGACATTGATGTTCGTCGCCGGCTTTAGCGCCTATGTCGCGCTCGGATGACGCGCCTGGTCAGGTCAAACTGAAGGATTGATCGCCAGCGGGCTTTCGAGCGCGGAGGTTCCTTTTCGGAGCGCGAGCGTTTATGCCCTTCATGAAAGCAAGGGAGACCCGCGGACCATGAATATCCTTCTCATCGGATCGGGCGGGCGCGAACACGCCATCGCCAATGCGCTGGTCAAAAGCCGCCGATTCGGGCGGCTTTTCATAGCCCCGGGCAATCCGGGCATGGCGTCGTTGGGCGAAATTGTTGACCTGGAAGCTGGCGACCATCGCGCCGCGATTGAATTCTGCCGCAAGAACGGCGTCGGCTTCGTCGTCGTCGGACCGGAACAGCCCTTGATCGCGGGGCTCATCGACGACCTCGCGGCGCGGGACATTCTTGCCTTCGGCCCAACAAAGGCGGCCGCACGACTGGAAGGGTCCAAGGGCTTTACCAAAGATTTGTGCCGCGATTACAATATTCCCACTGCCGCCTATGGCCGTTTCGATAATGAGAGGGCGGCTCTCGACTATTTGCGGCGGCAAAGCGCGCCCATAGTCATCAAGGCGGACGGACTGGCGGCCGGCAAGGGCGTCGTCGTTGCGCAGACGCTTGAGGAAGCGGAGAGGGCAGTCGCCGCCATGTTCGCCGGCGCCTATGGCCGCTCCGGAGCCGAAGTGGTGATCGAGGAGTTTTTGCACGGCGAGGAGGCGTCCCTCTTCGTGCTGTGCGACGGAGAAAACGCCTTGAGTTTTTCAACCGCGCAGGACCACAAGCGTGTCGGAGACGGCGACACCGGCCCGAACACGGGCGGAATGGGCGCCTATTCGCCGGCTTTAGTGTTGACGCCAGCCCTCGAGGCGGAGGCGATGACGACGATCATCGAGCCGACCTTGCGCGCGATGCGAGAATTGGGCGCTCCCTATAAAGGCGTGCTCTACGCTGGTCTCATGCTGACGCCGCAAGGGCCTAAGCTGATCGAATATAATAACCGGTTCGGCGATCCCGAGGCGCAGGTGATCCTGCCACGCCTGGAAGATGATCTGCTGGAACTGATGATCGCCGCCGCCACCGGCGCGTTGCCCGAGCGCGCTGCCCGCTTTTCGTCGCGCGCCGCGCTGACGGTAGTGCTGGCGGCGAAGAACTATCCGTCCACGCCAATCACGGGCACGGAAATCCGCGGTCTGGAACGCGCCGAGGCGATGGAGGACGTCATCGTCACTCACGCGGGTACGCGGCTCGTGGAAGGAAAGTTGCTGGCGTCCGGCGGGCGCGTGCTCAACATAACCGCGCTGGGCGATACTGTGACGAAGGCGCAGGCGCTTGCCTATGAGGCGGTGGATGCTATCGACTGGCCCGGGGGCTTCTGCCGCCGGGACATCGGCTGGCGCGAGGTCGCACGGGAAAAAAAATAGAGTCACGTTCAGTGGACGAACAACAGGGCCAATTGTCAGCTCTCATCAGCAGGAGAATGCAATGCGACGAGTGCTGATTGTCCGCTCGCGGCCGCGCTATCGCGACCGTCGAGCGGCTCGAAAAACCGGCAAGAGCGGCGACGCCCTGTTCAAACAGCAAGAACGGGAATTGCTCGAACTCGAAAAATTACTGCGACCACTTGTAGGCGATGTCGCTGTTGCGGGCTTCGCCTCAAAGGGCAAGATCAGCCTGGAGACTTTGTCGAAAGAGGATGTAGGATTTTCGCAGCTGGACGGTCTCGTTTTCGCCGGAGAGGACGGTAAGTCCACTTTGCTCGTTACCACAAAAAAGCTCGCGCAGGCTTGGCTGCACGCGCAAAATAAAAAGGGACGTTCCGAGGAGAGAATCCCCGGCGACCTCAATGAGGCGCTGCAATCGGACCGATTCTACACTTTCGCGATAAGCCCGGACGCTGCGGTGTCGAAATATGCCGATGTGTCCCTTAAAGCGCCTCCGGGCGCAGAATTTGCTTCAGCAATGCTCGACACGCGCAGTCATGATTCGCCGCCGATGGCGCCTGACGAGCTGACCCTCGCGCTCGTGAAAGACGTGCGCGTCTATATCGTGAGCGCACCTGCGCAAGGAAAGATCGAACCAATCCCCGCTTGCGCCGCCCGCGCCAAGGAAACCGAAACGGAAGCCCAAGCGAAACTTTCAGAGTATCAGGCGTCCAAGCTCAAGCAAGAGAAGCTATTTGACGAATACACCGCGCTGCAAAACAAGGGCGACAACGACAATCGCAAATGCTTCGCCGACCGCGCAAAAGGCGAAAATTTTTTCTCGGCTGTGCGAGCCCAGGCGCAGGAGCTTTCTGATCGCCTTGGCAGGAAGTGAAAGTTTCACATCACGTAAAGCCGATCCGGCAATTCGTCCTTCCCGCCGGGAGGAATGTGACGAGAGAGCAACCTGGCAGCTTCCTCGATTGCCGCGACATAACCGTCCGCGACGTGACCTTCACGCATTTCACCCAGCAGAAGGTCTAGCGCACCACGCCATTCTTCGTCGGCGATTTTTTCGGAAACGCCGCTATCCGCAACGATGCGCGCATAGCGCTCTGCCAGCGAAACAAAGATCAGCACGCCGCTGCGATTGCTTGTTCGACCGACGCCACGCGTGAAAAACTGTTCCAGCGCGGCGCGATGAGCGCGCGCCCGCATGACGCGGCGGGGGGTCAGCAGTGAACGCAACGGGGGCGACGACAGAAGCAACGCCGCAATAATGAATATGGCGATTTGCAGGGCGAAAGTCTCGCGGACTGGCAGATGACCCAGAGCGATCAACGGCCAGGGCGTCGCCAATGCGATAAAGGCGGCCCATAACGTCGGCACATAGGAATAGTCGGAAGAACGCCGCGCCAGGACGCAAACAATTTCAGCGGCGGTTTTCCTCTCCGCTGCGCGTATCGCTTCGGTGACGCGCCGGGAATCCTCTTTGCTGATCCGCATCACCAATCTCCTGACGCACCGCCGCCGCCGGACGAGCCGCCGCCGCCCGAGAAGTCGCCGTCACCACCAAAGGAGCCGCCTCCACCTCCCCAAGAAGAGCCGCCGCCCCAAGAACCGCTCCCACCGGGCGGCAGGAAGATCATGGGGCCGCCACCCCCGCCGCGCGCGTTGCGGGACATATAGATGATGATGAAAATGAACAGCACAAAGATTAGGAGCGGCAACAGTGCGTCGATTTCGTTGGAGACGCCTTGCGTCGCCGCGCGCTTCGTCCATTCGCTGGTGTCGCTGGAGAGAACGTCGATGATCGCATCAATGCCGCGCACGATGCCGTCGTTGAAGTCTCCGGCCCTGAAACGCGGTGCGACCGCGGTTGAAATAATCACGCTGGAGACGGCGTCCGTTAGCACTCCCTCCAGCCCATAGCCGACCTCGATGCGCAATTTGCGTTCATTGGGGGCGATGAGGAAAAGCACGCCGTTGTTTCTTTTGGCCACGCCAAGTTTCCAGTAGCGGAACAGTCCATTGGCGTAGCTTTCGATGTCCGCCCCTTCGAGCGAAGTTACCGTAGCCACGACGAGTTGGATGCTCGATTTGTCTTCAAGGCCTTTAAGTTTGGCCTCGAGCGCAGTCCTGGTCTGTGGAGAGATGATATTAGCCTGATCGGTCACTCTTCCATCGAGCGTCGGAAAGTTGAAACCCGCGAGAGCTACTGTCGCCAAAAGGCAAAACGCGAGCGCGATTGCCGCGCAAGGCGCCAGACCGGTGTTTGTCGCCCAATGGTGCTTCATCTCGAAGGGTCCTCCACCTCGCTTAGCGCTTCTCACGAATGAGAGATTTTGTCACCGGCCGCGCAGCGTTCGCAACGACCGGCGATTTCCACGACGCGAGTGCGCGGGGCGAACCCGGCGGAAGCCGCCAGAGCGGCGAGCTCGCGCGCCAGGCCGGCCGAGGTGGCTTCCTTGACCTCGCCGCACTGCTCGCAGATGAGGAAGACGACCGGTTCCTCCGCCCCATGCGCGTGGCCACAGATCACGAAGGCGTTTTGCGATGCAAGACGGTGGGCGAGGCCATTATCGAGCAGATAAGCAAGCGCGCGATAAACGGAGATGGGCGCCGGACGTTTGCCCTTGGCCTCACTCATCAGCTCGATCATCTCATAGGCCCCGACCGGCCGATTGGCTTTGATCAGTATATCGAGCGCCTGCTTGCGGGCTGGCGTCAGTCCGCGCGGCGAAGGCAAGCGCGTGTGGGGTTTCGGATCAAGACTCATGCCGGCAGACTAAAGCATTTCCCGCTGCGCCGCGCCGGGGCCTGCGGAAAATATTGCGGCGGTCGACTCGTGAATAAATGCGGTCAGAAATGAAAATTCACCCCGAGACCGCCGCCAAAGTTAGTATCGCTTGGCCTTGGGTTGGGATTGTTGCCATAGACGGGCTCTCCGGTCGGATTATTGACTCCAACTTTGGGCGTGAGCGTCACATCTCCATTGTTATGCTTGGGCGCGCCATCCTTGGCGCCGCCAGAACCCGCCGAAGGCAACGGGAGCGCTGACGGATCATTTTCGCCAAAACAAATCGGGTCGTCTTTCCATCTCGCGCCGACGCAGGGGAGCGCAGTCTCGTTTCCGGCGGCCGCGCGCCGAGTTTTTGTTTTTTTGGACTGCGTTTTTTGTGGCGGGGCCGCTTGTGGGCTCTCCTTGCTTGCGTTCCCTGGCGCCTGCGCTTCGGCCTCACCAACGACGAAAGTGAACGCCAAGAGTGCGCCAAGTCCGATTTTCCAATACATCTTGGCCCTGTCCTTTGCGCTGCCAATGACGAATGAGGCAAGAATAGTCGCCGCTTTTGGCTGCATCATGTCTAACGAACCGCAGCCGCAAGCGGGCGCAAACCGTATTACTTTGTTTCTGCTGATTTTTTCTAGAAATGCTCCAAAAAATAATCCTCTCCTTCTTACCCGGCGCGCTTGCGGGAACGCCTCAGTGTGAATAATTATGGCGCGCGGCAATCGCGGAGAGGCCAGACGAATTTGGCAAGAACTGGCAGGATAAAATGCGTGGCCGCATGAAGGTTTTGGTGACGGGCCTGTCCGCCGAAGGCAGAAAGACCATAGCAGACGGGTTAGCGCCACTTCTGGGCGCGGTGCGGCTTGATGAGGACGGACTAAAGGCTAATGTTATCAGGGGTTTAGGCTCGCTACACATGGATCGAGTTCGAGCACGCCCGCCGCATGGGCTGGCTGTGCGATCTTGTAGCGAATGCTGGACATTTGGTGGTCGCCGATTCCTGCTGCGCAACTTCAGATGAGCTGGAGGCATTCGGAGAGGCGTTCATCGTTTGGGTCGACGAAATCGAACAGGTCCGCGCCCCAAGGGCTTCCGCGCCGCCACAAATTCCAGATATCCGGATTTCGTTGGGAAGACCGGCGTCTGACTTGGCCGGTCTCGTTTGCCAGGAGTTCGAATTCTACAGGCGGAAAGCTTTTCCTGCGAGCTGACACCTAAATGGATATTCTAAAAAGCTTCGTTCAAGCATCCCAAAATACAAGAGGAGAAAGGTCGTCATGCGTGGTTCAATTGGTCTTGCGGTCTTGTTCGTTTTGCTCTTGTCCGCGCCCGCGTTCGCCGTTGGAACCGCTGAGCAGCGCGCCCGTTGCAATGATGATGCTTTCAAGTTTTGCAATGAGTATGTTCCAGACGCCTACGCAGTGGAAAAATGCTTGCGAGGTCACTTAAGTGGACTTAGCCCCGCCTGTCGCGCTGAGTTTACCGGCACACGCGCTAAGGCCAAGCGCCACTGAGGAGTTCTTAGCTTCGAACTCACTGTTTCTGTGCGGTTTCAGCCTTCGTTCAGAATCGCCCCGGTAATTTGCCCCTCGCCGACATGATTCGGCGAGGAGAACGAATCTTATGAAAAACTCTTCGAAAACCCTGTTTGCGGTTGCTTTGGCCTTGGCGGGATCAATTGCCGCCAGCGAGGCGTCCGTAGCCCTCCCGCTCGCGCCCGGTTCGCAGCTTTCCACAACAAATCCTGTCCAGGATATCGGCTGGCGCTGTGGCCCGGGTTGGCATGTGAATGGCTGGGGTCGCTGCGTTCCGAAATCGGCCGCGAGGCTATTGGCGCCGCTGGTAATATTCGTCCAAAAGGATCACACGGAGCCGCGCGCTCGAGCCGCGCGGTCTGAGCAACAGCAAGCCCGGCTTCACCGCCGGGCTTCTTTGACGCGGGGGGCTTAGAGCGCGTTCTAATTACCTGCGCCAACATTGCCGCCGCCGTAAAAGCCATCCCATCTGAAGACCGGATTCTCGCGATCGGGCGCGACGCGGTTGAGAGAGCCGGCCCCAAGATCAGCTCGGGCGGGTTTCGTGTTTCGTTTGGTTTTTGGAGCGGAGCCGGTCCACGAGTTCCGCGGGCGGTTTACCGTTGGTTTCTTCTTGCGCGCCGGCCGAGCAGCCGGATGCGCCAATAATGAGAATCACAGCTATCCGAGCTATTCCTCGCCATAGCAAAAGCTTTTCCATAGGAGTTGGCTGTCCAGCCAGCTGTTCGGTGAACCACAAACTCCGGCTGTCGCCGGATCCGAAGGAAGCCCTTTTAGCAGTCGGGTTGTTCCGCTGCATAGCAAATTCAGCCTTGAGCGCTTTGACGCAACAGGTCAAGAATAGCGGCGTTGTTCAATCATGTCTGGCCGCGCGGAACGGCTGCAATGTCACCGGAGGCTCCAGTTTGTCAGGCATCGCATATGTCAATGGAAAATTCTTGCCTACAGCAGAAGCAAGCGTTTCGATTCTCGATCGCGGCTTTCTGTTTGGAGATGGCGTCTATGAGGTCTCCGCCGTGCTGGAGGGCAAGCTGGTCGACAACGACGCGCATATGTTCCGACTGGAGCGCTCTTTGGCGGAGGTGGCGCTGACGAGCCCCGAGCCAATTGCCAAAATACGTGAAATCCAGATGGATCTGATAGCGCGTAACGGGCTACGTGAAGGGTTGGTCTATCTGCAGATCACTCGGGGCGTCGCGCCGAGAGACTTCGCCTTTCCTGAAGATACGCCGCCCACGCTGGTTATGTTCACTCAAGAGAAGAACATTCTGGCGTCGCCTTCCGCGCGGGCGGGGATAGCCATAAAGACCGTTCGCGACATCCGATGGGCGCGTCGGGACATAAAGAGCATTTCACTGCTGGCGCAGGTTCTCGCAAAGCAAGCCGCCCTCGCCGACGGTTGTCAGGAAGCATGGATGGTCGATGAAGACGGCATGGTGACGGAGGGATCGTCCTCCACCGCTTTCGTTATCACCAAGCAAGGCGCCATAGTCACGCGTCCAAATTCCATCGCGATCCTGCCGGGCTGTACACGGCAGGCGGTTACGGCGTTGGCGGAGCGACGCAAGCTCGCGATTGAGGAGCGCGCTTTCTCCGTCGCACAGGCTCTCGACGCCGCGGAAGCGCTCATCACAAGCGCCACGACCTTTGTCACGCCTGTTGTTTCGATCGACGGCGCGCCTGTGGGCGCTGGAGTCCCTGGTGAAAAAACGAAACAGTTGCGTGACATCTATATCGAATTCGCGCGAGCGACGGCGAAATAGGTTGACGTTGATTCGAGGCGCCTATTCTTTCCATCCGAGCGTGCGCTCCACCGCCTTTTCCCACCCGGCAATCAGGCGTCTGCGTTCGGTAGCGGCCATTACCGGATTCCAACTACGGTCCCGGCGCCAATTGGCTACAATCTCGTCCGTGCTGCGCCAGAATCCCACGGCGAGACCGGCGGCATAGGCGGCGCCGAGCGCGGTTGTCTCCAGAGTTCGCGGGCGCACAACCGGAGCGTCGAGAATGTCGGCCTGAAACTGCATCAACAGTTCGTTCTCCGTCATTCCACCATCGACGCGCAGTTCGTCGATTGTCACGCCAGCGTCTTCCTCCATCGCGGCGAGAACTTCTCGTGTTTGATACGCCGCCGCTTCGAGCGCGGCTCGAGCAATGTGCCCCCTGTTGCTGTGGTGCGTGAGACCTGCGATTACCCCGCGCGCGTCCGATCTCCAGCGTGGGGCATACAGTCCGGAGAATGCGGGAACAAAATACACATCGCCATTGTTTTCGACAGAAGACGCCAACGCCTCCACATCGGAGCTCTTGCCGATGACGCCCAGATTGTCGCGCAACCACTGCACCAATGCGCCGGCTATCGCGATGGAGCCTTCCAACGCGTAGACGGGTTTGGCTTCTTCCAGCTGAAACGCGACCGTCGTGATGAGTCCCTTGCTGGAAATGTGCGGGCTTTCGCCCGTGTTCATTAGAAGGAAGCAGCCTGTGCCATAGGTATTCTTTGTCTCACCCGGCTTCAGGCAGGCTTGTCCGAGCAGAGCGCTATGCTGATCGCCAAGCGCCGCCGCGAGCGGGACGCCGTTTAGAGCGTTTGACGCGTCCCCCGGACCCGGGTCAATTCTGCAGGGACCATAAATTTCGCTCGACGAACGAATTTTCGGCAGGCATGCGAGAGGCACGTCGAACAGGCGCAAAATTTCTTCGTCCCATTCAAGCGTCTTCAATCCCATCAACTGCGTCCTGGATGCGTTGGTTACGTCGGTGAGGTGCACTCCGCCTCGCGGGCCGCCGGTCAGATTCCAGATCAGCCATGAGTCGATCGTGCCGAACAGAATTTCGCCGTTTCTCGCCCTGGCCCGCGCTCCTGGAATATGTTCGAACAGCCAGGCGAGTTTGAACGCCGAAAAATATGTCGCGAGGGGCAGGCCAGTTCGCGCGCGCAGACGATCCATCCCGCCCCCACGTGCAAAATGCGCCACAGCGTCTTGGGTGCGGGTGTCCATCCATACAATTGCGTTATGAAGGGCGATGCCCGTCGCCTTGTCCCACAGTACGGTGGTCTCGCGCTGATTGGTTACTCCGATCGCGACGAGGTCAGAAGAGGCTATGGTGGCATTTTCCAACGCTCCCTTGACGACTGCGAGCGTATTGCGCCAGATTTCCATGGCGTCATGCTCCACCCAGCCCGGCCGCGGATAAATCTGTGCATGCTCCCGTTGATCCAGCCCGACAATTTTACCTTCCTTGTCAAAGACAATGAAGCGGGTGCTGGTTGTTCCCTGATCTATCGCGCCAACGTATCTGCTCACGGCAATCTCCCATAAAAGATTTTACGCGAGGGCGATGAGCCTCCTTAGCGCGCTTATCGGATAAATCAGCCACAGCATATTCCATTCCGGCGCTTCAATGCGGCGCTTCAGGGCTCTCGATAATTTTGCGAATGGCAATCGAAAATGTTGCGCCCTCGCCGGGCGCGGACTTGATCGTCAACGTCCACCCGTGGCGGTCGACAATGGACTTGCATATCGCCAATCCAATTCCTGTGCCGGGATACTGAGTTTGCGAGTGCAAACGCTTGAAAGGTTCAAAAATTGTCTGAGCATATTTCTCTTCGAACCCGATGCCGTTATCGGAAATTTCCAGGACAAAGGATCCATTTTCCAGAGGGCTAGATTTTATCAAAATCCTGGGCGCGACGTTCGGCCTTCGATATTTTATGGCGTTGGAGAGAATGTTTTGCATCAGCCGGGCAAATTGGGAACGATCCGCTTTCAACTTCGTATGCAACACTTCCACCAATATCACAGCGTCTGTTTCCTCAATGGATTGTGAGAGATCAGAAAGCGCGGCGTCGATCTCCTCACGCAAGTCAAGTTCCTGCAATTGTTGCGTATCATTGATAGTCCGAGAATAGGTCAAGAGATCGTCGACGAGATTTCGGGCGCGCAAAGCAGATTTACGAATAACGCGGTTGGCTTGCATCATTTCTGCCTCATTGGATGAACCGATGGCCTGCTCCAGAAGATCGGAGAAGGCCGCGATCTTGCGCAATGGCTCCTGAAGATCGTGCGAGGCGATATAGGCAAACTGCACAAGTCGACCGTTGGCGCGCTCCAGTTCGCAGGCCCGTTGAGCCAATGCTGTCTCCGCTTCTCGTCGCGCAGTGATGTCAAGCACGGTAGCGAGCACCAGAAGCCCTGTCTCAGTCCCAATCGGCGCGAGGCCGATCTCCACCGGAAATTCACTCCCATCTCGACGGGTCGCTTTCAAGTCGCGACCGGCCCCCATCGGCCGTTTTTCGGGGTTGGAAAGATAGCTTTTCCGCAACGCAACGTGATTTTGACGTAATGACAATGGCACCAGAATATCCACCGACTGTCCCAGCAACTCGCGGAGTGGGTAGCCAAACATTCGCTCGGTCTCGGCATTGGCGAATCGAATGACTCCTTCGGGAGTGGTGACGATCATCGCCGCGGGCGAGGCTTCCACCGCGAGACGAAACAAATCATAACCTACGCCGTAAAAACTCATCGAAAATCCCTTGCCACCGTTTCCGGACGCTCCATATTTTTGCAGGCGAGGGTTGCGACAGGCCGAAAAAATCGGGCGCGAGCTCGCTTCTCCAATGATATGGCGCTGAAATGTCCGCGGTCGACGCCCAAAAAAAAACCTTCAGGGTGTTGATTATTGAAGACGATCCCGACGACGTGTTTCTTTTCAAGCGAGCCTTGAATGAAGTGCGCAGCATTCTGAAACAAGACATAAAAGCTGAAGTCGTCGAGAACGGACTGGACGGGTTGTTTCTTGTGTCCCTGGAAGATCTTACCAGCAAATTGCCGGACGCCGTGGTGCTGGATTTGAACATGCCCCGTCTGGATGGCATAAAATTCCTCAGATCTCTGCGAAATTCTTTGCTGCTCAAAGATCTTCCTGTCTTTGTATTGACAACGACAAGCGCGACCTCGATTCACGAAGAAGCTTTACTTGCCGGAGCAGACAGGGTTTTTGTCAAACCCAATGACAGTGAGGCGCTGGTTGTTGTTGCGCTTGAGATTATCGGAGCCGCGATGGACCGCAGCCGCCCTGCAGACGGCAAAACCGCCGCCTGAAGGCGATATTCGAGAGTTGGATGTTGCAGTGATCGGCGCCCGCGAGGGGTGAGGGTGTAGGGCTGGAAATTGGAGCAACCGTAACCACGGACATTCCTGCGCGGCTGGACGCTTTGCCGTGGGGACGATTCCATACGCTCGCCGTCATTGCGCTCGGCGTGACCTGGATTCTGGATGGATTGGAAGTGACCATGGCGGGCGCCGTGGCCGGCGTCATGAAGGACAGGAATTCACTAGGACTAAGCGATGCACAGATTGGATTTGCGAGCAGTTCCTATCTCGCGGGAGCAGTACTCGGCGCGTTGTTTTTTGGATGGTTGACCGATCTTCTCGGACGCAAAAAGCTTTTCTTCATCACTTTGACGCTTTATCTCGCCGCCACGGCTGCGACTGCCTGCTCATGGGACTTCAGGAGTTTCACCATATTTCGTTTCCTGGTCGGCGCCGGAATCGGTGGGGAATACGCGGCAGTCAATTCGACGATTCAGGAATTGATCCCGGCTCGGGTGCGGGGCTGGACCGATCTCGTGATAAACGGGAGCTTCTGGATTGGGGCGGCGGCCGGCGCCGCTGGCTCTCTGGCGCTCCTTGATCCCACGCTTGTTAATCCCGCGCTCGGTTGGCGTCTCTGCTTTTTTATCGGTGCAGCTATCGGACTTGTCATTCTGTTTATGCGTATGTGGATTCCTGAGAGCCCACGATGGCTGCTTACGCACGGTCGCCGCGAAGAGGCTGGCGCCATCATGGCGTCGATAGAAAGCCATTATGTCGAGAATGGCGTCGCTCTCGTTAGGGGGCCTTTCCGGACCACCACATTACGCGGCCGCTCCATCACTCCTCTTGCGGAAATTGGTCGCACGCTTTTCAAATCCTACCCCAATCGAACGCTCGTAGGCCTATGTCTGATGGCCTCGCAGGCTTTGCTGTACAATGCCGTCTTCTTTACTTATGCTCTTATATTGACGGATTTTTACGGCGTGCCGCCGGAAGATGTCGGCTGGCATCTGCTTGCTCTCGCCGCGAGCAATTTTCTTGGTCCTGTGCTGCTCGGGCGGCTTTTCGATACGCTCGGGCGCAAGTTCATGATCAGCGTGACTTACGCCGTTTCCGGTTTTCTGCTCGCCATCGTCGGCTACATGTTTGAGTCGGGACTTATGACCGCAACTGAGCAAACGGCGGGCTGGATGCTGGTGTTCTTTTTTGCATCGACCGCCGCAAGCTCTGCTTACCTCACCGTTAGCGAGACTTTCCCTCTCGAAATGCGCGCCGTGGCGATCGCAATTTTTTATGCAGTTGGAACTGCTGTCGGGGGTGTATTGAGTCCGTGGCTGTTTGGCGCCCTGATCGGAACAGGATCGAGGCTCGGTGTCTTCGTCGGTTACGCGCTCGCTTCAGCTCTGATGGTTGGCGCAGCCTTCGCAGAAAGCAGATGGGGCGTCTCTGCAGAGCGTAAGCCTCTGGAGGAAGTTTGCAGGCCGCTGACCTTTGTCGACGACAAGCCAACATGACTGTCCGCACGCTCAAGCGGCGAGGGGTATCGCCGAGGCATCGAGAGCGCGCAAGAAACTTCCCATCCAATTGCATGCATCACGCTCGCGAACGCGTGCAAGCAATGCGGCGTGTCGTTGTTTGCGCTCCTCGCGCGGCATAACAATGGCCCGTTGTATGGCTTGCGCGACCTCATCCGCATCATAGGGATTGACAATGAGCGCCTCTTGCAAATCTTCGGCGGCTCCCGCGAAGCGAGACAATACCAGCACGCCGGGATTTTCTGGGTCTTGCGCAGCTACGTACTCCTTGGCGACAAGGTTCATTCCATCGCGTAGCGGAGTTACAAGACCGATCTGGCTGCCTCGATAAAGCGCTGCAAGCGTTTCGCGTGGGACATTGCGGTGCACGTAGCGCACGGGCGTCCAATCAAAGTCCCCAAACTGCCCGTTGATTTCACCGGACAGGGCCTCAAGCTCGTGTCGAATGTCCGAATAGGCCTTCACCTCTTCGCGAGTGGGAGGAGCGATTTGCATAAGCGTCGCTGCTTTGCAATTTTCTGGATACAGTTCAAGAAATCGCTTGAACGATCGAAACCTGTCCGGCAATCCCTTGGTGTAATCCAGTCGATCCACGCCGATGATATTGACTCTCGGTTCACCACACCGATGAAGCCAACGAATCCGCTTTTCCGCTTCAGGACAACTCGCCATCGCCGCGAAAGAATTGACGTTGATTCCCACCGGAAAGGTAGAAACAGAGACGATATTTCCGTTAACGCGCAAGACATCGTTTGCAACCATCTCGCCGTCCATATTCTCGCATACAAAGCGGCAGAAATTCGCCTGGTCGGTCTTTGTTTGAAAACCTATTACATCGTATTGGACGAACGCATTCATAAGCCATTCGTGCTCGGGCACCGCTACGAGAACGTCCGGTGGCGGAAAGGGAATGTGGAGGAAAAACCCCAGCCGGTTTCGGATGCCGCGCGATCGCAAGCCGGCCGCAAGCGGAATGAGGTGGTAGTCATGCGCCCAGACGATGTCGCCTTTGGCAAGAATTGGCGCCAGCTCTTCTGCAAAGCGATCATTGACCCTGCGATAGGCCTCAGTGCTTTCTTGAGTGAAGCGCGCAAGATCGAGCCGGTAATGGAGAACCGGCCACAGCGCGGCGTTGCAAAACCCTAAATAATGTTCGAGATAATCACGTTCTGTGAGCGGCATGGTTACGAAGGTGACATTACTTTGCCGCGTGCACGCTACCCCTATTCCCGCCTCGTTAGCAACGATATCGCCGTTCCAACCGAACCACACGCCGCCACGTTCAAGCAGGCCGTCAAGGATGCAAACGGCCAACCCGCCGGCCGCCTGCCGATCCGGATCGGCGACCCGGTTGGACACCACCACAAGGCGTCTCATATTGCTTTCTCCCATGAACGCGACAATCTCATCGCGCAGTTGATGATCCCGACCATTGAGTAGGTTTGTGGATAATTGCCCCACGCCTCTCCAGTTTCGATTTTGGTATCCTCCGACATCAAGCCAAGGCGATTGCGACAAGACAGTAACTGTTCAAAATATCCGCGGGCTTCTTCCGTGCGGCCCATTCGAGCCAGGGCGTCAACACGCCAGAATGCGCAAGTGTTGAACGCAGTTTCAGGCATTCCAAAATCATCGGCCGCTTCATAGCGAATGATATGAGGTCCTCGCGCGAGAACACTCTCGATCTGCGCCACGGTCGACTGCATCCTTGGATCCCCTGGTTCTAAAAAGCCCACCTCGATCATCAGTAACAATCCTGCGTCGAGATATTCGCCTTCGAAGGAATCAACGAACGAACGCCGCCTTTCAGACCACGCTCGCTGGAGAATTGTTTGTTTCACGTGATCGGCCTTTTTCCTCCAGTCACACGCGCGTTCGACCTCGCCAATGTATTCGGCGATCAAGGAAAGCCGATCCAGGGCTGCCCAGCACATGACGGCTGATGTTGTATGAACGCACGCGCGCGAGCGCAGTTCCCACATCCCCGCATCAGGTTTGTCGTACGCGGCCAGAGCCTTATGGCCCATATTCTCAAGTCTGAGGAAGTCCATACGGCTTGGCGGCGACATCAGTCGACGGTCCAGAAAGGCTTGAGCGACGCCAAGAACAACGTTCCCATAGCCATCGTGCTGAATATGCTCGTATGCTTGATTGCCGACCCTGACTGGTCCCATCCCGCGATAGCCGGGCAGAGACGGCACGATTTTTTCCTGCAAAACCGATTCCAGGCCGACGCCATAAACTGGCTGGATATGATTGTCAGTCGCGGATGACACAACATTCATCAACCAGCTAAAATAATTCTCCATCTTTCGCATGGACGCGAGACGATTTAGCGCGCGCACCACGAAATAGGCGTCACGCACCCAGCAATAACGATAATCCCAATTGCGCTGGGAGTCCGGTGCTTCAGGAATGCTTGTTGTCAATGCGGCCACGATCGCTCCTGTAGGCTCGTAGGTGCAGAGCTTAAGAGTAATTGCGGCCCGAATTACGGCATCCTGCCATTCGAAAGGTATGGCCAGGCGATGAGACCATTCGCGCCAATAGCCTCTCGTCCGTTCCTCAAACATTTGAGCGGTTTGCGACACGCCCTCGCTCAAGGTCTCGTCAACCCCGAGAATGAGATCGAGAGGGCGAGCAAGATTAAAGCAGGTTTCCTCACGCACGAAGTCGATAGGCGCGTCGGTGGTCAGGCGCAGAGTGGTGTTGGGGCCGACATAACGGATATGGTGTGAGCCGAACGTAATGCTTGGAGTCGTTGCTCCATATTCAAACCGCGGCCGTAGGCGAATACGAATGCGAGGACTTCCAGATATTGGTGTAAGTCTGCGCACTAGCATCGGCGGAAAAAAAGGGCGGTCCCGCCACCAGAAGCGGGGTGCAAAATCCGTCACGCGCAATGCGCCATGTTTTCCGTGAAGTATGGTTTCAATAATTGCCGTGTTGCCATCGTAACGTTGTTCGCTTTGAACAAATTCCTCTAATTCTATCGCATAGAGGCCCCAACCTTCGGCATATTTGGGCGCGCCAAGAAGGCTATGGAATACGGGATCCCCATCGAAGCGCGGCATGCAGCACCAGACGACGACTGCATTGCGGTCAATGAGCGCAGCGAAGGAGCAGTTCCCTACCACGCCAAGTTCAAGATCGCTCATTGCATGCCTTCCTGTGATCTTCGTCAATAAGAGCGCAAAGCCAATGTCTGAATTGACGAACGTTGACCGCCCGAAATCTCGCCGCCGTCTCTCCCTCGCCGATTTTGATTGAAACGCCGCCAAGGGCGTTCATCACTCGAAAACCTGTCTCGTCGGTCACATCGTCGCCGGCGAAGAGCGGTCTACGTCCGTGAAAAGGAAGCTCTCGCAAAAACGCTTCGATTACCTGTCCCTTATCCCCGCCCTTCGGCAAGATTTCAAACACCATTTTTCCCGGGATCAGGCGGAAATCAGACCATTGGTCGACTATTTCTTCTGCGATTGCGCAACACCGTCGCCCAAGGTCGGGGCGTAGACGATAATGCAGGGCTACGGCGCCAGGTTTTTGCTCAATAACGATGCCGCGTTCGTTGCCGATTGCTTCTTCCAGCAAAAGAACTATAGGTCTGACGTTTGCGGCGTCCTTCGTATGCATGACTCCTGCTGCGTCTCGGCGTTGTAGGCCATGGACGCCACCCGCTGCGAGCTTAAGCGGGTTCAACAACCGATCAATCCCGCGAATGTCGCGCCCGGAGATCACCGCTAGAGCATGATTGGTTTTGGCGCTTAGCGAGGCGAGCAGGCGCAGTGTGGGCTGGGTGATATGAACCGCATCCGGTCGATCGGCGATCTCCGCGATCGTTCCGTCGAGATCAAGGAAGACCGCATAGCGCTCGATTTCATCGATGTTGGGCAGCATGACCTGCGTCAGCCTCCGCGCGGCGGGAGCCACGAGTGTGGTCTCGTGGAGACGGTAACTGCAGTGATGTAAGGCTTAGCGCAGCAGTTTCAATTCCAAATGAATAATTCGGCGCGACGGCACAGGTAACACGAGGGTTTGGAAGTGGTCGCCCACTAGCTGCTCCTGTTTTTCGCGAAGCAAGACCGCGACAACGCAATATTTAATGCAGATTGCAAAAGATAAGACATGCCGGCGTTCGATTTACTTAGGGAAGGTCCTTGCCCAAATCTTCGCGTGGAATGAGGAGCGCCATTTGAACGAGTTCGGCGAGACTTTGAGCTTCCATCTTCGCCATTACCGCGGCGCGATGAACTTCTACGGTCCGCTTGCTGATGCCCATTTCGTCGGCGATAACCTTGTTTGGCTGGCCTTTCAATAACCCCGACAGAACTTCCGACTCCCGCTTTGTCAGTGTGGCTCGTTTGGCCAATATTTCTTGCGTCTTCGCGAGATGCGCCATCTCATCCTTGCCCCGCTTCAAGGCTTGGTGGATGGAAGCGATCAATGCATCGTCATTGAACGGCTTTTCGAGAATATCCACCGCGCCCATCTTCATCACCTGAACGGCCAAAGGCACGTCGGCGTGTGCGGTAAGAAGGATAACGGGCAGAGATGCGCGCTGGTCCCTTAGTTCCTTTAGAAGGTCGAGCCCGGTCATCCCGGGCATGCGGACATCTGTCACGACACAATCGCAAACTTCGTGCTCGATCGCATCGAGAAAACTACGCGCGGACTCATGTGCGCGAACATTGAAGCCCTCGATTTTCAGCAATAAACACAAGGAGTCGCAGACCGCTCGATCATCATCAACTACATGAATGTTTTCGGAAGCGACCATAAGTGCAGTCCTACATTTCCCAATGATGCCCGCCTGCTAAGCTGGCTGAGTTCACGCAAAGGCGTTTTATCTTATCCCGAGTACGAAGACGGCAATGGTCCTCCTCTCGAGGCGGGAACAAACACTTGTAAATATAGCAGGTAAAGCACCTTTGGGAAGGGACCGTGAGCTCCGCGAGCTCCTGCCTGAGACATTATCTTGTCTGCGGCCTCCACAATCGCCCAATGCCCAAGTTCTAGCTGGCGTCGGCAGTTTCCATTTCTCCGAGTGTTTCCCCTATTCTTCAGGTTGTTCCCGCTGGGGAGTTGGCGCTTGCTTAGCGAGAACAGGCGCGGCCGGTGGGGGAGAAGCGGCCGGAGAGTTTTGCGCCGCCTTTTCGACTTTGCCCGGTCTGAAGGCTTCCTTTGTCAATTCTGAGTAAAGGGCGCCAATCTTTGTGGCCTCGGCGACAAAATCTTCATAGGCGGACTTTGCGAAGTCTGACTGAATTTCGACTATTTCGTGCAACCCGCGTGCGCTCAGGAGTTTCCCGCCCAAAGCATAGGTGACCTCATAACGCTTCTTGGAAAATGCAGTCGCTTCATCGGCCATGGCTTGCAGACGCTTCGCCGTCGAGGCTGCAGCCGCAGACAATGTATCAAACTGGTTGAGGCCGAGGGTTCGAAATTCCTGGAAGTCGATGAGCATTATAGATCCTTTTGCTTCTTGTTGCGCGCACTCACCTGACCATGTGGTTTTCCATCAGGATCCGCTCTTGCCGTGGATTCACTCCAGTCTCAGAGCTGATTTTAGTCGCCCAGCCTTTGCCTCAGCCCGTTGCGAACTGAGGTGTCGTACGGCCAAAACTGCGCCTGATGTCCTGATCGTTGGTAGGATCATGCAGATTGGATCGGGAGGCTTCAGGCTCCGCGTGCGCGGAGCTACTCAACTTCTGCAATGTGATAGGTCGTCGATCTGGCGCGCTTGTTGACGCGGGCGTGCAAGACGCGAGACGCCTTAAAGGTGACCACTCGACGCGCTGTTACCTTAGCGGGTACCCCGGTTTTGGGATTGCGCCCGGGACGCTCGTTTTTCGAACGAACATGAAAAGATCCAAAGGAACGCAGTTTGACGTCCTCGCCAGCTGCGATTGTTTCAACAATCTCCTGAAGCACCTGCTCCACGAAGGCGATTGATTTCGTCGTCGGCAATCCCAAGCGCTGTTGCACCGCCTCCGCTAGTCCAGCGCGTGTGACACAACGGGTTTGTCTATTGGATTGGTCCGCACGAACTAACATTGTCGCTCCTTTTGAATAGATTTGCAGCGCTTCCCCTCGCCAGACGCTCAAGAAACGCAATCAGCGCTTCTGCGTGGCGGATGACGCACGCTGTCCTGCATTGTTAGAGAGAAGTTTTCCAACACGCTCCCTTTCGCATTCACGAACCGTGCAATGGGTCGTTCGCGGATGTCGGCTAAGTTTAAAAACGCGAGTTCAGTGTCAGCATCCCCATTTGTTACTTGGCCGGGAGATAGAAAATCAGAAATCTCCATAATATCAACCCCGTATATTTACGTACACCCGACCTTCGCTCAGAGTTTCTCGAAGCGCGGCCTCGAGATTGATCGAGATTCGGGAAAAGCGAAGACAAAATACGGATAGTTGAGGACATAATTCTTTTGGTCTGCGACTGCACTCATGCGTCGGCCCATTGCGTCTCTTCGTCCGCTTCAAAGTCAGCATCCTAGCAGCCCAACGCGGCGATCTTCAAAAAGGGCTCCCACAGGCAAATGAGAATTTGTCCGCTTAAGCAGCCTGTGGCGAGACGGCCGACGGATCGCAGTGGATGCACTGTGATTTGGTCTGGCGCGAACAGCAATTTCGGCTGCGCAGTTTCAGAAATTTCCAGAATCCAGACGACTTGATTATCGCGATCTGCGCCCCTTGTTAGAAGATGAGCTTGGCGATGGAAACGCCGGTAAGAGGTGGACCAGAGCGTGGAGAGGAAGCCATGACGACCGATGAAGATTACAGTCAGATTCGGGAGGTGGTGGGCGTTTTTGACAATGCCGACACATTGCAGGATGCGATCGACGATCTGCTCAGCTCCGGGTTTGATCAGGCGAATCTGAGTTTGCTTGCGGACGAAGTCACCGTCGACAAGAAGCTTGGTCATAAGTACCAAAAAATTACCGAGATCGAGGACGATCCAGCCGTTCCACGCGCGGATTACTTCTCGATCGAGTCGATAGAGGCTGCTCAGGGAGCGCTGGTCGGCATGCTTGTGTATGTCGGCGCTGTGGTCACTCTTGGAGTTATTGCGGGCTCGGGAGGGTCGTTGGCGACGACAGTTGGAGCGGTCACTCTCGCTGGTAGCGGCAGCGCGCTGGTTGGCGTCGGCCTTGCCAAACTTGTTGGCGCTCATCACGCCCGATACCTGAAAAAGCAAATGGACCGTGGAGGGCTACCGCTTTGGGTCCGGGCCTGGGACAAGGATGCAGAACAAAAGGCCGCGCAAATCATGTCGAGTCACGCGGGCCATGATGTACACGCGCACATTCTTCAGAGCGCAGCCTGACACGGCTTCTCGGGATTAGGAACGATCGTTGCCGCGATGTGTGGCATTGAGAGCACCGCGGGCTTTTGATTGTAACAATAGCCAGTGTTGTATTGGCAAGCTGTTCTACATGCTTGGGGCACGGAAATAATGTATGTTGCGCTCGTTTTGGTCGCACTAGCGCTTGGTACGGTGCTTTTCCACTACCTGACTCCATGGTGGTGGACTCCCATTGCCTCCAACTGGACGGCGATCGACGACACGATGAACATCATGTTCGCAATCACCGGCGTGGTGTGCATTGCGGTAATACTCTTTATGGCGTTGTGTGTTTTCCGCTTCCATCATACAGAAGGACGCCGCGCCACTTACGATCCGGAAAATAAGAGGCTCGAACTTGTTCTAATCATTATCACTGGCGTTGGAGTCGCTGCGATGCTCACGCCAGGGCTCATCGTATGGGACAGATTCATCACTGTTCCGAAGGATGCTATGACGATTGAAGTTCTTGGCCAGCAGTGGCAATGGACCTATCGGTTACCGGGAGCAGATAAACGTCTTGGCGCCACGGATATCCGTTTCGTCAAACCAGATAATCCGATGGGACTCGATCCCAATGATCCCAGCAGTCTCGACGATCTCATAGTGACCGACGACGATTTGCATCTGCTCGTCGACAAGCCGGTGCGGGTGTTGCTGCGTTCGCTGGATGTCGTGCATGATTTTTATGTTCCTGAATTTCGCGCAAAAATGGATTTGATGCCGGGGATGATAACCTATCTGTGGCTCACTCCCACAAGGATCGACGTGTTTGACATACTTTGCGCTGGATATTGCGGCATCGGACATCCGCAGATGCGTGGACGGATCATCGTCGACTCGGCGGAAGATTATGCGAATTGGCTCGCCAGCCTGAAGACCTTTGCCCAACTACATTCCGTTTCAGCAAACAATGCAGTCGAGCGCCGTAGTCAGCGTTAAAGGAGTTGTCCTAATGGTTGATCTCACCGCAGGCGCCCCGGAGATAGCGCCGCTCGCAGAGGTGGAGGACGTCGAACTTTATCACCCGAAAACCTGGCTAGGAAAATATGTGTTTAGCCAGGACGCCAAAGTTATAGGAGTTCAGTATGCGCTTACGGCAATGATTCTGGGCGTTATCGCTCTCGCGCTATCCTGGGTGGTGCGACTGCAACTAGGATTTCCTAACCACTTTTCATTTATCGACGGGGCTAATTATTATCAGTTCGTGACCATGCACGGGATGATGATGGTGGTCTATGTTTTAACCGCTCTGCTTCTCGGAGGTTTCGGTAATTACCTTATTCCTCTGATGATCGGCGCAAGAGACATGGTCTTTCCATTTGTGAATATGCTGAGCTATTGGGTTTATTTCGTTGCGGTCCTCGTTCTTATGGCTAGCTTCTTCGTTCCTGGCGGCCCGTCTGGCGCAGGTTGGACGCTGTATCCCCCGCAAGCCGTTTTATCCGGTACGCCGGGCCGCGACTGGGGCATCATCCTCATGTTGGTCTCTCTGATCATTTTCATTATCGGATTCACAATGGGTGGATTGAACTATGTCGTGACGACTCTTCAGGCGCGCACGCGCGGCATGACGTTGATGCGTCTGCCTCTGACGGTATGGAGCATAGTCACCGCAGCGGTCATGGCGCTGCTGGCTTTTCCGGGTCTGTTCGTCGCCTGCGTGATGATGCTGATGGACCGCCTGCTGGGCACGAGCTTCTTCATGCCCTCGCTCATAGAGGGCGGAGAGAAGTCAAGCTATGGGGGCGGCAATCCCTTACTGTTCCAGCATCTGTTCTGGTACTTCGGTCACCCGGAAGTTTACATTGTCGCGTTGCCCGCTTTCGGCATTGTCTCCGACCTGATCAGCACCCATGCGCGGAAAAACATTTTCGGGTATCGACTGATGGTTTGGGCGATTATCGGTATCGGCGTGCTCAGCATGGTTGTCTGGGGGCACCATATGTATGTGAGCGGAATGGATCCGTTGTTCGGGTTCTGGTTCGCCCTAAGCACGCTCGCGATTGCGGTGCCGACCGCCATAAAAGTCTATAATTGGGTGATCACTTTGTGGCGCGCCGACATTCATCTGGATACGCCCATGTTGTTTGCTCTCGGTTTCGTCGTCACCTTCGTGATCGGCGGCGCCAGCGGCCTGTTCCTGGGCAATGTGAGCGTTGACGTTCCGCTGTCGGCGACTCTTTTTGTCGTTGCTCATTTTCATATGGTGATGGGCGTTGCTCCCTTGCTCGTAATCTTTGGCGGCATCTACCATTGGTATCCCAAGGTGACGGGCCGGATGATGAATGAAATGCTTGGCAAGACGCATTTCTGGATCACATTTCTCGGTGCCTATGCGATTTTCTTCCCCATGCATTATCTTGGCCTGATCGGAATGCCTCGACGATATTTCGACCTTGGGCAAGCGGCTTTCGTTCCGCAATCGGCTGCGCTGCTGAATGCCTTTATAACAATTGTCGCCCTTATCGTCGGCACCGCTCAGGGGGTGTTTTTTTTCAATCTGGCGTGGAGTTTTTTTAAAGGACCCCGGTCGGGCGGGAATCCCTGGCGCGCGACCACGCTGGAGTGGCAGACGCCGCAGACGCCACCCGGCCATGGCAACTGGGGCGCAGAACAGCCCGTGGTCTATCGTTGGGCTTACGCATATAGCGTTCCCGGTTCTCAGCTAGACTTCCTGCCACAGAACCAACCTCCCTCACTAAATGAGGGAGCATCATGAGCATCGTCTTTTTGTTTCTGGCCTTGGTGTTCGGCGCCGTGCTCTGGTGGCTGTCCACCCAGAACCTGTTGACGGAACCCTGGCTGGACGAGGGTGCGGGAGCGGATGCGGTCGCTCCAATCGCTCTTTCCTCGCGAGCGGCAAAGCTTGGGGTGAGCGGTTTGCTCGTGGTTGTGGGCGCGGTGTTCACCTTGCTGATTGGCGCATCTTTCATGCGCAATGAGACGGGGGAGTTTCGGGCCGCATCGCCTCCCGCAATTCTCTGGCTGAATACCGCAATATTGATTGGAAGTTGCTGCACTTTGCATTATGCGCGTTCTGTTCAGGGGCGCATGGAAGCGAACTCCAGGCGCTGGCTTCTGGCTTCTCTCTCACTTTGCTTTCTATTCCTGGTTGGGCAATGTTTTGCATGGCGGCAATTGATGCTCGGAGGAGACTTCGTTGCAACGAGCGGAAGCGCCGCCTTCTTTTACCTTCTTACCGGTCTGCACGCGCTGCATTTGCTGGGCGGTCAGGCGGCGCTGGCGCATGCTGCCGGAAGGAACTGGAGCGGCGGCGACCCTGAACCTGTCGCGGGCGCGCTAGCCCTATGCAACATTTATATGGACTTCATGTTGTTCGTCTGGCTGGCGATCTTCGCCACACTGATGGGTGGAGGAGAAGGTCTCGCCGCGATATGCCGAAGGGTTGTGCTATAGGGGACAGTCTATGTCGACAGAGCAGTCAACGCCCGCAAGCCATTCCGCAACTGTTCAGTCCTCGGGCGTGGAAAGCATCATAGCGGATTTTTCCTCCGATCAGCGCATTTTCAAAAATGTCTCCTGGGGCAAGGCCATGATGTGGATCTTCCTCCTCAGCGACACATTCATTTTCGCGTGCTTCCTGCTTTCGTACATGACCGCGCGAATGTCGACGACGGCGCTCTGGCCTCACCCAAGCGAGGTCTTCGCCTTGACGATCGGGGGCGTTTCGATGCCGCTGATACTTATTGCGATTATGACCTTTGTGCTGATCACCAGTAGTGGCACCATGGCGATGGCGGTCCATTGCGGTTACAGTCGCGATCGCCGTGGGGCTGCGCTACTCATGCTGACGACGGCGCTTCTGGGAGCGACTTTTGTTAGCATGCAGGCGTTCGAGTGGACAAAGCTTATTTTCGAAGGAGTTCGTCCGTGGGGCAATCCGTGGGGCGCTCCGCAGTTTGGCTCCTGCTTCTTCATGATCACGGGTTTTCACGGAACGCATGTCACGATCGGCGTTATCTTTCTTCTGATTTTCGCGCACAAGGTTTTGCGTGGAGATTTCGACATTGAAAGGCGCGGATTTTTCACAGGCGGAAGGGGTCGATACGAGATCGTCGAAATTCTGGGACTTTATTGGCATTTCGTGGATCTTGTCTGGGTTTTTATTTTTGCGCTCTTTTATCTCTGGTAAGGGAGTCGACTAATGTCGAAAGCAAATGCGGAAAAGGAAGGCCAGCGCCATCCGATAAAACTCTATCTAGTGGTGTGGGGGTGGCTGTTTATACTCAGCACCTGTTCCTACCTGGTCGATTATCTTGGCTTTGAGAGTTATCGCAGGTGGTTTTTGATCCTTCTCTTCATGGCTGTGAAAGCGGGTCTCATCATAGCAGTTTTCATGCATATGGCATGGGAGCGCCCTGCGCTTCGTTTCGCCATTTTCGCTGCGCCTCCTGCTTTGCTGGTCTTTGTGGCGATCATGGCCATCGAGTCGAACCATACGAATCTTTCGCGAATGCTCCACTTTGCCGGAGGCGGATAAGACCGAAGCGGTCAGAAGACTTGCTGCGCTCATAGTTCCTGCGGCGACCGTCCCGACGGCGCGCGTCCGCTCTACTTTAGGTTGCGGTTTTGACGCCGCCTCCGTCGTTCAGCTATAGTGATCGATGTGTTGCTTTTGGCAAAACGGAGGCGCTAGTTTGCAAATCGCGGCTCGACCCATTCTTTTACTGATGGCGCTTAGCGGCGTCTCTGCGGCTTTTGCAGATGAAGTGGTTGCTCCGCCGCTGCCAGCTTTCGCTCTTCCTCAACCAAAGCAGCCCCAGGAGCCGTCAATCTGGAACGGGCTTTACGTGGGCAGCGAGATCTTCGCGATCTCGGGCAAAGGGTCAAAGGGGGGCGTCGGGGGAGGCGGCCTGATTGGCTATGACCATGCCTTCGCGGATCATGTTGTGCTGGGGATTCAGGCTAATGCGGGCTATTCGCCAGGATTGTTTCAGCAAGGCGGCGTCAAGGGCTTTGACTATGCCAGCGCAAACGTCAAAGTCGGCTACGACATGGGAAGATTCATGCCGTTCATGATCGGCGGAGTGACATTGGCAAAGCCGGACGTCTTTGGTCGGGGTTACACAAACACTTCCGACTCCATCAATGGTCTGTTTGATTCGTCTGCGAATGTAAAAGCATTTGGAACCGTGGGCGCGGGCGTGGACTATGCGATTACCGACAAGTTGACGGTCGGCGTTACGGTTTCCGCCGGAAATGGGCGCGGCGCCTGGGGTCCGTAAAGCTTGACCATCGATTATCCATCGCCCGTTTGCGCCGTCATCTACGCCCGCTGCGCCGCCCTCCAATGGTTTGACTGCTTCTGGACGTTTTCGACCCGCATATCTGGCGCGTGCTCGCCGCTGTTAATGGGCGCGCAGAGGACTGCAAATGTCATGCTTGCATAAAGGGTATTTCGACGCAGGTCTGGACGCGGATCCGCGGCTGGCGGCGGCTATTCGTGGCGAACTAAGTCGGCAACAGAGCGGGATCGAACTTATAGCGTCGGAAAACATAGTTTCGCGGCTGGTGCTCGAAGCTCAGGGTTCGGTGTTGACGAACAAAACTGTCGAGGGTCCGGCGTATAGCCGATACTATGGCGGAGCCAGATTCGCGGACGCCATTGAAGCTCTTGCGATAGAGCGCGCGCGCCAGCTTTTTGGGTGCCGCTTTGCCAATGTGCAGCCGCATTCGGGCTCGAATGCAAACTCAGGCGCATTCCTTGGCTTGCTGAAGCTCGGCGACACGATCCTCTCGCTCAATGTGGCTGCCGGCGGCCATATCAGTCACGGTCATCCAGCCACGCTCACTGGCCGAGACTATAAAATCGAATTTTATGGCGTTCACCGCGCGACCGAGCGCATCGATCTCGATGAGGTCCGTGACCGCGCCCTCGCCAGCCGCCCCCGACTGATCATTGCAGGCGGATCGGCCTATCCTCGCGCGATAAACTTTGCCGGCTTGCGTTCTATCGCTGATGAGGTGGGCGCCTATTTCATGGTCGACATGGCCCATTTCGCGGGCTTGGTCGCTTCCGGGCTTTATCCTCATCCGTTTCCGCATGCGCATGTCGTGACGACCACGACATACAAGTCTCTGCGTGGCGCCCGCGGCGGTCTTGTGCTTTGGAATGACGAGGCGCTGAGCGGCAAGATCAACGCGGGAATCTTTCCGGGCGTTCAAGGCTCGGTGATGCTGCATAGCGTGGCCGGCAAGGCCGCCTGCCTCGGCGAGGCGCTTCGTCCCGATTTCAAAGCCTATAATAAGGCCGTGCTGGACAATGCGCAGGCACTGGCCGCTTCAATCGCCGAGGCCGGGCTTCGCATCGTGACTGGCGGGACCGACACTGGTCTGATGCTGGTCGATCTCGCCGCGCGAAACATCACGGGAGATATGGCTGCGCCTGCATTGGAGAGCGCTGGCCTCGCCGTCAATAAGAATCTCATTCCCTTTGACCCTCGCCCCGCGGAAGCGCCGTCGGGCTTGCGACTTTCAAGCAACGCTGGAACCACGAGAGGTTTTGGCATTGCGGAATTTGCGAACGTCGGACGCTGGATTGATCGGATCTTGCATTTTCCAACGGACGCAAAGGTAATCGCCCAAGTTCGCGAAGAGGTTCAGGAGCTGTGCGACAAATATCCCATCTACTGACGATTGCGCCATGGGAGTGAATGACCGAAAATATAGGTTCGGCGCTCTATAGCAGAGAAGCACCGATCATCGGAGGGTGTCATGTCTGCGCACAAGGTCACGATCAAATGGACGCGTAACGGAGCCGATTTCGGCTACAAGACTTTTAGCCGCGACCATATTTGGACGTTTGAGAATGGAATCGAGGTGCAGGCCTCAGCGACACCTGCTTATCTTGGCAATCCGCAATGCGTTGATCCTGAGTCCGCCTTTGTTGCCGCCCTTTCGAGCTGTCACATGCTGACCTTCCTTGTGCTGGCGTCAAACAAAGGATTTGTTGTCGACAGCTACGAAGATTATTCCGTCGGAACCCTCGAAAAAAATATCAACGGAAAGCTCGCGGTCACACAGGTTGAGCTGCGACCGAGAATTGTTTACAGCGGCGACAACAGACCCGCTCAAGCGGATATTGATTGGTTGCACGACAAGGCCCACAGAGAATGCTTTATCGCCAACTCAGTCACGACCAAGGTCATCGTTCTGCCTGCTGAATGACGGGCGTTGAAGCAACTATCGAAAAACTTGAGGGATGAGCCATGGCTGCGACTGCGAGTGAAACCACCCTCGATACCCCGGCGATTGACTTTCAGCTTCCTGCAACGGATGGCCGAAGCTATTCACTGGACGACCTAGCTGGTGAAAGCGGAACCGTGATCGTCTTCATCTGTAATCACTGTCCATATGTTAAGGCGGTGATCGACCGGCTTGTTGCGGACGCGCGCATTCTCATGCGCGAAGGTGTCGGATTTGCCGCCATCTGCTCCAACGACGCCGAGGCCTATCCTGACGATTCTTTTAGCAACATGAAGAAATTCGCGCAGACGCACGAATTACCCTTTCCGTACCTTTACGACGAATCCCAGTCCGTGGCCCGCGCCTATGGAGCGGTCTGCACGCCTGACTACTTTGGCTATGATCGGAAACGTAAACTGAAATACCATGGCCGACTCGACGAAGGTCGCACGACCCCGCCCCCCGCGGGCGCTCGCCGGGATCTGGTCGAAGCGATGCGCGCCATAGCTGCAGGCGCGACTCCGTCAGAGCAAATTCCTTCGATCGGGTGCTCGATCAAATGGAAGACTAAGTAGGGCTGCGCCTTGATGCGGATTGGCGAGCAAACAACTCATGACGAAGCCCTCAGCGACAAGCTCACGGACCGTCAAGAGGAGTCAGATTGGTTCGGCCATCCCAAAGGACTGACATTCCTGTTCGGCACGGAGTTATGGGAGCGCTTCTCGTATTATGGGATGCGGGCGCTGCTCGTCCTTTATATGGTCGACTATTTGTTCAAACCCGAACACATGAAATCCGCTCTCGGCGTTGGCGCATTGAAACGCGGTCTTGAAGTTTTGTCCGGGCCGCTCAGTGCGCAGCCCTTAGCTTCGCAAATCTATGGGCTTTATACTGGCTTCGTCTATCTCACGCCGATTCTTGGCGGCCTTATCGCGGACCGTTGGCTCGGCAGGCGACGGACGGTGGCCCTCGGCGCAGCGCTGATGGTGGCGGGCCATTTCATTATGGCCTCCGAACGATTTTTCCTGCTTGCGTTACTGTTGCTCATTCTCGGGAATGGCGCGTTCAAACCCAATATCGTGACCCAGGTCGGCGGGCTATATCCGCCGGGCGACGCACGCCGGGATCGCGCCTATTCGCTGTTTTACGTAGGAATAAACATCGGCGCTTTCTTCTCGCCACTTGTCAGCGGCACTCTTGGCGAGACTGTCGGCTGGCATTACGGGTTTGCCAGCGCGGGCGTCGGGATGGGGATCGGTCTGGCCACCTATATTTTCGGCCTTCCAAAATTGCCGCCGGACTTACCGTCTCGAGACAGGGCGCCTCCAACGAAACAATCCGGTGCGGATCTATGGCGCGCCTTGCTCGGTCTACTGCTGCTTTTTGTGCCCTCGGCCTTGTTCTTCGCCGCTTATGAACAGCAGGGCAACACAATCGCTCTTTGGGCCGAGCGCTTCACCGATCGCAGCGTCAATCTGCTCATATGGAAAGGCGAGATTCCTGTCACATGGTTTCAGGCCTTCAATCCGCTGATGGTCTTCCTGTTCACGCCGCCGCTTGTCGCCTCCTGGGCGTTTCTCGCTCGAACAGGGCGCGAGCCGCCAACGATAAAAAAAATGGCGATCGGCTGTTACGGTGTGGCGCTCGGCTATCTGGTAATGGCGGCGGCGGCCTGGGCCCGCGATGGGGATGAGGCAAGTTGGCTTTGGCTCGCGGTATATTTTGCAGTGATCACTATAGCTGAACTTTTCTTCTCTCCTATCGCCCTGTCGCTGGTGTCACGGATAGCTCCCGAGCGCTCGCGCTCGGCGGTGATGGGCGTCTGGCTGACGACGAGTTTCACCGGCAACCTGCTTGCTGGATGGCTCGGAGGATTTTGGGCGAGCATGTCGCCTGTAGCCTTCTTCTTGCTTGTCGCTTCGCTCGCAGCGCTTGCGGGGGGCTTGATCGCAGTCGCCAGAAGCCGGCTGAACAATTTGTTGCCGGACTAAATCATAAAGGGCTCAATCGTCGCCATCGAGCCCTGTGCATGTTTCAATGAGCGCCGAGAGCGCGAACGATGTGCGCGCTTCGCAATGCATCGGTTCACTTCAGACGAGTCTGAATCTTTTGCAGACCGGTGAGCGCATATTGCTCGTCCTTATCGGAGCCGCGCGCGCCACCGACGCCGATAGCGCCTATAACTTCGTCGTTGACCTTGATGAGGACCGCGCCAGCGCGGCCGCGGTAGTTTGGATTGGCTGCGACTTTGTCGGCCAGCGACTTGTCGGCCTTGACCTGATCGGCGGCTGGCCCGAAGAACTCCTTGAACGCCACAGCAGCTTGCGCCTTGAAATTGCTGTTCTGGACGGCGCGTGGACCGGTTCCATCCCAAACCAGCACCGCTTTCAGCACGCCCACGGAGCCGATCACGCTCACCGCAATTTTTGGTCGGCGGCTTTGCCTGCCTCGATCGCCGCCTGACCCGCCTCAAAGGCAACGTCGAGAGCAGGCCCGCGAGCTGGCGGCGGCGGCGGATTTTGTGGCGCGCCGGCGACCCCCGGCTGCGGCGCAGGAGCAGGGGCCGGAACGCCTTGTGATAGAGCGACGCTGGTCGTCGCCAAAAATAACAATGATGCAGTCGTTAGTTTTTTTATGTTGTGGTTCTTTTCAATGGTGGTTGATGCAGTAGGGGTGGCGCCAGCGGCCCTGGTGGCGACTTAACAGGACGACGCCAGAGACGTAAGCGCGGAGAGAGGAGTGTTGGCGTCTCAATGAAGGTCGAGCGCCGCCTTCCACGCTTTTTCGGCGCTACCAAAGATCTGGTCTTCCAGCGCACGAAATGAGTTCTTCATCGCGAAGAAACGACAGCCTTCCGACTCTTGGGTGACGACACCAACCGCCTGAGGAGCGATTTCAATGAGATACGCATGAAACAAGGCAATCTCCTCTCTTGATGGGACTTCACTTGTCCTTGGCGGGAAGGTGAAAAGCGGCGGTTTCCGTCGGCGTGTTTGCAATTTCCGAATGAGACGTTCCCACGGGCGCCGACGGCGCCGATCAGCGCAGTTAGGAATGTCCACCAACTCTTGCATCTTTGCGGCTGTAAGATTTTTTGAAAACGAAGCGTTTGGCCAACGTCATCTCGAACCGTCCATTGCTCGGCGCAGACGAACCGCGTCGGAGGAATGCTATTATATATCAATTTACTGAGTATGATAAAGACAAATTCTTATCTCCAAGGCGGATTTTGGACCAACTGACAAAATAGTAGAACGAACCTGAGCGATACGGAGTTGTAAAGAGCGAAATACACCCGATTGGTATGCAGATAGCGGAGAAATCTTCGAAGGTCCGCTCACTCACATGCGCAGCTGGCTGTGCACAACAGGTCACGGTTAGACGAGTCGTCGTCAGAAAAATGTTCTAAACAGTGAGAAGTGACGCCATGCGCTTCCGATCGAAGCGATGAAGAAGAATGAGTTGAAACAGGCCCTCTATTTCTGGTCGCGCAATAAAAAAACTCCGTTTGCAATCTTCGGCGGTATAAAATTACTGTAGGCCATGATTTGCCGAAAGAACATTCTATTTGACTAAATGTGTGACGGAGGCGACGCTGACGCAGTTGCAGCGGCCCTCGAACGCCTCTGTCGACATGAAGAGATTTCCTTCCGATAAAACAAAAACCGAAACAGGAGCACATAAAAATGACTCGTCGCTTTACCGCGGCCTTGCTTGGCCTTGCTCTCGCATTCGCTCTCGTTCCCGGACTCTCATGGGCCGCCGAGGATCATTTAGCCGAGGCTATCAGCCACACAAAGGAGGCTATTGAGCACGGTAAAGCGGGACATGCAGATGTTCTGGTCACGCATGCGGAAGCCGCGCTTAAACATGCTGAAGCGGCGGAGAAGGCGAAGTCCAACCCGCACACGAAGGAAGGCATCACCCATCTCGAAGCCGCTATCGATCACGGTAAGCAGAAGCACGCGGAAGTCGCCACAAAGCATGCTGAAGAAGCATTGACGCATCTTGAAGCCGCGACGAAGTAAAGCTTCGTTCAGACTGAGCGGTCCGCGCTAACTTGCGTGCAGACCACGACATTTTTCTTCGTCACCTAAGCAGCTGGTTCTCCCTGTTGCCGCGGTTGCGCAGGGACGCAATGCTGGTTCGGTCAAGAATAAGCGCGATCGAATCCCTCACGTCGAGCATGATGTCATGGATGGCGCAGGCGTCTTCATCAGGGCAGTCGGCGCACCGCTGGTAAGCTGTTTTGCTGGCGCAAGGAATAGGGGCCAGAGGGCCGTCGAGGATACGGATGATCTGCCCGACGGTGATTTTTTCGGGCGGCCTCGCCAGATGATAGCCGCCGCCTTTTCCCTTGCGGCTATTGAGAATGCCTGCGTTGCGCAGCTCAACGAGAATTGCGTCAAGGAACTTGCGCGGGATGTTATTATCCTTGGCCATATCGCCGGCGAGACATTGTCCTTCAGCGCCAGCCAGATGCATCAACGCCTTAAGTCCGTATTTGGCTTTGTTCGACAGCATATGGGACGTGGCTCCTCGGGTCGGCGACCTCATGCTCGGGCGGCAGGTCTCGCGCGGAGCCATTTTAAGGCCCATATCACCATATGTCATATCGGAGAAATTCTGGATGAAACTGCTGGAGTTCCGCCCATCGTCCCACGCGAATCAGGGCGGGACCGAACTTGGGCTTATACTGCGGCGTTTATCACGCCCATGCCCTCGGTCATTTTCCAACGCGACTGAATGGTCGGCACGCAGGTGACTCACGACTCCGCTCGCCTCGCGCATCTCGACGAAGAATTCGCCTTTGGCGCCGACGCTTGCGACCATGGGCGATCGCCGATCAAATTGTTCCGCCTGAGCTTTAGGCAGATCCACGGGCGCCTGCCATCAAAGGCGCGGCGGCCAAGAAAACGATCAACAGCACGAGCAGCGCGTCTTCGTTACATTGATGTCCGGATGGATTGCGCAGAATGTGCGGGGCGTCTCTCTTAAACAAAAGGCCCGTTGTCAAAAGTGCAACCGGCTCAGGTTCGAGCAACTGTTAGACCTCCGAAAGAGGAAACCTTTCATCATTCCGAACTTCGCATGAGCGAGACACTAGGTCTGACGTGCGCCCGCCTCATCCGCTCGCACGCCCTTATGGTAAGTCGAATAGATGATGACCGTTGCGTCTAGCGCCCCTAGATGAGTTTCGATCAGCGGCCGAACTTCACCCCACTCGAGTCCGCCAACGCCCGTGGCGAGACGAGGCAGCGCAATGCTGGCGAGCTTTTCCCTCGCGACAAGTCCTGCGAGCGACTTCAGCGCGTGATTGACGTTGTGCAAACTTGCCTTTCCTGGAATGCCGCTGGCGCTTTCCGAAGGCTCTTGCGTAAGCAGGTTAATGATGCGCGTGCTTCCGCCATCCTTGTCGGCGCCACCCCAGAACCAAGCCTCTCCGGGTTTTGGATGACTCTGCTGGCAATGATGGCGAAAATCTTTGGCCATCGCAGGAAACCGCTCGCGTAAGGAGAGAGCCAGTCCATGGGTAAAATGATCAAACGGCGCAACGCCATGCGCAATGGCGTCGGCTTGACTGAGCAAAATGTCGCCTTCTACCTCGCGTATCACTCTAGCGCCCTCCCGTTTGCATGAAGATCCGCGACCGCTGATCAGAGCCTCGGCTTCCTGCTTAGGAACGTGGTTTCTAATCTGCCTTAGCGCAAGGCCGCTTTGCAGCTCGCGTCTGCGTTTTGATGTCGCATGAGTGTCCGAGGCAATTTGTCGAACGCGTAAGAATACGCGGTTTAAGCCTGGCGCTGGCGTCGACTAAGCCAGCGGTCGCGGGGAGCGATCTTTTTTGGATGAAAGAACCGGCTATCTCAGCCCGAGAAGCTTAGTGAGCGAAAGCAACAAAGGAACGACCACTCCCAGCGCGAAAGCCAAAAGACACTTTACTTCGTTTTCTTTCAACTGGAGCCTCGTTCGAACTCCCGGGTGAGGCGCCAAGTCAGGGGATTTCAGTCCACGGCGTCCACGAGAGCTTCAACAGCGACGCGCCGCCGGCGAAGCATTGAAAGCCCCTCATCGAAATGTCATCATTGATGCAAATGGTTACCATTAAATTCACGCTAAGCAGCTCTTGCATAAACATATTGAGCTGCGATCGGTCCGTAAAGACCGGGCCCCGAATGTCTGACAAATTGAAACTGAAATACTCAAATGAAAAGCTTTGTATGCCCGGCAAATCATTCGAATCTGCTTCTTAAAGCACTGTCGCCTCGTGAATATCGCCCGGCGCAAAAGGGGTGACGAATTCACCCGCGAAACCTCCGTCAAAGTGGCGAAGCACCGTTAGCTTTGTTTTACCTATGGTAATTTGCGTTCCAACTTCGGGTTGAACAGTAATTTCCACCGCGACGCCGGATGTCGAAAAGTCGAGGATCTTGACGATGCGCTCACGGCCATCAGGCAGGCGCATGATGGCGCGTTGCAAAAACGGCACGATGCGATGGTGCCTTCGCTCGTCGGAAATGTCGAGAGCGATCCTGTTGGCGAACCATGTCAGCTTGTCTGCGAGCATCTCGCGCTTCATTTGCGGGACTTTGAACGTCATCGCAAAACCGTCTGGAAGTTCTCGCACGGCTTCGCCTTCGAAGCGTCCAAGCGCATCGATATAGACGATCACCTTCTCGCCCTTGCGAGGCATTATGGGCGCGGACAGCCTCATGCCGCCGAGAGAGATGTCGATCGTCTGACAAGGATATTCGAGGCGCGACTCCAGCATGCAGCGTCCGGACAGAGATATTTCCACACGCTGAAATCGGCGGCCGTCCGAAAGCCTGAACAACGGCTGATAACCGGAAAATTCAGATTTTGGATGCTTCGTCATGGTTTTTTCCGCCTGCCCAATGGATGGACGCCTGTAGAGAGACAATGAGAAAAAACAATTAAAGTTTAATTACTTAGGGATCGGCTGCGCAATCGCTCGTTTACCGAGAATTCGATAAAAAAACTCTTCATGGTTGTGCGTTTGGTGGGCTTCCCTTGATCCCATTCTGAGCTAGCCAAAGCTCTGGACTCCTTCGTCGATACGCTGGGGCGGCCGATTGGTTTCAGCTAACGCGTATGTCGAGGGCATCGCGTGACAGTGAATTTTGAAAAGGAACCGCGCTTGGTTCGCGGAGTTAAGAAGTGACGAACTTTCCGGCGACACATCTTCTTTTTTAAGTGGCGTCACCGGTGAAGCTCGCGAACACAGCATCATTCTGGGGAGTCGCCTTATGGCACTGTTCGGCAAAAGCATCGACAGCCTCAACGAGCTGTTCGTTTCCGCGCTAAAAAATGCGTATTACATGGAAAACGAAATCGTCGACAACCTGCCCAGCATGATCGAAAAGGCGGGCTCGTCCGAGTTGAGGAGGGCGCTTGAAACACATCTGCAAGAAACCAAGGGGCAGGTGGAGCGCCTGTTACAAGTTTTCGAGATGCATGGAGTCAACCCGGAATCCGAGAGTTGTCCAGCCATTGATGGAATTCTCAAAGAAGGAACCGCTGTCACCGCGGATGCGCATGGAAGCGTAATCGACGCGGCTATTATAGGCGCCGCGCAAAAGGTCGAGCACTACGAAATCAGCAGCTATGGATCGCTTGTATCTTGGGCGAAAGCACTGGGACGAGAAGACTGCGCTTCTGTGCTGAATAAAAACTTGGAAGAGGAAAAGAATGCCGACGCGAAGCTCACGAAGCTTGCGGAAGAGGGCATAAATCAGCTGGCCGCGTGATCTACGATCGATGTAGCTGACCGCCGCGGCATTGAGTCGCGAGTAATCCACGACGAGAGCAACGTTATGAAAGCGCTAACTTGGCATGGAAAAGGCGATATACGCTGCGAGAGCGTGCCAGACCCCAAAATCCAGCATTCGCGCGACGCGATCATTAGGGTTACATCCTGCGCGATCTGCGGATCAGATCTTCACCTTTTCAATGGCGTAATGCCAAAAATGGAAAGCGGCGACGTTCTCGGCCACGAGACGATGGGCGAGGTCATCGAAGTTGGCGCGGACAACAAGAAGCTGAAGGTGGGCGACAGAGTTGTCGTACCATTCACGATTTCCTGCGGGGAGTGTTTTTTCTGCACGCGCGGGTTTTACTCCGGTTGCGAACGAACGAACCCGGACAAGAAAACAGCAGAGAAGCTCTGGGGTCATTCGCCGGCAGGGTTGTTCGGATACACCCACATTCTCGGCGGCTATAGCGGCGGCCAGGCTGAGTATCTGCGTGTGCCCTATGCAGATGTGGGGCCGATCAAGGTGCCGGAAAGTCTCAGTGACGATCAGGTGCTCTTTCTGTCGGACATTTTTCCTACAGGATATATGGCCGCAGATTTTTGCAACATAAAGCCGGGCGACACGATAGCAGTTTGGGGTTGCGGTCCGGTTGGACAGATGGCGATCCGCAGCGCTTTCCTTTTGGGCGCGGGCCGAGTCATCGCGATAGACACCATACCCGAGCGTCTTGAGATGGCGCGGGCCGCCGGGGCGATCACTCTCGACTTCAAAAAGCAGGAGGGCGTGTATAGGGCGATCCAAGAGATGACGCAGGGGCGCGGCGCGGACGCTTGCATCGATGCGGTAGGCACCGAACCTGACACAACCAGCGGAGTGGATGCGGTCGTCGACCAGGTAAAATATTCAACCTGGCTTGGAACGGATCGGCCGCACGTGTTGCGCGAAGCGATCCGCTGTTGCCGCAACTTCGGAACTGTCTCCATCGTCGGAGTCTACGGGGGCGCGTTGGACAATATTCCAATGGGATCCGCGATCAATCGCGGCCTTACATTCAGAATGGCTCAGACTCCAGTGCAGAAATATCTGCCTATCCTGCTTGAACGGATTGAGAAAGGTGAAATCGATCCGTCGTTCGTCATCACGCATCGCGCGAGTCTGGAACAGGGACCCGAACTCTACAAAAAGTTTCGAGACAGAGCGGATGGCTGCGTGAAGGTGGTCATGAAACCCTGAAGGAAAATTAGACTATGGAAAATTCGCAACTTGCCTTGGTGACAGGCGCGTCGACCGGGATCGGCCTTGAACTGGCCAAGCTATGCGCTCAAGAGGGCTTCGATCTGGTTATCGCGGCGAATGAGCCCGTGATTCACAGAGCCAAGCAAATGATCGAATCCTACGGCGTAGAGGTGATCGCGGTCGAGACAGACTTGTCGACCATCTCGGGCGTAGATGAACTTTGCAGCGCGGTTGAAAAATTGAATCGGCCAGTTGAGGCGTTGTTCGCAAATGCCGGGCACGGACTTGGCGGCGCGTTCCTCGATCAGGATTTTCGAAAGATTCGTCATGTCATCGACACTAACATCACGGGAACGCTTTATCTTATCCTGAATATCGGCAGGCAAATGCGTGCGCGTAATAAAGGAAGAATATTGATTGTCGGATCGATAGCCGGATTGATACCGGGTAGCTTTCAGGCCGCGTACAACGGAAGCAAGGCCTTTCTGGACAATTTCGCCTTTGCTCTGCGCAATGAACTGCAGGATACCGGGATTACCGTCTCCTGTCTGATGCCAGGCGCAACGGAGACGGAATTCTTCCGCCGAGCTGAAATGCTCGATACACGAGTTGGGCAGGCGAAAAAGGATGATCCGGCGGCTGTCGCTCGAGACGGGTTCAATGCGCTCATGAAAGGCGAGGCTGACGTTGTGAGCGGCTGGAAAAACAAAATCCAGGCGGCAATGACAAGTTTCACATCGGCGGCGTCGCTGGCGGAAAGTCATCGAAGAATGGCTGCTCCGGGTTCAGCCAGACATTGACGTAGCGAAGCTCATGAACGCTCTGCATTGGGGCGCATTCATTTCAATGCCGCAGTCAGGATGAATTAGCTTTTGACTGCTTCAGTATTGACATAGCTAACTTGACAGTCGCGCTTATTAAAAGCGTGATCTCGAAAATGCGCCGATCTAACCGCCGGAGAAAGGACCGGTCCAGTCGCCAAAACGCTGAAAGAAAACTACGACTAGCACGAGCATGATGATTGCCACGAGCACCGGAAGCGCCAGTCCGTCCCCGCGAACGTGTCCTGACATGACGACTCTCCTCACGCCAACCTTTTAAAGGCGCAACCTGTTTGGTTAACCCAATCAAATGTGGCGGGTAAGCGTCTTATCAAGCCGATCCGGAGAGCGCTCGACAGAGGAAATTGGCTTCACGCCCAACGGGAAGCGATCCTCTTGATTCCAACTCATGAGGATGGCTCCCTCGCGAGACAACGGTGCAGTGACGATCGCTCGACTCTCGGCCGGTATCGAGGTTTTTCGCGAGGCTGTCTATTTCAGTTTTGCGTTCCAAGTCGGAGAACTAGGCGATTGAAAGTTCAGTTCCCAATTCAGCTTGCTTATAAAGTTATAGCCTAGGATAAAGGACGTTTGGCCACCAAGCGCTTCGCGCAAGACGCCGAAATCATATACGATTGCATAGATGCCTCGCAAAATTCGTCCTTCGCCCAAATCCAGTTCCTTGATCTTGTAAATTTTAGACGAAAACTGCTTGCCTCCCGCTTCGCTGGCTTTGCCTTTGTTCTTGACGAGCGTGAACAGGTTTTTGTGTTTCTCGACGAACTGTTGATCAACTGCAGAGATTTCCGCGCCGGTGTCAAAAAGCGCCATGATTGCAGCAGAGCCTGAGCGCATTTCAATCCCTGCGAGCCGCTGGTCCGGGCCAAGCATCCGCAAGGGCCTGGAACGACCAGTCGTATTCACCTCCCCAAAAAAGACCATCTCGCGACGACCGAAATCCAGGGTAAAGCGGGAGCCTCTAAAGAAATCCAGTCCTAAGAGGTCGTCTCCATCGCTGGCGGCGCAGCGCGAAACTTCATACTTCGCCCGTGCTATGTTATTTCCTTGCGCAGCTTTTAGCTCCACATTCCTGGCTTCGACATCGTCGCAGGGCATTGCCTTTCCGGAGGCCCCGATGGAAGCGCTTTGAGTAACAACCGGTAGATCTTTGTTCCAAGGAGCAAGCGCGATGCGTGTGGTGGATGCTCCCGTATCCAGGCGCATAGTCCCCATGACATTTGCAAACTGGACAGGGAGGTAAATGCGGCCGCCGCCAAAATCGCTCTGGGTCAAGGTCAACATTATCGTGGAGCGATTGTTCTCGGCGCTTGCGAAGCTTAACCCGAAAAACAGGCTTACAAGGGCTACAAGCCCGGACCGAAAAAACTTCATTTGCATGTCCCAACTAACGCGTCATTTGGATCAGTCTTCAGCGCGAGCGACGGCCGACGCCTAACATGTTAAGTTTGATCATGACCCTCAAGATCTATATCGACGCTGACGCTTGCCCCGTAAAGGCGGAAACTTACAAAGTAGCCTTTCGTTATGGTTTGCAGGTTTTTGTTGTTTCCAACAGTTTTATGCAAATCCCGCTATCGCCGTTGATCGTAAGGATCATCGTCAGCGCGGGAGCGGACGTCGCGGACGATTGGATCGCGGAGCAGGTCGTCGCAGGAGATGTGGTGGTCACCCACGACATTCCTTTGGCCGCACGGATACTGGCGAAGGACGCGCATGCCGTGGCGCCCTGTGGCCGAGCTTTTACGCAGGACTCGATTGGTATGGCTCTCGCGCAACGCTCTCTCATGGAGCAGATCCGATCGACGGGCGAGATTACCGGCGGGCCTCCGCCATTTTCCTCAGCTAACCGGTCTCGGTTCCTTCAAGCGTTGGACCAAGTGCTCACCAGAGAGCAAAGGCGGCGCCTTTGAGCCATTTTACGCTTTTCGCTTGCGCAAGCGCTGTCAGACAATATCGAGCGGTGAATTCGGGATGGCATGTTTGAACCGGTGCACTCAAGTCAACTGGCCGGCGAACTGCGCGGCGTCGATCAGTTGAAGATCCGCGCCACATTAGGAGCGGCGCGCGCGCAAGATTGAGGACTGCGCAATGGTCGCCCACTTCGCAGCCCTGTTTTCTCGGTACCTAAGCGGCGACCGCGGTTTTTTCCGGCGTTGGAACGGTCGCGATCGTCTTCAGGATCTGGGATGCGATCTGGTAGGGGTCCCCTTGAGAATTTGGACGGCGGTCTTCCAGATAGCCTCGGTAGCCATTGTTGACGAAGCTGTGCGGGACGCGGATCGATGCGCCCCGATCTGCGACGCCATAACTGAACGTGTGAATCGACTGGGTTTCATGATGGCCAGTCAGACGCATGTGGTTGTCAGGACCATAGACGGCGATGTGTTCATCCTTCGCGTTTTCGAAGGCCTTCATTAGTTTCTCGAAGTATTCCTTGCCGCCAACCTCCCGCAAATAGGTCGTGGAGAAGTTGGCGTGCATGCCGGAACCGTTCCAGTCGGTCGCACCTAGCGGCTTGCAATGATATTCGACGTCAATTCCGTATTTTTCCGTCAGTCGCTGCAAAAGATAGCGGGCGACCCACATTTCATCGGCGGCCCTTTTGGAGCCCTTGCCAAAAATTTGGAACTCCCACTGGCCCTTCGCGACCTCAGCATTGATCCCTTCGTGATTAATGCCGGCGTCGAGACAGAGATCAAGGTGCTCCTCCACGATCTGACGCGCGATATCTCCGACGTTGGAGTAGCCGACGCCCGTGTAATACGGACCCTGGGGAGCAGGAAACCCTCGTTCCGGGAAGCCAAGCGGCCGGCCATCCTGGTAAAAGAAATATTCCTGCTCGAACCCGAACCAGGCGCCCGGATCGTCGAGGATGGTGGCGCGGCCGTTCGAGGGATGAGGCGTTTTGCCATCAGGCATCATGACTTCGCACATCACGATGACGCCGTTCTTTCGCGCGCTGTCGGGATAGACTGACACAGGCTTGAGAACGCAATCGGAACTTCTTCCCTCAGCCTGCTGTGTCGAGCTGCCGTCAAAGCCCCACAATGGAAGTTGCTCGAGCGTAGGAAAGCTGTCGAACTCCTTGATTTGCGTCTTTCCCCGAAGATTGGGCACGGGCTTGTAACCGTCCAGCCAAAGGTATTCGAGTTTGTATTTGGCCACGTCGTTGGTCTCCGTCAACTGGATCAATAATCATAGTCGATTGCGCGCGGGCTCGACTTGAACGGTCGCGCCGAGCGCAAACTAAGCCCCGGATCAAAGCAGCCTTCATGCCAGAGTGGAGCTGTTCGAAATAGCGCGCTGGGACAAACCAAGAAAACGAAAGTCGCAGGCGCCCGAAGATCGGCAGAACGCCGGCGCGTAAAGCGATGGCGAAGGCCGTGGCGAGGACCCCGGCACAGTAGAATTTTGCACCTACACTGCGCGCAGAAAGCCAGTTGTGCCTCACTAAGATGCATATTGCCTAGCCATCGGCTGCTCGTCAGGTTTGCGGTGCAATTCACGGCAAGGCATGGACGACGAGCAAGTTGTTTCGTCTTTGCCTGAGGCGTCGCCTGCGTTACATTGCAAGGAGCGCAGGTGGAACGAAGGTTGACCGTCGCCGCGCCAAATGAGACTTCCGTGCCCGACCTGGACTTAGTAGTGCGCGAAATCGCTGCAGAAATGGCGGCGCGGCCTGATCGCGGGGACGTCGCCACCTATATTCCGGAACTTGCGAGAGTGGACGCCAACGTCTTCGGGATCGTGGCGATAGGCGCGGACGGACGAGTCGCAGCCGCTGGCGACGCCGATACGCTGTTTTCAATCCAGAGCATTTCAAAGGTGTTCACTTTAACGCTGGCGCTCGGGATGGTCGGCGATCGCCTGTGGAGCCGCGTCGGGCGCGAGCCCTCCGGGAATCCATTCAACTCCATTGTGCAGCTCGAGCGGGAGTGCGGGGTGCCTCGCAATCCGTTTATCAATGCCGGAGCCATCGCCGTGACCGATGTGATCCTCTCGGGACATCAACCGCGCGAGGCGCTTGGAGAAATTCTGCGCTTCCTGCGCTTCGTCGCGGAAGACAATACTATCTCCATCGACAAGGCAGTCGCCGCATCCGAAAAGCGGACCGGTTTTCGCAACATCGCGCTGGCCAATTACATGAAATCCTTCGGGGTGATCGACAATCCAGTGGATTTCACGCTCGGCGTATATTTCCACCATTGTGCAATAGCAATGTCGTGCCGCCAGCTGGCGATGGCGGGGCGTTATCTCGCCCATTCCGGACGCAATCCGGTGACGGGATTTTCCGTGGTGTCTCCCGAGCGAGCGAGGCGAATAAACGCTCTGATGCTGACCTGTGGCCATTACGACGGTTCTGGAGAGTTTGCATATCGCGTCGGTCTGCCCGGCAAGAGCGGGGTCGGCGGCGGCATCTTGGCGGTCGCTCCCGGAAAAGCGTCTGTTGCCGTGTGGTCGCCTGGCCTCGATGCGAACGGCAATTCGCACCTGGGCCGTTTCGCCTTGGAGACGCTCGCGAAGCGCATGGGCTGGTCGATCTTTGGAGCGGACGATCCCTGACCTGCGAAAAGAATAGTCTCTTAAAGTTTCAGTTCGAGCGTTCCGAATTATTCGTGGCCTATTCTGGACTGCGTGTTATTCGATCCAGCCCACCATGCAAATCGGGACTGCGTCCATTCTTAACCATACTCCATGAACCGCCTTTGAATCGTCAGCCGCGCGGCCTTCGGCAAAGCTATGCTCAGAACGCTGTAGCAGATATTTTTGAATCTGGTTTTCAACTCGATGCCCGGTTCGAAGGCGAAAGAATAAGCCGTTAACACGCAGAGTATCCGTCTATTCCCACAAGGGATTTTCCTGGCGGCGCTGTCTCCGTCTGCTACCCATAGCTGCCACATGCGATTATATGCGCCGAGCACATATTTGCGTTGCTTGACCGGCAGATTCCTCTTCCGCGCAAAGCGTTGAAAGTTCTGCTGGGCCCAATACTGATAATATATATGCTCGCTCAAATTGTTTTCGGTCTTTTTGAACGATGACATCGAGATATTGTTTCCGTGTCTCCTGTACCCGCCAAGAGACATATCAACGAAGGCGCCTTTTCCAAGGGCAGGCGCGCAATATAACAGGTAGGCGTCCACCCCGTTGTTATCAAGACAGGTTGCATTATCAAGTATAAATGAGATGTATGCAGCATCAAAAGCGTTACCGCTCATTGGAGCCGAAGGATAATATCCATATTTATTGAGAAACTTGAAGTTATCAATAACAAAATTTTCCATTGGGTAATAATATTCTGTTTTTTTGTCGTGATGAAACACATCTAATTTATAATTAAGGCAGAGAATGCCAGTTTGCCAATTATCGGCAATGGTCCTGCACGCCTGAGGATAGAGAAAATCGTCTGCGTCCAAGCTTATGATTATATCTCCGGATGCAATATCGACGCCCGCCTTTATCGCTGACCCCTGTCCGCCATTCATTTTGAATATAGATTTTATGTTGCGGTATTGTTCGATAATGCTTCTAGAGTCATCCGTGGAGCCGTCGTCAACAACGATACACTCCACATTCTTATAGGTTTGATCAATTACGGATTTGATCGAAGTATGTAAAAATTCTTGGTAATTATAATTGGTTATGATGACGCTGATCAACGGTTGGCCTTTGTTGGAAACGAGAATCTCCGTGTCTTTTTTTTCTCCGAGGCTAGCATCTTTGCTGTGAATAGTTGCGCTATCCTTGGGCTGCGCCCCTTGTCCAGCTTTTGATGGAAAAGGTCCCAGAATCGACGTGTCGCTCATCCTCGCTTGCCTCTCCTTTGGAACCCCCGGCCACTTTTAGCGCATGATTCCCAAGGAAAAGTTTCATTGCGAGCGTGCAAAAAATGAACAAGCTCCCGTGGCGAAGAAACCGGTTCGAGGCGCCAGTCATTTCAGTTCATTTAATTTCTGTTAGGGAGGCGCCGCCCGCGGCCCATCTCCAGGCTCCGTTGGAAAGCGCGCACTCGCCGAAATGTTGAAGACGTCGCTTTGGCGCTAATGCGTCAGGCGAGCCGCCTGCAACGACTGCGCGAACATGGCCTGCATCGCGTTGGTGATGTCGGTTGGGGTGCTCGCTGTGAAGAAAAACCCCGGCGATGCGCAAGCCTCGAGGCTCGGCGGGATGTCGGAGATATTAGCGTTCGCATAACCATCTTCATCGTTCCATATGGTTGTCGGATTTGGAATCGGCACATAGGGCACATACAAAACCGCCAGGGTAATGCCGCGATTTTTTAGCGTCGTGCAATTCGCCTGGGCGAGCGTCGTAGCGCTATTGCTGCCGCTCCAGTTTCCGTTGCCCAACTGGTATTGGTTATCCTGCGCGCCGTCCGTCACCATGAAGACGAAAGGTTTGTAGGAGCTCGGTCCGGAACCGTCCCCAACGGAAGTGACGACGTTGTTCAGCGCCGGCAGTGCGTTCTCGAAATGCGTGCCGCCGGACCCCAACCCCGAAGGGTTGCCGTTATCAATGAGGCTGGTCAGATTCCCCGCGGCTGCGGTCACTGTGCTCAGATTGGTGGTAAGCGCCTGGTATGTTTGCATATTAGCGATGAAGGGATAAAGCCCGACGCCGAATTGATTGGGGATGGTTTCGGTCTCCTGGGCGGTCGCCAACAACTGTTGCACCGCGTAGGCGACTGCGTCGAGCCGCAACTGGATGCATGCCGAAGTGCCCGGCTGCTGACAGAAACTCACCGGCGTATTGTTATTGTCGCCGCCCGTGCGGGTCAGGTTGAAGCCTTGGCAGTAGGTCGTGTTGCCATGGATATCCTGGCAAGCGGCATAAGCAGTGAAATGGCAGGAAAGAGTGCAGCCGCCCGGATAGAGATTGAGGAAATCCGGATTAATGGCGGCAAGCCGATTTATTTCACTTGCTGTGGAAGGAATGCCCATCGAGCCCGAAACGTCGAGCAACAGATAGAAATTTAGATAAGTGGCCATAGTCAGCGTCGAACTTGAGCTGTTCGAGAGATTCATGACGTTGAAATTGTAACCCTTTCCAAATCGGGTGGGCATTGAGCCTTGGTAGGTGACAGTCGCGGAAAAAGTCTGGCCGGTTCGCGTCAAGGTGATCGTCGGGGCGGCAGAGAGCAGGGGAAAGGCGGATCCTGCGTTGCTCGCAAAAACCTTTTCGGCCTGGGCGACTCCATCGGAAATGGCGGACGCCGTGCTTTTGTTCGCGATAATATCGGTCTGCGCCTGAGTAATGGCGGCCAACGCCGCGGCGTCCGCCGCGGAGTTAAGCTTGGCTTTAACAGAGAGGGCGGAGCCGTAATCGATCGCCAGACTCGTCAAGCCGATGATGGGAATGATGGCGAAGGCGAAGAGAATGATTACGTTGCCCGCCGTGCTGCGGGAAAATTTTGCGAGTTGGAGAATAAGGAGTGGAAGCTTCATGTCCTCAATATCCGGGGCAGGAGGAAGCGATTCCATTGTCGCCGCTTATGACGGCGTAATGGATGTAGCTTGTTGGCGGGATGTAGCGCGGCTGAAGGTAGACCGACTTGGATAGCCGGAGGGTCGGCAGGGCGTTCCGCCAGATGCTTGGGGTGTAGTTGTAAACAACGTCGGCTACGACCAACGAGCCGGGGCCATAGACATCGGTCGGCAGCGTCGTCGATGACGCAGCCGCGGTGTCCGCCGTTGCGGTGAGATCGAAATTGCACGGTCGCTTTTGGGAGCCGCCGCTCCAGGCCACATTGGCGTTATAGATGCAGTTTGATGCGCACTGCGGGTTCTGCAACGAGAACACGACGCTGCTGATCGTCACGGAAATGTCATTGCCCCAGGCAATTCCTTTTTGGGCGGAATCCGATAGCACAAGGGGAAACAACACCATTGTCGAGTTGATAGCGAATTGCACATCGACATAATTCACGATCCCCGTCGATGATTGAGTAATCATCTGAGCCATTGCATTGGCCACCACCTGCAGTCGACGATTGGCCGTGACAATATTGGAAACCTCTACCAGAGCGAGCAGCAGCATCAACAGTACCGGGAATACCAGCGCGAACTCGACGATCGCCATGCCGATTTCGTCGCGAAGGAACGGCGCGTTTGCGCGTGTCGCCTTCGATCGGGACAAAAAGAGCGAATGACGCCATATCATGGTCAGCATCCGGTTGGGGGAACGTAAGAGCCCGCGGGAAAGGGTTCGTTTTTGAAGGCGGCGTTGGAAAAGAGCAGCCTGACTTTCTGACCGTTGAAGGTGGTGACGGTTCCCGGAGCGAATACATTCGTGACAAGCGGCAGCGGATAGAGAATTTGCAGCAGCACATAGGCTCCTGTGGCGCCGATGCAGTAACTGGTCTGACTATTGTTGAGCGGCGGCAAAGTGAGGGAGGATTGTTGCGAATTGACGAAATTATAGAATCCGCCGGGATAAGCAGCCTCGGTGAAGGTGCTGACATTCACGATCACATTGTTGCAGCTGAACACCGACGGAAGCAGAGGACAAACGACGCTTGTGCGAAACTGCGTGGCGTTGATCGGTTGATTGTTGATCGTCATGCTCTGGACCGCACCGGTCATGATTTCTCGGGCAATCTCTTGCGTCGCATTATCGAGCATGTTGCGATTATAGAGATCGAACCCAGCCTCGACGGCCGCCAGCAATGTGAAGATTACTGGCGCGGCGATCAGGCCGAACTCCACCGCCGCGAGTCCCCGGTCATTGCGAAGGAACAGCCTGCAAAATCTGGTGCATGGTGCGTTCATGCGGAGATTGTGCGCCGAAAATTATTAAGGTATTACAAATGTTTACATACGAATTGCGTTGAGGCTTTTCTGTAAGGGGCGCGGCGTTTTATTTCCTGCCAATCGAAGCTGTTTCTGAACTCTCCCCCACTCGCGAACTCCGGTCATCTCTCAGGTAGCGGACGTGACAGTCACAGGTTGTCACGATTTCTGTGAATCGTCCTGAGAACTGATCGCGGGCGGACCGTTTGTCGCTTGGAAGGCCGATGGATGATGTTTCCCCTCCAGCTTTGTGCGCGACTCCATTGGACCGGCGGGCGCTGATCCGTTGCGCAATTACCATTCTGACCATAAACCATGCGCCGGTTGCAATTATTTCAATTCATTCTGTTGACGGCGGTGAGAATATCCAGAAAACTTTTGATCGGTCGAAGGTCGTTATTTTCAATGGCTAGTCCGCCAATCGCCCGGACATGCGGAGGGCCTATGCAAAGCGCAAACAGTGACAATGGCGCCCCGTCAATCGTGAACGGGAGTCGAGCGTGACGAGGCCGAACGTATGTACGCAAGATCGCCTGCCTGCCGTCGCGCTCGCAGTTTGCATGTTGATGCTGTCATCCCGCTCCGGCTTTGACCACCGCTCGGCGGTTCCAGAGCGCGAGAAGCACGATGCGACGGTTCTCGGCATTCCCAACGCGCGCCTGTTCCATGATCAAACCGCGCAGATCGCCCTCGAAATGGAGGAAGCGATCGTTCGCGAAGCAAGGGTTCTTGGCGTCAAACGGGGAGGGATTTTGCCGACTGCGCATTTCCTATCGCTTTCTGGCGGCGGCGATAATGGAGCCTTTGGCGCCGGTTTACTGGCAGGCTGGACCGCCCACGGCGATCGTCCAGAGTTCAAACTCGTTACGGGCGTGAGTACGGGAGCGCTCATCGCGCCCTTCGCTTTCCTTGGGTCGGAATATGACGCAGCCTTGACTGACGTCTACACAAACATTGATCCCGCGAAAATCTATCAGAAGCGGTTTATTCTTGCTGGGGCGCTTACGGAGGACGCACTTACGGATTCGACGCCTCTCTTCGAAACCATTTCGCACTATGTCGAGGAAAGAATGCTAGCGAGGATTGCGGCCGAATACGCAAAGGGCGGGCTGCTGTTCATCCAGACCACCAATCTCGATGCGGGACAGCCTGTCCGCTGGAACATAGGAGCCATAGCCGCGAGCGGCCATCCTGGCGCGCTCGATCTTTTCCGGCGCATCTTGCTTGCCTCCGCGGCAATTCCTGCCGCTTTTCCGCCAGTGATGTTCGAAGTGGCGGCGAATGGGAAATCCTATCAGGAAATGCATGTGGACGGCGGCGCCGTCAGTCAGGCTTTTCTCCTGCCTCCAACCGTCAGTCTACGCGAGGTAAGAGAAAAAGGCGGCTATCGCAGGAAAGACGCGGTCGCCTACTTCATTCGCAATTCGCGGCTGCGCACAGAATATAGTGATGTAGAGAAATTTACATTGCCGATCGCCGGGAAGGCTGTCTCGACCATGATTAATTATAATGGGATTGGCGATTTATATCGCATGTATGTGGTCGCGCAGCGCGCTGGGGCGAGCTTCAATCTCGCTTACGCCGACGATGGATTCGAAGCCGAGCATAAGGAGGACTTCGATCAGGGTTATATGCGCGAATTATATCGTTGCGCCTATGATAAGGCTGCGAGAGGCTATAGCTGGGAACACGAGCCCCCGGGGCTAGCCGCCGGAAAAGGAGGTTAGGAGCTTTCCACAGGCCGACGCGCTCCGTATATAGATCGAAAGCTGCCTTCACGGGCTTGTAGGAAGGATATCGCTACGCAGGTTTGCATTACTCTACTTTCGCACCGCGCATGCTGGGCAGATATGATGTCGGAAGGTCGTTACGTGAATCCAATTTTAGTAGTTTCCAACTTGGACAAGATTTACGCCAGCGGGCATCGCGCCTTGAAGTCGATCAATCTCGAGATTCGGCGGGGCGAAATCTTCGCTCTGCTAGGGCCGAACGGAGCCGGAAAGACGACGTTGATTGGCGCTATTTGCGGTCTCGTGAGTTTGACGTCCGGCTCCGTGGTTGCGGACGGATACGACATCGTTCGGGAGTATCGCGCCGCACGCGCCAAGATCGGGCTTGTGCCGCAGGAATTGGCCACGGATATGTTTTCGCGTGTCTGGGACACAGTCAGCTTTAGCCGAGGCCTTTTCGGCAAGGCCCCGGATCACGCATATATAGAGAACGTTCTGCGCGAGCTCTCCCTGTGGGACAAGAAGGATAGCCAGATCGTGACGCTCTCTGGGGGCATGAAACGTCGCGTCCTCATCGCCAAAGCTCTCGCCCATGAGCCGCAGATCCTGTTTCTCGACGAACCCACGGCCGGCGTCGATGTGGAACTCAGACGTGACATGTGGGCCATGGTGCGACGCCTGCGCGGACAGGGCGTCACGATTATCCTCACCACGCATTACATCGAGGAAGCCGAGGAAATGGCCGATCGTATCGGGGTGATCGACAAAGGCGAGATAGTGTTGGTAGAGGAAAAGCAAAAGCTCATGCGCAAATTGGGACGGACGACTGTGACGATGCGGCTTAAGCAACCGCTGCACGCCTTGCCTGCCGAGATAGATGAGAGACCTATGAGGTTGTCAGAGGATGGCCTGACGCTCTCGTTCACACTAGCCGGCGAAGAGGAAGATGACGGGGTCGCCGATCTGGTAAAGCAACTTGCCGCCAGGGGCGTCGACTTCAAAACCATCAACATGAGTCGATCGTCGCTGGAAGATATTTTCGTAGATCTGGTTGGAAAGCGCTCATGAACGCCTATGCCATCCGTGCGATCTATATGTTCGAGCTTGCCAGGACGTGGCGCACATTGTTTCAAAGCATTGCGGCGCCGGTGATTTCAACTTCGCTCTATTTCATCGTCTTTGGCTCGGCGATCGGCAGCCGTATGACCATGATCGATGGCGTTTCCTATGGGGCATTCATAGTCCCAGGATTAACCATGCTGGCGCTGTTGACTGAAAGCGTCTCCAATGCGTCGTTCGGAATTTACCTGCCGCGCTTCACCGGCACGATATATGAACTTCTCTCGGCGCCGGTGTCCGTCTTTGAAGCGCTGCTCGGCTATGTCGGCGCCGCCGCGACAAAGTCAGTAATTCTTGGCGTCATAATTCTGGGAACGGCGCGAATTTTTGTTCCCTTCGACATTCTGCACCCAATGTGGGCGGCGGTGTTTCTGATCCTCATATCGGTGACGTTCAGTCTGTTCGGCTTCATAATCGGTGTCTGGGCGGACGGATTCGAAAAGTTGCAGATCGTGCCATTGATGATCATCTCCCCTCTCACGTTCCTCGGGGGCACTTTCTATTCAATCGAGATGTTGCCGCCGCCATGGCGGTCCATTGCCCTTTTCAATCCCGTTGTGTATCTGGTCAACGGCTTCCGCTGGGCATTTTATGGATCCGCCGATGTCACGGTGACGATCAGTCTCGGCCTGACCGTTGCTTTCATGCTCGGTTGCCTCGGCGTAATTGCCTGGATCTTCAAGACCGGCTACCGCCTGCGCGCCTAGCAAGTCGCCTGACGACATTAAAGCGGCGCCTCGATGTCGACCTCAATCGACATTCACCTCGCGTCGATTTGGCCTTTTTCGGCCTTCCGATCTCTTTGCGACGCCGCTGACGGCTTGTTGATCTTGCTGTAGGTTTAGGCCGAGCTATTTGCAGAGCCGCCAATGGAAGTAGCGCTTGAGATGTCGGCCTGTATAGCAATCCAGACATGGGGCGGAACGAGATGAAATATATTTACAGCAAGGAAATCGTCACCGAGAGAAAGGCGAGGCTGACAGAAAAGGTGCGGGAGTTAAGGGCGCGCGGAATCGTGCCGAAGCTGGTGGCGATTGTCTGCTCAAAGGATCCCGCTGTGGCCAGTTATGTCGCGGTAAAAAAGCGGCATACCGAAGAAGTTGGCGGCTTTTTCGAAGTTGCTGACCTCTCCGCTTTAGGCGCATACGCAGACGTGGAAACGCGGATCAAGTTCTTATGCGATAGAGCGGACGTTCACGGCGTCATTCTGGTTATGTCGTCGAAGCCGGAGATTGACGAAATCGATCTGACTAACCTCATTCCTGCATGGAAAGACGTTGATGGGTTGTCCGCGACAAATCTCGGTGCGCTCGTTCAGAACGGTCCGCATCAGATGTTTACGGCGCCCGCTACGCCGCAGGCTTGTCTCTTCCTCGCTGCGTCCGAGACGGAAATCAAGGGGAAGAACGTGGTCGTGATCGGGAGGGGGCGCACGGTTGGAAGGCCGCTCGCAAACATGCTGATCAGCGCCGGCGCAACTGTCACTGTCTGTCATTCCCGCACCGCAAATATCCCGCAAATATCCCGCATGGCGGAAATCATATTCGTTGCTACGGGCAGACCCCATCACTTTGGAAAGGAGTACTTCAGGAACGGGCAGATTATAGTCGATGCGGGCATCGGTTTTATCAATGATAAACTGGCCGGAGACGTCGACATCGCTGCCCTCGCTGACCTTGACGTACGAGTGACGCCAGTTCCTGGTGGAGTGGGGCCGCTAACTTCCGTTCTGATCCTCGAGAATTTGTTGAAGCTGATTGAAATTCAGGTCCTAGAGTCGCGAATGAGACCGGGAGCTGCCCGTGAAGCGTAAGGCTGAACCCCGTGCGTAACAGTTCTTGTGCAAGCACCGACAATACGCTTTACAGCACCTATCTGTTCCCCGCCTTGTCCACCTCCAACACCGCAAGATGGACCGAGATCAATCGCGCCGGTATCGCGTGGGGCGCAGAGTCGGTCTGGAGCGCCATCTCGCTCAATGGCGGCGTAGCCGCCGATGGAACTGGCGTTTATGATGCGCTGAAGGTTATTTATTGGGGCACGGAACCCGGCGGCGGCAAGAACTGCAATTGCTTCATCCGCTCCTGGGCGGCGTATTCCTCTCTGACAAAACCGCAGTTATCGGCAAAGACTGTCGCAGGCGCCGCTTATTAGTTCAAACAAAGTCGGACTCGCCATGGATAACGCGGAGATTTTCAAGGACGCTTTTGATTGCCTGACCTGCATGAGCGCGTGATTGCGGCGGTTGATGACGGCCTTGGCGCTTATCTAACAGCAGATTTACAAGGCGCTCGCTTGCCGTTCCGCCCGGCGAGAAGACGGGGCGCGACATGGGATCTGGCCCGGCACAACTCAGGATATCGCCAGAAGACGAGAAAATGCTTTAGTGCGGCTGCGACACGATGCGCAGATAAGGCCTCGGCGCCTTCCAGCCCTCGGGATAGATCCTCTTCGCTTCTTCGTCGGAAACCGACCCTGCGATAATCGCATCCGCGCCGTGATTCGAGTTCACCGGAGTCGCCACCTTGTGCTTTGCTGTCAACTGCAACGAATCTATCACTCGCAGCACTTCATCGAAATTGCGGCCTGTGGTCATTGGATACATGATGATCAGCTTGATCTTCTTGTCAGGCCCGATCACGAAGAGGTTGCGTACGGTCTGATTGTCTGCGGGCGTACGAGCGCTTGCCTCGCCCGATGCGCTCGCGGGCAGCATCCCGTACAGCTTCGATGTGCCTGTTGGGCAGTTTCTTGCGGTCGCGCCAGTTCCCCAGCAGTCGGTTAAGCCGCGGCGTAACGATAAATGGGGCCTCGGCCCGCCAATCTGGCGCCCCTCACCATTTGTAAGGCCTTTCAGGCCACTCCCGCCTTGAAAAATCACGCGTCATGACGTCAAATTCAAGTTAGGAGAACGGGGGTGATCGGGAAAAGGCCGGGTTTTCATCCGCCGTCGGGATTCGGCAACAGAACATCTGGTCGCCCGCCGCAGGCCGCCAGCTGGATTTTGACGTCAAGAAGATGGATCTTAAGGAGCGCGAGAGCCAGCGATTCTGGGCATGGATGCGAGCAGCGTTTCGATTGATGAGAAGGGTTGAAAGGAATCCTAGATGACTAAGAGTGGGCAGTTAAAGAAGATTTCAGTCGCAGCCTTGATGGCGCTCTTATGGATGGGCGGCGGCGCGCGCGCGGCGCAGTGCGGCAGCTCCGCCGCCGGATTCGAGACGTGGAAAAGGGAGTTTGCCGAGGAAGCGCGAGGGCGGGGCGTCGGCGCCTCAGGGATTTCGGCCCTCATGGGCACCAATTACTCGAGCGCGACCATTTCGGCCGATCGTGGCCAGAAGAGCTTTCATCTGTCGCTCGATCAGTTTCTCGCCAAACGCGGCGGCTCGGTCATCGTCTCGCGCGGGCGCGCGCTAAAGCAGTCCAATGCGGCGCTTTTTGCGTCAATTCAGCAACGCTACGGCGTCCCGCCCGGGCCTCTCCTGGCGATTTGGGGGATGGAAACGGGCTTCGGGGCCGTGCATGGGAATCAGCACGCCCTGTCGGCTGTAGCTACGCTTGCTTACGACTGCCGTCGGACGGCCTATTTCACCGACCAGCTCTATGCGGCCCTGACATTGATCGATCGCGGGACGCTCTCCGCAAACGCGCGCGGCTCCATGCACGGCGAGATCGGCCAGACACAGTTCCTGCCGAAGAACATCCTGAACTATGGAACCGGCGGAAACCTCGATACTGCCCCCGCCGCGCTGAGCTCGACGGCAAACTTCCTGCAAGCGCATGGATGGCAGGCCGGCGCAGGATATCAGCCCGGCGAAACCAATTTTGCAGCTATCCAGGCGTGGAATGCCGCTCAGGTCTATGAGCGAGCGATCGCGGTCATTGGCCAGCAGATCGACGGAGGAGAGGGCGCGTCCGGGAGGCGCTGAAAAAAAGATCTGTAACGAGTTCTTGTGGTCGCGCGTCCGCGTCAAAGCGCGGTGCGCGACCTGTATTCCTGAACGAACTCGGCCGCGTGTGGCTTTTTGCGCACTCCTCTCTATCTTTTAATCCAGTTCCCGCTATCTGCAAAATGGGTCATTCGTCGATATTCAGCTTCATTCCGCTCAGACCGATGTCAGACGGGCGGTTGGGCGGCATCGAGCTTCTTGAAAGGCGGATCACAAATGGATGCTGCGCCTGTCCAATCTAAGGCGCGCAGCTCAGCGCTTCTCCAGCGTCAAAGACTGAAGATGGCGCGCTCTTCCCATGCCTATGTCCGTGGAAACACAGCTCGTTTTTATGATTGGCTGCGCGAAAGGAAAGCGGGCGACCTTCCGGAAGGCCCCGCCATATGGATCTGCGGCGATTGCCATGTCGGCAATCTCGGGCCTTTGGCGAACGCTGAGGGGCAGGTGGAGATTCAAATCCGGGATCTCGACCAGACCGTTATAGGAAATCCCGCTCACGATTTGATACGCTTGGGATTGTCTCTCGCATCCGCCGCGCGTGGGTCGGACCTGCCTGGGGTCACCACCGCGCGCATCATTGAGCGGATCATTGACGGATATGTGGGCGCCATGGAGTCGACGGCTCCAGCAAACCAGGACTCGCCTGCGATCCCCGCGGTCTTGCTTCCCGCAATGAGACTGGCCAAAAGCCGCTCCTGGCGCCATCTCGCGCGAGAGCAGATTGCAAATATGAAGCCGACCATACCTCTGGGCCGGCGCTTTTGGCCGCTTGATCAGCCTGAGAGAACCGAGATCGAGAAGCTGTTTCAATCGGAGCACGTTCGTCGTCTGGTCACGATTTTGAGGTCTCGCGACAATGACGCAAAGGTGGAGCTGCTCGATGCGGCCTACTGGAGAAAAGGTTGCAGTTCGCTCGGGAGCCTCAGATTCTGCGTGCTTCTAGGCGTGGGCGAAAAGAAGCGACAATTGTGCCTCATGGATATCAAGGAAGCGGTCGCGGCCGCGGCGCCACAATATGACGGCGTGGACATGCCCAACGACGAGGCGCAGCGCGTCGTCGAGGGATGCCGGCATCTGTCCCCTCATCTGGGCGACCGCATGCGCGCGGCGCATCTCATGTCGCGACCTGTGTTCGTGCGGGAGCTGTTGCCGCAAGATCTCAAGGTCGAGCTTACATTCATGACCCGCGAGGACGCGACGAGCGTCGCCGGCTTCCTGGCCAACGTCGTCGGCCGTGCGCATGCGCGGCAGATGGATGAGTCGAACTCGTAACAGTTGGGTTGCGGAACTGAAAAGCCGCAGCATCGGCGCGCTCGATGCGCCTGCTTGGTTGTGGAGCGCCGTCGCGGATCTGCTCGCAATCCATGAGCGCGCCTATCTCGAACACTGCCGGCGTTTTGCGCTGGAAGCGGATGCTTGAGAGGCCGCGACGCGCGCTTTCCATCCTACGGCGCGCGTCGCTGCGACAAATCAGCGGTTAGCGAAACCACGGGGGCGCGAAGGGATTTTCCGGGCTCGCGGCCAGCGCAGACGGGCTTATTCTTCTGTCGCCATAGTAACGAGCGGCGCGCTGGCCACGATTTACAGCGGCCTCACGAGTAACTCCCTCGCCGCACAGGCGATAGCCAAGGCTGGCAAGCTGTGCGCCGGAAATCCTCATCAGCGGTCCGGGGACCGCGCCGCCCGAGGCCATGACATGAGATATGAACATGCGGCGCAGCGCAGGTCTGTAGGAATGTGCGAACATCGCCGTCAGTTGCGGACTGACGACTCCGGCGTTTGGCGCGCCGACCCAGGGAGCGTGGAAGCCGAAGACAGCCTGCGGGGAAATGCAGGTGTGGCGCGACCCCAGAAACAATGTGCAGGAGGAATCGCATTCCACGGCGCCGATACGAATTGGCTCACCGCGCGATTCGGCAACGGCGATCCGCTGCATATAGCTCCCAATTTGTCCGCCGTGGTCGTTGTTGGTGATATCCAGAGCGCTAGCCGGGGCGGAGAACAGCGCAAGCGTCATCATTCCTGCAAGACCGAAAGATCGCAGCATTTTGGTTTTCCTTACAATGGCTTTAGTAGTGTGCGCACGCCGTTACTGGGCGTTGCGTCGCTCGCAGCCGAAGGAGGTCCTCATGCATTTCGGTTTCCAACCGGCTTGATAATTCATTTGCAAATCTATTTTGGCGACAAAAAGGCGACTGAACGCCGCAAATTGCGATATTGCGCTGGAATCGTTGCAACAGCGAGCCGCAGGCGGAGCCTTTCGTCCAGTGAAACAGGGCGGCCCCGTTGATCAGTTCAAGCTTCTGAAATACTTTAAAAAAATTCCGCATGGCGAGTCTTGTCAGATGAGATGTTGACAGACAGGCGGTGGTTCCGCTCCACGGAGTCGAGCAACGCATCGCTCTCCGCCGCGCGCTTTCGAAACAGCCGAGAGGTTGGAAGGCGATTTGATCGTACGAACTTTGCGCGACCTCGCCCTGCCCCCGGGAGTCTATCTGCCCTCTATTCGCCGTTACTGTTGTCCGTATTTTACCGGACTTTATGAAAACAAAGCTTTTCCTAAATTAAAAATCAGTTCGGGATCAAGATGATCATGGAGAGAGTCGTGGATCCTAGCCTTGGCCCCCAAGCCTTTTTTCACACAGTCAACGGCCTCGCCACTTCCCAGGCCGTTCTCGGCGTAACAATGAGTTTGATCACTCTGGGAATCTTCGTCGCAACCGAAAGCGCGGCGCTCAAGGTCGTGCGTTTCGTGCTTTTTGACGAGCCCTTAGTATAAAACGAGGCGAAGGCCTGGCGCGAAGAATCTTCGCGCCAGTAACGCTGCCCCGTTTCACGGGGTGATATGAGCTTCGATAAACCACAGGTCTTTATCCAAAACGCGGGAAAAGCCCGTAAGAATATCCGCCGTGTCCGCGTCTCCAGCCTCGTCGGTCGCTTCGATGCCTGCGCGTACGGCGTTTGCAACTTGACCGTAGCGTTCTGCAAGCGCCTGCAGGTGATCCTCGACCTTCGAGATGTCGAGCGGATAGGGCTTCAACGTGGTCGCCTCCGCAACGACTTGAGTAGACCCTTTCGCGGTGCCCCCCAGCTGAACCACCCGTTCGGCGATGGTGTCTACATGAGTGTCAATTTCAGTTCGGAATTGATCTATCATCTCGTGGACAGCGATAAATTGCATGCCGCGCAAGTTCCAGTGCGCCTGTTTAGTAACCAGGGCGAGGTCGATCGCTTCCGCAAGTCTGGCGTTCAGAATTTCAATCACCGCTGTTTTTGAATTCGACGGCAGGTCATTTCGTGTTTGGTGTAACTTCATGTTCGCATTCTCCAGTCTGGGAACAACCAACTCTTTAGGAGCGAGAATGATCGGCTCTTGTTCAAAGCGACGCATATAGAAGGCGCCGCCAGAGCTTGGTCGCCTTAATCGCCCGCGCAAAACGATCTAGGGCGCAAATGAGAGCAGCCAACGACTGTAAACCGCTGGCCCCTTGATTATCGAAAACAGAACAGGGTCAGGAGGTGCGTGATATGTCGCCCATCTGATGAAAAAGGCAGCATAAGCCATTCGCTGTTCGAACGTCCGTCCACCTCGTGGCATGGCAACCCCTTCAGCGCCAGCTCGTACGCGTGATAGAGAGGCCCCACCGCAGCCTGGTGCGAAGGTTCGAAAAACGTGGAACCACGTTCGTCGCCTAACTTCTCTGCTATGATGGCCCCAACGCTTTCATAAAGGAACGCGGGAAATTCCATGTTGCCGCTCAGGTGGATCAAGTAAGAGCGATCGTGGGCGCCTTCGCTCAACGCTGAGGCCTCTGACACCCCTGGAACGCGCGTGTTCCTGCGTGCGACGTCGCGCCAGCGAGCGAGCCGCTCGCGCATATCTCCCTGAGGCAGGCTTTCTGTCAGGACGTCGATGCGCTGCATGGTCGCCGCCGGCAGGTGCTGCGCGGGGACGCGTCCCAAAGCCTGCAATACTTTTGCGGCAAACCGCGCTCTGTCGATTGGTTTGTTCACCACCATCGCTAGCGGATCCACTCCTGACCGTTCCTCCCCGGCGAGAAGCAGCAGAGGCGCAGGACAGCGCACATCGTGAATGATCGACGTAAAGTCCGTCAATTCCATGTTTAGAACGATGAGATCGATGCGCAAAGGTTCCAGCAGCACGCGACGAGCTTCTTCGGCGTCGAGAACTTCAAGGACGGTGTAGTTTAGATCTTTAAGGAAGCGAGCGAGTTCGCTGGTTTCTCTCTCACCGCCATGCATGAAAACAATTGTTGCGGCGCCATGCTCTCGTATGGTCCAACTTGGCGTCGAAGCCTCTGTGGAGATGCCGCGCGGTAAATACAGCACTATCGAAGTGCCTTTTCCAGGAGCGCTGATGACCTTGGCCCGGCCGTGCGCGGCCTCGGCCAGTTTGAAAGCGGACGCGATTCCAAGTCCCGTGCCGACCCCTTTTGCCTTTGTTGTAAAGAAAGGCTTGCCTACCTTGGCCAAAATCTCAGGCGACATGCCGCAGCCGTCATCTCTCACTTCCAGTCGCACATAATCACCGTCTTTAAGACGGGCGGGGCGAATTGTTGAAGGCACGTTTTCAGCTTTAAGCAGAAGGCGGCCGCCTCTCGGCATGGCGTCGCGAGCATTGGCGGCGAGGTTCAGGTACACCGCCTCAAGTTTGGCCCGGGAAACAATTACGGGCCAGCAATCCGAAGGGCACTCCAGGTCAACCCTGATAGAGGCGCCAACCAGAGTCGTCACCAGTTCGCTTATTTCTTTCAGAGTCGTCGCCGGCTCGATAAGGTCGGGTTCAATTTCTTCCAGACGTGAAAAATCTAGCAGCTGACGAACAAGCTTTACGCCGCGCTGGATCGCCGAGGATCCCTGATCAAGAATTTCCTTGGCGAAGCGATCCGCAGCGACGCGCTGGAGAACGCGCAACGAGCTGTCCGCAATGGAAAGGATATTATTGAGGTCGTGCACGACCACGCCTATGAATTCACCAAGCGCTTGCAGCTTCTCGGAATGAGTTCAGAGCTTTTTGCGCCTCTGCGAGGCGCGTCGACTCATCTGCAAGCTGCTCAACGAGATTGATCAGCGTGCGCTCGCGCGCGGCAAGCGTGTCACGCGTGCGCTGGAGCGCGTCGCTCATGTCCTGGTGCGACTCGATCCATTTTGTGACGTTATATGATGCGCAAAGAATTGCCGTGACATGACGCTCATTGTCGAAGATCGGCATGACTTCGACTTCCCACCAACGGAGCGAACCTTTTGGAGTAGGGCAGGGGGCGGTGAACTTGCTCGACTCTCCCGCAAGAGCCCTGGCGACCGCTTCAGATACCAAATGACGAGATTCGTTGGGCCACAGCGAACTCCATAGGGCGCCGCGGACAGTGTCGAAATCGTCGATCTCCATCTCATGTCGCCCCGAGCGGTTCATCGCGACCAGTCGACCGTCGAGCGTGATAACCTTCATGCAATCGCGTGACGCCTCGAACAGCGTGTCCAACATATTTGTAGCGGAATCGGTGCTGATGGGGCTCGAGGATAAACCCTCGGACCAACCATTTTGTTTACTTGCGCCGCCGAAGGCTTTCGCGCCCCAACCCGCTTCTCGATCGTTTGCCGCGCGCGATCCACTGCTCCCGCGATCATCGCAGCCCACGCGCGTTACCGGGTCAGTTGGCGGCATTCGTTTACCCTAAAGGGTTGCAACAATACGTGCGCGCAGCCCATCCTGTGCAAACTCCAACTCTATGGATCCCTCTAACTGCTGAGCCAATGCGCTCCGCAAGAGATAGAGGCCAAGTCCGCCGCTTCTGGGCTCCACAGCCGGCGGGCCGCCGACTTCGCGCCAGTTCAAGATCAGCTTCTGCCTCCCATCTGCGGCTTCGCAACGCCAGGAAAGCTTGACAACTCCGCTTGCACAAGCCAGCGCGCCGAATTTCTCGGCGTTTGATTTCAGTTCGCAGAGAGCGAGCCCGAAGGCGAGCGCGACCTGCGAGCGGAGCGAAACGGGTTCTCCACTTGTAGAAAATCGCTCCTTATTTTGCTTGAGTTCTAGCTCGGAGTTGAGCAGATCGCTGAGAGCGATTTGGTCCCATGAATTTTTCGATAGCAACAATTGCGTCCGGCTTAAGGAATGAACCCTGCCGGAAAAGGAGCTTCTGAATGTATCGATGTCATTAGCCGCCCGTGCGCTAAGATTGGCGATGGCTTGCACCATCGTCAACGCGTTGTTGACCCTATGGTGCAGTTCCAGGTTCATCAGACGTTGCTGCTCTTCCGCGCGTTTGAGATCGTCTATGTCGGTAACGGATACAATGGCGCCTATCACCTTGCCTGCATCATCGCGTAGGGCCGAGCCGATGGCCTTGATCCAGACGAAGGTGCCGTCCGGACGAAGATAGCGACATTCCAGTTCGGGGCGATCTTCCTTTCCGGCGAGGGCTCGCGCCAAAGGGTATTCATGGCCTTGGACTCGGCGTCCATCTTCATGGAAGGAGACCCACTCCCGATAGGCCTCAGTATTCGGAGAATATAACACGGGATGACGAAACATCGTCTCGATCGACTGATTTCCTTCAATGATTTTCCCACTCGGGGCTTCAGCCAAGATGACGCCGGTAGGTAAGGCGTCGAGGATGAGTCTTAACCGCTTTGCATAGCTCGCGGGGTCAGCCGGACAGCTGCCTGCCGGATCCGCGAGGTCAAACATTCTTTCCATCGTTTTGTCGCCCTCGGGGAAGATGTAGTTTGGACGCCTGCTCACGCTCTCGTACGTGGCGCTTGCGCTGAGTACGGCAGGCCCCGCCCGCCGACTTTCGAGCGCGCTCAACTTCTTCCGATTCCCCCTTTTGGCTAGGTTCGCGCTCGGTATAACTCCCTGACGTTTGGTTTGTTCCGCGGGCTCGCGGATTCGGAACTTGTTTCGATTCGCCTCAGCTGCGGCTCTTGACCGCCTTTTGATCAAAGAACAAAGCCTGGCTTATGGTCGCTTTCACCGCTTCAACCTTATAGGGCTTGCTAATCAGAAAGGTTGGCTCGGGGCGCTCCCCGGTCAGCAGCCGCTCAGGATAAGCGGTTATGAAAATCACCGGGATTTCGTATCCCTTGAGAATCTCATTGACGGCCTCCAGCCCGGAACTGCCGTCAGCCAGCTGAATGTCCGCCAATACCAGTCCCGGCGCTTTCTTCTTTACAAGGTCTGTCGCTTCCTGATGCGTGCGAGCGACGCCTATGACCCGGTGGCCGAGGTCCGTCGCGATAAATGAGATTTCCGCGGCTATGACCATCTCATCTTCAATCACGAGCACGTCGGTCGCGATGGACTGCGAAATCTCTTGGCCTGCCGCCCTCATCATTTGCGAGACTTCATCCTTCGAGACGTTGAGGATGGCTGCCACATCCTCGTCCGAGAATCCCTCCACCTCCCGCAAGAGAAACGCTTGTCGCGAGGCGGGCGTAAGCAGCGCAAACTTGCGCAGCGCCGCGGATTGCCCCGGTTTGAGTTCCTCGGCTTCCCCGCTGCTGGCCTGATTGAGAGGGAAGGACCCCCAAATGCGCATAAAGACGCGATAAAGTCCCGCGTGCGGGCTGATCTCACGCGGAAAGATTGATGGATCCGTCACCAGCGCTTCGAGAGTGGAAACGACGTACGCGTCTCCACTTTTTTGCGATCCGGTCAAGGCGCGGGCGTAGCGGCGCAGATACGGAAGGTGGGGAGCTATTTCTTTTGAAAGCGGCATTGGTTGTTCCCATTAACAGATCAAGCTCTGTCGTTTGTTCGAAGATGCCAATTTATTTCAATTGCTGTCAATCTCACGTCGCAGGGAGACCCTAGTTTTCCATGGTGCGAAGACTAAGTTTTTTCGGGACGGTTGAGTGCCAAACAATCGAAAGGGGTACTTATGCCTCGACAGGGCAAAATAAATGATGCGACGAGCGGCGAATTTGCGAAAGGGGTCGCATCCGATGATGGAAAGCCCCTACTCGACCGGTTGACCCAGGCAAAGCTGGGGAGGGTGTTTCGCGATTATTGCAAAGGTCTGATTGAGCAACCAATACCCGAAGAATTCATCAGCCTGCTCGCGAAAATCGAGGCGAGGGAGCGTTCGAAATCATGATCGCTTCTTCATTCAGCAGCCAAATCATCAAGGAAATGCCGTATCTGCGCGCCTTCGCGATTTCGCTGTCGGGCTCCTACAGCAAAGCAGACGATCTCGTTCAGGAAACGCTTCTGAAGGCGTGGACTCATGCCGACTCATTTCAGACGGGCACCAATTTGCGCGCTTGGCTCATGACCATTTTGCGCAACAGCTATTTTGGACATCTACGCAAAATGCGCCGTGAAACAGCGGATCCAGAGGGCGTCCTGGCGGGGAAAATCCTTGTCGACGGGGGCCAGAGTTCAGAGTTGATATGAATGACGTCCACAAGGCGATCTACAAGCTCCCTGTCGAGCAGCGCGAAGTCTTGTTAATGATCGGCATCGCCGAGTTTTCCTACGAGGAGGCGGCCGAAGTCTGCGGCGTGGCGGTTGGAACGGTGAAGAGCCGCCTCCACCGCGCCCGCGCCAATCTTGCTGGCCATCTTGGCTTGAGCGAACCGGACTCAGCTTCGTTTCGACATATCCAGGTTTCGAAATGTGCGCCTCGATCCGCCGCGCTCCCTAGCTCTTCACAGAACTGACGCCAACAGCAGGCCTTCTCCAGAATGTGATCGTCCGGGAACAAAGGGGCGCTGAAAGGGTTTTGAGAAAAAGGAGTCCTGCAATGAAGCGCTTGCGTGCGGCGGTTGCTTTGTCCTTAACCTTATTGGCGCCTTGTCAGCCAGCCTTGGCGCGAGGCTGCATCAAGGGCGCAATCGTCGGCGGAGTGGTGGGGCATTATGCCGGCCACCATGGACTGCTTGGAGCAATGGCGGGCTGTGCAATCGGACGTCACGAAGCGCACAAGCATCAGGTGGAACAGTCCGAACGGCGAATTATCCACCAAGGTGGAAATACGCTTTAAAATTGCATAACCGCTGCTCGCCGTTCAGAACTGAGGAAAGAGGCGAGGCGGTTCTGCATTCTGTTTTGCACGCACATGGATATCCAATTGGCTTTTTTTTCCAGCACGGCGGCCTGGACGTGATCTGACCTCCAATTCCGTAAGTACTTTTACGAGGTTGCGTGATTCTTCGCGCCGAGCCCACAATTCAAGCCCAATTCCTATCTTTTTACTTCCTTGATTTGGACGGACACGCGCTGTTCATCCGCGACTGGGAACACGTAAAGCAAGTTCGAAGACCAACCTTGAGTCCTTGAATCGAGTCAACACTCGCATCTGGAACCGCGCCGTTGATTTGCGATAGCGCCATGCGCCGACCGAAGAAGCCTCAGCGGGAAATGGCGACATCGCCTTCTTGCGGGAAGGTGAGCCGCCACGCGCCCAAAGCCTCGCCCTTGCGAGGAGATTCGGCGGGATGCGCATGAGGCTGCATTGGCTTGAAAGCGCGGCGGAGCAACGGCGAGTTTCTGCGCGGTTGCCAGTCTCGGCGCCAACTCTCTTGAGTTATGTTCTAACGATGCTCGCGGTCATCGCCGCGACGGTCGTTCGTTACGAGTTGAGCGATTTGTTTCGCGCGCAACCATTTTCCACATTTTTCGTTGCGATGCTGATTATTTCAGCTCTGCTTGGCCTTGGGCCTGGCTTGCTGGCCACCTTCCTGTCGACGCTGTGCGCAATTTATTTCTTCATGGAGCCGATAAACAGCGTAAAGCTGCCCGATCATAACGATCTCGTAAAAACCGGCATCTTCCTCATTATAGGAGTCAGTTTCAGCGTCATAGCCGAGCTGACGCGCCGCGCGAAGAATATTGCGGCGATCGCGGAACGACGTCTTTCAGAAGTCAGGCTGCATGGCGTGGAGTTGCGCTTGCGTCTGGCAGTCGAGTCGGCAGGAATAGGCGTAGCCGAATGGAACACGGCTACGGGGGAGATGAACCTGGATGATCGAGCACATGAGCATTGGGGACTGCCGCCGGGAGAAACGATCGACTACGCAGGTTTTTTAGGGGCTGTACGTCAGGAGGATAGCGCGACGATGCGAACAGCGCTGAATCTCGCGCTCGATCCAAGTGGAACGGGCGCGTTTGCCGCACAGTTTCGCGTCATCGGATTGCTTGATAAGGTCGAACGCTGGATCTCGGCCACCGGTCAAACCCTTTTTCAAGAAGGCCGTGCGTCGCGGTTTGTGTTCGCATCGCTGGATTTGACGGCGAAAAAAAGCGCCGAATTGGCGTTGAAAGCTAGCGAGGAGCGTTTTCGTAGTCTTACTCAGGCGTTGCCGGGCATGGTGTTTGAATGCGATGCGGCTGGCGCCCTGGTCTTCATCAGCGATCATTGGACCGCTTACACCGACATGTCTCTCACTGAGGCTCTTGATCAGGGCTGGAAAAATGCGGTGCAGCCCGAAGATCTTGCGGTTACCGAGCAACAATGGGCTGATTGCCTCCGCGCTGGCGCCTGTTGCGAAGTGCGGCACCGACTTCGTGCGGCGGATGGGGCCTACCGCTGGTTTATGGTGCGGGCTGCGCCTCGGTGCGATGACGCGGGCCGCATCGTGCGATGGGCGGGCAGCTGCACCGACATTGAGGAACTCGTTCGGGCGGAGTCCGCGCTGAAGGAGGTCAACAGACAGAAAGACGAATTTCTGGCGATGCTGGCGCATGAACTGAGAAATCCGCTCGCGCCAATTCGTAACTCCGTCTACATACTGCGAAACACCGATCGCGATTCCGCCGAGGCGAGGGAGCGCGAACAAACTGTGCTCGCCATGATGGAGCGGCAGATCTCGCATCTGGCGCGGCTGGTCGACGACCTTCTGGATATGTCGCGGATCAACAGCGGCAAAATATCGCTGCAGCGACAGCGGACTGACATCGCGACGATCTTGAGGGACGCGCTGGATGTCAGTCGACCGCTGATAGAATCGGAAGGCCATCGGCTTACGGTTTCAATCCCGCCAGAACCATTGCCCCTCGACGCCGACCCGGTGCGTCTGGCCCAACTATTCGCTAATCTTCTCAACAACGCAGCGAAATTTACGGAGCGAAACGGCGAAATCTGGCTGGAGGCGGAGGGACGAGGCCGTGAGGTGATCGTTCGCGTGCGAGACAGCGGCGTTGGCGTTTCCCCTGATATGCTGCCGCGTCTATTCGACCTGTTTACACAAGGAGACGGCGTAAAAGGGCGACCGCACCACGGACTTGGCATTGGCCTGACGCTCGTGCGCAGTCTGGCGCTTTTGCATGGCGGCTGGGTCGAAGCTCGCAGTGAAGGCCAAGGCCGGGGAACCGAGTTCATCGTGCATCTTATGCTTGCTTCATCTGAAAAGAATGAAGCCGAGCCCGACGTCGGAGCCAGGACGCCAGTTTGTCCCCGACGCGTGCTGATCATCGATGATGAGCGCGATGTGGCGGACAGTCTGGAGATGTTGCTTAAACAAGTTGGCTGCAACGCCAGGGCGGTTTACGCGGGCGCAGCAGGTCTGGCGGCGCTTGCCGACTTCGAGCCAGAGATCGTCTTTCTTGACCTCGGCATGCCCGAATTGGACGGCTACGAAACCGCGCGCCGCATTCGCGCGCTGCCGGCGGGACGCAAATTGCTGCTGGTGGCGCTCACGGGCTGGGGGCAGGAAAGCGATCGCGACCGTGCGCAGAAAGCGGGGTTTGACCACTATTTGACGAAGCCCGCTTCCAGCGAGGATCTGGCCGGGGTGCTGCAGCACTCAGCTTAGCGACGAGGCCCCGCCTCAGCCCCAGAGGGCCGGCTTCCCCCATCCGCGCTCCAAATGGCATTGTGCTATGCTCTACTGCAGATGCATGACGCAGCCACTGGCGCGCAGGGCGCCAATTATCTTGGAGCGCGAACTCTATGTTTGGAGTGTTCAGATTTGGGTTCTCCCGCTCGGCGGCGGTGCTGGTCGCCGGGGCGTTGCTTGTTGTCGGGCTGCTGCTCCTCATTTTATATTTATGGTCGCCACACGCGACGCTGCGCATAACCACGGGTCCGGCGGGCGGGATGGCTCAACGTTTCATCTCCACCTTTACTTCGACCACGACCGCTGCGCACCCGCGCATTCGTTTTCAAACCGTTGAAGTTTCCAGTTTGGAAGGCAGCTCCAAAGCCTTGGAGGACGGCCGGGTCGACATGGCCCTGGTGCGTAGCGACGTTGCGCCGCCCGCAAACGGTCAGACGCTGGTGATTCTGCGCCGAGACGTCGTCGCCATAATACTTCCCGCCAATTCGCCGATCAAAAACGTGGCGCAACTCTCCGGAAAGACTGTCGCCATACCAATGGGACCGGTGCAGGAGGATAATTCTCACGCGCTCGACCTCATCCTCGGCTACTTCGGCGTAGTCCCCGAGGCAGTGAAGCGGATTTTTCTTCCGGTCTCGGAAATTGGCATTGCGATACACGAGAAGCGCGCTTCGGCCGCTCTGGCGGTGGGACCGATCGGACCTGGCGACGCCGTTAATGTCGTCGCGGCCATTGCAAAGGCGACCAAGAAGACTCCTGAAATATTAGCCCTTGACGAAGGTGATGCGATCAATAAGCGATTTCCCGGACTGGAATCCATCGACGTGCCGGAGGGCGCATTCAAGGCCCACCCGCCGATGCCGGAAGACACTGTGAAAAGCGTCGCGGTGACATACAGGTTTGCCGTGCCTTCGACGATGTTGAACGTGGTCGCCGGCGCGATTGGAAGATCTATCTTCAAAGCCAAAGCAAAACTTATGGCCGCCACGCCGCTCGCCTCTCAGATCGAGGCTCCAGATCCTGATGACAAAAACCCGGTTCTTCCCGTTCATCCCGGCGTGGCCGCCTATCTCGCCAGTGGCGATCAAAGCTTTCTCGACGCCGCTCAGCAGTATTTCTATATTGTCGGAATACCTTTAAGTCTTATCGCCTCGTTGATGGCCGTTCTCATTGGACTTTGGCGAAATAAGAAGCTGCAGAGCGATCAAGAGAAGATCCTGCGGCTCCTTGTTATCGCTGATGAAGCTTTAAGTGTCGACAACGCCGGTCTGGAAGCCCTGGAACAGGAGTTACACACGATTGTGTCGTCCTGTGTGACCAGGCTCGTTGATGGTTCGAACTCCGAGAACCATTGGCCGGTGTCGTTGGCCATAGACCACGCCCGTCGGTCGATCGAGGAGCGAAAGGCGGACTTAACCTTGTTGGCTAAGCGGGATGAGAAGGTTCCAGTTTCTTGACTGCCGATGGCGCAGGCTTTCAGTCTCCAAGGCCCGTTCCCAATTCCGCGTCCTTCTCCGCTTCGTCTCCTTGAGCTGTTTGCGATAGTTCTTCTATCTGTTCCGTAAAGGACTCAAATCGTTCCCGGGTTTGGTTGACGACAAACTGCGACAGTTCCCAAGGCGTGCCGATGCGCGTCAGATCGCTTCCGACCCTGACGGCTGCGAGGAAGTTGGCGGCGCAGAGTTCGAAAAGTTTCACGTTGAGCGCTTGAGTATGCACAAACATCGCCCAAACTGGATTCTTGGCGGGGTTGAACGCGTCGAGTTTCATGAGGCTCGCCTTTCTTTGGCGCTGGCCGCCACCGAGCAGTTCGTGGCGGTTGAAACGACGGGTTACAGGTTCATTACTGTTTAACGTTGGAATTAATTGGCGAGAACTCCCAACCAGTCTCCAAACTTGAAAAGGAGAACAATGACGAAAACTATTGCGACGATCACGGCTATGACTTCCGTGACGACGGCCTCGTCCCGATGAGCTTGCTCCTTCATAATCAGCTATCCCTTGCCCATTGGCGCGCACCTATCGCGCGCTCGTTTCTCATCAAGAGCAAAAGGTTGTTGCGTCAAGTTCGGTCGAACCAGAAACTGGGAGCGGCCGCTTAAACTCGTATCAAAGCATAACTTCGACTCGTGCGTGACCGGTCGGACGCAGCACACTGACCGAAACTTCGCCGTCGTATCGTCGAAGCAAGATGTCCAGGCGCGCGTTGCCAACGGCCAGGGAGCGGATAGTAAGCTGATCCAGAAACGGGGGCAGTTTCGGCTGGCGGAAGCGAACACACTCTGCTGCGAAGTCGATCTCAAGCCCGAGGCTGGCCTGCAGTAGTGCGAACGGAGCCGCGGATGACCATGCCTGAGGAGCGCAGGCGACAGGATACAGCGTCGGCGCTTTTCCGCGCGTGCGCTGAAAACCACAGAATAATTCGGGGAGCCTCCTCAGATCCATGTAGCTCGCTGCATGGAACTGCCCGGAAAAAAGTTGTTGCAACCCCTCTTTTAATCCATAACGAGCCAAGCCAAGGCCTATAAGCGCGTTGTCGTGCGGCCAGACGGAGCCGTTGTGGTAGGACATTGGATTGTAGCGCGGCTCGCCCGAAGCTATCGTTCTAATGCCCCAACCAGAAAAGAACGATTTGCTCAAAAGCTGCTCTCCAACTCGCCTGGCGTGAGTTTCTGGGGCGATGCCGGCGAATAACAGGTGACCCGCGTTTGAAGAGCGGACTTCGCAGCGCTTTTTGTTTCCATCGAGCGCGATAGCATAGGTCCCGATAGCTTCGCACCAGAAGGCCTCGTCAAAGCGCGCTCTAAGGTCTTCCGCTTCGCGTAAAAGCCGACCGGCATGAGCTGAAAATCCGATCGCCGCGGCGATTTTCGCTGCATGCCGTTTCGCCGCGTAAACGTAACCCTGAACCTCGCAAAGCGCGATCGGACCATGCGCCAGCGAGCCATCCGCATGAAAAATTGAGTCGGATGAATCCTTCCAGCCCTGATTTACCAGTCCGCTTTCATCAGCGCGGAAATATTCCACGAAGCCGTCGCCATCGCGATCCCCGTAATTGTCGACCCAGTGCAGCGCGGCCTCAATGTGCGGCCAAAGATCCGATATCGTCTTGAGGTCTCCAGTACGGTCAAAATAGAGCCCTGCCAACACGACAAACAACATCGTGCCGTCCACGGAGCCATAGTAGCGAGCGAACGGCACTTCGCCCAGTCGAGCCATTTCTCCCCGACGCATCTCATGGACTATTTTTCCGGGCTCAGCATCGGCATCCGGCTTGAACTCTTTTGCCTGCGTAGCCGCAAGATATTTCAGCACTCCCTCTGCGACTGATTGATCAATCCACAACATTTCGATCGCAGTTATGATGGCGTCGCGCCCGAAGATCGTGCTGAACCAGGGAACTCCTGCATAAGGAAAAGGGCCATATTCCGTCGCGGTCAGCAACATATAGAAATCAGCCATGGATTGGCAAAGCACCTCGTTGAACACCTGATTGGATGTCTCGATAGTCGCCGCCCGGGCTGTAGCTCTTCGCAATTCCCGGCGCGCCTGTTTCAAATTGCTGAAAAAGCTACGCGGCGGTCCGCTCACTGCTTCATTGCCTTCCGCGCATCGCACCGAGAAAAAGAGCGAGGCGCGTCCCTTATCGAGAAGGTTCAACTGATAAAGCGCACTATTTTTCGAAAGTCTGACCGGCGCAGGAGCAAAGACTAGAGTGGTTCGACGCACTACGCCATCTAGTCCATGGTAGGCGATAGTCGTCACATCGTTCTCAACCTCGATCTCCGTATGGCCGCGTCGCGGGCGACTATTGCCACGAACCTCGAAGATGTCGGCGAAATCAGCGCCAAAGAGAATTTCAACGTCGATACGCGGATTTTTGGCGTCATAGTTTCGAAGGCCAAGCCGCTCGTAACAGGCCCCTTGCCAAAGAAACTTGGAACGTACGATGTGAACCATATCGCGCTGCAAGACCAGGAGAACGTCTTCAACCAGGTCAGGATTGGTCAGGTCAACGCTAAGCGCCGAGTTGTTGTCCTCGACCTTCGAGCTCAGAAAAAGCGGGCGCTCGCCGTTGACAAGGAGAGTGAGGCTCGAAAGATAACGGGTGTCGTTGTGGTAAAGCCCTTCCTGGCTGCCCTCTCCGGCGACGAGATCTCCGTAGCGATCGAAGACTCCAAATGTGTTCCCGTGCTTGAGTACTCTGGTTCTTCTCTCAAGCAGGGAAGCCGTCGCAGGGATATAGAATTGAACCGGCGGCGCCTCTTGCGCCGGCCTTGCCCCGAGAGCCGAAGGATCATTCATCTAACGGTTGCTCCCTCGAAGGATCAAAGGGGATCGCGCGGCGCCGAAGCGTATGTCCTGCGTGCACCATTCATCGGCTTGACTAAAGCGAGGCTTGAGGGGGTTTTTGTTTTGCTCTCCGGCATGGTTGGGCATTCCAAAAGCCGCCTGTAGACTCGAAGATAATTGCGAGCCATAAGCTCCGCCGTGAAACGCGCTTCGAACCTCTTTCGGACAAGGTTTCGGCTTAATGAGTCGACCATTTGGAGAGCGGCTAAGGCGTCTTCTATGTTGTCCACGACAAACCCGGTGACTCCTGGCTCAATAATTTCCTGCACCGATCCGCAAGGCCACGCAATGACCGGCGTTCCGCAGGCCATGGCCTCAATCATTACGAGACCGAACGGCTCGGGCCAGTCGATAGGAAACAGAAGCGCTTTCGCTTTCCCCAGGAAGTCCGCCTTTTGATCCTCGCCTATTTCTCCAATGAACTCAATATCCGGCGCTCCGAGCAATGGAGCGATCACATCGTCGAAATAGGCCTGGTCCACTTTATCGACCTTGGCTGCGATTTTCAGCGGATAGCCGGCTCGTTGAGCAATTTCGATGGCTCGGTCCAGTCCTTTTTCCGGGCAAACCCTCCCCAGAAAAGCTAAATAATCGCCTTGGCCTGCATACGATGAAGAATACAGCTCGCTAGGCAGCCCATGGTGCACGGTCGCGACCCAATTGGCGGGGAGAGGACGTCGCTGATGCTGGGAGATCGATACCAGAGGCATGTCGTCGAACTCCCGAAAAAGAAGCGGGAGATCAGGTAGATCAAGCCGACCATGCAAGGTGGTCACGGCAGTCGTTGCAGAATTTCGCATTACAGGGAAATGAAGACAGTCGTTATGAAAATGCAAAATATCGAATTCGTCTGCGTGCTTTAGCACATGATTCAACTGCAATATGTTGTAGGGCATCGGGTCTTGCACGCGCGCGAGCCTTAATGCTCTCGGACTGCAGGGAACCAGCTCCGCTGAAGTCTGCGAGTTGCCGCTTGCAAACAGCGTAACGTCGTGCCCTTGCCGAACAAATTCTTCGGTCAGGTATGAAACAATGCGCTCTGTTCCACCGTAAAGTTTTGGCGGCACACTTTCCATTAGCGGTGAAATTTGAGCGATTCTCATTGGACTTGGGCCTCCAAAACTACGCCTATGAGGGCGAACTGAACGCCCTCGAGTATCTAGGGCAGTGTAGCTGTAGAACCAAAGAAAAAAGGAAATGCGCGCCCTCGCCGTGGCCCGCGATGCGCAAAGGAGTGTTTGTCTCTCTCGCGTCAAATTCCTCTGCATCTGCGCTAAGTGAATAACCAATAAGTTCCCGCTACGCTCGTGACATTTGCAGCGGCGCACGCCAATTTCGGAACGAGCTCAAGGGTGCTGTGGTAGAAGGAGGGGAAATGTCAATCATCCTCAATCACATCGTCGTGCCGGCGCGAAGCAAGCATGAGGCCGCGGTCTGGTTTTCTCATGCGTTTGGCTTGGAGCGTAGCGAGTCGGAAGGCCATTTTGCAGGGGTTCAGGTTAATCAGACTCTCACATTCCTTTTCGCTGATGAAAGTTCTTTCAGCCGAGGTCATTATGCATTTCAAGTTAGCGATGAAGAATTTGACTCCATCCTCAATCGCATAAAAGCCGAGAAAACGACTATCGGCAGCACTCCAGGGACTCCGGAAGACGGTAAGCTCAACGATTGGAACGGGGGACGTGGAGTCTATTTTAAGAGCCCGGACGGCCATCTTTTTGAATTATTGACTGTCGCTCAGTGAATGAGTGCGACGCTGTCAGAAAAAAGCAATGAAAAGAGTCATTCATGTTCTACAGGCTCTATTATTGGCCGGGCATTCAGGGTCGGGGCGAATTCGTCAGACTCGCTCTTGAATTCGCAGGCGCCGATTACTTTGACACGGCCAAAGAGCCGCAAGGCGAAACTTTGCTGGAACAATTTCTAAGCAAACAGGATATGGCGCATGCGCCTTTTGCGCCTCCATTCCTGGTGGACGGCGAACTGGTGATAGGCCAGACCGCCGCCATTCTATTGTATCTTGGCGCCCGTCATGATCTCGCTCCCTCGCAGGAAGCCAAGAGGCTTTGGGTTCATCAAATTCAACTCACAATCGCCGATCTCGTCACGGAAGCTCACGACTCGCATCATCCGCTCGGGGCTCATCTCTATTATGAGCAACAAAAGGTTGAGGCGCTTCGGCGTTCCGAATCGTTTTGCAAAGAGCGAATTCCGAAGTTTCTGAATTGGTTCGAAACAATTCTGGGCTCAAATCCCGATAGCGAAGCTTTCCTCGTGGGCGACAAGGTCAGCTATGCCGACCTGTCGCTGTTCCAGGTCGTGGACGGGCTCCACTATGCTTTTCCCAAAAATATGAAGACTGTTCTTGCGAAGGCTCCGAGGTTGCTCGCGCATCAAGAAATGATTGGACAACTTCCGCGGATCCGCGACTATCTGGACAGTGATCGCCGGATTCCCTTCAATGAGCAAGGTATTTTTCGGCACTATCCTGAACTAGACTGCTAAAGCGAGGCGTTAGGCGTAAGCCTTATCCCTTGAGGAGCGAAGCGTCGTTCGGCAAAATCAAATAGCCCTTCCACGGCCAGCGCAAGCAAGGCAGCGGGGATCGCGCCTTCAAGAACCATGCTAAAATTGTCGAGCCGAACTCCACTGAAGATTGGCTGGCCGTAGCCTCCCGCGCCGACCAGCGCGCCGAGCGTGGCTGTGCCTACATTGATCACTGCGGCGGTCTTCATGCCAGCCAAGATGGAGGGCGACGCTATGGGAAGGTCTATCAGTGTGAGCCGTCTGAATGGAGTCAGTCCGAGCGCGATAGCAGAATTGCGGATCGAAGATGGAATGCTGTCCAGTCCCGTCGCCGTATTTCGAATGATCGGCAAAAGGCTGTAAAGATACAACGCCGCAATGGCGGGGGCTGCGCCTACGCCCAGGACAGGGATCATGAAAACAAGCAACGCAAGCGACGGTATCGTTTGTAATATGCTGGCGAACGCCAATATGACGCGGCCGAGCGCCGGGCGCGCCGCCGCCAGCACTCCCAAAGGCAGGGCAGTACAGATCGCCGCTGCTAGGGAGAGGATGGTCAGCCGAAGATGTTCGATCGTGCGCCTCAGAACCCTGCTCGCAAGTCCGCTGGGTTCCTGAACATTCACCACACCCAGGTTCGTCGTCAGAAATTGCGCCGCGACATCGGCCTCGGATCGTCGATCAATCTTGACTGCCCTGTTCATTGCGATCATGGCGGAATTATCGACCCGGTCCTCGAGCCGGAGCATGGCCGCCAGCGCTTTTGGCGCTCTCGTCTCCAAGTCGGCGCGGTAAAGAAGAATGGCTTTATTCTCGGGGAAATGACGGAGATTATCCTTTAGCATGCGAATGCGAGGATCACCGACCTCGGCGTCTGTGGTGTATAGATCAATGACGTCGATGGAGCCGTCAATGAGAGCTTTATAGGCGATGTCATGGTCGAGACCGCGGATGTCCGTGGGATGCAAGCTATAGGCGGCGCGCAGGCTGGGCCAGCCATCCCTTCTACCCAAAAATTCATCGCTCACGCCGAACTTCAGAAGTGACCACCTCGACAGATCGGAGATGGTATCGATAGACAATTGTTCTGCCTGCTCCCTCCTCATTCCCAGAGCGTAGCTGTTGCTGAACCCCAGCGGCGTGCTTTTCCTAATTCCGCGCCTTTCAAGCGCTCGATCGAGCGAAGCGTCGCCCGCAACGTCCTCATCAGCCAGAATCTCTTCAACCAGAGTGCCTGTGTATTCAGGATAGGCGTCGATTTCGCCGGCGAGCAGAGCGTCCCACAGCAGTCGCGTACCGCCCAGCTCCTGGCGCTGGACTATTTTTGCGCCAGACGAGCTGGCGATCTGCTCCGCCAAATCTGCGAGTATGACGGACTCAGTAAATTTCTTCGAGCCAATGCGTATTTCTTCTCGCGTATCGGCATAACAACTGAAGCTTGTTGCGAGCATGGCAAGCACCGCGAAAGAAATGCGCCTGCTAACGAGGGAGTTCACGGTTGGGACTCCGGGTGAGGAATGTCCTTCAGTGCGTCCAGTCTTCGCAGCTGGGCATTGACGAAGTCGGTGACAAAGCTTGTTGCGGGATTGGCGACGAGATCGCGGAATGATCCCTTTTGCAGAATGCGCCCTTGACGCATAAGCATAATCTGGTTCCCGAGGAAGGCCGCCTCGCCAAGGTCGTGGGTCACGACAAGGACTGTCTTTTGAAGGTCTTGAAATATACTCTTGAGGTCGTCCTGAAGCTCGGCGCGGATCATGGGGTCAAGCGCGCCTAAAGGCTCATCCATGAGCACAATAGGCGGGTCGAGCATGAGAGCGCGCATGAGAGAAACGCGTTGACGTTGTCCGCCCGACAACTCCACCGGATGGCGGTCGAGACCGTCGTCAGGGAAGCGCGTCAAAGCGCATAACTCGCTCAGCCGCTCGCTGCGACGGACTTTGGTCCAGCCAAGCTCCCTCGCCATAAGTTCGATGTTGCCGCGCGCTGTCAAATGGGGAAACAAGCCCCCATCCTGGATGACGTAACCCATCTCGTGTCTCAAACGCAGCGCCGTTTGAAGCGTAAGCTTTTCTCCGTCGATCGTAACGCTTCCACTATCAGGAACTTCAATTCCAATCATGAGAGAGAGCAATGTGGATTTTCCTGAACCCGAAGGTCCGATCAGGACTGTCGTTTCACCGCGAGGAATTGTCATAGAAATATTATCAATGACATGTTGGCCTGCGTAGGATTTGCTTACACTGTCCACCTGGATCATGGCGCATCGGCTACTTCATGGATATGTCTCCGATTATCTAGCGCGACAAACCCTCAAGTCTGCGGCTGGCTGCAATTCATTTCAAAATGCGGGGATCCGAAAGGCGGCAGTCGGAGTTTCCTTATCGCGGGCACGCTTTGTCTCTGTCCGCCTAAACTCTTGCGTTCTTTCTGATTGAACGCTCAGGCGAGAGCAACGCTATGTTTCAATTGGATTCTAATATTGCTACAGCTATGAGGACTGACAAATTCGACGATCGTCTGCGCTCACGTCTTTTCACGACACGGGAGCTGACTCTTAAGCTTGCGGCGCCTTTGGGAGCGGAAGACATGGCCGTGCAGGCCATGGAAGATGCAAGTCCGACAAAGTGGCATCTGGCGCACACCACATGGTTTTTCGAAACGTTCATTTTGCAGCGTTTTCTGGATAACTATGGCGTGTTCGATGACGCGTTCAACTTTTGCTTCAACTCCTATTATGAACAGCTTGGAGCGCGTCAACCGAGACCGAAACGCGAAATACTCACGAGACCGCCGCTCGATCAAATTATCAGTTACCGGCGTTATGTGGACGAGGCGCTGGACCGTCTCTTCCGTTTCGACGTTGCGCCTCGATCCGAGTTGGCCGATCTTTTAGAGCTGGGCGTCAATCACGAGCAGCAGCATCAGGAGTTGATGCTTACCGATATTTTGGCGTTGTTCGCTGCAAATCCTTTGCGGCCATGCTATCGCTTGCCCCGGGCGCGCGCGAAAACTGCGCAGTCTGACGCCATCCGGTGGATCGAATTTGAAGGCGGCGTTCGCCAAATTGGTCATGAGGGTCAAGGCTTCGCCTGGGACAACGAGCATCCGCGCCACGATGCATTCATTCAACCGTTCCGGTTGATGGACAGGCCCGTCACGAACGGCGAATGGTTGGAGTTCGTTGAGGACGGCGGATACACTAAAGCGACGCTGTGGCTCTCCGACGGATGGGCGAGGCTCAACCGAGAGGATTGGCGAGCTCCCCTCTATTGGGAGCAACGCGATGGCGAATGGTTCGTCATGACGCTGGAGGGGCTGTCGCCGCTTGAGCCGCTCGCTCCCGTTGCACATGTAAGTTATTTCGAAGCAGACGCATTTTCCCGCTGGTCGGGAAAGCGCCTGCCGACGGAGTTCGAGTGGGAATGCGCATCCGGCCGCGCCGAGAAGAGTAGAAATGATCTATCTGGAGGCGCATTGCAGCCTTTGCCCGCCGAACCGGGGACGAGCGGGCAGTTGAGGCAGATGTTCGGCGACGTGTGGGAATGGACCGGCAGCGCCTACCTGCCGTATCCAGGCTATCGGAGCCCAGAGGGTCCACTTGGCGAGTACAACGGCAAGTTCATGGTAGGCCAGCACGTGCTGCGCGGGGGATCCTGCGTAACGCCGGGCGGCCATACGCGCTCCACCTATCGTAATTATTTCTACCCACATCAGCGCTGGCAATTCACGGGCCTGCGTCTCGCTTCGGATCTTACTTGAGGAGGCAGGCGATGAGAGCGCTCACTCAACATGCAACGCAACGCGAGGACGACGACGACTTCGCATCGAGCGTAATCGATGGGCTGTCGAAGATCCGAAAGAGCCTGCCCTGTCGATTTTTCTACGATGCGCAAGGCAGTCAGTTGTTTGAAGAGATTACCGCTCTCCCCGAATATTACCCAACGCGGAGTGAAATCGCGATCCTTGAAGCTTACGCGACGGAAATGGTGCGGGAAAGCTCTAACGTATCCGTTCTCGTGGAGTTCGGCTCCGGATCCTGTCGAAAAACAGAACTACTCCTGGAACGGCTGCCGCGGCTGTCGGCATATGTGCCGATAGATGTTTCACGCAGCGCGCTGGAGGAAGCAAAGCAACGCCTTGAGCAGCGCTTTCCCAGACTGCTGGTGCGGCCGCTTGTCGGCGATTTTACGCAGGGCGTGGTCTTGCCCCCAAATTTTTCCAGCGGCGCCAAGCTCGGTTTTTTTCCTGGCTCGACCATCGGCAACTTTACGCCAACAGAGGCCGTGAGGCTTTTGCGCCTTATGCGGCGGTCGCTGGCTCCAGGCGGTTCGCTTATTATCGGCGTCGATCTGAAGAAGGACGTTCGCCAGCTTTTGAGCGCTTACAATGATTCACGCGGCCTTACGGGCGCTTTCAATCTCAATCTATTGAAGCGGATCAACGGGGATCTTCATGGAACTTTCGATCTCGGTCAATTCCGTCATGAGGCGATCTATAATTCAATCGAAGGTCGCATCGAAATGCATCTTGTGAGCGAGAAAGAGCAGATCGTAAGCGTGGAGGACGAACTATTTCAGTTCCGTGCCGGTGAAAGCATCCACACGGAAAATTCCTACAAATACTCAATCGACCAGTTTCATCATCTGGCCCGCACGGCCGGATGGAGTCCTGCGCGAGTGTGGAAAGACGCTAACGGCTACTTTAGCGTCCACGAACTTATTCCCGCGACATAGCTAGAAAACTGGTCTCCTTCGCCGCGGAAGTTTTGAAGGACGGTTCTTGAAGGCTTCGCACACCAGCCCAAATTACCTAGCCGGCTGAATCGAGCTAAACGGAGCTAAAGCAATGCCCGCCAAATCAAAAGCCCAACAAATGGCTGCCGGGGCCGCCCTTTCCGCAAAGCGTGGAGAGAAGAAGAAGAGCGAGCTTAAGGGCGCCTCAAAATCTATGGTCGAGTTCGATGGATGAACAACAACTTCACGATCTGGCGTCAACGGCGCGCAAGGGAAAACCGAAGCACGCTCATAGTTCGGAAGAACATGCGCGCGGCGCGAAATGATGCGAACGGAGCAGGCTCTTCCCGCCGGGGAGAAGTTTTCGCTATGTCGTCTTACAACCCTGAAGTGATAATGGAGGATTACCATGCATGTCGAGGCGATGATTGGCACGCACCCTCAAATCAAAAATCGGGAGAGCAGCGCCCTGGCTCGTTGCATCGAGCTTTGCTTCGACTGCGCTCAAACCTGTACGTCTTGCGCTGACGCGTGTTTGGGGGAGGACAATCCGGTCGAGCTACGCCAATGTATTCGGCTGAATCTGGATTGCGCCGACCTTTGCTCCGCTATGGGAGCCATAGGGTCGCGACGAACCGGACGGGACGATATGACGATGCGTCTTGTCCTCCAGGCTTGCGCCGAAACTTGCAGCTTCTGTGCGGAAGAGTGCGAGCGCCACGCCAGTCGACATGAGCATTGCAGAATTTGCGCCGAGGTTTGCCGGTCTTGCGAGCGCGCATGTAGAGACGTCGCTCCCGCAGTGCATTAGACCGCGCAAACAACGCAAGTAGTGGGGCGGAGCCCGGTTACCCCCGCAAGGGGGCGTTTTGGCCGGGGTGAGAAAACGTGCTTTTCTGAATTGAGAGGCGCAGAGCATCTACTTCATCGCGTCGAATGGGACAAGGAACGCCACATCGCTGGGCGTAGTGGTTTGCCTGATTCCACAAGCTGTCGAGATAATCAGGCAGGATGTTCCTGCAGATCTCCGGCCGGCCACGGACATTTTCGATGTAATCGCGCACGATCGCAGGCAGATCGGCATCCAGCTTTTGTTCCCGAAAGGGCGATCCACAGATATTGAAATCAAGCGCCATGGCGCGCCTCCCTCCGCGTAGTGACCCTTAGCGGCTTAATGTGGCCAGCGCGTTTGCGGCGTTAACCGTTCTTTGGATTGAATCGATTCTGTCAACAGTCTTAGCACACGAAAGGGCGACACCGTGGCAGGAGAGTGGCGCTCCGGTGAGTCTGCATCGGCGCTCCTCGGTCGGACCGGCCGATATTCGAAACAAACACGCTTGAAACGCTGATCCAAAACGACATTTGCTACGGCCTGATCTCGGAAGGGAGCGGAAGTGATGGAGAAGCTGACAAAAGACGTGACGGATGTAACCGGACTGGAGCCTTCTATCGCGAAGGCGGCGGTCGGGCATGTGCTGCTGTTCCTGCGAAGCGAGGCGCCTGAAGGCCACGTGGCGGAATTTATCGACAAGATGCCGAAGGCTCACGAAGCGGTTGAGGCTGCTTTTGCGTCCGGCGACGGTGGCGTAACCGCCGCGATTGAGGGTATGACCAGCTTCATGGGGCATGGACGCGCCGACACCAATATTCTCGCCGGAAGGCTGATGAATCTTGGTTTGAATCAGCGACAGATCGTCGATCTGGTCAACGAGGTTCTGGCCCGGGCGGAATCCTTGGTGGGGGCCGAAGGCGCGGCCAAAATCAGAGCGATTCTTCCTGCGCTGAACGAGCGCTTCGGTCCAACGCCGGCGTCTGCGGCTGACGAGATTCAGCCTCCGCCGCCGTCGGTTGAACAGAGTCAGGCTACGCCTCCGCGTAGCGCCTGACGCGAGTCGCCTGCGCTGCGCCGTCCTGCACCTGCGCTGCGCAGGCGAAATCCGTTGTTGGAGACAAAGGGGCCGTTACACGCTTTCGGCTTTCCTGGCGCCACGATTGGACAGGCCATCCGCTACGATCGCTTTGACCTCATAGCTTGCAGTTCTCACTGCGTCGTCGATCACTTCATGAGTCCACGCTTGAAAATCATCTTGCAATACGCTTACGCGCGACGGGAACGCATGCCGCCTTATAACGGCTAGTACCGGGCTCTTGTATTCACAATCCACCTCTCGTTCGATGGCGGATTCTACGATGCCCTTTTCAGCTGGAGGCAAGGCGGAAATGACCGCGTCTTCAAAACGCGCCAGAAACACTGCTTTCAAGTCCATTAGTTCACTTACGGTTCTCTGAAGGGCCTGAAATTCGGCGGTACTCATGTTTGCCACCCCCCAGCCAGTTCAGGCTTGTCTGCATTTGCCGACGCTGATCCTAGCTACTCACTGGCGTCCATAAAACCACAGGATTGCAATGCTGCTGTTAACAGCGCCGGGAGATTTTTATGCATGTTTCTTGTCGACCGCCGCTGTATGCGCGCGTGATGCAATAAAGACGTCACTTCCTTAAAAACGGCCCCATTCCGGCTCGAGCCAGCGCGTCCGCGCGTTCGTTCATTTCGTCGCCAGCGTGCCCTCTGACCCAGTGCCAGACCACATCATGCCGTTCCTCGGCTTCCTCGAGACGCTTCCATAATTCGACATTTTTCACCGGCTTATTGTCGGAAGTTTTCCAGCCGCGCGCTTTCCAGCCGGCGATCCATTGCGTCACGCCATTTCGCACGTATTGCGAATCCGTGTGTAGATCGATCGCGCAGGGGCGCGTCAGCGTCTCCAGCGCGACGATGGCGGCCATGAGCTCCATGCGATTGTTGGTGGTTAGCTTCTCGCCGCCGCTCAGCTCTTTCTCGTGACCATTGAACTGCAGGATGACGCCATAACCTCCCGGACCGGGATTGCCGGAGCAGGCGCCGTCGGTCCAGATGCTTACACGGCGGGTCATCGGACGCCATTCATGGCGTAAACCCGTAATCGCGCGCGTCGCTTATGCTTTGATGAAACATCAGCTTCGCCAGATACTCGCGCGGGTCCTTTGGTCGAACCAGCGCGCCCCGCGGAACGTTCAGCGCGTCCACGAACCGCGTCAGCAGAAAACGCATCGCGGCCCCGCGCGCCAGCAAAGGAAAGGCGGCCCATTCCGAAGAGCTCAGCGCCCTTAACCGACCATAGGCGTCGATCAGGGCTCGGCCTTTGCCGGGGTTGTAAACGCCTGCGGAGTCAAAGCACCAGGCGTTGAATGAGATGGCCAAGTCGTATGCGAAGGCGTCGTTGCAGGCAAAGTAGAAGTCGATCAGTCCGGAGAGCTTTTCGCCCAGAAACAAAACATTGTCCGGGAAAAGATCGGCGTGAATGACCCCCGATGGCAAATCCTGCGGCCAGGCGCGCTCCAGATGAACCAGCTCGTCCGAAATCAGTTTGCGCAGCCCCGGCGCAATTTCGTTGGCGCGGGCGGCCTGTGGCTCGAATAACGGGCGCCAGTCCGCCACCGACAGCGCATTGGGACGCCTCAGCGCGAAGCCTTCGCCGGCGAGATGCAGTTGCGCGAGTTTTTCGCCAAGGGCGGCGCAATGTGCTTCGTCGGGGTGGTGGACGGCCAGACCGTCAAGAAAAGTGACTATCGCAGCGGGCCGTCCCGCGAGCCGGCCCAACGCTGCTCCGGCGCGGTTGCGCACCGGCTGTGGACAGTTGAGTCCCGCAGCCGAGAGATGCTCCATCAAGCCGAGAAAAAACGGCAGGTCAGCTTCGGCGACGCGTTTCTCGTAAAGCGTCAGAATGAAGCTGCCGGCGCCCGCATGGAGATAGAAGTTCGAATTCTCGACGCCCTCGGCTATGCCTTTGCAGGACAGCAGCTCGCCGAGTTGATAGGTAGCGAGGAACCGGATCAGCTCCTCGTCGTCGACTTCTGTATATACGGCCATGGCCTTGCCGGTTCTGAGCGAATGCTGCCGGACGAGACCGGCCGATAAGTCTTAAACTGCCGGGCTCTCAGGCGAGCGCTCGAAGCTCCTTGGGCAAAGGAAAGGACACGCTCTCATCGGCGGCGGAGATGCTTTCCACAGCGATTTCGTAAAGCTCCGCGAAAGCGTCCATGATGTCTTCCACCAGAACTTCAGGAGCGGAGGCTCCTGCCGTGATCCCCAAGGAGCGAATGTCGCTGAAAATGGACCAGTCGATCTCGTTGCGTCCCTGCACCAGCTGCGCCGGCGCCCCGGAGCGCTCGGCCACTTCGCGCAGACGCTGCGAGTTGGAAGAGTTGGGCGAGCCCACGACGATCATTGCGTCGACCTGTGGCGCCACTTGCCTGACCGCCGCCTGACGGTTGGTCGTCGCATAGCAAATGTCTTCCTTGTGGGGGCCGACGATGGTGGGAAAGCGCTGCGTCAGCGCCTCGATCACCGCCCGCGAATCGTCGAGCGAGAGAGTAGTCTGGGTGACGTAGGCGAGGTTGCTCTCGTCTTCGAGCGCCAAGTTGAAGGCGTCTTGCACCAATTCAACCAGAATCACCGCGCCGTCCGGCAATTGTCCCATGGTGCCGACAACTTCCGGATGTCCCGCATGGCCCACAAGCAGAACGCGTCTGCCGCGCTTGAAATGTATCTCCGCCTCTCGGTGCACCTTGGTGACCAGCGGACAGGTCGCGTCTATGGCCAGAAAATTTCGTTCCGCGGCGGCGGCGGAAACGGATTTGGCCACTCCATGGGCGGAAAAGATCACCGGCGCGGCGGTGTCGGGAATTTCTTCCAGATCCTCGACGAAGATCGCGCCTTTGGCTTTCAGGGCCTCCACCACATAGCGGTTGTGCACGATCTCGTGGCGCACATAAACGGGGGCGCCATATTTGGCGAGGGCGCGCTCCACGGCGTCTATGGCCCGCACCACGCCGGCGCAAAAGCCGCGCGGCGAACACAGGAAAATCTTGAGCGGCGGCTTTACGGACCGTGGCTGCATATTCATTTTGCGCCTTTTTGCATTGCGCGCCCATCGCGACAAACGAACGAGGCCGCGGGGCCGTTCACGAAGCGCGAAACGCGCCGTTTGCGCGAAGTGATGTAGCGCCGGGGCGAAGGTGTCAAGCCGGGCCATTTTGGACGAGATCATCAGGCGCTGGCCAGCAACCCAAGCGCGAGCAGCAGCCAGAGCGCGGCCAGTGCGCCGCGGTAGAGCGCCAGAGCTCGCCAGATATCCTCGCGGCTGGCCTCGAAGCGTCCGTCGCCGAAGGTGGCGCCCGCGACTCGCTGTGCGCCATAATTGCGGGGCCCGCCGAGGCGCAACCCGAGCGCGCCAGCCATTGCCGCTTCCGGCCAGCCAGCGTTGGGGGAGGCGTGGCGTCCCGCATCTCGTAGCGCAATGGAGAGGGCGGTGCGCGCATTGCGGCCGGCCGTCAGGGCCAGTAACCCCGCCGCGAGGCGCGAGGCCGGGAAATTCAAGACGTCATCGAGCCGCGCCGAGGCCCAGCCGAAGTCGAGATAGCGCGGGGAGCGGTGGCCAATCATGCTGTCGGCGGTGTTGATCGCCTTATAGGCCAACGCGCCGGGCAGGCCGAGCAAGACCATCCACAGGGCCGGCGCAACAACTCCGTCGGAAAAATTTTCAGCCAAACTCTCGATCGCAGCGCGGGCGACCCCGGCCTCGTCCAACCGTGAAACGTCTCGACCCACTATCCTCGCGACCGCCTCGCGACCGTCCTCCAGCGAAACGTTCAGTCCCTGCGCCACGTCGGCGACATGTGCGTGGAGGCTGCGCTGGGCCAGAAGACTGGAGGAAAGCAGCGCGAGCGGCAGCAGACCCAGGGGCAGAGCCAGCAGGCCAGTTTGGATCGCCGCGCCAATAGCCAGCCCGCCCAGCGCGAGCAGTCCCGCCGTCAGCACGCCAGCGATGCGCCGCAAAAGGGGAGGGCCCCGATTGAGCCGGGCGTCGAGCGCGCCCAAAAAGGCGCCGATCCAGACGACCGGATGAGCTATCCGCAAGAACAGAGCCGGCGGATAGCCCAGCGCAGCTTCGATAACCGCCGCCAGCAGCGTCAGCGCCAGATGCGCGAACAGCGCCGCCTGCAAGGCCTTAGCGGCCGTAGGTCGAGGTCAGCGTCGCCTTGGCTAGCGCGTTTTTGTTCACGGTGAAACCGACAATGGCGGTTTTCGCGGTCGCCGGCAGACCGAGCGTCTCGACCGAAAGCGCGTAAACGGTGAAATTGTAGCGATGCGCGCCATGGCCTTGCGGCGGACAGGGGCCGCCGTAACCGGAGTTGCCGAAATCCGTGTCGAGTTGCTTCGCGCCTGCAGGCAGCTTCTTGCCGTCGGCGGAGCCGGCGCCTTGCGCAAGGCCATGCGCCGAGGCGGGAATGTCGACGACGAGCCAGTGCCAGAAGCCAGCGCCGCCTGTCGGCGCGTCGGGGTCATGGACGAGCACCGCGAAGCTCTTCGTTCCTGCCGGCGGATCGGTCCATTCCAGAGCCGGGGAGAGGTTCTCGCCCTTGCATCCGAAGGAGTTGTAGACGAATTTTTCGCCGATAGGCTTTTGTGCCGAAATGTCCGGGCTGTGGACTTCGAAGGCTCCGGCGCCGCTCGCCAAAATTGCAAAGAGGGAAGCCATTGCGAAGGGAATGAGGCCGCGTTTCATCTTTCCTGCTCCTGCCCTTGGGAATAATGCCGGACTGTTTAGCGGATTGCGGCGGCGGTGTCGCGTTGCTTGGATCATATCGCTTCGCGAACTCGCCCTTCCGCAAGCGCTCCGGCGCAATTTCGAACTGTCTCCCGCGCTGAACCGGGCTATGAAGGGGCATGATCGATCATCCCGACAAGCCCCTGCGCCGGGGCTGGACCACCGGGGCCTGCGCCACGGCGGCGGCGCGGGCGGCTTTTGTCGCGCTGCATCGGGGTGTCGCGCCAGATCCGGTCGAGATCGCGCTTCCGGGCGGCCGGCGCGTCGCCTTCGCGCTGGCCCAATACAAGCAAGGAGAGGACTTTGCTGAGGCGGGTGTGGTGAAGGACGCGGGCGATGATCCCGACGTCACCCACGGCGCGTTGATCCTCGTCAAACTCAGCCTGAGGTCCCCGGGCGCGGGCGTGACGTTCAAGGCGGGCGCGGGCGTCGGGACAGTCACGCGCCCGGGCCTGCCGCTGCCTGTTGGGGAGCCCGCGATAAATCCCGTTCCGCGCGCCATGATGCGCGAAAATCTGGCCGAGGCCGCGCGGGACTTGGGCGTAACGCCCGACGCCCAGATAGAAATCTCCATCCCCGGCGGCGAGGAAATGGCGAAGCACACGCTCAACGGCCGGCTGGGGATTGTCGGCGGCTTGTCGGTGCTGGGGACGACGGGAATCGTCGTACCTTATTCCTGCGCCGCCTGGATCGACAGCATCCATCGCGGCGTCGACGTTGCCCGCGCCTGCGGTCTGACGCATATCGCCGGAACCACCGGTTCTACCTCGGAAGCGGCAGTGCGCGCGCTTCACAGCCTGCCCGAAGAGGCGTTGGTGGAAATGGGCGACTTCGTCGGGGGCCTGCTGAAATATCTGCATAAAAATCCGGTCGCGCGGGTGACTATCGGCGGCGGCTTCGCGAAGCTGACCAAGCTGGCGCAGGGCCGGCTCGATCTGCACTCCGCCCGCTCAAGCATCGATATGGCGGCGCTCGCGGAACTGGCGCGCGAGGCCGGGGGGGCGGAGGACTCGCCGAGCGCATAGCCGTCGCCAATAGCGCATTGGAGGCGCTGCATCTGGCTCAAGGCGCCGGCGTCGATCTTCCTGCGCTGGTCGCGCGCCGCGGATGGGTGACGGCGGCGCGGGCGCTGAACGCCGATGTCGAGCTGGAGATCATGGTGTTCGATCGGGAGGGAGCTTTGCTGGCGAGTACGGACTTTCGTAAGGCGCTCGCATGAGCGAAAACCCCTTAATCACTCTCGTGCTTGGCGGCGCCCGCTCGGGCAAGAGCGCCTACGCCGAGGGACTGATCGCCGCGCATCCTGCGCCGTGGATATATATCGCCACGGCTCAGCCTTTTGACGACGAAATGCGCGCGCGGATCGAAGCGCATCGCGCGCGGCGCGGCGACGGATGGCGAACCCTCGAGGCGCCGCATGAACTGGCTCAGGCCATCGCCGACGCCCCGGCTGCGCAACCCGTGCTTGTCGACTGTCTGACGCTGTGGCTGTCGAACCAGCTGCTCGCGACCGCCGATCTCGCCGCTGACCGCGACAGGCTCTGCACGATCCTGGAGACCCGCAGGGCGCGGACGATTTTGGTTGCGGCGGAGGTCGGGTTGTCGATTGTGCCCGAGAACGCCCTCGCCCGAGCCTTTCGCGATGCGGCCGGAGAGCTGCATCAGGCGATTGCGCGGATTGCGGGGCATGTGGCGCTGACCGTGGCGGGCTATCCGTTGACCGTCAAGGGCGATCGCTGTCTCTCGCCGTAAACTGGGGAAAGGGAAGTCGCCATTCGCCAGGCTAAAGGTCGTTTCTCACCACAACCGCGAAGCGCGAATTTGACGCACTTGCGCGGGCGCGCCGCCAATGTGCATAGTGCGCGCCAATAATAACATATCTCAAGGGAGCCCGGCGGGGCGGAGCGGCCCGCGCCGCGCGTGATCAAAACCGATGCGCATCAGGATTTTGGGTTCGGGCGCCGGAGGCGGCTTCCCGCAGTGGAACTGCAACTGCGCCAATTGCCGGGCGGTGCGCGCGGGCGCACCGGGTTTCTCGGCGCGTACGCAGTCCTCGCTGGCCGTCAGCGCCAATGGCCGCGACTGGGTGCTCCTCAACGCTTCGCCGGATCTGCGCGAACAGATCGCCAAGGCCCCGCAGCTTTCGCCAGCCGCTGGCGAGCCCGTGCGCGCCAGCCCGATCAAGGCGGTTGTGGTGACCAACGGCGACGTGGATCATGTCGCCGGCCTGCTCAACCTGCGCGAGGCCCAGCCCTTCACGGTCTTTGGCGCCCGTCGCGTGCTCGACGTGCTGGCGGCCAACAGGATTTTCGACGTTCTCGCCAAGGCTTCGGTCGAGCGCGAGGAACTGCCGCTGGGCGTTCCGTTGGCTCTGTCGGGGGCGGGCGTCGATCTTGGACTTACTGTCGAAGCCTTTCCAGTGGCGGGCAAGATCGCGCTTTGGCTCGAAGACGCGATGGCCGCCAATTACGGCAGCGCCGAAGGCGACACCCTGGGCCTGCAAATCATCGAGACGGCGAGCGGCAAATCGTTCTTTTATGTTCCGGGCTGCGCCGGAATGGATTCAGCGCTAGAGGAGCGGCTGCGCGGCGCGGAGCTCGTTTTCTTCGACGGCACGCTTTGGCATGAGTACGAAATGATCGACCAAGGCCTGCTCGGCAAAACGGGCTCGCGCATGGGCCATATCAATATGAGCGGTGAGGACGGGTCCATCAAAGCCTTTTCCTCGCTCGGCGTGGCGCGCAAAATTTATGTGCATATCAACAATTCAAACCCGGTCCTCGATGAAGGCTCCAAAGAGCGCGCCGAGGCCAAGGCCGCCGGCTGGGAAATCGGCGAAGATGGAATGGAGGTCGCGCTATGAACGACGTCATCGAATCGCATGCGTTTTTCAACGCGCCGTCGCTTTCGCCAGAGGCGTTCGAGGCCGCCATTCGCGCCGTCGGGGCCGAGCGCTACCACGACAAACATCCATTCCATAAGCTGCTGCACGGCGGCAAGCTGAACAAGGAGCAGGTGCGCGCCTGGGCGCTCAACCGCTATTGCTATCAGGAGGCGGTGCCGCGCAAAGACGCAGCTTTTATGAGCCGCGCTCATGACCGCGAATTGCGCCGCGAATGGATACACCGCATTCACGACCACGACGGACTGGGAGACGAGGCGGGCGGCATCGAGCGCTGGCTCGTGCTCACCGACGGACTCGGCCTGCCGCGCGACTATGTGGTCTCTCGGCGCGGCGCGCTGCCCGGCACCAAATTCGCGGTGGAAGCCTATGTGCGATATGTCATGGAGCAACCGCTCGTGGTCGCGGTGGCCTCATCCTTGACGGAGCTGTTCGCGCCGGCCATTCACCGCGAGCGCATCGCCGGCATGCTGGAGAATTACGACTTCGTCGACGATCATGTCATGGCCTATTTCAAGCGCCGCCTGTCGCAGGCGCCTCGCGACGCGGATTTTGCGCTAGACTATATCAAGAAGAACGCGCGGAGCCGTCCCGAGCAGGAGGCTTGCATCGAAGCCGTTCGATTCAAATGCGACGTCTTGTGGGCTCAGCTCGACGCCTTACATCACGCCTATGTGACGCCCGGCGTAATCCCGCCTGGCGCCTATCAGCCCGGACAGGCCATCACGTGAACACGACGCCGCAGGGTGGAGCGCGTTTCATCATCGCCCCGCACTCAAAGCCCGCCTTTACGCGCTTTTCGCGGCTTCACAACGACCGCGTGCGCAACCGCTTTGTCGTGCTGGCGCCGGAGCGCGCCTATGAGATCGACGCCATCTCGCTCGCCGTGTTGAGCCTGATCGACGGCGAGCAAACCGTCGCTGCCATCTCCGCCCAGCTTGCCGCGAAATATGGTGCGCCAGAGGCTGTCGTCTCGCGCGACGTGACCGCCTTGTTGCAGGGGCTCGCCGACAAATGCCTGCTGCGCGACGGTCCCGATGCTTTCTCCTCGCCGCCGATGTCCGCGCTTGCGCGATCCTATGCGCCTTTCGCCGGCGGTCCCGCCGGACTGCTGGCGGAATTGACGCATCGTTGTCCGCTGCAATGCCCCTACTGCTCCAATCCGCTTGAGCTGGAGCGCGCCAATGTCGAATTGAGCGCGAAGGAATGGGGGGAGACGTTCCGCAGCGCGGCCGCGATCGGCGCTCTGCAATTGCACCTTTCCGGCGGCGAGCCGACGTTGCGCCGCGATCTTGAAGAAATTCTCGGCTGCGCCGTGGAGGCCGGGCTTTACACTAATCTCGTCACCTCCGCCGTCATGCTTACCCGCGAAAGGCTGGAAAAGCTGGCTAAGATCGGCCTCGATCATGTGCAGGTGTCGATACAGGACGTTGTCCCTGAGTTTGCCGACCGCATTTCCAGTTTTGAGGGCGGCGTCGCCAGGAAGCGCGAAGTCGCGCTATGGACGCGCGAATTGGGCATGGGCCTTACGATCAACGCGCCGATGCATCGCCAGAACATCGACCATCTGCCGCAGATCATCGACTTCGCGGTCGAGGTAGGCGCGCAGCGGATCGAAGTCGCGCATATCCAATATTACGCGTGGGCTGAAAAGAATCGCGCCGCGTTGATCCCCACGCGCGAGAAATTCATGGAGAGCGTCGCAGTCGTCGACGAAGCCAAGGCGCGCTTGAAGGGGGTGCTCAATTTCGATTTCGTCATTCATGACCATTACGCAACGCGGCCCAAGACCTGCACAGGCGGCTGGGGTCGCTCGATCATCGCAGTGACGCCCTCAGGCAAGGCGCTGCCCTGCCACGCCGCGCAGACGCTTCCCGGCCTTTTCTTCGATAACGTGCGCACGCGCGATCTCGGCGACATCTGGCGCAATGGAACGGCCTTCAACGCGTTTCGCGGCACGGATTGGATGAAGGAGCCCTGCCGCTCCTGCGACCGCCGCGAGATCGATCTTGGCGGTTGCCGCTGTCAGGCGCTGGCGGTGACGGGCGACCCTGCGGCGACCGATCCCGCCTGTCATCTATCGCCGGATCACGCACGTTTCGCCGCCTTCGCCGAAACCGAGGCGCATGCGCCGCCGCCGGCCTTTGTTTACCGGCGTATGAGCGCGGCCTCGGCGTCGGAAAAAGCCGAGGAGGAAAAGGTCTGCTAGTTCCAGAGCGTCAGCGGTTCCCTCGAACATGGAATGGTTTCCGGTCGTTGACCGCTTTCGGACGCTGCAAATTTTGCGGCGGCCTCTCGACTGACAAACACGCCTCCTTCGCGTCTTCCAAAATCCATTGCAATCCAGCGGCCATCTGAATCTTGCCCGATGACGAATTGTAAATCCGAATCGCAGGCTTTGATTCCTCGCGGGACATTTATCGGAACCGGCATGTTGACGCCTTGGGTGACCGCGATCCGACATGTGGACCGCGAGGTCTTATGTTTCCAAAAGGCGTTAAGAAGCGATGCGGAAGTTGGGCCCTGCATGTATGGAATGTGTAAAGCGCGTAACTGCGTTATAACTTTTTTAAACATAGTTTCTGCTAGACTTCGGTTCGTCTTGGTTATCAGGATGTGGGGAAGCGAGGCAATTCTGATCGCTGACGGGCGCTTCCTGACGGACGCGACTGCAGCTTCCGCATGGCGTTTTACCGATAAGATGTGTGGCGACTGAAGGGCGCGCGCAAGTCTTCGCCTCTCGCTATGGTTAAGGCTGCTCGCAAGCCCATTAAAATTATTGGTTGCAGGTAACCAACAAGCAACCTCCTGCACGCATAATCACCCTGTCTCGCGAATTGGAGGGTGGTTGTACCAGGCGCAACGCGCCGCGCGTATCGGAGTGCTAATAATGAAGTCGCGGGATACTTTAGTGCGTCTGAAAAAATTTCAGGCAGATGAGAAACGGCGACGGGTCGCGCAATTGCAGACGATGATCGCCGAATTCACGCGTATGACCAATGACCTCGATCGCGAGATCGGAACTGAGGAGAAGCGAGCAAATATCAGCGATCCGGCGCATTTCGCCTATCCAACCTATGCGCGCGCGGCGCGCGTGCGCCGCGACAATCTCATGCTGTCGCTCAATGAATTGCGCGAGAAGCTGGAGTTTGCGCAAGAGGAGGCCAAAGAGGCCGGCGAAGAATTCGCAAAGGCGCAGAGCCAGGATGCGCGCGATCATGCCGCCGAACGCCTGGTGGATGTCGTTGCGGACCGTCGCGGCGCTGCAATGAGCGAAGCCTTTCGTCGCGCGTAAGGCTGGCGCTCAGCCTGGAAAAAGCCCGGCCGCGCAAGGGGGCCGGGCTTTCGCATTCGCCATGCGGCGGAGTTCGGCTCGCTATGCCGCGAGTGGCAATCTCCCGATAGTCGCCGGCATTGGCGCCGGCGCACCTGCCGCGCTCACTCGTCCCCGAGCATCTTTCAGGGCGCCAGTCGAAAGTTCGAGGCCGAGAAAACGCGCCGCATCGACCCAGCCGGGCAGCGTCAGCCCTTCGGTCAGACCGCGCTTAAAACCAAACCGCGCATAATAAGGCTCGTCGCCGACCAGCAGCACGGCGCGGTGATTGCGCGCCCTGGCCCGGGCCAATCCGGTTTCAATCATCGCGGCGCCAAGTCCAAGCGAGCGGTGATCGGACGCTACCGCCAACGGTCCAAGCAGCAGGGCCGGGCGACCGGCGCCGGCAAGCACCGGCCAAAGCCGCAGCGTGGCTACGAGCCGCTCGCCGTCGTGCGCCGCCAGAGCAAGCCCCCGCGCCGGGACACGCCCGGCGCGCAAGCGTTCGCAAGTCTTCGTAAGACGCGCAGGGCCGAAACATGCGTCGAGCAGCCTTTCGCGCGCGTGCATGTCGGCCGGGCGCTCGTCCAAGATGTTGAAAGGCGCGCGCGCCGATAGCGCGCCGTTGAACGGCGCGACCGCTTTCGCGTGAAGGACGAACTCAAAGGTCATCACTGCCTCCGATGGAAGACAAACGACCCTCGCGCCATGCGCTGAATACATCAGCGTTGGCCGGACGGGATTGGGGTTACGCGTTCAGATGACGAAGGATTCCAGCGGCTCAAAGCCGTTGAAGCAGACCGAGGAATAGGTCGTCGTATAGGCGCCTGTTCCCTCGATCAGCACTTTGGAGCCGATCTCCAGACTGATCGGAAGCTCGTAAGGCTCCTTCTCATAAAGAACGTCGATCGAATCGCAGCTCGGACCGGCGATCACGCAGGGGCTGACAGCGCCGCCGTCAGCGGGGGTGCGGATCGGATAACGGATCATCTCGTCAGTGGTCTCGGCGAGCCCGTTGAATTTGCCGATGTCGAGATAGACCCAGCGGACCGTGTCATCGTGCGACTTCCTCGAGATCAGCACGACTTCCGCCTCGATCATGCCCGCGTTGCCGACCATGCCGCGCCCCGGCTCGATGATGGTTTCGGGAATGCGGTTTCCGAAATGCTTCGATAGAGCGCGGAAAATCGCGTTGCCGTAAGTTTTTACGGCCGGCACGTTCTTGAGATGTTTGGTTGGAAAGCCGCCGCCGAGATTGACCATCTGCAGCTGAATGCCGCGTTCCGAAAGATCGCTGAAGATGGTCGCCGCCGATTTCAACGCGCCGTCCCACATGCGGGGATTGCGCTGCTGCGAACCGACATGGAAAGAGACGCCATAGGCGACGAGGCCCAGGGCGTGTGCATGTTCGAGCACGCCGGTCGCCATTTCCGGAACGCAGCCGAACTTGCGCGATAGCGGCCACTCGGCGCCCGCTCCATCGCACAGGATGCGGCAGAACACCTTTGCTCCGGGCGCGACTCGCGCAATTTTTTCGACCTCCGCCTGGCAGTCGACCGCGAACAGGCGCACGCCGAGTCCGAAGGCGCGGGCAATGTCCCGCTCTTTCTTGATCGTGTTGCCGAAGCTGATGCGGTCCGGCGACGCGCCGGCGGCCAGCGACATTTCGATTTCCGCGACCGAAGCCGTATCGAAGCACGAGCCAAGATTTGCCAGTAGCGAGAGCACTTCCGGCGAGGGATTGGCCTTTACGGCGTAAAAGACACGCGTGTCGGGCAGCGCCTTGGCGAAAGCGCGATAATTGTCTCGCACGACGTCGAGATCGACGACGAGACAAGGGCCATTGTCGCGGCCTTCATGGCGGCGCGCGCGCAAAAATTCCTGGATACGATCGGTCATCGCTGCATCCCCTGACGAAGGGCGCGGGTTGGCGCGCCAGTCAACAAACTTCGGCGGACAGCGGATAGCTTTCGCTCGCGCGCGATGGAGACGCGACGAACGTCGAACTATCAGCGATCCTTAGATCGACGCCGCGCGAAGGCCGCGCGTCATGCGATCCGGTGATGCGCCGTTGGCGATCCAATAAAGACAGGCACGCGCATGACACGCATGACGGTCATTTGGATAGCCTCGTTTGGAAAGGGGAAGTCCCGATCCGCACGCCCGGCAAGAAAGACAAGCCTCTTCGGTAAGTCGGCCTTTGGAGGGCCAACAGAGACGAAAAAGCCCGGTCCGTCGTTGCTTTAAGTCGCGATCCTCCGCAGAGACGGAGTTCGCCGGTTCGCCTCCGGCTGCCGGTTTTTTTAGAAGGTGGTTAACCGGCCTCTTGTCCGGATCCCCACCGACCGACACACGACCACAGGCACGTGCGATTTGGGCAATCCGTAGATACGCGCTTTTTGATTGATGACAAGTGCTTTTTTAGGCGGGCGCGTAATTTCTCGGCGCCGCGGCGCCAAGCCAGTAAGCAAAGCGCCGGGTTAACGATGTTTTCGAAATCAGGCCGAGTCGCTCGGGACGGCCGATCCCGGTTGGAAAGACTACACGAACAACCCCGTCGTCGCCGCGCCTGTCTTGCCAGCGCGCGAGAAGCCGTTTAGGCAAAAGGCGTGCCTTGGCAATCGCCAAGCCGCAAACGCGCCGTCCGTCTGGTCGCCGACATGCGGACCGAGGCCGCCGTCTTTTTGGGATCCGCCTTCGCCGCCGCGCGCCGCTGGGGCGTCTGGACCTTCCGGAAAACATAAGAATGACCGACATTACTCGTCGCAAGCTGCTTGGCGCCATTGCCGCAGTCAGCGCGCCGCAAGCAGGCTTGCAGTTCGCAGCCATGAGCCAGGTTTTCGCGCAAGGCGCGCCAAATCCGGCCGCTTCGCCCGCCAAACCTCCGCGATTCGGTTTCGACGATGTTCTTGGCCGCGCCCGCGAGCTTGTCGGCGCGCCCTTCGAGGACGCTCCATCGCGCCTTCCCGAAGCGTTCGACAAGCTCGACTATGACAGCTGGCGAGACATTCGCTTTCGGCCGGATCGAGCCCTGCTGGGCAACAGCGGCGGCTCGTTCCGGCTGGAGACCTTTCATGTGGGCTTTCTTTATCGACGCGCGGTGACTGTAAACTTGATTCGCGATGGATTGGCTTCGCCGATTCCCTATGCGCCAAATCTATTCGACTACGGCCGCGTCAAGCCGGAGAAGGACCCGCCGGTCAATCTGGGCTTTGCCGGTTTCCGTCTGCATTATCCACTCAATGACCCCCATGTGAGCGACGAGCTCATATCTTTTCTGGGCGCGAGCTATTTTCGCTTCCTGGGGCGCGACCAAAAATACGGGTTGTCCGCTCGAGCCTTGTGCGTCGAGGCGGGAACGGACAAGGAGAGCTTTCCGTTCTTTCGCGAGTTTTGGGTAGAGACGCCGCCGGCTGGCTCCAATCGCGCCACCATCTATGCGCTGCTGGACGGGGAAGCGGTCACGGGCGCTTTTCGTTTCGACATCACTGCGGGCCAGGAAACCGTGGTTGACGTCCAGTCGACCCTGTTTCCGCGCCGGGCCGGAGTCAAATTCGGGCTCGCGCCGCTGACGTCGATGTTTCTCACGGGTGAAAACGACCAACGCGTGCGAGACAATTTCCGCGCCGAGCTGCATGATTCCGACGGGCTGCTGATGCAAACGGGCGCAGGCGAATGGCTTTGGCGTCCGCTCGGCAATCCGACGACGGCGCGCATAACCTCTTTTTTTGACAAGGACAACAAGGGCTTCGGGCTCATGCAGCGCGATCGCACTTTTGAGTCCTACCAAGATCTGGAACTCGGCTACGAATCCCGGCCGAGCTACTTTGTCGAGCCGCAAGGCGGCTGGGGCGAGGGCCGGGTTGAACTGATAGAGCTCTCTACCGAGGACGAAACCAACGACAACATTGTCGCGAGCTGGACGCCGACGACCCCGCCCGAGCCGCAAAAGGCCTTCGCCTACGCCTACCGGATTTCGGCTTGCATAGAGCTTTCCCGTCTCTCGCCCAACGGACGGGTCGTCAACACCTTCCGTGCGCCGGCGCAGGCGTTGGGGTCCTCCGAGCGGGTGACGGTGAACTCCCGCCGTTTCCTCGTGGATTTCGCAGGCGGCGACATGGCCTATTATGTCGGCGATCCCACCCAGGTCGAAGTCGTCGCCACCGCGACCAATGGCCAGATTCTGCGCACGAGCATCGCCTCGAACCCGCATATCGAGGGCTTGCGCGCCTTGTTCGACGTTTCGGTAAAGTCCGGCCAAACCGCCGATCTGCGGTTATTTTTGCGCGCGGGCTCGCGGACGTTGACGGAAACCTGGACCTATCCCTGGACCTCGCCCTGATTGGCGACCGTGAACATTCCGCGCCGCTGCGGGGCAAGTCGCTTGCTATGACGCACTGCGCCGCCACGCAATCAGCCCCGCTGTCGAACCGTCAAGCGCCGCCGTTGACGCCCCCGTGTCCTCGACGATCGGCGCGAGGCGGTTCGCCAGTTCCTTTCCCAGCTCCACGCCCCATTGGTCGAAGGGATTGATGTCCCAGATCACCGATTGGACGAAAACCTTGTGCTCATACAGCGCGACCAGCCGTCCGAGCGTGCGCGGATCGAGGCGTCGATAGAGCAGGGTGCTCGACGGCCGGTCACCGGAAAAAACTTTATGCGGGGCGAGACGCTCCACGTCGGCCTCTCCGCGGCCTTCCTTGCGCAGCAGCGCCTTGGCCTCGTCCAGCGTTCGCCCATGCATGAAGGCTTCGCTTTGCGCGAGGCAGTTGGCGAACAGCAAGGCGTGATGATGCGCGTCGGCGTCAGTTGGCTCGGCGGCGAGCAGGAAGTCGATCGGCGTGACGTCGGTTCCCTGGTGCAGCAGTTGGAAGAAAGCATGTTGACCATTGGTTCCGGGCTCGCCGAAAATCACCGGACCCGTCGCGCCTGCGACCAGCGCGCCGTCGCGCGTCACTGATTTGCCATTCGACTCCATGTCGAGTTGCTGCAGATAGGCGGGAAAGCGCGCGAGGCGCTGGTCGTATGGAATGACCGCATGCGCCGCGCGGCCCAGCACGTTTCGATGCCATACGCCGAGAAGACCCATCAGCGCGGGGATGTTTTTATCGAGCGGCGCCTGCTGGAAATGCGTGTCAACGTCGAAGCCGCCGCGCAAAAACTCCATGAAATGCTTTGGCCCCACGCTGACCGCCAGCACGAGCCCGATTGACGACCACAGCGAATAGCGGCCGCCGACCCAGTCCCAGAATCCGAAGACGCGCGCAGCGTCGATGCCGAACTGCGAAACCTTGTCCAGCCGCGTCGACACGGCGGCGAAATGCTTGGCCACCGCCGCTTCGCCGAGCTCCGCGACGACACGAGCCCGAGCGCTGGCGGCGTTGGTCATCGTCTCCTGCGTCGTGAAAGTTTTAGATGAGACAATGAACAGCGTGCGCGCAAGATCGAGCGGCGCGAGCGTGTCGGCGAGGTCGGCTCCGTCGACATTGGCGACGAAATGCGTGCGTGGCCCGGCGCCACGCCAGGTTGAAAGCGCCCGCGCCGCCATCGCCGGCCCAAGGTCCGAGCCTCCGATGCCGATATTGATCACATCCGTGAAGGGCAGCCCGGTCGCCCCCGTCAGCGCGCCCTCGCGTATCGCTTGCGCGAAGGCGAAGACCTTCTCTCGCTCGGCTTCGATCTCCCGGCGCATGTCGACGCCTTGCACAAGAATGGGTCCGCCGGATAAATCGCGCAGCGCCATGTGCATCGCGGCGCGCCCTTCCGTGTTGTTGACCGGTTCGCCGGCGAAGAGCGCCCCGCGTCGCGCCGCCAGATTGCGCGCCTCGGCGAGCGCGACCAGCAGGTCGAGCGTCTCGCGCGTGATCTTGTGTTTGGAGAAGTCGAACAAAAAGTCGTCAAGCGAAACGGAGAATGTTTCAAAGCGTTTCGGGTCCTGCGTGAAGAAATCGCGCAAATGCGCCGGGGCCAGAGCGCGGGCATGGAGGTCTAGGGCTTTGAAGGCGGTGGCGACGGCGGGATGCGGCATGGAAGCGCCTTTGCGAGGAATTTGGACCAAACGGAGTCGGCGCGATTCGCGCGATGGTGATAATAGCAAAAGCCGTCGCGCCGCTCGCCACTACATCGAGTCGTCGCGTGGCGTGTTTAGCGAGACGTGAAAGCGCCGTCGCAAGCCTCAATCAAATTTGTTCGGATAACGCTTAGATTTATTGTGCAAATCGAAATTTGGGGCATAATCGCGGCGGCGGGAGCGTCAGTTTTCGAGTTTGCTCTGGCTGGAAAAGCGGAAGCCTTTGTATAACATTAATATTTGCGCCAAAAAGTCCCGGTTTGCCGCGTCTTCTCTAATTTGTGGCGAAGCAAAATCCGCTCCGTCCTCCGTCCTGCGCGACAAGCGCCGGTGATTACGGATCCACAGATCTAACCCTGGGGGCTACGCCTCAGAAGCAGACAAATTACCTTCTGAAATACGGCTTGCTTATTGGGAGAAAATTATGGTTCGAGCGCAATCGTCGTTCCTTTCACGCATCGCCAAACTCGCCCTCGCCGTCCTGTTCACAACGACATGTTCCGCGGTCGTCTTCGCCGACGCGTTGAAATTCGCCGATCAGGGACCGCAATGGACAGCAGCGAGCAGGAAGGAGTTTTACACGCGCGACCAGGGAGCGCGGCTGATGCCTTTCAACTGGTTTCAGGCATTGAAGCGTGTGGACGGCTCGGGGTTTCTCGACGACGGTCTCGCTCGATATGGCTATTTGCCAAATCCGGACAGTCCGATTCCGGGTCTGCCCGTGGGCTTTCTGGCGGCGTTGGACATTGAAGGCGGAGCCAGCCTCTCGATAACCTGCGCGGCTTGCCATACGCGGCAGATCGAGATCGGCGGCGCAGCGTTGCGCCTCGACGGCGGACCGGCGATCGTCGACATCGGCAGTTTCTTTTCCGATCTCGACGCAGCCTATGCAAAGATTTTGAAAGACGACGCAGCGTTCAAGGTCTTCGCAGTTTCCGCGCTGGGCGCGTCGGCTTCCGACGATACGGTCAAGCAACTGAAGCTGGATGTCAAAGCCTGGTGCCTGCCTTTCCATGCGATCATGGACGCCGGCGTGCCCAAGCCGCCAGCTTTGATCTGGGGACCGGCGCGGCTCGACGCGGTGGGAATGATTTTCAATCGCGTCGCGGGGCTGGATATCGGCCCGTCGTCGACGCGCATCATACCGGGGAACCTCAAGGCTGCGGATGCGCCCGTGCGCTATCCGTTTCTTTGGAACGCGGCCATTCAGGACATGACGCAATGGCCTGGCTTCGCCCAGAACGGAGACGATGTTACGGGGCTTGGTCGGAATGTCGGCGAAGTTTATGGCGTCTTTGGCGTGTTCCATCCTACGCCGACGGCCAATCCGCTCGTCATTGATTTTCTGAAAGACTCGTCTTTGAATTTTCCTGGTCTGCTCCGTCTGGAGACATTGATCAAACAAATAGAGCCCCCGAAATTCCCCGGCCCGATTGATCAAAAGCTTGCGGATCAGGGCAGGACGATCTTCAACCGGAAGGAGGGGGGCTGCGGGCCGAACTGTCACGAGGTAGCAAGGGGCGAAACGCGTCTTTGCAACAAAAACACCTGGAAGACGCCGGTGCAGGACGTCAAGACCGACGCTAAGGAAAGTCAAAATCTTCTCCGTCCAGGCGACTCCGGCGTGCTCGAAGGTCAGATCATCCCGGCGCCGCCGTTCAAGACTCTGCAAAAGACGGATCTCATCGCCAATATCTTGAGCGTCGCCGTCGTCGGGTCTATCACGGAGGGACCCTTGCACTTCGGCCCTGCGCCATTCCTGCCGCTGGTGGAAGAATGCTTGCGCAATGAGCCGATTAGTCCCTTGGAGAAGGTCGAGTTCTTGAACCAGTTCCTCAAGACCGGCTTACAGAAAGGCTTGGAGAGTCTGTTCAGAATTCCCGGAACGCCGCCGCCCGCCTATGAGGCAAAGGTCTTGCAAGGAATCTGGGCCACGGCTCCTTATCTGCATAATGGCTCGGTGCCTTCTCTGGCTGAATTGCTGAAGCCGCCAGCGCAGCGCGTTCCTTCCTTTCAGGTCGGGCCGGCCTATGATCTGGATAGCGTCGGGCTCGCCAAGACCCAGACTAAATTCGGCTCCTATAGCTATCAGACTACCGCCGACTGCGGCGGCGCCAAGCCGGACGCATCGGGCAACAGTCGCTGCGGACACGACTTCGGCACTTCGCTGAGCGACGCCGAAAAGAAGGCCTTGCTCGAGTATCTGAAAACTTTGTGATCGGCGGGGAAGCGCGGGTCCAGACCTGCGCTTCCTCACGCGCTTCGAAAAGCAATTTGTCTTGCAGAGATATTTATACGTTAGTCGCGCCAAGGTGGCGTGCAAACTCTCTTTTCTTAGAATAGGGCCGCCTCGCGGAAGCAATCGCCAGTTCGTGATCGCCACGCAGCGACGCTACTGCGTCAGCAGCCGCCTCAAGGCCATCGCATGGTTCTTGCATTGTTGCGCTTTGCAATCGCGTTGCGCGCGGCTATCTGTGCGATGGACAGACCGGAACTGATTTCGGACGGTTGATTTCAGACAATCCAGATCGCGACAATGCAAAGGCGGCGTTATGAGTTCAAATCGAGCGAATTACGGACTCGTTTCCATCCTGACCCACTGGATTCTGGCGCTGGCGACGCTGGCTCTTCTTGGCCTCGGCTTTTATCTCCACTTTTCGCCGACCACCACCGACGAACGCGCGTTTCTGTCTGACCTGCATGTCTCCTTGGGTCTCACCACCGCGATTGTTCTGCTTTTTGCGATCCTGTTGAAGCTGTTCGTCAAGGCGCCTGACTATCCAGAGAGCATGCCGCGCTGGCGCCGACTGCTCGGGACTTCGCTTCACGCGCTGATGTATCTGGCGCTTTTCGTCGTGGCGATCAGCGGCTACCTGCAGGAGGTCTTTACCGGAGCGACGGTCCATTTTTGGGGAATGCCCTTGCCTGCCTGGGGCGAGCCGGACGACCGGTTGGCGAATCTGGGCGCGATGATTCATGGTATCGCCGCCTATGGGCTCGGCGTCCTTATTCTCGCCCATATCGGACTCGTCGCCGCGGATAGCGTTGTCCATCCGGGTTTTGCTGGCAGAATGCTGCCCGGAGAAAGCTGGACGTCAGCAGGCGGACCACTTGTGCCAGCGAGCGGCCTGGCGGCCAAGTTGGGACGAGATCTCGCCTGGAAAATGAAGGTTCTGGGTTGGGCGGGGTTTTGGATTCAGTTCATATTCGCTTTTCTGTCCGCGTTGCTGCTGCAATTCGCGACGGCGGGAAGAATGCTGAGCGCGGTTACGGCAGGCATCGCTGACGGAATCTATTGGAGCGCCTGCGCGTTGGGAATTTTGATCCTGAGCTGCGCGCTGTCTTTTTTATATACGAGGCGGGCGAAGCGGATCGCGCTGGCGCCGGAAGCCTTCTTGACCAGAAGTGACGGCGCCGGCCTCTGGTATCTCAGTGCAGGCATGACTTTTGGATTTTTGGGCGTTTTGGCCTCCTTTGGCGGGGTTGCGCTGAGCATTACGCTGCTCATCGCCAAAACGGTCTCACAACCGCCGGGCATAGCGATAACCGATCCCAGCAAAATCATCAGGGCGCTGGACGTATTCGTCCTGCTGATGAGCTTTCTGCTGCTCATGGCGCATTTCATCGGCGGAGGCGTCAGCCTGTGGCTCCGCGTCGCAGCGGGCAAAGCGCGCGTGAAATATGGCCGAGCGCGAGCGAAAGCGGAGGAGGCCTTGCCGCCTCCGGTCGCCATATAAAGACTTGCACATATCTTTATTGCGCTATCGCAAAACCTTTGCTATAGCCGCGCCCAGAGGCGCGGCGCGAGCCGGCCTGACTTCAGGCGACATCCGCGCCGCGATCAGAGGAAGATCATGACTGCTCACTTCAACGATTATGTCGTCCACGACATCGGGCTCGCCGAATGGGGCCGCAAGGAACTCAATATCGCCGAAACCGAAATGCCCGGCCTGATGGCGACTCGCGCCGAATATGGCCCGACCCAGCCGCTGAAGGGCGCACGCATCGCGGGCTCCCTCCACATGACGATTCAGACGGGCGTTCTGATCGAAACATTGAAGGCGCTCGGCGCCGACGTCCGTTGGGCCTCGTGCAATATCTATTCGACCCAGGATCACGCCGCCGCCGCCATCGCCGCCGCCGGCACGCCGGTTTTCGCGATCAAGGGCGAAAGCCTCGAAGATTACTGGGATTACACCCATCGTATTTTCGAGTGGTCGGACGGCGGTTCCCCGAACATGATCCTCGATGATGGCGGCGACGCCACCTTGTTGATCCACCTTGGCCTGCGTGCCGAAAACGGCGATGTCGCCTTCCTCGAAAAGGCGACCAACGAGGAAGAGGAAGTCCTTTTCGCGGCGATCAAGAAGCGCCTCAAGGCCAATCCGGGCTTCTACAAGCGCAACGCCGAGTCCATCAAGGGCGTCACCGAAGAGACGACCACAGGCGTGCATCGCCTGTACATCATGCAGAAAGAGGGCAAGCTCCTCTGGCCGGCGATCAACGTCAACGACTCCGTGACGAAGTCGAAGTTCGACAATCTCTATGGCTGCCGCGAGTCGCTGGTCGACGGCATCCGCCGCGGCACTGACGTCATGATGGCCGGCAAGGTCGCGATGGTCGCGGGCTTCGGCGACGTGGGCAAGGGTTCGGCGGCTTCGCTGCGCAACGCAGGCTGCCGCGTGCTCGTCTCCGAGATCGATCCCATCTGCGCCCTGCAGGCGGCGATGGAAGGATATGAAGTCACCACGATGGAAGACGCCGCCTCGCGCGCCGACATTTTTTGCACGGCGACCGGCAATGTGGATGTCATCACGCTGGAGCACATGCGCCGCATGAAGGACCGCGCGATTGTCTGCAACATCGGTCACTTCGACAGCGAGATTCAGGTCGCCGGCCTGAAAAACCTGAAATGGCACAACGTGAAGCCGCAGGTCGACGAGATCGAATTCTCCGACGGCAAGCGCATCATCCTGCTGTCGGAAGGCCGTCTCGTCAATCTTGGCAACGCCACCGGTCATCCGTCCTTCGTGATGTCGGCGTCCTTCACCAACCAGACGCTGGCGCAGATCGAACTGTGGACCAAGCAGGGTCATTACGCCAAGGAAGTCTACACCCTGCCCAAGCACCTCGACGAAAAGGTCGCATCGCTGCATCTTGAAAAGATCGGCGTCAGGTTGACGCAGCTGTCCGACCAGCAGGCGCTCTATCTCAACCTGCCGAAGACCGGCCCCTTCAAGCCGGAACACTACCGCTACTGACCACCGCATGGCGCAAAGGCGTCAGCGTCCGCGACGGAGGGCCTCGCTTCCACCTGGAGGCGAGGCCCCTTTTTTTCGCCCATGACATTTTTCTTCTCAAAACACGGATTCCCCTTTTCGCAAGCACGTTCTAGATTGAGGTGATTCGAGCGTTTGCGGCGGGCCGGCGACGAGAGGTCCAATAGCCCGCTTTTCTCAAGCGTTTGCCTGGCTTTGACGTTGCGAGATTCTCGCTTTCGTGGGGGAAAGGCTTTGTATGTCGACGGCTTACGGCGTTTGTTGAGATGTGACCCCGCAATCGACCGTGGAGACCGGTTCGTATGACACAAAAAGAGATGCGCCCAATCGCTGGAGCCGCGTGCTCATGACGCGATTTCGGCGAAAGGTTTTATGCGGGACTGTCGCGACGCGGTTTGACGCAACAGGCGGCGTTCCGGGCTTGCTTTTAAAGAAGATTTCGCGTTTTGGAGCGCCTTGTGTCGGGGCCGCCTGCTACTCGTCTCCGGCATCGGCGCAAGCTCTTGAATTGCTGCCGGAGCTGAGCCGGGACGTTGAAGTCTACGGCTTTGCTTTGAGCGGCGGTCTCGCTCTGTTCTCCACTTTTGTCGCGCTTGCCTATATGGCGGAGCGCAAGGCGTGGCGCCGCACCGAGGCGGAATTAAACGCAAGGCTTGAACAAACGCGCGCTCAGCGCGACCGCGCCGAGGTCTTTCTTTCCAGCGAGCAGCAGTTGTTCGTCGCTTGGGACGGTCCTGCGAGCGAGCCAGACATTGAAGGCTCTCCGCTGCTTGTCACCGATATGCCGGTCCCTCGCCGCGTGCTCGCCTTTGGCGCCTGGCTGACGCCGGAGGCCGCGCAGGAGCTCGAACATCGGGTCGACCGACTGCGGCTGCAAGGCGAGCCGTTCCATGTTCCGTTGATTGGTTTGACGGGGCGCCATTTCGATGCGGAGGGGCGCGCCGTCGGAGGGCGCGCCGTATTGCGATTGCGCGAGGTCTCCGGAGACAGGCTCGAAGTAATCAGTTTGCGCGAAAGCTTTGAAGCGAGCAAGGCTGACCTGCGTGGACTGCGCGCATTGCTTGAGGCTTTGCCCGCCCCGGTATGGCTGCGCGAGGCCGATGGCCGCCTGGTGTTCGTCAACAACGCCTATGCGCAAGCCGTCGAGGCCCGCGACCCTGCGGACGCCATAGAACGGCAAATGGAATTGCTGGATCAGTCGGTGCGCGCCGCGACCGGCGAGGCGCAGTCGAAGTCTTTGACATGGCGCGACCGCGTCACCGCGGTTGTGGCCGGGGCGCGGCATCAGCTCGATGTAATCCAGGCTTCCTCGACGGGATCGGCGGCGGCGATCGCCCTCGACCGTCAGGAAATCGAGACCATGCGCGCCGACTTCGAACAGCAGATGCAATCGCATACGCGTACGCTGGACCAGCTGCCAAGCGCGGTCGCCATTTTCGACGGCGCCCAGCGGCTCGTCTATCGCAACGCCGCTTATGAAAAACTCTGGCGGCTGGATGCTTCCTTCCTCGATCAAAAGCCGTCGGATAGCCAGATTCTCGATCATTTGCGTCTGGCTCAGCGCCTGCCGATCGAAGGCGATTTCCGCGCCTGGAAATCGCGTCTGCTCGAAGCCTATCGTTCAACTGATGAACCTCCGTTGCATATCTGGCATATGCCGGACGGACGCACGATCTGCGTCAAGGTCACGCCAAACCCCAAAGGCGGCGTAACCTATCTCTATGACGACATGAGCGAGCGATATGAGCTGGAGTTGAGATTCAACGCGCTTTATCGCATGCAGAACGAAACGCTTCAGACCTTGCACGAAGGGGTCGCCGTGTTTGGGGCCGATGGGCGTCTCAAATTCAGCAATCCGGCGTTCGCCGCGCTGTGGCGGTTCGACAACGCAGTCCTTTCCGACAAACCCCGCTTCGAGAAAATCGCCGAATTATGCAAGACGCTGCATCCCAATGAAGAGACCTGGCGCGATCTGCGCGGTTTCGTGACCGGCCTCAATGAGATGCGTGTGGGGTTCGCGCGCCGTTTGGAGCGCAGCGACGGTCTCGTGCTTGATCTCACGGCGCAGCCGCTGCCGGATGGCGCGGCGCTGCTTACCTTCGTTGACGTCACGGCGGACGTGAATGTCGAGCGCGCGTTGACGGAACGCAACAAGGCTTTGCTCGCGGCCGAAAAACTCCGCAACGACTTCATTCATCATGTCAGCTACGAATTGCGTTCGCCTCTCAACAACATCAATGGTTTCGTGCATTTGCTGAGCGACGAGACGACGGGGGCGCTGAACGCGCGGCAAGTCGAATATCTCGGCTATGTGCGCAAATCCTCCGCGGCGCTGCTCGCCATCATCGACGACATTCTCGACCTCGCGACGATGGACGAAGATGCGATGGTGCTGGAAATAGAAGATGTGGACGCCAAAAGCGCGATGCAGGGCGCTATCGAAGGCGTGCAGGACCGGCTTGCGGAAAACAAGATCGAACTGCAGATCGTTTCGCCCGAGGATGTCGGAACCTTCCGCGGCGATGCGAAGCGGGTTCGGCAGATTTTGTTCAACCTGCTATCCAACGCGATCGGCTTCTCGCGTCCCGGCCAGACCGTGACCCTCGCCGCGCTGCGCCGCGACGACGACGTCGTGTTCAAGGTCGTTGATCGTGGTCGCGGCATCCCGCCCGAAATTCTCGAGCGGGTCTTCGACCGCTTCGAGTCGCACACCTCGGGCTCCCGCCATCGCGGCGTGGGCCTGGGCCTTTCCATCGTCCGCGCCTTCATGGAACTGCACGGCGGCAAGATATTGATCGACTCCGCCCCCGGCGAAGGCACGACCGTCACCTGCATTTTTCCCGCCCATCAGGAGCAGGCTTTGCCCCCGCCACAGCGGTCCGAAGAGCCCGCTGCTGTCGCACGCCTCCGCGAAGAACTCGACGCGGGCGAACTGATGCGCGCCGCCGCCGAGCGGCTACAAGCGCAACTCGAGCACAAGAACGTCAAATTGCGCGTGCTCCCGACCAGCGCATTCGACGTCTTTTTCGGGAACGAAGGCGAAATTATAGAAGCGCTTGCGGGGCTCCTCGCCGATGCGATCGACTCCACCGGCGCCGATCAGGCCATCACCCTGGCTGGTTTCCAGCGCAAGACCGAGGTCGTCTTCAAGATCACCGACCGGGGCGGCGGCGTTGACAAGAATCGCGCCCATGCGCGACAACTCGTTGAGGCCAGCGGCGGCGTGATGCATGTCGACGCCGCTGCTGGCGAGGGCGCGACAGTAACCTGCGCTTTTCCATCCAACGCCCGCGCGGTTCTGGCGCGGGATGAAGGCTAAGGGCAATGACGGCTGACGCAACGAGCAAAACCGCCGCGAAGACCATATGGCGGCTCGACGTTGCGGATGAGGCGTCGACGATAGCGCTCGCAGAAGATCTCGCGACCCTCCTCGTCACGGGCGATGTCGTTACGCTGTCGGGGGATCTGGGCGCAGGCAAAACCACTTTCGCCCGCGCCCTGATCCGGACCATAGCGGACGACCCGATTCTCGAGGCGCCAAGCCCGACCTTCACGCTGATGCAAATCTATGAGGGCGACTTCGGCAAGATTGTTCACGCCGATTTCTACCGGATCCAATCGGCAGCCGAGGTCTCCGAACTGGGATGGGAAGAAGTCACCGAAGACTCGATTCTACTGGTCGAGTGGGCGGAACGGGTGCGTGAACTGTTCCTGGGCGACCATCTCGAAATTCGGTTCAGCTTCGCCGAGCCGGAACGGCGCGACGCGCGCATCGTGACCATCTCCGGCTACGGAGCTTTTGCGCCCCGACTAGCCACGTTCAAAGCGTTGCGCGAATTCCTGCGGGGGGCTGGATGGGCTGATGCAAGGCGCTCCTTCCTGCAAGGAGACGCTTCCAGCCGGGCATATGAGACGCTGGAAAAGCCGAACGGCGAGCAGGCTATTCTGATGATCTCGCCAGCCCGGCCGGATGGTCCGCCTGTTCGGTACGGGAAATCCTACAGCGCCATCGCTCGCCTTGCGGAAAACGTCAGAGCTTTCGTGGCGATGTCCGACGGCCTGAACGCGCAGGGTCTTTCCGCGCCAAACGTTCTGGCTCAGGACCTCGACGCGGGACTGTTGATAGTCGAAGACCTTGGTCGCGAAGGCGTGGTTGACGAGAGCGGACCCATTCCGGAACGTTATCTGGAGTTGGTCGAAGCGCTGGCGCATCTCCATTCAACCAAGCTTCCTGACATGATCGCCATTGCGGGAAATGGAGTTTACCACATCCCGCCTTATGATCTCGACGCGCTGCTCATCGAAGTCGAACTTTTGACCGACTGGTATGTCAGCCATATCGCACGCTCGATCGTCGCTTCGGGCGCACGCGCGGTTTTCGTCAATCTGTGGCGGCAGGCGCTGCTTGAAGTCGCTTCCGCGCAGCCGACCTGGACACTGCGCGATTATCACTCGCCGAACCTTATCTGGTTGCCTGAACGCGAGGGCATTCGCCGCGTCGGAATCATCGACTTTCAGGACTGCGTTTTGGGGCATCCGGCATACGACGTCGTCTCGCTGACGCAGGACGCGCGCGTCACGGTTCCTGATGAATTGGAAATGAAGCTCATCGCTCATTACGCGCGCGCGCGGCGCGAGGCTAACCCCGATTTCGACATGGCGAGCTTTGCTAAAGCCTATGCCATTCTCGGCGCTCAGCGGGCGACAAAGATCATGGGCATTTTCGCGCGGCTCGACTTGCGCGACGGCAAGCCACATTATCTGACGCATCTCCCGCGTGTAGAGCATTACCTGAAAAAGAGCCTGCGTCATCCGGCGCTTGCAGACATCAAGGCGTGGTATGAAGCCAACCTCCCCGCTCTCTTCGAAGCTTCCGCCTAGCGACTCTGATGTTCCGCCTGCGGCGATGATTTTTGCTGCGGGTCTTGGCACGCGGATGCGCCCCTTCACCGACAGCGTTCCAAAGCCGCTCGCCCGCGTGGCCGGCAAGGCCTTGATCGACTACGCGCTCGATGATTTCGCGCAGGCGGGGGTCACGAAGGCTATTGTCAATGTGCATTATCTGGCGGGCCAGATTGAGGCGCATCTTGCAGCGCGGACGTCGCCACGCATCGTGATTTCCGATGAGCGCGCCTTGCTTCTCGACCAAGGGGGCGGGATAAAAAAAGTGTTGCCGCAATTTGAAGGCAAGCCCTTTTTTATCTGCAATACAGACGCCTTCTGGAATGACGCGGGCGCCGCCAATCTCCGCGCGCTGGCGGCCGCCTGGGACGCCGAAAAAATGGACGTGGCGCTGCTGCTGGCGCCCACCAAAGGCAGCGTCGGCGTGGACTGGGATGGAGACTTCGAACTCGATGCGGATGGCCGCATTTCACAGCCGCCGGGAGCAAGACGTTATGTTTATTCCGGCGTCGGCATCATAAAGCCAGACCTGTTCTGGGGCATGGAAGAAGACGTCTTCAAACTCGCGCCGTTCTTTTTCAGGGCGGCCAGACAGGGGCGCCTGTTTGGCGTCGCCGCGCAGGGACTCTGGCTTCATGTCGGAACTGTCGCCGCCATCGCCGAAGCGGAAAAAGCTGTCGCGGCCTGACCCCGCGCGGATAGGATCGCCGCGCTGCGCCCTCCTCTCACAGGAGGGAGAATGGCCGCTTCATTGATCTGCAAAGCGCAAAGTCGCAACAGGGAGTCGTCGTGGGACGCAATGTCTTCACCATCGCGCCGGGCGCGCCATATCTCGAGACATTCGTCAATTCCCTGTTGGACGGCCGGATAATTGCCGGCGTGTCGCGCGACAGCGCACCGCTCGAATTGGCCCGCATCACGATCTATGTGCCGACGCAACGCGCCGGCCGCGCGCTCGCTGTGGAATTCGCCCGGGCGATAAAAAAGCCTGCCGCTCTGCTGCCGCGCATCCTGCCGCTCGGAGCGCTCGACGAGCAGGAAACCGCTGCGCTGTTCTCTGATGGCGCAGATGCGCTCGACGAACGATTGTCGCCGGCGATCGAGGAAATCGACCGTCGCCTGATCCTCGCGCAGCTCGTCATGCGATGGGCGGATGCGCTGGTTCACGCGGTCGTTTCGATCGGTCCCGATGGCGCGCCTGTGCTCGACCGGCGCGAGGTGATGCTCGTGTCGCCGTCGCCGTCAAACGCCTGCGCATTGGCGAAAGAGCTTGGCGCGCTGATCGACGAATTCATAATCGAAGATGTCGATCCCTCGTCCATCGCCAATCTGGCCGATGAGTTCTTCGATAAATACTGGGCCATCACGACCCAATTCCTGCGCATAGCATTTCAGCAATGGCCGCTCATTCTCGAAAAGCGCGGCATGATCGACGCCGCCCGACGTCAGAAGGCGCTGCTTGAGGCGCAGATCGAAAGTCTCAAGGGCATGAGCCCGCGCGATCCCGTGATTGCGCTGGGTTCGACCGGCTCCAATCCGACGACGGCGCGCCTGCTCGATGCGATCTCGCGTCTGGAGCGCGGCGCTGCCGTGCTGCCGGGTCTTGATTGCGATCTCGACGAAGCAGCCTGGCGCCACATCGGCGACGCCATTGACGATGATGGCGAACCGGCCTTCACTCACCCGCAATCCATGTTGAAACGCCTGTTGCGCGTAATGAAAATGGATCGCGAAGAGGTGCGGGAGCTGGCTGCGCTCGCGCCGCAGCTGTCTGCAAGGCGCGCGCTCGTGGCTCAGGCTCTGCGTCCGGCCGACAGCACCGAGCATTGGCGCGGCTTTCGCGAGCGTGAGGGCGCGCGCTTTGCCGGCGCGCTGCAAGGCGTCAGTTTGGTGGAGGCGCCGGACGAACGTCTGGAGGCGCTGACGCTGGCGCTCTATATGCGGCGCGCGTTGGAAATCCCCGGCTTTACAGCGGCGCTGATCACGCCGGACCGCGTCATGGCGCGAAGAGTGTCGGCGGAACTCGCGCGCTTCGACATAGAAATCGACGACTCCGGCGGCGAACCGCTTGGCGCAACGCCCATCGGCGCCTTGGCGCGGCTGCTGTGCGCCATCGCGTTGCAAGGCGCGAGCGCCGTCGATATCGCCGCTCTTCTGGCGCATCCCTTCGCCGCCTTCTCACTTACGCGCGAAGAGATTGCGCGACTGGCTCCGCTGGTCGAGATCGCCGTCTTGCGGGTCGTCGTCGGCGAAGGCGAGGGCTGGACGAAACACGTCAACGAAGCCCGCGAAGCTGCCAGGGACGTTCACGCCTTCCCGGCGGCGAAACGATTGACCGACGACGACTGGCGCGCAGTCGAGGATTTGCTGGCGCGCGTGGACGCGGCGCTGGCGCCGCTGTCGTCACTCACTCATGACGTTCCGCTCGCAGTGCGCGTCGCGGCTCTGCGCGCAAGCGTCGAATCCGTCACGGCGACGTCGGAGCCAAATCAAGGGTCAGAAGCCGATGTGGCGATCACGAGCCAATTTCGCTCCGTTCGCTACGAAGGCGTCGAGGAATTTCTGGCGTTGCTGGACAGGCTGGAGGGTGCGCAAGCGCCGCTCCACTTTGACGCGGCAAGTTTTGCCGCCTTCCTTGACGCGCTGCTGTTCGAGACCATCGTGCGCGGACCGCGCCGCGCGCATCCGCGCCTGAAAATTCTGGGGCCGCTGGAGGCGCGTCTGATCAACGCTGATCTTCTGCTTGTTGCGGGGCTGGACGAGTTTATCTGGCCGCCGCAGGCGGATGCCGGCGCCTTCCTAAATCGATCGATGCGCAAGCAGCTCGCACTGTCGCCGCCGGAGCGCCGCATCGGACAGAGCGCGCATGATTTCATGATGGCGCTCGGCGCGCGCGATGTCGTGCTCAGCCGGGCGATCAAGCGCGGCGGCTCGCCAACGGTCGCCTCGCGCTTCATCACGCGTCTGTCCGCATTGGCGGCGGAAGCGTTCGATGCGAGCAAGACCCGCGGCGACGAAATGCTGGCCATCGCCACAGCGCTGGATCAGCCCTCGTCCATTGGAAGCTGCGAACGACCGGAGCCGCGTCCGCCAGTCGAACTGCGTCCCAGGCAATTGAGCGTGACGCGCATCGAGACGCTGCGCCGCGATCCATACGCCATCTACGCCGAGCGGATATTGAAACTTGTTCCGCTGGCGCCGCTTGGCGCGGAGCGCGGCGCCAGAGAAATGGGAACAGCCATTCACGAAGTTCTGGCAGAGTTTGCGCGAGCGCATCCGCACGGCCCCTTGCATGATGGCGCCCGTGAGGCTTTGCTTGCGCTGGCGTGGGAAAAGCTCTCGATCTTCCTCAATGATCCGGGCTTCGCCGCATTCAAATGGCCTCGTGTCGAGGCAGGCCTCGACCATGCTCTGGCTTTCGAATGCGCGCGCCGCGAAGTTGGCGTTGAAATCCATATCGAGGAGCGCGGCGACTGGAGTTTTTCGCTGCAGGACGGCGCGACATTCCGACTGACCGGCTTTGCAGACCGCATCGAAGTGGACAGCGAGGGGATGGCGACCGTTTTCGACTACAAGACCGGCGTGCCGCCGAGCAACAAACAGGTATGCTCGGGATTGGCGCCGCAGCTCACGCTGGAGGCGGCGATGATCGAGGCTGGCGCGTTCAACGCGGTGGGAATGCATCAGACCCAATGCGCCGCCTATGTTCCGCTCAATGGCGCCGGCGATGGCGATCCGCTCTGGATCAAACCAAAGGATATGAGCTTCGCTGAGCTTGTCGCGGAGCATAAGGCTCAGTTGCTCAATTTGTTGAACCAGTTTCGTAACCCGGAGCGTTCATATCCATCGCGCCCCTTTGTCGCTTTCGCGTCGCGTTATGGCGATTACGACCATCTCGCGCGGGTCAAGGAATGGTCGCGCAATGGCGGAGGAGAACAGACGGGGGGGGCAAGCGAATGACCGCAAAGCGTCCGATCCCGCAAACGACCAAAGAAAATCAATGGGCGGCGTCCGATCCCAGATTGTCGGCCTGGGTCTCCGCCCATGCGGGTTCTGGAAAAACGCATGTGCTTTCGCAACGCGTCGTGCGGCTGCTGCTGTCGCGCGTGCCGCCTTCGCGCATTCTCTGTCTCACCTACACCAAAGCCGCCGCGGCGAATATGGCGTCGCGCATCTTCAAAATCCTCGCCGAATGGACTCTGCTGGATGACGCTGCGCTCGACCGCGCTGTCGAAGAGGCGAGTGGCGAGCGGCTTGATCCCGCAAGGCGCGACTTTGCGCGGCGGCTTTTCGCGCGGACTGTCGAAACTCCGGGCGGTCTGAAAATCCAGACGATCCACGCCTTTTGCGAGAGGATTCTGCACCTCTTTCCGTTTGAAGCGAATGTGCCCGCAGGGTTCAGCGTTTTGGATGAAATCGAGCGCGGCGAATTGCTGGAGCGCGCGCGCGAGGAAACGCTGCGCCGCGCCATGCATGGAGACGGCGCATTGTCCGAGGCGATCGCGACCATCGCGCGGCAGGCGAGCGGGCCGACATTCGAAGGCTTGGTGGAGGAGCTGCTGCGACATCGCGACGCCCTGCGTAATAGCGTGGAGAACCCCGATTACGAACGCGATTTGCAGCGACGCCTCGGGCTTTCCGACGGGGAAACCTTGGCCGCGATCGAAATGCAGATGGTCGACGGAGGTATTGCAGCGAAAGACTGGCCCGCGCTTGCCGGAAGACTGCGGCAGGGCAGCGCCAATGATAAAAAGCTTGCCGAACGGCTCGTATGCGCGTCGGCCCTGGCGCCGGATGGCGCCTGCATCGACGACTATTTGCTGGTTTTCTTCACGCAGAAAGGCACGCCGCGCGGCGGCGACGGTTGCATGATCACGCAAGGCCTTTGCAAAAAGGACCCGGATCTCCTGGCCTTGCTGGAGGCCGAGCGCGCGCGCGTTACGCCGCTTATCGAAAAACGCAAGACGGCGATGGTTTTGGCGCGTTCGCTGGCGCTGGCGCGGATCGGCGAAGCGATCATTTGCGAATACGAACGCCTCAAAAGCCGTCGCGGATTGTTTGATTTTGACGATCTCATCGAGCGCACGCGCGGATTGCTGCGGCGCTCGAGTCCGTCCTGGGTGCTCTATAAGCTCGACCAGCAGATTGACCATATTCTGCTCGATGAAGCGCAGGACACCAGCGCGCCGCAGTGGGAGATTTTGCAAGCCATCGCCAATGAATTTGCACAAGGGAATGGAGGGCGTCCGCGCAGCTTTTTTGCGGTCGGCGACGAGAAGCAGTCGATCTTTTCCTTTCAGGGCGCCGCGCCAGAAAAATTCGACGCCATGCGGCGCGATTTCCAAAACCGCTTCACTGCGGCGCAGCTCGATTTCAAACAGATACCACTCACCATGTCTTTTCGTTCCGCGCCGGTGATACTCGCCAGCGTGGACGCGATTTTCAGCGTCGGCGAGAATCGCCGCGGGCTCTCCTCCGACATGCAAGAGCCGGCGCCGCAACATCATGCCTGGAAGAGCGACGCGTCAGGCCTCGTCGAGATCTGGGACGCAATCGGCGCAGACAGGAGCGCGGCGCCGACCGACTGGACGTTGCCGCTGGATTATGTCGCCGATGTCGATCCCTCCGTACGCCTCGCGCGTAAGATCGCCAGCAAAATAAAATCGCTGCTCGCCGACAATAGCGGCGAGTGGGTTGAAGGGGAGCAGGGACCGCGTCCGGTCGAGGCGGGCGACATCCTTATTCTCGTGCGCAAGCGCGACGCTTTCTTCGAAGCGATGATCCGCGCGCTCAAGGAACACCATATTGCAGTAGCCGGCGCCGACCGCCTCGATCTCATGGAGCATATCGCCGTCATGGATCTTTGCGCGCTCGGCCGCGCCGCGCTGCTGCGCGAAGACGACCTGACAATGGCGACCTTGCTGAAATCGCCACTGCTCGGCTTGCGTGACGACGATCTCATCGCGCTGGCGCCGAAGCGCGAGGGCGCGCTGTTCGACGCGCTGAAGGCCTCCGAAAATCCCGCGCATCAGGCGGCGGCGCGCCAATATGAACAATGGCGCAGTGACGCATTGTGTCTGCCGCCCTTCGACTTTTTCACCCGCGTGCTATGCGCTGGACGCGGGCGCGAAAAACTTGTCGCGCGGCTCGGACCCGAGGCAAATGACGCCATAGACGAATTCCTGCAGCTTGCGATCAACTTCGAGCGCGATGAGCCGGGAGGGCTTACGAGCTTTCTCGCCAGCGTCGAAAATCTCGATGTTTCAATCAAGCGCGACATGGAGGCGGCGGGCGATGCTGTGCGCGTGATGACGGTTCACGCAGCGAAGGGACTGGAGGCGAAGATCGTCTTTGTTCCCGACACCTGTGGCGCGCCCACCGGCCGCCACGACCCCAGCATTTTCGCGCTTGGCGATAGCGACGATCCCGATGAGGCAAGCCTCGCCTGGTCGCCGAAGATGGACGCCGACAGCGCCGCCGTCGCCCGCGCGCGCGAGAAGTTGCGCGAAGCGGCGCAAGCCGAATATCAGCGTCTGCTATATGTGGCGCTGACCCGCGCGGAGGAGCGTTTGTATGTTGCTGGATATTTCGGCGACAAGGCTCCGCCCGACGGCTGCTGGTATCATACCATTCTCGGCGCCTTGGAGTCGCAGTTCGACGCGTTTCCAGACCCCGACGACAGTGAGAGGCAAATACTGCGCAGCAAGAATGCGCCCACGGGGCTCGCGTTGACGCGTAATGTCACGCGGGCAGGGCGCGTAGAAATTCCCGCCTTCGCCCGCACGCCTGCGCTGCCCGAGGCCTCCCCCGCGCCGCCGCTGCGGCCTTCGAGCGCGCTCGCCGGAGCGGACGCCGCGCCGGCTTACGCTGCTGCTGCGCCGACGAAGCGCGACGGCGATCGTCTGCTGATTGGCCGTCTGACTCACGCGCTATTGCAGCATCTGCCTCAATGCGGCGAGGAAAGGCGGATGCAGGCCGCGCAACGCTTTCTCGAACTGCGTGCCCCGCGCCTGGCGCGCGAACTGCGCGAAGAAGCTGCCCGCGCCGCGATTAACGTGATCGAGAACGACTTGCTGGCGCCGCTGTTTGGCGTTGGATCAGCGGCGGAGGTCGACATCGTGGCGCGGATCGATTCTCCAGCTGGAGCGATCGACATCGCAGGCCGTATCGATCGCATCGCCGAGACGGAAAAAGAAGTGTTCGTCGCCGACTTCAAGACAGGCCGGCCGCGCGCCGCTCCCAGCCCAGCGCAACTGCGTCAGCTCGCGCTTTATCGCGCGGCCATGACGAAGCTCTACCCGGCAAAGACTGTTCGCTGCGCGCTGATCTTCACGGAAGACGCGTCTGTAGTCGAGCCCGGCGTCGATGCGCTGGAGCAGGCGTTGCAGGAGGTTGTCGACAGGATTTGAATTTAGAAGCTGCATTCCTTTGGCAGCTTCTCGTCGGACCAGTCTTGCAGCCTGATCGCGGAGAGTTTTGTCTCGACCGGCTTGCCGTTGCGCGTTCCCTTGCCGCTCAGGAAATTAATGTCGCAATTCCCGCCCGTCCTGGGTTCGAGCGTGTCGCGCGATTCATAGGTGAGGCCGGCGACCAGATATTCATGATTGCGGAAGACGATGGTCAGCGCCTCGCTCCAGCGGCTACGCCCTATCGCCTCGTTTTGGGATTTCATCACCAGCGAGCCCTTGGCGTTGGCGTCGAGCGTCCGCCGCGAGCCCCACATCGAGCCGTTCCAGGCCGCCTGTTTTTTCACCAGATCCGGCTTCATCGGCGCGTCGGCCTTGGCGTCCTCGACGCCGCGAAAAATATAGAGATCCGCGCCAGAGTCGAAATTGTCGACCAGCACGGCTCGGTCCTGCGAGCCGTCGTCGGCGAAGCTGAGCGTGACGGAGGAAATTACACGCTCATAGGCGGCAGGTTCCGCCTGCGCAGGAAACGTGCTGAAGGCGCAAAGCGCAAAACCGGCGGAGACGGCAGGACGATGAAACATGCGCGGGCTTCCTTGAGCTGAAAGCCCAACGCTTAAACGAATATAAGTCGCTTTGAAATCGCCTCCTCTCCCGCGTGGGAGAGGAGGCGCGCATCATTACTCGCTCGCCGGCTGTTCGGCGGACTCGGCGGCGGCCTTCGCCTCGGCTTTGGCCTTGGCTTCGAGGTCTTCGCCAGTGGCCTGGTCGACGACGCGCATGGAGAGGCGCACCTTGCCGCGATCGTCGAATCCGAGCAGCTTCACTTTCACCTTGTCGCCTTCCTTCACAACATCGGTGGTCTTGGCCACACGCTGGCTGGAAAGCTGCGAGATGTGAACGAGACCGTCCTTGGCGCCGAAGAAATTCACGAAGGCGCCGAAATCGGCGGTCTTGACCACCGTGCCGTCGTAAATCTGGCCGACTTCCGGATCGGAGGCGATTGATTTGATCCAGGCGATGGCCGCCTTGATCGAATTGGCGTCGGACGAGGCGACCTTGACCGTGCCGTCGTCCTCGATATTCACCTTGGCTCCGGTCTTCTCGACGATTTCGCGGATCACCTTGCCGCCCGTGCCGATCACTTCGCGGATCTTGTCGGTGGGGATTTTCAGCGTCTCGATGCGCGGCGCGAACTCGCCCAGTTCCGCGCGCGAGGTGGTGATCGCCTTCGCCATCTCGCCGAGGATATGCAGGCGGCCGTCGCGGGCCTGCGCCAGCGCGACGCGCATGATCTCCTCGGTGATGCCGGCGATCTTGATGTCCATTTGCAGGGAGGTGACGCCCTCCTGCGTGCCGGCCACCTTGAAGTCCATGTCGCCGAGATGGTCCTCGTCGCCGAGAATGTCGGAGAGCACCGCGAAGCGCTCGCCTTCAAGAATGAGGCCCATGGCGATGCCGGCCGTCGGACGCTTCAACGGCACGCCCGCGTCCATGAGAGCGAGCGAGGAGCCGCAAACCGTCGCCATCGAGGACGAGCCATTCGACTCGGTGACTTCCGAGACGACGCGCAGCGTGTAGGGAAACTCCGCCGGAGCCGGCAGGATCGGACGAATGGCGCGCCAGGCGAGCTTGCCATGACCAATCTCGCGGCGGCCGGGTGAACCCATGCGGCCGGTTTCGCCGACCGAATAGGGAGGGAAGTTGTAGTGGAGGAGGAAGCGCTCCTTGTAGGTGCCTTCCAGCGAGTCCACGAACTGCTCGTCTTCTCCCGTGCCGAGCGTCGCGACGACAAGCGCTTGCGTCTCTCCGCGCGTGAACAGCGCGGAACCATGAGCGCGCGGCAGCACGCCGACTTCGGAAACGATCGGACGAACCGTCTTTACGTCGCGGCCGTCGATGCGAACGCCATCGTCAAGGATGTTCCAGCGCACGACCTTCGCCTGAAGATCATGGAAAGCTTCGCCGACCTGCTCCTTGGTGAATTTGGCCTCGGCGCCCTCCGGAAACAGGGCCGCGTTCACTTTCGCCTTCACAGCGTCGACAGCGGCGTAGCGCTGCTGCTTGACGGTGATCTTGTAAGCCGAGCGCAGCTCCTTTTCGCCAATCTCGGCGACGGCCGCCGCGACGGCGGCGTTATCGGGCGCAGCGAAATCGCGGGGATCTTTGGCGGCGCGTTCGGCAAGGCGGATGATGGCGTCGATCGCCGGCTGGAAGCCGCGATGGCCGGTCATGACGGCTTCGAGCATCGTCTCTTCGGAAAGCTCCTTGGCTTCCGACTCGACCATCAGCACGGCGTCGGCGGTGCCAGCCACGACGAGATCGAGCGTGGAGTTCTTCATCTCCTCGATGGTCGGGTTGAACTTCAAGGCGCCGTTGATCTGGCCGACGCGCGCGGCGCCGATCGGTCCCATGAAGGGAACGCCCGAAAGCGTCAGCGCGGCGGAGGCCGCAATCAAGGACAAAACGTCGGGATCGTTTTCAAGATCGTGGGAGAGCACGGTGACGATCACCTGCGTCTCGTTACGATAACCGTCGACGAAGAGCGGGCGGATCGGACGGTCGATCAGGCGGGACACCAGGGTCTCGCGCTCGGAGGGACGGCCCTCGCGCTTGAAATAGCCGCCGGGAATGCGGCCGGCGGCGAAGGCTTTTTCCTGATAGTTGACGGTGAGCGGAAAGAAGTCCTGGCCGGGCTTCGAGGATTTGGCGGAGACGACGGTGGCGAGCACTGTGGTCTCGCCCCAACTGGCGAGCACGGCGCCGTCCGCCTGACGGGCGATCTTGCCCGTCTCGAGCACGAGCTTGCGCCCTGCCCAGTCGAGTTCTTCGCGGTGAATCTGAAACATATTCGGTCTTTCTTTCATGAAGCGAGCCGATGGTCGTCATGAGCAAGACGGCGAGACGTTGCGGATTTCCTTTTGGGATCTGCGCAGCGTCCGGCGATCCTGCCCTGACGGGTTCTGGGCTCTGTTGGCCGCACGGCCCCATGCCGACGGCCAAGTTCGGGAGCGAATTCTTGAGGCGCCGCTCCCTTCGCCAAACGCGAATTGCGAGCCTTTATTAAAGGACTCGCGATCGCAGAACGAACCGTCACGGTTCGCGAACAAAAAATACCGTCGACATTAGCGGCGGATGCCGAGACGCTCGATCAGGCTCCGGTAGCGGGGCTCGTCGCGTCCCTTGACGTAGTCGAGCAGCTGACGACGCAGCGACACGAGCTTGAGCAGGCCGCGACGCGAATGATTGTCTTTCGCATGTGTCTTGAAATGCTCAGTCAGGTTGGAGATGCGTTCGGTCAGAATCGCCACCTGCACCTCGGGAGAACCCGTGTCATCGGGCTTTGTCGCATATTCCTTGATGAGCGCCTGCTTGCGCTCTGCAGTAATCGACATCGAAAGTTCCTTTTCTTTTAGGGGTTTACCGCACCAAAGCGGCCACAGGCCGGGATGTCGTCCAGCGAGGTCGCAGGGGGCGGGAGCGCTCAGGCGAGTTCTGGCGCTGGCGGCTTATAGCATAATTGCAGGGGTTGACCAGAGGCGAGAGTTAGGCTCGCGGCGTTCCGCCCTGGACCACCATCGCCCCCGGGGGCGCACGCGGCCGCGCGTCTGGACGGGGTCTATGGGCTCGCCAACGCCTCGCGAATGGAAGCCAGCAGCGCGTCGTGATTTAGAGGCTTCTCGAAGAAATCATGTGCGCCAAGCTCTTTCGCCGCGCCCTCAAGCTGATCGTCCGCGTGAGCTGTTATGACGATTACCGGCATGCAGACATGTTGTTTCTTCATTATCACCAAGAGATCGAGTCCAGTTATTTCCGGCATGTGCATGTCGGTAAGGACGCAACCTCTGTCGTCCGAGCAGAGTCCATCTAGAAAGTCGTTCGCGGATTCATAAACGCTGACGCAATATCCCTCTAACCGCAACAACAGCCGCAATGCATCGAGCATCGCGGGATCGTCATCGATGACATGTATTTTTGGGACTGAGATCACCAGGCAATCGCCTCCTGCGTGCTCATGTCAGACAAACCCCAAGACAAAAGCGGAAAAAGCCCCGACGCTCAATGCGTAAATACCCGTAAAAATTAAGTATTTCCGCACAAGCTTGGGTTGAGATCTCGAGTGAGCGTCAGTCGTCTGTGAGGAGAAGAGGGCGGTGAAAGCGCGCAAGGTCATCCGACTCGTATCTCGCCGTCTTTTGCGTCAGGGCGCTTCAGCAACCTTTGGATGACGACGAAAGAATTCCAGCATGTATTCCGTCACGAAAGGTCCGCTGACGAGATGGTCTAACTGCTTTGGCCACTCGTGACCTATCCGCGCGAAGGTCCAGGCCTCAACTGCAGTGCCATCGAGGCAATGAGTAAACCGCTGCAGGCTCCCTCCGCCTGCCGTCTTCGAAATTTCCGGTTCTCCGATGCAACCGTTGTTCTTTTTCCAAAAGGAAATCGAGTCAGGGACGGATACGCTTTCGCGTCCGCGCAGACCTTGGCGGACAGACATTGAAACTCCCCCTTTGTAGGGGAACGACAGATCTTCCTCGCCGTGAACGATAAGCAGAGATACGGGCTGTTCCGGATTTGCGATCCGCACTTCGGGGGCAAAGAAGTGCGCCCTCCCGCCGATGGCTCCCGCCACAGCCGCGATTCCCGCGACGGTCTGAGAGCGAGCGGCGCCCCAGCGGTAAGCGAGGTTTGCGCCGTTTGAAAAGCCGGCGACATAAACTCGCCGACGATCGATGTGCATTTCCGTCCTCAGCATGTCCAGAATCTGATCGAGGAAATTTACGTCATCGACGCCGCTCTGCATCGCGGACCGACAGCAAAAGCCAGCATTCCAGGAAAGCTCATCTGGATTGGGCCCGGAGCCCTCTGGAAAAACGAAAATGAAATCGTCGCGATTGTTGAGTTGGCTAAAGCCCATTTCCGTCCTGGCTTTGGAGGGATCCGAACCGAAGCCATGAATCACCAAAAGAACTGATCTGCTGTTGGCGTCATCGAAAGAAGGCGGGCGATCTATGAGAAAACGGCGCTGCTTGCCCTCAATCTGTATCTGCTTCCAGATCAGCTGCTCTGCGTGCAGAGGCGGCGCGATGGCGCACGCAAGCGCCCATGTCGCGAGCGCAGCAAAGATCGTTTGGATCCTGGCGGTGATGAGCTTCTCCATAGAAACTTTGACTCGTTCAGCTCGAATGGAGCCGCAGTCAATTCCATCGGCACGATTCATAGCCGAATGCGCCAAAACATCCCGTGGCCTTTGGAACTACCTCTCACAGGCGCGACGATGCTTTGCTGACGTTGCGAAGACTGAAGCATGCGCAACTTCTGAAAGTTCAGGATTTCCGTTTTTTGGGCGCGCGGCCTAATGGCGCCGCTAATACAAAATTTCCGCGCGCTCCTCCCGCGCCGGGACCATGGAGAGTGCGGGGGCGGTACGGCCGAGGCTACGGCCCCGAATGGCGTCCCGCAGCCGGTCCACAAGGGGATCCGGGGCTGCACGCGACCATGGGGTCATGGCTATGGCGAGCGCGAATCCCGCGATCAAGCCGGAAAAGGAGTAACCGACGGTCGTCGATAGGACTAGGGTAATCGCATTCGCGTGGGTCATGTAAAGCGGGTAGGTCAAATCGCCGAAAAAGCGGTCGATCCGCTCGCCGGTCGGCAGCCGCAGGAAAGCGAGCGCCGTCATCAGCGTCAGCAGCACGGCTAGAGTGACGGCTTCGGCCGCGACGTCGCGGTCGACGCCGAGGAGGTCGGCAAGCGCCATAGCGATCGGCTCCGGGCAAAAAGCCTGAAAATGCTGCGGATCGGACCGAAAGTAAGCTTGCCGCCGCTGCTTCGGGATCAGAAAAGCGAGGTCGGGCGCTAAAACTCGCAATAGCCGGCCGGGTGACGCGTCAGGCGCCCTTGTCCGGACCGAGCACATCGCCGTCGCCGTGCAAAAGACGCGCGACGAAAGCGGTGGCCGGTTCCGGACAGGCTGGCCGCGACAGCGCCGAAATCACGCCCGCGGCCAGCCCGGTCAACGCGCCAGCCAGCGGAACCGTGAATAGCAACTCCGTATCGCGCGTGACGCCGGCGACGAAGATCGTCACGGTCATGCCCGCAAGTCCGCCAAGCAGGGCGATCAGCGCGTCACGGTCATTGGCGCGCGTCCACAAGGCCAGAATCGCCAGGGGCGCGACGGCGGCGGTCGAAATGGCGAGAGCAAGCCCCAGCAGCTCGCGCGGGTCGAATATCCTGTAGGCGCTCGCCAAAGCGCCGAACGCCGAGATCGAAACCAAAGCCAGCCGCGTGGTCGCCAGCCGGCGGCTGGTCAGATCGGTCTCGCCTCGCATGTGGTAAACGGCCTCGTGTCCCAGCGCCGTGCCAAAGGCTTGCAAACCCGCCGCCCCGAGCGCCAGCGCCAGCGCAATCTGCGCCGATGCGAGCAAGCCCGTCATTGCGGCGCTGAGGTGTTCCAGCTCAGGAAGGGCGGTCAGCAGAAATTCGCGGCTGACGCCAAAGTCCTGCGGCCGCAGCGTAGCGCCGGCGGCCACTCCCTTGGCGGCGCAGGCGCGCAGGGCGCCGCCGGGGTCGGGAGCTTTTTCTCCGCAAATCTTCACGAGGCCATGGGCGCTGGCCGCGTAAAGCTCCTGCGGCAAATGCTCCGGAGTTTCGCCGACCGCCATGGTGCTGAAAGACAGCGCCGTCGCCGCCACTGTCGTCGAGATCAGCCAGGCGAACAGCAAAGTCCAGCCGAAAGCGGCGTAGCCGGCGTTCCGCGCGCTCGAGGGGCCCTGCGCGGTTATCGCGGGCGCCAAAAGGGGGGCCAAAACTGCGGCGCCAAGCGTCACCGCTATCGTGGCGAGGACATCGACGCCATAACCCGCGAAAGGAGCCACCGCCCCCCAGCCCTCCAGCTGAACGGCAGCCTCCCGCCAAATTGAGCCGCTCGAATTGACGAAAGGGGGAAGGCCTTGCAGCGCCGCCGTCACAGCGGTCCAGCCAAAGCCCGCCAAAGCCACGGCGCCCGCTGCGCACGCCGCCCAGATCGAGCCGAACAGGCCGCCCGGTCCGGCGATCAGCAGGATTGCGGCGCCAATAACGAGCGCCGCGAAGCTTCGGCTTCCGCCGGATATCCCTGTAAGCGCGTCAACCGCCGATTGCTGAGCGGCGAGAGCGACGAGGGCGGAAGCCGCACATTCCAGCGCGATAACCCCGAGGCGGGGCGCAAGACCCGGAAAACGCGCAGCGAGCAGGCCGGATAAGGAAAACGCGCCGCTCTTTCGCAGCACCGGTCCCAGATAGAAGCCGGCCAGAGCGACGCCAGCGAAAATCCCGCCGCAAAGCCCTATAAGCCAGGTTCGCGCCGCGAAATGCGCGCCAAAGGGCGCAATGACGCCCGCGACCAGCGCCGCCTTGGCGAATCCAGAGTATTCGGCGGGAACGGCCCGACCGGCAGTATAGTAGAAAGACACCCGCATGGAGTGGAGAAATGCGCCAAGCAGGGCGAAAGCGACTATTGTGAAATAAGGTTCAAGCGACTCGACGAAGGCTATCGGCGCGCCAACGCGGTCGAGCAGGGCGATGAAACCATAGACAAGGATGAAGGCCGCAGTCACGAAGGCGATGCGCGCGTCAAGCTTTTCGCGTTCCACGCCGTCGTCGTGGTCGGAGGCATTCGCCATGGATCGTCCTCTTCGCCGCGGTTATATGAAGGAACTCTATCGAAGCCGGCCGCCCATTCCAAGACGCGGGCCTACGGATAACGAGGAACGAAACAGGTGACCGCCCCTTTCAGCATAGCCGTGACGACGGTCGCAAGCGCCGCCAAGGCGCGGGAAATCGCTCGGGCGGCGCTCGATGAGCGGCTTGCCGCCTGCGTGCAGCTTTATCCGATTCAAAGCCATTATGTCTGGAAGGACGAGCTGCGCGAAGACAGCGAGATCGCCCTGCAGATGAAGATACGCAGCGAAGATTTTGGGGCGCTGAGCGCACTGATCCGGCGCCTGCACGATTATGACACGCCCGAAATCCTGCGGCTTGAAATAGCGGAAGGCGACGCGGATTATCTGGACTGGCTTGCGGCTTCCGTCCAAAGGTGAGGGTGGCGGCGTTCTTCCAAATGCCGCTTGCTCTCTCGAGCCTAGCGTTTTAACCCGGACTCCATGAGCATCATTGACCGACTGGACGCCGCCAAACACGCCATCGACCGCGCGGCGCGCGACTGCGGGCGCGACCCCGCGACGATCGCCCTGGTCTGCGTAACCAAGACTTTTCCAGGCGCGGACGTGCTGCCGCTGCTCGAGGCGGGGCAGCGGGTTTTTGGCGAAAACCGCGTGCAGGAAGCGCGCGGAAAATGGCCGCCGCTGCGCGAAAAATATTCCGACGTCGAATTGCATCTTATTGGCCCCCTGCAATCCAACAAGGCCAAAGAAGCAGTCGAGACCTTCGACGTCATTGAAAGCGTCGACCGCGAAAAAATCGCTCAGGCGCTGGCTGCGGAGATTGAACGACAGGGCAAGCGTCCGCGCCTGATTGTGCAAGTGAATACCGGCGCCGAACCGCAGAAGGCCGGCGTTCTGCCTCAGGACGCCGACGCGTTCATAGAACTGTGCAGACACAAACACGGTTTGCAGATTGAGGGTCTGATGTGCGTGCCGCCGGTCGGCGAGCAGGCTTCGCCCCATTTCGCCTTGCTCGCCGACATAGCCGCGCGCAATGGTCTCTCCACTCTGTCGATGGGAATGAGTTCTGATTTCGAGCTGGCGATTCAGCTCGGAGCCACCCATGTGCGGATCGGGTCAGCGATCATGGGCCATCGTGACTATTCCAGTGATTGCGCAGATAAGTGACAACGCGGGCTTGCGCTCCCCCTCCTGCAGACAAAAAGGGGCGCTAGATATTCTTGCCGGGATAGCGGCATAAATCGGCGATCAGGCAGGTTTCGCACAAAGGTCTGCGCGCCTTGCAGACATAGCGTCCGTGCAGAATCAGCCAGTGATGCGCGTGCAGCTTGAAGCGACCCGGCACGATTTTTTCCAGCCCCGTCTCAACCGCCTCCACGGTTCTGCCCTCCGCCAGAGGCAAACGATTCGAAACGCGGAATATATGGGTGTCGACCGCGATCACCGGCTTGCCAAAAGCGATATTGAGCACGACATTAGCGGTCTTGCGGCCGACCCCCCGCAGCGCCTCCAGCGCCGCGCGATCGCGCGGGATCTCGCCGCCGTGGCGCTCGATCAGCAATCGCGAGAGAGCGATGACATTTTTTGCCTTGGTGCGAAAAAGTCCGATCGTCTTGATGTAGTCCCGCAAGCGCTCTTCGCCGAGCGCCACCATCTTGGCGGGCGTGTCGGCCACCCGAAAAAGCGCCGCGGTCGCCTTGTTCACACCCGCGTCGGTCGCCTGCGCAGACAGCACTACGGCGACCAGCAGCGTAAACACATTAGTGTGGACAAGTTCGCCTTTCGGATGAGGGTCGGCGGTCTCAAAGCGCTCAAATATCGCGGCTATGCGGGCGGTCTCGGCGGATTTGTCGGCCCTTCGCCGCTTCTTGGGGCTTTCCCGTATCTGTTCCTTGGTCATTGAGACGTTATAATATTACCAAGGAGGCGAAGCCAATGGCCGGACGGGTCGAACCCGAGGACCAACGCATCTACGCGACCCGGCTGACGCCGTATCGTTCGTTGACCCCGGCGGGTTTCAAGCGCCTCATTGTCGGAATGGGTTGCGCGGCTTTCCTGTTGTCATTGCCCTTTTTTTTGATGGGAGCCTGGCCTGTCGCCGGCTTCATGGGACTTGACGTGCTGGCGCTTTTCATCGCTTTCAAAATCAATTTTCGCTCCGCCAGAGCTTATGAAACCGTTGATGTGACCCCGTTGGAACTGGTGTTCGAAAAGGTTTCCAATCGCGGCCAGCGAAAGATCTGGCGTTTCAATCCGTCCTGGGTGCGACTCGAACAGGACGTGCATGAAGAGTTTGGCACTGAGCGCGTGGCTCTCGTCTCGCGCGGGGAAAGCGTCGAGATCGGCGCTTTTCTCGGTCCCGATCAAAAGGCGGCGCTGGCGCGCGACCTGAGCAGGGCGCTGTCGACGGCGAGGCGCGGCCCGAGCTTCGGCTAGAGAGCGTGCTCCAGGCCCTTGGCGGCGATCGCCGCTTCGGCTTCGCCCAGGAGCCGCTCTTCATGAATCTTGAAATAGCGCCAAAGATAAATCAGCGCGCCCAGGACGAAAACAAAGGCGACGAAAGCGAAAGGCCCTTCGACGCGCTGAAAAGCCGAGGTTAGATAGTATCCGCCAAGTCCAAACACGTGCGCCCAGACAATCCCGCCGGCGGCGTTGAAGATGAAGAACTGTCCGGGCGAGAGGCGGTTGGCGCCTGCGAGGAAGCCCGCCAGCATGCGCAAGAGGGCGGTGAAACGCCCGACAAAAACGATCCAGCCGCCCCAGCGCATGAACAGATATTGCCAAAGTTTAAGCTTTTTAGGGGTCGCGCCTATCCATGAGCCATGGCGCTCCAGCAGGCCGGTGCCATACTCGCGACCGACCCAATAGCCGATATTGTCGCCCGCGATGGCGCCGCCGGCGGCCGCCAGGATGATATGCTCGATCGCCAAGCCGCCGCCCTGGCCCGCATATATCGCGGCGCCGACGAGCATCGTCTCGCCCGGCAGCGGCATGCCTGCGCTCTCCAACGATATGACGGTAAAAATCACCCAATAACCATAGGTAGAAACCAGATGGATGATTTGAGACTGATCCAGCAGATGTTCCATGGCCTCGCTTCGCAGTGAATTTCGTCGGCGGGAATTACTACTCTACTATCTCACGGTAAACATAAAAGGACGAAACGCCATCTGTGACTGTCCCGACCATTAAAAAAGCCTCTCCCGGGTTCGGAGAGAGGCTGAAAATTTGTGCGGCCATGCGGGGCGCAAAGCTGGCTAATGGAGTTGGGACCGGCTGTCGTAAAGGGTTTTGCCGCGAAAGGCGCCGCTTGGGACGTCGAGCGCCCCTTCATCAAAAAAAACCGCGCCGTCATTTAGGACCGGCTCGACCACCTGTACAAGACCATGCAACAGCGGTTGATCGGCTCCGGAGATTTTCTGACGCAGCGCTGAAAGCGCCTCGTCATTGGCGCGTCGACCGAAGTCCCGCACGACGATCGCAACAAACCGACCCACGTTCATCCCGTTTTTAACAGCCACAGCGGCGACCCGCTCCGCAAAGCTGCCCCCAATGCAGGAAACTGCGGCTTCTGCGACACTGGCGTTTGAACAGGAGTGGATCATGTCCGCGATCAACATATTTTCCTCCGATGGCGGTGTTGCAATTTGAAAACTGCGCCGAGACCTGTTCGCCACCTCTTTCCTTTTCGCACGCGGCCTAGAAACCGCTTTTTTTTGCTAAGCCGGCGTCTCCGGGGCCAAGTATTCCCGCGACTTGGGCGATGCCTTAACATAAGCGACTAAGCGACGCGCTGATGGCGCTGCGTCGTTATGTTTTGCGGCCAGGGCGCCAATTCGGCGTTCCGCTATTACTATAATCGCGCCATCCCTTTGACCCGACGTCTAAACAGAACCTAAAAATCGCCGGACCTGCCAGAATTTACGGCGCCCACTTTCTGGGGATGCAACGCATCGCCCCTCTGACGGCGACGCATTCCGCCATTGGTGGTCGAGTGACGCATAAGGAGAACGCGGGATTTTCGAAACGGTTCCGCGATTGTGTGCATAATTTTGTGCTGCGCCGCGCCACAATTCGAGCGGCTGACCTCACCAGACGCCGGTGTTCTGCATTGAAGCCCATGGCTCCTGCGGCGCTAGCGCTCCCCCGTGCTGCAATAATTCGATCGAAATATTGTCTGGCGAACGAATGAACGCCATGTGGCCGTCACGAGGCGGGCGGTTGATTGTCACGCCCGCCGACCGCAAACACGCGCAGGTTGCGTAAATGTCGTCGACGGCGAAGGCGAGATGACCGAAATTGCGTCCTCCCGTGTAAATCTCGGCGTCCCAATTGTACGTCAATTCGAGCAGAGGCGCATCGCTTTGCCGGGCTGCCGACTCGTCCCGCGGCGCCGCAAGATAGACCAAGGTGTAACGTCCTTTTTCGCTTTCGCTGCGGCGGATTTCGACCATTCCCAGCGCGCCGCAATAGAATTCGAGCGAGCGCGGAAGATCGGCGACCCTGACCATCGTGTGCAGATAGCGCATGTCAAAAACCCTTCTTGGTTTTGGCTTTACTTAATTCAGCGCTCGCCGCGGCGCAACGCATGCTAGAAACTTTCAAGGACCGAAGCTAGATTTCCGGAGAAAGTTCCAGGCCCATTTCACCAGCCACAAAAACGGGGCTTCATTTATGTGCGAAGCATGCGGATTTCAGATCTTAACACATGGAAACATAATCTCTCGGCGCAAGCTCCTGTCGATTGGCGCGCAACTGACGGCGACGCTCGCAACGCCCGCCGCCGCGATGGCGAAAGGAAAAAATCCGCCGCCGAAACCCGGCAATGTCGTGACGCCGGAACAGGCGCTTGAGCGTTTGAAGGAGGGCAACAAACGCTATGTGCAAGGCGTCGCCAAACGGCATGACTTTATCGCCGAGCGGGAAGCCCTTGTCGGCGGACAGAATCCCTATGCTGGAATATTGAGCTGCGCCGACTCGCGCATCGCTCCGGAGTTTGCATTCGACAGTTCGCGCGGCGACCTGTTTGTGGTTCGCGTGGCTGGAAATTTCCTCAATCCAGACAATCTCGCGAGCTTTGAATATGCGGTGGAAGCTCTCAAAACCCCGCTGATCATGGTGCTCGGCCATGACGCCTGCGGCGCGGTGAGCGCGACGATCGCATCCATAAAAGACAAGACGACCTTGCCAGGACATCTGCCGTCTCTAGTCGCGAGTTTGGCCCCTGCCGTGAATGCGGTCGCCGATCTTCCCGGCGATCTCCTGGAGAACGCGACCAGGGAGAATGTGAGACGCAACATGGAGGCGCTGAAGACGGCGACGCCAATACTCAGCGCGGCCGTCAATGAAAAGCGCCTCCAGATTGTCGGTGGGATTTACCGTCTTGCGAGCGGAGAGGTGCAACTCCTTAGCTGAACCGCCAATCCTTCACGCCGCGCGTTCCTGCAGAGAGAGGCCGCCGCTTCGCATCTGCTTCAGCGCGTCTCGCAACAGGGCGGCCGGCGCATCCTCGAAATCCTGAAGCAGTCGAAACTTGCCTTCATATTCGAGCAGACGGGCAATCTGCTTCTCGTTCCACCACCAGATCAAAAAACAAACGGCGGCGATGCCTGCAAACGCCGTCCAGGGCTCGTGGGGAGCGAAGAAGGTCAGATCGGGAGCGCATTCCTTCGCGTATTCGCAGGCGTCGGACCAGTCTTGCAACCACGCTTTGATCGACTCCATGAACAACTCCTCGCTCCAAATGTGCGTCGCGATATCAGCGTCGCGCAAAACATGGATATGCAGAACAAGGATATGCTGGCATTGGTAAAATTTAACTGAATTTCCATGCCACTCCGAGCGTCACATTGGCGCAGGGAGGGGCCTTGTGCGTCGCATTATACATCCGGCGACTGTCGACAAATTTCCTCGTTTCTCGCAAGCCTATGGGCCGCCGCAGGAATTGATTCAGACGCCCATGGCCGGATAATCGGTGTAGCCCTTGGCGCCCGGCGTGTAGAATGTCGAAGGATCGGGCGCGTTGAGGGGCGCGCCGGCCTTCAGGCGGGCCGGCAGATCGGGATTGGCCAGGAAGCTTGCGCCAAACGCCACGGCGTCGAGCTTGCCTTGAGATATTGCGGCGTCGGCCTCGGCGGCGTCATAGCCCATATTGGCGACCAGCACGCCCTTGAACGCCGCGCGCACGGGCGTCATTACATCGCCCGTCTGTTCGCCGAAGAAGTCGCCGCGCATGACGTGGAGATAAGCGATGCGATACTCGTTCAATCGCGTGGCGAGCCATGTCGCAAGGCCGATCGGATCGCTGTCGATCATGCTGTTGTAACTGTTGAGCGGCGAGATGCGAAGCCCGACGCGATCAGCGCCATAGACGCTGATCACCGCCTCCAGAACCTCGAGAAGCAGGCGGGCGCGGTTTTCGACGCTTCCGCCATAGCGGCCCTGCCGTCTGTTGGCGCCGTCGCGCAAGAATTCGTCCAGCAGATAACCATTCGCGCCATGAATCTCGATGGCGTCGAAACCCGCATTTTTCGCATTGCGCGCCGCCTGAGCGAAGCCCTGCACGATTCCCGGCAATTCGTCGTCCCGCAATTCGCGCGGCGTCGCGTAAGGCTTGTTGCCGTCAGGCGTATGAATCTCGTCGTTGGTGATCGGAATGGCGCTGGGAGCGACGGGCGTCGCGCCATTGTTCATCAGCGGATGGCAGGCCCGACCGCCATGCCAGATTTGCAGGGCGATCAGTCCGCCCTTGGCGTGGACCGCGTCGACCACGCGTCGCCAGCCTGCGATCTGCGCGTGTGAGTGAATGCCGGGCTCTGTCCAGAAGGCTGAATTGCAGGCCATCGCCATGGTCGCCTCGGCGATGATAAGTCCTGCGCCCGCCCGCTGCTCGTAATAATGCGCCATCAGCTCGCCAGGAACATGGCCGGCTTCAGCTCGGCAGCGCGTGAGCGGAGCCATGAGGATTCGATTAGGCAAGGTCAGCGCGCCGACCCGCAGCGGCGAGAACAAAGATTCGAAAGCCATTTGGAAATTTCCTGCCTATGACCGGCGGCTACTTTCGCCGGGTCTGGTAGGATATTGCACGGGCGCAGCCTGCGGGACAAGGCAGGGAGGCCGAAGGGAACTGCGCGCTCAGCCCTTTTTCAAACCCTGTTCCTGCTTGCTGAAATTGGAGAGCTCTCCCGACCGCGCCGCCGCCTGCCGCCATGATCTTGCGATTGCAGGATATTTGATCTCGGACGAGATCCGGGCGACCTGCTGTTGCAGTTTTTTGCTGCTGCAGGAAGGGCACGCCGGAACGTCGGACGAACGGACGAGAAGCTCGAATTCAGCGTTACAGTCCTGACAGGAATAGGCGTAAAGCGGCATTAAACCCTCGCGACGCGCGTGTCGTAGATCGGACAAAGTCCTCCGGCTTTCCACTTGATGCAATATCGGCGCCGACGCGGCTCACTCGGCGGGCAGGGCTTCGGCGGACGCTTCCTTTTCGCGCAGCCTGTTTTCGGTCTCGCTCATGTAATCGCGAGTTATCGGCGCGGCGTCCACCTTCTTGACGAGTTGGATCTGGAAGATGGCGATGACGCCGAGTCTGAACGCGGCTTCCGAGAGCGCAAGGTAGAATTCCCACATGCGGCAGAAGCGTTCGCCGCTTATCGCGACCGCTTCCGCGCGGCGGCCAAGAAAGCGCTCGCGCCAATGCTTCAGAGTTTCCGCGTAATGAAGCCTGAGCACCTCCACATCCGATACGATCAGACCGGCGCGCTCGATCGCTGGAATTATTTCGGAAAGGCTCGGCACATAGCCGCCCGGAAAAATGTATTTTTGAATCCACGGATTTGTCGGAATAGGCGCAACAGTATTGCCGATGGTGTGAATAAGCGCGACGCCGTCGCTTTTGAGCGAGTCGGCGACGCATTTGAAGAAGGCGTCGTAATAGCCAAGTCCCACATGCTCGAACATGCCGACGGACACGATGCGGTCGAATTTCTCATTGACGTCGCGATAATCCGCGAGCTTGAATTTTGCTTTCGAGGCGAGGCCGAGACGTTCCGCGCGAGCGCGCGCGATGGGAAGCTGCTCCTGTGAGAGCGTGACGCCAGTGACGTCTGCGCCGCATTTATCGGCTATGTATGAAGCGAGGCCGCCCCAGCCGCAGCCAATGTCCAGCACGCTTTGACCCGGCTTCAGCAAAAGCTTCGCGGCGATATGGCGTTTCTTGGCCAGTTGCGCGGCGTCGAGCGAGTTCGCCCGGATGTTCGAAATAGGCGCAGGAATATTGCCTGTCGCGGTCGAGAAAGAGATCGTAGATGCGACCGTCAATGTCGTAATGGGCCTCGACGTTTCTCTTCGCGTTCAGCAGGGTGTTGCGCTGGCCCAGTCGCCGCGTCCATGAACGCAGACGCGAAAGCGTCTCCAGCCACTTCGGTTGTCCGTCGAGCGAGACATTTCGCGTGCCGAGCATCAGCGCGTCGAAGATCGTCCCTTTCGTCACGATCAGGCGCTGATCCATGTAGAGTTCGCCGAAAGCCATTTCGGGATCGCTCAGCAGTCGCAATTGCGCTGCGGAGTCGGCGAAGCGCACGGCTACGGGGGGGCCGGATCCATCGCCAAGCTTAAAAACTGCACCCGAAGCTGTCTCCACCTCCAGATTTCCAACGCGAATGATTCTGCCCAGGAAGTTTTGCAAAAACATGCTCATCGGCGCCTCGAAGCATCCCCTTTCAAATCATCTGAATTTAGCGATTTTTTTCTGCGCCGGCAAAAGCCTTGGCGACAAAAAAATCCGACAATGAAATCATGGGATTGTCGGAGGAGACCAGCGCGCGCCGAGCGAATGCAAAACGAAAAGGAGCGGGTCGCCCGAACGCCGTTTGCGCAGGGGCTGTCAAATTGCTAGTGGGATTGCAACAGCGGCGATGCCGGCCTTGTTCAAATCCGTCCGGACGCTCCATGACCAACTTCGAAGATCTCGAAACCGCAGCGCCTTCGCGCAAGCTGGGCGCCGCGAAAGCCTCCATCGCCGCAAGCGCTCTGCTGGCCTTCGCAAAGCTCGCGGCGGGATTGTGGTCTGGCTCGCTGTCGCTGCTGTCCGAGGCCGGCCACGGCTTTGTCGACACGGGCGCAACGATTCTGACCTTTTTCGCGGTGCGCGAAGCCGACAAGCCGGCTGACGAGGAGCACCATTACGGCCACGGCAAGTTCGAGGCATTGGCTGCTCTTGTCGAGACCGGGCTGTTGTTCGGCCTCGCGCTTTTCGTCGTGTCCGAGGCCGCGCGCCGGTTGAATGACGGCGACAATCAGGTCGACGCGGGCTGGCCGGTTTTCGTGGTGCTGGGCGGCTCCATTCTGGTCGACGCCGTTCGCTCGCGCCAATTGGCTAAAATCGCCCATACGGAGGGCAGCGACGCCCTGGCGGCGGACGCGTTGCATTTCGCCAGCGATCTGATCTCTTCGATTCTTGTGCTCATCGGCCTCGGCGCGACGCATTTGGGATTTCTGAACGGCGACGCGCTGGCGGCGTTCGGCGTCGCGCTGTTTATCGCCGTGGCGGGGTTCCGGCTGGGGCGGCGCACCATTGAAACGCTGCTCGACGCCGCGCCGCAGGAACAGGTGCCGCATTTCCAGAAAATCATCACCGACGTCCCCGGCGTCATTGCGCTGGAGAGCTTGCGCTTGCGCATGATGGGTCGGAAGGTGATGGGCGAAGCATCTATCGCCGTTTCCCGCGCCCTGAGCGTCGAGCAGGCGGCGCGCATCAAAAATGTGGTCCTTCGCGTGATCGCCGCCGACTCCCCTCAGGCGGAGATAACCGTAACCGCGGAGCCGCGTGCGCTCGACGACGAGACCGTGATCGAGCGCATTTTGCTCGTCGCGGCGCGGCGTCATCTGCAGGTCCATCACATCATCACGCAGCAGGTGGAAGGCAGGCTTTCCATCAGCATCGACATGGAGCTCGACGGCGAAATGGAGCTGCGCCGCGCGCATGCCATCGCCTCGGCGTTCGAAAACGCGATAAGAGACGAGTTCGGCGCGGACATCGAGATCGACACTCATCTGGAACCGCTGGCTCCGCATGTATTGATCGGTCGCGACGCCGATCCCGTAATGCATGGCGCGATAGAAGAGGCGTTGCAGCGCCACGCGGCCGCCCAAGGCATGGTCCACGATGTGCATGACGTGCGTGTGCGCGGCACTGCAGCCGGGCTTGTGGTAAACTATCACTGCCGACTCGATGACGGGCTCACCGTCGAGGCCGTGCATGAGGCCGTTGACGGGGTCGAGCGGCGGCTGCGCGAGGAGTTTCCGACGATTTTGCGCATTGCCGGGCATCCCGAGCCAATGGGAGCGTAAGGGTTGCGGGGTAACTCCCTCTTCCCGCTATCATGGAGACGGGGTCGCGCCAGTGGCGCTGATCGTCTAAACTCGCCGGAGTTGACGCCAACCTAGAGACGCGCCGTGCCCGATTCTTTTGCCGACATCGCCTCCATGCCCTTCGAAAAGGCCATGCAGGAGCTTGAGGAAATTGTCTCCAAGCTGGAGAAGTCTTCGATATCGCTCGATGAGTCCGTGAAGCTTTACGAACGTGGCGACGCCTTGAAGAAGCGTTGCGACGTTTTGCTCACGCAGGCGGAGGCGCGCATCGAGAAAATCACTTTGGGCGAAAATGGCGCGCCCAAGGGCGTATCCCCGCTGGATGTCGATTAGCTCGCCTGTTTGCAAAACAGGCCAAAAAAAGCCAGTGTAATCGCCGCTATGCAGGGTTGGCGAGAGGTCCGCTCGCAGATAAATTTATATCTTCGCAGGAGTTAGAATTATGTCCGAGCAAAAGCCCGAGGCGCAAGTCCAGGAATCCGTTTTTCGTGGCTTTCTCAGGCGCGACTGGCCGTATATCGCGATGTTGATCGCCGCGGTGCTCGGTGTCGCATTCGCGAGCGTGGCTCCTGACGCGACGACCTATTTCTGGGAAGTCCTCGTTCCGTTTTTCGCGGCGGTCTGTGTCTGGACGCGGCTGCACGACGCGCAGCATCAGGCTGTGCTGGGGCGGCTGATCCGCATCGAGGCGCTGCACTGGGGCGCGGTGTTTTTCGCCATGCGCGTTGTAACAATGTCGGACGTGAATCACATGATGAATGCAGACGCCGCCGCCTTGCTGGTGCTGACGATATTGGCGCTCGGCACATTCACGGCCGGCGCACAGATAGGCGCATGGCGCATTTGCGTCGTCGGGGCGGTGTTGGGACTGGGCGTTCCTTTTGTCGCCTGGCTCGACCGCGCCACCTTGCTTATTACGCTGATCGCCCTTGTCGTGGGCTCCATCGTCGCATTCGTTTACGCGCATCACAAGGCGCCGGTCTCGCAGTTGCGACTTTAATCCACCTGTTCTTCCTTGGCCGCCTTTTGCGAGAGGCGGCGCAGGCGCACCATGAACAGCCAGGAAGCGAGAATGGTGAGGGGCAGAGCCAGCGCGGTGACTTCTTCCGCAGTCACATTTGCGGGTAGCCAGCCCGCGTCCTTCACGCCCTTTGCGACGAAGGCCGTCAGCCCAAGCAGGTAATAGGCGAGCGCCGCGACAGAAAGTCCCTGCACGATGCGTTGCAAGCGCATTTGCAGGCGTGCGCGGCGGTTCATGTCGTGCAGCAGATCGCGGTTCTGGCGCTCCATTTCGAAGGTGATGCCGGTGCGCATCAGATTGATCGCACGCTCCACCTGGTTCGACAACCGCGCCTGCCGCGCCTCCACTGCGTTGCAAGTCTCGATCGCCGGATCGAGCCTGGCGCTCAGGAAGTCCGAGATCGTCACATAAGGGCTTTCCTTGGCCTGCTGCAAAAGCTCAAGCCGGTTCTTGACCAAAGCGTGATAGGCCCGGCTAGCGCCAAAGCGAAAAGCGGTTCTGGTCGAAAGCGCCTCGCCAGCGGCGAGCAGATCGGACAGGCGCTTGAGCAGATCCTCATTGGTGCGCGAGTCCTGCATGCGACTTAGCGCATGGGTGATCCCCGAAACTTCACGCTCCATGGCGCGCAACTCCGGACTGGCCCGACGCGCCTCCGGCAGGCCAAGCAGCGCCATGGTGCGATAGGTTTCGACTTCCAGCGCGCGCTGCGCGATGCGGCCGGCTTCCAGCGCGCTGGCGTTGTTCGAGCGGATGATCAGCCGCGTGAACCCCGCTGCGTCCAGCGCAAAATCCGTCATCAAATCGGCAGCGCCCTTGGCGACGCTGATCACGCAAAGGCTTTCCGAATTGAACAGTCCCGCAAGCTTGTCGAGCGAGTTTTCTCGGCCGATGACGCAAAGATGCGCGGCGACGATCAGCCGTCCCGGCGCGCGAAATTTCACTTCTCCCGCGCCCAGAGGATCGGGGTGGGAAAATGGCGTGGCAGCGTCCTGTGAGGTCGACCAGGTGTAGGTGGTGAATTCTGTATGCTGCTCCCAGCGCAGATCCCACGCGCCGAAGGTCAGGCTCTTGAACTTAGCGTCGCTCGCCGTCGCCGCGCAGTCATGCGAACTGGCCAGCCGCACGATTTCCCCGCGGTCGGCGCGCGCTTCATCGTCATTCGTCGCAAAGGCGAAGTGATAGACGCGGCGCGGCGTTTCAAGCGGCACGAAAGGGCGTGCATGAAGCTCTGCAAGAATAGCGGCGCGGGACTCGTGCTCGACCAGCGAGCCGGGGGCGGGCTCAGTCATAAAGGAGTGCTTTCAGTTTCCGCAGGGCTCGATTTCTTTTGTCGTGGGACTCTGCGCTTCGTGAGCTCCTCGCTGCGCCGTTTTAGCGGCAGCCGCGAAGGAGAGGCGCGCGCCCCAATTCTTATAGATGATCAAAGCAGGGGCGGCGCCGCCCGGCGTCCTCAGGTAATCACGCTCGGGCTGGAGCGATGGGTGAAGCGTTCGATTTCGGCGAGCGAGCGCGACAAGGCGATAAGGTCTTGCAGCGCCGTTTGCGTCTCGACGTTGTGGCGCGCGACGTCGGACTCGAAACTCTCGATGTAGACGCGCAGCGTCGCGCCCGAAGTGCCGGTGCCGGAGAGACGATAGACGATGCGCGAGCCGTCCGCGAACATGATACGCAACCCCTGATTGGCGGAGTCTGATCCGTCGACCGGATCGTGATAGGCGAAATCATCGGCGTCCGCGACTTCAAGCGCGCCAAATACCTTGCCCTTGAGCGTCGGCAACTGGTCCCGCAACTGCTTCATCAGCGCGTTGGCGCCGTCGCTGTCCACTTCCTCATAGTCGTGGCGCGAGTAATAATTGCGGCCATACGTCGCCCAATGTTCGCGCACGATATGGTCGACGCTTTGCTTGCGCGCGGCGAGTATGTCGAGCCATAGCAGCACCGCCCACAGCCCGTCTTTCTCGCGCACGTGATTGGAGCCAGTGCCCGCACTCTCCTCGCCGCAGATCGTAACCAAGCCGGCGTCGAGCAGATTGCCGAAGAATTTCCATCCCGTCGGCGTTTCGTAAATCGCCAACCCCAGCTTTTGCGCCACGCGATCGGCGGCGGCGCTGGTCGGCATGGAGCGCGCGATGCCCGCGATGCCGCCTTTATAGCCCGGCGCGAGATGAGCGTTGGCCGCAAGGATGGCGAGGCTGTCCGATGGCGTCACGAAACGCGAGCGGCCGATGATGAGATTGCGGTCGCCGTCGCCGTCGGAGGCTGCGCAAAGATCGGGAGATTGCGCGGACATCGCCAGATCGTAAAGATGCTTGGCGTGAACGAGATTCGGGTCTGGATGATGGCCGCCGAAATCCGGCAGCGGAACGCCATTGATGACGCTGCCCCTGGCCGCGCCCAGCGTGTCCTCGAGGATCGCGCGTGCATAGGGGCCGGTCACCGCCGACATGGCGTCGAACTTAATGGTGAAGCCGCTGCGAAAGGCGTCGCGGATTCGATCGAAGTCGAACAGCGTCTCCATCAACGCCTTGTAATTCTGCACGCTGTCGACGATCTCGACGCGCATGGCGCCGATGTGCGACACGCCGATCTTGTCGAGATCGACATCGGGGGCCTCGACGACCTTGTATGAGTCTATGACGCGGGTGCGAGCGTAGATCGCTTCGGTGATTTTTTCGGGGGCTGGACCGCCGTTGCCGATATTATATTTTACGCCGAAATCGCCGTCCGGACCGCCGGGATTGTGACTGGCGGATAGCACAATTCCGCCAAAGGCCTTTAGCGAGCGAATAAGCGCTGAAACGGCGGGCGTCGAAAGAACGCCGCCCTGTCCCACCACCGCGCGGCCAAAGCCATTGGCGGCGGCGATTTTCAGAATCTTCTGCACCGCTTCACGGTTGTAGTAGCGGCCGTCGCCGCCGACCACGAGCGTTTGTCCGGCGAACCCTTCAAGGCTGTCGAAGATCGCCTGCACGAAGTTTTCGACGTAATTTGCTTGCTGGAACACAGGGACTCTTTTGCGCAGGCCCGAGGTGCCGGGGCGCTGGTCCAGATAAGGCGTGGTCGGAACAATTTTGGTCATCGGGCTGACTCTGGTCGAGAGGCGACTGAAAGGCGTCTGCTCGGCAAAGCCCAGAGACGGTCTGTTGCAAGCCGGCGCGACGAATCGCTTTCCGACCCTTGCGACCATTTTTTAAAGCCAAAGTCCCACGCTTAGGAAGAGGCTATAGCGCCGCTCCCCATTCAGCGGCGCCGCCCGCCGAAGCCTTCGTGGAATCCGCCCCCGTGGAATCCGCCGCCTCCGTGAAAACCTCCTCCATGGAAGCCGTATCCGCGGCCGGCGAATCCGCGCCCGCCCCATCCGCCGCGGTGGCGAAAGCCGCCGTAGCCCCCGCCCCAGCCACCGTAAGAGGGATAGCCGTAACCGGGATAATAGGGGCCATAATCGTAATAATACGGCGCGCTCATCAATCCCATTACCGCCCCAAGGAAGGCCGCGCCGGGGTTATAGCCAGAGCGGTGGCGCCAGTGATGGCGATAATGGCGGCGGTAGTGACGATACCGGTGATGGCGATAATGCCGCGCACGGTAATGATGGCCCCAGTGGCGATAGTAGCGCGCGTTTTGCGCTTGCGAGGCGAGCGAGACGACAGAGGCCGGCGCGACCGCTGTCGGGCCAGCCAAACTCTCGACGGGCGCCAGAACAAGCGTAAACGCCGTCAAGGCGGCGGTCGCCAGGCTGGATTTGAGCTGGTTTTTCATGACATCCGTCTCCAATGCGGCGGAACGGACGCAGCTTCGGCGCTGCCCGCGCTTCAAGAGCGCGTTGATTTGATTGGAGATAGGATCCGGGCGCTGGATTCCAAGAAGACCCGCGCCTTCAGGAATCGCTGTTCATTTTCAGGTGCTGCGAAAAGTCGGAGAGGCGGTCCCTGAAGAACTGCCGCACGAGCGTCGCGGTCGCCGGATGTTTTTCGAGAATCTGATGAAACAGCGTTCGCGGAATTTTCAGCACAGTGGAAGGTTCGCGCGCCAGCGCCGTCGCCGGCCGCGTCGTCGACGCGACGAGCGCCGTCTCGCCCAGGAGAGCGACGGGCCGCAAGATTTTCTCCGCCGGCTTGGCGGGGTCGCGGGCTTCGATCGCGACCGAACCGGCGGTTAGCAGATAACCGCCATCCGAGGCTTCGCCGCGCCGGAACAAAGTGTCTCCCGCGCGCAGCAGCCGCGTCTCCGAGCTGAAGATGAGATCGCGCAAAGCCCCAAGTTCAAAGGCCGCGAAGAGATCGATGCGCTGTATGTCTTCGAGTTCGGTTTCAAACGCCATTGGTGTTCCATTCGTTACGCGACTTAAATAGCATCCTGCCTCGAAGGGATTAAATCGCCTTCGGTCATCAGCCGGTAACCGCCCTGGGCGGTGAGCAGGAACTTCGGCTGCGCCGCCGTCGCTTCAATCTTGCGGCGCAGGCGGTGGATATGAGTTTCCAGCGTGTGCGTCGTCACGGACGGGTTATAGCCCCAAATCTCGCGCAATAATACGTTGCGTGAGACGACATCGCCTTGAGCGCGCGCCAGACGCGCCAGAATGGCCGTCTCCTTTTCAGTCAAGGCGCGCTCGCCGTCGGGCCCGGATAGAGATTGCGTCGCTTCGCAGAAGATATGCCCGCCCAGCGTAATTCGCGCGACCGGCGCGGCACAGGTCTGGCCCAGCTCGCGCAAAAGCGCGAGCAGTCTGCCGAACCGCAAAGGAAGCGGCAGTGCGACGTCGAACGCGCGCATCGACGCCTCGTCCCCGCTCGCAAGCAAAACCGCTGCGCCCGCAAAGCCGGCGTCGCGCGCGGACGCGAGCAACGCATCCGCGCCGGGGGCGGGCAGATTGTCGGCGACAAGCAGGATGTCGTAGGGACTCGCTTGCAGCCGGACGAGAGCCTGCTGCGGAGAAGCGGCTTCCCCGACCGCAATCGCGGGCGCTTGCGCGAACTGCTCTATCAGCGACGCGCGCAGATCCGCGTCGCCGGCTATCAGAATGTTCATCGCGTCGAATGCGGCCATCGCAGAAATACTAGCGGGTCGCGCGGGGAGAGTCATCGGTGCGGTTGGCGGCTCGAGTCCCGCTTGATCCCGCTGCGCCTTTGCTCGAAAGATGGCTTTAGAAGCAGGGCGACGCGCAGGATGATGAAAACGACATTTCCGGGCAGGCCCCACCGCGATGGCGTCCGACGACTGCTTGTGTCGAGGATCATCGGGGGTGCGCCGCATCAGGGCCGGCTTATCTGCGGAACGTCGACGCTGCGTTGCGCGCTGGGCCGCTCGGGCATGACCCGCGACAAGCGCGAGGGCGACGGCGCGACGCCCAAAGGGCGTTTGAAGCTGCTCCATGCGCTGCTGCGGCCGGGGCGTTTTTCGCGCGCGGGTTTTTCGCCACCAGCAATCCATGTGCGCGAAAAAGACGGCTGGTGCGACGACCCAAAAAGCTTCCTTTACAATCGTCTCCTGCGCGGTCCTTCAAAGCTCGGTCATGAAGAGCTGTGGCGCCGCGATCGGCTGTACGACTTCATCGGCGTGCTCGATTTTAACCTCCGCCCGGCCGTGCGCGGGCGCGGCAGCGCGATCTTCTTTCATGTCGCAACGGACGATCTCGGGCCGACGGCGGGATGCGTGGCGTTGCGCGCGCGGGATCTCGCGCGTCTGGCCCCCCGCCTCGCGCGGCGGGTCATGCTGGAGATAAGATAGACCTCACCCCAACTTGTCGCGCGACCCCCAAAAATGATCCGGCGGTCCGGACCCGCCGCCAAGACGAAATGTCTCGCCAGCGATGAGCGCATGCTCCAACCATGTTTTCGCGCGCGAGATGGCCTCTTCGAGCGCAAGACCCTGGCCGAGCCCCGCCGCGATGGCGGAAGAGAGCGCGCAGCCCGTGCCATGCGTCTGGCGCGTTTCGATGCGTATGCCGGAAAAGAATCTTGGCGCGTCGCCAGAGAACAAAACATCCACCGGGGCGCCGTCGCAATGTCCGCCCTTGACCAGCGCCGCGCCCGCGCCGGCTTTGACCAGCGCGCGCGCCTGCGCCTCCATCTCGCCGACGCTTTGCGCAAGCGGCGTTGCGGTCAGCGCGGCGGCTTCCGCGAGATTGGGCGTAACGAGTGCGGCGAGCGGCAGCAGGCGTTCGATGATCGCCGCAGGCAATTGCGCGCCGCTGAATGACGCGCCGCTTGTCGGCGCCAGCACCGGGTCGAGCACGATGTTCTTCGCTCCGCCGCGCCGCAGCGACTCCGCCACGGCCCGCGCTACGGCGGGCTCGGCCAGCATTCCCGTTTTCACGGCGTCGACGCGGATATCGTCGAAAATGGCGTCGATCTGCGCCGCAACTATATCGGGCGCAACGGGAGAAGCGCGGGTTACGCCGCGCGTGTTTTGCACGGTCAACGCGGTGATGACGGCCATGCCGTAGCAACCGAAAGCCGAGAATGTCTTGATGTCCGCCTGCGCGCCCGCGCCGCCGGAAGGGTCGGAACCGGCGATCGACAAGAGTTTTATGAGCGCAGCCACGTCACGCCTTGGGCAGAGTCAGAAGTCCCGCCTCGCCGTTCTCGGCGCCGAACAGCAGTCTTGCGCCGCGCGCGTCCCACGCCAGCGTGGAGATTTTCCTGTGAACGCCCGCGTCGGGGCGTCGCACCAACAGCTCGGAAGCGTCGGTGATGCGGCAGAGCAGAACCATGCCGTCCTCATAGCCTACGGCCACGACAAAGGCGGTGGGGTGAAAAGCTACGCGCGTCACCTGCACCTCGGCGCGCACGCCGCATTCGCGCGGCGCCGCGCCCATCGGCCCGTCCTTGCCCTGGAACGGCCAGAGGATGCAGGCGTCGGAGCCGGACGTGGCGAGCCATTTGCCGTCGGAAGACCAGGACAGCGAGCGCGACTTGGCCGGATATCCGGCCATGCGCATGTTTTTGTTATCGGAGAGCCGCCAGCCGTGCAGCGTGTTCTCCTGCATCGAGGTGATGACGAAGCGCCCGTCGGGCGACACGGTGATGTCGAGATGCGAGCCTTTCCACTCCAGCGTCTCGGGCTTGGCCTCCGCGGCCGGAAACCAGAGGCTGACGCCATTGTAATGCGTCACGGCGAGCCGATAGCCCTTGGGCATGAAGGCGAGGCCGCGTGATGCGGAAGGCAGATCGAGCGTTTTCGTTTCGCCGGACGCCGCACGCGCGCGAACGATGCGGCCGGCGCTCCAGGCCAGCGCGCCATCTGCGCGCAGCGCCACCGCGTCGATCCACTTGCCGCTTTCGTCGGCGATCAGAGTCATTCCGCCGGAGGCGCTTATCGCGACGAGACGGCCGTCGTCGCCGCCCGTCACCAGGCGTCGTCCATCGCCCGCCGCGCATAGCACCGCGCCTTCGGCATGCGCGACGACGCGCGTGTCGCTTTCCGGCAACAGCACGACGCCATGCGCCAGCGCGAAAGCCGGCGTCTCGCCAATGAAGGCGGCGGCGATCACGGCCTCCTCCGCCTTGAACGGCGTCACGGAGGAGGTCAGGCTTGGCGCGGCGTCGGTCACGGTCAGGGCTTTCTGGCTCTGCAACTGGAGAGGGGGAGGAGCTATTCCTCGACCGCCGCCGCGCCCCAGTTGGAAGGAAGATGCGGACGTTTTTTGCGGAACTGCCCCCTGATGACCAGAACATAGGCGATGGCGTCGAGCCCCGCCAGCGTGAAGGCCCAGAGCTGTTCCGCCGCTGGTCCAAGCAGGCAGATCATGAGCCCCGCGCCCAGGCCCGCCAGCAGGAAAGGCGAGAGCGCCGGCCGCAGCAGGCCGATGCGCGAAAATGCTTTCGCCGCCATGGCCGCAAAGGCGGCGGCGCCCAGCAGGCCAAGATCGAACCAGATCTGGAAGACGAGGCTGCGCGGCGTGCGGGGATCGAGATAACCGCCAAACAGGCCGTAAAAGGCCGAGCCGAAGCCGTGTCCGATCAGGGTGCGCGCGCCGTCGTTCGCGATCATCTGGCCCCAGATTTCAAGCGGGCGGGCGAAATCGGGCGTGTGCGCGCCCAGGGCGAAATGCGTCAGCAGCGCCAAAATCGGCGCAAGCGCGATGACGGCGGCGGCGATATAGCCCAAAACTCCCGCGACGCGGCGGGCTCGCCCATAAGATAAGGCGAAGACGGCGGCGGCGCAGAGCAACGCTGGCGTGACATTGGGCGCGCCCGACAGGAGCACGGCGGCGGCCGAGACGACGGTCAGAGCGGCGGCGAAATACCATCTTCCCCGCACCGCCAGCGCTCCCGCGGCCGGCCACATGAGCAAGGCCAGTCCGACGCCCGAGCGCGCCAGCGCATTGCCGTCGACAATCTCTTCCAGCGTCAGTTGCCTGTGCGCGTAAACGCTGACGGCGCCCGCGGCCGCCAAAGACACGGCCGCGGCGGCGACGCCCATGGGCAGGAGATTGAGATTGCAGGTGCGGGTCCGCGCGGGCAAGAAACCGGCGGCGATGGCGACGAGCGCCAGAGTCGCGCTATCCTTGAAGAAACGCTCGATGGACTGCGACGCAAAAGGCGTCCAGCTGAGCGACAGGCCTGTCAAGGCGACGATGAACAGCGCGCCAAGCACCGGCGGTTTGGCGAGCAGTTGGCGCAGTGATTTGGTTTTCTCGCCGGTATCGGGCGAAACGGTGGCCCCGGTGAGCAGCAGCGCCGCGCCGACCGGCAACAAGATATAGATTGTCTGCCCCGCGAGAATTGGCGCCAGCAGGGAGACCATGAACAACAAAAAAACCCCAATCCGCGTCAGCAGCCCCGAGGCCGCTTCGGCGGGATTGTCAGTGGCGCGGCGAGCGGAAGCAATCATGGCGCAGTCAACAGACGGCAGGGCGGGAGCGAAGGGCTTGGGACGCTCCATAAACATATAGATCGCGCAAGCGAATTCGTCGGCTGCCTCATGACGCGGCCCTGACAGGCGTTTGCGCAAGTTCAGCCCGCAGACGAGCGGCGCCGGCCGCGAAATAGTCGGAGTCGACCTCGGCCGCATGGGCGATGCGGCCAGTCCGCAGGGCGGCGACGCTCGCTGTCATCAGCCCGCCGAACGGCTCCCAGAACCACGTCGCCCGCGTCGCTGGAGGCGAGAATTTGCCGCGTCATCAGCGTCAGCGGCTTTTGATTGGCGTGCAGCGCGCCCGCGCGGCGTGGATGCTCGATGCGCTCTGCGCCGCGCGCCGGCGGCTCGCGCCAGACATTAGTGAGCGCATGGACATGGGTCCATTTGGCGCGCAACCGGTCCCATTGGACTGCGGTCGGCGGATTGACGCCGTCGAGGGAAAAATAGGGGCGCGCGGTTTTGGCTCCAAAGCGCTGGCACCAGCCGGCCATGGCGACGACGGCGTCGCCCGGCGGACAATACCAGAGATGGCAGCGGGTCAGATATTTTCGCGTTGCCGCATTTGCGACGCCGCAGGCCATGTTGCTTTGCGATAGCGGCAGGCCAGAACGACGCCATTCGGCGCGCAGCCAGTCCTGGAGAGACGCCTCCACGCCGTTCTCGGCCGGTAGAGTCGCCCTGCGCGTGTAGCGCACGGCGATCTCGGTGACGATCGGCAGGCCCCGAATGGTGCGCGAATTCACATTGCCGGCGATATGGGAGACGCCCTTGTCCCAGACGACGGTTTCTTCGTAGCGCCAGCCGTTCAGCTCAAGCACGGGATGGGCCTTGGCCCAGCCGATCTCGCTGTTCCAAAACCAGAGAGTTGTGTCGCATTTTGCGTATTTCGCCCAGGCGGCGGCGTGGGGCGCGTACCACTCGGCGAGACCGTCGGGGGAATTGGGTTCGCCGGGGTATTTGCCGAGGCCATAGGGTCCGTCCGAGACGATCACCGTCGGCGCAAGCCAGCCGTCATAGGCCGAGAGCGCATCGCCCTGGTAGGCTGACGCCCTTCCAAGCCTCAGGCTTCGGTCGTCCGACCGTACAAAAGCAAGCTTACCGTCGCGCATGACGAACCCTTCGGTTCTGTCTTGCCTTTCTTTGATTGCGCATTGCAATAAGTAAACTAACGGAGCTTTTCATTTTTCGGCGGACTGTGTTCTCTTTTGCCCATTCCTCGAGAACTTCGGCGTCGCTTTCGAGCGCCCGAAATTTTAGCGCGAGCGCGGCGAATTCGCTCGCCGGCAGCAGTCGCGCCAGCGCCCAGACGGCGGCGCCCCGCACGAGCGGAGAAGGCCAGCGAAGCAGGGCTACCGCGGATGGAATGAGCTTTTCGTCGCCGCTGTTGCCGATCGCGATCAGCACATTGCGCAGAAATCGGCTGTGGCCGAGACGTCTGACCGGGCCGCCGGCGAACATCGCGCGAAAGGCCCCATCGTCCAGCGCTGCGAGACTGGCCAGCGGCGGATTTTCCAGCTCGGCCCGCGCCGTCAGCTTCGCCTCATGCGTCGCCTGGGCGAATTTGTTCCAGGGGCATACGGCGAGGCAATCGTCACAACCGTAGATGCGGTTGCCGATGGCCGCGCGAAACTCTCGCGGGATCTGGCCCTTGAGCTCGATGGTCAGATAAGCGATGCAGCGTCGCGCATCGAGTTGATACGGCGCGGGGAACGCCTTGGTCGGGCAGACGTCGAGGCAGGCGCGGCAGGAGCCGCAATGGTCCCTTTCCGGCTCGTCCGGCGCAAGCTCGAGATCGGTGAAGATTGCGCCCAAGAACAGCCACGAACCGAATCCGCGCGAGACGAGATTGGTGTGCTTGCCCTGCCAGCCAAGCCCGGCCGCCTGCGCCAGCGGCTTTTCCATCACCGGCGCCGTGTCGACGAACACCTTGAGCCCTATGCCGGGCTTTTGGCCGGCGATAAAGCCCGCGAGCTGCTTCAGTCGCCCCTTGACGAGATCGTGATAGTCGCGGTTGCGGGCGTAAACGGAGATCGCTCCGCGATCCGGCTGCGCCAGCGCCGCCAGCGGGTTTTCCGTCGGGCCGTAGTTGACGCCGAGCATCACGACGCTTTGGGCCTGCGGCCACAGGGCCTGCGGCGAGGCGCGGCGATCAGCCGTTCCAGCCATCCAGTCCATGTCGCCATGCGCGCCGTAGGCCAGCCATTGCGAGAGCCGCGCGCCAGCCTGCGGGGCGGAGTTGGGGCGCGTAAAACGGCAGGCGTCGAAACCCAGTTGCTTCGCTTTTCGGCGGATGTCGTCTTTGAGGCTCATGCGCTCGCCGGGCAATCGCTTGAGTTCCCTCCGCCGCGAAGCGGAGGGATTAGGGCCAAGCCTAGAAATCCAGCTCAGCGTAGTATCTGCCCGGCGTCATGCCCGGCGCCCGGTCCGCGATCAGGGGCCGGAAGGCGGGACGCGACTTGACCCTCTGATACCAGTGCTTCGCCCCTTCGTCCTCGTCCCACGGGACGTCGCCAAGATAATCGGCGCAGGAGATATGCGCGGCGGCCGCGAAGTCAGCGTAGGTCAGGCTGTCGCCCGCGAGCCATCTTCGGATTCCCGTGAGATAGCCAATATAGCGCAGGTGCGGCCGGATATTGGCGCGCGCGACCCGCAGCAGGTCCATGTCGGGCGCGCCGCCGCCATTGGCGGCGGAAGCGAAGCGCTTGTAGACCTTCTCGGTGACCAGCCAATTGGTCACTTCGTCGAAGAATTTGACATTGAACCAGTCGATGAGCCGCCGCGTCTCGACGCGCTCCTCCATCGTCTGCGGCATTAGCCGCGCCGCGCCCGCCGGGCCGCCGCGCGTCTCGTCGAGATATTCCGCAATGACCCAAGCCCCCGGAACGATCATTGCGTCATCGTCGACAAAAACCGGCGTGCGTCCCGCGGGATTGAGCCTGAGAAACTCAGGATTTCGCTCGTTAGCGCGTTCTTCGATCAACTGAGTCTCGACGCCATATTCGTTGAGAATCAGTCGGATGAATCGCGAATGTGGACAGAGCGGGTGATGAATGAGCGTGGGCATGTGGCCTTTGGGAAGCGTTTCCAAGCGAACTGGTTACTGTTCTCGCGTTAAGAAAACGCGTCGAAATGAAATTAACGGGGAGCCAGGCGAACCGCAGCGAAGCTTCAGCCAGCGATCAACTTGCGGTGGCAGGCGGGGCTTATAGGCTGCGCCTTGTCGCTAAACAAGCAGGCGAATTTGAGGAAATTTAATGCAGTCGTTTTTTCGGCTTCGGCTGCGGCCGCAAACCCTGCTCCGCGAGCCCGTCACAAAGAAAAGGGCCACCGGAGCGGCGGCCCTAAACAAACGCTTCCGCGAGGCGGCTGAAGCCTTACTCTCAGATTTCCTTGAGCTGATCAGCCGAAGACTTGCCGGTGCGGCGGTCCTGGGCGATTTCGTAGCTCACCTTCTGCCCTTCGCGCAGGTCGCGCAGGCCGGCGCGCTCTACGGCGCTGATGTGGACGAAAACGTCTTTGTCGCTGTCGTCGGGCTGAATGAAGCCATAGCCCTTCTGGGCGTTGAACCACTTGACGGTTCCGGTAGCCATGTGTCGTCTCTCCAAACTGCTAGAGGAGAAAAGGCCCGCGTGCGCGGGGCCGGTCGATCGAGTTTGGGAGAGGTCGTCAGCGGCTTCGTCGCCGAAGCCGGTCTAAGTCGTCAGGCCGAAATTCGATGAGATGCATATTTGCAAAAAAATATTGCGATTGCAACGGTGGAACGACCTTTATGCCGCACCGCCAGCGTCGAGATTGTGGCGCGCGCGTGGCGCCGTTAAAGATTTTGGCAACCATTATTGCTTAGAAATTTTGGCAATTCATTCATGGTTCAGGCGCTGAGCGCTAAGCTCTCCCCGATGTCGAAGATCGAACCATGCGCGAGCGCGCTATGTAAGCAGTGCCGGCGCGAGCGCCGGATGTTATGGAGTTGGAGTGATGCAAGATATTATCCGCCAGTTGCTGGAGCAGCATGGCCGTCTGCATAGCCCTGTCGACCAGATTACGTCGACCGCAGACCTTTACGACGCCGGACTGACTCCTTTCGCCGCCATCCGCGTGATGCTGGCTCTGGAAGAGTCCTTCGGAATCGAATTCCCGGTGAGCCTGTTGCGCCGCCAGAGCTTCGCCTCGATCGACGCCATTGTCGCCTGTGTCGAAGAGATCAAGCCCGCGTCCAACGAGCTGGACAGCCGCGCGGCCTGACCAAAAGCTGAGCAAGGCGCAGGCCTTCGGCTGCGCCCACGCGCGGGAAACTTCCTCGCCCCGGCTGTTGCGGGGCGACGCGCCTTCCGCTAGGTCATCTTCACGTTATTTGCGCGGCGAACGCCTTGCGCCAACGAGAAGAGACCGCTCATGCCTCCCTATCGCTCCCGCACAACCACCCACGGCCGCAACATGGCGGGCGCGCGCGGCCTTTGGCGCGCCACGGGCATGAAGGACGAGGATTTCGGCAAGCCGATCATCGCCGTCGCCAATTCCTTCACGCAATTCGTGCCCGGCCATGTTCATTTGCAGAACCTTGGCCAGCTTGTCGCGCGCGAAATTGAAAAAGCGGGCGGCGTCGCCAAGGAATTCGACACCATCGCCATCGACGACGGCATAGCGATGGGTCATGACGGCATGCTTTATTCGCTGCCCTCGCGCGAAATCATCGCCGACAGCGTCGAATATATGGTCAATGCGCATTGCGCGGACGCCATCGTCTGCATCTCCAACTGCGACAAGATCACGCCCGGCATGCTGATGGCTTCGCTGCGGCTCAACATTCCCGCGATTTTCGTCTCCGGCGGACCTATGGAGGCAGGCAAGGTCGTGCTTGGCGGCAAGACGCAGGCGCTAGATCTCGTCGACGCGATGGTCGCGGCCGGCGACGAAAAAGTCTCCGACGCCGACGTCGCGGCGATTGAACGCTCCGCCTGTCCGACCTGCGGCTCCTGCTCCGGCATGTTCACCGCCAACAGCATGAACTGCCTCGTCGAAGCGCTGGGCCTCGGCCTGCCTGGCAATGGCACGACTCTGGCGACGCACAAGGACCGCGAGCGCCTGTTCGTCGAGGCCGGCCACACGATCGTCGATCTCGCGCGGCGCTGGTACGAGCAGGACGACGCCTCCGTGCTGCCGCGCTCCATCGCGACCTTCGAGGCCTTCGAGAATGCGATGACGCTCGACATCGCCATGGGCGGTTCGACCAACACTGTGCTGCATATTCTCGCCGCCGCCCATGAGGCGGAGGTTCCCTTCACCATGGCCGACATCGACCGCCTGTCGCGTCGCGTGCCGGTGCTGTGCAAGGTCGCGCCTTCGCGGCCCGACGTGCATCTAGAGGACGTGCATCGCGCAGGCGGCATCATCTCCATTCTCGGCGAGCTTTATCGCGCCGGGCTATTGCATGGCGATCTGCCAACCGTACATAGCGCGAGCCTCAAGAACGCGATCGCGCGCTGGGACATCGGCGTGACGTCGAGCGAGACCGCGAAGAAATTTTTCCGCGCGGCGCCCGGCGGCGTGCCGACGCAGGCGGCTTTCAGTCAGGAGCGCCGTTTCGACACGCTCGACGACGACCGCGCGACCGGCGCCATCCGCGACGCCGCGCATGCTTTCTCGAAGGACGGCGGCCTTGCGGTGCTCACGGGCAATCTTGCGCTCGAAGGCAGCATCGTGAAGACGGCGGGCGTCGATGAAAGCATTTTGAAGTTCTCGGGCGCCGCCCGCGTTTACGAAAGCCAGGATGCGGCGGTGTCCGGCATTTTGACGGGCGAAGTCGTCGCGGGCGACGTTGTGGTGATCCGCTATGAGGGGCCGCGCGGCGGGCCGGGCATGCAGGAGATGCTCTATCCGACCAGCTATCTGAAATCGAAGGGCCTCGGCAAAGTCTGCGCGCTGATCACCGACGGGCGTTTTTCCGGCGGCACGTCGGGGCTGTCGATTGGCCATGTCTCGCCGGAGGCGGCGGAAGGCGGGTTGATCGCGCTGGTGAAGACCGGAGATCGCATCGAAATCGACATTCCAAACCGCAGCATCACGCTTGCGGTGACCGACGCGGAGATCGCAACGCGCCGCGCGGCGCAGCAGGCCAAGGGTTTCGTCCCCGCGCCGCGCCAGCGCAAGGTGTCGAAAGCGCTGCGCGCCTACGCCGCAATGACCACCAGCGCGGCAAAGGGGGCGGTGAGGGAGGTGCCGTAGGGGGCTCTCCCTCTCCCCGTAAACGGGGAGAGGGGATGGGCTTCGCGAGCTGGATTGGGGAGACATATGCGCGGCCTGCGCGTTTTTGAGAGAAATCGCAGCCGCGATCTACGCCGCAACCAAACTGCCGCCGAAGAAACGCTGTGGCGCAAGCTACGCGGCCGCCAGATCGGGGGTGCAAATTCGTACGTCAGGAGCCAATCGATCCTTTGTTCGTCGATTTCGTCTGCCGCGAAAGAAGACTGATCGTCGAAGTCGACGGCGCCACGCATTCGACGCGGGAGGAACTCGCCCATGACGCGAGACGCCAACAGTTTCTAACCGAGGCGCGCTATCGTATTTTGCGCGCGACCAACGATGAAGCGTTCAACAATCTCGATGGTGTTTGCGAGACGATTTTTCTGGCGCTGACGGGTAATGATCTTCCTTCGAAATGAAGTGCACTCTCCCTCTCCCCGCTTGCGGGGAGAGGGGACCAACCACGGACCGCTCAATGAAGCCTCTTCATCTCGCATCGCTCTGCATCGCCGTCTCTCTCCTCGCCACCGCCGCGCAGGCGGAGGAGAAAAAGCTGAAGGTCGCCTTCTTCGGCTTCGAGATGATCAACACGTCGCCCGCGCCGACAAGCGAGGACGAGAAAGCGCGCATCATCCGCATCGGCGAGGCGCTGCGCGAGATGCTGAACGCTTCCGGCCGCTATGAGGTCGTCACGCTCTCCGACGCGCTGCAAAGGAAGATCGCGCAAAGTTCGAAGATCACCGGCTGCAATGGCTGCGAGATCGACTGGGCGCGGGAGGCGGGGGCCGACATCGCCGCCTTTGGCACGGTGCAGAAGGTCAGCAATCTGATCCTCAATGAGAATATCTACATGAGCCGCGCGGACGGCGCGCCCTTCTTCTCGCACAGCGTCGACATCAGGGGAAACACCGACGAAACCTGGGAGCGCGGCATGCGCTATCTGATCGGCAATTATTTTCTGACACAAAAGTGAACGCAAAACGCCGCGCCCTGCTTCAGCCGCATTCTGCAATGAGAAGCGTCTGCTGACAAAGGGTGGATGAATGCGAAAGAATCACAAAGAATCTCGATTTTTGGCGGGCGGCCTCCGCCTTGCGCTTTTTGCGGGCTTGACCGCGGCGTCGCTGACATCGGGCGCGCAGGCTCTCGAAAATCCGCTGAATCGCGGCGCGCTGGCCGATTTCTTAAATGTGTTCCGCGAGCAGGCGATTCCCAAACAGGTCGTCATCTGGACCCATCCGGAGTTCAAAAAAGGGACAGTGGTCGTCTCGACCAAGGAGCGCCGGCTTTATTACGTGCTGAGCGACAAGGAAGCGATCGAATATGGCGTCGGGGTCGGGCGCGACGGCTTTACCTGGTCGGGCGCAAAAACCGTCAGCCGCAAACGCGAATGGCCCGACTGGACCCCGCCGGCGCAAATGCTGAAACGGCGTCCCGACCTGCCAAGGCATATGGCCGGCGGAATGGAAAATCCGCTGGGCGCACGCGCGATCTACCTTGGTTCGAGCAACTATCGCATTCACGGCTCCAACGAGCCGGACACGATCGGGGCGGCGGTGTCCTCGGGCTGCATCCGAATGACCAATCGCGATGTGGTCGACCTTTATAGTCGGGTCAAGGTTGGCACGCGCGTCGTCGTCATGAAGTGACGACTCAGGCCGCCGCCTCTTGCAGCCTGCCGCGCAGCGCGAAACCTGCGCCCGCCGCCAGCGCCAGCCCTGCCGCCGCCATCGCCGCCATGCCGAGGTAGCCGCTTTCGCCGAAACGCTCGTAAAGCAAGCCGGAGCCGAAGGTCGCGGCGCTGACGGTGGCGGCGTTGGCCGCCGCCAGCCATCCCTGCGCTTGCGCGATGCGTCTGGCGCCGCACAGCGACGCCAGCAGGTAAGCCGGTCCAAGCTGCACCGCGGCGCAGGAGACGCCGTGCAGCGCCTGCGCCGCGAATATGCCGAAGGTTCCGGGGTCCCCCGCCATCGTCACCCAGCGGATGATCGCAGCGATCCCGCCCGCGAGCAAAAAGGCGATTGCGCGGTTTTCGCCGCCAAACCAGCGCCCGGCCATCAGGAAAAACGCGACCTCGGTCACCAGCGAAGCGGACCAGGCCAGCGAGACGAAATTTTCATCATGTCCCATCGCCTTCCAGTGCAGCGAGCCGAAGGCCCCGACAAAGGCGTGGCTGCTTTGGATCAAGGCCGCCGCGATAATTACCGTCGCCACAAGCGCGGGTCGGGCGAGTTTTTCCGCCGGCGGCCGCGCATCTTCATGCGCGCTGACGCTGACAAGACCGCGCAAGGCGAGGAAAGCCGCGCCGGCCGCTGCGAAAGCGACCGCGGTCAACAGCCAGACCAGCGCCGAGTTCGGCAGCATGTTGGCGACTGGCCCGCTCGTCAGCATGAAGAAAAGGATCGAGACAGAGCCCCAGCCGCGCACGAAGGAGTAATGCAGCGGGGTGTGGCCCGCTTCTCGGCGCCGCTGCGCCGCGCCGAGAATAATGCCGTCGCCGAGGATGCCGACCGGACCCTGGGCAAAGACGAGCAGCAACACGCCCGCGAGTATGGGCAGGAAGCCGTGCAGGAAGCCCAGCAGCACATAGGCGAAGCCGGCCGCCAGCGCATAGGAGACGAGAATGGCGGCGTGGCGGCCGGTGCGATCCGCGCGGCGCGAAGCGATCAGCGTCGACAGGATGCGAATGGCGGGCGGCGCCCCCAATATGGCGCCGATCTCCGTGGCGCTGAGGCCCCGGGAATTGAGCCAGAGCGAGAAGAAAGGAAGCTGCACGCCGACGACGGCGTAGATCGCCGCTGTCAGAACGGAAAGACGCAGCTCCTCGCTGCGGTCCTGCGCCTGTTGGTCCAGATGAATCATGCCATTGATTATGAGCAGCGCAGGTTACGATTCTCTCTAAAACGTCACTCCATGACCGCCGCTTTGAGAATGCAGACCATGGTCGCCTGCGCGGCCGTCTGGCCGAGATTGCGGATCACATGCGGGCGGTCGCAGCGATAGCGGAGAGTTTCGCCCGCCTTTGCGCTCTCGATGACGCCGCCGACCTCGACCGTGAGTTCTCCCTCTCGCACCGAGAGGCTCTCGACAGAGCCGCGCTGATGCGCCTCCGACTCCAGCGCGCCGCCGGGGTCGGCCGAAAAGTCGTAGGCCTGCAACCACTCCACAGTCTTGATCCAGCCGATGATGGCGAGCCGGCATTTGCCGTCGTCGGACACCAGAATGGGCGTATCGGCTTTGGTGGCTTTTTCGAGAAAGGGCTCGTCGTGAGCGGTTTGCAGCACGCGTTCGATCGACACGTCGAGCGCTTGCGCCAGCCGCCAGATGGTGGCGAGCGTTGGATTGGTTTCGTTGCGCTCGATCTGGCTGATGATCGACTTGGCGACGCCCGACTGCGCCGAAAGCTCGGACAGCGATAGATTATAGGCTTTGCGCAGCCGCTGGACCGTCGCGCCGAGCTGGCCGGACAGCGCAAGCGCCCCGGCCTCAAGAATCTTCTGCTTTTCACGCCCTTCGACGCCCATGGCGTCCGCCTCTCCAGTCCGCTGCCGGACGGAGTAATAACCGAATTCGTGCGGAATATCGAACTTCGTTGCGGAAAATTTCGGCAGGCTCGTTCTTTTGCCCGCCGGGCGGCGCTGTCAGATCTTCAGCTTTTCTCCGCTTCGGGTGATGATTTCCATGCCCCACCGAAATTCGATCATCTCGACAATCTCAAGAACGGGCATAGTATGTTTTTCTACTTTGCGAATAATGCCAAGATCGTCATATTGAGTGGAGCTGATATAGCAATTCGTATGATCCTGCTTCACCGAAACTTGTTTGAACAACTCGGAACCAAGCTCAAAGAAATATTCGTGATCGCACTTGTCCATCGGGTCCGCACCTCCCTGAGGAGCCATACACGCAATTTACCGGCAGGCGCATAGAAGCCGATAAAACTAAGCTGTTATATGAAATGTAGAATAAGCCATAAGCGTGACAACAATAATACGTACTGTCCCGCATCGAGCCGCTTTCTCAGGCTAAACAGCCGCTTGGCGTTGCAAGAATTACGGATTAATCCCTATTTGCGCGCGCGAGAGCTAACTAAAGCCTGTCCACTGCTGTCAAATAGCCTCTTTTGTCTTGAAACCAGATCGCTCGCAAAACGCCGGCGCAAGAAAGCTCGCGGCGCCGGCGCAAGAACCGCTGGGCTCCGCTGTCATCATCCCGCAATGCGAATCTGATGTCTTGCTCATGGCTTGACAGAGACGGAACTTCGCAATGGATGAACCTGCGGCGACCAGATACCGCGCACTATTTCTCTCCGATCTGCATCTTGGCGCGCGCGGCTCGCAAGCCGAGCTTCTGCTGGATTTCCTGCGCCATAACGACGCCGACACCATTTATCTCGTCGGCGACATCGTCGACGGCTGGCGCTTGAAGAGCGGCTGGTACTGGCCGCAATCGCACAATGACGTCGTGCAGAAGCTGCTGCGCAAGGCGCGCAAGGGCGCGCGTGTGATTTACGTGCCCGGCAATCACGACGAATTTGCGCGCGATTACACGGGCCTGGTTTTTGGCGGCGTCGAAGTGCTGGGAACCGACGTGCATGAAACAGCCGACGGCAAGAAGATGCTGATCATCCACGGCGACCAGTTCGACATAGTCGTGCGCAACGCGCGCTGGCTCGCCTTTCTTGGCGACTGGGCCTACGACCTGGCTATCTTTCTCAACACTCATTTCAATCGCATCCGGCGCCTGTTCGGCGTCGATTACTGGTCCTTCTCCGCCTGGGCGAAACTGAAGGTGAAGAACGCCGTCAATTTCATTGGCGACTTCGAGAAGACTCTCGCGGCGGAAGCCGCGAAACGCGGCGTCCATGGCGTGATCTGCGGTCATATCCATCACGCCACGATCAAGACCATCGACGACATGCTCTATGTCAACACCGGCGATTTCGTCGAGAGCTGCACGGCGGTCGCCGAGCATGAGGACGGTAGTTTCGAGATCTTGCGCTGGCAGACCATGGCCGAAGATCGCGCGCCCGCGCCGCAGCCGCTGCGCCTGACCTCGAAAGCCGCCGCGTGAGGCCAGGTCCGGCGCCTCGTTCTGGAGCGCGCGCTCCTTGCGATGGCGGAACGCCGTCCGCTGTCGCTCATGAAAGCTGAAACATGCGTATTCTGATCGCGACCGACGCCTGGCGTCCGCAGGTAAATGGCGTGGTGCGTTCGCTGGAGTCCATGTCCGCGGCGGCGGGTGAGCTTGGCGCACAAATCGACTTTGTCACGCCGCGCGATTTCAATTCCATGCCGATGCCGACATATCGCGAGATCGACCTCGCCTTCGCGACGCCGCGCGCCGTGAAGCGGCGTCTCGAAGCGGGCTATGATCACGTTCACATCGCCACCGAGGGTCCCGTCGGCCTGGCGGCGCGCGCCTGCTGCCTGAGCAACGGCCGTTGCTTCACCACGAGCTATCACACCCGTTTTCCCGAATATATCCACGCCCGCAGCGGCGTTCCGCTGGGGCTCACCTATGCGGCGCTGCGCTGGTTCCACAATGCCGGCGCCGGAACGATGGTGTCGACGCAGAGCCTTTCGCGCGAGCTTTCGGAGCGCGGCTTCAAGCGCATGCTGCGCTGGTCGCGCGGTGTCGATCACCAGACCTTCAACGCAAGCGCCGCGACGCAACTGCCCTTTCCGCGCCCGATTTTTCTTTACGCGGGACGACTGGCGGTGGAGAAAAACCTCGAAGCGTTTCTTTCGCTCGATCTGCAGGGAACAAAGCTCGTCGCGGGCGATGGTCCTGCCCGCCGCCGGCTCGAAGCGCAATATTCAAACGCGCGTTTTCTGGGAGTCAAAACTGCGGCGGAACTCGCCCAGCTCTATGCAAGTTGCGACGTCTTCGTTTTTCCCAGCCGCACGGACACATTCGGCATGGTGCTGCTGGAGGCGATGGCCTGCGGCGCGCCCGTCGCGGCCTTTCCAACGCCGGGGCCGCTCGATGTCGTCGGCGCCAGCGGCGCCGGCGTGCTGGACCCGGATCTGCGCAAGGCGGCCCTGGAGGCGCTGGAAATCGATCGCGATATCCCGATCGGCCACGCGCAGAGCTTCACATGGGAGAACAGCGCCCGGCAGTTTCTCGACAGCGTCAATCTCGCGCGCGGGGCTCCAAGGACCCTCTCAGCCGAACAGCGCGATTTTGCTTTCGAGCGAAAGCCGATCCAGCCGTGACAAAGCGATAAGGCGAGGGTCGGGACCGGGCTGCGCCTCGTCAGCCGCGGGGAGTGGCGGCGGCGTTCCTGCGGGCTCCGGCGCGCTCACATCAGTCGCAGAGGCTGCTGAAGGAGGCTCCATACGCCGGGCCGCCGCGTCGGCGAGGCTGTGTTCGAGCCGGGCGATGGCCTCCAGCAATTGAGCGGTTTCGGCGGCGTGCTGGCGGCGGGCGAACTCCATCAGAAACCAGCGCCCGCGCGCGGTCTCCATGACGGCGGCTTCAATGCGCTCGTAATCTTCGAGGACAAGGCCTGCAGGAGGAGTCGTCAGCGTCATGCGCCCAAAGCCGCTTTGGTTTATTCCCGAGGCGCCCGAAACGAATCGCCCGACCCAAGGTTAAAGCAAGCCCTGCGGTCTAAGCGAGCCATTCGCGCAGCTTTTTCAGGATTTATAGGCCTCGTCCAGCTCTTTCAGCTTTACTTGCACCTTGGGCGCGGTCCGGACCATAAACTGCTCCGCTTCTTCAAGCGTGGAGAAAACTTGCGCGACGGCGGGTCCGTTAGGGGTGAATGCAACGACAAGAAATGGTTTCCCATCGCTTGGCGAGGGATAAAGAACCAGCTCGTAATCCGCCATTATATGTCTCCTTTCCCGAAGACATATCACAGGCGCAGAGCGGCGCTAGTCCTTTCAAATCAGCCGCGAACGGCGTTCGGCTTGCGCTTTTTGAGCACGATCGTCAGCTTTGCGCCCTTCTTGGATATTTTGACCGACTTCAATTTGCATGCGCCTGTCGCGACATTGCCGCCGAGGCTGTCCATCCACTCGCGCACGAGAGCGCTGTTGGTCATTTCCGTGATGCTTTTATCCAGCATCTTTCACTCCTTGAGCTTCAGGCCAGACATATCAGCCCGCGCAGCGCGAGGCGAGCCTTTGGCGCAAGCTTCGCGATCTATGTTGGTCGCCGGCGCACCTTAACGCTGCGGCAATCAATCAGTGAAATCGTAATCCGCCGCAACAAGCGCGAGGTTGAAATGTAGTTAAGGATCGAGACCGTGGAAATCGCCAAATTGCTTTTTTCATTCGAGGGACGCATCGGCCGCAGAGTCTTTCTCGCGCTCTGGTTTGCGTCTGTCGTCATTCAATTGATGTTACCCTTTTTCCTGCCCGGCGAAATCGACGACGAACCTAAACCCGACATGGTCGCCGCTCATTTCAACAATCTCTGGCCGCTGCTGCTGGTCGCCTTCCTTTGCGCATGGATCAGTCTCGCCACCATCACCAAGCGGCGCCACGATTTTGGCAGGTCGGGCTGGCCCCTGCTTTTCGATGTGCTCATCCTGATTTTCTCGATGGCGGCATGGTGGTTCTGCGCCTTCAGGAACGTTCCGATCGGCGTTCTCGCCAGTCAGGCCTCTGTTGCGCTGGCGGCGCTCTACGCCGCCTGGATGCAGCTCCAGTGCCTCTTTGTTCGCGGAGACCCCAGCCCCAACGACTATGACGTGGCTCCAGGCTCCGCGAAAGCGCCGTTGAGCAATCTGGAACTGCGCCTCAACAGGAAAGGGCGGGTGTCACTGGAATCATTTTCGCCGCCGCCCGGCAGCAGAGGTTTCGGCCGGCGGTAGAGCGCGTGTCACGCCGTTCCCGTCGAGGCTTTCTTGCCCAGCGCCGCCTGCGCCGCCGCGAGTCTGGCGATCGGCACGCGGAAGGGCGAGCAGGAGACGTAATCCACGCCGACTTGCTCGAAAAAGGCGATCGAAGCCGGATCGCCGCCGTGCTCGCCGCAGACGCCCAGCGCGATGCCGGGACGCGCCTCGCGCGCTCTCGCGCAGCCGATGGCGATCAGCTCGCCGACGCCCTCCTGGTCTATCGTCACGAACGGATCGGCGGGCAGAATGCCCTTGGCCGTGTAGATGCCGAGAAACGCGCCCGCGTCGTCGCGCGAAATGCCCAGCGCCGTCTGCGTCAGGTCATTGGTGCCAAAGGACAGGAACTCGGCCGTATGCGCTATGTCGCCGGCGCGCAACGCCGCGCGCGGCAGTTCGATCATCGTGCCGAGATGATAGTTCGGCCTGATGCCGGTCTCCTCCTCGACGGCGCGCGCGGTTTCTTCAACGCAGGCCTTGACCAGATCCAGCTCCGCGCGGGCGAAGACCAGCGGCACCATGATCTCGATTTGCGCCGCCTTGCCGGTCTCCATCGCCACGGTTATCGCCGCCTCGAAGATCGCGCGCGCCTGCATGTCGGCGATTTCCGGAAATGCCACGGCGAGACGCACGCCGCGAAAACCCAGCATCGGATTGAATTCGGAAAGCTCCTGCGCCCGCTTGCGCAGCTTGGCGGGGTCCGCGCCCATGGCGCTGGCCACGCTCGCGATCTCGGCGTCGCTGTGCGGCAGAAATTCATGCAGCGGCGGATCGAGCAGACGGATCGTCACCGGCAGGCCGGCCATGATCTCGAACAGCTCCTTGAAGTCGTCGCGCTGCATCGGCAGCAGCTTGGCGAGAGCGGCGCGGCGGCCGGCGGCGTTGTCAGCGAGGATCATCTCGCGCACCGCGACGATGCGTTCGCCCTCGAAGAACATATGTTCAGTGCGGGCGAGCCCGATTCCCTCCGCGCCGAAGTTGCGCGCCGCGCGCGCGTCGGCGGGCGTCTCGGCGTTGGCGCGGATCTGGAGCCGGCGCGTCGCGTCCGCCCATCCCATCAGCACCGCGAATTCGCCGGTCAGCTCCGGGCGCTGCATTTTCACCGCGCCGGCGATCACATGGCCGGCCGAGCCGTCGATGGTGATCATCTCGCCTTTGGCGAAGCGCCTGCCCATGACCGAGAAGCTCTGGTCGTCATAATCCACCCGCAGCCCCACGGCGCCCGTGACGCAGGGCTTGCCCATGCCGCGCGCCACCACGGCGGCGTGCGAGGTCATGCCGCCGCGCGCGGTCAATATGCCCTCGGCGGCATGCATGCCGGCGATGTCCTCGGGGCTGGTTTCAACGCGCACCAGAATGATCTTGCGGCCTTCGCCGGCCAGCGCGACGGCCTCCTGCGTGTCGAACACGATTTCGCCATAGGCCGCGCCGGGGGAGGCGGGCAGGCCGCTGGTCAGTATGGCGCGCTTGGCCTCGGGGTCGATGGTGGGATGCAGCAACTGGTCGAGCGAAGCGGGATCGATCCTTGTAATCGCATCGGCGCGCGTGATCAGTCCTTCATTGGCCATGTCCACGGCGATTTTCAGCGCGGCGGGCGCGGTGCGTTTTCCGGCCCGGGTTTGCAGCATCCATAATTTGCCGCGCTCGATCGTGAACTCCATATCCTGCATGTCGCGGTAATGCGCTTCGAGCTTTTCCGCGTAGCCCTTGAACTCGCGGAAGAGTTGCGGCATCGCCGCTTCCAGCGACAGCGCCTCGGATTTTGCGGCGATGCGCGCGGCCTCGCTGATCGGCTGCGGCGTGCGCAGCCCCGCGACGACGTCCTCGCCCTGGGCGTTGATGAGAAACTCGCCGTAAAGTTCGCGCGCGCCGGTGGAGGGATTGCGCGAGAAGGCGACGCCGGTGGCGGAGCTGTCGTCCATATTGCCGAACACCATCGCCTGCACATTGACGGCGGTGCCCCAGTCGGCGGGGATGTTGTTCAAGTCGCGATAGACGAGGGCGCGGGGGTTCATCCAGGAGGAGAACACCGCCTTGATCGCCCCCATGAGCTGGGCGTGCGGGTCTTGCGGAAAGTCGGCGCCCTTGTGATGCGCCACAATGTCCTTGTAGAGCGCGACGACGGCGCGCCAGTCATCCGCCTGGAGATGCGCGTCGAACGTGAAGCCGCGCCGCTCCTTGTAGGCGTCGAGCGCCTCCTCGAATTCGTGATGCCCGACGCCGAGCACGACGCTTGAATACATTTCGATAAAGCGGCGGTAGCAGTCGAAGGCGAAGCGCTCGTCGCCGCATTTTCTGGCCAGCGCGCCGACAGTTTTGTCATTGAGCCCGAGGTTGAGCACCGTGTCCATCATGCCGGGCATGGAAGCGCGCGCGCCCGAGCGCACCGAGACCAGCAGCGGCCAGTCCGGATCGTCGAAACTGTGGCCCGCCACTGCGCCAACCCGCGTCAGAGCCGTCTCCAGCTGCTCCGGGAGGTCGTCGGGCAGAGTCTTGTCGTGGTCGTAGAAATAGGCGCAGACGTCGGTGGTCAGCGTGAAACCGGGCGGGACCGGCAGGCCGAGCCGGGCCATTTCGGCGAGACCGGCGCCTTTGCCGCCGAGCAGCTCCCGCATCGAGGCCGCGCCGTCGGCTTCGCCCTGACAGAAGCTATAGGCCCATTTGGTCATTCTTCGCGTGTCCGGCGCCGATGGAAGCGTCCTTCCTTGCGCGGTCAGCGGGGAAAGGGTTCGAGGCAGGGACTTGGGGCATATGTCTCGGATGCTCACGACACCAACGCTTTCGCTAAACGCAATTACACGACCGGCCTCCGCCGGGGCCTGACGACCGCTACATTATGCGCGCGGCGGGTTAACAGGGCTGTGCCTGCGCGGGCGCAGGAACAGTCCGAAGTGCAGCCAGCTCGCGCCGTAGACCACCATGTCGACGCCAAGGAAAATGCCGAGCACATAGGCCGAGTTCTCCGGCCAGCCGACCAGAATGAATATGCCGAGCAGCGTCGTCACCACGCCGGCCATCGCGACGTAAAGCCGGGCGCCGTCCGGCAGCCGGGTCGCAAAGTAGATCCGCAGCACGCCGGTCACCAGCAAGGCGACGCCGAGCATCAGGGTCAGACCGATCGCGCCCTGTTCCGGGTTCGCCAGCACGAAGGCGGCGGCCACGACATAGGCGAGGCCGACCAGAACGAACCAAATGCCGCTGCGCCAGCTTGGCGCGCCGAAGCCGACCGTGATCTCGACGCCGCCGATGAGGATCATGAAGGCGGCGATCAGGGAGACCGAGATGAGCGTCGCGAGGCCGGTGGCGACAAGCAAGGCTATGCCGAGGATGAGCGTGACCACGCCAAAGCCCACGAACCAGCCCCAGCGCCCGCGCAAATGCGCGATCACATGGCCGATGTCATGCGGGATCGGGGAAAGGGGGTCGCCATTCAAGGCCATGATGCGCTCCGTGGAAAGGGCTTGTTGGATTAAATACAAGAACTAAACCTCCGGCGTCGACCGGAGGTTTTCCCGGTCAACACTTTAGCATAACTTTGCATGTAGCGCCCGTGCGCAATTGTAGCAGGCAGGGAGCCGTAAAAATGGCCGAAGATCCGGACGACAAGCCCCGTCCCCCGCCGACCCATGTGGTCGGCCAGCCGCTGGACGCGCTCTCGGTCGACGAACTCGCCGAGCGCATCGAGGCGCTGAAGGAGGAAATACTGAGACTGGAGGCCGCGAGAGCGAAGAAACGGGCCGCCAACGCTGCGGCGGACGCGTTTTTCAGGAAGTGAAGAGCGAAGGGGTCAGGACGCGAAGGCATCGACGCAGCGGCCGAGCTGGATCCGCCACTCGGGTTGAGCTTCTGCCCGCCTCTGAATACTCCACTTACGCGGGTGTGAATGTTTGGCTGCAATCGGCGTTTCAAGATCGGCTCCCAAACTAGAAAGCCGCCCGGAGCGCGAGACATATCCGCCATGACAAAAGAGGCGGCATCGGTTGGAAGCTGCTGAGCTTCTTTGTGTAGGAACGCTTCAGCTCTATCGTCGGCATACGCCATTCGGACGGAAATGTGCCGATAATGGGTGTTGCCGGAACTAACCATCGCTTTAGCACAACCAAGTCTAGGGACTCGCGGTTCATCAGGATGACCAATTGGAGTAACGATGTTCGTGGGAGACAAATTCAGGGATAAAATCGCAAGCTCCGGTAAGTCATAGCACATAGCTTCATCGGATAAACAGTAAACAGGTATCAAAGCTTCCAGTTGATGAATTTCCTCGTCAGTTGGCTCACGCCTCAAAAACACTTCTGACGCGAAATTCCTTTCTATGGGAATCACAAGATCAGCTAATCTGTTCAGAATGCCGTGCGCTTTCTTTTGCGATTCTGCGATGTCAGGTCGAATGACCTCGATATATGCCCACTGTTCGTTTCCTCGCCGAATTCGGAAATCTGGCTTTCGGCTCCGATTGCCGACTTGAACCTTGGGAGCGAACTCAAGCTCTGATTCTGGATGCCGCGATCTAACGAGATGCGCGGCTGTCAATTCAGCGAATGCTGACGCATCATTCGTTCGAAGTTTGCCGATGAGTTCTGCGATGCCGCTGGCGCCATCAATGCTGGCTAATTGCTGCCCGATGGCTACAACGCGAAGCGTTGGCAAGGTCCCACGAAGCGGCGAACCGGCTTGAAGTCCAATCGCCTCGATCCACTCGCGACCAAGAACCTCTTCCGCTTTATTGAAAGCCGTCAGTACCTCTTCGGGCTGTATATCGACCCGACTGCCGAGCAACCATTCCGCCTCAATTTCCGCCCAAGTCCAATTGGGTTCATGGTATCTTTATTCCGAACGCGCAAATGTCCATCCCGGCTGACGTTATAGCAAGCATTTCGTCGTCGTGGTCGCGGCGGCGAACAGCCGCTCGTTTCGGTTGCGAGATTCCGTCGGCCTTCCCATCTTCACGCGTTTCGCCTCGCCGCGCTCGCGGCCTTCGGTCATGCGGGCGTGGATGAAGTCACCGCTTCGGCCGTCCGTCGAAACTTGCGCATAGCAACAATCATCATACCGCTCAGCGCGCCGGGCTGAATTCGATTTTGTCGCTCATGGCGTAGGGGTCGATGTCGAGATGCAACATGCCGATGACCGGCGTTGGCACGCGGCGGCGGTCGACCGTCTTCATTTCCAGAAGCCCGAAGGCTTCCAGCTTCCCCAACGTCCGCAACAAATTCGGCTCGGCCCGATTGACCAGTCGCGCCAACTCGGCGACCGATTGCGGTCTGGCGTCGCGGATCGTGCGTAACAGGCTGCGATTTTCCGGCGTCAGCAGCCGGACAAGCGCCTCGGCTGACTCCACGCTTGGCGAAGCCGCGTCGGCGGGGGCGGCGATCTCGCCCCGTGCGACCTTCCGCATCTCAATTTCAAGATCGGTCATGCGCTGTATTTTCATGGTTCAGTCCTTTCGCTGCCTGTCGCTTTCGCTCACCACGGCGTCGCTGATTCCGCGTTCGTCCAAAACCCGCCGCACCTCGGCGAAGAAGCTCCACGCGCGCAATCTCGAATTTAAGCCAATAGCCTTTTTCGAGATGGTGCAGGCGTCCATTGAACGCCAACAAAAATTCGAGCGTGTGTTCGTCGGATATGGGACTTTTCCTTACATATCATATCACGAGAAGATACATACAATCAGTTGAGGTTTCAAGGGGCCTCCTCAAACTCCAGCGCCATCGCTCCATCGCGGCCTCGGCCAAAAGCTGCTCAACGCATGGACCCTCCGCTCCCGCCCCCGCCTTGACAGACGCGCCCCGCTTATGCGCTTTTCCGCGCCAAAGCGGGGCCGGCCCCGCGCCGCCTTTCCTTCCAGCAGGAAGAACTCAAAATGCACCGTTACCGCTCGCATAATTGCGGAGAACTCCGCGAGGCCCACGCCGGGCATTCGACCCGGCTTTCCGGCTGGTGCCACCGCATCCGCGACCATGGCGGCGTGCTGTTCATCGACCTGCGCGACCATTACGGTCTGACGCAATGCGTGGTCGATCCCGATTCGCCGGCCTTCAAGGAGGCCGAAAAACTGCGGTCGGAATGGGTCGTGCGGCTCGACGGCGAGGTGAAGATGCGCCCCGCCGGGACCGAGAACCCGGAAATGCCCACGGGCCTGATCGAGGTCTATGCGCGCGAGATCGAGGTGCTCGGCCCCGCCGCCGAACTGCCGCTGCCGGTGTTCGGCGACCAGCCCTACCCGGAAGAGACGCGGCTCAAATACCGCTTCATCGACCTGCGCCGCGAGAAAATCCACGCCAATATCATGCTGCGCGGGCGCATCATCGACAGCATTCGCACGCGCATGAAACAGGGCGGCTTTTTCGAGTTCCAGACGCCGATCCTCACCGCCTCCTCGCCCGAGGGCGCGCGCGACTTTCTGGTTCCGTCGCGCCTGCATCCCGGCAAGTTCTACGCGCTGCCGCAGGCGCCGCAGCAGTTCAAGCAGCTTCTGATGGTCGCCGGCTTCGACCGCTATTTCCAGATCGCGCCGTGTTTTCGCGACGAGGACGCGCGCGCGGACCGCTCGCCCGGCGAGTTCTACCAGCTCGACATCGAGATGAGTTTTGTGACTCAGGAAGACGTGTTTCAGGCCATCGAGCCTGTGCTGCGCGGCTTGTTCGAAGAGTTCTCCAACGGCAAGCCGGTGACGAAGGTTTTCCCGCGCATCCCGTTCAAGGAAGCGATGCTGAAATACGGCTCCGACAAGCCGGACTTGCGTAATCCGCTGGTGATCGCCGACGTGTCGGAAGAATTCGCGCGCGACGACGTGAGCTTCAAAGCCTTCAAGGGCAAGACCGTGCGCGCAATACCGGCGCCGGGCGCGGGGGCGCAGCCGCGCAGCTTCTTCGACAAGCTCAACGACTGGGCGCGTTCCGAGGGCGCGCCGGGGCTGGGCTATGTGATCTTTGAGGATGAAAAGGGCGCGCTTGTCGGCAAGGGGCCGATAGCGAAGTTCATCCCTGCCGGGGCGCAGGCCGCCATCGCCGCCAAGGCCGGCGTGAAGGCCGGCGACGCTGTGTTCTTCTCCGCCGGCGAAGAAACCCCGGCCGCGAAACTCGCGGGCGCGGCGCGCATTCGCATCGGCACGGAGCTGGGACTGTCCAAAACCGACGTTTTCGAGTTCTGCTGGATCGTCGATTTCCCGATGTACGAATACAACGAGGAAGACAAGAAGATCGACTTCTCGCACAATCCCTTCTCCATGCCGCAAGGCGGGCTGGAGGCGCTGGAGAGCAAGGACCCGCTCGACCTTCTCGCCTATCAATACGACATCGTCTGCAATGGCGTGGAGCTGTCCTCGGGCGCGATCAGAAACCATCGTCCCGACATCATGAAGAAGGCCTTCGAGATCGCGGGCTATGGCGAGGACGTGCTGATCGAGCGCTTCGGCGGCATGTATCGCGCGTTCCAGTATGGCGCGCCGCCGCATGGCGGCATTGCGCCGGGCGTGGACCGCATCGTCATGCTGCTCGCCGGCGAGGAGAATCTGCGCGAGGTGACTTTGTTCCCGCTCAACCAGCGCGCGGAAGACCCGCTGATGGGCGCACCGTCGCCCGCCACCAACAAGCAGTTGCGCGAGCTGCATATAAGGCTGAACCTGCCCGAGAAGGGGTGAGGCTTGGCAGCGCCCTCATCCGACTTGGTGCTGACACAAGAGCTGCCTTCTCCCGCAAATGGGAGAGGGCATCGCCTCCCTTAAGCTGTGCTATTTAAGTCGAATCATGCGGCCCCTCCTTGTCCCGCTTGTGGGAGAAGGCGACCTCGCGAAGCGAGGACGATTGAGGGGCTCTCGCCGCCTTTTCAAGAGGCCCTCATGTCCGCACTTTCTCCGATTCTCGTTTTCGATCTCGACGGCACGCTCGCAGACACCGCCCCGGATCTCATCGCCACGCTGAATGTACTGCTGGCGCGCGAAGGCCTGCCGCCGCACACCAATGACGTCGCCCGCGTGATGGTTGGGGCGGGCGCGCGGGCGCTCATCGAGAGCGGCTTTGCAGCCGGCGGCGCGCCGCTTGCTTCGTCGCGCACCGACGCGCTGGTGGCCGATTTCCTCGATCATTACCGGCAACATATCGTCGACGAGACGCGGCTCTTTCCCGGCGCGCAACAGGCGCTGGACCGTTTCAAGGATTCCGGGTTCAATCTCGCGGTCTGCACCAACAAGACCGAACGGCTGGCCAAGCTGCTTCTGGAGCGGCTGGAAGTCGCGCAGATGTTTCAGGCGATTTGCGGCCGCGAGACCTTCGCCATGTCCAAGCCCGACGGCCGCACGCTGCTCTCGACAATCGCGCTCGCCGGCGGCGATCCGTCCCGCGCCGTGATGGTCGGGGATTCAAAGACCGACATAGACACCGCCCGCAACGCGGGCGCGCCGGTGGTGGCTGTGGATTTTGGCTATAGCGACCCGCCGGTGACGAAGCTCTCGCCCGACCGCGTGATCTCGCATTACGACGAATTATGGGACGCGGCGACGGGATTGCTGGGGTAGGGCGCATCAGCTTTCGTCAAAGCCGAACGGTCGCGTTTCGATCGCCAGCGGCGCGCCGGGAGAGGCCAGGGCGCCGACATAGCCGGGCGCCGGGCTGAGGTCCTGCAACGACCATGCGCCGTTGAACTCGGCGATGCGCGTTCCGACGAGGCGGGCGTCGCCCGGCGCGATCGTGACGTCGAAACCGTCCAGCGGCAGCGAAAGCCCGCCGCCCACAGCTTTGAGCAGAGCTTCCTTGCGCGTCCACCAATGAAAGAACGCGCTGCGCTGCTCTTGCGGCCCCAAAGCGTCGAAATCGGCGCGCTCCTGCGTCGAGGCGAAGTGGGCGATCAAAGGCGCAACGTCAAGCTCCCGGCCCAGCCGCTCGACATCGACGCCAAGCTCGGCCGCGTCCGCCAGAGCAACAAGCGCCAGATCCTCGCAATGCGTGACGCTGAAGCGCGGACCCGCGTCCGCCAGAGAGGGCTTGCCATTGGGGCCGAAGGCCAGAGCAATTTCCGTCGGCGGCCGCGACAGATAGCGGCCGAGGATAAGCCGCAGCGCCGCGCGCGCGACCACAAAGCGCTGACGGTCGCGCTCGAGGCGAAACCGCAGGGCGCGCTCTCGCTCATCGGCGGCGAGACTGTCGAAAATCGCGTCTCGCCACTGCGCGGGCCGCATATCCACCGTCCAGAGATGCGCAACGCCAGAGGGAATGGAAAAAGCAGCCTCCCACATTCGCAAGGGCGCGAACCCCGCGCGCCGGATGTTAGTCCAGGGCCGCCCTATCGCGAAGCCGTCGCCTCGCCCCTTGACGAAGCGCCCCGCGCGCACGTAAACGATGGCGACCTTCGCTTCAAGGCGACGGGCGGCTAGCTCAGCGGGAGAGCACTCCCTTCACACGGGAGGGGTCACAGGTTCAATCCCTGTGCCGCCCACCATTGAAATCAGAGACTTACAGTAAAACCCACCTTGTAGGCGATGGCTGGGGAAGCATGGGGGAAGCAATCCGCGCGATTTCACGAGCCTCGGCTTCCCGTCGAGGGAGAGTCAAATCTGTGACCGACAAGCTCCGCCGAAACCGGAACCCATGAGTCCCGAAACTTTAAACACGCAAGTCGCTGCTGCCATTTCTTCGCGGCGACTTATCGCGGAGCCCATTCGCCGTGGACGATTTCTCCGTCCTTGCGTTGGGTTTCCCGCCGCCTCATTGGCGCAGGGTATCGCCGATCTTGCGTGGGCGCTTGATTTAAGTGACGACGATTACATTCCGCTTATCATGCGGCTAGCTCGCGAAGCTCGGTTCGATCCGATTAGAGCGTTGACCTACTTTCCAAGAATTCCTTGGCCGCTTAAGGACGAAACTAGGTAGTTGCCGAGCGGCGTCGTGACGCGCTTGCCCGTTGCTGTCCGTCAAACCAGCAGCGCAGAATTTCGTTATGCAGGCGGAACAACACTCACCCAAGAGGAGGCTCGATTGCAGAGTCGTCGGGAGATGGGCGACCTAGTCAGGCTTTTGGCAGTGCTGGCCATTGTCGCGGTGACGTCTCTCATCGTCGTTTCATCGCTTGCCGCCCACAGTCGCGTTGTTTCCCTCACGCCAGACTGGCGCGCCCATAGGGCGGTGGGGAACGGGCGGTGATCGTCGAACAGAAGAATCCCGACCACTACTGGCCGGGAAGTGGACGCAAAACCCTGGGAGGGTGTGCCGATGCGGTTGCATCAGCGGTAGGCTAAAGTAACTAGCGCCGCACTCAGCGATTTCAAGCACTGCAATGCAGAGACGGCCCGTCGCTATATCCGCGACTGTGCCGCTTCATGGCGTCTGGTAAGAGGGCAAACATCCCGCGACAAAAGCTTCAAGCTCTTGTCCCGTATCGGCGTTCCACCAACGATCTTCGCGAAAGAGAACCTGGAACGGAACCTCATATCGGCCGTGGTGATCCGCGGCCAGCACGTAAACGACCGCGCCCTCCTCGGGCAGAGTTGTAGAGTTCCACTCACCGTCAGTCATAACTACCTCTGGGCTCAAATTAACTTCAGTTCCCAGATAATAAATGGGTCACAGTCCCAGCTGCACCGCAACTATTCCCAGTTTGGAAAAATTCCAGATTTAAAGGCCTCGCATAGGTGGCAATAACGGATACGTCGCAGGCGTGAGGCTCAGAAAATAAATTGAAGCACGCGAAATCACGCACGAACCTTGACGCGTTAGGACTCAGCGATAATTGCCCCGACAGCGGCTTAGCCTTCGGAGAAGGCGGATGCATGAAAATGCAAGTTTCTGGGCGTTTGTGGTGGCGCTTTGGTTCGGCCTAGTTTTCAGCGTCATAAACATCATGCTGAAGATCGACCTCTTCATGGGCCTGTGGGATAAACAATAGCGCCAGCGCGTCACGCTCCACGCTCTTGTCGATCCTTGTCCCTTGCGACGGCTCTTAGGTCATCGCCTTGCGGAACGCTCCTCGCGTCCGCAGCCTCATGTGTCTTTGGTCACAAGCGCAGCCCCAAAACGAAGAACATCCGCGTCGCGGAGCACCCCCATGAATGAATTCAACACCAGGCGATGGGATCATGTCCTCGTATGGGGAGCCGCTGGCTGGGTGCTTGGTGTAATTCTTGGGTTTTGGCTGGGAGCTAACCCAGATACCTTCGCTCCTTCGGTCGTCGTTTTTACGGTCCTTTTTACTATCTTCGGCATGCTCGTCTGATGACGCCCGTTGAATGGCGTCCGAAAGGCCTTTCCGGGTCTCGAGGTGCAGATCTTCGTAAATCGCCCTGCGGTGGAAGACAGCGCGAGCCTCCTGCGCCGGCGTGAGAGGCGAGCGGATCAGGTTATCGTCATTCTCCGCAAGATGGCTTCGCACGCCTCCCGCGCCTCTCGTCCGCCCTCGGCATGGCCCGTGCCGCTGTTGAATGGCATGCGGCCGGGACCGATCTGAACAGCCCAGAACCATCGCCCATCATGCGGGCCGCCCCTAACGCGGTAAATGCGAGCCGCAGGAAGGTTGCCGAGCAAAAGCGACCAGTCGTCGGCGAGAACTTCAATCGCGCCATCAATCAGCGTGAACGCCGTGCGCCGCCATTTGAAGGCTAAAGGGTCGGCATACGCTTCAAGCATTTCCGATTGCCTTGATAAACGTCGGGTCATCATCGCCCACGCCGGCTTTATTCACGCGCGTCGAAACGATCCATTCTTGCAAGGCATCCTCCGGCGGCGAGTGTAGCAACTCGACAGGGGTTTCGCCCCTCAACCACGCTTCGGCGTCGCGCCAATCAAGAATGACTGGCATCCGGTCATGAAAGCGCTGCATCCAAATATTCGCCGCGCCGACGATGATAGTCGCATTCGGAAGGTCGTCGCCGCCATCGAGTCCGCTCCAGTGGTCCCATAAGCCAGCTAATGCCAAAGGCCAGCCGTCACGCGACGTAAAATAGTGCGGCGTCTTCGCCCCTTTCACTCCCGTCCATTCATAGAAGCCGGATGCCGGGACGATACAGCGACGATATTTGAACGCGCCGCGAAACATCGGCCTTTCAATCAGCGTTTCAGCGCGGGCGTTGAAGGTCGAAGGAAGCTCTTTGAGCGGCTTTTTCCACCAGGAGGGCACAAGGCCCCAATACATCGGGACAAGTTCATTGCCGGCTTCCCCAGCGCGAATAACCTCTATTGGCGTTGTCGGACCGATGTTGAAACGAGGCGCAAGATTGCGCGGCTGGCCGATAAGATCGGCCAAGCGATGGATTTCCGCCCATGAGAGATTCTGTGTAAAGCGTCCGCACATGGCGGAGATGGTAACGCGCGCCTCTCCAAACGCAAAAAACGGCCGCCTGTTCATCCGAGGTCGGGCCATTTGACTAACGAGCCCCGTCCCGACGTATCAGAACGGGGCCAAATTGTTACGTTCCCGCACTAAAACCTGGCAACGCCCGCATTCCCGCAAATGCCGCGCCAGGAGTGAGGCTCGCCGCCTCTCTTATGCCCCACTGGCAACGCGCGAGGCCCGAGCGTCGATCCTTCGCCACGCGCCACGCATAGGCCAGCCAGTAACCGAAGGGGCGATTGTCGCCACGGCCGCGCGCCGCCTGATATTCCCGGTGGGCTTTCCGCATGATGGCGCGCCGGTCATATGCGCCAGAAGTGGTGAGCAGCGTTGTGATTGTCATGCCTCCCTTTTAGCGTAATGCGCGGGGCCCGGTGCAGATTGATGGCAAGTAGCACGGAGTCGCAATAGCCCATCTAGTCGTCGAAAAGCGCAGTTGGCCGTTTGGTGTGGGGGCGAAGCGGAAAGGATAATCCAAGACGGCAGTTCCTCGGGGTTGATCGCCGCTGCAATGCGCATATGCTCGCCGGCATTCGGCAAAGCCGCGCTCCAAATCATTCGAAATGCGGCATAAGGAAATCATTATGCGTTATCTTTTCCTGGCATTCTTCTTCGGCAGTTCCATCACAGTCGCGTCGGCCCAAAACTTCGGGACAGGATCAAATTACAACGATCACTATGTTCAGGGTCACACAACGAATAGCGGCACCTATGTCGCGCCGCATTATCAGACGAACCCGAACGGCAATCCAAGCGACAATTACGGCGCTCAAGGCAACGTCACCCCACAACGGACAGACGGGCCGGGGTTACTGAAGAGACACCCAAATTACGGATCCAGAAACCGAAGCGATCATGCCATCTTTGAATAATCAGCGGGCGGCGTCTAAACTGGTTTGCGCCACGGCCGCGCCGTTCGTTTTCATTGTCGTGAGCAGCCACCTGCCAGAAGGCGTGCTCTTGTCCTTAACGACCTTTTGCCATTTCTCTCCCGCCAACGAGGATTCAGCAGAGACCGGAGGCTGATCGGGGATGTGGTATTTGCGGCCCGGCGGTCGGTAGGCGTTCGTTTGGGTAGGGCGGCGCTGGCGCGACCTGTCCCCGGTCAGCAGACCGTAGACGAAATCGTAACTGGCGTATTTCGATTTGTCGTAGGCGGGCATCGGGCCGACGGGACTAGCGTTCAGAATGCCCGTAAAGGGCACACCGGTTGTTTTCTCGAACAGCGCCCCGCTGTGGCAGGTGATGCAGGACGAATTGCTGATGGGAATGTCGGCGGCGAGCGGCTCGATTACGGAATTGCCGAGCAATTTGGAGCCGTCGGCGGCCACGAATTCGGTCTGTGTGCCCTTCATGCAGTAGTTCTTCCACATCTCGGCGATGCCCGGATTCTTCCAGCGCCTTCAGCGCCTTGGTGCGCGGGCAACCCTGCGAATCCCTTCCACTCGGCTGCGTTCGGCTTGATCTTGGGAATTGTAAGCCCCATTCGTCCCGGCAGAGTACCAATCGTGTCGCAGCGGCCCGGATTTTTCACGTGCTCGAAATCCGCCCAGATCCAGTTCTTGGTCAGCTTGGAGGAGAAGTGAAAGCCGACAAGCGCGAATTCTTGGGTCTTGCCGTTGGCGGTGGCGGTGCTGACGTAATAAAGCTTTTTGACTTCCGCCGGCGTCAGCTTCACCCATTGTTCGACGTCGCTGACGGGGATCCAGTCGCCCTTAAATTCGATGGCATCGGAGGGGAAGTCGACCGTCTTGCCTGCTTTGGCGAAAGCGGCGCGGCCAGCTTTGGAATCAAGGCCATTGTTGACGATATACTGGAACGAGGCCCAGTTACGCCGCACTTCCTCGCCCACGCATCCGGTCGCCGGGAATGGGTCGCCCTTGGCAGCGTCATTGAGGCCGGGCGGCGGGCATTCGAGCCCTGCGGTGGGCGGGAGCGCCAACGGAAGGCGGCCGTGAATTTCGCTGCGCGCGAGCACGCTGCGCCGCAGTTCCTTCGCGGTCCCGGTCGAAGGCCATCGCGCGGGAGAGGCTTGGTATATGTCCTGATCGGAGGCCCAGGTCTCGAATTCGACCTTCGGGTTTCCTCTAGGGTCGCCCGCCGGCGAAACCGCCTGGACGAAGATTTCCCACGCAACTTCGTCGGCTTTCGCGCCCCAGGGCAGATCGTTGGCGCTCGCCGCGCAAGGCGTCAGCATCGACGCGACGGCTAAGACCGCAAGCTTTTTCATGGGCGCAACCTCCTATGAATTTGGAACGTAAGAGACAGCAACTCAAATGACATTCACCAAATGGATGCCAGTACCGACGGCCAATCTGCCCTGACTTCCGGATTTTGACAAGCAGACGCCGACGCCACATGCCTTCGGGCGCTGTCCGGGCCGTCGCGCGGGTTGGCGAGAGGTGGAGACATTGAATTTGCCGTCATCGAGACGCACCTCTCTCGTCGTTTTCAGTCGGACACGCTTGAGTGATCTTTGATGAGAGCTTGGAGCCGCCGCCGATCGGCCGGCGAAACGGACATGGATCTTCCCGAGCGCATCGCGCAAACTTGTACGCGATGATAAAAACGGGAATCCCAAACGGGACTCACCCGTCAGATTTGATCCACTAGTTTGGTGAAAGCGCCGCTGTCGCTGCCCGTCGGTAGTCGAGAAAAAGCGCTTCTACGACCTGTTGATCGATCATGCGCCGTGTTTCGGGCGACCCGCCATGCTTAAAGCGAAGGAAGATTTCTTCTGCTCGGCCCATTCGATCCTCCCATACCCTATGCCCACTCCGCCGACAGCGCCTCGGCCTGCTGCAACACGGTCTGCACCGCGGCATCCTGTAGGTCGGGCGGGTAGCCGTATTTGCGCAGGATGCGCTTCACGTGCCGCCGCATCTTGCGCGCGCGCGCTGTCACGGTGCATCCAATCCACGGTGACGCTGCCCTTGATGCTGGCGACCAGCTCGTGGGCGATGACGCGCAGCGCCGGCTCGCCCATCACTTCGCGGGCGCTCTCGTTCTCGGCCAGCGCATCGTAGAAGGCGATTTCCTCGTCGCGTCAGCCCCGTCTCCTCGCCACGCGCGCGTGCCGCCCGAATGTCCTTGGCGAGCTGGATCAGCTCCTCCAGCACCTGAACCGTGGTGATGGCGTTCGCGTGATAGCGGGCAATCGCCGCTTCGAGCCGTTCGGAGAACGCTTTCGACTGCATGACGTTGCGCTTGGCCTGCGAGCGCACTTCGCCGTTGATGAGCTTCCGCAGGGCCTCGATGGCGAGGTTCTTCTTCTCCATCTCCCGCACCTCGGCGAGGAACTCGTCGGACAGGATCGAGATGTCCGGGCTTTCAAGCCCCGCCGCCTTCATGATGTCGACGATCTCGGTCGAGACCACGGCGCGGCTGACGATCTGCTGGATCGCGAATTCGCGCTCGGCGGGGCTCCTCTTGCCGCGCCGGCCGCGCTCTTGACCAGGGCGGCGCGGATCGCTTGGAAGAAGCCGACCTCGTCGCGGATCCCGCGCGCCTCGTCGCTCGCCGCCGCCAGGGCGAACGCCTTGGACAGGGCCAGCACCGCGTCGGCATAGCGGCGGTGCGCCCGCTTCTTGCCCTCGTCGGTGGTCTCCTTGGCGGCCTCGTCCTGCTGCGAGCGTCAGCACCCAGTCGATCGCCCCGGCCATGATCGCCAGCCGCGCCTGCGGCGTTGCGGCGGCGCCAGCGCCGGGCGATAGTCGAAGCCGCCTTGGTGTCCGGCCGGAACATCGCGCGGACGATCTCGTACTTCTCCAGCAGCACGGCGACTGGCCTCGGCCTCGTCGATGCCGGTCTGGTCGCGGTCGCCGCTCGAATACTGGCCGAGCGCGTTCTTCAGGTTCTGGGCGATGCCGATGTAGTCGACGACCAGGCCGGCGGGCTTGTCGCGGAACACGCGGTTGACGCGGGCGATGGCCTGCATCAGCCCGTGGCCCTTCATCGGCTTGTCCACATACATCGTGTGCATGCAGGGCGCATCGAAGCCGGTCAGCCACATGTCGCGCACGATCACGAGCTTGAGCGGATCGTTCGGGTCCTTGGCCCGCTTGGCCAGCAAGTCGCGCCGCGCCTTTGGCCGCTTGCCGATATGCGGTTGCCATGCCGGCGGATCGGAGGCCGCGCCGGTCATCACGATCTTGATCGCGCCCGCCTCGTCGTCGTCGCTGTGCCAGTCGGGCCGCAGCTTGACGATGGCGTTGTAGAGCGCGACGCAGATGCGGCGGCTCATGCAGACGATCATCGCCTTGCCGTCGAGCGCCGCCGTGCGAGCCTCGAAATGCCGCACCAAATCCTCGGCGACCAGCGCGAGGCGCTTCTCCGCGCCGACCAGCGCCTCGACGCTCGCCCATTTGCGCTTGAGCCGCTCCTGCTCGGTCTCGGCCTCGTCTTCGGTCAGTTCCGCGATCTCGGCGTCGATCTTCGGCTTCTCGTCCTCGTCGAGTTCGATGCGCGCCAGCCGGCTTTCGTAGTAGATCGGCACCGTCGCGCCGTCCTCGACGGCGCGGCTGATGTCGTAGACGTCGATGTATTCGCCGAACACGGCCGGCGTGTTCACGTCGTCCTTTTCGATCGGCGTTCCGGTGAAGCCGATGAAGGAAGCGTTCGGCAGGGCGTCGCGCAGATATTTGGCGAAGCCATAGGCGATTTCGCCGGTCTTCCGGTCGATCTTGGCGTCGAAGCCGTATTGGCTGCGGTGCGCTTCGTCGGCGATCACGACCACGTTGCGGCGGTCGGTCAGCACCGGATAGTCGTCGCGCCAGCCGCCGGCGAGAACTTCTGATGGTCGTGAAGATCACGCCGCCGGAGGGGCGGTCGAGCAGCTTCCGCAGTCCTCGCGGTTCTCGGCCTGCAGCGGCGTCTGGCGCAGCAGGTCCTTGCACATGGTGAACGTGCCGAAGAGCTGATCGTCGAGGTCGTTGCGGTCGGTGAGGACCACCAGCGTCGGGTTCTCCATGCGCCGGGTGCTTGATGATCTGGCCGGCGTAGAACGCCATCAGCAGGCTCTTGCCCGAGCCCTGCGTGTGCCAGATCACGCCGACCTTGCGGTCGCCCTCGGGCGCGGTCGCCGCAAGCGTGCTCAACGGCGTGGCGCACGGCATGGAACTGGTGATAGCCAGCGAGGATTTTGACGACATCGCTCCCCGTCTCGCCGAAAACGATGAAATCCTGCAGCAAGATCGAGAAAGCGGCGCCTGTCGAACACGCCCTTGATCAGCGTTTCGAGTTCCGGCGTGCCCTTCGGCGCCAGATCGTCGCCCGTCACTGTGCGCCAGGGCATGAAGCGCTCGCGGTCGGCGGTCAGCGAGCCGATGCGGGCCGCAATGCCGTCCGAGATCACCAGCACCGCGTTGGTGCGGAACAGCGAGGTGATCTGCGCCTTGTAGGTCTGAAGCTGGTTGAACGCCCCGTCCAGCGTCGCGTTTTCGTCGCCGGGGTTCTTCAGCTCGATCACGCCGAGCGGCAGGCCGTTGACGAAGAGCACCACGTCCGGCCGGCGGTTCGCCTTGTGCTCGATCACGGTGAACTGGTTGACCGCCAGCCAGTCGTTGGCGGCGGGATCGTCGAAGTCGATCAGCCGCGCCTGTTCGCCGCCGATGGTGCCGTCCTCGCGTGACCTCGACCGGCACGCCCTCGACCATTAGCGGTGCAGGCGGCGGTTTTCCTCGACGAGCGAGGGCGTCTCGGTCTGCGCACCTTGGCGAGCACCTCGGCGCGCGCTTCGGCGGGAATGTCGGGTTCAGCCTTTCGATGGCGGCCGCAGCCGCTCGACCAGCAGCACATCGCCGTAGTTCTCGCGCTCCATCTTGCGCCGTCCGGGCCGATTTCCAGGCCGTTCGCCGTCGCATAGCCGAGTTCCGCTAGCCATGCGAGGGCGGCCTCTTCGACGTGGCTCTCGGCGATAGCTGCACTCATCCACGCACCAATCCAGGCTTAAGTCCAAGACGTTCCTGAAAGTCGCTAGGAATGTCATTCCAATGTTCGACGAGCAGGTCTGCAAGCTGCCTCCCGTTAATCAGTCCGATGCGTGGAAACCCCGCTTCAAGCGCAACGTCAAACGCATTGCGTTGAAAATCGGCAGTTGTGATGAAGGCTCCCTGTCCCCCAAACGGAATTGCTTGTCGGAGCTGCTTAACGGTGTTCGCGGTGATTTTTGTTCCGATTTTGTAACGCTTTGCCTGGACGAAAACTTTCACTTTCGCAAGGTTGGCGACATTGAGTTCGCCCGTGGCGTCGACGCCGCCATCGCCCGTCTTGCCAGTAACCTCTGATCCATCGAAACCCAATGCAGCAAGGAGATGCGTGACAAGTATCTCGAACTCCTTGTCGTGAAGGCTCAGCACTTGTTCAAGCACCACCTGATAAGGGTCATACGCAGGGTGTTTATTTGGTGGGAGTTGATGCCCGAGGCCCGCTTTCGTGAGCAGTTCGTCGCGCTGGGAAATGGCGAAGATAGTCAACGAGGAGCGAAGCGTGTTTTGAAGTGGCACCGATAGGCTGGAGCGTAGGATCGGCTCTTTAGACCACTCGACGGGTCGCCGATGCGGGTAGCGACACATCGGGTCATGCGGCACATAAAAATAGCGCGGCTCGCCCTTGACCACGCCATGCCATAAGAGTTCAGTATTTGCGTCTGGAGTGACAACGACGTCCCCTGCGGCGATTTCGAGTAAGAAACGACAAATCTGTCCGACCTGTATGCCGATGACTATGTTACTGGTATCTTTAGGGTAGCCCGCTTTGTAGATGGGATAGAGTTCTTCGCGAGATGAGATCGCGCTCAGATCACCAGTGCTCTCCCAACCGATACCAACAAAGCCGCCCTGCCGGAACTGCTGAGTGAAAGTGCCAAAGTCGGCACGACCACTCGACACCTTAATCATGCTGCTGTCTCGACGATTTTCTCGGCGTCCTTCACGCGGATTTCGCCGGAATCAGCTTGGGGAGGAGTAGATCGCGGGTCGCGACCAAGGCGGTGGTCTCCCCCTCATCGGCGCGTATACGCTCGTGAGTTCGGACACGAGTTCTTCGAACGCATCAACAACTCGACATTCTGGGGCTTAATCCTTAAAGCTTCAAACTGCGCCTTGTTGATCGCGCCGAAAACCGTCCCGGTGTGCTCGAACGCGGTCAAGTCCGGCTGCAAATGTAACATCGCGTAAAGGGTATATCCCCGCTGACCAGACCGATGGCGAATGGCAGTACGCCACGACCGACGCAGACCTTCCCATGCCATATTCAGGTCGCCGACCGGGGCGCGCACGCTAACCAATGTGTCATCGGGTTCCGCGACGCGTGTCGGCGCATTACAGAACATCCGGCGCGTTGGATATCTGGCGCCAAAGTCAGTGCGCCCCTGAAAGAAAGGCAGTCCCTCTCCCGTCTCGTTGTATGTGTCGCCCGGAGGAGATTGCCCGATCGTCAGCCGAAACTCAGCCCCAACCGTGGAGCGGACCCGACCCTCGGGCTTCCCGTCGTCATCCAGCCGATCCGGGAACAGCGCCCAAATCTCCGGCGCGAGGTAAGGCGCGCGGCCTTCCATCTTGGCCCGCGTGGGGCCGAAATCGACGAACCAATCCTTGAAGATCGCCCGCGCTATCGCTTCGAGCGTCTCGTTCATGCGGCGGTTGAGGTCTATTTTGTCGTCGATAGGGCCGACCAAATCCGCTATGGATTGCTGAACGTCGATAGGCGGCAATGGTATCGGAAGCCGTAGTTGTGCAGTTATTCCAAGGTATGCTCGCGTCGATCCCCCGCCAGCCCAGCCTCGAAAACATCAAGAAAAGGCCAGAATTAAAATAGTATTTTAAGAAGCGATTATTAAGTCTACTCGCATCCCTGATGCGATAATAGGTTACTTGGGGTGTAAGCATAATGTAAGGAAAGTCGTTCGCTTGGACGATTGCAGTGCGCCCAATAGTTGCTTTGTGCGATAATAAAACGTCGCCAGCCTTGGAGAAGCCCTTTGCAAGTCCCCTCGCTTGCTGCTCCGAAATAAAAGCGCAGTTGTGCAGGTAACGTGGCCTCCTTTCAGGTCAGATGCCATGACGAAAGGAATACCTGCGTTAACAAAGTCAGCCGTCTTTGGGTGGATCGAACCGTGGTTCCCATCAATTGGGCGTTCAATTACACCTAACTCAACCAACTCTTGGACGGTATAAGTGACCCAATCACCCATCGCCGCCAACTCCAGCCAACTTCGCTCGGATTGTCGTCGTTAACTTGTCCGCCTCCGTGAAATGCTCCTCTAGCTTGGTGCGCAGCGCCGCGAACCGTTCGACGAACGGCACGTCGTCATCCTCGACATCCGCTGCGCCGACATAGCGCCCGGGCGTCAGCACGTAGTCATGGCTTATGATCTCCTCCAGTTTGGCCGCCTTGCAGAAGCCCGGCACTTCAGCATAAGCACCCGCCTCCGGCTCGCCGCGCCATGCGTGATAGGTCGTGGCGATCTGGGCGACATCGTCGTCCGAGAACTCCTTGCGCGTGCGGTCCACCAGCGTGCCGAGCTTGCGCGCGTCGATGAACAGCACCTCGCCGCGCCGGTCGCGCAGCTTGCCGCCGGGGTTCTTGTTGCGCGCGAGGAACCAAAGGCACGCCGGTATCTGCGTCGAGTAGAAAAGCTGGCCCGGCAGCGCCACCATACAGTCCACCACGTCCGCCTCGACCATCGCCTTGCGGATCACGTCCTCGCCGGACTGCGCCGACGACATGGAGCCATTGGCCAGCACCACGCCTGCCGTTCCGTTGGGCGCGAGATGCCAGAGGATGTGCTGAAGCCAAGCATAGTTGGCGTTGCCGACCGGCGGTACGCCATAGGTCCAGCGCGCATCCTCACGTAGCCGCTCGCCGCCCCAGTCGGAGATGTTGAACGGTGGATTGGCGAGGATGTAGTCGAACCGCAGGTCCTTCAGCTCGTCCTTGTGGAAGCTGCCCTCGTTGTTCCAGCGGATGTCGGCGTCGATGCCGCGCACCGCGAGGTTCATCTTGGCGAGCCGCCAAGTCGTGTAGTTGCTCTCCTGCCCATAGATGGCGATGTCGCCGATGCGCCCGCCGTGGCTCTCGACGAATTTCTCCGACTGCACGAACATGCCGCCCGAGCCACAGCAAGGATCATAGACGCGGCCCTTATAGGGTTCGAGCATCTCCACCAGCACACGCACCACCGAGCGCGGCGTGTAGAACTCGCCGCCACGTTTGCCCTCTGATCCCGCGAACCCGCCGAGAAAGTATTCGTAGACGCGCCCGAGAATGTCCTTGGCCTTGTCTCCCGGCTGCCCCATCGCAATGCCGGAAACGAGGTCGATCAACTCTCCGAGCATTACCTTATCGAGCGCCGGGCGATTATAATCCTTGGGCAGCACGCCCTTGAGCCCGGGGTTGGCCTTCTCGATCTCCGCCATAGCGTCGTCGATCAGCTTGCCGATGGTCGGCTGCTTGGCGCTGGCTTGCAGATGCGACCAGCGCGCCTCTTTTGGCACCCAGAACACGTTTTCGGCGAGGTATTCGTCCGGGTCTTCGGCGGCAGTGGCGTCTTCCGCCAGCAGCGCAGCCCTTTTGGCCTCGAAGGCGTTCGAGATGTAGGTGAGGAAGATCAGCCCGAGACAGACGTGCTTATAGTCGGACGGCTCAAGGTTCTTTCGTAACTTGTCGGCTGCGAGAAATAGCTGGGCCTCGAACCCGAGGTTAGCGCCATTGCGGTTGGACTTGACGGATTTCGTGGGCTGCGCCGCTCCCGAGCTCGCAACGTCTTTTTTGGGGCGTCCCCTTGGCATAGTCCCTCAATCTGTTTATTGCGCACGAGCGCTACCGCCAGTGCATCTGCAATGCCGTTAACTGATCGAACTAAGACGTTGAAATCACTATTACGACACAGCAGCCCTGCCTAGCCATCATCCGCACGGCGTCATCGATGTCAATCCGCCGGTTCGGCCTTTCTTGTCAACCTCTGTCGTCAGCGGCGTCTCCGAGCCAGTGGTGTTATGGCCGATGCTCCATTTTGGAAAATATGCACGCTTCTTGACGATCTGGCTCGTCTCCTCGGCGCGCAAGTGAGAGTGCGCCGTAGCGAGCCCGTGCCGTCGAAATGAGTCAAGCCCAAACCGCCACCGTGCGCCTGGACGACACCGAGAGGCTATCACAATGCCGCCTAGAACCCCCGAAGTAGGCGAACCTCGGCGCGCCTGACAGTTCCTAACTCTTCGTTGCCCCAGACCACCTGAAAGCCAGCTTCATCAGACAACTGTGGGCCGCCGGCCTACCATCGCCGGTCTCTCTTGAAACCAAGTTTGCGCAGTGCCTCGCCAAGCTGATCACAGTGGCAGTTCCCGCCTTGGCGCCCGCGAAGCAAAATCTCAGCGAAAATAGGGAAAGGTCCGCGTGTTGCTCGTCTATGGAAATTTTCTGAAGCGCACGTCCAAGTCGGATTTAGAGGGGCGTCAACAAATCGGCTCCGACTTGCGCCTCTTCGTCAAGGTGGGTCTGTTTCAGGGCAAACGCGTTCGACAATAAGTGGCGCACTGTGCTCACGCCGCCCGCCTGCATTCCGCGTCCTCGTCGCCTTCGTGAGCAACCCGCAACGCCGTTCCCTGAATGCGCTTCAAAAGCATAGTGAGGGGTTTTTCTGGGTCGCCAGCAACGGTGATCCTATCGCTCAGAAGGCCCAGGTGGCGTGCCAGCTTGTCGAGCGCGACGAGCTTGTCGGCGATCTTGACCTTCTTGAGATTTCCGATGTGCTTGCCGTCCGCGAATAGCTCGTTGACTTCCAGGCCGGCGAGCACGCGTCGTGTGTCCTCGTCCATCTGGTCGAGCGGCAAAAGTCCGCCATCCGGCGTGAAAGCCTTCGCGATGTCGAAAAAGGCGATGCAAGCGAGCTCCTGCAACACGCGATCCGAGGAAATCTTAGTGCGCCGTGAGCGTTCAAATTTGGCAGCGGCGATTGCCTCTGCGATGGCCGGTTTTGACATGTTTTCATCAGCCATCTGCCGCGCGGCGCGCTTGGAATAGCCCGCGCGAATCGCAGCCTGAGTTGCGTTCAAGTCAACGAGATACTCGCCGACGAAGGCGGCCTGTTTTGGGGTGAGCTTTGCGTTCATGGTCACGATGTTATTCCTTTGAAAAAGAGAGATTGCCGCGGCTTGACGCCGCCCGCGTCCTGACATTTTGCGGGCCGCCTCATAAACGAGCCCTCGACAATGTCTGGGTAGATGCCTTTGCTCCACCGCTGGAACGGGAACGCTGCGTATATGTCTTCGTCGAAGCGTTCACAGAGCTGTCCCATGTGGGTCTCCTTTTCTGATGCAACTGGTCGCCCGGCATTTGGCTCGTTAGAGCGCGGGAACCGATCCGGGCGTTCCAACGCCTGAGAGCGTGTTCCAACGCTCGGGGGGTATAAGGGGGAGTGTGCGGGTAGGGGGTCGGAATGCGTCGGAAGGCCGTCAGTAGCCGGTTGGCTGACGGTAGGAAGCGGCCGATCTGCTCATGGGGCGTCATCGGAATGCACCTCATAGTCGAAGCCTGATGAGCCGTCCTCGCCGTCTGGCGCATCCGCAATGACGATCTTCCTACGTCGTTTAGACGCCGGCCCGACCTCTTCGACCCTGATTTTGCGAGCCTCGAATAGGCGATCCATCGCCTTCTGAAAGACACTCTTCTCATTCCCTCCGACTTCGGATGCCTGGCGAGCACAGCTGGCGCGTAAGCTGCAGAGCGGCCTGTCGGAAACAAATCGCTCCTCGCGCTCTAACTGCGCCAGCAAGGTCACGAAAACGCGATCAGCGTCATGGTTGATGTTGACAGAGCCGCTGGCCTGGTTCTCGCGGACGAAGTAGCCATCGCGCCAGCGCACGACGATCTTGCCGCCGCAGGCCGCACGGTTCGATTTCTTCGTGGTGAGGACGCGAATGTCTGCGTCGTCTTCTGAGCCATCGAACTTGTTAACGCGCCGCTCAAAATAGAGGCGCGAGCGAACAGGTTGTTCCACGCGGTGTTTCCCGACATTCCAGAGCCTGACGACAAGCCCGCTTGCGAAGGATGCGAGAGCAGCAGCACAGTTACGTCGAACTCGATAGCGAGGCCGCGCAGCATCGATATGAACTGCCTCGCGTGAACCTTCTTGATTTCATCGCCGCCGAACAAATCCGCGAGCGTGTCGAGCACAAGGAGGACCGGGCGATTCCTCTCAACTATGTGGCGCAGCGCCGTGTAGATCGGCGTCGGCTTCAAAAGCCCATCGCGACCAGCTGGCGCTGAAAGCACGGCGTCTTTGCCGGCCAGCGGGATGATTGTCAGTTGGTCGAGCGCGTCAAGCTTCGGGGCTATTCGCGCCAACCGCCTGTGAAGCTCTTCGATTTCATCTTCCGCGCTGACGTAAGAGCGCCCCCCGGCTCTGGCTTGAAGCCGAGCCAATGGCCGCCGGTCGCGACAGCGACAGCAAGCTGCAATGCTAAAAGCGATTTGCCTGTCGCGCCATCACCCGACAACAGCGTCACGTTGCCTTCCGGAATGATGTCTTCGACAAGCCAATGCTGGCGCGGAACCTGTTTCCAGGCGAACTCGCCGCGTTGATCGTTTCGAGTTCGGTCGGTTTCGACCCAGCGGGCGCGCGGGCAACGGTCTCGGCGCGATGGCGATCATCCTCAGAGGAGGCGCGCTCGCCGATGATCTCGCCCGACTCTGCGTCAATCGTCACACCATCTACGATGATGGTCTTTCGCGGGCTGTTATCGTTTGCATCGAGATTTCTGGCTATCTGGTCGCCGAGCGCGCGAAGCTCCGCGTCGTCGGCTCCCCAACCGAGCGACTGAGGCGCAACACCCATGCGGCCGCAAAGCCACTTCGCCGCCTCGATAGGATTTGGCTCGCCGCGATACTCGATTACAATATCGATGGCTGTGCGCTTGCCCTCGTTTGGGTCGCCCTGGTCGGCAATGCCAAAGTCTTTGATGCCTTCGGCAGTGAATGCCAGATCCTCTTGCAGATTGCGTCCAAGAGCTTTCGATGAGACGCGGAGGCCGCCTGTCCCCGGCTGAAACTTCGCGGTCGGGAAGATCGCAGGAACCCATGCAGAGAGATTGGCAAGCGCCTTGTCGTTCACTTGGCGGAAATAAGGTGCTCCAGATGGGTGATTTCCTTTGGGGCTTATTTCTCAGTAACATCTTGTTCGCGCTTGATTATAGACCGATCCCCAAAAACCTCTTTCCAGACCCTTGACGGGAACTCTACCGGCTTCGGATTTAGCTTCTCCACTCGGTCAACGAGCATGTCGAGCGTCATGGGCGCGGGGCGAATATCCTCTGGCGTTCCCTCAACATGATCGCCAGTCACGGTCAAGTATCTTTGCGACCGATAGATTTCAGTATGCGCCTTGTCGGATTTGATCGTCTTGTCGATCTTGCCGCGCACCAAGGCGCGCAAGCCAGTTCCAGACGGTGAAACCTCCCAATATGTCTCGCCCAACGCAACAACATCCTCGGCCCACGGGTCTAGTTTGCCCGTTTCTGGATCGCGGCATTTGTCCAGATCGATGCCAGTAAAGTCGTCGTCTTCGCTGAGGACAAAGCCGACGCCCGCGAGCCCCATGCGTGGGTGGTAGCTTTGGCTTGCTCGTAAGTCCCCCAATCCGATGGCTTGCTGTGTGACGCTCCAAAGCCGTTGTGCGGGCTCTTGAGCGGCTTTGTCGGCTTCGTTGCGCCGGGGCGAGTTTCAAGTTGCCAGCAAACCCATTGCCGATGCAGGCGCAATTCGTCGAGCGCGCTCATTGGCCCGATATGCTCGTCCGCGATGAACGTAAAACCAAGGTCAGCCATCACTCGCCCTCCGTCACGAAGGCGTTAAACGAAATTCCGTGCTTGGTTGACATGAATGACGCGAGACGAAACGCTGCCTCGTCGGGCGTTATTTTCATGACGTGCACGACGAGCGAAATCGCGCCGGTGCCTTCTGCGCCGGATTTGGGATCAAACCAGCGCAGTTGCGCGCAATCCCGACCTTTGAGATTTGTTACGATGTGCGGCAAGCATGGAAGAAAAAACGTCGAGTGCAATCCTCGGATGGCAAACGATTTTGAGAGGTCATGCGTGCGGAAAGAGCGGTCGACAAGCGCATGATCGACCTTCGCGCGGGATGCGGCTTTATCTCTGTTCGATTTTGTGGCATCAGAATAAGGGCATTGACCCGCATTGAAATCGCCATCCACCCCTGCGCCCTGCACGGCGCTGGGGTGTTTTTTTGGCAAAGAGTTCATGGCTCAAGCATCCACGTCGGAGGATGAACGGCGGGCCACTCCGATCTTGGATTGCGCCCAGCGGTCCAGAGCGTCGGCAGTGTAAAGAACCGCGCGGCCAGCTTTGTGAAATTCCGGGCCGCCGCCGGTGACGACCATTTTCGCCAAGGTGCGATACGAGCCGAAACCGTATTTCCCGATGAGATAATTGCCAGCCTGCTTGCGGCGCAGGAATAGCGGCCCATCGCAAGTGGCGATGACGTGGCGCGGTGATATGCTTTGATTTTCAGGGGAATGTAGCATGGTGTGCATCCAGCAAGTTAGCGGGAGCAACACCAAGCAGACGCGGTGGGGCTCCCGAGAAGGAAGCCGGCACTCATGCGCTGGCGGTATTTGCGCGTAGTGAGGCTCCCTGATGGAAACCGCACTCCTGCGCAGCACATGTTTTATCTCACGTAACTTGGGGCGACGTCAAGACAATATTTTGTGTCAAGAGATAATTAAACGCAATTAGCGGTATCGCGGTATGGAGTCGGCCACTTCGCGTTCCGGGTTTTCGTCATCGAAACAATGCCGTCGCCGTAGAGAACTCTCGCTGCAAAAAAGTCGCGCTGATAGTTCGACAGTGCCCCTTACGATAGGGAATTATACAGATGACTTCCTTTTTGGGAGCGGACTCACGCCACCAGGCCGGTTTCGTTTAGAATTGCCTCTTTGGAGGAAGACTAAATGTCAGAAGAATTGCCGGAAACCGCTGATGGAGCCGTTCGGGGCTTTATCGCGCTATTTCTCTTGGGCGCTGTGCTTGAGGGATGGACTGCTTGGCATCATGACGAATTCAACCGCGCTCTCCAATATTGGGGAGTAGGTGCGATGCTAGCCGCTCTAGGAGTATTTTGGAAGAAACTGAGGGAATCGCTCGGTCCTCGTTTTTCAACATCCGCAGTCAGTGTGGCTACGGATTTTCGATGGTGGATCGGATCAGTCGTGATTATTCTATCGTGGTTGACTTTATCCCCTTATGTCGAGCAACAGCGATGGCCATTTGCAACTTGGTTCGCGCGCGAACCAATTCCATCTGTTGACCAAATCGCGGATGCCGTTGCGCGCAAACAACCCGCCGTCCATGACGGGTCTATTCCTTCGGCCAATGAAATTGCTGAAGCGATAATTCACAAATTGCCATCAATAAAAGATGAGTCAGCGCAAGTAGCCGTATTGCAAAGTCAACTAGCAGAAGCCCAAAAGGCGGCTCAAAGCGCTAGGCAAGACGCATCTTCCGCTCGCGCACAATTTGGCGGAGATTACGCGGCAGCAACAGACCGCGCAGAGCAATCAATTCATGTTTCCGCCATCCCCAATCAAAAAACGCAAGTTAACTCATTCAGAGGCGGTTGATCTGATTGAGAAATTATCCGCCTTTTCAAGCGCCTTCCAGTCGCTCGATCAACCAATGTCCCAACCGCTTATTCCGAGCCAATTTCCACACCGGTTAATTGGCGCGACGCAGATGCCTGCTGAACTTGAACAAAAGAAGGCGATGGCGTCAGATATGTCTGCGAAACTAAATGAATTTAAGGCGCTTCTTCAGGCTGATGTCTCAAGCGCCCCCGGCTTCAAAGTAGAAATTGAAAATATGCTCGGGGGTTCTGATTGGCCTAAATCGAGTTCATTTGAGGAGATGTCTGGCTCTCTAGATAATTATACTCAGATCGTCGGCCAAATAATTGCGCGCCCACCCCGCCCAGATAACGAATTGATTGGCTATATGTTGCGTGATCCGCAAGCGGCACTCATGCGCCCCGCCCAAAAATTCAACTCTTGGCGAAATCAAATACCTCCAAGAATTCAGGAACTGCAAAATGAAGCGCGAGGCGACTTATGAGGACTTCGGCTTTGCATCTTCGTGCGGCAGGGCTTCGTCTCTCGCATTCATCGCAAGAAGTCATAGGGCAAGCCGATCCCGGAGCGCGCCAATACGCAAAAGTCCAGAGTGCTAGGGCCGTCGAACACGTGTTCGCGCATCAGAAAGGGCTGAGGGGACTGTTCGTGCGAACCATCGGCCTGGCGCGGGCGCGGATCAAGATCGGGTTGGCCAATCTCACCTACAACATCCGCCGCTTCGTCTGGCTGATCGCGCGAAAATAGGCCGCCTGACGAATAAAGCGGCCGCATTGGCTGTCGCGCTTCAATTGAGGGTCGACGGGACGCCGGAAAAAGGCCTTTCCACCGCCATGAAGAAGCCGCCCCGCTTCATCTAAAATCGCCAGTCCAGAAAAACACGGTTATTGGCGGCGTTCAGCTCCCGTGGGATAGGGGGATTGCGCTAAAGGTGCGGGCTCCGCGACGAGAGGCCACATCGCAAGAGCTTCGCCTATTCGAGGTGCTTGAGCGCCCCTTCCAGTCGCTTTGTCAGGCGGAACCCTCGCCCGATATTCTTAATGGCACGATTTCAGCGCATTTGTTCCCGTCCATCGCCGCCGCGATGCGCTCGGCGACTTGATCAGCCGCAGCTATCAATGCAGCGTCCATCCGTCGGACATAATGCTTTTCCGTGACGCCGCGCTTTGCATGGCCAATTAGCTCGCCAATCGTTGCGTCCGAGTAACCGCACTCGGCGGCAAGCGAGGCGAATGTTCGCCGCAGATCATGCCCGCGTGCGTCTTTCAGGCCGGCGGCGTCGAAGATTGCGGCGATTGGCTTTTTCAGTTCGGCGGGTCCCTCTCCGCTGCGATTGGGGAACACCCATTCGTCATGGAGCATCGGTAGCGATTTCAAATGCTGGATCGCCGCCGTGCCGATTGGGCGCGTTGACCGTCCGCTCTTCGTGACCTCGAGCCGCAGGCATGACGCCCCAAAGTCAATCTCACGCCAGCGCAGCCCGTAAGCCTCGCCTCGCCGCAAGGCCGTCAATGCAATGAGTTTCAGGGCGTTTGCGGCCAAATGCGACGGCTCTGCTTTGATCGCTTTGCCGAGGGCGGCGAGTTCATCGCGCGAAAGAACACGATCTTTCGCTCCATCCGCCCGGAGGTCCAATCCCCGCACTGGGTTTGGGCCATTCACGAGGCCGCGCTTTTCCGCCCAAGTCAGAATACCGCCAAGCAATCCGGCGACGCGCGTCGCCGTGCCCGCGCCGCCCGTGACGCGAGCCACGCCTCGCGCCTTCGTCCTGATCGTCGCGGCCGTCTTCCCGCAGGCGATGGCGTCGCACATCCGTTGCACGTCCACGCGCGTCAGTTCCCCGGCGATCTTGCTTCCCAGGAGTGGGGCGATGTGGCGAGAAACTCGACCCTCATCGATGGCCACAGTCGTTGGGCGCTTGGTCCGGTGGAAACGGGTGGTCACGTTCCCGGCGCGCGCAGCCTCAAGATAATCCTCGCACAACTCGGCGACAGTCATAGCCGTTCGCTTTTGGTGGCGCTCGGCGGACGGGTCAGCGCCGTCAACGACTTCAGCCAAGAGGCTGCGAGCCTTGGTCCGCGCTTCATCGGGAGTGAGGGTATTGAGCTTGGCGAAGGCGAGGCGGCGCGTCCTCCCCTGTGGGGTGCGATATTGAATGATGAACGCGCCGACTCCAGACGGCTTCAAACGAAGCCCAAATCCTCGCAACTCACTGTCCCATGCGAATAGGTCGCGATCTGGCTTCGGCTGGAGTGCGCCGATCACACGTTTGGTGAGCTTTGGCATGTGGCGCTTTCGCTGGGGAAGCATCGGGGAAGCAGGCGGGGGTAATTCGTGGTAATCTCTGGCGACGAAAATAAGATGCGGGAATATACGTTATCGGTCAATATCAAATCATTATAAGCGATTAGAAATGGTCAGTAAATTCAGGAAAACACCTAACCCCTCCCTTCACACGGGAGGGGTCACAGGTTCAATCCCTGTGCCGCCCACCATTTTCTCCTGGGGTTGCAGGCCGAGATTTCGGCGGTCCGGCCAGCCAAAGCGTCAGTTGCTTGAGATCGGCTGCAGCGTGCCGCTGTTGCTGCCATTGTTGACGATGCTGTTATCCTGATAACTCTGCAGCAGGCCCTGGGTGGTGAAATAGCCGCTGGCGTTCCAGGTGATGGTGGAACGGCGCAGGAGCACCTGAGTGGAGTAGCCGCTCAAGTGGACCCCAGTGGCGTTGCCGGAAATGACAGTATCCGAGATTGTGAACTGAGTCGTTCCTCCGCTCGCCTCCACTCCCGCCCCGTTGTTCAGGAGCTTGGCGTTGTTGATATTGCCCTGCACGGTGCCTGCGTAAGTATATACATAGACGCCATAGACGCTGTTGTTCTGAACGATGGTGTCCGCGATCAAAAACTTCAGCAGCCCGGAAAACGCATTTACGCTGATGCCGTACTGGGTGAAGTTTTGAACAAGACAGTTGGCGATCGTCAAATTGGCGGCCGCGCCAACGTTAATGCCGCCATAGGCTTCGCCGCTGCCTTCGATGGTCAATCCCTTCAGGAGGACATTGCCGCTGGTGTTGATGGAGATAGCGATCTGGCCGGTGGGCGCTCCGGTTCCCGCGGCGCCCACGCCGTCGTTGATGACCGACACTGGTTTGGTGATGGCGAGGGGACCGAATGATCCGGAGTCGCGAACGAGAATATCGCCGCCGCTGGCTCCGAGAATATTATCGTGGGCATACTGGAAGGTGCGGCAAGGCGACGCCAATGGCCCGCAACTGGAGATATCCTGTCCCGCGCCGGAGACCCAGGCCGAGATGGCGGCGCTCGCGTAAACTGGCGCCGAAAAGCCGGCTATAAGTGAAATGGCCGCGAAAGCGGCGAACGCCTTCAGTTTGAACATAAGCAGTCTCCCCCGTCGCGCCCGAGCTTGGGCCAGGCGAAATTAAGTCTCTGGCGTCCGCGCGTCTAGCTGCGCAAACGTCGCCGCGTTGGCGGGGCTCGGCAAAGAATCCATATTTTACGGAGACACTGGGGACAGGTCGGGCAACACGGCGCTATTGCGTTTCCGTATGCCCCTTGAAAGACGCCGCCCGTCCCTCCATTCTGCCGCTGACTACGTAGTGGAGGGCGGCTCCTGTGGTCGACGCCGCGACGTCAGGATAAAGCTTCAAATAGGCGTCTTCATCGAATTTTGCCCGCCGCAACCGACGTAACTCCCAAAACGACGCTATTTTATACCTGAGCATGTGAAATAGTTTGAACGCTCCGCCTCGTGTCGCGTGGGAATCAGGCAGCGCATGCAGTTTCAGCAGTTCAGTCCGCAGAGCGGCGTTTGCACAGGACAGCAGCGCCGTTTTCTCGACAAGATCGCGTTGCGCGCTTTCCCTTTCGGAGGAAACCCTGGCGTTATCCTCCGACAGGGAGCTTAGCTGGAGGCGCAGCGCCTCCGCCCGTTGCTCCAAAGAACTCACGCTTGCGTCGTTGGCGACAGTTAATTTTTTAATGGTCTCGGCGCGCTCTGCGGCGATGGCGTCCTTTTCCGCCGCGAGGCTGTCGCGCTCGGCGCAGGCGGTCATCAGCTGCCCGGTCAGGACGGCGCGTTCTGCGGCGATGGCGTCTCTTTCCGCCGCGAGGCTGTCGCGCTCGGCGCAAGCGGTCGCCAGCTGTCCTGTGAGGGCGGCGCGCTCTGCGGCGATGGCGTCCCTCTCCGCCGCGAGGCTGTCGCGCTCGGCGCAAGCGGTCGCCAGCTGCCCGGTCAGGACGGCGCGCTCTGCGGCGCTGGCGTCCCTCTCCGCCGCGAGGCTGTCGCGCTCGGCGCAGGCGGTCGCCAGCTGCCCTGTGAGGACGGCGCGCTCTGCGGCGATGGCGTCCCTCTCCGCTGCGAGGCTGTCGCGCTCGGCGCAGGCGGTCGCCAGCTGTCCTGTGAGGGCGGCGCGCTCTGCGGCGCTGGCGTCCCTCTCCGCCGCGAGGCTGTCGCGCTCGGCGCAAGCGGTCGCCAGCTGTCCTGTGAGGGCGGCGCGCTCTGCGGCGATGGCGTCCCTCTCCGCTGCGAGGCTGTCGCGCTCGGCGCAGGCGACATCCTTCGCCGCCGCCAGAGGCTCGGCGCGCGCCGCGTATTGCGCAATCTCTCCGGCGAGCTGTTCGCTCTTCGAGCGCGCCTCCTCGGCGTCCCGATAGGCTGTCGACAGATTTTCTTCAAAATCGACCAGGATCCGGCCAAAGATTTTGGAGGCCCTCTCGAATTCGACTCTCACGTCATGAAGGCTTTGTCGCGCGCTCTCGGAAGACGGATCCACGACGAGCGCGCTCATCGCATTATATGCGTCTCGAACCCATTCGTTGACGTCGGGATGGACGATAAGAGTTTCGTCCACGGCTTCGGTAGCGGAGTCATTCGAAAGGCGCGACCGCGGCGCGCCAATTTCCCGATCGACGGGAGCTGTTGGAAAACGCCAATCGGCTACGAAGTCAGTCCAATGCATGACAGCGGTGGGCAGCTCGCGGCTCGCTGCTTCTGCGTCGAGCGCATGGCGAAGCCAAAGCAGCAGGCCTTTGCTAGTTGGAAAACCGTCCTGCAGTCGCAGTGAGCGGGCGACGTCGAGCGGCGAGCGCACAGGCAGGATCACGCGCACAGCGTAGCCAGCGCGATTAAGGACCTTGGACCAAAATGGCAATAATCGACCGATGCGGGGATCGTCGATCACGATCATGCGCGCCGACCTCAACTCCTCGGCGAGCGTCGCGAGCGCCTTCTCCTCGAATTGCTTTGCGATTTCGGTCGAGAACCAGGAATTGTTCAAAGCGCGCCAGTCGTCCCACATGGCGCCGGCTGAAGAGAGTATGTCGTCGTTGATCTGCCTGAGCGCGACGGTTTCGTAATAGCCGAGATCATCGCCTGCATCTTCCGGGGCAAGACTGTCCGGCTTTCCGGAGTCGGATCGCGTGGAGGCGCCGGCGAGAGACGCTGCGCCGGTGCGGTGCAGCCCGAGCACCACAAACGCGACCTTGCCTGGAGCCGCCGACGGGAGCGCAGGATGAGGCGCGAAGGGCGCTCCCGCTTCGTTCATCCCGGTGAACCCGGCCGACTCCGTGGCGCTCGGCGAGGAGGGCGCGGCTCGCAAGAATGGTTGCCGCTTTCGCGATCTCTTGCCGGTGTGCACAGGTGAAGGCTCCTCAGTCCGGGTTCAGTCCAATTGGCGACATCACTTCTACTCCGCGAGAAAAAGCTCGTCGACTAAATGTCAACGCCAATTCGCCTGCAGCTAAGTCGAACCCCAGCGCGGTCGCACCGGTCTTTTCTGAACATCCGGCTAACGGACTGAATCCACGACGGGTCTGGCGCCAGCGTGAGATCTCTGCCTCCACCAAGCGGCGACGGTTGGCCGCAGCGAAATCGCCCGGCGCAAGCGGAGGGATTTGACCGAACTCCTGATTGTTTCTCTTCGGGTAGTTGCCCCGCGCCCTTTAAGGCCCACATAGGTCTTGTTGCGGCGCCGAAGACGGTTCTCTCTCCCACGCGCAAAGGGAGCAAGTTTAATGATTGCACAACCAGTCGTGAAGCCGAAAGATCAGCTAAAGAAATACGCAACCAATACTATCGATTATTTGTGGAATGCATCAATGGTGATAGCGATCCTGTTTGGAGCGTCAATTTTGCTGCTAGGCGGGATGGGACTCATGATATCTGCTGGCGTCATCACTCCCCCGCCGCAACTATGTCATTACATGATTGAAAACATACATATGGAGGATTTCTGCAGGCAAACGCCCTGAAGCCGGGCGCGACGCAATTGAGTCCCCTTAACCCGCAAGACCGCAGGGGAGCTGCGACCAGGGCGAAATTTTTGGAACTTACTCCATGCGTCGCGCTGCAGGCTTAGTTAAGATTGGCGGAGACCTGGTTGAAGACCGTCTGCAAGCCGCTGCCGACACTCTTGAACGCGGCAATCGCGACGATCGAGATCAGCGAAGCGATAAGTCCATATTCAATCGCGGTAGCGCCGGAATCGTCTTTGATAAAAGCGAAAAACTTCGCCATAGTCATATCTCCTGTTCGTGCATATCAGAGCATATACACGAGACAACTGTGGTGGGCCGAAGTTTCGAACTCGCTTAATTTTGAGCGCCAAAGCGGCCGAGGTTGTTTCTCGTTTGTGTCTGAACTGATGTGCAGTTTTCTCCTTTGTGTCTAAAGCAGTCTTCTACAATCAAAAGATGAAATCTGCATGACGTATTGCTTGCGGCTGTATTCTTCGCGGCTATGCGGGCCGGACCGCCGCCAGACCCTTCCAGTCTTCAAGATCAAGATGAGGGCGCTCGCGCCGGTATCTGGCATAAAGCGCGACTCCTGCCTCATCCTCCAGTAAGTCCACTTTGACTTCCTTGCTGCGCAGCAGCAGCTCATTGCCGCTCGCATTGGTCACGTCCCCAACGACGACCCGGTCGAACTGGCGCATATAGACAAGCGTCGCGCAGACGTCGCAAGGGCTAAGCGTGGTGTAGAGGGTGGCCTCGCTGAAATCCCGCCTCCCGGCGTCTCTGATCGCCGAGGTCTCTCCGTGGTTATAGGGGTCGTCATCCTGCACAAGCGTATTGTGCCCCTTTCCCATGATCTGACGCGTCTCGTTGTCGATGATCACCGCGCCAATGGGGCACCCGCCCTCGTCATAGCTCTTTTGCGCGAGCCAGACGGCGATGCGCATGAAATCGCGGTCGCTCAGTTTTTCGAAGAACCCCGTTTCCGCGACCGACGGCAGGCTGCGCGTCGGCATATGCGCGATCGCGTTGAGGATTTCGTCGGTTATCGCGGCGTCCTGTTTGATCATGGTGGGCAAAATACGTCCTCCCATGTGGGAGACCTCAAACTAGAATGCTTGTTGCGTGGCCGCAATGAGTCTGGACGATCCGCCCTTGGATGTCCGGGGAAGACGCAAGCTTGCTTGCGGCTAGTCGTCGACCAGACTGCCGTCTCCCCTGACAACGGAGCCGGGGAGAATGTGGGTGACGGAGGGCTCCAGAACGCAGGACGTTACACGTTCGTCTCGCCAGGGTGACGTTGCGTCCGCGCCGACCTTGTCAGTTCGGGTTTTGTCGGCGACCAGATCTCTCGCGTCTTTGGGCGTTAAACCGGCTACCCATACGCCTTCTTGTTCGGTCGAGTTTCGCCAGGAGGGATGATCCGGATCGATCGGGTCCAGCCGATAAACATTCATTTGCGCTTCTCCATAATCTTGTTCGGGTTCCGCAGTTTATCGCAAGTCACTCTCGCCCGCTTGATCGGGAATGTTCTCGCCATATGGCGTTCGCAATCATGTGACGCTGATCGTGTGAAACGGCTTGGCCTGGATAATGTTGAAGAAGGCTGCCGAGAGCGCCCCGCCATAGCAAGCTCCCGTGTCGAGATTGCATCTGTTCTCCTGAACATCGGGCGCAATCTCGATTGATGAATGCCGACCAAGCGTAGGAGTATGTCCATGAACCACATATTTTGGAAAGGGGTCCGTAAATTCTAGAAACTCTTCTCGCGCCCACATTTTTGTGTGGTCGGTTTGTTCTGCAAGCGGTCGATCCGGTTTTATGCCTGCGTGGACGAAGAGTCGCAGCTCGTCTTCATAGGAAGTCGGGAGTTTGGACATCCAGCGCCGATCATCTTCAAATTCATCTTCATGTCCCTCGTAGGAAACAAGCGTCTGAGCGCCGCCGTTTAAAACAAAATTCTGCCAATCGATAGGTTGGTTCTCGCATTTTGACATCATCTCCTCGTGGTTTCCCCGAAGGCAGACGGCGCCCACCTGTTGCGATGCTCTGACGCGGCGCACGACGCGACGCGCGTCCGGACCGCGATCAACATAGTCGCCGAGAAAAACAAGCTTGGGATGCGCAAGCTGGAATTCACGCGTCGAGAATGCAATTATCTCGATCAAAAGGCGGTCGAGCATCTCAAGCATTCCGTGAATATCGCCGATCGCTACTGTGATCATGAGACTTTTCGTCGAGGCCTGCTTTTGAGGATGAAGCGAGTTCGCCAAGCATATAGGCTCTTTCCGAATGGTCGACAGGATTGCCGGCAGGATCGAGCCGCGCAGCAATCTTCAGCAAAGCTTTAATGCCGAGACTAAGGTCGCGCCAATTGGCGCGTGGCGACCGGCGCGGCATTTTCAACCCGGAAAGGGATTGTCTCAATTAAATACAGCGCTAGCTCGCCAATGGATCAGGAGGGCTCGCAGATGATCAAGCTTACGGCGACGGCGGCGATGTTTTTTGCGCTCTGCGGCGCCTCGGCTCTCGCTGAGACGCAAGCATGGAACATCACGGAAGTGGCTGTCGATGGCGCTCAGGGTCAGTGGTATGTGACCATCGACGCCGACAACAAACTCGTCGGCAAGACCAACATGCAATTCGATACGGGAGCCGCGCTTTCCTATGAGCTGGAAGGATCGGTGGGCAACGGAACCTATGTGGTCAGGTTGCTTGACAGAAACGACGGCAAAAAGGGCTGCGTCTCCTCTGGAAACATATCCCTCAACCCCGACAGAAAGTCCCACAAGGTTCTGGGCGAAGTCCAGTGCGACGGAGACGAGATATTTCACATCACGGGCGGCTATTGAATCGCGGCCTTCGCGGCGCGGGAGTCTTGCGCAGCAAAGCCGCCTGAAGCAAGATTCTCAGACGGGCGGCTTTTCGCCCGGCGACGTGCGTTTCTGCTTCAGCAGGTCTTTGTGGCCCGCTCCATATTGCGCAATGCTGGCGGCGAGCTCCCGCAATTTTACGTCGAGGAAAACGATCCGCTCTCTCGAAACGACATGGATCATTCCGGAGAACGGGGCCGGCGCTGAAGGCAAAAACACGGTGAAATTTCCGTCCTGATGGTCCTCGATCACATAGGCGGGCCGCTGCATCCCTTCCGACAGCAGGACCATCGCTGGCCGAAATCCGCCGTAGGACTCGGGCTGCGCGGCTTCGGAGAAAAGGCTCCTGAGCACCTTGTATCCGGGAAGGCGATCGAAGGAGCGCCGCTCCAGCCAGCGAAACATGCGCCGGAACAGGGCGGCGCGCAGCAAGGCGCCGAGCACGAAGGACGCGACGATCAGCAGGAGGAGGGCGACGAGCTGCCTGTGTTCGGCGGTGTCGGACAGAAGCGTTTTGGGAACGAGATGCAAGATGGGCGTCGCGATCTTCACGAGCATCTCGAGGGCCCGCTCGAACACGCCCCATAACAACAGCACCGGCAAGATGACCAGAAAGCCGCCGATGATCGTGTTTTTGAAAAATTCGGTGATGGTTCTCATTTTCCTCGCCTGGCCTATGACAGCGGAGTCGCTCGCCTTCTCTGCTGAATAGCCCCATATCCAAACGCAAGAAAGCCCCGCCCGGCGTTGCGCCGAACGGGGCTGCGTTGTCCGCAATGGGGCGCGCTATTGCAGCGCGCGCTTGATCCAGCCGGGAACGCCGTTGGTCGCAAGATAGATCGCCATGGCGCCGACGCCGCCGAACAAGACACGGACCGCCCAGACGACGCCGATGAGCCTTTGCCGCTCATTGTTGATCGCGTCCATCTTGCGGTTCAGCGCCGACAAGGCGGCGTCCATCTGCACGGCGCGCTCGGCGCGCGCTTTCTCGACGGCGGCTTCGCGCTCCATGCGCGCCTTTTCGATTTCGTCGAGGCGCGCGCCGATCGCGCCGATGTCGCGGTAGCAGTCTGGCGAAGGCATGCGGTCATTCTCCATAGCCGCGCCGCACATCCGCGTAAAAACCGGCGTCGTCGGCGAGGCGGCGGTTGGCGAGGATCGCGGCCTTGCGGTTCTCCAGAGCGAAGACCTTCAGGTCGCCGCCCGCTCGCGCGGCGGGCAGCATCACGGCTTTGCCGAAGTCAGTGGGCGGCGCGGGCAGCCTTGGCCTTTCGAGGACGGGCGCTGGCGTCGAAGTCGCGCACCCTGCGAGCAAAGTCGCTATCGACAAAGCAGGGACGAAGCGCGGGCGAGGGGGGCGTTGCAGCGGCTGGCGGAACATCGAAATTATCCTTTGCTCTGAGGTCGTCGATCCTGGCTTGAAGCGCGCGCGCCTCCAGCGCGTCGCTCTGCGCACGCTCCGTGGCGTCTCTGGCGATGACGCGGGCGGCTTCCTGCTCGCGCGCGAGCTCCCTCGCGTGCGCTGCGGCGAGGGCTGCACGCTCCTGCGTTACACGCGCCTCATAGGCGCTGCTGGCGTTGTGATGGCCCCAGCCAAAGGCCAGCGCTGCGGCGATGACGATATTACCTGCGCGCGTCTGCGCGGCGTCCAGCGCGACTTTGCCGAAAGCTTGCAGAATGAGGAGAAAAGGCATGTGTCAAAACCTCCCGTTGACGCCGGTGCGGGCATCTTCCACGCGCGCTGCGGCGACAGCCTGCGCGCCGGACCAGATGCGCCAGACGAAAAAGCCGAGCGCCGCGGCGGCGACGCCGAAAGCCAGTGGCTGCCAATGCGCCTGCGCCCATTGCAAAGCGCCTGGCGTCGACTGGATTGCATTTGAGGCGGTGTTCACGGCGTCGCTCGCCTGGCCCACGACGTCCTGCGCCTGCGCGACGATGGCTGCTGCGCCTGCGAGCGTCGCGCCCGCGCCGCCAAGACCGTTTTGCACCGCATCCGCGCCTTTGATCGTGCGCGAGCCGGCGCGGCGCAGGTCATGCGCTGTCAGTTCTTCACGCGGCTTGTCGAGCGGCCGCCATTTCGCATAGGCGCGCGCCAGCAGCGCGTCATAATGATTGCGCTTCTCCCCGGGGCCGTTGTAGCCGAGCGCGAAGGCGCGCCATTGCCTGTCCTTGAGATAGCGATTCAGTCCGCTCGCCTCGATGAAGCAGGCCATTTGCTCAAGCTGCGCGCCCTCGCTTTCGCAGGCGGCCGCAAACATCGCGACGGCTGAATCATATCCCGCCGCGGCGTGGTTTTCGCCGAGGATCTGGCCAAGGCCGATGGAAACGGCGCGAAAGGCCGCCTCTTCGTCGATGGCGATGGCGCGCTGCAAGCGCTCGTAATTGCCGTCGCTCGTGCGCGGATAGGGCCGCTCGCCCCAGCGCGGATAAGCGAGCCCCTCGCGCGCCGCGCGGCTGCGTTGCGGTTCGCCCAGCACGCGATAAAACACATGCGGCTCGAACAATATGATCGGGCGGCGCTGCGCGTCATAGCCGCTGTTGCGGCTTTCGACCGCCATGACGGCGCGTAAGGCGGCGACCTCGCAGCCAAGGCGATGGGCGGCCTGCGCCACATCCTGCGCCGTGATGCGCCGGGCGGCGCCGGAAAATTGCGTCATTGGCTTCTCCTTCTTTGAAAACGTGTCTCGTCATTGGCGTCGACATAGGCGCGCACGATTGCGAGGTAGTCGGCGCGCGTCATGGGCATGCCGAGGCAAACAGCCTGAAAGCAGGAGTGTCTGATGTCTCGGGACAGCAGCCAGCGCGCGATGACGAAACGCCGCCAGCGCGCGCGCTCCGCAGGATCGCGCGGCAGCGTCATGGCTTCGCGCGGCCGCTTTAAGCGGGCGCGCGCATGGCGATCAGCCCGCGCAGCGAATGACGCCCAAGATGCACGCGGTGTCCGCGTCCATTGCCGGAGATGGTGAGTCCATTGCCCGCATAAACGCCGACATGGTGACGCCAAACGAGGACGGCGCCCGGCGACAGTCTCGTCGCCGCACGTCCATATCGGGCATAGTCGATTGCGCGATTGCTCGCGAGCGCGCCATAGCCGGCGTGATGCAGCCAATGGCGCATCGCCGCCGCGCACCAGCGCGACACGCCGGTAAAGTTCCGCGCCCCGATGTAGCGCGAGGCGACGACAAGCAGCGGCGGGCGCAGGCGAGCCGCCGCAAATCTTGCGGAGCGCGCTCCAAACATATCGCCAAGCCAATCCGCCTTCGCAGGCGCGGCGAGGCACGCGAGCGCCAGCGCGCCCGCGAGGATGCAGGTTCGAAACTTCATGATCGCTCTTGGATGCCCGGCGCTACGAGGCGGCGCCGGAGACGCCGGTCAGAAGGATTGCGAAATCACTGTCGCAACAGGCCGCCAATAAGGTTGGCGATGCGAACTCCAAAGCCGATCTGCCCGGCTGTCGAAGGATGGATGCCGTCAGTAAAGCAGCAAACATCGCTGTCGCCATTGCCCGCGAGCGCACCGACATAGCCCGTCCCGCTAAACCAGGAGTTCGTGATCGTGTCGATGAACGGCAACTGTCCGTTGATCTTCGGCAGCGCGGCCTGACAGGCTGCGAAAATCGCCGCGTTGCAGGCGGTGACAGCCGCCGGAACGCTGCCGCCCGGCAGATACATGTTGCCCACGACAAACAGCATCATGTTGGGATATTTCGCAACGAGCCCCTGAATGAGGCTTGCATAGGCGGCGGTGACGGCCGCCGGCGTATAGGCGGGGTTGCTGCTTGTCGTGTCGTTGTGCCCCACCGCGAGAACGAGAATGAAAGGCAGCGCATTGCCATTGCCGTCATAGGGCATGTGCAAAGCGAGATCGCCGGCCCAGCGCGTGATGGTCATAGGGTCGAGCGAGCCAGTCACGCCGGAGCTGTTCAAGGTCATCGCGCCGGCGAAAGACGCGTTGGAGCCGTTGCCGACGAGCCAGATGTTTTGCTGATCGCCGGCGCCGCCCGCGATCACAGAGAAGTTTCCGGCGCCGAAGGCCGCGTCGCAAGCGGCCTGGATCGTGGACTGGCTCGCGCCCCAGGCAATGCCCGCAGTCGTGACGCTATTTTGCGTCAAGGACCAATTGCCGCTGCCGGAGCCGCCATTCGACGCGATGAACCAGGAGTTGACCGGCGGCAGCAGGCGCTGCGGCAATGTGTAGGAGTTGCCGCCGCTGTTGAGCAGGCCCGTGCCGCCAACGGACAGATTGATCAATTCGCAGCCGAGCTGATCCGCGATCACGCGCGAGAAACTGCCGATGTCGCCCATGTCCGAGCCGGTCCCGGCGGCGAAGGAATCTCCCGCGACGATAAGCGGCGGATTATTCGCCTCCTGACAGGGCATCACCGTGTCGATTGCGCTGGTCACGTAAACGCCCGCGAAACACCAGCCGGAGGTCTCCACGCGATAATGGCGCATGCGGCGTTCGCCGCCCCATGTGGCGGTCGCGTAATAGGTCGCCCAGCCGGTCTGCGTCAGGTTGGACCACAGCGCCTTGCTGTCCGTGATTTCGAACGTCGACGTGTTGTCGGGCGCCGTCGTCCAGTTGGGCGAGATCGTCGCGACTTTGGTCGAGCCGGCATAGGCGCTGATCTGGGCATATTGGCCTGCGCCCGTGCCGCTGGTGATATGGACCCAATTGTTGAAATATTGCCCGTTGGTGGAAGACGCGCCGGAATCGAGCGTGATGGTGGAGGACGAGCCGCCCTGCGCCGTACCCGCATGAACGCCCTGCACGATGCGAAAGATCTCATTGCCATCGACGATGATGCGCGTGGAGGCGCCCGACGTCTGGCTGTGAACGAAAGTCGCAATGGGCGCGTCCGAGTAAAATTCGACATAGGCCCTGCCATAGCCGAGCGTCGAGTTCGGAGCCTGCTGCCGCGTCGCCTGCGTGTAATAAGGATATTGCGTCTTGCAGGGACACACCCAGGCGCCGCTCTTGAAGGAAAAGTTGGCGGTGTTCAGCGCGCCGGAATTCGACGCGGTGATTTTCGTCGGCGTTGAGGCGGGCGCGGCGCTGGCGAGAGAAAGCGTTGGCGTCGTGACCAGTGCGCCCTGATTGTTGCCGGGCGTCAGGGAGAGCCCGGGAAAGAATTTTGGTCCGGGAATATACGGCGCGCTCGGAGGAATGGCAGGTGCTGTCATGATCAGTTCCCCGTGTAGTAATAGACGTCGCCGGCGGTTCCATTGACGTAGATCGCGGATGCGTTGGCGATGGCGCCTGACCAGGCTTCCCCCGGCGTCAGGCGATAGCCATTGCCGGTGCCGTCATCGGTTGTCGTCACTGCGGGGCCGCCGACAAATCCGTTGCCGGCGTTCGTGCTTTTGGCCTTGACGACAATCCCGTTGACCAGCGCCTGCGCCGGCAGCGCGACGGCGAGGCCGCTCGTCGCGATTTTTATCTGGCCGCTGAAGGGCGAGAGCGGCGTTGGGCTGTAGGCCGCGACCGCAGGCGCGTAATTGCCGGGGTCGAGCACGGGCGTTGCGGCGCCGTTGATGTTGAGCTGATCAGTCATGATGAAAGCCTTTCGTTAAAGGGAGTTTTTGCAGGGCGTCGATCAAAGCTCGGCGGAAAACATGGCCGCCGCAGCAGAGGCCGCCATGAAGGCCGTTTGCCCGACGCTGAGACCCGAGAAGGAGCCAAGGGCGAGTAGGGCCCCATTCGGCGAGACCGGAAAGCCAGTCAGGCTGTGCAGGCCGCTCGCCGAGAGATAGCCGGTTCCCATCGCGTAGATTGAATAGGTCGCCGTCGGCGGCGCCACCGACGCGACCGGCGTGGAGACGGTTGGCGTCGCGGCCATCTGCACAGGAAACTGCACGCCGAACACAATGGCGCTGGCGCTGTAAACGGAGCCGAACACGCCGGCCAATGTCGTCGCAAACAAGTAACGCTGGCAAAATGCAGTTTCGAAAGCAGGTCCGCGCCGCTCGAAACTCGTGGCGTAGGCGCCCGGCTCGAATTGCGGGCGCAACGCCGAGCCAGTCGAAAATTCGACATTGGTTTGCGTGTTCGCGGCAAGGCTCGCCGTCGTGAATGGCGCGCTTGCATAGGCGCCGGAGCCGGTGTAGCCGGTTCCCTGCCACACGCGCGCCTGCGCGGTTCCGGCGTTGGAGACGGCGTAGACGCCGCCTTCGATCAGCGCCGCCTCGATGGGTAGAATGAGAGAGCCGGCGGTGATGGTTAGCGTCGTGTCGAGCCCGCTCGTTGCGAATGTATAGGTGCAACCGGCTGCGCCCGCCTTCACGCCGTCATGGCCATAGACGCCCGCCGCCAATGTCACCGCGCCGGAGACTCCACGCTGATTGATCGCGAAGGACGCATTGCGCAGGCGGTTGCGAAAGCCCGCCAGAGATCCCGAGCCAACGCCGCTCGGGAAGGACACGAGGCCCGTCGAGGGATCGACATTGATCGAACTCGCGCCACACGGAGCCGTCGGGCGAGGTTTTCACATGGAAATGATCGTCGCCGGTCAGGCCGACTTCCGCACGGCCGGAGAAGCCATCCTGAAAGAGATAGGAAGCCGTGTTGGCGGCGCTCGCCTTGTTGACGACAAGCCGCATATTGCCGGCGCTGACGCCGCCCGCCGCTGCATTGAACAAAGCGGTGTTGGCGTAGACCGACAGCGGATTATTGGGGTCGGGCGCGGTTCCAACGCCAAGCAGCGCGAACTCCTCGTTGGGAGGACTTGCGGCATATGTCCAGGCGTTGGCGCCATTGCTCTCCAGCGCGACGCTCATATAGGCGCCGTTGAGCACGGTGCTCGCCGCGCCGCCGATCGTGTCCGCCCCGGCGCGGCTGATGGAAATGGCGTTGGTCGCGGAGCAGGCGCCGCTTTCGTCGACGATGAGCAGTTGCACGCCGACGGGAAAAGCGGAAGCCGCGGGGAGAGTCACCGTGCGCGCGGCGGTAAGGCTGGAATAAGCGACAATGCGATCCGTGGTCAGCACCGCGTAATTGGCGTCGGCGACCGCGCTGCGCCGCGCTGTGATCACCTCGGAAAGCTTCGCCGCCGCAAAGCCGCCGGCCGTCGCGCCATCCTGCACGACAAGCCGGTTGTTGGTCGTGTCGACGATGACCTCGCCCTGCGCGCCCGTGAAGGCGGCGACATTGGCGGCGACATCGCGCCGCAGCTGGACTTTAACGCTCATGATGGGTGGTTCCCTGTGCGGGTGGAATGAAAATCTCGTCAAGGAAATCGCGGCGCCCCTCATGCGACTCCGCTTCGCGCAGTCCTTCTGCCGCAAGCGGCGGAAGGGTCGCGGCGTGACGAACAACGGTTACAGCCTTGGAGACAACCGGCGCGCTAAGCGCTCACGCTCCCAAGATCCACCGCGACATAGGAGGGATTCCCCACCGTCCCCCAGTCGTCGCCTTGCGCGACGGCTGCGCTGGCGAGGCCCCAGTCTTCGGCAATTCCCTGTTGCAGGTTCAGCACGATCTGGCTCGTCTGGCCGTCGCCGTTGGGCACATAACTGTAGGCGGCGCAGGTGGAGATGTCCTCGATGCCGCCGCCGAACACATTGAAACTCTGGAATTTGAGATAGACCGTCTTGCCGATGAAATCGGCGGGCAGGGGATAATGCGCAATCGCGCCGTCGAGCCGCGCAAATTGCGCGCCGGCCGAATGCGCCGCCGGGCTTGAGCCATACATTCCACGCGGGAGTCCGCCGAGATCATATTTGTTGGCCGCCGTCGGCGTCGCGCTGGTGAAACCGATCAGCTCATTGTCGACGAGGCAAAGCGTTTGCCCCGCCAGCGCCGCCGCCTGCGTGGATGTCGCGAGCGTTCCGCCGCTTTCGGTGAGATCGACGGCCAGCGTATCGCTGGTGTCGTAACCGCTCGCCAGCGCCAGCGGCGCGGTCAGAACGCCCTGGCGCATCGGGTTCGAGATCGTCGTGATCTTTTGATAGGACACATTGTCGAGCGAGGCCCAGACCGTGCACCCGCCCCAGTTTGGATCGGCGACGCCGCCGCTTCCGCCCGACGCGCCCAGCCAGATTTGCGCGGTGTTGTTGGTGAGCGCGGGCGGCGGCTCGAAGATGAGCGGCGTATTGACCGGATCTGCGGCGACGGCGGTGTTGATGGAGTTGCCGCCGCTGTAGCCGATCGGATTGACGGCGGGCATGGAGACGCCGATCGTCAGCTCCTCGGCGGTGATCGACAGCATGCCGCTGTCGTCTTCCTCAATGTCGATGACGCGCACGAGCTGGCTGGCGAGTCCAAGATTGGCGTCCGTCAGCGTCACGATGTCCATGGGATCGAGCAGGCAGAACTCCCAACCAAGCGCGAATTTGTAGTTGGCGCGCACATAGAGCCCGCGTTGCAGAATCGTCTGCACGGCCACCGCCGCGACATTGAGATCGCAAAACTCATGCGCTGTGATGGTGGAGCCGACGCGAAGGCCGAATTGTTCGATCATCGCCTGGTCGCGCGCGGCGATAGGCGTCGCCTGATATTCCGGCTCGCCCTGCGCCTCCAATATGCCTGTTGTCGAGGGCGCGAGTCCGGTGCGGTTGAGCGCCTCCAGCCATTGGAAATTAGGCAGGGTGAATGGATCGAGACGCGAGGCCTTTATCGGGTCTTCGCCAGCGGCGAAAACAAGGTCGTCGTCGCTCAGCGCATAGGCCGGGGTGAGATTGGGAACATATTCGACGCCATTGCCGGCGACGGGCTGATCGCCATAGGGAATGAGACGCAGTCTGTCGCCCGACCATACCGCCGCTATGCTCAGGAGCTGCAGCCAGCGTGTCAATACGCTCGAAGCGCTTTCGGTCTGATTGAGCAATGGGCTGAAGCAAAGGCCCATCGCGCGGCACCAGCTTTGCACGGAGGCGTCGCCGCCACCGCCAAAAATGGTCGTGGCGTCAATGCTGGAGCCGGGAAAGCCGACGCCATATTGCGGATTGAGCAGGAAATCGGCGATCACCCGCGCGGGGTCGGCGTCCAGTCCATTCGCGCCGGTGCCGTAAAACGGACCTTGAACCTCGAAATTGAGCGTGCCGATGCTGGCGTCGGAACCGAGGCCGAAATTGGCGGCGCAGACGTAGGCCGTGCCGGGATAGGCGAGCGCCTGCGTCGAATAGTTCGCCCCGAGATAGCCCCATGTCGCCTGCGGCGTGGTTCCATTGAACAGCGTCAGCCCCAGCGCCGGCAGGCCCGAAGCCCCGCCCGAGACGACGCCGCCCGTTGCGCTGCTCGTCCATCCGCCATAGTCCGTGCCCACTGTCGAGGGCGCCCCGCCATAGACCGCTTGGCCCTGCCAGACCTGCGCGACGCCCGCGATCGGTCCTTCGCACAGCGCCATCATCAGATCGGCCGAATAGGTCCAGCCGGTCAGCTGCCAGGTGACGCCGCCGCCGCCCTTGCCGCTTCCGCCCTTGCCGGTCTGCTGTTGTGGCGTGAAAACAGGATGCGCCTGGAAATTCGCGTAAAAGAAAATATTCACCGCCGCCTTCGTCATGCCCCACAGCAAGGGAACGGGCATTGAATTGGCGGAAGTCTGCAATTGCAGGCCAGTGTATGTCGGCCACACCATCGCGCTCTGCGGCGAGGCTTTTTTGGCGGCGAGAAAGCTCATGCAAGAACCTCGACAATGCTGGCGAACAACGCGGTATCCATGCGCTCGCGCATCTGCGCGTTTTGCATCACGGCCTCCTCCAGCACGATTTTGGCAGGGAAGGACGCATGCACGATGGTGAGCGGATCTGCTCTTGTGACGATGCCGCCGTGCGAATAACAGCGACCGACGCGAAACATCATCGCGTCGCCGGGCTCTGGCCGTTCGACCTTGACCGCACGCGCCAGCAGCGCGTCGAGATAGCGTTCCTCGCCGCGATGCAGGTGCCAGTCATGCGTATAGGGCCGGGGATCGAAGGGCGCGACGAGACCAAGGTCGACATAGACGCGCAGCAGCAGCATGCCGCAATCGACGCCGACGCCTTTTATGTCCGCGCAATTATGATAGGGCGTGCGGATCCACGATCGCGCCTCGGAGACGATGGCGTTGCGCATGAGGAGTCCTGTTCGGGAGGCCGTCACACCGCCATCTGCGGCGGCGGCACGAAGGGGAAGGCGCGGAAGTTCGCGAGATTGTCGAACTTCGTCTGGCACGTTCCCATCGTGTGATCGCAGCCCCAGAAGGCGGTGAGCGCGTCGCCGGGGGAGGGCGCGTTCGGCAGGGGATACATCAGCGAGGCCGAGACGCCGGGAACCACGGATTTGATCGCGCAGCGCAGGCCCGCGTTGGCGCCCGACGAAAAAACCAGCGGCCCCTGCGCATGCGCGGCCTGTGCGCCGCTGAAATTGATCAGCGTCGCGCTCGATCCGGCCCCTGCGACATCATTGGTCGAAAATGCGCCGGCTGGCGCGCCGCAACCAAGATCGTAAAGCGTGTGCAGACAGGTCGGCGCGAAGATGTTGCGCGGCATGTCCACGTCGAGCAGCACCAGATCATTGGCGACGGTCACGCGCGCCTTGGTGCGGCCGACTTCGTCGACGGTGGAGACGCGGCCGTGAAACAGCGTCACGCCATCGACCAATGTCCCGCCGAGAAAATCGGAAAAAAACACGCGGTCGCGCTGCAATATGCAGCCGTCGAAAGCTCCGTCGCGCAGCGCGCTCAAAAAGGGCGCGCCGCTGGCGAGATCGCCCGGCCGCGCGGCGATGACAATTTCCTGCCGATCGACATTCAGCCCGGTCGAGGCGCGGTATTTGAGACCGGAAACCAGAGGACCATTGGCTAAAAAAATCATGCCGGCATAGCTGATGGGGACGTCCGCGTTGGTGTAGGCGAAGACGGTTCCCGTCGCCTGCGTGAAGGTGAAACATTCCGCGAAGGCGATAGTGATGTCCTTGTCCGCTCTCGCCTGTGCGAGGAAAGAGACGAGCGTGGCAGAAGCTTTCTTCATTGCCGCACGCTCCTGAATTTGACGCTTTTGGCGGACCAGAGATTTTGCATGAAATTTTCGAAGTCCAGCGTGTCGTCCAGAAAGCGGCAGGCGAAAGAGTAGGTGAACGATGCGCTGACGCTCGCGCCGCTCGCCGGGGGCGTCGCGAAAGACAAACAGTTCGGCGCGGCCAGCGACCAGCCGGAAAGTTGCGCGACGCCGTTGACCAAGACGCCCGATACGCCAGTGACGAATCCAACCGTCTCAAGCGCCAGGCCGATACGACGCTTGAAAGGAAATTGCGTCGTGACGCCGTCGCCTGTGGCGATGATCTGATCGACGGCGGAATTGTCATTGGGGTCGGTGTAGAGGAATGTTCCGAGCGCGCCGGAACATTGCAGATAAAGCCCCATGACAGCTTGCAGCGATGCCGCGCCGAGTCCGGGATTCATCGCACCGTCCGAAGCGAGGCCGTCGAAAGCGACCTCGAATTCATACAGCCCGCCATAAAACGCGGTGCGGACCTCGCGGCCGGAGTCATGCGCCGCGACAATGGTCGTGGCGACGGGCGTCTTGGTCGCGAAGCCCTGGCCCGCGAGTATGGGGAAGTTTGGTGGAGACATGTGTGTTGCTTTCCGGCGGCAACACGCTCGGCGTTTCGCAACGTCGCGGCGTGGATGGCCCATCCCCTCTCCCTGTTTACGGGGAGAGGGTTATGGCGAGGGGCTTGGGGCTTCGTGCGCCAAGCGGCGCTCGCAGATTTACAGAGCTGACGTTTCCCCCAAGCCCCTCTCCCCGCAAGCGGGGAGAGGGAGAGGCGACCCGCTTGCAAAGCGTCTCGGGCGTCCACGAAGAAAAACGCTTCCACTCACAGCTTCACCGTGGTCAGCTTCACACGCTTGGAGCGGAAGAGGTTGTATGCGAATTGCTCCAGGCTCAGCGCATCGTCATTGAAGCGGCAGAGCCACAGCGCGCTGGCGTCCATCGTCACCGACGCGCCGGCGGGCGGCGCGCTCGCCAGCGTCAGCGCGGGTTTGTAGCCCGTCGAGACGCTCCACCCGGCTGAAGGCAAGGCGCTTCCCGCGACATAGACGGCGCCGACATTGGAGACGCCCGCGAGCGGCTCCGTGAAAGCGCCGGTCGTGCGCAGCAATGGAAAAGTCGTCGTGGCGCCGTCGCCTGTTCCAAGCAATTGGCCGGTCATCGCGGCAAGACCCGGCGGCGCGAGCCAGAAGGGTTGCGCCTGGCCTTGCTGCGCGGCGAAGAAACCGGCGATCTGCTGCAACTCCTGCGTTGCGTCGCTGCGCAGAAAATCGAAAGTTAGTTCGATTTCGTAGAGCGGCCAGCGCATTTTTGTGCGGCGCGATGATTTGCCGGAGGCGCGGTCATGCGTCTGGGTTGCGAATTTCGGGCGGATGACGCTCGACCATCCCTGTCCGAGCAGAGCGGGAAAAGTTGGAAAGGGACCAAAACTCGGCGCCGGCGAAGGCGCGGATGCGCTCAGCGCCGGGAACTTGCCGTTGAGCCAATGGCCATTGGCCCAATTGATGCCATCGGTCCATACGTCGGTGCGCAGCGGAAATTCCGGCAGCGGCCGCGCGTCCCAGCACCAGGCAAACATCAGATCGGTCGCGATCATCTGCAGGCCCGCGGCGGAAGTCTGGTTGTGTCCGTCGCCGGTCCAATATTCCCAGATCGCCTGCAATGCGGTGAGAGCGATGGAACTGTCCGTCAGCGGCGCGGATTTTGCCGCGTTCCACACCGACCAGAACGGAACGCCGCCGGAGGTCGAGGCGGGATCGAAGAAAATGTTCGGCTCATTGGTCGCGCGGTCGCTGGTGGGAAAACCATATTCCAGAAAGCCGATGCTTTTTGATTGCGGAACCCATTCGGTCTGCGGGCCGTGCGGCGCAACGCCCGCGCCGTCGCCAGCGTCATAGACGGCATGATGCAGATTGTTCCACCACCAGCGCAACTGCTTGAAGGCGAGCAATTGCTGGCCGCCGTAATAGGCGTTGCGCGCCTGCGCGAGCCGGTCGCCCTGCGGCGCGGTCACCTGCTGAAGAGTTCCGTTTGGATCAAGCGCCGGCGCGCTGGCGTAGTCGGCATACCAGTAATGAAACTTCTCGCCGCCTTCGATATTGGCCTTCAGATAATTCTTGTCGTGAACATCGGGGGCGGACGTAAGGCCGAAGCCGAGCGTGTTTGGCGTGGACAAGGGCCACGAAGCCGGCGCGGGCGCACGCCAGTTCTGCGCATCGAGTCCGCCGCTTCCCGTGGTCCAGTCGGACAGCGGCATGTAATTGTCGAGCGACACGAAATCCACATTGGGCGAGGCGTAGAGACTGTCGAGATGCGGGAAGATGCCCGAGACGCCGGCGTGCTGGGCGCCCATCCATTGCGACCAGTCGGCGCTGTAGGCGATGAGGTTTTCGCGCGCCGCGAGGTTTTTGGTCAGGCCCGCCGCGTCGAACACCGCGCGGCAATCATTGGCGAGCGCGACAAGCCCCGCGACGAAGGGATAATCCCAGACGGCGTTTCCGCTTGCGTCCGTGCTCCCTGCGGGCGTCCAGGCGGGGCCGCGTATCGCTTCCAGTCCGCGCAGCTCCGAACCGATGGCGAAGACCGAAACCCCGCCTGCGAGCGCCGCGAGATTGGCGTAATGCAGCGCGAAGCGGCGATAGGTGAAGTCCAGGACATTGCCGGAGTAATGCACGGTGAGATTGGCGGAGTCCTGCGTGAACTGCGAGGTCGTCGCAGAGCCCAGGAAGCTTGTGACGGCTGCTGTCGCCGCAGTCGAAATATCGCTGGCGCAAGTGACGAGTCCGCGCCAGGGCTGGCCCGCCACGTCCATGTTCATCATCAGATAGAGAGAGGCCTTGAGCCCGCGCCGCTTGATCTCCTGCAGGCAGCGCACCACGGATTGATCAGACGGCGAGCCGCCATAGGAGGCGTGGACGCCATCGGGTCGGCTGATCGGGATGAGGCCGCTCGTCGCCAAGGTCACATCGGATACGCGCCAGGAGTTGCTTCCGCCGGCGGTCGGCTGGAATGCGCCGCCGATGAAAGTGGAGGAGGGATAGACCTTGCATTGCGAGGCGTCGAGCGAGTCGCCCATCCATTGCACGACAAGCGCCACGTTTGTGCAATTCGGCAATGCGGCTTGCAACTGATCAAGCGCATACATCACATCGGTGCGTGTTCCGCCCGGTGCGTGATAGGTATTGATCGGCGCCATGACGCCGCCCGGCTGCTGGCCGCTATAGGCGACCGTGTCATAGACAAACTCTCCCGACGCCGGGATGAGGTTTATGGCGCCGATATAGGGGAAGGTCATGCGAAACTCGATCTATTGCCGGTGCGTCTGCGTCGCGCGACTCCCTCTCCCCGCGCCCGGGAAGAGGGGATTTCATGCCGGATTCAATCCGCGCAGGCCGAGATGCGCGCCGTCCTGCACATGCCTCGCCACCGCGCGCATGATTTCCTTGCCGTTATTTTGCAGGAAGTTGGAGACGCCCTGCGAGTCCATCGCATGCACGTGAAAATTCACCGGCGCATGCACATGCGTGTCTCCGCCTGTGGCGCCGCTGGCATTGTCGAGCACGTTGCGGAAGGCTTCGCCCTGGCTCGCGGTCATGACCAGTTCGTTCTTATGCACCATTGCGAGCTGATCTTCCGGGATGCTCCAGGCGCCGATGTCGAAACTGGCGACGCTCGCCATGCCCGCCACGGTCGCCTGCGCCGCAGCCGCAGGTCCCGCCGCCGCCGGCCCCATCAGGGGCGCCATGAAGCCGAATACGCCGGCGAAGGCCTCCGCCGAAGACGCGACGATGCTTTTCAGCACGGCCGCCGCCTTGGCTGCGAGATCGGCGACGCCGCCCGCCGCGACGCTGGCGCTGCGCTCGCTCACGCCAGCTTGCGTCGCCGCCGTCATGGTCTGTTCGCCCATCACATGCGTCGCGATATTGCGCGCTATGGTCATGGCGTATTCCGCGATCCAGTCCGTGCCCATTTTGACAAAATATTGCGTGATCTGCACGGCCATCTGCCGCGCCGCCTCGCGAAAGGTCGTGGTGTGCTGCAACAGCCCCATGATCGCGCCGGACATTCCCTGGCTGATGCGGCTTGAGAGATCCTGCCAGATCTGCGCCTGCTCCTGCGCGGCTTGATAGGCGAGTTGCAGCGTCTGTTTCTGGTGGTTCGCGTCGAGCTGCGCGATCTTGTTCAGCGCAGCCTGCTTTTGCTGCGCGCTCTGGCCTTCGAGATCGGCCTCTTTTTGCAGCAGGGCGCGATGCGCCTCATATTCCGCTTGCGTCGCCTTCTTCACGAGGTCGAGCTTTTCCTCCTCGCTGATGTTCTTGAGATTGGCTTCGCCGTCATAGATCACTTTCTTGATCGCCAGCGCGTCCTGCTGCGCCTTGATCTCGCCTTCGATCTGCGTCTTGGCGAGTTTCAGCGCATTGGCTAGATCGCCGGAGACGCTGCTCGCAACATCCTTGAACTGACCCGACAAGGGCGCGGATTTTTGCGCAGCTTCCGAGAGACCTTCGGAGAGGCCTTTGAGCTGCGGCGCAAGATTGCCCAGCGCACTCTGAACATCCGCGAGACCCTGCTGCAACTCGCCAACGTCGGCGCCGAATTTGACCGTTACCTCGTCGACCATGAGCCGTAGCCCCTTTTGTTGGAGAGCTTTGCCGTTTTTTCGTCTTTGCGTTAACCAAAATACAACCTAGGCGTGTTAAAATCCTGCGTGATCGGGCGATTCTGAAAGGCGCAAGATGCCGATATTATTGTTGTTGATGCTGGTTTTAGCTTTCCAGGCGCAGGCGCAACCTTTGCGGGTGGATGTCCTGCGCAACCCGGCGGTGACGCAGCAGACCATCGACGCGACGATTTGCGTTCCGGGCTGGACCCGGCAAGTGCGGCCGGCTGCCTCCTACACAAGGCGCATCAAGCTCGCGCTGATTGAGGAACTGGAGATTCCGCAAGAGCAACTCGCCGATTACGAACTCGATCACCGCATCCCCCTGAGTCTTGGCGGCGCGCCGTCGCACCCGCGCAATCTGGAGCTTCAGCCCTGGGACGAAGCGGAGCCGAAGGATCGCAAGGAAGCCTGTCTCGCGCGTGCGGTCTGCGCCGGCGCGCTCACGCTGGAGGAGGCCCAGCAGCGCATCTGGACGGACTGGCGCAATGTGGGGGCGGGGTGCGATTAGTCCTTCAAGCGTAGCGCGCTCTTGGACCGAGTCGCCGTCGCCCGCGCGCGCTCCATATTGAAACTTGTCCTCTCGGGCCCTCTTCGGTTTCGTTAAAGGCAAGCGCATGAGCCAATATAAAATTGCTGTGTTGGTCGGAAGTCTTCGCCATGACTCCTTCAATCGCAAATTCGCCAACGCCATCGTGAAGCTGGCGCCTGGAGATTTCTCCTTCGAGCAAATGCAGATCGGCGACTTGCCGCTTTACAACCAGGATGACGACGCTGCACAGGCCGAGTCCGTCAAGCGTCTGAAGGATGGAATTCTCGCTGCGCAGGGACTGTTGCTTGTGACGCCGGAATATAACCGTTCGGTTCCCGGCGTGCTGAAGAACGCCATCGACCATGCCTCTCGCCCCTATGGCCAGAACGCCTTCGCCGGCAAGCCCGCGGGCGTTCTCGGCGTCTCCATTGGCGCGATCGGCACGGCGGCGGCGCAGCAGCATCTGCGCAATATTCTCGCCTATCTCGACGCGCCGACGCTGGGCCAACCCGAGGTTTTCATCCAGGTCAAGGAAGGGCTGTTCGATGAAGCCGGCGATATCGGCCCCGCGAACCGCAAGTTTTTACAGGACTGGATGGACCGGTATGTTGCATGGGTGAAGAAGCAGGCCGGCTGAGCAGGCGTCGTTAGATCCTCCCGCCCGGAAACATCGCGCGCAACGTCGTCATTGCGTCGTCCTCCAGCTTTTCGCGCTCCTGCGGCTTGAACGCGCCGAGTCCGACGGCGATCGCCCGCAGCAGAACATGCGTCGGCGGAAATTCGCGCCAGTAGTCCTGCCGCGCGAAATAGCGCGGAAAGGTCAGCGTCGCTTCTAGCTCGTCGCTCCATCGCTCGCCGCTGGACTGGCAGTAATGAGAGATGAGCCGGTCGAAGAATTCAGGGGAGCCGGCGTCTCCCCTTCCGCTTCCCCCTCGGTCTGCTCCGATGCGCTGGCCGGTTTGAAAAACCCGGTCTGCCGCGTGACGACGCCGAGCGCTGCAACGAGCTCTGGCGTCGAGATCGGCAGATCGAGGAAGGCCTCATGCGTGAGCGCGGGATAAGCGCGGGTGAGCGCGGCGTGCACGACGGCGACGATGGAGTTGAAATTGTCTTCGCTCAGTCGCGCCATGGCGCTAACTTCGCCGCTTTGCAGTTCCTGCAGCGCCGGCATCAAACGCATCAGTCCCGGCACGACAATGCGCGCCTGGCGCATGGCGAGCACGGGGACAAACCATTCGCGTCCCGCAAGCACGACGACGGGCGCGCCTGCACAGTCAATATTTGGATCTGGATTCATGAAATTCCTCTGATCGGGCGTCCCCTTCCGTTCAGAAGAGGACGCGCGTATGCGTCTATGATGGGGGCGCTAGATCGCGGTGTTCAGCTCGCCAAGATTATTGGCCGAATTGGCGAAGGCTTCGAAGTCCATTTCGGGAATGGTGAAGGCTTCGAGCTTTGAGGCGAGTCCGAGTTTCGACGACATGCAGGTATAGAGCCGTAGCGACCATTGCGCGCCCGCGATGTTCGGGTTCGTCTGGTAGAAGTCGATCTGAAACGTCGGCGCGACGCCCATCTGCCTGTTGGCGATCACGGCTTTCGAACCCGCGACCGACTGCGTGTAGCTGTATGTCGCCAGCACCGCCTTACCGACGTCGGCGGCGTTGAAAGTATATACGCCCGACGCGACGCTATACTGTCCCGCGGACGGTGCGCTCGCGACCTGCACGAGTTGCAGGCCGGAGGAAGCGTAAACCACGCCCAGATTGGCGTCGAAGGCGGCGGCGTTGGCGACGCTCACCGTATAAGGCGAAGCGGAGGGAACGGTCGCAGCCTCATTGTAGGACCAGAGCTTCTGTCCTATCGTCGGCGTGTCGCCAAAAAATATCTGGTTGAGCACCGGTCCGTCGATATTGGCGAATTTCGCCTTGCCTGAAACTTTGCCCGAGCCGCGCGCGATCGCGACCGGAAACTGATATTGGCCCATCAGCTGCTTCATCGAGAAGCTGAAATCGATCGACACATCCTGCAACGTGCCGAACTGCACTGGACCCGAGGCTGTGGTGCCGATGAGCACACCGGCGCCAAAGGCGACCGAACTGTTGTTGGACATGATTTAAATCTCCCCGATACGCGCGATGAGGCGCGGTTTGAGTTGAGCCACGGCCTCGCGGACGTGGTTGTAAATCTCGGTGGCGCGCGACACGGGAGAATTATGAATCGTCTCCGCGAACCAGCGTTCGATTTCGTCTTCGATCTTTTGCGCAAGCGCAGCGGCCTGCGGAGCGGTTTCGTCCGTCATCATGATCCTTTCAAATGAGGGGAGGCGCGGCGCCGGAGCGCTTCGCTACGAGCGTTGGTTTTCGCCGATGCTCACAACACGACGATCTTCAGCGGAATCCATAGCAGCCCATCGCCGTCGAGGTCGCCGGGGTCTTTCATGACCTGTCCGTCGATGCGGCAATGGGAGACGAGGCCGCCGAGCGTCTGCCGGTCATTGTCCGTGGTCGCAGGTTTCAGCGCCGCCTCTATGGCGTCCATGATGATATTGAGCGAGATCGCCGGCACGGTGTTCATGTCGCTGGCGTCGATATAGATAAAAAGATCGACATTCAGCGTTGTCCTGCTTTGCAAGGCCTCGCTTTGGTAGGCCTGTTGCTCGCGGTGCTCGGTGAGGAACAATGCGGGGCGCTGCGACTTTGGCGTATCCGCCCAGAGTTTGAGGCGACGCGACATGGACGCAAATGTCGTTTTGCCATTGACTGGCGCGGCAAAAGCAACGCCCTGCAGTTTTGCCACAAGCGCCGCCATCACGGCTTCGCGCGAGATGTTCATGAGTTCAGCCCTTCCTCTATCGCCGCGGCGAATCCCTGGGAAATCTCGTCGTGCATCTCGTCCAACGAAGAGCGCATGTAGCTTCGCTCGGGCAGATGCATGTGGTGCGAGAAGGCGGCGACGAAAATCGTCTTTGGCGAGATCGCTTTGCCAAAGGCCTGCCGGATTTCCCGGTTGTGCGCGGCGACTGACTCCTCGCCGTCAAAGCCATATTCCTGCGCGGCGGCGTATTTGACGTCGCCGGAAGAAAAGACCCGCGCTTCAAGGTCGCCGTCGAAACTCGTCTCGATCGACTCGCGCAAAGCGCCGCTGCGGGACGCAAGCGTCTCGCCGGAGAGTTTCACTTTGACTGCATCCAGCAGTTGCTGCGCAAGCTCCGCGCGCTTTTGTGCGAGCGCAGCGCGGATGGCTTGCGGCATGGCGGCGAACTGACGCGCGAGTTCGTCGGCGCCAGCGAGTTCTACGTCGAACATTGCGATCCCCAAACTCAAGTCAATTGGCGAGCACGCGGCGGAAATTCGTTAAGGATTGCATGACGAAATCGGGTATTGCGTCGAGGCGGTAAGAGGCGGTCTCCTGGCCGCCGAGACTTTTGCTCGCCATGCCGATGCGATCCTTGTAGCGGTAGCGTTCGGCGACCCACTCCAGCGCGCATTGCGACAGGTCCGCGGGCACATAGCCATAGGCGATCAACACGCTCGCGCCCGCGTCGGAGAATGTGTATGTGCCGCTTGTCGGGTCTATTGAATATTGTCCGACGGAAGGACTGGCGGCGACCGAAGTCAGCACCGCGCCGCCGGCGTATGTCACGCCGGTGTCGAGCGCAAAGTCGCCATAGGGCGCCTGGGCGACGAGGGTAAAAGGCGCCATCGCCGGAACGTCCTGCGCTTCGCCGACAATCTCGTAGCCCGCGCGATAGGCGACCGTGACGTTCTGCCTGCCCCTGCAAAAGCGATAGGCGCCACGCAGAAACAATTGCTGCATCGCGCCAGGCGGCTCGTCGTCGCTGGCTTCCAGCACATAGCCCGCCGATGGCGCGGCGCCGAGCGCGGGCGGGATCGTAAGGCCATCGACGGTCACGCTCGCGATCGCGCCCACCGGCCAGTTACGCAACAGCAGCCGGTCGCGGCCGAGTCCGTCGTATGACTCGACGACATCGCGGGGCAGCACGAAGGAGCGGTTGATGCTGTTGTAGATCGCGCGGCTGATTTGGGAGATGAGCGTGGCGAGCAGCGCGTCGTCGTCGTCGGTCGTGACGCCGAGCCAGGTTTTCGCCGCCGCGAGCTGAACGAGATCGCCATTCGCCATGCGCTTTACTCCTTTGCTGCTTTTGCGGCGGCGGCTTGCGCGGCGCCTGCTGACGCCGCCGCGCCGGTCTCCCTGGCGAGCGCGCGAACGGCGGCGAACACGCGGTCGCGCTTGTCGGCCGGCAGCGAAGCGAGGCCATGCAGTTCGTTGTCGCCGAGGGTCTCGGCGAAATTGCGCGCGTCGTCGGCGAAACGACGCAGCAGCGCGGCGCGGGCGTTCTGCTCGAGAGGCGCCGGAGTTGAGGAGGCGAAGCCATGTGCGAGCAGATCTTCAACAAACTCCGGCGCAATATCGACGCAGCCGCCGACGATGGCGAGCGGCTTTCCTGCATGCGAAAAGCTGGTGAGGCCCTTGGGGGCTTTCATGGAAATCATGGACGCTCCTTGCTGGATGTTGCGGCCCTCTCCCCGCTTGCGGGGAGAGGGTCGGCGCGCGCGTTTTACCCGTTGGCGATGTTGGTGACGACCGCGAGCGACGGCGGAAAAAAGTGCTGCAGCACTTCATCGGCATAGACGCCATACTCATAGCGGCGCGTGCGCAACGGCCATTCGATCTGATAATAGTCGCGGCGCGTTCTGATCTGGAACACATTGCCCACGCCCGAGAGAGGGTAGGGAATGCTGCGCGCGGTCATCAGTATCGTGCCCGCCGGCATGTTGGGGTGCACGCGAATGTCGAGCACCTGCCCGCCGTTCATCGAGAAGCGATTGAGATAGCTGCGCACCATCACGCCGCCGCCGATCGCGTTCTGCTGGGCGTCGAACACGAAGCGCTGCGCCGCGTTGGAGCCGCCGGCGAGAATCTTCTTCGAGATGTTCAGCGCCTCCTGGCTGTTCACCCAGATTGTGTCCGGCGACATGCGGATCGTGTCCCACATGCTTTTTAGCGCCGCGTCGATCTCCACGACGCCGCCCGCCCCATCGGCGGTCAGCGGCGTGCCGACACCCGCCGTGCCCGTGGGCTGCGCTGCGACATAGGCGCCGGAACGCGGCTTCAACGCGATGGACAGCAACCCGTCGAAGATCAGGTTGTTGTTCGACCAGTCTGCGGTTGGCAAAGAAGCGGCGGTTTGCGTTCCCACAGCGTTTGCCGTGATGGAGAGCGAGTTGATCGAGGTGATCGCGCCGAGGACCTCAGAGCCGACCGCGCCCCAGAACCAGGCGTAGCCGACCGCTCCGCGCACAGTTGCGACGCTGGCGGTAACGGCGCCTGTCGGGCCGGTGACGGCGACAGTGGCGCTGGCAGATTTCTGCGCCGCGCCGCCGCCGAAAATGTCGCTGGAGCCGTCGACATTGGTTCGCGTGATCTGCGCCTGAACGCCATTCACCACCGATCCGTTGATGAAGCCGTCGAGCGAGAGCGCGACGCAAATGACCGACAGAGTCCCCGTGGCGAGCGCGCCCCCGCCGGCGCTTGCGGCGAGCGTGGGCGTTGGCGTGACGCCGAGCGGCAGCGAGTTGTTGCCGCCAAGGATCAACGCTTCTTCGCCGATCATCGTGGCCTGCAGGCCGCGCAGGCCCGCCTGGGCGCGCACGTCGTCAAAGCCCATGCCTGCGTATTCGGCTTCGAAATCGACGTTGGTCTCAAGGCCGATGCCCTTATAGGCGGCGAAGAAATCGGCTGTGCTGATCGCCTGCGCCCCGCCACGATTGCCGCCCGAAACGCCAAGGCGCAGGCCCGTGGTGTTGATGCCGGTGATGGCGCGCCAGTTGGCCTGGATGCCGCCCCTGCCGGAAACGCGCGGCGTCTCGTTGCGTAGCGGGGTGAGCACGGGCGCGAGGAATTTGGCGCCGGGTTCAAGATCGTAGAAGTTGAGGCCGGAGGTCGCGCTTGTGGGCTGCGAGAAGGTGCTCTTTTCGAGCCCCAGCGCGGCGAGGCGCGGGTCGGCGATTGCGACGCTCTGCGACTTGCGGATGGCGTCGAGAATTTCCTGCGTGGTCTGTTGAATGGTCATGGGGTTGTCCTGCGGGAGAAGCGCACCGTCCCCGGCGCGGGTGATTTTGGGATGGTCAAACCGGCCCCGGCTTGCCGGGGCTTGGCCGGACCGCTGCGCGATATTTTGTGGTTTGCGGGGGACGCCTGCCCCTCTCCCCGCGTGCGGGGAGAGGGAGGGATCGTCCAGCATCACCGCAACGGCAGCGGCTGGCTCTGCGCGGCCTTGATCAGCAGCGCGGCGCGTTCTTCGCCTGTGAGTTTGGCGAGCGCGCTGGCGAGATCGTCGACGCGCTGGTCGCCGCCTTTTTCGACCGCGCGCGTCCCCGCGAGCATGGGCGGCGGCAGCGGCTGGCGGCCGATTTCCTCTATGCGGGCGCTCAGTTTTTCAAGACGCGGAGTCAGCGTGTCGAGCAAGGCCTTGTGGCTGTACAGTTCCATCTCGGCGGGCGCGTCGTCCTCGCTGATTTCGGAAACGATGAACTCTCGCAGCCGCGCAATGGCGTCGTTCAGCGCGGCGAGCTGATTCTCGTCCTGTTCGCCTTCTGCGATGTCCTGTTGCAGCAGAGTGAACACAATCTCGAGCGCGGCGATTGCGGCGCCAGCGTCGAAAACCGGCGCGCCCAGCGCTTTCTTAAGGGGCGCGAATTTCTCGCGCTTTGCCAGACCATTCTCCATGCGTGCGACAAGCCCCAGCATCGGCGCGGCGCTGGCATGGGCGAGGGCGTCGGCTTTCTTCTTGAAGGTCTCGCCGTCGCCTGTCATCCAGACCTGTTCGACTTGCGACGCGAAGTTCATCGTCTCGACAGCGCCGTCGGCCTTGATCATCGAGAAGGTTGCGGCGGGCAGGCACGGGATGTCGACGAGAGAAATCTCGATCGGGTTGGCGGTGTAGCGCGTGACGTCTGGATCGCTCTCGTCCGTCCAGCGCCTGACATAACCGCCGCCCTGCGAAAAGCCGGTGTAGACTCCGGCTTCCACCTTGGCCCATTCGGCGTCGTCGACGATCTTCGCGCAGATTTCGATCTGCTTCGCCTCGTCGTTGAAGCTGATCGCCTCGACGCGGCCGGCGGCGACCTTGCCGTGCATCGCGCGAAGATTGCCGAGCGACTTGCCGCCGCTGGCCTTGTGAAAATCGGCGGACCACTTTTCGTAATAGGGCTTCGTCGTCGCGTAATCGCAAATCTCGCCGGCGCGGTCCGGCGTCTCGGCGGTGGCGACGCCGTAAACGAGCCGACGCGCGGCGTCGGCCTTGACGAGAGGAATGAACATATTGAGTTCGCTCATGCGTGGACGTCCTTCAAAAGAAAAGGCCCGCGCGAGGCGAGCCCTGGGCAGTTGTTCGAGAAGTGGTGATCTTCCACGTCAGAGAAAGCCAGCCGCCGCCGCTGCGGTGACGGGCGACTTGCCTTCTCCCAACTGTGGGAAAGGATGGCCCCGCCATAGGGCGTTCGATAGGACGCCCGTCAGGAATGACGGGTTATGGCGGGAGCGGTGAGGGGCGTCGCCAATCTCGGCGCGGACTTATATTCAACTGGAGCGATCAAGGAGAGTTGAAATTTAGACTAACGCGTCACGCCGGGAGCCAGAGCGCTTCGCCGATTTCTTTGAGTTCCGCGTCGATTCTCGGATCGGACAGAACCGAGGCGTCCTCGCCGAGTTTCAACAAGGTTCCGGCGCGATAGGGACGGACTTTCTTGTTTTGTTGAATAACTCTACGACTGTTGGATTTCTTGTATAGTTTAGCCACCCCAATATATAATCACCTTGCAATGTCCGAATTCCGCGTCTTTGCCCGAGTCCGAAAACAACGCAATTTAGTGGGTCGTAGTTATCTATGAAATAGTCGATCAGGCGGTAAACCACGGCTGGGTCCGACCATGCCGCATTGAATTGGTCCTGTTCATAAAATGGAACTGCAATATAATGGACTGCATTGTCGAGAGAGATACGATCCTTCACAGACGCGGATTGAAGACTGACAGAGACGCGGCTTTTGTATTCTCCCGCTGAAGGAGCATTGGAGAATGTTTCCCCAAACCCATACGGGGAATAGGAATCCGGCGTAAGCTTCCAATTGTCCGGATCATTTTCATTGTAATATCGAATGTGGTCATAACTCCGCAGCGCACGCATCACCACTTCGTCGAAGTCGGAAAGATCCGCCGCAATCGGCATATCGCCGGTTTCCTTCGTGCATCCGCTGACTGCGAACGGGCGCCGCCAGGGCGACATCGCCTCGAGATCGAGCATGATCTTCTTCGCGTTCAGGATCGACTGCCGCGCCGTCATCGCGGGGCCGAAACCTATGGCGTGAGTGACCATCGCATCTGGGAATGAAAAACTCATAGCTTGTTCCCAGGGAGGAAGAACCTCAAGGCGATGCCTGTCACGCCCTCTCCATAAAGGATTTTCCTCACATTTGCGGCTTTCTTTGGCGAGGCGATCTTCCAGACGATGTTCGTTCCCTTCGCGGCGTTGATCTGATTTCTGGCCTGCTCAATTACCGAACGGGATGAGTCCATTCCGGTCGCGCGGCTGATTGGCGTCGAGGTCCTTCTCCAACTCGCGCGCGTCATGCGCCGCCGCGCCCAGCGCAATCGCGCCGCTGCCCGTCGTCACCATCAGCGCCTGTGTCCGGCGCGGGCGTTTCGCCCAGTCTCGCGCGCGCTTCATTGCGCGTGAGAATCGCCAATTGCGTCTGTCTTACCGAGAGAGATTTTAGAGATACGGTTCGTTGCCTTTATATTCCCAAACCAATCTCACTTGTTCTGGCAGAACAGCGAAGGGAAAAATCGGCTCTCCTTCTTCATCAAGAAACTCTACTTCGTAGGCCACATCAGGTACTGTGTGCACGTGCACGACTACGCCGACCGCCCCCGCGCGCAATCCTCGTTCGGGCACATCCACAGTGAGCGCGACACGATCCAGTTCGGAATAGGGCACGGATCCGTCTCCTTGAAATGATTGCTCAGGAGCAGCAAAGGCTTGAGGCGAAAGCTTGGCTCTCTGAGCGATGAGTTCGTCTCCATTTGATCGATCGAAGCCGAGAGCCTTGCTGAGAAGTTCCGCCTTGGGACCGCCATCTCGATTTTCTGGATTTAGAACGTAGTCATATATTTTGCGCGGGTCGACAATGGCGTTTTCGGCGTTTGGTAGCGCGCCTTCCACGGGTTTTGGAACCGAGGCATTGCTCTTCGGAGAAGAGGACTCTTCTCCTTCCCTGGGAGATGTCTCGCTGGAATCGCGCCTTGTTGGAGCGAGCGGCGCGGCCAGGGGCTTGGGTGGTCGTTTGGCGGCGGGACGGCGGGCTTGTCGAGCTCCGGCCCAAAATTATCCCCGCGAAATCTCGGCTGCCTGTTTGGCTTGTCCTGCTCGGGTTCATCGCTGGTCGCGGGAGAGACAGGCGTCGGCGTATCGGCGTGTTTCGAGGAGTGGCTCGTGTTCCACCATTCGCGAACCGCCTCGCCGGCCGCCGTGACGCCGCTCGCGATATAGGGCCAGACCTTCGGCGCGTCGTTTGCGATTTCGCGTGCGATGGTTGGCGCGAGTTGCGCTTGCGCCACCTGCGCGCCGCGCCGTTCCTTCTGTTTGGGCGAACCTTCGCCCTCCCCAAATCTCCCATGCCAGTCGCGCGGCTGATCCGGGTTGTAGGCCTTCTCCAACTTGCGCGGGTCATGCGGCGCGGCGAGCGCGACCGCGCCGCTTCCCGCCGTCACCATCAGCGCATCGGCGCCCGTGTCCGGCGCGGGCGTTTCGCCAAGCCTCGCACGCGCTTCATTGCGCGTCAGAATGCCGGCGTTGACATAGCGGGATATGTGCTGCTGTTGGTCGCAACCGGAACGTTATTTATACTCGCCCGAGGCGACTACATTATCGCAATAGGCGCGCCATTCGGGAGACCAGCGATTTGACTCGCCCGGCCCCGCAGGTACGGCGTCCTCTTTGACGGCCTGCCCAAGCAAACGCACGTTTAGCCAAGGATCGGCGGCCATTTTGTCGATCATGCCCGGTTCGAACAATTCCGGCAGATATTTTCTCGCATGCGGATAGCCCTGTTCTTCATCAGTCAAAAACAGATCGACGAATATTTTCCTTTCTTCCTCCAGCTTGTTCAATTCCGCTTCGGTCCGTCCTGGCGGAGCATATTCGTCGAAGGAGTTCTCGGGTCCGATGACGACTCCCTTTGGATTCGCTGCTTTGAAACGATCGTACAGCAGCTTCAAATGTTCCGGATAAAGATAGAGAAGCTTGTGGGAAGACGCACCGAGATCGGACGACCATATTTTCGGGCCGCCGCATGTTTCGAGCGGTGGAACCCGGCGACCGTCGTCGTCGATCGTGACGATCTCAAACGTATCGCGACCGAACATGTTTAATGTGCGCATGGTGACTTTACCTCATGGAAACGGTTGCAGAGGGAGCAGAAGTTTGCCATCAAATTCCATATTTTTCCCGTGAAGCGGAGAATATCCATGTCTTTGGGAGCTTGCAGAGCAACGACGTCGAGCGCGCTATTCTTGTCCAAAGCTCTTTTCGTCGCCGCCTCCGCCGCGTCCAGGTTCTTCGCTGTCTTCACCTCGACGCTCGTCACAGGGGCGCCGTTTGCGTCCTCATAAATAATATCGGGACCGGCGACGTTCTTGCCGACAATTGTGGCTTTTGTGCCCTGCGGTTGAGTTTCATCAAGGATTGCATTCGCTGCATTGGTTGTTAGAGGCAAGCCTTTTGGATTGCTGTGTTCATCAATGAGTCGCTGAATATCCTCCGCGGAAGGGCGAATAGTTTTCATGTCCTTCGTTTCTTTTCTATTTCCGGGCTCGTCCTCTGGCGGAGGCGCGGGCGCGGCGGATGTGGCGCGGGAGCGTTTCACATCCGCCGCGTTATCCGAAGACGCCGGCTCCTTCGGCTCCGCGCTTAACCATTGAACCGCGCGCCGGGCCGCCTCGGCGCCCACAAGTCCCGGAGCGGCGAGCATAGCGGCTGCTCTCGCTGCGTCCGCGATCGCGCCGCCCGCGTCGGACGCGGCGTCGTTCGTTCTTGTTGTGTCGTGCGCGACTTGCGTCTTTGCCTTCGGCTTCGCGTTGCCCCCGCCCTCGCCAAACCGCCCATGCCAGTCGCGCGGCTGCTCGGGGTTGTAGGCCTTCTCCAGTTCGCGCGCGTCGCGCGTCGCGCCGAGCGCGACCGCGCCGCTTCCCGTCACCATCAGCGCATCGGCGCCCGCGTCCGGCGCCGGCGTTTCGCCAAGCCTCGCGCGCGCTTCATTGCGCGTCAGAATGCCGGCGTTGACATAGCCGACGAGAATGCGTTGCTGCTGCTCGGCGTCGATCTGCGCATCGTCGCCCCAGACGAATTCAAGTTCGCTCTCGCCAAAATCCTCCACCAGCACGCGGTCGATCAGCCGCTTGATCCATTTGAGCACCGGCCAGAGGCCTTCCTCCTCGGCCATCTCCTTCTGCGTTTCGCCGGTGGCGCGATTGATATGCGCGACGAAGGCCTGCGGCGACACCGAGAAAGCGTAGCAGACAAGACGCGCCAGCCATTCGTCGAAGGCGTTCTTGAGTTCCGGCTCCTTGGTCTGAATGAAGGTCTTCGCCACGCCTCCGGGCACGAATTTCGCCCGCCGGCGCGCGGCGAGATCGCCGGTGAAATAGGCGTCCCAATAATCCTGGAAATTCTTGATCTGGTCTGGCGTCCAGGCCTCCGGCACGCCGATCAGGCTCTCGGGTATGTTGCCTTCGGTGAAATGCGACAGCGTGAAGGTCTGGCGCTTCAGCGCGATGCTCGCCGTCATCACGATCTGCTCGACCGGCGAGAGGCCATAGACGCGGCCGGTGCGCAGATTGCGCGGCGCGTAGAGGATGTCGCGCGCGGCGTAATCGACGGCGGGATAGCCCTTCAGAATCTGCTGATAGGCGACGGGATGGACGAGCGCGCCATTGTCAAGGAACGGCTGCGGCGTGCGGCCCCAGTCGTCGATCACGCGCTTGATCGTCGCGCCGTCGAGCGGATGCAGCGCGAGGAGCGAACCATTGCGCGCGCGCTGGCGCCATAGCGTCGGCGCGTCGATGACGAAGAGGTCTTCGAGCAGCATGCGCAGCCAGGCGGAGAAGCAATGTTCGCCGTCGGGCCGTTCGAAGAAGGCGGTGAGCTCACTGACGCGCGCCGCGCCGGGGCCGCTCGCGCCGGGCCTCGTCCGCAGCGACCAGGACATGCGCTCGACCTGATCCTTGCGCGTTTCGATGACGAGACGCAGCAGGTCATAGGTCTCGGCCAGCGCGCGCAGATCGTGAAAGCCGATCGGCTCGAAGGCGCGCGCGCCGACGGCGATATTATAGCCCGAGGGAAAATCGAACTGGCGCCCGGCGACCTGCGGCGGCGCGATGGGGTCCAGCGGCGCCAGCGGGCCAAACCAGCCGGAAGCGTTGGCCTCGCCCGTCGAGGACATGAACTGCGCCTGGCCATAGGCGATGGACAGACTCTGCGGCGAAAGCGACCAAGAGGGCCGCCCGTATTGCGTGTCGCGCGTCGCCATCTAGAACCTCAAACCAGAGCGCCGGTCGCGGGATCGCGCCAGTTCTTGCCGTCGTGAATGATGTTTTTCGCCAGCGTCTGGTCGTGGAACGTGGTTCCGCGCGGCGCATTTGCGGGACGCTGCGCGGTGGTTCCCGCGCCGCCCACAGCGACCTTGATCCAGCCGACGGCCTCAAGCGCGTCGCCATCAAAATCGGGCGCGACCACGACGCTTCCGGGGTTGGCGGCGTAGAGTCGTCCATTGACCTTGGTCATCGCGCCGGTTGCTGGCGGCATGAGTTGATGCAGCGGCATGTGAGGCCTCTTTGTGGTGGGGGATGTGAGTGGGGGCGCCATTGCGGCGCCTGCAGTGCGGATCGTGATCCGCCTCCCTCCCCCTTGCGGGGAGAGATTAAGGGTGGGTGTGGCGAAGAGCGGTATGCGTTGACGCGACCGCCACCCGTCGCGCCATAGCCCGTCGCTTTCGACGGGCTATGGGGAGGGATTCGCGCCCTTGCCTGCATCGTGAGCGCAGCGGATTGTCAGCTCTGTTTGCGCGCCTGCCTGCGAGAAAAATCGATCATCGCGGTTCCGCCGCGCCTTCGCTCCTGAATCAGGCGCGATCCATGGCTCACTTATGCGAAGGCCAGGGCAGGGCGTTCAACGGCGCCATGGCGGCGGCCATGTCTTGCGCGGCTTTGAGGTGCGCGGGGTTGTCCACGTCGAAGGTTTCCGTGGTCGCGGTCATCAACAGTCCGCCGTTGGGCAAGCGCTCGGACAGCACCGTCGGAGGCGGCGCGATTTTCTCGGCGAGCCACGGGCAGAGATATTGAATCCAGGCTGCAGGGAAACAGGAGGCGTTTTCGTTGAGCTGGATCAGTTGCTGAGAATAGGCGCCCGTGCGGACGGGGTCCCATGCGTCCACAATGGCCAGCAGCGCGGGACGAAAGACCCGATAGCTGATGACATCCGCATCCGGTTGAGGATCGGCCAAAGAGGAAGTCGAGAAGGATAAATGGTTGGGGAAAGCCGACTTCAAGGTCGCGCCGGCATTGCACAGCACGGCGAAAGAGCGGTTCCTCGGCGTGTCGCGCGTGATCGCGCCGAACCAGTAGCCGCACACGGGAGTGGGCTCGCCCCAATCGTCCAATTCTATTCCCGCCGCGATCTCGGAGGCGTAGCGGTCGCGGATCATTTCAAAGTTCTTTCGTCGCTTCGCGCCGCAAGTCCAGCGGGCGAAAACGGGATCGATTTGCGCGAAAGCGTCCATCATTCGCAGGAAGCGCGGGGCGAGTTCGTCCGGCGTCTCGGCGCGTCCCTCCCAGCTGGCTATAATGTAATACTCCTTGCTGTCGGTCGTCTTGACCTCTTCCCATTTCGGATCACTCATCACGGCGCCTCGGCGGGTATGACGAAGATTTTGATCGTCTGAAGTTTTTCCCTGGCCCCAAACAGCTTTCTTGCTCTTGCCGCCGCCTCGGGCTCGGCGAAAAACCATTCCACGTCACGCGACCCGGCCGCGTCAACCTGGCTTCGCGCTTGTTTCAACCATCGGCCGGGAATGACATCGCCGCCCAAATACGGGTCTTGCAACATCTCCGCATAGCCAATCCCCTTGGCTTCGATCATCGTCCCGTCGCTTTCGCGGCAATCGTCGATGCGAGTCCGCGCGTCGGCCCGTCGAAGCCCAGCCCCTTCATCAAGGCGGCGGGCGACATCCCCGCGTTGAGCAGTTCCTCGGCGAGAAACAGCCGATAGGCTCGGAGCGGTCGCGCAGTCGGGGGAGGCCGGCGTGGGCAAGGCGGACATTGGCCAAAGCTTTCTCTCCGCGCCGCCAGTGGGCGGAAGCCTCGCCCAGATGGCGCGGCAGGTCCGGCGGCGTCGGCCGGCCACAGGCGGCGGCGAGAAGAGCCAACAGGCGGTCCTCGTCCTCTTCGAGCGCAAGAACAGGCGCGGCGGCGGAATCGCGCATCATGCGGGCGAGGATCGTTCCCGCGCCGAGGACGAGGCCGTCGCCGCCGATCTCGGCGGCATAGGAAATCGGTCGAAGCCGGGCGCGCTTTTCGAATCGCCCTTCGAGCGCATCGCCGCCTAGCATCCGTCTCTCTCCCTGAAAGCAGCCCATGAGGCCCGCAGCCTAAATTCGGTCCCCGGATGCGGCAACAACGAACACAGAACCTTTTGCGGCAATGTCCGCGAATCCTCATCGGTCGCAATCTCTCCATCGATTGGATGAAGACGGCTTCGGCTTTTCCTATTTTTGGCTCTCCCGCGCCTGCCTGCGATAAAAATCGATGATCGCGGTTCCGTCGCCCTTAGACAGGCACAGCTCCGTCACCGCCCAGACCAGCGCATCGACGCGGTCGGGCGAAACGCCCGCCGCGCGGCGGTCGAAGTCCGGCGTCATCAGGCACATCTGGTCTTCGAGCTTTGCGAACACGCCCAGATGTCTTGCGCGGCGTTGCTCGTAGAGTGCGGCGACAGGTTCGGCGCGCGTGAACTTGCCTCTGCTGGCGCGCACGGATTTAACGCGGATGTTCGAGTCGACCTGACGAATGACCGCCTCGATCATGTCGCCGCCATTATTGACTTCGGCGACGATGGCGTCGGCGTTATGCATGCGCGCGGCGTTGACGGCGCGCGTCGCCCAGCCGAGCGGCGTTTCGCCCTGGCTGCTGAGATCAGCGAGAATGCAAGGGCCACCGTCTTCGCATAGGCCAGCGACGATGATCCCGCATTCGTCGGCGTTGTCGCCGGAGCTTGCGGGCGGGTCGATCGCCACCACGACGCGCGTCAGTTTCGGCGCCTCTTCCTGCTTGAGACAGGCGGCCTCGATCATCTCGCGCGTCCACAGCGCGCCGGGCGCATCCAGCAGAAGTTCCGCGTCGAGCTCCTGGCGCCCGAGACGCGTGCCCTCATATTTGCGGATGATCTTCGTGATGAATCCCGGCGCGAGATTCGCGATGTTGTCATAGGTGGAGCCGCGCGTCGCCAGCGTCAGCGGATTGGCGAGCAAGTCGCGGACGATCTTCGTCGGACGCGGCGTGGTGGTGATGATCGCCTGCGGCCTCTCGCCGAGGCGAAGCCCGAACACCGCCTGGTCGAGAGCTTCAGGGTAACGCCAGGCGGCGAGTTCGTCGCACCAGAGTTTCATGTGCTGTTTGCCGCGTAACCGCTCCGGCGTTTCAGCTGAAAGCAGCAAAGTGCGCGCGCCGTTCGGCCATTCGAGGCAGTTGCGCGCGGCGATATATCTGGGCCGCTCGCGCGGGGGACAGATCGCGAGCAATCCGGATTCGCCTTCGACCATCGCGTCGCGCACATCGTCCATCGTCGCGCCGACGATGTTCACGTGCTCATTCGTCTCCACCCATTTGCGCACGGCTTCTGCGCCGGTGCGCGTCTTGCCGAAGCCGCGTCCGCCGAGCGGCAGCCAATAGACCCAGTTGCCGGGTGGAATAAGCTGCTCCGGCCGCGCCCAGAACTCCCAGAGATAGGGGAGCAGCGCGGCTTCCTCCTCGTTCAGCGCGGCGACAAAGGCCTTGCGCTCATCGCGAGTCATGCGCGCGAGAGTGGAGGCCTGAAGCATCAATGGTGACTTGCAAGTGGAGGTTCTGGCGGCGTTTCAAGCAAGGAAATCTTGAAATTAACGGGAGCTTGGCTTGTCATTCGGCTGGAACAGCCATAACAGACGCTAGCACCCTTCCGAGGGCGGGGTTGATGCTGCGCCCGCGCTGCCTGTTCTCTCCGCCATGGCCTCGAGTTTATTGAGCAGCTTTTGTCTGGCGTCGTCGGCGGTTTCCAGCGCGTCTTCGCTGGCGCGCGGCGCATGGAGGCCGAGCAGCTTGGCCCTGCGGTCCATGATCGCCAGCACGCGATCGGTCGCGGCGGTTTCTCCGGCCAGCGCTTTTGGATAATGCGCGGCCTGCAACTGGTCGAGCCGCATCAACTCGATGCTCCTGGGCTCGCCCGACAGCTTCGCAGCGCGGTTGAGTTCGCATTGCACGATGCGGTTGATTTGCAAAGCCGACAGCGGTGCGTGGCCCGCCTGGGGCAACTCCCGCGCGATGCGCGTGAGCGTGTGGCCTTGCAGGCGCCAGTCGAGAATGACGGCCGCGAGAGCCGCCTTGTCGACGCATGGCTGAGAGGGGGTCTCGCGGGGCGGTTGCGCGGGCGCGGCGCTCTCTGTCACGGAACTGCCAGGCAGGAAGGATCGGCGTCCAGGTGGCCGCCAGAAATAGAGAAGCCCGGCGGCTGGTTAGCTCCGGGCGCAAATCACGACGCTCGATAACTTATGTCATACCAGCCCGCGCCGGTCAAGCGGCCTTTTCAAAAAAAATCCAATTTTTTTGAAAATCGAGGCAATAGCTGGAGTTGGCGGCGATTGAAGCAATCCGCGGCGCGCCTAATTTCCATCGGGGGGGGGCAGGAGCCGCAGATGGAATCTTGCGACAGGCCGCTCGCCGACATGGCGCTTCGTGAAGCCGGACAATGCGCGTGGGAGATTGGCTCAAAAGCTTTGTCTCATGTATTTCACAGTCCCGGCGCCGCCACTATCCCCGATTGGGGACTCGCCATTCTGGCGGCGCTCATCCTTCTGAATTTGCTGCTGTTGCTCCTTGGCCTGCTCATTCCGCGCAGACTTTAGATTATTGGACCGCCCTCCGCATGTCACGTCCGCGTCACTTTGGCGCAGGATTTCATCCAGCGAAGCGCGGATAATGAAATCCGTGCAGCGGATTAACGAAAGCGTAGCGTCGATTCGGCGGCAAAACGCCAGCACATTAGGTGGAAAACATTAGCGTTTTTGTCTGTTTGCCGAGCGCCGGCGTCAATCAAATATTATGGATTTCCGTTCAAGCTCGGCATGCTCATCCTGTGAGGATTTATGTCTTTCGACCTGCAGCTCATTGAACCGACCGAGACCAGTCGCGAGGAGGCCGTTGTCGCCCTGCAGAGCAAGGCGCTCGTTAATCCTGTCTCGGGTCTGGCGAATGATTATCTTAACCTGTTCAACGAACTGGTGATGATGCTGGAGCAGATTCCGCAGATGCCGGAACTGCTGGAGGATCTGCTGGAATGGAGACCAATGAGCTATCAGGAGTATTTCTCGCGCTCCCAACTTTCCGGGCGCCACTCCGCGCTCGAAGCCTATGACCGACTTAATCCTTCTTTCCGCCGCCGCTTCGAAACCTTCGTCGCCGAACTCGACGTGATCGCATTGGCGAGCGTCGCCTCGGTGCGCCGCCAGTTCAAGAATGGCGTGCCCGATGACATGCAGCGGGTCACGACAATATGTCATCGCGCCGGCGAAAAAATGCGCATCATACTTATCCGCGCGTCGCGCCTCGTGAATTACGCCAATCTGCGTGAAATGGAGGAAGTGGAAGGAGCGTGAACCGCTCCTCCGGTTAACCTCGCGCCGCGAAAAACGCTTGTAGCCGCGCCTTCAGCTCCGGGCTCGCCAGCGCCTGTTCAAACAGTCGCGCTTCCTCGAACATGCGTTCGCGCAATTGCGCGGGGTCGCCGCGCAGCAGCCGCCGCGTCGCCTGCACGGCCGCAGCCGGCTTTTGCGCCAGACGGCGGGCGGCGTCCAAGGCCGTTTCGAGAAGTTCGGCTGCGGGCGTCACTGCGTTGACGAGATTGAGCCGGGCGGCCTCGGCGGCGTCGAAGCTCTCGCAGGCCATCAGATATTGAGCGGCTTTGGCGGGCCCAAAAAGCCGCGGCGCAAGCAGGCTTGCGCCAGCCTCCGGGGGCAATCCAAGATCGACGAAAGGCATTTTGAAACGCGCGTCCGGCGCGGCGTAAACGAGATCGCAATGGAACAGCATGGTCGTTCCAACCCCCACAGCGTCACCGGCCACCGCCGCGACGACGGGCTTCTCGAATGCAGCGAGCGCCAGCACAAAACGGAAGGCCGGAAACTCCTCCAGATGCAGCGAGGGCCCGAGAAAATCGGCGAGATCATTGCCGGCCGTGAAATCGCCGCCGGCTCCGCAGAACAGCACGGCGCGCAAGCCGGGGTCCGCCTGCGCATCCTCAAGAGCGGCGATCATCGTCAGATACATCTCGCGGTCGAGCGCGTTTTTCTTGGCGAGGCGGTTGAACGTGATGCGCAGCACGGCGCCTTCACGGGCGACGACGACCTTGGCGTCCATGTTGTTCTCCGGCGCGATCCGCGTTCAACTTACGAGCAGCAGCGGCGAGGGTGAGGCAAGAGGCAACGGCTGTCCAGTATCTCGGAGATGTTCACGCTCATCACCGTCGAGTTGAGACTGAATTTCTCGTAAGGCTCCACCGAAAACGGTCCGCTTGTTCCAAGGATCGTCACTTTCCTGACCGGACTCCACGAACCGTCCGGGTTATGCTGAAAGTCGCGGCAGAAAATGCCCCGCGCGTGCAAAGCGGGATCGAAAAAGACGCGAGATTGCGCCGCGGCTGGCATCGCAGGCGAAATCAGAGACGCGGCGACAAAAACACAAATCGATTTCATGGCCAGAACTCCGTCAAAAGCTCCTTGCGATAGGCCGCATGCCTCACCTGTCGCGGTTCGCCGCCGGGTTCAAGAGCCCGGCCACGGTCGCTTAACCCTGTGTTTTCTTCGGGATGTCGGATAAAATGCATGACATTCTCGTATTGCGGGAGTTGCAATGGCCGATTACTTTCATCTTTGAAAGCCGGCGAACTTGCCGCGCTTGAAAGGCGGCTCAGCTAGAGTTGCAAGCGAAGGACAGACAAATGAAAATTTCCGCGCGCAATGTTTTCGAGGGCAAGATCACCGAAATCAAGAAAGGCGCGACCACCTCTCACGTCACGTTGGATGCCAAGGGGCTGATCTTTACCGCCTCGATCACCAATGAAGCTGTGGACGAACTCGGCCTCAAGGTCGGCGGCGTGGCCAAGGCGATCATCAAATCCTCCGACGTGCTCGTTGCCACCGCGTAAGGTCCGGCCAAGCGGCGCGTTTGGAATTTCGTCGCTGCGAGTGCAGTCCCTGCGCTTGCAGTGACAAGCGGCGGCGGCTTTATCAGCCGTTGAAACGAACCGCGCCAAAGCCGGAAACGTCATAGCCGCCAAAGGCGTTCGCTTTGTCGCGGAATGCAGGCGAATGGCAGAATGCGACCAGCTTTTGAAGCGGCGGGTCGAACCAGGCCTTGCGCCAGACCAGAAGGTCGAAGCGCTCCTCTATCAACGGCTCGAAGTCGAGCTTGAACTGCCGGGCCGCGCCCTCGATCCCAAGTCCGACATCCGCGCGCCCATCTGCGATCGCCAGGGCGAGATCCGTCTCCGATCGTTCGACGGCTTCCACAAGAAGCAGGTCGGCGCGTTTCAATTTTTCAGCCGCCAGCAGTTTGTCGAGCACCAGCTCGCTCCCGGCCTCCGCCTGCCGGGACTGGAAACGGAGACCGCGCGCGGCTTTCAGACAGTCGGGACGCCGGGGCAGGTCGGGCCGCATGATGAGGCCGCGCCTGCGCCGCGCCCATTCGATCAACGCCCAGGGTTCGCCCTCAAATCTCGCCTTTACCGCGCCGACATTCCAGTCGTCGCCGTCGGGAATGTGCAGCCCCGCCATGATGCAGCCGCCCGTCTGCGCGCGTTCCAGTCCATCGAGAGCGCCGTCAAAAAAGCCGGCTATGCCGGAGCGCGATTCGCGCAAAGCCCATTCCAGCAGGGGATCATGTCCGCCAGCGGCGATAAGCGGCCGGTCCGGCTCCTGGGTGAATGAAGCGCTCGCCGCCTGCGCGCCGTTTCCGGGGTTGTTGACCTGAAGCCACTGCGCGATTTCCTCGCGGGGAAACAGCAGCTTGCCGGTCACGCGCCGGAAGGGCAGCGTTTCTTTAGCTACAAGGTCATAGACCTTGCGCTCCTTCACCCGCAGAAGCGCGGCAAGTTCGCGCGTGGTGTAAAATTCCGACATGGCGTCTTTCGTGTCGATCTTTCCGACGTGCGGAGAAAATGACACAAAAAGACATAAATAACAGCACAAAAAGGCGGTTCGAGACCGCGCATCCGGTTTCAGCCGGACCAGGACGCCGCCCGGAGGTATGACCGGCGCAGTTTGCGGTCAAAGCTGCGCCGGCGCTGCGAGATTGGTGGTTACGACGGACTGGCGGCCTGCTATGCGGCTAGGACGCGGGGCGCAGCGACCATCTGTCGCAAAAGCTTCGTAATCTCCGGCTATCGCTTCGCGGGCGAAGTTTCGAAGTTCCGGGCAAGTAATGGTTTCATAATGCATCGTCTTTGCAAGCATTCCAGATAAGCTTTGGAATGCTTCTCAAACGCTCACATAGCGCTTCACTTTTTGCCGATATTCTGTTCGAAAGAGGCATGAACTGTTCGAAGCACATGGGCGACCGCAATCGACGCAAGACGCATGAGCGCCGGGCTCGGCGGGTTCGCGTCTGGGCCGTTTCCTTTGTCTTCCTGACATGGGGCGGAACGACGACGCGCGCCGCTGATGCGCCGCCGCCGCCAGCGTTCAGTTGGGCGGGAGCCTATATCGGCATGAACATGGGCGGGGCGATTCCGCTCTATGACTCCGAGCGGCTGCAAGCGCTGAGCGGTTTTGGCCTCAGCGCCTATGATCTTTATCCCGCAAGCCGCGTTGGCGCGGGCGTCACCTTCGGGTTGCAGGCAGGCTGTAACTGGCAATACCAAAATTGGGTCTATGGTCTGGAGACGGACTTCAACTTTCTGGACGGCCAGCGCGCGCCCATGGGAACATTCGCCGCGCCGCCTTCCTATGCCGCAATGGGCGTCGGCTCCTACACGCTCAATCCGAATTCGGGATCAACTTACTTTTCAAGCTTTCGCGGACGGCTCGGCTTTGCGGCCGATCGCACGCTTTATTACGTGACTGGCGGAATTGCCAATGGCGGCTGGCGCGGCGCTTCGACATTGACGTTGAACGGCGGCGGGCCCGGCAGTCCGTTCAACGCGACCAACTCGCAATCGTCGCAGGTGAAATATGCGCTGGGCGCCGGCATCGAATACGCTTTCGCCGATCACTGGTCCGCGCGCGTGGAATATCTGTTTCTCAACCAGTCGCGCAATGCGCAGATCTTCGCGAACGCCGCTGGATTTCATGTATGCCTCGATCAATCATGACGAGAGCCACATTCTGCGTTTTGGCGTGAACTATCACTTCGATGACCAGCCCAGCGCGCCCGCCGCCTCCGAGGTGAGGGACGAAAAAAAGAAATCCGAGACGCCGGAGCCCGAAAGCTACAGCGTGCACACGCAGCTCACCGTGCTGCCGCAAGGCTATCCGAAATTTTCGGCGCCCTATACGGGCCAGAACAGTCTTCCGGCGAGCGGTCAGGTCCGCTCCACGGTTTCGGCGACGGCCTTTCTTGGCGTGCGGCTGTGGCAGGGCGGCGAGGCCTATATCACGCCGGAAGTCGACGAAGGCTTCGGCCTCGCCGACACCTACGGCCTCGCGGGCTTTTCCAGCGCCGAGGCGTACAAGATAGGTCGCGCGGCTCCCTATCTGCGCTTCCAGCGTTACTTCCTGCGTCAGGTCATCGGTCTTGGCGGCGAGACCGATGACCTCGACCCCGGGCAGGATGTGCTCGGCAGCACGGTGGACAAGAACAGGGTGACCCTGACTGCGGGTAAATTCGCCATCGTCGATTTCTTCGACGACAATCGATACGCCCATGACGGCCGCAATGGTTTCATCAACTGGTCGATCGTCGACATGGGCGCTTTCGATTATGCCGGCGACGCCTGGAGCTACACCAACGGCATGATGGCCGACTGGAAGCAGGACTGGTGGTCGGCGCGCGCGGGCCTGTTCCAATTGTCGGAGGTTCCCGGCAGCGAAAAAATCGAACCCGTCCTCTTTCGGCAATTTTCGCCGGTGGTGGAACTGGAGGTCCGGCACAATCTGCTGTTCGATCAACCCGGCAAGATCAAGCTGCTCGGCTTCGCCAACATCGGATATATGGGCAAATATGACGAGGCGCTCGACATTGGCTATCTCACTGGAACGACGCCCGACATCACGCTGGACCGCAAGAAGCGCGTAAAGGCCGGCGGCGGAATCAATGTCGAGCAGCCCATCACCAAGGACCTCGGCTTTTTCCTGCGCGCCAGCGCGGCCAATGGACGCTACGAGACTTTCGATTTCACCGACATCGAGCGTTCGCTCTCCGCGGGTTTCGTGCTCACTGGCGACCGATGGGACCGGCCCAAGGACGCGATTGGCCTTGCCGGCGTCATCAATGGAATTTCGGGCAGCCACGCCAATTATCTCGCGGCGGGCGGACTCGGGCTGCTTGTCGGCGACGGTGCGCTTTCCTATGGCGGCGAGCACATCATGGAAGCCTATTACAAATACAGCATCCTCGAGAGCCTTAACGTCACCTTCGATTATCAGCTCGCCGACAATCCCGCCTATAACCGGGCGCGCGGCCCGGTGAATATTTTCGCGCTGCGCATGCACGCGGAATATTAAAAAGTCCCGCCGCCCGGAGAGCTGTTATTCAGCCGCCTGCGCGGGCGGCGCCATGAATTCCGGCCCCACCGGCGCGCTGATCGACTCCTCCAGAATTTTGTCGATCTCGCGCATCGCGGAAGGATCGATGTTCCAGCCCATGACTCCGCCTATCGGCGCGAGCTGTTCGGGTCGCCGCGCGCCCCACAAGGCGACATTGGAGTCCGCTCGATCGAGCACCCACCTTACCGCCAGATGGATCACCTCTTTTCCATAGGCGTCGCGCGCGAATGTGGCGAGCCTGTCGACCGCGTTCAAATATTGTTGACGGCGCGGCGCGTTGAATTTTGGATCATGTTTTCGAAGATCGTCGCCCGAGAACTGAGTGTGGTTGGTGATGCGGCCAGTCAGCAGTCCGCGGCACAGCGATCCGTAGGCGATTGTGGTCAGCCCGCGCTGGGCGGCGTAGGGCAGCACGTCGGCCTCTATGCCGCGTTCGAACAGATTGTATGGCGGTTGCACGCTGTGAAGCGGCGCGATTGCGCTGAACTCCTCCATCTGGCTTGGACTGAAGTTGCTCACCCCTATCGCACGTATTTTACCCGCGCGAAAAAGCGCATCCATGGCCCCGGCAGTTTCGGCGATGGGCGCGTTCGGGTCAGGCCAATGCACCTGATACAGGTCGATCGCATCGGTCTGCAGCCGCCGCAGGGAGTCTTCGACCTCCTTTACGATTCTCGCTTTCGTAGCGTTGCGAAACGGCGAGGAGTTGCGCCAGTCGAGTCCGACTTTGGTGGCGATGACGGCGCGTTTTCTGCGACCGTCCTGCGACAACGCCTTGCCGACAATTTCTTCCGCGCGTCCGAAGCCGTAAACCGGAGCGGTGTCGAACAAGGTCACGCCACGATCCTGCGCCTCATGTATCGTGCGTATGGCCTGCGCCTCGTCCGTGCCGCCCCACATCCAGCCTCCGATGGCCCAGGTGCCGAGTCCTATGCGCGAAACGGTCAACGGCGTTCCGACGATCTTGACGAACTCCATGTCTGAGTCTGATGGCTGAGCTTTGTCGATCATGTCCGATCTCCGCGTCTCAATGGCCCCCTTGCGCTTGGCTCAGCGCTGAAATTCGAACGGAAGCCAGCAGCGACTCCAGCGCGGTCATGTCTATGGGCTTTACGAAGTGATGGTCGAAACCCGCCTCGACGCTGCGCCGACGGTCGTCCACGTTGCCCCAGCCGCTCAATGCCGCCAACGTCAAGTTCTTCCCTTGCGGAAGCTGGCGTATCCGGCGCGCTGTTTCATATCCGTCGACATCGGGCATGCCGATGTCGACAAACGCCAGGCGCGGCATGAACTCGCTGAGCGCGTCGATCGCAGCCGGCCCGCTGTAGACGACGCAGGTATCAACGCCGAAGGTTTGCAGGAGCATGGAGAAGCTGTCGGCTACGTCATGATCGTCGTCCACGACCAGCACTCTGCACGAGGAGCCCGTGGCGGCGTCAAGTTTCTCATCCGCCTCTGCGTTGGCCGCCGCTCCGTCAGTCAGCGGAAGCCAGACCACGAATTCGCTGCCTTTTCCAGCGCCGCCGCTGAAGCCGTGAATCGAGCCTCCATGCAATTCGACAAGCTTACGGGCAAGAGAAAGGCCAATGCCTATGCCGCCTTGGGTGCGGCCTGTCGAGCGATCGCCCTGGGTGAAGATTCCAAAAACCTTTGGCAACATTTCGGGAGAAATTCCTATGCCCGTATCGCGAATGCTGACGATCGCCTCACCGCTCTCCTTTTTGGCCGTAATGCTGATCTGTCCGCCCGAAGGCGTGTATTTGGCGGCATTGTTCAGAAGATTGGTGAACAGCTGCGCCAGGCGAACCTGATCGCCTTCGACGACAAGCGGTTGGTCGCCCAGGGAGATCGTCGTGTTGTGCCGCCCGGCTTCCAGCAGCGGCTGGCTGGTTTCCACCGCCTGTTGTATCACGGAGGCCAGATTGAGGCGTTGCTTGCGAAGCTCGATCTTGCCGGTTGAAATGCGGGAGACCTCGAGCAGATCTTCGACCAGACGAACGAGTTGAGTGACCTGACGCTCGATCATGCCATGCAGACGCTGCATATCGCCGGTGGCGCCCGCTGTTCTTTGCAGCGAATGCAAAGCGTTGGCGATTGGCGTCAGCGGATTGCGCAGCTCATGCGCCAGCGTTGCAATGAATTCATCCTTGTGGCGGTCCGCTTCCCGGAGCGTTTCCTCCATGCGGCGACGCTCGCTCACGTCGCTGACAAGCGCCAGCAGATGCGCAGGCGCGCCCTTTTCGTCATGCAGGATGGAAACGAACTTATGCACCCAGACCGCTTCCCCGCTTTTGCGGATATATCGATTTTCGATCTCGAAAAACGGCAATGCATGTTCGCGCACGCGTTCGATCTCCACGAAATTTTCGGCGCGGTCTTCGGGATGCACAAGGTCGGAAAATACGATCCGGCTGAGTTCTTCCTGAGTATAGCCAAGCAGATCACAATAGGCGGCGTTGGCGTGGGCTATATACCCTTCCCGGTCGGTGATGGCGATGCCGATCGCCGAATGTTCGAAAATCGCCCGAAAACGTTCTTCGCTTTCGCGCAAACTGGCTTCCGAAATCTTGAGCGCCTCGACCTCGTCGAGCGCGGTCACGATCAACGCCACGCAGGGGCGCTGGTTGAAGCTTATGGGCGCGGCGGACAGGCGCACAGCCACGTGGCGGCCGTCGGCGCTGATCAATGAAGCCTCAGTCAATGCGTTGCGCCGGCTGCAGCGGTCCATGAAGTCCCGAATTCGATCGCATTGATCGGGCGCAATCAGTTTGGTGAAGTCCTGGCCGGCCAGATTCTCGCGCCCAAGCAATTGTGCGAGCCGACCATTGCAGTAAAGAATCGTCGCGTCGTCGATGACGACCGCGGCCTCGGACATGCGCTCGATAAGCTGGCGGTAGGGTTCATCGGCGCCCTCCAACGTATAGACGCGGGGTCCGTCTATTCCTTCCACGACGAGGGCGTCGGCTTCGCCCAACACGATCGCGTGCAAAGTTGCTTCGGCTTCGGGTCCGACCGGAGCCAACTGGCTAAGGTATTGGCTGAAATCCTTACCGTCGCCTCGCTTTGTCATAGCTACTCATTCAATAAGTCCCAACTCGGCGGAAAGCGGACGGATGTCGGACATGTCGCCGATGAAGAGTTGTCTGGGAGCCGGAGATAATTTCAGAAGTGTCGGCAACGCCACGATCTGATATTTTCGCGCCTCCTGCGGTTCCCTGTATATGTCGATCACCACCAAAGAAGCGCGGCCGGCCAAAGATACTTCGCACAGTTTTCTCACAGCGCTGATCGCCCGCGTAGAACGCGGCGTCGCTCCGCTTACGAACAACCGGAACTGAAACTCCACTTTATTCTCGGCTATCGTGACGGCTGTGTCCACGATCTCACCTATCCTTCGACCGGATCTAGCTCCAACCCTAATATAACTCTTTCTTCATTGGAGAGGTCCCCGATCATTTTTTTCAGCGGCTGGGGCAGCTTACGCACGAGTGTCGGTATCGCGACGATCTGATCCGCCTTCGCGAGCTCTGGATGCTCGATCAAATCAATCACTTCAACAACGTATCGACCGGCCAGGCGTTCCTCGCAGACTTTCTTGAGGTTCGCAATTGCGGCGACGGACTTGGGCGTTTTTCCGGCGACATAAAGTCGCATTGTCCACCGATCCGTGGATTCGGGACTGTGCTCGATCATTCGACGCCCCGGCTCTTGGCTATTTCGCGATCAACAATAGCCCCTGCGTCGAGGACTGCGCTCTGGCTGGCGAGTAGCATTTTGCTTTCATTTTCCTGATCGGCAAGCTCGGCCTGCAGCGTTGCTATCTGGGTTTCGATCTGCCTGCGCTTGCGCTCCAGCTCACGTTGCATGGCGGCCTCCGCCATTTGTCGCTCGACTTCTTTCTGGCGCTCCATCGCCTCCAGCGCGATCCGCGCCGAGCCGGTCACAACGCCGCTGAGGCCCAGATAGGGCTTGCGCAATTTGACGCCTTCGCTGGTCAGCATGAACTCTCTTATCTGATTTGAATGCGCCATTCCGCGCGATTTGAGAACATAAAGCGCACGGTTGCGTTCGCCGTTGCTCTCCAGATTCCTCAGTTGCAGCCATGCGTCCATGAGCGACGAGACGCCTGATTGTTCCAGTTTTTGCGCGTCTTCCCCATCGACTGTGGTGAAGATGGCGGTCGTTTGTCGACTCTTCAGATAATCCACCAGTCGAAGCAGCATGGATTTGACTTCATGCTGGCTTCCGATCGCGCCAAAAATATAGATCGGGTCGATGACCACGACTTCGGGCGAAAAAGCTTCAATTTCCCTGTGCAATCGCAGCAGGTGCATCTCGAGCCCGGAATATGTGGGGCGCGACGCGAGCAGGCGGAGCTGGCCCGCGTCGACCCATTGCTGGAGGTCGAGTCCGACGGAGCGCATGTTGCGCACGATCTGCGGCGGACTCTCCTCGAAGGCGAAATACAGCGCCCGCTCCCCTCTGCGGCAGGCCGCGTCGACAAAGCTCGAGGCGATCGTGGTCTTCCCGGTTCCGGCCACCCCCGAAACCAGGACGCTCGAGCCGCGCCAAAAGCCTTTCCCGCCCAGCATCTCGTCGAGACCCGGGATCCCCGTCGTGATTCGCTCGGTTGAAACGTGATGCGCGAGTTCGACCGAAGTGACCGGCAGAACGCAAAGGCCTTCAGCGTCGATCAGGAACGGATATTCATTCGTGCCGTGAGCGGCGCCGCGATATTTGACGACGCGCAGACGTCGCGTCGCAATCTGTTCCGCGACGTCATGGTCGAGCAGGATCACGCAGTCGGACACATATTCCTCAAGTCCCTGGCGGGTCATCGAGGATTCGCCCCTTTCGGCGGTTATGACCGCGGTAAGTTTCTGATCCTTGAGCCAGCGGAACAGGCGACGCAATTCAGCGCGCAACAGCGCCTCGTCGGAGAGGCCCGCAAACAGCGCTTCAAGCGTATCCAGAGCGATCCGCTTCGCGCCGACCGTGCGCACGGCGTGAGCGACGCGAACGAAAAGCCCTTCCAGATCATACTCGCCGGTTTCCTCGATCTCGTTGCGTTCGACGTGGATATAATCAACGGCCAGCTTGTTGTCGGCGACGAGCTTTTCGAGATCGTAACCAAGGGAAGCGACGTTTTTCGCCAGCTCTTCTTCGTTTTCTTCGAAGGAAATGAAAACGCCCGGTTCCCCGTATTTGAGCGCGCCTTCCAAAACAAAGGTCAGGGCGAACAAAGTCTTGCCGCTGCCCGCGCCCCCACAAATCAACGTAGGGCGGTGCAACGGCAATCCGCCGCCGGTGATTTCGTCAAGCCCGCTGACGCCAGTGGGAACCTTGACGAGAGGTGTGGCTGCCGTCATCGCAAGACCCCATTAAAATCACTCCCGCCTGGGAGCGGCGCAAACTACTTGCACGTTATATCGTGAGAACGGGACGCGCGTCCATAACCTTAACCGTGCGGCGTTTTTGGGCTCTGTTCTAGTCTCCTTGAATTAATCCTCTTGCGGCCAGGTTCAATTTTAACCTGCAAGGAAGACCGGGGCTTTAGCGTCTGCAGCCGCCAGTCTGCGCGTCAAAACAATCGGAGTTGATTTTTCCTGTGTTCAGCCGCAGGAACGATCATGTTTCGCCAGCGTTGGGGCGAAGAGCGTGTCGCCGAGGCGAACACTCTGGTCTTTCGCAGGAGGAAGCAATGACGAAACTACGCACAACCCTTACGGCGGGTCTCGCCGTGTTGATGCTTGCCGGCGCAGTCACCGTTTCTACGCCCGCCGATGCGCGCTGGGGCGGCGGCGGCTGGGGTCGCGGCGGCGGTTGGGGCCACGGTGGCGGTTGGGGCCGAGCCGGTTGGGGCGGCGGCTGGGGTCGCGGCGGCTGGGGCGGCGGCTGGGGTTATGGCGGCTGGGGCTATGGCGCGGGCCTGCTGGGCGCCGCGGCGCTCGGAGCGGCCGCTGCTTACCCCTATGGTTACGGATACGGCTATCCTTACTACGGCAATGGATACGGATACGCCGGATATGCGGCTGCCCCTGTGTACCGCAGCTGCGGTTGCTGAACTTCCTAAAGCCGTATCGTATCCCGTCAAAGAGCAGGCCCGGCGCGCAGCCGGGCCTCGTTTTCGTTCCGCAGACGCTCATTGGCGTTAATCCCGATGCGAGATGCGCCGCGTTTGAAACGCTATTAGGTTCGCGCGCCACATAAAACAAAAGTGTTTTTAATTTCGCGATCAGGGAGATTCCTGCCGATTGCAAGCGCGTCTTCGCGCCGATCAATTCTCGGCCAATTTCAACGTCAGGCACTTTGCCGCTCCGCCTGCCTTGAAGAACTCGGACAGCGGCGTCAGGATCGGGGCGAAGCCGGCGTCGCGCAGACGCCTCTGGAGCGCGAATGAAGCGTCGTTCATGAACACGCAGCCGCCGGCCTCGACGGCGTTGCAGGCGAAGGACAGGGCGTCCTGCTCGCTGACCTCGATCCGTTTCTCGTCCGGCACGAGCGCGGCTATCGCCTGCTGCGAGTCATGGTCGAAGGCCGGCGGATAATACATCAGCCAACCGCCGTCCAGCGGGCAGAAGCATGTGTCGAGATGGTAGAAGCGCGGGTCGACGAGCCGCAGTCCAACCGCGCGTCGTCCGAAGATTTCTTCCAGCAGTTTCGGCGCATTTTCGCTTGAGCGCCAGCCATGGCCGCACCAGATCAGCGGCGAGGCGCGATCAAGCAAGGCGTCGCCCGCGCCTTCAAAGGTCACGTCCTCGGGCCATTGCGCAATGGTGAAGCCGCGACTCTCGAACCAGTCGCGAAACAGCCTTTCTTCCGGTCGCCGTTCCTGCGCGCGAAAACGGCTGACGACGACCGTCTCGCCAATCACCATGCCGCCATTGGCGGTGAACACCATGTCTGGAGATCCAGGCTCCGGCGCAATGAAGCTGAGCTGCGCTTTTGCGGACAACTCGCGTTGCAGATTCGCCCATTGTTTTTGCGCCAGCGCGCGCTCGGCTTTTCCGATCTGATTTTCCATCCACGGGTTGATGACGTAATCGACGCAGAAATGATCGGGACCGCACATGAGGATGTGGTCCTTGGCGAGCGCGTTCGTCCGCTTGTCATTCTGCAAGATGTCAAAGTCCTGCGGGCGTCTCATTGCCGTGCTGATCATCGAAACCTTCCCTCTCTCGTTTCACCGGCGCCGCATGGGCCGCTTTGCGTCACGCGCATCGCCTCGTTCGATCGGTCTCCTGGCATTGCAACAATCCAAATAGATTCTTTGGATCGGCGGGTTCGGCGATAAGATCGATTTCTTCGCCGACGCCGGTCTCGATCGCGAGGTCTCTTAAAAGGCGCAGCACGGAAAAATCCTCGACCGCGAATCCCACGCTGTCGAATATGGTTATGGCGTTCGCCGACTGGCGCCCGGGTTTTCGCTTCGCGACGACTTCCCATAATTCGGTGACGGGATGATCGGGGCAGAGTTGTTGAATCTCGCCTTCAATGCGGGTCTGCGGCGCATATTCGACGAAAATTTCCGAGCGCAACAGAATGTCGCGCGCAAGTTCGGTCTTTCCGGGACAATCGCCGCCTATGGCGTTGATATGCGTTCCCGCGCCGACCATGTTGTCCGACAGGATCGTCGCGTTTTTTTTGTCCGCCGTGATTGTGGTGACGATGTCCGCGCCGATCACCGCATCCTGCGCGCTGGCGCAACGCAAAAGCGCAATCCCCGATCCCGCCATATTGCGTTTGAACTTCTCCGCGGCGTCGTCATCGATGTCGAAAACGCGAAGCCGGTTGACGCCGAGGGCGGCCTGGAAAGCGCAGGCCTGAAACTCCGATTGCGCGCCGAGCCCGATGATCGCCATCGTTCTGCTGTCCGGCCGCGCCAGATGGCGCGCCGCAAGCGCGGATGTCGCCGCCGTTCTGAAGGCGGTGGCGAGGGTCATGTCCGCAAGCAGCCGGGGGTAGCCGGTCGCGACATCGGCCAGCATGCCGAACGCCGTCACGGTCTGGAGTCCCTGCAGCGTATTGCCTGGATGCCCGTTGACGAATTTGAAACCATAGGTTTCGCCGTCGCTCGTCGGCATCAGTTCAATGACGCCGGTTTTCGAGTGACTGGCGAGACGCGGCGATTTTTCGAAAAATTCCCATCGCTCGAAATCATGTCGCAAATAGTCGATCAGCCGAAACCAGAACAGGCGCAGCCCGACCTGATCGACGATCCGTGCGACGTCTTTGGCGTTCAAGAATGTCACCATATCCGGCCCTCTAACCTCATGCGTAAGTAGGAAGGCTAAAGGCCCGCTGCGCTAATCGAAACGCTAATTATTTATGAAATTCGCTGGAAGTTTGGCGATTTGGCTATAGCTTATGGACGTTTCGACAGAAGCGGGACGCAAGCATGGACGATCTGGATCGCCGCCTGATTTCCGCGTTGAGAGTGGACGGTCGCGCGCCGCTGTCGGAGCTTGCGAAATCGCTCGGCGTTTCGCGGGGAACCGTGCAGAACCGGCTCGAGCGTCTGCTCGCCTCCGGCGTGATCCTCGGTTTTACGGCGCGCGTCAAAAGCGCGGCCGCAAGCGACCGCATTCGCGCCATCATGATGATCGAAGTTTCGGGCAAGAGCACGAGGCGCATTGTGCAGGCCTTGCGTGGGCTGCCGCAGATCCACGCGCTTCACAGCACCAATGGCGCATTCGACCTGATCGCCGAGATCGAGGTCGAGAACCTCGCCGAATTCGACCGCGTGCTCTCCACGGTCAGGATGATCGAGGGAATCGCCAGAAGCGAGACCAGCCTGCTGCTCGCGCCGGCTTGAGGGCAAAGCTGTCGTTTGAATTCAGGCGCCGTTCATCAAGCGAATGATTTAGTTGAAGTCCTCGAAAGCGTGGCCGCGACATTTAGCCAGGGCTCCGCCATAATTTGGAACCAAGGCCAAGCTTAAACGTTTTCCGTATCGCTCGGCTTGCGGCTGACTCGCCGAGACAAGAATGTCTGGAGGCAGGACAATGATCGGGTTCAAGAAAATCTTCACCACAGGCCTCATTGCGGCGACGCTCGGCGCTACGCTCCTCGCCTCGACGCCCGCTTCGGCGTGGTATCGCTACGGCTATGGCGGCTGGGGCTGGGGCGGTCCGGCCATCGCGGCCGGCGTGCTTGGCGGTCTGGCGGTTGGCGCGGTCGCCGCCGGGGCGGCGGGAGCCTATCCCGGCTACTATGGCTATCCGGCCTATGCCGCACCCTATCCCGCACGCAGCTGCCGCACGCGCGTCCCGCTTTATGACGGATGGGGCAATGTCGTGGGCTATCAGCGCGCCTTTGTCGCCTGCTGAGGCCTACAACCTCGCGTCAACCGACTCTCCTCCGCCTCTGGGCGGAGGGAAATCGGGCCGTTTACTTCATGCGTGCAAAGACCACGAGTTGCTCGCCGTTTTCCCCCACAAGGATCAGCTTCGAGTTCCGCGAGTCGGAAAGAGCGGGCGGCGTTCAGCCCGGAGAGATACTTAGCCTCGACAGCGCCGAGCGCCGGCGGGCAGGCCATCCGGGTTGTGGCGAGCGCGCCAAAGGTCACGTGGTCGCCATCGATCCTCGGCTCGCCAGCGATGCGGTTGCAGCCGACAGTCGAGCTGAACTTTCCCTCGCCGCTCAGCCGCATTTCGGTTTTCGCCGGATCGAAGCTGTCGACTCCGCTGATGCCAGCGATGCGCCATGAGCCGGCGAAGGAGGCTCCCGCTGCGCCAGCCGTCTCTGCCGCCAGCAGCAGCGCCGTAACCATCACAGAACTGCGCATGCACGCCCCGCATTTGCAAGCTTGTCTGACCGATACCATGCCGGCCGGCCCGTCTTGCAAAATCGGCTCGCCGCCTATCGGTCTGCGCCGTTGTTGGGGCTCATCCCGTAGCCGTTGTATCTGTGGCGGTGGATACCGGGAGTGGCCATTTTATTGCGGGGCGACGCGGATTTGTTGAGCGGGTCGGCGCTCTTGTTGGTTCCGCCCATGCCTCTGCCGGTTCCCATCTGCGCGCCAGAGCCCGTACCCATGCCCTTGCCGCCAAAACCGCTTCCGGTTCCCATGTCCGCTCCCCCGGTGTCGCCGGTTCCGGTTCCCATGCCGGTTCCTGTGCCCATGCCCGTCCCCGTACCAGTACCAGGTACCGGCTCCGCCCGCTCCACCGCCTCCACCGCCGGCGGCGAAAGCGCTGCCCAGAAGAAACAGCGTCGCCGCCGTTGCAAGGGCTGTCGTTGATAGTTTCATCGCATGCTCCCTGTACTGCGGGGTCATCCCGCCTTCCGAGAGCAGGTTGGGCGCGCCGGGCGCGAAGCAAGCGAGGCTTGAAAAATCAGGAGGATATTTTGGGGTCGCGCTCCTTGCAATCGCAATGGAGGCGAAGGAAAGCCTTCTCCCGCAGACGGGAGAAGGCGATCGCCGGAGGCCCTTAATCGAGACGCGCGACGACCGCCAGACGTCTGATTTCGCCGCTCTGGTAGGCTTGCAGGAACGCCTGATAGTTCCTGAAGGACACGCAGCCGTTGGAGTCGCCGTTGGGGCCGAGCATGTAGGTATGCGCCAGCAGGCCCGCGCGGCCGTAGACGGTTCCGCCTCCGACAGGATTGAGCCGCAGCGCCTGCACGCCGTGGAATAGCTGCTCGCGTGGCGTCAGCTCATAGACGTTCGGCGGCGTCGCTCCGTGCATTTTCTCATGCACATAGCGCGGATCGTCCAGCCTGCCGCCAAGACCCGAGTGCGCCTCCAGCCTGGTGCCGTTCGGCAGATAGACGGTGTGCGCGGAGATGTCGTAGATGGCGGTGTAACGGTCGTAGCGGAGCGACGTGGCGCTTGTGGCGCTGCGGGCGATGCTGGTGAGGCCGCTCTGGATGCCGCTTTCGGGAGCCGCATAGGCGAGCGAGCGGCCCGCAGGCTGCGGAGCCGCGCCCTGCTGCTGGCCAAAGAGCTTTTCGAGGAACGAGCGATTGTCGACGGGCGCAGCCGCGACGGCGGCCTGCCTGCTTTGCCGGGCTGTCCGGCGGGAAGGAACCGGAGCCGGAGCCGGGGCCGAAGGCGGAGCAGGATTTGCGACCTGTCCCAGTTCGGTCGGACGGCGCGGCGGCAAAGGCGCTTCATCGTCCACGGGCGAGGGCGGCGGCGCCAGATTCGTCTGCATGTCTTCCGGCTTCGTGGGCGGAAGCGGAAACTCCGGTTCGGCCGCCGCCTCAAGCTTCGCTTCCATCTGCGAAGCTGGCGACTGCACGGCCGCCGCCGAGTGCACGGCCGCAGGCGGCTGCGCGGCCGCAGTGACCCGCGCATGCGATCTGAGATCGAGCAGCAGACGGCCATAGGGATGCGCGACGCTGGCTGTCTGGCCGGGCGCCGGCGGGGCTTCGATGGATTTGGGGGCGGCGGCGATATTCTCGCCGACAACCGGCGCGGCCGAGCGATGCGGCTGCAACATCCAGGCGGCCGTCAGCAGGCCGAAGGCGAGGGCGCCTGCTCCCGGAAGCGTCCGGGAGGAAATGTTTAAAGAGAGGCGACGGCTTTCAAACGCAACGAGACCACTAGGCACGCTAAGACCCTTTGTCATTCTCCCAACCCTTGGAATGATTTTTCCACACAAGCCTTTCGACTTAGCTAACGATCCCTAAATCGAGAGAGCGCCACTTGAATCGAATGCGCTGTATGCAGAGCGCCGCAGCTTCCTAAGACCAAAGCTTCGCGGCCATGCTTGGGCTGCACTGGGGCTATTTCTTGGCCAATTGTGGCGAAGACCGCCGCCCGAGCCTTTTGCGCGAAGGGAAAGGCGCGACCTGTTGTCACGGGACGGGGCCGCGCTTTGTGGCCGAAGCAACTTCTGAATCCAAAGAAGCTCGCCGGGAGCGATCGAAGATCTGGCGCGCATGGGGCCCGCCGCGCGCGCCTCCACCGGAAGGACCGCTCGCGCGCCTTAATCTCAAAATTGACGGCAATCCCCTTCACTCAAAGCGCCCTGCGACGCGATGAGGGTTGCGCTTTGCGCTCGGGACTTTGAAAAACGCGCCCGTCTGACTCATCAATAAAAATTGAGTGGTCACAGCGCCGGAAATTTCATTCTGCTCGCTTTTAAAATGCACTTACTGAAACTTTTGCGCCAGCGCCAGCGAAACTTTAATCCGCCCGTTGATATCTGGGGAACTATCTTCAACTCGCATCAAAAAGAGCCGTCATGCATCTACGCTACGCGAAAGTTGCGACCGTCTGCATGTTAGCCAGTTTCGTTTCACTCCCTTCGAACGCAATGACGAGAACCGTGTTCCCGAGTGTGAACGACACGGCGGCGGTTCAGCGCGCGATCAACGCCTCGTCCCCGGGCGACATTGTCCAGTTCAGTCCTGGCGCCTACCATCTTGCCAACGTCACCCTGAAGTCTGGAGTGTCGATGCTGGGCGCTTCGGGCGTAGTGCTGAACGACACCGCCGACGGGGTTGGCGTATTTGAGATCAATCCTTCCGACAGCCACGACATAACGATTCAAGGGTTGTCTTTTGTCGGCGCCGGACGCGACGTTTCTCATGGAGCCGTCGAACTCATCGGCGACACGTCCACCTCGGCCGATGGCGCCGTTCGCATTGCGATAGTGAACTGCTCGTTCCAGAATAACGGAATATTCTACGTCAACTTGAAGGAGTCTTTGATCACCGGGAACAGCTTCAGCAATATCAAGGCGCCAGGATCCGCGATTGTCGGCTATTACGCCGACGAGGTGACCATCAGTCACAACACTTTCACCAACATCTATGAACCCATATCGCTGATCAATTCCGGCCCCAATCAAGGCCGCAACATTATCGTTTCCTATAACACAGGAAGCGGCGTCTCGCGGATGGGCATCGAGATCCAGGGCCAGGGCGGAACCAACGAGACGACCAATCTTCTCGTGCAGGGAAACCACTTCACCAATTGGGTCAATCCCGTCTCGGACGGCAACACGACGGCGTATTCGATCGTCACCACAGGAACAGGAACCCGTGTGCTGAACAATTACGCGCAAAACGTTTTTCAGACGGGCTACGGCGTGGAGCTGAGCGGTCCGGGCGCAGCGGCGCTGCACAATTATATCGACGGGTTCGATTGCTCTCTTATTGGTTACATGACCCGCGACGACCTGTCTTATAACAACGTGATCAACGCGGCCCGTGGTCCCGCCCCGGCGTCAATCTCGACCTTCGGACGGACGGATGAAATCGTAGTCGGCAATAATTCAAATCGAAATCTGCCTGTTCCATACGGCAATGGACTGGTGACGGTCGCAAATCGACAGCCGTGACAGAACAGAAGCGCCTGGCCGCGCGCGGCGGCCAAGCGCAGAACGCTCAATGCCAGAGCGCCAGAAGAATGATTATGGGGATCGGCACACCGATCAGCCATAACAAGACCGAACGACCCATTCTTTCCTCCTACAGTCTCCAGGCCATTAAATGGCGGACATGCACGTTCTGGTCGCGATGGCGACCGCCGGCCGTCGCGGCGCCCCAGGCGGCGGCGGCGCCGAGCAACATCGCCGTGGCGGAGATGAAACTCAGCAGGACGCCGATCTTGCGCGCCTTGTCTGCGAGCTCCTTGGCCTGGTCGCGATCGTTCTTCAGGTTCGTGTTCACGGCGTCGACGCGGCGCTCCGCGTCCTGCGGATTGACGCCTGCCTGTGACGCCATGACATTCACGATGTAATTGCGGTCCGGCTGACTCAATTCGCCCGTCGCCAGAGTCTGGGTGAGAATGCGTTTTACGACCTGTCGCGGATATTCCGGAAGTCCTGCGGTCGGGGCGGGCGCTCCTTTACGCGCTGTCAGGTCTCCGTCTCCCCGCAGCAGAGTGTCGACTTGATAGTCGACGGGATCGGCTTTCATTCCGGCGCCGCTTTCCTCTCCGGCGACAAGCGCCGCGCCGATTTTTCCGATCTGATACAGCGAAGCGGACGCCGCGAAGGCGAAGGCGATGATCGCCGTCGCCCAAACAGTCAGGCCATGGACGCCGTCGCGCAGCTCCGCTTCATCCGGCTTTACGTCGGCTGCGCGCGCCCGCAGACGGCCGCAGATATATCCGCCGAGCGCAAAGCTCGACAGGGTGATCCACAACAGCCATAGCGCCAGCGCGATGTAATGGGTCAGCGGCGACGCGCCTCCGTAAGGAGAGGAGAGCGAAAGGCCAATGCCCGAGCCGAAGAACGCCATGACGAAAGAAAAGCCGCTGGCGACAGCGGTTCCGGCGAGGATGGCGCCCCAATCCACCCAGCTCCGGGAGCTGTCCATCGCGACCGCGGCCACGGGCTGCGCCCTTACTGATCTGGCGTCGCCGAGTCCAGTTGAGGACGTGGGCAAAGGCGTCTGTATGACATCCGACATTTGTTTTCTCCTTCAGCGCAATCCGAGGAGCGATAGGACCGCCATGACCACCACAACAAGTCCTACAAGATAGATGATCCCGTTCATGAGCGCGTCTCCTGAAGCCGCAAACGGCTGCAATAGTTCGCTCGTATAACTAAGCGCAGTAAGCAATTGTTCCGCTCGCAATCGCGCGAAACATATTGCGTCTGTGGCTGAGCGGATAAGCGCAGGCTTCGGCGGAGACTGCGCCTGCAAGTTAAAACCACGGTGCGTGCGCGGCGCGCCGATGCTATGGTTCGGGCTTCTTCGATCGTCGCCCTGTAAGCGGTCGCTTGATTTTATTGACGCAACTTTGGAACAGTCCGATGCACGATCTGGAAACCATCGCCGATCGCATCTATGAAGCCGCCGTTGTGCCAGAGCTTTGGCCGGACGTGCTGGAGGCGATCGCGCAGGCGAGCAATTCAGCCGGCGGAATTCTGTTCGCTGCAAATCCGCAATTTTCCGGCTGGACCGCCTCGCCTGCAATGAAGCCTTTGTTCGCTGAATTTGTCGAAAAAGGTTGGGCCGCAAAAAATCCTCGCCCGAAGCGCGGTTTGCAGCTCGGGCTTCCCGGCTTTGTGAACGATCAGGCGATGCTCTCCGATGCGGAGATGGACGCAGATCCGACATACGCCTATTTGCGCAGCATAGGGCTCGGCTGGTGCGCGGGCGAGATCGTCGAAATGCCGGACGGCGATTTCATCGTCTTCAGCTGGGAGCGGCGCTTTGACGACGGCCCTTTCGTCCAAAAAGATCTGGAGGCGTTCAACGGCATAGCCGGACATTTGAATCGCGCTGCAATGGTGGCGGCCCGGCTCGGTCTCGAAAAGGCGCGCGCCGCCCTTGATACGATGCGCGCTCTGGCCATGCCCGCGGCGGTGCTGTCGCGTTCCAACCGCCTCTTGCTCGCCAATGATCTTTTCGAGCGCTTCGTGCCGGCGGTGGCGCAGGACCGTCAGGAAGGAATGGCGCTCACCGACGCGCGCGCGGACGGCGTTTTCAAACGGGCTTTGGAATGTCTCGACGCCGGCGGTGACGCGTCGCAGGCCGTTCACTCCTTTCCAATCGCCGCGAAGGATGATCAGCCGCCTATCGTCTTGCATCTGGTGCCGATACGTCGGTCGGCGCAGGATGTCTTTTCTTCCGCCTCCGCAATGCTGATCATCACCAGCGTTGCGCCGGCTTCCGGCGCAAACGCCACGATCATGCAGGGCCTGTTTGATTTCTCGCCCGCGGAGGCCCGGGTCGCGCAAGCCATCTCTTCCGGATTCCAGATTGCGCAGATTGCCAGAAATCACGGCGTTTCGAGCGAGACGATCCGGTCGCAGCTCAAGTCGGTTTTCGCAAAGACGGGAACGTCGCGGCAGGTGGAGCTGGTGCGGCTGCTGACGGGAAGGGCGCTTTTCTAGCAAGACAACATGCGCGGCTCGCCGTTTACCAAACCCACAAATATGCCTCCAATCCCCCGTCCGGGTGATTTCTACCGCAGCGCGGTCGTGCGACTTTTCCCTTGTCGGAATTTCCGCCGGCGTGCGGCGTTCTCCGTTGGAGGGCGCAGCGAAGGTCGGGGTCGCAATTGCCGCGATCGCCCCAAACGCGGTCGAGCGCTTTGACTCGCCGGCGAGCGGGGTCACGCCCGTCCTCTGCAAGGCCGGATCGTCACGGCGATCCGGCCTTCTGCTTTTGTGCTTTGAAGGACGGCTCTCTGATACGATCCTCTCGCCGCCACCGAGGTCGTGCCGGTGTCGTCGCCGATCATGCGCTGCGCTTCGCAGCTGCTAAAACGGGGTAGTTTTAATAAGGCGCGCCGGCCTCCCGCGACAGAAAGCCTTCAGCTTTCGGGAAGGTCCATTGACGTTTGAATCTCGAGCGGTTCGGTGAGATTTCGCAAGACTTTCGCGCGGCCATTGCGCCCGATCACCGTAACGCCATCGCCGGGGTAAATTTTCGTGGAGGGATTAGGACGCTCCACAATGCCACTCCCGGCGCGCTCCGTGGCGATGATGAAAAAAGTGTGCTCGGAGCGGCTCTCGATCTCCCCCACTGTCCGACCCGCGAACAGGCTGCCCTCGGCGGCTATGACCACTTCGATCTCGAGTCCAAGCGTGCGCAAATCCACTTCCATCTGGCGCCGCCGCTCCGAATATTGAATCACGCCGGCGATGGCGGGGAACAGGATCATCGACGCGATTTGTTCGGCGCCGATATGGGTCGGCAGCACGACGGCGTTGGCGCCCGCCTGAAGCAGCTTCCTCTCGGTGGCGACAGCCTCGCCGCGCGCGATGATCTGAATCGATTTGCTGAGGCTTCGCGCGCTGAGCGTGATGAAAACATTGATCGGATCGGAGGAGACGACGCTCGCCAGCGCGCGCGCCTTCGAAATGCCGGCAAGTTTCAACGCGGCTTCATCGGCGGCGTCCGCGTTGATGCACAGGTAACCAAGCGCCCTCGCTTCGTCGGAGCGGGCCTTGTTCGGCTCCAGAATGACGAAGCTGGCCTTGCCGGCGGTCAGCTCCTTCGCCAGCATCGTGCCGGTGCGGCCGAAGCCGCAGATGATGATGTGGTTCTCGAGCGTTTCGATCTGCTTGTTCATCCGCGAGCTTCCCAGCAGTTCCTGCAACTGGCCAAAGGTGATGAACTGGACCAGCGCGCCGGTGAAGTAGATCATGCCTGTGCAGCCGAGCACGATCAGCAGGATCGTGATCACGCGCAGAGTCGTCGTATCGACGGCATGAACCTCTTCGAAGCCGACGGTGAACACCGTCAGCACCGTCATGTATAGAGAATCGCCGAAGTCCCAGCCGTTCAACATATAACCGGCGATGGCCAGCGCGCTGACGACCGCAACGAAGCCGATCGAATAAATGAGGTTGGCGGCGGGGGATTCCCTTATCCCGCTCATCGTGCCGCTAATGCTTGCAATTGGATGTCATTGTTTGTGCAGGATGGAAGTCCGCCGCTCTCTATGAAGGCGCCCGCGCAGCTCCGCGAAAGAAATTGCACTGGAAGGCCTCCAAACAGCAGCGTTGCAGGCTGTTACGGAAGCAATTGTGAGGCCAGGGGCCCCGCTCTTGAATCGGCCCGCCGCCATCTGGCGCGGACCCGCATCCTCAGCGTTTCGCCTTTGCGTGCGCGGCGGAGCACTCGGAATCCCCCGCGGTCAATGCATCGGGGTTAACTCTAAAGAGCTGTGTCCTTGCATTATCATCGCCGCTAATGTGAAGCTTGGCTTCGCCTGAGCGCCAATTAGTGAACAAGCTTCGACGGCGCAAGCTGATGGATGGATTTGGCGGGGGAAAGTCCATGCAACGATGGTCCGGCTCCACAGTTTGCGTTCTTGTCGGCGAAAGCCTCGACCTTGATCTGATGAACGTGGCTATCGCCTCCTTGCCGGGCGAGCTGCTAAGCGGCTTCGTCGTGATGGGACCGAGCGCGCTGCGACCCTTGGCGCGTCGCAAGGGTTGCCGGGGGCATTTCGAGATCGAACTTGCGTCGTCAGATATTGCTGCGGCGCGGGACTGCCTGGCGACCTTGCCAAAGGGCGCCGTCGTCGTCGCGGTCGATGAAAAAGGCGGCGACTTCGTGAGCGAACTTCCCAAAGGAGATTGGCTCCTCGCGCCGGTGTCGCCGGCGAGCGTGTCGCGGGAACTTCGCCACAAGTGGAACTTCTTTCATTTGTGCCGTCGTCTGGACATCCCCGTTCCACAAACCGAACTCTTCTCCTGCAAAGAAGCCGTCAATTTTGACCGACTCGCCGGGAGTCTCGGGCTTCCCATTGTCTTCAAACCCACTGACGCCAGCGAAAGCCAGGGTGTGGTGATCTTGCGCTCCCGCGAGGACTTCGAGCAACGGGTGCTCAACGAACCGACTTATAATTTCGCTCCTTTGCTCGCCCAGTCTTACGTGCCCGGCGAGGATCTCGACATCAGCGTGCTCGCCAGCAACGGCGAGGTGCTGCATTGCGCGATCCAGACCCGCTCAAATGACAAGATTGTGTTCCTTCACAGTGACCATCTGCTCACATTGACGAAGCGTCTGATCAAAGGGTCGGGCTATTCGGGATTCGCGCATTTCGACACGCGGTTGCGGTCTGACGGAACCATCGAGCTGATCGAGTGCAATGCTCGCATCTGGTTCTCGCTGCAATCGTCCACTTGGTGCGGGCTGAATTTCTTGCGTTGCGCCATCGATCTTGCGCAGGGGAGGCGCTCGGCCGAGCCGTTTCTCATGCCGATCGGCGCGTCCCCGCTCAAGCGCAGCGACTTCCTGAAAATGCTGCTTTTGCAGTTCAAGCGCTGGAAGGATTTCACCGCAGATCAAAAGCATATCGCTCAGGACTTTTTTGTCACCTTCGCGTATTATTTCAACGCCGCGATCAAAATGAAAATCCAGCGGACGCTTGGATGAGAATCAGCCACAGCCGGCTAGGGCAGAGCGAGCGGCTCTGCGCCGTCCACCACTGTCGGATTTTGCGCGACAGGTGCGGGGCCCAGCTTGACGGCTCCATACTTCCCGGCCAGCAGTCGATAAACGGAAGGCCACGCAAAGATCAATAATTGAAGAGCTACAATTGCCGCCACAAAGAGACAGGCGATCTGCAACAACCGATGACCAATCATAACAGCCGTCCCACGTTTGCGCCGTGAAATTCCAGCGCTAAACACCGACCATAACTGAATTTTTCAGGAACGATATTGTGTTGAGCACGTATCATTTTCCCTGGCGAAAAAGGCGGTTTTAGTATAGTAATTCTGTGGAAAAGGCCCGGCGCGTTCGCGCGCTGCAAAGTCTGCTCCCTCGGGCCCACATAGGTGATCATACGGATAGAAACGGCCGGTCCGGCCAGCCCACATTGGGCGCGGCGCAGCTATCGCCTTTGCATGGCGCGCGAGGACGCTGACGGTGACGGAACGGACTGTCGCAGAAAAAGACGGCAAGCTTGTCGAGGCGCAGCGTGAGATGATGCGCCGTATCGAGCATCTGAGCCCCGGCAGTGACTATGACCGTCTGGCGCAGGCCGTGCGTTTACAGCGGTTTGGCGTGAATAGCCTGCGCTCTTTCGAAGCTCTGATGAAGCCTGGCGAGAGCGCCCCGAGGGCTGATTTCTCGCAGAAAGTCTCCTGGTTTTTATGGTCGATGGAGACCAACGCGATCATCCGTTACGTGGGGACGCACGAGCCTCAGAGATATGGCGTCGACAACTTCGGAAGGGCAAGCGACAAAATGATCAAATGGGCCTGCGCCGACCCCACCGAACGCGCCTATGTTCTCGGCAAGGTCATGGAGATCCTCCAGCAACTCGAAGCCGAGGACGACGACCCGACGAAAGCGCCGTGATTCTGCTGTTGCCGCAAGCGCGCCGACTCTCAGCCCTTCGCCGCCGGGATGCTCACGCGAAATGTCGCGCCTCGTCCCGGCGCCGACTCCGCGTGAATGTCCCATCCGTGTCGATCGCAAATGGATTTGACGGCGGCGAGACCAATGCCATTGCCGGGAAATTGCGCCACGGTTTGCAGCCTGCGGAAGGGTTCAAATATGGTTTCCGCATATCTCGGCTCGAATCCGATTTCGTTGTCGTTGACACAGAGCTGAATGGCGCCGTCGCCCTCATAGGCGGAGACGATGATTTTGGGGCTCTCGCCGGCCTTGTGAAATTTGATCGAATTGGAGATGAAATTGTACATCATGCGCGTGAACTGCAACTTGTCGGCCCGCAGTTTGAGGTCGGTCTGGATCTTGTTTTCGATATGCGCGCCGGTTTCTTTTATCAGCTCCGAGAAGTCGCCTTCGATCTGTTCGATCTCGTCTTTCACATTGATGAATTCCAGCTTGAGAATGGCTGAAATGTCGGAGCAATATTCCAGCAGTCCCTCGACAAGGCTGCGCGCGCGCAACGCCGAAGTCTGCACGACGTCGCCTGCGTATGTCGCCGTCTTGGCGTCCTCTTCGGAGAGCGCGGTTTTCATCAGGGTCGAGAACGAAACGATCTTCCGCAAAGGCTCCTGCAGATCATGTGAGGCGATATAGGCGAAACGCGCGAGGCGGTTGTTGATTTCTTCGAGTTGCCGTCCCCTGAAGCGCAGTTCTTTTTCGACGTGTTTGTATCTGGTGATGTCGAACACGGTCACCGAGGAAAAGGACGCCGCTATCGTCTGGATCGGAGTGATCCCCACGCGCAGGACCAGTTCGGCCCCATCTTTCTTCCTGCCTATTATCTCCTTATCGTCGCCCATGATTACTCTGACCGGGCGATCCAGCTCGGGCCGTATGATCTGATCCGCCTCTATGGAGAAAATCACATCGATCGGCTTGCCCGTGAATTCGCCCGCCGAATAGCCGAACAGGGCTTCGGCGGCGGAATTGGCGAACACGATCTTGCCGTCGCTGTCGACCAGAAAGCGACAGGCGAAGGACGTATCGATCAACATTTTCAACCAGGCGTAGCCTTCCATGATGGACATGGCTCCTCACCTCGATCCGGCGCCCTAGGACATATACATAGATCGCGGTCCGCGTGTTTGAAGGCTTCAGGGCCGAGCTGGTGTTTAAAATCTGATGCTTGGACGAAGGCGCCGGGGAGGGGTCAGATGATCGGGGCGTAAATGCGCAGCGCCGCAACGGCCTGAAGATCATTCAAGCTTGCGAAAGGTCGTTGCATCGCTATGCTCGCAGCGGTGCCAAGGCGCATGGGAAATGCACGGGAAAGCGGATGCCCTGGTCGAAACCGAACGCGCTTTGGGTTGTTAACTGGTCAACCGATTGTGACGCGCAGTGCAATTACATTGATCCCCAATGGCGACAAATTACCGGGCAACCCGTTGAATCCGCGATAGGCGAAGGATGGTTGGACAGCATTCGCGAAGATGATCGGACCGAAGCCGCGGCCGAACTCAATCGCGCTGCAGAAGAAAAGCGACCATTTCAGATCATCGCATGGCTGAGGCGCATGGACGGCCAGTTCCGTCGGGCGATGGCGGTCGGCGCTCCACGGCATGATGAAAAAGGCGTGTTTACTGGTTTTGGCGGCACGATCATTGATTTTCCAGATCAAATGGCTGGTGCTGACGGGCGCGCATCCGGCGCCGCTGGCGTTGCCGTCGAAATGACCGAGCCCAAAAAGAATACGGAAGCGTTGCAAGCGAGCGAATCGCGCTGTCGCTCCGTTTTCGAAACCAGTCGCGACGGCATCGTCATCGTCGACTTGAACGGGCGTATCCTCGACGCCAATCCGGCGTATCAGAAGATGCTCGGCTATACGCTGGATGAACTCCAGGGCATGACCTACCAGCAGCTCACGCCGGCAATCTGGCGCGACATGGAAGCCGCAATCGTCAGGGAGCATACGCTGCTGCGCGGCGAATCTCCTGAATATGAAAAGGAATATATCCGCAAGGACGGAACCGTTTTTCCAATCAACCTGCGCATCTGGACCATCACCGACGAAAAGGGCCGCATCACCGGCATGAGCGCCTTCGTTCGCGACATCACCGAGCGCAGGCGGACCGAGGCGGCGCTGCGACAAAGCCAGACGAAGTTCCAGGCGGCCTTCACGAGCCTGGCGGAAGCCGTCTTTATCGCTGACGCCGACGGAAGACTGACCGACTTCAACGACGAATTTCTCCGCTATCACCGCTACAGGGACAAGGACGAGTGCAGTCGCGGCGTCGCCGATTGCGCACAGCTTCTCGACGTATGGTTCCCGGACGGCAGTCCCGCGCCGCTCGAACAATGGGCCTTGCCGCGCGCCTTGCGTGGCGAAGCGGCGACCAACGTCGAGTTTCGTCTGGCGCGGAAGGATACCGGAGAGAGCTGGTGGGGCAGCTATAATTTTGCGCCGATCAGGGATGAAAGCGGAAAGATCGTCGCCGCCGTAGTCGCGGCTCGTGACATCAGCAAGAGCAAGGAGGCGCATGAAGGACTGCGCGCAAGCGAACGGCGCTTCCGGGCCATCTTCAACCACCAGTTTCAGTATACGGGTTTGCTCGCTCCAGACGGACGCGTCATCGAGATCAGCCAGTCGGTCGTTCGCGGAACCGGCGTTGCGCCCGAGGAGATCATCGGCAAGTCCTTTCTGGACAGCCCATGGTGGCGCGACCTGCCGGGCGCGCGCGAGACATGGCGGCGTCTGTTCGAGGATGCGCTGAAGTCGAGCGCGCCGTCGCAAGCTGAAACCGCCTATCGAACGGCCGAAGGCGCGCTATGCCATGCGCTCAACACCGTGACCGCATTGCGCGACGAGCAGGGAGAAGTCGAGTTCCTGCTCGTCGAAGGCATGGACATCACCGAGCGCAGACAGGCCGAGGAGAAGCTGCGCGATAACAAAGTGCTGTTGCAAGCGGTGATCGAGGGTAGCGCCGATGCGATTTTTCTGAAAGATCGCGAGGGCCGGCTGTTGCTCGCCAATCCCGCCACATTCGACGCGATCGGCAAGCCGGCGGCGTTCTGCATCGGCAAGACCGACGCGGAATTTCTCCTCAACCCCGACGATGCTCGCGCCATCATGGCCAACGATCGCCGCATCATGGAGTTGGGCCAGTCGGAACTTTTCGACGAAATCGTCCATACCCCTATGGGGGTGCGCTGTTTTCGCAACAGCAAGGCGCCTTACCGCGACGCTGCGGGCAAGGTCATCGGCCTCATCGGCACGGCCCGCGATATTACCGAGCTCAGAAAGACCGAGGCGGCGCTGCGCGAAAGCGAGGAGCGGTTTCGCGTCCTGACACAGGCGATCCCGAGCATCACCTGGGAAAGCGACGCCGACGGCGTCGGCACTTTCATGAGCAAGCGGTGGTTCTCCTACACCGGTATGTCGGCCGCCGAGTTGGCGAACGACGGCTGGATTAACGCCCTGCATCCCGACGATCGCGAAACCGCGTCGAGAAAATGGGCGGAGGCGGTCGCTTCGCGACAGCCTTTCGACAGTCGCCATCGACTGCGCGGGGCCGACGGCTCCTATCGCTGGTTTCTGGCGCGCGCGCTGCCGCGCTTCGATGCGGAGGGCCGCGTTTTCAACTGGGTGGGAAGCTGCACTGACATCGACGAAATGGTGCAGGCGCAAGCCTTGCTCGCGGCGGCCGATCGTCGCAAGGACGAGTTCCTGGCGACGCTCGCGCATGAGCTGCGAAATCCGCTGGCGCCCATCAGCAATGCGGTGAATGTCCTGAAAAGGAGACATACGTTCGAAAATCCCGATGGCGCCTTGCTCGACATGGCCGAGCGGCAGGTGGATCATCTCATTCGCCTCGTCGACGAGCTGCTCGAAATCTCCCGCATCAGTCGCGGCAAGGTCGAGTTGCACAAGCAGAGCGTCGCCGTGTCGGAATTCCTGCGCGATGCGCTGGAGACCTGTCAGCCGCTCATCGACAAAAAAGGACATCGCGTGACCGTGAGGCTCGCCGACGAGCCGCTGTGGGTTTTCGGCGATTCCGTGCGGCTGGCGCAGATCGCGGCGAATATCGTCAACAATGCAGTGAAATACACGCCGCCGGGCGGGCTGATCGAAATCGAGGCCGGCCGCGAGGACGGCGGGGTCGTTCTGCGCGTTCGCGACAATGGCGTCGGCATCAGCGCCGGGATGATCCCGCGCGTCTTCGATCTCTTCTCGCAGACCGAGGGCCAGTTGGGACTTTCCGAAGGGGGGCTCGGCATCGGCCTTGCGCTCGTGCGCAAGCTTGTGGATCTGCACGGCGGCCGCATCGCGGCGCATAGCGCGGGCGAGGGGCGCGGCAGCGAGTTTGTCGTCTGGCTGCCTCCGGGTCCGGAGCCAGCGGTTGTGACGGAGCCGTCGGAAAAAGCGGCGGCCGGCGAAGGCAAGACGGCGCGGGTGCTGGTCATAGACGACCATAAGGACGGCGCCGACAGCTTCGGACTGTTGCTGGAGACGTTGGGAGCGACGGTTCGCAAGGCTTACGACGGTCCCGCCGGCGTCGCCGCGATCGAGGAGTTCGAACCGCATCTGATTTTTGTCGACATCGGCATGCCCGGCGTGGACGGCTATGAGACGGCGCGCCGCATTCGCCGCGCGGCGCAGCGGCGTCAGTTCATTCTCGTCGCGCTGACCGGTTGGGGGCAGGAACACGATCGCCGCCGCGCGCGGGAAGCGGGCTTCGATCTGCATCTGACGAAACCGGCGTCCAGCGACGCGGTGGAAGATCTGCTGCATCGTGTCCGGGCGGCGGGCGACGGCGCTATTGGAGATCTCGTCTTTTGAGCCTGTGAACGCGGAAGGATGGCCTTCCGGCGTCGGCGGCCGGCGCTAATGCCCCATTTCCCACAACGTCTCCGCGCGCTATTCTGCCGCCATGTTTGCGCCTGCGCTCGACGCCGCCTTCGCACACGCCAGAGCCGCCGGCGCGCGGCTGCTCGATCTCGTCTATCCGCCCTCCTGCCTCGCCTGCCGCGAGGCGGTGGGCGCGCATGGGGGGCTGTGCGCCTCCTGCTGGAGCGGCATGGGGTTTATCGAGCGGCCCTATTGCGAGCGGCTGGGGACGCCCTTCGAGCGCGACGCCGCGACGCCCGGCATGATCTCGCTGGAGGCCGCCGCGCATCCGCCGGTCTTCGCCCGCGCGCGCGCCGTCGCCCGCTACGATAGCGAGGCGGCGCGGGGCCTTGTCAGCCGCTTGAAATTCTACGACCGGCTTGAGCTGGCCGAGCCCATGGGCCGCTGGATGGCGCGCGCCGGGGCGGAGCTGCTGGCGGACGCCGATCTCATTGCGCCGACGCCGCTGCACCGGCTGCGTCTCGCCTCCCGGCGCTTCAACCAGTCAGCGGCGCTGGCGCGGGTGATCTCGCGCGAGAGCGCGGTTCCGCTCGACACCATGGCGCTGGAGCGGGTCAAGCAGACCTCGCCGCAGGTGGGGCTCTCGCGCAGCCAGCGCGCCGCCAATCTCGCCGGCGCCTTTCGCGTGGAGCCGGAGGCGCGGGCGCGCATCGCCGGGCTCAAGCTGGTGCTGGTGGACGACGTGCTGACCACCGGGGCCACCGCCAACGCCGCCGCCAGGGCTCTGCTCAAGGCAGGCGCAACCCGCGTCGATCTGCTGGTTTTCGCCAAGGCCGTGACAGCGCCGTAATTTGTTGTATTAGAGGCGCTTCGGAACTTGCGGATTCGCCATGGCCCATATCGTCGTCTACACTACCGCCACCTGTCCTTACTGCCTCGCGGCCAAGAGCCTGCTGGAGAAGAAGAAGGCGGCCTTTGAAGAGATCAGGGTCGACGGCGATCGCGCCGCGCGCGCGCGCATGAGCGAGCTTGCGGGCGGCCGCAGCAGCGTGCCGCAGATTTTTATCGACGGACGCCATATCGGCGGCTGCGACGATCTTTACGCACTGGACAGCGAAGGCGGGCTGGACCCGCTGCTGGCGGTTGGAGAGGCGACCAAGTGATTCATTATTCGCTCGTTTGCGCCGAGGCGCATGAATTCGACGGCTGGTTTCGCGACAGCGCGACCTTCGACGCGCAGGCTGCTGGCGGGCATGTCTCCTGCCCCTTCTGCCAGTCCAGCCAGATCACAAGAGCGCCGATGGCGCCGCATGTGGCGCGGGGCGGCAAAAGGTCGCAGCGCAAGAGCGAGGGCGCGGAGGGGGAAACCCGCGACGTCGCCCTGCTCGATGAGCGCCATGAGCAGCTGCGCGGCATGATCCGCGAATTGCGCCAGTCGGTCATCGCCGCCACCGAGGACGTGGGCGAGCGCTTTCCGACCGAAGCGCGCAAGATCCAGGACGGCGATGCGCCGGACCGCCCCATCCGCGGCCGCGCCACTTTCGCCGAGGCCAAGGCCCTGCTCGACGAGGGCATCGAGATTCTGGCCCTGCCGGGCTCGCTGACCGGCGAGGGGAGCTGAGGGGACTGGCCTCTCTGGCGCGACGGCGACCGCGCGAAATCGCGGCGGCGCCGGGGGCGCGCTTGCTTTCTGCATGGTCAGCTCTAGGTCCATCGTGTGCATGTGTGCGCCAGGAGGCGCAGATATGTAAGCACATGGAGGGAATGATGATATCGGCCAAAGAACACGTCACGATGGCGACTATGGGCGGAATCGTCGGCGCTGCCTTGGGTGCTGGAATAGGCGGCTCTTTGTTTGGGCCTGTGGGGGCCGTCGCAGCCGCTGTGCTGGGGGGAATTGGTGGAATGTTTTTTGGGCACTATATGTGACCGATAACCGCGGTAAACATCGCACGCGAAAAGCCCGCCTCTGGCGGGCTTTTCTATGGTCGAGGCGTTGTTGGCCGGGTTCAAAGTCGCCGATGAGCGGCTCCGGGTCTGCTGCGACTCGATTCGCCAATGATTCATGGGCGATAGTTTTACTTTCCATCCGCTTTCACGCCAGCGCCAAAGAAAGAAAGCGTCACGATGGACCGCGCCCCATGTTCACCGCGCCGGCGACGGCGGCGACGGCGCTGCGTGGTCATCGCAGGGCAGCAAATGCAATTTTCCGCCAAACACTTCTCCACCCGGAAGGGGGCAATATAATTTGAAGACGACGCCGCAGCTATAGGGGTAGATGGAGGAGCGCAAAAACAGGCGACGGTGACTTTCGATCCCGACAAAGCCAATGTCGCGGCGTTGATCAAGGCCACAATGGAAGCGGGTTATCCCGCAAGCGTCAAATAGGGAAATTTGCGTTGGCGATGCGACTTCACTCCACCATCACCTGCCCCTCCTGCGGCCATCAATCGACCGAGACGATGCCGACGGACGCCTGCCAATTCTTCTTTGAGTGCAGGGGCTGCGGCGCTCTGCTCAGGCCAAAGGCGGGGGACTGCTGCGTCTTCTGCTCCTACGGCGACGCGCCATGCCCACCGATGCAGGAAGCAAAAGAACATGAGCGCGCCGCCGGATGCTGTTCCGGCGCGCAGGGCGATGCAAAGGTCCAATTTCGGTAGACAGCGCAAGGTTCCGGCACGGGCCTCGCGCCGCTCATGGGCATTTTGCGCGTCTGAAACAAATCCGGTCGGACGTTTTTCTCCCCGCAGCTTAGCTCGCATCATGCAGCGTTTGTGGAGCCTGGACGCGGCGCCGAACTGTTTCGCGCGAACAGAAGTCAAACGCGCGTCCTTTTCAGTGGGCGTTTCCGCGTGGCGCGTTTTTTAATTATGCACAGCAGTCTGATCACGAGCGACTCCCGGGCTCCTTTGTGTCCACGGCCTCGCGCAAAAGTTCATGAGCATGTGTCAGTCGTTTTTGCGCCTGCGTCAGTGCAAGCGATGTGCGCCACAATTCTGAAACGCTGGCGTCCCAAGCGCGAAGAGCCTCATCAAGTTGCAATCGAGCCTCTTCCAATTCGGTTTTCGCCTTTTCGATCTGAAGCTGAGTCATTTCACGGCTCCTCGTTGATCTCCCTCAACCCTGTTTGGACGCAAGACGATTCAACCAAATTGTCCATTGGCGACAAAAGGTCTCTCAAAACTTCCCGCAGTTCCAGCTGGAAACTCATCAGCGTGAGAACGAAAAACCATTCGATCGGGCTAAGTTTTGTCCGTCCGCCGATACCTCCAATGACCACAAACGGCGTCGCCGCTTCCGGTCTAATCTAGCGTCCAGTCGCCAGAACAAACTAGATCTGGAAAGGACGTAAATTGACCCGACATCATTTTTACCCTGTTGCCGGCGACGCCGGCATCCGCAAAATCGTGCTTCTCTCCGCCGCAGTTTTCACCGCGGCAGTCCTGCTGGCGCGGCCGGCTCCGGCGATGGCCGCGCAAGGAACGATCTACAATTTCCAGGGCAGCGCGGACGGAGCCGAGCCGACCGGCCCGCTGATCGCCGACACCTCGGGCTCGCTCTATGGCGTGACCTACCTTGGCGGCCAAGGCGAAGGAGGCACGGTGTTCCAGCTAACGCCGCCGTCCGTGTCTGGCGGTGCCTGGACCCACACCGTGCTTCACACTTTTCAGGGAAGCGACGGGGCTCACCCTTTGGGTTCGCTGGCTTTCGACGAAGCAGGGGCTCTGATCGGCACGACGTCCGAAGGCGGCGGCGCGAATGCGGGAACGGTGTTTCGCTTGGCTCCACAGGGTTCGGGATGGCAGATAGCCACCCTCTACAGCTTTCGCGGCGGCGCGGACGGCTCTGCTCCGGCGGGGGGCCTGATCCGCGACACGGCGGGCGCGTTCTATGGCGTGACGCAGTCCGGAGGAATCGCCAACGCAGGCACGGTCTACAAACTTTCCCCGCCTCTGATCGGTGCGGCATACGCGCCATGGCGGGAAATCGTGCTTTACAGCTTCGGCGGCGGCGCCGACGGCGTTCAGCCGATCGGCAGCCTGGCCTTCGACAAGAGCGGCCGCCTGTATGGCGCCACTTCGTCGGGAGGCGCTTCGGGCGACGGCACTATTTTTCAATTGACGCCGTCGGTCTCATTGCAGAAGCCATGGGCGAAAAAGACCATCCATGCTTTTGCTGGCGCCGATGGCTCCAGCCCCAACGGCAACCTCGTCTTCAGCACAAGCGGCGCCATCTACGGCACGACCTATTCTGGAGGACCCAATTATCCGCCTTATATCGGCGTAGCGTTTCAGTTGTCGCCCCCGGCCCAGGGCCAGACCGCCTGGACCTATGGGCAGATCTTCGCCTTTGAGACGCGTCCCCTGGGACCACATCTGAACGACGGGCTGATCTTCGACACCAGCGGCTCGCTCTATGGAACCAGCAGCGAAGGAGGCCAGCCCGACCAGGCCGTGGTGTATCAGCTGACGCCGCCGCCACAAGGACAGACCAGCTGGACAGAAACCGTGATCGGGGGGGTCAGCGGCGGCGTGACCACCTTGAATCCGTATCTGCAAGGCGGATTGATCTTTGGCCAGTCAGGCGTGCTCTATGGCGTATTGCCGGGCGACATCAACGCCCAGGATTACGGCCACATATTCCAGGTCACGACGCCATAGCTGCAACGGCGCCGGCGCCCAGGTCGCGCCAGGTTGATCGCTATCGGCCTTTCCGATGAAAGGCCGATAGCTGCTCCTGCGTAGAACCGATGCATGAAGCCCGGCGACGCCTCGGGGGCTGTTCAGAAAGTTCATTCTCACTCCATCGTGCAACGCCGCGAATTCAGTTTCGCAAGCGCACGAGGCTTTTTTTCATAGTTCTCAGACGTTTCCGCGCGCCTCGCAGCCCTCAAGCCGAGCAATATCCAGCCCAAGCTATACAATTGTGGAGTTAGCAACTACCTTTCGAGGCGCTATTTGGGAGTTGGTCATCCCTCAACCGGTCGCATTTTATGACGTCAAGTGCAGATTTCGAAATTCTGGAATTGAAAGCGAAGAATGCGCAGCTCGCAAAAGAGCTGGAGCAAACCAGACAGGCATACAGCGAACTAAGCCATCGAATTAAAAACGAATTGCAGGTGTTCGCGGCGCTGTTTGCAACACAGCTCAGGACTGCGGGGCAGCCGGAGCATTGCGCCTTGTGCCTGTCCCGCATTTCCGCGGCCGCGGCGTTGCATCACGCGCTCGAGGATGACCACGCCGGGAAACTTTACCTCGGCGCATTCTTATCGTCGCTCGCCACGATCCTGGACACAGCATTTGACGGCAATGTCGCCATGAAGGTCGCGGTCGAGACTGAGGTCCCGATTGACCACTATCGCGCACAAAAAGTCGGGATCATATACGCCGAGGCCGTCATCAACGCTTTCAAACATGGTTTTCCAAATGGCGCGAAAGGGACAATCGAGACGCGATTAAATTGCATCGGTGACGACCTCGAATTGATCGTCGCAAACGATGGCGAGGCATTGAACGCTGTTGTCTCGAACGGAAAAGGCGTCGGACTGATGCAAACTCTCGCGGCGCAGTTGGCCGGCGAACTGAATTTGAAAAGTCTGGCGAAGGGGGTGGAGGTGCGGCTGGCGTTTCCAAGGCAAACGCCTGCCGCCGCATCCTGATCGGCGGCGCTATGCAGAGTCCTGGTTTGGTTTACGCGCCACCTCTTTCCGTGCCGCCCCGGACAAAATTGAAGCAGCATCCCCAATCGCGTCTGCGCTCTGGAGACGGTTTGCCTATCTACGGTGTGAGTTGATCCGGCCTGCTGGCCTAGACGATGAGCAACGATCCGGCCTTGACATACGCGCCAATCAATACGCTTAAGCAGGCGTGCGATGGAGTTCTGGATCGTCGACGGGCCCGTCGTCCGCTTCGGCCCTCCATTGCTCCGAATGCCCTTTTCGACCCGGATGACAGTCGTGAAGTTACGACAGGGGATTTTTATTCATTCGCCAACAATTCTTGTCCCTTCGCTGCAAGCGGAGATCAATACAATCGGCGACGTGAAATGGATTATAGCGCCTAACCGGCTTCACTATACGTGGATTGAGGATTGGGCAAAGGCCTATCCACAGGCTTGCGCATATTTGGCTCCGGGGATCGGCAAGCCGATCCGCGCGCGCAATATAGACAGGCTCGATAATGATTGCGGCTATCCGTGGGACGATGAGATCGCGACACTGCCAATCGTAAGCAGTTATATGACCGAGTTTGAATTCTTTCACTCCGCCAGTCGCACTCTCATCCTCACTGATTTGATTGAGAACTTCGAACCGGACAAGCTTGGTTCCCTCAGCATGCGGCTGCTGACGCGCATCGGAGGCGTGCAGGACCCGGACGGAGGCATGCCGCGTGATATGCGAATGACCTTCTCGAAGCGCAGACAGCATCTCCGGGACGCGATTGAAAAGCTGATTTCCTGGAACCCCGACCGCATTATTCTCGCCCATGGCCGCTGGTATCGCGAGGATGGCGTCAAAGAACTGGAACGCGCCTTCGCATGGCTGGGTTTGCATCGCGGGAACGGCTGGCGCTAAGCGCCAGATTTGCCCGCGCGCGCCTTCACTCCGGCGTGAAATTCAGCGCCACGCCGTTGATGCAATAACGCAGGCCGGTGGGCGGCGGGCCATCGTTGAACACATGGCCCAGATGCGAACCGCAGCGGCTGCAATGCACCTCCGTGCGCGTCATTCCGTGGCCGCGGTCCACAGTGGTCTCCAGCGCGCCGAGCAGCGGCTCGAAGAAGCTCGGCCATCCCGTGCCGCTCTCGAATTTTCGCGTCGCCGCGAACAAGGGCTGATCGCATCCGGCGCAGGAGAAAATCCCCGAGCGTTTTTCATGAATGAGCGCGCAACTGCCGGGCCGCTCGGTGCCATGTTCGCGCATGACCGCATATTGCTCGGGACTGAGCCGCGCGCGCCATTCGTCCTCGCTGTGCGTTACGGGAAATTTCCTGGCTGCGTCGTTCATGGCTGCGCCCCCTGTTGCGCTATCGGTCTCAAGCCGCAATTGCCGCAGCATAGCTCAGGCAGCGCGTCGAAACTGTGGCGACGCCGCAAAAGGCGTTTTCGCGGCGTGTTGGAAAGGCGGGCCGCTAATGCCGCGTGTCCGTCTTGGAAGCGTTCGCAGCTCTGTAATTGGCGTCCAGCCGCTTGAAGAACCCGTCGAAGGAGCAGGCCGTGTCGAATGACACCTGCGCCATTGCGGATTTGAGATCCGCGAGAATCGTATCGCCTTCGAGATTGAGCGCCGACAGCCTCTCCTCGAGCGCCTTGCGGCGCCGCTCGAGTCTTTCGAGCTCCATGCGGTCTTCAATCCTCTTGCGGCCGGTTTCCTGTTTCACCTGGCGCCGCAGGTCGACGATCCGCTCCGCCAGCAAGTCGGCCCGCATCTCAAGGCCTGGGTGTAAGCCTGTTCTTAACATGACGTCTCTTTCCCCGGAGATATGGATGTGAAAACGAGGGCGCGTCCGCCCTTGGCGATCGCGCCGCGCAGTTTCGCGTGTCAGATGACCCTTGAAGCCAAAGGCTTCCCTGCTTGAGATATGGCGGTTGCAGGCCCGGTCAATTGAAAAAGAAGCGGTTCTTTCAATGCTTCAGCTTCGTCATGAGCGCCTCGCGCAATGCAACCGCATTGTTGTGCTCCACGTCCTTCGCGGCGAACAGCAGCGTGACTCTGGATTGCGCGCGCGCCATCGCGAGCAGTTCTTCAAGGGCGTCGCTCTTTGCAAGCTCTTCAAAATAGCGCCGTTTGAACTCCCGCCATTTTGCGGGGTCGTGGCCGAACCAGCGGCGCAGCTCATTGCTGGGCGCAAGCTCCTTGAGCCAGCCGTCTATCGCAGCATCCGCGCGCGCAAGGCCACGCGGCCAGAGGCGATCGACCAATATACGCTTTCCGTCCCCGGCGTTCGGCGGATCGTAAGCGCGCTTGAGCTGAACCCGCATTGTGGATTCGCAACTCGCACATGATTCAACGGGTGTTGTTTTAAATAGTCTATCGGCGCATTGCGTCCAACGGCCGCAAAGTCGCAAACCAAATTCGGAACGCAAGCGCGTCGCCTGAGTTAACCCATGACGTTGATAGCGCCACATTCGCTGGAGCATTCAATTTATGGCGGCTGTTTTTCAACCGGGCTCGAATTTAACGGCGACTCTAAGTCTTTGGTTCGTGGCGGCGTTGCTGCTTGCGGGTCTTGGCGCATGGTGGCTTTGGCCCGTCAGCGATTATGTTCGTCACGTGGGCTGGACGGTAAGCCAGCCCGTTCCCTTCAGCCATGAACATCACGTCGCGGGCCTCGGACTCGATTGCCGCTTTTGCCACGCCTCCGTTGAGCTGTCGTCCAATGCGGGGCTGCCGCCGACCTATACCTGCATGACCTGTCATTCGCAGATCTGGACGAACGCCAAGCTCCTCGCGCCAGTGCGCGACAGCCTTAATGCGCAAAAGCCGATCGTCTGGAACCGGATCAACGATCTGCCGGATTACGTCTATTTCAACCACAGCATTCACATCGCCAAAGGCGTCGGCTGCGCCTCCTGTCACGGAGAGGTCGATAAAATGCCGCTCACCTACAAGGCCAAAACGCTCACCATGCAGTTTTGCCTCGATTGCCATCGCGACCCCGCGCCAAATCTGCGGCCAAAGGACCAGATCTACAATACGGAATGGAGCCGCACGCCGGATACCGCTTCGCCGCAGGAGCTGATGACGCAGTATCATGTCGGCGGACGCAACCTGACGGATTGTTCGATATGTCACCGCTGAACGGTCAGTGGCGCAGTCTCGAGCAACTCGCTGAAGACGCGACATTCGTGGAGCGCGCCGCGCAGGAGTTTCCCGCGCTGGCGCAAGCGCTGGCCGAGCCGCGCGACAGGCGCACGGCGATCAAGCTGATGAGCGCGGCTTTCGCCATGTCGGGACTTGGCGCCTGCGACCTTGGCGCGCCGGGCGGCCACCTCATTCCGGCGGTGCGCCAGCCTCCCGACATCATTCCGGCTCTGCCGAACTTCTACAGCACGGCCAGTCTCGTCAATGGCTACGCCGCCGGCGTCGTCGTCAAACATAATATGGGCCGGCCGATCAAGGTGGAGGGCAATCCCAACCATCCCGCGAGTCTGGGCGCCACCGACGTCTTCGCGCAGGCGCAATTGATGGAGTTTTACGATCCCTCGCGCTCCTGGGCGATTTCGGCGCAGGGTTTTCCTTCCAGCATGAAGGGGCTGGAAGCCGCGATGAGCGAGCAGCGCGGCAAGCTCGCTCAAAGTCACGGCGCGGGCTTTGTCATTCTCACCGGAGTCGTGACGTCGCCGACGCTCGGCGCCCAGATCGACGCGCTGCTCCAGCAGTATCCGCAGGCGCGCTGGCTGCAATGGGAGCCGGTTTCGCGCGCCAATATCATCAAAGGCGCGGCGCTCGCCTATGGCGCGCCGGTGGACGCCGTTCCGAATCTGAACAATGCGGATGTCATCCTCGCGATCGACAGCGATCTCCTGAGCTCCGCGCCCGGACATTTGCGCTTCGCGCATGATTTCGCGGCGCGGCGCAATCCCACGCGCACGCAAAAGATGAGCCGCGTCTATGCGCTCGAATCCGCGCCAAGCCTGATTGGCGCGGCGGCGGATCATCGCTTTGTCGCCGGACAGCGCGGGCTCGGCCAGATCGTCGCGGCGCTGGGCGAAGCCGTTCTGCAAAACGCGCATCCTTCCTTCGCGCCGGCATGGCTGGACGCCGTCGTCGCCGACCTGAAGGCCAATCCGGGGCGTGCGCTGATTCATGTCGGTCCCGATCAGGCGCCTGAAACGCACGCGCTTGCGCATGCGATGAACGAGGCGCTGGGCGCGCGGGGAAGCACGCTGGAACTGATCGAACCCGTCGCGCACAAGGGCGGCGAGGACCCGGCGGCGCTCGCCGATCTCGTCGCGGACATGCGCGCAGGAAAAATCAATTCGCTGCTGATGATCGACGTAAATCCCGCCTACGCCACACCGCTGGCGGCGGAGTTCACCCAGGCGCTGAAGGCGGTGGAGTTCAGCCTGACGCTGGCGCAAACGCCGAACGAGACGAGCGATGCGAGCATCTGGGCTGTTCCCATGACGCATGCATGGGAGACGTGGAGCGACGCGCGCGCCTATGACGGAACGGCGACGATCATGCAGCCGCAGGCGCTGCCGCTTTACGACGCCATCGACGCGCATGGCGTGCTGGAGCTGTTTGCAAGCCCGGAGCGCGTCTCCACGCTCGACACCTTGCAGGGACATTGGAAGCAGCGCCTCGGGCAGGACTTTGACGGGGGCTGGCGCGAGGCGCTGGCGTCTGGCGTCGTCGCGGGCTCCGGCGCCGCAAAGGCGCAGGCGACGCTGCGCGGGGACGTCGCCGGCCTGACGCCTCCGGCGCCGACGAGCGATGCGCTGACGGTGCTGTTTCGGCCGGACCCGCACATCTGGGACGGTCGTTACGCCAACAATCCCTGGCTTCAGGAGCTGCCGCGTCCCTTCACCAAGCTGACTTGGGACAATCCGCTGCTGATCTCGCAAAAGCAGGCGCAGCGGCTGGGGCTGGAGAACGGCGACATGGCGCATCTCGGCGTCGGCGCGGCGAGCGTCACGGCGCCGGTGTGGATTCTGCCCGGCCTCGCGGAAGATTGCGCTCTCGCCCATCTTGGCTTTGGCCGCAAGACTGTCGGCGACGTCGGCGCCGGCGCGGGCTTCGATTTCTATCCCTTGATGGGACAAAAGGGCGCGGTGTCGCTGCAAAAGGCGAGCGGACGAATGGAGCTCGCCAGCACAGAGCACCACAATATGATGTTTGGCGAAGAAGGCGATTACGCGCGTCACGCAACGCTCGCGGAGTTCAACGAGAACCAGCGCTTCGCCAGCGCCCCGGAACACAACCCGCATCTCTACAGATGGAAGCCGGAAGGCCCTGCGGCCTGGGCGATGAGCATCGATCTCAACGCCTGCATCGGCTGCAACGCCTGCGTCGTCGCCTGTCAGGCGGAAAATAACATTCCCGTCGTCGGCAAGGATCAGGTGTTGCGCGAGCGTGAGATGCACTGGCTGCGCATTGACCGCTATTACGAAGGCGGCGCCGAGTCGCCGGAGACTTTCTTCCAGCCCGTGCTCTGCATGCATTGCGAACAGGCCCCGTGCGAAACGGTCTGTCCCGTCGGCGCGACGGTGCATGATTCCGAGGGACTCAATGTCATGGTCTACAACCGCTGCATCGGCACGCGGTTCTGCTCCAACAATTGTCCCTACAAGGTGCGCCGCTTCAATTATTACGCTTTCGCGCAGGAGGAGGAGCGGCCGGCGCAGGCGCGCAATCCCGAAGTCACCGTGCGGGCGCGCGGCGTAATGGAGAAATGCACCTTCTGCCTGCAACGCATCGCGGAGGCGCGCATCGTCGCGGATCGCGAGAACAGGCCCGCCGGCGAGGTTGTGACGGCCTGTCAGGCCGCCTGTCCGAGCAAGGCGATCACTTTCGGAAACATGGCGTCGCCGGACAGCGAGGTCGCAAAGCGCAAGCAGAGTCCGCTCGATTACGCTCTGCTGGCGGAGCAGAACACGCATCCGCGCGTCACCTATGAAGCGCGCGTGCGTAACGTCAACGCCGCGATAGAGGGGCGCAAGAATGACTGACGCCGCCATACGCGCCGAAACCGACGAAGTTCCCCAGCCGCAGGCCGACGACCCCGTGCTGCTGCCCGGGCCGACCATTGGCTCGATGACCGACCGGATCTGTTCGATCGCCTTGCGCGACCGCGCGTTTCTCTGGTGGATCGTGGCGGTCGCGCTGGTCCTGCCGCTGTTCGCCGCGCTGGTCATCGCCATCGCCTGGCTGTTTTATGCGGGCGTCGGCATATGGGGCATCGACTGGCCGGTGGCGTGGGGCTTCGCCATCATCAACTATGTCTGGTGGATCGCCATCGCGTCGGGAGGCACATTCATCTCGGCGCTGTTCTATCTCGCCGGAGTCGAATGGCGCAATTCCCTCAACCGCCTCGCCGAGACGATGACGATATTCGCGGCGGCCTGCGCGGGGATCTATCCCATTTTGCATCTGGGCCGCCCGTGGCTGTTCTACTGGCTGTTTCCCTTTCCCAACACGATGACGTTGTGGCCGCAGTTTCGCAGCCCCCTGCTGTGGGATTTCTTCGCCATTCTCACCTATGTCGTCTCCTCGATCCTGTTCTGGTATTTCGGATTGGTCCCCGACCTTGCGACCATGCGCGACTGCGCGACGACGCGCGGCAAGCAGAAATTTTACGGAACGCTGGCGCTCGGCTTTCGCGGCTCCGAAAACCAGTGGCGTCATTATCACGCGACCTATAGCGTGCTTGCGGCGATCATGGCGCCGCTGGTCATATCCGTGCACAGCATCGTCGGACTCGACTTTGCCGGCGCGGCGACGGTCGGCTGGCACTCCACGCAATTTCCGCCCTTCTTCGTGTTTGGCGCCTTGCTGTCGGGCTTCGCGACGGTGCTGCTGCTGGCGATTCCGCTGCGCCGCCTGTTGCGGCTCGAGGACTTCATCACGGGCAGGCATTTCGACATCCTGTGCAAGATGCTGCTGGTGAGCAGCCTTTGCCTCGGCTACGCCTATCTGATGGACGCCTTCACCACTTTTTATGGCGGCGACCACGCCGAAATACTTCAGTTCAAGGACAAGCTGACGGGATCGGTGGCGCCCATATACTGGGCGACCGTCGTGTTCAATGTGCTCGCGCCGCAACTGATGTGGTCGCAAAAAATGCGTCTCGATCCGCGCGTGATCGCGCCTGTCTGCCTTGGCGTGATCGTCGGGATGTGGTGCGAGCGTTACCAGATCGTGGTGATGAGCCTGCGGCGTACGCATCTGCCGAGTTCCTGGGGCAATTACGTCCCGACCTTCTGGGATTGGCTGACTCTGTTCGGCACGGTCGGACTGTTCCTGCTGGGGATACTTCTGGCCGTGCGCTACCTGCCGGTGATTTCGATGTTCGAAATGCGGGAGTTGATTCAACGCCGCACAGACGAAGGGCAGGGAGGCGGCCGCGCGCCCCGGAACGACAGCTCTTCCTGAGGCGTTGAACAGGGCGGGACTGCGCGCTTTTGCGGTCCCGTGTTTTCAGTCGGGGTATTGCTTATGGATCCGCTCGGCAAACCGCATTTTCACAACGCGCCTGGCGCCGCCCATATCAGAATAGGCGTCAAGGAATTCATGTGCGTCGGCGATCTGCCGCCTTTCGATCATCCGCATGTGTTCCTCGACATGGGCGGCCGGGACGAGGCGATCTGTCCCTATTGCGCAACGCATTTCATTTATGACGCGCGCCTCGGAGAAGGCTGCGAGCCTCCCGAATGCGCCTATAATCTGGAGCCGGAAACGGAGTTCTCGGGCCCGCCGCCAACCTATGGCGTGGGCGAGGGCCTCGAAAGCATAAAGCCCATTCCCGAGCCGCTGCCTCGGTCCGTGCTTGTTCCCAAGGGCGGCTTCATCGCTTCGTTCGCAAGCGAGAAACTTCTGCGCGAGGCGATGGCGCGCCTCGCCAACGACAATATCGAGCCGCCGCGAAGTTATACGCCCACGCAGCGCGAGGACGCGCCGAAGGGCTCGCCGCTGCCTGTCGTCATTCTCATCGCGGGACTGCTGGGGACCGCTGCGGGATTTGGCATGCAGGCCTACGCCGATATCATCGGCTATCCGCTCGACATCGGCGGCCGGCCGGAGTTTTCGTGGCCGTCCTTCGTGCCGATCGCCTTTGAAATCGGCGTGCTTTGCGCGGTGCTCGCGGGGTTCTTCGGCTATTTCATCGCCGCCAGATTGCCAAGTCTCTATGAAGCGATCGACGAGCATGACGCCATGCGACGCGCGATGCGCGACAGGTTTACGCTCGCGGCGCGCTATGGCGACGACGAGCAGTCGCAACGCGCGCGCGCGATCATGCAGGACCTTGGCGGACAGCAGATCGAGGAGACGCCGCCTTGAGGCGCGCGCATCTCGTCGCGCTGGCGGTCGCGGTGCTTGGCGGCTGCGACGACATGAGCGTGCAGCCAAAGCAGAAGACCTATGCGCCGCTGGTCGGTCCCGCCGAGCTTCCTGCGGGGCTGGTTGAGTTTGGAGAAAAGCCCGAGCCGGCGCCGCCGGTGACGCTGGCGCTGCTCCAGCGCGGTCAGGAACGTTACCGCATCTATTGCACGCCCTGTCATTCCGAGCTTGGCGACGGGCGCGGCATGATCGTGCAGCGCGGCTTTCCGCCGCCGCCGTCCTATCACAGCCAGCGTCTGCGCGACGCGCCGCCACAGCATTTCTATGACGTCATCTCCAATGGCTACGGCAGGATGTATTCCTTCGCCGCGCGCGTGCAGCCGGCGGATCGCTGGGCCATCGCCGCCTATATCCGCGCGTTGCAACTCAGCCAGAACGCGAAACTCGCCGAACTTCGGCCCGGTGGGAACGGAGCGCCGCAATGAGGCGCAACGCTCTCGAAATCACGGCCTGGAGTCTTTGCGCGGCGGGCCTTGTCGGCTCGGCGGCGGCGTGGGCGCTGACGCCGGCGGCCTTTCCGCACGCCTGGCTCGCAGCGCTCTGCGCCTTCATCGGCTGGCCGCTCGGCTGTATGGGGCTGCTGCTCATTCACGCCCTGACCGGCGGCGACTGGGGCTACGCCATCAGGCCGCAACTCGTCGCGGGCCTGAGCGCGTTGCCACTGTTGCCCCTGGCGCTGGTCCCGTGGGCTTTCATGTTGCCGCGGCTTTATCCCTGGCTGCAACCCGAAGTCGCGGCGCGTCTCGCAAACGGCTTCTATCTCAACCTTCCGGCCTTCGCGCTGCGCGGCGCGATTTATCTCGTCGTCTGGTTCGCTCTGGCCTTTCTGATCCTGCGGGCCTTGCAGGCGAAGGAGCCGCAAGCGGCGCTGGCGCGGCTCGCGCCCCCCGGCCTCATCGCGCTCGCGCTCACGGTCACATTCGGCGCGATCGACGCGATATTGTCGCTTGATCCGTTCTTTCCATCCAGCGTTTTCGGGCTGATCGAAATTGCGGAAATGGGCCTGCTCGCTCTGTCGGTTTCGATTCTTGTCGCCGCGCTCGGCGCGCCGCCAAGGAGCCAGACGCTGGCCGCGCTGGCGAGGCTGCTGCAAGCGCTGCTGATCCTGTGGGCCTATCTCGATTTCATGCAACTGCTGATCGTCTGGCAATCCGACCTGCCGCGCGAAGCTCCATGGTACGAACTGCGCTGGAGCGGAGGCTGGGGCGTGGTGGCGGCGCTGATCGCGGGCCTGCACTTCGCGCTGCCGTTTCTCGCGCTGATGTCGCCGCGCCTGCGGCAATCGCGCCTCGGCATGATCTGCGTCACAGCTCTCCTCATCATCAGCGCGATGCTGCGCAGCTGGTGGCTCGTGCTGCCGGCTTCGGGCCTTGGCTTTAGCGCCGCCGCCGGCTTTGCGATGCTGGCGCTGGTCGCCGGCGCGGCGGCGCTGGCGATGCGCGCGCGATCCTCTCCGCTCATTCGTCACGGAGCATGGCGCCGTGTTTGAAAAACTGCTGCAGCCCGCAAAACACGAGCCGCGCGACGTCGCCATGCGCTTTATCTGGTTGGGCGTTTTCGTGCTCTGCGTTTCGGTCGTGCTGTTGTCGGTGATCGTTCTGCTGCTGTTTCCAAACGCCACCATCGACCGTACGCTGCATTTGCCGCTGCCGGACTATCCGCAGCCGCGCCTCCAGATTGACCCGCGCGCGGACATGCAGCGCTTTTACGCCGAGGAAATCGCGCAGTTGAACAGCTCCGGCTGGATCGATCAGGGAAATGGCGTCGCTCATATCCCGATTGCGCAGGCGATGCGTCTCGTCGCGCAGCAGCAGATTGCGGGCTGGCCCGGCGCGGCGCCGCAGCCCGCCGCCCCGCAAGTGGAGAAGCCGGCCCCGGTCCCGGCCGCATCGACGGAGAAGACTCATGCCGCTGCTCCTGCTCATCCTGTTGCTCAGCGCGCCGGCCAGCGCCATTGCTGGTACGACGCCCGACATCACCGGCATTGCCTACGAACAAAGGCCCGGCGAGCGCCTGCCGCTCGAAAGGGCGTTTCGTGACGAGACTGGCGAGTCCTTGCGTCTTTCAGCGTTGATGGAGGGACGACCGCTCATCCTCGTGCTCGGATATTTTCATTGCAAGAGCCTGTGCAGCGTCTTGCGCTCAAATCTTTTCGAGGCCTTGAACAAGTCCGGATTGACCGCCGGGCGCGATTATACGCTGGCGGCGGTCAGCATCGACCCGGCGGATAGCGCGACGGACGCGGCCGCGGCGAAGTCCGTCGACATGCAGCGCTATCCCGCGCAGGGCGCGGAGCAGTTCTGGCGTTTTCTGACTGGCGACGAAGCCGCTCTTGCCGCGCTGTCCGACGCGGTCGGCTTTCACGGGCGCGTTCAGGGACGCGGCTCCTACATGCATCCGCTCGGCGTGGTTTTCATCACGCCCAAAGGCCTGGTTTCGAATTACATCGCCGGCGTCGGCTATCAGCCCGGGGATGTGCGCGGCGCGGTGCAGCGCGCCGCCGCGGGCGAGACTGTGCGCACAGCCTCGCTGGTGACGCTGCTTTGCTATGACTTCGACGCCGCGACGGGGCAATATACCTTCGCCATCGTCAAGCTGTTGCGCATCGCGGCCGGGCTCACCGTGCTGGCGATCGCCGTGGGCCTGTGGCGCGCGCTGCGCTACGAGAGGCGCGGCGCATGAATTTCTCGCTTCCCCAGGCGACGACCAATGCGGCGGAAGTCGACTGGCTCATCGGCGCGCTGCTTCTGGTGTCCTGCGCCGTGCTTGCGCTGGTGTTCGGGCTGATCTGGGTTTTCATGATCAAATACCGCGCCGGCAGCACGATTGATCGCGGGCCTGTCTCCGACAAGACCTGGCGCGTCGAGATCGCCTGGACCACAGCGACGCTGGTGATTTTCTTTGGTCTCTTCATCTGGGGCGCGGACCTTTACGTGCGGCTGTTTCAGCCGCCGGAAAACGCATTGCGCATCTATATCGTCGGCAAGCAATGGATGTGGAAGGTGGAGCATCAGGGCGGCCAGCGCGAGATCAACGCCCTGCATGTTCCGGTGGGCCGCGCCGTCCAACTGGTGATGACCTCCGAGGATGTGATCCACGATTTTTCCGTGCCGGCCTTTCGCATCAAGCATGACGTGTTGCCGGGCCGCTACGAGACCTTGTGGTTCGAAGCGAAGGATCCAGGAACCTACCATCTCTTCTGCACACAATATTGCGGCACGGGACACGCCATGATGACCGGCGAGGTCGTGGTCATGAGCGCTCCCGATTATGAGCGCTGGCTCAACGAAGGCGGCGTTCACGAGTCCATGTCGACGGGAGGCCGCGCGCTGTTCACGCGCTTTGGCTGCAACGGCTGTCACGGCGCCAATGGCGTCGGCACGGAAGGCGCGGCGCCCGCGCTGGCTGGACTCTATGGAACGCAGGTGAAGCTGGTCGACGGCTCCACCGCCACGGCCGACGATCAATATCTGCGCGACTGCATATTGGCGCCGGAAAAGCGCCGCCTCGCCGGCTATCCGCCGATCATGCCTTCCTTTGCGGGACAGATCGACGAGGAGAATCTGCTCAAGCTCATCGCCTATATCAAATCCCTCAGGCCGGAGACCAAGCAATGACCGCGAGCGAACTGCATGGCGACGCGACCGACCTGCCTCACGGCGAGTCCTATCTGACCGACGGCCACACTTTACGCAGCTGGCTGCTGACGACAGACCACAAGCGCATCGCCGTGCTCTACATGGGCTCGATCACGCTTTTCTTCTTCATCGGCGGACTGGGCGCGGCGCTACTTCGTTACAATCTCCTGTCGCCGCACGGAATGATCCCTTCGGCGGAGACCTACAACAAGCTGTTCACCATGCATGGGGTGGTGATGGTGTGGTTCTTTCTCATTCCCGCCATTCCCACGGTGACCTCGGCAACTTTCTCGTTCCCCTGATGCTCGGCGCGCGCGATCTCGCCTTTCCCCGCCTGAATCTGCTGAGCTGGTATCTCTATATCGCCGCCGGAATCCTCGTGCTCTATTCGCTGTTCGCGGGCGGCGTCGACACGGGCTGGACTTTCTACACGCCGCTGACCTCGCTCTACGTAAAGGGCCATGTGATCTCCACGGTGGTCGCCATCTTCATCGCCGGTTTTTCCTCCATCGCGACGGGACTGAACTTCATCGTCAGCATCCACCGCCTGCGCGCGCCGGGCATGACATGGCACAGGATGCCGGTGTTCCTGTGGTCGCTCTACGCCACAAGCGTCATTCTCGTGCTGGCGACGCCGGTGTTGGCGATGACGCTGGTGCTGCTCGCCTTCGAGCGCATCTTTCACATCGGCGTGTTCGACCCCTCCATCGGCGGCGATCCGCTGCTGTTTCAGCATCTCTTCTGGTTCTATTCGCATCCCGCTGTTTATGTGATGATCCTGCCAGGCTTTGGCGTCGTCAGCGAGATCGTGCCGTGCTTCTCGCGCAAGAGCCTGTTTGGCTACACTTTCGTCGTCTGGGCCAGCATATCCATCGCGGTGATCGGCTTTCTCGTGTGGGGCCATCACATGTTCGTTGCGGGAACGTCGCTTTATTCGTCGCTGGTGTTTTCGATCCTGAGCTTCATGGTGGCGGTGCCGTCCGCGATCAAGGTGTTCAACTGGATCGGCACGATGCACAAGGGCTTCATCCATTTCGACGCGCCGATGCTCTATGCGATCAGCTTCATCGGCCTGTTCACCATGGGCGGACTGACCGGACTGTTCGTCGCCGCTCTGGCCGCCGACGTGCATCTGACGCAGACCTATTTCGTCGTCGCGCATTTCCATTACGTGATGGTCGGCGGCATGGTCTCCGCGTATTTCGCGGGGCTGCATTTCTGGTGGCCGAAGATCACGGGACGCATGTATCCGGAAATGTGGGGCCGCGCGGCAGCGGTCATTATCTTCATCGGTTTCAATTTGACCTTTTTCCCGCAGTTCGTGCTGGGATATCTCGGCATGCCGCGGCGCTATCATTCCTATCCGGCGGACTTCACCACGCTGAACGTGCTCTCGTCGGCCGGCGCGACGATACTTGCGCTCGGCTATCTGCTGCCGCTCGTCTATCTGACCTGGTCGCTGTTTTACGGAAAGCGCGCCGGCGCAAATCCCTGGGGCGCGACCGGTCTCGAATGGCGGACGCAATCGCCGCCGCTCACCGAGAATTTCGAGCAGACGCCCGTGGTGGTCGACCCGCCCTATCATTATCCCAGACCGGAGGTTGTCGCCGCCCATGACTGAAGCATCGCTGCCGCACGAGTTTCAATTTTCCAGCGCGCGCCATCAGGCGGAGACGGCGTTTTCCGGCATGTGGCTGTTTCTGGCGTCGGAGTCGCTGTTCTTTGGTCCGTTGTTCCTCGCCTGGATCTATTGCCGTCACTGGACCGAAGCCGGATTCGACTTTGGCGCGCAGCAGACGGACCTCGAGCTTGGAACCATAAACAGCGTGCTGCTTCTGACCAGCAGTCTAGCCTATGGCGCGGGCGCGGCCTTCATGCAGGCGGGGCGCAGACGCCTGCTCGTGCTTTGCCTTCTCGCGGCGTGGCTGCTCGGCGCCGGCTTTCTGTTTTTGAAGTTCGGCGTGGAATGGCGGGAGGATTTCGCCAAGGGGTTTTTTCCCGGCGCGAGCTTCTCCGTCGACGGAACGCTGCGCGACGGCGCACAGTTGTTTTTTGCATTCTATTTTCTCGGCACGGCGATCCATGGGCTTCACATGGTCGTCGGGCTTGTTCTGGTCGGATGGATCGTCTGGCGGGTGCGGGAATTCACGCCAGCCTCGCATACAGCGGTGACTGTCGTCGGCCTCTACTGGAGCTTTGTCGACATGGTCTGGATATTTCTCTATCCGCTCATTTACCTCATCGGACGCGGACCATGAGCGCGCGCATTCTCCATGTGCTGATGGCCTGGGCGGTGCTTCTGCTGCTGCTCGCGCTGGAGTTCGGGGTGAGTTATCTGCCCATCGGCCGATCCCTGCGGCCGCTGCTGCTTGTGGTGGCGGTGCTGATGGCCGGCGTCATCGTCACGGTGTTCATGGAGCTGTCGCACGGCCCCGACGCCATTCGCCTTTTCGCGGTCGCCGGGCTGCTGTGGCTGGTGATATTGCTCGCGTTGGGGAGTCTCGATCCGCTGACGCGCATCGACTACGACGCGCAAGGCTCCAACACTACGGCGGTCATCCGCAAGGCGCCGCAGCACCCGTCTCAACCCGAAAACTGAAAGCTTGACCGAGAACGCCGGCCCGGCGGCGCCGGGTCGGCGAGGCTTTTTCAGCGACCGTGATCTAGTTCTGACTCCAGGGACGCATGAGGCCGAGCACCGTTGCGCTGAGGCTGCCGCCGGTGAGAATGAGCGTCGAGCCAAGCGCGAGCAAAGCGACCAGATTCAGCGTGAGGTCGTTGACATTGCCCGCCACCGCGAGAATGCCGAGCACGACGGCGGCGAGTTCGGCGAGCGCCTGAATGCCCGCCGAGCCGGAGGCCATTTCACTGGCGAGCAATTCGCTGCCGACCGAGCGCGTTTGGTTCGCCGAGGTTCCCTGAAGCTGCGTCTCGGACCGCGCCGATGCGCTGCGGAGCACATAAAGATGCCAGACGGCGTTGCTGCTAAGGACGAGCGCGGTGCCGTAAGCGATGGTCGCGACGGGCGTCAGCACGCCCGAGTTGATGTTGAGCAGCGAAAGCACGCCGAGCACGACGCCGGTTGCGCCGACCAGAAACACTGACGAAAGACTGCTGCCGCCGAACTGATCGATCGGCGTGGCTTTGACGCCCGCAGGAAAAATGATGGCCGCATATTCGGACAACATCGTTCCGCCCTGTATCAGCAACGCGATGCCAAACACAATCGTCGCAATCGCGGCCATCATCGGCGCATGGATGCCGACCAATCCACATACGGCGAGGACAATGGTCGCAACGCCGCCAATCGCGTCGATCAAACCGCCATAGGCCGCGCTTTCCCTGTAGACAGATTCTCTGGACGTTAAAGTCATGACGTAAAACTCCTTGCATGGACGCGTTTGCCCCTCGCGCCCATCTAGTCGCCATCGCCTGAACGGCAAGTTGTGATCAGGCGCATCCCTCCACGCAGGCAGTCTTGTTTTGGCGAAGCTTGAGAAGCGCATACCGCTCCCGTCGCACACAGAAAGCGAAGGCCGCGATAGCATGAACTATCGCGGCCTCTTGAGAATTTTTATTTCCCTTGCGGGTGTGTGCAATGCGTTATTTGCGGTGGAGGCGGAACTTAAAAAAGCGGGGTGTTGATGAGCGTGCGATCCGATGAGTCAGGCGCCGTGCATGGCGTTCTGGCGTTGCGGTTCATGCGCGGCGCGCGGCTCTTGCGCTGTGAAGCGTCTTCGCCGGTGCGCCTCGCTTCGGGATGTTCATGCAGGAACATCCGCAACACGACGAGCAAATCCGCAGCATGTTTCGCGGCTCCCAGCTCGCGCGCCTCGCGAATGTCGCTGATGATCAGTTCCCGCACCGTTTCGGGACCGAACTTCATGTTCGCCAGATAGGCCGAAAGCTTCGCGCGATGGGCCTCGCTCGGACCCGCGCCCAAAATCAATTCGTCTAACACCAGCCCCGCAAAATCCTTGCACTCACCCAGCGAAATCATAGCCGCACTCCACGCTGCAAGCCCCGCAACTCCCAAAGCGTTCGTGCATAGATAGACGGTCCTGCGCAGAGCTGAAATTGTGGCGTCTACGTATGGCGCGAAATGACTCGGCGAACTCTCGGGTTTTCCGACAGCGGGCGGGGCAGTTAAACTCCGGTTGGCGTCACTTAAAAAAAACTTTCACCCCGATTTCGCGACACGCGAGGCGCTGCGCATGGTCACCAGCTCCTCGGCCATCGTCGGATGCAGCGCCATTGTCGCGTCGAAGTCGCTTTTCTTCGCCCTCATCTTCATCGCTACGGCGATGAGCTGCGCCATTTCCCCGGCCTCGGGCCCCAGAACATGCGCGCCGACCAGGCGGTCGTCGGCGGCGTCGACAAGCAGTTTCATGAAGACTTTTTCGGCGCGGCCGGACAGCGTCGCCCGCATCGGGCGGAAGGATGTCTCGAACACCTTGATCTCGCCATGTCGCCGCACCGCCTCTTCTTCCGAGCAGCCGACCGTTCCGATCTCCGGCGTCGTGAACACGGCGCTGGGCACGCAGTCATATTCCACTTTCACGTCCAGCCCGCCAAACTGGGTGTCGGCGAAGGCGTGTCCTTCACGGATCGCGACGGGCGTGAGGTTGATGCGGTCGGTGACGTCGCCCACGGCGAAAATCGACAAGACATTGCTGCGCGAATGCGCGTCCACGCACACAGCGCCATTGCCCTTCTGCAAGACCACGCCGGCATGCTCCAGCCCGAGGCCATGCGTCGCGGGACGCCGGCCGGTGGCGGCCAACACCGCGTCAACCTCCAGCTCTGCGCCATTGTCCAGCAGCGCGGCGACGCCGCCCGCGGTCTTGCGCAGCGATTTCGGCATGGCGCCCGCATGTAGTTTCACCCCGTTCTGAGCAAGCGCTTCCGCGAGCAGGCGGCGCAGGTCGTTGTCGAAACCGCGCAGCGGCAGCTCGGCGCGATAGCTCATCGCCACCTGCGACCCCAGCCGCGCGAAAATGGAGGCGAACTCCACGGCGATATAGCCGGAGCCGATCACCAGCAGTCGCTGCGGGAAGTCGGGCAGGTCAAAAATCTCGTTGGAGCTGACGGCGTGCTCGATGCCGGGAATGTCGAGATTTATGGGCGCGCCGCCGGTGGCGACGAGAATCTTGTCCGTGCTGACGACGCTTCCATCGGCGAAGCGCACGCTGTTGGGATTTTCTATCGTAGCGCGCATGGGCTTCAGCCGGACGCCGGCCTTTTCCAGATTCTGCGCGTAAAGACCCTCCAGCCGCGTGATCTCTTTTTCCTTGGCGACCTTGAGCGCCGTCCAGTCGAAGGAGGTTTCCCCGACGCTCCAGCCGAATCCCCTGGCGTCCTCGAACTCGTCGCGAAAGCGGCTGGCGAGCACATAGAGCTTTTTCGGCACGCAGCCGCGAATGACGCAGGTGCCGCCCACGCGAAACTCCTCGGCGATGGCGACCCTGGCCCCATAGCCGGCCGCGATCCGCGCGGCGCGAACCCCGCCGGAGCCCGCGCCGATGACAATGAGATCGAAGTCGTGTTGGGCCATTGCGGAGTCCTTTGTGGCGCCGGATGCGCGCCCGGCGCGGAGTGAATCATAACGAAGCCGCCCGCTCTTTGCGAGCGCGGGGCGCGGCCCGTCTTGGCGATTTTTATGCGCGCGCTGCTCGTGCGGTCATCGAAAAGCCTGTCGGAAGCACAGGGCTAAAGGAGGTAATCACTAAACCTCCTTGTCGGGTTCATTTGGAAGCGCTATGCAAATCACATATATTGCGTATCCGTCTGCGTAAGCGTTGGTTTTTTCTGCAATCCTACACTGAGGGGCAATCCATGAAACTACGTCATCTACTCTCCGCGCTGCTGTTCTTCGGCTTCGTCACGGGATCGGCGCAGGTTCGCGCCGATGGAGGCTGGGCTCCGGTCTTCGTTGTCAACGGACAGGTGCAGACTCCCAGGACCATTTATGCGTCCGATCTGAAAAAACTGCCGCAGACTCAGGAAAACGTCACCTATTTCGCCTCCGGCGCCGTGGTGACGCAGTTTTTCACGGGCGTGTTGCTGTGGGATCTTCTGCAATATGTCGGCATCGTTCTCGACCCCAACGTCAAGAACGACATTCTCCGCAAGACCATTGTCGTCACGGGGAGCGACGGCTACGAAACGGTGTTTGGCGCCGGAGAGGTGTCGCCTAACTTTGGCGGCGACCAGATCATGATCGCCTGGCTGGCCAACGGCCAGCCGCTGGGCTCGGATGGCCCCACCCGCATCGTCGTCCCGGGCGACAAGCAGGGCGGCCGCTTCGTGTCCAGCATCGTCACGATCACCGTCAAGGACGGCGGCTGAGGCGAGACGCGTTTTCGCGGCCGCGCTGTCCTGTCCAGGGATGCGTGGCCGCCATTCCCTCCATAAAACTTGCGAGACTCGCCAGTAAAACCGGCGGGTCAAACGCCTCCTGCCGCCGCCAGCAGATAAAGCCCCGTCGCGATGGCGCCGAGCGCGCTTCTTCCCGCGTGCAGCCGGCCCCAGCGGCGCAACAGCTCGCGCGTATCGCCGGACGCTGCGTCGAGCGATGTCGCTTGCAGAAGACGATTGACGGGCATGATCGCCAGCATGGTGTAGGGCCAGTTCGCGAGGATGGCGGCGGCGCCCGCGAGCCAGAGCCGCTCGCCGCTGCTCCACCAGGCCGCGACGCCGAGAAGTCCCGAGATGACGGCGAGGCTCGCCTGCATGGCGAAGCCGCGCGCATAGGAGGGACCCCATTGCGCCAGCGCGGCGCGCACATTGAGGCCAAGCCTTGCGGGATGTTCGGCGACGGTGATGTAGACGGCGGCGCCAAAGAACATCGCTGCGGTCGTTAAAGCGAACACGCCTGACATTTGAACTCTCCGCCTTCGCGCAGTCAGCCCCCGCCTGTTATCTGGAGGCCGAGATACCAGGAAAAAGCATTCGTCTCGCTGGCGTGCTGTAGGCCTCTGCCGAGCGAAAACAGCAGATGGTAATGCTCGTTGAAATCATAGACGCCGCCGAGGTTGAAGCCTGTCGCTTGCGCGCCGCCGATCTCGCTGGGGGTCTGATGGAAAAGCTCCACGCCCAGCGCCAGCCGGTCGCTGACCTTGCGTTGCAGCACCCAGCCGACAAAGCCGTAATTCCTCGCGCCGGGGCCGGGATTGATCCAGTAGCCGCCGCCGCCAAAAGTCGTCCAGTCGCCGAAATCCTTCTGCGCCCACAACGGCAGGAAGGCGCGGGTGCGCCCGCCGCCAAGCCCGCGCGCGGCGTCGCCGGTCGGCGCCTCCAGCAGGGGATAGAAAGCGACCGAGGGCGTTGCATTCGCCTTGTCCTGCTCGATGAAGCGGTATTTCAAGCCCAGCTCCGTGTCGCCGGCGCCCCATTGCGGCGCTGCGCCAGCGCCCGCGCGAAAGGCGACGCCCGGCTGGACATGCAATTGAACATCGGGAAGAACGCCGTAGTTGCAGTCGCAGGACGGCGCTACGCCGCTTGTCTCGCCCCTCGCGCGCATCCCCTGAGAGAAGCCGTAGACTTCCCAGTGCTGATAGTCGACGGGCTCGGGATCGTCGGTGATATAGGGCGGTCCCGCGAAGGCGGAGCAGGGCGGCAAAAGCAACGCCGCGAGCAGCGCCGGCCAAAATCGTGCTGCCGGCTTTCTCCTCAAGGGGCGCCGCTCCGCTGCGGTCGACATGAATATTCCGATCAGCCGTCGCCCGCGCGCGCGAGCCGACGCTCCCCCGCTTTCTGCGGCAGCACCGCGACGAGGACAATGATCGCCGCCGCGAGAATCGCCGTGGCGTAGAAACGGCTGAACTCCAGTCCTCCCTGCGACACCGGCTTGTCGAGCAGATCGCCAAGCGTTGCGCCCAGCGGCCGCGTCAGGATGAAGGCGCTCCAGAACAGCAGCGTGCGCGAAACTTTAGTGAAGAAATACGTCGCCGCAACCAGCGCCAGTCCCACGGCGAAAACAGCCGCGCCGCCTTCATAGCCGAGCCCGTTTGTGTCGGCCATCCAGTCGCCGAGCGCCGTGCCGAGAGTCTGGGAGAACAGGATCGCCACCCAATAAAACATCTCAACTCTCGGCGTCGCGATCGTATCGACGGAGACGGAGCCCTCGGAAAAGCGCCACAGGCCAAGCGCCGCCATCAGCAGCAGGAACAGGATCGCGGCTCCGCCGGGACAGCCGACGCCCAGCGAGCGATCCGCGAAATCCGCCAGCGTCGTGCCTGCTGTCGTCGTCGCTATGATCACGAACCAGTAGAGGAAGGGACGAAAGGATTTTGCGGCGATCTGCGCGGCGACGCTGACCGCGAACACGCCAAGGAAAATAACGCTGCTGATCGCGTAGCCGAGATCGAGCGACATCGACGCCGCGTCGCCGCCCGTCTCGCCAAGCGTCGTCGCCAGAAATCTTGACGAGCCAGAAAACCAGCGTGACTTGCGGAACCTTGCTGCGCGAGACAATCGCAGAATCGTTCATGCGACAATCCTTTGGATGAGGAGATCGCGGCAGTCTATCCGATATTCGCCTCGGCGCGAGGGGGAGTTGCCGGAGGCGGGCGCTTGACCGGCGCAGGCGGTGCGGTTCTACTGCTAACTCATATCCCCTGCCTGATTTTATCGTTCCGACGCACACTCCCGGCCTCCCATAGCGACAGGAATATCTCATGACCAAATTCACCCGGCTCGCGGTTGCTCTCGGCATTGGGCTGGCGTCGCTGTCCGGCTATGCAGGTTCGTCGAGCGCGGGCGAAAAGCCGGTCACTGCAATCGACATTGTGCTGGAGCCGGACGCCGCGATGGTGCAGCGCGCGGAGGCGGCGAACGCGCGCCTGCTGAAAGCCTATCCGAAGGGCTTTGCTCTCGACGAGACGCATCGCCCGCACATCAGCGTCTTGCAGCGATATGTCCGCACGGCGGACCTTGAGAAAGTTTACGCCGCAGTCGGCAGGATCCTCGGCAACCAGAAGGCCTCGCGCTGGCAGTTGAAGGCGTTCAAATATTATTACATCCCCTGGCAGGAGAACGGCGTTGCGGGCATCGTGATCGAGCCGACGAGCAGTCTGACGAAACTGCAAAATCTGTTGATCCACGCAGTGTCCCGTTACACCGCGAAAAACGGAACCGCCGCGGCTTTCGCCGCCCCGCCCGAAGATCCCGAAATCAACCAGCCGACAATCGATTACGTCGCGGCCTTCGTGCCGAAAAGCACGGGCAAAAACTTCAATCCGCACGTCACCATCGGCATCGCTTCGCAGGATTATCTGAAAGAAATGCTCGCCGAACCCTTCGACGCCTTCTCATTCTCGCCCGCCGGCGCGGCGGTCTATCAACTCGGCAATTTCGGAACGGCGCGCAAGCAGCTCAAGGCATGGGACTGGAAACCTTGAGGCTGCGAGCGACGGCGAAGGCTCCAGCCTGGCCGCGCCGCTTCCTGCGCGCAAGCGACGCCCATATTATCCGACGGCGACTTCGCCGCGCGGTTATGCGGCGACTGCGGCTTTTGTTCGGAAGTCCGCATGCTTCTGCCGCTTTTCAAGAGGCAAACTCGCTATGTTCTCGCCCAGAGGATCGAGACCAAGCGCGTTTATCTTCAGATAAAGCAATTGCGCACCCGCGGCGTGGGTTCTTTCATGCCAGATTGTCGATCCGTAAAACACGATGAGATCGCCGGGACGCGTGTCCATCTCCAGCGGCGCAACGCCGCGCAAGGCGTTTTGTGGCAACTGCGCCTCGGAGAGCGAGACCAGGAAGTCATCGAAACTGTTGAAGGTGTTTTCCGCGCGCTCGTGATAAGGGTAGAGGACAAGCCGCGACGCATCTGGCATTTTCAACGGCATGCCAACGGAGAGTTGCGTGCCCCGTCGATCTTTATGCGGAAGCGGGTTCGTCGGCGCATCGTCGCGATAAATCTTGATGTGGCGTTCTGAAATGATGAGTTCATCGGCCGGAAGTCCTGTCAGCCCGCCGAGCGTGGTCACCAGGTCGACAATGAGTTGATCGTCGTCGGGAAAGTCGAAAAGATATTCCCGCTTCAGAAGCCGTTTTGCGCGCGAGATATTCTGTTCGACCTTGCACTTTTCGGCCTGCCGCTTCGCATAGTCGAGAAATTCGGCGTTGATGCAATTTTTCACCACGGAGAAACCGTGAGTGGCGAAATCGGACGCATAATCGCTCGCCACGAAATTGAATAGTTTCGACATAGCCTCGCTCCAGTACGCAATTACTCTGCGGATGTCGAAATCCTTCAGCAGAGCTTCGACGCACCGGCCTGAACGTATCAATCATGCGAACACGACATGTGCTGGCAGGACCTACGCAATATTCCCATCGCAGGCGTGTCCGGATCAAGGAGGATTCGGAGGTATACCCAATGCGCAAGGCGCTGAACGCGCGTTGATTTTTCCTCCATTCGCCAGCACAGCCAACACCGGCGGAAGTGGTAATGCGTAAGCGCAGCGCCGGAACCGTCCTGACAGTGTTAATCATAATCTGGAATGGTTCCAAACCAGCCCCGCTTGTTCACTTCTGCTTCGATCACGCTAGTTGCCTTCATGGAAGGACCTCCAATTGAGAGTTCGTATCGGTGAGACACAAGAAAGCTACGCGCTAAATCCATCGGGACACGATTATTTGGACTGACGAGGCGGCGAATGATCTCGATTGGGGACCCAAGATGATCCTGCGTTTTTGGTATCTGCTGCGCCGCTTCACTCTTTCCGCGCGGCGAAACCGCCGTGAAGCTCGCATCGACCGCATCCGGGACGAGTTTTATGCGCAAAGCTGGAAGGAAGCCGCGGCGGCGACCGGGGCGACCCTGGTCCCGGTGGGCGAAAACCACTTCCAGGTGATCAATGGTCGCGGCTCCAGAAATCTCTGCGTCAGCCGCAATTTGAATCCGCTGGACAGCGGCGCCACCCTGTCTCTCGCGGACAACAAGTTGGCGAGCTACCGACTGTTGGAGCAGGCGGAAATCCCGACTCCGGAGCATGTCGTGCTGCGCCCCGGCGACAGACAGGCGGCTCTGAAGTTTCTCAAGTTGGCGAACGATGGCGTCGTCGTGAAGCCTGCTGCAGGAACCAGTGGCGGCGTGGGCGTTACGACGGGCGTCGCCACGCCGTCGCAGATGAAACATGCGATGGCGTCGGCCGGAGCTTACAGCAGTGAAATCATCGTCGAGCGCAATATCGCGGGGGAAACTTTCCGGCTTGTCTATCTCGACGGAAAATTGCTCGATTGCGTCATGCGGCGGTCGCCGCGGCTCGTTGGAGACGGCGTCGCCACCGTCCGACAGTTGATCGAGACTGAAAACGAACAGCGTCTCGATGAAGGATTCAAGCGCAGCCAATCCCTGCTCCGGGTGGACTGCGACATGAAGGCGACGCTGGCGGCGCAGGGGCTGACCCTTCGTTCGGTTCCGGCGCACGGTCGGGAGTTTATGGTCAAGCGCGTGGCCAACGACAATACCGGCGCCGAAAACATTTCCATGGCGCATCTTCTGTGCGACGCCGTCATAAACACCGGGCGAACAGTCGCCAATGCCTTCGGATTGCGTCTGGTGGGCATCGACGTCATCACAACCGACCCGGGTCTGCCGCTCCACGAGACAAAAGGCGCGGTCATCGACGTGAACGGCGATCCCGGCTTCTATTATCATTATTACAAGAATGAAGGCCGCGTTCCGCTGGCGGAGCACATCCTGCGGGAAGCGATCGCGACATGCGTTTCAATCGACATGCGGGTCAATGCGAGCGCCTTGCTTAACGATCGCCGCGCGCCGCAGCCAATGGCGCCCTGATCGCTCCGCCCTTGCGAAGCGGGGCGGGGCAATTCGGCGGCGCGGCGCGATCGTGACGGCGACTAATCTCACATAGTTGCATGCACTGCCCCTAAAACAGTCGCCAACAACCGCGCCCGGCCAACTCATCCAAGATGCACCTGCTGAGGTAAGGCTAGGCATTATTTTGGCGCACCGCCGACGCTCAAATCTGACGGGCTGTCATAAACCGAATTTCAAGCGTAAAATGTTAACCACGATCGTTGGGAGAGAACTAACCTCACACATTAAATTTCCTTGGGATCGCAGCGCGGAGTGGCGGATAATTTTCCTCAGCGCAGGACATTACGGCAGGGAGGGAGCGCCTCCTTTTTCGGAGGCGACGAATTGGATAACGACCTAAAGCCTTACTTTGGTGGTTTGAAGCAAAAATGGTCCAGCCTTGGCGGTGCGGGGAGGGGCCTGCTGGCTACGGTCGCAATCGCTGTTGCAGCGATTCTGCTGCTGTGGGCGGTTGACAGGATACTGCTGTTCTTTTTTGCTCAGAGCTATGTGGAGGAAATCGCCCAGGCATTCAATCTCGATCAACACTTTGCACGCGCACTGGCGCTTGTCGTTTGGGCGCTACTAATTTTCTTCTTATCCAAGCTTTTTTCCCTGTCTACAGCCAGCCGTCGGTTCGGTTTCTTTGGTTTATTGGCGTTCTTGGTCGGGCATGCGCTCTTGCTTTCGCACGGGACGAGAGATCAATATTTTGAGTCGAAGTCAGGCAAGGCGACCAAATGCTACGTGCTGACGCGCGAAGGTGAGGTGCGCTATCTCGAAAACCCCGGAGTTGACCCCGTCACCGGACGGACCTGTCGGGTCTATACGCAAGAAACGGCGGAGCGCCTCCAGGCCTATGCTAAAGGAAAAAGGCCAGAGCGTATTTCCGAAGTAGAGCCTGACTTTTTCGACCTCCGAACCGGAGAGCCGATTGTCTGGTATTGGAAAGATAGGGATGGCCGTGTCGAGCTGTTCAATTTGATGGGATTTCATCCAGAGAGCGGCGAAGAACTCCAGCCTGTGAATGCAGAGGTCATCAAGGCCTATAAAGATCAAACCCAGCGCAAGATCTCGCCGCCCCAACGTATCGAAGACATTGAAGGCTATATTCTCTTTGACAGCGCGACCGGGCGTCCTCGCGTGTGGTTCTGGCGGGGACCAAACGGAGAATATGAGTTTTTCGACAATCCGGGTTTCAATCCAACGAACGGCGAGGCGCTAAAGCAATTCACGTCTGAAGAGATCGCGCGCTGGAAGAAGGAAAAGCAACTCGCGAAAGAATTCGAGGAGCAAGAAGAACAAAAACGACTGCAGCAAGAGCAGCTTCGCAGGGACCAGGAGCAGCTTCGCAAGGACGCAGAGGAGAGGCGACTTGTGCGAGAGCGCGAGGCCTCCGAGAGGGCTGAGAAGGCGGAAGCGGAAAAGCAAAAGAAGGCCACAGAAGCGACTGAACGATGCGATCGGCTTGCCGCCAATCCGCACGATCCAAGAAAGCCTGCGAATATTCTCGGGGCCAGATTTCCAGAAGTTAAGGAAAATGCTGACGAGGCTGTTATGGTGTGCCGCAAGGCCGCCGAGTATTTTCCGGATGAGCCGAGATATAGATATCAATATGCTCGTGCGTTGGGCTTCAGCAAGCCCGACGAGGCAGTGGCGATATATCGCCGGCTCACTGCGCAAATCTACCCCGCCGCATTTGATAATCTGGCGAACCTGTTGTTGCGTCGGCCAGACAATAGATCGATGAAGCAAGCGATAAATGTGCTCAAAGACGGCGTTCGAAATGGCGATCCCGACTCTATGTTTACATTGGCTAACTTGGCGGGGAATCCGGAGTTTCCAGTTCAAAACCCCTACGCCTACAAGTTGATGCTGCTGCAAAGGGCGGCAAACTTGGGTAATCAGGACGCCAAGGAAGCCGCAGACGAATTGGAGCGGCAGGCTCAGCAACAACAGCAACAGCAACAGCAAGAGGCTGTCTCTCAACGCCAGCAGCAACAGATGATGCGGGATTTGTTCGGAACCATAGTTGGTGGAGTGCTTCGGGGCAGATAGCCCACTGAAATGGCGTCCTCACGTGACGCTTTTTAGCCGCTGCCTGTCCTTTGCGTGGACTGTCGCACGTGAACGCAACTCATGGCGATAGCTGCGCGTCCCCCTGAACCGGCGACATCGCACCCGCTCACACGCTCGCCGGAGATCGCGCCGGGCTCGCCCACCAGACGCCCGACAGCATCGCGACGACGATCACGCCGGGGATCAGCGCGAGCCATGTTCCCGTCACCGCCAGAGCGGCGGTTCCGGCCCAGCCGTTGGACGACAGCGCCTCGGCGAATGTCGCCATGCGCGAGGAGGTCTGGCGTCGGCGGAACAGGCTGCGCCTCGCCTGCGCGCGGAACCAGGTACCTGGATCGCCGTCGCCGAGCCCGCCGCCACTGCGACGCCGATGAGCGCGACCAGCGCGGCGAAGGGCGCGACGGCCGCCAGCATCAGCACCAGTGGAAGGAAGACGATGGCGACGCCCATCAGCACCGCCTCGGTCTTGGCGCGCAGCACGTTTTTGCTCGGCACGGGGGCCGTGGCGATGAGTTCGGGCGCGTCTTCGCCGGACACCGCGAGCCAGGCGAGGCCGCCGGCCAATTGCCCGGCCGCCATGATCAGTATCGGCGCGAGAAAGGTCGCGACGCCGCCCTCGCTGAAGAAACTGCGCCAGAGCAAAAACGCGGCGGGCGCCAGATAGAGCAGTTGCATCAGCGTCTGCGACATCAGCCAGGGATCGCGCACGAGCAGCGACAGCTCCTTGCGGCGCAGCGCCTGCGCGGGAGAGGCGCTGCGCAAGCGCGACTCCTTGCGGGTTTTTTTGGCGGCGACATGCGACACGCCGCCCGCCGCCAGCGCCAGCCGGCCAAAGCGCGGCGCGAACACGCCGATCACCGCAGCGAGCGCGACGAAGCCGAGGCCGCAGAGAGAGGAGCGGCGCAGGCTCGCCGAACACGGCGCGGGCCGGCCACAGAATGGCGTTGTGGGGATCGAGCGCCAGCCGCTCCAGCACGGCGAAGCGCGGAACCGCCGTCGTGCCGAAAGAGGCGATGGCGGCGAACTGCAGGCCGATCGCGAAGGCCGCGCCGATGACGGCCGCGACGATCTGCGAGATGGAGCGCGTGCGTCTTGCGCCGATGACGGCGAACATCGCGCCGACGATCAGAATGGCGACAGAGACCGCCAGCATCGCCAGCGCGACGACGACGAGATAGCCGCAGAGCCAGCGCGGCCCGTAGAGCCATGCCTGCATGTTGATGAAGGGCGTGGCGAATATCAGCGACATGGAGAGAATCGTCGCGGTGATCGCCGCGATGCGCACGGCGAAGAGGCGCGACGTTCGCGACGGAGAGGTCAGAATCAGTTCCAGATCGCCGCGTGCGTAAAAGGCGCGCGTCACCGACTCCATCGCCTGCGACAGCATGGCCGAAAAGGTCAGCGCCAGCATGCCCGTGAGGATGACAAGCTCCTGCGCGTCGCCCGAGCCCGAGAGCTGCATCGCGCGCGACAAAAACACATAGGCGAGGCCATGCAGAAACAGCACGAAGGCGAGAAAGCCGAAGGCCACGCCGCGCGCGCGGCGACGGCCGCCGCGCGTCATCAGCCAGCTCCAGTCGCGCCACGCGAGCCGCGACTCATGCGCGGCGAACCATTGAAGCGAGCCGGGCGCGCTCATGCCGCCACCTTGTCTTGCGCGACGAGCGCCAGAAAAGTGTCCTCGAGGCTGGCGTCGCCGGAGCCGGCGCGAAGCCGCAACTCGTCCAGCCCGCCGTGGGCGATCAGCCGGCCATTGGCCATCACGCCGATGCGGTCGGCCATGCGCTCGGCGACCTCCAGAATATGCGTCGTCATGATCACCGAGCAGCCCGCGCGCACGCGCTCGCGCAGCACGTCTTTCACCACGCGCGACGAACCGGCGTCTAGGCCGGTGAAGGGTTCGTCGAGAATGATGAACCTTGGCTCATGCACCAGCGCGCCGGCCAGCGCCAGTTTTTGCCGCATGCCCTTGGAGAATCCGGCGCAGCGCTCGTCGGCGTGCGGCGCAAGGCCCAGCAGCGAGAGCAATTCGCGCGCCCGCGCCGTGGCGAGCCGGGCCTCGACGCCCCAGAGGCCGGCGACGAAGTCGAGATATTCCATCGGCGTCAACTGGTCGTAGAGCATAGGTTCGTCCGACACCCAGGCCGTGATGCGCTTGGCGCCGATGGGGTCGGCCAGCGCATTGACGCCGAAGATGGAGATGGCGCCGCTGTCGGGCGCGAGCAGGCCGGCGACCATGCGCATGGCGGTGGTCTTGCCCGCGCCATTGGGGCCAAGCAGAGTGTAGAATTCTCCGGCGGGAACGCAGAGGTCGAGCCCGTCCACGGCCGGGCGGTCGAAGGATTTGGAGAGCCCGCGAATTCTCAGCGCGAGAGGCGAAGAAGTGTCAGTCATGCAGGCCCCGCCGATACGCCGCGCGCCGGTGGCGGCGCAGGCTTGATGAGTTTCAGGTCAAAAGGGCATGTCTCCCGTATATTTTAAGTAAACAGGGCGGTTTTGCGGGCGCGGGGCGGCTGGTTTAGGTTACGAAAGACTGTAAATCCGCTGATCCGTTCTGAATTGACGCAGGGCGCCATGAAGCAGCTCATCTATCCGGCGATGATCCTCGCGGCGGCGACAACGGCCCGCGCCGGGGCGCAGGAGGTCCGCACCTGCGCCTTTGAAGCGAAGGCCCGCTGCGCCTCCGGCGACGCAAGCGTCACGCTCAAGGGCGGCGTGGTGACGCGGCTGGAGGTCAATATGTTCTGGTGCGGGGAGAACAGCGAAAAACCCCATGATTCCGCCGTCTCGACAGCGAAAGCCGTCGAGGCTGGCGCGCCCGCTGTTTCTGAAAGCGTTCAGTCCGCCTTGGATGGCGCTTTCAGAGATTGGATCTCTTGTAACTCCCAATTGATCGACTACGGTCTGCCTGGAGATCTCTATGATTTGCGGTTGAGGCTCAATGCTGCATTCACAAAGGCGTTGATCTCAACCTGTGACACCTCAAGCGCCTCAAAGAACTCATTCGCTGCATCTGTCATTTTTTTAACGTGCTCTTTGAACTCATCGCCGGAAAAAGTATGTAATTTTGCAGAGAAAGGCCCGGATATGTTTCTTTCCATAAAAGTTACACTTAAGGCGTCCGAAGCTACATAGGAGTGCGTCAACATCTCTCGTTTTGACGCGCGTATTTTGTTAAAAGCTTCTAAGAGTTTCCCCTTTCTTTTGTCAGAACTGTGTTTGATAAGGTCATCTAATAGTTTGGCTTTTCGACCAAACATCATGCCTGATGTGATGAGGTGGGCCTGTTGCGGCGTGACGCGTAAAAACTGATAAATGGCAAAATCTGTGAATAGGTCTATGGATGACCAGTTAGAGTGGAACGTCCCCAGTGTGGAGAGATAGGGGATGGAGTGTTTCAACGGAATGGGCAAATCCATGGATGGCTCTCGCAAGGCAGGCTTAGATCAGCATATCGCGCGAAAGCGCGACGAAGTTATACGCCGCATGATCGCCATGCCGCCAATCCCGCATTTCCCGAGTTGGACCATCTCAACATGGTCCTATCAGGGGTTTCACAGTCGCGAAATACGCTCCGGGGGCGAACGGTGCTAAGGCGTCGTCTCGCCAGTTGGCGTAAGTGAAATTCTGAATTTAAGCGCTCGCATTACTGCCGCTATTGTTTCCCATCGCGGGTGGGACCCCGGCTGCAGCGCTTTATAGAGACTTTCGCGGCCAAGCCCCGCATCGCGGGCCACTTGCGCCATTCCTATCGCCTTGGCCACCTCTCCCAGCGCAGTGAGCAGAACATCGGAATTCTCGTCCTCAGCCGCCGCCGTCAGATATTCAGAGATCACTTCTGGACTGTCGAGGTAGTCTGCGACGTTGAAGGGTGCGAAATTGGTGGTCATTACCGTCTCTCCTTCAACTCTCTCGCCATGTCCTTCGTGCGTTCAATGTCCCGTTGCTGAGAGCTTTTGTCTCCCCCGTTGAGCAGGACATAGATAGTTGCGCCGTTCCTGACGTAATAAACGCGGTATCCGGGTCCGATATGTATCCGCATTTCGGAGACGCCTTCTCCTACAGCTTCACAATCGCCAAAGTTGCCGTGGGCCGCGCTGGTCAGTCTGGCAAGAATCCGCCTTCCCTTTTTGATCCTTCAGAGCCGACAGCCATTCGTCAAAAAGGGAGGATCGGACGAGAGTGAACATGGGTTAATGTATCCTGTTGGATACAAAAAGCAAGAACCCCCAGAAATCAGACCGCGCCCGATGCCCCTGGCTTCAGCAGTCGCCAACGACAAGAGTTTTCAAAAGCTTTTTCCGGAAAAACGATTTGACAAGCGCGCGCCGATGCCTGAATGAGCTTTGGCGGCAGAATAACAACAAGCCAACGGGCGCTGCAGGAAACATTGAGCAATCTCATCGAAGCGGCTTCCGGACGCCGCGGCGCGGCGATTCCGGACGCAAGGGCGCTTGCGCGCCGCATGACCGAACTCAAGGCCCTCGCGCGCGAAAAGGGCTATTTCAACGTCCCGCTCTGGGAGCAGGCGATGCGCTGCGTCGAGCTCGCGGCGGCGCCCGTGCTCGCCTTCGTCTTGCTGGCGCAGGGAGGGATCGCGGCCGCCTGCGGCCTCGTCGTGCTCGCGCTGCACTACCCGCGCACCGCCTTTTTCGGCCACGACCTCGCCCATAATCACTGGGGACCGCGCGGCGACGCGAAGCCGCGCTTCATGCTCGGCGCCGTGGCGCTGTTCCAGGGCTTTGGCTCGACCTGGTGGGTCGAAAAGCACGAGCTGCATCACGCTTTCCCCAACGCCTGCCGGGTCAATGACAGCGGCGTGCTCACGCCCATCGACGGCGACATCGACTCCGCGCCCTGGATCGTCTGGGACAAGTCGCTGGTCGAACATCACGCAAAGCCGGCAAGCTCGCTGCGGGACCGGCTGCTCGCTCTGGTCCTGCCGCGCCTTCAGGTTCCGCTGTTCTTTCCGTTCCTGTCGGTGGCCCGCTTCAACTGGAGCTGGCAGAGCATCGCCGTCGCTTTTCGCAAAAAGATCTTCGGGGAGGCCGCGCTGTGCTCGGCTCACTGGATATTGGGGCTTGCGCTGGCCGTCTCGCTGACGGCGGGTCCGCTATGGACGGGCGCGGCGTGGTTCCTCTGCGCGCAGCTTCTGGGCGGATTCCTGCTCGCCATCGTCTTCGTCCTCAACCACACGGGGATGGAAGTTTACGACGCCAGCAAGGCCGGCGGCTTCTACGACCGGCAGGCGCGGTCCACCCGCAACACCCCAAGCTCCGTGTTTTTCGACTGGATCACGGGCGGCCTCAACAGCCAGATCGAGCACCACATGTTCCCGACCATGGCCCGGCGCAACCTGCGCAAGATGCGCGCCCTGACCAAGGCCGCCATGCAGGAATGCGGCTACGCCTATGAGGAGCTGCGGAACCGCGAGGCGCTGCGGGCGGCGCTGGGGGCGCTGAGCGAAGCCGCGCACGCGTGAGGCGGGGCTGGCGCGCGGCAGAAGGCCGGGAGAGGCTGATGAAAAAGCTCTGATGATCAGACTTATCAGGCCTTCTTTTTTGGATGCTTCTCTTTCGCCATCGCGCGGGTTTTGGCGTTGGCCTCACGAATGGCCGCCTTGACTGCTGGATCATGAGACAGCGCTTCGGCCCGCGCGCGAGCCCTTTTTTCAGCTTCGCGAGCAGCGTTGATGACGGCTTCCTCAATCATTGCTGTCTCCATAGGCTCCAACCGACTTTATCTGCGAAGGCGGTAATTTCGCTATGGCAGGCCAGGGGCGCGCAATCACTGGAGAATTCTTCCAACAACCGCGTGGTAGCGCGGGGCTCCCAGGCAGGCGAATAAACGAATGTGGGCAATTAGGTATGTTTCCGATCTAATTTGCCGACGTTCTAGCCCGATGGTGTGAAGAAATGGCTCTGCAGGCTCAACTTCTGGAGCGCTGCCAATAAAATGATTAAAGCCGCTTGGCTGCCCAAGGATGACGCGGTTTAGGAGTGGTTCAAAGCTCCCGAAGCCATGCTTTGCGATAGCATATGAATGGGCAATTTTTGCTAACATTTGCGTAAATGCACGGGGCTCAAAGGCCCCAGCTTGGAAGCTCGTTACTCCAAACTTCTTTCCCACGTATCCTAGTTCCTTTTTGGTTAGTCCACCTATCCATATCGTTGCTTTATAAGTATCCGGTTGAAATTCAGGCAGGCCATATAAGATTCTGGCGGGCTCAAACTGAAAGAGTGTGAAAGTGGTTGGGTGTTCGTGAATGGGGAACGAAAATGTTTGGCTAGAGCTATCACTAAACGTAACTTTGAATGGAAGCTCAGTTGGCCGCTCTTTTGGTCGCCGCGTCGGCAAACGCAGGCGAGTCCGTATAGGGCCGAGCATAAGGCGAAGACACTTTCCCTCGAATTTTGCGGTGATCGTTTGGCATTCCGCGCAACTCGCCTCTGGCAATATGTCTTTTCCGCCAAGGCCAAATGGAATAATATGCTCGTCTGTAAAAGGTGGCATACCCTGATCGCAATATATGCAACGACGAACGGGGAGGCGATTCTCTGAGGTCATTCCCAATGCTCCGCGAAGACGGTGAAGTGTACACAGAAAAAGGAAACGGCACTCAGCCGTGACTATGGGCTTCTTCGCGCCGTCTCAATGCCGCATAAACCTTTCATTCTAAAATGAAGCTCGGCAAAGCTAAGGCGAAAAGCGTAGGCGACGCGAGTCCGAAAAAGCGCGGGCGGCCCGTGAAAGCAAAATGGCTTTCGCGTTCAGGTGACGATTACGGAAAGATATATTGCGCCGTCTCTCATGACGGCTGGCATATGCCCCGAAATCAAGGCGCAATACGCCGTCAGCCCGCACAGGGGCAGCGCCTATTCCCCCACCACCTTCACCCCGTCGTCCCCCGCGACAATCACGGCGGAGGCCATGCCGATGAACAGCCCGTGCTCCACGACGCCGGTGATCGCCTTGAGGCGGGCGGCGAGGGATTCGGGGTCGGGCAGGGCGCCAAAGGCGCAGTCCAGAATGTAATGGCCGCCGTCGGTGACATAGAGCGCCTCGCCCGCGCGGCGCGGCGTCACGGCGCCCTTCAGCCCCAGCTCGCGCGCCGCCTGCTCGATGTGCAACTGCGTCGCGCGCGCGCCGAATCTGTCGATCTCCACCGGCAGCGGAAAGCGGCCCAGCGTCGCCACATGCTTGCTGGCGTCGGTGATGACGATCATGCGCGCGGAGGCCGCCGCGACGATTTTCTCGCGCAGCAGCGCGCCGCCGCCGCCCTTGATCAGCCGGCGGGCGTCGTCGAATTCATCGGCGCCGTCGACGGTCAGATCGAGCTGCGGCAGCTCGTCCAGCGTCGCCAGCCGGACGCCGAGCGAAAGCGCCTGCGCTTTGGTGCGCTCCGAGGTCGGAACGCCCACAACGTCGAGCCCGTCTTTAACCCTTGCGCCCAGCAGATCGACGAAATGCGCGGCGGTCGAGCCGGTGCCAAGGCCCAGCCTCATGCCGGGGCGGACCTGTTCGAGGGCCAGAGCGGCGGCGGCGCGTTTCAACTCGTCGGCGGATTGGGGCATGCTGGGTCCGGGGTCGGGCGGGAGCCACCCGCTTTACCGGGAGGGACGAGCCGCGGCAACTCCTTCTCCCCGTTTGCGGGGAGAGGGGACGCGCCCACTCTCCCTGCGTGCGGGGAGCTCACTTCGCCGGCGGGGTGCAGGCGACGGAGCTCTCATTATATACGAAGCAGATCGACATCATGCCGCTGCGCATGTCGACGCGGAACACGCCGCCCTCGCCGGTGTGGCGCGAGGAGACCAGCGCATATTCGCTGATCGCGCCGGCCTTGGCCCCCTCGCCCGGCGGATAGCACAGCGTCACGCCGATGGTCTGGCCCTCCTTTAGGCCGTATTGGCAGGCGCCGACCTCGCCCGTCGCCTTGTCGAGCCGGAACACGCGGTTGAGATCGGTCTGCGGGGCGGCGAGAAATTCATAACTGGCCGCATGCGCCGCGCCGCAGGTCAGCGCCAGCGCAAGGCCGAGACTGCCGACCGGAAAGCGAATCAAATATTTGAGAGGCGTGGGCCGTTCTTTGCGAGGCATGGACCGTTCCTTGCTACGAATCACTCGCCGCATTCTATACGCCAATGCGGCCGGCATTGCGGCCGGCAAAAGGCGTCGCCAGGGTGACAGCTTGCACGCAACAGGGGTAAAGCGCCGCAGATTCCTGAGTTTATTGACGGATGGCCGCCCCCAACAACCGCAAGAAGAATCTGCTGCGGTTTTGACCCGTCGTCGTACGTAAGCGCCCTAGTGTGGCGCAATTGGCACGGTTGGCCAGAAAGCGACCAGCAATCTGGCATTTTGCGTTAATAATCGGCTTTGGAAGTTGAATGTTTAACCTATACGAATATGCTCTGCTCATCGTTCGAAACGCTCCGGTTGCGGGCGAGTAAATGATTAAAAGGGGATTAACTATGAAAAAGACGCTGATAGCAGCTACGGCTGTTGCGCTGGCGCTGTCCGCCGCGTCAGCTTTCGCCGCCGACCTTCCGTCGCGCAAGGAAGCGCCGGTGTACGTGCCGCCGCCGCCCATGATCACCTGGACCGGCTTCTACGCGGGCCTCAACATTGGCGGCGGCTGGAGCGCCAATAGCGACTATTGGGGCAATAGCTACAGTGGCGTCGTGGGCGGCGGCCAGGTCGGCTATAATTACCAGATCAACTCGTTCCTGATCGGCCTCGAGACCGACTTCCAGGGCACGAGCATCCGGACCAACAACAACAACGGCTCGGGCTTTGGCAATTACTACGGCGGCGGAGCGTCGCTGCCCTGGTTCGGCACCGTTCGCGGCCGCGTCGGCTATCTGTTCACGCAGACCCTGCTGGTTTACGGCACCGGCGGCTTCGCCTATGGCGATGTGAGCAACCCCTTGTGGGACAACACGCGCACCGGCTGGACCGTCGGCGGCGGCGTGGAATGGATGTTCATGCCCAACTGGTCGGCCAAGCTCGAGTATCTCTACACGGATCTCAGCAGCAGCGGCGTCAGCGGCTGGAATGGCTACAACTATGGCTATCACGTCCATCCCGAGTTCAACACCGTTCGCGTGGGCGTGAACTATCACTTCAACTGGGGCGCTCCGGCTCCGGTTCTCGCCAAATATTGATTCGGTCTTCGGGCGGCTGGGGACAGCCGCCCGAAAGTCGACCAGAGAAGCCCGGCCCTCGCGGCCGGGCTTTTTCGTTGCGGGATCATGGTCGTCGTCGCCTCGACCCGGCGCCTGCGGCTACAAGAAGTGTAGGTACGTAGAATAAAATCTGTTGCCAATTAATCACTATCTCACCGGCTGGACCGCCGGCGGCGGCGTGGAATGGATGTTCATGCAGAACTGGAGCGCCAAGCTCGAATATCTCTATTACGATCTCGGCACGGCGAACTACCAGCTTTCGCCGATGATCGGCACGCTCGCTCCGGCGACCAACGCCTTCGTGCATGCTTCGACGGTTTCCGCCCGCTACAACGGCAATGTTGTCCGCGCCGGCGTGAACTATCACTTCAACTGGGGCTCGCCGGCTCCGGTTCTCGCCAAATACTGAGACCAGACATCGGGGTGGCGCTGGGATAGCGCCGCCCGCAGAAAAAGCCCGGCTGCCCAGCAACCGGGCTTTTTCTTTGCCTGCGTATAAATACGAATATTGCGAGTGGAAGTTTTAAGCTAGGATAGTCTCGTAATCGCAAGTATCCATTTCTTGCTAACGGTATTCGTAACGGCATATCATTGGAATCTATCGTCTACTGGCGATCCAATATTGTCGCGGGGCAGGCGGTCAAAGTTTGAGCAGCACAGGGCGGCGCCCCCAATATCCCGCCGTTCGGTTCTGGTCAGAAAAAGCCCGGCGGGAGCCCCTGCCGGGCTTTTTTGCGTCAGGGGTCAGCGGCGCCGTCGGTTTCGCTCATGGCGGCGTTGAAGGCGGCGACGGCGCGCGCCAGACGCGGCTCCAGTTCCGGCGGCGCGAAGATCGTCACCTCGGCGCGCGGGTTCCGGCCGCCGCCGGTCAGCTCATAGATGTCGACGGCGAGAAAGCCGCCATGCCGCGCGCTGGCGTAAAGCCCGAGCTGCGGCGGTCCGTCGAAGGTGAGGTTCAGAGCGCCGGTCAGCCGCATGGCTGGGCCTTCGCCGGGTCGCAGCCGACGGGCGTCGGCCGCCAGTCGCCGCGCCGCCCTGCGGGAGTCTGCGCCTCTTCCCGCGCCTGCTCCATGCGCAGCGACAGCTCGCCATGCAGCACCGCGAGATCGAAAGCGGAGAAGCGCGTCGGCGCGGGCCGCTCGTCCTCGCGCGCCGCCCACTCGCTGAGCGCGCGCTCGACGCGGTCGACCCGGTAGCGCTCGTCGTCAATGAGGCGGATGCGCTCGCAGGGGTCGGCGACGAGCGTAAGATGGCTGTCGAGCCGGGCGAGATAGCTGATGACGGCGGCGCTCACGGCGCTGTTCCGGCGATGGGAGTCTGGACGAAATGCATGGGCGCCCCTGATTGCGTGATCCGGGGAGATTACGATGTTTTAAAATCTCGTCAAGAAAAATGTGATTTTTATATCTCGTCTGTCGGAGGGGAAAAAACAGCATCGCGATTCCCCCTCCCCGCGCGCGGGGAGAGGGAGCGGGCCGGCGCTCGTCACAGATCCAGCATCACCTTGCGCACGCGGCCGATGACGGTGGGGGGCGCGTCGAGGTAGATGGCTTCATGGGCGGGGTTGGTGGAATAGGGCTCCAGCCGGTCGGGCCGGCTCATCCAGCGCTTGAAGGTGGCCTCGGCGTGGTCGGGCGTCGCGAAGACGTAGTAGCCGCGCGGCTGCAGCAGCGTGTCGCCGCGGTCGACGATGATCACCGCGCCCTCCGGCGCGATGAGGTTCATCGAATCGCCGACGACGCGCAGCGCCAGATAGTCGCCGGGCGGCAGGCCGGGCACCGGCAGATAGGGCGCCTCGCCGCGCTCGACGGCGGTGGGCTCGGAGAAGCCGGTCGCGGCCACCCATGAGCCCATCGGCGCCTCGGCGACGTCGGCGCCGAAGTCGCGGTCGCCGATCAGCCGCGGCCCCAGCCCGGTCGTGACCCAATACATGCGCAGGCCGAGCGCGTCGCAGATGCGCTGGAGATTGTCGACGCGCGGCCAGCGGGTCTCGCTGCGGCGGATCTGGCTCAGGAAGGTGCGTTCGAGCCCCGCGCGGCTGGAGGCCTCGTTCTCGCTCACCTTGAGTTCGGCCAGCCGCTCGGAAAGCCGGTCCAGAATTTTTTCGCGCGATATGTCCATGAAGTGATTTTAAAATTTATTTCGCGGGAGCGATAGTGGCTTAAAAACCCTTGATGTGAGATTTATAAATCGCATACTGCGGCCATGTCAAAGGCTGTTCAGTCCAGAAACCTCGGGGCGCATTCCTTTCCCTTACGGGACGGGCAGCCCCGCAAGGCGGGGTTGCGGCGCCCCCCACCCGGCGCCTCGCGCCACCCTCCCCGCAAGGGGGAGGGATGCGACCCATGATTGAGCTTCAACAACCGGACTCGCTCCCTCCACCGCTCCCCCGCGCGCGCGTCCTCCCGCTTCTCCCCGCGCGGCGACTGCGGCTGGCCTCCTTTTGAGGCCAGCCGCCTTTTCCCTTCAAATCCCCTTCGCGAGTCCCGCATGCAATCAGCCGTCGCGCCGACCAATATCGAAGCCGAACAGGGCGTGCTTGGCGCGGCGCTGATGAACCGCGAGACGCTCGCCGCCATCGCCGGCTTTCTTGAGCCGCGTCATTTTTCCGAGGAGCTGCATGCGCGCATTTGCGCGGTCATGCTGGAGCGGTTTCGCGAGGGGCAGGCGGCGACGCTGGTCACGCTGGGTCCGCTGCTGCGCGAGATCAGGCTCCCCGGCGACGTCTCCATCGGCGCCTATCTCGCGCGTCTCGCCGCTGGCTCTCCCGGCGCGGCCAATGCGCAGGACTATGCGCGCCAGCTGGTCGAGCTGTGGCGACGTCGCGAGATCATGCGCGTGGCGCGCGACGCGCATGACGCGGCGGCGTCGCCGGCTTGCGGCGGGCCTGTCGCGCAGATCGCCGGCGACGCCATCGACGCGCTCAACGAGGCGCTTGCGGCGGCCAGCGGCGCGCGCCGCCGCGCGCTTGGCGGCAGCGCCAGCGCGCTGATGGAACATGCGCAGAAGATCCGCGCGGGCGAAAGCGTCTCGCAGGCGGTGACGACCGGGTTCAAGGACATTGACGACGCCACCGGCGGCTATGAGGCCGGCACATTATGGATCGTCGGCGCGCGGCCCGGCGTCGGCAAGACCATTCTGATGGTGACGTCGTCGCTCAAGACCGCGCGCGCCGGCGCAAGGGCGCAGCAGACGGGCGAGGGCTTCGGCGCGCTGTGCTACAGTCTCGAAGTGCCGGAGCGGCAGATCACCGCGCGCTATCTTTCCGACTTCACCTATATGCAGCGCGCGCCGATCGAATATGCGCGCATCGCGCGCGGCGATTTTGGCGCCGATGAATCCGCGCGCCTCGACGCGGCGACGCAGCGCCTCGCGCAATTGCCGCTCACCCTCGACGCCTCCTCGCGCCTGTCGCTCGCCGAAATCGGCGCGGGCGTGCGCGCCGAAAAAGCGCGCATGGCGAAGGCCGGCGTGCGGCTCGCGGTGGTGTTCATCGACTATCTGAAATTCATCAAGGCGAGCGACCGCTACAGGGGCCAGCGCCATTACGAGGTCGGCGAAATCTCGGCGGGGTTGAAGCAGCTCGCCAAGGACGAGGGGCTTTGCGTCGTCGTGCTGGCGCAGCTCAACCGCGCGCTGGAGACGCGCGAGGACAAGCGCCCCAATCTTTCCGATCTGCGCGAGTCCGGCGATCTCGAGGCCGACGCCGACGTCGTCGCCTTCCTGCATCGCGAGGCGCATCACATTTTGAAGAGCGCGGATTTTCGCGCGGGCCGCCGCGAGGCGCATGAACGCTTCGCCGCGCTGGAGCATGAGGCCGAACTGATCATCGGCAAGAACCGCGCCGGCCCCGAGCGCACCGCGCGCCTGTGGTGCCTGCCGGCGTGCTCGACAATGGCCAACGCCGCGCGGGGCGGGGAGACGTGAGCGCGCGGAAGCAAGCGCGCCGTTCAATCCCGACAACAAAAAACGCAAAGCCTCCCCATGAAACTCCCCTGGCTCAAATTCTACACCTCCGACTGGCGCGCTGACCCTGCCCTGCGCATGTGTTCGCTCGGCGCGCGCGGATTGTGGATGGAGATGCTGTGCCTCATGCATGAGGCGCAGCCGGCGGGCTCGCTGCTCGTTTCCGGAAAGAGCGTCACGCCGCGCCAGCTCGCGGGACTCGTCGGCGCTGCGCCGGGCGAGGTCGAACGCTGCTTTGCGGAGCTTGAAGCGGCCGGCGTGTTCAGCCGCGACGACGACGGCCTCGTCTACAGTCGCCGCATGCGCCGCGACCAGAGAAAGGCGGAAGCCGCGCGAGCGCATGGCGCGCGGGGCGGCAACCCCAGCCTTAAGGCGGGGGTTAACCCCGGGGATAAAGCCCAGAAGCCAGAAGCCAGATTCCAGAAGCGCGACGCGCCGGCTCGCGCGCGCGCCGAGCCCGACGGCGAGACGATCACGCTCGCCAATGGCGTGAAAGCGCCAAGGGCCGCGCTGATGGCGGCGATCGATCGCTGGAACGATGGACATGACTGGCCGGCGACGCTCGGCGGCCCGCCGCATCGCCGCGGCTGCGCCCTGCCGGCTGCGCTTCTCGCGCTCTGCGCGCGCGTGACGGAGGACAGCGGGTGACGCCCATCCCTTCTGGGGAGAACGCGGCCTCGCGTCACCGCAAGCGCGATGAGGGACGCCGTTTCATTCAGCTTCATTTTCACTCAGCAGAAAGCTCAGGCATGAACAGCAGCGCGCAAAAGCAGAGCATCGGACGCTACTCCTCCCTGCATGGCGTCAGCGGTCCCGATCTGCCGCGACAGGGTCAGCGCGCGGGCGGCAAGATCGAGATCGCGCATGGCGCCGTGATCGATCCCTGCGCCGGCGACGCGCGTCCGCGCCGGCGGCGCGTCGCGCTCAATGCGCGCATCGACGCGCTGGAATATGAGGCGCGGCGGGGCCGGCTGACGCAGGGCGCCTATGAGGCCGGGCGCTATATCGACGCGCTGCTGGAGCGCGCCGGCGGGCGCCGCACGGGCCGCGACTTCGCGCAGGAGAACCGCGCGGCGATCTCGCCCTTCACGCTGCAACATGCGCTCGCCGCGCGCATGGACGCTGCGCGCGAGGCGCAAAGGCTGAAAGACGCGATGGCGCATGACGTCGGCGCCGGCGCCGCGCGCGTGGTGACGAAAGTGATCGGCGAGAGCCTGTCCTTCCGCCAGATCGCGCGGCTCGACGCGATGGCGAAGGGCAGGAACGTCGAGGCCGTCGCAACGAAAAAAGGCCGCGACTGCGAACGGGCCGCGCGCAAGGTGGCGCAGTGTTTTCGCGATGCGCTGGAGCAGCTGGCGGTGATCTGGGAGCGAAGGGGAAGGCCGGTGTGAGCGGGGGGGCGAATCCGCGAGGGGGGGAGCGGAAGGCAAAAGACAAAAGGGGAGTCAAGTCTACCGTCCCCCTTTTTTATCATTGAAGTCGAACCCCCGCCTTCGGCTATACTGAGCCCGCTTCCCCGAATCGCGCCGGCTTCTGCCCGCCAACTCAAAAGCCCCATGCGAGACCCTGTCGCGCCGGCTGCGCCCGGCTTCCTTGAAAGCTTCACGCCCAAGCTCGTCTCCACCCTGCGCGAGGGCTACGGGCTGTCGCAACTGCGCGCCGACGCCGTGGCGGGCCTCACGGTGGCCATTGTCGCGCTGCCGCTGTCCATGGCCATCGCCATCGCCTCGGGCGCCAAGCCCGAGAACGGGTTGTTCGCCGCCGTCGTCGGCGGGGTGCTGATCTCGGCGCTGGGCGGCAGCCGGTTTCAGGTCGGCGGGCCGGCCGGGGCGTTCATCGTGCTGGTCGCCAAGACCATCGAGACCCACGGCTATCAGGGCTTTCTCGCGGCGACGATGATGGCGGGGCTGATCCTGATCGCCATCGGCTATCTGCGGCTTGGCGTCTATGTGAAATACATCCCCTATACCGTGACGATCGGCTTCACGGCGGGCGTCGCCGTCATCATCTTCACGAGTCAGATCAAGGACCTGCTGGGGTTGCGCGTCGAGCATGAGCCCGCCGCCTTCCTGCCCAAGCTCGAAGCCTTCTGGCCGGCGCTGGGCACGGCGCAGCCCGCGGCCTTCGGCATAGCCGCCGCCGCGCTGGCCTTCATCCTGATCCTGCGCATCTGGAAGCCGCGCTTTCCCGGCCTGCTGGCGGCGATCATGCTTACCGGCGGCTTTGTGTGGGCCCTCGACATTCCCGTCGAGACCATAGGCTCGAAATTCGGCGGCGTGCCGCAGAGCCTGCCTGTCCCCGGCCTGCCGGACGTGAGCCTCGGCCAGCTCGCGCCGCTGTTGCCCGCCGCGGTCGCCATCGCCTTGCTCGGCGGCATCGAGTCGCTGCTGTCGGCCGTGGTGGCGGACGGCATGACCGGCCGCCATCACCGCTCCAACTGCGAGCTGGCGGCGCAGGGCTACGCCAATATCGGCTCCGCGCTGTTCGGCGGGCTCTGCTGCACCGGCGCCATCGCGCGCACCGCGACCAATATCCGCGCCGGCGCGCATGGACCGATCGCCGGAATATTGCACGCGGTGTTTCTGCTGGCCTTCATGGCGCTGGCGGCGCCGCTCGCCGCGCATATTCCGCTCGCGGCGCTCGCCGCCGTGCTGACCATCGTCGCCTGGAACATGATCGAGCGCGAGCAGATCGTCGCCATGTTCAAGCATGATCGCGGCGAGGCGCTGGTGCTCTCGGCGACCTTTCTGCTCACCGTGTTCGAGGACATCACCGTCGGCATCGGCGCGGGCGTCGCGCTCGGCTCCGTGATGTTCATGCATCGCATGGCCGAGGTGGTCGAGGTCGAGACCGGCGCGGATTTCGCCCCGCCGCACGAGGACGCGGACAGCGAGGACGATTGCTACGTGCCGGCGCTGGCCGACAAGGTGATGACCTATCGCATCAACGGCCCGTTCTTTTTCGGCGTCGCGGCCTCGGTCTCGGCGGTGCTGGACGCCATCGGCCCAAGGCCGGAGTCCTTCATCCTCGATCTGACCCGCGTGCCGCTGGCCGACGCCGCCGCCGCCAATGCGCTGCTGTCGTTCGTGGAGAAGGCGCAGCGGCGCAAGATGCAGGTCTATATCGTCGGCGCCAACCCGCGCGTGCGGCGGACGCTCGAGATGAATGGCGTCAACGACAGCGCCGTGCAATTTGCGGCGGACGAATTTTCGGTGCGCTCGAAGATGGGGGTGTGAGCGGCGATCCTCGTCCGACCGTCGCTGGCGGGAGGCCATCTTCTCCCGCAATCGGGAGAAGGACGCGCGCGCCGTTACTTCAGATGCTCCTGCGCAGGAGCGCCCTGGGATTTCTCCGGGCTCGCCTCGCGCAAGGAATCCGTCTTCTGGGCCGCCTCCGATGACTGCTGCGTTTTCCTCTGGACCAGCGCTCCGGCTTGTCCGTGCGGGGCGAGAACATGCAGCAGCAGTTCCGCGCAGGCCGGCGTCGCGAGAAGAACGAGAGCGCCCGACAAAAGGACCATTCTTTTCATGTCCGCCTCCTCCAGCCGCCAACGCGACAAGAGGAAACTAGAGGCGCGCAGGGGCGGCGCAACGCCTGCGCCGACGCAAGCGCTCAAAAACAAAAAAGCCCGGCGCGAAGCCGGGCTTTTCTCGATGCGTTTCGCGAAAACTCAGTATTTGGCGAGAACCGGAGCCGGAGGGCCGCCGAAGTTGAAGATATAATTCACGCCGACGCGGACGATATTGATCTCGGCATTATTGCGGCTGCCGAACTGATAGCCGGTGAAGGCGCCGTTGGCGCCGCTGCTGTCGAGATTCAGGTAGAGATATTCGAGCTTGGCCGTCCAGTGGGGAACGAACATCCACTCGACGCCGCCGCCAGCCGTCCAGCCGGTGGACGTGTTGCTGGAGCCGGAGACATTGCCCGACAGGGAGCCGAAAGCGAAACCGCCCGTGCCGTAGAGCAGCAGCGTGGGCGTGACGAGAAAGCCCGCGCGGCCGCGAACCGTGCCGAACCAGTCGAGGCTGACGCCGACATTGGCGGGATTGGCCAGCGGGGTAAGCAGATTGCCGGTGCCGAGCGGGCTCACATAGGTCGCTGCGGAGTTGCTGCTGTCCGAGCTGAGGCCGCTTCCCGAGAAATCGGCCTCCACGCCGAGCACGAAGGAACGACCGAACTGGTAGTTGTAGCCGAGCTGCGCGCCGCCCACGATGCCGCCGGAACTGCCGCCGTTCTGGGTCGAACCGGGAAGGAGGAACATGCTGCCGGGCGCGCCAAGGTCCGTATAGGGGGTCAGCGTGTTGGGATTGACGACGCTGGAGCTCCAGCCGCCGCCGATATTGACGCCGCCGTAAAAGCCGGTCCAGTTGATGGCGGCGGGCGGCGGCACGAATCCCGGAATAACGCTGGGATAGGAAAGGTCGGCGGCGATAGCGGCGCCGGCCGAAAAGGCCAGCGCGAGCGCCACGAGGGAGACGTGTCTACGCATAAAAAAAGCTCCTGGCTCAGGCTCGCGGGCTGTCCCGCGTCGAGGTTCCGGCTATCATAACCCCTCAACGCCTGAACAAAATTTATTAAGCCTTGCTGCGCGCGCATTGCGCTCACTTTGGTATCAGCTGTTGCATAAAGGCCACATATCCGGCAGCGATTGCCTGATCATTAGGCGGATATGGACGACTTTCTCCGCTGCACAAGGAACGGGCGGCGGTCGGCGAGCGGGCAGGGACGCGAAGGCGGCGACTCCCGATCGCCAATGCAGGGCGCGCAACTCACAATCGGACATGGCCAGACACAATCAAGACACTTGCGGGGGGCGCCTTTCCGCTATCTTGCACCCCTGATAAAACAGCGCTCGCCCCTACCTGAACGCCGCCCTGCCGATGCGGCGCTTCTCTGGCGCCGAGATCAGGGTTATGCAACCCGCCCCGCCGGCAGGCGAGGAGCCCCAGATCGCCTGTTTTATGCGCCGATAGGGAGCGGCCGGCGAACGCCCGAGCGAAACGCGACCGGAGCTGTGAGGTTGAAATCTGATTCTGACGCGCCCTTGCTGGTCTATGTTCACATCCCCAAGACGGGAGGAATGACGGTCAGCCGGATGCTCGGCGATTTGTCGCCCCGGGGCGTCAACGCCTGTCATGTGCAGGCGCTCAAGCCGGGCTTCATCGAGAAGGCGCGGGACAGCGACTGGATCAGCGGCCACCTCGGCCGCGACACCTTCGCCCATATCCTGAACGGGCTGGATCGGGACATCGATTTTTTCTCGACGGTCCGGGAGCCGATGGCGCAGATATGCTCCCATTTGAATTACAGCTTTCACCGACAGAAGTCGTTGGACTACTATGATCGATACAGCCTGCATGAGCAGCGCATCGACGCGGACGTCATGTCGACGGATTTTCACCACGCCGCGTCGGTGATCAAACTGCTCCTGACCTGGAGCAACCTGTTTCTCAACATTCAATCGCGCCTCGTGATCGGAGACGATTTCGAGGCCTTGAGCGAGAGCGAGATCGACGAGAGGCTGTCCGTGTACAAATTCATCGCGACGGATCGAACCCTTCCGCAGCTCGTCGATCACTTCGGCTTTTTCCAGCGCGAGAAGATGAAGGCGCCGCCGACCATAAATGCGGCGTCCTATTATTTCGACCCGGCGATCTTCGAACATCCGCAGCTACGAAGGTTTCTCCATCACCATCACCGCCACGACAGTCGGCTCTATCAAAAGATCTGTCAGCGCGACTGGGGCGGCCCCGCGGAGCCGTACCGTCCTTCCTTCCCCTTCGACAAGGCCTACACCGAGGAAAACTTCGACGAGGAGAATTACCTCGCCTCAAATCCCGAGGTCAGGCTCGGCGTCGAGGCCGGCGTATGGTCGTCCGGATGGGATCACTTCGACAACCACGGCCGCGCCGAGGGGCGCGGCGTTCGTCGGCGCTATCCGCCACAAGCCGGGGATGCGCCGGACGCCGGGGATGCGCCGGACGCGACGCAGGGCTCCGCCGCATGTCGGGAGCGCAGCCAGGGATGAGCGCAAAGCGCCGGCAATAATTTTGCCTGGGTTAATTTCGCTAATTTTCAGGGATAAGACGCCGCTTTTTCCAACCTCCTGTTTGGAGAAAACGTCCGTGTGTTCGATCGAGGGATGCGAAGCTGCGCCGATAGCCCAGGGACTGTGCGCCAGGCGCTATATGCGATTGCGCCGCACTGGCGACGCCACGAAGAGGGGACAGGCGGGCCGCCCGAGCAGGGGCGGTCCCGAGGCCAGACTGCGCAGCCGGCTGCAAAGGATGTTCCCCGACTGGAGCCAGCAAACCCGGTATCGTTATATTCGGGCCAGCGGCGACTCGTCCCAATGGCGTGGTGAATGTCTCCGCCTTCGAGCGGCAGGCGGAGCGGGCGGTTCTCCAAAGCCTGCGCACCGCGCGCAAAGCCAGAGCAACGGCTGAACCCGAACTCGCGTGAGCGCCCCCCGAAGCAACGTCGCCGACCGAAGGCGGCGGGCGCGCTGGTTAAACGCCGGCGACACGCTATCATAACCGCAGGGTCCGTCTCCGGGGCTGATTACGCAAGGGGACCGCCATGACCGAACCTGCTCGCCCATCCACCGCATCCCGGCGACAAGAGCGCAGCGTCGCCGACTATATCGTTCATCGACTTGCGCAGGAGGGCATAGGGCACTGCTTTGGCGTCGCCGGGGACTATGCGTTCCCGCTGTGCGACGCTGTTGATCGTAGCCCGGAAATTAAATGGATAGGATGCGCGAATGAGCTGAACGCCGCTTACGCCGCCGATGGCTACGCCCGCATTCGCGGGGCCGCTCTGCTGGTGACAACCTATGCCGTGGGCGAAATGTCGGCGCTTAACGGCGTGATGGGCGCCAGGGCCGAGCGATCGCTCGTCTTCCATCTGGTCGGAATGCCGTCTTACCAAAATCAGCGGTTGCACAAGATCGCGCATCATACCTTTGGCGATGGAGTTTTCGGAAATTTCGTCAACATATCTGCGCAGGCCGCCTGTTGCCACGCGATCATGACGCCGGAAAACTGCATGATCGAAATGGAGCGCCTGATCGCCGAGGCGAGGCGCGACAACCAGCCCGCCTATATTGCCGTGCCGTCCGATTTCGCTTTGAGCCCGGTCGCCTGGAACGACGTCGCGCCCGTCAGGCTCGCGTCGGACGACGCGTCGCTTGGCCAGGCGCTCGCAACGATTGAACGACGGGTGGAAAACGCAAAGTCGATCGTCGCCTTGCCCGCCTATACGCTGGCGCGCCTGGGATTGGAAAAAGAGGCGCGAAACGCGATCGAGGCGCTTGGCTGCCCCTTCGCCACCACCGCAATGGAAAAGGGGCTCATTGGCGAAGGTCACCCTCAATTCGCCGGCGTGTACGCCGGGGCGATTTCGAACGAGCAGACTCGCGAGATCGTCGAGGGGGCCGAGCTGGTGCTCGATCTTGGCGGCGTCAGTCTCAACGACATCTCAACGGCGGCTTACTCGGCCCGGCTTGACCCGAAACGATTTGTTTCGCTTGGTCTGAACGATGTGCGGATCGATCAGCAGGCGTTCGGCTCGGTGCGCCTCGCTGACATGCTTGCGGCGCTGACGAAACTCAAACCGAAGGCGGCGCCATATCGCCGCAGGCCCGTTCCGGCGGCCCGCATGAATGACAAGCCGTCCGACCCGGTGTCTATGGAGGCTCTCTATCCGCGCTACGCCGCCTTTCTCCGTGCGGGCAACACAGTCGTTCTGGAGACCGGAAGCTCCACTTCGGGAATGACGCTCGTGCCGCTTCCCGATGGCGTGCGGGTCGAGTCCCAGGTGCTATGGGGATCGATCGGCTGGGCCACGGCCGCCGCTCTCGGGATTGCGCTTGCAGATCCCGGTCGCCGTACGGTTTTGATCACGGGAGAAGGATCGCACCAGCTCACCGCCAATGAGATCGGCGGCATGGGCCGGTTCGGGGCCAAGGTGACGATGTTCGTGCTGAACAACGACGGCTATATGGTCGAGCGGGCGCTGGAACAAAACCCGGACTGGTCGTACAACGACCTGGCGCGGTGGAACTACGCGGACCTTCCGCGCGCCATGGGTTGCGCCGACTGGTTCACGGCTCATGTCGAAACTCTGGGCGAACTCGACGCCGCCATGAACAAGGCGCGGTCGTCGACGTCGGGCGCTTATATCGAGATCATCGGCGGTCGGATGGATTTGCCGCCCATGCTCGCCTTTGCGCATGAACGCCTTGGCGAGATGTACGGCGAAACGCCTTCGATGACGCACTGATCGATACAACTGGCGGTGGCTTGCGTAACAGTCTCACCGTCAGAACTTCGTTTGCAGGCGCAGCGCCATGTAGGTCGCCCGGTCTCTGACGGGATTCCAGGGGTCGATGATCTGCAGGTCGGCGGAGAGGCGCAGCCAGCGCGTGATCGCGAAATTGTAGAAGGCCTCGACGCCGCCCTCGCTGCGTCTGGGGACGTCGAGCGCGGCCAGCGCGCTGAGCAGCGGTTCGGTGACGCCGTAATGGAAGAAGCCGACGCCCCAGCGGTCATTGTCGCGGCCCTCGATCAGATTATTGCCCGCCAGGCCGCCAAGGAAGCTCCACCGGACCGGGTTGGGATTGCCGTCGGTCAGGGTCCCCAGCGTGAACAACCCCCAGCCCACCGCCGGATTCGACGGGCTTTGAAACAGGTTCTGCTGCAGCGCGTAAGAGGCGAACCAATATCCTTTTTTGGTGGCCACCGCGTTTGGGGCGAGCAGCGGCCGCGTGCCGACGATCTCGTCGAGATCGACGCCGCGCGCGTCGCTATAGGCGACGCGGAAGGTGTGGAAGCCGCGAAGGTCGTAAAATTCCAGCGGGATGGTCGCCGAGGCGCCCACCGCCACGCCCTTCTCGAAAGGATGCTCGATGACTTGCGGATTTTGTGCGCTGCGCGGATCGACGACGCCGAGCGTCAATATCGCCGGCTCGGTCTTGAAGGTCACCGCGCCGCCGACAAGGTAAGGCGCCGATATGACGACGCGGTCGGCGGCCGATCCGCGCGCGGCGGTGTAACCGACGCCCGTCGACGGCAGCGCGAAGGCCCTGTTCATGAACGTGTCGATGCCGCCGCCGCCGATCAGCGGCGTCTGCGACGCCAGCGTCATCATGTTGAACTTGCCCGCGCTGACGGAAACCTTGTCGCCCAGATCCTGCGTGACGTTCACGGATAGCGCGGAGTGATAGCCGTCCCCGTTCACATAGGCCTCGGCCGTGTTGACGGGGACAAGCGCGAAATCCCGCCTGTTGATGTCCTCGCCGAAATAATGCTCGTATTGCGCATTGATATGCAATCCCGGCCACAGGCCGAGTTTTTCCGGGTCCATCCTCAACAGGCCGTCGACCTTGCCGCCATAGAGCCAGGTATTGGCGCCCTCGCCCGCCGTCTGCCCCTGATAGAACTGCGTCGCCCAGACGTCGGTGGAAATTCCGGCCTGGCGCAATTGCTCCTTTGGACCGTCGGGCGTGTCGAGCAGTGACGGCTGCGTGGAGAGAGACGACCAGGCGTCTTCCGCCTGCGCGGGGCCGGCCGCCGCTGCGAAAAGCGCCGCCGCGCCGGAAACAAGTGCGATCGCGTGAAAAGGCTTTCTGCTCACGATGCAATCCCGAATTGCGCCAACGAAAATGTCCCGACGCTTATACTGCGGAAACGCCGCATTCGCAGCGCAGTCCGGCTTTCTCCTTCACGGCGCGCGCCAAAGGCGCCATAGAGCCATCGATTGCCTTTTTTCAAGAAAAGCAGAGCGCGCCCATGACCTTGCATATGATGATTCTCCTCGCGCTGAAAGCCAGCATCGTCCTCAGCGTCTTTGCGATCGGCCTGGATTCCGCGCCAAGCGATGTCGTCTATCTCCTGCGCAGGCCCGGAAAGCTCGCGCGCTCGCTGCTCGCGATGGATGTCGTCATGCCTGTGCTGGCGGCGTCGATCGTCGCCGCCTTCGATCTCAACACGGCCGTGGAAGTCGCGCTGGTGGCGCTCGCCGTCTCTCCCGCTCCGCCCATTCTTCCCAGGAAACAGATCAAGGCGAAGGGCGAGCCCTCCTACGCCATCGCCTTGCTGCTGCTGGCCGCAGCGGTCGCGGTCATTTTCGTTCCGGTCGCCGTCGAACTGCTCGGTCATTTCTTCCAGATGCAAGCGCACATGCAGCCCTGGCCCATCGCCGCGCTGGTTCTCATGACCGTTTTCGCGCCGCTGACGGCGGGCATTCTCGTGCGGCGATTTCTTCCCGCTATCGCGCTGCGCATATCCAGGCCTGCCGCGCACGTCGGCGCGGCGACGCTGCTGTTGTGTTTTGCGCCTGTCGTCTTCACCGCATGGCCGGCCATCGTGGCGTTGATCGGCAATGGGACGGTCGCCGCCATCGCCGCATTCCTGATCGCAGGGCTTTTGGTCGGGCATGTTCTGGGCGGCCCGGATTCGCAGGACCGCACCGTGCTCGCCCTCGCGACCGCGACGCGGCATCCCGGCGTCGCGCTGGCGATCGCGACAACGAATTTCCCGCAGCAAAAGGCGGTGCTGCCCGCGATCCTGCTCTACCTCATCCTCGGCGTGCTCATCACGATTCCCTATGTCATGTGGCGCAAGCGCGTCGCGGCGCGCGGGGAGTGACGCGCTCTGCCTGCGGCGGAGCGCGTCAGGCCAAATCAGTGGCGGCGGACGACGCGGCGCGTGGTGCGGCGCGCGGAACGGTGCGCCACGCCGGCGCGCGTTACGGCCTTGACCACGAGGCCGTCGGAGACCGTGATTTCGCTTGACGCTCCGGGGATGCTCACGGGCGCGGCTTCGGCGAGCGGTTCAAACCCGATCAGCAGAGAGGCGCCGATCAATAGTCCGAGAAGTTTCGTGCGAGTCATGCTCAGTCCTCCACTCTTGCGGTCTTGCGCGCCCTGAGGTCTTGTTTTTGCGCCGCTGTCGCGCGACGCGCCGGCATGGAGCAGGACGCGGCTCCACGCCGAATTGCCGATTGCTTATTCGCTCATGTGATTATTGCGTTGCGCGTCCATCAGCTTCCTTTCGTCCTCGGCGGAAAGCTTCGGCCGGTCGATGGTGAGCGTCAGCCTGTCGAGCTTGCCGGTGAAGCGGAAGGGAATCTCCCGGCGCCGGCCCGGCCGCCGCCGACCCCGCCAGAGTCACGGCCAGAACTGTAAAGAAAATCCCCCGGAAAAACGCCGCAGAACGAACCACCGGCATATTGATCTCCAATGCGAATGTCGTCTAACCCAGTGGCACAGCTTGTGTTTTAGAAAAACGAGCCATTGTTGCGCCTTTCCGAAGGCTTGGCAATCCAGCCGGCGCGAGAATTTAGCGAGGGGTTATTTTGCGGCGGCGGAGCGCCTAGAGCAGCGTGCCGCGCAGGATGACATAGGCGATGCTGAAATAGATGATGAGGCCGGTGACGTCGACCAGAGTCGCGACGAAGGGCGCGGAAGTCGCCGGATCGAAGCCGATCCGCTTGAGCGCGGCCGCGCGGGCGGCGGAAACATAAAGCAGCGGCAGAGCGAGCGCGAAGGCGGCGCAGAAGCGCTGGCGGATCATGACCCTTCAATTCTGCGACGGAAGTTCGCCGGAAACGCCAATTCAGTCCTCTCGCCAGCGCGGTTAATTCGCTCCAGCGGAGCCCTTCAAGTTTCTCTCGCGCTGACAGCGCAGAAAGCCTACCCTGCGAACTGAACCTGTCAGGTTCGGCAATTTTGGTAAATCTTCGTATTCAGCGGCAGGATTGACTGAGCGAGGCAGGGGGGCCTCTCGCATGAGCAACAAGTTTACGCATTTCATCGCGGCGGTCGCGCTGTGCGTCTGCACGGTCGTCCACGCGGACGACAGGAAGCCCAACATCATCTTCATCATGGCCGACGATCTCGGCAACGCCGACCTTGGCTACAGAGGCGGCAAGGTCATAACCCCCAACATCGACAAGCTCGCGCAGGGCGGCGTGCGGCTGGAATCCTTTTACGGCCAGCAGGTCTGCACCCCGGCTCGCGCCGCCCTGATGACCGGGCGCTATCCGATGCGCTACGGCCTGCAAACCCTGGTGATTTTCCCCAGCCACACGTACGGCCTGCCGACCGACGAGCGCACGCTGCCGCAAGCCCTGAAGGACGCCGGTTACAAAACCCTGATGACCGGCAAATGGCATCTCGGCCATGCGGACAAGAAGTTCTGGCCGCAAAACCGCGGCTTCGATTATTTCTACGGCAATGTCATGGGCGAGGTCGAATATTTCACCCGCGAGCGCGGCGGGATCATCGACTGGCAGCGCAACGGCACATTCATCAAGGAGAAGGGCTATTACACCACGCTGATCGGCGACGAGGCGGTCAGGCTGATCGACCAGCAGGATGGCAAGCAGCCGTTCTTCCTCTATTTCGCTTCGCTCGCGCCGCATGCGCCCTATCAGGCGCCGCAGGAATATATCGACCGTTACAAATCGCTCGACGACAAGCAGCGCAGCGCCTATTCGGGGATGATCACGGCCCTCGACGATCAGATTGGACGCATCGTCGCCGAGCTCGACAAGAAGGGGCTGCGCGACAATACGATCATCCTCTTCGCCAGCGACAATGGCGGCGCGACCAGCGGCCTCTTCGCCCAGGGCGCGAAGAGCGACGACGAACGCAAGAGCGAGGAAGGCGGGATCGAGCAGGGCGCGAAGGCCCCCGCCTCGAACATGCCGTTCAGGGGCGGCAAGGGCGGCATTTACGAGGGCGGCGTGCGCGTGCCGGCCTTCGTGAACTGGCCCGGCAAGCTCAAACCTCATGTCGTCGACGCGCCGCTGCACATGGTCGACGTCATGCCGACGCTGCTTGCGCTGACCGGCGGCAAGGGCAGCCCGGATCATCCTTTCGACGGCAAGGACATGTGGAAGACGATCGCCGAGGGCGCGCCCAGCCCCAATGAGGACGTGCTGATCGATGTGGAAGCCTTCCGCGGCGCAATCCGCAAGGGCGACTGGAAGCTCGTCAAGATTGCGCTCCTGCCCGGCAAGACGGAGCTGTTCAACCTCGTCCGCGACCCCGCCGAGACGACCAATGTCGCCGAACAGAACCCCGATGTCGTGCATGATCTCGAAACGCGTCTTCTGGCCTATGCGAAGCAGCAGAAGATGAGCCTGTGGATCAAGGCTCAGCCGGCCTTTGCGGGCGCGCAGGGCAAGACCGTGTTCGATCCCGATTTCGACATCGACGACGGCGGCCTGCCGCACGAGAAGTCGGAGCTGCCGAAGCGGTGAGCGAAACCGCGTCGCGCTGCGCGCGCCACCCTCCCCCTGAAGGGGAGGGATGGGGCGGCTTCATGGCGACGCTAAACTCGATGTTTCGGGACTGCATGAATATCGCCGTCGCACGTCGAGTCGCGGGGCTCCCATCTCCCTCCCTCTTGCGGGGAGGGTGGCGCGCGCAGCGCGACGGGTGGGGGGCTCGCGAGGTTCGCGCCCGGCCGAACGGCTCGCGCAGTCCCTGCCTGCCTCACTCGCAGGCCGCCGTCGGATTGTTGATCCTGAACACCACGCCGCCGCCGTAAGCGCCGCCGGCTCTGGCCGCGCCATAGAGGCCGCCGGCGTTGTCGAGAATGACGCCGCCGCTGGGAATGGCGCCGTCCTGTCCGCCCGAAAAACTGTAGAGCGTTGTCAGCGTCCATTGCATCAAGGGCGCGAATGGCGGCGTCAGCTTGAACACCACGCCGTAAGATCGGACGCCGCCGGCGGCGGTCGCGCCGTACAGCGCGCCACTGGCGTCGACGACCAGACTCCCGACGGGACTACTGCCGTCCGCGCCGCCGCTAAAACTATGCAGGACCGTCAGCCGCCATTGCGTCGCCGGCGAAACCGGCGGCGTGAGTTTGAACGCCACGCCGGTGTTCGTTCCATAAAGCGAGCCTCTTGGACCGAAGGTGAGGCCGTTGGTGGGATAGGCTCCGTCGCCAAGGCCGGTGAAACTGTAAAGCACGGTCTCGGTCCAGACAGTCGAGGGCGGCACGGGCGGCGTCAGCTTGAACACCGCGCCTCTGGCTGAGGCGCCGCCCAGGGCGGTCGTTCCATAAAGCGCGCCGTTGCTGTCGACGATCAGCCCGGCCTGAGGGTTGGCGCCGTCGCCGCTGGCCCCGAAGAAGTGGTGTATCGTTGTTTTTGTCCATGCATTGGGCCCAGGCGTGAGCTTGAACGCCGTGCCGGCGCCGTGAGCGCCTCCTTCCATGGTGGTCCCGTAAACCGAGCCGTCGGCGCCCCAAACCAGCCCGCCGGATGGAGAATATCCGTCGGCGGCGCCATGAAAGCCATAGAAAGCGTCGGTCGGCGGCCCGAGCCTAAATATAAAGCCGCAAAGGCTCTGCCCGGCAGCCGGACAGTTCGACGAACCGCCTATCTTGGAGACGCCGTAAAGCGCGCCGCTGGTGTCAAGGATCAGAGGGCCATTGGGTCCGCCGGCGGATTCTTCCGAGCAGTAGCGCCCAATGCAAAAGTTATAGAGCAGCGTCGGGCTCCAGTAGGCGGAGCCCGGCGGCGGCGGCGTCAAGTTGTAGACCGCGCCAAACCCGGTCGTGGATCCGGTTTGCGCATAAGTCGGGACATAGAGCGCGCCGTCCGGGCCAAAGGTCACGCCGCCGATGGGAGCCCCTTCACCTGAACTGGCTGCGAAGGAAGCAAGGACGGTCTCTCCGCCCGGCGGCGGGCAAGGGAGGCCCGTCGCATTGCCCGCGAGGGCGAGCAGGGCGGCGGAGCTGGCGATAAGGCGTCGGGTTTTCGATGCAAAAGATGAAATGGCGATCATAAAAATGTTCCAACGAAATCCGCCTCACATACAGGCGACGGGATGATTGACCGTCTGTAGTTTGAACACGACGCCGCTGCCGTGCGGGCCTCCGCTCGCCGTGGTTCCGTAAAGCGCGCCGGCGTCGTTGAAGATCAGCTCCGTCTCGGGATAGGCGCCGTCGGGGCCGCCGAAGTTGTGCAGCACGCTCTCGCTCCACTGCGTCGCGGGCGCGGCGGGAGGCGCAAGCCTGAACGCGACGCCGCAGCCGCCTGAGCATTGCGTCGAGCCCACGCCTCCGGTCGCCGCCACGCCGTAGAGCGCGCCCCAGGGGTCGATGATCACGCCCGCGACGGGATAGCCGCCGTCGGCGCCGCCGGTGAAGCTGTGCAGCACCGTCTCGCTCCACGGCCCGGCGCCCGAGGCGGGCGGCGTCAGCCTGTAGACCGTGCCGAGGTTCGAGGCGCCGCCCATGTAGGTCGTGCCGTAGATTGAGCCGTCGGCGCTGAAGGTGACGCGGGAGTAGGGCGCCCGGCCGTCCGCGCCGTCAAAGCTGTGGATCACCGTCTCGGTCCAGGCCTGGGTCGGGCCGGCGCCGGGCGTCAGCTTGAACACCACGCCGGCGTTATAGGCGCCGCCGTTGATCGTCGTTCCATAAAGCGCGCCGTCGAGGCCGAAGACGACAGGCGCCAGCGGGACGCCGCCATCGCCGAGGCCGGAGAACGTGTAGAGCGTGGTCTTGGTCGCGGGCGCCTGCGGCGCCGAAGCGCTGACCGTCAGCCTGTACACCGCGCCGCCAAGGCTCACGCTGGAGTTCTCCATGACGCCGTAAAGCGCGCCGAAACTGTCGGCGACGAGGCCCGCCGAAGGTATGCCGCCGTCGGCGCCGCCCTTGAACTCGTAGATCGCGGACTGAGTCCAGGACCCGGAGCCAGAGGCCGGCGGCGTCAGCACGAAGGCCCCGCCGCTGTTGACCGGCCCGCCCGAGGGCGCCGCGCCGTACAGCACGCCGCCGGCGCCCCGGATGACGCCGCCGACGGCGCCGGAGAGGTCATAGCCGCTGGCCAGGACGCTGGGAAGCGGGTTGTAGGTCCAGCTCGTGGAGGGCGAGAGCGGCGGCGTCAGCCGGAACGCCTGTCCGTCCCAGCCGGCAAGCGCGCCAAGGCTGTCGGGAAACACCCCGCCTGCGGACTCGCCCTGAAAGGGCAGCGTATAGGCGTAAATCGTGCTTTCCGCGAACAGGGGCAGGCACTGCTGCGCCTCCGCGCCGCCCGCGCCGACCAGAACCGCGCAGACCAGCAGCGCGGGCGCGGCGCTGCGGCTTGATTGCGGAAAACGCTTCCCATCCATGACCGGCTCACAAGCAGCGCGGCGCAACGGCGCGCCGTCACGTCATAAACTGCGCCGTCGCCATGGAGGATCAAGCAGGCAAAGGGAGTAGCTCTGCTTGGGCTTTGCGCGCCGCCGCAGTGCGAATGCTGCGGCTGCGGCTAAGACTTAATATTCGCCGCTGCCCACCAAAGGATGGATGCCGCCGGCGGCCCCGCCGCTGCTGCGGCTGCGACGCGCGGCATGCGCGCGCGTGCGCTTGGCGACCTGCACGAACGGGCCGGCTTTCGAGACGACCGGCGAAACGGGGCTGGCGGCCGGCAAAGCCGAGGCCAAAGGCGCGCCAATCGCGCACACCAGAATTGCAGCAAGAACGTAACGCATAAGTCGCTCCCTCGCGCCGACCGGCTCATTGACCCTGAGCTCCGCGGTGGGTTTAGCATATTTTGGCGGGGGTTGGGAGAGTGGGGGGTAGCGGACTTGGAGTTCGACCATCGCCACTCGAATCGCGTCAAACCCAGCGTCGATGATCAGGTACCCACTGATAAAGCGCTAGCTGGTATCATCGGGAAAAGGTTTATTTATTGGCGAGCTTACGAAGAAACGACCATTTAAGAGAGAAGTGCGAAAGTTCCTGAAATGGAGGCGAAGCCAGTGAAAATAGGACAATCACATGCTTGCGTTGCGCAACCATTCCTCTTTCATTTGCCGAAGCATCTCTCCCGTTGCTTGCGCGCATTTGTCAATCCAGCATACAAAATATTCAGATGGGGTGGATTCTATAATCATTTTCTTCCAGCCTCCTTTAGTAATACCCATCAAATTATGATGGCACATATCCTTACCTTCTATGCAATACTCAAGCGCTGCTCCTGCTGGTAGCTTCGATCGCTTAAACTTCCAAAAGATCGGGGGTTCGCTGGCAATTTCAGCTTTTGTGCGTCGGATATGATCGCAGACTGAGCCGTTATAAAACTCGGCGCAGGCAATGCAGGAAACGGATATTCCGTCTTTTGAGTGGCCCACACTACGGAACCGCCTAAGCTCCGTGTCATAGTCGTCGATATGGAAAACTCTCGCGAATTCGTCGTCAGGCCCCATGCGCATACCTGTTTTATTATTGCGGCTTCTATTTCAGAAGCTGCGCAAAAATTAGTTTCTGGAATCTCTCGGCCCGCCTCCTCTATTGACAGCTCAAATGTGCCATCTGGATAACAAGAAGCCTCTAGACTACGCTCCGGTTGGATGTATCCGACAACGGCAATGCTACCGTCCTCTCCGAGAAAAGCCCCGGTCTTAGGTGATCCCAGCCGGATGAATAAATTTGCAATACGCAAAGCCCGCGCTATGATTCCGAGACTTGGCTTTTTCCCTTTACCAAATCTCCACCCCTCGCAGCGTCGAGCAAACGAAATTATTCGCGGAATAGCTTGAGTTTTATCAAGCCATCCATAATCTTCAACGAACGCACCAACCGTAACACTATACATTTTCTTTACTCTCGCCTGCCGCTTTACGTAGACCTTTCTCTACTTCTTCGCTAAGCATTATCTCGTTACCCGTTGCTGTTTCTAGAAGCTTTATTCCTTTTTCTAGAGCATTGACAAGATTCTTTGCCGACGTATACGACAAATGTATTTTCATGATGGGAGACGTATCCAACATCAACAACGCTGACATGTCAGAAACACCTACATTCACGATTGATCCGTTGCAATAAATCGTGGGGAGACTGCCTGTATACTGCTGTGCAGGCGTTTCATGAAAAATCACTTTTTCATTTGCCATTATCTATACCTTGGGAAGTTTTTGACGCCGCTCTTTTTGCCTTTTGCTTAGCCGGGATCGCGCCTCTCACTCCGCAGTGAGGGGCCGGAGGCGTCGCGTGCCTCCGCCGCAGCGTCTGATTCATCGCAGCGAGCGATTTGGGTATCGGCTCGTCAGACATAGTGCGGCATCCTACAACAAAAATAACGCCTTGTGAGCGCCGCTTGCGCGATGCCCCCCTAAGACGCACCCATAAGCTACTGCATGACGGAGCCAATCCCTTTCCAGAAAGATCGGATCGGTCGTCATGCCTGGCGCGCCCAGCTATGGAACCGGTAACTCTCGCCGTGAGAGACTTATTGCGCCAATTTCTTAACTTACCTCTAGCCCTGTTATTTGGGCTCCAGTTGGCCCACCATTATGTAGAATCCTAGACAGATTCGTGAACGATGCAAGAATTAATTATTGTCTCATCCGGTATGTCATGAGGTATTTGGATACCATTACCTCTCTTTCAAGTATATAATCGCCAAAATCCCCTCGCCCGCAGTTCCCCACCAAATCCACCTTAGCCACCCGCGCCGGACTCATGGGCGGCGCCGCATACTATGTCGAGCCACAAAGCGCCCGCCGCTCTAGCCCAAACGCAACGCACTCCCCAACCTCCCCGCTCAGACGCCCTACCGGCAGTCTCGGCGTCTGCAATTGAAACACCACGCGATTGCCGGGCGCGCCGCCGAACATCGCCGTTCCGTAGAGCCCGCCGGCGAGGTCGAAGCTAACGCCGCTCGCGGGTTGTCGCCGTTGGGGTCGGAGAACGGTTGTCGAGGCGCCTTGGACGCCACATTACGCCCCTCTCGCGCCAAAGTGAATGCTCGAGGCCAAGCCCCTCGCGGCGAAATTGTCCCAGCCCTTGCGCCTTCCCCGCTCTCCGCCCGCCCCGCTTGAATAGGGATGGGGGGTATCTTATCCTGCGCCCATGACGCACACTGTTCACGACAAGAAAAAACTGCTCGCGCGGGTGCGCCGGCTCAAGGGCCAGATCGAGGCGGTGGAGCGCGCGCTCGACGAGGAAGCGGGCTGCGAGAAGGTGATGCATCTGATCGCCGCCGCGCGCGGCGCGATGTCCGGGCTGATGGCGCAGGTGGTGGAGCAGCATGTGCGCACTCATCTCGTCGACGCCAAACGCTATCCCAGGGCCCTGAACCTTGACGCGGCCGGGCAGTTGCTCGATGTCGTGCGCAGCTATCTGAAGTGAGGCAGCCATGAGCGAGAACGCAGCCGCGTCGGCTTTTCACAGCCATGTGTTTCTTGGCGCGAGCCACGAGAGAAGCGAGCGCAAGACCTGGGCCGTGATCTGGCTCTGCGGCGCCATGATGGCGGCGGAGATCATTGGCGGGCTGATGTTCGGCTCCATCGCGCTGGTCGCCGACGGCATGCATATGAGCACGCATGCGGGCGCGCTGCTGCTGGCCGCGCTCGCCTACACCTTCGCGCGCAAGCACGCGGAGGACTCGCGCTTCACCTTCGGCACCGGCAAGTTCGGCGATCTCGCGGGCTTCACCAGCGCGATCATTCTGGCGATGATCGCCGTGCTGATCGGCTATGAATCCTTCATCCGGCTGTTTGCGCCCGTGCCGATTCATTTCGCCGAGGCGATCCCGATTGCGGCCGCCGGCCTCGCTGTCAACATCGCCAGCGCATGGCTGCTGAGCGGCGGCGGCGCGCATGAGCATCATCACGGCCACAGTCACGGCCACGCGCATGAGCATGCGCAGGAGCACGCGCATCATCACGAGGAAGAGCTTCACCGCATCATGACCGCCGAGGGCGGCGTCGCGCTGGAAATATTCGAGGACGGCGTTCCCCCGCGCTTTCGCCTGCGCAGCGAGGCGCGCCGCGCGCTCGACGCCGACGACATCAGAATCGAGACGTTGCGCCCGGATGGCGCGTGGCAGAGATTCGCGATGGCGGATCGCGGCGCTTATCTTGAATCGCTCGAGGAGATTCCCGAGCCGCACGCCTTCACCGCCTATCTGCACATGGGCGCGCAGAATTACGCGGTGGAGTTTGTCGAGCACGAACATGCGCAGCAGAGCGCGCAGCGCGACAACAACATGCGCGCCGCCGTGGTGCATGTGCTCGCCGACGCCGCCGTATCGGTGCTGGTGATCGTCGGCCTGCTGCTCGCCCGCGCTTTCGGCTGGCTGTGGATGGACCCGCTGGCCGGCGTCGTCGGCTCCTTCGTGATCGCGAGCTGGGCGGTCACGCTGATCCGCGACACCAGCGCAATCCTGCTCGACATGAACCCCGACCGCCACATGGCCGACAATCTGCGCAACGCCATCGAATGCGAAGGCGACCAGCTCGCCGACCTGCATCTGTGGCGACTCGGCCCCGGCCACCTCGGCGCGATCCTGTGCATCGTGACGTCATCGCAGCACAGCGCGGACTACTACCGGGCAAAGCTGACGCGCTTCCGCTCGCTGTCGCATGTGACGATCGAGGTGACGCCGGCGGGCGGATGATGGCGAGTCGAGGCGGAATGGTTCGGTGCGCGGACTATTTTGCCTTGCCGACGGAACCAATCGCCCCCCGGACTGCTCAACCTTGGGAGGTGCAGGGCGATGGATGATCGAAGCGAGATTGACGCGGTTCGCGCCTTGCTGGGGGCGAAGCCGAGGCCGGTCGGCTGGGCCGAGCGGCGGGAGCGGCTCGACGAAGTCGGCTCCGTGTGGCCGGTCGCCGAGGACATAAGCCTCACGGACGTCGATCTTGGCGACGCCTGCGGCGAATGGTCGATCGCCCCCGGCAGCGACGCTTCGCGCGCGCTGCTGTTCTTCCACGGCGGCGGCTATTGCTCCGGCTCCATTCTCAGCCATCGCCGCATGGTCACGGAGGCGGGCCGCGCGGCGGGCGTGCGTACGCTCGCCGTGGGCTACAGGCTGGCCCCGGAGCACCCTTTTCCCGCGGCCTATGAAGACGCCCTGTCGTCCTGGCATATCCTGCTTTCGCAAGGTTACACGCCGCATCGCATCGCCGTGGGCGGAGACAGCGCGGGCGGCGGGCTGACGATCGGTCTCATCAACCGGCTGCGCCATGCGGGCGAGGAGCAACCCGCCTGCGCCTGGCTGGCGTCGCCCTGGACGGACCTCACGCTGTCGGGCGACACGCTCGACTCCAGGGATGCTGTCGACCCGCTGATCCACAAGGCCTATCTGCAGGAACTCGCCGACGCCTATCTCTCCGGCAAGATGGACCGCAAGGACCCGCGCGTTTCCCCGCTGTTTGGCGATCTGAGCGGCTTTCCGGCGACGCTGATTCAGGTCGGCTCCGCCGAGACGCTGCTCGCCGACGCAACGCGCTTCGCCGTCGCCGCGGGCGAGGCGGATGTTGCGGTGACGCTGGAGATCTGGCCGCATATGATCCACGCCTGGCCCCTGTGGAATGCGCGTCTTGGCGCCGGCCGCCGCGCGCTGGCGAGCGCTGGACGCTTTATCAGGGAGCATGTCGGGAGAAGGGCCTGAGCGTCGGAGCGCCGCGAGCGCACTGTTCGACGCGGCGTGTGGGCGTTGTCATCGAAGCGAGCGCGGCGCCGCCCGAGGGTTAACGCTGCAGCATTTGCGCCAGCGTTTCGTTCCCGCCTGCAACCAGCGTGAAGGATTCCTCCACCGCCACCGGGAGCCAGAGATGGATCGTCGTGCCGCGGCCCGGCTCGCTTTCGATTTTGAGGGCGCCGCCGGACTGTTCCGCAAAGCCCTGGGCCATGGCGAGACCAAGGCCGGTGCCCTTGCCTTCGGGCTTGGTTGTAAAAAACGGCTCGCAGGCCCGCGCCGCCACTTCGGGCGGCATGCCGCCGCCCGTGTCCGAGACGGAAAAGCGGACATAGGCGCCAGGCTTCAGATGCGCGGGATGATCCCCAAGCTCGTCCGGACCGACGATCTCCTCTTCCGCCGAAAAATCCAGTTCTCCATCGCCGTCCATGGCGTCGCGGGCGTTGGTGCCCAGATTGATCAGGACGGTTTCGAGCTGCTGTCGATCGGCGAGCGCGAGCGGCAGCCCCGCGCCCACATGCGTGCGCACTGTCACGCCGGAGCCGAGCGTATGCGCCAGTATGTCCCGCATGCTGGAGAACAGGGCGCCGGCGTCCACCGGCTCGTTTTGCAGATCGGCCCGCCGCGCGAAAGTCAGCAGGCGACGGGTGATGTTTGCGCCGCGCCCGGCGGACTCGGACATCATCAGCGCAAGGCGGCGGACGTTTTCGGCGTCTTCCGGCTGTCGCTCTATCATCCGGCCGGCGCCCTGCACCACCTGAAGGATATTGTTGAAGTCATGCGCGACGCCGCCTGCGAGCTGGCCCAGCGCCTCCATCCGCTGCGCGTGAGCCAGTCTGGCCAGCGCCTGTCGCTTGACCTCTTCCTTCTCGATAGCCGCCCGCGCCTCGGCCCGCGTCGCGGACACCGCTCCGGCCACTGCTCCCAGCAGCGCCAGCACGCCCATCGCCGACAGAGCGTAGATATGCAGGTTTTCGCGTTCGCAGGCTTCCGCCGCCGCAGCCCGGCGCTGGGCCAGCAAGTGGGTCTCCTCTGCGGTGAAGCCGGCGATGATATCTCGCGCCTGATCCATGAGCGTCTTGCCTTGCCCCATCTCGATGAGCGTGACGGCGCCGGCGCGGTCGCCCGCGCGCACGAGTTCGACGGTCTTGGCCATCTGCTCGATTTTCGCCATCGCCACCCTCTGGAACGCGCTGATCTGCGCCAGCTGGCCTGGATTGTCGTTTGAGAGCTCGGTGAGCCGGGCCAATCCCGCATGCAGGGCGCGCAGGCCGCTATCATAGGGCTCGAGATATTCCGGCTTTTCGGTGATGACGTAGCCGCGCTCGCCGGTTTCGACGTCCTGAAGCGCTGACAACAAGCGCTGCGCTTCAAGCAGCACCGTCTGTGTGTGGTCCTGCCAGCGCTCGGCTTCGGCGCGTTCGGTCGCGCTGCGCAACCCGCCCCAAGTAATTACAAGGGCGATGATCGCGGTTCCGATCACGCCGGCAATCCACAGCGGAAGCTTTTTCATACTGCGCTTTTCCAGGACCAGATTGTCCTGCTGAAACGGAGGCCGAAACTGCGCTACGAGATCGCCGAACATGGGCAAACCAAGCTTTTGCGATGTTGCGGCCCGTTGCATGAAGAAAGCATGCCACGCCCTCCGAGGGCCATTCTGGCCCATTGTTTTCACAGGCGCAAGCGACGCCGGCTATAAAATCAAACTCTGCGCGCCATCAAATGTTCCAGACGCAGCCAGGGACAAGGGCTCATCCGTTGCAAAAAAATGAGATTCCCATGCATGCGAGCCGAAACTTCGCCGTTGAAAGGAACATTTTTCTCCCGCCGCTGCGTTGAAACCGCCAGCGCCTTCACGCCGACGGGTCCATCATCTCGCGAGGCTTGCCACCGAGCCGGCCGGATAACACGACCCTGATCTGATGCTGCGCACATTCCTGCAACATGGCGGCCTGGCCGCCATAGGCCTGCGTCGCATCGTTGAAACCAAGACAGGCGAGCCGGTAGATCAACCGTTGCGAAACCGCGCCCTCGAAATAGCCGCCGTGAACATTGATGCGTTGATCGGCGGGGACCAGCGGCGAGACGTATTTCCACAGCAGATTGATGTGTTCGAGATAGGGGATGCAGCCGTTGGGGTCGTGGGCCTTGTAATTGCGGGCCTGCGTCAGATAGCCTTTCCGCCCGGGCTCGTCGACGTAATCCGTGCAGTCGAAATAGGTGAAGGCCTCCGCCACCTCCGCCGGATTCCGATGCTTGCGCAAATTGGGATGTCTCCTTCGCCGCGTCTTGCTCGAGAGATCCGCGAGCGTCTCGTCGCCAACGCGCAGCTCCTCCAGCAGAGGACGACCGGCGATGGAGCCAAAGCCGGTCGACAATATTTCCGTATTGCCGAGCCGGTAGCCGAAATTGCGCTTTTGCGTCGGAAAGGAGAAGTAATTCGCCGTCGTCGAAATGAGCCGCAGCACCTCGTCGCCCTCGTTGCTGAACAGATAGGCTTCCCTGAACCGGCGCAACGACGAGGCGAGGAAATTGGCGCGGTCCGCGAGCAGAGTCTCGGCGGGAATGTCCGGCGAAGCCAGCACGAAGCGCATCAGCGTGAACACATGGCCGATCTTGCCGGTCACTTCGTCCCCGCCTCCCGTCTCCTTGGTCGCCGCTCCCTGCCGCTCCTGGCCCGAAAGATAAGTGCGAAGCACCTGCGGATTGAACACGTCGGAGAGCACGCGGATCGCATTGGTGACCACCAGCCCGCCCATGCTGTGGCCGATGAAGGACAGCGAGATGCGCTGGCGCGGAGGCTTGCCCGCCGCCGCCTCCGCATTGACGATGTTCGTCGCCGCGGCGTCGATCTGCCGCAACACTTCGACGAGATCCGGCACGCCGTAATTGGTCGCGCGATATGTGTCGCGGAAATAGACGATGGCGCGCAGCGCCGCGAGCACAAGGATGGTTGCAACGATGACGATGGCCGTCGTCGTAAAGAAACCGGCGAGGAAATGGGCGCCGAGCAGGCGCAATACGATGACAAAAGCGGCGAAGGCAAGCAGTCCAATCGGAAACCACGGCATGGCGGAGATGCTGCTGCGCGCGACGCTGAACATCGACTCCGACGGCCAGCGATAACCGATGCAGACCGTTCTGCGTTCCGGGCCAAAAATCGCTGCGCTGTCCTTCTTGAGCGCTTCGACCGCGCTTCCATAGAATTTCAGAACTTCGTCAGGCGGATTGTTGAATCCATGCACCATCACGACCAGATTGGCGTCTGTGGCGGGCTTGTCCGGCGGCACCAGCGTCTGCGCTATCTCCTTGACCGCCGTGTCGGGATCGATCGGCGTGAGCCCGTCGGGCGGACGGCCGCCCCCGCCCGCGCGCTGCTCAACATTGTCTGGAGCCGTGCTCTCGATGTAGTAAAAGGTGACGTTCGGAATCTCCCCGCTGCTTGTGAAAACGCGAAAGTCCGATTCTTTTTCAACCTTGGCCTCGACGGCCGCTTGATCGTCGCTCATTGTTATTGCTTTCCAAATTTTGCCGACTGAACGCGGCGAAAAAAACATCGATCGTGTAAGCGCGCATCATGCGCCGATCGGATGCATTGGACAAGCAACCAGCGTGAGGCGGGGCGCCACTTCAGTGATTGGAGTTGGATTAAACGGCGCTCCCTCCTTCTCTCGCTAGTGGGAGAAGGATGCTGCCCACCGCTCCAGATCCTCGCGCGTGTCGATGTCGGTGATGACGCCCTCGTCGTCGACTGCGATCTCCACGACGCCATCCACCGAACGCAGCATGGCGCGCGCGCCCTCGTCGCCGCGCAGCGTTGCAAGCCGCGCAAACAGGCTGCCGCCGAGCAACACCGGATTGCCGCGCCTGCCTCGATACACCGGCGCAACTGCTGGACACTGCGGCGCGCGTTCGAAGGCTGCAATCAGTTGATCGAGGGTCGCGCCTGTCACCGCCGGCATGTCGGCGAGCAGCACGAGCGCGCCGGCGCTGTCCGACGCATGCGCGAGTCCGACGCGCAGCGACGAGGCCATGCCGCTTGCATGATCCGCATTATGCGCGAAGACCACCGGCAGACCGTGCAGCGCCCGCTCCACATCGCCGCGCGCATGCCCGCTGACAACGATGGTTCTGCATGCGCGCGATGCGAGCGCCGCCTCCGTCGCGCAGCGCGCCAATGCGCGCCCGCCAAGATCCTCGAGCAATTTGCTGCGCGCGGAATCGAAACGCACGCCCTTCCCCGCCGCAAGCACGATGGCGGCTACATTCATTGCGCCGCGACCGCCGCCGCGCGCGAAAGTTCCGCGCGCAAGGGTTTCTGACGTTGCGCGAGCACAATCTCTCCCATCACCGATATTGCGATCTCCGTCGGGCTCACGGCGCCGATGTCGAGCCCGATCGGCGCGTGCAGTCGCGCGAGCGCTTGCGCCGTGACGCCGCTCGTCCTGAGACGTTCGACGCGCCGCATCTGGCTGGCCCGCGAGCCGAGCGCGCCGACATAAAAGCAGTCCGACGCGAGCGCGAGACGCAGCGCCGCATCGTCGATTCTGGGATCGTGGCTCATGGCGGCGATCGCGGTGAATCCGTCGAGACCCAGCAGCGGCAGCGCGTCGTCCGGCCATTGCGCGATCAGCGTCACGTCGGGAAAGCGCTCGGGCGCAGCGAAGGCGGCGCGCGGATCGACAATGACGACATCGAAACCCGCGATGCGCGCCATCTCCGACAAGGGCTGCGCCACATGCACGGCGCCGATGATCGCCAGTCGCGTCGGCGGCCTGTGAACATAAACGAAATGTCGTCTGCCCCCGACATCGACGACAGCGCTGCGTCCGGCGCGCAACGCAGCGCCCGCCGCGTCGTCGGCGGCCTCGCCCGCACGCAACAGCGAAGACTCGCCGCCGTCGAGCGGCGTGACAAGCGCGCAGGCGCGGCGCGCAGAATATTCGCTGTTGATTTCGGCGAGGAGATTTGCGCCAGTCGCGTCAAGCTTTTGCACATGAACGCCGACACGGCCGCCGCAGGGCAGTCCAACGCGCCAGGCGACCTCGTCCGCAACGCCGAAGTCGAGAAAGCGCGGCGCGCCGTCTTCGATGGCGTCGAGCGCCGCCGTGACCACCTCGCCCTCGACGCAGCCGCCGGAAACCGAGCCGTGAAACGCTCCCCCCTCGTCGACGACGAGATGCGAGCCGACGGGCCGCGGCGCGGAGCCGAATGTCTCGACCACGATGGCGACGCCGACGTCGCGTCCCTGCCTGCTCCAGCATTCGGCCTGACGCAAAATCCTGGCTTCATCTGTCAGCATGGGCGAATCCATATTGCCTTCGTGACTTTAGACACTTCAGCTAGGGCCGATTTCGTCGCAAGGGAGAGTTGCGGCGTCACGCGCTTGCGTGGCGCGCCGGAGAGACAGGACGGACCGAAGATCCCGCGCTGCGTCACGTTGGCGCATCGGCGAAAACGCTGCCGATGCAGGTTACATTGATTTTATTGTCGAACAGCTCGGCCGGAACTGGATCTTTCGTCCTGAGTCTCATCGCTAAATCCGGCTTCCCAAAAAATGTCCGAGTGAATAATCTATTGTATGAGACGGAACGCGGCAGGCATCATGAAAATTGTTTCGAACATTTCAGGATTCGCCGTCGGCGCTAAGCCTGTCGTCGCGCAGGAATTCCCCGCGCGAAAGGGCCACGACATCGCAGTCAGCGAAAACGAGTTTCGCGTACTCGCGGAGGCTTTGCCTCAAATCATCTGGATCACGCGCGCGGACGGCTGGAACATTTTCTTCAACCAGCAATGGGTCGACTACACGGGCCTCACACTGGAGGAGAGCTACGGCCACGGATGGAACAAGCCTTTCCATCCCGACGACAGGGGAGAGGCGTGGGAGGCCTGGCAAAACGCGGTACAAAACAACGCGACATATTCGCTTGAATGTCGACTGCGCCGCGCCGACGGCGTCTATCGCTGGTGGCTGGTTCGCGGCGTGCCTTTGATCAATGAAAGCGGAGCCATAGAAAAATGGTTCGGCACATGCACGGACATCCACGACATCACCTGGCGCAAGCAGGTCGAGGACGGCCTTAGAGCCGCCAGGGCCGAGGCGGACGCCGCCAATCTTGCAAAGTCGAAGTTTCTCGCCGCCGCCAGCCATGATCTTCGCCAGCCCGTGCAGTCGCTGGTTTTTCTGTTGACCGTGCTGAAGCGACAGGCGGTGGCGCCCGCCGTCGAAAAGGCGGTCGCGATGATGGAGCATGCGCTGGAAGGGCTGAACAATTTGCTCAGCAGCACTCTGGATCTCTCGCGCATCGACGCCGGCGTCGTGACGCCGCAATTCGAGGATGTCGACATTGGCGCGATGGTTCGCCGGCTCGCTTCCGAATATGAGCCGAGATGCGAAGCAAAGCGATTGAAGCTGCGTCGTCATTGTGCGCCGGGGCTGCATACGCGGACGGACCCCGCGCAGCTTGAACGCATATTGCGAAACATCATCGAGAACGCCATCCGCTGCACCGAGCGCGGCGGATTGTGCATCGTCGCCCGCCGACGCGGCGAACGGCTCCGGATCGACATTCTGGACACGGGAGTCGGCATCCCGCAGGACAAGCTTCCGCACATCTTCGAGGAGTTCTATCAGGTCGGAAATCCGGCCAGAGACCACAAGCAAGGGCTTGGGCTGGGACTGGCTATCGTCAAACGCCTCGCCGGCCTGCTCGGAGCCGAGGTGCAGGCGGCGTCGCGCGAGGGGCGCGGAACCCGTTTCACCATACAGCTTCCCCTCGCCGCCCCTACGGCGCTTCTCTCCGCATCGGGCAGGGCCGAGGATTTCGCCGGGCGGCGCATTCTGGTGATCGAGGACAATCCCAAGGTGCGCGCCGGATTCCAGTTGCTGCTTGAAGCATGGGACTGCAAGGTTTTTTGCGCGGAATCGGGCGAGGAGGCCGTGCGGCTCGGCGCGGACGAAGCCTGGCGCTTCGACGCGATCATCGCCGATTATCGTCTGGGCGCGGGCATGTCGGGCACGCAAACCGCCGCCGAGATCGCCACGCGCGCGGGGCGTCCGATCCCGACGCTGATCGTGACCGGCGACACCGCGCCGGAACGCATCGGGGAGATCCACGCCACCGGTTTCGAGATGTTGCACAAGCCCGTCATGCCTGACGAACTGGCGCGAAGACTGAGCAATCTGTTCTCATGAATGCGCCGGCCCGCTCAACTGATGCGGCTACACGCCGGCGGCCATGGCGTAAGCGCATTGCGCCTTCGCGGGCGTGAGATAAAAATGCTCGCCCTCGCGATATGCGGCGTTGCCCATCACCACTTCAAATTCATAAAAGCCGTTGCCCTCTTGCGCGCGCGCCGCGCCCACAAGACGCACATTTCTCGGCAGATGGCGCAGCGCCGTGTTCTGCTCCGCATCTTGCCGTAGAAACATCGACTTATTGCGGCTGCTCATCGTTTTCCCCGCGAGTTTATGAACTATCCGCATATAACCGCCCTCGCCGCCCAAGCGCAAATTGCCATTTTCGATGGTATGATGCATTTTATGCATCATGGAGCTGCAATGGATCGACGACTTTCTTGCGCTCTGCCAGACGCGCAACTTCACCCGCGCGGCGGATGCGCGCTGCACGACGCAATCGGCCTATAGCCGCCGCGTGCAACGGCTGGAGGAATGGCTCGGCGCGCCTTTGTTCTATCGCGAGTCGCGTCCCGTTACGCTCACCCCCGCCGGCGAAGAGTTCCTGTCGCGCGCGCATCGCCTGCGCGAGGATATTTTCGACGCGCGCCGCGCCGTGCTCAGCGCCTCCAGCCATTTCAGAAAATCGCTGCGCATCTATACGACCAACACGCTGGCTTCGAGTTTTCTTTCGCCCTGGCTGCTGGACAACAAGTTGAAGAATTATTCGCTGATCGTCGCCTCCATCGCGGGCTGCATCGAGGCGGTGAAGCGCAAGCATGCGGACATGAGCCTGATTCCGCATTTTGGCGGCGACGACGCGCTCGCCGGCCTGAGCGCGCAGGAGATCGGCGAGGATCGCCTGACGCTGGTGCAAGGCTCGGCGCAAAAACGCAAGGTGAGCCTTTGCGGCGGCAAATTGCGCGGCCCTGTGATGGTCTACACCCCCGGCACCGCTTATGGCGCGCAGATCGCCGCAATGCTCGACAAGCACCGCATCCAGATCGAGGAGCAACCCGTCTGCGAAAGCGCTTCGGCGGAAGCCCTGCTGGCGCAGGTGAAGGCGGGACTGGGCTCGGCCTGGATCCCGCAGATGTTGTGGCGAGAGGAAAAGCTGCAACGATGCGCGGCGCCGGAGTATTTCGATGTCGCGTACAAGATTTTGGTGATCAAGCCGGTCGTGGGGTGAGCGGGGACTGGCGGTGAGGTTGATTGGGCCTCATGCGCGCTGATACTGTGTCGTCCCCAACTAAAACATGACCTTGACGGCGCACATGAACGGCTATTTCCGCTTTGCTCTCGACTTCTTTCAATCGGTGTCGGCGGCGCGAAGCTTCGCGGCGCGGGGCATGGACCCGGTTCTCTCGAACGAGATGCTCGCCGCGAGCCGGGTTGATGCGAGCGACCTGCTCGCCTCGCTTGGCGCCTCGCCTGAAGGGCTGGAGGAAGCCGAGGCGCAAGCGCGGCTGGCGTCGGGCGGCCCCAATCTCATCGCGCAGGAGGGGCAGCCCTCGATCGCGCAGGAACTATGGGGCCGCGCGAAAAATCCGCTCAACGCGCTGCTGCTGGGTCTCGCCGTCGTTTCCTATCTGCTCGGCGACTTTCACGCCGCTGTCGTCATCTCAATCATCGTCGCGCTCGCCATATTCATGGCGTTCGTGCAGGAGCATCGCTCCAATGACGCCGCCGCGCGGCTGCGCGCCATGGTGACGACGACGGCGAGCGCGCGGCGGCGCGACGACGGCGTCCCCGCCGGGAGCTTTCGCGAAATTCCCTTCGAGCAGCTTGTTCCCGGCGACATCGTGCGGCTTTCCGCAGGGGACATGATCCCGGCCGATCTGCGCCTGCTGTCCGCCAAGGATCTCTTCCTCAACCAGTCCGCCTTGACCGGCGAGGCCATGCCGGCGGAAAGATCCGCGCAGCCTTGTGGCGTCGGCGCGACCAATCTTTTCGACGCGCCCAATCTCTGCCTGATGGGCGCGAGCGTCGTCAGCGGCTTCGCTACCGGCGTCATCGTGCATACCGGCGCGAAAACCTATTTCGGCCAGCTTGCGGACCAGATTTCCGGGCGGCGCGAACTGACGAGTTTCGACAAGGGCGTCACCAGATTCATCTGGCTGATGATCCGCTTCATGCTGGTGATGGTTCCCAGCGTTTTCTTCATCAACGGCTTCGCCAAGGGCGACTGGGGCGAGGCGCTGCTCTTCGCCGTCGCCGTCGCCGTAGGACTGACGCCCGAACTGCTCCCGATGATCGTCACGGTGAATCTCGCCAAGGGCGCGATCGAAATGGCGAAGAAGCGCGTCATCGTGAAGCGCCTCAACGCCATCCAGAATTTCGGCGCGATGGACGTGCTCTGCGCCGACAAGACCGGCACGCTGACGCATAATCGCATCACGCTCAGCCTGCATCTCGATCTTGCGGGAGAGAGCAGCCAGCGCGTGCTGGAATTCGCCTGGCTCAACAGTCATCACCAGTCCGGCCTGAAGAACCTGCTCGACGACGCTGTACTGGAACATGTCAGGCTTGGCGAGAATCTGCGCCTCGAACATCAATACACCGCCGCGGACGAAATTCCTTTCGACTTCATGCGCAGGCGCCTTTCCGTCATTCTCTCGCGCGACGACACGGAGGCCGCGTTCTCGCGCACGCTGAAACGCCTCACTGGAAGCGGCGCGGGCGCGCATGTGCTGACATGCAAGGGCGCCGTCGAGGAAGTGCTTTCGGTTTGCAGTCATTATGAACTGGACGGCAAAAGGCGCCCGATGGATGCGGCGCGGCTGGACGCGGCGCTGGCGAAAACAAGGGAGCTGAACGAGGACGGCTTTCGCGTCGTCGCAGTGGCCTGCAAGGAAATCATGCGCGCGAAGAAAAGCTACGCCGCCACGGATGAGCGCGACCTCACCCTGCTTGGCTTCATCGCCTTTCTCGATCCGCCCAAGGACGATGTGCGCCGCGCGCTCGCGGCGCTTCACGCATGCGGCGTTGCGGTAAAGATTCTCACCGGCGACAATGAAATCGTGACGCGCAAGATCTGCCGCGAGGTTGGTCTTGAAGTCGAGCGCGTTGTGCTTGGAAGCGAGGTCGAAACGATGGACGACGCCGCTCTGGCGGCGCTCGCGCAGACCATATCCGCCTTCGCGAAGGTCTCGCCGGAGCAGAAGGCGCGCGTCATTCGCGCGCTGCATTCAAGGGGCCATGTCGTCGGCTTTCTTGGAGACGGCGTCAACGACAGCCCGGCGCTCAAGGCCGCGGATGTCGGCATATCCGTGGATACGGCGGTCGACATCGCCAAGGAATCCGCCGACATCATTCTGCTCGACAAGAATCTGCTGGTGCTTCAGCAAGGCGTCATCGAAGGCCGCAAGGTGTTCGGCAATATCGTCAAATATATCAAGATGGGCGCAAGCTCCAATTTCGGCACCATGTTCAGCGTGCTGGGCGCCAGCATTTTCCTGCCCTTCCTGCCGATGCTGCCGGTGCAGGTGCTCACCAATAATCTGCTCTACGATCTCTCGCAGACCGCGATACCGACCGACAATGTCGACGAGGACTATCTTACCGTCCCGCGCAAATGGGACATCGGCAATCTCTTCAAGTTCATGCTGTTCATCGGGCCGATCAGCTCGATCTTCGACTATGCGACATTCTATGTCATGCTTTACGTCTTCGACGGCTGGAACAATCCGTCGCTGTTCCAGACCGGCTGGTTCGTCGAGTCGCTGCTGACGCAAACGCTCATCATCCATATCATCCGCACTGCAAAGATCCCTTTCCTGCAAAGCTGGCCGAGCAGGGCGCTGCTCGCCATGTCGCTCGCCATCTGCGCCATCGGCGTCATGCTGCCCTATACGGCCGTGGGAGAGGCGCTCAAATTCACGCCCCTGCCGGGGCTCTACTGGCCCATTCTCGCTGCGATGCTGACGGGTTACGCGGTGCTGACGCAGCTCGCAAAGAGCTGGTTCGTCCGCCGCTGGGGGATGTGAGTCTTTAGCAATGTGCGCTGCAAAAACCGGCAGGGATTGCCGCCAAACAGCCCAAGCGGATGAAGCTGCGGGCATCGCTTTCATTGCGCTTGGACATCGCCCGGTCCACAGCGCGGACTTTTCTTTTATCTGCATCATTTTCAGCTTGCGGCCGCGGCGCAATCGGACATAATTTATTAATCCGAAACAACTAGTTATGCCGCCATTGCTGCGACGCCGCTTAAGATGCGTCGAGCGTGGGCGGCAATTGTCAGAAAGCTAACAATAATGTCGCAAAGCTGGCATATTCCTTGCGATATTGTAGGGAAACAGCCACTCCACTCGGCCCGAAACGGAGCAAGAGATGGGATATCACGCCGCAAACGATGTGAACGAGGCCAAAGCACGCGACTTTCGCTCAAACGAATCCGAACTGGTCGGAATTTATGAAATCTCCAAGCTTCTGGCTTCGCCAAACCGGATCGAAAAAACCTTCGCATCCGTGCTGGCGCTGCTGTCGAGTTTCCTTGACATGCGCCACGGGCTGATCGCCCTGCTGGACGACCAGGGCGAACCGAATATCGTGGTTGGCCCCGGCTGGAGCGACGACACCGCGAAGAGGTTTTTCGATCATCTTCCTCTGCCGGCGGTCCGCCAGATCGTTGCGACAAAAATGCCGCTGGTGATCGAAAACGTCGCGGCCTCTCCCTTGTTCGCGGGCTGCGATGTAACGGGATGGGGGCCATCCAATGGCGCGGCGTTTTCGATTCTTGGCGTTCCCGTCAAGGAAGGAGACGAGATTGTCGGCGTAATGACGGTGGATCGCCTGCACGACGACCAGAAGGCCGGGTCTTTCGATCACGATCTGCGCTTTCTGGCGATGGTCGCCAATCTGATCGGCCAGACTTTGCGCCTGCACAAGCTCGTCGCTCGCGACCGCGAACGCCTCATGCAGGAAAATGCGCGCCTGGCGCAGAGCGCGCACCAGGAGGAAGTGGAAACGAAATTTGTTCCCCTTCCGGGCATATTGGGAGACAGCTCGGCGATCCGCACCGTCGTCGAAAAAATTCGCATCGTGGCGAAGTCGAGATCTACGGTCCTGCTGCGCGGCGAGACCGGCACCGGCAAGGAGATGTTCGCGGCGGCGATTCATAATTTGTCGCCGCGCGCCAACAGGCCCTTCGTCAAGCTCAACTGCGCGGCGCTTTCCGAGAGCGTGCTCGAATCCGAACTCTTCGGCCATGAGCGCGGCGCTTTCACCGGAGCGGTGAACGCGCATAAGGGCCGGTTCGAACTGGCCGACGGCGGAACGCTGTTTCTCGACGAAATCGGGGAGATCACGCCGGCGTTCCAGGCCAAGCTCCTGCGCGTGCTTCAGGAGGGCGAGTTCGAGCGCGTCGGCGGCAGCCGCACATTGAAGGTGGACGTGCGTCTCATTTGCGCGACGCACCGCGACCTTGAAGAGGAGGTGCAGAAAGGGAAGTTCCGCGTCGATCTCTATTATCGCATCAGCGTCGTGCCGATTCTGCTGCCGCCGCTGCGCGAGCGAAAGAGCGACATCGCGCTGCTCGCCAATGAGTTTCTCAAGAGGTTCAACAAGGAGCAGGGCTCCCGCCTGACCTTTTCAAAATCGGCGATGGATTTCCTCTCGGAATGCAGTTTTCCGGGCAATATTCGCGAACTTGAAAACTACGTGTTGCGCACCGCGACGCTGGCGCCGGGAGAGGTCATAAACGACAAGGATATCTCCTGCCTCAATGACACCTATCTTTCGCCGATTCCAACCAACCTCCCGCAAGGACGAACAGGCGCCCCCATCCGGTTCACGCCATTGCCGATAGCGCCCAAGGCGCGAGCCGTCGGGCCGTCGTCCACGAGCGAAACCGGCGCCGACACGGCGTCGCCGGTGCAATGTCCGGGCGCCGAAAACTGCACCATGATCGAAGTCGACAGGCGGTCAACGCGGGAGAAGATTATTGACGCGATGGAGCAAACCGGCTGGGTGAAAGCGAAAGCGGCGCGGCTGCTCGGGCTGACGCCGCGCCAGATCGGATATGCGCTGGAGAAACACGACATACCGATCAAGAAGTTTTAACGTCGATTCCATCATGGCCGCGATCAGCGCGGCCAAACAGCGCGGCTATTTCCGAGTCGTGGGGTGACAGTTGGCGTGACTGGCGGCGCGAATACAACAGCGCGACGCGAAAATATCGCGCCGCGCGGTGTTAGCTCAACAGTGTAGCGTTAGCCGCTCACTTGGTCTGAAGTTCATACCAGTTGCCGCTGGAGTTGAACACGACATAATATTGTGCGCCACTCGTACATACGTTGAGCAGATTGTCTCCAGCCGACGACCCATAGGGACTGTTGATATAGGTATAAAGATAGGTCCCGTCGACATTGAATGCGTACTGATAGTAATAGCCGCTGGATAAGTACCATATCGAGGTATAGCAACGCTCGGCATATAAGCCCGACGAAAAGTTCGGTGCGACCGAGCCACTAATCTTTCCCATGCCTCTTCCCTCAGCGCCATGGGCTGTTGGGGCGCTGGCTGCGATCGCCGCCTGCATTGCGTCCGGGGTCAGGGCTCCAGGCGCGGCGGTCTGTGCTGTCGCGGCGCCAAAAGCAACGCTCGAGATTAAAGCAGAGAGTGCAGTGGTTTTTATAAGCTTAAGTTCAATTTTGCCCTCCGTTAATTCAATACGCGTAAATGACAATCGCAAAGTTAACGGCGAAGTCTATTAAAGACTGTGCTAATTCTGAGACGCATGCAATAGCGTTATGAGGATGTAACGCCAAACCTTAAGCCAGTAAGAGGCTGCCATGACCGAGGGTAAGCTGCTCTTAACCGCAATCTGCGCGTTGGCTTTTTACGGCATGGGTCAGGTTTGGCTCGTGCAACTTTCAAGCTATCCTTTGTGGGCGTTGGTCGGAGATGCCGAGTTTCGCGCTTATCACGCAGCCTGGTGGCGAAGTATTTGGCTCGTCATTCTGGGACCGTCGGCGCTTCTCGCACTCGCCACTCCGCTGTTGCTGTGGTGGCCGCCACCCTTCGTCCCGGCCTGGGAGATTTGGGCGGCCGCTGCGTTACAGGCGGCCTTGGTTCTGGGAACCGCTTTTTGGTGGGCGCCGCTGATGGCGAATCTGGAAACGTCCGCAGGCGGGCTTGCGACCGATCGCTACGAACTGCTGATGGCGACGCATTGGGTTCGCGTTGCGCTCGTGTCAGCTTATGCTGCACTCACCTTCTGGATGCTCCTAAAGACGACCGCAATTGCTTAAACCGTGGTTTTGAGCGTCACTCCCCGCCCACCGGAAGTGTAAGCAGCACGAGACGCTGAAGCATTTCGGTGACGACGGAGCCATTTTGACGCCCCTCAACCACGTCGCTCTGGACGCGGTCCTGCTCAACGGACTTTTTCTCGAATTTGTGAATCCGCTCGCGGGCGGGAGATATTTCAACATTCGGCGACGCCACAGGTCGGCGCGCTGTGGTTTATTCTCATGGTTGGCGCGCAACTCGCGCTGCTTCCCTTTGTGCGCAAGGCCTTCACGCCAATGACCGACGCGACGCAGCGAATGGGCCGCGCGCTGGCGCGTGCATGAATATCTCTGTTGCGTCCAAGCGCGCCGAAGCATCGCTGCGCGAGGTTGCGTTCTCCCACAAGTGGAAGCTTCGCCAGAACGGCCAACCCTGTGGAAAGCGTCGACCGGGGCGGCGAGAGGCTTGCTCGCCACTGGTCCGCTGCAGTGCGATGAACTAGAATCCGCCCCGACGGCGGAAATTCGGAAAGCGGACATGAACGAAGAAAGCAAGGAATCGGCGAAGCTGCGCAGGCTCAACGCGACCTTTGTCGAGATAGCCATTCATCTCGGCTTTGTCGGCTTCCTGGTCTATTGGGCCTATCTTCTGGTGCGGCCCTTCATCCCCATCGGCGTCTGGGCCGTCGTTCTGACGGTTGCGCTCTATCCCACCTTCCGTCGGCTGAAGCTGTTTCTGGGTGGCGGCGCCGTCGGCGGACGCTGGGCGTCTGGATTGCTGACCATCGCCGGTCTTCTGATTGTGCTGGGACCCTCGACCTGGCTCGGCGTGGGCTTGCTCGATGGCTCGAAGGCCTTGCTCCAGCGGCTCGAAAGCGGCGGACTGACGATCCCGCCGCCCTCGCCACAGGTCAAGGATTGGCCTCTCATCGGCCCTCCGCTGTTCGACTTCTGGCAGCTTTCCTTCACCAATCTGCGCAGCGCGCTCGAGAATGTCCTGCCGCATCTGCGCCCCGCCGGCGAGTTGTTGCTCGAAATGGTGAGCAGCGTGGGGGCTGGAACGCTCAAGTTTATCGTCTCCGTCATCATCATGGGCTTTTTGTTCGTTTCCGGACCGGGCGTCGTCGCCGCCGTCAACATGCTGGCGCGCCGGATCGACCCCGCCTATGGCGAGCGCTTCGTGACGCTGTCCGGCGCCACCATCCGCGCCGTATCCAGCGGCGTGATCGGCATTTCGCTGTTGCAGTCGGTGATCGGCGGCGTCGGCATGTGGCTGGTGGGCGTCCCCTACGCCAGCCTGCTGACTCTCGCGATACTGGTGCTCGGCATCGTGCAACTCGGCCCCATTCTGGTCGCCGTTCCGCTGGTCATATGGGCCTGGATGACGCTGACCACGGCGGCCGCTGTCGGCCTCACCGTCTGCATGTCGGTCGTATATCTCATCGAGGCGCTGATGAAGCCCTTCGTGCTGGCGCATGGCCTGACCACGCCCACCATCGTGATTTTCATGGGCGTCGTCGGCGGAATCATGGAGCATGGCATCGCCGGCCTGTTCGCTGGCCCCATCGTCCTCGCCGTGGCCTGGGAGTTCGCCAAGGCCTGGATCTTCAACGACGAACTTCTCGTCGAGGCGGCGCCGGAGGAAGTGACCGACAATCTGACCGTGCCGGCGGGCGTGAGCGATCTGTCGCAGCAATCCTCATCCCCCCGCTGACGGGCGGACCTCCTCCTGCTCAGGAGGAGGTCCGCTTGCCAAATGAGACGACCGGTCATATAACCGCGCCATGAGCAGGCGCGACGTGAACGAGCTTCGAACCAAACTGCTGGACCGTGGCGTGGCCCTGCTGATGGAGCAGGGCTATCATGGCACCGGCCTGCAGGAGCTGGTGCAAAGCGTCGGCGTGCCGAAGGGCTCCTTCTACAATTATTTCCCCAGCAAGGAGGCTTTCAGCGCCGAGGTCGTCGCGCATTATATCGAGCCTTTCATCCAGCAGCTCGACGGCCATCTGCAACGTCGCGACGTCAACGCCGCGGCGGCGCTCAAAGCTTATTTCGACGAGCTGATCGAGGAGACGGAGCGCCGCGATTTCAAGGGCGGCTGCCTGCTCGGCAATCTCATCGGCGAAATCGGCGACACCAGCGAATTGTGCCAGACATCCTTGCGCGCGGCGGTGCATCGCTATCGCGACAAGCTGCGCGAAGGCCTCGCCCGCGCGCAGCAGGAGGGCAGTTTCCGCAAGGACATGGACGCCAGGGAAATGGCCGACTTTGTTGTCAATGTCTGGCAGGGCGCGCTGTTGCGCATGAAGATCGAACGCTCGGTGCGGCCCCTGAAACAGTTCTGCGATTTTCTGCTCAATGGCTACTTCAAGGCGTGACTTCATTTGGATCGCTGCAAGACGACCGGTCAGTTTAAAACCAGAAAAAAGGAGAACCAGGGCATGCCCAAATACATCATCGAACGCGACATAGCGGGCGCGGGCCAGCTCGGCGCTGCGGATTTGCAGGCGATCTCGCAAAAATCCTGCGCGGTCATCCGCAATCTCGGACCCGACGTGCAATGGGTTGAAAGCTTCGTCACGGCGGACAAGGTCTATTGCATCTACATCGCCGCCGATGAGGCGATCATCAGGAAACATGCGGAGCAGGGCGGTTTTCCCGCCAATCGCATCAGCGAAATCAAGACGATTATCGATCCCGCCACGGCCTGAAACAAAAGATAAAAAGGGAGTTTGAGATGAAACGCCGTCTTGCAAGCGCAGTCGCCGCTCTGATCGCCGCGAGCAATCTTGGTTGGACCCTTGCGCCCGCGCGCGCCGACGAAACCTGCAATTCGCCTTTCATGACCGGGCTGATCAAGGGGCAGGAGCAATTTCTCCATGTCTGGACGCTCGGCGAAAAAGGCGTCGGCGACGAGTCGGACAAGCTCGTCACGATTGACGTCATCCCGGGCTCGCAGAGCTATGGCAAGGTCATCAACTCGATTTCGGTCGGCGGGCGCGGCGAGGCGCATCACATGGGCTTCACCGACGACCGCAAATATCTCTGGGCCGGCCGTCTCGACGACAGCAAGATTTTCATTTTCGACGTCGGCTCCGACCCCGGCAAGCCGAAGCTCGTAAAGACCATCGACGATCTCGCCGAAAAGACGGGCTTCGTCGGACCGCATACGTTCTATGCACTGCCCGGCCGCATGCTGGTGCAGGCGCTGTCGAACAAGAAGAACCACGGCGGCGTCACCGGGCTGATCACCTACAACAACGCGGGCGATCTGGTCACGACGACGCCGATGCCGCTCGACAATGGCGGCGACGGCTATGGCTATGACATCGCCATCAATCCGTCCGAGAACCGGATGCTGACGTCGAGCTTCACGGGCTGGACGAATTACATGATGGATATGTCGCAACTGATCGCCGACAGCTCCGCGATGAAAAACTTCGGCAATACGATGGTGATGTGGGATCTCAAGGCGATGAAGCCGGAGAAGGTGTTCTCCGTCCCCGGCGCGCCGCTCGAAATCCGTTGGGCGCTCAAGCCCGGCGCCAATTGGGCCGTCACCGCCAGCGCGCTGACGTCCAAACTCTGGCTCGTCAAGCCGGACGACAAGGGCGAATGGCAGGCGAAAGCGGTCGCCGACATCGGCGACGCCTCAAAAATACCGCTGCCGGTGGACATCTCCATTGCGGCGGATGCGTCGTCGCTGTGGGTGAACACCTTCATGGACGGAACGACGCGGTTATTCGATCTCTCCAATCCCGAAGCGCCGAAGCAGGTCTATTCGAAAAAGATCGGCTCGCAGGTCAATATGGTTTCGCAAAGCTGGGACGGAAAACGCGTCTATTTCACCACCTCGCTGCTGGCCAACTGGGACAAGAAGGACGCCGACAACGAGCAGTTCCTCAAGGGCTATAGTTGGGACGGCAAGGATCTGAAACTCGATTTCGTCGTCGACTTCGCCAAGGAAGCACTGGGCCGCGCGCATCACATGAAGTTCACGGCGCGCGCGCAATGACATGGCGCCGGGGCGCGCTCGCCGCTTTGATCCTCTGCATGGCCGCACCCGGCCTTTGCGCGCAGGAGGCAAAGCCGCGCGTCACGCGCCTTCCCGCGCCGGGAACCTATGCGCTCCAGCGCATACAGCGCACGCCGCAGGCGCTGCTGCTCGATGCGGAAGGAAAGTTGGCGCAGCTTTCCGACTCCACGCGCGGCGCGGTGACGGCGCTCGGCTTTTTCTATGGCCATTGCGTCGATCCCGCCGGCTGCCCCGTCGCCTGGTCGACTTTCGAGACGGCGCGGCGCGAGGCGGATGCGGATGCGCTGTTGAAGTCGCGGCTGCGACTGGTTTTCGTCAGCCTCGACCCCGAGCATGACACGCCCAATGTGTTGCGGCTGTTGCGCAGCGGCGAGGCGACAGGCGACAGCTCGATTCCCTGGGAGTTTCTCACCAGCCGCTCCTATGAGGATCTGACGCCGCTCCTGCGCGAGATGGGACAGGACATCTCCTTTGCGACCGACGCGGCCGGACACAGGACCGGCGTCATAAATCACATGCTGAAAGTCTTTCTCATCGATCCCGACGGATGGGTGCGGGAGATTTACACCACGGCCTTCCTGACGCCGGAGAGCCTTTTGAACGACGCGCGCACGCTGGCGATGGCGCATCCGCAGGCGAGCAATGAAAGGCAGGGGCCGTGAGGCGCGTGTTGGCGACCCTCGCCCTCGCCGCTTTCGCGACCTGTGCGGCCGCGCAGGAGACGAAGCCCTTGCTGGGTCTTCCCGCCGTGCCCGCGCAGATCGCGGGAACAAGCGCCATGCGCCGCCTTGGCGAACGCCTGTTCTTCGACCGAAGTCTTTCCGTCAATCACACATTGTCCTGCGCCATGTGTCACATCCCCGAGCAGGGCTTCGCCTCCAATCAAAGCGCGCTGTCGATTGGACTGGAAGGCCGCACGCTACGGCGCAACGCGCCCTCGCTCTATAATGTCGCCTTCAAAAAATATCTGTTCCACGACGGTCGCGAAACCGATCTCGCCGCGCAGGTCTGGGGGCCTCTGCTCGCGGCGGACGAAATGGGCAATCCGGCCATCGGGCCGTTGCTCGACCGGCTCCGCGCCGACGCCGTGTATGGCGCCGCTTTCAACGAGGCTTTTCCCGGCGAAGGCGTCAGCATGACGACGCTGGGACGCGCCATCGCGGCCTATGAGGCGACATTGCTGATCGGCGGCGGGCGTTTCGACCGCGCGGTGTTCGCCGGCGAAAGCGCCGCGCTCACGGCGCAGGAACGGGCGGGTTACGAGCTGTTCGTCGGCAAGGCCGGATGCGCCTCCTGTCATGCGATCGGCGCGAGCGAAGCGCTGTTCGCCGATCAGTCGTGGCATAACACGGGCGTCGCCTTCGCAAGGCGAAGCCCTCCGGCGACGCTTCGCGTCGAACTCGCGCCGGGCGTGTTTCAGGAGACGCAGCTTGCGGCGGTCGGACTCGACAAGCCCGCGCAAAAAAACGACGTCGGCCGGTTCGAGATCAGCGGCGATCCTGGGGATCGCTGGGCCTATGTCACGCCCATGCTGCGGGGCGTGAAGGACAGCTGGCCCTATATGCATGACGGCAGTTTGAAGAGTCTCGAAGAGGTCGTCGACTTTTACGACCGGGGCGGCGGCGCCAATCCGGCGCTCGACCCCCGCATCAAACCGCTCGGCTTGAGCGCACAGGAGAAAGCGGCGTTGGGGGCTTTTCTGAAGGCGCTGTAATGCGGCGGAACCAATTTGGACTCGGGCGATTGATTAGCAGGCCCGCGTTCAAGTCTTCGGACGCGGTCTGCATTATCGGAGAAGGCGCATGACCCCGTTACGTTTAAGCAATCTGTGGAAAGCCGCGCTTCTCGCGGCCCTCGCCGCGCCGCTGTTTGCGCCGGGCGAGGCGGCCGCGGCCAATGGCGAGATCTGTCCGCAGTTCGAAGCGCGCTACTGCATCGTGAACTGCGACGGCCGTCACTTGACGGTCATGACCAACCCTTGCTTCGCGCGGCGGGAGCATCTGCGCGTCCTGCACGCCGGTTCCTGCAACAAGGATTGAGGCTCGGTCATTCCCGCCCGCGCGGGAACGACGCTGATGGCGTGGCGGGTTTACGCGGCCTTGTGGCTGGGAGCCGCGTGCTGGGCCCCCGCCTGATCGAACATTGCATTGAGTTCGCTGGGGGCCTGGGCGCGCGGGCTTGCGGGAATCTCGATTTCCCCGCGCAATCTGGCCTCATTGGCGAGCCTTCCGGTCAATCTGCGTTCGTTGATCCACCACAGCAGAAAACTGACAGCGGCGATGCTCCCCAACGCGGTGTAGGGCTCGTGAAAGGGGACGGGCGGAAGGACTGGAACGCATTCCTGCGCATAGGAGCAGGCTTCCGCCCATTCCTGAAACCATTGCGTGAAGGATTCCATGGTGGCCTCATTTTGGAAGTTTCGCGACACCCGCACTGGAGCTCGGGCTGGAACTCGGCGCCGTTATGCATATTGCGTGCAGACTGCATCAGGGGGAGATCGCGGACCCGGCGGTCAGCCAATGAGCAACCCGCGCACAAGCCTCAACTCGCTTCAGTGACTCGTTCGCGTCGTTGCAATCAGCATATTGCAACGCACAAAAATGGCAAGAAGCAATTTTGTGCAACTCCCGGTAAACTTCTGATTAAATGTGAGTTACTCTGCGCAGTTGCGCGCTTCGCCCAATCTGTGTGCAGTGCGGCAAAGTGTCGCGAAGCGATCAAGTCCGCACCGGGGCGTAGCCGTGGACCCTTAGTCCCGCGTCAGGTTCATCCTTGTCACGGCGCGGCCTTCCTCGACCTGCAGAAGCGCCGCGTTTGCGCCGGTGCGCGTCAGCGTCGCCCTGCCGCCGCGAAAGGCGAAGCTGAGCCTTTTCCCGTCATCGGAGAAGCGGGGACTGGTGGGGTCGAAATAGTCCATGCGCCAGAAAAATCCGACCGCCAGCTTGCTGGCGATGGTGACCTGCGCCGCAAGGCCCTCCCGCTCGCCGCCCCACGAGCCGTCGAGCGCAGCCATTTGCTGCGGCATGGGAGGAGCGGCGGGCGCAAGGGCAGCGCAAGCGAGGCTAAGACAATGGCTCAAGCGCCTCATGACGCGTCTCCCTTCAACCGGCTCGTTCTCAATAAACCCATTTATAGGGCGGTCGCCCGATGAGAAATGCAAGAGCAGCGGCGATGGCAGGAACCCCACCCGTCGCGCTGCGCGCGCCACCCTCCCCATAAAGGGGAGGGATGCGAACCCCGCGACGCGACCCTTGACGACGTTATCCGTGCAGTCCCGAGTCGTTGAAATTTGTCGTCCATATAGCCGTCGCCCGTCCCTCCCCCCTTGCGGGGAGGGTGGCCCGGCGAAGCCGGGTCGGGTGGGGGTTCGCGCGACTTGGAGCGCGCGGGATGGCGCGCTCCGCCTCAACCGCAGGGACAGAACACCTCTATCGTCTCGGGACATTCGGCGACGGTCATGGGCGTCGGTCCGTGAAAGTCGCCGTCGACCTGGGTCGCCGCGCCTTGCGTCGAGCGGAAATCGACGCGCGTGACGGGAATGATCTCGATGAAGTCGCTTTTGCGCAATCTGCCGAACAGCAGCATGGAGGCCAGCGCCGCTATCGAGGAGGGAGCGATCTTCGTCACCGCCACGAGCTTCAGCCCCGGCGACAGCACGCTCATGCCGGGATCGAGCTCGAACTTGCCGCCATAGCAGCGCGCCTTGGTGACGATGGCCAGTTTGCTGACGAACACGCGGTCGCCCGTGTCGACTTCCACGCTATGCGAGCCCGACTGCACGAGCACTTTGACGAGGCAGTAGACATAGGCCAAACGGCCCAGCAACCTTTTGGGTCCCGCCTCGACCGCCTCGACCACCTGCGCGTCGAAACCAGCTGACGCCATCAGCACGAACGGCGCTCCATTGGCGAGCCCGAGGTGCAGCAGCCTTGTCGGGCCGCGGCTGAACAACTCCGCAAGCTCCCGCGCGCTGTCGGGCAGCCCCAGTTCATAGGCCAGAACATTCGCCGTGCCGGCCGCAATGACGCCCAGCGCCGGCCTTGCGCCGGTGCGACGCAACAGCCCCGCGACCGCGGCGTTCACCGACCCGTCGCCGCCGGCGACGACGATTCCGTCCACATCGGCGTTGCGGGCCGCTTCGCCGATCGCGGCCGGGCTGGTCGCCTGGATCACGTCGACCACGACGCCGGCGCGCGACAGCGCCTCGAACACGCAAGCCACCTTGCATTGCGAGTAGCGGCCGGAGTTGGCGTTCGCGATGATCAGGATTCGGTTCGCCATCGTGTGGACCGCGCCGCCTCTATTGCAGATTGTCGCAGAATCTGCGCCACGATGTGTAATCGGCGGAGAACAGGGATTTCTGACTCTGCCAGCGCGGATGGCGGAAACCGTATAGCTGCATCAGTGTGTAAATCATCCCGGTTGATTCAAATTCTTTTTTCAGATTGCGATTGAAGCTGTGAAGCCCCTCGTCTCCGATGGCGTCCTTCACCGATTGGCTGAGGTCGAACATCAGCGGGATCTGGTAAACCTGCTTGGGCGCCACGGCGTCAATGTGGCCGAAAAAACTGCTTTGCTCCATCACGGCTTCGCCGTGGTCGGAAAGATAGGTGACGGAGTAATTCCCGCCGAAGGAGCGCACCATATCGATAGCCGAGGCCACGATATGATCGTTGTAAAGCAGGGCGTTGTCATAGGCGTTGTTGCGCTGGATTCTCGTGCCCCGGAAGAGATAATCCTTCAGGCCCCTGTGTTCCAGCACCGGAGGCGGCAGCCTCTGCTCCGTGTCGAAACTGCCGAATTCATTGGGGAACCTCAAAAAATAATTCGAATGCGCGCCGATGAGATGCAGCACGATAAAACGGCGGCTGTTTTCGTCGCTGAGCGCTTTCTTCAATTCGGGAAGCAGAAGTCCGTCGAGACTGAGGCCGTCCGCAAATCCGCGCCTGTTGATGAAGAGTTTGTAATCGGCGTCCGACACGAATTTTCCGACCCATGAGTCAAAGGTGCCCACGGCCTGCTGATTGGACAGCCAATAGACGTGAAAGCCCGCCGCCTGCATCATCTGCAACAGGCTGGGCTCCGTGTAGAGCAGATCTTCGTGGTCGCGGTCGGCGAAGGAAAAGATTTCCTTCAGCGCCGGCACGGTCGCGCCACGTGAAGAACAGGCGTCCTCCTGAACGTAGATCTGGTTCCTCATTTTCTCGAGTTCGGGGTTGGTGCGGCGCTTATAGCCATAAAGAGACATGTGCTTGCTGGTCGTCGACTCCCCGAGGATCAGGACATGCGTAATATTTTGCGGAACCGGAGCAGGGAAGGACAGCGAGATATCGTGTTTTGCTCCCAGTTTCGAGAAGTCCTGAGCGTCGGACCTCAGGAGGAACACTTCGGATGCGGTCCAGAGGGAGAAGAAAATGGGGTTGTTCTCGGAGAATTTGTAAACGCCGACCCATGCGAAGGCGGGCAATACAAGGATGCAGGATCCCAAAGTCCATTTGCGCGCGCGAAATCGCGCCCTCCCGGCATAGATCAGCGCGATCAAAGGCAGGACGGCGAGGCCCGCCCCAAGAAGTACGACGCCAGGGCTGAGGGACTGGATAAACTCCAGCGCCTCATGACGGTTGGTTTGCGCGACCGCGTAAACGCTCGGCACGCCGAGAACCTGATTGTAGAGGTTGAGGTGAACCACGGAAACGAATGTAAAAAAGGCCATATACACGCCGAGCAGCGTAAAAGTCGCCACTCTGGCGATCCCGGCCGGGATCGAAAAAAGCAGGGCGGAAAGCCAGAGGCTGAAGCCGAAGTTAAAGCAAAACACCAGCGCGGTATGGAACCGGTGCCATGAATTATCTTCAAAGAACAGCGCGAAGGCGCCTTCGGTGGCGATGAACGGAAAAAGCGTTCCGAAAACAGACGCCCAGAAGGCGGCGGCGTTTATGTTCTGACTGAGTATTTTTCCTCTGCAGATCTCTTTAAAGAAGCTCCTGAAGTCTGTGCGGTTGAGAATGAAAGACGGATGAAAAACTTGCGCCTTCATAATCAGGCTCCCTCCGCGCCGCCGCCGCAAAAGCGTCGCCTGGTTGTCAAATCAAGTTCATAAAAGTGACACAAAAGTTACATGGAAGCTTAATGCTCTTACGGATTACCCAAGCCGAAAACATATCCGACCGACTGTGCATGGCTTGCCGCGAGACCGGGAGGGCGCGATAGTCGCTGCCGTCCGGAGCGGCCGGGCGAAACCAGTTGTCTGCATCTAGGGAGCAATCGATGTCCTATCGCATCTTCACGCGCGCGGCGTTGATCGGCGCTATCGCCTGCGGCGTCAGCGGCGCGTCTTTCGCGCAGGCGCCCGCGTCCGATGCGCGAATGGCTCAGATCGAGAAGCAATTCAAGGAGGCGGACAAGGATGGCGACGGCAAGTTGACGCTCGATGAGGCGCAGGCCGGGATGCCGCGCGTCGCCAAGAATTTCGATCGCATCGACAAGGACAAGAAGGGCTATGTCACGCTCGACGAAATCAAGGCCGCCCTGGCCGCGTCGGGAGCGCGCTGATCGCCCAAAGCCTGACAGATGGCGACATGCGCTGCGATCGCGCGCGTCGCCCTTTGGTCAGGCCCCTTGCGGCGGCGCCTTTATCACGAATGTCTGGCCGTTGGTGAGGCTGATCGGCTTTTCCGGCTTGCTCTCGAAGAATTCGTCGACGGCTTTCTTTTCGGCGTGTTCATAGATGGTCACGCCATAATCGTCGAACAGCAGAACGCCGCCGGGAACGAGGCGGGCGTAAAAGAAATCCAGACAATCGAGCGTCGATCTATAAAGGTCGACGTCAATGTGGACGAAAGAAAAGCGGCGCTCTTCCAGACCGGCCAGCGTGGCGGGGATGAGACCCTGGCGCAATGTCGCGAAGGGAAAAGGCGCGACGACCTTGGTCACCGCTGCAAGAGAGGTGTCGCCGAAATCGCCGGCCGAATGGACCTCGGCGTCGGCGCCCGCGGTGTCCGGCATGCCCTCGAATGTGTCGAACAGAAACAAGGTCGGGGCGGCGCGTCCGGCGGCCGTCCGCGCCGCTGCGATGGCTTGGGCCATCACCAGTGCGCCGCCGCCCTTGTAGACGCCGCATTCGGCCATGTCGCCGTCGAGCAGCGCGCACTGCCGCACCAGGCGGTCCAGCAGATAACAGCGATCCTCGGTGAGCAGCGTCAGCGGGGAGACCGGAGCGAAGACGTCCCTTTTGAAATCGGGCTCGTACCAAGGCGAATAAACGCGGAAGGCCTGAGGCAAAATGAAAGTGTAGCGGCGTCCCATGAGACGCGTCAGTCCCCACTTCAAAACCGCGCGGACCGCCATCCTCGCGTTATTGCCGAAGCCTTGCTGAATGCTCATTCAATTACCTCCGGCAAGGCGACGCCTGCGGGTCTGTCTGGTTATCTCTGGCGTGTTTGTCGAAAGCGGATTTCTAGCGTGTGAGGCGCTGACGCATACCCTGGCCGGCGCGCATGCCGCCTGTCGGGGTCTTGAATTCCACCCCAAGCTCACGCTGGTTGCGCCATATCACTTTGGCGACATGCGTTATGCTTCCGATGCGCAAGCTGAACGCGTCGGGCAAATTTTCGCTGGGTTCGGCGATTTTCGCGCCGGTCTGGGAAATATCCAGAACCTTGCACAGGATCGGAGCCGCAGTGCCGCCGGGGTCGGCCCAGGCTTCCACGAATATTTTCTGGCGGGGCGCCACCCGCCTTTCATCGTTGGACGGGCTCTCGGAAGCGCTCAACTTGTGCCCGGTCGTTTTCATTGTTCCCTCGTTGGAGCCTATGACTGTCCCCAGATCCATTTCTTATGCAGCAATAGCAAACAAAGGTTTACCCTTTCCCTTATTCCAGCTCGCAATGCGTTTCAAAATCAGGCGCCAAAGCCGGCCCCGGCTCACGACGTCCAGTGGAGCAGCTTCGCCGCGCCCGGCAGGCGCAACCACAGGCAGACAGCTGTTTTGGGCGCGCCGGGGGCCGCGCCTGACAGCGCCGCCGCAACGAGGCGCTGCGGCGGCCAGCGAAAACGTCGCAGGATCAGCAGGGGGCCGGGCGCCGACGCCTCCGCTAACCCCAACTCGTAACTGGCGAGATCGGCGATCCAGGCTGGCGACGGGTCACCGGCCGCGAGGCGGCCGACCACAGCGGCGGCGTCGGCGCGATGACGGCCGGCGCGCGGCGGCCCTTGCAGTTCGGCGCGCGCCAGAAGCGCGAACTCCGGCCCAAGCGCCCTGGCGGTAAGCGGCAGGACCTTGCGGGCGTCGAGCAGGCGTTTGCCGGTTAGCGAATTGGAAAAATGCGCGACCGCTCCGGCGTCGAGCGTCTCCAGCCCGCTGCGCCCGGCCGCTTCCGGGTCGGCGAAAAATTCGCGGCGGAAATCAGCCTCGGTGAAGAGTCTGGCGAGCAAGGTCTGGGTTTGGGCGAGCGGTCGCTCCTCCTTCGGCGCGCGAGCGCTGGCGGCCCAAGCATTCATCCGGGACGGACGAGGGACGCTGTACTTTGCGCCCTTCATCAAGTCCCGCGCGCGATCGGTTTCCGCGAGCAGCTCCGCAAATTGCGGCAGGCGCTCGTCGCGTTCCAGAATGGCGGCCTTTACCGGCGTGCGCGCGGCGATGCGCCCGAACAGCTCCCAGACCGCTTCCGAAGTCGCGCTGTCATGGCTGTCGATCAGCACGCCGTCGCTCCAGCGCCCGCCCGCGTAATGAACCTGCACAAGCCTGTCCCAGGGCCAACACTCGAAACCCCCGTCCGTGTCGCCGCCGTGATTGACGAGATTGGCGTGGAGATTGGCGACGTCGCAGAGCCAGCCGCAGCCGGTGCGCTCCAGGACGCGGGCAAGAAATTCCGGCTCCTCCATTTCCCCGCCGGGAACGGGAACGACGGTGGTTATGTTCTCGAGCAGCAGCGGGACTTTTATCTTCTCGCGCAGCGTGTCGACATTGCGCGCGACGGCGTCGATCGCCGCGCTTGTGTAGGGCAGGGCGGCAAGATGGCCGATCGAGACGCCGCCTGCCTTCGTGAAGCAAAGATGCTCGCTGAACCAGGGCGGGTTTATCCGCTCGATCAGTCGCGCGAGCTTGTCGAGGTAGTTTTTATCGAGCCCGTCGGCGCTTCCCGGCGAGAGGTCGAGCCCATGCGCGACGAGCGGGAAATGCGCGGCGAGCAGATCGAGCTCGGCGAGTTTTTCCTGCGAGGCGTCGAAGTAATGATCGGCGATGATCTCCAGAAAATCGACGCGCGCGCGGTGTTCGAACAATTCCGCGCGAAATTGCGGACGATAGCCGAGTCCGCTGCCGAGCGCGGGCAGGGCGTTCAATCGCCGCCGCCGCCACAACCGCCGCAGCCGCCGCCCCCGTCGCCTCCTCCGCCGGAACTGCCGCAGCCGCCGCCGCTGTCGGATGCGCTCGCGCGCTTGAACGCTTTCGCGAAATCCGCGTCCGCCGTTCCGTTCAGCGCCTCGAAACCGAACAGTCCGATCAGAAAAAGCGCGCCGCCGTCATAGACCGCCGTCGCGCCGGACAGCGGCGGCGTGAAGATTCCCTGCGTCGATTTGAGGCGCGGCGCATAGGCGAGACGCAAGGCCTCGAGCCAGGCGCGGCCGCGCCGGCTGGCGATTCGGCGGGAGATTTGCGCAGCGATGAACAACAGCGCGATGATGCTTGCGATGGACAGGAAAATCAGGAATTCGACGTTGGATTTGTGAAGCTTGTAGGCAATGAAAAGTTTTGCGCCGGCGAGTCCCGCGAGAATCACGACGCCAAGGCCGAGCGTCCAGTTGCGCGCAGCCTTGACCGAAGGCGGGGTCAGCAGACTGTCCCGCGCGAGACGCTGGCGCACAGGCTCCAGCAGCCGCTCCAGGTCGTTTCGCAGCGCCTTGTCCCTGAAGATCTTGCCGATCTTCAGTTTTGTCCGAAGCGCTTGCAGCACGCGCGACTGCATTGGCGTCAAAGCGCCGCGCGCGGGAATATTGGGCGTCGCGACGATGTGGCTGTCGCCTTCCAGCGTCGCAAAACCGCGCTGGCGCAGATCGTAGACGATCGTGCGAATGACGCTGTTCACGCCGCCGGACAGATAAGCCATCTCGATCGGGTCGGGCGTGGCGGGAACGCGCGGCAGACCGGTCGATCGCGTGCTGTCGGCCAGGGTTGGAATCAGCCAGGCGCAAAAGAGCACGATGAGCGCGACGGCCATATAGACATTGAGAAACTGCGGCCCCGGAAGGAACAGAATCGAAGCGAGGTGAAAATCAGGCATGCCGCTCTCCGGTGAGTGAGCGGAAGCCTAGCAGCGTTGGCATGGAAGGCAAGGCGGCGTCGCCTTGCCCATCGTTGTTTGGCGTTGGTGAAGAGAGATGGCGCCGCATGACTGCGGCCCGCGGCGGCCTATGTCGCCTCGTTCAGCCTGCGCGCCTGCAGGGTCGCCACCCCCAGCACGCCGAAGCCGACGGCCTGATGCGAGAGCGCCAGCGCGATATGCGGCGTTCCAATCCATTCGTCGCCGATCATCACCAGAGTCGCGACGCCGAGCGCGACCTGCAGGACGACATGGCCGAACAGGACGACTGAGCCGCGCTGCGCCTTGCCGACGGCGTTGACCGAAGCGTCGAGCATATGCAGCAGCGCGAGCGTCAGCACCACATAGGCCGTGACGCGATGCAGAAACTGCACGGTGATCGGATTGTCGACGAGATTGTCCCACCAGGGTTCGAGGTTGAACAGCGTGTCGAGCGAGGGCGCGAAGCCCCCTTCCATCAGCGGCCAGGTATTGTCGATAAAGCCCGCGCGCAGTCCCGCGACCAGCGCGCCGAGGCCGAGCTGCACGAATACGAGGCCCAGCGTGAGTGCCGCAACGCGGCGCAGCCGGCGTCCCTGATGCAGAATCGTGGTAGGCGCGCTCGGCCCGAGGCCGCCGGCGATCCAGATGCAGGCCGAAAAGACCAGCGCGGCGAGCAGGAGATGAATGGCGAGCCGCTCCTGCGCCACCTCGACGCGGTTGACGAGTCCCGAGCTGACCATCCACCAGCCGACGAAACCCTGCAGCGCGCCCAGGCCCAAAATACCGAACAGTTTGGGCTTGTATCCCGGCGGTATGCGGTTCCTGACCCACAGCCATCCAAAGCCGACGACGAAAACGAGCCCCAGCAGCCGCGCCAGCAGCCGATGCGTCCACTCCCAGGCGTAAATGATCTTGAAGCCGTCAAGATCCATATCCGCGAAAAGCTGCTTGAACTGCGGGATCTGCTTGTATTCCTCGAAGGCGGCGCTCCAGTCCTTTTCCGACAAAGGCGGAATGACGCCGGTCACGGGCTTCCACTGGGTGATCGACAGGCCCGATTCGGTAAGCCGCGTGGCGCCGCCGAGCAGCACCATGGCGAAGACCAGCCCGGCGATCAGATAAAGCCAGTTGCGAAGGCCGGTGGCGTTTTCCGGCAAGGGCCGGGGCTCATAGGCGGGCATATGCGTGGGAAAATTGAACCAGTCTTCCATGGAGGCGCTCGGCGGGAGAAATTGTCGCGCAAAGTCTTAAGGCTTGCGGCCGCCGGTTGTCCACAGTGAGTCTTTCCCCGCCGCCCGGTTCGAAACTCTGTTCTCAAACGCCGCTTTAGCGTGAATTTGCTCGCTGGCGCGCGCGGTCGCGCGCCGACAAAAAAATAGGCCGCCAGCTGATAGCTGACGGCCTAGGCCGGACCACTCGGCGTGGCCCGGTTATTTACTGATTCCGGCGATCAAAGGCGGGTCAGGGTCACGGCGCAGATGAGGATCATGGCCAGCATGCATGCGGGAACGAGAAAGCCCATTTTTGTTTCCTCCCAGTTGACGGCGCCATTAGTACCGGCGTCCCTTATTGGCTTAGTAACAGTTGCAGCTTCACCGAAGGACATGTATTTGTCAAACGCCTGATACAATCGATAGATTATGTGTGCATTAATAAAATGGGCTCCAATCCCTTCGCGCCGCAAATAATGCACGGCGTTTCTCTTGCGTTTTGGCTCGCGCCTACAGCTTTCCCTGTTCGTAGCTGTTGAGCCTTGATTCAATATCTCTCAGAAACTGATGTAATTCATGGACAGTATCGCCTCTGATGATCTTCTGCTCGATATCGGCGGTTTCGGCGCCCAATGAGCCGATGCGATCAATCACTTCCTGCTTCAGCCTGAGCAGATCGGCCGGAAGCATCTCGTTTATGTCAGCGTTGTCTTTCGACATGGAAATCTCCCTTGCGCCTTGCGTGCGGCACAGGGGAGATTGGTTTTGCGCGAAGGCGCGTCAAGGGACATTGAAGCGGCTCGTGCGCGTCAGCGATTCGGTCAGTCGCAGGCGATATGGATGAGCTGCGGGTTATCCGTGTTGAGCACCGTCAGGCCGGGCGGCAGCGCCGCCTGCACGCGCGGCGATTTTCTTGGCGAGCCGATCAGACTGTAGGGTCCGGGGCACATGGCCTCCGCACGTTGCAGGCATGTGGTGGAGCTGCCTTCGCAGGTGATCTTGTAGCCCACCCGGCCGTTCGCATATTGCGCCGGATAGGCCATCGTGCGCGTCCATCGGTCATAGCCGATCTCCGATGAGGCGGCGCAGCCCGCCAGCGTCAGTCCGAGCGCGCACGCCGCCGTCAAATGCAATTTTCTCATGTGGTTCGCTCCGCTTCTTGAGCCAAGCCTATGCGGAGCGGGCCGCCGTGGCTAGAGGGCGACCATAAGGGCCGCCGCCGCTCGCACAAATGCCTCAAAAATCCCGCGCCGGGAGCGTATAAGAGCGAATCGCCGGGCAATCGGAGCGATCAGGGTGACAGAGCAGAAGGACCAGGGTTTTCGCACGATCGGAGAGGTCGCGGAGAGCCTTGACCTGCCGCCGCATGTGCTGCGCTTCTGGGAGACGCGTTTCAAGGAGCTCGATCCGCTAAAGCGCGCGGGAGGACGCCGCTATTACCGGCCGCGCGACGTGGAGCTGGTGATGGCCTTGCGCCATCTGCTTTATGGTCAGGGCTATACGATCAAAGGCGTACAACGCATTCTCAAGGAGCAGGGCGCGCGCGCCGTCGTCGAAAACCTGCGCGCGGGCCGTTTCCAGGCGGGCTTTGCGGCGTCGGGCGGCGCGGAGGGAGATCCCGAGCCTCAACCTGCGGCCCCTGCGTCCGAGCATCGCTTCGAACCGCCTGATCTGGATCTGGAGCCCGGGTTGACGATCGAGGCGCATGTCGAGCCGGAGCGCGAGCCTCCGCCGCCCACGCAACTGCCGGCCGTGGTCGCGCCGCTGATGCGCGACTCCTCCGGCCTCGACGACGACGACATCAGAGAGTTGCGGCTGGCCCTGGCCGATCTCGCGGAGTGCCGCCGCCTGCTGCTGCTGACAAAACGCTGAGCTGGTGATTCACCACCCCATGCGCCTCCTTTCGCAAGTATTGGCCCATATCCGTGCGCGGCCGTCCCAGACCTTTCGCATGCAATCGAAACAGCGCATCGTGTCCTCGGTGTCGGCCCATTTCGAGCAATCGCCAGACCGAAGCACGACCGGCGCGGCCGGGAAATAGACTTCGGCCCAGGCCGAGCCGGCTACCGTAACCACGCAGGCGGATAAAAACGCGGCAAGTATCGTAGGATGGGGTCGTGTTCGCGCTGACATGCCCGCCCAACGGGGCCATATCTGGCGGAAAACGGCTGGCGGCTTGCGCGCCCTGACGCGACGGCGATCCCCATTGCAACAAAAACCGGCTGCGACGTTGCCAGCGGACGCGCAGCCGCCTATAAGGGCGGCGCGTCGGAGTGTAGCGCAGCCCGGTTAGCGCACTTGTCTGGGGGACAAGGGGTCGTGGGTTCGAATCCCGCCACTCCGACCATTCTTTCAAATACTTATGGATAAGTGGCGAAGCGATCAAAGCGCGCTTCCGAACAAAGGTAAGCGCTGAGGTAAGCGGCTGCGGCGAGTACGCGGGTCATTGGCGGCGACTAATCGCCGAAAGCTGCGTTGTTGCAAGTGCAGGTCCTTGAGGTGGGCGTGCCCTCACGAGTAAGCTTCCTCGATCGCTATAACTTAGCGGTAAATTCGAAGATCGATCCTTTAAACTTGAGGTCAGTGAGCTGAAGCGGTGGATGAAAACGCGGATTTCAAAATTCGCGATCGCAAAGCGTAAGGTTGACAGTTTCATCAATGCATTCCCGCCAGCTCTGCAACGGGCGCGCGTCCAGCCATGCCTCGATCGCTTTGGGCGTCAGCTCGCCTGGGAGCTTCACTGAGGCGCGCGCCGCAGCGACTTGGCCCTCGATATCCGCTTCGCGCAACACCCGCTCTGTAATCCTCCGTCGCAGCTCTGCGTCAAGCCGATCGAAAGCTTGTTCGGCGAGCACCGTCTTTGGCGGAATCACTTTGCCTTCGGCATGCGCCATCATCTTGGCTTCCAGCCAGTTAAGGAATTGCGGCGTAGTCATTGCATTGAGTTCATAACGCTTAGATTGCAGCCATTCACTCCAGGCAGCGCCATCTTCGTGTTGCAGCACATAATCGGCGACAGGCCGCTGCTGTTCGCCTTGCTTGAACTCTTCCGCTTCGAGCCCCATTGCTTCGGCTTCCCACGGCTCCAGCCCAAAATTTACAATTTCAACCAGCCGCGCACCGCGCGCTCGCGTCGCTTCCTGCAACGTCTGCATAATCATGCTGCCGGCAGAATCAGCGTCATGAACGCAAAAGAACTGCGCAGGTTCATCATGTTCGGCAAGATGGTCGACTCGATCGCGAATGGCGCGCGTCGTGTAGCCCTTGCCAGTAAGCAGCGCGCAATCGTGCTGCTCGGGCCACTGTTCGGCCTTCAGGGTTTCAAAGAAGCCCTGCTTCTCGATATAGAGGATTTTATTGAACGACCACGGCGGGCGGACGTAACCTTCAACCATTAAGGTGCCGACTGCAATATCGCCTTCGCCGCTGTGCGGTTGATAGAGCGCCCCGCGATTGTCGCGATACATGTCGGGAATATCGCCATATTCGGCTTCGTAGTCAGTGATGATCTTATTAAAGTTCTCAGTCTTCAGCTCTTTGCCCGTTTCAGCCATGACAATAGGCCGCAAGGCGTAAAGCAACTGCCGTTGCGCGAAGCGATATTGGCCCTCGCCGCTAGTCTTGGCGATAGCTGCTTCGAGATTGGCGATCACTGCCTCTTTTTGCGTTGGGAGCGCGCCTTTCTTGGGAGCGTTGCGATGGGCTTTTTTGATGGCGGCGGACAGCGCGGCGACAATCGACTGCGCGAACACGTCAAGGTCAGGCTCTTTGCCGTCCGTGGTGATCGGCACGAATGGCGCTGTGATATTGAGCGCCAGCCGCCATGCGCCTTTCTTGGCAGGCGTCTTAACAACATGAGACAGGCCGCAGCCGTAGATCATGAAATCCTTATCGCTGTCGAAATAAACCGTCGCTTCGCCAGTGATTTGCGTGCGGTTCACATAGACTTCGATTTCCGACTCCTTTGCTGTTTCCGCCCAGGCTTCGACAACATAAGGAATCCGCGCCAATGGCTCCCGTGCGCTAAGCTTAGCCTCGCCCTCTTGCCGAGCGACATGCGCCGGCAATTCATCGATAGATCCGACCATGCCGAGGCGCTTGACGCTGGGGGGCGTCGTCAGTGCCCGCGCCCGTTGCAATAGCGCCGTAGAGTCTTCACGGGTCAGCGAGCCGCAAGAACGTTGCAGAAAATGGGAGGCGACCTCACTGGCTTTCGCGCCTGTGCAGCCGTCCAGATTCTCGATCAATTGCCGGACAGGACGTTTGCCCGCGCCTTGCACTAACTCATAGAAGGCGTCAGCATCGAACCAATGCGGGGAAGATTTACCGTCAAAACCCGCGCCGCCCTTAGCCATTACAATCGCTTGCTTTGCCCAAAGCGTGGCGTCGTCGTCTTGAGGCAGCAGTGGGCCAAAGCTGATTTCGATGTGTGTTCCGGTCGGACTGTAGACGGCGACTCGCGATTGGTAGACCGATGCGCCTCCATCCTCCAACGGCGTAATGGACAGGCATTGATTGCGCGTCCAAAGCCTCAGCATACCCCCGCCAGAGGCAATCAGCGCGCCAGCGACCACGCGCAAGCCATTGCCGAGCGCGCCGCGTTGCGACTTTCGCCACAGCTTGGACGATACCAAAGGGCGATCGATGCTGAATAGCCTGGCGATATCTTCCGGAGTCCCGTCAATGCCGTGGCCGTCGTCGGTTATGCTGTAATGGCCAGGCTTAGGCTGTTCGATCGTCGCTCGCGCGCCGGCATCCAAGTCATTGTCGACCAGTTCCTTCAGGCACAGCCGACGCAGCTTCGTCGCGGGGACGCCAGCTTTCTGCCCCAGCGAACCGAGCGAGCCGAACAACCTCCAGTCGGGGCGTTCGATTTGAAAATTGGCGCTTTTCGCTTCGGGCGGTGAGCTAGCTGACGGCTCCGCAGTTTCGGGCTCATTTTCGAAATCGTTACGCGCGGGCATGTTCGAACTTTCAATTGAGAGGATTTGAACTATAAATGTGCTAGCACTACAAGCATTAAAAGGCCCGTCGCTGAAAAAGGATCGCAAAATGGTCAAGACTCCTAGCCACGTGAGCGCGCCCAAATCGAAAGCCAAGCCTGTCGCGATGGAGCCAGAGCCCGAGCTGTTCCCCGAATCAAACGCGCCGCCTGCGCCGGCAGAGCCTGTTGCACCCCGCGAGAGGCGATGGACGCGCGCCGCTTCGCGCGAGGGCAAGAAACTGCTGCTGACGCCTATCGACCAGGAAGTGCATCGGCGGCTGCGGCACCTGGCCATCGATCAGGATTTGACCGTCGAGGGGCTTGTGCGGCGGGCGATCGATGACTATTTGCGAAAGCATGCTAGCAAGGAATAATTGCTAGGAAAGCTTGGAGAATAGTCTATGGAACAGCAATTTCCCGAACTCGATCGCCGCGCCGTCGCATTCCACGAGGCAGGGCACGCGGTTGTCGCAAAGTGTCTGGGTCTGTCTGTGCTCACGGTGAGCATCGTCGAAAACAAAGATTCGCGCGGTCGGGTCGCGCACGACTGGTTTGAGGCTATCGACTATCAAGACGATGACGACGACGCGATCCATCGGCAGATGGAAAAGAAGATAATGGCGGCGTTGGCTGGGCCAGCAGCGGAGGCCATCGCCGCGCCGGAGACCTATCATCGCGACAGACACAGCGGCTTTGGCGGCGGCGACTTTGACGTCGCCGAGGGGTTATTGGAGCGGATACATGGGTTGCGCGTCAAAATCGCCGCCGCGCATTTGCAATATTTGGAACTCGCCGCCAAGGCGTGGGTTGAACAGCACTGGAAGGCCATTGAGAGCGTGTCGACGGCGTTGCTCGAAAAAGGGACGCTCGACGAAAAGCAGCTCTGCGAGGCGATGTGGGCCAGCAGAGGGGTCGGCGCGTATCCATTCAATGACCTTTCCACTCTGCCGGACATCAAATGCTCAATCAAAATCCTTTGGGGCGATAACGACCATCCCGAGGACGGGCCGAAGATTTACAACTTTGATACGGAGGCTGAAGCGCGCGCGTTCTTGAAGGGAGCCGACGAAGCGGTTGGTTGGAGTAGTTACGAACTGCTTAGCGAGAACTACGTTGTTGCATCCTGACGGCACTTATTCCAAAGCGGCGATCTTTAAAGACGCGCATCGCCAGTTTCGCCTCATGCGCCCGCACGGCTGGAGTTTCGCCCGCTGTCTTTCATTCAGTTGGGCGAAAGCGAAGGCGCAACGCGCGGCGACGGAGAGCCGTGAAAGGAGTCGGCATGCTTATTCGAGGATTAGTGAGGCCAACGCGCGAAGGCATTCTGGCGATGTTCGCAGCGCTTAAAGGTCGCGAAGCCACGACGGAAGAGATAGCGGACTTGGACGAATTGCTGGCGCAAATGGCGCGCAAGGGAATGGTGATTCCCGCCGATGACACCGCAGCTTTGCCCGATGCAGCGCCAAGAGATGACGCGCAGAAATAAGCGAACGCTCCCATGCGATTACATCCGTAAATCGGGAGCGCCCGAAACGCACGCGTGGGCCACAGAGCAGTTGTGCATATCTCTTGGTATCAGTCGCCATCGAGTTCTTGGAGGTCGTGTCGCGTCGTCGATTCGCAGGCGGAACGCACAGCCTGGCTCGTCGTGTCGAGGGGCGAATTTGCATCGCGAGCGCGTTGGCGCCTTCGATGCGCGGCCGGGTGACGCGTTGCGGCGCGTCTAAAACGAGAAAGCCGCCTTACGCGGGGGCGGCTTACCAGCGCCATCACTTTGGGCGGTCATCGGCTAGGAAGCCGATGACCGTGAATAGAGCCTAGCAGAATCTAGCAATTCGGAAATTGCCTTCCTCGCTTTCGCTTCGTGCGGCATGACGAAGAGAAGTCTCCTCCCGTATGGTTAATGGTTCGTTAATTTCTGGTCTTTGGTGTGCGCCCGATCACGTCGCGAGGCGAGCTTCAGGAGCGAGCGCCTGGATTTCGCTTTGCCCCCGCGCGTCTGCACCATGACGGGTGACTGACCATCGGACGCAATAGCCTGCCTGCGTAAAGGGCTCGCCCCGGGCGGCTTCGAACAACGACTGCACTTGTTCGCCACGATAGCGCTATGCGCTCCGCGCAAGTTAAACAGTTTAAGCCCATGGCAACCAAGCCGCGACAAAACTGACGCGGACTAGCATTACAGTTGCGATTTTAGATGAGCGCGTCTTGCTTGGGCTTGATGGGCTCTTCGCCAGAGGGACCAAGCGATAACGAACTCTGGCTGGATGTGACTTTGAGCCAGGCGGTTGGCGATGCGCCGGATTTCCTGCATGGACCAACGGATGAGCGACGGGTGTGTTAGTGTTTTGTTGAATTGAGCGTCTTCGCTTTTCGTCGCATTGTTTTTGGGGGCGGCGCCATTGCATTGGCGTGAGCGCGGATCGCCGCCATCATGGCGAAGGCGAGCATGACCAGCGAGACATGACGCCGCCAGCCATGCCAGGAGCGCGTCTCGTTGTGATCGAGACCGAGTTCGTTCCTCGTCGTTTCGAAACTATCTTCGATCGCCCAGCGGTGTCCTTAGATTTTCGCCAGTCTTTCAATGGCCGTCCCATGCGGCGCCCATGTATGGATGTATATGGACCCCGCCCGTTTGCAACGATTTTGATAGCTTCTGGCTCATGGACACAATTGCTGACGTATATCCGGCTTCTTGATGCGGCCTGAGAATGTTTCTCGCCGCGAGCCTCGATGGATTTTCGCGCGCTTCCACCTCAATGCCCCCAAGACATTGGCTCTCGCCATGCCGGTCCACACACCAGGTTCGGAAAGCGACGTAGTGTCCGTTTCGCCATCTGCTGCCTATCATTGCAATTGCTGGTGGGAATCTCCTCCTGTTGCTTCAGACCGCTGGCGCTGCTCAGGCCGAGCTGACGGTTAGACGCCGATCATAGTCCAGGCCGCTCGAGAGCAAGCTCCAAGCAATCTGGGCATTTTTGTTGGCGAGCGCGACGGCGACGACATTTGCGTGATGCCGCTCCCGCAATTTCAACAGCCAGAGGCTCCTTGGATCCTGCTCTCCTCGGATCCGGCCCATTACGGCCCGAGCGCCGTGGATGAGTAAGGTGCGAAGATATCGGTCACCGCGTTTGCTGATGCCGAGCAGGCGCGATCGCCCTCCACTTGATCGCTGTCTGGGAACGAGTTCGATCCAGGCAGCGAACTGCCGTCCATTCTTGAAGCATCTGCCATCGCCAGCGGCCGCGACCAGGGCGGTTGCGGTAATAGGTCCAATTCCCTCGACTTCGCCGAGGCGCTGACACGCTTCACTGGTCCGATGCAGCCCCATGATTTTGCGATCGTAAATGGCAATGCGCTTATCAAGATCGCCCAATTCCTCGCGTAGCTCGCCAATGAGGGCGCGAACGATGCTGGTCACGCCGTTGCTTTCGTCGTCGATGATGCACGGCAAGGCGCGTCGGAGATTGCCGATCGCCTGCGCAATGACGACGCCATGCTCGCTGAGCAGGCCACGGATCTGATTCACAAGCCTTACCCTGTTGGCGACCAAACGACTACGAATCCGATGGACAGCCTGGATCGCCAATTGTTCAGAAGATTTGACCGGAACGAACCGCATGTTCGGACGCCCGACGGCCTCGCAGATCGCCTCAGCGTCATTCCGATCATTCTTGTTGGATTTGACATATGGCGTGACGAATTGGGGGCTGATCAATCGAACGTCATGCCCCAGCTCAGAGAGCGTCTTGGCCCAGTAGTGCGCGCCATTCGAAGCCTCCATTCCAACAACACAGGGAGGAAGGTTTGCAAAGAAGGCGGCAAGAGCCGGGCGGCGTAGAGTCTTGCGCAGGATGACGTTGTCGCGCTCGTCAACGCCGTGAAGATGGAAGACATATTTCGCCAGATCAAGGCCGATACGGACGATTTGCATGGACGCCTCCTGTATTGCGAATGACAGTTCGACATCCCCGACCTAGGGCGAGGGCGGGGTCCATACCATTGCCCCCTTCGCGCAAGCAGTTTTCTGAGCGGCTTGGCCATGTGATCGGGTGCGGTCATGTATCAGGCCTTTGGATGCGGCTTTTTTCGACCGCTGGCCGGTATGGGGATGCGCGGACCTGGTGCAAATCACATCTGCGAGCTTTTAGGCTCTATGGTTCTGATTGCTTTTCCGGCTCCGGATCTGACCGATCATTTGTCCTTACCGTTCATCGACCTCCTCACACGCCCAACATTCCGGGGAGCGGCTAGCAGCGGCGGCGGCTTGTTCGGCATGTTCTCTGAGGGCGGCTATTCGAACGCACCCGTGAGCTTCTGGAGTGGCGCACCACACTTATCAGAAGGCTCGCCAAACGTCGGCAGCGGTATTCGTGCAATCCTGCATGACAATGAGGCCGTCGTGCCTTTGTCTCGTGGTCGCTCAGTCCCGGTGGACATGAGCAACGCGCCCACACAGTCGGCGGGTGACACCCACTACCATATGAATACAAAAGTGGTCGCAAAGGATGCTGACTCGTTTCGTCAGAGTAGCGCACAGGTCGCTTCGGTGATGCAACAGACGATGGCGCGCTTGGCTGCTAGAAACAACTAAACGGATCGCCTAGAGGCTTCGATCTGAGCCCGATGCCATTTCAATAATTTTCGAGTTAATGTCACGCCTTGGTTTGCTGCCTCGCCCGCTTCCTTCCAAAATTCTTCTGGTGATAATTCTGGGGCATGTGTTGGAAGAGCTTTCACCGCACGGTGCACCAAAGAATTGCGATGAGCACGCCACTGATGGAGGTCGTCCGCAATGATGAGTGCCTCGAACGAGGAATGTTTATTCGCCCAAGTTTTCAAAGCTTCGATGAGTTGCCAAAAACTTGTCTTCAGCAATTTTTCTTGAGGCCCTTCGAGCGTCCCGGTTCCAACAGCATGCGACAGAAGCTGATCGCTCATAATGCTCTCAATGAGACAGATCGCTTCCAGCGGGAACCCCTGTTCAAGTGAAGACTTTATGCGCTCGAAGGCGTCCTTATAAGCATCCCCCTTACCTTTGTTTTTTTGGTGCTCAGTCATAACTTTGCCCCTCAGGTTCATGCATCAAGTATCCTTTTCTTCTCAACTTCAAATTCTGCGTCGGTCAGAACTCCGCTCTCATGTAATTTTGCAAGATGCTCCAAAGCCGCCAGTCGCTTTTCGGTGGACGATTGTGTTTGAGGTTCAAGCGCCTCCGTCACGGTGGGTTCAGCCTGCTCAACTGGCGGCGACGACGAAACTATGGATTGGACGTTGTTGCCCACATTATCGTCCTTATCTGGCCAATATGCCCACGCCAATGCGCCAGCCCATCCGATTACGGTCCAACCAAAGAACAGGTTCACGACTGCGATTGGCTTCCTATACCTATTTTCACGTTGGTATGCGAGGATCGACGGATAGAAATAGATCGCCGCCACGGGCAGAGCTAGGATCACGTAAATGCCCGCTTCTTTGCCTTCAAATGCCGCGCTTAGTCCTCCCACTATGACAAGCAGGGCAATCAAGGCGTAAACGATTTTAGGAACCCAGATGTCGCCTAGTTTGGTAAATTCATCCAGATCCATTGCCGTCATCCTCACGCTTATGTGTCGAGTATCTTTTTCTTTTCAGCGTCAAATTCTGCGTTGGTCAGAGTGCCGTTGGCATGCAACTTGGCAAGATGCTCCAACGCCGCCAGTCGATTGTTTATAGAACCCTGTGCGGGCTCGGCACGAGGTGCTGCATACACCCCGCTCGCCTCCGACACATCGGCTTGCGAGGTGGGCACGACAGACGGAGGCGCGGGCTTTCCGTCATTCTCTGTCCAATATGCCCACGGCAATACGCCAAACCATCCGAAGAAAGTCCAACCAAAGGCCAGGTTCACGATTGCGATCGGCATCCTATACCGATTTCCACGTTTGTAAGCGACGATTGACGGATAGAAATAGATATAGGCCGCTAACGCTGCTAGGAGCAGGTAAACAATGATAGTAACGAAGTCCACGCCGTAGCTTTCAGATGCCTTCTTTAGTAAAACTAGGGCAAGAAAGACCCCAAGGATTCTTGGAGCCCAGACGTCAAATAGAGTGTGCCGACCATGCCAGCGGAGTTTGTCCCATTGGTCGCTAGTATCCTCTGGATCCTCTGGATCCTCTTGACCCATTGCCGTGATGAGCTTATTCAGGCGCCCTGCCTGTCCATACCAGACGACAAGGGAAACTATTAAGCCTATGCCGACAATAATCAGCACTTGCGCCGCGTGTGCGATAGGGTCGGGCAGCGAGGGTGCCGTATCTGAGCCATCGGGCTGCGCGGTGGTCGCTGTCGTTGCTCCCTCGGATTGCGCCACGGCTTCCGGGATCAGTTAGATGGTCATGAACGCTTTCTCGCCACGCATCAAAAGACTCATTACCGCTCAAAAGCTGGCCAGCGGGCTTCCCTGTGGCTATAGCTTGGCAGATTTCTTGAGCCGATAGACCGTAGCGCGCGAGACGCCGTGCGCCTGCATCATCGCAGCAATCTTGGCGTTGCGGGGCGCGCTACCCGCTCACTCGGCTCAACCGCGCTCCTAATCAGTCATCCCACGTTACGACGCCTGCCAAGTTCGCAAGTTCACAACGAGCGTTCGCCAACGTAGCTCTTGCCGACAAAAGGCTCATAAGTTTGGCGGCCGCACGGGATTGCGGTCCTATAATGGGCTGCTGGCCTTTCCGGGCTCGTGGCTTTTTCGTCAGTGGTTGTAAAATTACGTAAGCGACGGCAGCTTCTTCCGCGCTCTGATTCCATTCCCACTCATCATCAACTTCGCCCCAGTCTGCGGGCTTTTGGGCGACGACTTTCTGGCCAGTCAGTCGCTCCGTGGCGAGCACCACTAAGCGATTGATTTCCCGTTCGACGGCTTCCATCTTTTCACGCAAAGCTTGCGTCTCGTGTGGTTCAAACACAGTTAAGCACAGATCATCGTCTGTCGCGTCTATCTCATTGTTCGACATAGGGTTTATTCCTCTTGATCGCGCTTTCGCGATTGTGGCTGCAGCAACAATGTGCTTTACAAAGCACACATGCTGATCATTTATTTGTTGCTAGCAATACGATAATGTAAGGGTTCGGAGCATTAAAAAGGACGCCCAATGGCCAAGCCTCCAAGTCGCCCGCGCGCGACCAAATCGAAAGCCAAGCCCGAATCCGTCGCGCCGCCGACAGAGCCCGAGTTGTTCCCGACGTCGCCAGCGCCCGTGCAAACGGAGCCGCGCGAGACAGGGAGCTGGCGGCGCGCCGCTACCCGCGCCGGCAAGAAACTGCTGCTGACGCCGATCGACCAGGAAGTGCATCGGGCGCTGCGGCACCTCGCCATCGATCAGGATTTGACCGTCGAGGGGCTTGTGCGGCGGGCGATCGATGAATATCTGGAGAAGCATGCTAGCAAAGAGTAATTGCTAGGCAAGCATGCACAGGAGCGAGAATCATGCCTATCAAGCCCGATCCCGAAGATTTTGATGAGGTGGACCGCATATATGGGCGGCTGCCGGCAACTGCATCCGACGCTGAACGCGGCAATCATCATCGACTGGCGATAGCAACCAAAATGGTCCGACTGGGAATGGTTGTCGCCGTCAAGCGTTAAGATGGGACAGTCGAAATCCGCCGATCTGACGCTACTGACGCGACGATTATTCCTTTCCTTCAGCGTGATGAGTGACGTCCAATAGCTGGAGGCGTGATCGTGCATCCTTCGCTGCATTACAATCGCAGCGTCATTTTCAAAGACGCTCACAAGCAATATCGGCTTATGCACGCCACGGCAGGGGTTTTGCCCGCTGTCTGTCATTCAGTTGAGCGAAAGCGAAGGCGCAACGCGCGGCGACGGCAAGCCGTGAAAGGAGTTGTCATGCTTATTCGAGGGCTTGTGAGGCCGACGCGCCAAGGAATTTTAGCAATGCTTCGTCATCTTAAGGGTCGCGAAGCCACGCCAGAAGAGATAGCGCATTTGGACGAATTGCTTGGGCAAATGGCGCGCAAGGGAATGGTGATTCCCGCCAATGACGACGCACCTGCGCCCGATGCAGCGCCAAGCGACGGCGAGCAAAAATGAACGGACGCTCCCAAGCCATTACGTCCATGACCTGGGAGCGTCCCCCCCCCAACTCATAGCGCGGGGCCACAGCGCGCGCTGCTATCGCCATCAAGTTCCTGGAGGTCGTGTCGCGTCGTCGATTTGCAGGCGGAACGCACAGCCTGGCTCGTCGTGTCGAGGGGCGAATTTGCATCGCGAGCGCGTTGGCGCCTTCGATGCGCGGTCGGGTGACGCGTTGCGGCGCGTTTAAAACGAGAAAGCCGCCTGACGAGGGGCCATCACTTTGGGCGGTCATCACCTGGGATGCCGATGATCCTGAATGGGGCCTAGCAGAATCCCGCAATTCGGAAATAGCCTTCCTCGCTTTCGGTTCGTGCGGCGTGACGCAGAGAAGTCGCGGGTTTTTACGCGAACAAGGCGATTGGGGGGATTGGTTCTTTTACATATCCGATGCGAAACCGAGCGCAATATAGAGAACTGTCGCCAGCAACATCGAGGATACACCAATCAGCACGACTGTTAATTACGAATCTGAAGAGGGCGTTTTGTTCGACGCTAGCTCAGTTCAACCCATTGCCTAGTGAGACGCTCCCGCGCTCATACCATCCGCGGGAGCGACGGACGATATGAACAACGGACAGCATCACCGGCACCTCGACAAGGACGCCAACGACGGTCGCCAGCGCAGCCCCTGACTGGAAGCCGAAAAGAGCGATAGCCGTCGCAACCGCCAGCTCGAAGAAATTACTGGCCCCGATGAGCGCCGAGGGCCCGGCGACGCACCACTCGACGCCAAGCTGGCGGTTTAGCCAATAGGCCAACCCCGCATTGAAATAGACCTGAATCAGGATCGGCACGGCGAGCAGGCCGATTACGAGCGGCTGGCGGATGATCTGTTCGCCTTGCAGGCCGAACAGCAGCACAAGCGTCAGGAGCAGCGCCGACAGGGAAAGGGGGGCCAAGACGTGAAGAGTCCTGTCGAGAGCCGGTTTACCGCCGCTCATTAGAAGTCCACGCCGCCACAGTTGCGCGGCGATAACCGGCACAACGATATAGAGCACGACCGACAGCAGCAGCGTATTCCACGGCACGGTGATGGACGAGAGGCCGAGCAGCAGCGCGACAATCGGTGCGAAGGCCACGATCATAATGGAGTCGTTGAGGGCGACCTGCGACAGAGTGAAGTGCGGCTCGCCATCGACAAGGTTCGACCAGACGAACACCATGGCCGTGCAGGGAGCCGCCGCCAGCAGGATCAATCCGGCGATGTAGCTGTCGATTTGATCGGCAGGCAGGAACGGTCGAAACAGATGGGAGATGAACAACCAGCCCAGCAAGGCCATCGAGAACGGCTTGACGAGCCAGTTAATCCCGACCGTCGTCGCGATACCGCGCCAATGATCCTTGACCTGGCCGAGAGCCGCGAGGTCGATCTTGAGCAGCATCGGAACGATCATCAGCCACACCAGCACGGCGACCGGCAGATTCACTTCCGCGACCGTCGCCGCGCCAATGGCGCGGAACACAACGGGCATCGTCTGACCGAGGACGATTCCGGCGATGATGCAAAGCGCAACCCAGAGCGTCAGAAACCGCTCGAAAACACCCATCGCAGGCGCTTTGCTTGTCTCGGGATTGCTCACGACGGCTGTGGCTTCGCTCATGATGATCGGCTCTTTCCTATAAACATCAGGCTGGTTCGGTCACATGACCCGCTAATTCCAGCAGGCGCGGCACGCCGACCGGCTCTTCCTTCAGCAGCGGCACGACGGCGTAGCGGCGCGCATGGATAGTCGCGACCTTTTCCACCTCGCCCAGCTCGTTTGTGGCGCGCTGACGTAAAAGGGGAGAACGCGGACACGCCGCCGCCACGCTGTTGTTGATGACCCACGCCCACGGCTCGATTCCAGCGCGGCGCAGATCGGCTTGCAGATTGGCCGCTTCAAGCACGGGCGTGGTTTCCGCCAAGGTGACAAGGAGAACCTTGGTTCGCCGCGAATCCTGAAGCTGCATCATGGGGGTCGTATAATGTCCGCCCTTGGCGTCCAGCATGCGCGCGACTTCGCGGTGATAGGCTCCTGTGGCGTCCAGCAGCAGCAACGTGTGGCCGGTCGGCGCGGTGTCCATCACCACGAATTTCTCGCCCGCCTCGCGGATGATGCGCGAAAAGGCTTGGAAAACCGCGATTTCCTCGGTGCATGGCGAGCGCAAATCTTCTTCGAGCAACGCGCGTCCTTGAGCATCGAGCGCCGCACCTTTTGTCGCTAACACTTCCTGACGGTAGCGTTCGGTTTCGGCGTGAGGGTCGATGCGGCTCACCGTCAAATTGGCCAGTGAGCCATGCAGCGTTTCCGAGAGATGCGCGGCAGGATCGGAGGTCGTGAGATGGACGGGCAACCCACGATGCGCCAGCTCGACCGCGATCGCCGCCGCTAATGTGGTCTTGCCGACGCCGCCCTTGCCCATCAGCATCACAAGCCCATGGCCGTCAGCGGCGATGCCGTCCACCAGGTTCGACAGGCTCGACGCGCGCAGCTCGATAGGCTCGTTGCCTGTCGCGTTTATGTGCGGCGGCGTTTCAATGAGCAGTTGGCGCAGGGCCTCCAGCCCTACAAGATTGAAGGGCTTGAGAGGGACGCGGTTGCAGGGCAAGGCGCGAAGTGTGTCAGGCGTAGCGGCTAACGCCATTTGCTCACGCTCGTAGATGACGGCGGCGAGCGCATCGAGCGCGACTTCTTCTTTCGGCAAAAGACCGTTGATGACGAGGAACTGTTGATTGAGGCCAATCGCCGCCAGTTCCTCATGCGTGCGCGCCGCTTCGCGCAGGGCTGAACTTTGGGCGCGCGCGACGAGGATCAGGCGAGTGCGCTGACCATCCGCCAAAGCCTCAACCGCCGCTTGATATTGCGTGCGCTGCTTTTCCAATCCGGCGAGCGGGCCGAGACAGGAGGCGTCGCCCTTTCCCGCCTCCAGAAAACCGCTCCAAGCGACGGGAAGTTGCAACAAGCGGATAGTGTGGCCGGTTGGAGCGGTATCGAAAACGATGTGGTCGTAACCGGAGGTGAGCGCCGTATCCGTCAATAATGCGGTGAACTCATCGAAGGCCGCGATTTCCGTGGTGCAGGCTCCAGAAAGCTGTTCTTCAATGCCCTTGACGACGGCTTCGGGAAGCTTGCCCCGCACAGGACCTACGATGCGGTCGCGGTAGGCTTGCGCGGCGGCCTGCGGGTCGATTTCCAGAGCGAAAAGTCCCCCCACGGCGGCAATGGCCGTGATCTTGTCGCCAATAGCGACCCCGAACGCCTGACCGACATTTGAGGCCGGATCGGTGCTGACCAAAAGCACGCGGCGGCCGCCTTCGGCGAGCTGAATTGCCGTCGCGCAGGCAATTGACGTTTTGCCGACGCCGCCCTTGCCGGTGAAGAACAGAAAACGCGGAGCGCCCTCGAGAAATTTCATATTGATCTTTCAGCAGCAGGGACTATTGCCGCAGCATGAGCCCTGCTTCGCTTCGTTCGTCTCTGCGACGCCAGCCCAGCGCGCCAGTTCGGCGCGGTTCGGGTAACGACCGGCAAGCGCAATATCGCCATCGACGAGGATCACCGGCAGCGCTTCTTGGCCAGAACGTTCCAGAAAGCCTTTCACCGTCGCGTTTTCGGCGAAGACCAGCGGTTGCTGCGCCAAGTTGAAGCGTTCGATCCGTGCGCCGTTCTGTTTGGCCCAATCCAGATCCGCCGCGAAGTTGATCAGCGCTTGGTCAGCCTCAACGCCGCAAACCCCAGTGCTGCAACAAAGAACGGGGTCAAATATTTGAATGGTGGTCATAGGCGTCCTTTCAGGATCATTGTGAACGAGCTGTTTTCCCGACGACAACTTCTCCGTTTTCCTTGGTGAAAGCGCCAATGTCGGGGTTCGGCAAAATATCCAGCACGGCTTCCGAGGGGCGGCACAGCCGCACGCCCATCGGCGTCTCGACGATGGGCCGGTTGATGAGGATGGGATGTTCGACCATGAAGTCGATCAATTTTTCCTCCGTCCATTTCGGATCGGCAAGACCAAGCGCGTCATAGGGCGTGCCTTTCTGACGCAACAATTCACGGGCTGAAATGCCCATAGCTGCAAGCAGCTCGACCAGCCGCTCGCGCGACGGCGGCTGCTTCAGATATTCGATGACGACAGGCTCTTCGCCGCTTTGTCGGATCATCGCCAGCGTGTTGCGCGAGGTTCCGCAGGCGGGGTTGTGATAAATGGTGATCGTCACGATTGGGCTTCCGCTTTATGGGTTGCGCCTTCCATTTCGCCGATTTCACGCAAGCGGTTTTTCACCGCCAGCTTGTCGATACGGGCAACCGGCAGCGCGAGAAGAAAAGAGATTCGGTTTTTCATGTAACGAAAGGCGAGATTGAAAGCCTTTCGCTTCTCGATATCCGTTCCCTCGACGGCGGCGGGGTCTTCGATACCCAAATGCGCGGTCATCGGTTGACCCGGCCAGATTGGGCAGGCTTCGCCCGCCGCGTTGTCGCAAACCGTGAGCACGAAATCCATTTTCGGCGCGTCCGGAGTGGAAAACTCATCCCAGTTTTTCGAGCGAAACCCGTCCGTCGGATAGCCGTATTCCGTGAGGGTCTTGATCGCGAAAGGGTTGATAACGCCCTTTGGGTGGCTCCCCGCCGAGAAGGAATTGAAACGCCCCGCGCCATCTTTGCGCAAAATGCTTTCCGCGAGGATCGAGCGCGCGGTGTTGCCGGTGCAAAGGAAGAGGACGTTGTAAACGCGGTCAGTCATTGACGTGAGCCTTTGTCTCGCAGCAGGGGGTGAGGTCGGCAACGAGCGGCGCGCAAATGTCGGGACGCCCGCCGCAGCAGTCTTTGAGCAGGAACAGCGTCATTTCGCGGAGACGGGGGAGGTTCGCCCGATAGATAATTGAGCGACTTTGACGTTCTCCAATGATCAGCCCCGCGCGCGCGAGAATGCTTAGATGCGCCGACATGGTGTTTTGCGGCACGGCCATGAGGCGCGCCAATTCGCCGGCAGGCACGCCTTCGGGCTCGCGCGCGACCAACAGGCGGAACGTATCGAGCCGTGTGGTCTGCGCGAGCGCGGCGAGCGCTGAGATAGCCTCTATGTTTTCCATACATCCAGATTATCGGATACGTGTCATGGATGCAAGCCAATTGCCATGAGACGTCATTTCATGTGGTCGGAGACGCCCTGCCGCTTCAGCTCAGCCTCGCAAATTTCGCCGGTAATTGGGTAAATATCACCCCGTTTCACTTTGGATTTGGCCATTTCTGGACAGGATGTATTTGAAAAATTCGGCGCGCAGCCTACCGAAAGGTTCGCCCGCAGTATCTCATGGGGCCTGAAGTTTTCACCGCCCCGATCGGAACTGTGCGTATCCCCAATAATGACTACGTATTATCTGCGCTATCGGATGTTTACAATTCGAGAACATATTTGGGAGAATAGGCGGCTTTCGAGAGGTGTTTGACCGCTTCGAAAAGTTCATCTGGAAAAGTTAGCTCCAACATTGAGTGGAGAAATCGGATGGCGAAGTTTCTTGTCGCCCGAATTTGGGCGATCTTTGTTGTGCTCGCGACATGCGCGATTGCCCCACAATCAAAGGCCGAGCAACTGACCTGGAGGCAGATAGAAATCGAGGGCAAGGAGCGTCGCTTTCTTATAGATCGCCCGGCGATTGACGCCAACGACAGCTCAGTTCTGTTGGTGATTTATGGCCTCGGTTCAAATCCCTCCCACGCAAGAGTAGAAATGGGCTTCAACCAGCTCGACAACCGCGACGATTTCATTTTCGTTTTTCCAGAGGGCTCCGGGCCCAATCCAAATGAGCTTTCCTGGAACGCTGGCTTTTGCTGTCGGTCCGCGATGCAGAGCGGCGTCGATGACGTGAATTTCCTCGATCAGATTCTGGACATGCTGAGGAAGGAAATGCACATCGATCGTCGACGAGTTTATGTCGCCGGCTTTTCGAACGGCGCACTCCTCGCTTATCGCTGGGGCGCCGCTCGCTCGCAGACCGTCGCAGGAATCGCGGCTGTGGCGGGAGCCATCGGCGGGAGGGCGCACTTCTTTGCCCCCGAAGTCCGGATTGCAATTCCGGAACAGCCGGTATCCTTGCTTATCGTTCATGGTGAGGAAGATGCATCGTTCCCCTATGAGGGCGGAGTCTCTCTGAGCATCAGGCAAGGTCTGCGAGGGCGCGTAAGCGTTTCCGTCCCTGATTCCATTTCTTTTTGGAGCCGGAGCGACGGCTGTGCCCGCGAACCGGAAACTTCCACGTCGCCTGAAGGAGTAACCCTGCAGCGGTTTGCTCAATGTCGCAACGGCACGGCAGTCGAGGCTTGGACTTTAGCTAAAGTAGGTCATGAGTGGCCGAAGCAAATTGCAAACACTCTCTTGAGCAAATACATGCTGGAATTTTTTCGTCGTCATCCGAAGTATGAAGGCGCACCCTGACTCCGAGGGTCCATGAGGTTATCTCGGAGGAGCGAGGCTTGCGTCGCGAAATCGCCTGTCGATATACCAACGCAGATGACCAACAATCGGGTTACTGATTTGGACTCGCCTACAGGCTGGCGCGATGATTGCTGAGGTAGTTAGAAAATGTCGATCTAATCGAGCATATCTTGCGTTTATGATTCAAAATTGCAATTAGCCTCGGCGCTATTATCGGGAGCGCTGTGCTATTTGAGGCAAGAGCGGAAGATTGCAATTCTGCACAAATCCCAATACTGGAAAACCTCGCCGCCGGGCTTCTCTGAGCTTGCTCTGACTTGATTCGCCGCTCGCTCACAACCTTCATCACTTGTGACCAGAGAGATTATCTCAACCGTCCCCATGACTCCTCGCTCATGCGGAACCCCATGCCGCCTGATTGTGTTGGGCTCGAATTTCGTCAATCGGATGGTCGAGTTCGGTGCGAACCAACATGAGGAAGAATTTGTCGGTGTCCGCTTGATGTTTGAAGGGACCAAGTGCGGATTTGTTTATCCTGACGTAGGTCATGCATTGGCGTTCGATCTTTGCAAAAATCTGTCGCCTATGCCGGCACCAAGATTCGGCTTGCCTGATTGCTTCTTGCGAAATCATACGGCTCCACCTTTTCTACGCGGTGAACTAAACTATTACGGCGCCAGCACAGGCGATCTTTATGGCTAAGTCGTGACTGCGTTCGATGTCATGAAAACCAGAGTGCGGCATTTCGACGCGGCTTAGGGCAGAGACGATTTCGACTTTTCGAAAACTGCCTTCCCGAGTGAACCTGAATTGGTCTTTCTTTTGAACGGCGTCACCAATCTCATGAAGCGGTTAGGGGTCATTGCCGGCAAAAAATGGTAAGGAAAACTACGAATTGAACTTCAGGTCATTTTTAATCCAATGTCTCGTGACCTGCATGTTGCGGGCAAAGAGAGAGCCCAGTCGGTGAACTGCAAGTCGATAATTCATCTAATCGACGACGATCAGGCGATGCTTGATGCATTGAGCCTGTTATTGAAAATCGAGGGTTACACGATCCGCACCTATAACTCCGCGCAATCATTCTTTGACATAAACAAAGAACATGAATGCGGATGCGTCTTGACCGACATGCACATGCCGGAAATGAGCGGACTAGATCTGTTAGCCGCAATGAAAGAACGCGGTGCTTCTTTACCCATTATCGTGATCACAGCTCATGGAAATATTCGGCTCGAGAACGCCGTAATGGAACTGGGAGCGTTCGATTTCTTCGAAAAGCCCTTCGACGACGATGCTCTACTTTCTTCCGTTCGCGCAGCACTGACTCTGCATGGGCACAAAAGCTGTCGAAGTCCACAGCGCGAAATCTCTCAAGGTTTGTGAAAGAAGGACTTTCCCGTAGCAAAGAGCCCATGAACGCAGGGATTTGGGTTAGGCGTGGTGAAGTCATGGTTCCCTGCAATGACGGGGAAGCAAGTATATGGATTTCGTCGCAGGTTTAGGCGGGGACAGTTTCGACTTTAGAAAATCCAGCCTGAACAATGCCTGTTATACCTACCTCTAAATAGGTAACGCCTATTTTATACCTTGTTGCTCTTGCTGAGTTTCCGCATCGGGTTATTCTTGCTGCTAAACTAGGGTCCAGACCCATAAATTGCTTGGCTGATTGATCTGGTTGTGATTCACGGTTTCCGAAAGGAACCGCCGATGATTCTGGACCAGTTCTGGCTGACGGACGCGCAGTTTTCGAAGATCGCGCCGCATCTTCCCACCGACACGCGCGGCAAGGCGCGGGTCGACGACCGCCGGGTCATCAGCGGCATCGTTCAGGTGCTCAAATCCGGCGGGCGCTGGATCGACGCTCCGCCGGAATACGGACCGAAGAAAACTCTCTACAATCGCTACGTCCGCTGGGCCGCGAAAGGCGTGTGGATGGACCTGTTCCACGTGCTCGCGCAAGCCGGCGGGCCGCCCGTGGAAGTCCTGATCGACTCCTCGGCGGTGAAGGCGCATCGTTCGGCGAGCGGCGGTAAAGGGGGGAGAAAAATCAGGCGATCGGTCGCTCGCGCGGTGGACGCACGACCAAAATCCACGCGCTGACCGACGCGAGCTGTCGCCCCATCGCCTTCATGCTCACGGGCGGCAACATCGCCGATTGCACGGCGGGCGCCGAACTTCTCGCACGGCTTCCTCCATGTGAAATCCTGCACGGCGACAAGGGTTACGACAGCAACGCGATCCGGCGGCAAGTCGAGAAAGACGGCGCGATGCCGAACATCCCGCCCAAGGCCAACCGCAAATGGAAGAACTGCTTTTCGCCGTTCCTCTATCGCAATCGCAACGCCATTGAGCGCATGTTCTGCCGGTTGAAGGACTTCCGGCGCGTCGCCACGCGCTACGACCGAAACGCCGCCAACTTCCTCGCCGCCGTTTGCATCGCCGCCACCGTCAGCTACTGGTTATGAGTTTGGACCCTAGGCAGTGAGCTTAACCGAAGGGCACAGGCGCTATGTCTTACGAAATTTCGGCGCATACAAACTACAGCGGGGTAATCAATAGAACCGAGGCGACCGCGAGAGGGGCTCTAGTATGGGCGAAGGAATATCGCGAAAGAGGATACCAAGACGTTATAGTTCGTAAGGCGGGCGCAGTCATAGCAGATAGCGAGTTGACTCGCTTGCAGGAACAGCCCGCTAATTCTTTAAAGGACAATAACGATCAGCGTGGCTGGAAGCAAATTTACGCCTCCATTCGAGCCGCCCTCAGCGCCCAGTAAACGCTGGCGACGCCGACGCTGAGTTGCTTTGCGATTCCTTCACGGATGCTGCCCTGCCGGTCGAGTTCAATAATCTGGTGGCTCTTTGCCCGCGCCGTTGGCGCTCGATCCTGATATTTTCTTCCGCCTTCGCTTTGGCGACGCCTACTTTCTGGCGTTCCAGCATCACCTCGCGTTCGAACTGAGAGATTGTCGCGTTCAGGTTCGGCATGGGCCACCCGGAGGCGTTCCCGTGTATAGACCCATCGCCAAATTTCGATTGGTGAGCGTTTGTTTCCGATCCGGTCGATAATCGTCACCAAGTCGGGCCTTTGTCTGTAAATCTGTCCGGCGCCGAACACGCGTCGCTGGAGTTGTTTCCAGACGGCGTCATCCATTTGCAGGTCCGGCGCGCGGCTGACCTCAAAACAAAAGCGGGCGCAACAGGTGCACCTGCCTCGTTCCTCCCCAGACTTGGCATCCGCTCCGGTTGCTTCCCGAGTTGGATCTGGTTCGCGGACTTAATTGCACAGGCGGTGCGGTAAGAAAAGCTCGGCCGTCGACGAACCAGGCACGAAAGCGTATTGCTAGCCAAGCTGATCTGTGAGGAATCGCCCGTGTCGACATTTGACGCAGAAGCTTACAATTCGAGCGAACTAACCGCCGATATCGTGACGGCCTTCGTCGCCCATAATTCCTTGCCCATTGGGGGCGTGGCCGCGCTGATCCAATCAGTGCATGCGGCTTTGACGCAACTGGCAACCGAGCCGTCGAACTCAGCGCCGCCGCCAGGGGAAACAAAGCAGCCGGCGGTTCCAATCCGTAAATCGGTGACGCCGGATTATCTGGTGTGTCTGGAGGACGGCAAGCAATTCAAGTCAATGCGGCGGCATTTGAAGAAGCTGGGCATGACGCCGGAGCAATATCGCGCCAAATGGGGTTTGCCGGCTAACTATCCGATGGTCGCAGCCAGTTATGCGGCGCAGCGAGCGGAAATGACGAAACGGCTATGGGACGGCAAAGCCTCGCGCACGCTTGGGCGTATACCAAAGGCCGGCAAATAGTCGATAACGAGGACGCAGGATCGCAGAGGCGCAGGCGAACAAAGCGAGTAAAGCGACGGAAAGCCGATTCGTGCCGGTTTCCTTCCCGATCTGGACGGAGATTTTCGCTTTAGGACTCCGCCGGGACCGGCGCGCAAAGGTCGTTTTAACCTCCTGTTTCCATCAAGGCGTGCGTGCACAGTCTTGATGTCGTCTGATGATCCAGCTCGTCTGCCGCGAGCCAACGCTATGCGATGATTCAGCGACTCGCCAAAGCCGCCCGCACCATTACCCACGTCGGCAACCACACCTTTCGTGCGGCGGGCGTCACCGCTTATTTGAAGAACGGCGGCACGCTCGAAAAGGCCGCGCAAATGGCACGCAGCTCTACGACCGCCACCCGAGGAAGTCACCCTTAATGAAGTGGAGCGGATACTTGATTGAACGCACACGCGAATCCGCGATGTCTGCATACGGGGAGCTGCGAACGAAACGGAATGGATACGTAAGAATACGAGATTGACCTTATCCGTTGGTCCGCTGTTCTATTCCTTGGGCCCGTTACAGGCTTCTGCTTGGGAGGCCCAGACGGAAGAGTCGTAATTCGTGCGACTATTCCGAGCGTCAATGGAAAAACACCAAACAGGGCGCGCTACTCGTTGGCAGGAATTACGCAACAACTCATGTGGTCGACGACCACCGAGCGCTCAGACCAAGAGGATGTTCATGTTCATCAACGCCCAAGAGTTAAATGCGGTCAGCCTGAAGCATCTCGAGGTGCTAACCGCGGCGACGGCCTCGACAACCAAGGGTCTGCTGGCCATTAGCACGGAAGCAACTGATTACTCGAAGAAGTGCGCCGAGAACGCTCAAACGCTGGGTGAAAGGCTTCTACGTGCCCGCTTCGACGAAATCATCCAACTTCAATCCGATTTCGCCAAAACAGCCTTTGACGACTTTATCAGCGAAGCGAGCAAAATCGGCGACATTTATTCCGATTTGGCGAAGGAAGCTTTTAACTCGACCAAAGTCGCCCTGAGCCCGCAGTCTTCGGGTGGGTCGTCGCCGAGCACATCAAAGCAATCCCCAACGCGGAAGCTCGACGCAATCGCCGCGTGACTCGGGTCAGCGCGTCCGAGCATCGCAGTTCAGCTCAGACGAAGTGGCGACCTCCGTAACGTTTCGATCGCGATGGTTGTCGCTTCAAGATTGCCAACAGCATAAACGCGCTTCAGACGCATGCTTACTGCATTTGCAAGACGGCGTTTGGAGCGCTGGAGCAGGAGTAGCTCGATCAGGGCGATGTGGGAGGGTCAGCGCAGGAAGGCTAGGCAGAGAGCTTAGAGACTTCCTTGACGCAACGCCGCCGGCGACCGCTCTCAGTCGTCGTCTATGCTTTAGACGCTGCGCCGCAAGGGGAAAGCCCGGACCTCGCGGAAAGATTAGAGGTCCGGGCAAGTTACCAGGGCTCAGAGTTCAGGCGGTGCGGCCCTGGAGCCTTGGAGCAGACGACGAAACGTCTAAGGGAGAGTTAAGGCGCACGCCTGATATCGCGTCGCTGACGCGGGCGGCCTACGACCTCCACACGCTGTTGGCCTTCAGATGGGCAATGGGGCGCGAGCAGCGGGCGCGCATGACAGCCGCGCGCTATATCTCTATGCTCGCGGCAATTGGGAGCCCAACATGCGCTTAATCTTGATCGACAACAATTCTGGCTTCATATTCGGCGACACTGCCAACTATCGCCTGGGCGGCCTCGACGAGTGGCGCGATAATAATTCCGACAGCAACAGCGAAATAGGAAGTCTCTCCCTCCTGGCCGCGCGGCTGGTAGACGACAGCATCGGCGAGCATGGCCGCGAATACGAGTTTATCACCTACGACCCTGGCGATACGCGCACGGGCTATTTCATCTATCGCGCCGACATTAATGGCTCGGAGGCGTTGCCGGTCGTGACGGACGGGCAAAACCAAGAGACGACTGATGCGGTGCACCGCGACTGCCGGTTCGAGGGGTTTGTCGAGTGTCGGCGGGGCTGCGCCTGACGCTGCGTTCTCTCATGCAACGGCTACCCTCCGCCGCCAAGAAAGCTCCGAGTGGAATTTCTGATCGCCATTCGCGAAGTCGCTGAAGGCTTCATCGGCGAGCCACCCATGACGGGGAAGCGATATTGCCGAGGAAGCGCTTGCGCACCTCATGGAGGGCACGGGGTATTGATAGCGTTCAAGCAGAGCACGGACCTCTTCGTCGGTCGCGGTCGGAGGGTCGGGTCGTTTTGCCACGGGCATCTAACTTTTTGGTTGAAGGTTGGCGGACGATGCCGCCCGCGCCACTCCGATACATAGAGTTAGTCCAAGGCATGGTAATCTGACTGCGACCCGGCATGGACCACTATTAAAGGATCCGCGTCTGGCGACTTGATCCGCCAAATATAGTCAGTGGAAAGCGCCTTTGTATGCATGATGTTTTGCGCATTGTGGGTTAGCACCCTCACTTGTCTGTCCAGCGTCACGATGAGTTCGCCTTCGATCTGCGCGTCCGTCCCCAACAGTTGGCAGGGTGCGCTCGGGTCGGGGCGGGAACCGCTTATCGCGATGCTGCCGTCGGGTCGCGGGCGAACGTTGAACACAGACATTTCACGCGAGGGAAAATAGGACGGCTGCGCTTTAGTCTTGGTGAGTTCCAACGTTACAAAGTAGCGGCCACGTCCGAGATAGTCCGCCCGGCGAAAACCTTCCTGCAGTAGCTTAGCCGTGGCTTCTGCAAGCTGAACATCCAGACGTTCGCACAAGTGTCCCGAACGATGTGCCTCGATCAGGGCGGGCACAAATACGAGGACGCCATCATACCTGTAGCTGTAGCTTCCGTCGGCCCAAACTGCGACCTTCGCTTGAAAGCGCTCTGGGGCGAGCGTCCGAAAGAAGTTCCGCATTGGCTGCTTTCAATACCCCATAACGCCATCAATTAGGTGAATCCGCTGCAAAGCCCACTGAGGTCTTGGCGGGGCGTACGAGGAATCGGAACTTACCTGCCTGAGCAACATCCGTCGGCGCGGCCTTGCTGTTTTTCTTCCTGTATCGGCGGGCACGGAAAATCGCCATAAGAGCAGAACACGCAGCAAACTCCTACCTTAGACTTGAGCAGCGCGCCGCAGCCCTTGCATTCATAGAAGAACAGGCAGGCATCTGTCGGCATCGACTCAGCCGATCGATGGCCGCAGGCAGGGCAAATGATCGCGAAGACGAACCTCATTTATCGTCTTGCTCCACTTGGAACGTCAGTTGCTAGCGCTTAGCCGGAAGTTCATCTCGATCTTCGTGGCGGAGCCGTCGCTTGAAAGGCGCCAGAGGGTATAGCCGCGCGTGGGATCTGGATCGCTCAAAAGATCAAGCTGCCAGGTTTCCGTTGGAACGCCGGGCAAGGACAGGCTCACGACCCGTCGGCTCGTCTTATAGATGAGAGAAGCGTTGGCAAGGATCACATGACGGTTTCCGTCTTGGCCGTGCCAGGATGCTTCATTGAGATAGGCATCTGAGCGACGATTTCCGTCCGCGACCTCGACATGTACTTCATGCCCGTCAGGCGGCAACGCGGCGCCCCGAGGGAGACGGAACTGCAACTCAAGAGTCATGAAGCCATGCGTGAGGTAAGGCGAGCGGATAAACTCGTACCAGCCCCACCAGGCGAGCCCACCCGAAACCACCAGAACGAAGGAGGCGAAGGGACGCGAAATGCGGGTTCGCGTCGGCGCGCGACTCGCACCGGCCGGCACCGTATCTGACGACGATGCAGCGTGACGGAAAAGCCCAAACTTCATGAACAGCATCAGGCCAGCAACGAATCCCATGAGGCCGCCAATTGGCCCGATTTGGAAGAACGCGCCCATCGCGATTCCGCCGTCACGATCCGCGCCCGAAAGGTTCATCACCAGGACAGCGAGCCCGAGCCAGCCGGCGAGCATACCAAGAACACCGGACAGGATACCGAGAATGATGCGCATAAACGGAGGTCCTCCGGGCTTTCGGATGTGACGATATCATGTGTAATTTGTTGTTAGGAAGCTCTCGCAAGGTCTGACCGCCCCGATGGCCCGGCCTCCTTACTGGCGCTCCGCGTAATCTGGACTAATCGAGAATTCGCGGCGGCGGCCCCTGCGGATAGCTCAAACCAGCTTGCGCCTATCGTCGCTGCTGCCGATGAGCGCCGCGCGCGTGACGGCAAAAAAGGCGCGTTCGCCTGAGTGAACGGCGCCCCTTTTTCCGTGTCGAGACTGCTCGCCAGGCCCGGAAACGGGAACCAAACCGGTAGCTTAGGCGTTTGCACTAAAAATCACTCTCGAAGGCGGCGGGGCCCCTTATGGCGAAGGCTTTTAATGACTTCATTGTTAGACTTGTCGTTGCATTTTTGCTTGTGATGCTTGGCGTTTCAACCGCGCAGTGCGCCGCATCGCCTCGCGCTGTGGGGGGCACAGCCTATTCGCTGAAGGGTCCGACAAAAGCACAGCTTGGCCACACCGCCCCTTTGAATGCGAATGCTGCTAGCCCAGTCACCGCCTACGTCATACCGGGCCAGACGACATTACTGGAATACTATACCGAATATGATCCCTCGCCCACTTGCTATGAGGTAAGTCCGGGCGCGTGGACAGTCAACACACCGCCACAGCATGGTGCGGTAAGTTTTCGACAAGTAGGTGGCCCACTCCCCAATGGGGATTGTGCATCCCAAAACTTTACTTTTGCAGCCATTTACTACACGCTGACCGACAGCTCTGCCGTGTCCGATAGTTTCACCGCCACATGGGCGACCCCTGACCATCTTTTTAGCTACCAGTTCACCTTTTCTATTGGAGTATTTAATGTTGACCTTGCCAAGAACAATGGCAACTGCGGTTGCGTGGGGGGAGTCGCCGAGGGCGAGCCGATCAATGGCGCGACGGGCAATCTGTTCGAGGCGCAGATAGAACTATGTCGGAGGCCCGGACACCCATTTGGCGTTGCAGCGCTATTACAACAGTCAGGCCGGCGCAGCCAGTTCAACTTTCGGCGCCAACTGGACCAGCAGTTACACCAGCTCCGTCAGCGTGAACGGTTCGACCGCGAAAGTGACGCGCCCCGACGGACGCGTGGAGACTTTCATCTATAACGGAACCGGCTGGATCGGAGATTCCGATGTCGTCGATCAGCTGTCGGGGACCGCAAGCGGGGGAGTGCAATTGACGACCTCCGAGGACAGCGTGGAAACATATTCGGTAAGCGGGCTGTTGCTTTCGATCGCCACCCGCGCCGGTCTTGTTACGACGCTAAGCTACAACGCCAGCAATCAGCTCACAAAGGTGATGGGACCATTTGGCCATACGCTGAACTTCACTTATGACGGCAGTGGCCGGGTCAGCCAGATGACGGCGCCGGACGGCGGGGCTTACGCCTATGTCTATGACGCTAATAACAATCTGACGTCGCAGACCAATCCAGACAATACGCAAGTTCAATATGTGTATGACAATGCGAATTTCGTGAATTACCTGACGGGCGTCATCGACGAGAACGGCAATCGATTTTTGACCTGGACATATGATTTTAACGGCCGCGCGACCTCCAGCCAACACGCGGGCGGAGCCGACCTAACGACGCTGACTTACGATTCCTATGGCGATACGGACGTGAAAGACGCACGCGGCAACTTGCACAGCTCCAGTTTCAATCTGCAATTCGGGATGCTGAAGCGAGCGATGCTATATTTCACACCGGTGCAAATTGCTGGCGGTAAAGCTTTCACATACGACGGCAACGGCTTTATCGCTAGCATCACTGACTGGGACGGCAACATCGTGACCTATACGCACGATACGCGTGGAGACGAAACCTCGCGCACCGAGGCGTCGGGCACGGTTCTGGCGCGCACCATCAGCACTAGTTGGCATCCGACCTTCCATTTGCCGATGCAGATTATAGAGCCCAACCGCACCACCAGTTTTAGCTATGACTCCAACGGCAATCTTCTGAGCAAGTCGATTACGGCGGGAGCGTCGACGCGAAGTTTCTCATACACCTACAATACTTCAGGTCAGGTACTGACGGCGGCCGATCCGCTCGGCAATGTAACCAGCTACGCTTATGATAGTAAAGGTGACCTGACGAGCGTCACGAATGCGCTTGGTCATGTCACGAGCGTCAAGAGTTATGATCTCAATGGAAGACCCCTGACGATCGTCGATCCGAATGGGGTGACAACGACGCTGACCTATAACTCGCGCGGGTTCCTGACCTCGCGTGCAGTAGCCGCGCTCACGACCACCTATGCATATGACGCGGCTGGAAACCTGATCAAGCTGACCTTCCCCGACGGCTCTTATCTAGCCTACAGCTATGACGCGGCGCATCGCCTAACTGGCGTCGCGGACGCCCTCGGCAATCATATCGCCTACACGCGCGATGCGACGAGCAATATCAATGGGAAGAAAGTCTTTGACCCTTCCAACAATCTCACGCGAATGCGCTCTTACGCTTATGACGCAAATAATCGCTTAAGCCAGACGATCGGCGCGCAAGGTCAAACCACCAATTATGTCTACGATGTACAGAGCAATCTGACCTCAGTCGCCGATCCGCTCAATCACACGACCAGCTATGGCTACGATGCGCTGAACCGCTTTGACCAGGCGATTGATCCAAACAGCGGAGTCACCTCGCTTGGCTATGACGCTAATAACCACCTGACTTCCGTAACCGATCCGCGCAATTTGCAGACGGCCTATGGATGGGACGGACTCGACGATCAAACCTCGATTGCCAGTCCCGACACGGGCGCGACGGCAAAGACCTATGACGCGGCCGGCAATGTCCTCACTTCGACCGACGCGCGAGGCAAGACAACAACTTACAGCTATGATGCGCTGAATCGGCGCACCAAAGCGAGCTTCGCCGACGGGACGAGCGTCGCGTGGCAATATGACCAAGGAGCCTATGGCGTCGATCGTCTCAGCACGATTACTGACGCGACCGGCTCGACCAGCTACAGTTACGACGCCAACGGCCACGTGACCGGCAAGCGCCAGATCATCGGCTCCGCCACACTGACGACGCTTTACGCCTATGATTCCGGCGGGCGGCTGGCGAGCGTCACCTATCCTTCGGGAAATCAGCTCAACTATTTCTATGACGCCGCAGGCCGCGTAAGCCATATCGGAGCAGGCGCACAGCCCTTGGTGACAAACATCACCTATTCGCCCTTTGGCGGAGCGACAGGCTGGACAACGGGCGACGGAGCAACCTACGGCCGCAGTTACGATCAGGACGGACGCGTCGCGTTTTTCTCGCTTTCGCTTGGCGCAGCCACTTATACGCGGACGCTGACCTATGACGCGGCGAGCCGCATCACCGGCATGACGGGGCCCGGCGCGACGACAAAGAGTTTAGCTTATGACGCGCTCGACCGGCTGACGGGCTATACCGAGGGCGCGGTGACGCAAGCATATAGCTATGACGCCAACGGCAATCGCATGAGCTATTCCGCGACCAACCCCAGCGTTTCACTGACCTATGGCTACGACACCGCGAGCAATCGTCTTTTGAGCGTCTCAGGAAGCTCGAGCGAGAGCTATAACTACGACGCTTCGGGCGACATCCTCAGCCATGCAACTCCGGCTGCGGATTATGCCTTCGCCTTCGACGCCAAGAACCGTCTGGCGCAGGCGACGGTCGGCGCTATCCCCACCGTTTATGGCGTCAATGGCCTCGGGCAACGGGTGAGTAAAGGCAACGCTTCTCTACAAGGCGGCAAGACGATCTTCGCCTATGACGAGGCCGGTCATTTGATCGGCGAATATGACGCGACCGGCCACGCGCAGGCCAAGGAGACGGTCTGGCTCGGCGATCTGCCACTAGCGCGCCTGACGAGCGTCGGTCGCTTGGCGCGTTCATCGCCGCCGCCGGTCATGGATTTTATAGTGCCGGATCATCTTGGCTCGCCCATGGCGCTCGTGGGCGCGACGGCCTTGTCTCCGCGCAATCCGTCGATTGAGTGGGCGTTCGATCCGGATCCTTTCGGCAATGGCGCGCCGCGCGGGGCTCAGCCGGGCGGCGGCAACGGCCGCGGGTTCAATCTGCGCTTTCCGGGGCAGTATGCCGATGCCGAGACGGGGCTGAATTACAACTATTTCCGCGACTACGACCCCAAGACCGGCCGCTATATCGAAAGCGATCCCATTGGGTTGAAGGGCGGGATCAATACTTATGCGTATGTTGGGGGGAATCCAATAAATAGAGTTGATTATTGGGGCCTCGAAGGAGGCTTCGGAGGCTCGAATATTGGCGGCGCGGGCTTCGGAAATTCAAATATTGGCGGCGCGGGGGGCTTCGGAAGTTCGAATATAGGCGGTAACGGCCCGTGGCGGAGTTATATGCCCAAAGACCCGTCAGCTCTCGAACCACCACCGCTGCCGCCCTTGCCACCAACCACTCAACCAATTCAGCAACAACCCTGCCCTCAAACAACACCACCAGTAGCAGCAAAGGGGAAAAAACCGCAGGCATGGTGGCCCGGCAAAGAAAATAACGTCGAAGCGCCGTTACGCAGGCCATACTCCGACCCCTCCATGAACCCGTCAACTTGGTGACCTGCGATCTAATGCCTTTTTGTCGAGGGCAATGTGAAGCCGCCGGAGCCTGCAGTCCTTGAGATACGGTGACATCACCACTGGAAGATAGCGCCGCAGTTCCTCAGTAGGTCGACGAATGTTTCGGGGATCAGCAAAACAGGAGTTCGCCAGTTGCGGAATTTCCATGAGCCTCATTGGTTCAGCGATTGCCGTCATCTCGGGGTTCCTAAGCAACAGAAGAATGCGAGGTGATCAGCAGCGGATTTTTCGCCTCTTGGTGATCGCTGACGAAGCGTCAAAAACCAACCCTACCGAACTCGACGCACTGGAACGAGAGTTCAAGGACATTGTCGCCACCTGCGTCGGCGAACTCGCCGAGGGATCAAGTGGAACAGATCAGGCTGCGGTGTCCTTAGCAATCGAGCACGCACGACGTTCAATCGAGGGACGAAAAGCCGCGCTGACTGGTGGTCACGTTCAAAAAAATGCAGAGGCCAGCGTCAGCGTTTGACGCAAAGGTAAAGCGCTGCCCCCAAACCGGGTTTTGGGCGGGGCAATGCTGGCTTGGCGGTGGCTCGTTTGCTGATAAGGCGGTCGGGATTGCTCCAGTCAGGAACGGCGGCCATAAGCTTGGACTTTACTTTTACGCTGACGCACTCTTGCTTTAGAATATGATAAGCGTACTTTGATATAATTAATGTAAAAACAGCAAGGTAGCAGCTGATGGAACAGCTAAATTTGCGTAAAGTTCAAGCTTTACCGTTAGACCTTGTGGATACAACTGAAGTATCAGTCGCAAAACAACGCTTCGGCTGGAAAAAAGGCCAAAGCGGTAATATTAATGGTAGGCCGAAAGGCGTTTATTCGACGCGCTCGGATACAGCTTATTCGATGCGAAGTATCCATAGGATGCTGCCGCAAATAATAGAAGCGATGTATGCAGCAGCAGTAAAAGGCGATGTTGGCGCGGCTAGATTGTTGTTAGACCGTGGGTTGCCTTGTCCAGCCGCGCGAAGCGTTCGCGTTAATTTGAGAAAGGTTGTCACTGCGCAAGACGCGCTCGACAATTTAAATGTTTTGCTTGTGGCAGTGGGCGAAGGGAAGCTTACGCCAAGCGAAGCGGCCAACATTGGAGCGCTTTCGGCGAAATTTCTGGATGTCGCCAAGATCGAACAATTCGAGCGCGACTTGGAAGAGCTGAAATCGAAGAATGGCAGGGCTTGAAATGAATCTCGTAAGGTTGAGACGGCAACTCATTAAGCTTCAGCAACATGCGCCAGAAGCGACCGCTGGGGGCGTTCAAGTCGTGGTAGGTATGAAGGGGGCGCTTACCGCGATTCACTCGCTACGGGCGACCGCTGGCCAGCCCCCAGGGCCTTCCCGGGATATCAGTCAGGGCGGGGGGCTCGCCCGCTTGCTGGAGGCGATCGGCGAGCCGGTCGAGCCTCCAGCGCCGGCTGCGCTTCAGAGCGAACCTAATGGCTAGTGGTTGAAATCTGATACTTGTTACCCTGTTTCACCCGTTGAGCAGAGTAGATGTCGCGGGCTGCCTCCGATGACAAAGAAAGCGTGGGCGCCCGCTGCAACAGGTCAGCTTGTTCAGAAGCGCGCGGGATTTTCGTGCGAATTCCCTTCGATGATGCTGATTGGCGAGCCTTGCCAAAGCGGAAGGTGCGGCGCACCATAAGGCTCCTCTCACCTCTCATTTGGGGGAACTTGGGATGACGGCGTTGCAATGGCTGGCGCTGACCGCGCTCATGACTGGAATGATGGCGCTGCCGTATGTCGTCGGCCGTATCGGGGCGATCGGACTCGGCGGGGCAATCGCGAACCCGAGCGAAGAACTTGAGGCGAAGGAGCCTCTCTGGGTGAGACGCGGCAAGGCGGCTCACTACAATGCAGTCGAAAACCTCGTCGTCTTCGCCACGCTTGTCCTCATCGCGCAGCATATGAATTTAGCGGGGCATCCCACCGTCACCCTCGCCGCCGCGATATATTTCTTTGCGCGACTCGCCCACTACATCGTCTATTGCCTCGGCATTCCGGGCTTGCGAACGGCGGCTTGGGGCGTCGGCTTTGCTGCAACGCTCATGGTGGCGTGGACGATTTTCAAAGGTTAGTATCAATCACTTGTATTTCTTGGTTCTCCAGTTAAAGGCATAGGAGTTGCATAAGCATCAATCTGGAACGCGCCGCGATAAGCCTCGCGGTGAAGGCCGGGTGGGTCAAAGGCGGTCCAAGGGCCGCCGCTTGCGGCATACTGTGTTGCGGGTATCAAGCGTTAGATTTTAACCACTAGACCGTTTCGGCTTGTGGCAAGGCCGCGCGCTTTAGTCGATACACTGTCGCCCGATCGATTTCGAAAGCCCGCGCCAGTGATGAGACGGATTCCCCATCCATAAGCCGCGCGGCTAGTTCCCGCTTTTGTCGGTCGGTTAAACTAGGCGGGCGACCTAATGTCCTGCCTTGCGCCTTTGCCCTTTTCAAACCGCTTTGCGTGCGTTCTACCAGCAAGTCACGTTCAAATTCCGCCACAGCGGCGATAACCCCCATAGTCATCTTGCCAGCAGGGCTTGTGAGGTCGACGCCCCCCAGCGCTAGGCAATGAACTTTGATGTTACGCGCCGCCAACATTTCCACTGTTTGGCGAACGTCCATTGCGTTGCGGCCCAAACGATCCAGCTTCGAAACCACAAGGACGTCGCTGGCTTCCATCTTATCGATAAGCTTTTTAAAGCCCGCGCGGGCAGTGGCTGCAACCGATCCCGAAACCACTTCGGCGATAAATCGCTGTGGCTGGACTTGGAAGCCGGCAGCTTCAATTTCTTGCCGTTGGTTGTCGGTAGTCTGTTCGGGTGTTGATACGCGGCAGTAAGCGAAGATGCGAGACAAGGGCGCTCCTATGTGTGCGAAACCATGGTTGCACTATCGCACACTGCGCGAAATCAGTAAATGCTAATTTATGCACAGTGAAAAAAAGCATGCGCGAATACGGTCGATTTCGCACACATAAGGCGAGAGGTTTAGCCACTAAGTTGGAATGGCTAATCACAAGGCGTGAAGTTTTGCGACTGCGGCGATGCGCGCCAGCGACAAGCCCCCGGATATCCAGGTGGGGGCTCGCGCCGGTTAGTGGCTGCGGCTAGCTTATGAATCAATCAAATTCACTCTTCAATTCTGCATACTTCGCAGCCTCTTTAGCTCTTTCAGCTTCCTTAGCCGCCGCGTCAATGGCGGCCTGTATCTCAGGATCGACTGGCGTGCGGGCGATCCATTCGCGGAGCGCCGTGCGTATGGCTACGGCTCGAACTCTCGCCCCCCAGTCGTTGGTCGATCTGCTCCAGCATGGCGGGCGACAATTTGAGCAAAAGCCGCTCCGAAAGGGGGTTGTTTCGGTTTTTGGCGAGCATGTTCGGTTCCCTTTCGTTCAAGCGGATATCAAGCGGATATTCGGATTGTTTCGATTGAAGCGCATTCCAATCGCGGCGCGCTTAAAGTTGAGTATTATTTACAACAAAATGCGTCATATTTCACGAAAAAACGCAGTGACAGTCGCAATATAATGCAAACTAAGTCGCGAGTGGATATCCGTTTGAACGGCTAACAAAGCCAAGCCCCCGCTATCACAATTTCTCGCAATCCGCGCCTCGAAGCCATAGCGTCTTCTGGTTTGCCATAAGAAATTAAATTATTTCAATGGCTTGCCTCCAAAATCCCCCAGCCGACGCGGGAGCGGGGGTGGACAGGCCGACAGGGGTGGAGGGGTGATTCCTATTACTCTTTTTTTTGGAGAGATTGGACACTCACTCATTCTCTCACTCACTCACTTTCACTGTGCTTTCTTCCCAGGAATAACCTCTAGAGAGAAATCACCCTGTCCACCCTGTCTATAATTGGATAACTAATTGATAGAACACAAAAAATGGTGGACAGGGTGAATTGAAATCACCCTGTCACTCAGCCTGTCCACTCTATTACCCTGTCCACCCCCGCTTCCGCGTCGGTTGGGGGCTAGTGGCGGGTGACGTCTCGATTTGTGCGATTACGGTCCTGCGCTACTTCGAATGGGTGTTCGCCCCATTCTAGCGATGCGACCTCGGCTGATTTATCGGTAGGATTGGGGCTCCAAAACAACAAGCGTGAGGGCCTACGGTCGCCGCCAATGCGAGTCCAAATAGTGGTTTTGCGTCCGCCTATTTCGGGGCGATGCGATTCAGCTCCCAAGCTTTCCATAAAGGAGCGCACGCCGTTGCCATTCATTCTCGTTTTACCCAGATGAACTGAAAGTTCATTGCAATCTAATAGCGACATGCCAGGAATGCCGACGTCAGGCAGCAACTTGTCATCATCATCAAGCCACGGCGACAACATTTCTTTTAGCTTCGCTTCTGCATACAGCTCGTTGCGATGTTCTTCCTGCTCTTCCTTGAAAAATTCTGCATCTTCGTCTTCATCCACCCAATATTTTTCGCCCCTGCCATTGTTGGCGATGTTGGCGCGATAAAACATTTCAGCGCTCATCGGTTCCCATAATTCGCGAACGCGATCCAGGTCGATGACTTTGGTTATGGGAATATGCCACAAGCGACGCGAACCGCTATTGCTGGGGTCGTAGTGATATAAATTAGTGGTGCCAGCGAGTATGCAGCTTCGCGGATAGGTAGTCGTTTCACGGTCATACTTGCGACAAACCCTATCCTGTGACGTCGTAACGAACGTCTTAAAATGTTCGACCTCGGTCTTTTTCAAGGAAGACATTTCGGCAAATTCGACGCATCGCAAACCAATCAAATGCACCCGCGCTTTATCATCATTGTTTTGGGTAAGCGGGGGAGGGTTATTAGAGAAAAATTCGCCCGTGATTTGATACCGTTCTCTCATAGGCTCGGGAAAATCGAACAGGATTTTGAGAGTTGAAGATTTTTTCTTAGCTTCTTTGCCGCCAAGAATTAGCATATTATCCATCTGACAGCCTGGATGCTGCATGCGTCGCATGCCCCCCATTAAATAGCGCTCCAGCTTCATGACATAAGCGGGAGTGACTTCTACGCCCATCGCCCGCAACAAATCAGGAATTACTGAGGGCGTATCGGGATTCCAACGTCTCGCCAAATCCTGCAAACATTCTAGTGGGGGATTGCGCCGCGTGCGTTGCGCCACCGCCTGGAGGGCGTCGCGAACCATTAATTTGCCGACCTGGGGGAAGTATCCCAAAAAGTCGTCCTGAATCATTTTTTGCACTTCTACCACGTCATGGTCGGTCATTCTTCGCGGGAATGATTCATTGGAATTTTCAAACGTTGGAATGGAGCGCGTGAACACGATTTCCTTGAGGAAATCATCATAAAAGAACAGCTCATCCGTGCCTTGATAGGCTTCGAGAAAGGTAATGATGTTGCTGACATTGGTTAGTGGGTTGCCCTCTTTGTCGCGAAGATATTGCGCCCATACGAATTGCCGAGGTTTCTCATATTGCTTGAAGCGCTCTTCATAAGATTCGACGCCAATTGGCAATGGGTCGGCGTCATCCCAGCCTTCTTCAGCGGATGCTGGGGGATCGACAATTTTGATCTTTTTTTCACTAACGCCGTAGGCAGACACAAGCTTTTTTGCAATCGCATTGGCTTCTTTAATGCCACAACCATCATTGTCGCGAACAATGAGAATTTGATCGATAGCAGCATAGTCAATCGTTCGGTCATTGCACTTGATTGCATATAACCGGCTCCAATCCCCCGAAATGCCAAAATCCAGATTGACGTTATTCGGCCCAGGTTCGCCGCAGGGAAGGCCGCAGACAATCCATCGTCCTTTGATCTTCGCGGCGATTTCTGGACGCGCCAAAAGGCTTTGAATGCCGCGCTGTGTCTTTGCGCCTTCACACAGTAACAAAGTGATTGGTTCAATCGGTTCGTGGTTTCGCAAGGCGCGAACATTGTAATCAATCGCCGCGAACAACTCAGGTCCATTGAATGGAATTAGGCCGCCTTCACTCGCTAATAGACTCCATTCATCGAAAAAATAAGCTGGCTGCGCTTTGCCGTGTTCGTCCAGCACACGTGTTCTAACGCGAAAAACGATAATGTGTTTTTTGTCGCCTCTACCGCCATTGATAGGGTCGCAACGCATGTCGAAATAAGCGACTTCGCCGTTTGGCCATTTGGCTACGGTTATTTCTGTGATCTTGCGCGTTTTCCAAAAGCTGGCATTCATTATCCGCTTACAGGCGGAGAAGTGGCCTTCACAATAAGGATTTTTCTTACCGCTTTTCAGGTCTGCGAGCCATTCACTAAAAATCTCCACGGTTATTTCCACCGGCCATATTTTGCACCCGCGCTCTGTCTTACTGCCTTCAGGTGGCTCTTTAGGTTGGTCGCCGATCGGTCGCCAAGCATCAAGGAGATACGCCAACGGAGTTAGGTCATCGAAGCGCGCTTCCTTGGCCTGTTTACGCTTCCTGGCGAGGGCTCTCTTTTCCGCTTCCGGGATCGCAACCGGCTTGTCGCCGGGTTTCCACTCGCTCATGACAACCCCCCATCGCTGGAGGGAATAGCGGGGGCTCGGGCGTTGCCCGTAAAAATCAGCTCACGGTGACAGCCCCAGGCTTGAAATTCGTGGATTAATGAACTATGTTCACAAGCGTAGAGAGTCGTGACATAGCCAACGAATTTGGAGCCGCGAGTGTGCCAACTCGCGGCTCTTCCCTTGTCAGGAAGATGCAGTGACATAGCGTTTCACTTTCGTGGTTACGCCTGATTACTAGTGATTAGAGTTTGAGCGGAAGCCATTAAGCGGGCTCCCGCGTTGTGTTAAGCTTTTTTGATTTAGTGGTTGCTTGCGCCTCCCGTTCTCGCAAATACAAATCGAATATGCGCTCAAACAGCACATAAAGCGTCACCCGTTCCGTAGCGGCTTGCACTCTGAATTTAGAGGCAACTGGCTCTGGTAGTTTGACAGCGAGTTGCACAAACCCCCTCAAATCTTTCCGGCGTCTCATGGTTATTTCTCCAGGTGCATGGAGAGATAAATGTATTCTTACAGCCCCCGCTCGGCAAGGGGCTAACTCATTGAGATTGTTGGTTTTTGTCAACCACGGTTGCCATGTTTTCGCCTTGCGACTCAAAGGCTAAAGCGATGTGGTATTTAATTACCACAGACGTTAGACAATAAAATCAATGACTTAAAAATATTTTTGAGTATAGATTATGAAGACTATGGAGTAACTAAACTAATCGATCGCCACCTGTGCGAAAACGAACGATAGCGCACAGTCGGAATCCCGCTGTGGCGAGCGCAGCAAAAACGACGATTTCCCTGCGTATTGGGTGAATTTCGCGCAGGGGCTAGTTTTAGCACGGGTTAGAATGGGGAGGTCGTCGAAACTCACGGCGAATCAATATCAAGCGCCGCGACTACGGCGAAGGATGATCGATGCGGGGAGTTTATTTTTTGGGATGCACTTTCCGGCTCTGATTTGCATCCTTTCCTGGATGTTCCCGCTCTGGCCAATTCGGTCGTTCTGGGAATGGCACACTTGGGAAATCGGGCAGTAACGCACAAATAAAGCGCTTTATCGCTTTGGTGTGTTCGGTGAGAGCATTAGCGCGTTTTCTATATATATTAAATTCTTCAATCAGATTCTTTTTTCTAAGCTTCGCTGCATTTGGGTGACCATATAGGTATTTGGCAACGAATGTTATAGGGTCGCCTATGTATATGGCGACGGGGGAGTGAGTGGCGGCATCTCTGCTTGTTCCAAGCTTATCTGCGCTATCGATTATCCAATATATTTCATTATATATGCGGGAAAAGATCGGCGGTGCGTTAGGGTTCGTTGGGCCTCCTTCATAGATTGAATGTTTCGGGTTGAAGCGATAGGACGCTATCGAGATGAGCATCTTCCGCTGCCACCGATCATTTGGGATTGAATGCCATATCGCTAGGGCAGCATCTTCGTCTTTGGAAACCAAGCACGCGAAAAGAAATCCTAGGCTCTCTTGAAGTTGATTCCAATCACGCAATAGAAAACCTATTTCTTTCGCGTATGGTTCGAACTCCGTATCCCACGCATTTGGCGGTGGTTCCTGAGGCTCTTGAATGGTATCTACCATCTATGCGCATCCAAGAGACGGACGGAAAAGTTAATCACGCGCAGCCGTCAAGACGCGACGCTAAAGCGTCTTCTTGCGACGCCACCGCAGCCTAAGCCAAAAAAGGACGCCAGCGTTAGTCCGAAAAAGCGCGGGCAGCCGGCGGAGAAAGCTGCGCCTTAAAAAGTGCAGCGCTAAATTCTACGAGATTTTACGCGGACGAACTTCTTTTCATACAGGTGAAGCGCCTTTAACGACGCGAGATATTGCTTCATTCCATAAAGGATCAAAGCGCCAACCTTTTTGGTGGCTATCAATATCACGCCGAACAGAGGCCAAGTGTAAACCGTCGTTTCATGGATTGAGGCAAGCGCCCACAGGAATCCCGCTGCTCCAAGTGCTGGAATCCAGAAGATGGCGAAAAGAAACGCTGGGCCATTGCGATTGCGTATGGCCCGGCGCATGACCTTTCGGTTGGCCCTCTTGGCACTAGCCGCCAGTATGGCGAGCGGCCATAGTGCGACGTTAGGTATCCTTGCAGATATCCTTTTGATCGCATCTATTATTTTGACTGCGATCGCTTGCAGGGTCTATTTCCCTTTTGCCAACGGACGAAAGCACGAATCTTCTGTTTGATCGTCTTCGATTTAACTAGGCTTGTTATACATTAGCCGCTTGCGTTCGGCGCGCCCTTAAGCGCCTTGGCGGCGCGCTCTGCATCTTCGATGCCGAGTTTCGAACCGTTTTTGTCGCGGAGAAAAATCAAATTCAGCGAGATAACGATGCCAATGGGCTTCGCTAACGCTGTGATAAGTGCCGACAATTCCATGCTTTAAGATCGAAAAGAACATCGAAATTTCTTCAATCAAAAATATCGGGAGCAAGGTCGAGCCGCCAATCTTTGCCCAATTTTTCGCCCCACGCGTCTATCAATCCACTTTGGATAGCGTTGATGAGCTCGACCTTATTTGCATACATTTCTCTATTGTGCGCGGGTGCAGACACTTTTGCGTCATTCTTATAAATTGGATCAAACACTAGGTCTGAATAGTGGCGCACGAGGTCCATAACGCGGACCCAACTTTCCAGTTTTATCCGGTCGGTTTCGTCGAGCGCCTCCCACTCTTTCCAATGAGAGGGGCGTGACAGTTTTTCCAGTAGTTTAGTTTTCTCGTGGTCCCGCACCTTACTCCAATCTTCGGCCATGTAATTCCTCGCGAGATTTGCACAATGGTAGATATGCGCCCGGTAAAGGGAGACGCCAAATATGGATCAAATACTCGCGATTAGGTCGAATATCTACGACCAATTTCACGGCTCAGAGGCTGGGCCGAAACATTTCTTCAAGGACGGCCATGCTGCCGAATTCGCGGCCTATTACACAGCGATGTATCTAATTCAAGATACAGGGGAATCGGTTTGGGCGCACATGAAGCGCGGTTTTTCATCCGATCCGCATCTTGCATACATCGAATTTTGGGGCGTGATGCAGGCTATTTTTATACAGCAAGATGCAATTAAGGAGCTTTACGAAGTCGTGACCGGATCGAAGCCCCAGATCGCAAAAACGTCCGATTGGATGAAGATTCGAGACATTCGAAATCTGTGCGGCGGTCATCCGTCCAAACGCACCCAAGGAGTTCCGGCGACTCAGCGCGCGTTCATGGGCCGTCACTTCGGTCAGTATAACAATATTCAATACGAACTTTGGGACGCACTTGCTCCTCGGCAACCGTCACACCCTGTGTTCAATCTCAGCGCAATGATTAAGGCGTATGATGCACAAGGAGCGCAAATACTCCATACGGTGTTTTGCGAGCTGGCGAAAAAGTGGCCGAACGTGGCGTCGTCCTGATCGATCAATCGCGTGGTTGCCTCATCGCTCCCGCGAGCAGCGCGGTGATTTGCGCGCGATTTTTGGGGCAAGAGGTGGGTTGTCCCAACGAGAGAACGTGCGCAGTGAGAAGCCTAATAGCTTGGCGAGTTTCGGGTCGGAAATGAGTTCAAGGCTGTCGGTAAGATGATCTTTGGCGCCCATGATACGGCAAACTCCTGGCCGCGCGAAGCTGACCATTTTCGTTTGAGATTTGCCGTTCGTGGGCCGCTGACGCGCTCTGCGGAGCGCATCCTTTTTTGAAAAGTCCTTAGTTGTCCTTAGTTGTTATGGCTCCTGTTGAATTGTGGCTATTCGCAAGCGCTCGAAGGTCCGCGTCCATGTCACGCAGCCTCGGAATCTTTGGCGCGGCGTTTGATCTGGGCTTTGGCCGCCGCGCCGGCTGGCGTGAACGGCTTCTTGCCGGGCATACCATTGCGGATCACGCTAGCAATGAAGGCGTCGGTTTCGGCTTCGTCAAAATAGCGGCGGCGTAAGACCCAAATGACCGATGGCAACTGCGGGTGGTCGCCGACCTCATACATTCGCTCCAGCGTGCGGACACACACACCAAGCCGGTCCGCGAAAGCCTTAAACGACACGAGCCTCTTCATAGGATGGACACCTCTCTTTAGGGAGACACCGAAAGTCGGTGTGGCGTGCCCGCAGAAAAGCAAAATCCGCGGTGCCCGTATAATTGAGATTAATTTGCCTCATAGGTGGTTGATTATAAATCTTGTTTCGACATCTTGGCGCGCATTTTTGGATTCCTTGGATAGACTGCGGCCCGCGCCTGCGCCTCGGCGCTCGCCTTGATGTTGAGAGCGTTGAGCACTAGGGCAGTGAACTCCAAAAACGCGCCGCCTGCGGGCGTGCGGTAACTCGCATTTGCGCCGGTCATCGTCGGCTTTTTCCCGGTCAGCGTTTCATAATGCAAGGCCAGCATCCGACGCGCCGCCGTGGCGCGATTGTTCGCGGGCGCGCCTTTGATTGTTGGCTGAATATTCCGCGCTTTCGACGGCCTTGTCTTTGGCCTGACATAAGCGCGGGCCGCCAGCGCTTTCCTCGCCGCCTCCACGACACGAAGGCGATCATCCTGTCCGGCCTGTTGCACGCCAACGAAACCAAAATCGGCAAGTGCAAGGATAGTGGGCTGATGAATTTGGTTGGTTTCTTCGGCGACGTCGCTTTGTGCGCCGAGTTGCGTTAATCGCATGAGTTCTTGTCGCAAGCGATCATCGCCAACGTCGCGAAAATGCGCAGACGCCCGTCCAGCGTTGGCGTCTTCAGCCCATAGGTGAGCGATGATTTTCGCTAAGTGCCCGGCCAAGGCGCGACGTCGCTTCGTCGTCGCTGCCTGCTCATAGATGCTCTGCACATCGCCCGCAACTTTGGTTACTGCGGTTCTGCGAACATTGTGCGTTTCGAGAGTCATTCGCTGGCTCGAAGCGGAATGATTTTCGCCGTCGTCTCGGCAACGACAATGCGCTCGATATGAGCTGCCCAGCGCTCCAACGCTTGGCGCTTTTCAGCGGCATATTCATGTTGCTGATACACGCCGACGATGCCGCCGAAACTGCCGGAAACATGATTTAGGACTTTTTCAACTACATGCAGTGGAACGCCGAGTCGCTGAAAGCCGCTGGCAACGCTGCGGCGAATATCATGCAACGTCCAAGGGGCGATTGACTCGCCGCCATTCAATTCAGCGACCGCTGCGTCGAGATTGCGCTTGGCGCGCGAGAAACCGGAAATGGCGGTGGTGCCGGTGGTGCTGAACATCAAATCGCTGTCGCCGATGCGGGGCAAATGCTCAATGATTTTGATAGCCTGCAATGTTAGCGCAACTGAATGCATGCGCTTATTCTTGACACGCTCGGGGGACAAGCTCCAAACCTTGGCATCGAGGTCGATTTCGCTCCAATGCCCCTCGGCAATTTCATTTAGCCGCTGGCCGGTCAGAATCAGCAACTTTATTAGTGGCGCGAACGGCCAGCCGCCGCGCTCGGCGGCTTTCCAGATTAAGCCAAGTTCGCTGTCTTCGAGCACACGCGAGCGTGGCTTTTCCCGCGTCGGTCTGTTGAGGCCATCACAAGGATTGCTGGCGATGACGCCACGCGCCGCGGCCCAGCGACAGAGCGTATGCAGATGCGCCAGCATCCTGTTCGCCAAGACTGGCGCGGGCCGGTCAATTATCGCATCAAGCCATGCGTGAATGTCGGCGCGGGTGATTTCGCTTAAGCGACGCCCGCGCCACGGCATGACGATTTCCTTTTCCAGTAGACGCGCCGCCTCGCGCCAAGAGCGGTTGGCCGGCTTGTGATGACGGTTGATGAATGCCGCGACGATCGTCTGGATATCATCAGGAGCGACAAGCAAAGCCGCGTTCTCGGCTTGACGCGCGGTCTCGAGCAGCGAAGCTTTGGCGCTGCGCTTTTGCTCCGCGGGGTCTGTTCCATCGTCGCGAAGGTTACGCGCCTCACGCGCCTTCCTCCTCGCCTCGGCTAGGCTGACCGGGCCAATGGTCAATTTCTTCGACTTGTTGTGGAAGCGGTAACGCCACACAAAGGAACGGCGACCGCTCGGCAGCACGCAGACGTAAAGCCCTGGCTCGGCGTCGTCCTTGACTTCGTATGTCTGAGCGCGCGGAGCGAGAGCTTCGAGCTGCTTGACGGTGAGCCCCGCCGGCTTGGCCATGACAATCGCTCCAAAAAGGTAAGCGGAAAGGTAAGCGCTCGAATGTGTCTGGCCATGTCGGGCGCTGTCAGGCTATGTCGTTATCCAATGAAGAAATGCAAGGTAATAACTGGGGTTAGCAACGATTTAATGTCGGGCGGCGTCGGGCAGGGTCGGGGGATGACAATTGTCTGGGGGACAAGGGGTCGTGGGTTCGAATCCCGCCACTCCGACCATTTCTCTCCAAAGCCTTCTTAGTTTGAACGGCTTGCGCGCAGATTTGTCATTCTCCGGCGCATTCGACAAACTCATCAAACGCATGCGCGTTGCAAGGATGCCCAAGTGCAAAAGGCTGTCCCACTTTTGGCTGGGAAATATTGGTCAGCGTGGAATGTCTGTAAGCGATTAATTACCCTGTAACGGCCGCCCGCTATACTTGCTGAGAGTCAAGCAGAAGGCAGGCTATATGACTTTATCCCTCCAAGCGCAGTTCGACGAAATGATTCGAACTCGTGACGCTTATAATAATCGCCTCGCCACTCTTGACGCCGGCGCGAAAGTGGTCGCGCGCGCGGTCTACACGAAGGAGCAGCTAACCGCCGAGATCGAAAAATGGCGAGACGAACTCAATGCAATGCTCGCCCACTACGGAAGGGCGTAATTTCAGCAGGCGCCGTAAGGGCGAGAAGCGCTCTCGCCCCGGTTTTGTCATTTTCGCGCAATCAAATTTGAGCTATGGTCTTCGGTGGCGGGGCGGCGATCTCTGCGCGCCGCACACTCCAAGGCGATTTGCCGCCCAACTCGGCGGAAATAAGGACCGTTCTAACGTTGGGAACATTCACGGTTGAATTTTTCAAGCGCTCGACCGACGGCGAAGTCGGCGAGATTTTTGAGACAAAGACAATGACGTTCACAGGTGAAACCAGCTTTCACCAATGGGCGCAACAAGCGCTTTCCGCCCGTCGATGCGACAACTACAACGGCGAGTGGCCGGACGCTGTGCGAGCCTGTGACTTAAAAGGGATCGAAATATATCGGTGGTCGCAATAAGATTTTCTCAGGCGGACGACACGAACAATCGAACAGCCCGAGCGCGGCCCTGCCGTGCATATGCGCAATAAAAACTTCTCCGCCCACTCCGACCATTTCTCTCCAAAGCCTCTTTTATTTCAAATATTCCAAGCGCAACCCAACCCCACCACTACCGCCGCGCCCGCAATCGCCGGGCCGCGATTTTGAAGCGCGCGCCTGCGGGTGCGCCCCGCTGCGGCAAGAAAAAGCCAGCAACGTTTTCGTCTACGGCGCGTTTCTAAAGAGCGCGCGCGGGATAAGGCATGTTACGTCTGTCTCGAAGGCGGGCAAGGAGATAGTCATGCACAAAGCAATCAAATCGATGGCGCTCGCTCGCATGTGCATTGCGGTCGCGGCGACAATTTTCGCGGGCGGAGCATTGGCGGGGCCGATCACCATGGCGAGCGCGCCGGTCGTTAAGGCGACGCCAGCGGCGGAGCGCGTCAACAGTCGCGGCGTTTACCCGCCCTACAGGTACGGTCCCCCGGCTTTCGGCTATTCAAATCCCAATTCGAAAAACAATTCCAATTCCAATTCCGCTCCCGGCTCCAGTCCCTATTCCAGTCCCGGCTCCAATCCCGATCCCTATCGCAATGCCTTTCCGCGTCCCTATTTCAGTCCCTATCACCAGTGAGCAGACAGTTCTGACCTGATATTTCGTCATGTCCTGCGAACCCGCAGCGGCCGGGCGCGGTCCCGCCTGCCGCGCCGGAGCAGCGTATGCTCGGGGATGCTTTTCCCGAGCTGTTAAGGCTTAAAATCCATTAAAGGAAAGTTCAATTTTTCGATCTATTTGTTCAGGAGTTTGGAACGCCCGGGTCGTGCCGGACTCCTTTTCTGGAAGGCCTTTGATTATGCGCAAGTCGTTGCGGTCCATGCTCAGGGACAGTTGCGGAGCGACGCCGAGGGAGTATGGCGTCATCGGACTCCTCATAGCCTTCGCCGTGGTCGTCGGCGGAAAGACAGCCGGCCCGAAATTCTCTGCAGCTGTTAACAACGTCCAGGGCCAACTGGTTCTGGCGCTTTCCGGCTCGGGTTCGGGTCTGTCGAAGGCGCCAGCGGCGCTTCAATCATATCCACGACAAACCGTGGCGCGTCAGGTCGAGGTGGACAACACGCCGACATCCGACATTTCAAAGAAGGCCGACGGCGGCGAGCGCGATCCTCGCTGATTTGCCGTCGCCTCCAGCGTCAACTGTCTCCACAGCCCGGCGGTCCGCTGTTGACGCGACGCGCCCCAGTCAGGAGCGCGCCGCGGAACCTCGCCAGACGGCCGGGCCACACCCGCCGGCTTTTCTCGTTCGCGCCATCACCAGTAACGGCGATGCCAGCCATAGTAACGATGATAGTAATGGCGATGATAGTAAGGACGATAATATCGATGGTATCGGTACCAAGTCTTCTGTACGGGGCTGATTGATTGCGTTTGCGCGACAGTCGGATCAAGCCTCGGCATGGCGGTCGCTGGCGCGACCGGCAGCGCGAGCATGGCGGCCATAAAGGCGACCGCTATGAGAACTTCTCTTAGATTCATGATGTTCTCCATTTACAACAAGCGTCGGCTATTTTCTGAAAATGCCGCCTGTAGGGCGCGCCTGATTGCGCAACTTTAAAAGCTAGGGCGGGGGCGTCATGGAAACAAGACATGTGCTCCGGGAGGAAGCGATTATCCTTCACGGGGGAATGTTCGGTAAGTTGGTTTTGGCGCCGCTAACACGTCAACTCTCGACTTTAGACGTCGGCTCGAGAGTTGAAGGCGAGGCGAAAGAGAACCATTTGAAAGATGCCGGGCCAAAGCCGCGGTGCAGTCGCGCAAACTGACCGGCGCTGGTCTCGCAGGGTTGACGGGGGCTAGCATCGCAGGCGTGACGAGAGCGATCATTGGAGCCGTTCTGGGCTTTATCATAGGCTTTAACATGCTGAAACGGTTCTGAAACGGCCGGCCCACCTTTGCGGAACGCTTGCTTTGTTCGGCGGGAGGGCTGGTCGCGGAGCGCTGGCGGCGACATGCGGCGTTACACTTATTTTGAATCGCTAAAATTGCGCCGAATAATCGGGCTGAAAGTTAAGGTGTATGGCCGATTGTTCCAGCGAGTGGGAGTGCAGATCGGATCTTCTCTAACATCCTGCATATGAAAGGGAGTCGTGCAAAATGAAATTCAACGCCCGCACGCTTTCGATGTGTCTCGCGCTGGGCTTCACGCTGTCCGCCTCCGCTGCGCTGGCGCGCTCCGACTCCTCGCGGGCGCCCTTGGCGCCACACAGGACCGAGCAGACCGTCCTCTGGCAGGGCGAGGAACTTTCTGTCGAACCGCAGGAAACTTTCGTCCAGGAATATTCGAATTTAATCCTCGCGGGAATGCTTGGAGTGGCGCTTGGGGTTTTCTACTTCGCCAAACGTCGCGCCTGGATGCACTTTCGAGAAGAGTGTCCCAGTGAAGAGGTGATCGACGAGGTCGTCGACGCGCTCAGCAAGGATAAATCAGGTCGCTCATACGCTGTTGTGCCCCGCGCGCTTCCCACCACGCCATTCACGGAGCAGAACGACATCAACACGCTCGCGCACGAGATCGAAATCGCCGCCCGAGCATCCACGCGGCTGAGCCGCACGGTTGGCCTTATCTATTTCGAACCGGAAAACTACGCCGAATGTTTTGAGCGACATGGCGGCGAGAAAACGCGCCAGGCCATGTCGAGTTTGGTTGCAGAATTGCGGCAATCGCTGCGATCGTCCGATCACGTGACACTGCTCGGCGACAACAAAGTACTCATCTGCGTCTGCTTGCTGGCAGGGCTGACGGATCTGGAAAGCATTACGCGCCGGATGGTTTCCATCGTTGCGCGTCTCGGATTGACCAAAAGGGCGAGCCAGCGCGCGGGCCTCGCGATTTATCCCATCAACGGCTACAGCGGCAGCGAATTGATCCGCGCTGCGGAGGAAGATTTTCTCGGAGCGGCCAAGACTGCAGAGGAAATCGCAGCGTAACCTCTGGTAAGCCGATGCTCGCGTTTGACTTGGTCTGCGCCCGTTCAAACCAGCGTGGCTTTCAATCCGATTTCGACAGCGGCGAGCGCCCTGGAAACGGGACAATGAACCTTTGCCTCTGAGGCGAGAGTTTCGAAGGTCTTTGCGTCGACGCCGGGAACTGTTCCTTCCGTCTCCAGATCAATTCTCGAAATGGCGAAGCCGTCCGGCGCAGGCCCGAACTGCACGATGGCTTTGGTGTGTATCCGGCTGGGCGGATGACCGGCTTGCGAGAGCGCGACGGACAGCGCCATGGAGAAGCATGCGGCATGCGCGGCTCCAAGGAGTTCCTCCGGATTTGTTCCGTCGCCGTTTTCAAAGCGCGACTGATAGGAATAAGGTCCGTTATAGGCTCCGCTGCCAAGTGCGACCTTGCCGTTCCCGGACTTGAGGTCGCCATGCCATTCCGCTTCGGAAGTTCTCTTGACCATAAGGTTCCTCCTTCAAATTCACCCCGAGTCCTCTTTCGATTAGGGCTGGGAGTCCTTAAATGGGCGCAATCGGAGGAAAGTCATGTCGAAACCAATCGTCGTCATCGTGCCGCACAATCTTGGCGCACAAGCCGCAAAAAAGAGCATTGCCGAGGGTGTTGAACGTCTGCGGCGCGACTATGTTGAAAAACTGGCCCATTCCGAGATCACCTGGACTGGCGACAAGGCGGATTTGAAAGTTGTCGCTCTCAGCCAGACTGTAACGGCGCAACTTGATGTGCAAAACGACCTTGTGCGCATAGAGGTGCAGCTTCCTTGGTTTCTCGCCGGTTTGTCGGACAAGCTCCAGAATGTGCTCAGCAACAGCGCCAAAGAGTTGTTGCAGATCGAGCACACGCCGCCAAAGTCCTAGCGGAGCGGAGGGTCGCCAATGATGGAGCTTGACGTGAGCGCCGAACGTTTGGATTTTTCTCGCCTCGACGCACTGGAAACGCTTGTCGCGCACCAGGACAAGACCATTGCCGAACTGAACGAGGCAATCACGGCGCAGTGGCTCAAAATTGACGCGCTGGAGCGCCATGTCGCCAAGTTGCTCGAGGAAATCCAGAATGTCGCAGCCTCGCGGGATACGCCGGAGCCGCCGCCTCCGCATTATTGAGGAGTGGCGACATCAAGAAGGCTTCGTCGGATCGGTCGTCACAGCTTAGTACGTTCTTGACTCCTGTCCTGCGAGAATTCGTGGTCAAACCGTCTTCATGCTTTGCAGAGGCTTGGATGAAATCCTCAATTCGCGACGAACCGTCGGCGCGGACAGAACCGATTTGGCCGCTCGTGCTGACCCGCCTGTCGGCTGCGTTGCTCATCTTCGTGTTTTCCACTTACGAGGGATTGACGCATTGGTTCGTGGGATGGCCGGATGGACTCGTGACGGATCTGCAACTCGCAGAGGAGACGCTGGCCACATATTTCTTCGTTATCAGTCAGGCGATCGCTTTTTGGTTGGTTATTCTGGCGGTTTCGGCGCGTCGCTTCACCGACAGGAAGCTGGACGGATACACGGTGATTTTCTACCTCGCGCTTATCGCCGTCACGATCGCGATCGATCGCTACCTCGCCTTGTTTCTCGACAATTTCCACGCCTGCTAAGGCGGCAACCGCATGATGGCGGGGATAACCAATATAAATTAAATCAACAGGGCTCATGCGACTTCGGTGAAACTGCGCTCTCGCGCCTTGTTCATTGCAGCCTGAAAAATCTCAGATAGAACGCCGCAAACACCAGGACAATGCCAATGTTGACAGCCAGCCGTTCCCAGAATCGGTTTCTGAAGAAAGCGACATCTACACCGACTATGATGGCGACCATCGCCATTACGTAAAGCGCGACAACTGCCCATCTGTCCATTTCGGCCGCCCTTCCACGAATCACCCCCGCGTCGCGGCGATAGGTAGCGTTTTTCTGAGATCATTCAACATTCAAACGTCTCCTTCCGCCGGCTTTGCAGTCAAGGATGCGGTCCGACAAGCCGTGTCCTTCATGTGCAAAGCGAGTTGAGGCATACAGGGGTACGCCGCAAGCCTCCAAAATGATCAGCTCTTACGCAGGACAGCTTGGCGCATGAGATTGAGGCATTCGACAGAGGCAGCCATGTCGAGCGCCGTCAATCCGAGATCGGTTTCAAACAGCGGATCGGCGCCCGCGGCGAGCAATTGCGCGACGGCTCTGGCGCGCCCGGAGGACGCCGCGAACATCAACGGCGTCGCGGCGTTGACATTGATATGCTGGACATCGATCCCGGCGTCGATGAGCAGCTGCATGTTTTCCACATTCTCGCCGACGCAGGAGAGCCATAACGCCTGGTTGCCGTCGGCGTTGACCGCATGAATGTCGGCGCCGGCTTGAAGCAGCTCTTTCACGAGTGCGGGCGGCGCCAGCCTCGCGGCCAGCATGAGCGGCGTCGCCTGATCCTTGTCGGGGGAGTCGACATCGCCGCGCGCGAAGCCATGTTCGGCGAGAAAAGCCTGCAGCGCTTCGCTGAGCTGTTTCGATGCGACTGACGTCGCTCTTTGCGTCGCGGCCCATGCCTCATAGCCGCCATCGAGACTGCACACGTTGGAAAAGCCCGTCTGAGCGAAGAGCTTCGCGTAGGCCTGACTCGAAACGCCATGATAACAGCAGATGATGACAGGCTTCTCTTTCGGCGTGTCCGAAAGATAACGGGAGAAATTCTCTTTCGTCGCGAGTTGCGATCCTTCGATGTGTCCGCGCCGATATGAATCGGCGTCTCGAACGTCGAGAACAAGCGCGTCGCTGCGCCGCATGATGTCGCGCGCGGCGGCGACGTCGATTCTGCGAAAGCCCATTACTTGCGTCATGACTGTCCTCCACCGCGCCTCATGCGAAGTCGAGGCCAGATGCTCATTCGACCTTTCACTTGGCGGCCGCCAATAAGTCTGGATATCGCCACGAATTTCTAATTAGTCGCTGCTCATGCGCGGGCGACCTCGCCCATCAGAAGCGATCAGGAGTTTGTGTGAGGAAAAGAAGGTTCTCGTTCACCGCCAGCGCGATCACGCTGGCGATTTGCGCCGGGTCGGCGTTCGCCGCCGATCTTCCTTTTCGCGCGTCGCCTCCGCTCGGTTACATGACGCCGGCGCCCGCCTCGAGCTGGGCTGGTTTTTACGCCGGCCTCAACCTCGGCGGGGGCTGGAGCGGCAACGCCCTCACTCCCAGTAGCCTGACGCCTTTTACCGATCTCGCGGCGCCCGGTAGCCTGTTTCTGCTTCCAGGTGCGATCACTGGCGGCAACTTCGCCGGCGTGCTGGGGGGCGCCCAGGTCGGCTACAATTACCAGTTCGGCAAATCCTACGTGATGGGCGCGGAGGCTGACTTTCAGGGAACCAGCATGAGCACTGGCGGCAATACTGCCGCGACGACCTATGTGAGCCCGCTTGGGTCCGGCAATCTTCTCCTTCCTCTGACGCCTGCGGCCAATAATGTCAGCCTCAACTGGATCGGCACGGTTCGCGGCCGAGCGGGCTATCTCATCAAGCCAAACCTACTCCTCTATGGGACCGGCGGCTTCGCGTACGGCGGGGTGGCGGGCAACGTCTCCGGCTTCAGCAGCACGGCGACCGGATGGACGGCCGGCGGAGGCGTCGAATGGATGTTCGCGTCCCATTGGTCCGCGAAGCTTGAATATCTGTACATGGATCTCAACAACAGCGGCATTAACGGCGTCCTCGCCGGATATGAGTTCGGAAGCCGTTATCATCCCGAAATCAATGTCGTTCGCGCTGGCGTCAACTATCTGTTCAACTTCGGCGCTCCGGCTCCAGTTCTCGCCAGATATTGAGCGGTGGGAAATTTGAGGTACAGACGCGGATCATCTCGGCCCGGCGCCTTTTTGACGGCGGCTTCAGCGTCGCATAGACTGGCGCCCGCTCCATTCCAGCAATTGCACCCGCGCTGCCCTGGAGCGTGAAGAACTTGGCGTCACCACAATCCTTGCGATTGTGACGTCCACCGAGGCGACAACCGCAACGCGTGACCTTTGCGGCGATTTCGCGACATTAGCCCGGCATGCCGAAAATTCGGTGCATAGACTTGGCGTTTCAGGCGAACTGGTCTTGCGAAAGTTAGCGGAATCTCTACCGTTTCAGCAACGGATTGTCAGGGATGGTTTTTGGGAGATGCAACCATGGGTTCTGCCTGGATCAAGGAGCGGCAACCCAAAATCCTTCGTACCAGAATCTCGGCGGCGCTGGGCGAGATCGTCGCTGATTATTGCGCGTTTCTCGAAGATCATCCCGATCCTACTTTGATCAGAGACGAGAAGCGTTTGCCTCACGCAAAGGAGCTGATCCTGAAAGCACTTTGCATGTTTATCGCCACTAACTCCCCGCGACCGGAACTGCGCGAATGTCTCATTGCGAGCGCATTGTCTCTCTCGCGCTTCCAGAAGAACATTGGGGACGACCTCCATCCGCTAGGCTTCGACTTTTCGAAATTAGCGAGCATGAGCCACGAGGAGTCGCTGAAGCTGATAGGCCTGAACGCCGCCGGAAGGGCAAAATATCAAAGGATGCTTCCGATTGTGAAAGCGGACGCTGATCGAATAATGGAACGCGTCAAAACCGCAAAAGCCGCCTTCTTTGTCTGACGCGTCCCCAAGCAAGCTCGTGACGCGTTTTCAGGCCGGGTGCGCCACGCCGTCAGCCACGGCCGTCGTTTGCAGAACTTCAGCAGCCGATAGAGCGTCAGCGCTCGGGATTTGAGAGTTCTGATTAAGGCCCCACACAGCCACCTGGGTGCGGTTCTTCATTCCGAGTTTGCGAAAAATCGCCTTCACATGGACCTTGACGGTTGCTTCGGCGATGTTGAGGGCGCGCGCAACGTTCTTGTTGGATTCGCCGACGATCAAACGCGCCAAGATTCGCTTTTCTTGTGGTGAAAGCGTTGGAGGATGGTCGCCAGGCTGCTCGACTGCTCCTGCCGGCCTTTGCTCAACTTCAATCAAATCATTAGACGCACTCGCCCCATGTGGAGAAAATTTCTGGTCAGCGAACAGCGGCCTCAACAGATCGCGGGGAACGACCGTTCCGCCGAGCATGACCAGTTCGATTGTTTTCAGAAGGGCTTCGAAAGTGGTGTCCTTGTTGAGGCAGGCGTGCGCTCCGGCGCGCAGGATCGACAAAACGTCTGATGATGTTTCAGTCTCTGCGATGATAACTATGTAGCCGCTCTGGTTCAGCTTCCTGTACATTTGTAGTTGTGAAAGGGAGCGCTCCGCGTCGTGCCCCGCGCCTAACAGCAGCAGATGGGCCTCTTCCAGCTTCAGCGGGCTCAAGACGTCCAGTGACCGAGTTGACGCGATGACATCATAATTTTGCGAAGCCAATATTCGAGACAAGCCTTCTCGGAAAAGGCTGTTATTTGAGCTGATTATTGTGGGCACTTTACTCTTCGAACTGGACACACGCGCCTCCTGTTAACACTGCGCCCGCCTGCGACGCGGGTAATTCTGAAATCTTGCGTCGAAATATCCCCTTGTGATCACTCCCGTTTTTGGAGTGCGGTATAGTTATAGTTTAATAGTTAGTTCCGGCAAGGGCTGACTTCAAGGTGACTTAAATAAGCGATTCCGGCCTTGCTCCGGGCGACATCGCGCTGAACGAAACGTCGCCGCGATCTGCTCGGCAGGCATTAACACCATCCACTCGCTTGAAAGCGCCGCGCGCGGCGTTAGCTGACTTTTCCATAGTTGATGAAAGATCCCCCAGTGACGAGTTCGCCTCCCCGACCAGCAATGGTCGGGATTTTTCCGTCGCACGAACAGTCGCCTGTTTCTGATCATTTTTGATGCGCATCAGGATTGGGCGGGCATAAAATCGACGAAAGCTTCTTTCTGACGGTTTCTTGTTTCACCAGCCCTGCAATTTGGGCGTCCGATAAATTTTGTCCGTTCATCAGGTCCTCGTTGACGTTTGGAGCATTAAAGACGTTTGGAGCATTAAAACTGTGCGACGCTTCGCTCGTTTGCACGCAGAATTTCGCGCAGTTCGACCTGAAATATACAGTGGCGCAGCCGCCATCGCATCGTATCAGGCATCCATGTCCTGAATCGCAATCATCCGCTCTCGCGTCGCAAAACATCGCATTCGCGAAAATCATGACAAAGCTGATTGCAACTGTGAATGAACGCATGACTCCCTCGCACCCGTCGATAATTGCCGCCCGGTTCGCCGGGTCGGCCCATTCGCTTCAGCGCAACCTCGGCCGTTCTCATATAAAGGCGCGGACTGGAAGTCGCTTGCTCGCCGCGCGCCGGAAAACCCCGGTCCCGCGCCAGTCTGTGAAGGAATAATCGTAACGTTCAGGTCGAGATACAAGCTTTGCCTGCGCGCAGTCTCCCTTTGAGCCAGCTTGCGGCGCATAAGAACCAGGACAAGCGTCTCGTTTCCTGTTTTTCCCGCCATAGGTGACCCGTTAGTGATCATCGACAAGAGTGAGTTCAATGCCCAGCGGGGCGTGGTTCGCGCAAATTCATCCCGTCGGCGGCAAGCCGACGGCTCCGATGGTTTTTGCCGATTTTGAAAAACTTCAGGCTTTTATCGAGGATTTGAGGAACAGTGGATCGCGGGATGCGCTTAAGGTGCATTTGCCGGAGCGGGCCACGAGGAAACAGCAACAGGTTTTGGAAGAATTGGGCGCGGAAGTTAGCCACCTATCCTGACGGATTACCCCTTTTAATCCTGGGCCGCCTGGCGGACTGACGCGCAAAGCGGCGCCTCCTCAAACCGGTCACTCGACGAAGGGCGCGTTTTTCAAACGCTCGCGTCGCGCGGCCGCCCGGCCTTCATCGGACAGGTCGGCGACGTCATGCGATTGAGATGCGACGGACTGATCGCTGATCTCATTCTCGCTGGGGAAGGGAGCCCAGCCGCCGACAACCTTGAAAGAATTGAAGGGCTCGAAGCGCCCGGCCGGCAAAATCTGGCCACGATGCACCACGAGTTCCTGACCCGGCGTGACCTCGCTGCGAGAGATCGGATGCGACTGAAACAGCCCCGGGGGGGTGGCGACGGCCAGCACGGGCGACGCCACTTCCGCGTTGCGCAAGCCCGAGATTTCCACTCCGAGCATTTCCGGCCCAAAGCGGACAACGGTGGCGTTTTCAGGCGTGGTGGAGACACGTCGCACGCAGATGCTGAAACGCAGCTGGCATTCGAACTTTGCAGAAAAGCTTGGCGCACGGCCGAGAACTTCGGTTTGCGCGTTGGCGAAAGCGTTTTCGCACTCGGTGGCGGTAAAATCGCCCGAAGCCGCGCAGGCCTGCTTCGTCGCGAAGAAGAAGGATTTCCCGGAGGCGAACGCGCAAGTCGGCGCTGAAATGATTGCGCATAGGAGACCGGCGCCAAATATCGTGTAGCGGGAGCCGCGCTCGATTTGATGCAACTTTTTCACTTGCGACATGGACGCAACGTCATGCGGACAAAGATCTTGGACGGCGGGGAATACTACCAGAAAATACGCACAAATTATGTCATTTGTGTCGGCGAAGCGTCAAGGGTTCCAAAGCGGCGCCGGGTTCGCGCGCAACCGCCCCAACGCAATGACGCATGGCGATCAGCTAGATGGAGCCTGTCACAGGGAAAACCATCGCTGTTCTGGAGCGCTTGAAGTCGTCCTTCGAATGACTAGGTATGGTTGGAGGCAGGCGTTGCGCCCGCCGGAAGTGCGTGAGCGTACAAAGCGTAGCCCGGTCAGCAATGGCCGGGCTTTTGTTTGGCCACCGCGAATGGGCGTGGCCGCTTCGCCTCATTACGAGCGCCTCAGGGTGAGCCCGACCCCAATCCAGCTGGCGCCTGCAAACAGTAAATCGACGCCCAGAAACGTTCCTATCACCCAAAGACTGGAGGCGGGCCACTGCACGAGGATGAACGCGCCAACGGCGAGCGACAGAACGCCCGAAAAGAACACGAGCACCCGCGGCGTATTCACGGGCAATTGAAATGCGAGAACGGAGCGAACGAGCCCGGACGCCAAAATGCCGGAACCGATCAACAGAGTGAGAAACCCCGCCGCGAGCAGCGGATTGCGGAACACACAGGCTCCGGCCACAATGTAAAGAAGGCCGATCACGATCCAGAAGAAGAACTTTTTCCATTGTCTCATGGCGAAGCCGTGAATGATTTCGACAACGCCGCTCACGATCATCGCAATCCCCACCACCAGCACGGTTGAAAGTGTCGCCAGCAGAACGCTGCCCAGCGCCACGAAACCCGCCAGTGACAACAAGACGCCAAAGGCGACCATCCATCCCCAATTTCTTTTCAGCTCGACGTCATCCCCGACATACGCCGCCACTGGATCAGATGATGCAAAACTCATATCGGCTTCCTCCCAATCATCGACGACGGCGACGCTCCGGAATCCCATCGCCAAAGTCCGCTTGTTTCGACTTCAGCAATTCCGGCGCGCAGGCCATCCTATAACGTCAAGCTATCCCATAAGTTTCGCGCCGCACAACCGAAACCGGCCGGACAGGGCGCGCCATCCGGCGCAACCCTTTTCTTCCCCCGGACGCTTTTCGAATTCCCTGGGTCGGCATAAACTGGAAAAAACAAAATTTTCCGGGGATCGCGCCTGTCAGCTGGCGCGACGGGAGACGCGACGCGGGGCAGTCATGTTTGATCTGAAAGGCAGAGCTGTGCGGCCGCTGATCCAGGCGGCGGCGCATATCTTCTTGGTGACGATCATTTTCTGCGTCTTGGTCAATCCGACGACGGCCGAAACGCCCGACGAAACGTACAAGGCGCTTAAACTTGACAAGAACGCGTCTCCTCAACAGCTTTATGACGCCCTGCTCAAACGCTACAACGACCCGGCGGAGGGCGCGGGCAAAGGCTCGTTCGCGAAATTCTGGGAGCCGATCCCGATTTCGAAATATCTCAACCCCCGCGATTTTTATAAGCCGCCTCAATCCCTCGAGGTCGACGCCACGCGCGGCCAATGCGTCGAGTGCCACAGCCAGACGACGCCGGGCTGGGTTCATAGCTGGCAAAAGAGCGTCCACGGCAATCTTGACGACATCCGCAAACTGCCGGACGCGGATTCTCGCGCCTACAAGAAAGGCCTGCTCACCGAGGTCGAGGGCAATCTGCGCTCCATGGGCCTGCTCAAAGCCGGCGAACCGCTCAAGGATGTGGGTTGTATCGACTGCCACATCGGCGTCAACCGGGATCACGGCCAGCACAAAACCGAATTGAGGATGCCGGACGCTGCGGCTTGCGGGCAGTGTCACGTCAAGCAGTTCGCCGAGCGTGAGTCAGAGCGGGACACCTTCACATGGCCGCAAGGGCAGTGGCCCGCGGGCCATCCGTCGCATGCGCTGTCTTACAAGGCGAATGTGGAGAACGCTGTCTGGGCGGCGATGGACCAGCGCGAGGTGGCGGAGGGCTGCACCTTCTGCCACACGACCCAGAACACCTGTAACAGCTGCCACACGCGCCATGAGTTTTCGGCGGTCGAGGCGCGCAAGCCACAGACCTGCGCCATGTGCCATAACGGCGTCGATCATAACGAGTTCGAGAACTACCTGCTCTCCAAGCACGGGACCGTGTTCCAGACGCGCGGCGACAAATGGGACTGGAACGCGCAGCTTTCCGACGCGCTGGAAAAGGGCGGCATGAACGCGCCGACCTGCCAGTTCTGCCACATGGAGTATCAGGGCCAGTTCAGCCACAACATGGTGCGCAAAGTGCGCTGGGCTTTCGAGCCGACGCCAAAGATCGCGGACAATCTGCGCCATCCCTGGTTCGAGGGCCGCAAGGAGGCCTGGGTCGGCACCTGCTCCAACTGCCATTCCGACAGTTTCAGCCGCGCCTATCTCGACGACATGGACAAGGGCGTCATTTCAGGCGTGAAGATCACCGAGGAGTCCCGTTCAGTCCTCGTGAAGCTGTATAACGACGGCCTGTTGCCCGGACAGAAGACCAACCGCCCCGCGCCGCCCGCGCCTGAAAAGGATGACGCGGGCGCGTTTTTTCAGCTGTTCTGGCAAAAGGGGAACAATCCTTCAGCTGTCGAATATGAATTCGCCGAGATGTGGGAACACCACAGCATCAAGCATTACAAGGCGCTCGCCCACGCGAACCCCGGCGGCTACACCTATTCGGACGGCTGGTCGCAACTGATCAAAAGCGCGGCGCGCATCAATGACGAGGATACGCGGTTGCGCGAGGCGGCGGAAATACGCGCCGAGTTGAAACGCCTCGCGCCGCAAAAGCGCGGCGATCTGTTTGAGCTGAACACGCCCTTGCGGCAGGCCATGGCGGCTGGCGTTGGCGCGGTGGCGCTATTGGCGGGCGTCGGCCTGCTGTTCGGACGGAACCGGCGCAAGGAGCGGTGAAGCAGCCTGTGAACAGCTTCCCGGCATTGGCTGGCGAATCGACCAGATGAGGCGTCTCGTCTCCGCCGGCCTGATTCTCGTCGGCGGCGCCTTGCTGGGCTGGGCCGCTTGGTCGAGCCTGCGACCGCCGCCCTTGCCCTATGAGCAGACGACTGCGCCGGCGCCCTCCGGTTCACTGGCGGAGTTTGCCGAAACGCCCGTCAATATGGCGAAGCTCGAACGCATCGAGGTCAGCGCGCCGGAGGCCAGGAGCCCGGTCGCGACAGGGATCGTAACGCGCGACGCCGACGGGCGGCCAACGCCGCTCGCCTGGCGCAACGCCGTGACGGAGCCGGTTTTCTTCGCCGACATTGCGCCGGCGGACTCCGCCAAGGTTCTTGCGGCGATCCGCGAGCATGTGCCCGCCGACGCGATTGTTCTGTCCTGGTGGGACATGTCGCGCCGCATCCGCAGCATCGCGGGGCGACAGGCGCCGCTCGACGATCCTCTTGCGCGGGGTTTGTTGGCGCCAACCGCCTGGGCCTCCCGCGCAGTCGCCATCGACGAAAAGCAGCGCGCATTTTGGAGCGCCGACGTCCCCGGTCGGGAAGCCGAAGCCTTTTCCAGATTCATCGATGCTCTGCTCATGGACGAAGCCCAGGGCGCGGCGGCGCTTGAAGCGCTCGCCGACGGCAAGGAAGCCTTCATCGCCATTCATCTGTCCGATGTCTGGAAAGCGGCGGCGGCGCGGCCTGATCTCCTCTTGGTCGCCTATCGGGATTTCGCGGGCGCCGGCGAGATGCACGGCGTGATGAGGGCGGCGCGCCAATGGATGCAGGAAAACCAGATCGAAGGAGGTTTCGCGGTCGAGCCGATGGGCGCCGCAGTCCGCCTCCATTATCTGCCGCGCCAAAAGGACTCCGAGCGCCTGCTGGCGCGGCTCCTGCCGTTCTCGACCTCGGATCCGCTCACGCTGGAGCGTCTTGAACTTGTCTACCAGCACAAAGGCTATTGGATATACAAGTTGAAGCCTGCAAAGGGCTGAGCCGCGAATTGGCGGGGATTGCGCCCGGCTTCGAACTTATGAGCGTAATTCGGTGAGAAAACGCCTGTAGCATCCTTGTGCGTTCGCCGACGTTCCCCCGCCCATCAATGAATTCGGGGTATGAGCCGATTGCGCGCGCGCAAGCCAGCGCACCGCATCGCCGTCGAGCGTCAGAAGCTCGTGGCGATCGCACCACGCCGGCAAAGCGACGAACCCGCCTTCGCCGATATTGGCAAGACCGTACCAGAGCGAAGAGGATAGGAGAGTAATCAGGACGAGAACAGGCTTCGACATTCTGAAACCTACACGGCGCTGTCAGGCTCAGCGCTTCGTTACTGACAAAGCCTAAGCTTTCGACCCGGCGCCCGGGGAAAGCGACGATAGTATCGAAGAGAAACCGTGCGCTAAAAAGTCTTTTGCGCCAATTCGCTAGCCCATAAAGCGATATTGAGCTTCGACCCGACGGCGTTAGCGCCAACGGCGACGAAAAAATAACAAAAGTAGATTATTATGACGCACTCAACGGGCGTTACGCCCAACCTGCTATACAGTAACCGAGAGAAGGATTTCATTATGCGCTGCTTTACTTAAGGGGACCCAGATGAGCGGGATAATTCTCAATCCATTGCGACCGTTGTGTGACCCTCGGCAGCGGCCATATGCGACACCCGACCTTCCGCTCGAAATTGCCGAATATCTGGATTTCAAGCGCAGCCTCGCCATGACATATGATCGCTGACGCGCGGCGGGGCGGCGAGGGGCGGCGACTATTGAATGCGCTTGCGATCTTTTTAATATTTCTGAAACTCGGCACGACAAGCTTTGGCGGACCCGTCGCGCATCTTGGATATTTTCGCGCCGAATTCGTCACGCGTCGGGGCTGGCTCAATGAGCGCGCCTATGCAGACCTCGTGGCCCTTTGCCAGTTCCTGCCCGGACCGGCCAGCAGTCAGGTCGGCGTCGCGCTTGGCCTGCTAAGAGGCGGCTTGCCGGGCGCCTTTATGGCCTGGCTTGGTTTCACTCTGCCTTCGGCCGTGGCGATGATCGCTTTCGGCATGTTTCTGAAAGGAGCGGCGGCACAAGGGGCTTGGCTGCATGGCCTGAAGGTCGTCGCCGTCGCCGTCGTCGCCCAGGCTTTGTGGGGCATGGGCAAGGCCCTCTGTCCCGACCGCGCCCGAGCGACGATCGCCGTTCTGGCGGCTGTCGCGGCGGCCGCCGTTCCGGGCGCATTGACGCAAATAGCCGTCATCGTTGCAGGCGGGATAATGGGACGGCGCTGGCTCGCGGAGACCGATGATTTGCCACATAGCCAGTTGCCGGTCGGGCTGACAAAGCGCGCCAGCCTGGCGGCGCTGGCGCTTTATTTCGCTTTGCTGTTGGTGTTGCCGCTGGCTGCGCGCGTGAGCGGCGTTTATCTCGTGCAATCGTTCGACGCCTTCTGTCGCGCGGGCGCGCTGGTGTTCGGCGGCGGCCATGTCGTGCTGCCGCTGCTGCAAACGCAGATCGTCCCCAGGGGCTGGCTGTCGAACGACGCCTTTCTCGCTGGCTACGGCGCCGCGCAAGCGGTCCCGGGACCGTTGTTCTCGATCGCCGCTTATTTCGGCGCGGTCTCATCCCAAAGCCCGAACGGCTGGCTGGGCGGGCTGGTCGCTCTCGTTGCGATCTTTCTGCCGGGGTTCCTGCTGCTGATCGGCGCGCTTCCGCTTTGGGAGGAAACGCGCCGGCGTCCCGCTTTTCGAAGCGCTATTCCGGGGGTCAACGCTTCGGTCGTCGGACTGCTGCTCGCCGCCTTTTACCAGCCGGTCTGGATCGGCGCCATTTTGTCCGCCGGCGACTTCACGCTCGCGGCGACCGCTTATTTGCTGCTGGTATTCTGGAGGGCGCCGCCCTGGCTGGTCGTCGTCCTGTGCGCGCTCTCGGCGAGTCTTGGGTGGAGATGAGCGCGACGCTTGCCAGCACGAGCAGTCGTCCGTCTGACTGGGGGCGTGGGCGGCTCAGCGAGAGGGAGGCGGCGATCTGAGTGGTGGTGAAGCTAGTCTCGGCGAACCCGTCTCTCCGGTCAAATTCCCTGTTTAACAGGGAAATTCAGGGAAAAGGGTGGAAAACGGCCTTCTCCGATGCGGGTTGGGGGCGAAAATGCGCCGATTTTTCAATAATATCTGCGTAGATACGCTGAGTTTAAAAACAGGGAATTTCTGCCGCACGAACAGGGAAATCTTGAGCCGTTTTAGGGAAATTACCCGCGTGCGGCGATGACGTTCGCTAGACGCGGATCCTTCCGGCAGTTAGCCGGCTCCAATCCGCCATGGCGGAGTGCGGCGGCAGACAATGGAGAGCCGGGAATGTCGGAAAAACCGGATAGTTCGCCAAAGAAAACACTATCGCTGCAAGTCGCCCCGCGCGGCTCGCCTTGCTATCAGGAAATCTCGGAATTAATTGCCGGGCGCGATGCGCCCTCTTGGCTGCCCCGCTTTTTATCTGATTGGGCAATTAGCCTCGCTCTTGACCGCAATGTGCAGGCAGTCGAGCTCAAGCGCGCGGAAATGCGCAAAATTCTTGCCGAGATTGGCGGAGCCACCATCGTCATCCGACGCCGCCTGGGCGATCCTCAAGTCAAAAACTTCCTGGAGGACGATCCTCTCGGAGCGATAACGTATCGCGGAGCGCTCGACCACTTGCTGGCGGATTTGGCGTCCAGAGCCGCTCAAGCTGGGAATTCGCCTCAACTAGTTGACGCCAAAGGTAGAACAAAAGCCGGGCAGGGAGGGGCGGCGTCTTCCCGAGCCATTTCTCCGATGAACTATTGCGCCCTGTTGATTGCAGTGATTTGGCGACAGTTCAACGCTGGAACTCTGACCGTCAGGAATTTTAAAGCCGCCCGAGCAGCCGAGATGTTGTGGAGCGCGACAGGGAAAGAGCGGCAGGGCTGGGGAAATGATCCGCTTACGGCGTGGCGGCATCACTTCAAAGCGGCGAGAACACTGAAAGGTGCGGAAAACCTCAGCGCCGAGATCGAGCGTCATCTGACTGAGCACGCCAGACAATGGAAGCTGCACTGTCCGCCTGATGACCAGAATAGGGGAGATTAATTGGCGCGAATCTGGCTCAATTCACGGCCGTCGAAACCTCGGCACTTTAGCGCTAAGGCTGCTTCCATTCGCTGAACGGCGAATTCGTTACCTTGGCGTCGAGGCGGGACAGATGAGCGCGTTAGCAACTAAGTCACGGAAAAGACGAGCAACACAAGCGGAACGGCTCGTCCGGATGAGCCTCGGCGATTTGGTTCCTCACGCGCAGAACCCGCGCGCCCACAACCGGGAACAGATTCGCGCAATCGCTCGAAGCATTGAAAGCTTTGGCTTCAACGCCCCCATACTGATTGACCAGGACAATCGCATTCTCGCCGGTCATGGCCGTTTCGAAGCCGCAAAGCTGCTAAAGCTGCAGAGTGCGCCAGTTATCCGCCTCGAACATCTGACCGAAGCCCAGGCGCGGGCCTATATGCTCGCCGACAACAAATTGACCGATCGATCGTCATGGGATGATCGAAAGGTTGCGATTGTCCTCAAAGAGCTCTCCGAAATCGCGCTGGATTTTGAAATCGAAGCGACGGGATTTGAAACTCCAGAAATTGATCTGCGCATTCAGAGCCTGGAGCCGCCGGAGATGGCGGATGACGCGGACGAATTTGAAGAGCCTTCCGGCCCTCCGACGTCCGAGCCAGGCGATCTGTGGCTTCTCAATGATCACCGCCTGTTATGCGGCAATGCGCTTGACCTTCAAGCCTATGAAACATTGCTTGGGGAAGACGTGGCCTCAGCCGTATTCACCGACCCGCCTTACAACGTCCGCATCAAAGGCCACGCGGGCGGAAAGGGACGCAAGCAGCACCGCGAATTCCCCATGGCTTCCGGCGAGATGACGGAGGGGGCGTTTTCCCGGTTTCTCAACGAGGCCTTCGGGCTGATGCTGCCCCATGCGGCGAATGACGCGACCTTTTTCGCCTGTATGGACTGGCGCCACATCGCCGAAATCGTCGGCGCAATAGGGTCGCTCGACTGCGAGCTCATGAACCTCTGTGTCTGGGTCAAATCCAACGGCGGCATGGGATCGTTGTATCGTTCGCGCCATGAGCTTGTTTTCGTGTTTGGCAACCGCGGCGCGCGTCGGCAAAATAATGTGCAGCTTGGCAGGTTCGGCCGCAATCGCACAAATGTCTGGAATTACCCAGGCATGAACAGTTTTGCGCGGCGCGGTAAAGCGCGCGGGTTGGATCTCCATCCAACAGTCAAGCCCATTGCGATGGTCGCCGACGCGATCCTCGACGCGACGCAGCGCAACGACATCGTCCTCGACCCGTTTTGCGGCAGCGGCACGACGATCCTCGCCGCCGAGCGTGCTGGTCGGCGCGGCTACGGCATCGAACTCGATCCGCTCTATGTCGACCTCGTGATTCTGCGTTGGCAGAAAATGAGCAAGCGGGACGCGGTCCACGCAAGCGGCAAGACATTCGATGCGCTCCGCGCGGAGCGGCGAGGGGCGCATGGCCAAGACTAACGTTAAGGGCGGCGCATCGGGGAGAGCGTCAAAGCTCGGCGGCGCGCTGAAAACTCGCGGGAAACGCCATCGGGGAGCCAAGCGCTCCGAAAGCACGATCGCCGTTATCGACCGCCTTTTGGCTAACCGTGTTCCCATCAGGGTCAACGGTAAAGTGACCCGCATTCCCGCTGCTGAAGCGATCGTCCTCCAGCTTCTGCAAAAGGTGATGGCCGGGAGCAATCGCGCCTGGCGGCTGCTATTGAAATACCGAGACTTCGCAAGTCGCTGCTCCGACAAGTCGATCGAGTTTTCCTTCGTGGACAGCGATTACACGACGGCTTTCGCGAACTCTTTGCGGAAGGACGAAAATGGCTGATTACGAAGTGGGTTTTGGGAAGCCGCCGATCAGTCGACGTTTTGCGCCAGGGGTTTCCGGTAATTTGAAAGGGCGGCCTAAAAAGAGGCCGATCCCTCTCGCCCAAACGATCGACAAGATTCTCAACGCTCCGATTGAATATAGGGAGCGCGGTCGAACGAAGGTCGCAACCGCTCAAGAACTCTGCCTCAAAATGTTCGTTGACCGCGCTGTGAGCGGCGATCTCGAAGCGACGGAGACCGTGCTCAAGATCCGCGAGCGCGCAGAGCGTTATGGCGACGCAGGTTTGGAGCAGATCGCGATCAGCGACTGGATGCCAGACTATGCGGGCCAGTCCGGCGAGCAGAAAGCGCGGGATCTTGAGAGGAGGGGTGAGCGCGACGCGCCTTCAAATGGGCAAATTGGAACGGCGGAACAATGAGCCGGCGCCAATCTACGTCCGGCAAGACCGAAATATCGATCGGGCGCCTGCATTCCGGGCAGATCGCCGCCTATAATGCGCTGTGTGGTCACCGCTTCATGGCGCTGCGCTGTGGGAGACGTTTCGGCAAAACCGAATTGGCCAAAGCTTGGATCTCGGACGGTCTCGTCAAGGGTATGGCCTGCGCCTGGTTCGCGCCACAGCACATGCTGGCCCAAGAAGTGTATTACGATCTCGCGAAGAAATTTTTCGTGCTTGTGGAGGAAAGCTCCAAAGCGTCGCTCATTCGTCTGCGCACCGGCGGGCGCGTCGATTTTTGGTCCCTCGACAATGAGATGGCTGGCCGTAGCCGCGGCTATCAACGCATCGTGATCGACGAAGCGGCCTTCGCCAAGAACGGCGACAATTTGACCTCTGGGTCGATGCTGGCGATCTGGGAAAGATCGATCAAACCGACGCTTTATGACTATGGAGGGCAGGCGTTAGTCTGTTCGAACTCCGCCGGCAAAGACCCCGACAACTTCTTCTACAACGCCTGCATGGATCCAGCGCTCGGATTTGAAGAGCATCACGCGACGACGATGGACAACCCACTATTGCCAAAGCGGCAGACAAACGAAAGCGAAGAGGATTGGGTAGCCCGTCGGGAACAGTATCAAGCGGAGCTAATCAGCGACAACGACCCCTTGGTTTACGCCCAGGAGTATCTCGCCGAATTTGTAGATTGGTCTGGCGTCGCCTTCTTCAGCCGTGAAAAGCTGCTGGTTGACAATCGGCCGCTGCCCATCCCGTCGATGTGCGATGTGGTTTTTGCGGTGATCGACACGGCTTCCAAAACAGGAACCGAAAACGACGCGACGGCCGTTACATTTTTCGCACTCAACAGAAACTTCGGCGGTCCGCCCCTTCTGATATTGGATTGGGACATCGTGCAGATCGAGGGCGCCATTTTGGAGACCTGGCTGCCGAGCGTATTCCAGCGCCTGGAGGAGCTCGCTCGTCTTTGTGGCGCGCGGAAGGGATCGATGGGCGCGCTGGTCGAGGATAAGAATTCCGGAACGATATTGCTACAGCAAGCCCGCCGACGCGGAATGGCGGCTTATCCGATAGAATCGAAGCTCACCGCTATGGGCAAGGATGAGCGGGCGCTGTCCATATCCGGGTATGTGCACCGCGAGCTCGTCAAATACACCGAAGACGCCTTCAACAAAACTGCGGTCTACAAGCGTCATGCGCGCAATCACTTGCTTGACCAAATCGAGAGCTTTCGTGTCGGGGATAAGGCGAGCGATCGGGAAGACGACCTGCTTGACACTTTCTGTTACGGTGTTGCGCTGGCGCTCGGAAATCGTGAAGGTTTTTAAGAAGCCGCAGTTGTTGCCGCCCGAAATCTCCGTGCTGTTTGCGCTCGCATTAGTGCAGATCGGCGCGCGTCCTTGTCGGAAATTAGATCCGCACATATTGATGATGCAATCCGTCAAAGATTGGCGTCTAGACAATCTGACCGACTGGCCGAAACAGCCACCGAAAACGGCGTCCTTGTTCAGAGCGAGATTTGACCGAGCGCCATTGTAATAATCCATATACAAAAGGAGGATTTGGCGCAGATGCCGGTCGTCGAAGACAACGACATGATCAACACATGCTCGTCGGGCTGAGCCGATCAGTCGTTCGGTGTGTCCATTCTGCCATGGCGAGGGTGGCGCGGCCGGTCTATCTCAACCCTACAAGCCGTCGCCACCGGGAATTGGGCGGCCGCTATTCCCCAGCTAGGAGACGAGCAATCTGGTGGCTAACGCGGCTGTTGCGCGCCAGGAGCAGCCTTCGCCGGCCGTCGCGCTGTCGTCATGCTCTCGCTGAACTTATGTAAGGTTTCAGGCGCGCTCTGGAACGGACTGTGGCTCAAGAGGGGGCGCTTGAACCACGCGCGATTTGTGTCAAGATGCTCCTGGGTCAAGAGACCGCAGCCTTCTTGAAGGATCGAAAGCCCCAGCCGAGGGCGCCTCATGGATTCGTCTCTTGTCGACCGGATTTACGAAAGCGCCTTCGCACCGGAAAGCTGGCCGATCGTGCTGCGCGGCTTAGGCGGGATCGTCGACACGCGCTCCGCTTGGAATTTTGTGATAAGCGACGGGAAGATCCGAAAATGGGCCGCCTCTACGGCGCGAGTGGAAGCAGCTCTGGCGCCTCTTTTCCTGAGCGGTTTCCTCGCGCGCACTGAACGTATGAAACGTTTGCTCAACGCCCGGCCCTCTGGCTTCATCACCGAACTCGACGTTTTCACGCCGGAAGAATGGGAAAGAGACACTGCATTTCAAATATTGCGCGCAGCGGGTTACGGTTGGGGCGCGGGAACGGCGATTTCCTTGCCGACACAAGAGACCTTCGGCGTCGCTTTAGAGCGAGAACATGCGCTTGGGCCAGTAAATCGCGCGCAGCTCGACGAGCTCGATGCTCTCCGTCCCCATTTGGCGCGCAGCGCGGTGATCGCGGCGCGCCTACAAATGGAGAAGGCTCGCGCCGCAAGCGAAACGCTCGCCGCCCTGGGCCTTCCCGCGTTCGTCCTCAACGCGCAGGGCAAGGTGCTGGCCGCCAATTCCTTGATCGAGGGTCTCGCCGACTTTGTGCTGTGGCGGGCAATGGATCACGTCTCGCTCACCGACAGGTCCGCGGATCGAATGCTTCGCGACGCGATCGCGGCGATCGACGCGCCGCATGGCGGCGTGCGCTCTTTCCCCGCCCGTCACGTGGAGAGCGGAGCGACGATGGTCGCCCATGTCATCCCGATCCGCCTCTCCGCGCGCGACATTTTCATGCGTTGCGCCGCCGCGCTCGTCTTGACGCCCGTGACGGCGCCAAAGGCGCCGCCCGTCGAACTGGTTCAGTCGCTCTTCGATTTGACTCCGGCTGAAGCGCAGGTCGCGCGAGGACTGGCGGCGGGGGAAACGGTCGACTCGCTCGCCGGCGCGCGCGGCGTTTCGGAAAATACGATCCGCATGCAGGTGCGCGGCGTCCTGGAGAAGACGGGCTGCAATCGGCAGGCCGACGTCGTGGCGTTGCTGACCTGCGTCGCGTCGGTGCGGCTAACGAACGAAGGCCGATAGGGAGCTCGCAATCGATGGATGCGGACCTCATCGAGCGGATTTACGAAAGTTCCTTTGTTCCGGAAAGGTGGCCGGAAACGCTTTTCCAGCTCGGCAGGATCGCCGGCGCCGGCGCCGGATGGATGTTCGTGGTGGGCGCCTCCAAGCCGCAGTTCGTCGCTTCTGGCGCCGTAGCTGAGAAAGCGATCATTCCAACGCTCGTAACCGGCGAGGCTGATGCGTCGCAGCGCGCTAAGAGATTATTTGCGGCTCGGCACGCCGGATTCTTGAGAGAAATCGATCTTTTCACGGAAGATGAGCTGAAAGACGACCCGTTTTACAAAAAATACATCTACCCGTTGGGCGGCGGTTACGCGGCGGCAAGCGCGTTCATGATGCCCACGGGCGAGCGGCTGTTGGTGTCGTTGGAGCGCGCATTCGCTCGCGGGCCAGTCGAATCCGAGCAAATCAATCGTCTCGACTTTCTGCGCCCACACCTAGCGCGAGCACTCTTGCTCGCCGCCAGACTTCGCTTGGAGGTGGCTCAGGCGGCCGGCGAAATCCTGTCGTCTCTCGGTCTGCCGGCGCTGGTTCTTGACGCGCAAGGCAAGGTGCTGGCCGCCAACTCCTTGATCGAAGACATTGCCGACTATGTGGTGTGGCGCGCGCTTGACCGCGTCTTGCTGATTGACAGATCCGCGGATCAATTGCTGCGTGACGCGATCGCGGCGATCGACGCGCCCCAAGGCGGCGTGCGCTCCTTCCCGGTCCGCCACGCGGAAAGCGGCGCCACGATGATCGCCCATGTCATCCCGATCCGCCTCTCCGCGCGCGACATTTTCATGCGTTGCGCCGCCGCGCTCGTCTTGACGCCCGTGACGGCGCCAAAGGCGCCGCCCGTCGAGCTGGTTCAGTCGCTTTTCGATTTGACTCCGGCCGAAGCGCAGGTCGCGCGAGGACTGGCGGCGGGGGAAACGGTCGAACTCGCTCGCCGGCGCGCGCGGCGTTTCGGAAAATACGATCCGCATGCAGGTGCGCGGCGTCCTGGAGAAGACGGGCTGCAATCGGCAGGCCGACGTCGTGGCGTTGCTGACCGGCGTCGCGTCGGTGCGGCTGCCGGACAAATCATAGTTTTTCTCAAAAACGCGCAAATGCGTCTCGTAACATCAATCTTGATAATGCGTGGCGTTTCGACGCTGCATAAGCTTCTCGCGTTCCTGGTCGTCAAAGAAACTCAAGGCGGTCTGGCACAAAGCGCGAGCGCGCCATGCGGCGACGCGCGATAAACAGAAGGGGGAAGCCATGACGCCTGCGCAAGTTGAAACCGTCCAGACCAGCTGGGCGAAGGTTACGCCAATCGCCGATCAGGCCGCCGTCTTGTTCTACGACAGGCTGTTCTCCTTGGACCCGACTTTGCGAGGCCTGTTCAAGCCCGATCTAACGGAGCAGCGAAAGGTGCTCATGACCATGCTCGGAACGGCCGTCGGCGGCCTCGACAAGCTGGACACGATCGTCCCCGCCGTGCAGGCGCTCGGGCGCCGGCACAAGGGCTACGGCGTGACCGATGCTCACTACGGCACGGTTGCCCAAGCGTTGCTGTGGACGCTCGAGCAGGGCCTCGGCAAGGATTTCACGCCCGACGTGCGCGAGGCGTGGACGGCGGCCTATGGGCTTTTATCCGGGACCATGAAGACGGCCACGCAGGCCGCCTGACCTTGCGTCTCCTCACATCGAGCCCAGTCCATGCCGGGCGAGGCGCTCGGTCGCTGATCGAACTCGCGCGCGCTGCACGCCCCAAAAGACTTCGCGACCGCGACGAAGCGCACGCGAAGATCAGAAAAATTCATAACGCAAGGGGAGAAGACCATGATGCCGAAGCTGGAGACCATTTCTCTACCACGCCGCTCGCTCATGACCGGGGCGGCGCTCTCCGCGGCCGCCGTCGCGCTGCTTACCGGTTCGAGCGACATCGCCATGGCCACGGCGGCCACGCCCGAGGATCTCGGCGTGCTGAACACCGCACTTGGGCTCGAGTATCAGGGGATCGCCGCATATCAGATTGGCGCCGAGAGCGGGCTCCTGAAGCAGCCGGTTCTGAAGGTCGCGCTGCAGTTCCAAAGCGATCACAAGAAGCACGCGGAGGCCCTTTCGGGCGCGATCGCGAAATTGGGAGGCACGCCTGTCACCGCGAAGAAGCCCTCGGAATACGGGTTTCCCACGCATGCGTTGAAGAGTCAGGCGGACGTGCTGAAATTTGCGGCAGGCCTCGAGCAGGGCGCGGTATCGGCCTATCTCGGCGCGGTCGCCGCATTCGGCGACCGCGAGCTGGCCAAGGTCGCGGCGAGCATTCTCGGGAACGAGGCGCAACACTGGTCGCTGCTGCTCAATGCGCTTGGGCAGAACCCCGACCCGGGAGCCTTCGTGTCCTAATCGCGCGGGAGCCGCGCCAATTGGCGCGTTATCGGCGCAGGCGATCGAGACCGTCCGCGGAAGCATGAGCTTCCGCGGCGTGGCCAAATTTTTGCTAGGTCGAAAGAAGCGACGCTCCAACAACTTGAGCACGGGCTTCCATGTCCGAAGAGTTCACGCCCGAGCAGAAGCGTTACCTCGAAGGATTTTCCTCCGGGTTGCTCATCGCCCGCGCGCGCCGCTCATCTCACCAAGGTGAAAGCGAGCCCGGTAAGGGCAACTTCTCGTCGGACAACGCCGAGGCGCCGGCGGGGCCAGACGCCGCCGGCCTCGAAGCGCAAAACCGTATTTTGCGCTCGGGGCGCAAACTCTCCGATCCCGAAAAATTCAAGCGCGAGCAGCATCCGTTCGACGCGTATGAAAGGTTGAAGGCGCAAGCCGCGGCGAACGAGCCGCCGCCGCCCGCCGACAATTTCCGTTGGCGCTATTACGGGCTCTTTTACCTCGCCCCGGCGCAGCAGGCCTATATGTGCCGGCTGCGCATCCCTAACGGCATGCTCAAGCATTGGCAGCTCGCCGGCGTCGCCGACCTCGCCGAGCGCTTCGGCGGCAACTACACCCATGTCACGACGCGCGCGAATCTACAAATCCGCGAGATCGAGCCTAAGAACGCCGTCGCCATGATCGAGGCGCTCCAAGATATCGGGCTCTGCTCGCGCGGCGCTGGCGCGGACAACATCCGAAACGTGACCGGAACGTCGACGGCGGGGATAGATTCCCAGGAGCTGATCGACACGCGCCCCTACGCGCGCGAATGGCATTTCCACATTCTCAACGACCGCGGGCTCTACGGGCTGCCGCGAAAATTCAACGTGGCTTTCGACGGCGGCGGCTGCATCGCCGCACTGGAGGACACGAACGACATCGGCTTTCAGGCCGTCGAGGTGCGGGAGGGCTGCGGCCTCGAGCCAGGAGTCTGGTTCCGGCTGTTGCTCGGCGGGATTACCGGCCATGGCGACTTCGCGCGCGACGCGGGGGTCCTCGTCAAGCCCTGCGAGGCGACCGCCGTCGCCGACGCGATCGTGCGGGTGTTCATCGAGCATGGCGACCGGACGACGCGCGCCCGGGCGCGGTTGAAATATGTGCTCGACGCGTGGGGGGTCGTGAAGTTTCTCGCCGCCGTCGAAGAACGGCTCGGGCGCAAGCTCGCGCGAGCGCCGTCCGATGCCATCGCGCCACGCCCGCCGATCAAACGCTTGGCCCACATCGGCGTGCATCACCAGAAGCAGCGGGGCCTCAACTGGATCGGCGCCGTCTTACCCGTCGGCCGACTGAGCGCCGAGCAAATGCGCGGACTCGGCGCGATCTCTCGTAACTTCGGCGACGGCGACGTCAGGCTCACGGTTTGGCAGAACCTACTAATCTCCGGCGTTCCAGACGAGAGGCTAACCGCAGCCGTCGACGCCATCGATGCCTTGGGAGTAGCAACCCACGCGACACCGCTGCGCGCCGGACTCGTCGCCTGCACCGGCAGCTTCGGTTGCCGCTTCGCCTCCGCCGACACCAAGCGCCACGCCGAGGCGATCGCGCGGCATTGCGAAGAGCGAGTGGCGCTCGACGCCCCCGTGAACATTCATCTCACCGGCTGCCAAAATTCATGCGCCCAGCATCTGATCAGCGACATCGGCCTGCTCGCCGTGCGGGTCGAAGTCTCGGACGAGCAGACCATCGACGGCTATCACGTCTATCTCGGCGGCGCTTTCGGCGCCGGCGCGGACATTGGCAAGGAGCTGCGCAAGGACGTGCCCGCGGAAGTCGTCCCGGCGCTGGTGGAACGAATCCTCGCGGTCTATCTCGATCGGAGCCTGTCGCGGGAGGAGGACTTTCTCGCCTTCGTCCAGCGGACCGGAATCGAAGAGCTGCGCGGGCTTATCGAGCTTATGGAGCAGGCGGCATGAACGAGCTTGCGCCGCCTCCGAGGCTGAGGCTCATTCCCGAGAGCGCGCCTTTCTCCGCGGAGCAGCGCGATTGGCTCGACGGCTTCTTCGCAGCGGTGCTCTCGCTAGAGGACGAATCTACGAGCGCCGCCGCCGCGCCTCTTTCAGTCATGCCCGCAGTGACCGCCGACCCCCTCGACGACGGCGACGACGGCTCAGCCCCCTGGCACGACCAGTGTATCGCATTGCCTGATCGCATGGCGCTCGCCGATGGGAGGCCGCTGCGGCGGCGCATGATGGCGGCGATGGCGCAACAGGACTGCGGCCAATGCGGGTACAATTGCGAGGACTACGCGAACGCGATCTTCCTTCGCAAAGAGGCGAGGTCGAACCTCTGCGCGCCGGGAGGGAAAGCGACCGAGCGCATGCTCAACAAGCTGCTCGGAGAGACGACCTCGACGCCGGGACCGGCGGGTTCCACGCCAGCGACAATCGGGAACGAGACCCGGCTTCAGCCGGGAAGCTCGCGCGACGCTCCGGTCGAAGCCGTGTTTCTCTCTCGCGTGCGCATCAACAAGCCGGAATCCGAAAAAGAGACCTGGCATATCGAATTTGATCTCGAGGGGAGCGGGCTCGACTATACAGTCGGCGACGCTTTCGGCGTCTATCCGACGAATGACGCCGGACTCGTCGGCGCGGTCATCGCGGCGATCGGCGCGGCCCCCGATCGTCCGGTCGCAGACTCGACCCTAGCGGAAAAACTGTCGCGTGAAGTCTCGCTCGGGCCTGCGCCAGACCGGCTGTTTGAACTGATCGCCTGCCTCGTCGGCGGCGAGAGGCGGCGCAAAGCCAAGGCGCTGGCCCAGGGCGAGGATCCCGACGGCGACGCAGCCTCGCTCGACCTACTGGCGGCATTGGAGAAATTTCCGGAGGCCAAGCCGGATCCAGAGGCTTTGATCGAAGCGCTCGATCCGTTGCAGCCGCGTCTCTACTCCATCGCGTCGTCTCCCCGCGTCCATTCCGGCAGGCTCGCGCTCTGCGTCGATACGGTGCGCTACACGATCGGCGAAAGACGGCGATTAGGCGTCGCCTCCAGCTTTCTCGCCGAGCGCGCCAGCCTTGGCCAGCGCGTCCGAGTCTACGCGCGGAACTCGGCGCATTTCCGGCTGCCCGCAGACCCCGCGATCCCGATCGTCATGGTTGGTCCTGGAACCGGGATCGCGCCGTTTCGCGCCTTTCTTCAGGAGAGGACCGCGGCGGGCGCTTCCGGCCGAAACTGGCTGTTCTTTGGCCACCAACGCAGCGCCTACGACTTCCTCTACGAGGAGGAGCTGAAATCGATGGAAGAGACGGGAGTCCTGGCGCGGCTGACGCTCGCCTGGTCGCGCGAGGGCGTAGAGAAGGTCTACGTCCAGCATCGCATTCGCGAGCAGGGCGCGGAGCTGTGGCGATGGCTCGATAAGGGCGCGCATTTCTATGTCTGCGGCGACGCCAAGAACATGGCCAGGGACGTCGAGCTGGCGCTCGTCGACGTGATCGCGACTTTTGGGCAGTGCTCGACCGATGCCGCCAAAGCGTTCGTCAGTGACCTCAAGAAGAAAGGGCGGTATCAGACCGACGTGTATTGATTGATGAGGGAAGTCGGCCCGCAAGCTTCCTGCTCCCACTTCGACAACATGGTTACTCGGCTCGCTGCCGCAGCTTGGCCAGAGCGATAGTACCTTAGTCAGGTGCCCACTTCGGGAACGGCAGCAATGGGTCAACCAGCGTCGCTGCCCCTTCGCTCGAACGGGTCCGCTGACCCCCAACTTGCCGCCGCGACGCATCCAAAGTCGCGCTTCGGGTTCGCGCCAGGGGACTAAACCGCTCTCGCGGTAGGGGCGGGTTGCAAAGCTCGGGGCGGAAAGGGAAGCACTGGCGAAAAACTGTCTCAAGATCATGGGGTTCAACCCCAGTGAGACAGGAGTTTCGCTATGTTCGAGAAGCCTATCAGCCCGCTGCTTCAGCGCATGATCGACCACATGACGGCGCGTCGCTTCACGGAGAAGGTGCAGAAAGACTACGCGCGTCACATCCGCAATTTTACGGATTTCCTCGGCCGGTCACCGGATACGGCGACGAGCGAGGATCTTCGCCTTTTTCAACTGCATCTGGCCAGACAGCCCTTCGGCGCCCCGACCATCAACGCTGCCATCGCGGCGCTGCGCTTCTTCTGCAACGTGACGCTTGAACGGCCCGAACTCGCCCGGCCTCCGAAAACGATTCACGAGCCGCGCAAGGCGCCGATCGTGCTGAGTCAGGACGAGATGGTTCGGCTCATCGAGGCTGCGCCAGGTCTTAAATACAAGGCTGCATTCGGCGTCGCCTACGGCGCCGGCCTGCGCGTCTCCGAGGTCGTGGCCCTGAAGGTCTCCGATATCGACAGCCAGCGCATGACCTTGCGTGTCGAGCAAGGCAAGGGGCAGCGCGACCGATACGTGATGCTGTCGCCGCAACTGCTCGAATGACTTCGCGACTGGTGGCGGGCGGCGCGGCCGGGGGCCTGGCTGTTTCCGGGGCAAAACCCGGTCAACCCGATGACCGCCCGTCAAATGGTGCGCGCCGTTCACGCTGCGGCGCGTGAAGCCGATATCGCCAAGCGCGTAACGCCCCACACCCTGCGCCACAGCTTCGCCACCCACTTGCTCGAACAGGGTGTCGACATCCGGGTGATCCAGGTCCTGCTCGGTCATGCCAAACTGGAGACGACGGCGCTCTACACGCGCGTCGCCGTCAACGCGATCCGGGTCGTCGTGAGCCCCTTGGATCTGCTCGGCCTCGACCCGACGAAAACGCCGCCGCCCGCCTGACAAGCGTCGCATGGTGCGGCCCCGTCTGGAGGTCGCCGATATTTTTCGCGCCCATGGCGCAGCGTGGCGCAAGGCCAACGCCGGCCATGTGAGTCTCGCTCAGTTGAAGGTGATGTCGGCGATCGAAGCCTGTCGCACCGCAGCGCTCGGCGGCCATGTCGAGCGTTGCGAAGGCTGCGCGCACACGCGCGTCGCCTACAACTCCTGTCGTAATCGGCACTGTCCGAAGTGTCAGGCCGTCGCCGCGCGACAATGGCTCGCCGACCGGCAAGCCGAGTTGCTGCCGGTTCCTTACTATCACGTTGTCTTCACCCTGCCGGCGACCCTCGGCGCGCTTCGTATTCCACAACAAGGCCGCCGTCTATGATCTCTTGTTCCGGGCCGCTGCGGAGACGTTGACGATAATCGCTGCCGACCCCAGGCATCTTGGGGCGCGGATCGGCCTCACCGCCGTACTGCACACATGGGGTTCGGCGCTGACCCACCATCCCCATGCTCACGTCGTCGTCCCCGGCGGCGGGGCATCGCTGGACGGATCGCGTTGGATCGCCTGTAAGTCCGGCTTCTTCCTTCCCGTGCGCGTGCTCTCGCGCCTGTTCAGGCGCCTCTTTCTCGAAGGTTTGGCGGCATTGAACGAAGCAGGCCGATTGCTGTTCTTCGGCGAACTGGCGCCGCTCGCCGACAGAAAAACCTTCGCCGCCGCGCTCGCGCGGCTACGCCGCTGCGAATGGGTCGTCTACGCCAAACGACCTTGCGCAGGTCCCAAGGCCGTCCTCGCCTATCTTTCGCGCTACACCCATCGCGTCGCCATCGCGAACGCGCGGCTCATTGCGCTCGAAGACAAGCGCGTGACCTTCAAGTGGAAGGACTATCGCATCAAGAGCGGCGATCCGCGCAAGACCATGACTCTGGCGGTCGACGAGTTCATCCGCCGCTTTCTCCTGCACGTCCTGCCGAGCGGCTTTCACCGCATCCGCCACTACGGCCTGTTCGCGGGTCCGAGGCGGGCCGAAAACATCGCTCGCTTGCGCGAACTCATCGCCGCGGGCGGTTCGCCGGCATTGTCGAATCAGCGCGCCGCTGCCGCCAGCGAAGGCGACGCGCCCGTGGTCCATTCGACCTGTCCCTGCTGCGGCGGTCGCATGCGCGTCGTCGAAGTCTTTTCGCGCGGCGCCCAACCCCGCGCCTTCACCACCGAGCCCGTCGGGACCGATACGTCATGATCATCGCTGTGATCCGCCGCCGCTCCGCTGCTTCTTCGCCAACGATCGCTTTCATCGGCGCCTCGGCGCACGCGGCAATGTGCGCCGCCGTAGCCGATCTTGCCGCCAATCGTGTCTCTGCACCGCCGTCCGACCCCGTCTCCGCGCATCGAAACGCGCCCGCCGATATCCCGCGTGGCGACATTGATGGCGGCCGGCCCACCCCGGTGGTTCGACCTTTGCTCAAATCCCCATAGATCGGCGCGCCCCAGCAACGACGCCTCTATGGCCCGCGGTTTCTTGCCCTGGAGGCTTTCAGACGCCGGCCCCCGTGGACGCACGCCAGTCGTTGGAGGGGCCGGCATCTGAAACCCTTCACAACAGCAGTCATTGAGCTGTTAACATCACGGGCTCAGCTGTGACAAAATGACCAATTAGTGGGAGGGTCGCGAGCTTGACCGATAGAGCTCGGCTTGGTGATAGTGCGGGGCCTTTCGGGACGGAAGCAGCTGGCGGAGGCGTCCATGTTGAATTTCGGAAGAGCTCCTATGTCCATAGGGCTCGCATTCTTGGTGTGCCTGGCGATGTCGCCACGGAGCGGCGCCCAGGAAGTTCCCATCGACCGGAGCGTGCTTCCAATCCGTCAGCCGACCTATCCGGCGGTCACGGAGCTGGATGCCCGCAATGTCAAGCCGCCTCCGTTCTTTCAGGTCAAAGCGCCTGCGGGCGCGCCGAATTTGCTGATCGTGCTTATCGACGACATGGGTTTTGGACAATCAAGCGCTTTCGGCGGCCCTATTCACATGCCAACATTGGACACGCTCGCCAAGAACGGCCTGCGCTTCAACGAGTTTCACACGACCGCGCTATGTTCTCCGACGCGCGCTGCCCTACTCTCTGGCCGCAATCACCATGTCAACAACATGAGTTCGATTACGGAAACGGCAACAGCTTTCCAGGGAGCCACAGGCGTAAGGCCTAACAGCGTCGCGCCACTCGCGGAGATGTTGCGCCTCAACGGCTACGCGACCGCCGCATTCGGCAAGTCGCACGAAACGCCTGTTTGGGAGCTCAGCGCTTCGGGTCCGACCGACCGCTGGCCGACGCGCTCGGGCTTCGATAAATTTTATGGCTTTCTCGGCGGCGAAACGGATCAGTGGGCGCCGACCGTCTGGGACGGGATGAACAAAATCCAGATCGAGGAGAAGCCTGGCTATCACTTCATGACCGACATGACGGATCGGGCGATTGAATGGGTCCAGTCAGAAAAATCACTGACGCCAGACAAGCCCTTCTTTGTCTATTTCGCGCCAGGGGCCACTCATGCGCCGCACCACGTCCCTAAGGAATGGATCGAAAAATACCAAGGCAAGTTCGATCAGGGCTGGGACAAGCTGCGCGAGGAAACGTTGCAGCGACAAAAGAAACTCGGCGTGGTTCCTGCCAGCACGAAGCTCGCGCCGAAGCCTGAAGCGATCAAGGACTGGGCCAAGCTCTCGCCCGACGAAAAGAAGCTGTTCGCTAGGCAGATGGAGGTCTTCGCCGCGTTTGGCGAATATGCCGACACCGAAATCGGACGCCTCATCCAGTCGATCAACGACCTCGGGCAGCTAGACAACACGTTGGTCTTTTATATCGTCGGCGACAATGGCGCAAGCGCCGAAGGCGGCATGAACGGACTGCTCAATGAGATGACCTATTTCAACAATGTGCCGGAGACCATTCAGGAACAGCTCGCCCATATCGACGATCTCGGCGGCCCGCTTGCTCACAATCATTATTCAGCGGGGTGGGCGGTGGCGGGCGACACGCCCTTCACCTGGACCAAGCAGATCGCCTCCAGCTACGGCGGCACGCGCAACGGCATGGTTGTGCATTGGCCCAAGGGAGTAACCGCAAAAAATGAGATCCGCTCACAATGGCATCATGTGATCGACGTCGCGCCGACCGCGCTGGAGGCGGCCGGATTGCCGGAGCCGCGCGTCGTCAACGGAACGCCGCAGATACCCATCCAAGGCGTCAGCATGTTGTATGCCTTCAACGACCCAAAAGCGCCCGAACGTCACATCACCCAATATTTCGAAATGTTCGGCAACCGGGGCGTTTACTCTGATGGATGGCTCACGGGAACCGTTCATAGAGCCCCTTGGGAGCCTAAAGTCCGGGCGCCGCTCGCCGACGACAAATGGGAACTTTACGACACGAAATCGGACTTCAGCCTTACCAATAATCTCGCCTCGAAGAAGCCTGAGAAGCTGAAGGAAATGCAGGCGATCTTCATGCGAGAAGCGGTGGCCAACAACGTGCTGCCTATCGACGACCGTTTATTCGAGCGCGTCAATCCTGTGCTTGCCGGAAGGCCGGACCTCATGCTTGGGCGCAAGTCACTGACGGTCTATGAGGGCATGTTCGCCATTCCCGAAAACGCCTTCATTAACATCAAGAACACATCCTTCTCGATCACTGCCGACGTCGTCACTGGCGATCGACCGGCGGACGGCGTATTGGTCGCCCAGGGCGGACGCTTTGGCGGCTGGAGCCTTTATGTCAAAGACGGCAGACCCACCTATCATTACAATTTCCTTGGCAAGAAGAGGTTCACCATCTCCGCGACCAAGTCGCTCGCGCCCGGGAAAGCGACCGTCGTGTTCGATTTTGCCTATGATGGCGGCGGTGCGGGAAAAGGCGGTGTTGGAACGTTGTTCGTCAACGGCGAAAAAGTGGGGGAGGGCCGGATCGACGTTACGCAATGCTGCGGTTTCTCAGCGACCGAGGGAGCGGACGTTGGGCTGAACACGGGGACGCCGGTCTCCACCGATTACGAAAATCCATTCCGCTTCAATGGAAAGATCGGGAAGGTGACAATCGACCTTAAGGACGACAATAACAAGGACGCCGACAAGGCCGACATTGAGCAGCAACGCGGCGACGCGAAGCTCAAGAAGGCGGTGTCTGATTAGCCCGCCAGTCGAGACGAAAATCTCAGTTCCGGCTGCGCCGACTTCCGGGCCGAGAAAAGTGGCGTAGCCAGACAGTGGATTTCCCTCGGAAAGCTGATGATGCGCGCTGGCGTCCGATTGGCAAGCGCAGTTGCGGCATGGATGACGGCGGTGGGTCAACCTGCGCCGCCATCGCTTTGTTCGGACCAGTCCGCTCGTCCCCACATTACCGCCGCTACAAACTCATTCTGACGAGGCAGCGGTGTGCCAACAGCAGACCTCAGAGAGCATATATCTGGATCGAATTGCCGAACTCCGAAGCGCGTGATTTTCTTCGTGGCTTCACTCCTCCCGATCAAATTCGACGTCGTTCCACTCCGGAATCGTTTTGATGAACTGGTAGGGATCGAAAGGAAGTTTGGAAACGTCCAAGCGAGGTTGGCTTGCAGCCTTGGTTTCCGGGCGGGCATTCTCGATGTCGGTGAGCGGGAAGCCGCGAGCCTCTCCCTTGTTCGGATATTTCGCCATCCACAGTTGGTGGCGCATCTTCATGATGGTGAACATTCCCTTCGCCGGGAACATCGGCAGCATTTTGGCGTTGTCTTCGCGCGGATCGTTAAAGAGGTCATAGAAGGCGGCTCCCGAAAGACCTGGCTTCTCGCCAACCCACACGCGCTTGTATCGACCCTTCACCGTCGCCGCCAGAACACTGCCGGTGTAGATGAAAACATAATCGCGCCGGCTGAAGGTGTCGCCCTTCAGAAGCAGCGCGGATTGGTCCACGCCGTCGATGATGCGGTTGGTCGGGATGTGCTCCGAGGCTCACGCCAGACGCGCGAAGGTGGTGAAGAGATCGGTTTCGTGGATGATGTCGCCGACGGTCTGCCCCGGCGCGATTACGCCGGGCCACCAGGCCATCGCCGGGACGCGCACGCCGCCTTCGAGGTAGTCGCCCTTGCCGCCGCGATAGAGCGTTTCCGCCATGCCCGGCGGACCGTTTTGCGTCATCGGGCCGTTGTCAGCCATCAGAACGACAAGCGTGTTCTCCGCGATGCCAAGGTTTTTAAGCTCGGTCATCAAGTCGCCGATCCAGACGTCGAGTCGCGCCAAAGCTTCCTGCGGTAAGCCGCCGCTAGCGGTCACGCGGTTGGGGAAGCCGAGGAAAGACGTCGCGATGGGCCAGTAATCAACATAGAAGGGCTTTTTCGCCGCCGCATTCTTGCGAACGAACTCGACGGTTCGCTTCTGCATCTCCGGGTCGAGCTTCATGTAGTCGTCATGATTGGGCGCGCGGCCGTATTCACGAACGGGACCGCCCTTCACGCCTTCCAATGCGAACACATAGCCGGTCGGGCGCCAACCGGAGTCGATGTCATAGGGATCCTTGCCGAACATCTGGGGAAACAGGACTGCGGGGGCGAGCACGGACATTTGTCCCTGCGGGGTGTAGAGACTGGGCACCTGGTTGTAAGGCGTCCACAACGCCTCGTCGAACCCGTGATTGGTCAGATAGCTGACCTCAACATCGCCAATATGCGCCTTGCCATAGAAGGCGGTTGCGTAGCCGGCCTTGGACAGCACTTCCGCAGTCGTGACTTCCGTGGCGGCTAACCCGCCATATTCATAGGGAAACCCGACATTGAACATGCCGTTGCGCACGGGATGACGCCCGGTCAATACAGCCGCTCGGCTGGGTGTGCAGGACGGCTCGGTATACATGCGCATGAAGTTGATGCCGTCGGCGGCGAGACGGTTGATATTCGGCGTTTCAAACCCGCGCACCTTCTGGATGGCGGGAATGCCCACCTCTCCAACCGCCGTGTCGTCCCACATGATGTGGATGATGTTGGGCGGGGTCCCGTATTTCCTCCGAAGCTCGGCCAGCTTGGCGTCGATGTCCTGATCTTCGGCGGCCCACTTCTCGCCATGCTGCGCCTCGAGGATGTAATATTCGGAGTCGTGGATGATCTTGGGCTTTGCGCGCTCGGCGACGGCGCCGCCGGTGACAGTGACGCAGCCAAGGATCAATGCTGCGGAAATCCAAACGGAGCGCATCCAGGCGAGCTTCATCGGGTATCCTTCTCACAATTCAATTATGATTCAAGCATAGCCGGGAATGCCATAAACTGAAAGCGCAGCCTGGGTTTAGCTCGCCACGGCGGCTTCGGGTCACGGGCGGAGAACGGCGTCGCCCTGCTCATCGTCCGGTGCTCTTGCGATAGCGGCGTCAAGCCTCCGGAACAGCATTTTCGCTTCGCGCCATGGGCTGCCATCGGACAGACACGGTTATGCCCCATCCTGGACCTTCCGCTCGCTCGGAGAAGGCCATGTGTCGACCTCGCGATAGTAGCGATCGCGATATTGCCAAGTTGGCGTTCATGCTTTGGGAAATCCTGTTTCATTGTGCCGTCTGCACGGCCGCGCTAGAGTGCCGCGGACGCGCAGAACAGAGGATCTGGGGTACATGAGTGGCTGCGAAGAGTCGGGCGACTCCAACGAATTACTCCGCGGTCCCGAAGCAGGGCAGTCCCGGAAGATCCGGATCCCCCGGTCACAAGGGCGGTCACGGAATACGAATAACGCAAAAATAGCAAGCGCTTACTTTGAATCTCTGGCGGACCACAGCCCACTGTTCATTGGCATGTGCGACTTGGATTTTATACCCTTCTATATCAACGAGGCTGGTCGCCGCCTCGTTGGCCTCGAAGACCTCAAGCAATTCCAGAGCATTCCGGTCAGGGAGTTCTTCTTTCCCGAGGATCAGGATTTCATCCTCGGTGAGTTCTTTCCGCGCGTCCTAAAAGAAGGCCGGGCCGAAACCGAAATTCGCTTCCGACATTTCAAGAGCGGCGAAGCGATCTGGATGACCTACGATGTCTTCTTCCTGTCGGACGAGAGCGGCAATGCTGTCGGCCTTGCGACCGTGAGCCGTGACATCAGCGAGCGCAAGCGAATCGAGGAAGCCTATCGCGACCGCAGCCGCCAGCTCGACATGCTGGCGCGCGCCTCTCAGTTGCTCATTTTGGGCGACCGCTCCGAATCCGAGATGCTAACTACCATTTTCGACGAACTTGGTCGCATCGTCGAAATGGAGTCCTGGTTTCATTATCGCCTCGCCGATGAACCGCGCATGCTGCGGCTTGAAGCTTCGACCGGAACCACAGAAGAAGAGCGTCGCTTCTTCGCCACAATGGCCTATGGAACGCTGTTGTGCGGGCGCGTCGCGGAGACACGCCGACGCTTGATTGTCGAAGACCTAGCCAACACCGGACAGGAGGGCTGCGAGGTTCTCGCGGCCGCCGGAGCCACGAGCTACATCGGATTTCCGCTGCTGGCCAATGGGACGCTGCTCGGCACGATCGCTTTTGTTTCGCGACGGCGCACGCATTTTCGCGACGGCGAGTTGCAGATGATTCAGACTATCTGCGACCAAATCGCCATCACGCTGGAGCGCGCGAGTCTCGAACGAGAGCTGCGCGAAAGCGAGGAGCGACAACATCTCGCGTTGTGCGCCGGCAAACTCGCGACCTGGGATTGGGATGTGTCATGTGGCAAAATGACGTGGAATGACGCCCAGTTCGAAGCACTGGGTTACGAAGTCGGCGAGGTCGAGCCGAGCTTCGACGCCTGGGCTTCGCGCGTTCATCCCGATGATCGCGAAAATACCATGGAACTGTTCATGCGTGCGATGGAAGAGCGGGGTGAATATAAAGCCGACTATCGTATACTCTGGCCGAACGGGACGGTCCGCTGGACAGACGGTCGTGGTCTCTTCCATTACGACGAGCAAGGGCGGCCTAAACGTTCGTTTGGCGTCACGATGGATCTCACCGATCGCAAGCGCGCCGAAGCCGCCCTGAAGGACGCCGACCGCCGAAAAGACGAGTTCATCGCAACTCTTGCGCATGAATTACGGAATCCGCTTGCGCCCATCCGCAATGGCTTAGCTGTGTTGCGCCGGTCCGGCGAGCTAGGGCCCGCTAGAGAGCGGGTGCAGGCCATGATGGAGCGGCAGGTCGATCAGCTCGTCCGCCTTGTGGACGATCTCCTGGAAATTTCGCGCATCCGCCACGACAAGATCAAGCTGCGAAAGGATCACGTAAGCCTGACGGATATCGTTGGCCATGCCATCGACATGACACGGAACCTGATCGATGCAGGAGGCCTCGAGCTGCGCGTCGATCTGCCGAACACGCCGCCTCTAGCGCTCGAAGGGGATATAGTCCGACTCACCCAAATCTTTGCCAATCTCCTGAATAACGCCGCGAAATACACGAACCGCGGCGGCCGCATCGATGTCACCGCTGAGCGTGTCGACGACAGCGCGGTCGTGACGATCGCCGACGCCGGCGTCGGCATTGCTAAGGAGATGTTGCCACGCGTGTTCGATTTATTTGTGCAGGTCGACGACGTGCGGGACATCTCCAAAGGCGGGTTGGGCATTGGACTGGCGCTCGTGCGCAATCTCGTGGAGCTGCATGGCGGAACGGTCGAGGCGCACAGCGAAGGAAAGGGATGTGGCAGCCGCTTTGTCGTGCGCCTGCCGATCCTGACGAAGGGCGAGACAGTCGCGACGCCGTTGCAGGCGACAGTCCCCTCGGCGGAAGCGTCGCCACGCGTGCTGATCGTCGATGACATCCAGGATGTGGCCGACAGTCTCGCGCTCTTGCTCGAAACTTTGGGCGCGAAAATTCGAGTCGCTTACAGCGGCCAGCAAGGGCTCGCCACCTGCGCGGAATTCGAACCACAATTTATCTTTCTTGACCTTGGCATGCCTGAAATGGACGGCTTCGAAACCGCGCGCCGCCTGCGCGAACTCCCTGCTGGAAGGAGAGCAACGCTTATCGCTATCTCGGGCTGGGGTGAACAGAAAATCAGGCAAGAGGTGAAAAGGAATGATTTCGATCGGCACCTGATCAAGCCCGTCAATGTCGAAGAGGTCAAAACGCTTCTCTTTTCCCCCAGCGCCGAGCCTGGAGCATCCGTTTCGTGCAAGTCTGTTTAAGGGTCCCAACGCGCTGATCAGCGATCAAAAAACCATGCCATTTATCGATTACAGTCAAAGAAAATACGAGCATTTTTCGTGCAAAAAAATCGCTGCACGACTGATGCATTGTATTGCAGCTTGGTCAAGTCCAATAAGGACGGCGGGTCCGGGTCAACCAGCGTCGCGGCCCCTTGGCTCGAACGGGTCCGCTGACCCCCAACTTGCCGCCGCGACGCATCCAAAGTCGCGCTTCGGGTTCGCGCCAGGAACGGACATTCGCTAACATTGTCGCGTCACGCCAAGCGGAAGGTTCACGAAGGGAGGGTTGATTAGCCCTCGACCTCCTCGAACAGGGCCCGCGCAATCTTTAGGGAGGTCATTGCCGTGGGCCAGCCCGAGTAAAAGGCCAATTGGGTGATCAGCGCGACGATTTCGTTCTTTGCGAGGCCGTTCGCGAGCGCTTTTTTGAGGTGAAACGGCAACTCATTGCTGCGATAGTGATCTCCGCGAGATCGGGCGCAATGTCGCCGGAAGCCTTACGCGCGGCGGTCGGTTCGTCGGGCATGAGCTTCTCCGGTTTGCTGCGCGACCTGCCGCCGCTTTAAGCGCAAGATGTCCATCAGCAGCTCAGCGTCAATGCGCCACGAAGCCCCCGTCAACGGGCAAAGCGACCCCGAGCACGAAGCTCGCGCCGGGGCTGCACAGCCACAGCACCGCCGCCGCAACCTCGTCGGCGCGGCCCATCCGGCCAATCGGCTGCTCCTGCAAGAACTGCTGCATTGCAGCGGGATCGATGGCGTCTCCCATCGGCGTGTCGATGCATCCGGGACACACGGCGTTGACCCGAATTCCGCGTTGCGCGTTATCCAGCGCGGCGGACTTCGTCAGACCGATGACTCCATGCTTCGTTGCATGATAGGCGGCGCGGCCGGGCAGGCCGACGAGGCCGCCCAGGGAGGAGCAATTGACGATCGCGCCGCCGCCTTGTTTTCGCATCTGCAATAACTCATGCTTCATGCAGGTCCAAACGCCGCGCAGATTAACGGCGTTCACCTCGTCAAATCCTTCCGCCGTCTCCTCGGTCATGTCGCACATCGGGCCAAGGATGCCGGCGTTGTTATAGGCAAAATCGAGCCTCCCAAACTCCGCGACCGCGCGCTCGACGAGAGCGGCCGCCTGCGCTTCGTCGCTCACGTCGCAAGCGAGGCCGATCGCCCGACGCCCCTTCGAGGTCAACGACTCCGTCGCGGCGTTCAACGCATTCTGTTGGATGTCGGCGAGCACGACGGCGGCGCCCGCTTCGGCGAAAGCCAGCGCCGTCGCCAGCCCAATGCCCGAGCCGGCGCCGGTGACGAGAGCGACTTGCCCTTCGAAATTATAGGTCGGATTCATGATCACAGTCCTCGAATGTTGGTCTGCCGCGGCGCGACGCAGGGTTCAGGTCTGCGTCGACCCCGCGCCATATTCCGCGTCCGTGACCTTCTCCATCCACTCCACATTCTTGCCATCGAGCGCCTCCTGAACGGCGATATGGGTCATGGCGGTGCTTGGGGTTGCGCCGTGCCAATGCCTGTGGCCCGGCGGACACCAGATCACGTCGCCGGCGCGAATTTCGATGATCGGCTCGCCCGCGCACTGGGTCCACCCGCAGCCGGCGGTGACGATCAAGGTCTGACCGAGGGGGTGGGTGTGCCACGCCGTGCGTGCGCCCGGCTCAAAGGTGACAGCGGCGCAGGAAACACGCGAGGGCGGCGGCGGGGCGTTCAGCGGATCAATGCGCACGACGCCGGTGAAGTATTCGGAGGGGCCCTTCTGCGACGGCTGCGATCCTGGGCGTTTTAATTCCATGGGCGTCGTCCTGTCGATGATCCGGCAAGTTCGATTTAGGGCGACCGCGATCCGCTGGCTATGCTCAAAACTCAGTGAAACGCTCATCGGCGCGCCCGTGGAAGGACCGCTTCGGGTCCAGCCTGTGTGGAAACGCATTGATCTGTTAAAATAATTCCGCTGAGGGGGCAGAATGAGGCGTTTCATCGAGAGCGAAGACCGGCGGCAAGCGTCACTGCTCCCTGACAGTTTGGAAGATTATGTGACGGACGAGAATCCTGTCCGCGTCATTGATGTTTTCATCAGCGAACTTGACTTGGCGGCGCTGGGCTTTGCCGGTGTTGCGCGGGAAGCGACGGGACGGCCGGCTTATCATCCAGCAACGCTGCTGAAGATCTATCTCTACGGCTATCTCAATCGCATCCAATCGAGCCGACGGCTCGAACGGGAGACCCAGCGCAACATCGAGTTGATGTGGCTGACCGGCCGCCTGATGCCGGACTTCAAGACGATCGCCGACTTTCGCCGCGACAATGGGCCGGCGATCCGCGCGGCCTGCACACATTTCGTCGTGCTGTGCCGCCAGCTCAATCTGTTCACCCGGTCTGTCGTGGCGGTTGACGGGAGCAAGTTCAAGGCCGTCAACACCCGCGACAAGAACTTCACGGTGGCCAAGGTCGCCAAGCGCCTTGAGCAGGTGGAGGCCAGCATCGCGCGCTACTTGGCAGCGTTGGACCACGCCGACCGGCGGCACGACGACGTGTCCGAGGCAAAGACAACCCGCATCAAGGAGAAGATCGACGGCCTGCGGCGGCAGATGCAATCGCTGAAGGCGATGGAAAGGCAAGTCGAGGAAGCGCCCGACAAGCAGGTTTCCCTGACCGATCCCGACGCCCGGTCGATGGCGACCAGCGGCAAGGGAACGGGCATCGTCGGCTACAACGTTCAGATCGCCGTTGACGCCGAGCGCCATCCAATCGTCGCGCACGAGGTGACCAATGTCGGCACAGACCGGTCACAACTGGCGGCTATGGGCGGCAAGGCGCGCGATGCGACGGGATGCGAGGAAATCACTGTGCTGGCGGATCGCGGCTACTACAACGGCGAGGAAGTGCTGGCTTGCGAGGGAACGGGTGTGCTGCCTTACGTTCCCAAGACCCAGACCTCGGGCAACGCCAAGCGCGGTCTCTTTACCGTGCAGGATTTCATTTACGACGCTGAGAACGACCGCTACGCCTGCCCGGCGGGCGAGTTTCTGACCAAGGGAAAAATACGCTCAGACCGCCGTGACGATATGGACCACTATCGCAACCTCACGGCGTGCCTAACCTGCAGGCTCAAACCCCAATGCACGACTGACAAAGGCAAAAGGCAGAAACGCCGGGAGCACGAAGCAGTGCTCGACAGGATGCAAGCCAGGCTCGACCGCATGCCAGAGGCCATGACCATCCGCCGACAGACCGTCGAGCATCCTTTCGGAACCCTCAAGGCGTGGATGGGCAGCACCCATTTCCTCACCAAGATACTTGAAAAGGTCAAAACGGAAATGAGCTTGCAAGTGCTCGCCTAGAACATGAAGCGGATCATCAATATCTTCGGCGTCAAGCCGCTGATGCAGCCCATCGCCGCCTGAACTCGTCGGCATAACTCGCGCGTCATCGCTTCTCTTGCCGATCCGTGGCCACTATCGGCAAATTAAAAGATTTGTGTTTTCACACGGCCTCGGTCAGACACTGCACAACTGGGTGAAGGCCGAAGCAGCTGGACAACTGCGCGAGGTCGCGGGCAAGGCGGTCAACGCCGAGCAAATGGAGATCGCGCGTTTAAAGGCGGCACTGGCCAAGCACTTGGCACCTTGGCTGTATAATGCGGGTTCCTTGCGGGAAAGCGCCACGCCCAAGCGGCTTAAATTGTAGCAGATGGATTAAAGGTCTGTGCTAGGTATTTTGGCTTTAATCGCTCTTTCCAAAGTTTGCTAATTTTTCAACAATGGCCGTGGTGATGCATGCAAACCGATGGCGGCAAACTACGAATGCAGCGGACAACTCACTGCGCTCTCGGAGCAATCCAGCTAATCCGGGTTGTTTTACTCAATGATGAAAGCCCGATCTTGCAATATTCAACGGATTCTTTGGCCGATGCGAGGCGCTATGAGGAACAAACGAGTCAAAGCTTGAGCCTTGGTGATCACGCGCCGCAGATTATCCATGAGGACTTGAGTCAATGCGCAGAATGTGACTGCCGGAAGAGGTGCTTGGGGATCTGATGGGACGCCATCGTGCTTCATTACGCTGAGGGTCGTTGCGTCGCGTCAGAAAGCCGCAGGATTTCTTCGACATTGTTTTAACGGGCGTTGATCACTGCAGATTGGTGGCAATGGGCAAGTACCAGGATAGCAATTGGGTTCCGATGATTTGCAGATTAACAACTATGGTGATCGAAATCATAGAAGCTATGAAAGCATATTCCAGCGCGGTCGCGCCATTTTGATCGAGACAGAATTGCAGCGAGACCCGGCGCATGAAATTCCCCTTTCGATGGAGGGAGTAGCAGCCGAATATCGAGAAGTTGTTAATCTATTGCCATAATATCCGAACGATTGAAAGATTAGCACAACGATTTCCTGGCTCCAGTCGAACTGAAAAGCAAAGCTGAGCGGCATATAGGCCGAAAGCGGCATCACGCTTCTTGCGCCACCCATTGGCGTAACGGCCGACGGCGTCGAAAATCGTTGCGCGGATCCCCAAACTCTTGATGGGGCCGTCTAACCGCAGCACCATTTGCAAGCAATTTTTCATCGGCAGACACTTCTCCCGTCGACCTATGTGCGCGTCTTAGGCGGCCACACGTGCAGAGCGATCAAAGAATTCGCCTGACTTCAGCATTGCATGCATGATCACGGAGAGCTTTCGGGCAACGGCCACAGCCGCGCGCTTGAACCCGACCTTCTGCCTCAACTTGAGCCCCAACTGCGCAGGCTGCTGTCGGCGCCGGCGCGCGTCATGATCACGGTGGCGGCTTCATTGAGCAAGCCCCGCAAGTGCGCATCACCGCCCCGTGAGATGTGACCGTCGTAGTCGACCTAGCCGGATTGATACCGACGTGTTGCCGGAATTCGCGCGCTCGATACTACGACTGATCGCCATGAGCTGCGATGCCGACTGCACTGGCTGCGGGTCCAGACGCGTTGGCTACTTGGCGGATCCAGTGTTAATCAATCCGAGAAACAAAACGTAAAGGCAAAAAGCATAATCTCCACATCAAGTTAGGCCAATTTCGAGACTAACCCAACTGTGGAGGATTCAATTCAGGTTTTGTCAACGGGTTCAGCGGAATGGTTCGGTTGGGGCGCCTGTGACAAGCCCTTCGAGTTGCAGTCGCACTTAGCTGGAGTCGCCATGCCCCCGGCCCGTATGCAAAAGCAGGCATTCGTAACGTCGAAGGCGGCGTTTGCTCGCTTCGCGTCAAACAGACGCGGGGCAGCCGCCGTCGAGTTCGGCTTCGTCGCGCCCCCGTTATTATTCGTGATCATCGTGATCTTGCAGATCGGCTACAACTATTTCGTCATGGCCGGCCTCGATGCCGCCGCGCATGCGGGCGCGCGCGCCATCATGACGGGTTCCGTCCAACAGGCGGGAACGACTTCTTCGCAATTTATATCAAACATCATCTGCCCCAGCCTGCCCCCGACGATGCAATGCAGCAACGTCGTGGTGAATGTGTCTGTTGTGCTCTCAAACCCGACGCCGGGAGGATTGACGGGTTCCACGATCCTAGCGACGCCGGCGGTCCAGCCTACGAACTACTATAACTATGTAGCGCCCAATCAATCGGGTTTGATCTTTCCGTCGACGACGCAAGCCTCAAATACGTTTTGTCCCGGATTCGAAGGCGATGTAGTGCTGGTGCAAGTGCTTTATCCGGCTCCGGTGTTTACGCATATTTTCAACCCGGCGAACTCTTCCTCTCTTTGGCAGATGAGCACATCGGCATTTATGAATGAGCTCTTCGGCGGCGCGCAAGCTTACACCGGATGTTGACCATGGCTTCCATTTACTTCAGATGCGCGATCTTCTTGCGAGATCGTCGCGCCAGCGCGCTCGTCGAGTTCGCATGGCTCTGGCCCGTCCTGATGTTGATCATGTACGGCGCATACAACCTTTCGATCATGGCCAGCGCCTCACGGCAATTGTCGCGTGTTTCGGATGATATGGCGCAGATGATCGTCACGCTCCAACCATCGAACTCCAGCAGCGCGAAAGGGACGGTCTGGTGCGCAGCCAGCGGATCCGTGACCTGTGCGGCGCTCGAAGACTACAATCTTTGGTACGCCCATGACAGCGCCATGGTCGAGTTTCCGCAGGTCCTGCATGACTCCGGTTCCAATTGGATCTCGGACATCAGCATCTCAATCACCGGAATTGCATTCGCCCCCAACGACGCGGCCTGCATCGGCTCGATCAGCTCAAGCTGTTATTCGGCCTTCGTCGTTTGGTACGCGCAAAACGGAGCTGGCGCCGCGACACGAACCTGCTCCACGGTCATTACGTCGGCCGCGGACACTGCGACACCGAGTCCGACGACACTGCCGTCGGACGTCTTCGCTCCCGTCCCTGTTCCTTCAAACACCACCGGCAATCCTTCCACTACTTATTCGCCGCCGCTTTTCCAGGTGGTCGTCGACGTGACCTACACGTGGAATCCGACCAATTGGCGTTCGAACCTCGGCGGGCTCACAAGCTTCACCATCAGCAGATCGAACTATCTGAGCCCCCGCTACGTGTCGCAGATCGTCTACAAGGGCGGCGGCGTCTATGGGCAGGCCTGCCCGCAGCCCGCCACCTGGCCGACAGCTGCCGGAGCCCCCGTCTGGCCTAGCTGAACTTTTTGAACCTGCGAAGCGATAAAAACCGCACGAATGAGAGCGACGACGATGCCGAAGACTCTACTCTCCCGCATTCGCCAATTCATGGCGGACCGACGAGCCAACGTGACGATAATTTTCGCTTTCGCGCTGTTGCCGCTGCTTGGCATCACGGCGCTCGCCGTCGACTATAGTCAGAGCCTTGCCGTCAAAGCAAAACTTGACGCGGCGGCTGACGCCGCGGCGATCACCGGCATCACGGCGGCGAAAAGCTACATCCAGAACTACACCGGGACCGGCAGCGTGGCCACGCAGGCCGCCACTGCCGGGAGCGCGGCCGCTGTCGCCCAATTCAACGCCAATGCCGGCCGTTTCGCAAGCGGGGTTCAAGTGACTGCGAGCTCCGCAGCCCCCTTTAGCGGGAACTATGTCGCCGTGTCCGGCGCGTCGATTAACGGAAGCGTCTCGTATTCGTACAACAATCCTACGCTTCTGGCGAAGCTGCTAGGTAAACCGAGCGTCACAATCGCCAACACGGCGACTTCGACGCTGACCATGGCCACCTACTTAAACTTTCACATAATGGTGGACGTCTCCGGCTCCATGGGGATCCCGTCGACAGCGAGCGAGATCGATAGGCTCGCCACCTACCTGTCGACGAACCGCACATATTATAACGGGCAGCAGACGAACTATTATCTGGACTTCACGGATGCCGTTCCGTCGCAAGGTTTTCCCGGCTATCCAAACGGCTGTGTGATCGCATGCCATTTCACTGCCTACAACGCCTGCTCAATCCCCGACCCCTCGAATCCGAACAGTGCAGCGGTATCCGTGCCGTGCCAAGGTTACAACGTCAGTCGGAATGGCGGCAATTCCAACAATCCCTCGGTGGACACTGTGGCTCCGTTTTATTGTCAAACCCCCGGAACCTCGTCTTGCATTCAGCTGCGGGGCGACGCAGTCGCCTATGCGGTCCAGCAGCTGCTGACCACCGCCAAGGCCACGGCCACACTGCCAAACCAGTTCGGCGTCGGGCTCTATCCCTTCATCGCCTACCTGGACACGCTTCAGCCGCTCAGCACTGATCTTTCCACGGTCAGCGCGTCCGCGGCCGGACTGACTCAGCTTCTCGACAACGGCGTCGGCGACGCGGCTTTCACCGCGCCGAACGGCGCCAGCATTACGCTTGGTTCGGGCGGCACGCATTTCGAAAACGCATTGCCAGCGATGAATAACATCATAACGAACAGCATGGTCGGGAGCGGATTATCTCCAGGCTCTCCCCTGCCATTTGTTTTCTTGATCACGGATGGCGCGCAAAACTACCAATACCAGACCGGCAATGCCAACTGGAGCGGCAGCAACAACGCAAAGGTCATGGAATATCCGGGCACGCCGGCCCCAAGTTGGAACGGCGTCAGCTATTGGTCTGCGCCAGGCGGCACGAACCCCAATTGCGACGCGATCAAGAACCGCGGAATCACGCTCGCAGTCTTGTATATTCCCTATGTGCCGATCCCCAACCCAACAACCGTCTGGAGCGACGAGGACGGCGCCGCCAATAACAACGTCCAGTACATTCCGGCCAGCCTGCTATCTTGCGCGTCTCCCGGCTTCTTCTTCACGGCTAGCAGCCCGACCGACATCACCAACGCGCTGCAGCAAATGTTCTTCCAATCGCTTAAGGCGGCTCATATTACGCATTAAGGGCTGAGAAGACCGAGCGACCGCCGCCGCGTCTGAGCCGGTGTTTCGAAAGCCTGGCGAAGAGGTCTCGACAGCGTTCAGCAAGCGGAGCGCTCGGGAATCGCGAGCCATTTTTCGAGCATTCGGCGCTGCAAACGGCAGACCAAACCCCACCAAGGATCTATCCAGCGATGCCATTAAATAACGTGAAAAGTGCAAAGCGTTGTTAACTCGAGCTGCTTAGGCCCGACTTGAACAGTAAAACGGGCTTCTCGCTCACAAGGCTTTGATATTATTGATGCGGAGTTGGTGTTTTCCAAAAACGTGGTGCCACGTTTGCACATGTTTTAGGCTTGATGGATTGATGTAAATCGGATTTCGTAGTGGCTGATCGAGGCCGCTATGTTCTTCCGCATCAAAAAATCCGGCGAACGCAGCTACATCCAAATCGTCGAGAACAACCGCGTCGACGGAGCCGTGCGCCAATCTGTTATCGCTAATCTCGGACGCGCCGATGAACTCGCCGCCTCTGGCGCCTTGGCCTCTTTGCTCACCTCGGGCGCCAAACTCACCGATCAGGTGTTGCTCATCAACGCGCTCGATGAAGACGCCGATGGCGCGCTGTCGGCGTGCGCCAAGCGCATCGGCGGACCGCTGCTGTTTGGTAAAATCTGGGAGCGGCTGGGGATCGCTGATGTGCTTGGCGATCTCTTGAAGGATCGCGCCTTCGAGTTTCCCGTGGAGCGTGCCGTCTTCGTCGCCACGCTGCATCGGATCTTCGTATCGGGTTCGGACCGCGACTGCTCGTCCTGGTTGAAGGATTACGACATTCCCCAGGCCGAGGGATTGGACCTCCATCACTTCTATCGGGCCATGGCCTGGCTCGGCGAGGAGATGGAGGAAAAAGGCGACAACGATCTTGCGCCGCGCTGCGTCAAGGACGTGATTGAGGAAAAGCTGTTCGACAAACGCTGCGATCTCTTCACCGATCTATCCGCGGTGTTCATGGACACAACGAGTCTGTCGTTTTACGGCGAAGGCGGCGAGACGCTCGGCGAACATGGCTATTCCAAGGATTACCGGCCCGATCTCAAGCAGATGATTTTGGCGTTGATCGTCGATGGCGCCGGGCGGCCGATCTGCACTGAGATGTGGCCGGGCAACACCGCCGACGTCACCACATTGCTTCCGGTCATCGACCGATTGCGCCGTCGTTTCTCCATCGGCAGGGTCTGCGTTGTCGCCGATCGGGGCATGATCTCGGCGACGACGATCGAGGGTCTCGAAGCTCGCAAGCTCGACTATATCCTTGGCGCGCGCGAACGCTCCGACGCCATTGTGCGCAAGATCGTTCTGGAGAACGACGAGCCCTTTGTGCCTCTGCTCATCGAACGCAAGTCGGGAGAGACGCAGCTCTCCGTCAAGCAAGTCACAATCGGAGGCAGGCGTTACATCGTCTGCCGCAATGAAGCGGAGGCGAAGAAAGACCGCAAGGACCGCGAGGCGATCGTCGCCGCACTCGACGCCCAATTGAAGAAGGGCGACAAGGCACTGATCGGCAACTCGGCCTATCGGCGCTATTTGCGCAAAAGCGCGGAGAGCAAAAATAAGCCGGCGTTCCAGATCGACGCTGGAAAAATCGCCGAAGAAGCGCGATTTGACGGCGTCTTCGTTTTGCGCACCAATGCGAAAGTGACGCCGCTTCAGGCCGTGCTGCGCTATCGCGATTTGCTTCAGGTTGAAAATCTGTTTTTGCGGACCAAGGCGATCATGCGAACGCGGCCGATTTTCCATTCCTCCGACGCGGCTATACGCGGCCACGTGTTTTGCTCATTCCTGGCCCTCGTCATGCAAAAGCATCTCGATGATCTATTCCTCGAGCCGGGCGTTGCGCCGGAATGGAAGGAACTGTTGCGCGATCTTGATCGGTTGCAGCAGGTGCGTCTCCAGCATCGCGGCGCCGATTGGCGGGTGCGCACCGACGCGACGCCGGCGATCACAACCTTGTTCCGCAAGGCTCACATCGCGTTGCCGCCGCGCGCAAAACAGACCGCGCCGCCAAAAGCACCAACGAAGCCCAACCCAAAACGCCTCGGCCGTCCGAAGCGTAGTGCCACGTTGTCTTGAATTTCGCTGCAGTCGTAACAGAATCAGAAGTTTGTGAAATTGAGGCGTTTAAGTGGGGTTAGGCTTGGACAGCAGAAAGTATTTTCAATCTACCGACGGCGGCAATGATACTAGAGTTGCAAACTAAGCTTCATCGGGTGGAAAACCGCCGCTTCCAACGCGTCCCTGTCTGTCTTTTCGGGCGCTACATGCTCGAATCCAAAACCGAATATCCCTGCCAAACGATTCAAATGTCTCCGGGCGATATGTGGTTATTCGCCCCCGTCAAACCTCAGATCGGCGAGAAGATTATCGTCTATCTGGACGAACTGGGCCGCTTCGCTGGCGTCGCCGTGCGTCAAGACATGACAGCTTTTGCGATGACGATAAATTTGTCACAAGTGAAGCGGGACAAGCTGGCGGACCAACTGACCTAGTTCCCCAACCGTCACGAGATCGGCCTCCCTGAAGACCTACGCCATGAACGCGTCGTGCCCCTGATGCATCGCGCGAATCTGACGCTTCCCGATAATCGCGAAGTGATTGTCAAAATCAACGATATATCGATATCAGGCGTTAGTGTGGAAACCGAAACTCTTCCGCCGATTGGCTCTCGGATCCTGGTGGGGGCCACTCCCGCCGTTGTCGTGCGTAGCCCTTCGCTAGAACCTCCTGATGGCCGTAACGCGTTGGAACCGATTAGTCGTTGTTCCGATACCGCACCAGCGACAGGGAGGTGACGCGGGTGGCGATCTTGTGACAGGCGTCATAGGGCGCCGGTGGCAACGGCATGAACGCCGCTATGTCTGCCCGCATGCGTTCGCCAATCGTGACGGTGTGGCCGCGCAAAATCGCTTGGCGCCGTTGGTGCAGGCGTCGAGAAACCGGGCGTTGAGCGCGTCGAAGCTATCGGCGATGGGTAGAGGCGTCATGAAGTTGCGCCGGACAAAACCGACCAGCCCCTCCACCTTGCCCTTGTCGTTGCCCTTGGCCGGTCTGCCGAACCGATCCTCGAACAGATAATGGCTTTGCAGCTCCGCGAACATCTGCGAGCGCAGGCGCTGCCCGCCTTTCACGATCTTGGCCACGGCGAGCCGCGTATTGTCATAAAGAATCGATTGCGGCACGCCGCCGAAAACCTCGAAGGCCGCCACATGGCCATCACAGAAGGCTTCCGCCGTCTCCGCCGGATACGCCTTCACGAAACAGCCGTCGGAATGCGGCAGATCAACGCAAATGTAGTGGAAACGAACCTTCTTGCCCGTGATGTAGCCGTCGGCCTGACCAAAATCCGCCTGGGCTTGTCCCGGACGATGGCTCAACGGCACGAACATCTCGCGCGCCCGCAGCGTCGCCTGCGCCACATACTGGCGCACAATCATATAGCCGCCCGAAAAGCCCTCTTCGCTTCTCAGCCGCTCGAAAATCCGATGCGCCGTATGGCGCTGCTTCTTGTGAACGCTCCGGTCGCCTTCAAGCACCGCGTCGATCCAGGCCATAAATGGCCCAAGCTTCTTCGATGCAGGCCGCTCGCGCCGGCGATAGCCCGGCGGAACCGAGAACTGGAGCATCTTGGTGATCGTGTTGCGGTGAACACCAAAGCGCTTCGCCGCCTCCCGGCGGCTCAATCCTTCTAGCAGGACCGGTAAACTTTCTCCCCGCGATCGAGGAAAATCAAAGCCGGTTCAGTGGTCCAATTTGCGCCCGCGCTTTAGATTTGCTGATCCGCCCGTCAACGTCAGAGCTCGCTGAGAGCACTAAAGATCGCCTCGTAAGCCCCGTACGCAGCGCAAACGATGCGTGAGACGCACATAACGCAAGCATGTCGGCCGAATGGCATGAGCTTTGAATACAATACGAAATGTGGGGAGCGAGTTCTATTCTGGAACGTATCGCCCTCTCCCAGGAGCGAGCCGTGTGCAGACGCTTCACGTTGGTTGATGATTGCGTCCTGACGAACCGCAGGAGGTGGAAGTCGGGCAATTCTTTCAATGGACTTGACGTTTGACGTGCCGAGCCAGTCGAGCTGCACCGCCACGGGTGTTGATTTTTGCCTAAGGCTGGTTCACCGGAGGTAATTGTGTCTAAGTTCAATAGCAAGTTGCCCATAATTATCAGCTCAAATAACAGTCTTTTTCGAGATGGCCTGTCTCGAATACTGTCCTCTGGCAATTACAATGTCGTCGCGTCGACCTCGTCACTCCGCCTCTTGAGCGCGCTCAAGCCGGACGATTCCAAACTCCTTGTGATAGGTGCGGGGCAAGACGCAGAGGAAACCTTGTCCCAAATACGAATGTATAGGGATTTGAATCTAGACGGCTATATAGTAATCGTGGCGCAGGAAGACAACTCGCTGGAGATTTTGCCGGTTCTGCGAGCCGGAGCGCACGCCTACCTTAGCGAGGACACAACGTCGGACGTGCTGCTAAAAACTATCGAACTGGTCATGCTCGGCGGAACGGTCGTTCCTCGCGGCCTTTTACCCCCAAATAACGAGGAATCCTTCCGACATGAGCCGATAGCGGAGGCGGCTGTCTATAAGTCTTCAATCGAACTTGAGGGCCACCCGGCGGGGCCATTGGAGAGATCTTCTGGCACGCTGCCGCGACTTTCACCACAAGAAAAGCGTGTCTTGTCGCGGTTGATCGTCGGCGAATCCAACAAGCGTATTGCCCAAAGAGTTGACATCGCTGAATTGACCGTCAAGGTCCATGTGAAAGCGATTTTTCGCAAATTTCAATTGAAAAACCGCACCCACGCCGCTGTCTGGGCTCTGAACGAAGGTTCTCATATCTTGAATTCAGAGCTGGCCTCGGAAATTTGGACAGTAGGATAAGTGGATTTTCTGCCTGAGCGCGGCGAGCATATGGTCGCCGACTCAGGAGCTTTCATGATGAGACGCGCACGCCGCAATCACGCGCCGGCCTTCAAGGCGAAGGTGGCGCTGGCCGCCCTCAAGGGCGAGAAGACGCTCGCCGAGCTGGCGCAGCAGTTCGACGTTCACCCCAACCAGATCACGCAATGGAAGACGCAGCTGCTCGAAAGCGCGGCGGACGTCTTCGGGGCCGAGAAGGGCGCTGCGAAGGAGCAAGGCGTCGACCTGAAGGCGCTGCACGCCAAGATCGGCGAGCTGACGCTGGAAAACGATTTTTTAGAGGGCGCGCTCACAAAGGCGGGCTTGCTGAGCGCAAAGCGATGATCGACCGCGGCCACGGCCTCTCCATTGTCAAGCAGGCGAAGGCGCTCGGCATCAACCGCGGCGCCGTCTACTACAAGCCGCGGCCCATCTCGCCGCAGGTCCTTCTTTCCCATATTGCCCAAGCGAAACACGAAAATCACGACAGACCCAACATGTGCGCGAAAAGCTCACTTGTCGGGACTGCGGGTCGATCACCGAAGCGCCGGCGCCCTCGCATCCGATTCCGCGCGGCTTTGCGGGACCGAGCCCGCTGGCCATGGTTTGGTGGCCAAGTTCCTGCTGCAGCAGCCGCTGAACCGCCAGAGCGCGACCTACGCGCGGGAGGGCGTCGAGATTGATCCGTCGACGCTCGCCGATCGGGTCGGCGCTAGCGTCGTCACCCTTGATCCGATCCTTGGCGTTCTTCGCAAGCATGTTCTTGCCGCCGAACGCATTCACACTGACGACACCACACGCCCGTGCGCGGCGTGGCTCTCGGCAGAAAAAATTGGACATTCGCCGGAAGCGACGAAGGCGGACGCCGCGCGGCAGCCGTCTATTCGCTCATTGAAACTTGTAAGCTTAATGACGTCGATCCGCAGGCCTGGCTCGCGTACGTGCTGGCAAAATTGCCCGATCGTCCAGCCAACAAAATCGAAGAATTGCTGCCTTGGCATCGGAAAGCGGCTCAACAGGCCGCCGCTCAACCAGCGTCTGCGATCGTTGCGGCCTGAAGCCCCCGGGGCTTGTCCGCATCGCCCTGCGGTGTAGCTCGGAAGCTTGCGATTTTTTTAACCCCCGGCTGGCAGTTGCAGCGTCGTCAATAAGCAGTCTAATATCGAGTATATGCCGAAGAGGGCTCTCCAATTTAAGGCCGTTCTGTGCCTCAAAACTCTGGCGACGACCTCCAAAATGGCAACCGAAGACCCACTGATCCGAAAAGCCATGGAACTCGTCGCGGGCGCAGAGACCAACGCTAACACAAGTCTTATATCAACACTGGAAACCTTTCCGATCCTTCGGGAAAAGAACACCGAGCCATGGTACTTTATCATGGTAGTCGCGGAGACATTTGTCGCAGCGACGCGCCTCAGTCAATTGAATTTAGAGGAGGAGAGAAGAAAACAACTAATGCGAATTATCGAAATTCGACTTGATCAGTGGAACCTACGCGCTTTCGAGGGTTTCGTAGATTGTAAGGACTTTTTCGACCGGGCATTGGATGCGTTGACCAAGAGCAATCATGAGCGGCAGCTCGCTTCGTCTGATGCGATCGGATCTTGGATTGTTTGGAATATTCTAGGACATCAGCCTCAATCAGATGAAGAGCGAAGGCTAGTTCGACATCTCGGGTGTCTCGTCATTCAAACGTTTTCCAATTGGTGGGGCCGCTGACCTTTCTTCTCGCGACGTATTTTATTCGTTACCTGCCTCTATGCATTCGCTTTGAGATATAAACCCATCCCCATGTTGTCCACGCCCTTTCTATCACCCTCTCATCAGCGCCGAAAATCATGACCATGCTCGAAAACGGCGCAGAATGACGCATTGAAGTCCGCTGCTTTTGCCAAAACCACGAGCGATCTCTCAAAAAAACGATATCCGCATCCCCCGCAATTTTGCGAAAAACCTTCGTGTGAATTTTCGCGGGAACTAGGAGGGCGATACATTCTGCCCGTTCCGCCGACCATTCAGAATGGGCCTTGCGCATGAATTCATCTGCGAGACTGTAGGGCGGAATACAAAAAATGGTTCGCGCTTCCCACGACTGCGATAAGCCATCATCCTTGCAGAAATATTGCCGGGCGGCAGGGACCAACGCATTCGGGCTTGCGCAAGGATCTAGTTCGATTCCGCGCAGGACAAATACAACCTGTTCGATGAATGAGGCGGGAATAATGCGCACATCTTGCAATTACGGAACTCCAACACCGACACCAATTAATTCGGACCAGACATGAATGCGGCTAGTGATTTGTAACAATTCCAGCCCCTCGAAAACATGGTTAACAAGACGTAACTATGGGGCTTTCGCATTACCGCTGATTCCGCGCTGTTTAGGAGGCAGCTCTAACAGGGTGTCATTTCCGCATCCTGTTGCGGCCGAGCGTCTAAACAGAAGCTGCGCTTGAACGCACTCCACAACGTTGCTCGCCCCGAGCTGGGACGCCGACGGCGAGCGCATGCCTGTCATGGTGCCCGCTAAGTGCCAGCAGGCAGGCAGCTGGAGACCTCCAGAAACCTCTGGTCGAATCGGCGCTGAGTTGATTCTGTGTCATTTCGCAAAGGGATGGCGGAGATGAAGAGAGACACGCCTGGGTTTTTTGATATCGATGAGCGATTGGCGAAACTTTCAGCCAAGGGCGATGATCTCGAGCGACTGAGCGTGCTGGTCGATTTCGAGATGTTCCGGGCGGCGCTGGAGGCGGCGGTTCCCCGCGGCGATCGCTGGAAAGGCGGACGTCCGCCGTTCGATCATGTGCTCATGTTCAAGGTCTTGATCCTGCAGGGCGATGCATTCGCTGTCGGACGAACGCTGCGAGTATCTGATCAAGGACCGGCTGTCGTTCATGCGTTTTCTTGGCCTTGGGCTCGCGGACGCTGTTCCCGACGCCAATACGATCTGGACATTCCCGAAGATTGGACCGGCCGAAGGTAGAGTTTTCGGGCCTTTTTCACGATGACGGGCTGGGCGCGCCATCGGGAAGTTGCAACGTGATCGGGGGCTTGTTTCCGATTGCCCCGAGCGGGCGCTCGTCGTTGTAGAACAAGGTTTGAGAACGCCCACGGGACCGTGCTTCGGAAGCTTTTGTATCCGTGGCACCCGTGGTTTGAGCTTCAGGTCGCCCTTCATGAAGTGATCGAGAAGTCTGATGGCGTCGTTTTCCGCTGCACGTTGAGCGGATCTGACGCGGAACGCTGGCTGGAAGTTCCGGCCTGGATGTTCGAGCGAGCGACCTGCCCGGATCATGCCCAACTGACTGCCGCGCCGTTTATTAGAGTCTTGCTCCGGCGGCGCGGATCGCGCGCCGCACGGCTGCGGACTGACCCTTCCCGTTCGCGCAAACATCGGTGACTTTGCGGTTGGCGACTGGGTGCTTGTCAATCCGCAAAACAACGTGCTGCACCGTCGATTGACTCGCAAGACAGTGTTGGAACGGCATACGGAAGGGGCGAGGACCTCGCAGTTTGCCGCCGCCAATGTCGATACGTTGTTCATCGTCACTTCGTGTAACGAGGATTTCAACCCGGCGCGGCTGGAGCGCTATCTAGCGTTAGCGAATCAAGCGGGGACCAACCCCGTGATCCTGCTGACGAAGGTCGACGCCACGGATGATGCGAAGGCCTATCAACAAAAAGCCGCGGCACTGCAATGCGGCCTAGCCGTCGTGACGTTGTCTCCTCATTCCCGTGACGCCGCGACTGCATTGGCCTCCTGGTGCGGGACGGGGCAGACTGTGGCGTTGGTCGGCTCCTCTGGCGTTGGCAAATCGACACTGGTCAATATTTTGGCGGGGACGATGCAGTCGCCGGCTCAGCAAACCGGAGAGATTAGTGAAAACGACGCGAAAGGACGCCATACGACAACCTCGCGTTCGATTCACGCTATTGCAGGCGGCAGCTGGGTGATTGATACGCCGGGCATACGCATGCTCCATATCAGCAATGCAGCCCATGGCGTCAGCACCCTGTTCGCGGAAATTACGGAGCTGGCCCCGCTGTGCAGGTTCCGCGATTGCACTCATGCCCATGAACCCGGCTGCGCTGTTCAAGGCGCCATAGGCAATGGAACACTGGAACCCGAACGACTGGCGCGATGGCGCAAACTCGTGGATGAGAATAACTGCAACACGCCTGACAAAGCAGCGTCACGCGGCGGGGAAAGCGCCGCCGCTCGCAGCAAAAAACGCTAAACTAGAAGTTAGCGCAGGCTCACGCTGCGAAGGCAACGATGAGTTCGGGCCTCGACCCCAATCGGACATTTCACGAGCGCAGGATCCACATTGCCGGATCGGATTATGATGACCCCCAACCGGACTGGGTAAGCCCAATCTGCGATGCAGAACCGGCGCGTGCAGTGTCAGTTCGCGACTTTACTGGGGCCGCCACCCCGTAGATGACGGTGAAGCCCGCCCCTCTGCCCCAGGTCGAAGTCGGACGGGGGGGGGGCGGATTCTCACCGGCGGCCGCTTCGGGAATGTTCCAGTTGCTCGCGGCCCAGACGTTGCCGGCGGGGTCAATGAATAAAAGGCGGATCACATCATGTCTCTTGAGGGGTCACCCTGCGCCGCCGGCACAGTGTCCAAACGGGTCCGCTGAACCTAAATTGCCTCCCCTACAAACGCGCTCTCGCGCGTCGGCGGGCTAGGCACAAACGCCATGCCGTGGCAGTTTGGGCTTTGTGAACGCCGGAAATGGGGATCAGGATGAAGTGTCGTATAGGGTTAAACCACATCGCCGCCGCTGTGAGCGCGCTATCATTCTTGGGGACGCTGCCGCCCGCTCAGGCTGCGGACAAGAAGCCCAACATTGTCGTCGTCATGGGCGACGACATCGGCATCTGGAACATCGGCGCCTATCACCAAGGCATGATGGCGGGCAGGACACCCAACATAGACAAGCTGGCCGCCGAGGGTATGCGCTTCACCGACTATTACGCCGAAGCAAGCTGCACGGCGGGACGTGCCAACTTCATCACCGGCGAACTGCCGATCCGCACTGGCATGACAACGGTCGGCCAGGCCGGTTCGCCAATCGGCATACCCGTGAAGGCCGTGACCATCGCCACCGCGCTCAAGTCCTTGGGTTACGCCACTGGCCAATTCGGCAAAAACCATCTCGGCGATCTCAACGAATTCTTGCCCACCGTCCATGGCTTCGACGAGTTCTTCGGCTATCTCTATCACCTCGATGCGATGGAGGATCCTGCGCACCCCAATTATCCGCAAGAAATGCTGGACAAGGTCGGGCCGCGCAACATGGTCCACAGCTGGGCCACCGACAAGGATGACTCGACGGTGACGCCGCGCTGGGGCAAGATCGGCAAGCAGAAAATCGAAGATGCGGGACCCCTCTATCCCAAGCGAATGGAGACCGTGGACGATGAAATCCGCGATCTTTCCTTCAAGTTCCTCGACAAGGCAAAGGCGGATGGCAAACCGTTCTTCTTGTGGCTAAACCCGACGCGCATGCACATTGTGACCCATCTGTCACCAAAATACGAGGCTATGCGCAACTCCAAAAACGGTTGGTCCATCCATGAAGCTGGCATGGCGCAACTCGACGACGATGTCGGCTTGCTAATGCAGAAGCTCAAAGACATGGGCGTTGACGACAACACCATCGTCTTGTTCACCACCGACAACGGCACCGAGAACTTCACCTGGCCTGATGGCGGACAGACGCCGTTCGCCATGGGCAAAGGCACGGTCATGGAAGGCGGTTTCCGTGTGCCCGCGCTCATACGCTGGCCGGGCAAAGTGCCAGCCGGCAAGGTCGAGAACGGCATCATTTCGGGGCTCGACTGGTTCCCGACTTTCCTTGCCGCCGCGGGTGATCCCGATATCGTGAATGAGCTGCAGCAAGGCAAGAAACTTGATGGCTCAGTTTACAAAGTGCATCTCGATGGCTACGACCAGACGAACATGCTTACCGGAAAGGGTCCGTCGAACCGCCACGAAATATTCTATTTTGGCGAGAGCACGCTGGGCGCGGTGCGCATCGATGATTACAAATATCGCTTCATCGACCAACCCTCGGGCTGGCTGGGCGCCAAAGTCCCAGTCGACGTGCCTTTCCTGACCAACCTGCGCTTGGACCCGTTCGAGCGTGCGGGTTGGTCCGTTGACCAAACGGCGTCGGGATCGCAGGAATACTTCCAATGGTTCAAATACGAATTCTGGCGGTTCGTGTTTGTTCAGCAGGAAGTGGAGAAACTGGCGATGACTGCAATCAAGTTCCCGCCGATGCAGAAGGGCGCGAGCTTCAACCTCGACGCTGTGAAGGCGAAAATCGAGGCAGCTAGAGCGGCAATGGCCAAGTAGGCGGATTAACCTCATGGCGGGCGACCCGAGCAGGGGCGCCCGCCTGCAATCTCTTCTCAGACCTCCATTGATTTTTTGATGGCGCCGATGGTTGCGGCTCAGCCGATCACTCCTCATGTGCGGGCGTCTCAGGGCAGGAACTGCAGCCCGCAATTTACACTGTAGCAAACGCTTTTTAAAAATTGAACGGACTCACTCCCCACTCCGACTGCGGTCGCTAAAAGGATCAGGAACAAGGCGGACGCTGCACTGTAGCTGAGTCCTCGTTGAGGTCATAAGGAGCGAACCGTTCCCATACGACCGGCTTGAGGATTGCCGAGAGGGCACTGGCTAAGGTTACCGGGGGAACGATCGCTTGTAGCGCACCGCTGTCTCGTCAGAATGCGTTTGTAGCGGCGGTAATGTGGGGACGATCGGACTGGTCTGACAAAGCGATGGCGGCGCAGGTTGACCCCAACCAGTCATGGACAAGCGCAGAAAGCGGCCAAGCCCTCAGCGCGAAACCAGATGGCCGCTTCCTAAATTTTTTGTTCGAGCATAAACCTCTGAAGGCGAGACCACTCTCCTTTCACGCGCCAAAAATACGAATCCGCGATTGATTCACGGCGTGCGCGGGGGGCCGATCTGCGGCGCGCGGACCGGCTTGGCCATCCCGTAGAAGATCACGACGCCCTGGCCTCCGCAACGGGTTGAAAGCGCCTCCTGGGGCGTCCCCATACAGCTGTCGATGTCCTGCCAGTTGTTCATCGCCCAAACGTTGCCCGCCGGGTCAACCGCGATATCGGTTTGCATCTGCAGGCCGCCGCCCACATAACCGCCGGGTGGCGATATCTGATCGCCGGTCTTCATGCTGGGCGGGCAGTTCTCCGTGCGGGCGCCGCACAGCTGCACGATCGGACTGCTGGGCATGGCGAAATTCGATATCCACACGTTGTCGTTGCCGTCCACTGCTACCGCCCACGGCCCAGGAAGACCGCCGCCGTGGAACGGCGAGCCTGGATATGGACTGCCATCGGGACGCAGCAGCGTAACGCTGCCGCCGAAGCGGCCACCTTTCTGCTCGGACATTGTCTTCGTCAGGTAATCGGACGCAGTAGCAACACCTTCGAGCTTCAGGTGAACTCCCATGTCGATCAGATGGGCCATGCCCAAGAGCCCGCTGCCGAACCGTTCGGTAACCCAGACGTTGCCACGGCTGTCGACGCCAAGACCGCTACTGTTGAACCCGACCTTGAAGTTCTCGGCCTTGCTCGGATCATCGGCAGGAAAACGTGTGACGTGGTCGACGCCGCTATTAGCCACCCAAATGCGGTCCTGCTGATCAACGCCGAGGTGAAATGGCGCAAGGAATGACTTGCACGGCTCCGCGCTGTCGGCCTCGCAAACGATCCGGCCCTTGGTCAGGTCGCCCTTGGGGAAATGGACGAGCTGGCGCTTCTCAATGCCCAAGACCCAGACGTCGCCGCTAGGCGTGACAATGACCCCCTGCATCAGCCCGAGCCGGCCATTAAACGTTATTCCGTCCGGCGGCGTCAGGGGCTTGCCGTTCTTGTCGAACACCGTGACCGACTTGCTGCCGTAGGAAGTGAGCCAAGCGTTGTCCTTGGCGTCAACGGCCGCGCCGAAGGTGCCGCCCTCCATCCCCCCGCCAACGAAACCTGTGGTTATCGGCGAAAGCGGCTTGCCGTTGGAGGCGAACTTGGTGGCGTGGCCCTGCCACAATTTGTCCGTCCCTTGCCACCCAACCGTGAAGTTGTCGCCGACCCAGAGGTTGCCCTCGCTGTCGAACATGGCCTTACCGCCCGCGCGATAGCCGCCGCCGTCGAATTTGAGCGGCAGAACCCAGGCGCTGGGCGCGGTATTGAGATATGGCATGAAGGGCGTCGCGCGCAGGTTCTTGCCGGCTGGGACCGGATAGAACTGGTCGAGCAGGGCAAACAATCTCCGCGGCTGATACCAGGGATAGCGAGCGATCGAGTGAGCCGCTGTCAAAGTATCGGTCGGAGCGGTTCCGGTAGGCGGCGTGGCGGCCGCGAAGAGTTTATCGCACGCATCGCTTGTGACGCGCGTGGCGCAACCCGCCAGCACGTTGGCCAAGGTCGCGAAGTTTGCCATCGTGGGCGTCTGGCCGCTGTTTAGAGGGTCCTGAATTGCGGTCCCCCAGCCACCTGTTTGAAGATCAACGAAATTGGGCACGTTGCCAGCGGCGATGCTCAGGCCGAGCGCGCGACCCCTAATCGCTGTGCCTTCAAGAAATTGCGAATGCGTCCAGACCGAGGCCACGGTTGTCATCTCATTGATGACGGCTTTCGCCGGGGGCTTGCTCCCCAGCGCCGATAACAGCGCGATGGCGGGGTTATCGGCGACGCCGTTATTGACAGTGGTTTCGCCACCTTTTGCGACCAGATACAGGACGACATCCTTGCCGGGGGTCTCTGCGGAGCGGAGCCGAAAACGACCGTCATTGCCAGTTTTTGTTTGCGCCAGTTGCTTTGGTTCGTTCCCACTCGCAGCCCACAGGGTCACGGTTGACTTTGCGAGGGGACCGCCCCCCGCGTCTACCCGTCCCTCGATCCGAACAGCCGCCGCGGCTGGGCCAGACACATAGCCGAGCAGTCCGCCCAACAAAAGCATCATGGCTATTGGCGCTTTGTTGATTTTGAGCATTGCGTTCTCCATGCGTGAACCGCCGACAACGAGCCGCCCCGAACACTCACCGCCCTCTTGAAAAGCTTGGTCTGTCTTAACGAGACAGACCTTCGATTGGTTCCGCTGTAGGTCGACGACCCTTTGCCGTGGGTTTAGCTTGGGGAAGGCCATTCTCCCTCGAGCCGGAGACGCCCTGGAGCTGACCCCTGAAATCGGCAGAAACTTCGTTCTGCAGAACCGGGATCACTTGGCGTGCCGTCGAGTACGGCGCGGCTGCGTGTCATTGGCTCCATGACGATGCGGTTAGATAGCGTAACGGGCCGCCGCGGGGCTGAGGCTTCGCGGCGGAGTGGTCATCCCCCAGAATGATGGTGTAGTTGACGGAGTCGGACTTTCGCCCGCTCCAAGCATCATCGGAGGATGACCATGGACTATTATGCGGGGATCGACGTGTCTTTGGAAGCATCGAGCGTTTGCGTCGTGGACGTCGCCGGGAAGATCGCGCGGGAGGCGAAGATCGCCAGCGAGCCGGACGCGCTGATCGGCTGGCTCGCCTCTCTCGGGCTCGATCTGGCGCGGATCGGCCTGGAGGCCGGGCCGTTGTCGCAATGGCTTTACGCGGCGATGAAGGAGGCGGGCTTGGCGGTGGAGCTGCTGGAGACGCGGCATGCGTGCGCGGCGCTACAAACGATGCCGGCAAGACCGACCGCAACGACGCGCGCGGCATCGCGCAACTGATGCGAACTCGGCTGGTTCCGGCCGGTGCATTGCAAGTCGAGGGCGGCGCAAGAAACGCGGGCGTTTCTGACGGCGCGCAAGCTGGTTCAATCGAAGCTCTACGACATCGAGATGAGCCTGCGCGGGATACTGCGCGGCTTCGGGCTGAAGGTGGGGCCGAGGACACCGAAGCGCTTTGCACCGCGGATCGAAGAGCTTGTCGCCGGCCATGCGACGCTGGAGTTCATCGCGAAGGCGCTGCTTTCGGCTCATGCGGCTTTGCTGCGCGAGTTCGACATGTTCGAGAAACGTGTGCGAGCGATGGCGCGGCAAGACAAGCGCGCGCGGCTGATGATGTCGGCGCCGGGCGTTGGCGCGATCGTGGCGCTGACTTACGTTTCGGCGATCGACGATCCGGCGCGGTTTTCGTCGTCGAAGCGGGTCGGACCACATTTCGGCCTGACGCTGTCAATCAGCATTCAATCGGGGCTCTGACGCAGATTTGGTGAGGATCAGTTTGCGCCGATGAGACGCGCTTCGAGCAGGTCGAGTTTCGCGCGTCCATACATTTGGCGTTTCACGAGTTTGAGCTTGGTAATCTGCCCCTCGGTCTGTCCGTTGGACCAACTTGAAGTGATCGCGGCTTGAACGGCGGCCTTGTCTTTTATGACGCCATTGGCGAAGGACGCAACGAGACTGCCGCGCGCCCGCTCGATCCATGCATCGAGTTCGGTGTCCACCTTCATGCGGACCATTGCGTGGAATGCGGCTATCGCTTCGCGCGCTTCGACGAGTGGAGGGGCGCCGCCTTCGATCGCCGCGACGGTCACTGTTTCCGATTTTGATAGAATATCGCGACCGTTCGTCATGAGGCGCGCGATCGTTCTGGCTGAGGGCGTGCGATGCAGGCTTTCAACAGCGGCTTTTTCAGCGCGCCGGCGGCGGCCGGCCCATTCGGAAACAACCCGCAAACAACCTCGAAAACCTAGGCCCCCGAGGCGCCGCCAAAGTTCACAGCCGTTGCGAAGGCCCGCGGCCCATTGAGCGTCAAGCCACGGAAGATAAGGATCTAGCGAACTTTCGCGCGTTCGAAACACGTCCGACCGTTGGCCTCGGAGCACTTTGCGCACCAAGCCTCGGCTATGGCCGGTGTTGCGCACGATCTCTTTGATCGAGGCTCCCATTTTGGCGTGCGCAAGAATGGCGGCGTTGGTTTCTTCTCGACGCACATACCCTTCATATTGGAGGCGCTCGGCGGCGGTGAGAAGTTCGGGATCTACGGTCGCAGCGCCGATCGCAGTGCGGATTTGGCGCATCGACTTGCGCACGGCGTCGAGGAAAGCATGACTGGCGTTCTCCATCAAATGCCAACGATCGGCCACCTGGATGGCCTGTGGGAGCGCCTTTGCGGCGGCCAAAGCATAACCGCCGCCACGATCTCGGGACACGATTTTGATTTGCGGCTGCGTCGCTAGCCAGGCCTGCACGGTCGCGGGCTCACGATCGGGCAAGAGGCGGATCGGCCGACGGCGCTCAAGATCGCAAATGATCGTGCCGTAACGTTGATTGCGTTTCCATGCCCAGTCGTCGACGCCCACGACGACTGGCGGCGCCGCGCGTGAAAAACCTCGCCGCCGCACGCCTCTCAGAAGCGTTTCGTTGCTCACCGGCGACATCAGACGGCGGGCGAACCTCGCCGCTGGGCGACCGCCCAGGGCGAGACCGAGATAATGAAAGAGGCCATCGAGCCGCTCCGTTCGGCGAGCCCACGGCGCCACAACGTCGGCGCCAAAGCGCTCGGTGAAAATGCCGCGTGGACAGGCGCCTGCGTCACAGCGAAAGCGACGTGCGACGACGATCAATCGGACCGACCGACCTGACAGCGGCAAGTCGGCCAACCGCCTTGAGTAGCGGCTGTGGACGCGCCCGGATGGGTCACCACAGTCAGGACACCGACTCGTCTTGCTAACTGGGCGGACAGTAAGGACAGTTGTAGCGCCATCAAAGGCGGCGCTATCAACATAGAAACCACTCGGAACGAGCGCCGACGGGCGAAGAGCTGACATCATCGCGTTGATTCCCCGTTGAAACCAACGCTAGTCAGCGCCCAAACTTCATCAAAAGTGATGAGGTGGAACGGCCCGGTTGATCTCCTGCGGTTCGGGATTAACCTGGCGGTTGTCGTGCAACGCGAATAAGCGAGGGCCACTTCATGGAGATAATCTCTACTGTTGGTTTGGACTTGGCGAAGTCGGTCTTTCAAATCCACGCCATCGATTCATTGGGTGACGTTGTCGTGCGCCGCGCTTTACGGCGTTCGCAATTGCTGGAGTTCTTTCGCAAGCTCGCTCCCTGTCTTGTCGGCATGGAGGCTTGCGCAAGCGCCCACTTCTGGGCTCGACAGATACGAGCTTGCGGTCATCAAGTTAGAATGATCCCACCCATTTACGTCAAGGCGTACGTCAAACGGAGCAAGACCGATGCTGCGGACGCGGAAGCAATCTGCGAAGCGGTGACGCGGCCGACTATGCGGTTTGTTCCCGTGAAAACTTTGGAGCAGCAAGCGGCTGGAATGGTTCTCAAAACGCGCGACCTGCTCGTTCGGCAGCGAAGTCAGACCGCAAACGCTTTACGCGCCCACATGTCGGAGTTAGGCGTCGTCGTCGCCAAGGGGATGGCGAGCGTCGCGAAGCTGGCGGAGGCGATCCGCAACCCCGAATGTCCTGACGTCCCAGAGGTCGCACGGCAGGCCCTTTTGGAGATGGTAGAGCAGATAGATGCCCTCTCCGGTGCGATCGAACGTCTTGATCGCGATATCCAGCAATGCGTAAACGACGATGAAACGGCTCGACGTCTCACTACGATCCCAGGCGTCGGACCAATCATCGCCGCGACACTGTTGGCCGTGGTGACTGATCCTCATGGTTTTAAAACCGGCCGCGACTTAGCAGCCTGGACAGGATTGGCGCCGCGAGCGCACTCCAGCGGCGGCAAGGAGCGGCTCGGATCGATCTCAAAGCGGGGCAATCAACAGCTCAGAACACTTCTGATTGTCGGAGCAACATCGATAATAAAGCTGGGTAAGCGGGGAATTAAACTTCCAGATTGGCTAACCGGCCTTGTCTCGCGCAAGCCGTGCAAACTCGTAGCGGTCGCATTAGCCAACAAGATGGCCAGGATAATTAGGGCGCTGTTGACGAAAGGCGGCGTCTACAAGAAGCCGACAATGGCCAAGCAGGCCTGAAACGAACTCATCTGTTTCCGGCAGTAATCTGTCGGTTCAGCGCAAAGGTGTTGACAAAGAGATGAACCACAAGGGATGCCATCCCGATTTCGGCAAGACCGTCTGACTCACTGCGTACTAGAGCGCGCAAAATTGATTAGAGTCGCCGATATCGCGGAACTCATCGTGGCCAGCGGTCATTTGCCCGCACTCAGAGGCCGGACATATGACTGCACCATCCTGCGTCGTCAGATCTCAAAAACACCTTGCCAATCGGGCCGTTCCACATATGAGTCAGAGCCCTTATTCCATGCAAATTCACACTTGGAGTCCTGTGCTGTGAACAATGCCCGCCGAACGCGCCCGCGATAGCCGAGATGATCCAGAATTTCCTGACCAATCAGTTGACCCTCGCGGTCGCAATCGGTCGCCAGGATGCCGTCGTCACACGACTTGAGCGCCGCGGCGATGGCTTTGAGTTTTGCGGGTTTGTTACCTTCGGTGGCCGCGCGGGTCGGATACAGCCCGTCCGGCTTGAGCACCACGCAGGACCACTGCTTCCACGCGCCGTTGACTTCCTCGGGCTCCGCCAGCCGCAGGAGATGGCCCTCGGCGGGCAGGATTTGTCCGAACCGCGCGCCAAAGGCGGCTCGGAGATCCTTCGCCTGACTGGCCTTTTCCGTAATAATCAATTTCGCCATGGTTCACGCCGAATCGAATGAAGGCCTCAGCGTAGGCCAATGATCAGAACAAATAAAGAACGCCGCAGCTGGGTATCACGCCGGCAATTCGTTGCCGGTGAAGCTGAGGGGCTGCGTTTGCGCCGAGTTCAAGTCCGGGCGGTCTGTCGCGCCAATGAGCTTCGGGCATTGGCCAAGTGCGTTAGGCGCGGCGGCAATCTGAGGTTCAGCGGACCCGTTCGAACAGTGAGTCGGTGACGCAGGTTGACCCATCCCTGCCCCTCGACTGCCCTTTCAGCGAGGTCCGCTTTGCGCCCCCTCTCGGACATTCAGTCGCAGCGGTTCGGGTCCTGAAAGCGGACGCTCATGAGCTGTATCGGAAACCGACGACACTAGGGACAGCCCGCACCCTCAGATTCAATCGCCGGAACGGTGTGTGTTTAAGATTCCCAAGCGGGTTGTCAGACGGTAGTCTCCATCCCGGGGGGAACGCGATGCACCTACATTCTTATCGACTGCGGAATTTCCGCCGACTTCGGGACGTGCATGTCGAGCTTGCATCCGACATCTCCATTTTCGTTGGAGCGAACAATAGCGGAAAAACATCTGCCACGCAGGCGATGCAGATGTTTCTCTCCGGCGGCAAAGATGCCTTCTCGCTGTATGATTTCAGCTCGCATGTCTGGCCGTTGCTGGACGAGATCGGCGAACGAGAGGGCGAGATCGCAGAGACCGAGTTTCCTACCGTCTCGCTCGACCTTTGGTTCGAGGTAGGAGCGGAAGACCTCTATCTCGTTATCCCTATCCTGCCTTCGACCGCTTGGGCCGGAACGCTCGTTGGCGTCCGCGTAGAACTCGCGCCGAAGAACATCGCCGAATTGATCCAGCGTTACCACGCCGCTCGTGATGATGGCCGGGCGAAGGCGGCGGCGCTTGTCGGTGGCGCAGGCGATTATGTGCCTTGGCCGAAATCGCTGTCGGTTTACCTACTTAAGGAGCTGAGACGCGAGCACGAGCTGCGCTACTTCGTCCTCGATCACACGCGGTTTGATGCGAAATTTCAGGCGGGGGCAGGATATCAGCCGCTGCCGCTGGGCGACGAACCGGGCGGCGCTGCCGTGCTGAAATCGCTCATCAAGGTCGATTTCCTGAATGCGCAACGGCACCTCGCGGACCCATCAACGGTGTCCGGCGGCGGCGGTCGTTCGGAGGATTTGTCGAAGCGTCTAAGCCGCTTCTACCAGCGCAATCTCGATCAGCGTCAGGACGACCATCAGGCGCTAAAGGCGCTGTTCGCGTCTGAGGTGGGCCTCGACAAGCATCTCGCGGAAGTTTTCAAGGACACGTTGGAACGATTGGGGCGCTTGGGTTATCCCGGCCTCAATAACCCACGGCTCGAAATCAAGTCGGCCCTGAACCCCGCGTCCATCATGACGCAGGACGCGCGCGTCCACTACATCGTGGGCGAAGGCGCGCAGACGATCATGCTGCCCGACACCTACAACGGGCTCGGCTTCAAAAACTTGATTTATATGGTGGTCGAAGTGCTCGACCTTCAGGAGCGCTGGAAGGCCGAAGAGGAGAAGCGTGCTCCCCTCCATCTCATTTTCATCGAGGAGCCCGAGGCGCACCTTCACGCGCAACTCCAGCAGGTGTTCATTCGCAACATTCTCGACTTGCTGGTCATACCGGGTGAGGCCGGGGGATCATTCGCCAGCCAGGCGGTCATTACGACGCACTCGCCGCACATCCTGTACGAGCGCGGCTTTCAGCCGATCCGCTACTTCCGGCGCGATTTGGTTGGAAACGATCAGGTCACCGAAGTGCTCAACCTCTCCGCGTTCTACGCGCAGGAAACAGAGCATCGCGATTTTCTGCAACGGTATCTGAAGCTCACCCACTGCGATTTGTTTTTCTCGGATGCCGCCGTGCTCGTGGAGGGCAACGTCGAGCGATTGCTGCTCCCGATCATGATATCGAAAGCGGCGACATCGCTAAGATCCTCCTGCGTCTGCATTCTGGAGGTTGGCGGTGCCTTCGGTCACAAATTCAAATCGCTCATTGAATTCCTCGGGATCGTCACGCTGATTATCACCGACGTGGACAGCGTTACCCTCTTGCCGGCCGACCATGAAGGCGATGATGACGACGATGACGAGCTTGAGGTCGAAGTCGAGGCCCCAGAAGCGGAAGCCATTGACCACGAGGCGTTGTTGGGCGGTGATGCTCCACCCGCGCCGGCTGGCGAAGCCGCCGACTCTGCGCCCGCCCGTCGCTACGGTAAGAAATGCCTGCCGGGTGTGGCCGGGGCGGTCACTTCCAACCAGACCCTCGTGAAGTGGCTTCCGGCAAAGCAATCGATCGACGATCTTTTCGCGGCGACGGAGCGGGAAAAGGAAACCCTCGCAGACGGCACGACGCGAGTCCGGGTTGCTTATCAAACGCCTGTGCCAGTCGTGTGGAATGGTCATAACGCCGAGCTGGCCGGGCGGACTTTGGAAGAAGCCTTCGGGCTCGAGAACGCCGAATGGTGCCAGAGCGCAGAACAGAGGAAATTGGGTCTGCGCTTACGCGGTGCACTGGCTGATCCTGCGGCGCTGGCGGCGGGGCTTCACAAGCGGGTCAGTGGCGACAAGTTCGACAAGACCAAGTTCGCCCTTGGGGTGCTTACGGCCCGACCGGAAGAGTGGCAGGTTCCGGCGTACATTCGCGACGGTCTCATTTGGCTCAAGGCACAGGTCGATCTCGAAGTAGAGGCCGAAGTGGAAGGGGCCGGGGTGGATGAGTAGCCGCGTGCAACAGCCCGATACGCAGGCCGACGTTGATCTTCGGGTACTGCCTGGAAGCGCAGCCGCCGACCAGCTTCAACATGGTCGCCGGGGCGGGTTCAGGCAAAACCACGTCGCTGATCAAGGGGCTCGCCTCGATCCTCGCCATCCACGGCGAGCGTTTGCGGCTGCGCAGGCAGCGCGTGGCTTGCATCACCTATACCGAGATCGCCGCCGGGGAGATTTGGGCGGACGTGGGGAATAACCCCCTCGTTCACGTCTCTACGATCCATAGTTTCCTTTGGACGATCGCGCGCGGCTTCCAGCAAGACATCGCCGCTTGGGTCGCGAACAGGATCGACGAGCGGACCGGAGAATTGCAGCACGACGCCGCCAATTTTGGCCCTCGCGTTCAACAGAAAACGCGAGACAAGAACGCCCGCGATATCGTGCGCTACGAGCAGCAGCGCGAGGCTATCACTCGGGTTCGTACCTTCACTTATGGAGCCGGAAGTGATTACGCCAAGGGCATCCTCGGCCACGATGACATCATCAAGATGGCTTCGCAGTTGATGATCCATCGGCCGCTTTTCCGAACTCTCGTCGCGCAGCAATTTCCGTTCGTTTTCGTGGACGAGAGCCAGGATACCTTTCCCGTCATCGTCGAAGCGTTGATGGCGGTCCAGCAGCAGGAGCAGGCCCGCTTTTGCCTCGGGTTCTTCGGCGACCCGATGCAGCGCATTTATCCCACCGGCATCGGCACGGTTCCCAAACCCGACGGTTGGCGGGCGATCCCCAAGCCGGAAAACTTCCGTTCGCCGACCACGGTATTGAACCTCGCGAACGCCATCCGGCGTGACGGCGACGATCTGGTTCAGGTCGGTGGCCGGAAGAAGAAAGAAGGCGAGGAGGAAGTGCCGGTCTTAGGCACGGCGCGACTGTTCGTCCTGCCGACCGACGCCCATCGCGACGAACGCGTGGCACAAGTTCGGGCGTGGGTTGCCAACGCAAACGATGACGAGATGTGGCAGCCCGCCGGCGAGAACGATCCCGTGAAAATGCTGGTGATCGTGCATCGCATGGCGGCGAAGCGATTGGGTTTCGGAGACCTCTACGGCGCGCTCAACGACAAGGCACCGGACGCCTTTAAAAATGGATTTCTGGACGCGACGGCTTGGCCACTGCGACCGTTGGTTTCGTTTCTCCTACCGCTTGCGGAGGCCGTCCGCGACGGGCGGGACTTCGATACGATGCGACTGCTTCGCCTCCATTCACCGTTGCTCGTGAAGGCCAACCTGCAAGGAGTGAACGTCGCCGAGCGACTCAATCAGCTTCAGGCCGTGAGCAATCAGATCGGTGAGCTTATGGGGCCGGAATCGCAGGCGACCATCCGTGACGTGTTGATGCTTGCCAAAGAAAGCCGCTTGGTGGCGTTTGACCCCCGGCTGTCCGCTTACCTTGAAGATGTCGCGGCGAACGAACCCGAGACCGAAGAGAACGAAGACGGCGAAGCGGAGGGGGAGGAAAATCCTTCAAACGAGATCAATTCGATGGCCGCGTTCCTCGCGTGCCCGGCCAATCAGCTCCGGCCTTATCAGGCTTACGTCAACGAGGAGTCGCCCTTCTCCACCCAGCAAGGCGTGAAGGGGGCTGAGTTTGATCGCGTGCTTGTTGTGCTCGACGACGACGAAGGCACGCACTTTCAATTCTCCTACGAAAAATACTTTGGGCTGAAGCAGCTTTCCGCGCGGGACAAAAAGACGCTGGGGGAAGGCGGTGAAACCGGCGTCGAGCGAACGAGGCGGCTCTTCTACGTTTGCTGCACGCGCGCTCGGCAAGATCTAGTGGTCGTTCTTTTCGTGGCCGATCCCGCAGCGGCGATAGCGCATATTCGCGGGCTCGGGCTCTTCCCGGAAGCGGATATCCTCTCGCAAGACGCGCTCGCTTAGCTGACGTCGCGGCTCGATCGGTCGCGTCCCTGATCCCACCGTCCGAAAGCAGCCTGTCCGCTGTCGGCCCCAAACCGGCCATTCGTCGTCGTCGCAGAGAACTTCTGCTTCTGGCGCGTCACTGCCGCGTGAGAATGCATCTCTGGCGGCTGTAATGTGGGGACGAGCGGACCGGTCTGACAAAGCGATTGCGCCCAGGTTGACCCACAGCAGACCTGGCTGCGATGTTCGGTAGTGTCCAGGACACTACCCGATGTTCGACGTGCTTGTGGCCACGGTCGTGATGGGTGGCGGGTTAGCCATAAAGATAGTGTATGATTCTGGGAGCGCGTTCTGGAGCTGCGGTCAAGTAAACTTCCCGTAACTGCGCCTTCTCGGGGGTGGAGCAACGACCTTGAAGAATGTGTCGCCAGGGAAACTACTCCGGGCGACGCACCATTGTTACGGGTGGGTCGGCGAAGTGAAGAGCCGATAGATAGCCAATCTGGGTGACCCAGGTCGTGCCCATCGCGGCGTACATGCCAGAGAATAAGATTCATGGGTGCGCGACCCTCCCGCCATTTCCGCCGGCGTAGCTGACGCCGGCTGGGGCAACTGCACAGTAATTGCCCCAGTAACCCGTAGTGAACGGCGCCGCGCCCGTAGTCATATCAGATAATAGCCCAGGTCGTAGAAGCTAGGCCCCTGCGTTACGCGCTGCGCACCGTAAGCGGCACTAGAGCGGCTAGAGTGATGAAGAGGCTGTCGCGCGCAGTTCAGATGCTGGTTGCGACGACCATTTGCTCAAACCGGTCGAAATCGAAAAACTGACGCTCCTTTTGGCCGCAATCGGCACATCACGGTAAAGCCCAACTTTCGAACTAGCGTTGGCGCCAATAGGCGGCGTCGAGAAGTTAAAAGCTGCGGATCATGCGCCACGCATCGGAATGAGCGGGTGTTCTTATTGTGGATCAGGGGAGGCCTTTCGAGGTCGGCAATCAGTTGATCCCCAGGCCACCAAGTTTCCATCACGAAAATACCCTGAGGTTGAGGCTACGTTCGAACAACCAGACCGCGGCTACTGCGGCTATTCCGAGCGAACCGGCGCCGAGGACGAGGCGGGGATAGATCCAAGAATGGCGAGACAAATACGTCAGCGGTAAAATAACGGAAACGATCGCCAATTGCCCGGCTTCAACCCCAACATTAAAGCTGAACAGCGCGAGCCCAAGCTGGTCTCTCGGCAGACCGAGCTCGCTCAGCACATTCGCAAAGCCCAGTCCGTGCACCAAACCGAACGCGAAGGCGACCGCCCAGAGTCGTCCCTGAATTAGCGGATAGATATTATTCAGCGCGGCGGCGATGACCGACAAGGCGATCGCACACTCGACGAGCCTCGAGGGCAAAGCGATGAAGCCAAAAACCGCCAGGCTCAGGGTGATCGAATGGGCCAAGGTGAAGGCTGTGACAACCTTCACGACGCTAGCGATGGCTTCGCGGAAATTTGCAACCGCGATCCAGGCTCCGTTTCTGTATGACAGCACGGCCGGCAACAAAAGGGCGGCGAGGAAGAGAATGTGATCGAAGCCTGTCCAAATGTGCCAGACGCCCTCAGTGAAATAATCGGCGACGGTGCGAAACCAACCAACGCCGTTCTGGTCGAAGGACCAGCTTTTTTGTGTTGGGCTAAAGACGATAGCGCGAGTTCGGCCGTCAGCCTCAACAAGCCGGAGCAACCCGCGATGTTGGGGATCAAGGTCGAAGAAGAAATTATAGTCGATGCTAAGAGGTTGTGGCGAGGCAGCGCAATTAGCCACGAACCGCATTACCTCATAGGCGCCGTCACTATGGTCGTCGACCAGATGCTCGACGACCTGCGTCGCACAGACCTTCGTTCCCGAACGCAATGTCAGATGCGAAAGCAGATAGGAGGCGATCGGCGTCTGCATGCGGCGTAACTCGCCCCAAGTTATCGTCCCGTCATCATTGCGATCAAGGCCGAGGGCGTAGTCAAGATCGCGGAGCGCTACGTCCCATTGACCATCGATCTCCAGACCTTTTACGTGGAGGGTGAGATAGCTGTCGCTGGACTTGTGCGCCAGAGCTGGCGATAGCAAGATGGACATTATCATGACGATCGCCATGGCGAGGGCCAGAAGCTTTTTCATCGTGTCGCCTCTGTCAGACGAGAAATCAATTTCTGAAGACGTTCGTCTTCCAGCTTCGTGCTGTTCAACCAGTCTAGTGCCGGTTGGACGGTCGCAGGCGCATCGGCCGCTAAAGCGGCTTCCAACAACAGGCGCGCATCCCATGGTTCGTGTTGGACCCGCCAATTTTCTTGCGCCAAGCGTAACGCCTCTGCCGGGCGACCCAATAGATGCAGAGCAAACCGTGCTTCTTCACGTTGGTGCGAATTGTCGCCGCGAAGTCTGCTCAGCGAGAATCTTTCGCTGAGGTCAGCGATGTGCTTCGATAGAGACGGCGCTCCAACCTTTTGCTCCGCAAGAGCGAAGCGCAGCAAAAGCGGATCGACCCGTAATTCGTTTTGCAGAAGCGTTTGCACCTCTTGTGGCCGCTCGGCGTCCAGTAGAAAGTCGGCGTAGGCGCCAAGCAGATAGCCGTCGCGCAGGCCTATCGACATCGCTTCGCGAAAGTGTCTTTCCGCAGCGATCGCGTCGCCGGTCCGGGCCTCGATTTCCGCCAAAATTGTCAACGCCCATAGACGCAGGTTTGGCGGGCCGTCTGGAGGCGTGTTGGTCAGCCCCGCCAGTAGCGTTTCGCGACTGGCTTTCGCCTGGCCTTGCAGACTATTAATGCTCGCCAGACATGTCGTCGTCACTAAACTATCGGCAAATAGAGCGAGTGAGAGACACGCATTGAGCCCGTCGCCATATTGCCCACGAACCTGAAGGATTAAGGCGCGCGTCAAACGAGCTTGCAGATTACGCGGGTCGCTTAAGATCACGCGATCGAGGTCGTCCAAGGCGCCAGCGAAGTCATGAGTTGTCTGGCGCAGAGTCGCGCGAAGCAGCAGCGCCTCAGGCGACGGGCTCTGCATCGCCAGCCATGGGGCAAGCGCCGCTTCTGCGTAGCCGTTGTATCGCGGATCAGATTCAGCTCGAGCGGATTCAATGTCCTGCCTGGCGACTCGCAACGCCAGAGCGGCGTCCCTCGGGTTAGCAGCAAGTTCGGCATGGAGCTTGCGGAGTTCGCGTAGCTTCGGGTTTCCTGCGGTTGGAAGTCGCTCGATGGGCTCGTTCTCATCCGACGGTATGCGAGGCGTAGCCATGGCTGGGTGAGTCCCAGCAATGATAATCAAGGCCATTAAGACCATGAATAAGATTCGTCGCATCTTTCGTAACTCTCCGCGCTCCCTGAAAAGCCCCGCAAGCCCAAAGTGCCTGCGGGGTAAGGGGACCGATTTTTGAACGCAGTGAGGGGTCAGGGCCCTGTGACGGGCTCAAGGCCGGGGAGAACCGGGTTCGCCGGCAAAGGCAAGCTCGGTTGAGGCTGGCCAGGCGAGCCCGGCAGTGGCGTCTTCAGGTAGGGGAATTGGTTGTCGAAAAAGCTGGCGTTGACGATGGCGCCATCGGTGAAGTCAAGTCCGCCTGACGGCGCTTGCGCGGGGCGCCAAACAAACCAAGGGTGATTAGCCGTCCCATCGCGACGCGAAGCGTGATGTCCACTATGTCGTCGCCCGGCCGCCGACCATTGGGGAAGCCAGCGTTGTCGCCGCCAATAACGCCGAGACGATTCTGATTGGCGGCGGAAGTGATAGGCGTGCTCATGTTTAGCCGGAGCATTTCCGCAGGCCGCACGTATGCGGGTTGGTTTACGCCTTTTATGCCTGTCAGAAATGTAGCGATTAGATCCGAGCGGGGAAACAACGTGGGCGCTTTGACGCCGGCGCTGCCAAAAATGATACCCACCAAGGTCGGAAAGGTCGGATTGGTCACGTAGGTGAGGAATTGGGCGTCGTCCTTAGGTTGGCTGGCGTTGAACCCGTCCTTGTCCTTAAGTCCGATGACAAGCTCATTGACCAGCGGCATGCCCAGTCGCGACACTTGAACAAAGTCGTCGGAATCATGGTCATTATCTTCATTTCTCGGTCGACTGGCCGTGGTCCAAGCGCCGATTACGCTATCGTGCTTCTGCAAACAAGAGATAGGAAGTTCAAGCTCCAATGAAGTGACGTTCTTATCCGCAAGATCGTCACGCCCCGCGTTCGCATAAGCCTCGCCGATCGGATTAGCGATATTAATCAAGTCGAAGGTCTCGCCCAGATTTACGACGAACGGATCCTTGCGTTGCCCAACAAACACCCGGCCGTTGACGCCGCATCCGGGGATCTGAATATTATAAGTATGTGCGGCGGCGTAGGCTGCATATTCGGGAAGAGTTTTGAAGCCAATGTTGTCGACCGGCTTTTCAAACTGAGTCGCGTTGGTCGCTGCGTTCGTTACGCTGTGACTGCGACCACCGTGAATCAATGTAATCGAGTAGCTTTCATGGACGTTCAAATTCCCGATGTCATTGGGATTGCCATTGACTCCAATCTGCCCGGTCTGGACTAATGGAACGGGAACATTGACGCCGCCTGCATTGACGGTGAGGTTTTGTAATGCGTTGGTGAAACGAAACTGAAAAGTGATGTCCTCGACGCCGTCGCCATCGTTGTCGATTTTGATTTCATAAATGCCCTTGCTGTCGAGCTCGAAGTAGTTTGGACCCGCGTAGGGATCCTGCAGCGGCTGATAGTTGGCGACAAATGTGACGAAGCCGGCGCGGCCAGGTTCGTAACTACGGAACATATAAAAGTCGGTGCCGTCCAATTTCGGCTTTGAAGTGATCAACGGCGCTTCTCGATGACTTGAAGAAAACGCTGGAGCGCTGGCTAAGACTGAACAGACCGCAACCAATATCGAAAGCAGAGCCGACGATTTGAGATAGTTTAGAGTTCCCTTCAAGTTTGAAAACGGGGTTTGCTTCGCAGGCGGATAGATGTGCTTTGTTTTCATATTGAATCCCCAATTTCAACCACACTGAGATTGTTGCGCAGACGAAGCTCTAGCCAGATATTGGAAGTCCAGGCGTTCTCAACAACATGTTTCCAAGAATCTTGGCTGTTATGACGAAGCTCAAAAATAGAAACGCCGGAGTAAGGCGTAGGTTCCAAGAACGTGATTCACATGCAAATAGCCAGCGATCCGAGATCGCGACGCAGACCTAATAGACATTCGATATATTTTGCCAATGGCAAAACAATGTTTATTTATCAATAAGTTGATAGTTGCTTGCAAATTGAATTTGGTATGGCGCTTTGGCTTTATGCTTCTATCTGAGGTTTGGCTTCACTGCGTGAACCGTGGGTTCTGGAGCGAGGTGCAACGGGTCTATGAAAACCGGATGTGCACGTCTTTGCCAAGCTCTTTGAGAACGGCCGGGAACAGCCGAGTGCGCGGCGAGCTCGAAGTGGCCTGGCGCGATGGTCTGAAATTCGACTGAGGCGCGCAAGGTCCCGGCCCGAGGTCTGTCTTCTGTATGATGCCGGAGTCTTACCTCTCGGTGCCGATGTTGGTTTGGGAGGGGCGGCGAGCCCTTCGATTTCGGAAACGACCGGCGCTCAGCGAGGACTCCATCTTCGCCTTCACGGGAAGTTAAAGATCGGTCCGCGTGTCAGCGGAAGAGCGTTATCTTTGCCCCGCTTCTACCCTGAGAAATACCGTCGTAACCCCTGTTAGTCCGATAAACTTCGAAAAGCGGACTGTGCTTGCGACAACTGAAGCTCTTTGTATTTCCTTTGTATCCCTTTGTTGTGGGTAGGCGCCGTTTCGACTGTTCGGCTTCTGCACGGACGACTAATGGTGTCGTTGGACCGATCGAAAGAATATCGGCATCCATTTTTGTTCGACTGCCTCAACAACCTCATCGATGTTCGCGGCATAGCTCAAGTTATCGCAAAGATCGGCCACAATTCTAGGGTCCAGACCCATAAATTGCTTGGCTGATTGATCTGGTTGTGATTCACGGTTTCCGAAAGGAACCGCCGATGATTCTGGACCAGTTCTGGCTGACGGACGCGCAGTTTTCGAAGATCGCGCCGCATCTTCCCACCGACACGCGCGGCAAGGCGCGGGTCGACGACCGCCGGGTCATCAGCGGCATCGTTCAGGTGCTCAAATCCGGCGGGCGCTGGATCGACGCTCCGCCGGAATACGGACCGAAGAAAACTCTCTACAATCGCTACGTCCGCTGGGCCGCGAAAGGCGTGTGGATGGACCTGTTCCACGTGCTCGCGCAAGCCGGCGGGCCGCCCGTGGAAGTCCTGATCGACTCCTCGGCGGTGAAGGCGCATCGTTCGGCGAGCGGCGGTAAAGGGGGGAGAAAAATCAGGCGATCGGTCGCTCGCGCGGTGGACGCACGACCAAAATCCACGCGCTGACCGACGCGAGCTGTCGCCCCATCGCCTTCATGCTCACGGGCGGCAACATCGCCGATTGCACGGCGGGCGCCGAACTTCTCGCACGGCTTCCTCCATGTGAAATCCTGCACGGCGACAAGGGTTACGACAGCAACGCGATCCGGCGGCAAGTCGAGAAAGACGGCGCGATGCCGAACATCCCGCCCAAGGCCAACCGCAAATGGAAGAACTGCTTTTCGCCGTTCCTCTATCGCAATCGCAACGCCATTGAGCGCATGTTCTGCCGGTTGAAGGACTTCCGGCGCGTCGCCACGCGCTACGACCGAAACGCCGCCAACTTCCTCGCCGCCGTTTGCATCGCCGCCACCGTCAGCTACTGGTTATGAGTTTGGACCCTAGGCCGTGTACCTATAAAACCGGCCGCGTGATGCAACGCAGACTATGTCCGCTTTGCTGCTTTAGAGACCAAGTTTGTGCGGCGGCGCAATATGTCGCGATGTGCTAATAGCGGAAGTCACATTAGTATTTGCCGTAGTGCGAAGGTCGCTTCCAGCCTTTTCCTACCCCGCAGGCTGTGGCTCGGGGAACTTCCACTTGCCATTCAGGACTTCGGCGCGCGGTCGATAAAGCCGGACGGTGTAGTTCCAGCCCTTTGTGATCGGCAAGCAGTTCGGCACTTTGCCGTCACAGCCTCCGAACTGGATGGCGATGGCGCCATCGTCGCCCTTTTTGGCCGTGATGCTATTGAGGGTGTAAGCATCGTACGTGTTCTTTTCGTAATAGCCTTCGGCGTTATAGACGCTAACGGACCAAAATGCATCGACCGGTACGTCCTTGACGTTGAGCTTGTACACAGTGCTGCCGTCATTGTTGGTGGGCGTGATGTTAAGGTAGGTGGCATCCTTATCGGGATTGCCACCCCAGGCAGCAGCGGTGCCTATCAGGTGCCTGATCGGATCAACTTGTTCCTTGTTGCCGAACGCCTTCTTGAAATCGGGAATTGTTGAAGCCAGTACATTGAGCCCATCCCGAACCTTCTTCTGACCGGCTTGATCCCAGTTCGGCTTTTCAAAGTTGCCGACATTTTTTTGGTTTACCTTGATGCCGTCCTGTAGCGCATGCACCTGTTCGATGTCTTTCGGGTCAGCCGGATTGACCAGTGTCCGGATCGCTACCGCAACGTAACGCGTGCCTACCTTCTCCTTCGTCAAGGTATAGCTGCCCTTGCCGTAGACGACTTCCGGCACATAGTGATCTTCGTTGATGACCTGCATCGACATGAAGCGCTTGCCCGCGTCCGGCAGCGTGATCGTGACCGGTCCCGCATCGAGATCGAACACAGCTGAAGAGTAGAGCGTGTCTCGATTTAGCCGGATTACAGTCTGGCTTTCGATCCGTGCGGGGTCGTGGCGGTGCAGAAACTTGCCGATCCCGCCGCTGTCCTTAATTAGCCCGGCAAAATAAAGATCCGTTTCGGCCCGTATGAAATTATCGACAGTTACTGCGGTTATGTTGGCAGGAGGCGATTCGGCGTTCGCCTGCGCCACAGATGGCTGCAGTGGCGGCAGCTTCCACTCCCCACTCATTGCCGCCTTGCTTGGCCCATAGACGCGGGCGACAAGGCTGCACTTCGATGCGGGCGCGGGCAGCCAATTACTCTCCTTGTCTTTTCCAGGAGATGCATTGCTCATATAGATCGTAAGCCCGCCGTCCTTGTCATACTCAAGACCCTTGGTGCGATCGCCGATCGAATACCGGTTGAGCGCGTTGGCATACAGAAACCGATCTGGAATCGTGTACATGGTCATCGACCAGAAGAATTTGGCAGGCGGCAGGTTAGCCTTGGTGAAGTGGAGTTCCGACGGCCTGCTGCCGTCACAGACGTAGCCTCCGTACCAGGCCTCCTCGAGCGAATTACCGTAGAGGCCTTTCATCGCTCCGACATCGCGTTGCAGATAATTGGTCTTCAACTGGGCACGCGAGCCGAACAGCCCATTGGTGCTAAAAGTCTTGGCCGCCAGCGCGTCGACTTCCGCTTGTCCCTCCTTGACCCCCGCGTCGATCGCCGCAAGCGTCGCCGGATTGACTTTCGAGGCATCCCACCGCTTGCCCGGCCCAATGCCGATCTTCTCGAAGCGCTGGCGAATGGCGACCTCGCTTGCGACCGGGGGCTCGGCAAATTGCAGCAAGAAGTTCAGATAGCCGATGAAGTCGTGCGTACGCGCCTTGGCCTTGTCATAAGGTGGGAAGTCTATGGCGGGCGTTGCCGGTGGCGCGGGGTGCTTCAGGAAGGCACTGAGCGGCTGCAATTTGTATTGCGCCTGGATTGCCTTGACGTTGGCAACGTCATCGGGGCCTTGCAGTGCTGTCCGCGTCAGCGTCCCCACAATCTCGGTCTCGGCCCTGAAGACCTCCTTAATGCCCTCGGGCTTCTTGCCCTTCCATTTCGGACCGGCGATCATATAGTTGCCCGCACCGAAGCCGGTCGAACGCACGCCGATATAGGCGAAGTTCTGTGTAAACAAATCGATCCACTGCATCACATAGTAACGGTCTTTCGGGACGGTCGGCACGCTGACCACCATCGGCTCGGCGCGCAGGTCGAGCCACGCCCATGAGTAAGGCGTATCGTTGTTCGGCGTGACGATGTCCTTATTGTCAGGCGTGAAGGGTTCCGAGTAGTGCCGGAATACGTTGAAGCCGCCGACATATCCGTTGGCAGTCTTGTCAACGGCCTGCGTGCGCCATGTCTGATAGCTCTCCATCGGCGCATAAGCATAGATATAAGCCTCTTTGGCGAGCGCCTGCGCTTCCTTTGGCGAGACCGTTTGCTCGGCTGACGTGCCTGCCGAAGTGAGCAAACCCGCTAGTGGGAGCAGGAGGAATAGGCAAAGCCGCTTCATCATCTTCAACTCCCGATATTTCGCGTTATTTTATTCTGCCGCCCTGTCATTTAGCCTACTGGAATTGCAGAACGGCGTCCTATCCAATTTATGACAAATGCAACAGGCCCCTCGGCCGAAGGCGCGATGACGCCAGTGTCCGCTATGGGTGGTCATTTCCGACGGATTCAGCGGGTGGTGTCGGCAGGTCGATGTCCGCTTCTGCCCGTAAGCGCCGATCCGGGGCCGGCCCAGAGGCGTTGCGTTTGGCCAGACCCCTGTGATTCAAACTCCCAAACTGGGGGCTCGAATCATGCGCTACGAACTTGCCGATTATGAATGGGTTGCCATCAAGCCGATGCTGCCCAACAAGCCGCGTGGCGTTCCTCGCGTAAATGATCGTCGTGTCCTCAATGGCATCTTCTGGGTCTTGCGATCGGGAGCCCCTTGGCGTGACCTGCCGGATGCGTTTGGCCCATACACGACTTGCTACAACCGTTTCGTCCGCTGGCGACGGGCCGGTGTCTGGGGCCGCATCATAGACGCACTTGCCTCTGCCCATGACGCCGCTGTCCAGATGATCGATACCTCCATTGTCCGCGTGCATCAGCATGGGGCCTGCATCACAAAGAACCAGCGCCAATTGATGGGAAGGTCACGCGGCGGCTTAACGAGCAAAATTCATGCGGTGGTCGATAGCAATGGTCTGCCGGTACGGCTGGCGCTGAGCCCCGGTGAGGCCCACGACGTTCGGCTTGCCGGAAGGCTACTGTCTCGTCTGAAGTCCGGGTCGATGCTGCTTGCCGACCGTGGCTACGATGCCGACTGGATCAGACAGCTCGCCATGAAGAAAGGCGCATGGGCCAACATTCCGCCGAAAAGCAACCGCAGCGACCCGATCTGCTTCAGCCCCTACCTCTACCGCGCTCGCAACCAGGTCGAGCGGTTCTTCAACAGGATCAAACAATGTCGTCGCGTGGCGACACGCTACGATCGGCTTGCGGCCAACTACCTTGCCTTCGTTCAACTCGCGTCTATCAGACTATGGCTGCGCCTTAATGAGTCCGCGTCCTAGTTTCCTGATAAAGCTGACTTTCTGAAGACTGAGGTTCGCGTCTTCGGCAACATGGTTATTGCAATGGTTATTGCACTTTCGCTCCGGGATTTGGGGCGGCCTGACGCGTTCGAAACATCTGGAAAGCGACGTCCGCGTCCGACGCTGATTGCCATGGGCACGCGCTCAGAGAACACGACCAAGGGACACCAACATGAACGCGCCTCCCGAAAAACGAGACTTGTTGATTGGGTTGGAGCAGTTCGAACAACACTTGCTCGATATTGGCGTCGCGTCGCGAAGCGAAGAGGGCCCCGTCGTCACTGTTCCAACTCTCGTGGCTCGGCGAGACATTTCTGGCGCGCCCGCAATCAAAACGAAAATCTCACATTCACCGAAGGCGCTGCGGAATGACGAGGATTTGCAGCATCACGAGACCGTTACGCTAGAGACTGTTTTGCGGGCCGATTTTGCAGTAATTGACGCCGAGCTAAAGGATAGGCGTGCGGGCGCAGCTAGAACGGCGTCATTGGGAGCCGGGACTTCAAACGCTGTTGCGACCTCGACAGGCGAATTGCCGGCTCCGCGCGAAAAGCTGGCGACTCTGGTTTCCGATCGCGTTGGCGGCGCTGACAACGTGGTCGTCGCCTCGCGACGTTCACGCTCCGTTGTGGCGGGAGTCGTTTTGGTCGGCCTTGCCGGCCTTGGTTCCGGCATGGCTATTCGGACCCATTCTTCGATCCCGCTCGACCCGTCCGCGATCAATGCCAAAGCCGCAAAGACCAACCCGCCAAACGACGCATTAGGCGCCGATGTCCAAGCGCAGGACCCGTCTGCGCTCGACCCGTCCCCGACGGCGCTGAGCGGCGATTCCCGGCCACCGCTGCGCGCTGAAAGCGGATCTTCGGACCAGGCTTCGGTCCCTGCAACGCCAAACCCAACGCAAGAACAGCCCGCCGCTCTAGCGGCAGCGCCAAACCCAGCGGCAGTTTCGTCGAGCTCGCCCGACGGCGCACCTCCTCGCTCTGACGCGATGCCGAAAGCTACAGTCACGCCCGCGCCGCGGCGAGGCCCGGCCCTCGCGTCGCCAGCGTCGCCCGCCAAAACAACGATCCCCACACAGAAGAAGATGCCGAAACCTTCTGTCGCGGCAAAATTGAACAATAGCCGCTTACCAGAACGAATTGCAAAGCCTCCAAAGACGACCGCTCCGGAAGCTGGCGTGAAACCCGTTTCCCCACAGCCCCCCATCGCCCAGACCGAACCGACAGAGCCTAAGCCCGTCGCTGCGCCCGAATCTAATGGGCCGCTCGCTTACTTAAAGCGCGTTCAGCAGGCCGTGGGCTCCATGCCTGGCGTGGTAAAGAACTGGGTTGGAATGGATGCGGGTTCGCATCCCTGATCCTGCATGATGACGTAGCGATAAGCGACGCGCGTAACTTTTGATGCCCATAGAGCCCGTTCGCGAAGAGCTTGAGTCATCTGAGTCACTTGTGATTCCCTCTGATGGGGGCGATTTGCAAGGACTTCGCGGATGTGAAGGGATGAGAACCGCAGTTGCTATGACCGAAGCTAGCTGAGTTATCCTAGCGATTTGACCGACGAGGAATGGTCGCATGTCGAGCCTCTTCTTCCTCCCGCAAAGCATGGCGGCGCCAAACGCACGGTCAACCTGCGCGAGGTGGTCAACGGCGCTCTACATTCTCAGCACGGGCTGCCAATGGCGCACGATTCCGAAGGATTTGACGCCAAAGAGCAATGTTTACGATTACTTCGACCTGTGGGACTGGATGGGACGCTCGACCGCATATATGCGGCGCTTTACGTCAAATGCCGTGAAACAGTGGGGCGCAAGGCGAGCCCGACAGCCGCGATCATTGACAGCCAGAGCGTCAAGAGCGCCGAAAAAAGGGGACGCGCATTGATCCGCCGGGCTATGACGCGGGCTCCTGTTTACCAATTCGCACCTCAAAAGGACTGGACTTCGAGGCGCAACAGAGCATTGCTATGCCCCATGGACCTCGGACGGACATTTCCAAATGTCACCGGAGTCCGCCTCCTGACCCCGCTGGCGTCTCGCCGACTGCGGGGTTTGGTCAGTGACAGCGTGTGCTGTCCTGATCAAATGGAGGAAGACAATGCAAAAATTGAGTGATGGTCAGCGGGCGGCGCTTTTGAACGCCGCGCGGCGCGATGACGGAGTCGCGAATCTTGCCGAGATTTTGAAAGGCGCTGCCGCGGCCAGGGTCGGCACAGCGCTGATCGCGCGGAAGCTGATGCGCGAGGTGAAGACGAAGGCGGGGATGCCGGTTTGGCGTCGCGATGGCGAAGGGCGAGCTTTCAGCCTGGTGATTTCGACCGCCGGGCGCAAGGCCGTCGGCGCGATCAACCAAGCGACCGAGGCGCTGGGTCGCGCGAACAGCAAGAGCGATCTTTCAGGATCGGCAACAAGTGAAAACGCTGTCGTCGATTCGGGCAAAGGCTCCAGCCGACGAAAAACCTCTGCTCCACGCGCTAGTCAGCAAATTCAAGCTTCGTCCCCTACGCCAAATCAACGCGCCGGCACGAAAAAGGCGCTGCTGGTCGAGTTGTTAACCAATAGGGATGGGACTTCAATAGATGCGCTGGTGTGCGCGACCGGTTGGTTGCCCCATACCACACGTGCGGCGTTAACGGGCTTGCGTCATGCCGGCCACTGCATCGAACGCACGAAACTAGAGAACGGGGGCTCCCTCTATCGGCTGATCCGCGCTCCAGCAGTTCCAGACGGCGGAAGCGTGACGATGAAGGGGAACGGCGCGGCGGCCGCTCGGGGTTGACGATGGCGTCCCGTCAAAGGAAGGGTCGAATCGCGCTTGTGCGCGATCCGGCAGTGCGGGTCCTCTCCGAAGGGGAGGCTCTGCAACAGGAGATCGCCGAACTGCGGGAGCTCGATCTCGGAGGTCTCCGCTTGCGCTGGCGCAACCTCTTCTGCCGAGCCGCTCCAGTCCATTTGCCGAAGTTTCTATTGTTGCGGATCGTCGCCTACCGGATGCAGGCGAATGTTCATGGCGATATTTGCAAAAAGGCTCGGCTGACGCTGGAACGCTTCGCGCGTGATGCAAAAGAGCAGGGCGGTTCGCAAGCGGCGAAATTTGGGCCCGCTGCAGATGTTGTGCGTCTGCGCACGGGAACCTTGTTGATGCGCGAATGGGGCGGCGTCATGCAGCGAGTGACCGTGCTCGACGACGGTTTTATGTGGGAAGGGGCGACATATCCGAGCCTGTCTAAGGTCGCGCAAGCCATTACCGGAACCCGCTGGAATGGGCCGCGCTTTTTCGGACTGCGCGACAAGAGCCCAACATTGCGGCCTGACGCTGACTCTGACGGTGTTGCCGTCGCCTCTGCGCTCGCCGCGACTGAAGCCAGGCCATGAAAAGGAGACGCCCAACAACACAGGCGGCGGGGCGACCAAACCAGCCTCGCCGTTGCGCGATCTATACGCGGGTGTCGAGCGATCAGGGGCTGGAACAGGATTTCAACTCGCTCGACGCCCAGCGGGAGGCCTGCGAAGCCTATATCAAAAGTCAGGCCAGCGAGGGCTGGATCCTGGCGCGCGGACGCTATGATGATGGCGGCTTTTCGGGCGGCAGTCTGGCGCGTCCGGCCCTACAGCAACTGCTCGACGCGGTCAGGGCGAACAAGTTTGACATTATCGTCGTCTACAAGGTCGACAGGCTGACACGGTCCTTGGCGGATTTCGCCAAGCTGGTCGAATTGTTCGACGCCCAGGGCGTTTCTTTCGTGTCGGTGACGCAATCCTTCAACACGACTACCAGCATGGGGCGGCTGACGCTAAATGTGCTGCTCTCCTTCGCCCAGTTCGAGCGGGAGGTCACTGGCGAACGCATCCGCGACAAGATCGCCGCCTCGAAGAAGAAGGGCATCTGGGTCGGTGGCGTGCTGCCTCTGGGATATGAGGTCAAAGACAGGAAGCTGCTCATCGTCGAAGATGAGGCTGCAACGGTCCGGCTTATCTTCAAGCGCTATCTCGCCTTGGGGTCGATGCTGGCGCTGCTTGCCGAACTGCGCGAGCGCGGCATCCGGACGAGAGTTCGAGCGCTTTCCAATGGCCGCGTCATCGGCGGCGTCTATTTCACCAAAGGACCGCTCGCCCATCTTCTGAAGAACCGCATGTATCTTGGCGAACTCAATCATTGCGGCGAGAGCTACCCGGCGGAACATCCTCCGATTATCGATCGACAGACTTTCGAGGCTGTTCAGGCTCGCCTTGCGGAAAACCTCGCCGCCTACCGGCAAACCCGCACGCCCTCCAATGCGCTGCTGCTCGGCAAGATATTCGATGACAAGGGGAATTCTGATGACGCCGAGCTATGCGGTCAAATCCGGCGTGCGCTACCGTTACTATGTTTCTCGAGCCCTGACGGAAGGTCGTAAGAACGATGCTGGCTCGATCGCACGGGTCGCCGCCGATCAGGTCGAAGCAATAGTTCTTGATGTGTTCCGAGAAGAGAGAGGAGCGCAGTGGAGGCCGCAAAACGCGGCCCCAAGAAAGGCATCCGCAGTTAAAAACCAACTCGCCGCGCCTATTTTGGCGAATGCGCGCGAAGCAAGTGACGCAAAAGCTCAGCTGCAGACAGCATCGCATGTAGCGCGCGTCACTGTTCACAAGGATGCGATCGGGATCGAGCTGACCGAAGCAGGGGAGCAGTCGTTCGGGCGAGAGATGCTCCGCATTCCATGGCGTCGACGCCCCGGTCGACCTTCACGAGAGATTCTTGTTCCTGTTGATTCAAATAGCAGCGACCGTCAGCCAATCAGTTCGGAGACGAGAGCGACACTGGTTCGAGCAATCGCCAATGGCCGCGCTTGGCTGGAGGAGATCGTCTCGGGCCGCGTCGCCGACATCGAGAAGCTCGCCACACGCGAAAAGCGCGGCAAGCGTTCAGCGGCTATGACGATTTCACTGGCCTTTCTCGCCCCCGACATCGTGGAGGCGGCGGTGGACGGTCGTCTGCCGCATGGCTTAGGCGCTCGGCGCCTGTTCGATTTGCCATCAGACTGGGGCGAGCAACGCAGGATGCTTGGGTTGCCGGAGCCTCGTTGACGGATTGCGCAGAGCAGCGCCTTCAGGAGCAATTCGGATCGCTGTTGGCGCGGCGCGATCTCCAGGTCGGCGCACGAGCGGCGTGACCTAACGGTCGCAGATAGTTTTCCGCGCATTCCAAAATGCATTGTGGCTCGGCCTTTAGGGGCTCTCCGCAGCGTTCAGCGCCCCATAAATGGCTTTCGAACCGGGTCTCTTCGGCAGTGCGAACCGGTCTCTGGCAGTCGCTGCGCCGAGCGCCAGGAAACACTTTGCCACGGGCGGAGACAAAGTCCCGTCAAAGGCCGCTCCGGGAGGGTTGTCGGCTCTTTGGGTCGCGGAGACCTGCTCTACCCGCCTATAGGTCTTTGAATTATAAAGAGCTCTCTGGAAGCAGGAAATGTCTCCGGGAAATGGGGAGTGCGTGGTGGGGGAAGTAGGACTCGAACCTACGAAGGCATAGCCAGGGGATTTACAGTCCCCCCCCTTTGCCGCTCGGGACATTCCCCCACTGGTCTGGATGCGCGGGGCTCCAGACAAATGACCCTGCCGGAGCAGGGTCATGAGCAAGGCGCTTATGGGGAATCATGACGCCCGGTGTCAACCCCGAAAAAGTGCGGTTGAAGCTGCTCAGCCTCCGGCTGCTTCGTTGGCTCGGCGGGCCGCTTCCGCCCGCAGCGAGAACACATGCGGGGCGAAACGGGTCGAGTCCAGCATGGGCTGGGCGCCGCTGATCAGCCGCGGGTCCGACTCCGTCGCAAGAGCCGCCGCCGGCGGTTCAGCCGGGGCGTTCGCAAAATCCGGCCGGGTCGGAGGCAAGGGGATATCGGTCAAACCGCCGTTCGACGGCTCCAGATAGGCGACGCGCATATTATTGACTCCCGCGCCTGACGCCGGGGTTCTGCGGGCCTCGGCATCGCCGGCCAGCCGCGCCAGGGTCGGCGGCACAGGCGTGCGATCCGGCGTGGAAATACGGGTTGGGCCAGGCGGGGCGTCCTCGGGCCGCGACAGCGCGCTCGCCACCGCAACCTTGACGCTCTGGGCGATGTCGCGCAGCGGATTTGCGCCGGCCACGGCCACAGAGGGCGTTCGGCCTTTCTTCGCCGCGACCATGACGCCGTCGCCATGCAGGCAATTGCGCATCCCGAGAGAAATCAGCTCGACGCCGCTGAGCACCTTGTACTGGCGGGTCAGATAACCGAGGCGTCCCTTCACCGCGGCAGGGTAGCTGTCGAACAATTGCGCGGAAACGGAGAGGTCCGTCTCCCGCGTGTTTGCATTGTAGGCCTGATGGAATTTCACCTGAGCGTCGGGATAAACGCACACGTTAGGCAGGCTGAGCGCCAGCGTGCAGGCGGAGCGACATTCGTGAAGCCGCACCTCGCGGTTCTCGCGGCGGTAGACTTCCGTCTGCGCCTCATACTCGCTGACCAGGCCGCCGACGTCCTTGTAGACGACGACCGGCTGCGGCGACGGTGGCGGCGATAGATAACCCAAGACTTCAACCCTCTACGCAACTTTACTTTTCTGGAAATTCACCACGTCAGGGTGAATGAACTCTTAAAGGCGCGACGCCCGTCGCCGGGTCCATCCGGGCCTAAAACGCAAAATCGGGAATTTTTAGGCAATTGCGCGGCCCGGGCCGCCACATTCGAAGCGCCCGGTCAGCCGCCGACGCCCACGCGCAGTCCTGCGGCTGGCCGTTCCTGCAACACGTTTCGCCGGAAGCGGAACAGCGCGGCGGGGCGCCCGCCGGTCCGCAGCGACATTTCGCCGGTCGCCTCGACGATCGCGGAGCTTTCGACCAGCCGGCGAAAATTCTGCTTGTGCAGATGGCGGCCTGAAATGGCCTCGACCGTGCGCTGCAATTCCGTCAGCGTGAACAATGTCGGCATCAATTCAAAGATCACCGGGCGATATTTCATTTTCGCGCGCAGCCGACCCATGGCGGTCGCCATGATGCGGCGATGGTCGTGCCGCATGGTAAGGCCGAGCGGCGCCATCGGCCCCCGCCGCATGGCGGCCTGGCGTCCGTCCCGCATCGCCTCCTCGACGAGGCCCGCCTCATAGAGAAGTTCGTAGCGCTCCAGCACATTCTCTTCGTTGAAGTCGCGACCCTGCGGTTTGAACAAGAGGTTGAAGCGCTCGCTGCGCGTCAGGCCCGAAGAGGAAACTTCGTTCGGCGCTTCTTCGACCCAATGACGCAGCTCGGGAAGAATCCTGGACTCGATGATGTCGGGGCGTCCGTTGCGCAGGTCCTCCCAGGGGAAGAAATCATACCAAGGGCGATAGCCCCCGACGCGTTCGGACTGCTGATCGTCGAAGCGCGTCAAGGCGAGATAGCCCACGGAGACGATATGCGGATCGCGATCGCCGGCGCGAGAGTGACGGCCCCGGTCGCCAAACGTGTAGAGCTGTTCGACATAACCAAGCGGCGCGCCCGTCTGCTCCGCGACGAAGGCGCGCAGCGCTATTTCGAAGGTGCGATGGCGCAGGGGATCGAATTCTCCCGAGGGCAAGGCGAAGAAGGCTTCGGGCGTGTCGGGAACGGTCAGAATCAGGGGTTCGTTGTCCTCGGCGGCGACGATTGCCGCGGTCAGGCCGATCGCCAACGGCAAACCGGACCGCGCCGAAGAATTTTTCTCTGCGAGGCTCACGAGGCTCAGGGTCCAAAATCTGCTGCGGCTGGCAATGCCGTCACTTAATCGAATTGACGCAAATTGTCGAAAACCGCCCCGGTCGCTAGCCCAGCTCCATCGCGAAAGGCGCGCCTTCGAAACAGTCGGCGCCGCGCCCGATGGCGGCCACCGCTTCGGTCATGCGTCCCTGCCGACCGAGCATCCGGTCGGCCAGCGCGACGAGCCGCCGATTGGGGGTGGCGGTGGGCGAGGCCCGACGAAGCTCCTCCGCGATCTCCATTTCGCGGCGGTCCGGCTCCAGGGCGCAGGCGCCTATGAAGGCTGCCGCGGGCGAACGGCTGACGCCGGCGTAGCAATGGATCACCAAGGGATGCTGCCGGTCCCAGTCGCGCAGAAAAGCCAGCAGGCTTTCGACATGCTCGGAGCCCGGCAACACGTGGCCGTCGAGAGGGGCCTCGATATCCGAAACCGCGAGGCGCAAGTGACGCGGCGGCGCGATCTCGCACGGCCGCACCGAGGATGCGCCGGCGGTCAGAATCGTCACCAGCGAGCGCGCTCCCGTCACCCGCACCGTATCAACCACCCTGCGCAGGGGGCAGACATAGAGCCAGCCAGTCTTCATCGTCTCCGCGTCTCTCACCCTTATGAATTTACGAGGCTTTGTGGCGAGAACCGCCGGCCTTCTTGTGGAACCGCATTTTCCGCGCTGTCCAACGCAAATCCTTTAACGCCCGTTTTCCAGACTCGTAAAACGATCCAGATAGCGCTGTTGCGCCAACGCTATCGACATCGGCGACAGCTGCTCGGCCAGATCTGGAAGAGCCGCCGGGCGGGTAAAGATGCGCTCGGCTTCGCGCCGTGTAAAGCCGGCGAGCGTCGTAGCCTCGAAAAACGCGGCCGCGCGGTCCGATTTTTTGCAGAGCAGCAAGAGCTGGGGGGAGGGCGCGACGGGCAGGGAAAAGCGCCGCAAAATCGCTGCAAGGATACGGTTTTCAACGTCTTTATAGGCGTCTCCGATCACCGCCTTGAACGGAGAGATCATGTCGCCGATGACATATTCGGGTGCGTCGTGCAGCAGCATGAACAGGCGATCGTGCCGGGAAATGGCCGGTTCCAGCTCGCCGGCGATTTTTTCCACAAGCAGGCTGTGCTGCGCCACGGAAAATATGTGCTCGCCATGCGTCTGCCCGTTCCAGCGCGCCACCCGGGCAAGCCCATGGGCGATGTCCTCGATCTCGACGTCCAGCGGTGATGGATCTAGCAGATCGAGCCGCCGCCCCGAGAGCATGCGCTGCCAGGCGCGCGGCGGGACGGGTTTTTTGCGTGCGGTCAAAGGAAGGGCCTCCAAAGCGAAGCTGTCATAACCGGCGAAAGGGGAGGGGGAAAGAGCGATTGGCGATGGACGGCGGCAGATTGGCGAGAACCGCTGTTGTCCCGGACAAATTCGGTCCCGAACCTTATCCAATAATGCGCTGTTTCTTCCATCCCGAGGGTGAGCGATGCTGAAAGGCCTTTATATCGCTGCGTTGCTGGCGGCGCAGATGGCTTCGACCTGCGCCGTCGCGAGGGTCGCTCCCGAGCCGCGCGACTGCATCATGAGCGTCGGTCCGGCGCAGATGACCTTCACCGCATTCCAGGAGCAGAAGACGCACGAGACTTTCTGCGCTCATGTGCCCGACGCCGGCCCCACCGTTATCATTCTCGACGCGCATGAGTTGGAACTGCGCGGAATGAGAGTGGAAATCCGCATCCTGCGCAATGTCGGCCAGCACGAATGGAACGAGGATCTGGACGCCAATACGGAACTCACGCTGTCGGCGAAGAACTATCTGGCCAGCAACGGCACGGCGAGCTTCCAGGTACAGCTTTCTCCGCGACGGGGATTACATCGCGCTCGTCAAGGCAACCAGCGAGGACGGCTACAAGGAATATGTCGGCGAATATTTCTTCTCGGTCGGCGAAACGATGGAGCGTTTTCTGGCGGCGGCGGCGATGCTTGTGGCGCTGGCTTTTATGTGCTTCGGCGTCTGGGGCGGCAAGAGCAGGCCAGCTAAAGGCGCCGTCAGGATTTCCGGCAAAGATGCAGTTTAGCGTTCAGCGCGGTCTCTAACGCAAGCGGCTCGCTGGCAGTAGCTTTGCCCTTACGTGCGCTTGCCTTGCAAACGCTTCATAGTCTGCCTATTCACAGCCCATCCGCACCCTGTGGATAACAAGCGACTTACGCCGGCTCGCATCGGCGATTGAGCGCTAAAGGAGCACACAATGATCTCGGTCACTTTCCCCGACGGGGCGTCCCGTCAATTCGAGCCCGGCGTTTCGGGCATGGACATCGCCAAAAACATCTCGCCATCGCTCGCCAAACGCAGCGTCGCCATGACCATAGACGGGAGCCTGAGCGATCTCGCCAGCCGGCTCGATCGCGACGCGAAGATCGAGTTCGTCTCGCGCGAGGACCCCAGGGCGCTGGAGTTGATCCGTCACGACGCCGCCCATGTGCTGGCCGAGGCGGTGCAGGAGCTTTTTCCCGGCACCCAGGTCACCATCGGCCCGGTGATCGAGAACGGCTTCTATTACGATTTCCACCGCGACACGCCCTTCACGCCCGAGGATCTGCCGGTCATCGAGAAGAAGATGCGCGAGATCATCGCGCGCGACGAGCCCATCGTTAAGGAAGTCTGGACGCGCGACCAGGCGACCGCCTTCTTCCACGCCAAGGGCGAAGCCTTCAAGGGCGAACTGATCGAGGCGATCCCGCCGGGCGACAACCTGAATATCTACAAGCAGGGACATTGGCTGGATCTCTGCCGCGGCCCGCATATGCCTTCGACCGCAAAGATCGGCGGCGCTTTCAAGCTGATGAAAGTCGCGGGCGCCTATTGGCGCGGCGACCACACGAGGCCCATGCTGTCGCGCATCTATGGAACCGCCTTCGCCAAACAGGAGGAGCTTGACGCCTATCTGCACCAGCTTGAGGAGGCCGAGCGCCGCGACCATCGACGGCTCGGTCGCGAGATGGACCTGTTCCATTTCCAGGAGGAGGGCCCGGGCGCCATCTTCTGGCACGCCAAGGGCTGGACCCTGTTCCAGAAGCTCGTCGCCTACATGCGCCGTCGCCAGGCGCAGGCCTATAGCGAGGTGAACACGCCGCAGGTGCTTGACCGCGCGCTGTGGGAAACCTCAGGCCATTGGCAGACCTATCGCGAGAACATGTTCCTCACCAAGACCGAGGACGAACGCGTTTTCGCGCTAAAGCCGATGAACTGCCCCGGCCATGTGCTGATCTTCAAGAACGGGCTGAAGTCCTATCGCGATCTGCCCGTGCGCATCGCGGAGTTCGGCATCGTGCATCGCTATGAGCCTTCGGGCGCATTGCATGGGATGATGCGCGTGCGCGCCTTTACGCAGGACGATGCGCATATCTTCTGCTCCGAAGACCAGATCATGCAGGAAGCGCTGCAGATCAACGACATGATCCTGTCGATCTATGGCGACTTCGGCTTTAGCGACGTGGTGGTGAAGCTTTCGACGCGGCCGGAAAAGCGCGTGGGCTCCGACGAAGCCTGGGACAAGGCTGAGGCGGCCTTGCAGAAGGTTCTGGACGAGCTGGCGCGGCGTGGATTGAAAACCTCGCTGCAGCCGGGCGAAGGCGCCTTCTACGGCCCCAAGCTCGAATATACGCTGCGCGACGCCATCGGCCGCGAGTGGCAATGCGGCACCACGCAGGTCGACTTCAACCTGCCGTCGCGCTTTGGCGCTTTCTATATCGGCCCCGACTCCGAGAAGAAGACTCCTGTGATGGTGCATCGCGCCATGTTCGGGTCGCTGGAGCGTTTCACCGGCATATTGATCGAACATTACGCCGGCCATCTGCCGTTGTGGCTGTCGCCGACGCAGATTGTCATTTGCACGATCACGCAGGAGGCCGACGATTACGCGCTGGAGATCGCGGCGGCCGCGCGAAAGCTCGGTCTCCTTGTGGATGTCGACACGCGCAACGAGAAGATCACCTACAAAGTGCGCGAACATTCGCTGGCGAAGATTCCGGTGCTTCTTGTCGCAGGCAAGAAGGAGTCTTCGGAGCGCACGGTGTCTATTCGCAGGCTTGGTTCGCAAGCGCAGACCTCGATGCCGTTGGAGGAGGCGCTCGCGGCGCTGGCCGCAGAAGCGACTCCGCCGGATATGAAGGCTGCCGAGTAGAAAAACTTTTGCGGGAAGGGCCGCCAGCCCTTCCCGTGAAGCGCTTGCGGCAATTCGCCTTAGGTAATTTGAGCCGCTCATTTACGCAGCGGCGCCTTCGACAAGCGCCGCAAATTCGATGATGCGCCCGCGCGCGTAGCGAACCAAAAGCAGATGCGCGACCGCTCTGCATTAACCTTAATATCAAGCTCTGCGACTCGATTTAGTCCCTGCGCACTTATGTCGCAGAGGATATCAACAGCGAATTTTTCGCGTGACGAAATCGATTTCTGGTCATCGTAAACATCAGCGCCCACCAGCACAGAACCGTCGTCGACGCACGGAGTTGCTGCACATCAACGCTAACGCAGAGTCGCAACTTTGTATGCAAAACCATATGGTTAACGCCCAAGGATTGAGCGCGTCGATTAAACAATTCACATTTACAAAAAATTAAGCACGATTATTGTCGAGCCAACGTTCGGATTCCACCGAACAGGAACGACGAGGTGCGACATGGTTTCCCAGTCTGGCGATACGCTTGCAAAGGCAAAAAGCGGTGACATCAGCGCGGAGGAAGTTATTGGCGCGATTGAACACAAGGCTGGCTTTCTGCCTCAAATCGAACTCGCCTACGAGCCCGCGATCAAAACCATTTGGGTTACGCTCCTTCCAGAACCTAAGCCGGTTTTCACCTATGATCTTTTGAGGAGCCTCAACGCCGTTCATCGTGCGATCTGGACCCTCTGGGGCTCTGCGGAAAGCTACACCCACTCTCCCGTGAGATATCTGGCCTTTCGCGGCAGGGGACCCATTCTAACCTTGGGCGGCGATCTTGATTTTTATCTCGACTGTCTGGCGAAGGGGGATCGCAAAGCGCTTTCTGAATATGCCCGCGCGTCAGCAGAAGGAGTTTGCTGGAACGCATCCAGCTCACGGGGTGCGGCGATCACGCTTTCGACAGTCCAGGGCAAGGCTTACGGCGGTGGGATCGACGCGCCTTGTTCCTGCAATGTGATGATTGCGGAGCAGCAGGCCACGTTCTGTTATCCGGAGGTCAAGTTCAACCATTTCCCTATAACTGCGGTGGGCGTTCTGTCCCGGCGCGTCGGCGCTCGACAGGCGAACAAGATCCTTTCCTCGGGCAAGGAGTATTCGGCTGAAGAGCTGGAGGCGATCGGAGGCCTGGACGCGGTCGTGCCGACGGGGGAAGGCGAAAACTGGTTGAGGCGCTATGCCGCCGACTCCCTGCCGATGCATTCTGCGCGGCTCTCCCTGTTCATGGCTTTCTACCAGTACGCGGGCAAGCTTGAGGAACAGCTGGAGCCGCTCGCTAAAACGTGGACGGACAGCATGATGAAACTCAATCCCATGCAAATCTCCCGTCTCCAGCGACTTGCTCAAGGTCAGGAGCGCATGCTGCAATATGCTTTCTCAACCGCTTCGCAAAATGCGAGTTCGGTGTCGCCAGCCATGGCGGCCTCTGCCGGGCGCTAGCGGAGCCGACAGGCTTTTGTGCGGCTCCAAGGCAATGCCGAAAAAGGACTTTCCAGTGCGTCCGCCTTATCGCGGCGCACTGCGTGTTTGTAGCTAAAAGATTATAAAGTCTTTACTTTTTGGCACTAGTCTGTCTTTAACACGTTCTCTCCCAGATGGCTGTGACCCTGCTCATGCGTGCAAAGAGTTCCGATACGGCGCTCACGCTCGGATACGACTTGATCTTCAGTCGACTGGCGGGCGCATTGCGGCGGGGTAAGCAATCGACCAGTGATCTTGTCAGTTATCGCAATTTGGTTGCATTCCTTTTCGCTTCGCCAGCGTCGTTAATCCTCGGATTGATAACCAGCTGCGTGCCTCCCTTTATCGTTTGGCGCGCAAGTGGACACCGCCTGTTCGAGGTCATGACTTTCGTCACGATCGCGATAGGCGTCCTTCGTCTCGGCACGCTGGCCGGCTATTACTACCGAGACCACGGCGACGACGACAGAAAGACGACGCGACGGTGGGATTGGGAATTTATCCTCGGCGCAACGATCATGAGCGTCGCGGTTGGACTCAATGGTTACTTCGGTCTTACCCAAACCTCGACCGTCGCCGCCCACATTGTCGTCGTTGCTTTCAATATCGCCCTCGCATCAGGCTTTGTCGCCCGCAACGCCGCCCGTCCTAAATTTGTGCTTCTCCAGCTCGTTCTGATTTCGTATCCCCTGGCGATCGGACTTATCGTTGGAGACAACAAATATTACAACTATCTCGGTTATTGCGTTGTATTGTATATAATCAGCAATGCAGCCATTGTATTCAGCGTCAATCGCGATCTTCTTGACCTCATTCAGGCAAAAAAGACCGCGGATGGGCTTTCCAGCCAGCTTCATCTTCAAAATCTCGCTCTCGACGCCGCCCTCAACACGATGCCCCATGGGCTGGCGATGTTCGACGAGCATTTGAATCTCTCCGTAGCGAACGAGCGCCACTTCGCTCTCTATTCCTTGCGGGAAGCCACGACACACCAGACGTTTGCAGCTACCGAACGTCATCTGCTTCGATCCCGTCTGGTTTCCCGGCGGGACGCGTTGGCGCTGTTCCATGCCTGCCAAAAAAGTCTCAGGGAGCGCCGACCAACGCAGGTAGATCTGCTAACGCAATCCGGGTCCAATTTCGTTGTCAGCTTCACCCCCGCCCTCGAAGGCGGGTTACTTATGTTGACGGAAGACGCGACCGAACGCAGGAGCGCGGAGGCGAAAATCGAAAAGCTCGCGCGCTTCGATACGCTTACCGGGCTACCGAACCGTCATGAATTCGGCCAGTGCCTTACGCGCGCCATCGAGGCGCTGTCGCAAGACGGGCCGTCCTTCGCGGTTTTCTACGTCGATCTCGATGGTTTCAAGGGAGTTAACGATACGCTTGGCCACGAAGTTGGAGACGAACTTCTCGTAGAGGTCTCAAAACGGCTCCATCGCAATAGAGACTCCGAGGCAGTCATCAGCCGGCTCGCGGGAGACGAATTCGCAGCAATCCATCTCTTGAGCTGTCCGGACACGACGATTAGCGTCGCGCAGGAAATCAGCGCCGCTCTCAAAGAGCCCTTCCACCTTGGCAACAATACGATCAGGATCAGCGCCAGCATAGGCGTCGCCTTCGCTCCGGAGCACGGCTCAACCCCGGAGGCCATTCTGCGTCACGCCGACATCGCCCTGTATCGGGCAAAGGCCAACGGGCGCGGCGCCACTATGGTCTATGACGAAAGCATGGCCGCAGAGCTCACCGAGCGCCTCAGTCTCGAAGCCGACCTCGCCGTCGCTGCCGTCACCCCCGGCGCGCTGGAGCTGCATTACCAGCCGATCATCGACATCGGTACCGGCAAGACCGTGTCCTATGAGGCGCTTATGCGCTGGCCGCATCCGACGCGCGGCTACGTTCCTCCCAACGTATTTATCCCCATCGCGGAGCAGACCGGGCGCATTGAGCAACTGGGTTGCTTCGCCATTCGGCAGGCCTGCGCTGACGCAGTGTCCTGGCGCGACGATACCAGTGTTAGCGTCAATGTTTCCGTCCTTCAGTTCCGTAATCCAACTGTCCTCGTTGAATGCGTAAACGACGCGCTGTCGATAACCGGTCTAGACCCGCAGCGGCTCACGCTGGAGATTACGGAAAGTCTCTTTATCGATGAGATCGAGGCTACGCTTCAGACCATAGAGCGATTGAGAGCCCTCGGCGTGCGCTTCGCTCTGGACGATTTCGGCACCGGCTATTCTTCGCTTTCAAATTTGAGCCGCCTGCCGTTCTCGATTGTCAAAATCGATCAATCGCTGGTCAAGGACATCAACTTCAACACGACCTCCTATGCGGTCGTCGAAGCGGTCTGCTCCCTGGCAAAGCGGATCGATATGGTGGTCGTTATCGAAGGCATAGAGACGCCCGCGCAGAAGCTGGCGATCCAGCTTATCGGCGCAGATCGTGCTCAAGGGTGGCTGTTCGGCAGACCAGAACCGGCTCATCGCGTCGCTGAGCAACAACAGCGCGCGGCGTAATCCAGGACCGCGGCCGTCCTCGGCGCTCGACGGAACCGCGCCTGCGCAACCTTCCCGCAAACAGCACGACAGTCGCGTCGAATTCAGCTTTCCCGAGAGGATGTAGCCGGCGTTACAAAAGTGAGGCTGACAGTCGTGCCTGTCGACGAGGAGTGCCACCTTAGGTCGCCGCCGAGGTTGTCTGCGACCTGTCGCATCAGCGTAAGACCGAACTTCGCCGCTATGGTTGAGGGATCGAACCCTGCGCCATTATCGGCAATGGTCAATTGCAGGCCATTCTTCACGCGCCCGAAACGCACGCGCAGTTCGCCAGGAGCGTTTTGGGGAAAGGCGTGCTTCAGCGAATTAATGGCCGTCTCTGTGTAAATCAGTCCAATGTGCCGCGCATGCCGGGATTGCAAACGAATGTCCGGCTCGACGTCCGTTTCGATCGTCAGGCGACCGGCGAAGGTCTTCGTCAGCGTGTCCGAAAGCGCGCCCAAATAAGAATCCATCCGGACCGTTTCCGTCGCCTCGTCGTCGAGCACATTGTGAAGTTCTGCCGCGCTGCGAAGGCGTAATATCCACCGTCCGAATTCTTCAGGGTGATGGGTGGCGTCGGCCTCGGCCGAAGCGAGAAGTTGGAGTGTTTGAAATTCGTTCCGAACCCTGTGGCGCAACTCGCGATAACGATCTCTTGCTTCAAGCAGCATTCGTTCCGTCGCTGCAAACTCGGTTTCGAACGGCGCGCTTCGCAATAGGGGATGGGTCAGCGAGACGCTCGGCGGCTCTGCGGCCAAAGCGTCAACATGCGCAGCCCCTTCATAGATGGATTTCAAAATCCAGGAACAAAGCAAAACGAAGGCGACGAATTCACACAGGAGGCCGATGTCCCGCGGATCCTCGAAATTAAAATCAAACAGGGGCGGGATGAAGAAATACAGGCTCGCCGCGCAGGCAATCACAAGCGCAACGCTCGCAGCCTCGAAACCAAACAGTAGGGCGCTTATCACGATAGGCACGGCCATCGACAGGTAGGCATGCTGTCTTGGATCCGTGTCCAGCGCGAGGTTGAGCAATACCCCAGTAAATGCAAGCAATACGGCCGCAGCATATCGCGTAATTTTTGGAACCTTGCTCGCTGGAACGCTGCTTTGGTCTGCGAATTTCCTTGCAGCCCCGCCGCGATCCGAAAGTGGTCTTATGCAGAGAGCGAATATAACGGCTGCAAGTATGTAAGCGACTATGGCGTAGAGTATCGACGCGCCGGCAAGTCCCATGCTTACCAAAATCACACCGCTGACAAGCCCGCCAGCGATTGCGAGGAGCAGAGTGCTTCGGGGCAGGATCATGTATTTGTTCATGTCGGCAATCGGTTGAACAAGGTCATGCGCCTTGCTGACGCGCATTCGACTCGAAAGGCGCCTATATTTACGGCATTTTGCAGATACGGTCGAACGATTGTCAAATCCTTTTAGGACCCTTCGGTCGACGCGGCTTCCCGATTGAAAGGCAAAACAGGCTGCTGTCTTATTCTGCCTCCGGTGTGACTCGTGTGACGTGGCCCATCTTGCGGCCCGCACGGACTTCGCTTTTGCCATAGAGATGCAGGCAAGCGCCAGCTTCCGCCAAAAGCTCGCGCCAATTATTGGCGTCGTCGCCGATGAGATTCGTCATCACAACGCGCCCATGCCGCCGCGTCGCTCCAAGCGGCCATCCCGCGACGGCGCGCATATGTTGCTCGAACTGCGAGGTCAGCGCGCCGTCCAATGTCCAGTGGCCGGAGTTATGGACCCGAGGCGCAATCTCGTTCACCACCAGCTTTTCTGTTTCGCGGCGAATAGCGTGCTCCACGACAAATATTTCCACGGCGATAACGCCGACATATTCAGCGGCTTCGGCAATCTTCTGCGCGATTGCGATCGCTTGTGCCGCGGTTTCCGGTCGTATGTGCGCGGGCGCCGTGGTGGTCGCGAGGATATGATGCTCATGCACATTCTCGCACACGTCATAGGCGCGAAAGGCGCCGTCGACGCCGCGCGCCGCCACTACAGATATTTCCTTTGTGAAAGGCACGAAGCTTTCAAGAATGCACGGAGCGCCGCCGAGCGCGCGAAAAGTTGCAGCGAGATCTGCGCCGCCTTGCAGCACGATCTGGCCCTTGCCGTCATAGCCAAGACGGCGGGTTTTCAGAATCGACGGGCGGCCGAGTTTGGCGACGCCCCTCGCGAGCGCCCCTGCGTCCGCGACATCGGCGAAGTCGGCCGTCTCGATTCCAAGACTTTGCACAAATTCCTTTTCGACGAGGCGATCCTGCGTCAGCGCGAGAACTTTGGGATTTGGCCGCACGGGCTTGCGCGCAACGAGAAAATCGGCGGTAGCCGCAGGCACGTTTTCAAACTCATAGGTGACGACGTCGACGGCCTGGGCAAATGCAGCGAGCGCCGCCTCGTCGTCATATTGCGCGATGGTGCGCGCCGCGCAAACGTCAAAGGCAGGTTCGTTGTCTGCGGGCGAAAATATATGGCTCTTGAGGCCAAGTCGCGCCCCCGCCATCGCGAGCATGCGCGCAAGTTGGCCCCCGCCCAGAATTCCGATTGTGGCTCCCGGCTCCAGCATGACGCTACGTCTCGTTGCTCGGCGCTTGCGCGACGCTGTCGGTCTGGCGGGAACGATATTGCGCGAGTCGCTCAGAAAGAGCGGAGTCGCCACGCGCCAGAATAGCGACGGCCAGCAGCGCGGCGTTGATCGCGCCGGGCTTGCCGATCGCCAGCGTTCCCACCGGGACGCCGCCCGGCATCTGCACAATGGAGAGCAGGGAATCCATGCCCGACAGCGCGGCGGATTCGACTGGAACTCCAAGCACCGGCAAAGGGGTCATTGCGGCTGTCATGCCAGGAAGATGCGCGGCTCCGCCGGCGCCGGCGATGACGACTTCAAAGCCTTCGCTTTCCGCATTCTTGGCGAAGGCGACCAGCCGGTCAGGGGTGCGGTGGGCCGAAACGATCCGAGCCTGATAGCCGACGCCAAGCGCGTCGAGCGTCTCGGCGGCGTGGCGCATGGTCGCCCAATCGGACTGCGAGCCCATGATAATGGCGACAGGCGTAGCGGATTTCGTCACGGCGCTTCCAGCGGCTGAACAAGGAAGCCATGCGGCATAGACGAAGCGGCCCCCCTGCGCAAGCCGCGCCGCCTTTTTCACGTCGCCGGGACGGGCGCCGCCCGGCTCGCCTCACATTTGCGTCGCGGGCAGCCGAGGAAAGCGCGGGGCCGTCAGTGCGAAAAATGAAACAGCCGCCAAAGCGCAAATGCCAAAGCGACGCCAGCGACAGCGGCCAGTCCGCCGGTCCATTTCAGGAAGCGCGCGTCGAGCAGAAGCGGGGTTTTCCGCGTTTCCACTCTCCCGAACAGCGCGTCGACGTTGCGGATGGCACGGCCGGTCGGACCGGTCCTCGGCGTCGTGCGCGGGGTGGAGAAGGAATTGTTGAGGGAAACAGTAAGGCGCGGCATGGAGGCAACTCCGATAGTGACCTGGGCCGGCTCGGTTCCGTTCCAAAACGAAACAGTGCGAGCCCTTCGTCGCTATCGTTTCAATCACCATGCCAGCGATTGGCGGCTCATTTTCCCGTTGGATGCAGTTAAGCCCGGGTTTTCGCGCTCAGGCGATGATATCCGGCGTAATCTCGTCTTCCAGATGCTGGAGTTGGTCGCGCAGCAGCAGCTTGCGCTTCTTCAACCGTTGGATTTGAAGCTGGTCCACGGCTCCAACCATGAGCAAAGCGTCGATCGCCGCCTCGAGGTCATGATGTTCCAGCCGGATTCGCTCAACTTCGGCGCGAATTGCGGCCATTTCGGCTTCGTCACGATTGTCGTTCATAAACCGCCGCCCGCCCTGTCGCCCGCTCCCGGCGACTGTGCGTTCATACAAAAAGAATCGCAGACATATATTATGGCTTTCGGATTAGCCGGCCAGCAAGAGAAAATACGCGGCGCCCGCTCACGCGACCTCGTAGGCCTCGCGCATTTGCGCGATGCGCTCAAGCTTGGCGTAAAACGGGCTCCAGTCGTCGCCCTCGGCGATGGCGCTCCAGATCGCCTCCATCTCCTCGATGAGCATGGTGCAGGGCTCCGCCAAAGCAAAATAGGGGTGATCCAGCCGGGCCTGCGGATTTGGGTCATAGCCGCCGAGCACCTCCCGCAAGGGAGCGAATTGCGGCGCTTCATAATGGGACGCGGCTGGACTGCGCATCGCGCGCGCCTCATTGGCCAGACCGCCGCGCCAGTCGAAAATCGCCTGCTCGAGCGGCGCGCGCGAGGCTATGGCGAAATTGGTGAACGCCGTCGCTAATTGCGCATCGCGCTCCGGTCCCTGCGAGACGAGACCCAGCCGGGCCACCAGCGCGGTCCTGAACGCCGCGCGAGCAAGATCTGGATAGGTGTCTATCGCTTTTTGCGCTGGCGTCAGTCCGGTCAGCGGCAGCAGGCATTCCGCCAGACGCGCCAGATTCCAGCCGATCGCGCCGGGCTGCCGGCCAAAGGAATAGAGCCCGCTCTGGTCGAAATAGGCGGCGGTGAATCCGCCGTCCCAAACCGGCGCGAAGCGCCAGGGGCCATAGTCAAAGCTCTCGCCGGTCACGTTGATATTGTCGGAGTTGAGCACGCCATGCACGAAGCCCGCCGCCATATAGCCGCCGGCAAGATGCGCGACGCGCGCCGTCACCGCCTCCAGGAAGGCCGCCGCGCGCCGCTCCGGCGGCTCGCTTGCGAGGTCAGGGAAATAATTGGCGATGGAGTAGTCCAACAGACGCTCTATGGCGGCGGAGTTGTGGAGATAGGCGAGGCGTTGAAAGGTGCCGATGCGGATATGAGAATGCGACAGCCGCAGCAGCACGCTGGAGCGCGTGGGCGAGGGCTCGTCGCCGCGCATGAGTTGCTCGCCGGTTTCGATCAGGCTGAAGCTTTTCGAGGTGTCGACGCCCATTGCCTCCAGCATTTGCGTCGCGAGAATTTCGCGCACGCCGCCCTTGAGCGTCAGCCGTCCGTCGCCGCGCCGCGACCAGGGCGTTTGCCCGCTGCCCTTGGTGCCGAGATCGAGCAGCCGGCCGTCCTCGGCGTCGCGCAATTGCGCAAACAGAAATCCCCGCCCGTCGCCGAGGTCGGGGTTGTATGTGCGAAATTGATGTCCGTGGTAGCGCAGCGCCAGCGGCTTGGGGAAAGCGCCGGGCAGGGGTTCGAAACGCCCGAAATGCGCGATCCACTCTGCGTCCGTCAGGGTGTCGAGCCCGACCCGCGCCGCCCATCGCTGGTCGCGAAAGCGGAGGATGTGCTGCGGGAAAAGCGCCGGCGCCACCTCGTCGAAAAAACCTTCGCCGAGCGTCGCATGTAAGGTTTCGGCGTGGTAGCGCGGGGACACGGGCATGAAGCGGCCTGAAAGGAGGATTCGCGATCACATGCATGTCGCGCGCCAGATATGCGGGGCAAGGGGCTCGAGCGTCGGCCCGCAAACGCCAAAAGGCGGAGATTGCTCCCCGCCTCGGGCGACTCTGGAAGTTTGGATGCCGGGGGCTTTCCCCCGCGGGTGAAATTAGGCGCCAAACAGGGCGAATGCTAATGCAGCGTCTCGCCTTGGCACAATTTGGAAATTTCGTCCTTAATCTGCAGCTTCTTGCGCTTAAGCTCCAGCACCTTTTTCTCATCCAGGCGTGGATGATGCTGTTCCTTCTCGATTTCCTTCTCGAGCGCCTCGTGGCGGCGTTGAAGTTCGACGATATGACCTTGTAAGGACATCAGGAACCTCCCTGTTGACGCCGGATCTATGGAACCGGCGAAGTCCAGTGTGACACATTTGTTGCATCTCGCAAGCCGAAGATGAAGTCCCCGATCATTGTTTTTTTGTGCAATCCCGACGCTATTTAAACAGTTTTTTAACGAATTGCGCCGGGTCGAACCCTCGCCGATTTGTTTCCGCGACGCGTAATCGCCGCCCGAAAAACGCTTGCGCCGGGACGCGTGAGCCATTATACGCGCCTTCACACCGGCCGCCGACAACGGCGCTGGGGCGCGTAGCTCAGCGGGAGAGCACCTCGTTGACATCGAGGGGGTCACAGGTTCAAACCCTGTCGCGCCCACCATTCCATTCAATGAGTTATGTGAAATTCAGCGATAGCGTGGCAGTAGTGTGAAAGCTTGGCGGAAGCTGGCGATTTTTTTGAAGCCGGCGCGGAATGGCCATTACGAAACTTAGGGGAAGTCCGCCTTAAGTTTTACCTGAACAGCACTTTTTAAATTTGATGCCAGAGCCGCACGGGCAGGGGTCATTGCGTCCACTTTTTTTTCCGGCTTGTGGCGGCGGCGGGAACTCACTGATTCGATTTTTGAAAATCTTGAGATTGGGGCTTCGAAAGAACCCATGCGCCTTGTTCGCTTCCTCGAATTCTTGCCTCACCTCGTCGCTCCATTCGTCGCAATTCAAAAGAATAAAATCCTCACCCCCAGATGGAAGAAACTTTGGGGCGTTGATCCCGATCCCAATGATTAGCTTCTTTTCCGGCAACTTAAGTTTTGCAGCACCGCAAGCGGTGTGTAGGAGGCCCATCCGTTTGAAACGGTAATGCTCCTCTGCGAGAGCTTCTGCCGTTGGTCTGAGTTGCAGAAAGACGTATGCTTTTTCGGGATAGAAAGAAGGAAGCAAAGTGGTGTTCCGAGTGAAACAACCATCTTTTGTTGTGTCGGGGAAAGCATCAACCACGCGCAGCATAATTCTTGTAAGTTCGCGCCGAAAAAAGCGCGGTTCCTTTGCCATTTCAGCGATAGCGCTTGGGCGAGAAAAGATGTCCCCATCCCCCAATAACAGGCCGTCAAATGCATTCTGGCTCGTCCGCTGAATCAAATCATCCCAAAAATATGACGCTGCGTCGGCCTCCTTCTTCCGCTTGTAAGGCGCGGATCGGCTAAAGTCATTCCATTCCCCCTCGCCAATCGCAAATGAGTCAAACTCTTTGTCGATGCTTTTTATTCCGATTTGGTAACGTCTATTTTCTTTGTCAAAATTAGAAAGATAATGGGCAAGAACGTCTTCCTCTCCACAATAACTGAAGTATGGATATCGGCGAATAGCCCTCTCCTTTTCAAGGATATATTGCGTGAAATCGTAAATAGTATCTCGCTCTTGCAATAATATAGGAAGGTTAAAGCTATCAAATACATGAAATATGTCGTCCCTCGGCAAATCTACATGAAAAGGGAAGCCGCCAGCGTTCGTAGTGTCGCGGTATGTAATAGCGAGGCTTCCATAAATATTATTTGGAGAAGCCGCCTTGCAAGCCTCCTCGGCACCGTGAGCAACGATGATTTTGTGTATGTTTTCTGATTTCGCGTTGATCGGTATCGGGATACGAACTGAGCACTTTGCATCCAAAAATACTTTGTCAGGCCTCTTTGCAATATGGTTCCGTGCACCAATTGCTTGGGCTATCTGCTTATCAATAGCTTCCTGTTTCCACCGCATCCATTGCAGGGAAACATCTCTTTCCTTGTCATCAAACTTCCTGGTCTCTCGGTCGAAGAACAGGAATATGCGGTCTTCAAAAACAACAATGACGTCGCATATTTCCTTGCCGGTTGCCTTATAAGGGTTGGGGTACGCCCATAGCCGCAAGAATGTTTTGTCGCATAATTTTGCCAAATAACGCTCTGTCGGCGTGTGGCCCTCCGCCTTTGTGATCGTCATATGAGCCTCGAAATCGTGCTTCGGCTCACATTGAACCGTCGCGCCAAGTCTGCCTGTGACGCCATGCCGTCCGCAAGGGCTTTTAGCGCATCCTGTTTCTGGTGTGCGGTGAGTTTTTGATGGTCGCCCCACGTGAACGCCGTTGCCTTTGCGCGGGCTCGAACTCGGCAAGCCCGCCTAGCAAGGTAAGCATGGGCCGCCCGGCGGTTTTGCGCTATTTAATGTTTCACAAAGTCCACCACATTCGAGCCGCCGCGATACTGCGCCAAAACCGCATTCGTCGCGGCTTCCACGGCCTCCCTCAATACGTCGTTGACGGGCCGGTCGCTGCGCTCCCACTGCGTGCAGGCGTCGCGCGCCGCTCGCGCCTGCGCGTTCAACTTCGACAGGACAGGGTCATCCGCCGAACCCGTTGCGATCAGTTGCAGCACGGCCTGCGCGGCGTCGGAGGGCAGACGTTCTAAAACGGCGCCATCGAAAGCCGTCAGGAACGCAGCAACGGCTTTCAGAAGTGCAGCCAAAGCTTCGTTAAGTTCCAACACTGGATTTGCTTTCATAATGAAGAGTAGGATTTTATATTGTTATTTATCGAAAACTGCAAATAATCCAATCTATAACGGTGTTTATCTTAATTTGAGCGGAGACGGACTCCATAATCTTTTCGAGCGTTAAGCCGACTTTTTAAGGTAAATGTCTGCCAGTCAGGTCGCTTTTATTGCCGGATAGAAATAGTTAACTCGACTGCATTTCGACTTCGCCGAGATAAAAAGCCCGACCATCGCTGATCGGGCTAAAGAGTTCTGCATGGTGGTGTTGAGACGGGCGACAAGGCGCGCGTGGCCGCAGCGGGACTCGCCTTCAGGGATTAGGAGTCGTGCACTCGTAGCGGGTCTCGTGGCTGCTGACGCCATACCCCTCGTCAACCGCGACATCCACCTGCCGGCAAAAATCGGTGGCGGCGACGTTACGCGGCGTCTCGGACGTCTGCGGGTTGGAGGCTGACGCCAGGGTTTGGCCTGACTGCGTGGAGGCCAGAGAAGCGTCCAGCGCGATCGCGAAATTGCCGCTTCCCGTCAGCGCGACAATCATTGTCAGAACGAAAAACCCATCTTTCATGATCGATGACTCTTAATTGGCGGACAGCGCGGAGGGCAAACGGGTCGGGGACGCCGCATCGAAGCGGCGTGACTGGGTTGTAGTTGACGGAAAGCTGTTTCCACAAGCAAAAATTATCAGCTGATTCTCTAAAAAATCGAAAACGTCAGCGCAGGACTAATTTAACCAAACTCTCTCACATGGGCGCCCAACTTGCGCGGCGCAGCCCAATGTTCATACAAACGGGGAACGCGGCGGTCCGGCGAATCGTCCGAGGGTTTCTCGCGTGAGCGGAGGGCGGTTTTCCGTCCGACATTAAAGGGGCGAAAGTCCAGCGATTTTGCGCGCTTGAAACTGCGCTGCGACACTCGAGCGGCGCTAAAACCGCGCGAAGGAGACGGGTTACGATGGCGCAAAAAGGCTCTCATTCCGCCGGCGGCGGCTCCGGCGAGGACAAGGCCGCTGCGCCCGTGGAGCTGCGCAAGGCGCTCGAGGAACGTTATCTGCGTTACGCGCTTTCGACCATCACCGATCGCGCCCTTCCCGACGCGCGCGACGGATTGAAACCCGTGCATCGCCGAATACTCTATGGCATGCACGTATTGCGGCTGGATCCCGCGGCGCCTTTCAAGAAATGCGCGAAAATCGTCGGCGACGTGATGGGCTCCTTCCATCCGCATGGCGACCAGGCGATCTACGATGCGCTGGTGCGTCTCGCGCAGGATTTCTCGTCGCGATATCCGCTTGTCGACGGCCAGGGCAATTTCGGCAATGTCGACGGCGATTCAGCCGCGGCCTATCGCTACACGGAAGCGCGCATGACCACGGTCGCGCGGCTGCTGCTGGAAGGAATTGACGACGACGCGATCGACTTCAAGCCGAATTATTCCGGCGAGGAAAAGGAGCCGGTCGTCATTCCTTCGGCGCTGCCCAATCTGCTCGCCAATGGCTCGCAGGGGATAGCGGTCGGCATGGCGACCTCGGTCCCGCCGCATAACGTGGCGGAGCTTTGCGACGCCGCGCTTTACCTGATCGCACATCGCAACGCCACGGCGGAGCAGCTGCTCACCTTCGTGCAGGGCCCCGATTTTCCGACCGGCGGCATCGTCGTCGACAAGCGCGAAGACATCGCCGAAACCTATCGCACGGGTCGCGGCTCGTTCCGGCTGCGCGCGCGCTGGAACAAGGAAGAACTGCCCCGCGGCGGCTGGGTGGTCGTTGTCACTGAAATTCCCTACGGGGTGCAGAAATCAAGATTGATCGAGCGGCTGGCCGAGCTCGTGATGGAGAGGAAGCTGCCGCTGGTCGCCGACGTGCGCGACGAATCCGCCGAGGACATTCGGGTCATCCTGGAGCCGCGCGCAAAAAATGTCGATCCGGCTCTGATGATGGAGACGGTGTTCAAGCTGTCTGAACTGGAGACGCGCTTTTCCGTCAACATGAATGTGCTTGTGGACGGCGTTAGTCCACGCGTCGTCTCGCTGGACGAAGCGCTGCGTCAATGGCTCGATCATCGCCGTGACGTTTTGCTGCGGAGATCGCGTCATCGGCTCGCGGCCATTGTTCGGCGGCTCGAGCAATTGGAAGGCATGATCATTGTCTTCCTCAATCTCGATGAGGTGATCCGGATCATCCGTGAAGAGGACGACGCCAAGGGCGCGTTGAAAGCCGCTTTCAAGCTCACCGACATGCAGACCGAATATATCCTCGATACGCGTTTGCGCGCCCTGCGCAAGCTGGAGGAGATGGAGCTGCGCAAGGAGCATACGGAGCTCACCAAAGAGCGCGGCGAGGTCGAAGGGCTGCTTGGCGATGAATCAAAGCAGTGGCGCGCGATTACTGCGCAGATCCGCGAGCTGAAAAAGACCTTCGGGCTGCAAACGAAGCTCGGGGCGCGGCGCACCACGTTCGAGGACGCGCCGGCGACAACGGACATCGACCTCACCGAAGCCATGATCGAGCGCGAGCCGATCACCGTCGTCGTTTCGCAAAAGGGATGGATTCGCTCGCTCAAGGGGCATGTCGCCGATGTTTCGGGGCTGCCCTACAAGGGCGACGACGCGCTGCAGGCGGCCTTTTTCGCTCAGACAACCTCGAAAATTCTGGTTTTTGCCTCCAACGGCAAGGTTTTTACCCTCGACGCCGCCAAATTGCCGGGCGGGCGGGGGCACGGCGAGCCGGTCCGGCTGCTGGCGGACATAGACGAGGACGCCAGCATCGCCCGGGTGATGCTCCATACGCCCGGAGCCTCGCTGCTGCTTGTCGGCGACGACGGACGCGGCTTCATCGTGGGCGAGGACGATCTGATCGCCACGACGCGCAAGGGCAGGGCGGCGCTCAATCTCGATGCGCCGGCGCGGCTGAAAATCGTCGTGGCCGCGGAGGGCGACCATGTGGCGATTATCGGCGAAAACCGCAAATTGCTGGTGTTTCCGTTGGAAGAGGCGCCGCGCATGGCGCGCGGCAAGGGCGTGCGAATGCAGCGCTACAAGGACGGCGGCGTCGCCGACGCCCGGGTTTTCGCGCTCGCCGAGGGGCTGAGCTGGACGGATTCCTCGGGACGGGTCTTCAATGTCTCGAAGGCGGATCTGAAGGAATGGCTCGGCCACCGCGCTGAAGCCGGCCGCCTGCCGCCGCGCGGATTTCCCAAGAACAACAGTTTTGGGTGAGGGGCGGCCTTCCCGGAGAACGGTTTGACCGAAGCGAGAGCGGCGCCTCGCCTCCATGCTTGCGCGCCGAGGCGGGAGCATGCAAGAACACCGCGCCAATGGCGTAAGACTTAAGCTTCGGGCCAAGGCTTCGGCCTGACTTCCTTTATTCGCGCCAGAGTGCGATGTAGGGTCCGGCGCGCCGGCTCGATGGAGCCGTGCGAGCCTCGACAGATAATCCGCGCCGAAACCGGCGCAAACAGGTCATTCGCGACAACCGTCTCCAGCTTTGCGATCAGCGCGCCATGTCAGCCAAGCATCCCATAATTTCGATCACGGGCTCTTCGGGAGCGGGCACGAGTTCGGTCAAGCAGACATTCGAGCAGATTTTCCGCCGCGAGCGCATAGAGGTCGCCTATGTCGAGGGCGACTCCTTTCACCGTTACGACCGGGACGAAATGAAACAGGTGATGCAAGACGTGCACGCCCAGGGCAATCATCATTTCAGCCATTTCGGGCCCGAAGCCAATCTGCTTTCCGATCTTGAAGGCATGTTTCGCGAATATGGGGAAACCGGAACGGGCCGCTACCGCCATTATGTCCATGACGAGAACGAGGCGGCGGTCTATCGCGCGCCTCCCGGCGCCTTTACCCCCTGGGAAGAATTGCCGCCCAACACGGACCTGCTGTTCTACGAGGGGCTGCATGGCGCCGTCGTGACCGACGACTTCAATGTTGCGCGCTACGCGGATCTCAAGATCGGCGTCGTCCCGGTCATCAATCTCGAGTGGACGCAAAAGCTGCTGCGCGACCGCCAGTCGCGGGGCTATACGACCGAGGCTGTCACCGAGACCATCCTGCGTCGCATGCATGATTACGTCTATTATATCTGTCCGCAATTCTCTGAGACGGACATCAACTTCCAGCGGGCGCCGACAGTCGACACCTCCAATCCCTTCGTCGCCCGTTCAATTCCCACGCCCGATGAATCCATCGTGGTGATCCGCTTCCGCGATCCCAAGGGCGTGGATTTTCCCTATCTCGTGACGATGATCGCCGGCAGCTGGATGTCGCGCGCCAACTCCATCGTCATTCCCGGCAATAAGCTTGACCTCGCCATGCAGCTCATTCTGACGCCGAGGATTCTGGATCTCGTGAGGCGCCGAAAGAGCGTCGGTTAAAGGAGTGTTGATGTCCAATCTGTCAGTGGAAATCAGCCGGGACGACGCCAACGCTATCCGCGCGCTGGCGATGGACGCGGTCGAGAAGGCAAAGTCCGGCCATCCCGGCATGCCGATGGGCATGGCCGATGTCGCAAGCGTGCTGTTCCGGACTTTCCTGAAATTCGACGCCGCCGATCCCCACTGGCCAGACCGCGACCGTTTTGTGCTTTCCGCCGGGCACGGCTCCATGCTGCTTTATGCGCTGGGCTACCTCGTCGGCTACCCGGGGCTCGACATCGAGGATCTCAAGCACTTCCGCCAGCTCGGCTCTAAAACGGCGGGCCACCCGGAATATGGTCACGCGCCGGGGGTCGAGACGACTACGGGACCTTTGGGGCAGGGGCTTGCGACCTCGGTCGGAATGGCTATCGCCGAAAGGTTGCAGGCGGCTCGTTTCGGCGCCGATCTTGTGGACCATTTCACCTATGTGATCGCCGGCGACGGATGCTTGATGGAGGGCGTCAGTCACGAAGCCATCGATCTTGCCGGGCATTTGCAGCTCGGCAAGCTGATCGTGTTCTGGGACGACAATCTGATCTCCATCGACGGGCCGACCAACCTCACGACTTCGACCGATCAGGCAGCGCGGTTCGCCGCCTCCGGCTGGCATGTTCAAAAGATCGACGGTCATGACTTGAAGCAAATCGCAGAGGCGATTGCGCAGGCCAAAGACGACCCCCGCCCTTCCATGATCGCATGCCGCACCATCATCGGCTTTGGCGCTCCCGCCAAGCAGGGCACGGAAAGCGCTCACGGCTCGCCGCTGGGCGCCGCGGAAGTGGCTGCGTCGCGCGAGACGCTCGACTGGGGGCATCATCCCTTCCAGATCCCCACGAATATTCTGGACGGCTGGCGCAGGGCGGGACAACGCGGCGCGCCGGCGCACGCCGCCTGGAAGCAGCGCCTCGCCGCTTCCAACAGGCGCGCGGAGTTTGAAAGCTTCCTGCAGGGCGATGTGGCTGCTGAAGTTGCGGCGCCGCTGAAAATGTTCCGCGAGGAGCTGGCGCGCGACAAGCCCAAGGTCGCGACGCGCAAATCTTCGGAAATGGCGCTGGGCGTTATCAATGGCGCGACCAGAGCGACCATCGGCGGCTCGGCCGATCTGACGCATTCGAACTATACGATCACCAAGGGTCTTGGCTCGGTGACGCCGGGAGATTTTTCCGGTCGCTACATCCATTATGGCGTGCGTGAATTCGGCATGGCGGCGGCCATGAACGGGATTGCGCTGCATGGCGGTTTCACGCCCTATGGCGGCACTTTTCTGGTGTTCTCGGACTATGCGCGCGCGGCCATCCGTCTTGCCGCGCTGATGGGATTGCGAACGATCTACGTGCTCACGCATGACTCCATCGGGCTTGGCGAGGATGGTCCGACGCATCAGCCGGTGGAGCATCTCGCCAGCTTGCGGGCCATGCCCAACCTCAACGTGTTTCGCCCCGCCGACGCGATCGAAACCGCGGAATGCTGGGAGCTTGCCCTTGCCGCCAAGCGCACGCCTTCGGTTTTGAGCCTGTCGCGCCAGAACCTGCCGACACTGGAGCGCCCGATCGCCGAAAACCTTTGCGCTCGCGGCGCCTATGTCCTGCAGGAGCCGGAAGGCGGGAGAGACGTCACCCTGCTTGCGACGGGATCGGAAGTGTCGATCGCGCTGGAGGCCGCCAAGCTCCTGCAACTTCTTGGCAAGCGCGCGGCTGTCGTCTCGATCCCAAGCTTTGAACTGTTTGAGGCGCAGCCCGCCGCCCATCGTGCGCAGGTGCTGGGAACCGCGCCGCGCGTCGGAGTCGAAGCCGCCGTGCGCTTCGGCTGGGATCGCTGGCTCGGCGATAACGGCGCCTTCGTCGGCATGGCCGGCTTTGGCGCCAGCGGACCCGCCGACGCGCTTTACGAGCATTTCAACATCACGCCGCAGACGGTGGCTCAAACCGCCGCCGCGCTACTTTAGAGTCAAAACGAACGGAGAGGATTTAGGACCATGGCGCTCGTCACCCTGCGACAATTGCTCGATCACGCCGCCGAACATGACTACGGCGTTCCCGCGTTCAACATCAACAATATGGAGCAGGGCCTCGCAGTGCTGGAGGCGGCCTCCTCCGTCGACGCCCCCGTCATCATTCAGGCCAGCCGTGGCGCGCGTTCCTACGCCAACGACACCATGCTCGCCAAGATGATTGAAGCCCTCGTGATCATGTATCCCGACATTCCGATCGTGATGCATCAGGATCACGGCAATAGCGAAGCGACATGCGCCAGCGCCATCCGCTTCGGCTTCTCCTCCGTGATGATGGACGGTTCGCTCGAAGCGGATGGCAAGACGCCCGCGAATTACGCGTATAACGTCGGCGTCACCAAGAGCGTCGTCGATCTGGCGCATTGGGTGGGCGCTTCCGTCGAAGGCGAACTTGGCGTGCTCGGATCGTTGGAGTCGGGCGAAGGCGAGAAGGAAGACGGCCACGGCGCCGAAGGAAAACTCAGCCACGACCAGTTGTTGACAGATCCCGCGCAGGCCGCCGATTTCGTCGCAAAGACGAAGGTGGACGCGCTCGCTATCGCGATGGGCACGTCGCACGGCGCTTATAAATTCACGCGCAAGCCGGACGGCGCCATTCTCGCGATGAATGTCGTCGAGGAAATTCACCGCCGCCTCCCCGACACGCATCTTGTCATGCATGGCTCGTCGTCGGTGCCGCAGGAGTTACAGGACGCCTTCAACGCGGCGGGCGGCGAGATGCCGCAAACCTGGGGCGTGCCGGTTGAGGAGATTCAGCGCGGCATAAAATTCGGCGTGCGCAAGATCAATATCGACACCGATTGCCGCATCGCCATGACCGCCGCGATCCGCGCGACGCTTGGCAAGAACAAGGGCGAATTCGATCCGCGCAAATATCTGAAGCCCGCACAGGAGGCGATGCGCAAGGTCTGCGTGCAGCGCTACCAGGAGTTCAACGCGGCGGGGCAGGCGTCAAAGATCAAGGCGATTCCGCTGTCGGAGATGGCCAAGCGCTACGCCTCCGGCAAGCTCGACCCGCACATCGCAGGCGCGTGAGACGACTTAGAGCTTCTCTTCGCGATGGCGGAGAGAGGCCCGCCACAACGGAGCCCTTGCGCCTTGACCAATGACCTCATCATCGCGCCGTCGATTCTCTCCGCAGATTTTGCGAAGCTCGGGCAGGAGGTTCGCGATGTCGTCGAAGCCGGCGCCGACTGGATCCATCTCGATGTGATGGACGGCCATTTCGTGCCGAACATCACCTTTGGACCCGGTGTGGTGAAGGCGCTGCGTCCGCACACCGACCGGGTGTTCGATGTTCATCTGATGATCGAGCCGGTCGATCCTTACATAGCGGCTTTCGCCGAGGCCGGGGCCGACATAATCACCGTCCATGCGGAGGCGGGGCCGCATCTTCATCGCTCGCTGCAATCCATCCGCGCGCTGGGCAAGAAAGCGGGCGTCGCGCTAAATCCCGCCACGCCCGAAAACCTTCTCGAATATGTGCTGGACGAACTCGATCTGATTTTGGTCATGAGCGTCAATCCAGGCTTTGGGGGACAAAGCTTCATTCCTGCGCAGCTTATGAAAATCCGCCGAATCCGCGAGATGATAGGACGCCGTCCCATTCGACTCGAAGTCGATGGCGGCGTCTCGGCGGAAACCATTGCCGCCATAGTGGAGGCTGGCGCCGACACTTTCGTCGCCGGTTCCGCCGTGTTTCGTGGAGACAACAGCGCGAGCTACGCGGAAAATATGGCGGCGCTGCGTTCGGCGGCGGCGAGCGCCGGTTCAATTGCCGTTTGAGAAGCTTTTTTGACGGTTTTTCGCGGCGAAGCGTCAAGTCGGCGTAGTTGTAACACAGCTGTCACATTGCTGCGGAACATCGCGTTTGAAGAACGGCGATTTTTTCGTCGGACGACGACAACGCGGATGGTTCGACATGCATGGTGGAATCGCTTTGGACGACACTCTCTCCGAACTGCGCGAGCTGCTGTCGCAAATGACACAGCTTCGCAATGACGTGGAGCGCGACAGCAACGCTTTGCTGACAAATTGGGGTTGTCGGCCCGGGCAAGAGCTGCGCCTCACTGACATGCGCAATCTGGCCGACTATCTGGCTCTGCGTCGTCACGATCTGAGCGGTTTACAAAGCCGGCTCGCGTCCTACGGTCTGTCGTCCCTTGGCCGAAGCGAGGCCAAGACTCTCACGGCCATCGACGCTCTCATCGCCACGCTCGGGCGCTTGAGCGGCGACGCCGAGCTTCCGTACCCGTCGCCGGAATTGATGCTGGCCGGCGAAAAGGCGTTGCACGCCGCCTGCGACGTCATTTTCGGGCAAGCGCGCGAAGGCGCTCCTCATGCGCGGGTGATGGCGACGCTTCCCTCCGAAGCCGCGACCAATGCGGCGTTGATCGAGAGCCTGATTGCGGCCGGCATGGACTGCGCGCGCATCAATTGCGCGCATGACGAGGCCAGCGACTGGGCGCGCATGATCACCCACATCCGCGCAGCCGAACAAAAGCTCGGACGCTCTTGCCGCATACTCATGGACATCGCCGGCCCAAAATGCCGGATCGCTTCGCTGCGAGCGCCGGAAAAATTCCGCGCCCATCGCGGCGATCATTTTGTGCTCGCCACGAAGATTGACGCATCCGCCAAGGGGCCAATCGCTATCGCGCCGAATCTCCCGCAGATCATCGAGCAGCTCGAAATCGGCGCGGAAGTGTGGATCAATGACGGCAGGATCGGCGCGCGCGTCGTCGCCAAAACCAAAGGGCAGGCGGAACTGCAGGTTTTTAGCGCGCGGGCCAAGGGCGAGCGCCTGAAAGTCGAAAAGGGACTTAATTTCCGGACCACCGAACTCAAATTGTCGCCGCTGACGGAGAAGGATTTCGCAGACCTCGACTTCGTGGCGCTCCACGCCGATCTTGTGGGCTTTTCCTTTGTTCAGGAGCCCTCGGACGTCGAGTTGCTCCAGGACCATCTTGCGGCCAGGCGCGGAGACCGGTCGCCACAGCCGATTCTGCTGAAAATCGAGACGCCGCTCGCCGTGCGCAATTTACCGCGGTTGATCCTGCAATCGGCGGCCGGCAATCCCACTGCCGTGATGATCGCGCGCGGCGATCTCGCCGTGGAACTGGGCTTTGCGCGCCTGTCCGAAATCCAGGAGGAGATCCTCTGGCTGTGCGAGGCGGCTCATGTTCCGGTGGTCTGGGCGACGCAGGTTCTGGACAATTTCGTCCATGAAGGCGTGGCCAGCAGAGCGGAAACGACCGACGCCGCCATGGCGCAACGGGCGGATTGCGTGATGCTAAACAAGGGGCCCTACCTTACCGAGGGCGTCGCCTTTCTGCGCGACGTGCTGACGCGCATGGATCGGCACCACGCGAAGAAATTCTCGCGCTACACGCCCCTGCACGCCTGGAGCTGACCTTTCGGCGGCGAGCCCGGGTTTCGCGACAGGGCGACAAGAGAGTTGCGGAGCAAAGCTCCGGGCATTATGGGTAGCCCGTGCTTCGCCAACGGCGGAGGACCGATGGGGCGTCGCCAAGTGGTAAGGCAGCGGATTTTGATTCCGCCATACGGAGGTTCGAATCCTCCCGCCCCAGCCACCCATTTCCCGCGTGCAGAGACTTTCTCCTGTTTCCAAGGAAGCGCCGACAAATCAATGCCTTGCGCGGAGTGACACAGTCTCTGCGCCTGACGCGGGGCGTGTTGAAGCGGTTTTTGGGCCAATTTTGGGGCCCAGTCTCTGACCGCCGTTTTCCAATCTCCGGAATTTTTCCCGCGCCATTGCTGAGACCGGTTCGCAATGTGCGGAGACTTGCTTCGCATATAAGGAACCGGACCGCGGCGCCCTCTATAGCCAGACGTTGGATGTCGACAGCCGATCCCAGACGAACTCGGAGCAATCTGGTTCTGGCGGGATCGAAACGCTGGTGAATATGCGAGGTCGGCGCAGGCCGAATTGCTGCTCCTGCTCCGACCAGCTTTGCGGCAGAGAGCGGACGAGCCCGCTCACGGTGACGCCGGCCGGGACGTCGCCGTTGGCGATCGCAGCGATGATGCGTGGCGAAAGAAATGCGAGCGGCGCCAGGAATCGGATGTGACGCACGACTTTCTGTTCGCGCTCGGCGATCTCCTCGAAGGATTGAACTCGTCCGTCGATAAGGTCATCCATCCAGGAGCGGGCCTTGGCGATCGCCGTCAGCAGAGCATCTCGATCTCGTGGATCGAGATATTGTGATGCAGGCAGATGGACGACGCCTTTTCGACGTTTGCCGACCGGCGGCGATAAGGGGACGCTGATCGATTGATTGTCGTTGCCCGCCGCGGTTTCTTCCGCATCGGCGAATTGCCGATGTTCTTCGATCAGGGTGATTTCTACTTTGCGCGGGCATAAGACGACGCGAACGACGTGATGTGCGATCAGATCTTTGTCGCTGTCTGGCAATGCGTTTGCCGCTATAGAGTTGGTCGTCTTTGTTTTCGATGGGTCAGCAATTGCCTGCCGAACAGCTTCGATGACGATCGCTTCGATATCCGGTCCCGATACCCGCGAGACCGACCCGGCCTCGGATTTCCTGTTCTGTAGGAGCGCCTGCGAGACGTAATAGCGATATCGCACACCCTGCTTGTTGGCGTGGCTGGGGCTCATGGGGGTGCCACGATCGTCGAAGATCAGCCCGGCGAGCAGGGCAGGGGAGTGCGAGCGGCGTATTCTCCGCTGCACTGTGCGTTCGCCGAGTTTGGCCTGGACCGCGTTGAAAAGCTCGTGCTCAAGGATTGGCGCGTGTTCGCCCTTGTGGACTTCGCCGCGATAGGCGACTTCGCCAATGTAAAATCGGTTCTTCAACATATGCGCCAGCGGCCCGACCATGAAGCGCGGAGCTGCGATGGTCGTCCCATTTGCGAGCAGCCGGGGCTTTGGCTTGATCCCCTCAAGATTCGAGCGACGCGGCCAGTTCGCCGATGGAGTCGAGCCGCAGATAGTCCTCATAAATCTTGCGGACCAGCTCAACCTCTTCCGGGACAACCTCCAGCTTCTTGCCGACGCTGCGATACCCAAGTGGGATCGGGCCGCCGACCCAAATCCCTTTGCGCTTCGACGCGGCGATCTTGTCGCGCACGCGTTCCCCGATCACCTCCCGCTCGAACTGGGCGAAGGATAGCAGCACGTTCAGCGTCAGCCGCCCCATGCTCGATGTCGTATTGAAAGACTGGGTTACCGAGACGAAGGAGACGCTATGTTCGTCGAAAATCTCCACCAGCTTGGCGAAGTCAGCCAGCGACCGGGTAAGGCGGTCGACCTTATAGACGACGATGATGTCGAGTTTTTTGGCCCGAACCTGCTCCAAGAGCATTTGCAGAGCGGGGCGCTCCAGCGATGCCCCCGAGAGGCCGCCATCGTCATAGCGTTCCGGCGACAGTTTCCAGCCCTCATGGGCCTGGCTCTTGATATAGGCCTCGCAGGCTTCGCGCTGGGCGTCGAGCGAGTTGAAGGCGAGGTCGAGATTATGCTCGGTCGATTTGCGTGTGTAGATGGCGCAGCGCTGGGGCTTTGGGGTCACCGGCTTCATTGGGGATCTCCAAAGGCTCGATTTCCAACAGCTCTATCCGGTGCGACCCGTTGCACTGAAGTTCCCTTAACTCGGGGCTGCACTTTACCGCGGCTTGGTCGCCTCTCATCCGCTTTCAAACCCGTCGGCTTGATCTCGGGCTCTGGCTCAGGCGACTCTTCCTTTCCGCGCAGGCCAAAGAAGCGGGGACCGTTCCAGCTTGTCCCTGTAATCTTGCGGGCGATGGCCGACAGGCTGGCATAGGTCTGCCCCGACCAATAGAACCCGCCAGGGGCGACCATGACCTCATGGACCTTGCCTTCGAACTCCCGAACAATGACCGAGCCGATCTTCAGATGGCGGATCGGCTCACCCCCGGGTTTCGCCAGCGACGCAAGCAGCCTGCGCAGATGCGGATTGGGCACGCCCAGGCTCTGTTCCTGCAGCCGATAGGAAAGAGCGCGAGCAATCAGGTCTTTCGACAGTGAGTCCGGCGCAGGACGTTCCATCATCTCGCGCCAGAGCACGCGCAACTTTTCGATGTTCATCGCCGCAATGTGATTGATCTCGGCGTCAAGGCTCTCGACAGCCGATTGTGACATCGGCTGTCGCGGAGAATTACGCGTGACCATGGCGTCAGGCTCCGACCGTCGCGCTGGGATTTTCCACAATCCGATAGAGCGAGCCTTTGCTCTCGTCGCGGATGCGCTCGACGGAATATCCCCTCTTGCGCAGTCCGGTCAGCGCCGCCCTGGTCGTGTGCGGCAACCAGCCGGTCGCCTCGATTAATGCATCAAGCGAGGCCCCATCCTCTCTGCCGAGCATCTCGACCACCAACGCCTGTTTGGAGCCGGGGCGAGGGGCTGCGCCACTTGATTTTGGTTCCGGCTGCGCAGCGTCTCTGGTCTTCTGCGACTTCGTAACCGCGACGGGTCGCGTCGCCTTCGGAGCAGAATGATCGGCTGGCGGCGCCTCATCTTCGACACCGATTGCATCTCGACCGGCGCGAGTGATCAACAGACTAACGCTCTTTCCATCCGCCTCGCGCCAGATCGGCATCCCCGGCTTCGTGCGAATCTCCCGCAGGAGTTTGCGGTTAACGAGGCTCGATCCAACCCTTGCTGCGACGGCCTTGCCCATTCCCTTCGGAACGACCGCCACGCCGTCTTCGCGCGCGGCTGCCTTGGAAAGCACGATCAATTGACTATCGGTAAGTTTCGGCATGTTCTCCTCCTTCGTTCAGCAACAGCATCCGCTGTCACTGACACGACCCCGCCAGTGGCCAATGGCCGGCAGGGTGGAGGATGGCGCCGCCTTATCGCCAAAGCGGGCGGGCGGCTTCCTGACGCCAAGCAATGCTCGGTTCGCCGCCGAAGTCCAGTGGGAAATCGAGCTGCAGGTCGGCGCTACCTACAAGGCGCCAAGACAAAGCCGACGTTCGCCGTCTTCCGCGAATTGCTTCGCTCTTTCACTACGAAAACAGGGGTTCGAATCCGCTTGGGCGCGCCAAAGCGGATGGTTAAGTGGGATGTGAAGAGTGATAAAATCCGCCCAGAGGCGCATCGCGGGTTCCCTCAACTTGCGAGATGACGGACGACATACACGGTGATGAAGCCAGCGAACATGGAAGTCAGCGTTGCGACGAGAGATCGCGGAGACAAACATAAGAGCCCGCAGACGCTATGGCCGCTCGTGCAGCTACGGGACCTGTTCGCGGACATCTTGCGGCTGATCGCGGAGCTCCGACTGCATTGAGTGTTACGCTTTTTATCTAGTCTACAGACTTTATTGACTATAATCCGTCATCTCGGTACTTTAGGCGCAATTCGGCCTTTCTCTCGGAAAGTGGGGCGCCGGTGTTGTCCAAGAAAGCCAAATACAGCTTGAAGGCGATGACATTCCTTGCCGGATTCAGTCCAGATAGGAATATCCACGCTGCGGAAATCGCCACGGCTCAGAACATCCCAAAAAAATTTCTGGATGCAATCCTATGCGACTTGCGAAACGCCAGCTTGATCAATTCCAAAATAGGAACGGGTGGAGGATATGCGTTAGCCCACGCAGCTAGCGAGATTAAAATCGGGGAAGTTGTAAGGGCGATTGATGGTCCGCCGGCGCCGTTGCCTTGCGCAAGCAGGACCCGCTATCATCGTTGCGACGATTGCTTGAACGAGGCGACGTGCGTCGTAAGACTCGTCATGCAGAATGCGCAGAAGGCGCTTTCCCGTGTTCTCGACAATTGCACGCTCGCGCAGATCCGCCAAAGGTCGGATTTCGGCACGGAAGCGAAGATTACTGATATTTCCGCATGAAGAGCCGGCACGCTTCGAGTTGCTCCACGCCGGCTTTTCGCCATCCACTAGTTGCAGAGAAGAGTCTTGTTTGTTCCACATCTTTGATCAAGAATCCTCAAATGCCTTCGCCCGCGTCGCGGTAATCGTCTCTCAATGGTTCGCTCGGAAAGATTCGAGCCCTGGACAACGACAATGACACTGTTCCCGCGACCGTGGATGCGTCTTCAACAGATGAATCGATTTCAAGAACCTGGTCGTAGCCATCGATGGCAATGGTGGCGCGCACGCCGGCCGGAGTGCGACGAAGGTTTTCGACTCTTCCTTCCAGTTCGCCTTCGCCTTTGGCGGCAATGACGATGTCCGCAGGACGAAAGAAGACTCGCGCTGGACCGTTTCGGAGGCCATTAGTGTCAATGTGAATTTCATGTTTGCCAAAGGTCACATGACCATTAACGACGTTAACAGGCAACGCCACCGCTTCACCAACAAACGAAATGACGAAGGGAGAGGCGGGGCGATCGTATAGTTCCTCCGGCGTGCCGATCTGCTCGATGCGGCCTTCGTTGAGTACAACAACCCGATCGGCAAGTTCCATCGCCTCGTCCTGGTCATGCGTCACGAAGACGGTGGTGAGCGCCGTCTGTCTGTGAATTTCCCGCAGCCAGCGGCGCAGATCCTTGCGCACGCGCGCATCCAGAGCGCCGAATGGTTCATCGAGAAGCAGCACACGAGGCTCGATCGCGAGTGCGCGCGCAAGCGCGACACGTTGCCTTTGTCCGCCTGACAGTTGCGCGGGGTAGCGCTCCCCTAATCCTTCCAGTTGCACGAAGGCCAGCAATTCCTCGACGCGGCTCGCGATCGCGTCGCGTGTTGGCCTCTGAGCCCTCGGTCGGATCTTCAAACCATAGGCGATATTGTTCGCGACCGTCATATGCTTGAAAAGCGCATAATTCTGAAACACGAACCCAGCGCGCCGGTCCTGAACGCGCAGACGCGTTGCGTCCTCGCCGTCGAAGAGAATTCGACCACGATCCGGTGCATTTAGGCCGGCGATCACGCGCAGCAGAGTAGTCTTGCCGGAGCCCGAAGGTCCAAGCAGCGCGACCAGTTCGCCAGGCTTGATGTCAAGCGAAACGTCGCGCAGAGCGGGAAAAGCGCCGAAGTCCTGCTCGACACCTTCTATGCGAATAGCGACGCCGCGTACTGGCGCTTCAGCGCCGTTTGACGCGCGCTCCGAGTTGGTCAGCATAGCGGTATTCGAGAATGGTCTTGAGCCCAAGTGTGACGAGCGCAAGGCTCGCAAGAAGAACCGCGAGAGCGAAAGCGGCGACGTAGTTGTACTCATTGTAGAGAATCTCCACTTGCAGCGGAATGGTGTTGGTGAGGCCTCTAATGTGGCCGGAGACGACCGAGACGGCGCCAAATTCACCCATCGCGCGCGCATTGCTCAGCAGCACGCCATAGAGCAATCCCCACTTGATGTTAGGCAAAGTAACAGTGAGAAACGCGCTAAATCCCGAAGCGCCGAGAGTCAGGGCGGCTTCCTCTTCCACTGTGCCTTGTTCCTGCATCAAGGGTATGAGTTCGCGCGCTACGAAGGGGAATGTGACGAAGATGGTCGCCAACACAATCCCTGGCACGGCGAAGATCACTTGCACGCCGTGCGCGGTGAGCCATTTTCCGAAGAGGCCTTGCGCGCCGAACACCAGGACATAGACAAGTCCGGACACGACAGGAGACACCGAGAAGGGGAGATCAATTAGAGTGATGAGGAGGCTCTTTCCATAAAAGGAAAATTTCGCAATCGACCAGGATGCCGCGAGGCCGAAAATGAGGTTGGCGGGCACGGCGATCACCGCGACCAATAGCGTGAGACGGATAGCTGCAAGAGCATCTGGATCGTCGAAGGTTTCGAAGAATTTTGGCCAACCTTTGCTGATGGCCTCGACAAAAACCACGATGAGCGGAGCAAACAGGAACAACGCGAGAAAGATGACGGTGATGCTGATGACTGCGTAGCGGGTAAGCGGAGAGTCCTCGGTTGCGGCGTGGGCCCGGCCCGGCGGGTTTGCAGGTGACGCGATAATGAGCTCAGACATGGCCAAATCTCCGGCGACTCCATGACTGAATCAGGTTGATGACCAGCAATGCGCAAAAAGAGATTGCCAGCATGATGGTTGCGACGGCGCTAGCGCCCGCGTAGTCATATTGTTCGAGTTTTACGATGATCAGCAGCGGCGCGATCTCTGAAACATAAGCGATATTGCCGCTGATGAAGATGACCGACCCATATTCGCCAATAGCGCGCGCAAAGGCGAGCGTGAAGCCAGTGAGCAATGGGGGAATGAGCGGCGGCAATAGAACGCGCAAGATCGTCTGCCAGCGATTGGCGCCAAGCGTGGCGGAGGCTTCTTCGAGTTCAATTTCAAGCTCAGAAATAATTGGCTGGACCGTACGGACGATGAATGGCAGGCCGACGAAAATCAGTGCGACAAGAATTCCCCAGCGCGTGAAGGCCACTTTTACGCCGAAATGTGCAAGGGGCTCGCCAAACCAACCGTTCGGTCCGTAGAGTGCGGCCAGAGAGATGCCCGCGACAGCGGTTGGCAGAGCGAAGGGGAGGTCGATGAATGCATCAAGCAGGCGACGAAATGGAAATTTATAACGCGTTAGCGCCCATGCAACGACGAGTCCAAATGCAAGGTCGATGAAGGCGGCGCAGAATGAGATCAGAAACGTCGTTCGCAGTGCAGCGGCCACTCGCGGCTCGGCAGCCACTTGATAGAATCCAGAAATTCCCAGGCTCGACGAACGCCAGACGAGCGTCGCGAGCGGAAACAAGACTATCACCCCCAGGTACAAGAGGGTGTAACTAAGAGTGAGGCCGAAGCTTGGGATTGCGCTCGGAGACCTAAAGCGCCACTGGCGCAGTCGCATTGCGGCCGGGGCCGCAGTCATTTGGGTGCGTCCTGCTTCTGTATTTCATCGAAAACACCGCCATCCGCGAAATGCTTTTTCTGCGCCGCCGCCCAACCGCCAAAAACCTTGTCGACGGGGAGCAGTTGGATTTTAGGCAGTTTTTTCAGATCGTCCGCGTCGGCGAATTCCGGATGGGCAGGGCGGTAAAAATTCTTGGCGATGATTTTTTGCGCTATCGGCGTGTAAAGGAAGTTAAGGTATGCCTCGGCGACTTTTCGCGTGCCCTTTGCGTCGACATTGCCGTCGACAATGGCGACTGGCGGTTCCGCGAGAATAGACAGAGGAGGAGCTATAATTTCGAACTTGTCAGCGCCAAATTCCTGCAATGCAAGAAATGCGTCGTTTTCCCAGGCGATGAGCACGTCGCCGAGACCGCGTTGCGCAAAGGTGATGGTCGAACCCCTTGCCCCTGTGTCCAGCACTGGCGCATTCTTGTAAATCGCCGCCACGAAATCCTTGGTCTTTTTTTCATCGCCATCAAATTTCACGAGGCCATAAGCCCAGGCGCCGAGATAGTTCCAACGAGCGCCTCCGGATGTCTTGGGATTTGGCGTGATTACCGAGACTCCGGGCTTCGCGAGATCCTCCCAGTCCTTGATCGCCTTGGGATTTCCATTGCGCACCAGAAATACGATTGTCGAATTATACGGCGTCGAATTGTTTGGCAGGCGCTTCTGCCAATCGGTGGGGATCTTCCCGGTCTTCGAAGCGATGGCGTCTATGTCCGCCGCGAGCGCGAGCGTGACCACGTCGGCGTCAAGTCCGTCGATAACCGCGCGCGCCTGGGCTCCCGAGCCGCTGTGCGACGTTCGAATCTCTATCGTTTCGCTCGTCTTAGCTTTCCATGCGGCCGCGAAGGCGGGGTTGATCGCTTTATAGAGCTCTCGCGTAGGGTCGTAGGAAACGTTCAGCAATGCCGTTGCGGCTTGGGCCGGAGAGGCGAACGCTAGCAACGCGACGATGTAAAACGCCGTCAAATCTCGGGAACGACCGTCAAATCGCCACGCCATGCTCATCTCCTCGTCCAGAAGGAATATAGTCTATAAAAAATATATACTGATAGGGCAAGCCCCGGCTGGGGCTGTATTTCGCCTATGACGCCTCAAGTGTCGGTTCAGCTTCCTTTATCGCAGGAACCGACACTTCAAACAGCCTGAGAGGCGCGCCGTTTTAGGTCGGGATGTCGAGAAATTGGATGCAAATGTAACCCTCAACTCTTCTCTAGCCGCTCCGTTCGGCGCCTCAAGATTGTCGAGCAGTTGACAGTGGCGGAGCAGTTCTCGGCGCGGTCGAATTGCCAGATTGAGCCGCGAATGTCCTGCGGAGGCGGCGCCAACCAAGAGTCACCGCGCTTCCGCTAAGAACAATTCCGAAAGCGATCCAACTCGCCATCCAGGCATTCCAAAGCCATCGCTGACGGAACCAGCCGAAATCCCAGTGATGAACCGCCGAATAAAGCCAGCGGTAGGCGCGTCGGCTCGAGTCGAATTTGGCGAGCAGGCGGGCGTCCACAGGATCGATATAGAGCGACGTCCGCCCGGCGTCCTGAAAGTCGACGCGCAATACCGGCAGCGGCCTGTCAGCGGCGGTTTGGCGGCGATTAGGGTAGTAATAACTGTCGTAATCGGTCAGCAGTTCGTGCGCTCCGATTTTTGCGTCGCCGCCTAAACGCTGCGCCGCAGCGAGCAATGTGTTTTGGTCGAAGCCGGTTTTCGCCTGATCGACGTTCAGAGGCCGTCTCGCGCCATCTCGCGTAATCGCGATCAGCACCGCGTCATCTCCGAGGCGGCTCCATGCCGCCTCCACGACATCCGAGTTGATTTCTAATGAAGCGCTTGGTTTCCAGTTGTAGATGATCGCGGGCAAGCCTGTTCCACGATAACGGACGAGCTCCTCCCGGCTCGCTGTCGGCTGCGAAAAAATCTGCCTGGGGTTTGTCGAGAGGAAACCGCTCGTGGCCCAAAGCAGCGCGAAGCTGCCCCCGATGAGGCCGGCCCAGAAATGATATTTGAACCAAAATTCACGATAGGGCTGCGAGCGGCCTCGCGCATATGTCGGCCTGCCAAAAAATCCGGGACGCCAACGAGCCCAGCCGAGGATGATCCCCGACAACGCGCCCGAAGCGGCGAAGAAGCCCGCCCAGGTCAAAGCATCTCGGCGATATTCGCCGGCGCCGAGCGCATCAAGCCAGCGAAAAAGATGCAGCCAATTGCCGACGTAAGCGAAAGCGCGCTCGATGCGTGTTGCGACCTGGACGACCTCGCCCGTGCGCGCAGAGACGACGATCTGCGTTCCGGCGCCGTCCTCCAGCGAAAAACGGTGGAACGGCTTGATAGGCTCGGCGTTGCGCACGCCGACTGGCGCTTCGGTCGTGTCCACATAGGCGAGTGTGGAGGGGCTGGTCGGCGGGGCGGAGGTCTGCCAGTGTCGAGCGATGCGCTCCGTCCGTTCGACGGAAAATTCGATCGGCGCGCCATCGAGTGCGGAAATGGCGGAGCGTTGGCCGCGATCGTCCTCGATGAGCCAGACCGGATCATTGTCGACCCGCGCCAAGCGGGCGTCGACGATGGCGGCTTCTTCATGTGTTTTGCCGGCATGTTCGCCTGGGTGGCCGCCCATTGGGCTGGCGCTTCGCTCGTCGCTTGCCGAGGCTTTTGCGCGCGCCGCGGCGCTCAGGCGCAATGCGTCGCCCAGGGAGAGCCAGCCGTCCTGTGGCGAGAGTCTGTCCGCTCTTTCGAGTTGCTGGCCGCGCGTCACCGTTGGGGAGCCGATGAAAGCGATGGTGAGCCCGGAAGAAAACCAAAGCAGCATGAACAGAGCGAGCGCCACGCCGACCCAGCGGTGCAAGAAAGTGAGTGCGGATAGCATGGAAATCGGCCTCCAATACTTGCGTATGCAGGGTGGGTCCCTACACCCCGTCAATTCGCGAGCGGTATGAAAAACCCAGTAAAAACTGATTCCATTCCGCTTACCCCGAGTTCAGTCGGCCACGACTGAGATGTTTGTGGATGATGCGCCACGCGCCGTCGTCGCAGCGCATCTCGGTTGTGCCGCGACCACTTCCCGAGGCTGGCTTTCCGGAGATCTCGCCAGACCAATCGAACTCATAGACGCATAGGGCCGCGTCGTCCGCGATGAGCGCAAGCAGAGCGTCGACGCTGCGCGCTCCGCCCGCAGCTTCGTACTCGCGGAGAAATTCCGTGGGAGTCTTCGCGATCATCCGTCACAAATCCTGCTCGAAGAAATGCCCCGCGCGATCCCGCTTGGCAGTGAGATAACCCAGATTATGGCGGTTCTTGCGTCCGACGACGCGGTGATCCGAGATGACTTCCAACCCCGCTTCTTTCAGTGCTGCGATCTTGCTGGGATTATTGGTCATCAGCCGCACGTGTGAGACGCCGAGTTGCTTCAGCATGTCGGCCGCAAAGTCGAAACTGCGCTGGTCGTAATCGAAGCCCAGAACCTCGTCCGCATCGTAAGTATCGTATCCTCGCGCCTGCAGATCGTAAGCGTGGATCTTGTTGGAGAGGCCATTCCCGCGTCCTTCCTGGTCCAGGTAGAGCAGAATGCCGCCGCCGCTCGCCGCCATGTCGCGGACGGAGCGGCGGAGCTGGTCGCCGCAGTCGCATTTGAGGCTGCCGAAGAGGTCTCCGGTCAGGCAGGCGGAATGCAGACGCACCGTCACCGGCTGAGAAAGATCAGGCTCGCCGACAGTGATCGCCACCTGATCGCGCAAGCCTTCGCCGCCGCGAAAAATCACGAATTCGGAATTGGTCGCTCCCTCCAGAGGCGTCGGCGCGCGGCTGACGATCCGCAAGGAGGCGGTGCGCGCGGCGCGGTAGCCGCGCACGTTGCTCAAGGTGACAGACAGAAGACCGGGCAGCAATGCCTCGACGCCCGGCGTTGACAGAACTATCGCGGCTGGCAAAACTAGTGACAAACGAAGCAGTTCGAGGGCGCCAAGATATAGCGAAGGCAAAGGAGACACCGGCGCGTCGATGCGCGTCTCTGGGTCCAGCGCAAGGGCGCGAATACGGTCCGTCGCGATTTGCGATAGGGCGATGAAGCCTGGCCCGGACCGGTCCAGTCCGAGCCGGCGCATCCTTGGGCCGGTAAGGAGAATATGAACGGAGCCCTGCGCCGCCCAATCGAGTTGCGTCGCAAGGGTCTCATCCAGCGCCTCCACGCCGATCGCAACGATGCGCTTTTCGCCGTCATGAATGACGACCGGCCTGCCGGAGCGAATTTCATTAATCGCGCGTTCCACGTCAATTTGACCGGCTGCGGTGGGAATGCGGTTAAGCGGGGGAGTTTGAAACACGACGGCTCCGTCCAAGTGGATGATGGACTGAGGTAGGAATATAGTGCATATGTTCTATAGAGCAACGCGGAAATTGCTTATTGGGGAAAAAGCCGCGCAGAACAGTTGAAGAGAGGACATGAGCCGGATTGAGCCTGCTTTCGAAGAGGTTGCATCGGGCTATGGCGGCGCGGCTCCGCCATATTCGCCGGACATCTTCGCCCCTTTCGAACATGCGCCGCCAGATCGTCCTTTTGTGGTCGCGCAACTCGGCCAGTCGCTCGACGGGCGCATCGCGACGATCAGCGGCGAGTCCCGCGACATCAGTGGCGGAGCGGCCCTTGATCATCTTCATCGCATTCGAGCTCGCGTCGACGCGGTAGTCGTCGGAGCAGGCACGATCGTCGCCGACGATCCGCAACTTACCGTGCGGCGGGTTGCGGGGAAAAACCCCGCGCGCGTGGCTATAGACCCGAGAGGGCGGCTCGACGGGCAGGGCAATTGGCTGGCCGAGGATGGCGTGCGCCGCTTTTTGGTGACCGCCGCGAGTATTGCCGCGCCCCCGGGCGCCGAACTCGTTCTTCTTGACGCGCGCGACGGAGTTATCCCTCCGCGGGCCATCGTCGAGGTTCTGTTTGGATGGGGTTTGCGCCGCATCTTGATCGAAGGCGGGGCGCGGACCATCGCCGGCTTCATTGAGGCTGGTTGCGTCGATCGCCTTCATGTTTTGGTTGCCCCGGTGATAATTGGCTCCGGGAGATCAGGGCTGGATCTTTCGCCAATAGAAAAGCTGGATTTGGCGCTTCGTCCTCGCATGCAGGCGCATCTTTTGGACGGTGGCGACGTTCTGTTCGATTGCGATTTTTCTACCTATCGGAAATGCTCCAACTGAGCCGTGCCGCAAGGGGAGGGAACTCGTTATGAGCTTAGATGAATTCGACGAGCTATTCCGCCGCCGCCAAATGCCTGCATTGGCTGGTAGCGGCGCTCGTCATCGCGCTGGTTCCAATAGGCATGATAATGGCCGATCTGAAACCGGGACCGTTGCAGGACCGATTGTTTGTCCTGCATGAATCCCTGGGCATCACACTGTTGGCGCTGATGGTTGTGCGTCTCGCAACCCGCTTGAGGGGTGCGCCTGCGCCCGACGCTTCGCTTCGAAGCCCGGAGCGGATAGTGGCAGGCGCGGTCCACCATACGCTCTATCTGATGCTGTTTCTTACGCCGATGGTCGGCTGGCTGGCGTTGTCTGCCTATGGGCTCGGCCCATCATTCTTTGGCCTCGGCCATTTGCCGGCGCTGCTAGCGAAGGACGAGCCCCTGTCCAAGCTTCTGTTTGGCCTTCACCAGGCAGGCGGGCTGCTCACAGGCGGCCTTGTCCTTGTGCACGTAGCGGGCGTGATGCGTCATGCGCTTGTGAAGCGCAACGAACTCATTTGGCGGATGTTGCCCGTCAGTCTGCGACGTTAGGGCGCTTATCCCGCGAATTGAATCATTCGAACGATAAGAAAACGCTCACAATCATCGACCTGGACCATATTCTAACCGCCGGAGCCATGATCGCGAGCCGAATACATTAAATGGCAGCCCACATTCTAAATTGGTCGGGCGAAAAGATCGAGGTGGCCAATCTTGCAAAAGGTTGTTTGGATGCGCGCGTTGCGCCATTCTTTGACCTTCGAGCTTGGAACGAAGCCGGTTTCGCTGACAGCGGCAGCAGTTCCATCCGCGAGCCCCCGGACCAAATCCGCGTCGGCGCTCGTCAACTTCCAGTGACTTGGCGCTGTGTCAACCAAATAGCTATGCGATTTTAATGAATCCGCCAGGAGTTCTGTCGCCTTGGGTCCGGCCGCCGGTCCAAACCCCTTGTCGCGGGCCTGATGTTGGTGAAAGGCTTCGAACATCGCCGAATTGGCCGGATGCGGCGGCGACCAATTTTCTTCGCCACTGTATGTGAGAACGGCGTAAAGCGGCAAATGCCGCCGCGCCAATTCCTCGCAAAAGCGAGCGATCCACTCCTTTGACACGAGATCGAAGAAAGCGGCTGCGGTGACGAGATCGGTGCGGCGCTCAAACAGGCCGCCACCGAAGGTGGAAAGGTCTCTCTCGTCGAACTCGACTTCGAGGCGGCGCTCGCCTTTGCGCAGGCGCAGCGGATTGTCGCCGTCAATACGATCCGCCCAGGCACACAACGAACGCCGTCCAGCGGCGAGCAACTGCGGATCATGGTCGACCAGCCGCCAGAATTGCCTTTTTGGCAAATGCGTCGCCAGGCCACGCAAATTCGAACCCGAGCCGCAAGCGATATCGAGGATCGAAACATGCTCCTGCTCCGCGAAGGCGCCGCTTACCTCGTCCCGAAGCGCGGCGTTCCGCGCGCGATGATCCGCGGATTCGCGCAGGGCCAGCCAGGCGGCGTCAAATCCACTCATTGCGCTTGCATTCCAGCGTCGTAGGCGACGCGCGCAATGACGCGCGCTGTATCCTCCCAACGTGGCAAAGCCTGTCCTGCACGCCAGGATTCCGCTGCCAATCGGGCGCGAAGGGGCGCGTCGACGATCAACCTGCGCAAGGCCGAGCACAGAGCGTCGATGTCGCCTGGTAATACTTTAATTGCGGCAGCGTCCGGAACGGTTTCCGCGGCGGCGCCGCCGGTCGTCGTGACGATGGGCAGCCCACGCGCCAAGGCTTCAGCCAACGCCATGCCGAAGCCCTCGTAAAGAGAGGAGGAAACGAAGATGTCGCTTGCGTCGAAAACCTTGTCGAGGCGGTCGGTTGAGAGTTTGCCAAGCCGCTCGATGCGTCCGCCAAGGCCCCTCTCAGAGATGAGTTGATCCAACGCAACCGCCGTCTGGGGCGAATATGTATCGGCGCCGACGATCTGTAATCGCCATTCCAAGGCGGTGAGACCAGTCATCGCCTCGACCAACACGTCAAAAGCCTTGCGCGGGATGATCGAGCCGACCGCCAGCAACGCCGGCGCGCCGCCTGAGCCTCGCGCGCGCACGGCGCGCTCGGTGCCGGGTGGGGCGACTGAAATTTTTGCCTCTGGCACGGCGAATTCACGAGCTAAGAGAGCGCCTGTGCTCGGACTGGTCACGATTACATGCGACACGAGCGCCAGCGCGCGGCGCTCGGTGTCCCGTAACGCCGCGCTGCGCTTCGGGTCCAGCCCTGTCTCAAGACACAAGGGATGGTGACACAGCGCAATGAGCGGCGCCGCGATCCTGTGGATCGCCGCCTCAGGAAGCGCGCCAAACGCGAGGCCGTCGATGAGAACAATGTCGCCTTCTCGCGCCTCAGCATTGATCGTCTGCATGCTTTTTTCTATATCGGCGACGCTTGGTTTTGGAAAACTTGCGGGCAATGCGCAATGAACGGCCTCGACGCCACAGTGCGGCAGGGTTGCGAGCACGCGTCGATCATAACCATACCCGCCGGTGCGCGAATCAAGATCGCCAGGAATCGCGAAGACGAGTTCGCTTCATGCCGCGACCGGTCCTTCGAACCAGGCGCGCGCCACATGGGACTCGTGAAGCGTTACGCGGATGCGGGAAATGCCGTCGCCGCCGGGACCAAGGGCTCCGGAACGCGCCGCAGCCGCCATTGCATCGAATACATGGCGGGAGAGGAATTCGGTGGTCGTTTGCACGCCCTTGAAGGCCTGTATTTCATCAAGATTTTGGTAGTTGAGCGGCGTCAAGGCCGCTTTGAGCGCGTCATGGGCGCGCCCAATGTCCACCACCACATTGTCCGATGTCAGTGTTTCGCGGAAAAAGGCGACGTCAACCACGAAGGTCGCGCCGTGCAGCCGCTGCGCCGGCCCGAAAAGCTCTCCCCTAAAGCTGTGAGCGATCATGATGTGTTCGCGAACTTCGACGGCGTACATTGCGGAAGTCTCCTCATGTTGAATCAATAGCGCACGAGCGTGGCGAGCCCCGGCGCGCCCGGCGCGAGGATGCGTGGCAGCTCGTGAGGTAAATCCAGAAAGTTCACCTCGTCAGTGATCAGCGCATCGAGGCGTGCGTCGGCTAGCAACTCCAATGCTTTGCCCAGCCGTCGCGCATACGACCACCGTGGCCGGTGCGAAGGTGAGACTTGTCCAACTTGCGATGAGACCAATTGCAGGCGATTTGCGTGGAAGGCGCCCCCAAGGGGCGCCTCGATTTGTCCCGCGCCGTACCAGCTCATTTCGACGACTCTCGCTTCAATACCAGCGCAAGACAGGGCTGACGCAAGTCCCTGCGGTGAGGCGCTGGCGTGGAATACGACATCCGCCGCGATGTCATCAGCCACCAAAAGCGACGCATTGATGAAACTTGCGCCAAGACTTTCGACGATGGCCGCACGCGAATTCTCCGTGTCGACGATCGTCACTTCAGCTCCGGGAAGGCGCGCGGCCAAAGCCCCGACCAGCAATCCGACAACGCCCGCCCCAATGACCACGATGCGGTCTCCGGGACCGGCGCCGAGTCCCACAGCGCATTGAGCGCAGTTTCCATATTCGCGGCCAGCGCCGCGCGGCGTGGGGGCAGGGCGTCAGGGATTGCGTGGAGCGCCTCCAAAGGCGCAATAAAGCAATCTTGATGCGGATGCAGGCAAAATACGCTTTTTCCCAGCCATTCCGCCGGTCCCGCATCGACGCGCCCCACGGCGCAATAGCCGTATTTGAGTGGAAAAGAGAATTCGCCTTCTTGAAACGGCGCGCGCATCCGCGCCATTTCCGATGCTGGCGCGCGTCCCTCAAACACCAATCTCTCGGTGCCTCGGCTGATGGCGCTCCAAAGCATGACCACGCGAGCTTCGGCAGGGCTGGGCGGAGGCAAAGTCTCGCCTCGCAAGTCCGCCGCGCCTGGCGACTCGATCCACAGAGCGCGCGCCATAGTCCGATCAACTGAGTCGGAGTTTGTCGCCAATGGCATGATAACTGACACTCCAGGTTAGATCGGCGGACAGGTCGATCGCAATGACAAGTCCCATTAAAAAGCCGAGGCGGTGGGGTTTAGGGTGTGTCGCCGCTGATCGGATTTGTCGGCTCGTTCCCTTAATGCTAATTCGTCAAGGCGCCAACATCTAGCCCATTATCTATCGGAGCTATAGGAAACGGCCTATGCAGGGACGGCTACCGCCCAACACCGCAGTCGGTCTGCAGAGATCAGCCGATCTCGCAGTCCGTCGCCGCCTGGTCGCCCTCTTCAATTTTGGAATTTACGCGGCATTGTTGATCTGGGTCTCGTCCATATTCAATCAGGATGGCTGGACCCTGATCAATACGGCAATATTCGTCGCCTTCGCGGTCGCTGCGCCTTGGAGCGTGCTCGGCTTTTGCAATGCGGCGCTGGGGCTCTGGCTGCTGCATTTCCATCGGGACGGGATGTCGGAGGTCGTGCCTTTCGCACGGGACGGCCGGAACGGCGCTTCAGTTCAAACGCGAACAGCCATTTTAATGACGATTCGTAATGAGGACGCGATCCGGGCTTTTGCCCGTTTGCGCGCCGTCAAGACCAGCGTCGATGCGACAGGGCAGGGCGCGGCCTTTCATTGGTTCGTGCTCAGCGACACGAGCGATCCCGGCGTCGCTAGGCAAGAGGAGGCGGAGTTCGCACGCTGGCGCGATGAAGGCGGCGTGAGCGGTGAGAGCTTGCATTACCGCCGACGCGCGCGAAATTTCGGATACAAGGCAGGCAATATTCATGATTTCTGCGAGCGCTGGGGCGCTCAATACGAATTCATGGTTCCGCTCGACGCCGACAGTCTGATGGACGGAGCTTCGATCCTGAACCTTGTGCGGATAGGCGAAGCCTGTCCCAAAATCGGCATATTGCAGAGTCTCGTCGTCGGCGCGCCATCGAAATCGGCCTTCGCGCGGATCTTTCAATTTGGCATGCGGCACGGCATGCGAACCTATACAATGGGCGCGGCCTGGTGGGCAGGCGATTGTGGCCCCTTCTGGGGGCATAACGCGCTGGTGCGCGTGAAACCTTTCGCTCGCCATTGCGTGCTGCCGAAACTGGAGGGCGACCAGCATATTCTTTCGCATGACCAGATCGAGGCCGTGTTTATGCGGCGCGGGGGATATGAGGTGCGCGTTTTGCCGATCGAAAGCGGAAGCTACGAGGAAAATCCACCAACGCTGCTAGATTTTGTATTGCGCGAACTGCGTTGGTGCCAGGGCAACATGCAATATCTGAAACTGCTGCATATGCCGGGCCTCCTGCCGATGAGTCGCTTTCAACTGGTCTGGGCGATCGGCATGTTCATTGGGCGCCCGCCTGGACGGCGATCATCGCGCTTGTGGCCCTAAAGCCGGCGATTAGCGACCTTTCGGGCTTTCCGGCTGCCTCCGCAGCCGGCGTATATGTGCTCTTCCTGCTAGTTTATCTTGCGCCGAAGCTTATGGGCTTCGCAGACGTGGCGCTGACGGCGGGGGGGCTCGCGCGCTATTGCGGCGCAGGACGTTTCTTCGTCAGTGCATCAATTGAGATCATCAGCTCTTTCGTCATTGGGGCCGTCACGACTTTAAATGTCAGCATTTTTCTTGGGGGTTTGCTTCTTGACCGGACGATCGGTTGGCGCACGCAATCCCGCGACGTTCATGGCGTCTCTCCGCTCGACGCCTTTCGGGCGTTGTGGCCACATTTGTTGTTTGGCGTGGCCGTAATGACTCTAGCGGGCGTTTTGTCGCCGCCTCTCCTGCTTTGGTCATTACCGCTGACTTTCGGCTACATCGTGGCTATTCCCTTCGCAGTCGCCAGCTCTTCTCCAAAAGTTGGGGCGTGGTTTCTGCGCGCGGGCCTTTGCGCTGCGCCGGAGGAGTTCGACAAGCCCGAGATTCTTCGCGGGCTCGGACAACAAAAATCCCCGGAAATCTTGACTGCGGGATTGGCTTTGAAAGACGAAGTAATTGGGAAGCTGGATCATCGTCCGCGGGACGCTTCGATCGGGTCCAATTCGTTCTGACGGAACGGGAGTGGCTAAGGGCTGCTTTACCGATCCGCAACGAATGGTTTGATCAAATATTTGTCTTTGGCAGGGCGTAGACGCACTTCCGTGAAAAAGCGGCGCGCCTTCGCGGAGGAACCGGCGTCGGGCGCCGGCAGAAATGGATTCCGCAATAAGGGGCAGGCGGGAGACTCGCTATTTAAACCCACTATATAGGTAGATCAATTCTAAATATCTCTCCTGCCTGTCTTGCGCCTTCTATCACGCATCGGCGGGTTTCAAGCTCGCGGATCAGGGGGCGGAACACAAATTAGATGTCTTTTAAATCAATTAAATTCAACAATATATATGCATGCCGTAACGAGAGTTCATGTGCAGCATCGGCTGGATCACGCCAAACCCGCACGCAACTTGACGAGCGTCCGATCCTGTGTTTAAATCTATCAAATATGTATAGTTTAACCAGGCGAGCCACTTCCATGACTTCAGCTAAGACAACCTTCCGTAGCTTTGCCATTTTCGCGGCTATGGCCGCGTCTGGGGCGCAAGCGGCTTCTTTACAGGAAGCGGCGAATGCGCTTGGAGCCGCTAGCGTCAAGTCCATTGAGTTTGCGGGTTCGGGACAATGGTTCCAGTTCGGTCAGGCGTCCAATCCCAAACTGCCCTGGCCTCGCTTCGACGTCAGCAGTTACAGCGCAGATATCAATTATGACGCTGACGCCGCGCGAGTGCAGATCGTGCGCAAGCAATTTGTCGAGGCCGGCCGGTTGCGCCCGACGCCAGTAGAGCAAAAAGTCGACGCCTATGTGAGCGGCGGTAGGGCGTGGAATTTCGCGCCCCCGCAGGGCGCCGCGCAGGGGACCGCTCCGGTTGCCACGACTTAACCCGCTGCCGTGGAGGAGCGTGCTGCGGAAATTTGGGCGACCCCGCATGGTTTCCTTAAGGCCGCGCTTGCCAACAATGCAAAGTCCCAGGCGATAGGCGAAGCCGTGGAGGTGTCCTTCACTCTTGGAGGAAAATATCATTACGTCGGCACGATCAACGCCAGAAACGAGGTAGAGCAGGTTCGCACCTGGATCGACACGGCGGTTCTTGGCGACACGCTCGTCGAGACAAGGTTCAGTGACTACAAAGCATTCGGCGGCGCCCAGTTCCCGTCGCACATCGTTCGTCTAGAGGGCGAGCATCCGATCCTCGATTTGACCATTGCTGATGTAAAGCTGAATCCGGCAGTGGAAATCGCAGTCCCTCAAAATGTGGCGGAAGCCAAGCCGACGCCTTCCACGGTGGCCGTCAACAAGCTGGCAGAAGACGTTTTTTATCTGACTGGCGGCACCCATCACAGTGTGGCGATAGAACAGCGCGATCATATCGTTCTGGTGGAGGCGCCGCTCAACGAGGCGCGCTCGCTCGCCCTGATTGAAAAGCTCAAGGAAACGATCCCGAACAAGCCGATCAAGTTCGTCGTCGCCAGCCATGTGCATTTTGATCACTCTGGCGGATTGCGCACTTTCGTGGACGCCGGAGCGACCATCGTCGCGCACGAAAGCGACAAGCCCTATTTCGAGAAGGCCTGGGCGGCTCCGCGCAGCCTGCATCCGGATCTTCTGTCAAAATCGCAGAAGGCCGCGAAGTTCGAAACCTATGCGGAGAAGTATGAGCTTACGGACGGCTCCCGCAAGATTGAGATTCATCGGATTGCCGGTAGCGGTCATAGCGACGATTTGGGCTTGATCTATCTGCCCGCCGAGAAAATCCTGATTGAAGCTGACGCTTACACCCCAACTGCGGCGAACGCTCCTCCGCCAGCCTCGCCGAATCCTTACAGCGTCAATCTGTATGAGAATATCCAGCGGCTAAAACTCGAAGTAGCGCAAATCGCGGCGCTGCATGGTCCCGGCGTCGTTACGCTAGCCGATCTTCAAAAAGCGATCGGGCAGAAGGCGGCGCTCGCGCAGTGAATGCAACATCGTCTTCATGACCACTGCGGCCGCCCTTGGGCGGTTGCCATTTCCTCCGCATTTCGTGACCCATAACATTCGGCTGGTCATCTGGCAGATTGGGAGAGATTTAATGCGCGCGTCGAGAAGCTTAGTCACGCAACTTCAAGCTGGTAGACTATCCCTTTCGCTTGCGCTGGCGCTCATTCTGATGGCGGCGAGCGCTGGGCTTCCGCCGGCGCAGGCCGAACCGAGCGTCTACCCGACGGGCACGACCATTTACGATCCTGCCAAGGCCTATAACTCCTTTGTCCTGTTTCCCGGTGGCGACGATGTTTCAAGACTGATCGATTTGACCGGAAACGTCGTTCACGAGTGGAAATACAGCGGGCAGCCAGTCGCCTTCATAAACCCAGCGCTGATCGACGGAAAGCGCGGTCATATTTTCGTGACCCTGGAGACCGAAGAGGGCAAGGGCACGGACCTGGTCCCCGGCCAGGGGGTGACTCGTGTTCGCAAGACCGTTGGCGAAGTCGACTGGGACGGTAACAAGCAATGGGAATTCGGCGCCAATGCGCCTGGCGGTCGCGCGCGGCAGCATCATGACATCGCTCGCCTGCCCAGCGGCAATACCCTGGTTCTCGCCAATATTTCCTATCCGCTTCCCGGATTTACCGCGCCGCAGGTGCTCGACGATGTAGCTTATGAGGTCAATTCGGACGGTGACATCGTTTGGAGCTGGGCGGCATCGGATCATATCGACGAAATCGGCTTCAGCCCGGAGGAGTTAAAGCTTGTCAAGGCGTCGAAAAGCCCGGATTATCTTCACGTCAATAATTTGAAGCCCGTTGGGCCTAACCACTGGTTCAACGAAGGAGATCAGCGCTTTGCGCCCGACAATCTGATTTTCGACTCGCGCACCGCCAATTTCATCGCCATCATCGACCGCAAGACACGCAAGATCGTTTGGACGCTGGGGCCGCATTTCCCGCAGATCGCTGAAACCGCCTCTGGCGTCAAGGTCCCCCGTCCTGTCGACCAGATTTCCGGGCAGCATGACGCCCAGATCATTCCCGAAGGTCTGCCCGGCGCCGGCAATCTGCTCGTGTTCGACAATCAGGGCGATGGCGGCTACCCGCATGCGCCGCTGACCGTCACCGGCGGCTCTCGAGTGCTGGAGATTGATCCCGTCACCAAGCAAATCATCTGGCAATATACGGGCTCAAATTCGGGCAATCCCGGATGGAGCTTCAGGAGCACGCATATCAGCAATGCGCGGCGCCTGCCGAATGGCAACACCTTTATCGCGGAGGGGCAGATTGGCCGCTTTTTCCAGGTGACGCCGAGTGGTGAAATCGTTTGGGAATATGTAAATCCCTATCCGCGCCGCGGCAAGGATCCGGGGACGGGGCGGCCGACGTCGAATTTCAGCGTCTATCGCGCTCAGCCCGTCCCTTACGAGTGGGCGCCGGAGGGGACGCCGCATGCCGAGATCGCCGTGGCTCCGCCGAACAATGCGGCCTTCCATATTCCTCCAAACCCGAAGTGAACGCGCACAGCACAGGAGGCCAAAGTGTTTCACGCTTACCTTGTCGAAGTCGGTCCAAGGGCTGTGGGCGTCGTCCTGGAGGAGTCTGACGGTTACCGTTTCTTCGCGATAAAAAATTCGTTTCGCGCGCTGGAGGATAGAATTTTCGACAGCGCCGAAAAAGCCCGGAGCGCGGCGCTCGATCTTGATCGAGAAGCGGACCCGTCGCGCTGCGCGCTCACCTCGCTGGGGGCCTGTTGACGCAGAACAGACTTAGTTGCGAGTGGCGGCCCTCCCAAATTAAGTTCAACACGCAATAGTGAGAGTAGATGGAAATGAAAAGATTGACGACTGTCGCCGTGTTGCTTCTCGCGACCACGGGTATGGCCTTGGCGCAAGGAGCGCCGGGCGGCGCTCCGCAGCAGCCAGCGGCGAGTGGCGGCGCCCCACAAAATCCGCCGCCGCCGCCAGCGCGCGGTCCTGGTCTCGACTTGGCGCTCGAAGCCGCGCAGGCGGCGGTCGAGGCCGGTAAAGCTGCGGATCAGAAAGTCGCGGTCAGCGTTATCGACTCGGCCGGCGTTTTGAAGGCTGTGCTGGTTTCCGACGGCGTGGGGCCGCGCGCTGTGCAGAACAGCAATTTCAAAGCGCAAGCGGCGCTAGCTTTCAAGCAATCTTCGGGCGAGCTCGCAGAACAGGTCAAGACGGATAAGGCGCTCGCCGAAAAAGTCGCCGCGAATCCCAATTACCTCGCTCGCGCCGGCGCCGTGCTGATCAAGGTCAACGACGAAGTTGTCGGCGTGATCGGCGTCGGTGGAGCTCGCGGTTCCGAGAAAGACGAGCAATATGCAATCGCCGGACTTCAGAAGGTGCAGGGCCGGCTGAAATAAGGCGGGGGAAGCTTCACTCTCAGACAATTCCGCAGCGCGCAAATACTACCATTGCGCGCGCGGATAAACGACGGCATCCGCGCGAGTTGTCCCGGGGCGCTTGTTTTTTCTGTATCGAGACAGCGACACGATAATGAGGGTCAAGTAGTTGATTAACATCATAGACTGTGTAAACATTGTGTGACACTAGCATGGGCTTAACTGAACTCTGCGCCGGTTCCGCTGAGTTCAAGCGTGGACTACGGGATCGCCGTATTAGCGTCGAGCAGGTGTTCCAAGGCCTTTGCAATACTTGCCTCGCGGTAATGGCCGGGAGACGACGGCATCGATTGCCGAGTGGCCGGCGAGAAGGAATATTCGGAATCATCCATGTCAGACCTGCGTGCGATCAAAATCGTCCAAAAGTGCTTTGGCTTTGTTGCCCGCGCTGACGTTGGCCGCCGTTTCTATTCGGGAAGTGACTTGCGGCGCGCGCTTGACGAGCGGCTTTTCGAAAGCGCTGAAACGGCGAGCATCGCAGCGAGCGATCTGGCTCTGCGCGCGAAGAGGATGCATGCCTGCATGCTTGAGTGCGCAAGCAATTTTGCCGAATCTCTTTCATTCACTTCCCCCGCGCGCCTCGATCGTTTCTATTGAGATAAGGACAGGGCGACAGTGAACCCGCGGCATTTGCGCCAAATAGACGTTTCAGGCGCCTCGTTTCAGCGCAGCATTGCCATTGCGCGGCTTGAAGTTGACTCGCGCGCTAGCTTCGCGATCGAAACGCAAGGCGAGATAGTGAAGTGAAGAGCAGGCAAAATTGGCTGAGTCTCGGCGCGGGGGCGGCCGCCATCGCCGGGTTGGCGCTGATCGTGATGAAGAACGCCACGGTTGAGGTCGCACATCAACTCGTCAACGTCTCATATGATCCCACACGGGAACTCTACCAGACGCTCAACCCTCTCTTTATCGCGTCCTACGAAAAGGACACGGGGCGCCATCTTGTCATAATACAGTCGCATGGCGGATCATCGCGACAGGCGCGGAAAATCGCCAGTGGCGAACAACCGGCCGATGTCGTCACGCTCGGCCTTTACTCCGATATTGATGGCTTGCGAAAGCGCGGATTGATTTCGCAGAACTGGGCCGACAGACTGCCGAACCATTCCTCGCCCTATACCTCGACCATCGTGTTCGTCGTGCGTGAGGGAAATCCCCATGATGTCAAAGATTGGCCGGACCTCCTCAAGCCCGGCGTTGAAGTCGTCACGCCCGACCCCAGGACTTCGAGCAATGGCAAATTGACGGCGCTCGCCGCGTGGGCCGCTACAGTCAGGAGGGGCGGTTCCGAGTCAGAGGCGCGAGCCTACCTGCAATCCCTCTACCAACATGTCTCAACGCTCGAAGAAGGCGCACGCGGCGCCGCGCTAAGCTTTGCGAATCAGGAACTCGGTGATGTCCATGTTACATGGGAAAACGAGGCGCTGCGCGAGGCCGCCGAATCCAAAGGCAAGTTGGCGATCGTCTATCCCCCGGTCAGCATCCTCGCGGAATCCTATGTCGCCTGGGTCGATGCGGCTGTCGCGCGCAAGGAAAATCTCGTAGACGCGAGCGCCTATCTCACCTTTCTGTTCAGCGACTCGGCGCAGGAAACCATCGCCCGTCTTGGTTATCGCCCCTATAAGCGAGACGCGTCGGGTAGGGCAGGCGTGAGTTTTCCTTCTATTACCCTGGTCCCGATCAATGAAATCGCGCGGGACTGGGATGACCTGAACCAGAAATTCTTCGGCGAAAACGGTATCATCGAATCCGTTATCGAACTGAGGCGCAAATGACCTTTAAGATCGACTATGGCGAGAAAGAGCTCCGGCGAGATCTCATCGCTGGACTAACCGTCGCTGCGATTTCCTTGCCGCAGGGCATGGCGTATGCGCTGCTGGCGGGAGTTCGATCCTCGCTACGGTCTCTATTCGGCGATTTTCGTCACCACAGTCGCTTCCGTCTTCGGTTCGTCGTCGCACCTCATCAATGGTCCGACCAGCGCGATCTCGCTCGTCGTGTTCAGCGCCCTCTCGATATTTGACTCCGAACAGCGCGTCGAAGCCGCGGAGGCGATGTTTCTGCTTGGCGTAATGGTGGGCTCCATCCAAATTTTCATTGCTGTCTTTCGGTTAGGAGATCTGACCCGCTATATTTCTGAATTGGTGATCCTGGGCTTCATGAGCGCGGCTGCGCTGTTGCTTGCGATCGGTCAGATCGGCAATACGCTCGGCTTGCGCGAGAAAGGCGTTGGCGCACAGCACGTGTTGTATCGGCTTTGGCTGACGCTGTCTTCCGGCGATCCGATCAACATCAAAGCGGCTGCCACTACATTGGTGACGCTGGTGATGGCGGTATTTTTCCGCGACTTTGTGCGCCGCCGCAAATGGCCGAATTTCGACATCATTGCCGTTCTTGTCATTGTCGCTGGCGGCGCCTACCTCGCCGGCTGGACGATTCCCGGCGCCGACGCCAAGACAGCGATCGGCGTCGCTGGCGTGGTGCCGAGCAGCCTGCCGTCTCCGCATATACCTGTCGTGAAACTCAGTTGGTTCGTGGATTTCATCTACGACAGCGCCGCGATTGCCTTCCTCGGACTGCTGGAGGCGCTCGCGATTGCGAAATCGATCGCTCACCAGACCCGCCAACCATTGGATTTTAATCGCCAATGCCTTGCAGAGGGCCTCGCAAATCTGACGGGGGGCTTCTTTCAGTGCCTGCCCGGCTCCGGTTCCCTGTCACGCTCTGCGATCAACTTCCAGGCTGGAGCGGCGACCAGATTCTCTGGCGTTCTAACCGCCGCCTTTGTCGCCATCGCCTTGCTTGGCCTGGCGCCGCTTGCGCGCTTTGTGCCCAAGCCAGCGCTTGCGGCGCTGTTGTTGCTTACGGCGGCGCGGCTTATCGACGTGAAGCGCCTTCTCTTTACGCTGCGCGCAACGCGCATGGATGCCGGCGTTGTAGTTATAACAGCGTTCTCGGCTCTCGCCTTCGGTCTTGACCAGGCCATTCTGATCGGGGTCGCGCTCTCGATACTTTTATTTGTTCCGCGCGCCGCAAAGTTAAAAGCGGTTGAACTGGTGGTAGACCACGGCGATGTTGTGCGCGAGAAACTGGAGTTCGATCCCCCCAACAATGGCTTCCTCCTGTATGACCTGGAGGGAGAGCTCTTCTTCGGCGCAGGGCCCGAGCTGAGTGGGACCTTGGAGTGCATCTTACGTCGCGCTCAGAACGAGGCGATCGGGCATGTTTTGTTGCGATTGAAGCGCGTGCGCCACCCAGATGTCGTTGCGCTGGAACATTTTGAACATTTCCTGAAGCAAGCGCAAATTCTCGGCGTCAATGTCTGGCTGGCCGGATTGCAGCCCGATCTTCTTGATTCCTTTCGGCGCTTGAATTTCTTCGAATGGCTGGCGAGCGATCGCCTATTTGTCCAGGGCGCGGACGAGGATTCCGCTACTCTAGCGGCCATTCGGCGCATTCGCAGCACATTGACCGGTGAGCCTGTCGAGGCCAAGGATCAACTTTATTACCTTGTCTGATGTATGCGTTTCGCAAACTAGCTCATGTGAGGAGAGCATGGATTTAACGGAAACCCGCATCGCGAGAATCTTCGTTGAAGGACGTGTGCAGGGAGTAGGTTACCGCGTCTTTGTCGCCCGCGAGGCCGGGCGACTCCATCTCGATGGTTGGGTGCGCAACCGCCGCGATGGCTCCGTGGAGACGCTCGTCGCTGGTCCCCGGGCCGCTGTCGAGGATTTCCTGCTCGCCGCGCGTCGCGGCCCCGCGACAGCGCACATTGGCTCTTATCGTATCATAGAGGCCGATGAAGTAGCGTTGCGAGAGGGCGGCGGCGAACATGGCTTCGTCGCGGCTGCTGAACTTTGAAGTCGCTACGCCGGCGGAAGCGAGGGGTGACGATCATCGGCGGTTGCGTGTGTCCGGTATCTCACGGGTAATTGAATATCAGGAAATTGGCTGCTGATTTTGAACCGATCTCAGGCGGGGCAACCGGGGTCTGCGCCGTAAGAAGCATAAGCCAATTGGAGAGCTCTGAGGCCTTCTACCGAGTTCCCCTCGAACGTCGATGCGTCGAACCTACTGATGCGCCACCGGCGCCTGAATTCGGGACAAGCCTGCCTAAGGCGATACCTGACGTCCGATTTTGTTGGAAACATGCTCCAATTGATCTGGTGGACAGTTGTCCGACGGGTTTGCTCCCGAAAGAAATCGCCTCGCGAATTTTCAGTGCCGGCCGTTGGGTGGAAGACCGTGGCCTATTGTTCCTCTCGGGCGATCGCGTGCCACTTCACATCGCGGCTGTCGACGTTCCGTTGCTTGGAATGCCGGGCCGCCTATTCCGGTTCGCTGGTCGTCAACCTCCAACCTTGTCCAGCCCGTCAGGCTTGCTGACGGTTTTTTGGCCCAAGATTTGCCCCAGTCACCGTAGCAACTGGCTCTCTCTGTGCCCGCGGTTGCGCAGAGAGGCGATGCTGGTCCTATCCAGGATGAGCGCGATCGAGTCTCTCACATCGAGCATTATGTCATGAATGGCGCAGGCGTCCTCGTCGGGGCAGTCCGCGCAGCGCTGGTAGGCGGTTTTGCTGGCGCAAGGAATGGGGGCGAGAGGGCCATCAAGAATTCGAATGATTTGACCGACCGTGATTTTCTCCGCTGGCCTGGCCAAGAGATAGCCGCCACCTTTTCCCTTGCGGCTGTTGATAATGCCGGCGTTGCGCAATTCGACGAGGATCGCGTCAAGGAACTTTCGCGGAATGTTATTTTCCTTGGCGATGTCGCCAGCGAGGCATAGCCCTTCTCCCCCGGCCAGGTGCATTAACGCCTTGAGGCCATATTTGGCTTTATTCGACAGCATAAGGGACTCAGCTCCTCACCGGACGCCCTTGTATGCAGTCGGACGGCCTCGCGTGGAGCTAGTTTAAACTCCAAATCACCATATGTCATATCGGAAACAAACCGCCATCCGGCGTGGGTCTCGCGCCGTAGTTGGGGACCGAGCCCGGGTGCTGCGAGGGAAAGGGGGAGGACTTTACCAGCGCGCTATGCCCACAAAGCTCGGCCCCGCTCGTCAGCGGCCCGAGGCGGCCGCTTTCCCTCCGCCGCCGGACGCCTCTGAAACCAAAGCCACCTTCGTATATCCGGCGGCGTTTATGACGCCCATTGCTTCGGCGACCTTTCCATATGTGACCGCTTTATCGGCGCGCACATGCACGCGGCGATCCTTGTTGTTTTCGCTGCTCTCCTTGAGCACCGCGAGCAACCCTTCAACACCGGCAGCCTCGCGCTTGTCGACAAAAAATCCGCCGTCCGCGTCCACGCTCACGACGATTGGCGGTTGCTGATCGTTGAGTTGCTTCGCCTGTGTCTTGGGAAGATCAACGGGGATGCCCGCAGTCATCAGGGGCGCTGCGACCATGAACACGATCAGCAGCACGAGCATCACGTCCACGAGCGGCGTGACGTTGATGTCCGAGATGGGTTGCGCCTCGAATTCGGAATCGTGCTTACGCAGCGCGAAGGCCATTGCGATCTCCTTTCTTGGAAAGCTGACGCGACAGTTCGATCTCGAACACGCCGATAAAGGCGGTGATGCGCTTGCCGTATGCGCTGATGTCGCCACTGATACGATTATAAAAAATCACCGCCGGAATGGCCGCGACCAGGCCGAGCGCGGTGGCGAATAGCGCTTCGGCGATGCCGGGCGCGACGACCGCGAGGCTGGTGTTGTTGGAGGCGGCGATGCCCTGGAACGAGTTCATAATGCCCCAGACCGTGCCGAACAGGCCGACAAATGGAGCGACCGCTCCGATTGTCGCGAGCCCAGGCAAGCGCGATTGAAGATGTTCGAGCGCACTGGAACTCGAGAGTAAGGCGACGCGATGGATGCGCTCCTGCAGTGATTCGCGTTGAGACTCGGACTGGACGAAATCCCGTGAACGGTCATATTCGTCAACCATCGCTGTATAGACCTGCACGAGCGGGTCGTTCCGCGAGGCGGTGGCGAAGCTTCTAGCGACAGTCGCGACGGGAAGCCCTTCCTGAACGCTCTCGACCAAACGCGCCGCGCGCCTGTGCAGCACGCTAAGGCGGATGAGTTTTTCGGCGATTACCGCCCACCCCCATGCCGAAGCCAGGATCAGCAGAACAATGACCGATTTCACGATAGCGTCGGCCTGCAGGAATAATTCAATCGGGGTCAGCGTGTGGGCGAGGGCCGCCGAGGCTGTCGTTGCTGTATCAACCATGTGTAGCGCCTTTCAGTCTTGCGAAGAGGGAGGGAATGGTCATGGACCGGAGAAGCTGATTCCGCCGGAGAGCGAGCCGGGACGTCCTGGCGCCGGCACGGAGCCGCAGCGACCGCCGATACGCTGAGCGAGGGATGCGAGGGAGGGGTTGCTGGAGGAGGTGATCGAAAAGGAGGTGATCGCTCCGGTCGCGCTGACCGTCGCATGATAGGTGACGCGACCGCCGACAGGCGCGTCCAAGTTCCCGGCGGCGCGCTGCAAACAGCCGTGGTACGCATTGGCGGACGCGGATAGGGTCGCGCCGGGCGGCGCTGCGGGGGCCCTCACCGCGGGCGCCGCGGTTCGAGGCGCCGCCTGACTGCGAGCCACGGGAGTCGGTCGCGGTTCATGATGCGGCGTCGGAACGCGCTCGACGCGTTTCTCGATTTTTTGTTCGGGCTTTGGCCGCTCAACAGGCTTTTGCTCTTCAACGGGCGCGATTGGATCAAGCGCCTGGGGTGGAGGGGGGTCGGGAAGCGCAATCTCCTCGGGAGGCGGCGTCTGTTCTTCCAAAGGCGGCTCTTCGACGGGAAGCGGCGCAAGCTCTATCACCTGCTGCTCCTCCACTGGCGCCTCATTCGCCTTGAAACCGATTGTCACAATGGCCCCGATCAGCGCCAGATAGGCGATCACGGCTCCGACTCTGGCCGGGTAGTTGGGAGGTGGAACCAGGTTCTGAAGAAGCGATTGTGCTCCAAGCGCGGAATCGCTTTTGCGGCTCTCGATTTCGTTTATTGGCGCCTCATATGCAGGCGCAGCGACGAATGACATTGCGGGGACGCCTCTCGTTAATCAATAAGCCCGACGCATAGATAACACCATAAATCCGATAGATACAATCTGATTATATCCGCTTTCTGCCGCTTTTTTCACACCAACTTGTCTCGTCTACCGAACTGGAGCGGTTTGGGAACTCGCGAGGCGGCGGATGCTCAGCCGTCCGCCGCCTCGTCGAGAAAGGGTTGCGACCTCAAACGATCGACATGCTAACTAATGTTTGGCGAAAAGCGCCGGCGGGCCGCCCCATTTGATATGGTAGTTTAGCCCCAGGCGAACGACCTGGCCGTCGAAGCGCGAGGTCGATTGCGCCGTGGTAAACGCCGCAATGCCGCCAGATTTGTAGATGGACGACCCCCCCGACGTTTTCAGGGAGCCCAGGTCGTAATAAAGATATTCCGCCTTGACGCTCCAGGCGGGCGTCACGGCCCATTCGGCGCCGCCGCCGACCGCATAGCCGGCGAGCGTCTGCGACTCATTGTCGATCACTTGCCCCGAAGACAAAAAGGCTCCGTAGTAATTGCCGGCAACGCTCCCCTGCCCGTAGGCGAGGCCTCCCGTGGCGTAGAACAGCAGCGCCGGGGTCGCCGCGAAGCCCACGCGGGCCCGCACCGTTCCAAGTTCCGCGAGACTGCGGGAGAAGCTCGTAGCCGCCTTGGAACCATAGATGTTTGTCGTATTTGATCCGCCGGTCAAACCGTCGATGTCGGCTTCGAGGCCGATCACGAAGCGATTGTCGAACTGCCAGTTGAAGCCGACCTGCCCGCCGCCGATGAACCCGCTGTTGCCGACGAATTCCTGGCCCGGAATGTTGCCGAGCGCAGCATTGGTGGCGAAGCCGCCCGGCAAGGTGTCGGCGTAGGTTTGATTGATGGCGTTGGAAATCGTCCAGGAATAGCCGCCATTCACGCCGAGATAGAAACCGGTCCAGGATGGCGGCGGCGGAACGTCGACCGGAGGCGCCTTGCGCGATGGAAGATCGGCCGCCATGGCGGATGAAGCTGCCGTCAAGAGGACCGCCGCTGCGGCGATGACGCTGACTGTTTTCATGGGATCCCTCGTTACTGTTCGAGAAAGTTTACGCTGTTCGTTTTTGGCGCCGCCCTTGGTGATCCGCCGAAAGCTCATCGCCCAACTATGTTTCGGGCGCCTCTCGCGTCGCCGTGGGGGGCGCCATTTCGACGCAGACAAGAGGCATGTTCGACGCGGGAGCGAAAAGGACGGGAGCCCGAGGAGGAGTAGAACAACCTCGGACCCGCGCCGGAGCGGGTGACCGCCGACATCCATTCGATCAGTATAGCTTCACGCGCAGCGTGCCGCCGAACCAACGGAAGGCGTTTTCGCCGAAGGTGACGGTTTGTGGCGCTGTTTGCGTGCCGATTGTCTGCGCGATCACATAGCGTGTGTCGAACAGGTTCCTGACGAAGAACTGCAGGGAGTATTTATCGTCGTCCGTCTTGATGCCGATGCCGGCGTTGACGATCGCAAAGGACGGTTGGGTGACCGGATAGATCGACAGGGGTTCGTTGAGCTGCTCCTTATATTTCCATGCGACGTTGAAGTAGCCTGTGGCGCTGACGGGAGTATCGGCCCAGGCTCCCCATTCTTTGAACGCGTTGCCGAGCGGACGCTCGTAATTGGCGCCGACGTTGAACGAATAGGGCGCAACCGGGGCGTTGCCCGCCGTGCCGCCGGTGATGCGTTGGCCGGAGAGGTTGACGTACAGGGGCGCGGCGACGCCATTGACGTTAGCGGAAGCCGGCCATTGCCAGTCCGGCGGCGGCGCGGCGTTGGTGTATTGGATGTAACGGGCGTCTGTCAGCGCGCCGGAGAAAGTGATCCAGAGCCGTTCGAGCGGACTGTAGCGTCCGTCGAACTCGAAGCCCCGCAGCCGCACCTCGCCGATGTTGCCGAGATAGGACTTGCCGATCGGGACGCCGGTAGTGGGGTTAATGATGCTGGCGTCGACGAGCACCGACTGGAAGTTGTAGATGTCGTTCCAATAGAAGTTGCCGTTGAGGATGAGCTTGTTGTCCAGCCAGTTGGTCTTGAGGCCGAACTCATAGTCCCAGGAGACCTCCGCCTTGGTGATGAGTGGCTGAAATTTGTCGACCGTCGTTCCGGCGAACAACGGCAGCGCATTCGTGTTGATTGCGCCGGACTTCTCGCCGCGCGCCGCCGAGGCGTAGGCGAGGATGTTCTCACTGTAGCGATAGGAGGGATTGATTAATCCAGAGAGCGAGTTGTGCTTGATGTTCTCTCCGCCCGTATCATAAAAGGTCGCGCCATAGGCGCTCTGCGTCGCGGCCAAGCAGCCCTTCATCGTGCAGCCGCTCACCCAGCCGAAATCCGAACCTTCACGAATTTCGAAGGAGTTGCGCAGTCCTGCGGTCAAGGCCCATTGCTCGTCGAAGTGATAGGTCGACTGAGCGAAGGGCGCGATGCTGAAGGTGCGCGCCTTGCCGTCGCTGTGCGCGGAAACGCCATTCAGCAGCGCGGGATTGCCGGCAGGCGCATTGTTGAGGAACTGCTCCGCCTGGTAGCCATAGTCGGTGTGATCGTAGGAGGTGATGTTTTCATAGAGCGCATAGAGGCCAGTCTGCCACTCTATGGTTTCGCCCTTGGGCGAGGCGAGGCGCAGCTCATGGGAGAATTGGTCGACCTGCACGTCGAATGCGTTGCCGCTGACTTGCGTGAGATCGTTGCCCAGCGAATTTCTGGGATGCAGGATTAGCTCGCGCCAGGCCGCGACCGAGGTCAACGTGTTGTCGCCCCATTGATAGTTGGCCTCGTTCGAAAGACCGGTGATCCTCTGATCGAGATTGCCCTGTCGGGTCAGCGCCGGATCATAGGGAGAGTTCACCAGGTACGGCCAATGGATGCGGGAAGCCAGATTTTGAGCGTAAGTTAATACGGGCGTCCCATTTGCATAGAATGGGAAGGTGTTTCCGATCACGCCGCTATAGTTGTTGTATTCGTCCGAGCGCGTACGGTCGAAGATCAGGCGATCGGTGAATTCGCCCGTATAGAGCAATTGGAAGCGGCCGCCCCAGCGATTATTGTTGAGCATGCCCGCGCCCGTGACCTCGTTGTGCAGCACGCCGTCGCTCTTGTCGAGGAAGAAGGTCGCGCGATAGGCGAGAACGTCGGGAATGATGGGGCCTGTGACATTGAGCTTTTCGGTGATGCGCGAGCGATTGCCGAAGGAGGTCTCCGTCGTCGCCGAGGGCGTGAAGGACGGCAGCTGCGTATGGATGATCACGGCGCCGACCGTGGTGTTCTTGCCTAGCAGCGTGCCCTGCGGGCCGCGCGCAACCTCAAGCGATTGCAGATCGACGAAGTCGGCCCATTGGAAGCCGACATGCGTATAGAACACATTGTCGACGATGAGGCCCACCGCGGATTCCGAACCGTCCGCGCCGCCCGAGATTCCCGATATCCCGCGGATCGTCATCGCCGAAGTGCGCGGATTGTTGATGTAGGGCACGAAGTTCGGGACTTTTTGCGCGAAGTCCGTCAAACGCTCGAGGTGCTCGCGCTCCGCCGCCTTGGCGCCGACGACGCTGACCGGCAGCGGAACGTCCTGGGCCTTCTCCTCGCGAAGGCGCGCAGTGACCTTGACCTCTTCGACGTCCGCGCTCGCCGCTCCTGCGGCCGGAGCCGCAGCGGGCGCCGAAGCTGCCGGCGCCGCCGTTTGCGCGAGGCTTTGCGACAGCGCCAGACCGGCGAACGCGATGCCGCTGATCAGTCCCAAAGGCGCGAGACGCGTGCTCCGCATCAGTCTCGTGCGCAGCGATGGTGCTGGATGACTCATTTCTTACTCCTCAACGGATGACGCCGCTCGTTTTTTAGCCACGCTTGGCGGCTTGATATTATATATCTAGTAACAGTGTATGATTATGTTGGTCCGTCAAGCGCGCCAAGCGCGCGCGGTCAGGAATCCATGCGAGATTTGTCTGAATCTTGGCTGCTGTTGCAAAACGGCAACACGCGCGTTCACCGGCAACACGCGTCCTTCTGCGCTGCATCGATAGCGCGGAGTTGATCCGGTTAGGCCGCTAACTTGCGAGAGACGATCTTGGCGCGGTGGGCGATAAAATCCACTGAGATGAGTAGATTAAATCCCATATTTTCTGCCTTCAAAAGCCTGCAATCTCGGAGTCGCCGGCAGGCGCAAACTGCAGAAGCAGAGCAAAAGCGAAACTCAGGGCGACGAACAGTCCAATCGCACGCAACCCGTGTGAGGACTTTATTGCTTCTTCTTGCTTGACGAGATGAGCGGCCTTTCGACCCGTTATAATAGCAGTCACCAAATTTTCACGCTTCACAAAAACATGAAACATGACCGCCGCGACATGGATAGCGGCGGCTCCGGCAATCCAATAAAAGATTTTACGATGAAGGGACGTCAGGCCAAGGCTTACGCTCTTTGAGACCAGGCCAGCCAGAGGACCGGCATTGAAAATTTCGTCATTGGCGAACAATCCAAATGTGGCCTGTGCTCCCAGAAGTGCTAACAACGCCAGCACCATAATCGCGCCGAGAGGATTGTGGCCGGCGTAATGCGTTCGCCGCCCTCGCCCAAGAGCGCTTACATAGCGCAGAACCGCTACAGGGCCGTGAACGAAATTTACGAATCGCGCGTGGCGCGCGCCGTAAATCCCCCAAAGAATCCTAAAGGCGACGAGAACGATGACCGTGTAACCGCAGAAGGTATGAAGGCCGAAATATTTGACGCCCAGCTTGTTGGTGACGAAGGCGCCAACAATCGCAATTACCAGGCTCCAGTGGAAAAACCGAACCGGCCAATCCCAGACGAGACGCTCGGTTGAACTTTGGGAGGTGCGGGTTGGCGATATGCTCTCGTCATCTATCGCGGTCATTGTCACGGCCTGTTACAAGTCGATGCAAGAAACGTGGATACACAGCGAGAGCATCTCGTAATGCGAGGAGTAAGCTCGAGGTTTCTCGCTGCGCGCCTTAGTGATGTGGGGCCTATTTCGCCTTGAAGCTGTCGTGACAACCCTTGCAATCCTGCCCCAGGGCCGCAACCGCCGTCTTGAAAGCGTCCGTCGGGCCCTTTTCCTTGGCGTTAGTCTCCACGAGGCCGGCGGCATGGGCCTGAAAATCGTGAAGCTTCTTGTCGAAGTCCGCGCGGTTGCTCCAAATGTCGGGCTTCGCCTTGCTGTCTGGCTCTCCCACATTCGAGCCTTCGGGAAAGTTTTCTTCGGGCAATGCCGACAGGAAAGCTATGCGAGCAGCTCGCTTCGTCGCTTCCGCTTCATCGTAAGGAATTGTTCCCTTGGCCACTGCGCCAAACCAGCGAAAGCTATTCCCAATAAGTGTGTAGGCGGCCCTGCGGTTCTCTACCGCCTGCTTGCTTGGCGATGGACCGCCGGCGCCTGGGGCCGCGGGGGGAGCGTTCTGCGCCAGCGCCGATGCGACGACCGCGCCAGCGACAAGGGTCGCCACGCCCAGCTCCACCGCTCGACGATAAATCTTTATAGACATGCTCATCTCTTCAATTCTCCTCAGGATGCCTTCTAGAGATAGCCCAATTGTGTCGGACGCCTTCTCAGCGCTTGTGTTCGTCCTGCCACTTGCGGACGAACTCGAGTGTGGATTCGACATGTTTGACCGGATTCGAATCCGCCAAAGCGAAGACCACTTTTCCATCGACGATCACATAGGAAATTCGGTCGGCAACCGTCTCCCCGGAAGCGCCGGGTTTTTCCCTCTTGGCGTCATAGGCCTTGATCGTAGAGAGGCCAGGATCCGCGCCAACCGGGAATTTGTTCCGGCATTCCTTGGTGGAGAATTCGCGTTGAACTTCTATAGTGTCGCTCGACACCCCAAGCAGGCTGGCGCCGGCTGCTGCAAAGTCATCTGAATGGTCCGCGAATTCATGCGCCTCTATCGTACATCCGCGCGTGAAGGACTTCGGATAGAAATAGAGGACGACCGGGCCTTTCTTCAGCTGCTCCGCTAAAGAGAAGCTGCCGTCCTTGCCGCCAACGGATGACGGCAAGGTAAAGTCCGGCGCCGCGTCGCCTGGCTTCAACGCGGCCTGCGCCGAAACGTTGAGCAGGGATAGAGCGACCGCTAAGGCCATCGCTAACGAGCTATTTGTGCGTATCTTCATTGTGTATCCTTGCTATACGCTTGGATTTCCCAATCATTAGTTCCCGCTTTGAGCCGGAGCTGCTGCCTGTGCTTGCGCCTGAACGTTCGGCGCTCCCGTAGCGGCGGCGGCTCTAGGTGGCGGCGGAGCGATTTTCGTCAACACGCCGCCTTCATCTTGATAATCGAGAACGCCGATTGCGCCGACAACATGAAAGCCATATCCGGCCAGAAGGTCGCCTATCGCCCCGGCGCGATGCGCTCGATTGGAGACCACCACGATCAGTCGGTCGTGAGGAATGAAGGGAAGGCTCCGTTGTATGTCGGCGGTCTGAATGCTGAGATATGCCGGAAAGCCTCCGAACTTGGTGAGCTCGTCAGGGCGGCGGATGTCGAGAAGTACAAGTTGTTCTGGCTTGGCCGACAGGGCGTCGAAGGCAGCGCGATTAATTCGCAGCGTCTTATAGTTATAAGCGGGATCATTGGCCGGTGTAACCGCAGTAGCGCTGGGAGCCACGGGCGTCGCCGTGGCGACTGGAGGCGTAGCCACCTGTTGCGCGAAGACCGGCGAAGCTGAAAGCGTGAGCGCTAATCCAGCAATTTTGGCTATAGTTCTCATGTACATTTCCTGACTGTCTGTTTCCTGGATTGGTTTAAGAGGTCGCTGCGGTCATCCGTGCAAATGAGCTTTGAAGAAGTCGATGGTGCGGCCCCATGCGAGCTTCGCGGCGGCTTCGTCGTAACGCGGCGTCGTGTCGTTGTTGAACCCGTGCTGCACGCCCGGATAGATGAACGCCTGATAATCGACCTTCGCCGCCTTTAACGCAGCCTCATAGGCTGGCCATCCTGCGTTGATTCGGTCGTCACTGCCGGCGTAATGGATGAGCAGAGGCGCCTTTATCTTTGCTGCTTCCTCCGCCGTCGGCTGGGCGCCGTAGAACGGAACGCCCGCGTCGAGATCCGGCGATTTCGTCGCAAGGAAATTGACGACGCCGCCCCCGTAGCAGAAGCCCACGGCCCCGACCTTGCCGTTGCCGATCGGGCATTTCTTCAACACGCCAAGCGCGGCGATGAAGTCGTTGCGGGTCTTGGCCTGGTCGAGCTTGGGAAAGATTTCGCGCGCCTTGTCTTCGTCGCCAGGATAGCCGCCCAGCGGCGCCAGCGCGTCTGGCGCGAAGGCGATGAAATTGTCGAGCGCGAGACGCCGCGCGATGTCCTCAATATGCGGATTGAGGCCGCGGTTTTCGTGAATGACGAGAACGGTCGGCAATTTTCCCTGCGGATTCGCCGGCTGAACGAAATAGCCTTTGACCGTGCCGTAACCCTCGGGGGATGGCGCTTCAAGCGTCTTGCCTTTGATGCGTGGATCATCCGCCTTGACTTGTTCCGCCTCGGCGAAGCGCGGGTTTAGCGCTTCGAGCAGGCCAGCGGCGCCCGCGCCGCCCGCCACGAATTTCTTCGCCCCGTCAAGAAAGCCGCGTCGATCGAGCAAGCCGTGAACGAAGAGATCGAAAAGTTTTAGAACCTCAGGGTCAAAGTCGTTGGCGGTCTGAAGGCTCATTGCGTTAGCTCCAATTTAATTGCTCATCTGGACAGGCGGGGCTTGTAGATGTCATGGCAGGACTTGCAGACGCCAGGGGTTTCACGCGCCGCCGCCGCCGCCGCCTCGAAGTCGGCCTTTTCGACGTAAGAGCGCACCTCCGCGATCAGCTTGGCGCCCTTGCGAGATATTTCCACGGCATCCTCCGCCTGACCCTTCTTGGCGAAATAGTCCTCGGTGTAACGAAAACCGTCGGCGAGAAGATCGGCGTCTTCCTTGACCGCCTCGGCGTTCCCCGCAGTGATGTCTGGCTCGAAATATTTGATCGTCTTGTCGAGATCTCGCATCAGGTCGTTGTCGTAGTCGTGAAAATCCAACGCCGCCGCCACCGATCCGCTGCAAAACGCCGCGCAGAACGTCACCAACAGGACCGACCATCGCATATTCTTACCCTGCCTTTGTCTGTTTGGCGTGAAAGCCGTACGTGAAGCCATCACGGCGTCACGATGATTTTCCCAATCATTCGGGCGTGAAGCCCACAATGTAATTCGATTGCGCCCGCTTGGCTGGCGACCACCGAGTAGGTTTCTTCGGATTCGATCTGCTCGTGCGAGCGGAAGACCTCTTCTCCGTTCCGAAAGCCGACGATTGAATGCGGAACCTGATCCCGGTTCGTGAAGATGACTTCGGTCCCTGTGCTTACGGTCAAGAGAGGTGGATCGAAAGCGAAGTTTTCGATCGTGATGCTCGAAACTTCAACTGCGGCGGAGCCGCTACAGAAGCTGCTGACCGCATTTGCGGCCAGCAGAAAGGCGAAGATCCAGCTGGACTTCCTGCTCTTCGACATGCGTAGACAGGCTTTCGATCAGGCAAGGATGTCCTTAACCACCTTGCCGTAGACCACCGTCGGCCGCTCCGCGCGACCGGCGCGCAGATAGATCGTCTTAAGATGATCGAGGCCAAGCAATTGCAGGACAGTCGCGTGAACGTCATAGGTGTCGACCGGGTTCTCAACGGTCTTCAGTCCGATTTCATCGGTCTGACCGTAAGTGAGGCCGTGCTTGAGACCGCCGCCCGCGAGCCACTGCGTATAGCCCCAAGGGTTATGGTCCCGGCCATCGCCGCTTTGGCCGTATGACGTGCGACCAAATTCCGAGGTCCATACGATCAGCGTCTGGTCGAGCAGGCCGCGAGCCGCGAGATCGGTGAGCAATGCTGCGATGGGCTTGTCGACCGCCTTGCTATGCGCGTTATGGTTGGATTCCAGACCGCGATGCGCATCCCAGCTCGCATCGTCGCCCGTGCCTGCGCCGATCGGCCCCGAGACTACATGCACGAAGCGAACGTTCCGCTCGACGAGACGCCGCGCGCGCAACAAAACCGCGCCCATGTCTTTGGTCGCGTCGTCGTTGAGGCCGTAGAGCGCTTTGGTCGCGTCGGTCTCTTTGGAGAAGTCCACGGCTTCGGGCGCCGTCGACTCCATGCGATAGGCGAGATCGTAGGAACGCGTGCGCGCCGCCAATTCGCTGTCGTCGGGGCGCGACGCCGCATTGATGCCGTTCAGCTTGGCCAGGAGATCCAGACTGTCGCGCTGTTGACCCAATCCGATCAGCTCCGGCGGCTGCTGATAGATGATTGGCTGCTCGCCAGGCCGAAAAGCCGTGCCCTGATAAACCGCGGGCAGGAAGCCCGAGCTCCAGTTCACCGAACCTGCGCGCGGTTCGCGATTGCCCCCGTAAAGCACGATATACGGCGGCAGATCCGGATTGGCGGAGCCGAGCGCATAGGAAACCCATGCGCCAAGTGACGGGCGGCCGGGGCTTACATCGCCAGTGTTCAGCTTCAAGATCGAGATGTCGTGCGTGGCGCCGACGGTGACGCTCGATTTGATGAAGGTGAGCTTGTCGGCATGCTGGGCGATATTGGGAAGCAAGTCCGAGAACCAAGCGCCGCTTTCGCCATATTGTTTCCAGGTGCGGTTGCTTGCGAACAGCTTGCCAACCCCGCCTTGCGTGCTGGTCTTGATGCCCTTGAGGAAAGACTCCGGCACTTCCTGACCTGCAAGACGGATGAGCTCCGGCTTGTGGTCATAAAGGTCGAGAGTGCTCGGCGCGCCGTCCATGTGCAGCCAAATCACGGACTTAACCTTTGGAGTGAAATGCGGCTCCTTTGGCGTAAGCGGATCGAGGAAAGCGGCGGCGTTGGCGTTGGGGACACCGAACCAACCACCACCTGGCAGAAGCCCGCTCAAAGCGAGGCCGCCCACTCCGTAGGATGCGCTCCGCAACCATTCGCGACGGGACGTTTTGATTAGCATGATCCTGATCCTTCCAGATTGACGTTTGAGTTGCGCTCAGAACCGGTAGACGAATTCGTTAGAATTCAAGACGGTATGAACGAGATCGACAAAGGCGGAAGCGCGCAACGGATCGTTAGGCTTTGTCGTGATCCCAACCGGTATCGCCAAGGAGATTTTCCCGTCTTCGGCCTTATCCGCGATGGACTTTTGATGCTCAACGAGGAAGGCCTGCAACAAATGCTTCTCTTCGTCATTTGGCTTGCGCCCGAACAGGATTTGGTAGAGCCGATCGAGCTGCGCCGATTCGTCCCCGCCGACTTCGTTGATGATGCGGCCAGCCAACGCCTGCGACCATTGGAAGATGAGGTCGCTGTTATAGAGCGTGAGCGCTTGCAGCGGCGTGGTCGTTACATCTCGTTTGCTATGGATTTGCTGCGCATTGGCCATGTCGAAGACTTCGAGCAACGGATAGGGCAGACTCCGCCGCGTGAAGGTGTAGATGCTTCTGCGCACCCAATCCTTCTGGTTCTTCGACGTCGTCCAGGCAGGATCTTGGTTAAAGTTTCCGCCGCCCGAGACGTTAGGCGGCAGTGGCGGAAACACGCTCGGGCCGCCGAGTTGTTCGTTGAGCTTGCCGGAGGCGACGAGGATCGAGTCGCGAATTTCCTCCGCCTCCAGGCGCTTGCGCGGGAACACGGCGACCAGCTTGCCGTCGGGATCCGCCTTGGCGACCTCCTCGCGGGGCTCAGATGACTGGCGATAAGTGCTGGAGAGCAGAATGTCTCGGTGCAGCTTCTTGACGTCCCAGCCTTCCTTGACGAAGTGGTCGGCCAGATAGTCGAGCAGCTCCTGGTTGATCGGCTTGTCGCCAGCCTTGCCAAAGTCGCTGACCGTGGCGACGATGCCCTTGCCGAAATACTGGGCCCAAATACGGTTGACGAAGACGCGCGACGTCAGCGGATTGCTCGGGCTGACCAGCCAGTTGGCGAGCGCCGTGCGACGTCCCGAAGAACCTTCCAGCGGCTTGATGTCGGGCTTTTCGCTCGTCATCGCTTCAGGGAAAGCCGGCTGAACTTCATCCAGCGGCCGCTCATGATTGCCGCCGAAGAAGACGAAAGTCGGCGGCGAGTTCGAATGACCGAGCTCCGTCGCCGTGGTGAAGGTGTCGGAGCCACGCGCCGGACGCTTGTTGGCGAATTTGCGCAGCTCTTGGGTGAGCTTCTGATATTCTTCAGCCTTCTTGACGATCTCCTCGCTGTGCTCTGGAGCCGACTTGTCATCGGCGGCGTAGCGCAGGAAAGCCGCGAGCTGAGGTTCGTCGGTGACGGCGTCGAGACGGTGATTCACCCAACGATCGAGCGCGTTCCACTGGTCCTTCGGTTTGAAGATTGACTTGCGGCTGTCGGTGAGATAGCGCTCCTTGTGATATTTGAGCGCCGCGTCGCGATATGGATCGAGAATAGCCTTCTGCTTCTCGCGGATTTCCTTAGTCGCCTCGTCGTAGGCAGCCTCGGCCTTCTCGTAGGCAAGTTCCTCCTGCCCCTTCGCAGCCGGCGCCTTCTCGTCGATAGCCGTGTTGGCGAAGAAGGCCTGCAGCGAATAATAGTCCTTCTGCGTGAACTTGTCGGTCTTGTGATTGTGGCAGCGCGCGCACCCGACCGTGGTGCCCAGAATCGCCTGACCGACGGTATCCGTCATGTCGGTGGTGATCTGATATTTTCTTTGGACGAGATCGCGCGAATTGCTGTTGTCGGGATAGCCAGCAAGGAAGCCCGTCGCCACCAGAACGCTCTGATCCCCGGGCGCGATTTCATCGCCAGCGATCTGCTCCTGAATGAAGCGCGAATAGGGCTTGTCTTCGTTGAAGGCTTTGATCACATAGTCGCGATAGCGGTAGAAATTTGGTCGGGTGTTGTCATTCTGGAATCCCGCGCTATCCGCATATCTCGCCAGATCAAGCCATAAACGAGCCTGGCGTTCCCCATAGCGGGGAGAAGCGAGAAGACGATCCACCAACTTTTCATAGGCATCCGGCGAAGCGTCGGCTTCAAAGGCGGCGACTTCCTCGGGCGTCGGGATCAGGCCCCATGCATCCAGCGTCGCCCGGCGGATGAAAGTGGCGCGATCTGCGTCCTTTGAGGGCGTAAGGCCTTTCGCTTCGATTTTCGCCAGAACGAAAGCGTCGAGAGGTTGCCGCACCCAATCCTTGTTGGCGATGACGGGCAGGAACTGCGCCTGGACAGGCTGCCAGGCCCAATGAGGTTTGCTGACAGAAGGCTTGGTCTGAGCTTCTGTCTGCGTTGGGAGAGTGACGACGGATTTTTCCTCGGCCACAGCAGCGAATGCCGCCGCTGAGACGCCCAAAAGCAAAGCCGCAGAGGTAAGTTTTGCAGTTCTTTTCATTTCTGAAGCCCGTCCATCGCGTCAGGCGCGGAGCCACGCTCCCAGCCTTTAAAGCCTATCAATATAGTCAGATTAATACGGCGCCGGCGCAATGTCTACTAGATTGATAGGAAAAATTTATCTTCTGCCCTAACGCCAGAGTTTTGGCCTTATCTTGGCGGCGCTGCATTGGTTGTCCTGGGTGGCTTGTAAACAATATATGTATTTAGTAGATATATAATGCGTTTACGCCAGCGCGGCTTGAGGCTGCCGCAGCGACATGGAGTTGTCAGGTTCAACATCGTTCACGGAGAAGGGCGAGAAGCTATGAAGAGGAAGCTCACATACTTTTGTGCGGCGTTCGTGTCACTAGCTGGCGTAGCGATGCTCGCTCGCGCAGAGCAGGGTGATCATGGGTTTTTGCGGATTGATTCGAGCGAAGTTCGTTTCAAGTCCCCGTTGGGAATCGGTCCTGAGCAGGCGGTCCTCTTCGGCGATCCTTCAAAGCCTGGGCTTTATGTGATTCGCGTGAGATTCCCGCCGGGCGCCCATTCAAATCCGCATTTCCACTCAAAGGATCGTCACGCCACGGTCATCAAGGGTGTGTGGTGGAATGGAACCGGAGAGGAGCTCGATTTCAACAAGGCCGTTCCGATGAAGCAAGGGTCATATATCCTCCACCCGGCGGGCGGCGTGCACTGGGATGGCGCGGGCGATGAGGAGGTCGTTGTGCAGATCGTCGGCGAGGGGCCAGTCGAAACCACGCAGCTTGGTCCAGTAGACAGGCCGCCGGGCTATTGGCCGAAGCCAAAATGACACGATCAGGTGTCCACTCTGACGCAATAACGATTGCTATGACGCCATTGCGTCGTCTACCGTGCGGCGCGCTTGGTCGACTTCTTACCCGTTACTTTCTTGGCGGGTCGGGGAAGGCTTTTCGCGCCACAAAACAGATCGTGAAGAAGAGCAATCACGCTTGCGACGCTATCGTCTGCGAGCGAATAATAGATTGTCTGGGATTCCCGACGGGTGTTGACGAGCCCGTCGGCGCGCAATCTGGCGAGATGTTGCGAAAGCGACGACTGGTTCAGCCCAACCGCCTTTTGCAATGGCGTCACGGATATTTCGCCTTTGTGAAGCTCGCATAAAATCACTAGACGATGCTGACTGGCCATCGCCTTTAAGAAGCCTTCCACTTGCTCCGCTTTTCTCGCGAGTTGGTGCAAATGGAAGTGCGAGGGCATGCCAGACCTCGCGAGAGCCCTTTGGCGAGGATTGGCGGGTTCACCAGCTCTATATGATTGAGGACTCATATTTCGTAAATCAGCACTTCGGCTCCGCCAAGCGACATTTCCCGCATTTCCGCCAGCGTGCAATTGTCCAGGACTTCAGAGAGCGCGCGCTGCGCGTCTTGCATCACGAGTCTGACCGCGCAATGCGCTTCGTCTGAACAATCGTCGCAAGGCTGATACCGCGTTCTGCTCGCGCAAGGTATCGGCGCCAATGGCCCGTCAATTGCTCTGATAACGTCCCCGACGCTGATTTGCGTCGGTTCGCGCGCAAGCGTGTATCCGCCGCCCTTGCCCATTTTTGAATTTACGAAGCCGGAATTTCGCAATTCGCAAAGGATGGCGTCGAGAAACTTTTTTGGAATTTTTTCGGTCGACGCGATGTCCAAAACAGATATCGGACGCCCTGGAGCAAACCGCGCAAGATGCACCATCGCCTTCAGGCCGTATTTGCCTTTCTTGGTCAGCACTTGAACCGGTCTTTCTTCAAAAAACAGATTTGAGAGAAAAAATAGCGGATCTCGGCTTGATAGTCAATAAAAACGGTAGAATAGATGAACAAATCATAAGGCGTTGTATTAACGGGCCTTCGTTCGTGCTTGTAAACGGTTAACTGATCGACCCACGCCCTCCCTGCAATTTCATCAGCGCGGCGAAGAGCGCGTCGACATCAGCGCAAGTGTTGTAGAAGGCGAGCGAAGGCCGCACCGTGGATTCAAGTCCAAAGCGGCGCAGAATGGGCTGTGCGCAATGGTGCCCCGCGCGCACGGCGATGCCTTCGCGGTCAAGCGCTTTGCCGACATCGAGAGTGTTGTGGCCTTCCAGAATAAAGGACAGCACCGAAGCTTTTTCGGCTGCCGTGCCGATGAAAGTCAGTCCCGGAACAAGCCGCAGCTTCTCTGTGGCGTACACGAGGAGATCGTGCTCATAGCGAGCGATGACCTCCATACCGATGCCCTCGACATAATCCAGCGCCGCGCCAAGGCCCACCGCATCCGCGATATTGCCTGTGCCGGCCTCGAAACGTTCTGGCGGTCCCTGATAAATCGTTTTCTCGAAGGTGACGTCGGCGATCATGTTGCCGCCACCCTGCCAGGGGGGCATGTGTTCGAGAACTTCCTTCTTTCCATAGACCACGCCGATACCGGTCGGCCCGAAAACCTTGTGGCCAGAAAAAACAAAGAAGTCGCAATCAATCGATTGCACGTCTACCGCCATATGCGAGACGGATTGCGCTCCATCAATCATGACGCAGGCGCCGTGGCGATGAGCAATGGCGGTAATCTCGCGTACAGGCGTGACCGTGCCCAAAGCGTTGGAGACATGAGTCACCGAGACGATTCGGGTCTTCGGATTCAGCAGCTTTTCATATTCTTCGAGAATGATCTGCCCGCGATCATCCACCGGAGCGACGCGCAACCTTGCGCCGGTCTCCGCGCATAGCTGTTGCCAGGGAACGATATTCGCATGGTGCTCAAGCCAGGAGATGACGATTTCATCTCCCCTCTGAACATTGCGGCGCCCCCAGGCCTGAGCGATGAGATTGACGCCCTCCGTCGCGCCGCGCACGAAGATGATGTCCTTGGCTGACGGCGCATTAAGGAATCTCCGAACCTTCTCGCGCGCCGCTTCATAGGCGTCGGTAGAGCGCGCCGCGAGCGCATGGGCCGCGCGGTGGATATTGGAATTTTCATATTCGTAAAAGTGCGAGAGCCGGTCGATGACGGCCTGCGGCTTTTGCGTCGTCGCGGCGTTGTCGAGCCAAATAAGCGGCTTGCCATGCACCTGTTGCTGGAGAATCGGGAAGTCGCGCTTGACGCGATAGGGATCAAAAGGCTGTCGCGCCGTCTGCGAACCGGATGTCAATTGCGGCTCATAGCCTGGCGTTTCCCTGGCCTCCGCGGGCGTGGCTTCGACCGCGCCCGGATGCCCGCCGGAGTGGCTTGCAAAATATAATGCATCGTAAGCAGCCGGCCCTGCTGCGTCAGGCGGGGCGCTTGTCTCGTATCCTGTCGCAGGAAAAGGCGAGGGAGACGGAGGCGTTGCGATGGAAGCAACATCGGACAAACGATGCGGGTCCGCGTCGGATGGGCCGGAAATTGAAAAAGTTTCGGGCGACGGAGTGGCGATGGCCGCAGTTTCACGTTCCCGCACATAGGGCGTCGCCTCTGGCGATTCATGCGCTGAGGGAAGAGTTCCGGGCGCACCGCCGCGCGAGCGTTCATTGAGGAAATAAAGATTGCCGGTCTGTTGTGACCGCGAGCTGTCGAAAGTCTCCGACGGGCCCAGGTCAAAAACGAGCGGTACGGCGGCGGGCTCCGACTGCAACGCCAAAGATTCACCGAAGATGCGTCGAATGGCGCTAAAATCAATTTCAATGGGCGAGTCGAGCTGTGCAGCGCCGACGGAAGCCCCGGGCTGTGGTGGGTCCGGCATGCCGAGCGGTCGCGAGCCTGGTTGTGCGTTAGTCGGCGCCGCTGGCGCGGACAGATTTGGCGTCGGCGCCACCGAAGGTATCGTCGTCGGGGGCAGGTCTGGCGGACCAAATGGCGCGCGGGCAGGCGCGAAAGGCGCAGCTGTCGTCACCACAGAAGGGGCGGGCGCGTCCGGTAGGGCGGGCGGCGCCATTGGAACGCCGGGCGCTACAGGCGCGGGAGGAATTTGATGGGGCTGTAGCTGAAAGAAAGAATTCGCCAGCCTTGCGATCATTTCGGCGTCGGGGAGGCTTGTACCCTGATGCTCCGCCGCTTCCTGCGAGGGAACATCGGTCGTGGAAAAACCCGCCTGAGGCTGGATCGACGGCGCGGATGACATTCTGGCGCTTTCCTAAATGAGATTCGCCGGCGGCGCTGGACCGCCGGCCATAGGTTTCTGCTCGTTCAGGCTCAGACGTATTTGTCGTCGTATTTGTGATATTTTCCGACGTCGACGCCTTCAAGCACGCCAAGCGCGTCATGCGTAAGCACGGCGGCGGAGCAGTATAGCGAGATAAGATAAGAAGCGATCGCTTTGCGATTGATGCCCATGAAGCGCACCGAAAGGCTGGGAGCCACTTCGCCTGGAACGCCAGGCTGGAAGAGGCCGATCACGCCTTGCTTTTTCTCGCCCGTGCGCAGCAGCAGTATGTTCGTCTTGCCCTTGTCGTCGATATAAAGCTTGTCGCTTGGCACTAATGGCAGGCCGCGCCACGTCAGGAACGGCGAGCCGAACAACGTGACCGTTGGCGGCGGCACGCCGCGGCGTGTGCATTCGCGTCCGAAAGCCGCGATGGCGCGCGGGTGCGCGAGAAAGAACGCCGGCTCCTTCCAAACCTTGCTGATGAGCTCGTCGAGATCGTCCGGCGTTGGAGAGCCTCCGCGCGTTTTGATCCGCATCGACGGCGCCGCATTCGCCAGGAAACCGTATTCCGCGTTGTTGATGAGTTCCGCTTCCTGCCTCTCTTTGACTTTTTCGGTGAGAAGTCGGACTTGCTCTTGAATCTGGTCGTAGGGGTGATTGTAAAGATCGGAGACGCGCGTCTGCACGTCGAGAACGGTCGTCACCGCATTCATTGAATATTCGCGCGGCGCGTCCTCGTAGTCCACAAAGGTCTCCGGCAGATCCGCGTCGCGATCTCGCGCCGGACTGCATTGAACGTCCGCATCAGTGAGGGCGGACGACTCCTTCACGCGGTTCAACCGGTAAATGCCGGCTTCGACCGGCACCCACGGCAAAAAAGACACCAGCCAGCGCGGCGTTATGCCCGACCACTGAGGACGAGTCTTTGTCGCGTTGGCAAGTTGACGCGCGGCGGACTCGCTTAGAGTCCGTCGGATTTCAGGTTCTGCGGTCATACGGTTTCCTCGAAGGAATCATGAGCCCGAGTGGGGGCCCATAGTTTGTGGGGCAAGAAAGCCTCAAAGCCTTTGGATCGCCCATCTGGATTCGCCGAAACCGGCGCGCCTCCAATATAGTGACCTTAACAAGGATAATACTCGGGCTGCAAGAGTATTTTGAGTAAAAATGTCATTTTGTAAGTATTTGTTTGTCTATATAAGAAATATACGTATACAAGAACTATCAGGTTGCAGGGCTACGTCTGTGGTTGAGCGCCACGCGCAAGGGAGGCGACTGGCTACGCGTCGTAAGACATGACCAGGTAAAAGACCGCCGGCACAACTCCGAGATTGCGATAGCTGTGCGGAACGTCGGCGAGGAAATCCGTCGCGTCGCCTTCGTCCAGTTGCACCGCTGGCTCCCTACCGACGACAATTTCAATGGCACCCTTCGCGATTACAATATTCTCCTTGGTTCCAGGCGCATGCGCTTCCGCACGTTCAATGTGGTTGGGTCCGATCACGACCTGATAGAATTCGACCGGGCGCTGGCAGTCGTATGGGAACAGCGGGCGCGACATAAACCCGCCATCTCGTGAGCCGATCGCTTTTGCTTCGCTTTTGCGTATCACCAGCAAGCCCCGTCGCTCCTTAGTCGCGACAAGGCTGCCAAAGCGAACTCCGAGCGCATTGGCGATCCGCCAAAGAATGCCGATCGTCGGTCTCTCGGCGCCCGCTTCAATCCGCAACAGCTCGACGGGCTCGATGCCGCTCAATTCGGCGAGGCGTTCCACCGAGCGTCCTTCACGATGGATGAGTCGTTTAAGACGGTCTGCGACGGCAATCGCGAGACTGTCGGCGGACGGCCGACGAAGCTTGCTTGGCGCGACGTCGGGATTGGCTTTGGTCCGGGTATTCATTTGATATATCCGATCATCTGAAGCGATATTAATTGCACGGACTTGGCTGGTCAAGCTGCCCGCAATTCGCTTTTGCGGGAAGCGCAACTCTAAGCCTGTCCGTAAATAAATGTATAAACAATGGATTGTAGAAACAATAAGTCACCGCAGCGCGTCAGAGGCCTTGCTGTGAGGTTGCGAAATATTTTTGTATTTCTATCTATGTGGTATATATATAGGGTAGCCTCGCCGACTTCACCCTTGATCACGGATTGCAATCAGATGAAACCGAAGTTTCTCGCCTATGCCGCCGTCTCATTTGGATGTGTCACCACAGGCGCGTTCGCGGCGAATGTAGAGCTACTCGCGCAAAAGGCGCTCTCAACGGCCGTAGCCTTGTCGATAGCGCAAACCGCGTACGACGCCTGTGTGCAACAGGGCCATCATGTATCCGTGACTGTGGTCGGTCTGGAAGGCGAGACGCTCGTCGCTATTCGCGGCGACGGCTCGTCTCCTCACACATTTGAGAACAGCCAGCGCAAAGCCTACACAGCCCGGACCTTCCGCATTCCATCCGGCGAATTTGCGCAACGAGTGAAGGACAACCCGACGTCCGGACAGGCGCATCTTAGCGGCGTCATCGCCATTCAGGGCGCTCTGCCGGTCAAGGCGGGGGATACGGTGATCGGCGCCGTTGGCGTTTCGGGCGCTCCAGGCGGAGAAAAAGACGAGGCCTGCGCGAAGGTCGGCATCGAAAAGGTTTCCGATCAATTGAAATAGTTGTGAAGTTTGAGACGCACCAGCGCATCGATGGCGGATCAGCGCGGAGTGGCGTTTGCTCCGCTCCGCGCTCCAGCGTTGCGCGTCTCGTGCGCTGGAAGGAAAGAGAAATGACGAAACATGTCGAGCTCGACGTTTTTGATGATGAGGAGCTGAATCTGGAAGAAATCGTCGGCTCATTGCGGTCGCTGCGAAGGAGGTCACAGCAGAATCGCTATCGTAGCGGGTTGTTGCCGCGACTGCCTTCGCGCGAAGACATAGTGGCCATTGTCGATGGTCTGGTCGCAACGCTCTATCCAAGACATTTCGGTCCTTCCGACGTCTCCGCCAACAGCGTCGATGGCTTTCTGCTCCATACGCTTGGAACGACGGTTCGGTCGCTGCGCGAGCAAATTCGGCGGGAATTGTGCCTGTTCAATGAAGCAAGAGAAGCGTCGCCACAATCGACCGATCAGAAAGCCAATTCGATCGCCAAGGCCCTTGCGCATTCTTTGCCGAAGGTGCGGACCTTGCTCGATTCCGACGTTCAAGCCGCGTTTGATGGCGATCCCGCAGCGAGAAGCTTCGATGAAGTCGTCTTCTGTTATCCCGGCATTGCCGCCGTCATTCGTCATCGCCTCGCCCACGAGCTTTACCTGCTCGGCGCACCGATGCTTGCGAGGATCATTGCAGAAATCGCACATTCCCAAACGGGTATAGACATTCACCCCGGCGCCGAGATCGGCGAAAGTTTCTTCATCGACCACGGCACTGGCGTTGTAATCGGGGAAACCGCGCGTATCGGCAAGCGCGTTCGCTTATATCAAGCGGTGACGCTTGGCGCGAAGCGATTCGAGAAGGATGAAACCGGCGCGCTCGTGAAAGGACAGCCGAGGCATCCGATCCTTGAGGACGACGTTGTGATCTATGCCGGAGCTACAGTGCTTGGACGGATCACTATCGGAAGGGGTTCCTCAATCGGCGGTAATGTGTGGCTCACCCACAGCATCCCGGCGGGGAGCAACATCACGCAGGCGAAGGCGTCTGTCGAGGCCTATGACAATGGCGCCGGAATTTAAGGCGATCTTGAACGATCAACTTCTGCCTTGGAGGACGTCCGTGAATGCATCGCTCTATCCAGTTTGGATTGAGCATTCTTATCCCGGATTGATTACAAGCGCTTTTTAACCAGTCGAGAAACTGCGATGTCGAGTCGGTCTGATCGTCGCGCTTGGACGCAGGGAAGGCGGTGAGTTCTAGGAGATAGACGTCGAGCCAGGACGCCTGGGCTGCGACGAAGACGAAGTCTCCTTCGATCATTGCAGTCTGCGCATGGAGACGCAGGACCTTGTCGTCTTTAGGGAGGTATGAAGTGGCTTGGTGTAAGCCTGCCCAGCGCGGCTCTTGAATGAGCTGTTGGCCGGAGGCTTTGTCTTCGATCGGCACGACGCTTGCGCTATGAAGATTCCGCTGTTCGATGACAGTGCGCTTGAGCTCAGGGTGTTCCATGCGCCTTCGCAACACAGTTGTTAAATGGTATGAAGTTTTCGACGCCGCTTTCAGGATGGGATTTTTGCCACGACAGAGGCAGAATGTTCAGACCGGCGGCAGGCCGTCCCATCCATGAGCTGCGAGCTCGAGTTGTTACATGGCCGGCCCTACGACTTGCCCGGTTGCGCCGCGAGCGCGAATCCATAGATGTCCTGCAAGCTCGTCGGCTCCCATAACTTTAGGGAGTCGCGCAATGAGCGTTATCGGCTTGGATATCAACCGGTCGTTCGCCCAAGCCGCAATCTTGGAAGACGGCCAATTCGTCAAGGAGCCGCGAGGCGATCTGACGCTTGATCGCATCGTCAGGTTTGCAAAGACGCTCAATCTCGACGCCGAGGTCGTCATCGAGGCGACCGGTAACAGTTCGGCGGTAGATCGGTTTCTTCGTCCTCAGATCAAACGCGTCGTTATAGCGAATCCTCGAGTGCTTCGGGCGATCGCGTATGCCTGCGTGAAAACCGATAAGATCGACGCACGGGTGTTGGCTCAATTGCAAGTGTCAACGGCGGCGGGTTGAAGCCGGACGGACTACTGAACCAAATTTCTCGTTTTGTTCGCAATGCCTCGGCGGAACCCAAATCGCGAGCTGGGTCGTCGCCACAAAAATTTCGCCTGAAGAGCGAGACGCTTCACTGCGCTCGCCGATGTGCGCGGGGGACCGATCGATTGGTGCGGATGCCGCTGCTTGTCGGTCAATGCGGCGCAAGGCCAAGTCCTCACGGTCTGGATTTATTTCGGGAGGTGCGCCGCGAAATCTCGCCATTGCTCCGAAGCGCTTGCGGCGAAGAGCGCATGGAAGGAATCGCGGAAGGAGCCGCCATTTTCGATGCGCAGCAGGAGCGTGGCGAATGCATCCGGGTCCTTCTCACGCAGCCACGCGACGAACATCGCGGCCTGTCGATAGGCGAGGCGCTGCCGGAAGGAGACGAAATCGTCGAGTGATGGATTTTGAGGCGGTTCAACTTCGAAGCGGATCGAAGCGAAGTCGCGCCAAAGACCTTCGTCGGTCACCACGATGGCGTGGCCCTCGACGATCGCCTCGGTGGCCTCCGCTTCGCCCAGCCCCTCGGCCCCGCCGCCATTCGAAACCAAAACCGCCAGGCCCTCTGTGAACCAACTTGGCGGACGGCTGGAAAAGAGCGAGGACCGCCAGCCAAACAGATGCGTGTGCGAAAGTTCATGCGTGAGAACACCGGGTAGGCGCTCGCGCTCCCCGCCGCACAGCGTCGGCGACAGGAGGACACGTCCGGATCGGGACGTGGCGGCGATGGCGGAGTTTTCAAGTCCGTTCGCTCGCTCGTAAGCGTGGTATGAGGCATAGACGCCAATCGTCGGGCTGCGTGCGAAGGGGCGTCCCTGCGCCGCCTCGACGCGCTCCATGGCGGCAGGCAGCAGCGCGGCGACACGGAGCGCGCAGGCCCTGGCTTCAGGCTCAAAATGAACCCGCGCGTTGCTTTCCAACGCGGGCAGGTCCATTGGATCGTTGAAGAGTGCGACGAGATAATGGCGCAGCATCGGGACAGCGGCGACGGCCCCGCAAGTTGCGGCGACGAGCACAAGAGTCGAGAGGGCGACGATCTTGACGGAGCAATTCGCGGTCATGCGTCACCCCGAAGTGAGGATTTCGTCGACCCAGGCGGGGACCGCCTTGCTTGCTGGTCCATACCGCCCCTCGTCGAACTGCTGGGCGTTACCCGATGGCTTCAGATTGATCTCGCAAGTGCGAATGCCAAGCGCTCGCGCCTCGGACACGAATCCAGCCGCGGGGTAGACTGAGCCGGACGTGCCGATGGCGACGAAGAGCTCCGCTTCGTGGAGGGCGGTATAAATCTCGTCCATCCAGAGCGGCGTTTCGCCAAACCAGACGACGTGGGGTCGGAGGGAGCCTATCCCTGCGCAGGCTGGGCAATGATCCCGAAGGCCCAGATCCTCGCGCCATGGATGTATTGCCCCACATGCGGTGCAGCGCGCCTTCGACAGTTCGCCATGCATGTGGATGACGCGTTTGGACCCGGCGCGCTCATGAAGGTCGTCAATGTTTTGCGTGACGAGCGTCAGTTCGCTCTCCGTCCAGGCTAGATCCGCCTCCAATCGAGCAAGAGCGAAGTGGGCGACGTTGGGGCTGGCCGTGATCAGATTTCGGCGACGTGCATTGTAAAACGCATGGACTTCCAGGGGATCGCGGGCAAAGGCCTCGGGCGTGGCGAGCTTCATGGGATCGAACCGCGTCCAGATGCCGGTTCCATCCTTGTCGCGGAATGTGCCAAGCCCGCTCTCGGCGGAGACCCCGGCCCCTGTGATTGCAAGAATCCTCATGCCCATCCTTTTTCGCTCAGGGCGCGGTCATACTGCTATTTTCAATTCCCATCCGGCTGTCATCACGCAAGGGAACGTCTTCCAGCCCTGAGATGGAGCTCTTCCGCTTCTCGCCAAATATATTGTGGCGAGGTTTGACCAATATCGACACCGAGCTTGAGCAGCTCTCCTCAGGTAAGAGGAGCGCTCCACATTGGGTTGTCTCGCAGATCAGCTGCGAACGCCGCTGTTTTCATCACAGGTCATCTCCCATGCGTTTTGGCTGTATTTTCGCTTTCCGCTCAGCCTGCTTTTGGTCGAGGAGCTGCTGCTCGAGCGAGGAGTTGTCGATTCCTACGACGCCGTTCGCCACCGGGCAATGAACAGCAGACTATGCCGCTGGTTGAAAAGAAATAAACCAAGCCGAAGAGATATTTTGGCATCTCGATGAAGCCCTCATCGCCATCACTGGCGAGAAGCAGCGCTATTCCTGGCGCGCCGTCAATCAGTACGGAGATTGGCTCCACGAAGCGGTTCAGATTCGCCGCAAATACCGGAGAATTAAGCGGTATTATGGCGCAAACGCCACCCCGCATGTAAATCAACAACTTGCGAAGGTTCCCAGCCTCATACGGAGAGGCGATGACTAGGAGCCCGGCGCGTGATCCGCGCGGCCCGATGCGGGCTACTTTATGCGATCGTGATATTCTTTGGCCTTGTGGACGCAATCCCCGTCCGCGCCATTGAACTTTTTGAAGTGGGGGAAGTTGATTGGATACTGCCCATTCCAGAGCACAGGACCGATTCTGACTTCAAAACAGAACTCAGTCCGTCGTCTCGGCGTATTTATGAACGCGTCGCTATATTCAACCCATCCCCATACCAAGGCGCACTTGCTAGCTTTGATAGCGGCGACGCCAAAAATAACTTTATCGCTAGTGACATTAGTGCCGGGGCCAAATGCTGTCCAAGCGGCGAGGCCAACGTCTGGAAAATCAAAATCGTTAGGAACCTCATCATCAAAGAGACGGTGGCTTATACTGGTAATTGCATATCTAGCTGGAGTTTGACCGGAATTTTTCAGAATAACTTCAATTTCGAAAATTTCGCAGGGTTGTGTTACGGGCGCTCCCCCGCAATATATCGGAGGCTTTTCGTGCCATCGAGGGTTGACTTGTTCGGCATACACATAGGCTCGCAATTGCCGTTCGGCTGTTTTCCCTGCGTCCCTTACCAATCTTCTAGTGGACCACCACAAAGCGAAAGTAGCCAAGAAAAGCAGAACATTCGTCCCGATCAACGCCCCATCGGAGACCTTAACTCGATACCCCTGTATCACGGGCAGAAACTCAGTTCCTTCCTCATCAGCCTTATCGAGCTTTTTTTGGTTTTCCCCGTCGCCGCTCTCGGCCAAGACCTTATCTATGCGCGGCGAAGGTGGCTGGGAATGTGCTGCGTCGCTGTCAGTTGCTTTATGGGAATCCAGGCTGTCGGCGGAGCTATTATTGGTTTGGACCTTATGAGTGTCTTTCAGATGCTGTGGCGCGGCATCTGAGTAATTGGTAATCGCCACAACAAAAACAACTATCAAACATCCTCTAAGCGCACCGTATCGCATCCGATCTCTGCCAATGAAGCTAAGAAAAAGGTAGCGGCAAACTTACCACGAGCAAGCTTGTTCGCAATGCTTGCCTCGGTCTCTTCCAAACCGTGCTTCTTGAGCCGTTCAGCCAACTCCTTGTAGCTCACGTCCGCGCGCTTCAGTTCAGCCTTCAGGAATTGCTTGGCCCGATCTTCCCAACTGACAAAGGTTTCAGCCATGTTCTAGCCCCTTGTTTTGATGAGAACATATCATATATGATATTTTCATATTGACAAGGCGATAGTCCTATCATATCACTAGCGATATAAACATCGCGTGAGTGACAGGAAATGGCCCAGCACTTTCTCCTTTCCCCGGCTTCCAAGACGCTCTCACTGGGCCGCGTGTTCCGCATGTCGGATGCGGAAGCCGAGACGATGTTTCGCAATCTCCGCTGGCCTGAGACGAACGGCGCGCCGGTTTGCCCGCACTGTGGCAGCTTGAACGCTTACGACTGCCGCCGCCCGTCTGGCGCGCCCCGTTTTCGTTGCCGTGAGTGCGAAAAGGATTTCAGCGTGACCAGCGGGACGCTGTTCGCCTCGCACAAGTTGCCGCTGCGGGTTTATCTCGCCGCGATTGCGGTGTTCTGCAACGAAGTGAAGGGCAAAGCCGCTCTTGCGCTTTCGCGCGACATGGGCGTGTCCTACAAGACTGCTTTCGTCCTGCTGCACAAGCTCCGCGAGGCTATGGGCGAAGAAATTAAGGGCCGCGTTGTCGGCGGCGAAGGCGAAGTTGTGGAAGTCGACGGCGGCTATTTTTGGCGGATACATCAAACCTGCCAACCACAAGGAAAACCGCCGCGATCGTCGCCTTGCTCGCAACCAAAACGCAAGCGCCAGTGCGTCGTCATCGTGCGCGAGCGCGAAGGCCGTTCGGTTCCTGCGGTGTTTCATTCCGAAGGCGCGGCGCTCAACTTCATCAAGACCCGCGTCGCCAAGGGCTCAATCGTCAATGCCGACGAAGCCGGTTCTTGGGATGGCCTGCATGGCAAATACGAAATGCGCCGGATCAACCATCAGGAAGCCTATTCGGAAGATGGCGCCTGCACGAACGATGCAGAGTCGTATTTCTCCCGCCTGCGTCGCGCTGAAATCGGCCATTACCACAGCGTCGCCGGTCAATACCTGCTCCGCTACGCTCAAGAGGCCTCATGGCGCGAGGATCATCGCCGCATGAGCAACGGCGAACAGGTGTTTCGGATTGCAGGCCTCGCCATGCAGCGCAAGCCGTCTGTGGACTTTGGCGGGTATTGGCAGCGTCACAATAGCTCGGGCACAATCGCCCATTGAGCGTTTCGCGACGTCCCTGTCTTTGTGACTTCCCCGCGCTTCAAGAGCCCGCGCATCACAGTAAGAAGGCGCTCGGTCACGACTTCCTTTAGCGAGGGATCGTCTATCGGCATGTTCTTAGCTCGCATGATCGCGGCGGCTATGTCGCCAGCGGCCAGCGGAGCGGGCGCAGTCGCAAGGTTCCTAGCGCGAGCCGAGGCAGTTCATTGTGAGCAAAGTATCGCGTGCGGCGCTTGTAGGGGCGCTTGGGCGGTATCGCGTCTGGATTGTCGCCGGGAGAGAACAGCCGAATCTTCGCGTCGATGTTGGCAAGGTTCGCCCGGTGACGTGCAATCCGCTTTTCAAGGTCGTGAATGTGTCCGCTGACTTCCGCACGTTTGAGGCGCAGGGCGGAGAGAAAAATTTGGGGGAGGCAATGAGAGGTGTGTTTGGTTCGAGCTGCGCAGATTGAACAGTGAATCGCCTGCTTGAACTTTCCGAAGGTCGTCTCTCTCAATAGCGCCTTGGATCACGAGAGCATCAGGGCGAGGTCATGATGGAATCTATCAATACTTGGTATCAGAACTGGGCGGAGGCCTGCACATACGCTCAAGAACGCGTTCCGGATTTGTCGTTCACAGTCCCCGGCGAACCATACGCAGCGCTTGGCAGCATCGCGGGCGCCTTCTCTTTCATCTGGTGGCGGAACGAGAAAAGGCTGCAAAGCCTGCTTCTGGCGGAAGGCAAGAAAACTACGGAAGAAGAAAGTGCGACGATGCATCGAACTGATTTGACCGCAGCCATTGATCAATTGCAGCATGCGCCCAATGTTCTGAAGGAGAACGCAGCATAAAATCATCCGCCAGAAGTCGCCAAGCTATTGCCGACGGCATGGGAATGTGTCCAAACCAACCTACTCAGCTCCGGAAGGCATGCATGCCGACTTTGTCGCTGCACAAGAGGCGATAACTTCGATAGTCACTCTCATCCGCATCGAAACCTTGCGCTCGCGAAAGAGAAACCGTCTTACGAATTCAGGAGGAGAAAGATCTTACGTCAGGCAATGCAAACTTCACGTTGAGGGAGAGCAATTCAGCCCGATGAAGCATAGCCAACCTCGCAAGAAGCGCTTCGCCCTTTTTCGAGAGCCGAACTTCCACCCGCCGCCTGTCCTGCGAACTTACTTTTCGAACTACAAGCCCCAACTTTTCGCATCTCGTGATGAGAGCTACAACTCCGTGATGCTTAGCCTGTAGTCGTTCCGCCAGCTCCCCAGCGGAGGCCCACTCCCGCCCCGGAAAACCCTTGATGTTGAGCAGCAATAGATACTGCAATGGAGTAACGCCATTGCGGCGGGTAATTTCCTCGCTGAAGCGCAGGAACCGTCGCAATTGATAACGGAAATCGGCAAGCGCTTCGAAGTCTTCTTTCGACATCGGCGAAGGAGGCTTCTTCGACGGGGTACTGGATGACATAACTTCCTTCTCGGACGTTTCAGTTAACGTATTTGAAAAACAAGTGGCAAACTCCGCTCTTTGACGCGGTCGGCAGTTTTCCTGGGCCCTACGAAGAAGGCAAAGTTCTACGAGCAGATGTCATGAGTAGCGGACTTCTCTCACACTTGACCCCTTTTCGCGTCCGTTCCCGTAACGGCTCGTCACAATATCTTAATTACGCGATAATGTCAGCAATGCTCTGGAGTCCTCTATATCATTCCTTCAAATAAACCCATCAAGACGTTCGAGAGCCGACCCTGCATTCTCAAAGACCCGTTGAAGTGATCTATGGCGCAGCCTGTTGTCGACGCTTGCATCGCATTATATCCTAGTATGATGTTGCGCGAACGCGTTTTCCAGAGCCGGTCCAAAGGACCCGCCGCCCGCATTTTTCTGCTTTAGGTAGGAAAACGCCGGTCCCGCAGTAGGTCCATGCGAACGCCACAGGCGCCGGAGCGCGAAACCCGGGAATGATATACATCCTGAGGCTATCACGAGAGGTCTTGCGGATTTGCCGGACATGTAAGTCAAATCGCAGCTCGAACACATTGGCAATTTACTCTATGCGACCCTCATGGCTCAAAATGATAAATCATCGCCACAGAATTCCATTCAAGTAGGATTGCGTCGCGGACATTAATATCATGTTGTGATATAGATGATCTGATGATATGCTCCTGAAAATGAGGCGCTCGGTGTGGGCGTCGCGGCCCAACGATCACCTCCTGCACCGAGAAGGCGTGGTCTGTTTCGCAGCCGTTGGACGAGATGTCGCATTCCGCTGGGAATGGAGTTGAGCGTGATCAGGCCTCGTCGTCCGAACGCTCGGATGAAGAAGGAGCATCAATCATGACCGAAGTTTGGGCGCTCGCTGCATTTTGGCTTGCCCTCGCACTGATCGCAGGCGTGTTGGCGATGCGCTACCGCATCTCATCCGCCATGTCCGAGGTGGTCATCGGAACGATCGCCCAATTGATATTCGGCGCCACCATCGGAGCGGGATTTTTGGGTGCCGACGAAACCTGGGTCAAATTCCTCTCCGGGGTCGGCGTGATGCTGCTCACATTTCTCGCAGGCGCCGAACTCGAGCCAGAGGTTCTCAAACTGAAATGGAAAGAAGCGGCTTCGCTCGGGTCAGTGAGCTTTCTCGTTCCATTCTTTCTTTGTGCGGCCATAAGTCATTATTGGCTGGGATGGGGAGTCATGCAAAGTTGGCTGGCGGGGGTCGCTCTCGGAGGAACCTCCGTGGCGGTGGTTTACACCGAAATGATGCAACATGGTTTGAACAGCACGGACTTTGGCAAGGTGCTGCTAGGCGCTTGCTTTGTTACCGATCTTGGAAACGTTATCGCTTTAGGGCTCATTTTTTCTCCGTTCACGTTTAAGACAGTGCTATTCGTGGTCCTCACGGTGGGGGCCGCAATCGGACTCGTGCGGATCGCCCCTCGTCTCTTCGCTATGTTTGGCGGTCAGCCTTCCGAGCTTGAGGCCAAATTCCTGCTGGTTTGCCTGCTCGCACTGGGATCGTTGGCCACTTGGGCCGATAGCGAGGCCGTGCTTCCAGCCTATGCGATTGGTATGGTGCTCGCCGGCACTGTGGGCAAGGATCATGCCCTGATCAGACGCCTGCGCACAGTGACTTTCGGATTACTGACGCCTTTCTTCTTCATCAGAGCAGGCTATCTGGTGTCGATACCGGCGATATTCTCCGCGCCCTTTTCATTCATTCTGCTCCTTCTCGGAAAGGTCGCCGCGAAGACCATTGCGGTATATCCGGTCGCAAGAGCGTCCGGTTCGCCCCATACGGAAGGAATGTATTCCGCCCTCCTGATGTCCTCCGGCCTTGCCTTCGGAGCGATAGCATCATTGTACGGCCTGTCGCATGGCATTATCGACAAAGGACAATATTCCGTGCTGGTCGGCGCCGTCATCGCATCTGGCATCGTTCCAACAATGATCGCCAGCAACTTCTTCGTGCCGCACCACCTCTTGTCCAAGGCAAACCGGCAACACCCCAATAATTCGAGAGGAACTCAATGTTCGCCAGAATCCTGCACGCCAACGACGGCTCCAAGCATGCCCTCCAATCACTAAGATTGGCGCTTGGAATCGCAAGGCAGAATCACTCGGAAATTCACACGGTATGCGTTGAGGAAATTCCGTATATGTCGGAATTGATGGAAGACGTGCATGAAGCAAGAGGAGCTGTAGCCGGTCGGATCGAAGCCATTCTTATCCAATCGCGTTCTATGGCCGAGGAATATCAGGTGAAGCTGCACACCCACGTCATCGCCGGGCATCCGGTGCGCGACATCGTCACGCTTGCCGCCGATCTTGAAGCGGACTTGCTTGTTATCGGGGCGCGCGGACATTCGGCCTTATATGAGCGAATGCTCGGGAGCAGAGCGGATCGCATTACGCAACTCGCTCCTTGCCCGGTTCTCATCGTTAAACCCGCCGCCGACAAGACTCTGGACCCAACGTTCGGCAAAATTCTTCACGCGATCGACGGTTCAACGCACTCCTTTCAGGCGCTGACAATAGCGCTCGCGCTCGCGAAGCAGAACAATTCCGAACTGCATACTGTTTGCGTTGAGGAGGTTCCCTATCCCGAACGGGGTGAAGTAACTCGGGCGCCGACGCCGGAGGTGGCTGCGAGAATCGAAGGCGTGCTCCAACGCGCGCACGCCCTGGCGGAAAAGCTTCAGGTGAGTCTCCATACCCACGTCATCGTGGGGCGTCCGGTACACGTGGTCGTCAAGCTTGCAGCTGATCTGGATGTGGACTTGCTTGTTTTTGGAGCGCAGGGGCATTCAGCCTTGTATCAACGAATAATTGGCAGCAAAGCGGATCGCATGATGCAACTCGCTCAATGTCCAGTGCTCGTCGTAAAGCTGGAGGCTACCAGATGAATGCGTTTTCGAGGGACGGTATTTTTCTTGCTATTGGCATGAGCGCAGCCTGAGCATCGCGCTCCCGTGATTGCCTCTGAAATATGCGCTCAGTTTCTGATAATTATCGCAGGAGCAGCTTCGCTCTTCCCCTCGCCGCCGAAGACCTCGGCTACCCCTTCCAGAAGCAGCGTTCGCCTGGGTTCGTATGGACGTCGCCATTATCGACAGCCGCACATTGACCTTTTCCCGCAGGCCCGGATGAACATCCATAAGAATGCCCGTTTGACGCCGCACGGTCGAGCGGAATTGGCGCGCCGCGTCGTCGAAGATGGCCACTCGATCGGCGAAATCGCCGCCGCCTTCCACGTCTGCGTCAAGACCGCCCGCAAGTGGGCTGAGCGGTTCCGCCGATCTGGCGTGGAGGGACTGTCCGATGTTTCGTCGCGGCCCCATCGGCTGCTCACACCGACGCCACAAGCGGTGATCCTTGAGACCATCGCACTGCGACGCCAGCGCTTCACCGGAAAGCATATCGCCAAGGTCACAGGCGTCTCGACAGCGACCGTCAGCCGCGTTCTCCGGCGCGCCAAGTTGAGTGAGCCCGCCGAGCCGGTGAAGCGCTATGAGCGGCAAAGTCCCGGCGAACTGATTCACATCGACATCAAGAAACTCGGGCGCTTCGAGCGCGTGGGTCATCAATCACCGGGGCCCCGCCAGAATTCGATGAGGTCATCTGATTAAGGCCTGGCATCTGACCGAACTGTCACTCAAGCGGCGCTGTCACCGACCGTGCGCCTGGTTCGGCCCCACACGTCTAACTTCCAGCTCGCATCGGTCGCGATCGCATGGTTGCTCGCACGCTCCGCGATCGAGACATTGCTGCAAGGGCATAAAACCTCACTGGAAAAGATCCTGCTGCAAGCGTCCAGTGTGTTGAAGCACTCCGCCACCAGCGGAAATCTCCATGTCTGTAAGAAAGCCTGAGCAACGACGCCCCTTCAAAACGCGAGTTCGATGATACGCTAAACCGGAACGGCGTGGACGTGCACATGGCGGCCTCCGTTCCGTTGCATGACGGACATCGCCTCGCGCTCGCGTTCCTCGGTCCAAGTGCGCGCCCAAAGCAGCAGGCCGCCGCGCTCAAGCTGCGCGCGCGCCCACTTGGCCTGTCGGCGTCCAATGAACAGAGCCAGCGCAAAACCAAAGATTCCCGCAAGTCCGCCGGTGACGGCGCCCGTCACAATCGGGCTCGAGAAAAGGCCACTGGCCGCCGTCAGCACCCCGGCGCCGACGATGGCGCCGATGTAAAAAAGCCCGCCGACAATCGCGGCTTTGCCTTCGTTGAGCGACTCGCTCTCGATATAGGGCAGGCGCGGCGTGCGGGTATCGTCCTCCAGCTCATCCGCGCGCTCGGAGCCCCTTGTGGAGCGTACAATGTTGTCCTCTTCGAGCAGGCTTATTTCCGAGCGATCGAAACCGTCGGTTAGAAGATCGTCGATCGCGGATTGAAGCGAGGCTAGATTGTCAAAGACGCCTACCACCTCGCGCACCTGATCGCGTGGTTCCCTTATGCTTCCGCTTTCCTTGTCCATCAACTCGCTCCTTCTAAAGACTGCCATCAGAGTCAATCCTCCGGAGATGATCTAGCTAGATGGCGTCAGAAGGATGGGTTTCAACTGACATCCGCCACGCGCCGCCGCCCAGCTTCAACGCTCGGCCTGACTCGCCTCTTGCGGGCGGTGAACGGGACTTAAGGACTATTGCTTGGCGCCGCTCCGTTCGCCGCATCGCCGTTGTAAACAAAACATTTGTCGCAAGCGAAAGTCTGTCGCATAGTCATATTGCCGGCTCTTGGTGAGGATAAGTTTCTGGGAAAATTCGGGTGAACGGAGCGCCAATAGAATTATTTAAATGCTTGGCAAGAGGTCGACGATAAATGGCGCGACTAGTAAAGGAGAGAGGTCGTGTTTCGCATGCGAAGCTGGCTCTGCTTGGCCGCCATTTCCTGCGCCCCGACCAGTGTCGCGGCACAGAACACAGCAAGCCTGCCTGAGGGTCAAATTGCGCATATCATTTATACCGCGGGCCAGATCGACATGGCCGCGGCGCAGCTCGCCTTAAAGAACTCGTCAAGCGCATCTGTTAGAGCCTTCGCCTCGGCTATGCTCAATGACTACACTGCAATAAACAAGGTAGCGCTATTGTACTTTGCGAATTCCAATATCAGTCCGGAAGATAACCCGATCAGCCAATCTCTGGCGGGCGCAGGAATTGAACACGCGCAAAAGCTGTCAAATTTGGGCGGCGCGGCCTTCGACAAGGCTTACGCCCAAAATGAGCTCGCCTATCACATCCTGATCATCGGAGCGCTGGAAACGACGTTAATCCCGTCAACGCAAAATGGTGAGATCAAGAGTTTGTTGCAAAGCGAACTCGTGCTGTTCAAACAGCATGAAATTGACGTCAAACAACTTCTGGATAAGTTCAAATAGCGTCGGATAAAGGTTTGATTGATCATCAGAGCGATGGCGTCTCGCTATCGCTATTCTAGCGTGGCGTTTTACCAGGCCTAAACCCTGCGCCTGTCCGGGGCGATGGCTCAACGAACATCTCGCGCGAGCGCAACACGGCGTCTGCTAAATACTGCAGCACGATTGGGTAACCGCCGGAAAGCCCTTCTTCATCCCGCAAGCCATTTGGTCATTCAAACCGATCAGAGAACCGATAAGACCAAGTCCTAGTCGGGCGCTCGCCGGAACTCGGAAACGACCTCGCCACGACGCGCGCCTGTCGGCGTTTCGGAGCTACGCCCGCCGACAAAGCGCGCGTCTTCTGACGTCCATGATGGAGATATCTTAACAGCTGGAAACCAGGCGTCTCCGTATTTCCCGTCCGTGGCGCCGCACTTTCGCGTGGCTTGCTCTTCTATCCCAATATTTGGCAGCGCAGCTTGCTTAAACTTCGCAATATCGGAGCTATGGCCTAGGATTTCGTTTTTGGGAAGCAACGGAAATGCTAAAAGGCGACATTTTTTCCGCCGTGTCCTTCTTGTCTTCTCGACCCGGAGCGAGCGATAGCGTGCGCGAAAGGTTCAGCGGTTGACGGCTGCGTTTGATCGCGAAACCTTGATGATCGAGAATTTTTTGAGTTTAGTATTGCAGCGCATTGAACACCAGAGTCCCGGGAAATGTCGGTAAGTTGGCCAACCAATGATTACAACGCTCCGGTCGAGCTAGCGCCCTCTTGAAGCGTGGCGGTCTTTTCAGCAGGTGGAGAGGCAAATGAAAACAGTGCTTCGATGGGCGTCGGCTCTTTTTATGTTTTCATTTTCGACCATGGCTTCCGCGAACGGTCTGCCAACTGGCTTTAGCGTAGGTTACAACGAAGCTTGGGTCGAAAACAATTACGGCAACTGGCTAGCCTCCAATCCTCTTTTTGGCGAAACGTCCGCATTCGACGGCAGCCTTGTCGCCACGTTGTTCTCCGGAATGGCGCAAGGTAATGCGAAGATTGTAAGAATTTTTCTCTTTCCGGCGGTGCAAGGCATATCCATCAATCCGGCAGGCAGTCCCGAAACCCAAGGCTTAACGAGCGAATTTCTGGGAAATCTGAACACGGTGTTTCAGTTGGCAAGATCGTATAAGCTGAAGCTCTATATCACAGCCTTAAACGCCAATGACATGAGCGCCGTAACTGCCGAAAACAACCCTACGCTACACACCTATTACCAGAACCTTTCTTCCAACAGTGCGGAGATCAATGCATACGAAACTTTGGTATTGACTCCGATCCTGAAATTAATGAACAGCAACCAGGACGTCATCTATGCCTTCGATCTAATCGACGAGATCGAGGCGGCAATAAACGCAGGCTATTTCTCCAATGATTGGCCTAGCGCGCGCGTCTGGATCCAAAACATGACCGAATTTGTTAAATCGTCGACAGGGACGCCGCGCCTCCCGCGATCTCCGCCGGACTCATGGTTGTCCGTGACTTCCACGGCGGGTTGGGGGTACGCGGTGCAGGAAATCACCCTTGGACTTTTTTCGGGGCTGGGCCTCGATTTTTATGATCTCCATCTTTACGCGGACTCGGGTCAGTACTCCGGGCAATCTGCGCTATGCAACAAAGCCTCGGTGGATAGAGTTCCGATCATATTGGGCGAATACGGCCAGGAATCTCAGACCTATAATGATTCCATTCAGCTGGTGGCGACGGCCTATTTCCTTGATGGGGCGAAGACCAGTTGTTTTTCTGCCGCGCTGGCATGGAAGTTTGAAGCCCAAAGCCAAAGCTGGTTTACATATCTGAAACCAGACGGAACTTTTCGTCCAGCCTATTCTGTTATCCAGGCTTATGGGGCAGGAGTTGTGCGACCCCTAAGACCTTAGTCTGCCTAGCAAGTTCGAATTGCGACGTGCGAGGCCGCGACCTTGTTCATCTTGTGCAAGACGTCTGCGATTCCGTCGCCTCGCGACGCCGCGTTGGAGAGGATGATCAGCTGGTATTCGCATTGCCATGAAGCTTTCCGAGTGGGTCGACAGCGTCTGCTATAACGAGCACAACCCCGCTGTGCGGCCATCGACTGTAGCTTGATCTCATGGCGCGGGCGCACCGCTTGGGCCGTGTGGAATAGGGCACGCCGCTGGGGATCTCCATCTGAGTCAGCGAGTGAAATCGTCGAGGCCAAGCACGAAAAATCTGCCGAACAAGGCCGTGGCGGGCAACAAAGGGCGATGGTCGGGGCCGACCAGCATGCGGCCTATATGCGGCAGGACCAGCCCGCTGTGACAAACGTGAGCGTGGCCCGCGTTCGGATCTTCGGTCATATGCCTATCTGTGGCCCATTCTGCGTCCACGCAATCTATTTCATGCCATCTCGGTCAGCAGAAACTCGCAGAGTGTGTCAGGCTGCTCAGCGCGAGGGTGACGCCCATGCGCATCAACCAGCCGTCCAGCCGCCGTCCATCGAAATGTTGGCGCCTGTGATCTGTGACGCCGCGTCCGAACAGAGGAAAACGGCGAGCGCCGCGACCTGATCAACAGTCACAAATTCCTTTGTTGGCTGGGCTTCAAGCAGCACGTCATGGATAACCTGATCACGCGTGAGGTTGCGGGCTTTCATCGTATCCGGAATTTGCTTCTCAACGAGCGGCGTCCAGACATAGCCGGGCGATATGCAGTTCGACGTGACGCCGTGGGTCGCAAGTTCAAGTGCGACAACCTTGCTAAGGCCAGCGATGCCATGCTTTGCCGCCACATAGGCCGACTTGAATGGCGAAGCCACGATGGAATGCGCGGAGGCTGTATTGATGATACGGCCCCATTTCCGGCTTTTCATGCCTGGCGTCGCGGCCCGGATCGCATGGAAAGCCGAGGAGAGATTGATTCCGATAATCTGGTCCCATTTTTCAACGGGAAAGTCTTCGATGGGTGAGACGTATTGTATGCCGGCGTTGTTGATGAGAACATCGACAGATCCGAGCTTTGTCTCGGCGTTGGCTATCATAGCGGCGATTTCTGATGGTTTCGTCATGTCGGCTGCGTCGTAAAGACAGGCCACGCCGAAGTCGGTCTCGATTGCCGCTCTCTCCTTTTCGATGTCGGCCTCGGCGCCGAAGCCATTTATCACGATATTCGCGCCCTCCTTCGCGAGAGCGCGGGCGCAGGCAAGGCCAATGCCGCTGGTGGAGCCGGTAACGACAGCATTGCGTTTCGAAAGAGACATCTTTCCTCCCCTGATTGATCTACGGCTCTCAATCGGCGTTGCATCGGTTGCAAGGCACACAAAACGGACCTACGACGCCGTTTCGTGTTGGCGTCTCTTCAAATATCGGAATCTGACTCGGGACGTGCGCCGCATCGTAGGCCTCCGCAATTGATCAGATCGCCAAAATCCTTTCAACCGGCGCGAGCGCGAAATGAGGCCAAAACTTCGTTTGACCGCTCCCCCCAACCCGGCATGAAGTTGCTCCTGCAACGAAAAAACTTCTCTGCAGGAATGTTTCTGACGAAGTCCGTGGAGGCAAAGGGGCGCCTCAGAACCGCATGGCCCGAACGTCTGGATCAATTCTTATTGGCGCCTCGCTGGCCTTTATAACGTCCTCGACGCTAAGACCCGGTGCATATTCCCTAAGCACAAAACCTTCCGGGGTCACGTCGAGCACAGCCATGTCGGTGACAATGCGGTTAACACAGTTCTGTCCTGTCAGCGGCAGATTGCAGCGCTTCACGATCTTTGAGGCGCCTGTTTTATCCTGGTGTTGCATGGCGACGATAACGTGATTGGCGCCGGCCACAAGATCCATTGCGCCGCCCATCCCTTTGACCAATTTGCCAGGCACCATCCAGTTGGCGATATTGCCGCCCGGGTCGACCTCCATTGCTCCCAGCACCGTGAGGTCCACGTGTCCGCCCCGAATCATGGCGAAACTTTGCGCGGAATCAAAATAGCTCGCACCCGCTACAGCGCTTATGGTTTGTTTTCCGGCATTGATCAAGTCCGAGTCAACATCGGCCTTTTTCGGAAAGGGCCCCATTCCGAGCAATCCATTTTCGCTCTGGAAGATCACAAAGAATTGCTTGGGGATATAGTTCGCTACGAGCGTGGGAATGCCAATACCCAGGTTCACCACGGAGCCGTCCTGAACCTCCTGGGCGATACGCATTGCAATCTGATCGCGAGTCAACACCTTCACGAGAAACCTCTTTCTGATTTTCGCTCTTACTCAGATTTCTCTCTAGTCCGGCGAGATCGTCAGGTTTTCAATTCTCTTTTCGTATCCTTTGCCCTCGAAGATGCGGTGGATAAAGGCTCCCGACAGATGAACCTGATCCGGATCGAGATCGCCAATTTCCACCAACTCTTCCACCTCGGCGACCGTGATACGTCCTGCCATGGCCGCGAGTGGATTAAAGTTGCGGGCCGTTTTGTGAAACACCAGATTGCCGAACTTGTCGCCCTTCCAGGCCTTAACAAACGCGAAATCTCCCCGTATCCCCCGCTCGAGGACATATTTTCGTCCGCCAAAATCACGCACTTCCTTGCCTTCGGCGACCAAAGTCCCGACGCCGGTAGGCGTGTAAAAGGCAGGAATACCCGCCCCTCCGGCCCGGAGTCGCTCAGCCAAGGTCCCTTGCGGGCAGAACTCGACTTCCAGTTCGCCGCTCAGATAAAGCCTTTCAAAGAGTTCATTCTCGCCGACGTAGCTCGATACCATCTTGCGAATTTGGCCCTGGAGCATCAAGAGACCGAGGCCGAAACCATCCACACCCGCGTTGTTTGACACACAAGTGAGGTCCTTCACGCCTCGTTTTTGCAAGGCAGCGATGGAATTTTCCGGAATCCCGCACAATCCAAAGCCGCCAAGAAGAAAGGTCATTCCATCCTGAACCCCGTCGATCGCGGCGTTCGCATCCGGGTAAACTTTTTTCATAGACGTCCCACGATAAGGGCCACGGCTTCGACTTCCTCGACGCAAAAACAGGCAGCCGAATTTCTATTGTTGATCTGTCTATAAGAGAGGACGTGATCAAGCGTTTTGTCACTCCTCTAGTAAAATACGGGATACGTTTTAAATCAAGGCTTAGTTTGCTCCGCATTCATCACGTTTCGATTTGTTGGCCGGACTGAGATTTCAGCGGTCCAATTTTCCCAAAAGCGAGGTGCCGGAGAGAGCCTTACGCAGCTTGAATACGGATTGAGGCTGTCAGACGCCAGTTGCTTCATCTATCTTGCAGGTGCTGACATTCCCCTGCGTCGCCCAGCGCGAAATAACCGCGTTCCTTCGTGAGCGCTGGCCCGCGAACTTTCTGAATCACTCTCCGCTAGCGCTGGGAATCCGCCGCATTGTTGCATTATTACAACAGTCGCTGGAAAGAGATGCGGCTCCCGGCTTCAGCTGCATTAACTTCGCCGCAAAATGATCGGCTGGGCTTATGTTTAAGAGACGAAACGGGCGAGATTTGGTCGTCCGTCCGAGTTTTTAGGAGCAGGGGATGGGCATGAAGAAGCACATTTCAGCGAGCGCCATTGCGCTGGCGCTTTTTGTCGGATCGGCCGCCGCCGCCGATCTGCCGCCCCTGAAGGCTCCGCCCTATGTGCCGCCGCCACCGATGTGGACGGGTTTCTACGTCGGTTTGAATGCTGGCGGTGGTTGGGGCGCTGCGACTAATGCGGCTACGGTAAGCGCGCCGCTCTTCGATGGTGTTGCTTTGGCCGCTAACGCCGTCGATCCGCTGAGAGCTTTTGGCGGGCTGATCAATGGGGGCACCGCGCTAGCGAACACTGGCGTCGCCAATGTGAACCAGGGTGGCTTCATTGGCGGCGGCCAAATTGGTTATAACTATCAATGGGGTTCGAACTTCCTCATCGGCCTTGAAACTGACATTCAGGGCGCGACGACCCGAGGAAGCGGTAGTTATCTTGGCGCATCGCAGGATGGCATGCACTGGATTGATCCGACGGCGGGTCTTCCCTGTTTCAATGGCGCTCAAAACACCTGCACGTTAAGCCGAACAGCCTTGGGTTCCGGACAAGTCACCGCAGGCGTCGACTGGATGGGCACGGTGCGTGGTCGCGTCGGTTATTTGATCACGCCGACGATGCTCGCCTATGCTACTGGCGGCCTTGCTTATGGTGGCGTCTATGGTTCGGCCGTTCACTCAGCGATAATGGGGGGCGCCGTTTCGGGCCTTCAAGGCGCGCTTGCCCCCTTCAACGGCGCCTTAGGCCTTCCGACCATCCCCGGCGCAGGCCAACTTTCGAATACGCAGGTCGGCTGGACGGTCGGCGCCGGCTTCGAATGGATGTTCATGCCGAATTGGAGCTTAAAGTGCGAAGCGCTCTACTATGATCTTGGAAGCGTGGCCTTCGCTTCAAGCCCAGTCGTTGCAGTGTCTCCTATCACCGTGCCTGCCGCCGTGCTTGGAACTGCTGTTAATGCAGGTCAACCGTTGATCGCGAACAATCCGGTAACGCGCATAAAATATGACGGCGTCATCGCTCGCGCCGGCGTCGACTACCACTTCAGTTGGGGTGCGCCGGCTCCGGTGCTCGCCAAATATTGAGTGTATGCAGAGAAGTCGCGCCTCGACCAGCCCGGCGATCGCACTAAAGATGCTGTGCGTTCGTCATCAGCGTTAGAGTCCGGATTTGAGCGATTAATTCGCTTTCGCGATAAGGTTTTTGAAGAAATGGCGCTTCATCCAGCGGAGGCGGTAGCATTTTTTTTTGAGCTACAACCTGCAAGCACGAAGAACGGCGTGTTTTCACGCCGAAGCGCTTCCGCAACTTCTTGGCTACGCGCTGCCTTAATTCTTCCCCAGCGCGCTCACGAACGCCAGCGTCTTCGAAAACGGTCACCGCGCCAACAAGCGATCCGTTCCCACCACGAATTGGCACAGCGTCAATTTCAAGCACAATCCGCTCCGAGGAGGCCGATTCTCCGCGCAAGCAGATGATTTGTTCGCGTTCTATTGTCCCGCCGCGAGCGGCACGGAAGGTGGGAGATTCATGCGGCGCATAAGGGCGACCATCGGGGTGCACTGCGCCATGAATGACTCGTCCTGAGTGTGATCGAGCGGTGTGCTCTCCAATCAACTCGATGGCGCGTTCGTTCAGCGCGAGAAACTCGCCGCCGCTTTCATTTGCGATCGAGATACCGATTGGCGCCTTAGCGAGAACGCAAGCAAGAAACTCGCGTTCCAAGGCTAACGCTCTATTGGCGTTGCGCACATCTTCGGCTGCCTGTTGGCGAACGCGCGCCATGGCAATGGTGGCTGAGACTCTGGCAAGGAGCTCTCGCGCTGAAAAAGATTTAGCAAGATAATCATCGGCGCCCCTTGTAGTCCTTCAACTTGTGCTTCCCCCGGCGCGCGCCGACAACATAATGACCGGGAGGTCCGCCAAAGCTTCGTCCCTGCGAATACGGGAAAGACTGTTCGCATGAGTTCGAGGCCGAAATCGTGGACGCTTCAACCGCTATTTTGCTATCAGAAGACAGCGTACGCTCGGATGTGATGGATCTCGAGGCGATGCCGGTCAACTAAACGCGTCGCCGCTTTGACGCAGGGCGCCGCAAGTCCCGCGACTTAGTCGCGGCGCCCGCCGATGAGTGCGGAGAGTGCGCTTGCATTGTTGATAACGATTGCGCCGCGCGACAAATTAACCCATCCGGACCGTTCAAAACTGTTGAGCGCGCGGCCAACGACCTCCCGGGCCGTACCGAGATCGGCGGCAAGTGACTGTTGAGTTGTTGTGATGCGATGGTTCGCATCCATTAGCTCAAGAAGCCTCTCGGCCAGTCGGACATCGATTCTCGTGCAAATAAGTTCTTCAATTTTTGACATGAGCGATGTAATGCGTCGGGAATAGCCCTCGAATACGAGAGCGCGAAAGCTGGAAGATTGATTCATCAGATCCTTAAAGGGGCCAGAGCGCAAAACATAGGCGACAACTTCCGTTTCCGTGATCGCCTCGGCCGCATAGGATTCCGTTGCAAGGAGAGACGCAATTGTCAGAATACAGGTCTCATTCGCCGTCACGCGATATAGAACAATTTCCCTGCCGCTTTCGGTGACGCGCTGAACCCTTATGGAACCCGACACGATGAGTGGAAATTGTACGCAGGGGTCGCCAGGGCGGAAAACAACTTTCCCCTGTGGCAGGATTACGCGAACTGCCGCGCGTTGCAGCACCGATTTTGTTGTTTCATCGAGCCCTCTCAAGGATGAAAGCTCGCCAGGCCAATTTGATGTCATGGGCTCCACTCGGGGGTCGGATAGGCCTATCGCTGTCGCGCTTTCGACGCCGGTCGGCTGCGCAACGGATTATCTTCCGTCCGGCGTGTCGAAACCGAACCATTTGTCTTTGACTTGCTCGTAATGAATGGTTGGATCGTATTCGGTGACATTGAGGTGCAGATCGCGCGCCGAGAGTCGACCGACAGCGGCGAGCGCTGCGAAGGACGCGACCACGCGATCGTGCTGCGCGATGACAAGATTAACCCTTGCGCTCAGCAGCGTTTGTTGTGCGTTGAGGATGTCCAGCGTCGTTCGCTGTCCGACCTTAGCTTCCTCACGCACGCCCGTGAGCGATTTCTCCGCGGCGTTCACCTCCGCCTGGCTAGATACAATCGACGCCTTCGCCGCTTGAAGCTGCGCGAATGCGAAGACGACACTTCTGCGCACATTGTCCCGCTGTACGTCGGCCCCTAACCGCGCCTGGCTCAGCTGCTCCTTGGCTTTCCTAATCGCTCCATATTCCGAGCCGCCCTGATATAGAGGGACGTTCAGCGTCGCCGCCGCCAGAACCGAAAACTGGCGGGTCCCGGTCCAGCCCATGAATGAATCCCCTTGCGGTGATACCTGGGCGCCAATCGCCAATGTCGGCGTCAGTGCGCCTTCCGCGATCTTCACGGCATGCTCCGCCGCGTCGACCTGATGTAGCGCCGCCACGACTGCCGGGTGCTCGATGAGGGCAATGGGCACCGCGTCTTTGAGCGATTTTGGCAACAGCTTTTCAACGGTGTCCGGCGGCTCGAGCCGCCTGGGTTCGACGCCTACGATCTGACGATAAGAGGCCGCGCTCATCTGCAAAATCGCCTGCGAGCCATAGTAATCCGAACGACCATGCGCTAAGGCGGCCTCCGCCTGCGCGACGTCTGCTGCGGTCACCTCTCCAAACTGGAAACGTATGCGCGTCTGTCGGAGTTGTTCCTCTAACACTGCGTTGTTGTTCTTGCGCAGAGCAAGGATCGCCGTGTCCCGCAACACGTCCATATAGGCATTGACGCCGCTCTGCAGGATGGCCTGCTCGCCCGCGCCAAGATTGGCTCGCGCCGCGAATACGCCAGACTCCGCTTGCCGTACGGCGCTTTGCGTGCGGCCGCCGTCAAAAAGGGTCTGTGATACGGAAAGCGCCGCGCTGCGCGGCGTACCAAGATATTCGTCGGCGAAATAGGCGCGCTGTCCGGTGACCGTGCGGCCAGAGGGAATTTTGATGGTCGAGAATTCTGGCCCTATTGAAGCGGATAGCCCCGCTTTCGGCCGCATTCCCCCAAGCGCATTTGTCGTGTCTTCATCCCGTGCGCGTACGCCCGAGCGTTGCTGATTTATATCGGGATTGCCGGAATAAGTGCGAGCTAATGCGGACATCAGGGTTTCGGCGGCAGCGTTTTGTCCAAAGAGTCCGATGAAGGACAGGGCTATCGCCGCAGTATGCAGCCCGAATGCACTGTTCTGCGCTCGGGCCTCGGTCCCACGCGGCGCATAAAAATGTGCCGGAAGGCAATAGGTGATCGAACGCCAGTGTCTCAAAGAAGCTTGTCCCCGCTCGTATCGCACCGATCTGTTCAGATTCCGCCGACAACCCGCGAAAGCCTCTCGGCTACTGCAACAGATATTTCGGTAAGGGCTGGATTATCGATCTGTTGCATGGCTACCCGCGGGTCGATAGCTGCGACGTCGATAACATCGTCCGCCATCTCTTGCACGATGACATTGCACGGCAGCATCACGCCGATCTTGTCTTCGATGCTCAAGGCCTGATGTGCGAACCCGGGATTGCAGGCGCCGAGAATGCGGTAGCGCTTCATCTCGACGCCGAGTTTTTGCTTGAGAGTGCTTGCGACATCGATATCGCTGAGGACGCCAAAGCCTTCTTCCTTCAATTTCTCTATCACTTTTGCGACAACGGCGTCGAAATCGCCTCTCATCGTTTTCATGATACAGTAGTTCATGGCCGGCGTCCTCTGCTGTTATGCGTTTTTACCGGAGCGCAAGCGGACGATGCCGAGCGCTTTCATTATAACGCGTTCGTACACAGGCTCGCTATGGCCCTTGCGAACCTTGCGCATAAAATACTTCTCATAGGCGACTTTCGCCAGGTGCACCCAGTATCCCTGCGCCGACCAGTTCACGTTACGCGGCGGTATTTGCGGCTGGGCGACAAAGACGATGCCATTGTCACCGAAGTCCGCGAGACAGACCGCGTTCCATGTCCCCTCATGAGTTCGGCTCTTTACCCGCAATGAGGTCTCGAATGTTGTGGGCTGCCGCCGTGCACATCGATTCGATCATGTAACCAGTCTTGGGCATGCCAACCGGCACTGGCGTCGGTTCGAATGGCGGAAGCGCGACACAGACGCCAACCGAGAAGATATTTGGGAATTTCGCGTTTCTTTGCTTCCTGTCGACAGTTACGAAGCCGCGTGGATTAGTCAATCCTTCGATCCATTTGCCATCCTCGTTCTTCAAACAATCGACCCCCCGGAAGGCCGGCAGGAACATCGTAAAGTTCGACGCGATCTTGTGCGTCTTCTTTTGCGAGCCGTCTTCGTTGAATTCCGTCGCCTCAACCGAATCGGCGTTGATGCGATCTATTTTGGCGTTGGTGATCCATTTGATGTCACGGTCACGCATCACGGATTCAAGCATGCCCTTTGTGTCGCCGACGCCGCCAAGACCAAGATGGCCGATATAGGGCTCCGCGGTCACGAATGTTATCGGCACGCGATCACGAATTTTTCGTTTGCGCAGATCCGCGACCGCCGTCAGCACGTATTCATAGGCGGGGCCAAAGCAGGAGGCGCCCTGCACGGCGCCGACGACCATGGGGCCGGGATTTTTGCAGAATTCCTCCCAACGCTCGCCCGCTATACCGGCATGATCGACGTGGCAGACCGATTGCGTGTGGCCATTCGGACCCAGTCCTTCAACTTCGTCGAAGGCTAGATGTGGGCCAGTGGCGATCACGAGATAGTCGTAAGAAAGCGTCGAACCGTCGTTCAACTCGACTGAGTTATCTTCTGGCTTTACTCGCTTCGCGCCGACCGAGGTGAAATTGATGTCGAGCTTTTTGAATATGGCGGATAAACTAACCTTCACGTCGTCCGGCTTACGCCAATTGACGGCAACCCATGGGTTCGATGGCACGAACTGAAAGTAGTCCGTCATCGAAACGACCGTGATGTCAGCTTTCTTGCCGAGCAGTTCTTTCAGCTCGAAAGCCATGGGCACACCGCCTATGCCCGCCCCCAGTACAACGATCCTGGTCATTACGTCCCCCTTATGCGCAAGATCCATGACGCAAGGCGCTGGTCTGCGGCGTTTTGATTAGATTTTGGCGTTGAATTGTCAGCTGCGTGCGCAGGTGTTTAGTCCCAAAACGCTGTAGAGCGGACAATTGCCCATAAGGGCGGTGACCAACGGCACTACCCCAATCCAGCCCACCCAATTCCAGCCAGTGGCAGGCAGTCCGAACTGGAGGGCGTAAGCGATCATCACGAGGCCGACGACAATGCGTGCGGCGCGATCGATGGTTCCGACGTTGTTGACCATGTTTACACTCCTGTTGATAAAACACACCGCGCACCGCGGCGCAGTTTTTGACCAGTCGTGCGAATCAAAACGCCGCCCCTGGTTTTGCGCCAAATTTCTTCAAAATCAGCGCGAGCGGGCAAAAGCCCGTAAAGGCGGCTTGAAAGAGATTGAGCCCAACAAAGGCGGCGAGCAGTAACCACCAAGGTCCGAAAAAATGGGCAAGCCCCAGACTGGTCAGGATCATTGCGCCGGCGAAAGCCATGATGATTCGGTCTATAGTCATGCGGTGATTCCCTTCGATCTTGCGGTGGCGAGCGAACAAGCAGCCTTGGCGCTTCCCTTGTATCCCGCGCTCTTCCGCTTCCGGGTTGGAGCGCACTCTGCGGCGCAAAAAAGCTCATGAAGTAGAGTGATCATTTTCGTGACATTCGCATTAGCAAGCGAATAGTAGATAACCTGCGATTCTCGGCGCGTCGTGACGAGTTCGTCTTTTCGCAACCGAGCAAGATGTTGTGAAAGCGAGGACTGGCTGAGACCAATCGCCTGTTGCAGGGCGGAAACAGCAGTCTCTCCGTTATGCAGCTCGCAAAGAATCATTAGGCGATGGCGATTCGCCAAAGCCTTCAGAAAACTTTCCGCCTGCGCGGCCTCCGGGGCGAGTCCTTCTAAATGCATACTTGCTAAATTACAGATACGTAATATAAGTGTCAAGGCCTATAAACGAAGGATCCGTGCGGATGAGGTTTGTTTTCCTTTTACAGTTGCGCGCCGCCCTTATCGCCGTGTTTGGCGTCGTCGCTTCCAGCGCTTTCAGCCTTTCGAGCGCTGCAGACTTCATGGTCCACGCGTCGCCGCTCGAAGATTTGAAAGCGGTAATAGCTACTGTTGAGCCTGTACATCAACTTGCGGCGAGAGCGCGGATCGGCGGAACTGTCACTGGTCTGAAAATCAGGGAAGGCGATGTTGTCGCGGCAGGAGCCGAAATCGCAACGGTGGCCGACCAAAAGTTGTTTCTTCAAATGCAGGCGATTGATCAACGCATTCGCTCCCAGCAGGCGCAACGAGACAAGGCGAAGGCTGACTTCGACCGTGCTCAGGAGTTACTCCGCCGCGGCGTCACGACCAAAGTGATATTTGATCAAGCTAAAACTTCGCTGGATGTGGCGGATCGAAATCTCTCGGCAATTCGCTCGGATCGCAGCGTGATCGAACAGCAGGCCGCAGAGGGCGCCGTGCTCGCGCCAGGCGCCGGGCGGATTTTGACGATTCCAGTTTCAATTGGTCGCGTTGTTATGCCCGGCGAGACGATCGCGACGCTTGCCGAAGACCGCTATATTCTTCGGCTACAACTGCCCGAACGCCATGCGCGATTTATGCGCGCTGGAGACTCCGTTCAGATCGGGGGGCGCGGACTTCACGACGAGCCGGGTGACGCCCGCAAGCAGGGGCGCGTACGAATCGTCTATCCAGAGATTCAGGGCGGACGCGTGATTGCTGATGTCGACATCGAAGGGCTGGGCAATTACTTCGTTGGCGAGCGTACGCGGGTTTATGTGACCACGGGAAAGCGGGATGCGATCGTTGCGCCGAGCGCAGCCGTCTATCGTCGCGCGGGTGTCGATTACGTCCGTTTGAAAGACGGTGCCGAAGTGGTCGTGCAAACTGGAGAAAGGCGGGGAGAAGATATCGAAATTCTGTCCGGCTTACATGACGGCGATGTGGTGACAACGCCATGAATCTCGGTATCTCTGGGAGGCTGACACGCACATTCATTGGTTCGCCGCTTACGCCGCTGCTGCTGCTTGCGTCTCTGCTCGTTGGCCTCATCGCTTTGCAGGCTCTCCCGCGTGAGGAGGAGCCGCAGATTTCCGTGCCCATGGTCGACATTATTGTGTCGACGAACGGCTATAAGGCGCAGGATGCGATTGAACTGGTGACGCGCCCGCTGGAAGATATCATCAAGGGCATCAACGGCGTAGAGCACGTCTATTCGCTGACGCAGGATGATAGCGTCATGGTGACGGCCCGATTCTTCGTCGGCACGCCGCAAGACAATGCGGTGTTGCGTGTCCATGACAAGATTCGAGCGAATATCACGGGGCTGCCAAAAGGGATTCAAGAGCCGCTGATAGTCGGACGCGGCATCGATGACGTAGCGATCGTCGTCCTCACACTTGCCCCAAAGCCCGAGCGCGCGGGAGAATGGACCGGCAATGGTCTTTTTCAGGTGGCCGAGGAGCTTCAGCACGATCTTACGAAAGTCGATAATGTTGGCGGCAGTTACATCGTTGGCGGCGCTCCTAACCAGATCAGAGTGGAGCCTGATCCTGGCCGCCTGACGCTCTATGGGATCACGCTAAATCAGCTCGTCGACAAACTGACGAATGCCAATCGGTCCTTTCTCGTTGGCGCGTTCAGGGATCTTGACCGCTCCCTTCCGGTGGTCGCCGGGCAAACGCTGCAGGGCGTTCCGGACATCGGTCTGTTGCTTCTCACGTCGCGGGATGGTCGTCCCGTCTATGTGAAAGATGTCGCGCAAGTGCGCGTGGGCGCGGCCGAGCCGGAGCATTTCGGCTGGACGATGACGCGCAATGCGGCTGGGACGCTGGATAAGCGCCCCGCAGTGAGCATCGCCATCGCCAAACGCAAGGGCGCCAACGCGGTTATTATGGCGGACGAACTTCTTCACCGTCTGGAGACGGTGAAGGGACGTATCGTGCCCGACGATCTTGGAATCACGGTCACCCGAAACTACGGCGAAACGGCCACAGAAAAAGCTAACGAATTGCTGTTTCATCTGGCGTTGGCCACTCTGTCTATCGTGGGGCTGATTGTGCTCATGGTGGGATGGCGCGAGGGGATCGTGGTCTTCGTCATTATCCCGACCACTATCCTGCTAACGATGTTCGCCTCCTGGATGATGGGTTACACGATCAATCGCGTCAGTCTATTCGCTCTTATATTTTCGATAGGAATTCTCGTTGATGACGCCATTGTCGTGGTCGAAAACATAGTGCGTCACTGGCAGATTCGTGGCGACCGCAGCTTGACCGATACTGCAATTGAGGCGGTTGCCGAGGTTGGCAATCCGACCATCGTCGCGACACTCACCATTGTCGTTGCGCTGCTGCCGATGCTGTTCGTGTCCGGATTGATGGGCCCCTACATGAGCCCCATTCCCGCCAATGCTTCTCTCGCTATGGTGTTTTCTTTCTTCGTCGCCATGACCATCACTCCGTGGTTGCTGATGAAGATCGCTCGTAGCCGCTTTGAAGGCGACAAGGGGCATGAAGGCGGCGAACACGACATAGGCGCGATGGGTCGCTTTTATAAAGGTATCGCCACCAAGCTGCTGACCGGGCGGGAGCGCTCGAGGAAATTTCTGCTCTATGTCGGTCTTGCGACGCTCGCTTCCTGCATGCTGTTCGTCACGAAGAGCGTGCGCGTTAAACTGCTTCCGTTCGACAATAAATCAGAGATCGCGGTCGTGGTGGATTTGCCGCGCGGAGCCTCGCTGGAGGCGACCGACCGGCTGCTCACAGCGGCTGCGGAGCGGCTCAAGGATTTACCGGAATTGACCTCAATACAGTCTTATACGGGGACAGCGGCTCCATTTAATTTTAATGGACTCGTGCGCCATTACTATATGCGCTCTGAGCCGCAGATGGGCGATCTGTCCATAAATCTTCTGCCCAAGGACGAACGCAAACGGCCCAGTCACGCAATAGCTCTCGATATTCGCAAGCGACTCGAAGCCCTTTCCAGGCCGGACCACACCGCGATCAAGGTTGTCGAGGTGCCGCCGGGACCACCGGTTCTCGCCACCTTGCTTGCAGAGATCTATGGACCGGACGCGAATGCCCGTCGCGCTATAGCGACCAAGGTGCGCCAAGCCTTCTCGTCGGTCGATTTCGTCGTCGATGCGGACGATAGTTTCGGGGTGCGTGGCGAGCGCTTGCGCTATTCAATTGATCAGGAAGCGCTCGAGTATTACGGCGTTGAGGAAAAGGCGGTCTATGATACGATTGGCGCGCTTGTCGGAGGCGTGAAAATTGGCTTCTCGCAGCGGGGCGGCGGGGCGAAGCCCATTGACATAACTGTCGCGCTCCCACGCTCGGCCATGACACCCGGCGAGCGTATCCTTTCTACGCCCCTTCCGGCAGGCGGCACCGTACGACAAGGCTCCAACGTTGAGCTTGGCGATGTCGTGAAGCTGACTCGCGAACTCGGTTCATATCCGATCTTCCGCCATAATAGCCGCTTTGCCGAAATGGTAAGCGCCGAAGTCGCTGGACGGTTCGAGGCGCCGATCTACGGCATGTTCGCTGTGGAGGACGCCATCGCGAAGCAAGACTGGGGCAAGGAAGGTCCACCCGTCATAAAATATCATGGAGAGCCGCTCGATGACTCCAAGCCCACCTTGCTGTGGGATGGCGAATGGGAAGTCACCTATGTCACGTTCCGAGACATGGGCGCCGCCTTCATGGTGGCGTTGTTAGGAATCTATCTCCTGGTTGTCGCGCAATTCGGATCGTTCAAATTGCCTTTGGTGATTTTAGCGCCCGTGCCTCTGACTCTGATCGGCATCATGCTCGGGCATCTCATGTTCAATGCAGCTTTCACAGCTACCTCGATGATCGGCTTTATCGCGCTTGCTGGCATCGTCGTGCGTAACTCCATCCTGCTTGTCGATTTCATCCGACATTTGCGCGAGAAGGGATTGACATTGCGGGCTGCGTTGATCGAAGCGGGATCGGTGCGCTTCAAGCCAATCTTCCTCACTGCTGCGGCGGCGATGATTGGCGCTGCCTTCATTCTCACAGACCCTATTTTTCAGGGATTGGCTATTTCGCTCGTGTTCGGTCTGGCCTCGTCTACGGCGCTCACACTGCTGGTAATCCCTGCGATTTATGTCGTCCTTCGGGATGACGAGCTGTCGCCGATTCAGACCGATTCCCACAAACCGAACTAGGAGAAAGTGATGACGCAAGACTGGCCTGAACTGACAAAGCTGCTCACTGCCGATGTGCGACAGTTGCGAGTTGGAGCGCCCGAGGTGATGAAAGCGTTTGGCGCGCTCGCCGTGGCAGCCGGCGCACCAAGCGCGCTCGACGCCAAAACCAAGGAATTGATTGCGCTCGCCATCGGCGTCGCGACACGTTGCGACGATTGCATCGCTTTTCATACCAAGGCGGCCGTCGATCACGGCGCGACTCGCGATGAGGTGCTCGAAACGCTGGGCATGGCGATCTATATGGGAGCGGGACCATCGGCAATGTATGCGAGCCATGCGCTGGCGGCATTCACGCAATTTCAGGCGGCAAAGGCCGGCTGAGATACAAGTCCACTAACGGAGGAAAAAATGTCTCTTGGCAGTCTTCTCGCCCGGTTAAATGGCGGCGCCTCGCTTCCAACCATTGAACACGACGCCTTCAAGCAGGTGGTCGCCAACAAGTCGTGGGCCATCGTTGATGTGCGCGAGCCGTCCGAATATGCGGCCGGACATATCCCTGGCGCTATCAATCTCCCGCTTTCGCGCTTTACGCCCGCGCAATTACCGGCGGGAAAACCGATAGTTCTGGTCTGCCAGGCTGGCGGTCGTTCCGCCAAGGCGCTGCAACAGGCGCTCGGCGCGGGCCAAAAAGACATCTGTCATTATGCGCCGGGCACTGGCGGTTGGAGAAATCAGGGCGGCGCAGTTGTCGTATGATTGCAGGATAGTGCGGCTCCCAACGAAATTCGCTATTTCGGCGGGACGCAGCTTATGAGCCTACTTGCGGTGCTTTCGGGGATTGCGACCGGTTTCGTTCAGGGCTTGATCGGTGGTGGCGGCTCAGTTCTGGGCGTTCCCGCGCTGATTTACATCGTTGGCGTTAAAGATCCCCATCTTGCAATCGGCACCAGCGCGCTGGCTGTTGCCATTTCGGCTGTGGCCTCTCTGCTTGCCTATGTGCGGTCGGGTCATGTCAAATGGCGTTGTGGAACGGCCTTCACCTTGGCTGGCGTTGTCGGCGCCACGCTCGGTGCTTCGCTAGGCAAGAGCTTTCCCGGCGACAGGCTGATCACGCTTTTTGGCATGTTGATGGTTGCGATAGCGCTTGCGATGGCGTTCGCCCGTCCTATTGGCGGCGATGCGCACGTACAACTCGACGCAACGTCGGCCGTGCGTCTTGCTCCCTGGTTGCTGCTCTGGGGGTTGATCGTTGGCTTTATGTCGGGATTTTTCGGCATCGGCGGCGGTTTTCTCGCCGTTCCCGCTTTGCTGATAGCGACCGACATGCCGCTCGTTTTCGCGATCGGCACGTCGCTCATTTCCGTCGCCGTTTTCGGACTGGCCACGGCCGCCAATTACGCCGTCTCCGGCCTCGTTGATTGGGGAGTAACGGCATTTTTTCTGACCGGCGGCATTCTCGGCGGATTGGCGGGAACTAAGCTCGCGCGCATTCTCGCTCCCCGACGTCACGCCTTGTCCCGCATTTTCGCGGTCATCGTTGCGCTTGTGGGTATTTTCCTGATTGTTTGACTCGAGCCGCTCAGCCCGGCCATCGCTCCCCACAAGCAAACCGACATGCTGAAACCGCCGGCCGTGCAGATAAACGGGATCTGGTCTGGAGCCGCGATTTTGAAAAGTGCGGGATCTGGGGCAGGGGACGAAAGAGTGGTGGCGCCCAGTCCAATATCTGTCACCTTTCGCTGTCCAGATGCGCCATCTGAGCCTCAGCATAGCGGGTTCCAGAAGCGGCGTTTTTGGGAACCGCCATTTCCAACGCAGCAAGCTCGTCTGCAGTGAGGGTCGGCGTATGCCCGGCCAGCGCCTCCGCAAGGTGGTCTCGCCGGCGAGCGCCGATGAGGGGCACGATATCGTCACCTTGGGATAGCACCCAGGCTATGGCTATTTGCGCGACCGTCGCGCCTCTTGCGTCCGCAATGCTTTTGATCCCCTCGACAAGGGCAAGGTTCCGGTCGATGTTGTCGGCCCGGAATCGAGGAATGTGGGCGCGAAAGTCGTGCGGCCCAAATTTTTTCTCCTTCGACCAGTGACCGCTGATCAGCCCTCTCGACAGCACGCCATACGCGGTGACGCCGACGCCGAGCGCACGGCATGTTGGAAGGATGGTTTCCTCGATGCTTCGTGAAACCAAAGAATATTCGATCTGGAGATCTGAAATCGGGTGCACGGCGGCGGCTCTGCGGATCGTCGCAGCGCTGACCTCGGATAGCCCGATCTGGCGGATATAGCCGGCCTTGACCATATCCGACATTGCGCCGATCGTGTCTTCGATCGGCGTATTCGGGTCGAGCCGCGCGGGGCGATAGATATCGACGTAATCGGTTCCCAGGCGCTTCAATGTGTAGGCCAGACACGTCTTTACGGCGGAAGGGCGCGCGTCAATGCCTATCCAGTTTCCCGCTGGATCTCTTTGCGCGCCAAATTTTACGCTAATAATCACCTTCTCGCGAGGGCGCCCCTTCAGCGCTTCAGCTATCAGCATCTCATTGTGGCCCATGCCATAGAAATCGCCGGTGTCGAGCAAGTTGACGCCCGCGTCGAGGGCTGCGTGAATGGTGGCGATGCTCTCAAGGCGATCGGGGGGCGGTCCATAGAGGTCCGACATTCCCATGCAACCGAGCCCCAGGGCCGATGTGACGAGGCCGTTCGCGCCGAGCTTTCGAATGATCACGATGAGCTCCTTCGGGGAGAGTGGGCTGAAGCGCGTTGCAATCGCCACGGCTTGCCGGCGACAGTTCCGCAATGAATGGTAGTGCAGCGGCAGTCCGGAAACCAGCGCTGACAGCTGGCTCGGAGGCCCACAGTGCACTTTCATTAAGCTGACGTATCGGGTTCTATCACTGACGACCTGACTGTTCCCGGGCGCCGTAACAAAAACGCACGCTGCTGCGTATATGTGATGGGACATGCGTCCCAGCATGCCCAATCGGGAGGATTCCATCGTGATTACAAGGCGCTCCATGTTGACCGGCGGGGCCATTGGCCTGACGGCTGTTTCGAGTCCGTTATGGCGGGGCGCCGTTTCACGTTCCGGCGAAGCTTTCGCGGTGAGCCACAGCGAAGCGGAGTGGCGCAAGCTGCTGTCGCCCGATCAATATTCCGTGTTGCTTCAGAGCGGGACCGAGTACGCTTTCAGCAGCCCGCTTCTCCATGAGTTGCGTCGCGGCGTCTTCGCCTGCGCCGGCTGCGACCTCGACCTGTTTTCCGCAACCACGAAATTCGACAGCGGCACGGGCTGGCCAAGCTTTTGGGCGCCGTTGGATAAAGCCGTTGGCGAGACCAAGGACGCATCCTTCGGCATGGTTCGAACGGCTGTGCACTGCAGCCGCTGTGGAGGACATTTGGGTCACGTCTTCAATGATGGCCCGAAGCCAACCGGCCTTCGCTATTGCATGAATGGCGTCGCACTTCTCTTCAAACCAGCGACCAGCTAAGAGGCCGCAAACATGATCATGTTCCTGCTTGCGTATCTCGGAGGGGCGCTGACCATCGTCAGCCCCTGCATCTTGCCGGTGTTGCCTTTCGTTTTCACGCGGGTGGACCGGTCCTTTGCGCGAACCGGATTGCCTTTGCTGGCTGCAATGGCTGCGACCTTCACTGCGGTGAGCATCCTCGCCGCCGTCGGCGGCGGTTGGGCTATAACAGCCAATCAATATGGCCGTAACGCCGCAATCGCGCTTCTCGCGTTGTTCGGCGTCGCGCTGCTGTTCCCCTCATTGTCCGACCGGATGACGCGGCCCCTGGTCGCGATGGGCGCGCGCCTGTCCCGATCTGCTGAACAGAGCGCGGGCAACGGCGGATCGGGGGTACTGTCGTCGCTGCTGCTCGGTGTCGCAACGGGCCTGCTATGGGCTCCCTGTGCAGGTCCAATATTGGGCTTGATCCTCACGGGAGCCGCTCTTCGAGGAGCGAACGTGCAAACCTCGTTGCTCCTCGCCGCCTATGCCGCGGGGGCCGCGACATCGCTTGCGCTCGCCCTTATCGTCGGAGGGAGAGTCTTTGCTGTGATGAAACGCTCGCTTGGGATGGGCGAATGGATGCGCCGGGGACTGGGCGCAGCCGGTACTCGTTTCCGTCGCGGCGATTTGGCTGGGTCTCGACGCCGGTTTCCTTACCCGGGCTTCACTCGGAAGCACGACTTCGCTGGAACAGGGCCTGCTCGACAGATCCCATTCCGCGGCGCAGGCTCAGCCATCCGCCAATCCCGCAATGGCGATGAACGCCGAGCCGGCGGCGGGTCGGCCCGAGGAGTTGCCGGTCGAGGGCGTTCTGCCCTCATTGTCGGGCGCTGTCGCATGGCTGAACTCGCCGCCGCTGACGGCGGAATTGCTCAAGGGCAAGGTCGTGCTCGTCGACTTCTGGACCTATTCCTGCATTAATTGCCTGCGGGCGCTCCCAAATGTCCGGGGCTGGGCCGAGAAATACAAGGATCACGGCCTCGTGGTGATCGGCGTACATGCGCCGGAATTTGCCTTCGAAAAGAATGCGGATAATGTGAAGAAAGCCGTGTCGGACCTGAACGTAGGTTATCCGGTGGCTCTCGATAACGACTATGCGATCTGGCGCGGATTCAACAATCGATACTGGCCCGCGCATTACTTCGTTGACGCCCGGGGCCGCATTCGGCATCACCATTTCGGCGAAGGCGACTATGACGCCTCCGAGCAGGTGATCCGCCAGCTTCTTGCCGAAGCCGGCCGAAGCGACCTCTCCGACGACACGGTTTATGTGAATGCGTCAGACGCGGAACCGATAGGCGGCAGTGAGGACGTGCAATCTCCGGAGACTTATATCGGCTATCGCCGCGCCAAGAATTTTATCTCGCCGGAAGCCGCCGTCAGGGAGGCTCCCAATGTCTACACGGCGCCGCCGCCGCAGCTCAACGAATGGGCGCTGTCGGGCGGATGGACAATTGGCGGAGAAGATGCGGTGCTCAACGAGATGAACGGCGGCATCGTCTATAGGTTCCATGCGCGCGATCTGCATTTGGTCCTCGGACCAGGACCGAACGGCAAACCGGTTCGCTTCCGCGTCACGATAGATGGGGCTCCGCCTGCGGGCGGTCACGGCGCCGACGCCAACGCCGAAGGTATGGGCGCGGTGACGGAGCATCGCCTTTATCGGCTTGTCCGACAGAAAGGCGCAATCAGCGATCATACCTTCGAGATCCGATTCCTGGATCCCGGCGTGGAGGCCTACGCTTTTACGTTCGGTTGAAATTGGAGGCCTCTGATGCCCAAGATATTCGAGAGTTCGACGGCGGGCCGTACTTTTGGATGCAGACGCCAGGTGCTGATTGCGACATCGCTGCTGCTGCTGGTCGGTGTCGGTTTCGGGTTGAGACTGTCCCCTTCGACCGCCGAAGTAGCGCGCGCGATCCCGACGCCCTTGGTCGACGAACCGGTCGGACAGGCGACCTCCGAGGTCGCGGTCTTCGCCGGTGGATGTTTCTGGGGAGTGCAGGGCGTATTCCAGCACGTCAAAGGCGTCAGCGCCGCCGTTTCAGGCTATGCCGGCGGCGACAAGGCGACAGCGCATTACGAGACGGTGAGTTTAGGCGCTACCGGTCACGCTGAATCTGTTCGGATCGCCTATGATCCGCATGAGATCAGCTATGGTCGCCTGCTGCAGATATATTTCTCGGTCGTGCATGATCCGACCGAGCTCAACCGGCAGGGACCGGACGTCGGCAAGCAGTATAGATCAGCTATTTTTACGACGAACGCCGAGCAGACCCGAGTGGCGAAAGAATATATCGCCCAGCTGAACGAGGCGCATGTCTTCCCCGGCGAGATCGTAACGAGCATCGAGCCAGACCGGGCTTTTTATGCGGCGGAGGCCTACCATCAGGACTTCCTGATCAAGAACCCGACACATCCCTATATCGTCATCAACGACCTTCCGAAGGTCCAGGGTCTCAAGCGCCTCTTCCCCGAAATCTTTCGCGCGGATCCAGCACTCGTCGGAACGAGGCGCTCGTCTTATTGAGGCCAACCGCGCTCGCGCGCCAAGGAAGCATTCAAAACCGCTGAACAAACACATTGCCGCCTGACCGGGGGATCGATGACGAGCGAGCGCCGCTTCCATTGCAAGCTGCTGGCGGGGAGACCGTCGGCCCACCTGCGGCGACGAGAGCTTCGCAAATGCCGACAAATTGTTACTATGTTTAAAAAAACTTCTTTGATTTGGGCGCTCTTCTCGGGTGCAAAGAGCTAAATTTAGTCTTTCTTAACTAACAATCCGACATGTTCGAATCCCACATGTTCACGCGCGCCTTTCGACCTGGAGTTACATTCATGCATGGAGTCGACATGTCTCCGGCTCGCACGCAAACGCTAAAGCCCACAGGATCGAAGTCGACGCTCGCTCGCTTCGTCTCGGAAAGACGCGGGGTGGTCGCAGTCGAGTTCGGATTTGTCGCGATTCCATTCTTCTTCACGCTCATCGCCATCTTCCAGGTCGGATTTAATTACTATCAATTAGCTTGCCTGGATCTCGCCGCTCATAACGGAGGGCGAGCGATCATGACGGGCGTGGTGCAGCAGAACGGTCTCTCTGCCAACCAGTTCGTTACGCAATACATCTGTCCGTCGCTGCAAATTCCCATGTCCTGCTCGAACGTCGTGGTGAATGTTGCGGTTGTGCTCGCGGCCCCCACCGGCTCGACCGCTCAAGGATTGCCGGTCAGCCCGACGCCAGCTCTCAGCCCGTCCGCCTACTGGACCAATTTCGTGAACGGCGGGGGCAATGGCCTCGTGCTTCCGTCGACCACGCAGTCTTCGAATACGTTTTGTCCGGGGAACCCCGGCGACTTCGTCGTCGTCCAGGTCCTCTATCCCGTTCCCTTCTTCAGCAGCATTCTCAACCCCTCCGGGGCGGGCTCGCAGTGGGAGATGAACTCGGCGACCTTCATCAACGAGCCCTATTTGAACCCGCAAACCTACGCAGGATGCTGATGACAAAGGGGTCCAGAACGGCGGGGGGCTTTTTCGCAGATCGCCGCGCTGTAGCGCTCGTCGAATTCGCCTGGGTGTTCCCGGTGGCGATGCTCGTGATCTATGCTGCTGTCAACCTGTCGCGTCTCTCCAACGCGGAGCGCGAATTGGCGCATCTCTCCGACGACATTGCCCAAATGATCGCCCAAGCGCAAGCGCCGGTAACGACACAGTTGAACGGCGTCGCGTACTGCCAAGCGAGCGCGCCCACGACTTGTGGCGCGCTTTATGACTATGCCCTGAAATACGTCTATGACAGCGCGCTGCTCGAATTTCCTGACATTCTGGCCGATCCCAATGGCGTTGCGGGTCAAACCATAAACAGTCCCACGACGGGTGGAAGTCTGTCTATTTCGATGACCGGAGTGGTCTTCGCCTTCACGTCAAGCGCTTCGACCTGCGGGTCGCCGGTCAGTAGCGCCTCGGCGGGCTGCTACACCGGCTATGTCGTTTGGACCAGCGGTGCGGCGACTCGGCCTTGCGGTACGACCTATCTCCTCGACTCTTCCTACACCACGCCGACGACCAGCCAACTGCCTCCGGCGTTGTTCACGCCCGCAGCCGATCCCAATAGCAACGGCGCGTTGCCTCCGCAGTTCGCTGTCGTCGTGGATATAGTTTACACTTTCAACTTCCCACTCTCAGGGGGAAGCATGTTCAACGTGGCGCCGCCGGTGACAATCAAGCGCTCGACCTTTCTGAACCCGCGCTACGTTAACCAGATTTCCTATTTTGGCGCGGGCAACGCCGCTACCAACAACTACGGTCAGGGCAGCTACGGAACGGCATGCCCGATGCCGGGCGGCTGGACGTCAGGCATCTCCGCATGGCCCCACTAGCCTCCACTTCCTTTTCGCAACCTAACCAGCATCAGAGCATCGATCATGATTCTTCGATCCGTCTCCCGCCTCCAAGCTTTTGCGACGGACCGCAGTGCGAACGTGATAATCATCTTTGCTCTCGCGCTCTTGCCCTTGCTCGGGATCACGGGGATCGCCATAACCTTCAGCCAGGAACTCGCGATCAAGGCGAGACTCGACACTGCCGCGGATGCGGCGGCGATCGCCGGCATCTCCGCAGCTAAAAACTATCTGCAAACTTACACCGGCGGCAACAACATCGCCGCGCAAGCAATCGCCGCTGCGCAAACGGCGGCGCTGGCGCAATTCACCGCCAACACGAGCGCTTTGAACGTCGCGACGCCGACGATGAACTTCTCCGTCGGCGGGGGCAGCATCACCGGCTCGGTAAGTTACAGCTACAGTTTTCCGACACAGCTCGGGGCGCTGTTTGGACAGCCGACCATAACCATCGGCAATACCGCAAATTCAACTCTGTCGTCCAAGATTTACGCTCAAGTTTACATCATCCTAGATAATTCCGAATCGATGGGCATCGGCGCGACTTGGGCCGACCAGTGCAATCTCTATAACATGCTTGCGAATTACAACCTTCAGCCAGGAGATCAGGCCGGAAGTTGCAACAACACGTCTTTTGGCTCGACCACGTCCGGGTTTGGTCAGATGGACGCCCGTCATTCCGGAGGCGGTGGGCCGGCCGCCTTGGGCTGCGTTCTCGCGTGCCACACCGCCTCGATGTATATCCAAAACGAGGATAATTCCTGGCAAAGCGTCAGCGTGAACACCGAGCAGCTTGCGAATTGCGCCGCTAATCCAAGCATCACGCTCCGACTCGACGTGGCGAAGCAGGCGATCATTGACGCGATCAACATTCTTCCAAACGACGGCAGCGTTCAGATTTCCATTTACCGTATGAGCGACGCCCTTGATCTCGTTATCGGACCAACCTCCGACTTTATCTCGGTGAAGAACGCCGTGGTTGGAACCGGCGCGGTCTGTCCGGCGCCGACTCCGGGATCGACGCCAACGTCGCTTTCGGCGCTCCAGGCGCAGAACGGCATCCAGCTCGGCTCCGCCTATACGGCAAACGCCACCTCTCCCGGAAATCCCCCCGCCAGCGTTCTTCCGCTCGGCGTCAGCGCCGGCATGACGGAGGGCGGCACCAATATTTCGGCATCATTGACGGCTCTCGCGCAAAACATGCCCGCCAACGGGAACGGCTGGACGCAGGGCAACCCTCTGCGCTATCTCGTGCTTGTGACGGATTCTGTGGAGGACAGCGTGTTGGGGGCTTTCAGCCTCCCCTCGCTACCGCTGACCAACAGCTCCTTTCCAGGCTATTTCTATCCCAACAACAGCGTCAATTGGCCGATCGGCGAGATGAACGCCAGCGCCTGCTCGACATTCACCACACCCACGGCCTTGGGGGGGTTGGGATATCAGCTGTTCTCGCTTTATGTGAATTACGTGATCCCGCCAGACAATTCGGCCGGCAACTGGTGGCAGTATAATAACCAGGGACAGAACGTTACGGCGGCCTTCGAGACGCCCTACCATGACGACAGCTTCCCGGCGATGTTCAATTATATCGGGGCCAATCTGATCCCGCCGGCGGTCACTCCATTGACGAACTGCGCCAGTACGCCGAGCAACGCCTTTTCGGCTAACTCGCCACTGCAGATTGAAACGGCGATGCAGCAGATTTTCCAGTTGATTATGCAGGGTCAGGCGCGTCTCACGTATTAGGTGTCCGCGCCTGAAGAGCCCGTGACGCTGATCTGCCTTGAGAGACGGTCACGAAGAGATCCCTCGCGTCATGCAAAGGGAAATCGAACTGGAGTTTCGGCAGGCCGGTGACAAATTCATCATGCGAGCAAAAATCGCCGCGTCGCCCCTTACCCAATCGGCAGCGGCAGCTTACCTTGAACGTGAGATGGCGCGCGGGGAAATCTGTCGATCGCGGTCGCTAGCGAGGAGACGTTATCGTGTTACGCAAATTAATAATCCTTGTGGCGCTGGGGGCGGCCTTGGTTCTTCCCGCTGACGCGTTTGCGCGCGGGGGGGGCGGCGGCGGTCGTGGCGGCGGATTTCATGGCGGCGGATTTGGTCGCGGCTACGGGGGCGGCGGCTACTGGGGTGGGGGATATTGGGGCGGGGGATATTGGGGCGGGGGATATTGGCCCTATTACAACTACGGCCCATATTACGACAATTCCTACTACCCCGACTATTACGGTCCGCCCGCGCCTCCTTACTACGGCCAAGGGGTCTATTACGCTCACCGGCGCCATTATCCGTCGAGATGCCGCAGCGTAACGCGATCGGTAATGCATCATCATTTGCGCTACTGGCGGACGGTGCGGGTCTGTCACCGTTAGCTCGAACGGCGGCCTGGCGGGGCAGGGGATTTCCCCAGCTTCGCCGCCGCGAGTCGCGCTGGCGGCTTTGTCTTTCCTGATTGTTGCTGAAAATACGTCACGAAACGAGCCACAGGCCCGCGAGTCAGACGCCTTGGGGAATAGTAGATCGCCATCGCGAGCTTTCAGGATCTGAAAGCAAGTCTCGAAGTGTTCGCCGATCAAAATGCCCGGCGGGGAAAATCGTCGCGGCTTTTTTTGCCGCATACAGCGTTGCGCAAGCCCAAGAACTTAACATCTTCCAAATAGAATCGAGGGATCGAGGCGTCATCGATGCGAACTAGCGTCCTATTGGGAATTATGGGAGCCATATTGATCGCCTCGACAAGCGCGGGGCAAGTCGCCCCGACGCTGCCGCACTTGCGCCAAAGCTCATCATGCGGCGACTTCCGTCGAAACCCGGATGGATCCTGGATCACTCTCAAACCGACTTCAATTTCTGGCGTTCAAGTCAGCCCGGGACTCGTCCTCGTCGTGAACGCATATTACTCGGGACTGGATTTGGCTGCTCGCCTTAACCAGAGGTGCAAGTGACCATTTGTTGAACGCCGCGCTTTACGCCTTCGAAGCGCGTGATAGCTGCGCAGGAGGTAGGGACGCTGACAGTCATGTCTGAGGATAAGCGGACTGTCATCCGCTTATCCCTTTTTGATTAACTGACAGAGCCGCCCTTGGCCTCGCAATCCGCCTTCGATTTCGCCGGTAGCCATCCCTGGCCCTTACATGTATTTTGTCCCTTGCATGAATTGCTGGCGGTTTTGCAAGCGCTCATGCCCTTGCAGGAATTGATGCCCAGGCATTGAACGCTTTTGACCGCTTTCTTGGCCGAAGCGGTGGTGACAAGCATGCCGCTCAATGCGAGCGCGACCGCTGTTGCAGCGAGAGTCGTGCCGGAAACAACAGTGATTTTCATGTCGATTTCTCCAAGAGTGTGCTCGCGTGGCGAGCAGATCGTGAGGCTCCGACAAAGAGCCTACGAAATATACTTCGTTTGACAATGGCTGGTGTTACAAAGACCGACAGATTGGAGCGTGGAATTTGTAGGACAAAGATCTCGGGGATCATTCGCGATCAGGCGCACACCTTCTAATAACGGTTTGCGACCGCGTATCATTTTATCTTCAGAAAGCGGTCGGCGGATAGCGCGCCGCCGCCGCGAGCGAGCAAGGGTAACAACAGTCCGATCCAGCTTAAATGAGTTGGCCAGGCATCGGGATAAACAAAGAATTCGATAATCAGCGTCATGACAAGCAAAGCAGCCGCCGAGAGGCGTGTGAAGAGGCCCAACACGAGCAAAATCGGGAACAAGTGCTCCGCGTAAGTCGCGAGATGCGCCGCGACGTTCGGCGACAGGAATGGTAGTTTGTATTCTTCTTCGAAAAGTTGATAGGCGCTTGGCGTTATGGTCAAAAGGCCTTCCACTTTCGTTCGTCCGGACTGAAAAAAGACTGCGGCGATTCCCAAGCGAGCGACAAGCGGCGGGAGCCAATCTGGCGTCCATTTTTCCGCAGTGTTGGCGAAAATTTCAAAAGGTCTCCGCAGCCAATCGGCGATCAATCTCATTGATCTTGTCCTGTTTAATCGGAAGGGGCGAACGACATGAAGGCGCCGAACGCGATGAGTTCCGCGATCCGGGTTGTTAGTTCGGCGACGGGATCCAGTTCGAGCGCTTTCGTTGCGGCTTGTCCGAGCGTCGCTCCAGCGGAGCATTCTTCCAGAAAGGCGAAACTCGCGGCGTCGAGAATCTTCATGACCACTTCGCCGTGCGGTCTGGCGATCAAAGCGCCTTCGGCTACCCAATCCAGATCGGTTTGAATTGGCGCCGACGGCGGTCTGTTCATCTTCCAGATCGAAGGCGCGGGCTCCGCAAACCATCCGAACCGCACGCCGGGATGCAGGCGAAGCCGCAGATCGAACAGAGAGTCGGGAGAGAATCCTTCAAGCGCTTTGGGCGGCATCACGTGCGCGTCCGCCGCGATATGCGCCTCGCTCCAGAATCGGTCAATGCGAGCGATGCCGGGCAGGTAAGGCATTTCCCCGGCGGCCGGCAAGGTACTCAGGAAATCCGGATAGGCGGCGCCAAATGCGCACAAGGAAGGTTCTTGAGGAAGATTTTTCGCAAGGAAAGCATGTGCGCTGGCCATAAACCATTCGTCGCCCACAAGCTGTTCGACAGTCGGATAGTTGGCGCGCAGCGCGTCGGTCAAGGCCTTGTAGATCGTATTGCGGTGGATGCTGAGGCCAATGCGCAGCGATTCCGCGTCGCCGGGTCCGGTCAAATCGGCATTTTCGTGAAGGGCGCGCGCAAAGCGATCCTGAAAAGCGGCAAGGTCAGACATGAGCCGTCTCGAGACATTGGTGCGATGGCAGCGACGTCAGCAGAGCGTCGGCGCGGTCGCGTTCTCGGCGTAACTCAGCAAAACCGGGAATGTTTTCGTCACGCTCAATCAGCGTGGGTTTCGGTCCCACCCGGGCGATCAATCCTTCATAGAGTTTCCAGACCGCTTCGCAAACTGGCGCATCGTGACTATCGATCAGCAGTCTTTCGCCGTAATTGGGGTCCGCCGAGTGTCCTGCCAAATGAATCTCGCCGATAGCGGCGCCGGGAATCGCATCGAGATACGCATTTGCGCAGTAGCCGAGATTGTTGGCGCTGACATACACATTATTGACATCGATCAGCAGGCCACAGCCGGACCGGCGAGCAAGTTCGCAAAGAAACTCGGTTTCGTCGAGTTCGTCAGCACCCAGCGGCATGTATAGCGCAGGATTTTCCATGAGAATGGCGCGACCCAGCTTGTCCTGCACGCGCACGACATTCCTCACAATCCTGTCGAGCGCCGCGCGTGTGCGCGGAAACGGCAGCAAGCCGGGATTATAAACTCCCCCCCAGCTTGACCACGCCAGATGTTCCGAGACGACAAAGGGCTTGAACCGGTCAACCAGCATCTTCAGTCGCGCCACGTGATGCATATCGGGATCGGCGTCGGCGGCAAGAGACAAGCCGACGCCGTGAAGGGATAGTGGCCTCGCCGCTCTCAGCGCCTCGAGCATGGCGAGTCTGGGGCCACCCTCGACCATGTAGTTCTCGGCATGCGCCTCGAACCAGAGACCGCTTGCAGGACAATTCGCCGCCTCGTCGAAATGCTCGGCCTTAAATCCTATTCCTGCGGTTGGTTTCATGGTTTGGTCCCTATTCCTGAAGATTAGCCGCCGCTTCGAGGGGCGGTGATTTCTGTCAGCGAACCATTGCCTTTCGGCGTCTTGATCGAAACGCAAGTTCCTTTGGCCACATATTTCCAGGCGTTGCCCTGATAATTGACGCGAGACGTTCCGGCGCAGGTCGTTCCGGGGCCGGCCGCACAATCGTTCTTGCCAGCCATCGCCACCCCGAAACACTTTTCCTGCTCGGCATGTTCGGCCGGCTGCGCGAAGGCTGAAGCGGATTGAAGAGACAGGGCTGTCGACAGCGAGCCCGCCAGAATAAGTCCTATAGAACGACGATCCATAGTTTTCTCCTTGATGTGAACATGACCTCGAAGTCCGACTAACAATGTCCTATTCGGAGGATCGGGCGCGAGTGTTACACGCCTCCAGGGCTTCGTACTTCCGGAAAGTCAAAACTGTGATAAATCAACGCTCTAAATTTTCGCTGGGAGCTGTGTAACGAATGGACTGCTTCAAACGAAATACGAGGAGGAGTCATGGCGTTGCAGGCAGCCGAGGAGGAATGGGCCTTGTTGATGCGCGGAGCGATTGCTGGCGATGCTGTCGCTTATCGCCGCCTTCTCTGTTCTCTTACTCCTGCCCTGAGGACGGTGACCCGACGAAATTGTGCTCGCATCGGTCTGGATGGAGCGGAGGCCGAAGACATCGTCCAAGAGGTTCTTCTGGCGATCCACCTCAAAAGAGATAGTTGGGACACTGATCGGCCGATAGGTCCCTGGATTATGACAATAGCTCGCAACAAACTGGTTGATGCACGGCGGCGAAGAGGAAACAGGCAGGTTCAGCAGGTTGACGACTTGGCCGACATACTGATAGCGGAAAGAAGCGATGACGCCATGGATCGGCAGGACATCGATCGATTGCTTGAAAAACTTGGCGAACGTCCAAGGGATTTGGTGAGGAGCTTGTCGGTTGAAGGACGCTCGGTTCAGGAGACGGCGGTGCGATTGAACATGACAGAAGGCGCGGTTCGCGTCGCGTTGCACCGGGCGATAAAGACGCTTGCAACCCTGTACCGAGGTAACGACACATGAGAACCGAAGATTTGATCAGTGCGCTCGTTGCTGATCTGACGGTCTCGAAATTAAGATTCCGGCAGATTTTCGCCAGTGCGACCGTGCTGGGGGGCGTTATCGCGGCGGCGGCGTTTCTGCCGTCAATGGGAGTGCGTCCCGATATCAACCAGGCGCTGCACACTGTGCGCTTCTTGTTCAAGTTCGTTGTTACGCTCAGTCTCGCCGTGTCAGCGGCGGGACTGCTTTATCGTTTGGCTCGTCCAGGGGTTCCCACAGGCGTCTGGGCTCGGGCGTGGATCGCGGCGCCCACGATGCTCGCGATCGCCGTCATAATAGAACTTATGGCGACGCCAGTCGGCAGTTGGTGGCCGAATCTCGTCGGGACAAATGCGGTGTACTGCTTGATGCTGATTCCGCTCCTGTCGATCTGTCCTCTGGCCTGCATAATGTTCGCCCTGCGAAACGGCGCGCCAAACAACCCCGGTTTGGCCGGCGCTGTCGCAGGGCTTGTGGCGAGCGGCATTGCCGCGACCCTATATGCGTCCCATTGCACGGACGATAGCCCTCTCTTTGTCGCGACCTGGTATTCGCTGGCGATTGGCGTCGTGGCTGGGATGGGATATTTTATCGGATCGCGACTCCTGCGCTGGTAGCTAAGCTTTTTTGTGAAGCGCGCCTGCGACGACCCCCGCTTCCGACTGGTCCAACGCATGGTCGCCCGTTCAAATACCTGTTATTGCGGGGTTGCTCGCGCATCATGACGATGCGAGGATCAGCCGGCCCTTCGCCGAACTATTCGGGTGGCGCGACGGTACAAGTCGCGTCTCCGGCTTTGTCCGGCCTTGTTAGAAATATCGACTAAAATACAGTCGGCGAATGCGCTGTAATACGGCGCCGCCTTGGGCCTCGTATGAAGGCGGCCCGAACATAATATTTACCTCCTGTTCAATACTTTTGCAATTTCGGGAGGAAATCACCGTAACCTAAGCCGTGACCTTCGTCTTGGCCTCTTGGGCCCAGCCCACCATGATGTCGAAACAGCGATCGAACGTGTGACGGCTGTTCTCGCTGCGCAGGCATACCGACAAACAGCCGGCGAAGCCGTCACTGAAGATACTGCTGTGCCAGCAGCATAGGAAAAAATCACGAATCAGCGGGAGACGGCGGCGCCAAAAGCATTGAGCATTGCCGGCGATGCGTTCTCATACCTCACGCCAACGATTTTTTTATTCGCTGGCATAGCCTTAATCGCATTGTTATTACGCAAAACAAAAAGTCCAACTGCAAATCATGACCGGCTTTACGATAGTCGCGTGTCCGAACCCATCGCCGCCGACGAAGCAAAACACGCCTCCCAGCCGGATCCTCCTGCGGCGTGGGATCGGAGCGTTTATCTTTCTGAAACGGAGCAAGTTTCCCCGCTAATGCGACATCGGAGCGAACGCAAGGAACAGCTTAATAAAAGTCCAAGTTGATCAACGAACGCGCAAGGCCCGACAGCTAATCTCGTCATCTCTCGGGTCATGCTTTGATGCGAACTGTCGTGACGAGGCTTTCGATCGAAAACCGGGTGCGTTGTCGGCGTGCGGTCATTGTATCTCAATAGAACTCAACGCCCGATATACCGCCAGCTCAGGCGCTGCGCCCCATTGTCAGTTAGCGGATAATTTGCACAACGGTCCAAGATTTGATCGAGAGCGTCGCAATACACGTCTGCCAGGACCTTCATTGCGATACGCCCTTCCGAGGATTTGTCATCGAAACCACCAACCGGGACAAGCTCGCCGTTCCCTTCGTCATAAACGATCGCGATCGGCGCCAGTTTGAAAGGCTTCCTGTAGCCTTCACCGAGCGTAATCGCAGCGATCTGCTTCTCGTCGGTCAGGCGGATCAGGTAATGATCGGGGGCCGCACCCTCGGTCAATTGAAAGTTCAGCTTGTTAACCATGCGTTGTCCTTCGCTATGCACGCGATGACGCGTCCCGGGCGAATGTTTGGCGATTGACGGCCGCGGCAGTTCGAAGCGTATATTCGGGGACGACATAAAGGCTCCATTCCTAATTTTGCTCGCCCACATAAGGATCGTATAAAGTTCAGCTTGCTCGCTCCTGCTATGAGCCTCCCTTCGAGGGCTCTCTTCGGCTCAAAAGCGCTCGGCGAGCCCGCCACATTATGGAAGCCGGAGGCCGGGCACTGCTCGAGGCCGTCCGCCTTGTGCTATTCCAGCAGGGCGAACATCGATCAACCGCTGCCTTGCGTGTGAGCGAAGCGTCCCCGAATGAAAAAGCCGGACAGACCAGGAAAGCCTCGAGACGGCATCGAAATTGCTTCAAGAATGTCGTCGAGTAACTAGGGGCGTTAGACCCGGGCGTAAAGCTGATGGTTCAAAAGCATGCACCCTGACCACTTTCATCTGATCATGACTGCTTGCGCGGCCGCCGCCGTCGCTTCAGGCGCCAAGATAGTGATAGACGTCGTACAGTATATCATGGTCGTTTTGGACTAGATTGGGTGCCGCCAGAGTTTGAATTGCATCGCTCGTGACTTGCGCCTGCGCCGACGTCGACGTGTACGCCCGAGGACGGGGTCTTATTCAATCGAGTGATCAATGTGTTGCGTCTTTCGGCGTTAATCCAGTGGAGGATGGCCCAGAGCGGGCTTAAACGCCTGTGCATTGTTTCTAACCTCAGGCACGGCGTCGCGGTCGCAAAAGATGCGCGACCATTCTGGAGATCCGCTTTAACAGCGCTATTATTTAGTATCCCCGCAGCTCTCTGATGTTCAACTGATCAGGAGTGAGCGCCATGGCGCAAATCGAAGAACCAAACGCGAAGCGGTCCGCAGATATTTTATCCTGCACCACAAACAACATAGCTGGCGAGGGCTTTCCCGGGAATGCGGCCGGTCTAGCGAATCCTGCGGCGATCTCTGTTAGCCTCACCATCAACGGCGCGAATTATTCAATTTTGCTCGATCCGCGCACGACGCTACTTGACCTGTTGCGTGAGCACCTGGACCTGACCGGGACCAAAAAAGGTTGCGATCAGGGCCAATGCGGCGCCTGCACTGTGCTCATTGACGGACGCCGCGTCAATTCCTGCCTGACGTTCTCCGTCATGTACGACGGTGCCGAAATCACCACGATCGAGGGTCTCGCCGCGAATGGAGTTCTGCATCCGCTACAGCAAGCGTTTATAGATCACGACGCGTTTCAGTGCGGTTACTGCACGCCAGGACAAATTTGCTCAGCGACCGTCCTGATCGCGGAGGGCCGAGCGAAAACCGCTGACGATATCCGTGAACTCATGAGCGGCAATATTTGTCGCTGCGGCGCCTACACCAACATTGTCGCTGCGATCCAACAGGTGATGGTGGCGCGATCATGATCAATTTCCACTATATACGCGCGAGCGATGTCGAGAACGCAGTCAGGGAAGTCGCGGGCGACCCAAACGCTAAATTCATCGCTGGCGGCACCAATTTGATCGATCTGATGAAGATGGATGTGGAGCGACCAACGAAAGTGGTCGACATCACGCGGCTGCCGTTGAAGCAGATCGATGAAACGGAAGCGGGCGGGCTCCGTATCGGAGCGCTCGTACGCAACTCCGATCTTGCCTATCATCCTCTCGTGGAGGAGCGCTATCCGGTTCTCGCCAGTGCAATAATGGCTGGCGCCTCGCAACAGCTGCGGAATATGGCGACGACGGGCGGCAACCTCTTGCAGCGTACGCGTTGCTACTACTTCTACGACGTAGCCACTCCCTGCAACAAACGCGAGCCGAGCACTGGTTGCTCCGCCATTGATGGCCAAAATCGCATGCATGCGATCCTCGGCAGCAGCAATGCCTGCATAGCAACCCAGCCGTCGGATATGTGTGTGGCGCTTGCGCTGTTGGAGGCGAGAGTCCATGTCAGTAGCGCGTGCGGCGACAGAGTTATTTCGTTTGCGGACTTTCACCGGCTGCCCGGTGATACGCCACAACGCGACACCAACTTGAACGCCGATGAAATCATCACTGCCGTGGAGTTGCCGCCAAAGGGCTTCGCCAAGAACTACACCTACCTAAAAATTCGCGACCGACTTTCTTATGCGTTCGCCCTGGTTTCCGTTGCCGCCGGGATCGAGCTGGTTGACGGCCTCATCGGCGAAGGGCGCATTGCGCTGGGTGGCGTCGCCCACAAACCCTGGCGCGATCCTCAAGCCGAAGCGGCGCTAGATGGTCACCCCCCAGATGCCGCCACATTTAATCGAGCTGCGGACATACTGTTGCGCGAAGCCAAAGGCTATGCGCACAACGCCTTCAAAATCGATCTGGCGCGCCGCTGCATCGTGCGCGCGCTCACACAAGCGGCCCGTGGGGCGCCGCAGTCGCAATCGTCCAAAAAAATCGTCTGAGTTCGACCCATGGCTCATTACATCGGCTCTGCTACATCCCGTGTCGACGGCTTCGCGAAGGTCACTGGCTCCGCCAAATATGCCGCCGAGATCGATGCCCCCGCCCTTGCATATGGTAGCGTTTTAACCTCAGCAATCGCAAAGGGGCGCATCGCCCGAATTGATAGCAGCGCCGCCCTGCGCGTTCACGGTGTAATCGAAGTTCTTACGCATGATAATCGCCCGCCAATGCCGGACGACGATGAGTCCTATAAGGATGAAACGGCCCCCGCTGGATCGCCGTTCCGCCCGCTCTATAACGGCAAAATCCTGTTTAGCGGCCAGCCGATTGCGCTCGTAATGGCCGAAACGTCAGAGATTGCGCGCTTTGCAGCGACATTGGTGCAGGTGGAGTACGAGACGGATGCGCATGTTACAGAAGTGCATAGCCGGCGCGAAGCGGCCGTTCCGGTGAAGCCTCCATCCAATCCGATCGAGGCGCTGTTTACGCCGCCAAAGACACGCGGCGCGCCTGAGCAGGCGTTCGCTACGGCTGCGGTTTGCCACGAGGGCGAGTATTACGTTCCGATCGAGCATCACAATCCGATGGAGCTTTTTGCCTCGACGGTGATCTACGATGGCGACGACAAACTCACGGTCTATGACAAGACGCAGGGCGTGCAGAACGTCCAGCACTATCTATGCGGCGTATTCGGCATGCAGTCTCAGAATGTGCGTGTCCTATCGCCGTTCGTGGGCGGGGCTTTCGGCTCAGGCCTGCGTCCACAATTTGAGGTGGTGCTGGCGGTGCTCGCAGCGCGCGCGCTGAGACGTTCGGTCCGAGTCGTGTTAACGCGATCTCAGATGTATGTGCTGGGCTATCGACCTTCGATGATCCAGCGGATTAAGCTCGGCGCCAATATGGACGGAACTCTTGACGCGATCAGGCATGAGGCGATCACCATCACCTCGCAATATGAAGACTATTTTCGGCAGGAAACCGGGTGGTCAGGTCTGCTCTATAAATGCCCCAACGCGACATATGAGCACAAGCTCGTTCGGCTTGATCTTGCGAGCCCATGCGACATGCGTGCGCCAAGCGCTACAACCGCCCTATTCGCGCTCGAATCTGCGATGGACGAGCTTGCGGTTGCACTCAAGGTCGATCCGCTCGAACTTCGCCTGCGATGCTATTCTGAACGCGATCAGAACAATGATCGACCGTTTAGCAGTAAGGCGCTGCGTGAATGTTACCGGCAGGGCGCCGAGGCGTTCGGCTGGGAGAAACGCGCTTGGCAGCCGCGGTCGATGCGGGACGCCAATGAACTCGTCGGCTGGGGCATGGCGACGGGCGTTTGGGAGGCGTTACAGATGCCCATCACAGTGCGCATCGCGTTGAGCTCCAACGGCCATGTAGAGATCGCATGCGCGACCTCCGATATCGGCACCGGAACCTATACCATCATGGCGCAGGTCGCGGCGGACATGCTTGGGCTGCCGCTCGAAAACGTCAGCATCAATCTCGGCGACTCCAGTCTCCCCCAATCGCCGGTCGAAGGCGGATCATGGATCGCCGCCTCGGTGTCCAATGGGATTGCGACAACATCCGACGCAATTCGAGACGAGCTGTTGCGTCTGGCTAAACGGATACCAGGCTCGCCACTCGCGAACCTGGAGTCCAAAGAAGTTAATCTCGCGGACGGCAAGCTCGTGAGCAAGGGTGATGCTTCGCGCACGGTGTCGATCGCAGACGCCATGCGTTACAGCGGCGTGGACCGCATCGAGAGGGAGAAGACCAACAATCCCAGCAATGACGTCGCGCAGGCGCGCAACACACATGCTGCGATCTTTGCCGAGGTGAAGGTTGATGAGCAACTCGGGGTGATCCGCGTCACACGCGTCGTCAGCGCGGTTGCCGCTGGGCGTATTCTGAACCTCAAAACCGCGACCAGTCAGATCCTGGGCAGCGTGGTCTGGGGTATCGGCATGGCGCTGCATGAGGAGACGTTGATCGATCACAGGCTTGGCCGCATCATGAACGCCAATATCGCAGAATATCACGTGCCGGTAAACGCAGACATTCACGACATCAAGGTCATCTTCGTCGACGAGTCCGACGAGAGCAATCCGCTCGGCGTCAAAGGACTCGGCGAGATCGGCATAGTGGGCGTTGCCGCGGCGATAGCGAATGCGGTCTATCACGCGACCGGAAAGCGCGTGCGCGACCTTCCGATTACGCTTGATAAGCTAATGCCGTAACAGGAAAACGGCATCGAGCCAATTCTACGGAAATAAGCGGCTAAATGCTGAGGGTTTGATTACAGGATGTTGGCCGTCAAGCCGCCACAGAGGGTAGGCCTCAAAAGCTACCTCTCATTTGACTACTGTTTCCTCTGATGGCGGATCAGCCAGTCGCTTCGTCGGCGCATCGGGCTGCGATTGGTAAATCCGGTCTTGCTCGACGCCGATAAGAATTTTCGCGCGCTTAAGGATTTCATGCGGCTCGTCCGCCCGCATGTGCCAACTGAGATCCGCGCCGACGCGGCAAGCGGTTTGCAGGCGGCGCATTGATGTAATGTGTGTGGTCGCCCGCCTATTGAGCAAGGCGCCTATAAAACAGCTTGTTATGACAACTCTTTAAGCGCCTGAAACGTTGACCTTCATGCGATAGACCTTTACCAAATACCGTTATGTAATCAGGAGACATTGCGATGGCGCGCAAGGGCATCGACCGCTCCAATCCCAGCCGCAGATCCCTACTGCTGGGCGCGCTGGCCGTCTCCGGCGCCCTCACCCGGTCGGCCCGCGCACAAACCGCGACGCTGCAAGTGGTCACCAGCTTTCCCGAAGAATTGACGGCCCGCTACGAGCAGGAATTCGAAAAGTTACATCCCGGCGCGAATGTGCAGTTCATTTGGAAGCACTCTCGCGAAGCCCTGGAGCAGCTCAGCCTGCCTGACCAAGGGGGAGCGGATGTGTACTGGGCGCCGGCGCGGAGCAATTTTCCGCTGCTGCGCGACCAAGGCGCTTTTCGCAAATATATCGCCGATCGCACTGTGCTGCCGGGCAGACTGGGCGACCAACAACTTTCCGATCCAAGCGGCATGTTCGAAGCGTACGACATCGCAGGATACGGAGTTGTTTTTAATCCCGAGCTGTTGAAGTCGCGGCAGCTTGAGGCGCCGCGCGTCTGGCGCGCTCTCGCCGAGGAAGTCTATGCGAACCAGACCGTCATGCCGATCGCCAACAAGGTCGGCTACGCGCCTGCGCTCTACGACATAATACTGCAAGCGGAAGGGTGGATGCAGGGATGGGCGTTAATCTCCGAGATCGCCGGCAATTCGCAACTCGTCGCTTCGGGCAGTGGGCCTACGAATCTCGTGAAAGAAGGGCGCGCGCCTTTGGGCCTGTCCATCGATTTTATTGCATTAAGCGCTCAGTCGAATGGCTTGCCGGTAGCCTTCGCCTATCCCGATCAGACCGCCTTTCTACCGAGCCATATCGCCATCACGGCGACGACGCACAAATGCGAACTTGCCAGGGCCTTCATTGATTTCGCGCTGTCGAAGTCGGGGCAAAAGCTGATGACCGAGACGGACAGCGCCCGCCACCCCGCCCGTCCCGACGCCTATGAGGGCAAGGCGCCGACAATGGTCGATCCATTCGCGCTGTCACGCAACGCATCATTTGCGTATGACGCCGAGATCGGGCGCAAAAGGCTCGGCCTCATCGCTACAATTTTTGATGTCGCAATCACAGAGCGACATGCCAAAATCGCGTCGCTGTGGCGCGCGATCCATGCGGCGGACCGCAAGAGCGCCGGCGAGGCGACGCATTCGGCGCTCAACGAAGCGCGTCGCCTCGTCGGTCTTTTGCCTGTGTCCGCACGGGACTTGGCCGACCCGGCTTTTCTGGAAAGTTTCAGCAACCGTGACGCAATCGACGCGACGGTGACGCAGAAATGGCGCGCAGAGTTGGACGCGGCCCACGGCAAAGCGGCGGAACTCCTCGCGCATATTTGAGCGAGGCTTGATCTTCGCCGCCGCTATGGCCGATCAGCGCCGATCGGTTCTGTTGATGTTGCGAAAATCTCTGTTTCGGGCGGCTCGGAGCCTGCGGATCCGTTCACAGTCACTTCGGATTGAGCGTTTTAATCCGAAGCGGAACAGAATAGATCGGGCAGACCTGCACCTTCGAAACACGAATGACGCCTCACGAAAGCTCCCGGCAGGGGTTTTACACATGGTGCGGTTTCTTTATCTATATATATAGATTATACAATCAAATATATACCGCGATATCTCAAAGCTTATAATGGATTTTAATAGCTTCTATTGATACCATGCCTAACATACAGTTCGCAATATCCTGTAATAGCAAAGACGAATAGGGCTACGGGAAAGCCATATTGATAGGTAAAAACGTTTGTGAGATGTTTTTATAGCATGATTTGTGTTGATATATAGCCGCGTCCAGGCATATCGCGCAAAGTTATGACGAGGAGAGAGATTCACTCATTCCGGCGACCCGCCGACGGCGCTCGCGCTGGCGTTGCAATCGCCGCTCGCAAGGTCAAACGCCAACTCGGGCGCACAAGGATCGCTGTGATGACGCTTATCAAGGAAATCGATTACGGAACGCCTGCCGTCAATTCCGGAAAGCAGGTGACGTTGAAGATCGACGGCAAGGAGATAAGCGTCGCGGAGGGCACGTCGATCATGCGCGCTGCGATGGAAGCCGGAATCGAGATTCCCAAACTCTGCGCCACCGACAGCATCAAATCCTTCGGCTCCTGTCGCCTTTGTGTGATCGAAATCGAAGGTCGCAACGGCCTGCCGGCTTCCTGCACCACGCCCGTCGCGCCCGGCATTTCGGTGAAGACATCAACGCCCCGCCTCGACGCCATCCGTCGTGGAATCATGGAGCTCTATATTTCCGACCACCCGCTAGACTGCCTGACCTGTCCCGCCAATGGCGACTGTGAACTTCAGAGCATGGCCGGCGCGGTCGGCCTGCGCGAGGTGCGCTACGGTTATGACGGACGCAATCATGTGTTCGCCCGCAACGCTGGCGAACACAACGAGGACTGGAAGCCCAAGGACAAATCCAATCCCTATTTCACCTACGACCCGTCCAAATGCATCGTCTGCAATCGCTGCGTGCGCGCCTGTCAGGAAGTGCAGGGCACTTTCGCGCTGACCATCGACGGGCGCGGCTTCGACAGCCGCGTCGCAGCGGGCATGGAAGAAGCCTATATGGAATCTGAATGCGTCTCCTGCGGCGCTTGCGTTCAGGCCTGCCCCACAGCCACATTGGTGGAAAATTCCGTCATAGACATCGGTCAGCCGGAACATTCCGCCGTTACCACATGCGCCTATTGCGGCGTCGGTTGCACTTTCAAGGCGGAGATGCGCGGCGAGGAGATCGTGCGGATGGTCCCCTGGAAGACCGGTAAGGCCAATCACGGCCATAGCTGCATCAAGGGTCGCTTCGCCTATGGCTACGCCTTGCACCGCGACCGCGTGCTCTCTCCAATGATCCGCAAGAAGATCACCGATCCCTGGACGCCCGTGACCTGGGAGGAGGCGATCAATTACGCGGCCTCGGAGTTCAAGCGAATACAAGTCAAATATGGCCGGCTCGCCGTCGGCGGCATCACGTCATCTCGCTGCACGATCGAGGAAACCTATCTTGTCCAGAAGTTGATCCGCGGCGGCTTTGGCAACAACAATGTCGACACCTGCGCGCGAGTCTGCCACTCGCCGACAGGCTACGGGCTGAGCCACGCCTTCGGCACCTCGGCCGGCACACAGGATTTCGACTCCGTTGAGGAAGCCGATGTCGTGCTGATCATCGGCTGCAATCCGACCGACGCGCATCCCGTCGTCGGCTCGCAGATCAAGAAGCGTCTGCGAGAAGGCGCCCAGCTCATCGTGGTCGATCCTCGCCGAACCGAACTGGTGCGCTCGCCCCATATCGAGGCGGCGTATCATCTTCCTCTCAAGCCCGGCACTAATGTCGCCATTGTCACGGCGCTCGCTCACGTGATTGTCACGGAGGAGCTGACGAACGAGAAGTTCGTGCGCGAGCGCTGTGACTGGGACGAATATCAGGACTGGGCGGACTTTGTTTCCGAGGAGCGCAACAGCCCCGAGGCGGTCGAGAAATACACCGGCGTTCCCGCCGAGCTCGTGCGTGGCGCGGCGCGTCTCTATGCCACCGGCGGCAACGCGACGATTTACTACGGCCTTGGCGTCACCGAGCACAGCCAAGGATCGACGACGGTCATGGCCATCGCCAATCTCGCCATGGCCACCGGAAATCTCGGTCGGCGCGGCGTGGGCGTCAATCCCCTGCGCGGGCAGAACAATGTGCAGGGCTCCTGCGACATGGGTTCCTTCCCGCATGAGTTTCCCGGGTATCGTCACGTTTCCGACGACAATGTTCGCCGCGCGTTCGAGGCGGATTGGGGCGTCCCGCTCGACAGCGAACCCGGCCTTCGCATCCCCAACATGTTCGACGCCGCCATCGACGGCGTGTTCAAGGGTCTTTATGTGCAGGGTGAGGACATCCTGCAATCGGATCCGGACATCAAGCATGTGTCGGCAGGGCTTGGTGCGCTCGAATGCCTTGTCGTGCAGGACATCTTTCTGAACGAGACCGCGAATTACGCTCATGTGCTTTTGCCCGGCGCGAGCTTCCTTGAAAAGGACGGCTGCTTTATCAACGCCGAGCGTCGCATTCAGCGTGTGCGCCGCGTAATGAGTCCCAAGGCCAAATACGCCGACTGGGAGGCGACGCAGCTTTTTGCTCGTGCGATGGGGTGTAACTGGAATTATACGCATCCCCGCGAGATCATGGACGAAATTGCGCGCATGACGCCGGCCTTCGCTCATGTCTCTTATAAGAAACTCGACGAGATTGGCTCGGTGCAATGGCCCTGCAACGACGCCGCGCCCGAGGGCATGCCGATCATGCATATCGACGGCTTTGCGCGGGGCAAGGGTAAATTCGTCATCACCGAATATATCCCTACCGAGGAACGCACTGGCCCGCGCTTCCCGCTGCTGCTGACTACCGGCCGCATCCTTTCGCAATACAATGTTGGCGCGCAAACGCGCCGCACAGAGAACAGCAATTGGCATTCCGAGGACGTGCTCGAGATCAATCCCCAGGACGCGGAAATGCGGGGCGTGCGCGAGGATGATTGGGTGCGCGTGCAAAGCCGCGCTGGCGACACCACGCTGCGCGCCAGAATCACCGACCGCGTCGCGCCCGGCGTCGTCTACACCACGTTTCACCATCCGCTGTGTCAGGTGAACGTCGTCACGACCGATAATTCCGACTGGGCGACAAATTGCCCGGAATATAAAGTTACGGCCGTGCAGGTTTCGCCCTCCAATGGCCCGACCGAATGGCAGGAGCGATATCGCGAAATGGCGGATAATAGCCGACGCGTGGCGGCGGCGAAGGAAGTTGGGTGAGGAGGTAGGAAACCCCGGTTTCCTCCGTCCGGCCGAATTGGTTTTGGGGCGCATGGGTTCTACTGCGAAGAGCGATAAGCCTGCGCCCTAAAATCGTAGCAAACCTCAAACATCGCACGTCGAGCACGACAGAAGGCGAAAAGCAATGTTGATGCGCAGCCTCTCGCATTTCGTATCTTTGGCCACGGAAAAGAATTTCGTCCGTGTGGCGGAGACCTGCGAGACGTCGGAACGGATTTTATCCGCCTCCATTTGCGAGTTAGAAGAATATCTGGAGGCCCAGCTCGTTACACGAGAAGGAGACGCTATTCGCCTCACTCTCCAAGGCGAAGCTGCTCTCGTCTGGGCGCGTAACATTCTTGACAATTACGAGTTGATGCATGAGGAGCTTCCCCCCACAACTTTCCTTATAAAAATGTCGGGAGTAGATTGGCATCGAACAGACATTGACGTCGAGCCACTGTAGAAAACGAGAACTTTTCGGGTGTGCGACGGAATAGAGATGCGAACGGCCCTGACGATCAACCATGTCGCCTATGAAGATTTAGGCACGCTGGCGACGGAACTTGCCGAAGCAGAGTTTCATAGCGCGACGGTGGACGCCTGCACCGCCGATCTGCGTCAGATCGATCCTTTGAGGCCGGACCTGCTGATTGTTCTCGGTGGCGCAATTGGGGTTTACGAGCGGGACGCCTATCCGTTCCTGGATGACGAGATTGATTTCATCCGCACGCGGCTCGCGGCAAGGCGTCCGACGCTTGGCATCTGCCTTGGCGCGCAATTAATAGCTGCCGCTTTGGAGGCGAAAGTTTATCCCGGCGCGCAAGGCAAGGAGATCGGCTGGGCGCCGGTCGAAGCGGGGAGGGACGTCGCGCTATACCCGGCATTCGCAACTCTGCTCGCTCGGAGTCAATGTTTCCTCCATTGGCATGGCGACACCTTCGACCTGCCGCCTCAGGCGCGCCATCTCGCCAAGACGTCCCGCTACCAGAACCAAGCGTTCGCCATCGAAAATTATGCACTTGGATTGCAGTTTCATCCAGAAGTCAGCGCGCGAGGGCTTGAGCGCTGGTATGTTGGACACGCCAGCGAATTGGGCCAGGCCAAGGTCGACGTGGCTCGGCTACGCGAAGAAAGGCGACGTTTTGCGCCAGAGCTCGAGGTTGTGGCCAGACAATTCTGGCGTGCGTGGCTTAGCGAGATGTTCCCGGGAACGTCGCCCGGGTTCTAAGTTTCTCACGCGGTGGCTGTTTCGACGAAATCGAATCTTGCGTCGAGATCCAACCGCGTGGAAATAGACCAAACGGCGGAAACGATAGGCGAAACTGGATGACTGTCCAATGCGACAAGTCCGATTCCACGGGTCAGTTGGGGCGTCAAAGGAATAGCTGTGAGTTCCTCACGCATTTCAAAGAGAGCAAGGAGGCTGTGGGGCATGATGCTGCATATTTCCGAGCATCGGACATTCGAATAGAGCGCGAAAACTGAGTCCGTCTCCACCACTACGCTCGGGTGAGCGCTGGCGCGTCGGAACGCCGCGTCGATGATGCGCCGGTTCTGCATGTTTCGCGTAAGAAGGCAAAGCGGCAAGTCCGCCGCTTCGCGCCATGTCATCGATTTACAATAGCTAAGCGGCTCTGAGTGGCCGCTGCAGCGCCCTTCGTCGATACTCTCGTTCTGGGCTGTCGCAAGTGGCGGGATATAGCTGTCGCCGCCGATGCGGGTGTCAACCGGTAGCTTGCGCGCACCGTATGACACCGCCCTTCAAATGCCGTAGTGAGCGTGGCGGCAGCGATGTGTTTCGAGGGCTCTGCTTGGTTGTAGGTCGTAAACTATGACAGAGCGCCTGCGCGCTTGGGCCAACGTAAAATCTTTAAATTCTCCTGTTCAAAGTTTTCTGCTGTTCTTGAGCATGGCTAAAAACAATGAAACGCCTAGACACTGCCGTCGAAGGCGCAAACTTGCAGAAATATGATACCTCCTGGAACGGTTGGTAACCTTGATTGTTGTGGAATTTGAGCGCTCACCAGGAAAGCACGAGGACGCGGGGAACCGGATGCTGGCGAAAGCGCGTTCGCCATGATCTCACGCTAACTAATTCTTCGGCTTCAGCAACCAAGCCGAGCTTTTCAGCCCCGCTTTCTCTATCTGCACCTATGAATGAAGCGCCAAACAAAGGAGGTATCCCATGGCGATTTTCGGCAAAGGCATCAAGGATCTCAATGAGCTGTTCGTGGACGACCTGAAGAATATTTACTACATGGAAAACCAGATCGTCGAGAATCTCCCTTCGATGATCGACGCAGCGACGTCGCCTGAGCTAAAGAACGCGCTTGCGTCTCACCTTGAGGAAACGAAAACTCAGGTTGAGCGGATAGAGCAGATTTTCCAGATGCAAAACTTGTCGCCCGACGAGGGGAGTTGTCCCGCAATCGACGGTCTAATTAAGGAAGCAGGTGACTTGCCTTCGGATATCGAAGATAAAAAGGTTCTTGACGCTGCGATAATCTCTGCTGCTCAACAAATAGAGCATCACGAGATCGCGTTATACGGCTCAATCATCGCTTGGGCGAAGGAGTTGGTTCGCGATGACTGCGCTTCGCTGTTAACCGAGACTCTGCAAGAAGAGAAGGGCGCGGACAGTAAGCTTTGGCAGCTTGCGAAGAACGGCGTCAATAGAATGGCGGCCTGACCCAGACCGCTAGTTGCGCCGGAGCTTCAGCCGTACCGAAGTTCATCTTGCGGCGCGCGGGGTCTGCGTCGGGAGAAAGACGAGATCTCAGCCCTAAGAGCGGCGCTCCCCAGGTGGCGAGTCGCGTTCGCGTAGAGCAAAAATTCAGGAAGCCGCGGCATTGCCGCGGCTTTTCGGGTGATGAGAGCTTTACAAGAAGGTCCGAGGCGTCTCGACTTGCGTGAGAGACAGGCTCGTCAAGGTTTGATTGTAGTTTTCGGTCTATCGTCGCCCGGGGAGGTCTCCTGGCGCCAAGCCCCTTCTGCATCCTCAAAGAGAATATCCGTCGTGTCGCCAGTTAACTGTTGCTCGTTCGCCGCTCGCTTTGCCGCCTGTTCGGCAAGCTCCTGCGAAGGGAAGGCCTCTGAAAGCGTGTCGTCGACGCGATAGGCCCAGAAGCCTTCGTGTTGCACGACTTCATAAACAATTTGCGGCTCTCGGCTTTCCGTATGATCAATCGTCTCCCGCGATCCATCCAAAGCATCGGAACTTTGCGTGTGCTTCTTTTCCATAGGTGCTCTCCGGGTCTCAGCGACTCAATTCGCGCCTCGGCTGGACGGTAGAAGCAGGGTTGCCGCGCATCTGTCCGCCGAGATTACTGGGTAGTGGTTTCGCCGACGCCAGGGCGCTGGTCAGCGGAACTTTCGGGGCATGTGGTCGAATTTTGGCCTCCTAGGCGCGGAACGCCGCGTGGTCCCTGTGGTTCCAGCGCCGCCCTCGATCGTCGACATTTCGGTCGAGAATCGAGTGCGACGCCGCAGCCATCTCGGTCGCCGAGCCCGGGTGAGCGGTGGAGTAAGCTGGAATTTTGGGCTTCGCACTTCTCCCGCATCCTGGACCGGCTCTTCAGCATTCTGGGGAGGGCTCGACAGTCGATGACGGAACAGTCACCTTCGCGGCGCGCTAGTTGGGCAGCGTCATCGGACTGCTTGTGGTGAAGCGCCGCCGCGAACAGCGGGTTGGCGTTTAGCTTCCAAGCGGATCGACCCCGATAAGATAGGGATGCAGGAATAGCATCGCGACATAGGCCGCCGTGCCAGCCGCGACGTTTATTGCGTCCGCACGTGTGAAGAACGCGAGTCGGGACGCGCCGATATCGCCACGTTTCTTGACCGCGATTCGGTCATAGATCCCCCAGGCGAGAAATGATCCAAACAATAGCATGCCGCCCGAGTCTCCATTGACCAGAAAATGTGCGAAAGCCCAGACTTTTAGGGCGACCAGCATCGGGTGGCGCAGCCAGCCCCTGATGCGGCTTGGGGCCGGATTCGTAAACGCCATCGAGACGAAAGCGATCCACATCAGCGCCATCGCAACGTGACGGGCCCAAACGGGCGGCGTCCAAAGTGGAACTAGCCCCTCGGCCCGATAGCGTGAAAAGCCCCAGATAATCATCATCAAGCCAATGCCAGCAACCAGCGAATAAAAGCCTTTGTAAGCTTTCGCGCCGAATCGCTCGATAAGTTTTGTCCGCGTCGCTCGGAAGGTCGTGAGACTATGGGCGCCTAGAAACAGGACGATCCCTGCTAGCAGAATAAGCATGCGTTCCCCGCAGAATTGGATTGGAATAGGTGGGCGTCTCAATCAACCTACGCTCATCGCGACATGAGAAGCCGAAAGGAGTCGCTATTATGAACCCGCCGTTCAAATGAGCGACAGTCACCACGTCACCTCGAACAGACAAGCTGGCGCCCCTGCCGCCGCGCATTCGATCTCGAACACGCGCGCGCTCGGTCCGAGCATTTCACGAAAGAGGCGTTCGAATGTTCCAGTGAAATAATGGCAGGCCGGCTCTTCGGTTTGCAGCAGTCTACAGATCGGCGAACCCGTAAGCGCAAGTCGCAGTCGAGGCTGGAAGCCGAAGGAGAAGCTTCCGCTGCCGCTGAAAGTCCATGCGTTGCGTGCGATAGCGCGCACCAGAATATGCGCGGCGAGCCAACGAGGAAGGCGTTTCAATATTGTTTGGACGGGGCGGGGGATTCGCTTGGCCAATAGATAATCGCCGGTAAGGCGTCCGGCCTCCCGCGAAATATGGGCTGCGTGGGCGGCGCCGAGCTTTTCGATTAATGCAAGATGCAAACGCGCAACTTCCTGTTCGTCAACCATATGCATCGGGGAGACGTCGAAGCGCCGCTCAACGTTCGCTGCTGCGAAGACGCAGCGGCAAAGTTCGGCGCCGTCTGACGCCGTGAGCGCTTCTGCGACGCGTATTATTGCGTTGGGCCCGACAACGCCGCCGATAACGTGCGGAGATCGTGTGGCGTGCAGAGGGCCTGAAAAATACCTGGAGAGCGGGTCATTGCGAGCGTTGTTCAATGTTCGCTCACTTTTTCGAGATTTGCTATGGCGTCCGGCCGCATTACCTCCTCCATCTCGTTGCTCTCGTCCAGTTGGTCTTTTCCTCCGCCGCAAGCCATTGGCGCTGTCGTAGCTTTTGGCCTGCGGTTATGGGTGGTTCTCCATTCGACGTCGCTGTCGGAGGCTCTCGTTCGCGTCGTATCGAAATTAAAGTTCACTTTCTTGCGCGATTGCGGTCCCCAATATTCTACCTTGCCGAGATCATAGAATTTACGCTCGAAGCCCGCCTTTAAAAACGCCTTCAAACAGCCGAGCAGATATCTCCGTCGCTGCCCGCTGCCCGCCCACGGATAGGAGAAGAGCGCCTTCTTCATATAGAACCGGCGATAGTTGTTCATCACCCGGTCGAGTAGCTCTCCGCGCTCCATAGATGAAGGTTTTATGATTGGCGTTACGAAATTGTACTTTTCGTAGTCGAAGATTTCGACTTTGTCTCCTAGCTCCTTGAAGAGGTCCGAGAAAGGCCAGGGCGTGTACATCGACCAGTTGGCGAGGTCTGGTTTCCAGTCGATCGCCATTCTGTAGGTTTCCTCCAGCGTTTCGGCTGTCTCGTTTTCGAGTCCTACGATGAATTGCGCCTCCACGACAATTCCCGCGTTGCGCAACAATTCAACGGCCTTCTTGTTCTGTGCGACCGTGGTCTCCTTGTTAAAAAGATCGAGTTTGAGTTGCGCCGCGGCTTCGGTGCCGAGGGATACGTGGATGAGCCCCGCCTTGCGATAAAAGGGGAGCAATTCCTCGTCCCGCAATATATCGGTCACACGCGTATTGATGCCCCAAAGAATGTTCACCTCGCGATTGATAAGTTCCTCGCAAAAGGCGACAAACTTTTTCTTGTTGATGGTCGGCTCTTCGTCGGCGAGAATGAAAAAGCCTACACCATGATCGCGCTTTAAAACTTCGATTTCATCCACGACCTTTTTGGGATCGCGTATGCGGTAGTCGCGCCAAAATTTCCATTGGCTGCAGAAGCTGCATGTAAAAGGGCATCCTCGTGCCATATTGGGGATCGCCACTCGAACGCCGAGAGGAATGTAATTATATTTTTCCCAATTCAAAATGCCCCAGTCGGCGGTGATTGCGTCGATATTCTTCACCGTGGGCGCGGCAGGATTCGCCACCACTTTGCCATCTTCGATGAACGCCAGTCCCTCGATGGCTGCGCGTCGCGACGGCCAGTCGCCAGCTGAGATCGCTTGAACGAGTTCCGTTATAATTTCTTCCCCTTCGCCGCGTACTATCGCGTCGATCCAGGGGGCTTCCGCGAGCACTTGCCGATACATGAAGGTTGCGTGTACGCCGCCGAGGACTGTGATCGCATCTGGCTTCTCTTCTTTGGCAATCTGCAGAGTGCGTTCAGCCTTGTAAATTGACGGCGTGATTGCGGTCGTGCCCACGATATCAGGCTGATACTGGATGATCCTCCGCCTCAGTTCCTCTTCGCTGATGTCGAGAGTCATCGCGTCGATGAACAAGATGTTTTCGAATCCTGCCGCTTTCAGTGCGCCAGAAAGATAGGCCGCCCAGGCCGGCGGCCAATTTCCGGCGATTTCGGCCCCGCCGGAATGGTAATTTGGATGAATCAGAAGGATGCGCATGGGAAGCACCGTATTCTGGCATCAACAGCAAGTGTCAATTAACACAGATGTAAAGAAAAGCTTACACAAGCGCAATCTCAAAAAAGCAGCCGCAGTCAATTCAATTCAAGCTCCACAGGAAATCGAGATGCCTCCGGGAAAAGGCTGACGTTTGATACTATAAATCGACGCGATCCGTGGCTTCCCGGGGGCCAGCGCGAGCGTCTCGCCTTGCGAGAAAGACGCGCCGCGCTGCGCATGGGACCTATTCCGCCGCCTGCTTCATCTCCGGATATGTGCAATGCGCCGGCATGGTCGGCTTCGCGCGGCGCAGCGGCAGAATCTTCGCTTCCATGAAGGGAAGGCTCAGCGTGTTCCAGACATCGACAAGCGCTTCAACCAGTTCGGCGACATGACCTTCGTTGTGGCGTGGCGTCGGGGTGATACGCAGCCTTTCGGCGCCCAAATCAACCGTCGGATAGTTGATTGGCTGGATATAGATGGCATGCCTGCGCAGGAGAAGATCGCTCGCGGCCTTGCAGCGCGCTGCGTCGCGCACCATCAGCGGAACGATGTGAGAGGAATTGTCCAATATGGGCAGGCCGGCGGCGCGCAGGGCATGTTTGGTCAGCATCGCCATGTGCTGATGGCGACTGCGTTCCTCGCTGGAGGATTTGAGATGACGCACCGCCGCGCAGGCGCTGGCCGCGACCATCGGCGGAAGGGTTGTCGTGAAAATGAATTGTGGCGCATAGCTGCGCACGGCGTCGACAAGCGCCACGGTGGACGCGATATAACCGCCGAGCGCTCCGTATCCCTTCGCCAAGGTTCCTTCAATGATATCGATACGCTCGCTCACGCCCTCACGCTCGCAGATTCCGCCGCCGCTCGGACCGTACATGCCGACCGCATGAACCTCGTCCACATAGGTCAGCGCATTGTATTTTTCCGCCAGCGCGGCAATTTCCGCGACCGGCGCAATGTCGCCGTCCATCGAATAGAGGCTTTCAAAAACGATCAGCTTGGCCCTATCGCGGCCGGCCGCGATGAGCAACTCCTCGAGATGCCCGGTGTCATTATGGCGCCACACCTGCTTCTCGCAACCGGAGCGACGTATGCCCTCTATCATCGAATTATGGTTGAGTGCGTCTGACAGGATGAGGCAATTAGGCAGGACGGACGCGATCGTGGAAATGCCGGCCAGATTGGAAATCCAGCCTGAGGTGAAGGCCAGAGCGGCAGGCTTGCCGTGGAGATCGGCGATCTCCTGTTCCAGTTCAACGATGGGATGATGCGTCCCCGAGATGTTGCGCGTCCCGCCCGCTCCCGCGCCATGGCGCTCGGCGGCGCGCATGGCTGCGCCCACAACCTTTGGATGACCACCCATGCCGAGGTAATCGTTCGAACACCAGATCGTCACTTCTCGCGGCGCATGGCTTTCGCCCTCAGGACGCCACAAGGCGACGGGGAAGTGCACAGCGTCGCGCTCGAGATCGGCAAAAACACGATAGCGGTTTTCGGCTTTAAGACGCGCGATCGCGCATTCGAAATGGCGCTCATAGTTCATTTCCATCGGACCCATCGGGTTCTCCCCCTGCTGTGTTTTCCGTTTGAAAATTGCTGCGTCCTGCGTTCAACGCGCCAGCTGGCGCTCGCCATTCCTTAAAGTGTGCTTGCAAATTCCCGCGCTTGCAAAGCGGTTTCGGTGACGGCTTCGTCGCCAGCGGATTCCCTAGAAGACGTGTCTTTTGCTCCCCACTGCCAGAGCGCGTTGGCATGCAATGGAGCAACGAGGAACCAGTGCTCGGCGATCGCAAGCACCATCAGGGTCGCCAATATCGTATATCCGGTGGCTTCAAACGCGGGTACCTCGATGGCGCTTTGTGCGAGTAGCACAGTGACGACGGTCGAGACCGACACGGAAAACGGGAAAAACAGGTTCATCGGCTTGCGGGCCATGAAGCTCACGAGATAGTGGAGATGTTGCGGCAGGAGCTCTTCGCTCAGATTTGGCACGCCGAAATAGACATTCAGCTTGGCGCTTGTATGCATCCACCACAGAACGAAAAAGGTCCAAACGCCGATCTGATTGGGTTGCCCGCGGGTGAGCGCCGCAAGCCCTATCGCGAAGACTATGATTGTCAGCTCGTGATAGAGACTTGTGCGCACGGCTTCCACAAACCGCTTCCACCCAAGACAGTCCGCCTCACAAGCCGTTTTGCGCGGCCCCGTGATATAGCCCATATAGTAGCTGACTAGCTGCCAGGCCCAGATAACAAGGCCGCAAGCAAAGGCTACATAGGCCGCGACGGGTGTCGTCTCAGCGCTCGATGTCGCCAGTCCGCACAGGGCTATCCCCAGCAGTATGGTGGCGCCAGCCATGCTCCATGAGAATGTGCGGCGAGGCAGGCCGTCGAGATACAGGATTGCTCCCGTGCTCGCCCACCAGAGCAGAAGCGTGGCGACGATCGGCAGCCCGTATGTTGTCATGAGCCCGTCCTCACCACACAGGCGCCAGCCGAATGTCGGCAGGCAGTTCGTTGGCCTTGCTGGGCAGAAGATAGAGGCCCGCAAAGGTTATCGCGGCTGCTGCGCTCCAGAAAGCTTGCTTCAGTTTGCCAACAACGCCCGCTCGCTCCTTCGCCTGCGCAATCTCACGCTCGATAACCACCAGCCGATCCAGTCCGCGCTTGAGCGCGGGATTATCCAGATCGATAGTCAGCGGAAACACCTGGCGGGAAATCTCCGAAGTGAGGCGGAGCACCTTGAAGTCGTAATCTGTGGGGTCCATACCGATGGCCTCGTGAAAGGCCGGACGACAATGGTCGCGCACATACATTGTCGCGAAAACCGCAAGCAGGAAGAACTTGATCCAGTAAACATTCAGCCCGGACAGCAATCTGGGATTTGCGCGCATGAGCAGCGCGAAAGCCTCCCCGTGGCGGAACTCGTCGTTGCACCATTTTTCGAACCATTTAAAGATGGGATGGAAGCGGCGCTCCGGATTGCGTTCCAGCTGCCGGTAGATAGTGATATAGCGCGCGTAGCCGATCTTTTCGGAGAGATAGGTCGCATAGAAGATGAATTTCGGTTGGAAGAACGTATACTTCTTGGCTCTGGTGAGGAATCCAAGATCGACGCCGATGCCGAAATCCTTCAGCGTGTCGTTGATGAAGCCGGCGTGGCGCGCTTCGTCTCTGCTCATAAATCCGAAGAGTTCTCGCATGTCGGTGTTTTTGGCGCGCCTTTTCATCTCGGCATAGAGCACGCAGCCAGAAAATTCGGCGGTAATCGAACTGATGAGGAAATCGCGAAACTCCTTGTCCAGATCCTTCGGCAAATTCGAGAAATCGGCGTCAAATTCTGCGTTACGCAGGAAATGCTTTTGATTGGGGTCCGCACGCATTTCAGCCATCAGAGCATCCCATTGGGCGCGCACCGGACCGACGTCGGTCCTGTCCAGTTCGTCGAAATCCGTCGTGTAGAAACGAGGCGAGAGAACAGTGTTTTCGAGGGCGGCATGGGTCGCTTCCAGCGAAATTCCGGGGCGCAACAGGACGTTCATAAGACCCTCCGTTCGGTGAAGCTCACATCATAGAGTTCGTTGATTTCCAGATTGCCGGCAAAGCGCGTCCAGGCGCGCTCGATCAGCCCGGCGCGAACGATCGTCGCCATGCGCGAAACGAAGATACGCTCGCCGAAGCGCACATTCGTCGGCGCGTCATGCACGATCACCTGATCGCCCGGTCGAATTTCGAAATCGCCATTCAACTCTACATGAGCGTGAAGACTTAGCGGCGTGTGCTCGATCTCCACGGTGCAGGGAGTCTTGAAGATCCGGCGCGACAAAGGGTTGTTCCAGTTCATGGCGTGGTCCCCCTCGCGCCGAACAATTGGGCGAAGGCCTGCGCGTTGGTTGGTCCGAAAGCGTCAAGGCTAACACGACGTCCAGTAGCTTTGTCGTCCAGCGAAACGGTGCCGTCGCTCCAGTGCGTCAGCAGGAACGGCGTCTCCCCGTCGAGGCCGGATCGGCGGCGCTCGCGCGCCAGACCGCGCAATGTCGAGCGAATGAAGCCATTGGTGCCCGGAGCCACGGTGTAAACCACATTGGCGCTGGCCGCTTCGCGTACATCTATCCCTCCGTCGTCGCGGTCCACGAAGCGCAATGAAAGCGTCTGCACCGGCTGTAGAGCCGGCATGTGGAGCGTGCCCACATCGCTTACTCGCGCCACGCCGGAGGCAATGAGCGAAAAGACGATTAGCGCCGCCGCGCCGAGTAACACGGCCTTTGGGACATTGCCGTCATTGGAGGGTTTTTCGATCGAAAGCTGACTCATGCGACCAACCTCGTGTTAAGGGATCATGCGGCTACGGCTTCGTTTGCTTGGCGGCCGGCGGCGTCGGGCCTCAGAACAGGCGAGGGCGCCGCCGCCGCAGAGGTTTCGAGTCCGCGTCGTTCGTTCGATGCGGCGATAAGCGCGTGGCGCAAAGTCTCCGCGATTGCCTGAGCGTTGGGCACGGAACGCAGCGTGGGCTCCGGATGGGTGAGGTGGAACGGCCGGGCATGCGGCCAAAGATGCAGGTACGCGATGCGTTGCCCTTCGCCGAGCGTCACTGGAATATCGCCGGAGCCATCGGAATAAACCCGCAGCGAGGCAGACGCTATTTGCGAAAACGGTAGGTTGAAAAACACCGGCAGAGCGATACCGAGCTTCATAACGATACGCCGGGTCGTCACGACATAGAGCGTGGTTCGTGCCGACAGCCAGGCGAGCAGGCAGAGCAATGCAAGCGCCGCGAGGCCGGAAGCCAGTGTCTTTGCGGCTGCGACAACCGCGGCCTGCCATCCGGAATCAGTCTCGAAGGAGGCGGCGTTCCATAAAGTCATCACGCCGAAATATCCCGCGACGTAATCCACGCGAAAGGCGCCGCGCGCCAGGCTCTTCCATTCCGGTCGGCCGTGCCACAGTATGCGCTCTCCGGCGGGAATGTCGGCGGGAAGAAGCTTTTCGAGATTGACAGCTTTCATAGCAAAGGCTCCGCGCGCGCTAGAGTGGCGTAGAGCGTGCCCGCGCCGTAATAGGCTGTGACCTTCTCTTCCTCGAGCAGCGTGACTTCATCGGGGTTGCGAAGAGCCGGGACATTGGCGAACTGGCTCCCAAGAATGGCCTCTACTTTGATAGTCCTGGTCGTGAAGTCGACCTTCGAGAAGGTGACGGGCAGCAACACCGTCCTGCCGCCGGAAAGCGCCACCTCATAATAGCGAAGAAGGCCTTCGCTGCGGTCCACCCAAAGATCCTTTACGACGCCCGCGACGGCGCGGTCTGCGCCGACGACCTCCAGACCGACCGGATCGCCGTCCTCGCTCGCTACAGCGAAATTGCTGGCGATGCGCAACGGCGCGAGCAGATTGTGTCCGTCGTAGGTCTGCTCGGGCGTGTCAGCGCGCAGCGCATAGGCTCCGGGACCGACGCCGGCAAGCAACGGATCGCCGACGGGCTCCAGCGGCGCGCCCGCCCAACGAGCGACCGGCGCGCCATTCACCGGCCGCGAGTCCACATCGAAGTTCGGCGCCGCGACGATGGAGCCGTTGGCGCGGTGGAAATATTTCGGCGTCGGGATCATCAGAAAGCCCCGACCTTCCTGCCGGCCGGTTACCTCCGATTCGAGCGGATAGCCCTCGCGCCTGTCCTCGCGCCTCAGATAGAAAATCAGGCCTGCGAAAAAGATGAAAAAGGCATAGAGAACGACCTGAGCGACGTCGATATTGCTGGTGATGGCTCCGCGTATCATCGCATGACTCCAGAATTTAAGCGGGGCGGGGGGATAAGATCCAAATTGGCGGATTCGTCTTCGCGTTTCGCTATCGGAGTGAAGCGAACAAGCGGTCCAATCGCGACGAGCGTCGCGAAAAGCAACAGAATCTCGATGGCGTAGACGATGGAATAACCTGTGACCGGAGTGGCTAACGCATCTCCCAGCGCGCCTTGTTCGGCCAGCGAAGACCCAAGATCATGAACAATGCCGCTGAAAGCGATCGCGAGGCCCGCCGCCAGAGCTTGCGCCGCGCCCCATGCGCCCAGCGCGAGACCGCGATCCTCCGGACTCGAAAGCCCCATGGAGGCCGTCAGCGTGCCATGCGCGAACAGGCCGCCGCCAAGGCCAATCAAAGTGACGCCTAGACCGAACATCCCGCCAGAATCGACCGGAGCCGCGAAGATGACCGCTGCAAAAGCCGCGATGCCTACGACAGCCCCCAGAGCTGCGACCCGATGCGGGTCCGCGCCGCGCGTGAGCCGCCTCGCCGCGATCGTGAGACCGACGCCGCTGCCTACCGCCAGCATCGCGGTCAGCGCCGTCGTTGTGCCGACCGGAAGGTGCAGGATCTTGCCGCCATAGGGTTCGAGAAGGATATCCTGCATGCTGAAGCCCGCCGTGCCGAGCGCGGTTGCGAACAGTCGCCGGCGCGTGCGTCCTGCTGTGGCGAAATCCGTCCATGCCTCGCGAAATCCTGCGCGAGGCGCATCGGTCGCCCCTAAATTTGAGCCGCGTGGCTCTTGCTTCCACAGCGCAATGCAATTCAGGGCCACCGTTACGACAGCGGAGCCCTGTACGACCTGAATCAGTCTCAACTCGCTGAAATTGGCGAGCAGCGCGCCGAACGCGAGGGCGCTGAGAGCCATGCCGAGCAGCAGCATGGCGCAGAGCAGAGCCACCACTCGCGGGCGTGCATGCGCTGGCGCGAAATCAGTCGCCAGTGCGAGGCCAATGGTTTGCACCGTATGCAGTCCCGCGCCGACGAGCAGAAAGGCAAGGGCCGCCGCCGCCTGGCCGATGATAATGGGTCCCGTAGTGTCGCCGGACAAGATCAGGAGGGCGAATGGCATGATCGCCAACCCGCCAAACTGCAGCATCGTGCCCAGCCACAGGAAGGGCACCCGGCGCCAACCAAGCACGGAGCGGTGGTTGTCGGAGCGAAAGCCGATCAAAGCGCGGAAGGGTGCGAAGAGCAGCGGCAAAGCGAGCATGACCGCGACGATCCACGAGGGGACGCCCAGCTCCACAATCATCACGCGGTTGAGCGTGCCGATCAGCAGAACCGCCGCCATGCCGACCGTGACCTGGAACAGCGAAAGTCGCAAGAGGCGCGGCATAGGCAATTCAACCGTACCGGCATCAGCGAAGGGCAGGAGTTCCGGACCGATACGCATCATGTGCGTGACGATGGCGGCGCTTGCGCGATTCATGGACGCCGGGCCTCCAAAGCTTGGGAAATGTAAAAGCCCTTGTCGATTCTCTGGCTGCGCGCAATTTTCCAACCTTCCAAAGCAGTGTGGTTCTTGATGTGGCGCTCAAGGGTGCGTTGAGAGATAGGGGCAATGGCCGGAGCCTTGTCGCCGCGCGGAAAAAAGCGGCCAATGAAATGCATGACGGCCAGCGCGGGCGTACACGGCGCAATAGTGAATAGCACCGAACCGCTGGTGCGGGCCGCAAGGCTCGCCAAAGTGTGCGCGATATCCTCGCCTTCGTAATGAATCAGGCTGTCCATCGCGACGACATGATCGAAGGAGCCGATATTCGGGTCGAGCATGTCGCCTACCGAGAAGGTCACGCGGCCCGATCCAAGATCCCGCAGCGCCCGGTCCTGCGCGAGCTTCACCAGAGTCGGAGATACATCGATCGCCAACACATCGGCGCCGCGGCGCGCCGCCTCGATGGCCAGCGCGCCTGTCCCGCAACCTGCGTCCAGCAGACGCGCGCCGCGCAGATCGGCGGGAAGCCAGGAGAGTAGCGTGTTTCGCATTGTATCGCGGCCAGCGCGGACTGTCGCGCGTATGCGGCCGACCGGCGCATCGGAGGTCAAGCGTTTCCAGGCCTCGACCGCGGTTCGATCAAAGTAATTTTCGAGTTCGCCGCGACGGGCGATGTAGCTTGGCGTCGTCATTAGTCGAACCCCAGAAATTCAAACAAATCCCGATCTTTCATCGGCTTCGCGTCCAACGGCTCGAAGCCTGTCCAGAGCTGGTCGGCGAGACGCAGATATTCATTCTGCACCGCTTCCAGCTCCGGCGATGGCTCCATTTCGAACAGCGTCGATTTCTTCAGCCGGCTGCGCCTCACGACATCGAGATCTGGAAAATGCGCGACGCGCTTCAGGCCGACGGCGGCGTTGTAGCGATCCACTTCATCAGTCTTGGCGCTGCGGTTGGCGATAACCCCGCCAAGCCGTACGTCATAGTTCTTTGACTTGGCGTGAATTGCCGCCACGATGCGGTTCATCGCGAAGATGGAGTTGAAATCATTTGCTGTGACGATCAGGGCTCTGCCCGCATGCTGCAGCGGCGACGCAAAGCCGCCGCATACGACGTCGCCGAGAACGTCGAAGATAACGACATCCGTGTCTTCCAGCAGATGATGTTCCTTGAGCAGCTTGACGGTCTGCCCCACGACAAAGCCGCCGCAGCCCGTGCCAGCAGGCGGTCCACCCGCCTCGACGCACATCACGCCATTGTAGCCGGTGGCGACGAAATCTTCGACGCGCAGCTCCTCGGCGTGAAACTTCACGGATTCCAAAACGTCAATGACAGTGGGGACGAGACGTTTCGTTAGTGTGAAGGTCGAATCATGCTTGGGATCGCAGCCGATCTGCAACACGCGCTTCCCCAACTTCGAGAACGCGACGGAAAGATTGGAGGATGTCGTGCTCTTGCCGATGCCGCCCTTGCCATACACGGCGAACACTTTGGCTGCCCCAATTTGAATGTCGGGATCCAGCTCTACTTGCATCGAGCCTAGCGGTATGGGAGCTCTTATTGGAATGTTCACTCTGCAGCCTCCAATTTAACGCCCTCGAGCCTGTCTTCCAATTCTTCGCTTGCGTGCCGTAGCGCCGCAAGCGTCGTCTCGTCGGGAGACCAGTAGCGTCGCTCCTGCGCTTCGATCAGCCGATTGGCGATTTTTGCGGAGGCGGTCGGATTAAGCGCCGCAAGCCGCTCGCGCATCTCCGGGTCGAGCACATAGGTTTGCGTGAGCTGCTGATACACCCATGAGTCGACCTGACCTGTCGTTGCAGACCAGCCCATGGTGTTGGTCACATGCGTCTCGATCTGGCGAACGCCCTCATAGCCATGCCTGAGCATGCCCTCGTACCATTTCGGGTTCAGCATGCGGGTGCGCGTTTCAAGCGCGACCTGCTCGCTGAGCTTTCGCACGACGCCATCGCCCTTGGTCTGATCGCCAATGTAGACTGGCGCCACCTCGCCCTTGGCGCGTTTGACCGCGCGACTGACGCCTCCGAGCGTGTCGAAATAATTGTCGACCGTTGTAATCCCGAGTTCGACCGAGTCCACGTTCTGATAAGCGAGATCCACCTTCGCAAGCAGTTCGTGCAGCAGAGCGGGTTGCTGCATTGGGCGGCCGCCGCGGCCGTAAGCGAAACCCTTGCGGCGCATATAGGCTTCCGCCAGCTCTTCCTCTTCGCTCCAGTTGCCGCATTCAACGAGATGGTTGACATTGGAGCCATAGGCGCCGTCGGCGTTGCCAAAGACCCGAAGGGCCGCCGTTTCGATGTCGCCGCCATTCGTCTCCATGAAAGCGAGGGCGTGCTTGCGCACAAAGTTGCGGTCCGGACGTTCATCAGCGGAGGCGGCGAGGAAGCAGGCTTCCGCGAGCAGTTTGATTTGCAGCGGCAATAGATCGCGGAAGATGCCGGAAAGAGAGATCATGACGTCAATGCGCGGGCGATCCAGCTGCTCCAATGGGATCAGCGTTGCCCCGGCCAGTCGACCGTAACTGTCGAAGCGCGGCGCGGCTCCGATCAGGGCGAGGGCCTGGCCGATTGGCGCTCCTTCGGTCTTCAGATTGTCGGTTCCCCAAAGCACGAGCGCGATGGTCTCGGGCGCAGGATTTCCGTCCGCCATGTAACGCGCCAGCAGACGCTGCGCCTGACGCGCTCCATCCTGCAACGCGAAGGCGCTGGGGATCCGGAACGGATCGAATCCATGCAGGTTGCGGCCGGTCGGCAGAACGGCCGCCGTGCGCAGCAGATCGCCGCCGGGCGCCGGACGCACGAAGCGCCCGTCCAGTGCGTGCAGAACGCTGTCCAATTCGTAATCCCTTGCAAGGTGTTCGGCCGAGGCGCCAAGTTCGCGCAATATCGCGAGTGTTTCAGCGTTCTGCGTCAGCGTGGCTGGATCCGTTCCGCTCACCAACGCAGTCAGCATTTCGCGTTCGAGCGACTGTCCCTGCGTCGCTTCGGCCATCGCGGAAAGCATGTCGATCCGCTCTTCTTGCGTCAGCGGTTCACCCACGATGTGCAGACCGTGCGGAATCAGCGTGTATTCAAGTTCCAGTATCGCTTCAACAAGCTTGCCGATGTGAGCGTCGGCGGTGTCGCCCCAGACCGGGTCCGCATCGGCTAGGTCGAGCAGTGCGGCCTGGGTCTGGATCAGGTCGGAAAGCTCGTTGCGCTCGTTCACGTCTCCAGGCGCGGCGCTCCGCCAGCGATCCAGCGACGCTTTGAGTTCGACGAGGCCGCGATACAGCCCGGCGTTGGCGACAGGCGGCGTAAGGTAGCTGATCAGGGTTGCGGCCGCGCGGCGCTTGGCGATCGTTCCTTCCGAGGGATTGTTCGAGGCATAAAGATAGAAATTGGGCAGCGCGCCAATAAGACGGTCCGGCCAGCAGGAAGCAGACAGACCCGTCTGCTTGCCGGGCATGAATTCGAGCGCGCCATGGGTGCCAAAATGCAGAACAGCGTCGGCGCCGAAATCTTCGCGCAAATAACGATAAAAGGCGGAAAAGGCGTGCGTCGGCGAGAAGCCCTTCTCGAACAGAAGGCGCATTGGATCGCCCTCGTAGCCGAAGGCCGGCTGAACGCCGACAAGGACATTGCCGAAGCGTTCCCCAAGCAGATGGATCGACACGCCGTCGCTCTGCTGCCGGCCAGGCGTCGGTCCCCATTGCGCCTCGATCTCCTTGAGCCAGGGCTCACGACGCAGATGGTCTTCCGCCGGAATTTTCGCAAAGACGTTGGCCAGAGCGCCAAAACGCGCCGAATTGCCCTCCAGGATAGATGAACGCAGTTCGTCAACGGTGATTGGCGGCGTAACGTTGTAGCCGCCCTGTTGCATCGCCAAGAGGACGCGATGCAAGGATTCGAACACAGAGAGATAGGCTGCAGTGCCGGTATTCCCCGCGTTGGGGGGAAAGTTGAACAGCACGATGGCGACCTTCCGTGCTGCGCGCTGCGACCGGCGCAGCGCCGCAAGCTTTTCCAGTCGGGCTGCAAGCACCTCGGCGCGTTCCAAGCAAACATGCATGTCGCGCGCGTTCTCCGATTGCGGGAAGACGCAACCGCGTTCACAACCGCCACAAGTCGAGCCGCCAGTTGCCCGGCCTCCGAAAATGCTTGGCCCCGTCGAGCCGTCGAGTTCGGGGATCGCCACCATGATGGTCGCCTCCACCGGCTCGAGACCGCGATCCGATTGTCTCCATTGCTCAAGCGTCTGGAATTCGACCGGATGTGCGGAAATGAAGGGAATGTCCAGCTTCGCCAGAATCTCCTCGGCAGCCTTGGCGTCATTGTACGCGGGACCGCCCACGAGAGAGAAGCCCGTAAGAGACGCCATCGCGTCGATGACTGGAGCGCCGTCGCGCAGAAAGAATTTTTCAATCGCTGGGCGCGCGTCGAGTCCGGTGGCGAAAGCCGGGATCACGCGCATGCCGCGCGCCTCGATCGCTGCGATCACGCCATCATAGTGACCGGCGTTGCCCGCAAGCACGTAGGAGCGCATTACAAGCAGCCCCACGGTCAATCTAGCGCCCCCGGCCGGCTTCGGGAGCGCGTCAACGCTCTCGCCAATGCGTCCGGGAAGGCGGGGGTGATACACGCCGATCTCCGGGTATTCCACGGGAGGTGGCGCTTTCAGCGCGCCTCGTAGCGCACGCCTTGGCCCGTCAGCGTAACGATTGACAAGAAAGCGCACCAAATTGGCGATATTCTCATCAGAGCCGGCAAGCCAATATTGGAGAGTAAGAAAATAGGCGCGCACGTCTTGCGCCGTTCCGGGAATGAATCTCAAAAGCTTGGGCAGGCGGCGCAGCATTCTCATTTGCTGCGCTCCGACGGAAGCGGTCTTGCACTTGCCGCCGCGAAGCCTCTTGAGCAAAGCCATAGGTCCGCTGGTCGGCGCGCCCATGTCGAACCGACCCATGCGCGTCAGTTTCGTGACTTCGCTCGCCGAAATCACGCAGACCATCGCATCGCAGTGCTCGCGCCGGGCAGTTAGCGCCGTCAGCAAGGGTTGGAAATGATCCTCCAAGAATAGCATCGCATTTAGGATGATGTCGCCTTCAGCGATGTCGGCGCGACAGCGCTCGAGGGCTTTCGGATCGGCTGTAAATTCCGAAGCCGCGTGAATCGCCAGTTCGAGACCGGGGATCTCGCGTTTAAGCTCCCCGACAACTCTTTGTGTCGCGCTGGCCACATGCGTGTCCATCGTAACGATGACGACCCTCACGGGCGGCGCGTCAGCGCGCGAAATGAGCTTTTGCATCATAAAGCGTCTCGACGGTGATGGTTGTCATGCCTCGCTCGCAGGCGAAGCGCTCCGTGTTGCGGCGGGCCTTGCCGCGAACGAAAAATGGGATCTTTTTCAGCTCTCTTTCCGCTTCGTCCGCCCATCTGACGATGATGGGCGTTCCGGTGACCTGAATTTGTGTTTCGAGACAGTCGGATGGGCGAGCGACTGGCGGCGGGGCGCTGGAGCGCAATGCGCCGTGCGACTTTCCACCCAGATGCGAGGGCGCAGCGTCGTCCTGAAACTCCGCGTCGTCTCGAAACATCGCGAGCAGATGCTCCTCGAGCCCCATCATCAGAGGATGAACCCAGGCGTCGAAAATCACATTGGCGCCTTCGAAGCCCATCTGTGGCGAGTAGCGGGCCGGGAAATCTTGCACATGGACCGGGGCCGAGATGACCGCGCATGGAACCCCAAGCCGCTTGGCGATATGGCGTTCCATCTGGGTTCCGAGAACAAGTTCGGGTCGAAGCTCCGCTACTTTGGCTTCAACCTCCAGATAATCGTCGCTGATCAGCGCCTCGATCTCGTAGAGTTTCGCCGCGTCACGAACTTCGCGGGCAAATTCGCGTGCGTAGGTTCCAAGGCCGACGACCTTGAAGCCAAGTTCGCTTCGAGCGATCCGGGCCGCGGCGATGGCATGGGTGGCGTCGCCGAAAATGAAAACCCGCTTGCCCGTAAGATAGGTCGAGTCCACTGAGCGCGAATACCAGGGCAGGCGCGAGCTTTCCTCGTTCAGCACGGGAACAGGGTCCAAGCCGGCAAGGCGCGCCGCTTCCGCGATGAATTCCCGCGTGGCGCCGACGCCCAGCGGTGTGATCTTCGTAAAGGCTTGTCCATGATTCTTTTCCAGCCATTGCGCCGCCGGCAACGCGATCTCTGGATACAGAACGACGTTGAAGTCCGCTTCGCCGAGTTTTGTGAGATCGCGAGGCGTCGCGCCAAGCGGAGCCACCAATCGCACCTCTATGCCGAGGCGCTGGAGCAGGTCGGTGATTTCGCGAACGTCATCCCGATGACGAAAGCCAAGCGCGGTCGGGCCGAGTATGTTGCAACTTGGCTTCGCGCCGGCGCTGCGTTCGCGCCTCGGTCCGGCGAGACTGCGAACCAATCGATAGAAAGTCTCCGCCGCGCCCCAGTTTTCCTTTTTCTGATAGGCGGGCAGCTCCAGTCCGATGACCGGGATCGGCAGATTCAGGGCTTTTGCGAGGCCGCCCGGATCGTCCTGAATGAGCTCGGCAGTGCAGGATGCGCCGACGATCATCGCCTGGGGCGAGAAACGTTCGTATGCCTCTCGGGCGGAAGTCTTGAAAAGCTCCGCCGTGTCGCCACCGAGGTCGCGCGCCTGAAAGGTCGTGTAGGTCACGGGTGGGCGGGCGCTGCGCCGTTCGATCATGGTGAACAGCAGATCCGCATAGGTGTCGCCCTGAGGCGCATGCAGCACGTAGTGGAGGCCCTGCATCGCCGTCGCGACGCGTATGGCGCCGATGTGAGGTGGTCCTTCGTAGGTCCAGAGCGTAAGCTGCATGGCCTAGACCTCCAGCCGCGTGCGACGAAGGAGCGGCCTCGCAAACAGTTCCGCAAGATCGCCAGCCTGGTCGTAGCCCTGGATCGGCGTGAACAGAAGTTCGATCGACCATTTGGTCGTGAGCCCTTCGGACTCCAGCGGGTTGGCAAGGCCCAGTCCGCAGACGACGAGATCCGGCTGCGCCGCGCGGCAGCGGTCGAGTTGATTATCGACATGCTGCCCCTCGCTCAGGCGCACGCCGGGCGGCAGCAACGCGAGTTCTGGGCCAAGATGCTCTTGATGCAGGTAGGGCGTTCCGATTTCCTCGATGATCATGGACAATTCGCGCGACAGAAAGCGCGCGAGCGGCAGTTCCAGCTGGGAATCGGGAAAGAGAAAAATGGATTTGCCGGCCAGCGCGCCTTTGTAGTGGCCGAGCGCCTGCGCGGCGCGGGCGCGGCCCGGCGCAGTCGCGGCCTCGAAGCGGGCCGGATCGACGCCAAAAGCGTCCGCCGCCGCGCGAAGCCATAAAGTCGTGCCTTCGGCGCCCAATGGAAAATTCGCGCCCATTCGCTTGGCTCCTCGCTCTTCGAGCGCGCGAGCCGTGTCGCATAGGAAGGGCTGGGCAAGAAGAAACGACGTGTTGGGGCCGACTGGGGGGAGATCGGCGGCCTGGCGCATGGGGAGGAATGTCACCGGCGATATACCCAACACGTCGAAGAGGCGAAGGAACTGGTCTTCGACGACATCCGCCAAGGCGCCGACAACCAGCAGCGAATGCGCCGCGTGGGGCGCTTCCTTCGGCATCGATGGAACGAGAGCGGCGAGGCAGGCATCCTCGCCCTGTGTGAAGGTCGTCTCGATACCGCTGCCGGAGTAGCTTAGAATTCTCACATGCGGCGCATGAAGCGAAGACTGCCGTACAGCAGCGCGCTTCAGATCGATCTTGATGACCTCGGAGGGACATGAGCCGACGAGGAAAAGCAGTTTAATGTCGGGACGACGCTCCAGCAGACGCCCCACGGTTCTGTCGAGCTCATCGTCGATATCGGCGATGCCGGCGAGATCGCGCTCGTCAAGTATCGCTGTCGCGAATCGCGGCTCCGCGAAGATCATGACGCCAGCCGCCGACTGGATGAGATGCGCGCAGGTGCGCGAACCGACCACCAGAAAGAACGCATCCTTAATCTTGCGATGCAGCCAGACGATGCCGGTCAAACCGCAGAAGACCTCCCTTTGACCGTGCTCCTGCAAAATATTCAAGGATTCGCAGGCTAGAAACTCTTTCGCAGCTTGACTGTCCAGCGGGGGCAAAGCGTTCACGGCGAGCCCTCCAGCTGGGGATGCGCGGACAGCGCCGACACCTCCGAGGAGTGCATGCGCGCCGCGCGAAGCTTCAACAGAAATTGAGTTGCGTTGATCGCATAGGTCGCGTAAGCCGAAAGGGCGAGAAGCATCAATTGGCGCGCCTCCAGCCAATCGAAAGCCAAGGCGACGAGATAGGCGCTGTGCAGCGCCAGCACGAGCATGCTGAACACGTCTTCCCAGAAAAACGCTGGCGCGAAGAGATAGCGGCCGAAGACCGCCTTCTCCCAAATCGACCCTGTGATCATGATGGCGTAGAGCGCGAGAGTTTTTACGACGATGGAGATTGTGGCCGTGCTCTGGCCTTCTCCGGTGACGAGAAAACGCAGAACAAGAACGAGGCTGATGAGGAATATGAGAAACTGAAGCGGAGCGAGCACACCCTGCACCAGCGTCCAGATCGACGCGTCTCGTCGCTTGCGCTGCGCTGTGGTGTAAAGCGGCTTTGTCGCGGGGCTGCCTGGTCGGTTTGCACTCATCCGCCGCTTCCTTTTTGCAGCCTCTGGACTAACCCTCGAGACAAATGTAGATCCATGTCGGCCCGACTGTCAATCTATATTGACGTAATTTATTTGTTACACCATAATGGGGATGCAGGGTTCGGAAACGCCGATGCCGGTAAGAGGTCAGGACTACTCAAACAATTGATTTAATTTGGTTCGATCCCATACTTGACATTGGTCGCATGGACCGGCGCGACTTCAAACGCCGCGCAGCAGGAGCTGGCTTTCCTGGTCGGAGATAGGCTTCAACACGCGATCGCACACCGCTGGCCAGACTTGCGGCCGCGCCGCCTGCGCGCCGATCCGGTTCTCACAACGGAGAGAAAAGCGAACGTCTACAGAGGTTTTCTTCGCCGTGGCCTTCAGCTTGCTAACGAGCTAGAGCCTGTGTAATCACGCTCTGACCCCTTTATTGTCCGAAATCCTGGTCAGAATCGGAAAGATTCTCTTGTGAGCGAAGCCCCTAGATCTCCGGCAGAACTAAGCCGCTTCTCGACTCCCATCGACAGCCTTGGCGCGCTGGACCCGGAGACTGCGGCCACTTTGATCTCGGCTTCGGCGGATGTGACGCTTGTCGTGGATGAACGCGGGATTGTCCTCGACGTCGCTTTTGGCTCCGCGGATCTGGCCAAAGACGCCTATCGCGACTGGATTGGTCGCCGATGGACCGAAACGGTCACGATTGAAAGCCGTCCGAAGATCGAAGAACTGATCCGTGAAGCAGCTCCATATGCCGCGAGTCGCTGGCGTCAGATAAACTATCCCGGTTTAACCGGACCGGACGTTCCCGTGCGCTATAGCGTTGTCCGCTGCGGAAAAAAGGGTCGGATCGTCGCCTTGGGCAAAGACTTGCGGGCAATGGCGGTCTTGCAGCAGCGCCTTGCGGACGCTCAACAGGCAATGGAGCGCGAATATGCGCGCATCCGTGGCGCGGAGAAGCGTTACCGACTCTTGTTTCAACTCGCCTCCGAGGCGGTCCTGATTGTGGATGCCGCCAATCAAAGGATAATGGAGGCCAATCCGGCCGCTTGCGCGCTGCTCGACTCGGACGTGAAGAAACTTTTGGGACGCGGACTTTTGGAACTTTTCGACCAGAGCGGCAAGCAGGCGGCTCAGTCCTTTGCTGGGGCATTGCAGGTCGCGCCGCGCGTCGACAATGTCCATGTCACCCTGGCTGAAACCAAAGAAGCGGTATTGCTTTCGGGTTCGATGTTCCGTCAGGAAAACGCCTCGCATTTTATTGTGCTGCTGACGCGTCTAATCGCTGGCGCCGCCCCTTTGCCCAGAGAAAAAGACAGTCTGTTGCGCGTCGTCGAGAAAATGCCGGACGCTTTCGTCGTCACGGATCTCGAACGCCGTATTCTAACCGCCAATTCTGCGTTCCTCGATCTGATCCAGGCGACCAGCGAGGCGCAGGTGCGAGGAGAGTCGATCGAAACCTGGATCGGACGTCCCGGCATCGATGTTGACGTGCTCTTTGGGAATTTGCGCACGCATGGTTCGGTCCGTCACTTTTCGACAATCCTTCGCAGCCAGTACGGCTCCACAGAGGATATCGAAATCACCGCAGTCGCCGCGCCGGACGGGGCGCAGCCATGCCTTGGCTTCGCGATTAGAACGTCCGGCTGGCGCTCAGGCCGGGAGAAGCTGGGTGGTCGCGAACTGCCGCGCACAATTGAGCAATTCACCGAACTTGTCGGCCGCGTGCCGCTTAAGAATCTTGTGCGCGAAACAACGGACCTTATAGAACGCCTTTGCATCGAAGCGGCGCTGGAGCTGACCCACGACAATCGCGCCTCCGCCGCCGATATGCTCGGGCTCAGTCGCCAAGGATTTTACACCAAGCTGCGTCGCTATGGACTCGGAGATCTCGGCGACGATGGTGGCGGCGACGCGGGCGGCTGACGGCGCGATGACACAATCTTCGCGTTCCACAAGAAGGCAGGAACTTGCGGGTAGGGGGCCGGCCGTCGCTGCTGTGTAAATTTTACTTGACAATATTATATGTCAATCTATGATTTTCCTATGCAGAGACCAGCCCCCTCCGCCGTCCTGGAACTCTTGAAGCCAATCACCTGGTTTGCGCCGATGTGGGCGTTCGCATGCGGCATCGTCTCATCCGGACTGTCGCCACTCACTCGCTGGTATGTCGTGCTTGCCGGCGTAATGCTCGCTGGTCCACTTGTCTGCGCGACTAGCCAGGCGGTCAATGACTGGTATGACCGCCATGTCGACGCCATCAACGAGCCTTGCCGGCCGATACCCTCGGGGAGAATTCCAGGAAGTTGGGGGTTTTACATCGCCATTGTCTGGACGCTGTTGTCGCTCGCCGTCGCAGCGGCGCTGGGTCAATGGGTATTGGCGGCGGCCATCTTTGGGCTTGTGCTGGCCTGGGCCTACAGCGCGCCGCCTATGCGGCTCAAACAAAACGGATGGTGGGGCAACGCAGCCGTCGCGATCTGTTACGAAGGGCTGCCCTGGTTTACCGGAGCGGCGGTGATGGCCGCGAGCCTGCCGGACTGGCGTGTGATCGTCCTGGCGTTGCTCTTCAGCTTCGGCGCCCACGGCATCATGACGCTCAACGACTTCAAATCGGTCGAGGGCGACCGGCGTATGGGCATTCTTTCGCTGCCCGTTCAACTGGGCGTGGACAGAGCGGTCCGGCTGGCCTGCTGGGTCATGACGGCGCCACAGCTTCTCGTGATCTGGCTGTTGCTGGACTGGTCGCATCCCTATTACGCCGCTGCGGTCGCGGGCCTGCTGGTCGGGCAGTTCATGCTAATGCAGCGGCTGCTCAAGAATCCGCGCGAACAAGCCCCCTTTTACAACGCCACTGGCACCACTCTTTATGTGTTGGGCATGCTGGTCAGCGCTTTCGCCTTGCGCTCGAACGTGTTGGGGATCCAATGAACGCAGCCCCTCTCGGATGGATCGGCATCGTCAGACTGGGGCTCGTCCAGACCGCGCTCGGCGCGATAGTCGTGCTGATGACGTCGACGATCAATCGCGTGATGGTTGTCGAACTCGCCTTGCCTGCCTTCGTTCCCGGCCTGTTAGTGGCTTCTCATTACGCCGTGCAGATCCTGCGTCCGGCGTGGGGTTATGGCGCGGATGTGGGTGGGCGGCGCACGCCCTGGATCGTCGCCGGTATGGCCGTGCTCGCCTTGGGCGGCGCGGGGGCGGCCGTGGCGACTATTTTGATCGCCGCCCATCCAGTTCTCGGCCTGTCGCTCGCGGCGCTATCCTTTTTTATGGTGGGAATGGGCGCCGGCGCCGCAGGAACCTCGGTGCTGGCGATGTTGGCGACGCGCGTTGCGCCTCAGCGCCGGGTCGCGGCGGCGACCACGGTCTGGGTCATGATGATTTTCGGCTTCGCCTTGACAGCGCCTTTGGCCGGTCATTTCCTCGACCCTTTCTCCTATATGCGACTCATCGGCGTGACCACGACCGTCGCGACGATCGCCTTCGTCGTGGCGACATTGGCCGTGATGGGCGTGGAACCCCATAAACCGACTCCAGCCGCAATTGCACAGCAGGCGCAAAAGCCCGCGTTCCGCGAGGCTTTCGCTCAAGTCTGGGCGGAACCTGCCGCGCGGCGATTCACGATCTTCATTTTCGTTTCGATGCTCGCCTACAGCGCTCAGGAGTTGCTGATCGAGCCTTTCGCGGGCGTCGTCTTCGGCATGACGCCGGGGGCGACCACCAAGCTCGCCGGCCTGCAGCATGGCGGTGTACTGGCGGGAATGCTTTTTGTGGCTTTCGCCGCATCGGGGGTGGGCGGGCCGATTCTCGGTTCGCTGCGTCTTTGGACTGTCGGAGGATGCCTCGCCTCAGCCTTGTCGCTGGTCGCCGTCGCCGCGAGCGGATTCGTCGAACAGTCCTTTCCATTGCAGGCGTCGGTGTTTGCGCTCGGCGTATCGAACGGCGCCTTCGCCGTGGCGGCGATAGGCTCGATGATGGGGCTCGCCGGTTCGGGCTTTGGATCGAGAGAAGGCATGCGCATGGGCCTATGGGGCGCCGCGCAAGCCGTCGCTTTTGGGCTTGGCGGATTCCTCGGCACGGTCGCGGTGGACATCGCCCGACAGTTACTGGGAGCGCCGCTGACCGCCTATGCGATTGTCTTCATCGCTGAAGCAATCCTGTTTCTTATCTCCGCGATGCTGGCCAGCCAGATTTCCCTCGCCGCCGGCGCGAGCGGGCGCACGTGCGCCTCCGGCGCCGACGAAAATTCCTTCGCGGCTCGCATTTGACGAGGATCAAGCCATGTCGGCGGAAGAAGTTTTCGATGTCGTCGTCGTTGGCGGGGGACCGGCGGGCGCAACCGCGGCGACGGATCTTGCTCGCATGGGTCGCAAAGTAGCGCTGCTCGACAAGGCCGGTCGCATCAAGCCCTGCGGCGGCGCCATTCCCCCGCGTCTCGTTCGAGATTTCGCTATACCTGATCATCTGTTGAAAGCGCGGGTCAATTCCGCACGCATGATCTCGCCCAGTGCGCAAAGCGTCGACATGCCTATAAAGGGTGGCTATGTCGGGATGGTGGATCGCCAGGAATTCGACGAGTGGCTGCGCGTCCGCGCGGCCAAAGAGGGCGCGACGCGCGTGACCGGCGCCTATGAAAAAATCACCCGCGAGCGCGATGGCGATCTGATCGTTCATTACGACGCGAAGGATGGCGACCGCCTCAATACGCTGCATGCGAAACTCGTCATTGGGGCCGATGGCGCGCTGTCACAAGTGGGCCGGCAGGAAGTGCCGGGCGCCGACAGAACCCGCTTTGTATTCGCCTATCACGAGATCGTGCAGGCGCCCTCGAACGGCGTCGACGCCAACCGCTGCGAGATCCACTATTGCGGGGTGCTGTCTCCGGATTTCTACGCCTGGATCTTTCCCCATGGCGATACGATGAGCGTGGGCGTAGGCAGCGCCCAAAAGGGCTTCTCGTTAAAAACTTCGGTTTGTGGTTTGCGGGCGAAGGCGGGCCTTCAGGAAAATTTGACCTTGCGCAGGGAAGGGGCGCCCATCCCGCTGAAACCGCTCCGTCGTTGGGATAACGGAAGGGATGTGTTGTTGGCGGGCGACGCCGCTGGCGTTGTCGCCCCGGCTTCAGGCGAGGGCATTTACTACGCAATGATGGGCGGGAGGCTGTCGGCCGAGGCGGCGGATGAATTTCTTGAGAACGGCGACGCGCGCGCGCTGGCCAAGGCGCGCAAGCGTTTCATGAAAGCGCATGGTCGCGTCTTCTGGATCTTGGGCGTCATGCAATATTTCTGGTATCGCAATGACAAGCGCCGTGAGGCCTTTGTGAGCATCTGCCGCGATCCCGACGTCCAGCGTCTCACCTGGGAAGCCTACATGAACAAAGAGCTCGTGCGCGCCGATCCGATGGCGCATCTGCGCATCTTCTTCAAGGATCTGGCGCATCTTCTGCGTTTGGCGTTGCCATGAATGAGTTTCTTTCGGCTCGCTGGATGGAGATCGGGGTGGCGACGGTTTGGGTGACGGCAGTCGCCGTGGTTGGGGGCCTGCTGACCGAAGTCGGCGCGTGGTACGAAGGATTGCGCTTTCCGAGGTGGCGTCCGCCAAACTGGCTTTTTGGACCTGCCTGGACCTTGATTTTTTTTCTAATCGCGACAGCCAGCGTATTGGCCTGGGAGCAGGCTCCAGAACAGTGTCTCGCGACGGTGGCTTCTCATCCTTCTCGCAATCAACAGCGTGCTGAATGTTTTATGGAGTCCGCTGTTCTTCAAGCTGAAGCGACCCGATTGGGCTCTTATGGAGCTTCTGCTCTTTTGGGTGTCGATACTCGCGCTGCTCATCCATATAGGCGGCATTTCGACGCTCGCGGGATTCCTGATCGCACCCTATCTCGCCTGGGTGACGTTCGCCGGCTTTCTGAATTGGCGCGTCGTTCAACTTAACAAGCCGTTCGGGCGCGAACCTCGAACGCCGGAGGACTATTCGGACCGATCGAGTCGCTAGGGCGCCGATATCTGGTTGCTTTTTCGGGGAGTTTTCGTCACCTGACGCGTTGACTGGACATCTTGAAGCGAGACCAGAGGAGGACCATGAGATGGACGAGTTTATCCGCAGCGGCCGCGCCGTCGACTGGATTCTCGTGGTGATCGGGCTCGAGGTTCTGGCCGTCCTTAGCTACCGTGGCCTCACAGGACGGGGACCGGCTCCATCCGCTTTTGTCGGCAATATACTTGCGGGGTCGTCATTGCTGGTCGCTTTGCGCATAGCGCTTTCGGGCGCGTCGTGGGTCTGGATCGGGCTCAGCCTGACGGCGGCTTTTGCCGCTCATCTCGTCGATCTCGCGATCAGGTGGGAAGTCCCAACAGGCCGTTTCCTCGCGCCAAACTCCCGAGCGCTCCTCGTCGTCCCGCGTTTTCGGGCCGAGCGGCAGTTTCGTGGGAAACGCCGGGTTGTCAGAAGCCATAAAGCGACGCGCGTCGCGGGACAGAGCACCTAAAAACTGCTTCCGCACGTCGGAGTTTTCCATAATCCGCCGGTCATTATCCGACGATTGGAAAGGTCATGGCTATGGCGTAGGCAAGCCCGCAAGCGGCGCCGAGGGCGCCGACCCGGGGATCGTTTGTTCTCGCATATGCCCAGCGGCTGACAAGTCCGTAAATCGTGAACGATACGATAATGACAGGCACTGTGATCACAAGAAAAAAGAGTCTTTGCGGACTGAGCCAGACCGAGAGTCCAAGCGACATCACAAAACAAGCTTTGCTGAAGGCGTAACCTCCCCGAGGCGCAGGGCATCCCCTTGTCAGCCACTCGTCCGCGAGGAAATATGGCGCGGCGCCGGCAAGAATCGCGGGAGCGAGCAGCCAGCGCACGCCGGTTGGCGCGAAGGATGTGACATAGGCGTTCAGAGGAATGCCTAAAGCAACGATATAGAAGGCCGCCACCGCGCTCGCGGCGAGGGCGATCCCAGCCATGTTCGTCTTGGTGGCGGCCAGACGCGGCGCGCCGGATTTCGCAAGCCACAGACCAGCGCCCGTCAAGAGCCCGTAGAGGGCGAAATGCACGACAAGATAGTCCCCGAGTAGGATAGGCAAAAAGCTCGTCGGCGCTTTCCAAAGAAGAAACGGCGTCAATATCGCGGGCGCGACGCAAATCGGCGAGAGGCGACGCCATGGCAGGCTAGCTCCGAGCGGACTGGGCGCGAGTTGCGGCAGGAGGCGCGACGCCGGTCGGGCGATTGCAATCAGGCCAATAAATAGTAGCGCCAACCATCTGCCTCGGCCGTCGACGAAGCCGGAGCCTCTGTGTCCAAAACTCGCGTTCAACCAATTAAGCGCTTCACTGAGGGCGTCATGGTTATATATCACGCTGATATGTTCGGAGCCCGCAGCGAGAACGAGACGACGGCCGGAACCGTGAGACAAGTCGCCGTAAGTGACTCCTACTTTCTCATTTCCCTTGGTCGCTTCGGAAATAATTCGAAAGCCGGCGCCCCTGAGCGCCGGGCTTTCCCATGCGCCGTCGATAACGATCAGATTCTTCGGATTGTTCGGAGTGACGCCTTGTCCAAAAAAGGAAAAGGCGACGATTGCGCTGACGTCGTCCGGATGGTCCATGGCGTAACGTACCACAAGATCGGAAGCCATCGAATGCCCCACGAGCGCAAGTCGACCGTCGGCGCCGGGAAGTGCCATCGCGGACCTAGCGACCTCTCCAATTTCCCCGAGCAAGGCGCGCGTGCTCATGTCCAGATCGCTCAAGCCTCCCGGTAATGGCAGCGGATTGCGGCCGTGGCCCGCGAAATCGAAAGTCACGGCTATATATCCGTTTCGCGCCAGTGTTATCGCGATGGGTTGCATCAGCTGCTGCGAACCTGCGAAGCCATGCGCAATGACCACCACAGGGCCTGTCTCTAGCGCGTGCGAACGAAAGACTGTGACCGGAATCGATCCGACGTGAGCTGTGCTGACGTTCAACCCTTCTTCGGTTCCCGCAAGCGCCAGAAGACTCCAGATGACAGCTCCGCACGCCGCGCCAACGAAGAGGGAGCCTGGTTTCGCCATTTGGTTTTCCAGTGTTTTTCGCCACTCGGTCCAGATGATGAACAGGCCGGGAATTTCATGCCCGAACGCTTCATTGCAACGAGCAGCCCTAAACCTTTCCGACAAGATACGTTTACAACAGGGATGATTGTCAATGATGCTTTACTATTTTCATTTTCTGGGTTTGAATGATGACGGTCGGTTAAGACACCGCCCCAACCCGTAAAGGGAAAAGCATTTAAATATGAAGGGAAACGTTCGATCTATATGGACTGCGGCGACTGTCATTTCAGTCGGACTTGCGAGCAAGACCGCAAATTTCGGAGCAGATCAAAGCGTCTGAATCGCTGCATCGGGATTTCGATCAATTTGCTGCAAAGCCTTTGAAGCGACGTCGAAGGGATCGAATCAACGCCGAGATAACTCCTCAAGGGAGGCCCCGATGGCGCAAAAGAGCGAGCTGGCGAGCGAGTGCGTCCCAATTCCTCCGTTGTACAACGGCTCCAAATTCTACGCGGCGTCTCCCATTCGAGAAGTTCTTCATTCGCCGGAATTTCGCGAGCGAGAAGAACGCCTCTCGGAAGTCATCGCCAGCGAAATTCTTCCGCGCCTGATGCTCGTCCACCATGATGTACGTCCGGTCGAAGCCCTGGCGGCGCCGGAGCATTGCGAGATCGTTGAATTCGGAGCGATAGCGATGGGCGCCGATAGGGGCGCGGCTCTTTGTTATTTCGATCAGATGCGCGCCAAAGGACACTCGCTCGACACATTGTTCGTGCATTTTCTCGCGCCGACCGCGCGCCACCTCGGCGAGCTATGGGAGCAGGATCTCTGCGACTTCATCGATGTGTCGCTCGGCGTGGCTCGTCTTCAGGAGTTGCTGTGCATATTCGGCGCCTCGAATGAGGCGCCCGTGGCTGATATGCGCCAGCGGGCTGTTCTCGTCACCACGCCCGCCGAGAAACATTGTTTCGGGCTCGACATCGTCGCCAGTTTCATGCGCGCGGCGGGCTGGGACCTTCGCATCGAAAAGAACGTCACCGCGGCGCAATGCGCCGTTGCGGTCGCGGAAGAATGGTTTGCCGTGGTTGGCCTCGCGCTATCCGTTAAATCCGAACTCGAAACAGTAGCGAGGACCGTAAAGGCGATACGCCGCTCGTCGCGCAACGAGTCGATTGCCGTGATCGTCGGCGGTCCCGTTTTCACCGCGAATCCCGACCTCGCAGTTCAGGTGGGGGCGGACGCGACCGCCGCCGACGCTCCCACGGCGGCAATACTCGCCAAAAAATTACTGTTGGGGCAATTGGCTGGAATTAGTTGCTCGAAACCCTGCGCCAAGCGCGGATGATTTTGTTTGCGCGCTGGCTGGCTGGTGCGCCGTCTCGGCGCTCTGTCGAGGCATGAGGTCCCATCCGTCCATCCAGCTTTCGAAAACCAGAAATGTTGTGACGGCGCTGTCAATCGCCGCAGCCTCCTGAGCGCGACTTCCGGCAATTTGCTCCAGGCGATCGAGCAGCGCGAGCCATAATGCGCGTTGACCGGAGCCATCACCGATGAAAAATCGGCGACCCTCGTCGCTTCCAGCCTTGAAAAGCGGCGCAAGCGCGCGCGCTATCTGGATTCCGCCGAGAGCCGAGCCCTCGACGACATAGAGCGCGCCTAAAAGCGCGGCTTCGCTATGTGGGACAACTATCTGGTTGCAGATTGGCAGCTTCGAAATATTTCCCGGGTCGAGCCCCAGCGCGCGAAGATCACTTTCGATTGCGACCGATCGCGCAAGCTTCACGACGTCGAACCGGATCGGGATTTCAGAGGCCGCAGCTTCCACGACGGCTTCGAAAGCGCGATGAAATCCAAACAGTCGCGCGAGAAGCAGCCGATAGTTCGACACGGCGATAGAGCCAGCCGCGGCGGCGGCAAGCCCCCTATGGCGGTGCATGCGGTCATGCGAAGGCAGTATTGCATGGCGTAACTGAGTGCGAAGATCACTTGCCGTGGTCATCCTCATCTCCCAATTCGCGTCTCCTGCGCTGGATTCAGCTTCTCGATTTATCCAGTTCAATCGAAAGCTGTTCCAGAACTTCCGCCGTCCGCGCGACCGATGTCCGCACGCTTTCGAGCATTGCAGGCATGCGAGCCATGTCAAGAACGTCGGTAATCTCCATCGCCGCCAGCTGTGCGTTTTCGACGACGGCCGACATCAAATTCTCAAGCGCCAGATCGGCCTTTGAATCAATTCGCTTTTTGAGTGCGCGGCGGGTTTGGAGAATGCTTTCCTGGAACCTCCGCTTCGCGGCTTCGGCCGCTTTTCGTTCAGTCAGGTCAGTGAAAAGCAACACAAACCCCAACGTTCGGTTGGGGGATGACATCACCGGATCGGCCCGCACGAGAAGCGGTTTGGCTTCGCCCGATGCGTTCTCGAGCTGCATTTCCCCACGCCAGGGCTGCTTATTGTCACGCAAGGCCCGCAGCTTCCCGCGGAATCCTGCTGGATCGGAAAAATGTGACGGCAATTCGTCAAGATGCTGCAGTGGGCGAGCCCCGGTCTCCAGCAAGGAATCGAAAGCGGCGTTTGTATTGATAACGCGTCCTTGCGCGTCGGCGAGCACAACCGGCTGATCCGAAGTGTGAACCTGGCGCAAGACTTGGTCTAGCTGGTCTTGGGCAATCAGAATCCGGACGGATCGAAATTGAAGGATCACATCGGTGACGCTCACGCCGATGAGACGCGCTGTCAAAAGGTCCGCAGCGGTCCAGGGATCCGAAGTTCCTTCGACGACTTGATGCCATTGCGCGAACGAGCGGCGCGGAGAAAGTTCGGACGGATCGTCGCCAGGCGATGGGGGCTTGAATGGATTGCCTCCCCAGGTGACCGTTTGCACGCGTTCGGCCCTGAACCAGATTAGCATCTGATTGGGTTCGCTGGAGATGCGGGTTCCGATCAAGCCGCTCGCGACCGCCGTCAAGGGTGCAAAAGCAGGCTCCTCCGCGCTCAGCGCCGAAGTTGCGAAAACGCCCCTGCTCAGTCTGGATTCCAGCCACCGACCAATAGCACGTATCTGTTCGGTGCCCGGCACGTCGCCAACCGTGAGGGTCTGTCCTTCGAACAGAAGCGCCGCTCCGCTGGCGTTGAGAGGTAATAAAAGCGAGCGCGTGGTGTCAAAAAGCGCGCCGCGCCAATCTCCCTCGTGCGAAATGTTTTCAATCATCCTTTGCTCGAGGCGCCGCGCTGAAAGTTGCCCCTGTCCCTGAACAAAGCTTTCCAGCGCCACGATGCGGGTCCCGATCACTTCCGCGAGCAGTTCGCACACTGCGCGCATCTCGAAATGGAGCAATTTAGGCGAATAATTGTGGCAGGATATGAGCCCCCACAAACGATCTCCGACCATTAGAGAAATCACGAGCGTCGCCGCGACGCCCATGTTTTTAAGATACTGGACGTGTATAGGCGAGACGCTGCGCAGAAAGCAAAAGGACATGTCGAGCTCTTCGCCGCTGATGGGCGAAAGGCGCGGCGTAAGCGGAGCAGCCATGTAGTCGATATCGGCAAGCAGCCGGACGCGATTGCGTTTGTAAAGGCGACGGGCGATCTGCGGGATGTCGGATGCAGGATAGCGATTGCCGACAAACGCCTCCAGTTCCGGTTTCTTTGTTTCGGAAAAGACCTCGCCATGTCCTTCGTCGTCGAAGCGATAGACCATGACCCGATCGTAGCCAGTTAATTCCTTGACGATCCTTGCGCTTTCGTCGCACAAGATCTGCAAACTCGAAGTCGCCAGTATTCTCTCTATAGCCAATTCGATTTGCGCCGAGAAATTTACGAGCGGACCGGAACGCTCGAGTTCTATCACCAGCCCGCCGCCTGGCGGGTGGTGCAGCAAAACGTTCAGGGGCTTGTCGGGTTCGTCGAGGTGACACCGCACCGCAACCGGGATTGCATTTTGCACATCGGTCATGTGCGGGAGCACCCGCTCACAAAGGTTTCCGCCAAGCTTACGTAAATGCATTCCCACGAGATCGCCTTTGACGCCGAGGAATTCTGAGGCGTTGACGCTGGCCTGCACCACGACGCAGTCGGATTTCGCGAACGAGGAGTAATGCGCCATGCGGCTGAATTGAGCCGGCGAGATGAATTTGCTCCCTCTCGCAATTGGAGAGATTCGCCGCTCCGAACGCGGGAGAGGCTTCCTGATCTGACGCCAAGTCTATGGCCTTTCCGGCGCAATCCGATTTGCGTCGATTTTTATTTTTCTTCTAAATTGTACTTGTTCAGTTTCGCATGCAAACTCTGGCGACTCAATCCCAGCCGTCTGGCTGCCGCGGTGCGATTGCCCCCGCAGGTCTCCAAAGCTTCTGCTATTCGCTTGCGTTCGATGGCCTCAGTAGACGCCTTTACAATTTGATCCAACGGGAAATTGTCGAACCTCGAACTCAATGTAATCGTCAGGCGTGTGCGACGCGATCTGGATTGCGACGCCTTGGCCCCGCGACGTCACGTCGCGGACAAGAAGGCCAATGTAATCTGGGTGGTGGGGCTTGTCGCCGGCTGCCGAAATTTCGACCTCCGCGTTCGCGCCGAACTCGCCCTCTATTGTAGTGATGAGTCCTCTCACCGCGCCGTGCTTGCGCACCATATTCAAGACTACCGCGATATCGGCCCCGGGTCGCGACAACCAACGCGATATTTTTTGGCCCAGTATGGCGTTTTCCGCACCAATCTGGGTCATTTCCAGGAAAGCGTCGTTGACGCGGCGCACGATTCCCTCGCTATCTACAATGGCGAATCCATCCGGGAATCGTTGGACAATGCTTTGCGCGGAGAGTGGATCGCTTTTCACCGCCCGCGCAGGCGGCCCCTTCAACTGCGAAATCTGAAAGAGATAAAGCGAGCCAGCTTCCGAGTTCATCATAGATGCGCGGACGCTCCATTGGGCCTGCGGCGCCGAAAGATGCAATACAATGCCGGGCGCCCGCCCCTGCAAGCGAACCTTCTCGAGCATCGCCTCGAAGGTCTTCCGGTCGCGCTCCGACATCTGCGGGGAAAACTCGGCGCCGGTGAGCAGCCCGAGGCTATTGGCGGCCGTAAGATTGGCCTCGATGATTTTTAGGTCGCTGACCCGCGCCAGGATGACCGCTTCGTTCGATGCGTCGAACAACATGCGATAGCGCGTCTCTATTTCCCTGATCTTCCAGTAGTCCTGTTCGCGCGCCTGCTGCGCAAGCAGAAGTCGCGCCTGCAAATCAGATATTGTCTGGAGATTTCTGCCTATGGCGATAAAGCCGGCCTGTTTGCCGAGGCTGACGGCCGTATACTCAATCTCGAGTTCGCGTCCGCTCGGAAACGTCTGGGTCGTTTGGAAGCAGGACGACGCGCCTCCATGTCGGATGTCATCGATCATCTTCCGAATCTGTCTGGAGATCGCCGGGTCCGTCATTTCCGCCCAGCTTCTTCCACGCCAACCTTCAAGCCGTTCCTGCGCCAACGCTTCTGCAGGGATGGCGTGCTGTATCACCCCTTCGCAGTCCAGGGTCAGGGTTAAATCGGGTCGTGCGGATGGCTTGTCGCTCATCTTCGATCCTAGACAGTTCGCATACTCCGTCGCTACGCCCCCGCTGCGTCGCATATCTGTCAAATACACGTGACATTCAATATTTTCAAGCGCTAAACGGGGCTTCCGCGCTTGATTGTCCAGAGCACGTGACCATCAACGTGTCGACTGTAACACTTCCTTCCTGAACGACGGCGGTCCAGATTTACACGAGGATCCGCTACGCGAAGAGGTCAACGCCATCGACGGGAAAGGGCGTGCAATACTGAGATTTTTATGCGAACTATGTCGCCCAAGAATTTCCTCCTCTTCTTCGCCGCGCTCGGATGCGCGCGTCATTTTTTGACAATTTCAGCGTGACGGCGACTTGCCTCTCGCACCGGAAAGTGTAAATATTAAATGACACATTGTGTGTAAAGTCCAGAAAGGATAAAGGATGGCGTCCTTTCCGCTGAATATCCCGGTCGAGACCGTTCCGGCCCCAACCCGCAGCGCGCCTGCCGCCGCCACGCGCCCGCCGAAACAGGCTCTGGAACCTCTCGAGAGGCCTTCGTCATTTCCCTTTTCCGCGATTGTCGGCCAGGACGAGATGAAGCTGGCCTTTCTCATCTGCGCAGTCGATCCTTTCGTTGGCGGCGTGCTGGTCTTCGGCGATCGAGGCACGGGAAAGTCGACCGCCGTTCGCGCGCTCGCGGCTTTGTTGCCGAAGATGCGCGTCGTGCAGGGTTGCCCCTATAATTGCGATCCTTGCGCGGCGTCGGGTCTCTGCGATGCTTGTCGGGCTCGCCCGCTCACATCGACGCCCAAGACCGCGTTGCGCGCGGTTCCCGTCGTCGATCTGCCGCTGGGAGCGACCGAGGACCGCGTCGTCGGCGCGCTCGATCTCGAGCGCGCGCTGTCCTTAGGGGAAAAGGCCTTCGAGCCCGGGCTTCTTGCCAGGGCAAATCGCGGTTTCCTCTATATCGACGAAGCTAATCTTCTGGAGGACCACCTTGTGGACCTGTTGCTCGACGTCGCGGCGTCCGGCGAAAATGTCATCGAACGCGAGGGTCTCAGCGTGCGCCATCCCGCGCGCTTCGTGCTTATCGGCAGCGGCAATCCGGAGGAGGGTGAACTGCGCCCGCAGCTTCTCGACCGCTTTGGCCTTGCCGTGGACGTGAAAACGCCCGCCGACATTCCAACCCGCGTCGAGGTAATCCGCCGGCGCGACGCCTTCGAACGCGACCCGTCGGCTTTCGCCAGGAGCTGGCTCTCCGAAGAGCAGAAGCTGCGCCGCAGCATTGTGGCGGCGCGGGACGGCCTTTCCAGCATCTCCACCCCCGACGCGACTCTGGAGCGAGCCGCTCAGCTTTGCGTCGCGCTTGGCACGGACGGCCTGCGCGGTGAGCTGACGCTGATCCGCGCGGCGCGCGCGCTCGCCAGTCTCGAGGGCGAAGCCTCCGTCGCAGACAGGTATTTGCGGCGCGTGGCGCCGCTCGCGCTCGGCCATCGGCTGCGTCGCAATCCGCTCGACGATACTGGGTCGCGACTTCGTGTTCAGCGGGTGGTCGAGGAAATTTTCGACGCATGAGAGAGCCCGCATGCCCAACTTCGATCTGGCAACACGCGCGTTACGCGGCGGCTTTGTTCGCTGTCGATCCGCACTCCTGCGGGGTGCGATTACGCGCCAGTCCAGGGCCGGCGCGCGACGCGTGGCTGGACGCTTTGCGCAATTATCTACCCGAACGCGCCCACGTCAGACGCGTGCCGCTTGGCATCGGGGACGATAGGCTACTAGGCGGCCTGGATCTTTCGGAAACCTTGAAGCTTGGTCGGCCGATCTTCGACCCCGGAGTGATGACGCAGGCCAATGGCGGCGTGTTAATTCTTGCGATGGCCGAGCGCCTTTCCTCCGCCACAGCCGCGCGCATAGCCAATGTGATGGACAGCGGCGAAATAAGCGTCGAACGCGATGGACTGGCGCGGCGCATGCCGGCGCGCTTCGGCGTTGTCGCTCTCGATGAAGGGCTTGGAGACGAGGAGCGCCCACCCTTGGCGCTGCTCGATCGGTTGGCGCTTTGCGCGGACCTCGATGGCCTCGGCTGCGGAGCCATTGGCGCGCAGCTTTTTGACAGAGATGCGATCGCTCGTGCGAAGGAGCTGTTGCCCTCGATCGTTGCAGAAGATGGGGTGATCGAGGCGCTCGTCATGGTCGCGGCCCAGTTTGGCGTCGTGTCCCTTCGCGCACCTTTTCAGGCATTGATCGTGGCGCGCGCAGCCTGCGCGCTGCGGGGCGGCGAAAGAGTGGATGAAAACGACATCGCGGCCGCCGTTCGCTACGTGCTCGCGCCCCGCGCGATTCAGCTCCCCGCCAGCGCCAAAGACGAGGAATTCGAGACGGAACAGCCGCGGACCCAAGACCCTCCGCCGCAGAACCAGGAGAGAGATTCTTCTCTGGACAGGGACCGGCATGACGCATCTTCAATGCAACTCGAGGATCTTGTGCTCGAGGCCGCCAGAGCCGCCGTTCCCAAAGATCTGTTGGCGTTGATGAAGCCGAGTCCGACCCTCCGCGCCTCAGCGGAGCGGGTCGGCAAGGCTGGTGCTATTGCGCCCTCCTCGCGCCGCGGAAGACCCATCGGCGCAAGGCCGGGCGCCTTGCGCGACGGGCGCCTCGGGTTGATCGACACCCTGCGCGCCGCCGCCCCCTGGCAAAAAATCCGGCGCAAGATGGAATCTCGCGCAGACGCGCGGCGTATCTTCCTGCGCCCGGAGGACTTTCGCATCTTGCGTTTTCGTGAACACAGGGAGACGACCGCGATCTTCGTCGTCGACGCCTCTGGCTCCTCCGCGATGGCGCGACTGCCAGAGGTCAAGGGCGCGATAGAATTGCTGCTTGCAGATTGCTACGTGCGGCGCGACAGCGTCGCCGTTATCGCCTTTCGCGGAACAACAGCCGAGATCGTCCTGCCGCCGACGCGTTCGCTCACGCGCGCCAAACGCATGCTGGCGGGACTTCCGGGTGGAGGCGGCACGCCGTTGGCCTGCGGGCTCGACGCAGCGCTCAAATTGGCGGAAAGCGTGAGGTGCAAGGGCCCATCTCCTCTGCTGGTGCTGATGACCGACGGCCGGGCTAATATCTGCCGCAACGGCGCCTCAGGCCGTGCGCAGGCGATGCAGGACGCCTTGTGCTCCGGCAGGCGATTAGGGGCCGCCGGATTTTCGTCGCTCGCCATCGACACCTCGCCAGCGCTGCAGACGCAGCCCGATTCCCCGGTTTCAATGCTGGCGCAGGCGATGAATGCGCGGTACCTCAAGCTGCCTCTCGTTGATGCGGCGCATGTCTCGAACGCCGTCCGCGCCGTCGCGCAGTCACGGTGACGGGAGCATGTTCGCGCGCGCCGAACATACGCGCCTTTCTCTGGAACGAGACGGCGCGGATTGGCCGAACCGAAGGGCCAGTCGCATGGTCAGGGCGGGAGGTTTGCTCTGGCATGTTCAGCACATGGGGCGGGGGCCCGCGCTGCTGCTGATTCATGGTACCGGCGCCGCGACGCATTCCTGGCGGACGCTCGCGCCGCTGCTGGCGCGCCGCTTCACCGTGCTTGCTCTGGATCTTCCCGGGCATGGCTTCACGGGATCGAAGGGTTCCGCGACCCAGTTGCTCACGGGGATGTCCCGCGCGCTTGGCGCTTTGATGGATGAATTGCGCTTTGCGCCCGACGTCGCTGTCGGTCATTCCGCCGGCGCGGCGATATTGGCGCAGCTTTGTTTGAATCACGCGATCGAGCCGAAGTTGCTCATAGCGCTCAATGGCGCGCTCGCGCCCTTCGATGGTTTGGCGGGCCACTTGCTGCCGCCGATGGCGAAAGTGCTGTTTCTGAACCCCTTCGCACCGCGATTCTTTGCATGGACCACAAATCGCGCCGCCGCGTCTCGGCTGTTGCGGGGAACGGGTTCGGAGATCGACGAGCAGGGCGTCGATTATTACGCGCGGCTCTTTCGCAATCCCGCCCACGTCGCCGGCGCGCTGGGCATGATGGCGAATTGGGATCTACGTGCGCTGCATCGTGAGCTGCCAAGACTCGTCGTCCGTACCGCGCTGATCGTCGGCGAAGCCGACAAAGCCGTGTCGCCTTTCGCCGCGCAGACGGTCGCCGCGCGCATGCCAAACGCTTTTGTAGAGCGACTACCCCGACTTGGCCATCTCGCACATGAGGAACAACCGGAGCAGATGACCGACTTGATTTTGCGGCTGGCGGAGCAGACCGGGGTTTTCGCAGACGCTTAGCGATAATAGTGCTTGATAAAATGGATTACACTGTTACTGTCATAGAATGTTGACACTCGCCTCATCGCCTCGGGCGTCGTCGCTCTCGCCCCCGCGCCCGCATGCAGTGGTGATCGGAAGCGGATTTGGCGGACTCGCCGCTGCGATAAGGTTGGGTGCGCGCGGCTATCGCGTCACGGTGCTGGAAAAGCTCGAGGCGCCAGGAGGCAGGGCCTTTGTCCATCGACAGGACGGCTTCACCTTCGATGCGGGCCCGACCATCGTCACCGCGCCGTTTCTGTTTGAAGAGCTCTGGCGACTGTGCGGACGCAAGATGTGCGACGACGTTGAGCTGCGGGCCACCACGCCCTTCTACCGGATTTGCTTTCACGACGGGGCCAGTTTCGACTATTGCGGCGAGTCGGAAGCCATGCGCAAGGAGGTCGCGCGTTTCAGTGCAGGGGACATTGAGGGGTACGAGCGCTTCATACGGCAGAGCGAAGAAATATACCGCATCGGGTTCGAGAGGCTTGGCGACATTCCCTTCAGTTCTCCGATGGATATGGCGCGCATAGCTGGAGATTTGCTGCGGCTGCAAGGCTATCGCAGCGTCTACAGTCTGGTTTCGCAATATTTCCGTGACGAGCGGCTGCGCACGATCTTCAGTTTCCATCCGCTACTTATCGGCGGAAGCCCGTTCCGGGCCAGCGCAATTTACTGCCTCATTTCCTTTCTCGAAAAACGCTGGGGCGTGCATTTCGCCATGGGCGGCACGGGACGGTTGGTATCTGGGCTCGTCGATCTTATCGAAGGGCAGGGCGGGGTGGTCCGCTGCGACGCGGAAGTCGCAGAGATTCTTGTCGACGATGGCGCAGCAAAAGGCGTGCGTTTAGCTTCTGGCGAAATGCTTCCGGCGCATATCGTTGTTTCCAACGCCGACTCGGCCTGGACTTATCGGCGACTGTTGCCTTCGGCGGCGCGTCGTCGTTGGACGGATCGCAAGATTGAAAATGCCAGCTATTCGATGGGGTTGTTCCTCTGGTATTTCGGCACGCGACGCCGTTATGAAAATGTCGCGCATCATACGATTCTTCTTGGGCCACGTTATCGCGAACTATTGAAGGATATTTTCGAACGAAAAACTCTCGCGCCTGATTTCAGCCTCTATCTGCATCGCCCGACAGCGACCGATCCTTCGCTCGCGCCCCAAGGTTGCGACACTTTTTACGTGCTCTCGCCGGTTCCAAATCTCGAGGGGGGGCAGGACTGGAATGCGCTGGCGGAGCCCTATCGGAAAAAGGTCGCTCAAGCGCTTGAGGACTCTCTTCTGCCTGGGCTCGGTCGTGAAATCGTCACCTCGCGCATTTCCACGCCACTGGACTTTGAAACCAGGCTCTCGGCCTTTCGCGGCGCAGCCTTTGGGCTCGAACCCGTATTGACTCAAAGCGCTTGGTTTCGCCCGCACAATGCTAGCGAAGACATTCGTAATCTCTTTCTCGTCGGCGCCGGCACGCATCCCGGCGCCGGGCTTCCAGGTGTCCTTTCCTCCGCGCGTATTTTAGACAAGGTGGCGCCGCATGCATCTGTCTTCGTCTGAACCCCCTTTCGCTACAGTCGAGGATCAGGCCGCGTGCCGCGACGCCATAAAGCAGGGCTCGCGCACGTTTCACGCAGCTTCCCTGGTCTTGCCGCTTTCCGTTCGCGAGCCCGCCTACGGGCTTTACGCCTTTTGCCGTCTCTCTGACGACGCCATCGACCTGAACGGAGGTTCACTCGGCGCGCTGGACCGTCTGCGCGAACGGCTGCATTGCGCCTATGAAGGCCGCCCTCACGCGATCGCCGCTGACCGCGCGATGGCTGATCTCGTCCGCCGCTTCGTCATACCACGCACGCTGCCCGAGGCGCTGCTGGAAGGTCTCGCGTGGGACGCGGAGGGCCGTCGCTACGAGGACATAGGCGAGCTCTTCGAATACGCGGCGCGGGTAGCTGGAACCGTAGGCGTCATGATGACGCTGATGATGGGCGTACGATCGCCGCAAGCCCTTGCAAGGGCCTGCGATCTCGGCGTTGCAATGCAACTGACGAATATCGCGCGCGACGTCGGGGAGGATGCGCGCGCCGGGCGTTTGTATTTGCCGCTGCGCTGGCTGCGGGAGGCGGGGATCGACCCGGGAAATTTTCTTGAGCATCCGGTCGCCGACCCGCCGCTCAAAAGCGTGATCGCAAGATTGCTTGAACAGGCCGATCGCCTCTACCGACGCGCGCATGATGGCGTCGGATGCTTGCCGCTCTCTTGTCGTCCCGCAATAATGGCGGCCGCACTGCTTTACGCCGAAATCGGCCGCGAACTCGAGCGCAAATCACTGGATTCAATCTCTCATCGTGCGCGCGTATCTGGAGCGCGCAAGGCTGTTCTGGTCCTGCGGTCGCTCGCCATCTCGCCGTGGATCTCGAACCACATGTCCGCGCCGCCTCTGCGAGCTGCCGAGTTCCTCATCGAGGCCGTGACGCATTCGCCTGCGCCCCTGCGCGCGCGGAGATTCGGAATCGGCGATCTGGGTCAGCAATTCCTGCGCGTACTCGACATGTTCGAACGCTTGGAGCGCGCGGAGAGATTAGGCGAGTAGCGCCGTGAACTCCGATTATTTCGGCCTTATGGAAATGGTGTTCTCGTTCGGCGTCGTAATCGGGCTTGCTTTCTGGGAGCTTCGGTCCGTCAAAAAGGCTAAGAAAAAGAATCAGGATGCGCCGCCGTCCGACGAGAGCGAGTGAATGGCTCAAGTCATAATCTATGGCCCGGGCGAACAAGCGCGACTTGATATGAGCCGCTCTGCCTCGCTATCCTCTGCGGGGCATCCTGAATGGCAGCATCAGGCGCACGATTGGATTCGCGAAGCGATCCAGCGACAGGCTTTCATGCATCGCCGCGACGCGCTCGCCGCAGAGCGAAGTCGATACAAGCGATCTCGAGTAGAAGGGCGTATCCTCAAAGCCGCGTTCAACAAAGGCTTGTCCGTCTTCCGACCTCGTCTGACGCGCGATGCGCCATCCTGTTGGAGGCAACGGCGCCAAGGGCGGAGGTTCGACGGTTTCATAACGGCCGAGCCCGTCGAAGCGCAGTGCGAGCGACAGGTGCGGTTCCCGCCGACGCTCAGCGTCATAGAGGATCGTTGCGCCGTCGCGCAGGCTGGCGCGCAGCCATGTCCATCGGGAAAACGCATGTTCGAGCGGTTCTGCGCCGGCATTGGTGTCGAAATAACCGCGGCCGCTCCAGCGCAGGTCCGGCGCGCGAAGATCAAGGGATATGCGCGCGGAAGGCGCTATGGGGCGCCAGAAATGGCGCCCATGTGTTTCCAGAAAAAAGGATTCCGGATTGATCGCCAGGGGTTCGACACGAATTTTTCCCCGAATGCGTCGCGGGAATGGCGTCGCTATTTCATCTATGTGAATTGTCAGCGCCTCTTCGTCCCATGACAGCGAGCTCGGACCGATCTCGAGCAAGTTTTTCGAGCGGGTGACGGCGTCCGCGCCGCGCTCTGTCATGCACCAGCGCTGGCTAGTCGGACCATAAAGCGCGACGTTTATGGCGCAATGTTCGAGGGGATTTTTGCGTCCAGACCAGGCGTAATAGGGCGAGAACACGCTGCCGATGAATGCAATCGCCGTCAGCCCATATCGACCGTCGTCGCTGAACGCGTCGATATACCACCACTGGTAGCCGCCGGGGGCCACAGGCGCGTTGAAACAAGGTCCTCGCTCACACTCTGGGCCGCGAGTCGCCCCGATATCGCCGCCATCGGCACGCCCGGGCCCGGATGAGTGCTGCCGCCCGCAAGATACAGTCCCGGCAAGCGCGTCCGTGACCCCGGGCGGGCGAAGGACGCCATCCAGCCATGAGACGCGCGGCCGTAGAGCGCGCCGCCCGTCGCCGGAAAGAGACTCGCGAAGTCCTGCGGCGTCGTGCGAATCGTCGTTCCCGTGTTGCGCTGTATCTCGAGCCCGCATGTCCTCAGGAATTCGAAGACGGTTTCTTCGCATGACAGCAACTCCGATGCCGAGATTGCATTTTCGTCGCCTGTCGGCGGCGCATTGATCAGGCAAAGCAGTCGCTCTGCGTCCTGCTTCGCGCCCTGTCCTTCGTCGTCTCCGCGATCCTGCGCGCAGACATAGATGCTGGGGGCGCGCGGCAGTCGCTTGCGGCCGAAAATATCGGCAAATTCCGCGCGATAGTCGTTTGAGAAGAACACATTGTGATGCGCCAGCGGAAAGCCCGAGGTTGTCGCCTTCATCGCCCAAGTGACGGCGGAAAGAGATCGCGCGGCTTTCTGCATCCGGGGCTCAGCATACATGGCGGCTTCACCCAGGGCGCCCGCGCCCAGCGCTGCGGCGTCGCCGTTCATGACAATGGCGTCGGCTGAAAATATCTCGCCGTCATCTGTCTCGAGGCCGCATGCGCGTCCGCTCTCGACGAGAATCCGCTTCGCGCGCCGGCCATAGTGGAAGATTGCGCCGCGTTCTTGCGCGAGATCGGCGAGGAGCGCGGCCACTCGATGCATGCCGCCCTGAACGAGCCAGACACCCTCTTTTTCGACATGCGCCACAAGCATCAGCGTCGCGGGCGCGGTGAAGGGCGACGACCCGCAATAGGTGGCGTAGCGACCAAAGAGCTGGCGCAAGCGTTGATCGCTAAAGTGCTCGCCAAGGGCGCCCCAGAGCGTCGTGAATGGCGAGATACCGACGAGGCCAGGAAGCCCTCGAAGTCCGGCTCGTCGCACAAGGGTCAACGGAGTGGGCCTGGACGCGCGAATGAATGTCTCTCGCAGCACATCGTATATCGCGCAGGCGCGCTTGCAGAACTGGCGATAGCCCTCCGCTTCCGCGCGTCCGGCAAAATCGCCGATAGCGTCGGCGCTGCGGTCGCTATCTGTGAAGAGATCCAATGTTGCGCCGTCGCGCCAGACATGACGCGCCAGAATCTCGAGAGGCCGGAGGGTAAGGCGGTCGACCAGGGAAGCGCCGACTTCCTGCAGGATTTCGTCGAATACCCAGCGCATTGTGAAGACTGTGGGGCCCGCATCTATTTTCGCGCCCCCTGGGGCGACTTCGCGCATTTTCCCCCCGGGTGTCGCAGCGCTCTCGATCACGGTTACGACGAAACCACGCGATGCAAGCAACAGGGCCGCGACCAGTCCGCCAATTCCCGCGCCAATGATCACGACCCGGCGAGTGCGCATCCACCTTAACTCCCCGGCGGCCGGCACGAGAGGCGCCCATTCCGGTCGGCAGCCAATTTTGTGCGGCCGTCCTCCAGATTTCACATTGATTGAACACGGAGGGTGTGTCAATATTAAATGACACTTTACATTGATCAGTTAAAATTACAAATGGAGGGAGCGGTCATGCAGACTTCGGAACGCATTGAGAAAGCCCTGCAACGGGCCGTCGCTCACGCCCAAGGCGGTGGAGCGCCCTCCCTCCTAGCCGCTGCGATGGGCTATGCGGTCTTTCCAGCCGGTCACCGCATTCGACCACAGCTTTGCCTCGCCGTGGCTGAGGCCTGCGGCGACGGGGATCCGGCGGCGGCGGACGCTGCCGCGGCCTCTATAGAATTGCTGCATTGCGCCTCTCTCGTTCACGACGATCTGCCCTGTTTTGACGACGCGGGACTTCGGCGCGGCAAGGCTTCCGTTCATGTCGAATTTGGCTCGCCGATCGCTGTTCTGACAGGAGACGCCCTGATAGTCCTCGCCTTTCAAGCGCTCGTGCAAGGCGCGGCGCGCGACCCAGCGCGCATGTCGATCTTGCTTTCCACCATTGCTGAGTCCGTCGGCTCCCCTAACGGCATTGTTGCGGGGCAGGCCTGGGAATGCGAGGCGGCGGCGCCGCTGGCCGACTATCAGCTCGCAAAGACGGGGGCGCTGTTCGTCGCGGCGACAGTGGCTGGCGCGGCGGCGGCCGGCGTCGCCGCACAGCCCTGGCGGACGCTTGGGGAAAAACTGGGTGAGGCCTATCAAGTCGCCGACGATCTGCGCGACATTCTCTGCGACGCCGCCGAACTCGGCAAGCCGATCGGCCAGGATGCGGCGCGACTGCGACCCAATGCCGCTGCGCAGCTTGGAATCGGCGGGGCGAAAAACCGGCTTCAGGAACTGGTGAAAGGCGCCATAAATTCAATTCCGCCCTGCCCTGGAGCGGATGAACTGCGCGAACAGATCAAAGCGCAGACAGCCCTTTTCCTTCCCAGGCAATTGGCGAGCAGAGCCGCCTGATCGAGCGCCGTCGTGTCGGCGGTTTCCTCCGGGGATGTTCGCGCAGCGCCCTGGCGCGAACGCTGGCTCAACCTGCGCAACAGAATTATCGCCGACCCGCGCTTTCAGCGCTGGGCGGCGGCGTCGACGTTCACGCGCTTTGTCGCGCGACGTCGGACGCGCCAGCTGTTCGATCTTTGCGCCGGCTTTGTCTACTCGCAGATTTTGCTCGCCTGCGTGAGGCTGCGGCTTTTCGAGACATTGGCCGAGGGGCCTTGTGGATTGCCCGTCTTGTCGGCAAGGCTTGGGTTGTCCGACGCCGCCGCGCTGCGTCTGTTGCGCGCGGCGGTGTCTTTGCGGCTGGTGCGCGCATTGCCCGATGAAAGATTCGCGCTCGACGACCTTGGCGCGTCTCTGCTTGGCAATCCTTCCGTCTTTGCATTCGTCGAGCATCACAGCCTTCTCTATGACGATCTTCGCGATCCGGTGGCGCTTCTGCGCGGCGAAGTTTCAACGCGCCTTTCGGCTTTTTGGCCTTATGCGGCCGAAAGGCCGCAGCCAGAAACGACTCGTCGTGCACAGGGTGGGGACATCGGGAAGGAAACTTACGAAGCCTATAGCGTCCTGATGTCTCGTTCACAGGAGCTGCTTGCGCAGGATGTGCTCGACGCCTATCCCTTGAACCGGCGCCGATGTCTGATGGACGTGGGCGGCGGCGATGGGGCCTTCGTTGCGGCAGCAGCTACCCGCTGGCCCCGACTAGACCTCAAGCTACTGGATCTTCCCCCTGTCGCCGAGCGCGCTCGCGCCAAACTGGCCGGGCAGGGCTTGAGCACGCGCATCGAAACGATCGGCGTAAATTTTCTGCGCGATCCGTTGCCTTCCGGCGCCGACACGGCGTCGCTAATTCGAGTGCTGCACGACCATGACGATGAATCCGCGCTTGTCGTTATGCGCGCGGTCTTCGACGCGCTGCCAGTCGGCGGAGAGCTGCTGATTGCTGAACCAATGGCTGGAACTCCTGGCTCCGAGCCCATCGGCGACGCTTATTTCGGCTTTTATCTCGAAGCGATGGGGCGGGGCCGCCCGCGCACACTCACCGAGCTGACAAATCTTCTGCGAACGGTCGGCTTTTCGAGCATTCGAGCGCTCGGCACGCACCGCCCGATCATTGCAAGAGCCATATTAGCCCGGAAAGTGTAATTTCGACTTGACGTTCTAATATGTCACTATATGATTACAAAAGGCCGAATTGACCTCACCTTGTTTGGGCTGAAAGGCCGGTCATGTCGCACACTCTTGCCGTTGTCCTCGAAAAGCCGGAGCGCTTGTCGCTTAGCCAATTGGCTCTCGACGCGCCGGAAGCAGGAGACGTGGTGGTAGAGACGCTCTGGAGCGGCGTCAGCACCGGAACAGAGCGCCTGCTGTTTAGCGGACGCATGCCGGATTTTCCGGGGATGGGCTACCCGCTCGTGCCTGGCTACGAGACGGTCGGCGAGATCGTCGAGACGCGATCGCAATCGCGACTGTCAGTAGGGCAAAGGGTTTTTGTGCCTGGCGCGCGCTGCTTTGGTCCGGTGCGCGGATTGTTCGGCGGCGCAGCTTCGCATCTCGTCACGGCAGCCGCGCGCATCGTTCCTGTGTCTAAATCCCTCAAAGACAGGGGAGTGCTTCTTGCGCTCGCCGCCACGGCCTACCACGCCCGCGCTGGCGTCGAGCCAAGTCAGGGCGACCTGATTGTCGGACATGGCGTACTCGGGAGGCTGCTGGCGCGGCTAAGCCTTTTGGCGGGCGGCGAGCCGCCTGTCGTGTGGGAGCGCAATCCTGAGCGCGCCGACGGCGCGCACGGTTATGAAGTGATTTCTCCTGAGCAAGACACTCGGCGCAATTATCGAACCATCTTTGACGTCAGCGGCGACGGCAAAATTCTCGATCAGCTTGTCGAGCGGCTTGCTCCCGGCGGAGAGATCGTGCTCGCCGGCTTTTACGATACTCTCGTTTTCAGCTTTCCCCCCGCTTTCATGCGCGAGGCGCACATACGCGTGGCGGCGCAGTGGCGAGAGCATGATCTCCAGGCAGTCGCGCGCCTTGTCGAAGAAGGGCGTCTCTCTCTCGAAGGCCTCATCACGCATCGGCAGACCGCGACAAGCGCCGAGAGCGCTTATCCGACCGCCTTTAACGATCCGTCCTGCCTGAAGATGGTCCTCGACTGGAGAGCGCGCTCATGAACATCGAACAAGGCTTCCTGACAGCCGCCGAGCTTGCAAATCCACCCGCTCATCTCTTGCGAGCCGAAGCATCTGTCGCGCCGGATCCAGTGCCGACCATAGCCACGAAGGAAACCCAGATTATCGCGATCTATGGCAAGGGAGGCATCGGCAAGAGCTTCACGCTCGCGAACCTTTCCTACATGATGGCGCAGCAGGGCAAAAAGGTTCTGCTGATTGGCTGCGATCCCAAGAGCGATACAACGTCGCTGCTCTTCGGCGGAAGAGCCTGCCCAACTATCATTGAGACTTCGACCAAAAAAAAACTTGCAGGCGATCAGGTCGTCATCGGCGACGTCTGCTTCAAGCGAGACGGCGTTTTCGCGATGGAGCTGGGCGGTCCGGAAGTCGGGCGAGGCTGCGGCGGACGCGGCATTATCCACGGCTTCGAGCTTCTCGAGAAACTCGGATTCCATGACTGGGGCTTCGATTATGTGTTGCTCGATTTTCTTGGAGACGTGGTCTGTGGTGGCTTCGGCCTGCCTATAGCGCGCGACATGTGCCAGAAGGTCATTGTGGTCGGATCCAACGACCTTCAATCGCTCTATGTCGCCAACAATGTGTGTTCGGCGGTTGAATATTTCCGCAAGCTCGGCGGCAATGTCGGGGTCGGCGGTCTCGTCATCAACAAGGACGACGGAACCGGAGAGGCGCAGGCCTTCGCAAAGGCGGCAGGCATTCCGATCCTCGCGTCGATTCCCTCCGATGAGGATATTCGGCGCAAAAGCGCAAATTACGAGATCATCGGGCGGCCGGAAGGGCGCTGGGGTTCGCTGTTCGAGACACTCGCCACGCATGTCGCAGCCGCCAAACCACATCAGCCAACACCTCTCACGCAAGACCAGCTGCTTGGGCTCTTCAGCAGCGAGTCCGTTGGCCGCAATGTCGTCCTCGAACCCGCGACGATAGAGGACATGTGCGGAGCCTTGTCCACTGCGAAACCCTCGCTGGAAGTCATCTACGACGCCGTATGAACCCGAGAGCGGAACAAATAAATCATCTCGCGTCAAATGACCCGTCCGACGGACTGCAGGCCGAAACCGCGCAGGACGCTCATGCCGAGGCGGCCAGGGTTGATGGTTTCGGCTGTCACGCCGGCAAGGAAAAGATGCTCAAGGCTGCGAAGGCGGCGGGGCTGAGCGAGTCGCTCGCGCAATACGCGAAAGATTATCCAACAGGTCCCCATGACCAGCCACAAAGCATGTGTCCAGCCTTCGGCTCCCTGCGCGTCGGCCTTCGCATGCGCCGCACGGCGACGATACTGTCCGGTTCCGCCTGCTGCGTCTATGGCCTGACTTTCACATCGCATTTCTACGGCGCCCGCCGCTCTGTGGGATATGTGCCGTTCAATTCCGAAACATTGGTGACGGGCAAGCTTTTCGAAGACATTCGCGAGGCTGTCTTCAAGCTGGCCGATCCTGAGCGATACGACGCCGTTGTCATCATTAACCTCTGCGTGCCGACCGCTTCCGGAGTTCCCCTCCGGCTCCTGCCCAAGGAGATCAATGGCGTGCGCATTATCGGCATAGATGTGCCGGGCTTTGGCGTGCCGACGCATGCGGAGGCCAAAGATGTCCTGGCGGGAGCGATGCTGCGCTTCGCACGTCTTGAAGCGGAGCAGGGGCCTGTTCAGGCGCCGCGAACCCCGCGTAGCGGCAAGCCCACGATCTCCTTGCTCGGCGAGATGTTCCCTGTCGATCCCGTACAGATCGGCGGCATGCTGGATCTGATCGGCCTCGCCGCAGGGCCCGTCGCGCCGACGCGCGAATGGCGGGAGCTTTATGGAGCGCTGGACTGTGAAGCCGTCGCAGCGATCCATCCTTTTTATACGGCCTGCGTGCGCGAGTTCGAAACCGCTGGGAGAAAAGTCGTCGGGTCAGCTCCAGTCGGTCATGACGGCACGGCGGCCTGGCTCGATTCAATCGCGGAGCTTTGCGGCGTTAGGGGCGATATTGTCGGCGCCGCAAAAAACTATTTGCTCCCCGCGATCAAGAACGCGCTTGCGCAGACGCCGATCAAGGGCCGCATCACGCTTTCGGGATACGAAGGGTCGGAACTGCTGGTTGGGCGTCTTCTTGTCGAGAGCGGCGCCGATCTGCGTTATGTCGGCACCGCCTGTCCGCGTACGCGTTTCTCGGAAGCAGATTGCGAGTGGCTCGAAGCAAATGGCGTCCATGTGCAATATCGCGCATCTCTTGAACACGATCTCGCCGCCCTCGCCGAATTCAAACCGGATCTCGCCATCGGCACCACCCCCGTCGTGCAAAAGTCCAAGCAGCTGGCGACCCCGGCGCTTTACTTCACCAATCTGATTTCCGCGCGACCGCTCATGGGCGTCGCTGGAGCTGGCTCTTTGGCGAGGGTCGTCAATGCCGCGATTGGCAATCGCCGTCGTTTCGATGAAATGAACAATTTCTTCGAGGGCGTCGGCCAAGGCTTCTCCGCCGGAATCTGGGAGGACACGCCGGTCGATCGTCCAGAATTCCAAAAGAAGCATGGCGCCAGGATGGGGAAGACGCGGGTCGAGGAGATGGGCTCATGCTAGTCCTGGACCATGATCGCGCTGGCGGATATTGGGGCGCCGTCTATGTGTTCACCGCCATAAAGGGTCTGCAGGTCGTTATCGACGGACCCGTTGGCTGCGAGAACCTGCCGGTTACCTCCGTCCTGCACTACACGGATGGATTGCCGCCGCATGAATTGCCTATCGTCGTCACCGGCCTTTCCGAGGAAGAACTCGGGAGGCATGGCACGGAAGGGGCGATGAAGCGAGCCCATGCGACGCTTGACCCCGATTTACCCAGCGTCGTTGTCACGGGCTCCATCGCCGAAATGATTGGTGGGGGAGTAACGCCGGAAGGAACAGGAATCCAGCGTTTCCTGCCGCGCACCATCGACGAGGACCAGTGGCAATGCGCCAATCGCGCGATGAGTTGGCTCTGGAGCGAGTTTGGACCCAAGAAGGGTCATGCGCCCAAAGTCAAAGCCGCGCCGCCGGACGTGCGCCCCAAGGTGAATATCATCGGTCCCAGCTACGGCGTGTTCAATATGCCGTCCGACCTCGCGGAGATCAGGCGTCTGATCGAGGGGATCGGGGCGCAGGTCCATATGGTGTTCCCGCTTGGCAGTCATGTCGCAGATGTCGCTCGCCTCGCAGATGCCGAGGTGAATGTTTGCATGTATCGCGAGTTTGGACGCCAGCTTTGTGAAGCATTGGATCGGCCCTATCTGCAGGCGCCTATAGGGCTGCACAGCACCACAAAATTTCTGCGCAAGCTCGGCGAATTGCTGAACATCGACCCCGAGCCCTTCATCGCTCGCGAGAAGCACACGACGGTCAAGCCGATCTGGGACTTGTGGCGCTCTGTAACGCAGGATTTCTTTGGCACGGCTTCTTTCGCCATCGTGGCGAACGAAACCTATGTGCGCGGCGTGCGGAATTTTCTCGAAGAGGAAATGGGGCTCCCCTGCACCTTTGCGATAGCGCGATGTCCTGGCGAAAAGACTGACAACGCCGCCGTGCGTCAGGCTGTCAAGGAAAAGCCGCCACTGGTGTTGTTCGGAAGTTACAACGAACGCATGTATGCAGCAGAGGCCGGAGCGCGAGCAATCTATATACCCGCATCTTTCCCCGGTGCGATCATTCGCAGACATACTGGCACGCCGTTCATGGGCTATGCCGGCGCGACCTTTCTTATTCAGGAAGTGTGCAACGCTCTGTTCGACGCATTGTTTCATGTTCTGCCGCTTGGAACGGAGCTCGACAGGGTCGAGGCGACGCCGGCGCGTTTGCATCGCGAGCTCGCCTGGGAACAAGCGGCGAAATCCATGCTTGATGACTTGGTCGATTCCGCTCCGATCCTTGTGCGTATCTCCGCAGCCAAGCGCTTACGAGACGCGGCCGAGCGTGAAACGCGTCTCGCGGGCGAAGAATGCGTGACCGAAGCGCGCGTTGGAAAGGCGCATGAGAGATTGATGGAAAGGAGCGGCGCATGACAGCGATCTCCTCTCCGACGGCGCATCCTTCGGGTCACGCATCTGCAAGGTATTTTTCTCAATGGTCGGACATTTTCCGTCAACACATTCAGCGGGCGGAACCGACAGCGAGTTCAAATCAAAGGAGGAACGCTCCATGCCGTCGACAGTCCATTCGGCGTCGCCGCAGCGACGAAACCTGTTCCGCTTCTACATGCTTTTTCTGGTGGTCTTTCCAGTAGTTCTCGTCGCTGAGGGGCTGGCGCGACTTGCCGTGAGTGCGTCTCTTGGCGGTAAGCATGAGGCGTTGAGCGTCGGGTTCAATGAGGTGCGAGAAAAAGTCTCGAGCGCGCTTTCCTACGCGCTGACATCGTGAAGGGCGCTGCAAAGATTCATCCGGCGGAGCCGGCTGGAACGCCTGTCGCGATGTAACGTCGCGATATTGTCGCCGCGTATGGCGTGCGCGGTAACCCTAGCGGAGGTCAAAGAGATGGCCATCGATAAAGAGAGATCGTCACTGTCCGGTTTGACAGAGGACGAAGCGAAAGAGTTCCACAAACTGTTCATTACGAGCTTCATCGGTTTCACGATCATCGCGATCATCGCGCATGTGCTCGTGTGGAACTGGCGGCCCTGGCTGCCCGGCGTCAAGGGATACGCCTTGCTGGATGGCGCGAATAACGCCATGCACGGGCTGATGACCTTCCTGAGCTGAGGAGAAGATAGCTATGTATAAAATATGGCTCTTGTTCGATCCGCGCAGGACACTGGTCGCGCTGTTCACGTTTCTGTTCACCCTCGCACTGCTGATTCACTTCATTTTGCTCAGCACCGACAGGTTCAACTGGTTGGAGGGGCCCCGAGCACCAAAGACGGGACAGATCGAGCAGTCGATTCCGGGTGTGGAGCCGTCTTTCCTCGGCTAAAGCGGGACCCGTGCAGTCAAACAACAAACGCTGCGGACAGGCGCCACCGACGCCTGCCCGTCGCAAAAAATCCACGCTCAAGGGGGAGTGTCCGCTATGGCGCTGCTGAGTTTTGAAAGAAAATATCGTGTGCGAGGCGGCACGCTCATCGGAGGCGACCTCTTCGACTTTTGGGTGGGACCCTTTTACGTCGGCTTTTTCGGCGTAACGACAATCTTCTTCGCCGTGCTCGGCACAGCTCTAATCCTGTGGGGGGCCGCTTTAGGTCCAACTTGGAACATCTGGCAGATCAGCATCGCGCCCCCAGATTTGAAATACGGTCTGGCGCTCGCTCCCTTGAGGGAAGGTGGCCTGTGGCAAATCATCACGATTTGCGCGACCGGGTCCTTCGTATCCTGGGCGCTACGCGAGGTCGAAATCTGCCGCAAGCTCGGCATAGGCTATCACGTGCCCGTCGCTTTCGGCTTCGCCATACTCGCTTATGTGGCGCTCGTTGTAATCCGGCCGCTTCTGCTCGGAGCCTGGGGACACGGTTTTCCCTACGGAATACTCAGCCATCTCGATTGGGTGTCGAACACCGGCTATCAATATCTGCATTTTCATTACAATCCCGCGCATATGATCGCAGTCTCTTTCTTCTTCACGACCGTTTTCGCGCTGGCGTTACACGGGGCGCTGGTTTTGTCTGCGACCAATCCCGCCAAGGGCGAGAACGTCAAGACGCCCGAACACGAGGACACATTTTTCCGCGACATCATCGGCTATTCGATCGGCACGTTGGGCATTCATCGCTTGGGGCTGTTTCTCGCCTTGTCCGCGACGTTCTGGAGCGCAGTTTGCATGATCATCAGTGGGCCGTTCTGGACGCGTGGCTGGCCGGAGTGGTGGAACTGGTGGCTCAATCTTCCGGTGTGGCGCTAGTATAAGGGAGAAGCCTCGTGTCCTATTATCAAAACATCTTCACGCAGGTTCAGGTCCGCAGCGCGGAGCCCGAGCCCGGAGTCGCCGCTCCCAAACTCGAAAGAACTGGAAAAGGTTTCTTCGTTTATTTGCTCGGGATAATCGGCAATGCCCAAGTCGGACCGATCTATCTTGGCTATCTTGGCACGCTGTCGCTGGTTTTTGGCTTCATCGCCTTCGAGATTATCGGCCTTAACATGTGGGCCTCGGTAAACTGGAGCCCCATCCAGTTCGCGCGCCAACTGCCGTGGTTGGCTCTGGAGCCGCCCAAACCGGAATATGGCCTGCAAATCCTCCCGCCCTTGAACGAGGGAGGATGGTGGTTGCTTGCGGGCTTCTTCCTTACGGCTTCGCTGCTCTTGTGGTGGGCGCGGGTCTATCGGCGCGCCCGAGCTTTGGGTCTTGGCACGCACACCGCATGGGCGTTTCTTTCCGCCATTTGGCTTTATCTGGTGCTAGGTTTTATCCGGCCCTTGCTTATGGGGCATTGGAGCGAGGCGGTTCCCTTCGGGATATTTCCGCACCTTGACTGGACGGCGGCTTTTTCGATCCGCTACGGAAACCTGTTCTATAATCCGTTCCATATGCTCTCGATCGCTTTCCTCTACGGCGCAACGCTGCTGTTCGCCATGCACGGAGCGACCATTTTGGCGGTGAGCCGGTTTGGCGGCGAGCGCGAGATAGAACAGATCCTTGACCGAGGCACCGCCGCCGAACGCGCGGCATTGTTCTGGCGGTGGACCATGGGCTTCAACGCGACGATGGAGTCCATTCATCGCTGGGCATGGTGGTTCGCGGTCCTCTGTCCCTTGAGTGGCGGTATCGGCATTCTGCTTACCGGAACGGTGGTCGACAACTGGTATCTATGGGGCGTGCATCATGGAATCGCCCCTAATTATCCCCATGTCTTTCCGCCGGTGGTCGATCCGGCTCCAGCCACGGGAGTGCTCCAATGAAAATCGGTCTACTCTCCCTTGGCGGCGTAGTTGCAGCGCTGCTTACTGCGGCCATGTTCCTTAGCGCAGGCTGGGTTCACCCGCCCATAATCGCAAAACAAAACGGCTATCGTGGTACTGGCGAAGAACAGATCAGCACTGCTGCGCAGCAGCGCATGCTGCAAGCCGCTAACCTCTTGCCCGAAGTAATTGACAAGGCCTCGCCTGGCGGCGAAAGGGCGACAGCTGTATACAAGAACGTGAAAGTCTTGAACGATCTAAGCGCGGACCAGTTCAATCGCGTGATGGTGGCGATAACGCAATGGGTCTCGCCGGACCAGGGCTGCGCTTATTGTCACAATGAAAACAACCTGGCCGATGACGGTATTTATACAAAGATCGTCGCACGCCGCATGCTCCAGATGAATCGCCACATCAACAAAGATTGGAAAGAGCATGTCGGCTCGACAGGTGTAACGTGCTACACTTGCCACAGAGGGCAGCCGGTGCCGTCCAACATCTGGTTTGAAAATCCAGGTGCTCCGCATGCGGGAGGGTTCGCGGCAACGAATTACGGCTTCGGTCATCCAACAAAAATCAATGGGACCACATCACTTCCTATTGATCCCATGACCCCTTATCTCGACAGTGCGGAACAAATTCGGGTGGAGGGCACAAAAGCTTTGCCAACGGGCAATGGCGCTTCCATCCAGAGTGCGGAGCGAAGTTTTTCCCTGATGATCCATATGTCAGAAAGTCTGGGTGTAAACTGCACGTTCTGTCATAATACGCGCAACTTTTCGGGTTGGTCCGAAAGCTCTCCGCAGCGCGTGATAGCCTGGCGTGGACTCGAATTGGTGCGTGATCTTAATAACGTCTACCTCGAGCCGCTCAAAACAGTATATCCGCAAACCCGCTTGGGTCCTCATGGAGATAGCCCGAAGCTGGATTGCGCGACATGTCACCAGGGGGTTAGCAAGCCCCTGAATGGTGCCGCCATGGCGCAAGATTATCCCGAGCTCGGCGGAGCGGGACCGCAGTAAAGAGGTGAGGGCGTTTTCAACTAGAAAGATTCACTCGCCCTCACAGCTTGCCTCGGAGACATAAAGCTCAGGCCGCTCTCGCGTTGAGGGGTAAAGCCCAACGCAGATGTTGGGATGAGCTGAATACGAGGGTTTCACATTGAATTGGGCGCCTCGTTTGGCGAGGCGCTTCTGGAGAAGTTCAGCTCACGCCAATTTGCTGACGGAAGTCGTTACTGTCGTCCATCCAAATTAGAGCGTGCGTCAGTATGGAGTCGAGTGTGGTGGGATCCGATTGTCGCCAGCTCGTACAAACCGATCAGAAGGGGCACACCTAGAAGCCATGCTGGCAGTAGCCAGCCAAGGTTATCGAGGGACATGTTCAATTCTCCTTCACTCACGTCGCCCCCGTCGCCACACAACGGCTAATTCGCAAAGAAGTTCCTGAAATCTCGGCCAACCAGCGCCGTGACCTTCCAAGGGACGACGAAGTTGAGAGAAGCTTCGCTGCATTGCCGACCTTGAAACGCCTTGCAGTCAATACAATTGATCGAATCATCCAAACTTCAACCGCGCAGGGCTCCTATGCTTCATTCCGCTCTTTATTGGAGATTGCTGACTTTGGCGCTGCTAGCATTGCCTTCGAGCGACAGCTGGGCCGAAACTCAGGTACAGCGCGGCGAATATCTGACTCGCATAGGCGACTGCGGCGCTTGCCACACACAAGCCGGAGGACAGGCTTTTGCCGGCGGTGCGTCCATTCGCTCTCCTTTCGGCCCAATCTATGCGCCAAACATCACACCCGACAAGCAGTTCGGCATCGGCTCGTGGAGCGACGATGATTTTTATCGCGCGCTGCATGAGGGTGTAGGCAAGGGCGGAGAGCTGCTTTATCCGGCGATGCCCTATCAATGGTACACGAAAGTTACACGCGACGATGTATTGGCGATCAAGGCCTATCTGTTTTCGATTCCGCCCGCGCAGCAGAAGAACCGCGAGACCAGACTACGCTTTCCCTTCGACGAGCGGGCCGGTTTGGCGGTCTGGAACGCCGCTTACTTCAAACCCGGAGAATTCAAGGCGGATCCGGCGGAACCCGCCGATGTCAATCGCGGCGCATATCTCGTCGAAGGTCTTGCGCATTGCGGCGACTGTCATACTCCGCGCGGCTTCGCGATGGAGACGCTCAACGCCAAGGCTTATTCCGGCGGCGTCGTCGACAATTGGTATGCGCCCAACATCACCTCGGACGAGACGCGCGGCATCGGCGCCTGGCCGAACCAGCAGCTGTTCAGCTATCTAAAAACCGGTCTCTCGAAGGACAAGGGTCCGATCGTCGGCCCGATGGGTCAGGTGGTGCACGAGAGCCTGTCTTATCTTTCCACTGGGGACCTTAACGCCATCGTTGCCTATCTGAAGACCATAAAGCCCATCTCCGACTACAAGCCTGAGCGCGTCGCTGCTATCGACGAGGCCCATTCGGCGGAATCGTCCGCTTATCTGACCCACTGCGCCTTCTGCCATGGGCGCGACGGCAAGGGACGACCCGGCGCAATCCCGGCGCTCGACGGCAACGACATAGTAAACAGCAAGGGGCCTGAAACAGTTATCCGCGTGGTGCTTGGCGGCCTCATCGCGCGTGGCTCTTACGCGCCGATGCCGGCGGTCGGTCAGGAAATGAGCGACCGGGACGTGGCCGACGCCGTAAATTTCGCGCGCAACGCTTGGTCCAACAAGGCGCCGCCGACGGCGCAATCAGGGCTGGTTGGAAAAATCCGCGCCGAGACCTACGGCATTTTGGCGGAAAAGCCTTCGGCAAACGATGCAAACGATTCCTGTCGTAGCGGCGACGATGGGACGCCCGTGCCGCCTATCAAGGATCCCAATAGCGAACTGGACGCCACGCTCAGAAAGATCGATGAAGTCAATATGCTGCAGTCCGCCTCGACCCTCATCAAGATCGCGCGCAAGCTTGCGCCAGAGGCGAGCCAGGCGGAAATTATCAATGGACTGACGCAGACCTATTGCCGCGCGCAATTTAAGGCAGGAATTGGCGGCAAACCGGATAGCGTGCGTTTGCTCAATCAGTTCAGCCAACTCGTTTACGCGGAACTCGTGTCGCCGCAGCTTGAGGCGGCGGAGTCCGCCCTGATGCACCAGGCGCCGCAAGCGCAAGCCACATCGACCACGAGGCAGGCTGAGCCCGCGCCGCAGCCTGAAACGAAGTCCCAGAACGCGCCGCAAAATCTCCCCGTTCACCGCCGTCATCGTCGCCACCCGCGGCGGGGCTGAGCTGGGCGTTTCTGGGATACCTGCTCTAGGTGAGTCTGCTGCGGGGCGGGGCGCGCATTGCGTCAAACAAGCAAGCAAGGCGAGTTTAAGCTCTCTCTGACGCTTTGAAGAGCCTTAACTTGAAGCTGCGGGGGAGGAGGGGTCCCCTTGGCTTCCATCGCCATCCGAACGGCGTCAATATTTTCAGTTCTCATCGTGACAGACGCTCGGATCGGCGGAGTATGTAGATCGAAACTACCATGACGAGTATCAGGACGCCGAGCACGGTTAGCTCAATGTTCATAGACATCAGGAACGCTTTCAACTCCGGCGACCATTTTCCTGGCAGATTGGCCTCGGATGATTCGAGCGTTATGACCAGAACTCGTCGAATTGAAGCAATCAAGCCCACAACAAGGAATGGTTCGCACTGCAAAGCGCCCGCTGCGAACGAGACTCGCACCGTATGCAGGATCTCGACAACCATTAGCACGAAAAGCAAGCGATCTATCGAAAGCACAAGAGAATTTGCTTGTCCGCCATCTTGAGCGGCCTTCCAAAGCGTCATGCCTGCGTTTCCAATTCCCAGCAGCGCCGTCGCCGCCAGCAGAAATCCAAGAATGACGTAAGTGAGCACTTCGACTTGCAGGACCGCTCGCGCAGCGAAGGATCCGATGGGAGTGCCTTTATTTGTAGTGCTTTCAGCTTCGCTCATTCATGACCTCTTCGCCCAAGTTTGCTTCGCACAGAGGGCTTGCGGACGGTTCGTAGCGCCTTCGCGTGGGTCGGATAAACGTTGCGCTCGGCCCAGTCCCAAGCCTCACCTCGGACGCGGAGCAAGTACATCTGAAGTGCAAAGCTATCCATCAACCCGAACGAAACCATTAGGAAAAACACATAAATCGAAACAGGCGTTCCAAAGTCTGTCGGCGCGGTCGTCTCCCGGACAAACGACGAAATGGGAATTGCGAACGAACGCTATGGAGCAGCCACCTTCATTCGACTCAGTCTTGGAACAAATCAAGCGGCTGAGTGTTGTGGGGAAAGCGCTATCGCGGCGCGTAAACGCAAAGGAGAAGGTTATGGGTTCCTATGATGCACAGGCGGGGTTGAAAGAGTCGCGAGACGTGGGCGAAGCAATCGCCAATAGAGCAGGTGTTTTGGCAGAACAGGTAAAAGGCAAGGCGTCCGACGTGGCCGAACGTGCGAGCGAAGCGCTTTCATCTGCGCAGGAAAGAGGTTCTGAGGTGGCCAGCAATGCTGGCGAGGTCGTTGGCACGCTGCGTGATGCGCTCGTACAATCGGCGCGAAGCCAGCCGGGAACAACTGTGCTGTTGTCGATCGCAGCGGGTTTCCTCCTGGGTGCGATGTGGAAATCTGGGCGCTAACATCGTCTAGAGGAGTCTGCCATGTTTGTAGAACCCATTCTCTTGCGAATGGAACACAAAATACACTCCGTTGTTAGCCATGTTTCGGGCTCCATTGTCGCGCTCGTTCCATTGCTGATTTCTGCCGGCTTCGGCACTGCAGCGGCGGACTCCTATCTTCTGGAGCGGTTCAGTTCCCGTATTGCAGATCTTATTCTTTGCGGGGTATATCTAGGTGTCGCAATCCTGTGTTACGTCTTTGCCCGCACACGCGAACGACGCACCGCAGAAATCGCGGACGCTGAATTGGCTCGAATGCCCGTCGTAAATCCGGTGCAGGCGGCGATGGACCAGTTTCATCTCCAAGATATCCCGGAGTCGCTGCTGGGGTACGCGGGAAAGTCAGGATCTGCAGTAGCAAAAGCGGTCCTAGATCAGGCCCCGAAAAACGTTCACCTCATCATCGGGGCGGGCGTCGGACTTTTTGTCGCTTCTCGCATAGTGGACGCCCTTAATAGGCGTCACGACGACCAACGCCGAGCATAGTCTTTGGTATTGATCCCGTTTGGAACACAAGCAGCTGGTCAGGTGGCCGCTCACCGTGGCTAATGAGATGCCTGCTTCGGGGCCGCGCTACTCGGACTCGAGAGATGCGTTCTCGACGCCAACTACGCCACTAACTTCGGCCAGAACAGCGATGAGGCCAGCGACCGGCCGCTTGCCTTTAATCTGCATGTTCAACACCACGAATTCCCTCTCAGACCGTCCGGGGTCTATCCCTTCGAGGTCGGCGTCGTCCTCCGATTCTTCGCTGGCGGCCCAAAAGCTGGCATCGCTAAAATAGCGGGAAGACAGTGGCGGACATCCCTGCAACAAATCCGAAGCAAATTGGCGTTCCGGCGGTCTCGTGGCCCATACGAAATCAGGCGTGGGAAAATGCGCATGATTATGAAGTGACAACCAGTCGCAGCAATCGCCAAGAGCGGCAGTCCCCCGCCGCAAGCCATGCCGATTCCAGCCGTCAACCAAACGGACGCAGCCGTGGGAAGTCTCCGAACGATGTCACGGCGCATAAAGATGACGCCGTCGCCAATGAAGCCGATGCCGGAAGCGACCTGGGCCGCCACGCGAGACGGATCAACGACGACTTTGCCTTCTTGGAGAACATCCCTAAACCCATACTTTGCGAGAATGAAAAGCGCCGCAGACACTCCGACGAGCGCATTGGTCCGCGAGCCAGCGCTTTTTTGCCTCGCTTCGCGCTCGAGTCCGCAGAGAGGAGAGAACCAACGCCAAAGCTAGCTCTTCGATCTGTAGCCAGCCTTGACCGCTGCAATCGAGCAGGCCGATCATGTCCACCTCACCAGTCTGACGAACGCTTCAGAAGCTTATTTCCAGAACACTACATGCAGAAAAAGGTTCATTGACGAAAAATCTCGACGCGCGGAACAGCAACAATGATGAGGTAGCTAAAGCTCGCATGCTGGAGCGGCGGCTTACATCCAATTCGTCTCCCTGAGTGATCCCGCTGCGGCCTCAGCCCCGGAAAAATGCAAAGGACGGAGTTTCACGCCGCCGCAATTTCGGTGTGACAGCAAGAGAAAAGCAATGGACATTGTAACAACGATTGGTTGGGTAGCTGCAGCGTTATCGACGGCAAGCTTTGCGCCACAGGCATGGCGTGTAATTCATACTCGCGACACCAACGCAATTTCCCGAAGCGCATATCTGCTGACTGTGACGGCTTTCGCGCTTTGGACGTCGTTCGGCTGTGGCTGAGGCAGGAGTGGCCGCTGATGGTTCCCAACGCGATTTGTTTGGTGCTGTCCTCATTCATTTTCGTCACGAGATGTCTTCCTCAGAAATCTGAAGACCTCGTCGCAGATGCTCTTGATCCAGCCAATGACGCGTAGGCGAACTCAGATTTAGCGCTGCGGGTATTGGTTGCGAGCGGCCGAGGATATCTCAAAGGCGCTGGCGCCGGATACTTTCATGCCTAAATTGTTATCATGCTAAAAATAGCGTTGGGAAACACGGAACGATTTCTTGACCTAAAGCGTTACGGTGCTAGAACTATAGGTGACTGCCTATTTCTGCTTGCTTCGTGGAGGGCGGGTTTAATCTTCAATAGCGGCAGTTCCGCCACATGCATATAGGGGTCTGCAAAATCTGACTCGCCGCGAGAGTTATTGCGGCGACTTCGGAAAGCGATTTTCTGCGCGGATGTGGCTGAAATTGGGGGGCGTAATGAACTGGCAATTGCGCATCAATATTGTCGCACGCGTGTCGGCTGTCGCGCTGGCGATTTTTCTGTCTTCGATCCGGTTCACGGCCGCCCGCGAGGCTCCCGACCTCGATCCGACGCTAGCGGTAGGCGCCGGCGCCTTCCAAACTCGGATGCATTTCGCCGAGCCTCTGATAGCGATGGCTCCAACCACCCTCATCGAAGACCGGGTTCTCGCCCGGACGCTCGCCCGTTACGATCGGCGCCGCCGAGTCGACGATCTGTCGGCTCTTAGCGGATATCTCGCACGCTTTCGGCGCTCAGGGTGGCGGGTGCCGTTGCTCGTCAATCTTGGGCTGGAATACAAACATTACGGTTACCTCTCGAGGGCGCTCGACGTCTGGGAGGATGCGTGGCGCGAGGGCAAAACGGTCAGCGGAGCTTACCGCAAGGCGCTCGTGGATCGCGCCGTCGGGGAGCTGGCTCTGCTGCATGCCCAGTTGGGACACGCCGAACGCGTCAACGCGATACTCTCGGAGATCGCCGACCGCCCCATCGCCAATCCGGGCGGGGAATGGGTGCAGAAGGCGCGCGAAGCGCTTTGGGTCCTGCAGAATGACCCGAAGCATGTCTTCTTGTGCGGTCCACTGGCGCTGAAATTTCTAATGATGGAGAATTCGGCGACGTCGGAGCAGGTGAAATGGGTGAATCGTTACCACGCTGGCCCGAAAGGAGTCAGCCTTGCCGAGGTCGCGCGTCTGGCAGATGAGGCGAAGGTTTCTTTAGCGCCCGTTTTCCGCAATCCGAACCAGCCGGTGCCGACGCCCTCCATCGTGCACTGGAAGATTGGCCATTTTGCCGCGATCCTCGGCCGCGAGAATGGCGGATACGTCGTCAAGGATCCGGTGCTCGGCCGGCACGCAATATGGATGTCCGCAGAGGCCATCGACTCGGAGGCGACTGGATATTTTTTGGCGTCCAAGGCTGCGGGACAAGAGACGGCCTGGCGTAAGGTCGAGGCCTTGGAAGCTGGCGAGGTCTATGGCATGGGGCCAGTTACGGGCCCAGACCCGAACGATCCGGGCCCACCTGCGGACTCGCCACCCAATAGTTGCCCACTTTGCGGCTATAATATTTCGGAACTCGCTGTCGCTGTCACGCTCTCTGACCGACCGGTCGGCTACAATCCGGCCGTCGGCCCCTCCACCAAGGTCACGATCAGCTACAGTCAACGCGAAGCCAACCAACCGGCGGTGTTCGGTTATTTCAACGTCAGCCCGAATTGGACGATGAGCTGGATGAGGTTCATCCAGGATGATCCGAACAATGTCGGACAAAGCGTCATGCGCTATCGCGATGACGGTAGCGCCTGGATGTATTCTGGCTACGTCAGCAACACAGGCGCCTTTGCTCCTGAGGAAGGCGACGCCTCCGTAACAGTGCTGACGTCGCAGAGCCCCGTCACCTATCAACGTCAACTGCAGGACGGCAGCATCGAGATTTACAGCCAATCGGACGGCAGCACGAGCTATCCACGCAATGTGTTCCTCACCAGCATCATCGACCCGCAGGGCAACGCCTTTAAGCTGAATTACTCAAACTCCGGCGGCCACGTGAAGCTAACGTCGTTGACCGACGCAACCGGCCGCAACACAACATTCACCTACGCCAGCTCGTTCTCCTCGCTATTGATTACGCAAATCACCGATCCGTTCGGACGTAGCGCGAATCTGACTTATGACAGCAGCGGCCGGCTCGCTTCGATCACCGACATCATTGGCCTCACCTCGCAGTTTACTTACGATGCGTCCTCGCTCGTCAATTCGCTTACGACGCCCTACGGTGCGACGCAGTTCGCTTATGGCGGCACCGGCAACACCCGGTTCGTGCAGGTCACCGACCCACTCGGTCTAAACGAGCGCGAAGAGTCCCTGCAACCGGCGCCGGTTGTTTCCTCCGACCCAATCGCGCCGAACATGAACCCGTTCAACGCCTATTTGAATTATCGTGACAGCTTTCATTGGGACAAGCACGAGTATGGCCTTGCGGGATGCGCTCCGAGCGGGGGTTGCAATTACAATGACGCCCGCGACACGCATTTCTATCACGACGCGCAAAACATCAACATAGAATGGTATCAGATCGAGGCCATCAAGCAGCCGTTGGAAACCCGTGTCTGGTATAACTATCCCGGCCAGGTACAAAATCTCTACAACGGAATTTATGACCAGCCGAATGTTGTGGGCCGCATCGTCAATGGCAGCGCCTCGCAGTTATGGCAGAAGAGTTACAATTCCTTCGGTAATCCGACGCAGATTATCGATGCGGCGGGCCGCACCACCAAATTCACCTACGCCACAAACCTGATCGATCTTCTGCAAGTGCAGCAGCTAGTCCAGTCCGCCGCGCAGACCACCGCCACCTATACCTATAATACCCAGCATCGGCCGCTGACTTATACCGACGCCGCCGGGCAAGTGACGCAATACGGCTATAACAGCGCCGGTCAACTGACGCAGTTGACCTTGCCGACCGGCGCCGTGTGGAATTTCGCTTACGACGGTTTCGGCAGGTTGACCCAGATCACCAATCCGAACGGCAACACGCAGGCGAGCTATACTTACGACGCGTTCGACCGGGTCGCTACCGCGACGGACTCGGAAGGCTATACGCTGACCTACGCTTATGACGCCGCCGACCGTCTTACGAAAATCACCTATCCCGACAGCACAACGCGTCAATACGCATACAACAAGCTCGATCTCGCCTCGGTCACCGACAGGGAGGGGCGGGCCACCCGTTATGCCTATGACGCTAATCGCCGGCTGATTTCCGCGACGGATCCTCTGGGTTATGTCACGCAATATGCCTATTGGGAGAACAACCAGCTCAAATCCATCACCGATCCCAAGGGCAATGTGACGAGCTGGGGCATTGATCTTCAGAGCCGTCCTGCAAGCAAGCACTATGCCGATGGTTCGACGGTGATCTATGGTTACGATGATAGCGGACGACTCAAGTCCATCAGGGACGCGCTCGGCCAGATCAAGCAATACTCCTATACGATCGACAACCGCATCGCCGCGATCGACTATAGCTATGCGTCCAACCCGACGCCGGGCGTCGCTTTCACCTACGATCCGTATTTCCCGCGTGTCGTGTCGATGAGCGACGGCATTGGCGCTACCAATTGGAGCTATGCGCCTGTCGGCTCTCTCGGCGCGCTTCAGCTACAAGGCGACACGGGACCCGCGGGGACGGTCTCCTATACCTATGATGCGGTCGGCCGCACAGTCGGCCGCACCGTTAACGGTAGCGCCGAAACCTTTGCATACGACCAGCTGAACCGTCTCATTGGACATACAAATCCGCTGGGTCAGTTCGCCCTGACCTATCTCGGTCAGACTATGCAGGTGGCCAGCCGGACCCAGACATCGGGGACCGATTACCCCGCGCATACGGTGTGGTCATATTTGTCGAATTCTGAAGACCGTCGCTTGGCCGGGATCGCCAATACCGCCATGCGGCAATTCGACTACACGACGACGCCGGAGGATCTTATTACTGGCGTTACTGAAACCGGTTTGCGCTATTGGTCCTATAGCTATGACGCCAATAACCGTTTGACCGGGGCCAATTATGCGAACGCGCTGAAATATTCGTTGGCGCTTGATCCCGATGGCAACATCGCACAGCTGACGAATAATTCTGCGAAGACAACAGGGACCTATAACGACCTCAATGAGTTGGTCGCCAAGACCACGGACGAGGCCGTTTTCAACTACACTTACGACGCCAACGGCAATGTATTGTCCGACGGTCAGCGAAGCTATTTTTACGACGCCGAGAACCGGCTTGTCGGCATCGGCTACAACAATAGCAGCGCGACGACGAGTTTCGCCTATGACGGGCTCGGCCGCCGCGTCACGATTACCGATGCGGTGGGGAGCCAGACCCCGATCGCCACCTATTATCAATGGTGCGGCTCACGCATCTGCGGGCGGCTCAATGCGAGCGGATCGCCGCTGCGCTTCTATTACGACGAGGGCGAGGCATGGTCGGCGACTGGGCAGATGCTTTACTACGGTCCCGATCAGCTCGGTTCGCCGCGCAATTTCGCCGTCGCCAGTAACAATGCCGCAACAGTGAAGTCGCTGGATTTCGATCTGTTCGGCAATACGTTGACGGGCGCGGCGAGCCCGACTGCGACGCTGCCCGATTTCCGCTTCGCCGGAATGTTCTATCACGGCGCCAGCGGTCTCTACCTGACGCGGTACCGGGCCTATGATCCGCGCTCGGCGCGCTGGTTGTCCCGCGATCCACTCAGCGAGCGGGCCGACCTTGGACCTACTGGGCTGAGTTCGGTTCGTGACATCGCATTTCCGACGGTGCTGGCGAACCACCCAACGCCGACGCAATACATGGCCATTATCGGAAACGAGGCGGCCTATCCATGGCGTCCCCCCGTCGCAGCCCAAGCGTTTTGGCGATCGGAAGTGAGCAGCAACCTGTTCGGTTACGCCTATTCTGACCCCGTGAATTTAATTGATCCGACCGGTCTGGACGGCTTGGGGGGAGCTTTGGGCGGAGCGATCGCCGGCGGAGCCATTGGGTTCTGGGCGGGCGGACCATGGGGCGCAGTTGGCGGCGCCATAGTCGGCGGGATCATCGGCGCCGGACCTGGACCCGTTTCCTGTCCGGCTAGCTCGGGGAGCAACTCGAATGCCGGCGGGAGCGACAATTCGGGATCGGGAGGGCCGGTGATGTATGACTCAAGCACGGGACAATACGTTCCATTCAACCCGAGCACGGCCCCGGTGTACCACAATTGAGGCTTTGCGCAGGTAACGGGTTTGCCACGATGGCGACATCGCGGCGAGATGGTTCAATCGCCAAGAAGGCGACGCCCCAGTGGGGAAAGATGGGGAGGCTTAAATGTCGGAGCGGGCTCTAGGGTGTTGCGGCATATTTCAGCGCACGGTGATCGCCATGGCGCTGATGGCGGGGACGGCCGCATCCGCTTTCGCCGTGGAGAACGCCAAATCTCTTCCCGTCAACCCCGGTCAGGGCTCTCCCGGCGAAACCCCCGCCGCAATGCGCAAGGTCAGTCTGGGCTTGCTGCCCAACGCCACTTCGGCGGACATCGCCGCAAGACAAAGCGTCAGGATAGGCCCATTGACCGGCGGTTCCGTAAGCGCTTATGCGGCGCGCAAGGCAGTGGCCGCGCATCGCGGCGAGCCGGGCGAGGCGCCAAAGACGCCGGCTCTGCTGACCTCTTCATCGTCCGGCGTCGCGCATCCGCTCACCAATGAGCCGAAAATCACTTTCGCCGGCAACGCCGAGAGCGATTGCGTCGGCGCAACTCCGACGAAGACGCCATCCGATCAGGCGTTGGCGATTGGCGACGGCGCATCTCCGGTCCTGCAGGTGAACAATGACTGCGTGTCGGTGTGGTCGCCGGGCGGAACGCGGCTCCTGGGGCCAAAGACGCTGCAGGCGTTCGCTGGCCTGGCTGCGAGTGAAGCGGTGTACGACCCCCGTGCGATCTATGACTGGTACAACCATCGCTTCATTCTTGCTTTTGGCGACAGCGACCTGACCAACAACGCCTATTACGATATCGCGGTGAGTGAGAGCGATGACCCGACAGGCAACTGGTTTGTGTACCGTTTCCTGACGCCGTCCCGGGGCAACGCGCTAAACGATTTCGTGAGACTTGGACAGGATCGACAAGGAGTTTATGTCGCTTCGAACCTGTTCAATTTGAACGGCGGCGTGGTTAGCTCCTATCTCTTCGAGGAATGGCTATTCCTTCCAAAGTCGCTGCTTTATGCTGGAACGCTGGGCGCCAGTTATTGGCATCAGTCTGGCATGCAGATAGATGGCCTCTATAGCGACTCGACGCAGCCAGCCAATGTCTGGAGCCCGTATGATAATCCGCGCGCGGAATTCCTCGCGACCTCTTTCAATATTAATTTCGGCGGAGGCAACTGCGTCAACGGCTGCGGCGGGATTACCATCTGGTCTGTTGCAAATCCCTTCGGCTGGATTAACGGCGGGCCGAGTCCGGAAGTGTCGGGGATCTGTTGCACCAGCACCAGCACCTATTATCTGCCGCCCAACGCCAGTCAACCCGGAGCGCCAAATTCGATAGAGACGCTCGACACCCGCATCACGGGAGGGGTCACTTACAAGTCGGGCGTTCTGCATGCGGCGCTCACGACAGGCGACACTACATGGTCCGACCTGCTCATCTATCGCATCATGCCATATTTGGGCAACGAGGATTTGCGCTGCACCGGTCAATACCAATACCTCTGCCCCCAAATGGTTACTGTCTATACATTCGAGGAGGCGCGGGCAAATTACCTCGGCAATTTCGCCTACTATCCGACGCCGCAACCCGACCTCGAAGGCAATGTGGTCACTGTGTTCAATTTTTCCGGACCGAGTTGCCCGATATGTTACCCCGGGGTCGGCTATGGAATGAGTTCGGGCGACGGCGCCGGGCGGCGGTTGGCCGGATTTCGGCCTGCTCTTGGCGACCGGCGCTGCTCCTTACGCGTCATTTCCATGGGGTCGTTACACCGCCACGGCGCCGGGAGCAGTGGGCTATGCGGATAACGGCTCCGTCTCAACTCCGGGCTTTGGAGTTGCCGGCTCCTACGCCGCAGCGGGCGGCGTTTGGCGTACGCAAATCGGTTTCATGGCCTATACAGCGCCCAACCAGCCGTAACAGGCGACAAAAGGAGAATGGCATGTCCAAGGGTGCTGCTCGTCGCATTTTCCTGTCGTGGGTGATGGTGTCGGCGCTTGCGCCGAAAGCATTTGCAGATCCAGCGCAAACATCGAGCTTCAATCCCGGTCACGGCGCCGCCGCTCGGGAACTGGTCATGGCGCGCGAGGTGAAGTTGGGCGCGTTGCCTAACGCCACCGCGGCGGATGTCGCCGCACGTTCGCGCATTCGTATAGGACCGCTGACCGGCTCCTCGGCGAGTGTTTATGCTGCTCGCAAGGCGGCGGCCGCCGCTGGAAAAGCGCCCGCCCCGATCGACCAGCAGTCGAGCGCCGCGCTCCTGCGACCACCCGTGGCGAAGTCGCCGGGCGAGGCGCCGGCGAGCACCGCGGCGCAGTTTAGTTTTGTCGGCAATGCCGAGGGCGAATGCAGCAATGCGGCGCCGGGCGACCAGGCGTTGGCCGTCGGTGATGGCAATGAACCGATCCTGCAGGTCAATCAGGACTGCCTTTCGGTATGGTCCCCGGCAGGAGTGCGGCTCCTCGGACCGAAGACTCTGCAATCATTTGCAGGGCTGTCGACCTCCACCTATGTGTTTGACCCGCGCGCCCTCTATGACTGGTTCAATCACCGTTTCATTGTTGCGTTTGGCGACAGCGACTTGGCCAACAACAGCTATTACGATATCGCGGTCAGCCAGAGCGACGACCCGACAGGCGTGTGGAACGTCTATCGCTTCCGCACGCCAAGTCAAAACCAAGTCTACAACGACTTTGTGCGCATCGGTCAGGATAGACAGGGGATTTATCTCGCTTCGAACCTGTTCCCCATGCAGGGCTCTTGCTGCGGGCCATACATGTGGGAGGAATGGGTTCTGTTGCCGAAATCTCTGCTCTACGCAGGGCTCCCGCTCAAATACTGGTATATTTATGGAATTGAAGTGAGCGGGCAATACACAGACTCGACGCAGCCGGCCAACGTTTGGAGCCCCTATGACAACCCGCGCGCGGAATTTCTCGTCGGCTCCTATAATATGAACTATGGCGGCGGTAATTGTGTCACCGGTTGCGGCGGACTGATGGTCTTCGGATTGTCGAACCAGTTCGGCTGGCTCAATGGCAACCTTTATCCACCGGATCTGTCGTTCGCCAACAGCGGATCCTTCGAATATTACCTGCCGCCGCAAGCCAGCCAACCCGGTGCGCCGAACTCGATCGATACGCTGGATACACGCATCACGGGAGGCGTGACGTACAACGCGGGATACCTCTATGCCGCGCTGACGACCGGTGACAATACATGGTCCGACATCCACAGCTACAAGGTAGCGCCTTTCCTGGGTAACGAAGATCCGAATTGTAACGGCCCCACCGCTGGCGATTGCCCCCGCATGACCGGGGCGGAACTGGTTGATGCGAAGTACCTCACGAACGCCGGTAATTTTTACTATTATCCCACACCCCAGCCCGACCTGGAGGGCAATGTCATCGTCGTTTACAACTTCTCTGGCCCTAGCTGCGCATCTTGCTACCCGAGTGTCGGCTATGTGTCAGAACGGGTGACTCAGCCCTACAACACCTTCTTCGATTCCGGGCTTCTGCTGGGGACGGGTAAGGCGCGATACGCTGAATCCTTTTGGGGCCGCTATACAGCGATTGCACCAGCGAAGGTGGACTATGCCGCAGGGGGCGGCGTCAACACGCCTGGAGTTTGGGTTGCCGGCTCCTTTGCGAAGATAGACGGCAGTTGGGGTACGCAAATCGGCTATACGGGTTTCACTGCTCCCGACCAGCCCTAAGGCAAGCGCCGCACGCAGGATCTTCAAGTTGTTGAGCTGACAGAAGCGGCTAGTCCATCGAAGACTGGTGTCGACCTGCTTTAAGCGCTCGACATTTTGGATCGAGCGCAGAAATATTGTCTGGATCGAGGCTGCAAGTTGTCCGACATTGGAATGGACCGCGCACCTCTCGCCTAGGTGACGCCCCACGCGATTTCCACCTGGGCGGCGCTTATTCCGTTCTCCAAGCATAATGACGGAGTGGAGGGCTGCGGAGCGCCATAATCGCGGACAAATTGTATTGTAACGATGAGGAATGGCAAAAAAGCGTTGTCGGAATAGACTCGCCAGGAAGGGTCAGCGATGCGTTTTCCTCGAGTTTGGCGAGAAGATGTTATGTCACTTTCGAGACGCAATTACGCGTCTCTTTTGCGCTTATTTTCGAAGCGCAAGTCTGTTTTAAGCGTGCTTGACCGCAAGGCGCGGCAAAACGGGGTTTTCGCGATTTCAGAAATTAGCAAGGGGCTCGTCATTCTTGCAACTGGCGACATTGTGACTGCGGATTCATTAGGCGAATTCATCGGAGTCATGGAGCAGGTTCCGCACTCAATCAAGGGCCTTGGACACCTCGCGGTGGTTCCAGCAAAGGCAGTTTTTCTGCTCATCAAAAAAGTTCGAATCTACTCCGTCGGCCTGCGAGGCGTTGCGCCGAGATTGTGGATGTAGCGGCAAGTCCACCACTCGATTTGGCGTCGGCCTTTTGTGGCAGTTCGCGGATTCGCCGGCCGTCGAAACCATCCACGGGGCCTTCCGAGGTCCAATCGGACGAGTTCTGACTCGAGCTCCCGAAGCCAAGCTTTGCTGCGTGGATCGGGGCGGTCAAACCACTTCCGGTTCAAGAAAAAACCTAGCTGCTATGGGAGTTGAGGCCCTTGACGTGGCCACAGCGCGGCCAATCTCACTGTTAGACCTCGCGCAACGCACGGGCTGGAGAATGGAAGTTTATCGCGTTCGAGAAGTTAAAATCATCGACACGAACAATCATGGGGTCAAGCTCAAACCGCTGCGCGAATATGAGCGGCAATCGTCGGGTCAAGCTGGGATAATCGAGCAGGTTCGGCACTTTTTCGAAATGGAGTTGAGCAGCCCTAAAGCTCCTCAAACAGTTGACTTTGACGCTCTCGTCATCATTGACGTGAACGGAGCGGAGGTCGCACGTTTTAGCGTAGCCGACTTTTGGAAGCGACAATGGGATGATGTCGCGTTCGGAGTCGACAAATGCGCGCCGGCCCTAGAGGTGAAAAACGCCTCACAAACGTCATGGTCATCAAAGTGATCGCGCCCGAAAAAGTTTCGGTCACGCTGCCGTGCGAAATGTATTGAACCTAAAGGCTGTCAGTGGCGGTGTAATACGGTTTCCGTCTCATTGACTCGGCGGATTCCCTTGGGGAATCGAAGCGGTTAAGGTCAGTCGTCATGAGTTGCGAGGAGGCGGATCATGGCGACGGTTTTTGGACATCTGAGCGTCGAGGCGTTGCGGGAGCGGTATGTTTCGAGTTCCGATGCTCGGGAGGTGCGGCATTTTCAGTTGATCTGGCTGCTGGCGAAGGGGCACACGATGCCGAGGAACTGGATATTGGCGTGTCCACGTTGGCATTATCCTCTTCCAGGTCGTCAAAGCGGACCCAGCCGCGACCGGATTTTAGAATGCCTGCTTCACTCCGGCGAAGAAGCCCCGGCGTGGACCATATTGCGGGGCGAACACGCCAATGCCGGAGCCGTCGCGGATCACATAGGGGTAGTCGAGCAGGTTGACGACATCGAAGCGCAACGTGACCGGGTTGCCCCAGGGCGTCTGAAATTCGCGCGAGAGCCCGAGATTCACCTGCGTATAGGGCGCGACATGATCGGTATTGGCGAAGCCGCTGCGCAAGCCGCTGCCGTAAACGAGATCGGCGGAGACCAGCGTCCCGAGCCAGCGATACGACGCGCCCGCCGAGCCGGTCCAGGTCTGGGCGTGATCGGTGTAGATGTAATTGCCCGCGATATAGGGATATTCGCTGGCGTCGAAAAGAAACTGGTTCGATGAGACCTGCGTCGCGCGCTGGCGTCCCCAGGCGAGATTGCCATAGGCGCGGAAATCGCCGCTCTGATAGACCGACTTGAATTCGACGCCGGTGTTATACGCGCGATCGTAATTGAAAGCGGTCAGGACCAGCGCCTGTCCGAATTGCCCATCGTCGATAAGATTGCGCGCGCGCTTGAAATAGGCGTCGACGCCGACTTCAAGCTCCTTCGTCAGTTTCTGGGTCACGCCCGTATCGACGTAATTCGAGCGCTCGGGACGCACCGGGCTTGAGAGCGGGACGGAGGGCTGTTGCGTGGTGTTGTTGTAGAGCGCCAGATTGGTGGGAACGGCGAGCGCCTGCTGCGGCGGCGTAAAATAGCGGGCATAGCCGACATGGAAAGTGGTGTCGTCCAACGGCTTGTAAACAAGGCTGACGCGCGGGCTGGGCTGGTTGGCGTCGACGAACTGCCACATCTGGTCGAAACGCAGGCCGGAATTCAGCGTCAGCCTGTCGGCGAGCTTCCATTCGTCCTGCGTATAAACGCCGGCGAGCCAGCCGAGCTTGGAATTGGGATCGATCACACCGAAGGGCGCGTCGATCGGATTTCCGAAGGCGTCGAGCGGCTCGATGATCGAGGAATTGACGGTGTAGGTCCTCTCGCCGCTCGCCGTGAAGCCGGCGCGTAGCGTATGGCCCCCGCCGATGCGCCAGGCTCCGTCGCCTTGCAGGCCGTTGACGAAGCTGGAGCGATAGACATCCGACGAGACGCCATTGAAGACGAGATCGCCGACTTCATCCGGGATGAAATGTAGCTCAGAGTAACGTGAGAAGAACGACAGCTGCGTGTCGATGTCGCCGCCCGTATGGGTCAAAGCGACAACGTTGTAATGGGCGCGTTCGACCTGGTTTTCGTTGAGCTTGGCGGAATTGAAGTCGCTTATCCCGAAGGCCGTGAACTGCGGTGGTTGGCCCGGATTGTTTGGGATTTGGTAGTTGGCGATCGAGGTTCCGGTGATGAAGGACAGCTTGGTCGCGTCGTCGATGGCGTAAGACATGAAGCCAAAGAACCTGCCCTGTCGCGTCCGGTCATGGATCGCCTCGTAGCTGCTTGTCGGGTTTTCGATCCCCAGACTATTCATCTGCAATCGTCCCGCCGCGAAGACCTCCCATTGGCCGAACTTGCCGCCATAGTCGAACACGGTCTGACCGGTTCCATGACTGCCGCCATAAAGTGTGACGCTGCCACCGGGCGTCGCAGGTGGCGCGCGCGAAATGATGTCGACCAGCGCCGAGGTGCGCAGCCCATATTGCGCCGGCAGCGCCCCGGTGACGAGCGACATCGAGCTGGCGAAGCTGGTCTCCATAAGCTGCGAAAAACCGGAGACGCCGTCCGGCAGAAGAATGCCGTCGACGCGATACTGCACATTGGCGTGTTCGTTGCGAATGTGGAGATTGCCGCTGGCGGCGGAGTCCTGCGACACGCCGGGCGCTTGCAGCAGAATTTTCTCGAGCGGCGTCTGATCCCCTTGCGGCAGAGCCTCGATCGCCGCGCGGTCCAGCGCATAGACATTGGCGCCCGCTTTGGGGAGGAGCTCGCGCTCGAACGGGTTGGCGGGGTCTTCAGAGGGGTTAGCCGGCTGCGGCGCGGGCGCCGTCCCGGCGGGAGCTGGCGCGGGCGCGGCGACCTGCGTGGCGGCGGGTTTGGCCGCGGCTCCAACCTCAATGGTGGGTAATGCTTCTTGCGCTGAAGCAAGATCAATAACGTTCCAGAATGCCGTCATCAGGCCGATGACAACGCACCGATTACACCCGTTCCTCATCGCACATTCCGACTTTTCGAAAGACCAGATTGCTCCGACAAAGGGGTCGGCGGCTCCTATGTAATGTTATAACATATCAAAGCGAACACCGGTCAAGCGCTCCGAGAAAATGCGCCCTATTGTCGATTTACACTTCAATCTGGGAGTTGGGGCGTTCTAGCCCATTTTCGGCACTTCAATTGAGACTTTCGCGGGCTGAGTTTCGATTGAAGTGCCACTTTTCCTTCCGTCAAGCTTCAGGCAAATAAGGTTTCCCTTTCCAAGATGGGCTTCCAGGATTCGATGTCCTCGTCAGTGATGCGTTCCGTGCCGGCTCGGATTGCGTCGATCGCGAGTTCGTTGAGAATTCCAAATACGCGCGCAGTGATCCCGTCGCTAACGCGTGCCAAATGGCGCAAACTTTGGCTCGATAGGGCGGATGGGTGTTTGATGGGTAAACTGCGCAGGATTGCCGTGACGAGCTCCTGAAACTCCTCATCGGCCTTCCATCGTGGCAGGACGATCTGATCGAGGCGCCGTGAGAGTTGCGTATCGCCCGCAATCGCGTCACGGGCGTCCATGACGCCGAGGCAAACGAGTGATGCTTTCAATTTGTTGCTCAGATAACGCATGAGCTGAAGAGTCACACGCTGCTCTCGGGGCGTGCCTGCAAGAAGGTTATGAACTTCGTCTATGATCAAGACTCGGACATTGGAGCTCTTTAAGAGAAGCACAGTCCTGATTTCAAGATCCATGAGCGTTGCGCATTCATTTACGCTGGCGCCCAACGCCATGAGCAGTTGCCCATATCCCTACGCTCTGTCGGGCGCGACGTCAGTGTGATGGCCAGCACTGGCACGGCCTCGGCGCCGCTGTTGCGATCGACGAGGGGCGGGTGATCGCGTCGTGAAAGAAAAAGCCCACGTCAATTCAGTTAAAAACGCTATCCGCGCACAGGTCTCACAGAAGCAAGTTTGCATGCGGCGAACCGGCAAATCCGAGACCTGCGTCTGCAGCACTTGTTGCGATGTTAGGCGACGACGAAGGTCATGTTCCCTCTCCAAACCAGCTGTCACCGTCATGAACGAATTATTGTTGCGCTCACCGCTCGCGAATTTTTCGACTCTAAGCGCTCAGAACAGTCTTGCAATTGCCCTGGCTTTTTCTGATATTCCACCATGAACGAAGGAGCGCCGCTATGCAGACTATAGAATATCGCTGCGGTCGTGCATTGCTTGTGTCTATCGTTTCAATGGTGCTAGCGTCGACGTGGATTCCTTCGTCTGCCTATGCCGACTGCCCGACCAGAGAGAGTCGCTGCGGCAAGGAGTGGGCCTTTTGCCCAAACTGGCCACAGCTTACGCCACTGATCGGCGATGGCTGCTCAGACATCCAGGCTGGTTGCCCCAGGCCGTTGCACTGTGCTGTCCCGGAAAAAAGCAGCTGCGGCGAGCATTGGACGCAGTGGAGCGACCTGGGTCATCCCGTGAACAATCCCTGCCCCGCGGGATGCGTTCCAACTGACCAAGTCAGCCGGGACTCGCGAAACGCGAACGAATTCTTTGCGGTTCAGTATCGCGAAAAATGGGCTTGCGCCGGAATGCCGCCGTCCAAGGGCAGGGTCACACATCAGTGAGCGCGGTCATCGGACTCACCGATGTCGTGTGCCCGCCGCTGCGGATATACCGACGGCGGAGTTGAGTTTTGATGCTCCGCTGCGTCGATACTAGGAATACGATGACGGCGTCATCGTCATGCGGACGTTGTTCGGTAAATTTCCGTTTCTGCAAAACTGTTCGCCAAGGGAATCTTCGCCGCTTCTTTGTCTTCGTGACCAACGCGGCGCGCGACAGGGTTGTCAGGTTCCTATAGGCTTAGCGGGTCGCTCCAAAAGCTTCTGTCAGGATCGGGGGTAAATTACGAGCTTTCTGCCGACCACGCACTTACCCTAATCGTCCTGGCGCAGCCGGGCGCGACGCAGCTACCGCCGATTGAAATCGGCGCGGCGAATCCAGTGCTCGCCGCTGCGCCGCCAAAGGCCGGCGTCGAACACTGCGGCGCTTGCGGTCTAACGCGCGTCGCCAAGTACCTGCCTTATGGGCAGATTCAGTAATGAGGAACTGGCGTGCCGCCATTGGCATCTTGCTGTGAATTGTAGCGCCGTCACTCAAAATCGCACATAGATCTCTCAGCAACGCCGGCTATCGAATGAACGTCGGCTCTTACAAATTGAGAAATCTCACCGTTAAGTTTTGAAAACGCCATGCCGAGACGGTTATAGCCGACGGCCGCAGGGATGGCGGCGGCGAGTCCGTAGGCAGTGGCGGCCAGCGCCTCGGCGATGCCAGGGGCGACGACAGCAAGGCTCGTGTCCTGTGTTTGCGCGATCCCTGAAAAGCTGGACATAATGCCCCATACCGTGCCGAAGAGGCCAACGAAAGGGCTGACTGACGCAACAATTGCCAAGCTAGGAAGTCCGGCCCTGGCTGACGTCATGAACTCATGCGCAGCGCGATTCATGTAGTGCAGAACGCGCTCTCGCCTGTCTGTGACCGTCTCATTTGGAACTGCAATTTCTAAAGCTTTTCGACCTTCGAGCGAAATCGGCCAAAGCACGCCAACCGTCCCATCTAAACGCGCGGACTTCAGCGCCTTAGCGACGCGCATTACGACAAATGTTCCGTCGATTATGAGAACCCAGGTCCATATCGATGCTCCGACTAGCAAGGCCATGACCGCCTTGCTGATCGGGCCAGCGTTGGCGAACATCGTGACCGGAGAAAGTGAATAATCCATCAGCTTCGGCCTCAGTTTCGTTGCGCGGAATGGGAACTTTCAATGGAATCGAAAGGCTTGATTCGCGAAAAATTCCCCGCAGTTGCCCGGTCCCCGAGCTGACGCCACAATTCGCCGGGCTAGAGCCGCATGACCGGGAGTAGATCCCGAAGCGGCCACCCCAGAAACGCCGCCGCCAAGGTGTACATAAAACGTCACATTGGCCGTTCCCGGACCGAGACTTGTAACCGCGGGCGTGTGCTGTCGAAGCGAAGCGGCGACAAGGGCGAGACAGGTCGCGGGCGTCGAACCGGAGCCGGTGCCGCGCGCCCCCGGCAGTCCAAAACGACGCCTCGTTCGACCAGCGCTGCGTCTGTCGTCGTTACCCGCGCCGGTCTCAACCGGGCGCTTTTTTTGACCATTCCTGGATTTGTCGACGGTCTCTTTTTTTAAGGGCACTGGAGTCGTCTCCGGCGCCATAATTAATGGAGACGGCAAAGCCAATGCGACTTCGTCGTAGGCTTCCTGGACAGTTGAATCGTCCGCGGGCTTGAAGTCGGTGTCTGCGCTCGCGTCTTCGTCCAAGAAATCACCCTCCCGAACAAGTTCCGCGTCAAACGCCCCGAGCGAAACCGGTTTCGGAATAACCCAATAAATGAAGGAAGCAAAGAAAATCACATAAGTTGCAATGACCAACATCGTCGAAAGCGGATGCAACCAAGCAGGTCTTAAAGGAGGCGTACCTCGACCAAAAATCTGCTGCTCTCTCACCACGGGAATCGATGCAAAATCCGTCATCTGCCGACTCTTTAAACTGAACAATTAGAAGCGCGAAATTGTATTAATTCGCCCCTTTCGCATTGTGTTGCAATTATCGGCTCGCGCTGTCGCCCGGTCAAGGACCTTACACGCGCGGTATCTCAAAATTGGCATCCGCTTTTCGTCCAGTCGGTAGCGCTCATGAGATTCGACATGCTTCTTTGTATACTTTAATTCTTGATGTCGTCCAACGTATAATCCGAGGCCGATATCGGCAAAAACGATACGAAGCAAACTCTTCTCTGCCGCGCCACGTTGTATAACGACCGATGCGCCGCCGTCGCCTCATTCCTTCACCCGAACGCTAAATTCAAAATGGAAAGGGTCAAGGCGTGGCGCGCGCATGACGCCTTCCTTGCGTCAGAACGTCGCAATCCCAGTCGATGCGTCGTTCACCTAACGGCGAGTTGCAAAATGTAATGTGCATCCATCTGATTCGAGAGGGCCGGTCACGGACGACTAGAAAATTGCGCCCGATGGGCCAGCTTCCGGATCTCGTGACGCAAAAGTTCCAAGGGCTACGCCGCAACCCCCCTCGCGAAGAGTTTGCGACAAAACCTCGTTGAGTCCTTGACTAACGGCAAGTCGTATTCAGTTTCTCGCCGGCGCCGACGGCGGAGCATTTTTGGCCATCAGTTTCTCCACTTCTTGAAGCGCTTTGGCGGCCGAAAGCATTCCAGGTTTCAGTTTTAGAGCTGCTTCATAATCCATCTTGGCGTGATCGAGGTCGTGCTCGGAGCGACGCGCGTTGGCGCGATTGAGATAGGCGGCGGCATAGTTGGAATCGAGTTCTATCGCCGTGTCGAAGTTTGCAACGGCGCGATCGAAGTCCCCTTTTCCGTGCCATGCCAGGCCTAGGCGGTTTGAGCACATTTTACTTTTTGCTTGTGCTTTATGAGCATGCGTTCGGTTGGCGCGCCGACCTCGACTATTTATGCTGCGGAATTTCAGACCTATTGGATCGGTATTCTTTCGGCGGCGATTCCGTTCTGGCTCGCGAGCGCGTTCGGGCTGGTCGGCTATTTGTGGCGCTCAAGGGACAAGCAGCTTGACGCGTTCAAGCCGGCCGCCGAGCGGTCGAGGCTCTTTATACTGCTGCAATGGTTCGTCGTTTTCGCCTTCGCCCTTTATTGGGGCTTATGCTTCTTCACCGAGCAGACCGCCGTTTGGCATATGAGCGCTATTCGTGACACGGACTTTACGCCGAGCAATATCGTAACGTTTTATGTCGCCTATCCGGTCTTTTCGATCATCGGCCTCGGCGCCTTCTTCTACGCGCGAACGCGCATTCCCTTTTTCTCGAAGGGCTTGTCGCTGGCCTTCGCTATTTTGTAGTCGGCACGTTTGTGAGTCAGGTGCGCTGTCGGCAAATCCATCCCTGAACCCGAACCAGCAATTGCTCAGAACATCTAATTTTTCGACAGTTTAATGTGTTCTTTTTGCAACACAGACAAAGATTCCGATTCCGCGTCAACATATTAAGTTGAAATTAACATTTCTGGGGATAACGATGCCTCATGGTGAAGGAAGGATTAAAGGCATGCGAAAACGGCCGGCGTCGCCTCGCGGCAACGGTTGCTTGTCTTTTTCTGTTGCAGGCGCTCGCCTTCATATTCTCTCCGACTGGGCGCCTCGCTTATTCGAGCGCTGAAAACGGAGCCTCAATCGTTATGGCGGGCGAAATCTGCCACGCCAGTTCAAACGATGGCAACAAGACGCCGGCGCATTGCCCCCATTCTCATCATTGCGTTCTATGTTCTGTCGGAAGTGAGGATCGCGCATTAGACGCGATAGTGCCTCCGCCAATCGTTATTGCCGTTTTTAAATCGCGATCCGCTGAGGCAGCGACTTGGTTCGTCATACACGACCATCCGTCGCCGGTGCCCGGCTGGACCAGTAGCTGGTCATCGCGCGCTCCTCCGAGCCAAATAAGCGCGGGTTGATTTGGCGCGGTTTCTTTTTGGCTGATGGGTAAATTGGCCAAAGATTAGCTGAGCCAAATTAATCCTGAAGGCTGCGCCCTCACTCCGACTTCGTTCGGGCGACCGGGTCAACGAGTTTCCGTTATCAGTCGATAAGTCCGCGTTTCTCGCAAAGCCAGTGCGCTTGCGCGTGCTGCGATCTCATATCAAACCGACATCCAAGGAAAACATCAAAATGCGTCACCCGACTCTTTCGCATGGCCCCACCGCTTGCGCTTTGATCTTCGCATTGTCTTCCTCTTCAGCTCTTGCGGCTGACTTGCCGACACAAAAGGCTCCCGCCTATATCCCGCCGCCGCCGATGTGGACCGGCTTCTATTTCGGCGCGAACGTCGGCGGGATATTTGACGCCAGCAACGGCGCCACGACCTCTGCTGGGGACCTCTTTGACGACACCGCCGGCGCGGCGCTTGGGGCACCAAGCTTCTTCGGCGCCGCATCCGCGGCTTCCATCGCAAACAACGCCTCCTTGAGCAACGTCGGAGTCATTGGCGGCGGTCAGATTGGATTCAACTGGCAGTTCAACAATAGCTTCCTTGCCGGTCTTGAAGCCGATATCCAGGGCTCGACGCTTTCCAGCAATGCTTCCGCCGCTGGCGTGGCCGTGGAGTCATCCACGGGCTCATTGGTGTCGACGACGTCGAATTTGTCGAAGAGCCTGAGCTATCTCGGCACAGTTCGTGGCCGCGTTGGCTATCTGGTCACCCCCACGTTGCTGATCTTCGGGACGGGCGGCCTCGCCTATGGCGGCATGACTTTCACCAACGGCGTTTTCCAGAGTTCGACGAATCCTAATTTTCCCTTCAGCGCGGTTTCTGCCGACTATTCCGATGCGCGCATAGGCTGGACGGCGGGTGGCGGCCTCGAATGGATGTTCCATACTAACTGGAGCGCCAAGGTCGAATATCTCTATTACGAGCTCGGCACGGCCACGGCCACCAATGTGCTTTCGGGGACCACGCCGGCAGGCAATCTTCTCTATGGGGCCGCCTACCAGTCTTCGACCCACTTCAACGGCCATGTGGTCCGCTTGGGCGTGAACTACCATTTTCAATTGTTCGCTCCAGCAACGGTCGTCGCCAAATATTGATCGGCTGATTGATCGCTGCGGCGCCCTTCCGTGCGCCACGGCGCGCGCGGAGACTCATTGCGATAGCGCCGACCACGGCGCCCGGAGGTCCTTATGAAACTATTTGATCTGTTGCGCGGCGTGTCCATAGGAGCGCTCTCTCTCGCCGTCGTCGCGCCTGCGGCTTATGCGCAGGAACAGCTTCCCGTCATCGATGTCGGCGCGGCGCAGCCGGTCCTCGGCAACGCGGGCAATGGCCCGGGAACTGGCCAGGGTCCGGGCGTTGGAAGCAACGGGACTGACATCGGACCGGGAGCCAACGGCCAGATCTGCGCCGGCGGGCTGTGTAATGATCCCACATCCTACTCGGCGCCTATTCAATCTCTTGGCACCAAGGTCAATACGCCGGTCATGGAGACGCCACTCGCCGTAAAGACGGTCACGCATCAGATGCTGGAGGACCAGCAGGCCATTACGCTCGACGAGGCGCTGCGCAACGTCAGCGGCGTCTATGTCTCCGGCGGCGGCGGCGCCGCCATCGGCGTGCCGTTTAGCGGCCTCGTGATCCGCGGCTTTTCGACGAGCGCCTATTACCGCGATGGCATAAGGGTCGACAATTTCGGCGGCGCCTTCACCGGCGTCGGTAATGTCGAACTCGCTAATGTCGAGAGCGTCGAAGTTTTGAAAGGACCGGCGGCAATTCTCTATGGCGCCGTGGAGCCAGGCGGCATCGTCAACCTCAATTTAAAGCAGCCGCTCGCCACACCCGCCTATTCGATCCAGCAGCAGATTGGAAGTTACTCGTCCTACCGAACCAGTTTCGACATGACAGGACCACTGTCCGCGGACAAGAGCCTGCTCTATCGCTTCACCGGATCCTATGAGAACAATGGCTCGTTCCAAACTTATGGCTACGACAAGAATTTGATGTTCAACCCTGTAGTCAAATGGAATTACGACGAGAACACCTGGATCAGAGTGAGCAATCAATATCAACAAAACCGTCTTGATCAGATATTCACCTTCATGCCAACATTCTACAACGTCCTGCCGCTGTATCAGGGACGCAGCACGAATTACGGGACGCCGTCGCCTTACCAGCAGCAACTCGATTTCGCCGAAGTGACCTGGCATCACGATTTCAACAAGGACTGGTCGATCCAGCAGACGGCCTTCCTGCAAAGCGTGACCGTGAGCGCGTTGAACAATGCGCCCGCGAGCATATCGGACTGTATTACGCCGGGGGGTAACTGTTTCGGCGCAGCTAACAATGTCCAAGTGATAAGCTATCCTTACACGCTCAGCCAGAGACAGGCGGAATATGCGACTGTCGTCGACATAACCGGACACTTCAAGACCCAGGAAATCGAGCATACGGCGCTGTTCGGCGCAGACTATTATCGTTTCAATTCGAGAGACAATAATCAAACCACGAACCTGCCAAGCACGGTGAGCCTTTTCGGGGCGCCGGTGGCGCCGCCGACCACATACTCTGGGTGGTACCCGGCCTATGCCGCAGAACAATACGCCGACAATGTGGGCGCCTATGTTCAAGATCAGATGAAGCTGCCGTACGGCATCCAAGTGCTAACGGGCGCGCGCTATCAATACATCAATAACCGGACAGGGGTCACCGATCCCATCAATTTTTGTGGGCCATACGCGGGTCCGAACTTCACCGGTTACGGCGTTCCCTGCACTCCCAACACGATCACCGAGAGAGGCCAATCGATCGACCAAAGAGTGACGCCGCGCGCCGCGCTCTTGTGGCGCGCGCAGGAATGGATCAGCTTTTATGGCAACTACGTCGAGTCCTACAGCCCGAACTACAACGGCTTTCTGAATATAGCCACGAATCAGCCAGACGCGCCGAGTGCCGGTCAACAAGAGGAAGCCGGGGTCAAACTCGCGCTGCTCAACAACAAGTTGCAAATTTCGGCAGACTATTATCACCTCGTCAAGACCAATATTCCCGTTGGCATTCCCAACGATTATGTTCACAACATTGTTGTCGGCGAAGGACGCGCGGAAGGCCCGGAACTCGACATCCAGGGCGAGCTCGCGCCCGGCTGGACGATGAATCTGACCTATGCCAATACGAATTCCAAAGTCACCCAGGCTACTCCGTTCCTCTCCCTCTACAATCCGCCGATCGGCTCGCCGGTTCCCTATGTGCCGCGTAACCAGGCCAGCATTTCGTCGAATTACGAGTTCAAGGACGGAATGCTCAAAGGGCTGAAGGTGGGCGCGAGATACGACTATACGGGCTATCTGCCCTTCTTCAATTATTACAACGACGGCTCCTACATTTACGGTCAGAACACGCAGAGCTATGGGCTCGTGGGCTTGCTCGCCAGTTACGAGTTTCCTTACTATGGGTACAAGATCAAAGCACAGCTCAACGTCGACAACCTTCTCGACAGAACCTATTTCACTTCCGGCGGCAAGATTCCGAACCCAGTTTATCAGGACAACGGCGGACCGACTCCGGGTTGGTCGGCAAATTACCTCCAGAACACTGTGATCGGCGCCCCGCGCACCATAAGGGGCTCCATCAAGGTAGCGTTCTAAAGTCATGCGCGGGCTGTTCGTCTGGCTGCACCGGTGGGTCGGTCTTGCAATGGCGACGTTCCTCATTATCGAGGGCGCCACCGGCAGCCTGATCGCCTTCCGCTCGGACCTCTCCGCCTGGCTCGACCCGCGCCTTGTCGCGGCAAAGCCAGCGCCCGATGCGAAACCGCTTGATCTCGCCGCGCTCGCCGAGCGCGCCGAGGCCCTGGCGCCGAATGCGCAGGTCGCCTATTTCGCGGGGCTTCGCGACGATCAGGCCGTGTTGCGGATGGTCGGTCGCAATGACCCGGCCACGGGCAAACCCTACATCATCGACTCCGAGATCATGGTCCTCGATCCCTGGACGGGAAGGGAGCTTTTGCGGTCCGGTTTCGATCGTTACACGCCGGGCCTTTTGCCGAAAGTCATGCCGTTTGTCTATGATTTGCATACGAAGCTGGCGCTTGGCGAAACCGGCGAGTGGATTTTGGCCATTGTCGCGATTCTTTGGACGATTGACTGCTTTGTCGGCTTCTATCTCACGTTGCCCTTAAAGCTCGAGAGCTTCTGGCGGCGCTGGAAACCTGCTTGGCTGATAAAATGGCGCGCCAGCTTCTATCGCGTCAATTTTGATCTGCACCGTGCAAGCGGGCTCTGGCTTTGGGCCATGCTGTTCGTATTCGCCTGGTCAAGCGTCACGCTGGTGGATAAAGCCGGCGCCTTCGATTGGACGATGAGCAAGCTTTTTGATTATCCGATGGAACAATTTGTGGCGACGTTGTTTCCTCCACGTGAAGATACTGGCCCGCCAAAACTCGGCTGGCCCGCGGCTCAGGAAGTCGGTGAGCGGCTGATGGCCGAGCAGGCGGCTAGCCAAGGATTCAAGATCGAGAAGCCAGTTGGCTTGAACCATCTCATCGACCAACGCCAATACAATTACATCGTCACCACCGACCGCCGCTTTCCCAATGACAAGACGTTCACCGTGTTTTTCGACGCCGACACCGGCGCCTTTCATGCAACGATGTCAACCAGCACGGGCCACTCGGGCCTCACCATCATGAACTGGCTGCGGGCCCTGCACATGATCCAGGATCCGGTCGACTATCTTGTCTATCGCATTTTCGTCTGTGCGATTGGGTTCGTGATCGTCATGCTGTCGATTACGGGCGTTTACATCTGGTGGAAGAAACGCCGCGCGAGAAATTCGCATCGCGAACGCAAAAAGCTCAAACCCTTCGACGACCTTAAATATAACCTCTAGATTTTATGGGAGTTGCGTTCACATGGCGCAGATCGAGTGCTCGACGTCGGAGCGACCGTCCTCAAACGCGCGAGTTTTGGGCAAACGTTCGCGCCGCACCGTAAAGAAAAAGGATATAGCGCGGGCAATTTTAGCGTCGTCGTCCCGGGTTTCTTTAAAACAAGCCGTAAGTCTGATAGACGCGACCATAGACGAAATCGTCAACACATTGACCGCCGATGAACCTCTGCGTCTTCAAGATTTTGGAATGTTTCGTGTTGTCCACAAGCGGGAGCGCCCTGGACGCAATCCCAAAAACGGCGTCGCCGCGACAGTGAAGGCCCGTAAGGTCATTGTCTTCAGGGCGGCGCCTAAACTGAAAGATGCAGTCGCAATTGGGTTCATTGCCGAGTTGCCGAAATTACCAACGCTCGCATTGAGCAAACAAGCTCGTGAAAGTTCACAGTCCAGGAACTGAATTTGGATTGTTCAATCGATGGAGGCTGGCATGGCGCGTTTAGCGGTAGTTCAGGACGAACGGGCGCTATGGCGCCTCCAGCGCATGTTGCCCGTATCGGCGCATGGAAGGCCAAACTTGCTAAAATTTCTGCGCGGGCGATTGCCGCTCGCAGGAACCTCTCCGCGCTTGACAGTGACGAACATCTTTTACCCCCGCGATGGCAAGAGCCTCATTTGCAAATTCCATGTCGACGCAACGGCGGCGGGAACGCTTTCCTTCGTCGCGCCAATCGAACAAGTGGCATTCGAGCGAGGACATCCCATCACTCATGAACTCGCAGCCTATAGCAAAGGTTATGAAAAGAAGAACGGGGCTTGTCTCTCCCAGGACAATGGTCCGCCATCATGCCCGCTTTGAAGTCGTTCAGGCCTTTTGCCAAGAGTTGCGCGCGCTGGATTGTCATCGGCGGGGGGATAATTGGCATTGGGTATTTGTTCTATCGTTTGTTGCTCGTTCCAGCGGCTCCGCAATATCTGACCGCGATGGCGGCGCGGACGACGCTGCAGAGCACAGTGCTTGCGACGGGCGTTTTACAGGCGATCCGTCAAGTGGACGTCGGGACACGCGTCACCGGACAATTGAAGTCGCTGAAGGTGAAGCTCGGCGATCGCGTTCATGCGGGAAATCTACTTGCCGAGATCGATCCTGTTCTTTCGGAGAATGATTTGCGGGCGGCGCAAGCCAATCTGGCCAATCTCGAAGCGCAAAGGCGCGCGGCCGGGGCGAGGTCGCGCAAATCCCGACTTGAATTGGAGCGCCAGAAGGGCATGATCAGCAGCGCCGTCACGTCGCGCCGGGATCTGGAGAGCGCCGAGGCGCAATTACAGGCAGACGAAGCGTCGATCGCCTCGCTTGAGGCGCAGACAGCGCAGGCGCGCGCGCAAATCGAAATCGCCGCCACGAATCTTGGTTACACCAAGATCACCGCGCCGATCGACGGAGAAGTCGTCACCGTTCTGACGCAAGAAGGTCAGACCGTGGTGGCCGCGCAGATTGTGCCAGTGATATTGAAGCTCGCGAACCTCGACGCCGTGACAGTCAAGACGCAAGTCTCCGAGGCCGATGTCATCAAAGTTCGAGTTGGGCAGTCCGTATCCTTCACCATTCTCGGAGATCAGGAAAAGCGCTATTTCGGCAAGCTGCGAGCGATAGAGCCGGCGCCGGACAGCTATTCCAACCCGGCTGCGGCGGCGGGAGCAGGGGCCGCCGGTCAGTCTAATGCGACATCCAACGCTGCAGTTGCTGTATTCTACAATGCGCTGTTCGATGTGCCCAATCCGGAGCATTTTCTGCGCATCGGCATGACGGCGCAGGTGTCGATAGAACTCGGCGACGCACATAGCGCTCTGGCCATTCCCTCTGCGGCGCTACGCGGCAAGAGCGCTGACGGGCGCTATGCGATCCTGGTGTTGAAGCCCGGCGGCGGCGTCGAGACGAAGAAGGTGCGGGTCGGCCTCGATAATTTTGTGCAGGCGGAAATCCTTGAGGGTCTTTCCGAAGGTGATGTGGTCATCACCGGCGAACCGGAACAGCCTGCTGCGGGAGCTGGAAAATGAGCGCGCCGCTGATCGGGCTTAGCGGCGTCTCGCGCCGCTACATGGCGGGCGATCAGGATATAACTGCCTTACGCGATATCGATCTTATCATTAATGCAGGCGAAATAGTCGCGCTCATGGGCGCATCGGGCTCCGGGAAGTCCACGCTGCTGAATTTGCTTGGCTGTCTCGATCGGCCGAGCGCGGGAAGTTACCGCGTCGGAGGGCGCGAGACAACGTCGCTTGATGCAGATGAACTGGCGGCCCTGCGCCGCGACCAATTTGGATTCATTTTTCAACGCTACAATCTGTTGCCGCAGCTTACCGCGCGGGCCAATGTCGAAATTCCTGCTGTCTACGCCGGGCTGGATGAAGATCTTCGCCATGGGCGAGCGCAGGATTTGCTAATCCAGCTCGGCTTAGGAGAGCGTCTCGGCCATCGGCCCAATCAGCTTTCGGGGGGCCAGCAACAGCGTGTGTCCATCGCCCGCGCCTTGATGAACGGCGGCGCGATCATTCTGGCCGACGAGCCGACCGGAGCGCTCGACAGTCGCACCGGCCGCGAGGTGATGGAGATTCTGCTCGATTTGAACCGGCGCGGCCATACGCTGATCATCGCCACGCATGACGCGCATGTCGCAGGCTATGCGCGCCGTATCATTGAAATCGAGGATGGCCGCATCGTCAAGGACCACGAAACAACGGCCGCCGCGGCGGCGCCGCAGCCGTCCGCGCTCGATCAAAAGCCGACATCGCCCACGACGAGCGGAATAAGCGCACTATGGCCGCGCCTCATTGAAGCGATGCGGATGGCGGGTTGTGCCCTTATGGCGCATCGCCTGCGCACGAGCCTTACTCTTCTCGGCGTCGTTATCGGAATTGTTTCTGTCGTCATGATGGTCGCGTTGGGCGAATTGGCCCAGCGCGTCATGATGGAGGAACTCAAAAATGTGCCGGCCAATTTTATCAGCATATTTCCCGGTAAGTTCTTCGGAGATCCCGACGCCGCAAAGATTCAGAGCCTGAACGCCGCCGACGTCGACATTTTGCGGCAGCAAAGTTTCATCCACAGCATCACGCCGTCGCTCCCTGCGTCGGCAATGCTGCGGCTGGGCTCGGTCAACGCCAACGCCTCTATCACCGGAGGGAACGAAGAATATTTCGAAACCGATGGATACAAGTTCGAGATGGGGCCGGGTTTCGGCCGCGAGGATGTATTGGCGCAGCGGCAGGTCGTGGTGATCGATGGCAATGTAAGGAAGAAGTTTTTCCCCAACGAAGATCCGCTCGGGAAAATCCTTAATGTCGGCAAGTTGCCATGCGTCGTCGTGGGCGTTGTCGCCAAGAATGTCGCTCTGGAAAGCCCCGGCTCCGCCGACCGTCTCGATGTCTATATGCCTTACACAACCGTCGCGACGCGCATTCTTGGAAACAGTCATTTCAAGTATGTCGAGCTGAGATTTCGCGCTGGCTTGCCGATAGAGGCCGTGCAGCGCAGCATCGAGGACATATTGACGCGGCGCCATCACATCAAAGATTTTTCGATGTTCAATCTCGAAGAACATGTGCGATCCAATCGCGTCTTCACCGACACGATGACGCTTCTGCTCGGCGCCATCGGTCTGATCTCGCTTATCGTTGGCGGCATCGGCGTCATGAACATCATGCTGGTGTCTGTGTCGGAACGCGCCCGTGAGATCGGGATCCGAGTGGCCGTGGGCGCGCGCCGGTCAGACATCCAAAGCCAGTTTCTCACCGAGGCTGTCGTCGTTTGTCTGGTCGGCGGAGTAGCGGGAATTATCATATCCTTCGCTTTAAGTTACCTGGCCAGCTATTTCTTGCCAAACCAATGGGAGTTGTCCTTATCGCCCCTCGCGTTGAGCGTAGCGGTCTTCAGCGCTTCGCTCACTGGCGTCATCTTCGGCTATGCTCCAGCGCGCAACGCATCTCGGCTCGATCCCGTGGAGGCTCTCTCCCGTGATTAGCAGGCGCCCCATACGCTGCCCATCTTTGATCGAGAGCAGAGGCGCAGTGCTTTCAGGCGTTATCTGCGCCATTCTGTCCTCTTGCGCCGTCGGGCCGGACTTCCAGCCGCCGGAGACACCCGAAGTCGAAAGCTACACGCCGGAGAGAACTGCGTCACCTGGAGGCGGCCAGCGCTTTAGGGACGGCGCCAGCGTCTTGCCACGCTGGTGGACTGCCTTCGGATCGAAGCAACTTGATCAGCTTATCCAGGAGGCCCTGGATCGTAATCCAACGCTCGAAGCAGCGGATGCTGCAATCCGGGTTGCCCAATACAATGCTGAAGCAGCGACCGGAGCATTCCTGCCGCAAGTCACTTTGAACTCGAACTCCAGTTACAACTACTCCTCCGGCGATTCGACTACGACGACCGTCACTCAAACTGGCTATTCGTTCTTTTCGAAGCAGGTGCAAATCAGCTATGCTCCCGACATTTGGGGCGCCAATCGACGTAACGTCGAGGGGCTAGAAGCGCAGCGGGACCTCCAAGGCTTCCAGAATGAGGCCGCTCATCTCACTCTGGCCGCGAATGTCGCCAAAGCGGCGATCGAGGAGGCTTCGCTTCGCGGCCAGATCGCCGCGACACGCCAGATTATAGATCTCGAGCGGGAGCGATTGACCCTGCTCGAGCGTCAACTCGCTTTTGGCGCGGTCGCAGGAACCGACATTCTCTTGCAGCAATCCGCATTGGTTCAGGCGCGCCAGACGTTGCCCGATCTCGAAAAGCGTCTAGCCGTGCAGCGCAATCTTTTGACCGCGCTCGCGGGACGCTATCCTTCGCAAGAGGTCGGGGAGACTTTCGACCTCGCGCATATTTCATTGCCGCATGAGCTTCCGCTCAGCCTGCCGGCGCAGCTCGTCGGCCAAAGGCCCGACATCAAGGCGGCCCAAGCCAGCGTTCACTCAGCGAGCGCACAGGTCGGCGTCGCCGTCGCTGCGCGATTGCCGAATATCGTCCTGACCGCCAATGGCGGGTCCGGCGCTTTCCAGATGGCCCAGCTCTTCACCCCGGGGACCTGGTCCTACACGCTGATGGGCAATGTCGCCCAGCCCGTTTTCGACGGCATGACCCTGCTCAACAAGCAGAGAGCCGCGGAAGCTGGGCTTGAACAGGCGCAAGCCCAATATCACGGCGTTGTAATCAACGCTTTTCAGAATGTCGCCGACTCGCTTCGCGCCTTGCAGGCTGACGCTCGAGCCGTCAGGGAAGCGCGCAGTGCGGAGAGCGTCGCCAAAAAATACCTCGACAAGATCCGCTCGCAATTGAAATTTGGCGGCGTCTCGCAACTCGCCGTCGTCGACGCCCAGCGCACGCTCCTCAACACGTCGATCTCCCTTGTGCAGGCGGAGGCCCAGCGCCTCACCGATACGGTCGCTTTGTTCGTCGCCCTCGGAGGCGGGTGGTGAGCCATCTCCTGCCTGGCGTCAGCACCTTTGGAACAGAGAACGGGTTATGAACGTGGATGAAGCCTATCTCCTATGTTTATCATCTTTCAACGTCGTTCCCCATGCAGTCTGGTTCCATCATCGGTTCGCTTTCTGCTGTTGGTACGTCGAATGTAGTGGCTGAAAGGGAGCACAGACTAAAATCTAACAAAAACTCAACACCATGTCGCAATCAGTTCACCAGAACATCCGCCCGCCCCTGCCGGACGTGCTGCACTTTGCGTCGAAAGAAGTCCACGTCGTGCACTTCGCTCTCAATCGCCTCTATGACGAACGCCTGGTGGTTCCCCTGCTCGACCTCGAAGAACGCGATCGTGGGCGATCGTTCGTCTTCGATCGCGACCGCAGAAGTTTTGTTATCCGGCATGCGTTGACGCGGATCATACTCGCTAAATATCTCCAAGTTTGTCCGCCACACTCAGATTCCGCAAGGCGCTGCATGGAAAGCCGGCGTTGTGTGAGGCGCCCATAGATTTAAGATTCAATCTGTCCCACTCGAGCGATCGAGCGGTTGTCGCGTTGAGCCTCGGTCGAGAGATTGGCGTCGACATCGAGATGCGGCGTCCGATCGAAGCGATCGAACTCGTTCGCGGTTTTTTCTCTCCTGCTGAGCAGCGCGCATTTCTGTTGTTGGCGCCTGCCGAACGATTACCCGCGTTCTTCCGATGGTGGACGAGAAAGGAATCCTCCGTGAAGGCGCTGGGCCAGTGGCTCTCTTTCCCCTTGGAAGCTTTTGACGTCAGCCTCAATGAAAGTACATCCCCAATCTTCCTAGAGTGCCGCGACGAGGATGTGCGTTCGTGGCAGATTTCCTCGATCGCCACCGACTCGGGCTATGCGTCTGCTTTAACGACCCCAGGCACGACGGGGCGCGTCGTCAGTTGGGACGGCACGTCTGCTCTGGATGATTTCATCCGAAGGAAACGCAGTTAGCCTACACTTGGAATACCGCCCGGCGCTATAAGTTCACTGACAATCGAAAACCCTACGAAAGAATCTCGAGGGCTCCAACGCTCGGCGACCGTCGTACGTGGCGACACTAAGATAGGGGGATGATCGCGAACCGGAGCTTGGGCCAACATGCGCACAGCGCCTCACCTTTTTACTTGAAATTCGCTCGTCCCGGTGGTGGCGAAAAAGGAGATTGGGGAGAGGCCGGCCTTCCCCATCCTCAGATCTATGTCGGCTTTTGCTCGATCGGTTCAACAAAATTTCCAGCGTTTGTTGTTCTTCCGATTTTGGCCGTGGATAATTTTTGTTATGAGCGCATTGTATTTGCGAAGACCTCTATACTTGCGGTTGATCGAGTCCCAGCGCGACGCGTTAATTGGTCCGGTTTTGGAGGCGTTCCCGTCCTCGCCTTGGCGAGCCGACAGTTTCGACAATCCTGTCAAAGATCGCTAGACTGCACGCTCTACTCGGAGGTTGTAACGATAGTCGTGGCAAATGGACTGTAATCGAAGAGTTCGAGTATCCACTCGCGTCGTTCTCTTGAGTTCGGGACAAATCGGCTTGAATCCTAGCCTCGTATAAAGGTCTTTAACCATCTGGTTCCGTTCCGATTCAATGTACACACCGCGCAGTACTTTTATCCCTTTCCGTCTGGCCGCCAGCGCGAGCGCATTCATACACGCCTCTTCGAGCTGACGTCCAAGCACACGGCAACTCATGAGCCATGTCGTGATCGAGAGTGCGTCTCTTGGGCTCCCGCCATCTCTTTCAGCGATTATAATGGCGACAATTCCGTTGTCTCCAAAACGATCGCGCAGTCTAAATTGCAGGGTTAACGCCGCTCGCTTCTCAATCAGGAAGGAAATTTCTTTGTCTGTGTAACGTTTTGTCGTAAGATTAAACTGATTGGTTTTATTGATGAGTTGGACGATCCGACTCGCATCTGGCGCCGCAAAGCTCCGAGCCACGAGTTTCATGTCGAGACTCTGGAGATAGCTTCCCAAATCGGTCGTCGCGCTGCGCAATTCCTCGCGTTTCAAATTCGAGCGGTAGAGGTCCGCACGCTGCAAATCCTCGGAAGTTACCGATATAGATTCGAAATATCCCGCGTCTGCGATACACTCCGCATAGCCTACGGGATCATCCGGAAGTTCCGGAACGGCGACCATCGGCAATTCGCGACGAACCACACCTCTCTCGAAAGGAGAATCGTCGACGAAGACCATCGCGTCCAAACCTAGGTTGAGTCTTTGAGCGAGTTCTCGAAGGTTTTGCGCCTTATCGGTCCAATTTGCGATGAAGGCGGCGAGATCAGAGCGCCTGATCAGCATTTCCGGATGGCGTTCGAACGGCAGAAGCGCCATCGCCTCGTCATTCTTGGAACAGACGGCCAGTATTACGCCGCGCCGGGCGAGAGCCAATAAATAGGCCTGAAAATCAACAAAAGCTTCGCCCTCGGGGCTATTCTGTCCGATCGTAATGCCATCCAAACCTCGTTCACCAACGACCCCGCCCCACAATGTGTTGTCGAGATCGAGGACAACGCATTTGAATGACCATCCTCTACGCGCGGCGACCAACCGCATCACCAAGTCGGCGTAAAACGGCGCGGCGGCGGGATGGATTTCCTGCTTTGCGCGGTACCAAAGCCTGGGATCATGCCAGCGACTGACGCCCCCGCGGCGCATCATCGCCGTATCAAGGGCGAGAACATCGGTTCCCGTCTCTTCGGCGCGGGATCGCAGTGTTTGATTTAGAACCGCGACCCGCCAGGATTGCGAGTCCTCCAATCTGTGCTCGTTGCCGCCAAGAAGCGGGGGGTAAATCGGTGCAACGGCTTGTTGAATGATCTGGCACCCGAAAGCGTCGCGCGCAATTCTCCAGATTTCCGTTAGTTCGTTCACAGTTGTTTGCGCCGCATCCCTCGCGTCTCTCCCTTCGCAAAACCCCATGACATGCCGCGCATCCAAGCAAAACAAAACGACGTCCGGAAAAAATCGATACAGATCCGATTCGCGGTCCATGAGTTCCTGACGATATTGACCGTAGCCGTTCGAGAAAGTCTGCAAAAGACAGCCGCGGCGTAACGCGGCGACCCGCAGGCTCGGCAGCAAATGTGCAGTCGTCGAAGAGCCCAAAACAGCGAGTCGAAGGGACTTGTTGGTCGAACTGTCAAATGCGGCGGATGAATTCTTTCTCAGCCTCGCGTCGAGTTGCGTGACGCAGGGGAGATCGAGCCGATGCTTGGCTAGCTCGACCAGTCGCATCCACATCTCTTCAGGCTCCGCGGCCTCGAGCGAAGCCAAGTTGGCCAGCCAGTTCTCGTGTGTGGGGAGCCAATTGAGCGTTAAGTCGGTCTCGGCCAAAACAGGATTCTCCCGATCGAAGCTGTGGTATCCAGCACTCGCTAACGCGGGCCACAGGTCGAGCAGCCATCGGCTTGTGGCAAAATTGGTTCGCATCAGACCCCGCTATTGAATAGGAGCCCGATGAGCATCAGGGATTCAATTTGCGGCCGGTTTTTTGAGCGACGTGCTTCCCGGCTCGATCCAAATAGCGATCAATCGTTCGCACAGAGACCCGGAGCCGTGCCGCAATCTCTATATAGCTGAGCCCGACTACCCGATTGAGCAGGAATGCGGCGCGACAATGGGGCGGCAACTCGTTGAGGGCCGTCAGCACTTGTCGAACCTCCATCGAACTCTCAAGGGAGCCTTCGGCGCCGTTCGGAGCAAGATCGATGTTTTTGCAATCACAGCGTATCGATCTGACCTTTGCTCTTCGCAGTTCGTCCACCGAGAGATTCGCTGCAATTTTAAAAAGATAGGCGCGCGGATGCTGGAGTTTCGAGACACATCCATGCCGAAGCATGTGGAGATAAGCATCCTGGACGAGATCCTCCGCTTCTTCGCAGCCGACGCGTCGTCGGATAAATCTTTGCAGTTCGCTAGCATGGGCACGGTAAAGACTGGAAACGGCAGTGTTGGCGGTAGGCATCAAAAGCCTCCAAAATTCGACTTCGAACACTCGCGAGCACGGCGCGGGATTCGCCGCGGAAGCAATATCTCGATTGGCCATCAGGAAAGGGCTCTGAGAGAGCCCTACGAACTCTTCGGGATTGAAAAGCCAAGGGACGCTAACCCGGGTGCTTCGGGGATCGGCCTTGTTGCAGAACCTTCGCCGGTTGGTTGGCAGACTGGCCTCGTCCTTACATACGGACGCGCAAGATTACTCCGGCCCCCTCCGCCGATGGAGCGGCTGCGCGTATGATTCTCCATGCCAAGAAGACATGAATTGCGTAAGATTTGGACGTCGGCTTGCTGAATCTTATGGCCGGAGATTCCGGGCGCTTCGCATAAGATTAGAGAAGGTTAGGCGGACCACGCGCCGCGAAAAGATGTTTGATTGAAGGAGGAGAAGGTATCTGGGTCTGTGAGAGGAAGCTGAAAAACTGCACCGCTCTTATGGGAAACGCTGCGGATGAAAAGGAACTAGGGTAGGCTGAGCTAGTGTCAGGGCAACTCAGGATGCAGCAAAGACGGTGCTGGGTGTGCGAACTGCGGAAAGGCGCTTCCGAATTTGACGATGCCTCGCCGCACGTAGAGTCAACAACAGAAAAGCCGGCGGCCAGTGAATGGGACGCGAGGGGGGTAGTCTGCGTAAAAATAGATAAAAGTGCGGCCACCACAATAAGGACGCGCCCGACGAACCATCCTTGCCGACGGCTTCCCATCGTTAGCCTCTTTGGGGACGTCGCCATTTCCGATCCCACACAAGTCATTGACACTGCCGGACCTAGAGAGATAGCAGTTTGGTAATTATTAGCACCTCAAGGTTTAGCTGACAACGACATTCAAGATGCTCATGTTATCTTCGTAAATTTTGACGGGTAAAGGCTGTGAGCCCGCCAAACTCTGCGACTGTCGTTATCGACGATGCAAATCCCCGTGATCTGTTGAAGCGACCAAGCTCGATAAAGTGGGCAATGGTTAAAGCTCTGATGCGGCAAACATCGAACAATACCGTTTTGATCGCGGCACAATCGGATAGCCGTGCATCCACCGGAATTATCGGATTGGAGCCACGGCAGGGCGGCGTGACGATAACACTTTGGCTCAAAGCGGCTATGGTTTCCTGCGCTCATGTAGCGGCTGAACTACACGACCTATTCGTGTTTTGCTCCGACAGAATTGCGCCGACTAGACGTATCGTCACCACGAGCAAACACATTGCTTCGCGCGAATCTGCAAGGTGTCCCCGGCCGTTCGACAGGGCGACCCGCGCAATGCCTCGAACGCGACGAGAAAAAGGCGTTACGGCTTCTTGCAACTTTCAGCGATGCGCTTGGCCTCTTTTTTCGCGGTGTCCACCTGAAGTTTGACTTTCGCCATCGCCTCGTCGCTATCCTTGGCGTTGGAAAATGATATGGTCGCATTAATGATGGCGCCACTTTCGCATGGCTGCGAAAAAACCCGCACGGTTCCATTCCAGGTTCCGTTCTCGTTGATCTGTCCCAACACCGGTGCGTTAACCCTTAGCAAGGGTTGCGCGTCGCCCGACGTCTCCTGCGCGCGGGACGGAACGTTGAGGGCGCAGAAAAGCAGCGCGATGACATAGATGCGATTCAATGTGGCCTCCCCGGCGGCAAGCACAATATTTGAGCCTTTGGCTCGGAGCCGCCGTTCCCAAGCTCCCCGCGAGGGCTAGCCCGCGAGTTCGACATGCGCCCACCAGCTGCGGACCGCTCGCAAGCTGGAGCAATTTAGCGCCGCAGACAAGCCCTCGCCTGAACAATAGTTCATTTTCGATCAATGGGCTTTTCCAGTCGCTTCGCAAACGCATAAGGTATTTTCGATAGAACCTACGAAATTCCTGCCCTTATGCTCGATAATCGCGCTGTCTCGCAGAAATGACTCACGCAATTATCTGCCAAGCTTAGGCTCAGGACTTCTGTGGTTGCCGCCCTTGATGCAAGAAGTTTCTTACCCTACGAGTTGGTGATCGAGTGCGGTCTTCTGTAAGGCCTTTGATTGCGGCATGTTCAGAAGCCGCTGGCCGGTATGGTGATCTGCGGATCAGATCCAAATCTCATTGGCGAGCTGTAATCGCTCAGAGTCCTGAACTGGTTTGCTGACCCAGATCTGTTCGATCAATTTGCCCATTCGGATCGTCGCCTTTCTGGCCGGGCTGCGCGCACGATTGAAAGAAACCCGGATCGAGATCGCCTCCGGTAAAGCGAACAAAAGGAGTCTGTTCGCCGCCGCGTAGTCGAAACCGCAACTATCGTCGCGATCAGCGTCCGGGAACTACGACGTCTGATCGCACATCTGCACAACGCCTGCCCCCCAGACATGAGTTTCCATTGGAACCGGTCGATCTGGCGACGACGACATCGGGCACAGGCCAAGCGAGCGCACTATCAGAAACGAGGCCAATATCTACAACTGTAGTACTAGACCTCAAGAAGCCAGTGACAGAGCCATTCAAAATGAATTAACCGTTGAAAGCGGAACAAGATCGAGACAGGACCGCAGTGCAACCTCGACATGCAATGCCACTTCGCGTCTGCTTGTCCCCGGCGGGGGTGCCGATGTTTGCCGTTAAAGAACTTGCGGACAATCTCACCACCCTGCGAACTGAGCCGCCAACCAGGCCATATCGAAGCCGTCTCTGGGACCACCGGTTATCGGCGCCGCCCTATCACGCCCACGCTGGGCGCGAGAAACTGCATGTAGCGACGAACAATATCAAGGACGATCCGAAGTGCCTGAACCCGCGGCTCAGTTCTTTGCTGAGATTGACGCAAGCCTACCGTCCAGCTCATCAAGAGGACCGACCAATTTCAATCTGACGTCGAAACCCTTTAGAAGTGCTGAAGTCGCGGACCTCATGCGCAGGAAATGTGCGATTGCGCTATGTTTTGACTATGCTATAGCTCTGGATGCTATGGGACCATCGCGCTGATCATCATACTACGGGATCTTTACGGGAGACCAAGATTCAACCGATTGCCGCCGATCAGGATGGACGAAGCGATTGGCGGCTCGAGGTCTCGAAATACCAGCCATTGAGGTTTCCTTCACATGACGCGGGAATAAGGACATGTCAGACCCGAAGGTCTTCCAAAAGCTCGTCGAAACGATCCGGGTGATGCTGGACAACTATGAGACGCCACTCACACTCGATACGCATGCTGCGGAGGTTCCGCAATGGGACTCGATCAACCACATCAACATTGTCGTCGCGGTGGAGAGCACCTTCGAGATCAAGTTCCGTACGGCCGAGATAGAAACATTGAGGAACATTGGCGATTTCGTTGAACTGATCGAGCAGAAGCTCGCCCAAGCTGGTGCCGCTTGAATCACACTCCCTCGTCAGAATTGGAAATATAAAAACACCCGGGAATCCTGCAACATTAGCAAATCGCACGCGAGTAGCGTACCCGCGGCGTAAGACCATGCTAAGCGGCGCGGCCGCGCCGGACGTTCCGATTCCGCAGACGCCAAGAATTTTTGCATGATCTGCTCGCTGTTGGGCAAACCCCAGACGATGATGAAGCACGCCGCGAATTCCAAGTTCGAGGGCGCCATTGCGTCCAAGGGCGATAAAAAGCCTTTGAGCCCAAGCATGCTTCGCAATAGCAGCGTCGCGTCGGCGATGGAGGACGCCCGAAAGAACACGTTTGCGACTAGGATCGCCACAAAGGTCACAACGACTCCGGCGGCGTTGATCGCCGCCGCGGATATACGGGGCGTCGTCGAACGGGGAGGAGGCCCGAAAACCTGCCAAGCGTGGTTGATTGTCAAATAGCTCGCGTGGAGCAAGCCAAACACGAGGAACTGGAGTCCCGCACCATGCCACACGCCGGCGAGCGTCATCGTCAAGAATATCGGTGCGGCGACGGTCGACAGGAACGCGCCCAAGGTCGCCGAACCGCGACGGAATAACGGCAAACCTTTCTCCAGTCTATGTCGCGTGATCCAGAGTCCGATCGGGTTGTAAAGCAAGAGGGTCAAGTAACGGGTCAGAGTCATGTGCCACCGTCGCCAGAAATCGATGACGCAAGCGGCTTTATGAGGCGAGTCGAAGTTCAGCGGAAACTTCATGCCGAACATCGCGGCGAGGCCGATGGCCATGTCCGAATAGCCCGAGAAGTCGAAATAGAGTTGGAACGAAAAAGCGATGGTGGCGAGCCAGGACGAGAGGAACGCCGAGGCGTCCGGATGCGTGAAGCTCAAGCCGACGAAACTCGCCAAGGGATCTGCGAGCATGATCTTTTTCGAAAGCCCAAGAACGAAGTAAGTGGCGCCATATGCCAGATTCTCCGACCTGAGACGATAGGTGGAGAGTTGCAGCAATTGCGGCGCGATTTCACGCACATGCAGGAGAGGCCCGGCCGCAAGGTGCGGGAAGAAGGAGACGAAAAGTGCATAGCGTACGATATCAAGCTCTTTTCCCTGCCCCTGGTGACAGTCCACTAGATAGCCGATCTGCGTGAAGGTGAAAAAAGAAATCCCAAGCGGCAAGATCAGATAAAGCGAGGCGGCGGACCAGGCGTCCGCGCCGGCAACAAACGACACAATCGCGCCGAGATATTTGAAGTAGACGAGGGGCAGAAGGTTTCCCACGACGCCGATGGCGAGCCAGATTCGGGGCGAGAGAACTCCGCGTCGCTCGGGATGAAGAAGTATTTGTCCGATTGCAAAATTGATGACGATAGACGTCAACAACAAAGGAACGAAGTTCAAATTCCAGATCGCGTAAAAGCCAAGGGAGCAGAGCGTTAGCCATGCCGCGGCGGCGGTCGCGCCGATCCTTCCCGCGAAATGATATCCGATCAGGCTGAGGGGCAAAAATACGAGAATGAAACAGTATGTGCTGAACAGCATTTCGCTCTCTTCCGCCGCTGTGCGAATCTGATCGCCGTTCAAACGCCCTCATCGAACGAGCGGGTAGTACGGCCCGCCCAAATGTTGCAATTGCAATACGAAAGTGCGCTCGGCAAGCGCGAAGTAGCTGTAATGAGTTTTTTTTCCCGGACGAGTTGTTTTTTCGCCGCCTCGCTCGTCTTAGCCTCACAAGAGAGCTGCGCCGTAAGCCTCGACGGGGAATCGTTTGCGTAGGATCCGTTTCGGTCAAACCAAGCGGCTAGTGGTTTTCGTCTTGGGAAGAAGAGAGCGAATGCCCGATAGACCGGTGGCGGGAACGGACTGCATCAGAACGGTGGGTTTCTTGGATTCGAGGGTCTGCGACCAGAGTCAGCGAGCGCTCCAGGTCCGTTTCCAGAATTCCGGGACGACGACGTTCAGCCCAGAGGAATCTCGTGCTTCGAGCGCCGGATATCTCGAGGCTCAGGCTGCCGTCGAATCCAATGCGAGGGCATATCCGAGGCGCTTGCCGGTCGTGATCGCCTCCGCCCGAGGCGTCAAGGTGCGGGACATCGAAGGCCGGGAATATTTCGACTGCCTAGCGGGAGCGGGAGCGCTGGCGCTGGGCCACAATCACCCCGTCGTTGTTGGAGCGATACGCAAGGCGCTCGACGAAGCGGCGCCGCTGCAAACTCTCGACTTGCCGACGCCGCTAAAGGATCAGTTCATCCGAACTTTATTTCAAAGCTTACCGCCACATTGGGCATCCGATTACAAGATTCACTTTTGTGGTCCATCGGGGTCCGACGCGGTCGAGGCTGCTCTGAAACTCGCCAGAATCGCGACCGGGCGCAGGGGCGTTTTCGCTTTCCATGGAGCCTACCATGGCATGACACTCGGCTCAATGAGCGTCGCGGGCGATACCGCTCCAAAGCGCGCGCTTGGCGGCTTCGCCGCCGAAACGCACTTCCTTCCATTCCCCTCCGATTACCGCTGTCCGTTTGGACTCGGCGGCGAAGCCGGCGTCGAGATGGGCGTTCGCTTTCTGGAACGACTGCTTGGGGATACGAACAGCGGACTGCTGGCGCCTGCGGCGCTCATTCTCGAGATCGTGCAGGGAGAAGGCGGCGTCAATCCCGCGCCAGCCTCCTGGTTGCGCCGGGTCCGCGAGATTACGGCGCGCCATGGCGTGCTGCTGGTCGTCGACGAAGTACAGACGGGCCTCGCCAGAACTGGCGCCTTTTACGCGTTCGAGCATGCGGGAGTCGAGCCCGACGTCTTGATCCTGTCTAAGGCCGTTGGCGGCGGGCTGCCCCTGGCGGTTATTGTGTATCGCCGCAGTCTGGATACCTGGAGCCCCGGCGCGCACGCAGGGACGTTCCGCGGTAATCAGCTGGCCTTTGCGACTGGCGCGGCGACCATCGATTATATGCTCACGGAGGGGCTAGACCGGCATGTTGAGACCGTCGGCGCGTATCTGCAGGGACTGCTGACCAAGATAGCTCGCGAAACCGAATGTGTGAGTGAGGTGCGTGGCCTTGGCCTCATGCTCGGCGTCGAAATCTGCAATCCGAAGGCGAGCGGCGCCTCTCTTCGCGGCGAAGCGTCAGCTGCTTGTCCCGAAATGGCGGGACGCGTTCAGCAAGAATGTCTGCGTCGCGGTCTCATCGTGGAACTCGGCGGCCGAAACGATACTGTCGTCAGGTTCCTGCCCCCGCTCATCATAACGCGAGAGGACGTCGAGGAGATTGCGGGACGGTTTCGCGAAGCGGTCGAAGCGGCGGAGCGAGTGTCCGCCGCGCAAAGCTCATAGACCCGGTTTGTTTGTTGGAAATCCAAAACGCGAGGAGCTGCTGTATGGCTTGGGAAGAAGACGAGACAATGGTCTACAAAGTCGTTGTGAATCACGAGGAGCAATATTCGATCTGGCCGGATTACAAAGAGATTCCTCCAGGGTGGCGCGACGTGGGGAAAAGTGGGCTTAAGCCAGAATGTCTAGCTTATATCAAGGAAGTGTGGACCGACATGCGACCTCTCAGCTTGCGCAAGCAAATGGCCGCGGCCGCGGCGAAGAATGACGCGAATTGACTTCGCCGGCGCAATCGCCAGCCGATCGGGATGGCGCACTTCGACTCGCTTTCAGAAATCGCGTTAGAAGGAGCGACCCCGATGGGCGCAGAATTTATGGTTGAGCAGAGTAGTCAACTAGACCCGACGGACTTTGTGCAGGACTTCGTTAGGCGTAGACGGCCGGTGCTCGTGAAAGGCGCGCTTGCTGGCTCTTCGGCGCTCGCCCGCTGGACGCTGCAATATCTGCGCGAGCACGCCGGCGTACGCGAGGTTCCGCTCAAAACACTGCATGAATCGAACATTGAGGTGGTCCGGAAACCGCTTGATGACTATCTGTCCGAGCTTGAAGCTCACGAGGCGCGTTCGTCGTCGGGAGGGACCGTTCCGGAGCCGGCCTATCTGCACGATATTCCGTTGACGGCGCTCCTGCCCAGGGCCGCAGATGATCTTGAGCAATTCCCAGCCGCCTATTTTCCGGCGTGGTATCGCGGCAACTGGACGAATTTCGCTCAGGTTTTTTTGGGCCCGACGGGTAGCCTCACACCACTGCATTTCGACTGCCTGCTGACGCACAATCTTTTTTTTCAGATCAGAGGCAGGAAGCGCTTCATCCTGATTCCCGCGGAACAGTTGAAATTCTGTTACCGACACAGTTGGAGATGGTGTGAAGTCGACGCGGAGAAGCCGGACCTTGAACGCTTTCCGCTTTATGCCGAGGCGCAGCCCATCGAGTTCATTGTCGAACCCGGTGATTGTCTCTATTTGCCGCCGGGCATGCTTCATCACGTGCGCAGTCTTGACTGCGCTTTGTCGTTCAACGTCGATTGGCACACACGCGATAGCGCGGCGCGGGGTATGCTGGCGCTTTTCGACGGCATGCCGATCAAAAACGTCTACTACAACGCGGTGATCGCGCTGGGGATGTGGGCCGGCATTCCGGCAGAGGCGGTGTTTGGCTACTATCGCTCTTATCTCAATTACATCTCCTGAGCAGAGCAAAGCGCATGATGAGGATCGCGTAGGGAAGGCGTCATGTCATTGGTCGAATGGTCCGAAACGAAGCGGCGAGCCGACGTGCCAGATCCGCGCGATTTGGTTGCGCTGCTGGAGCTGCGCGCCAAGTTGCAGCCGCAAAAGACAGCGTTTGCCTTTCTCTCGAGAGGCGAGAAGGAGACGGCGCGCCTCACATATTCGGACCTCGACCGAAAAGCGCGGGCGATAGCGGCGCGGCTGCAACGGTCACGCGGCTTTGCGCCTCAGGCGCGGGCGCTTCTCCTATATCCCGCAGGTCTCGCCTATGTTGAAGCCTTTTTCGGATGCCTCTATGCCGGGGTCATCGCGACGCCCGCGTATCCACCGGGCGGTCCGCATCGCCAACGATTGCAGGCGATTGTCGAGGATGCGTCGCCAGCGTTCATCATGACGACCGCGGAGCTCGAAGCGCGCTTCTCACAGGACGACCTGTTGGGAAAGGGGAGCGAAGCGTTTTGGCTTTCGACGGACGGACTGGCCTACGATGGCGCATCGGATTGGCTCGCCCACCAGCCGGCGCCTGAGAATATCGCCTTCCTGCAATACACATCCGGTTCGACCGGCAACCCGCGCGGAGTCAAGATCACGCACGGCAATCTCATCGCCAACCAGCAGATTATCCGGGACAGTTTTGGTCACGATCAGCAGTCGGTTTTGGTTGGATGGCTGCCACTGTACCATGACATGGGTCTTATCGGTAACATCCTACAGCCTCTTTTCGTGGGCGCTTCGGCCTATCTGATGTCGCCGCTTGCTTTTCTCGAAAGGCCCGTGCGCTGGCTGCAAGCGATATCGAATTATCGCGCTCATACCTCGGGCGGGCCCAACTTCGCGTACGATTTGTGCGCACGCAAAATCACGCAGGAGCAGAAGAGGAATCTCGATTTGAGCTGTTGGAAAGTCGCCTTCAGCGGCGCGGAGCCGGTGCGCGCCTCAACGCTCGACCGCTTTTCGAAGGCGTTCGCAGAGTGCGGATTCGAAAGGGAAGCCTTCTTCCCTTGTTATGGTCTGGCCGAGGGAACCTTGGTGCTCACGGCGCCGACGCGCGGCGGAGCGCCCGTGCTGCGTTACGCCGATCGCGCTCATCTGGAAGAGAACAAAGTCGAGCCGCCAGCACGTGGAGACGGAGTGGCGATTGTAGGTTGCGGACGCGCTTGGAACGGCCATCAGATCCGCATAGTCGACCCGAGGACGCTTTTGCCCCGCGCTGACGAAGAGGTGGGCGAAATCTGGGTCAGCGGCGCGAGCATCGCGGCGGGTTATTGGAATCGCCCGCAGGAAACGGCCGAAGCCTTTGAGGCGCGTATCGAGGACGCTCCCCACAAAAGATTCTTGCGCACTGGCGACCTGGGATTCATGTCAAATGGCGAGGTTTTCATCACAGGACGGCTCAAGGATCTCATCATTATCGCGGGGCGCAATTACTATCCGCAAGATTTCGAGCGCGCGCTCGACGAGACGATAGACGGCGTGAAGCCAGGTTGTAGCGCCGCCTTCGCTGTGACGATCAACGACACGGAAGCTGTCGTGATCGTGACCGAGCTGGAGCGTGGCGAAGGACGGGCCCTGAAACCTGAAGACGCTACCACGTTATTTGCAAAAATTCGTGAAAATATCGCTTCCATTTGCGAGATTGGGCCGGCCGAGATCATCGTCCTCCGATCGGGTGCTATTCCTCGAACGTCGAGTGGCAAAGTTCGTCGCGCCGAGTGTCGGCGGCTCTATCTCGATAATCGACTGGAGGTCGTCGCGCGTTCAGGCTCGCACGTCGCCGTCGCGAACAACTCACAAAGTGCTGAGATTCGAGCGTCCGGCGTTGTGGCCGCACTGCGCCAGGCATTCGCAATGGTTGCGCCGGAGCAGCGCGTCCAGTTGGCGACGAGCTTCCTTGTTGCGGAGTTGGCGCGCATTTTGCGCGCACCACCGGCGCGGTTCGAGCCGAATTCTCGGTTGCAATCTTGCGGACTGAGTTCGCTTGGAGCGCTGGAGCTCAAGCATGAGATCGAAGCGCTTATCGGGATGGAAACGCCGCTTGCGCATTTCCTCGGCAATGCGACGATCGCGGAAATCGCCGAGCGTGCCGTCCACGGCCGCACGATGAAGGCTGCCGAAGGCACAGCTGAAAGTATTTGTAGTCCGCTTGCTCTCTCGCCCTCGCAGAAGGCCATTTGGGTGGTTCAGCGCCTCGATCCGTCGAGCGCAATCTACAACCTTCACCTTGCATTCGAAATCGATGGGCTCGTGAACCATGCCGCGCTGAAGGAGGCGTCGGATCGCCTCATCGAACGGCATTCAATCTTGCGCACAATCTATTCCGAAGATTCAGAGGAGGCAACTCAACGTCTCTCGTCCTCGATGGGGGAATATTTCTCGATCATCGATATGCAGGGGCAGGCAGACGCGGCGCTGCAGATGGACATGAGCGCGCGTATACTGGAACCATTCGATCTGACCCGCGCGCCGCTTCTGAGAGTTGTGATCTACACACGTTCGGATCGCAGGGCCGCCGTGCTGATCTGCGCCCATCATATTTGCGTTGATCTCTGGGCGATGTTGACGTTCTTGAAAGAGCTGGAAGAATCATATTGCGCAGTCTGCGAAAAGCGACGGCCGAAGCTTCCGGCAATCGTTGCGAATTATTCAGACTTCGTGGTCGCGGGGCGGCGCTATCTGGAGAGTGAAGCGTTTGAGCGGGATTGGGACTATTGGCGCAAAAAGCTTAAAGGGGAACTTCCGCTTTTGGCGCTTCCGGTAGATCGTAAAAGGCGATCGTCGCCGACAAACCGGGGTGGCGCCTTTCCGTTGACCCTCGACGCGGCGCTGACGGGTCGGATCAAAGACTTGGCGCGTGCCGAAGGCGCGACACTGTTTGCGCTGTTGATGTCGGTCTACAAGATTTTGCTTTATCGATATACGAACGAGCGCGATCTCATCGTCGGTTCGGCGACAAGCGGCCGAAGCCAAGGTCGCTTTGCTCCGGTGGTAGGAAATTTCGTCAATCCGGTCGCGCTCAGGACGCGCATAGATCCGCAAAAGGCCTTCGTGGATTATCTGCGCGACGTGAGATGCTGCATTGCTGAAGCCGTCGAGCACCAAGACATTCCTTTCTCCACGCTTGTCGAGCGCCTCAATCCAGCCCGCGTCGAAGGACAATGGCCGATCTTTCAGACATTTTTCGTGCTCCACCAAGCGCAGGCTGAGATTCCGGCCGAATTGACGGCGCTTGCGCTCGGCGAAGACACGCCACCCTTCGACTTCGCCGATTGGAAGATCTGCGGCATATCAGTCAATTCGCGAGCCGAGAGATTCGACTTGAAGCTTTTGGCGGCTGAGTTGGGGGGCGGTCTCACCTTGTCCTTCCAATATTGCGAGGACGTCTTCGACAGGGACACGATCGCGCGTATCGCGGGCCATTTCCGGGCTTTGCTGGAACAGGTCGTGACGGCGCCCCGCACGCCTGTCGGCGCCCTAAACGCGCTGTCGGACGAAGAGGCCGTCGCGCAACTGACTGCAGTGTCCTTCGGAGGGTCGAGAAATATCACGCTCGACCTATTCGCGCATCATCTGCTCTCCACTTCGGCCGAGCGATCTCCCAAGCAAACGGCTCTCGTATGTGGGGGAGTTAGTCGGACCTATCGGGAGTTGGAGACCAGCGCGAATTGACTAGCGCATGTTCTTCGTGAACAGGGCGTGGGCCGCGGCGTGCGCGTCGGCGTTTGCGGTGAACGATGCGTCGACGCTGTCATCGCGATGTTCGCCGTCCTGAAGGCGGGCGGCGCATATGTCACGATCGACCCCGACCATCCTGCACCGCGAATCTCCAAGATGCTGCGCCTGTCACGGGCGACTGCGCTGATCTGCGCGCGAAGCTGGTTCGAAAAGAAGGCGCTCGATGACGTCGAGCCGCTTTTCTTCGATGCGGTACGCTGGGCCGCTTACGCCGGGACGGTGGAGGCGCCGCTGGTGCGTCTCGAGCCGTCCGACCTCGCCTATGTCGTGTTCACTTCGGGCTCGACGGGCGATCCCAAGGGCGTGGCGATTACGCATCTCGCTCTAGCCAATTATATCGCGGCCATCGCTGCGCGACTCGGCGAGAAAGGCCATAATTTTGCTCTCGCCTCAACTCTTGCCGCGGACCTCGGCTACACCGCGATCTATCCCTGCTTCGCGAGCGGCGGACGTCTGTATGTCCTCACGCACAAGGAAACAACCGAAGCTTGCGCTTTCAAGGCCGCGATCAAGCAGAACGACATAGATGTACTGAAGATCGGGCCTTCTCACTTCGGCGCGCTTAGCATGGATGACGCCGAAGGGGCGTCGATCCCGCGAAAGGCTTTGATCTTCGGCGGCGAGGCGCTACCCGCGTCCCTCGCCAGAGATGTCATGCGAAAGGCGATGTCCGCCGCGCCGCGCACGAGTGGATTTCGTGTTTTCAATCATTATGGCCCGACCGAGACCACCGTCGGCGGGCTAATGATGCCGATAGCGCCACAGGATCTGGAAGGCGCGGGCTCGGAAGTCTTGCCGATCGGACGGCCGTTGGAAAACGTCCGGGTCTACACGCTATCGCCGGATTTGACAGTCGCCCCGCAAGGCGTTTACGGCGAAATTTGCATAGGCGGTGCGGGCGTGGCTCACGGTTATCTGGACCGACCGGATCTGACGGCCGAACGGTTCATTCCCGATCCCGAAGGCCCACCTGGCGCGCGTCTCTATCGAACCGGCGACATCGGCGTATTTCGAGAGGACGGCGTGTTAATGTTTCAAGGACGCATCGACACGCAGGTGAAAATTCGCGGATTCCGAGTCGAGCCCGGCGAGGTGGAAGCGCGTCTTCGCGAACACAACGGTGTACGGCAGGCCGTCGTGTCTTCCTATTCCGTTCCAAATGCCAGAACGCAGCTAGTCGCCTATATCGTCGCCAAGGAAGGCGTCTCAGTTTCAGTGCAGGATCTCAACACCTTCGTGCGTCGGTCCCTGCCGGACTATATGGTTCCGTCGGCGCATGTTTTTCTGGACGCGATTCCCGTCACCAAGAATGGGAAAATCGACCGCAAGCGTCTGCCTCTTCCCGACGCCTATCAACAAACGCGAGCGGTCTATCGCGCGCCGCACGGTGAGATCGAAACACGGCTGGCGACGATCTTCGCGGAGTTGCTCGGCGTCGAGCAAATGGGCGCGGACGACAATTTCTTCGCGCTCGGGGGAGACTCGATTTCTAGCATTCAGGCGGCAAGCCGCGCGATGGCAGGAGGATTGCAGGTCACGCCAAGATTGATTTTTCGCCATCAGAGTGTCGCCGAACTCGCGGCAGCGATTGACACCGCGCCTGCTCAGAATTTTACGCCTCCGCTACTGGCTTCGAGTTCTCCGCGCGTGCTGGCTGGCAACTCGGACGAGATCGAAGACTTATATCCCGCGACCCCGCTACAGGAGGGTCTGCTGTTTCACACACTCTCGCGTCCAAATTCCGGTGTCTACGTCATGCAGCACCGGTATTGGATCGAAGGGGATTTGGACGTCGACTTGTTTCGTGCCTCCTGGCAAGCGATCGCCGACACGCACGCGATATTCAGGACCTCGTTTTGTTGGGAAAACACGACGCAGTGTCAACAACACGTGCGCCGCAAGGTCGCAATCCCATTTGAATATATTGACTTGCAGGCCTATTCGCCAGAGGCACAAGAGCGCGAACTCGATGAAATTCTCGCGCATGAGCGGCAGGAAGGATTTGATCTCGCGCAGGCGCCGCTGCTGCGCATTCGGCTTGTGCGTCTGGCGGACCGGCGCTATCTCCTCATTCGTAGCCATCATCACATCCTCTTCGACGCTTGGTGCACTTCGCTCATCCTGAAAGAGCTGCAATCAAACTATGTCACGCTGGCAGCGGGCAGGCCCCTTTCGCAGAGCTACAAACCCGATTTCAAGCAATATACCTATTGGCTCGGCCGGCAGAACGTACAGAGCGCGGAATCCTTCTGGCGGAAGAATCTCGAAGGGTTCCGCGATCCCACAGTTCTGCGAGGCGCGCGTGGAGCGGAGGACGTTGAAGCGGCGTCAATCGAAGATCTCGTCGTGAATTTGTCCAGGGAGGACACCCAAGCGTTGAAGTCGCTGGCGCGGCGCTGGAAGGTGACGGGCAACAGTTTTGCGCAGGCAGCGCTCGCACTGCTGCTCGCGAACCACACTAGTCGCAGCGACGTGGTCTTTGGCGTCACTGTGGCCGGGCGGCCCCCGGAGTTGCCGGGGGTCGAATTGATGCTCGGTCTCTTTATCAACGGACTGCCGCTACGCCTGTCAATCCAAATGAGCGAATCGTTGAGCTCCTTCCTGCAAAAGACGTTTGCGCAAAACTATGCGATAAGGGATTTCGAATACTCGTCGCTCACGCAGGTGCAGAGCTGGAGCGAAATTCCGCGCGGCGTAGAGCTGTTCCAAGTTCTGCTAACCTACGAGAACGCGCCGATCGATCCGGCTTTGTATGAAGGAAATGAATACTGGCGCTTCACTGACTGCTGGCATCGCACGCATACGAACTACCCCATGACCTTCGTCGTCATTCCCGGCGAAAGGTTGCACATTCAGCTGACCTATTCTCGCGGCCAGTACGAGCGGCCGATGGCTGAGCGGCTGCTCTCAGAATATCGCCGGCTGCTCGAGGAGATGATCCACAATCCCGATCGCCGCGTCGGGGAAATTGATCTGGTGGGGCCGGAGGAGCGGCGACTGCAGATCGAACAATGGAACCGAACGTGCTTTGATTACGCTGAACCGCGCGATTTCATCGGGCGCTTCGAGGCGCAGGTTCTGGCCTCTCCGGAAGCGGTCGCGGCGGTTTGCGGTGACGAGCACATCACATATGAATCGCTGAACGAAAGAGCCAACAGGTTGGCGCGTGAACTGATCCGAGAAGGGGCGGAGCTCGACGCAATTGTCGCGCTGTTCGAAGAGCGAAGCCTCGATTTCCTCGCCGCAATGCTCGGCGTCTTCAAGGCAGGGGCAGGATACCTCCCGATCGATCCCGCCCATCCCGATGGTCGCATCGCTCAGGTTCTCGACGAATCGCGCGTGGCTTTTGCGCTCGTTGGGGAGGTGCATCTCGATCGCGCGGGCAGGATCGTCGACGGCCTTGGCAACGCGCGGCCGCGGCTGATCGGGCTGCAGCACGCCCTGGCCGCGCTGGCGTCTGCCGAAAATCCGGCTCGTCGCCACGGACCTAATAACGCGGCCTTCGTGATTTTCACTTCGGGCTCTACGGGCAAGCCGAAAGGAGCGCTTGTCGAGCACAAGGGCATGTTCAACAATCTCATCACCAAGAGGCCCGCCTTGGGCCTGACGAGCGCCGACGTCATCGCGCAAACCGCATCGCAGTGTTTCGACATCTCTGTCTGGCAGTTCCTCACGGCGCTGACGCTGGGCGCGCGCGTCGAAATCTTCCAAGATGAAATCTCGCAAGACCCTCGACGATTGCTGAAAGAGATGGCGGCGCGCGGCGTCACGATCCTCGAAACGGTTCCGTCGATGATCAAGGCCTTGCTCGACGCGCCGGAGGCTGGCCTGGGGTTTCGAGGATTGCGTTGGTTGTTACCTTGCGGCGAGGCATTTACGCCTGAGCTTTGTCGGCGCTTCATGGCGGCGCATCCGCAAGTGAAGCTGCTCAACGCCTATGGTCCGGCCGAATGTTCTGACGACGTCTCGTATCACCCTATCGAGGATGCGCCGCCGGGCAATGAGTTAAGCGTGCCGATCGGTCACCCCGTCGACAACACGCAGCTCTATATCCTCAATCCGTGGTTCGAGCCGGCGCCAATCGGCGCGAAGGGGGAGATTTGTGTCGCCGGCGTGCAAGTTGGACGCGGCTATCTCAACCGCCCGGATCTCACAGCGGCGGCGTTTGTTCCAGATCCCTATGGGCCGCCGGGTTCGCGACTTTACCGCACTGGTGATCTGGGCGCGTTCCGCCAGGACGGGGTCATCGAATTCCATGGCCGAACGGACCATCAGGTCAAGATACGCGGATTCAGGGTCGAGCCGGGCGAGGTTGAGGCCTGCTTGGTTTCGCATCCACAAGTCGAACAGTGCTGCGTGCTCGCGCACGAAACCGCTAAAGGAGTCTATCGAACTCGTTGCCTATGTCGTCGGCGCGAATGTTGATTCGGCTTCGCTGCGTGCGCATCTGCAGCAGCATGTGCCAGACCACATGGTTCCCTCCGCGTTTCTCTTCATTGAAGCCATGCCGTTGAGTTCCAACGGAAAAATCGACCGCGCCAAGCTGCCGGTCGCCGACGTCGAGCAGCAGCTCAGCGCCATGTTCGTCGCGCCCCGGAACGAGACGGAAGAGGCGCTTTGTCGGATATGGTCAAAAGTGCTTGCACTTCCAAAAATTGGGGTTGAGGACAACTTCTTCGAGCTTGGCGGTCATTCGTTGCTGGCGATCCAGGTCCGATCGCGCATTCAGAGCGCGTTCGGCGTCGAGCTGCCGTTGCGCAGTCTTTTCGACCAGCCGACGATCGCACAGCTCGCGTTACGCGTCGAAATCGCTTTGATCGAGGAACTCTCGGCTCTCGAAGAGGGTGAAGTCGCCAGCATCGCCGAGGAGATGAGGAAAGCGGCTGCGGCGCAAGACCCTGATGCGTTGACGGAGACACACGGTGAGTGAATACGCGCCCATTGCCGACCCCAAGGCGAAGCTATCGGCGGCGAAACTCGAATTGCTGCGCATGAGGCTGTCGGGTCGGCTCGGCGACCTTTGCGCGACCACGCAAATCGTTCCTCGGCCCGCCGAGTGCAATCCATTGTCGTTTGGGCAAGAGCGAATGCTGTTCCAGCTCGATCTGGAGCCGAACACGTCGCTTTTTCACATTCCGCTGCGCGTGAGCTTTGCTGGACGTCTCGACACTTTGGCCTTGGAGGCCAGCCTCGACGCAGTGATCGAGCGACATGAAGTGTTGCGGACGAGCTTCGAGAAGCGAGGGGGCGTGTGGTCGCAACGGATCGCCCCCAAGCCGCGAATTGAACTAGCGCGCATCGATCTTCGAGACACCCCGGAGGCGGGGCGACGAGATCAAGTCGATTTGCTCGCCGCGGCGGAAACGCGAAAGCCTTTCGATCTCGCCAAAGCGCCTTTGCTGCGGGCGACGCTCATTACCCTAGCGCCGGAGCGCTACACGCTATTTTTGACAATCCATCACATCGTTTGGGATGGCTGGTCGAGCTTTCTGCTGATCCGGGAAGTTAAAGAGTTCTATCGAGCTTTCGCTATGGGCGTGGCCGCGTCGCTCCCGCCTCTCAGGGTTCAATACGCGGATTTCGCGCATTGGCAACGTCACCTGGTCGACAGCGATGTCGGCAAAAACCAGATCGCCTATTGGCGACGCCAGCTCGCCGGTCTGCCGCCCTATTCAGCACTGCCGACCGACAGGCCCCGCCCGACGACGCAAAGGCATCGCGGCGAAGCCTACTCCTGGCGCCTTCCGACTTCGGCGAGCGCTGCGCTCACGGCGTTGGCGCATCAGTCGAAAACTACACTCTTCGTTACAGCGCTTTCCGCTTTCTATGTCCTGCTCTTTCATTTGACCGGACAGTACCGATTTCGCGCTCGGTACAACGATCGCCTATCGCACGCGCCCCGAACTCGAAAAGCTCGTCGGTTTCTTCACGAACGTCCTCGTCATACGCGCCGACATGCGCGACAATTTGACGTTCGAGTCGCTACTCACCCGCGTTCATGACCTGGCGCTCGAGGCGCAATCCAACCAGGATGCGCCATTCGAAAAGCTCGTCGAAGAATTAGGGCCGCAGCGCAGCTTGAGCTTCAATCCGCTGTTCCAGATCGCTTTCGTCCTGCACAATTTGCCGGATGAACCGCTGGACTTGCCTGGCCTTAAGGTTGTCGTCGAAGAGGGGCCGAGCAGCGCCTCCGCCTTCGATCTCGTGCTCCACATTTTTGAGGACCGCGACGGGTTGAAAGCGAAATTCGAATACGACTGCGATCTTTTTGATCGCTCGACGATTGAGAGGATCGCGTCCAATTTCGACGCCCTGCTCGGTGGCTTGAGGGAGCGGGAGACAGCGCCGATAAGAAACCTGTCGCTTCTAACCGAGAAACAGGAAGCTCAACTCGTAGAGACATCGAAAACGGAATTGCAACCATCGCCAGAGGCGCGAACGCTGCATGATCTGATCGGTGCGGGCGACGCAAAGGCTCTCGCCGTCTCGTGCAATGGCGAGAGGCTGACTTATGGAGAGCTCGAGTCCCGTTCGAATCAGCTCGCCCATGAGCTCATCGCACGCGGCGTAGGACCAGAAGTTCCCGTCGGGCTTCTCGTCGAGCCTTCTGTGCAAATGATTGTGGCGATCCTTGGCGTGCTGAAGGCAGGGGGAGCTTACGTCCCCCTCGATCCGTCCTACCCCTCCGCGCGCGTCGAATATATGCTCTCGGACTGCAAGGCTGTGACGATTGTGACAACGCGGTCCGCCGCCGCGACGGTGACGGCGCTCCGGACGCGCCCTATCGTTGTCGATGCGGAGCCCTGGCCTTTCGATCGGGCTTCGATGGAAAGGCCCTCCGTATCCGTGCATCCCGACAGTCTCGCTTACATCATCTATACGTCGGGCTCGAGTGGCCAACCCAAAGGTGTCATGGTTTCGCATCGTAATGCGTTAGCTTCCACGCTAGCGCGGCGGCAATACTATCGTGATCGTGTGTGCGCGTATCTTTTGCTGTCGTCGATCGGCTTCGACAGCTCCGTTGCGGGAATTTTCTGGACGCTTGCGGATGGAGGCGCGCTCTGCATTCCGAGCGAAGCCGAGCGGCGAGACCCGGCGGCGCTGGCGCGAATGATCAAGCGTGAAAGAGCTTCGCATCTGCTGGGGCTGCCGTCGCTCTATGCAGCGCTGCTAGCGTTGATGGACGACGAGCGCGGCGCATCACTGAAAGTCGCCATTGTCGCTGGTGAGGAGTGCAAGGCCGACGTTCTGGCAAAGCACTTCGAGAAACTTCCGCAGGTTGCGCTTTTCAACGAATACGGTCCTACCGAATGCTCCGTGTGGAGCACGGTCAAGCGGCTTGTGCGATCGGACGCGGAGAAGCCGGTCAAGATCGGGCGACCGATCCCCGGCGCGCAGGTGCTTTGCCTAGGTCCCCTGGGAAGCTTAGCTCCAACCGGGGCTGCGGGCGAACTGATGCTCAGTGGCGAGGGACTCGCACGCGGATATTTTGACAGGCCGGATCTCACAGCGGAGTGCTTTGTCCCGAACCCCTATGGCGGCGCCGGCGCCCGCACGTTCAAGAGTGGTGATCTGGGACGGCTTGATGCGGACGCCGATGTGACGTTTTTGGGACGCATCGACGATCAGACGAAGATTCGCGGATATCGTATCGAACTCAGGGAGATCGAGGTCGCGCTCGCCGCGGCGCCAAACGTCAAAGAGGCGATCGTTCTGGCCCAAGCCGACAAGAATGGGGTTAATCGCTTGATCGCCTATGCGCGCGTATATCACGCGGAACCCAATTTCATTGACGCGACGAGGGAGAGCCTCTCAAGCGTGCTGCCCGACTACATGATTCCGGAGCGTTTCATCATCGTACCGGACTTTCCGCGCCTTCCCAATGGAAAGATTGATCGTACGGCGTCTGCGCTGGAGCCGGAATCGACGTCGGCGCCGGGCCAACCAAACCGCACCTTGACCGAGGCAGAATCTTTACTTGCGGAAATCTGGCGAGATGTCTTGGCCGTCGTAGATATTGGAGCGGATGACGATTTCTTCGACATTGGAGGCAACTCGCTTGCGGCAATCCAAGTGATCGCGCGAATCCAGGAGCTGTTCGCGGAAGAAATTCCTGTCACGGCAATTTTCGACGCGCCCAAGTTATCCGCGTTTGCAAAGCAAATCGAATGCGTTGTCGCTAACGCGATCGCGACGGGAGAAACAGACTTGCTATTACGGGAGATCGAAGCGACTTCCGCGGGAGCCAGAAATGGCTGACGGCGTTCGTTATCATTTGGCTGAGAGCGCTTGTGTCGAACCTCTCGTCGCGGGTTGGCCGGCGTGGCCACACACGCTCGCACCCGTCGCGCAGAGCCTGCATCTCTTAAACTATCAGCTTCCAGTGCTGGAATCCTATCTCAGAAATCCGCAGCTTCATGAAAAGTCGTGCCGAAATCCTCGACTGCTCGGCGGGGCCTTCGTCGACATACCAAGTAGCAATGTGGAGGAGGTGCGAGCGCTGCATGAATTGACGCTCGCAAACCAGGGAGACAGCCTCGAATTCGCAAAAGCGCTGCTCGCCTTTTATCTCGAACTGATCGAGCAGGCGGAAGGCGAAACTTTGGAAGGACGCTACGCGAGTCTGCCAGCGCCGCTACGCGGCTGTGTGGAGCTTCTGTATGATTATGTGAACCATCCGCTGCTGCGCTGCCTTGAGGGGCGAATTTACAGGAGCCGGTACTACAAGCCGCAGTTGCAGTCGTTGCGCTTGTTCGACTTGCAGCAGGATGACGATCGACCCTATTTCATGAGCACGCCGAGATTGACGGGCGACAACTCGGTCAATTGGCAGATCGCGTTCAACGACGCTCGGCTTGATTCGCTTTTCCGACTAGATGTCGAGCCGGCTTCGCGTGACGAAATTCGTGATTTGATTGGCGTTTCGCGAGGACAGAGCGCTTCGTTCGAGCGCCTGTTTAGGGAAGGTGCGCCGCAGCCAGAGACGAAGTGGCGGGGCGACGGCATTCGCATCCGATATTTCGGCCACGCTTGCGCCTTAGTCGAGACGCGCGACGTGGCGATATTGATTGATGCGCTCGTCGCTCCAAAGCCGCATGAAATGCAGGTCGATCGATATAGCTTCCGCGATTTGCCGGAACACATCGATTATGTGCTCATCACGCACGGCCATCATGACCACTTCGTGATTGAAACGTTGCTGCGATTGCGCCATCGAATAGGCACGCTGGTCGTGCCGAACAATTCGCATGCGTTCTATGCCGACTTTTCGCTGCGGCTACTCGCAGAGCGATTGGGCTTCAAGAGTGTGCGCGAGGTCGAGTGCTTTGACGAGATATCCTTCGACGGGGGCCGTATCGTCGCTGTGCCCTTCCTCGGCGAGCATAATGATCTGCCGAACGCCAAGTCGGCTTATCTTATTCAGGCCGGCTCCAAATCGGTCATGTTCGCCGCAGACTCGAATTGTCTCGACGAGGCAATCTACGAGCCGCTTCGGGAGTTGGCGGGTCCCGTCAACGTGCTTTTCGCGGGCATGGAGTGCGTGGGTGCGCCGCTCTCCTGGGTCTATGGTCCGATGCTGCCGATCAGGCCCGAACACCGCCACAGTCTGAGTCGCCGCTCGAACGGCTGCAATGCCGAGCATGCGATTAGGCTCGCCACTGCGGTACGCTGCGAAAAAGCGTTCGTCTACGCGGTCGGGCGCGAGCCGTGGATCAAGCACCTGCTCGCGTTGAGTCCTTCCGAGAACGATGCGTATATGACGGAAATCAGCTCATTTATCGAAAGCTTAAAGCGCACTTGCGACGTAGAGGCGGCATTGTTGTTCGGCAAATGTGAAATTTTCGTTTGAAGCGGGATTAAAGCTGCTGATCTAAAGGCCGGAGCAGGGAATGAATGAGTTGCTGTCACGTCTGGCGAAACTCTCTCCCCATGAGAGAAGTTTGCTACGCAATCGCCTGCGGCAGTCCGCAGGGACGAGCAGCGCCGGCGCGGGCGCTCGCCCCTGCGAATTTCCCCTATCTTTTGCGCAGCAGCGTCTCTGGTTTTTGCATCAGATCGCGCCAGAGGACAGCTCATACAATATTCCCGCCGCCTTTCGTCTTGTGGGCGATTTGGATTTGGATGTGTTCCGTGATTGTCTGCGGGAGATCGTGCGGCGGCACGAGATCCTGCGGACGCGCTTCGTCTATCGCGACGGCGCAGCCTTTCAGGAAGTGCTGCCGGATCTTGAGATCGCGGCTCCATGCGTCGATTTGAGCGGACTGCGGGAGGAGCGCCGTGAAGAGGAGGCTCGGCGTCGCGTCGAGGAGCAGGCTCGCGAACCTTTTGATCTCGGCAAGGCTCCATTGCTGCGCGCGCTGCTGCTCGACATGGGGCGGCGGCGCGAGTCTCAGGAGCGCGAATATGTCGTCGCGATTACTTTGCATCACATCGTCTCCGACGGCTGGTCGACCGATATCCTGATCCGCGAATTCAAGGAGCTCTACGAAGCCTTCGCTGCGGGGGGCGCGTCGCCGCTGCCGGCGCTTGAGCTGCAATATGGCGATTATTCCGTATGGCAGCGGGAATGGTTGCAAGGCGAGGTGCTGGAGCGCCAGCTCGCCTATTGGCGCGAGGCGCTGTCGGGCGCGCCGGCGACACTGGAGCTTATGACGGATCACCCGCGTCCCGCGACGCAGGATCCCCGCGGCGCCGTCCATGACTTTTTGGTTCCCGCGGGGGTGACGGCGAAGCTTCGAGACCTTGGCCGCCGCTGCGGCGCGACGCTGTTCATGACGCTGCTGGCGGCCTTCGACGCGCTGCTTTTTCGTCATAGCGGCCAGACCGACGTTTGCGTTGGAACGCCGGTCGCCAACCGGCGGCGCGTCGAGCTCGAGGGTCTGATCGGTTTCTTCGTGAATACTCTGGTCATGCGCGCGGATCTCTCCGGCGATCCGAGCTTCGTCGAGCTGTTGCGGCGGGTGCGTGCGCAGGCCTTGGGTGCGCAGGCGAATCAGGACCTGCCGTTCGAGCGTCTCGTGGAGGAGCTTCAGCCCGAGCGGGACATGAGCCGCAGCCCGCTGTTTCAGACGATGTTCATTTTGCAGAACGCGCCGTTGCGAGCGCTGGGGCTTTCCGGACTGCGCATCGACGCGTTCGCAATGGCGAGTGGAACGGCGAAGTTCGATCTGACGCTGCAAGCGAGCGAGGGTGAGGACGGGCTGTTTTTCTCGCTGGAATATGCGACGACGCTGTTCGATGCCTTGACGATTGAGCGCATGGCTCGGCGATTCCAGCTATTGCTGGAAGGAATCGCGACGTCGCCTGAGCGTCGCCTGAGCGAACTTCCGCTTTTGCCGCCAGAAGAGCGTCGGCAAATCCTCTTCGATTGGAATCCTGCGAGGACATATGCGGAGAACCGTTGCCTGCATGAGCTGTTTGAGGAGCAGGCGGCGCGCTCGCCCGGCGCGGTCGCGGTGGTCTTTGAAGATACGCAGCTGAGCTATGGCGAGTTGAACGCGAAGGCCAATCGGCTCGCGCATTATCTGCGCCGCCGCGGCGTCGGCCCGGAGGTTATCGTCGGCTTGTGCGTCGAACGATCGCTGGAGATGGTGATCGGACTGCTCGGGGTGTTGAAGGCTGGGGGCGCCTATTTGCCGCTTGATCCGAGCTACCCGCGCGAGCGGCTCGCTTATATGATCGAGGACGCTCGACCGACGCTCGTGTTGACGCAGGCCGGCTTGCGCGACGATCTTCCCCCGGAAATGGAGACATTCCGCCTCGACGCCGATTGGGCGCGGCTGGAAGACGAGAGCGAAGCCAATCCCGCCTCTGGCGTCTGCGCGCAAAACCTCGCCTACATCATCTACACCTCCGGCTCGACCGGAAAGCCCAAGGGCGTCGGCGTCGCGCATGGCAACGTGACGCGACTCTTCTCGGCGACGCAAGCGACGTATGGCTTTGACGCCCGTGACGTATGGACGTTGTTCCATTCCTTCGCCTTTGACTTTTCGGTCTGGGAAATCTGGGGGGCGCTGCTTCATGGCGGCCGGCTCGTTGTCGTGCCCTATCTGGTCAGCCGCGCTCCGGAGGCCTTCCATGCGCTGCTGACGCGCGAAGGCGTGACGGTCCTCAATCAGACGCCGTCGAGCTTCTATCAGCTCGATCCGGTAGACGCCGCGCGCGGCGATGCAGGAGCGCTCGCGCTGCGCCTCGTGATCTTCGGCGGCGAAGCCCTGGAGGCGCGCCGGCTCGGTGATTGGTTCGCGCGCCACGGCGACGCGACGCCGCTGCTCGTCAACATGTATGGCATTACCGAGACGACCGTGCATGTGACGCTACAGCATCTGGGCGCAGCCGCGCCTGAGGGCGGCGTCGGACGGCAGCTCGCCGACCTGCAGACCTATCTGCTCGACGCGGGGATGAACCTTGTTCCCATCGGCGTCGCGGGCGAGCTTTACGTCGGCGGCGCAGGGCTTGCCCGGGGCTACGTGAATCGTCCCGAACTGACGGCGGAGCGCTTTGTGCCCAGTCCGTTTGGCGAGGCGGGGACCCGGCTTTATCGCACGGGCGATCTCGCGCGTTACCGGTCGGATGGAACGATCGACTATCTGGGTCGCATCGATCATCAGGTGAAGATCCGCGGCTTCCGGATCGAACTCGGCGAGATCGAGGCCGCGCTCGCTCGGGCGGCGCAGGTTCGGGAAGCGATCGTCGTCGCGCGCGAGGACAGGCCGTCGGGCAAGCGCCTGGTCGCCTACGTGACGAAGGCGGAAGGCGCGGTTTCGGACCTAGCGGAACTGCGCGCGACGGTGCAGCGCGAGCTTCCAGATTACATGGTCCCTTCCGCGATCGTCGTGCTGGACAAGCTGCCGTTGACGGCGAATGGAAAGATTGATCGCAAGGCGTTGCCGACGCCGGACGCTGGAGCGCCGGCCGCGGATCGTTATGTCGCGCCGCGCAATGCGCGGGAAGAGACGTTGTGCCGTATATGGGCGGAAGTATTGGGGCTCGACAGCGTTGGCGTCGAAGATAATTTCTTCGAACTCGGCGGCCATTCTCTGCTTGCGGTGAACCTCACTGAACGTTTACGACAGGAGAGTGTCGCGATCGACGTGCGCACGCTGTTTGCGCATCCAACGCCCGCAGGCCTCGCCGACAAGATCGGCGGCGCGCTCGCGATCGAGGTTCCGCCGAATCTGATTCCGGCGGGGGCCAGGGCGATCACGCCGCGAATGCTGACCTTGGCGTCGCTGAGCCAGGAGGAGATCGACCGCATTGTCGCGACGGTCCCGGGTGGGGCGGCCAATGTGCAGGACATCTATCCGCTGGCGCCATTGCAGGAGGGTGTGCTCTTCCACCACTTGCTGGCGCGACAAGGCGACCCCTACCTGCTGCAAACAATCTTGGTTTGTCAGACGCAAGCACAGTTGGAGCAGTTCTTTGCCGCGTTGCAAGCCGTGATCGCGAGACACGACATCCTGCGCACGGCCATAGTCTGGGAGGGCTTGCCAGAGCCGATGCAGGTTGTTTGGCGCGAGGCGTCGTTGACGGTCGATGCATTCGAATTTGACGACGACGAAGATGTGGCCATAGCGATGCGGGCGCGTCTCGACCCGCGTCACTATCGTCTTGATGTCCGCCGTGCGCCTATGGTTCAAGCCGCCTATGCCAAAGACGCCATCAATGATCGCTGGGTTATCGGATTGGCGCATCATCATTTGATTGACGACAATACGACGCTGCGTTTCGTGATTGCTGAAATGCAAGCTTATTTGGCGGGGATTCTGGGGGCGCTCTCCGCGCCATTGGCGTTTCGCATTTTCGTGGCGCAGTCCCAATTCGAGACGAACTGGGCGGAGCATGAAGCCTACTTCAAGGAATTGCTCGGAGATATTGAGGAGCCGACGGCACCGTTCGGGCTTCTGGACGTTCTTGGTGACGGTTCCGAAGTTTCTGAGGAGATGGTGGAGATCGACTCTACTCTCGCCAAGAAACTCCGGACACACGCGCGCGCGCTGCGGGTGAGCGCGGCGAGCCTGCTTCATACTGCCTTCGCGCAGGTCGTGGCGCGCGCGAGCGGGCGCGACGACGTGGTGTTCGGGACGGTGCTGTTCGGACGTATGCAGGGCGCCGCCGGCATGGACCGTGCTATCGGAATGTTTATTAACACGCTGCCGGTTCGCGCGCGCCTGAACGGGCGAAGTGTGGATTCGAGCGTTCGCGAGATGCAGTCGATGCTGACGAGCTTGCTGCGGCATGAGCACGCCTCATTGGCGGCGGCGCAACGCGCCAGCGGCGTGGCGGCGCCGACACCGTTGTTCTCGGCGCTGCTTAATTATCGGCATAGTCCGCGCGCCGGCGCAGTGCAGGCCAATAGGTCCGACACGCCGGCCGGAGTGGTAACGCTCTATGCGCGGGAGCGCACGAATTATCCTGTGACTTTATCGGTTGACGACTATGGGGATGGGTTCGGGCTCACGGCGCAGACACAGGCTCCGCTTCGGCCCGAGCGGCTGAACGCCTACATGCTTCTTGCATTGGAGCAGCTGGTCGAGACGCTGGAGACAAATCCGCATGCGCCATTGCATGCGATCGAGGTTATGCCGGCGCCGGAACGTCAGCAAATCCTGGTCGATTGGAATGCGAGCGCCGCGGCCTATCCGCAGGACAAGCGCCTGCATGAGCTGTTTGAGGAGCAGGCGGCGCGCTCGCCCGGCGCGGTCGCGGTGGTCTTTGAAGATACGCAGCTGAGCTATGGCGCGCTGAACGCGAAGGCCAATCGGCTCGCGCATTATCTGCGCCGCCGCGGCGTCGGCCCGGAGGTTATCGTCGGCTTGTGCGTCGAACGATCGCTGGAGATGGTGATCGGACTGCTCGGGGTGTTGAAGGCTGGGGGCGCCTATTTGCCGCTTGATCCGAGCTACCCGCGCGAGCGGCTCGCTTATATGATCGAGGACGCTCGACCGACGCTCGTGTTGACACAGGCCGGCTTGCGCGACGATCTTCCCCCGGAAATGGAGACATTGCGCCTCGACGCCGATTGGGCGCGGCTGGAAGACGAGAGCGAAGCCAATCCCGCCTCTGGCGTCGACGCGCAAAACCTCGCCTACATCATCTACACCTCCGGCTCGACGGGCAGACCCAAGGGCGTCGGTGTGAGCCATGGCGGCGTCGTCAACCGCCTCGCCTGGATGCAGGCGCGTTACGAGCTTCACGCCGAAGACGTGGTGTTGCAGAAGACGCCCTACAGTTTTGACGTTTCGGTGTGGGAGTTTTTCTGGCCGCTCGCGGTGGGGAGTCGCCTGGTGGTGGCGCAACCGGGAGATCATCGCGAGCCGGCCCAGCTTGCCGAGATCCTCGAACGCCACGGCGTGACGACGCTGCACTTCGTTCCATCGATGCTGCAGGCTTTCCTGAGCCACGGCGAGACATCGTGCTTCGCGACGCTGAAGCGCGTTTTGTGCAGCGGCGAGGCGTTGCCGGGGAGCCTGCGCGATGCGTTTTTCGGCGCGCATGGCGTCGAGCTGCATAATCTTTATGGGCCGACAGAAGCTTCGATCGACGTTACGTCTTACGCTTGCCAACCCGACGACGAGGGATTGGTCCCGATCGGTCGGCCGATCTGGAACACGCAGATTTATCTTTTGGACGCGGGACTGAACCCGGTTCCGCAAGGCGTCGCGGGCGAGCTTCACATCGGCGGCGCAGGCCTTGCGCGGGGCTATATCAATCGTTCGGATCTGACGGCGGAGCGTTTCGTTCCGAACCCGTTTGGCGAAGCGGGAACCCGGCTTTATCGCACGGGGGATGTGGCGCGTTACCGGGCGGACGGAACGATCGACTATCTGGGCCGCGTCGATCATCAGGTGAAGATCCGTGGTTTCCGGATCGAGCTCGGCGAAATCGAGGCGACGCTCGCTCGGGTGGCGCAGGTCCGGGAAGCGATCGTCGTCGCGCGCGAGGATGAAGCGTCCGGCAAGCGCCTGGTCGCCTACCTAACGAAGGCGGAGGGCGCGGCTCCCGATGTGGCGGCGCTGCGCGCGGCGCTGCAGCGCGAGCTGCCGGATTATATGGTCCCGTCGGCGATCGTTGTCTTGGACGCAATTCCGTTAACGCCGAACGGCAAGATCGACCGCAAGGCATTGCCGGCGCCCGACAGCGGCGCGCAGCTCGCTCACCGCTATGTCGCGCCTCGCAACGCGACGGAAGAGACGCTCTGCCGCATCTGGGCCGAAGCGCTCGGGGTCGAGCGCGTCGGCATCGACGATAACTTCTTCGAACTCGGCGGCCATTCGCTGCTCGCCGTGACCCTGATCGAACGCTTGCGTAGGGAAGGGCTCGCGAGCGACGTCCGTTCACTCTTTGCGCATCCGACGCCAGCGACTCACGCGGACTCTATCGGGGACGCCAACGTTATCGAGGTCCCGCCGAATCTCATTCCAGCAAATGCGACGGCGATCGCGCCGCACATGGTGACGCTGGCGTCATTGAACCAGGACGAGATCGACCGCATCATTGCGATGGTCCCCGGCGGCGCGGCCAATATTCAAGATATCTATCCGCTCGCGCCGTTGCAGGAAGGCATATTGTTCCATCATATGATGGCCGAGCAAGGCGACCCATACGTCATACAGACGCTTTTGGCGTTCGATACGCGCCAGCGATTGGATGACCTCGTCAAGGCCTTGCGGGAGACCATCTCGAGGCACGACATATTGCGTACGGCCATAGTTTGGGAAGGGCTCTCCGAACCGATGCAGGTCGTATGGCGCGAAGCGCCACTTCACGTCGAAAATGTCATTTTAAACCCGGACAAACAAGATGCGACTGAAGAGTTGCGAAATCACTTCGATCCTCGTCATTATCGTCTCGATGTGCGCAATGCGCCGATGATACATCTGTTCCGAAGCTACGATCGCACTGGCGCTCGTTGGCTGTTGGGTATAGCCCACCATCATCTCATTGATGATAACACTACACTTAAACTCGTCACGGAGGAGATTCACGAGCGTCAATCCGGTCGGGCGTGTGGGCTTCCGGCGGCCCCGCCGTACCGTGAGTTTGTGGCGCAGGCGCGGCTGCGCTCGTTTGTTTCCGACCATGAAGCCTATTTCCGCAAGCTGGTGGGCGACATAGAGGAGCCAACCGCGCCTTTCGGCCTTTTGGACGTCAGAGGCGATGGAGCCGACATCGGGGAGTTTAGTCTCGATCTGGATTCGGTTCTATCCGCCCGGATACGCGCATGCGCTCGCGCGCTGCGGATCAGCGCGGCGAGCCTGTTCCATACAGTCTTTGCCCTCGTGGTCGCGCGCACGAGTGGTCGCGATGACGTAGTGTTTGGAACCGTGTTGTTTGGACGCATGCATGGCGGCGAAGGAGCGGACCGGGCGGTAGGCATCTTCATCAACACGCTGCCGATACGGACGAGGATTGGATCGGACAGTGTTTCGGACAGCGCACGCGATATGCAGGTGCAGCTTACCGAGTTGTTGCGGTACGAACATACCTCGCTGGTGTTGGCGCAGCGCTGCTCCGGTATCGCCGCGCCGGCGCCGCTGTTCACCGCGCTGCTCAACTACCGTCATAACCCGGAAAGTTCAGGGGCTCCGGAAGAAGAGACGTGGCAGGGAATAAAGAGGATCTACTACAAAGAGCGCACGAACTATCCGGTGTCTCTTTCGATTGACGATTTTGGGGAGCGTTTTAGTCTGTTGGCTCAAACGCGGGCTCCGCTTTCGCCGGAGCTGCTGTGCGCGTTCATGCGTCTGGGCTTGGAGAATCTTGTCGATGCGCTTGAGATGGCGCCGCAAACGCCTTTGCAGCGCATTGAGGTAATGCCGGCTGACGAGGGTCGGCGCATTGTTGGGGAATGGAACGCGACGGCGGCGGACTATCCACGGGACCTGCGCCTGCACGAACTGTTCGAGGAGCAAGTGGAGCGGTCGCCGAGCGCGGCGGCTGTGGTCTTTGAAGATGCGCAACTGAGCTATGGCGAGTTGAACGCGAAGGCCAATCAGCTGGCGCATGAGCTGCGCGGTCGCGGCGTCGGTCAAGATGCTATCGTCGGCTTGTGCGTCGAGCGATCGCTGGAGATGATCATCGGCATTTTCGGCGTTCTGAAGGCCGGGGCGCCTATCTGCCGCTTGATCCGAGCTACCCGCGCGAGCGCCTAGCCTACATGGTCGAGGACGCAAGGCCGAAGCTGATCCTGACGCAGCAGTCGTTGAGCGACCGTATGCCGGTGGGACAAGCGACGTTGCGCCTTGACGCCGACTGGGTCGAGATCTCCAAACGGAGCCAAGTCAATCCTGAAGCTTGCGCGCTGCCGCAGAACCTCGCCTATGTCATCTACACGTCGGGCTCGACGGGGAAGCCGAAAGGCGTGGGCGTCAGCCACGCCAACGCGACGCATTCGACCTGCGCGAGGCGCATATCCTATTCTCGAGAGATGAGCGGCTTCGTTCTGCTTTCATCCTTCGCCTTCGACAGCTCCGTTGCAGGCATATTCTCGACGCTCGGCGCTGGGGCGCTGCTGTGCTTGCCCAAGGAAGGCGAGCATCTCGATGTGCACAAGGTCGATTATCTGATCCGCAGACACAATATATCGCACCTTCTTTGCCTGCCGTCATTCTATGCTGCGCTTGCCGATGCTCTGTCCGAGGCGAGCCTGGAATCTTTGCAAGCCGTCATCGTCGCCGGCGAGCAATGCGGCGTCGAAGTCGTGCGCCGCCATCATGCGCTGGCATCGCAGGCCTCGCTCTATAATGAATATGGCCCGACCGAATGTTCGGTTTGGTGCTCCAATCATCTGGTTTCTGTGGACGAGTCTGGTTCGCGGATCCCGATAGGGCGTCCGATTTCGAACACGCAGATTTATTTGCTGGACGATTGGCTTCGTCCGGTTCCGGTTGGTGTGTCCGGGGAGCTTTATGTTGGGGGCTCCGGGCTTGCTCGGGGGTATCTGAACCGGCCCGATCTGACGGCGGAGCGTTTTGTGCCCAATCCGTTTGGAGAGGCTGGAACGCGACTTTATCGGACGGGGGATCTGGCGCGGCGCCGGTCGGACGGCGAGATCGAGTTTTTGGGCCGGGTCGATCATCAGGTTAAGATCCGCGGCTTCCGGATCGAGCTTGGGGAGATCGAGGCGGCGCTGCTGCGTCTGCCTCAGGTTCGCGAGGCCGTGGTCGTCGCGCGCGATGACGTGTCCGGCGGCAAGCGGCTCGTGGCCTATGCGACGGCGCGCGGGTCGGCGTCGATTGAGGCTGCGGCGCTACGCGCTGCGCTGCGCGAGACGCTGCCGGAGCACATGGTTCCGTCCGTTTTCGTCGAACTCGTCGCGCTGCCGTTGACGGCGAACGGCAAGGTCGACCGCAAGGCGCTGCCCGCGCCGGATATCGACGGGGGGATTGCGAACCGCTATGTGTCGCCGCGGGACGCCACGCAAGAGACGCTGTGCCGGGTCTGGGCCGATGTTCTTGGGGTTGAGCGGGTCGGGATCGAGGACAATTTCTTCGAGCTTGGCGGCCATTCGCTGCTTGCGGTGACGCTGATCGAGCGTCTGCGCAAGGAAGGTTTGGCGAGCGACGTGCGCACGCTGTTCGCGCATCCGACGCCAGCGGGTCTTTCGGACAAGATCGGCGGCGCGCTCGCGATCGAGGTTCCGCCGAATCTGATTCCGGCGGGGGCGAGAGCGATCACGCCGCGAATGCTGACCTTGGCGTCGCTGAGCCAGGAGGAGATCGACCGCATTGTCGCGACGGTCCCGGGCGGCGCGGTCAATGTGCAGGACATCTATCCGCTGGCGCCATTGCAGGAAGGCGTGCTGTTCCACCATCTGTTGGCGCAAAGAGGGGATCTCTATCTGACGCCGGTGCTTCAGGCTTTCGAGACTCGTGAGGAACTCGAAGAGTTCCTGGAAGCCGTGGAAGTGGCGGTGGCGAGACACGACATCCTGCGCACCGCCATTGTCTGGGAAGGCCTGCCGGAGCCGATGCAGGTAGTGTGGCGCAAAGCGAAATTCGTCGTCGAAGAAGTCGCTTTGATTCCGCGAAGTGGAGACGCTGGCGAGCAATTGCGCACGCGTTTCGATCCGCGACACTACAAGCTCGATTTGAGTAATGCTCCGATGATGCGCGGTTTTGCTGCATTCGATGAAGCCAATGGACGCTGGCTGTTGCTCTTGTTGGAACATCACTTGATGTCCGACCACACGACGTTGGGAAATCATTCTCGATGAGATCCGTTCGTACGGGATCAGGCGTACTGGCGAACTTCGGGCGCCTCCGGCGTTTCGTAACTTCGTGGCGCAAGCAAGGTTTGGAACGAGCAGTGAAGAGCATGAGGCCTATTTCCGTAAACTGCTCGGGAATGTCGAGGAGCCGACGGCTCCTTTTGGTCTCCTTGAGACTCAAGACGACGGCCTTAGCATGGCCGTGGCGACTTTCGATCTCGACTTGACGTTGGCGCACCGAGTCAGGGCGCAGGCCCGCGCGCTGCGAGTGAGCGCGGCGAGCCTGCTTCATACTGCCTTCGCGCAGGTCGTGGCGCGCGCGAGCGGGCGCGACGACGTGGTGTTCGGGACGGTGCTGTTCGGACGTATGCAGGGCGCCGCCGGCATGGACCGTGCTATCGGAATGTTTATTAACACGCTGCCGGTTCGCGCGCGCCTGAACGGGCGAAGCGTGGATTCGAGCGTTCGCGAGATGCAGTCGATGCTGACGAGCTTGCTGCGGCATGAGCACGCCTCATTGGCGGCGGCGCAACGCGCCAGCGGCGTGGCGGCGCCGACACCGTTGTTCTCGGCGCTGCTTAATTATCGCCACGCGACGTACGACGCGGCGTCGAAAGATCATTCGAGCGCGAAGCGCCTCGGCGGCAAGACTTTGTTCGTGGAAGAGCGCACGAATTATCCTGTGACTTTATCGGTTGACGACTATGGGGATGGGTTCGGGCTCACGGCGCAGACACAGGCTCCGCTTCGGCCCGAGCGGCTGAACGCCTACATGCTTCTTGCATTGGAGCAGCTGGTCGAGACGCTGGAGACAAATCCGCATGCGCCATTGCATGCGATCGAGGTTATGCCGGCGCCGGAACGTCAGCAAATCCTGGTCGATTGGAATGCGAGCGCCGCGGCCTATCCGCAGGACAAGCGCCTGCATGAGCTGTTTGAGGAGCAGGCGGCGCGCTCGCCCGGCGCGGTCGCGGTGGTCTTTGAAGATACGCAGCTGAGCTATGGCGAGTTGAACGCGAAGGCCAATCGGCTCGCGCATTATCTGCGCCGCCGCGGCGTCGGCCCGGAGGTTATCGTCGGCTTGTGCGTCGAACGATCGCTGGAGATGGTGATCGGACTGCTCGGGGTGTTGAAGGCTGGGGCGCCTATTTGCCGCTTGATCCGAGCTACCCGCGCGAGCGGCTCGCTTATATGATCGAGGACGCTCGACCGACGCTCGTGTTGACGCAGGCCGGCTTGCGCGACGATCTTCCCCCGGAAATGGAGACATTCCGCCTCGACGCCGATTGGGCGCGGCTGGAAGACGAGAGCGAAGCCAATCCCGCCTCTGGCGTCGACGCGCAAAACCTCGCCTACATCATCTACACCTCCGGCTCGACGGGCAGACCCAAGGGCGTCGGTGTGAGCCATGGCGGCGTCGTCAACCGCCTCGCCTGGATGCAGGCGCGTTACGAGCTTCACGCCGAAGACGTGGTGTTGCAGAAGACGCCCTACAGTTTTGACGTTTCGGTGTGGGAGTTTTTCTGGCCGCTCGCGGTGGGGAGTCGCCTGGTGGTGGCGCAACCGGGAGATCATCGCGAGCCGGCCCGGCTTGCCGAGATCCTCGAACGCCACGGCGTGACGACGCTGCACTTCGTTCCATCGATGCTGCAGGCTTTCCTGAGCCACGGCGAGACATCGTGCTTCGCGACGCTGAAGCGCGTTTTGTGCAGCGGCGAGGCGTTGCCGGGGAGCCTGCGCGATGCGTTTTTCGGCGCGCATGGCGTCGAGCTGCATAATCTTTATGGGCCGACAGAAGCTTCGATCGACGTTACGTCTTACGCTTGCCAACCCGACGACGAGGGATTGGTCCCGATCGGTCGGCCGATCTGGAACACGCAGATTTATCTTTTGGACGCGGGACTGAACCCGGTTCCGCAAGGCGTCGCGGGCGAGCTTCACATCGGCGGCGCAGGCCTTGCGCGGGGCTATATCAATCGTTCGGATCTGACGGCGGAGCGTTTCGTTCCGAACCCGTTTGGCGAAGCGGGAACCCGGCTTTATCGCACGGGGGATGTGGCGCGTTACCGGGCGGACGGAACGATCGACTATCTGGGCCGCGTCGATCATCAGGTGAAGATCCGTGGTTTCCGGATCGAGCTCGGCGAAATCGAGGCGACGCTCGCTCGGGTGGCGCAGGTCCGGGAAGCGATCGTCGTCGCGCGCGAGGATGAAGCGTCCGGCAAGCGCCTGGTCGCCTACCTAACGAAGGCGGAGGGCGCGGCTCCCGATGTGGCGGCGCTGCGCGCGGCGCTGCAGCGCGAGCTGCCGGATTATATGGTCCCGTCGGCGATCGTTGTCTTGGACGCAATTCCGTTAACGCCGAACGGCAAGATCGACCGCAAGGCATTGCCGGCGCCCGACAGCGGCGCGCAGCTCGCTCACCGCTATGTCGCGCCTCGCAACGCGACGGAAGAGACGCTCTGCCGCATCTGGGCCGAAGCGCTCGGGGTCGAGCGCGTCGGCATCGACGATAACTTCTTCGAACTCGGCGGCGACTCACTGCTCAGCGTGCGCGCGGCGGGTCTTGCAAAAAAGACCGGCGTCGCGCTGACGGTTCAATCGATATACAAGACGCCGACAACGCGATTGCTGGCCGAGAGCATTGTCGAGAGTTCCTTTGGCGATCCCGTGGCTCTACCGTCTTCGCCATTCGCGCTCATATCGGAAGCCGATCGGTTGCTGCTTCGGAGCGGGGTCGACGACGCCTATCCGTTGACCGAGCTGCAGCTCGGCATGATTTATCATAGCCACAGCGGCGACCACACATATCACCTCGTTGACAGCATGACGTTGAGGTGCATCTTCAACGAACAAGCGTTGCGCACTGCCGTCGACAAACTCATGCACGCGCATCCCGTGCTACGGACCGCCTTTGATCTTGGCGGATTTAGCGAACCTCTTCAGCTGGTTCACGCCTCCATCGCGTCGCCGGTGACGGTTGTGGACCTGAGAACGCTCTCCGTGGATGAGAGAAGAGATATTGTTGAGAGGCATATACTGCTTGAAAAACAAAGCTATTTTGATCTCTCCGCACCCCCTTTGTTTCGTATGGCCTTTCACCTTCTTGACAACGACACGTTTGAATTCACCTTCGCACATCACCACGCTATTCTGGATGGCTGGAGCGTCAACGCTCTCGGTGCTGAATTGGCGAAAGACTATTTTTCCCTGCTCAATGCCGACGCGCCGCTGAGTGCGCGCGACCCCGAGTATGTCATGCGCTCCCTGGTTCGGCTCGAAGAGGCGGCAAAGCAAGCCGCCGATCAAGAAAAGTATTGGGAGCGCGCTCTCGGTGACTTTGACACGAGCGCTCATCGGCGAACTGCTGCCGAGGCTGACACATCGACTGATCGAATAGAGCCAGCGAGTTACGAGCGCGACCTGGAGAAAGGATTGACCTCAAGACTGCGAGACCTCGCGATAGATCTTGGCATTCCCATAAAGAGCTTGCTTTTGGCCGCTCACTGCTGGGCAGTGCGCGGGTTCTTCTCTAGTTCTGCCGTGACGACTGGTGTCGTTTTCGGTCTGCGCCCAGAGGAATTTGGCGCAGATCACGCTCTCGGACTATTCCTCAATTCGCTGCCGTTGAAACTGCGTCTCAGCGGCGGAACCTGGCGCGAATTGATTTTGGCCGTCTTCGGCGCGGAAGCGAGTTTGATGCGCTACCGCTACTATCCCCTGGCCGCGCTGCAGAGAATGGCGGGAAACGCTGTCCTATTCGACGTTCATTTCACCTATCTGCATTATCACATCTCGCGTGACATACGCTCATTCGCCGACTTGGAAGTCCTTGGCTTCCACAGCGATCCCGTGTCGTTCTTCGGCTTGGACGTTAGCTTCTATCAAGACGCGGACACAGAACAGCTACAGCTTTTCGTCGTTGCGGATCCGCAGCGGCATGGAGGGGACTTACCGGAAGCAGTGGGAGCAGCGATTTTGCTGGCGCTTGAAGCCATTGTGAAGGATCTCGACGGACGTTATGAGACACCGTTGATTGTTGCCTTTGCCGAGCGACAACGCGTGCTTTTCGAGTGGAACGCCACAACCGTCGATTACCCCCGCGAAAAGTCTTTGCATGAGCTGTTCGAGGAACAGGCGATGAAGACGCCGGATGCGATAGCGGTCGTTTATGAAGACGCTTCGCTCACCTACCGAGAGCTGAATGCGCGCGCTGACGGACTCGCGCGTAATTTGCGGCGTCTCGGCGTTGGCCCTGACGTTCCTGTCGGCTTATGCGTAAAGCGATCATTGGAGATGGTGTCTGGGCTGCTTGGCGTGCTGAAAGCCGGGGGCGCTTATCTCCCGCTCGATCCAGATTATCCGGCTGAACGCCTGGCTTACATCATCGAGGACGCGAAGCCGGCGTTGATTTTGACCCAAGCGGCATTGGACAGCGAGGCTCTTCGGGGACGGCACACATTGCTGCTCGATGAAAACTTGGTGGCGATCGCTTCCAAGAGCGGCGACGACCTTCCGGCTATCGTCGATCCTAGGAACCTCGCTTACGTCATCTACACGTCCGGCTCGACCGGCAAGCCGAAGGGCGTCGGCGTCACTCACTCCGGTATCGTTAATCACATGCTGTGGATGCAGGAGCGCTTTCCGCTGAGAGAAAGCGATCGCGTATTGCAGCGCACTTCCTTAAGCTTCGACGCGTCCGTGTGGGAATTGTTCGCGCCTCTGATTGCAGGAGCCGAACTGAGATTGCCATCGAACGAGCTGCGCCTTTACGGGGTGGAGCTCATTCGATTTCTTTCGGAAGGCGAGATAACGGTCGCACAATTTGTTCCGTCTATTCTGCATCAGCTTCTAGAAATTGGATTCGCGGATTGCACGAAGCTTCGTCGCGTTTTTTGCGGGGGAGAGCTTCTGCCAAGCGAATCGTGTCGTCGATTTTTCGCGGAGAGCGCCGCCGACATCGTGAATCTCTATGGCCCGACGGAAGCCTCGGTCGACGTTACAGCCTATGGATGCAATCGCGAGGCGTCGACATCGCCTATCCCGATAGGGCGTCCGATTTCGAACACGCAGATTTATTTGCTGGACGATTGGCTTCGTCCGGTTCCGGTTGGTGTGTCCGGGGAGCTTTATGTTGGGGGCTCCGGGCTTGCTCGGGGGTATCTGAACCGGCTCGATCTGACGGCGGAGCGTTTTGTGCCCAATCCGTTTGGAGAGGCTGGAACGCGACTTTATCGGACGGGGGATCTGGCGCGGCGCCGGTCGGACGGCGAGATCGAGTTTTTGGGCCGGGTCGATCATCAGGTTAAGATCCGCGGCTTCCGGATCGAGCTTGGGGAGATCGAGGCGGCGCTGCTGCGTCTGCCTCAGGTTCGCGAGGCCGTGGTCGTCGCGCGCGATGACGTGTCCGGCGGCAAGCGGCTCGTGGCCTATGCGACGGCGCGCGGGTCGGCGTCGATTGAGGCTGCGGCGCTACGCGCTGCGCTGCGCGAGACGCTGCCGGAGCACATGGTTCCGTCCGTTTTCGTCGAACTCGTCGCGCTGCCGTTGACGGCGAACGGCAAGGTCGACCGCAAGGCGCTGCCCGCGCCGGATATCGACGGGGGGATTGCGAACCGCTATGTGTCGCCGCGGGACGCCACGCAAGAGACGCTGTGCCGGGTCTGGGCCGATGTTCTTGGGGTTGAGCGGGTCGGGATCGAGGACAATTTCTTCGAGCTTGGCGGCCATTCGCTGCTTGCGGTGACGCTGATCGAGCGTCTGCGCAAGGAAGGTTTGGCGAGCGACGTGCGCACGCTGTTCGCGCATCCGACGCCAGCGGGTCTTTCGGACAAGATCGGCGGCGCGCTCGCGATCGAGGTTCCGCCGAATCTGATTCCGGCGGGGGCGAGAGCGATCACGCCGCGAATGCTGACCTTGGCGTCGCTGAGCCAGGAGGAGATCGACCGCATTGTCGCGACGGTCCCGGGCGGCGCGGTCAATGTGCAGGACATCTATCCGCTGGCGCCATTGCAGGAAGGCGTGCTGTTCCACCATCTGTTGGCGCAAAGAGGGGATCCATACCTGCTGCAGTTGGTCGTGGCCTGCGACACGCGGGAGCGGCTGGAGCAATTCCTGGCGGCGCTGCAGGAGGTGACGACGCGTCACGACATCCTGCGCACGGCGGTGGTTTGGGAAGGGCTCTCCGAGCCGATGCAGGTGGTGTGGCGTCGCGCGCCGCTGTTGGCGGAGGAGATTGAGCTGGAAGCGACGGCGGACGTCGCTGCGTCGCTGCGGTTGCGCTTTGATCCGCGTCAGTATCGGGTGGACGTGCGTCGCGCACCGATGGTTCACGCGGCCTTTGCGCGGGATGAGGCGAACGATCGCTGGCTGCTGCATATTCTGGCGCATCATCTGGTTCTGGACCATACTACTTTGGACGTGGTGGTCGCGGAGACGCAGGCGCATTTGACGGATCGTGTCGAGGGTCTGGCCGAGCCGCTGGCGTTCCGCGACTTCGTGGCGCAGGCGCGTCTTGGAACGAGCAAGGCGGAGCATGAAGCCTATTTCCGCGATCTGCTTGGGGACGTCGAGGAGCCGACGGCTCCCTTCGGCCTACTGGACGTTCGCGGCGACGGTTCGGGCGTAAAGGAGGCGCGTCTTGCTCTTGATCCCGGCTTGGCGCGTCGTATCCGTCGGCGGGCGCGGACGCTTCGGGTGAGCGCGACGAGCCTGTTCCATACGGCCTTCGCGCAGGTCGTGGCGCGCGCGAGCGGGCGCGACGATGTGGTGTTCGGGACGGTGCTGTTCGGCCGTATGCACGGCGGGGCGGGGGCGGACCGGGCGGTGGGCATTTTCATCAACACACTGCCGGTTCGCGCGCGCCTGGGAGGGCGCAGCGTCGAGACTGGCGTTCGCGAGATGCAGGCGTCGTTGACGGGGCTTCTGCGGCACGAGCATGCGTCGCTGGCGCTGGCGCAGCGCTGTAGCGGGGTGGCTCCGCCGGCGCCGCTGTTCTCGGCGCTGCTGAACTATCGGCACAGTCCGGCGGAGACGCCCGATCCGGACGACGCGGCCTCGAGCCCAGGCGGCGTCGAGACGATCTATGGCGAGGAGCGGACCAACTATCCGCTGGCGCTTTCGGTCGACGACCTGGGCGAGGACTTCGAACTGGTCGCGCAGACGACGTTCTCCGCTTGTCCCAGAGCGGCTGTGCGCCTTCATGAGCACGACGCTTGCCGCCTTGATCGAGGCGCTGGAGCAAGCGCCGGAAAGCCCGCTGCAAGCAATCGAGGTCATGCCGCCAGAAGAGCGTCGGCAAATCCTCTTCGATTGGAATCCTGCGAGGACATATGCGGAGAAGCGCTGCCTGCATGAGCTGTTTGAGGAGCAGGCGGCGCGCTCGCCAGACGCGGTCGCGGTTAAGGACCAGGCGCGCGAGCTAAGCTATGAACAGCTCAATATCGAAGCAAACCAGCTGGCGCGTGAATTGATCGCTCGGGGGATCCATCTCGGCGATCTAGTTGCGATTTGCTTACACCGAGGCGTAGATACTATCGTGGCGCTTTTCGCGACGCTCAAGGCTGGCGCCGCCTATGTCCCGCTGGATCCGAGCTACCCGCCACAACGGCTGCGCGCCATGCTCGAAGACGTGGCGCCACGTGTGATCGTGACACAAAGCGCGCTGCGCGGGAAGCTCGACGACTACCGCGGCGACCTGGTCCTCACGGATGAATCTCGCGCCGACATCGAGAAGCGCGACGGCGCCGATTTTGACGTTCCCGGTCTGACCTCGGCGCACCCCGCCTATCTCATCTTCACCTCCGGCTCGATGGGGCGGCCGAAAGCCGCGGTGGTCTATCACAGCGGGTTGATGAATCTCGCGCACTGGTATGTAGACTCGCTTGGTCTTTCGGCGGCAGACAAGTTGCTAGTCGCGACCTCCTGTAGCTTCGATCTGACGCAAAAGAACTTGCTCGCCGGGCTCCTTTCCGGCGGCAGTGTCCATCTCGCGCCCGAGCCTTATGATCCACGCACATTATTGGAAATCATCGCGCAGAGGCGTATCACTGCGATCAATCTAACTCCAAGCGCCTTTACGCCGATCACCGGTGCGGACGAGGGCGCTTCGCTCGGGAGCCTTCGCTTCGTGGTGCTCGGAGGCGAGCCGATTAGCTCACCGCACATCGCCGAGCTGTGGCGACGTTACCCACGGCTGAGGGTAATGAACAGCTATGGCCCGACAGAGTGCGCGGACGTTGCTGCCTTCCATGTCTTGAGCGCTGAGGACGTCGCACCGTCGGCGACGATCCCGCTCGGACGGGCGATCCCCAGTGTCGCCTTGTATATCCTGGACCAACGCGGAAGATTGACGCCCATCGGTGTTCCGGGAGAGCTTTGCATCGCGGGTGTCGGTGTCGGCGCTGGCTATGTCAATCGTTCGGATCTGACGGCGGAGCGTTTCGTTCCGAATCCGTTTGGCGAAGCGGGAACCCGGCTTTATCGCACGGGGGATGTGGCGCGTTACCGGGCGGACGGAACGATCGACTATCTGGGCCGCGTCGATCATCAGGTGAAGATCCGTGGTTTCCGGATCGAGCTCGGCGAAATCGAGGCGACGCTCGCTCGGGTGGCGCAGGTCCGGGAAGCGATCGTCGTCGCGCGCGAGGATGAAGCCTCCGGCAAGCGCCTGGTCGCCTACCTAACGAAGGCGGAGGGCGCGGCTCCCGATGTGGCGGCGCTGCGCGCGGCGCTGCAGCGCGAGCTGCCGGATTATATGGTCCCGTCGGCGATCGTTGTCTTGGACGCAATTCCGTTAACGCCGAACGGCAAGATCGACCGCAAGGCATTGCCGGCGCCCGACAGCGGCGCGCAGCTCGCTCACCGCTATGTCGCGCCTCGCAACGCGACGGAAGAGACGCTCTGCCGCATCTGGGCCGAAGCGCTCGGGGTCGAGCGCGTCGGCATCGACGATAACTTCTTCGAACTCGGCGGCCATTCGCTGCTCGCCGTGACCCTGATCGAACGCTTGCGTAGGGAAGGGCTCGCGAGCGACGTCCGTTCACTCTTTGCGCATCCGACGCCAGCGACTCACGCGGACTCTATCGGGGACGCCAACGTTATCGAGGTCCCGCCGAATCTCATTCCAGCAAATGCGACGGCGATCGCGCCGCACATGGTGACGCTGGCGTCATTGAACCAGGACGAGATCGACCGCATCATTGCGATGGTCCCCGGCGGCGCGGCCAATATTCAAGATATCTATCCGCTCGCGCCGTTGCAGGAAGGCATATTGTTCCATCATATGATGGCCGAGCAAGGCGACGTCTATTTGACGCCGATCCTCCAAGCTTTCGATACGCGCGAGTGTCTCGAGGCTTTCCTGGAGGCGCTCGACGCAGCGATTGCCAGACATGACATATTGCGTACGGCCGTCGTTTGGGAAGGGCTCTCCGAACCGATGCAGGTGGTGTGGCGCGAGGCGCCGCTCGTGGTGGAAGAGGTCATTCTGGACCCGCGGGTGGACAACGCTGCCGCGCAATTGCTCGCGCAGTTCGACCCGCGTCAATATCGGCTCAACGTCCGCCAAGCCCCGATGATGCGTGGATTCCTCGCCTGCGATCGTTCGCAAGGGCGCTGGCTGTTGCTGCTGCTCGAGCATCATCTGATGTCCGACCATACGACGCTGGAAGTCGTTATCGGCGAGATCCGCGCACATAAGCTCGGGCGTCTAAGTGAGCTTCCGTCTCCGCTCGCGTTCCGTGACTTCGTGGCGCGGGCGCGGTTGGGTGTTTCGCGCGCCGAGCATGACGCTTATTTCCGCGCGCGCCTGGCCGACGTGGAAGAGTCGACGGCGCCCTTTGGCCTTTTGGAGGCGCAAGACGACGGATCAGGCGTCGTGGAGTTGCTCTATGAGCTCGACCTCGCCTTGTCCCGGCGGATCAGGGCGCAGGCGCGCAAATTGCGGATCAGCGCGGCGAGCCTTTTCCATACGGCCTTCGCGCTGGTCGTCTCGCGGGCCAGCGGTCGCGATGACGTAGTATTTGGAACCGTATTGTTTGGCCGCATGCATGGCAGTGAGGGCGTGGACCGGGCGGTGGGCATCTTCATCAACACGCTGCCGGTCAGGGCGCGCATTCGCGATCGAAGCGCCGAACTTGGCGTTCGCGAGATGCAGGAATCGCTAACGGGACTTCTGCGTCATGAGCACGCTTCCCTTGCGCTGGCCCAGCGCGCGAGCGGCGTTGAGGCGCCGGCGCCGCTGTTCACCGCGCTGCTCAATTATCGCCATACGGCGCTGGAGCCGGAAACCAACGAACAAGCTGAGCAGCATCTGTTCGGAAACAAAACACTATTCGTCGAAGAGCGCACGAATTATCCGGTGTCTCTTTCGATTGACGATTTTGGGGAGCGTTTTAGTCTGTTGGCTCAAACGCGGGCTCCGCTTTCGCCGGAGCTGCTGTGCGCGTTCATGCGTCTGGGCTTGGAGAATCTTGTCGATGCGCTTGAGATGGCGCCGCAAACGCCTTTGCAGCGCATTGAGGTAATGCCGGCTGACGAGGGTCGGCGCATTGTTGGGGAATGGAACGCGACGGCGGCGGACTATCCACGGGACCTGCGCCTGCACGAACTGTTCGAGGAGCAAGTGGAGCGGTCGCCGAGCGCGGCGGCTGTGGTCTTTGAAGATGCGCAACTGAGCTATGGCGAGTTGAACGCGAAGGCCAATCAGCTGGCGCATGAGCTGCGCGGTCGCGGCGTCGGTCAAGATGCTATCGTCGGCTTGTGCGTCGAGCGATCGCTGGAGATGATCATCGGCATTTTCGGCGTTCTGAAGGCCGGGGCGCCTATCTGCCGCTTGATCCGAGCTACCCGCGCGAGCGCCTAGCCTACATGGTCGAGGACGCAAGGCCGAAGCTGATCCTGACGCAGCAGTCGTTGAGCGACCGTATGCCGGTGGGACAAGCGACGTTGCGCCTTGACGCCGACTGGGTCGAGATCTCCAAACGGAGCCAAGTCAATCCTGAAGCTTGCGCGCTGCCGCAGAACCTCGCCTATGTCATCTACACGTCGGGCTCGACGGGGAAGCCGAAAGGCGTGGGCGTCAGCCACGCCAACGCGACGCATTCGACCTGCGCGAGGCGCATATCCTATTCTCGAGAGATGAGCGGCTTCGTTCTGCTTTCATCCTTCGCCTTCGACAGCTCCGTTGCAGGCATATTCTCGACGCTCGGCGCTGGGGCGCTGCTGTGCTTGCCCAAGGAAGGCGAGCATCTCGATGTGCACAAGGTCGATTATCTGATCCGCAGACACAATATATCGCACCTTCTTTGCCTGCCGTCATTCTATGCTGCGCTTGCCGATGCTCTGTCCGAGGCGAGCCTGGAATCTTTGCAAGCCGTCATCGTCGCCGGCGAGCAATGCGGCGTCGAAGTCGTGCGCCGCCATCATGCGCTGGCATCGCAGGCCTCGCTCTATAATGAATATGGCCCGACCGAATGTTCGGTTTGGTGCTCCAATCATCTGGTTTCTGTGGACGAGTCTGGTTCGCGGATCCCGATAGGGCGTCCGATTTCGAACACGCAGATTTATTTGCTGGACGATTGGCTTCGTCCGGTTCCGGTTGGTGTGTCCGGGGAGCTTTATGTTGGGGGCTCCGGGCTTGCTCGGGGGTATCTGAACCGGCCCGATCTGACGGCGGAGCGTTTTGTGCCCAATCCGTTTGGAGAGGCTGGAACGCGACTTTATCGGACGGGGGATCTGGCGCGGCGCCGGTCGGACGGCGAGATCGAGTTTTTGGGCCGGGTCGATCATCAGGTTAAGATCCGCGGCTTCCGGATCGAGCTTGGGGAGATCGAGGCGGCGCTGCTGCGTCTGCCTCAGGTTCGCGAGGCCGTGGTCGTCGCGCGCGATGACGTGTCCGGCGGCAAGCGGCTCGTGGCCTATGCGACGGCGCGCGGGTCGGCGTCGATTGAGGCTGCGGCGCTACGCGCTGCGCTGCGCGAGACGCTGCCGGAGCACATGGTTCCGTCCGTTTTCGTCGAACTCGTCGCGCTGCCGTTGACGGCGAACGGCAAGGTCGACCGCAAGGCGCTGCCCGCGCCGGATATCGACGGGGGGATTGCGAACCGCTATGTGTCGCCGCGGGACGCCACGCAAGAGACGCTGTGCCGGGTCTGGGCCGATGTTCTTGGGGTTGAGCGGGTCGGGATCGAGGACAATTTCTTCGAGCTTGGCGGCCATTCGCTGCTTGCGGTGACGCTGATCGAGCGTCTGCGCAAGGAAGGTTTGGCGAGCGACGTGCGCACGCTGTTCGCGCATCCGACGCCAGCGGGTCTTTCGGACAAGATCGGCGGCGCGCTCGCGATCGAGGTTCCGCCGAATCTGATTCCGGCGGGGGCGAGAGCGATCACGCCGCGAATGCTGACCTTGGCGTCGCTGAGCCAGGAGGAGATCGACCGCATTGTCGCGACGGTCCCGGGCGGCGCGGTCAATGTGCAGGACATCTATCCGCTGGCGCCATTGCAGGAAGGCGTGCTGTTCCACCATCTGTTGGCGCAAAGAGGGGATCCATACCTGCTGCAGTTGGTCGTGGCCTGCGACACGCGGGAGCGGCTGGAGCAATTCCTGGCGGCGCTGCAGGAGGTGACGACGCGTCACGACATCCTGCGCACGGCGGTGGTTTGGGAAGGGCTCTCCGAGCCGATGCAGGTGGTGTGGCGTCGCGCGCCGCTGTTGGCGGAGGAGATTGAGCTGGAAGCATCGGCGGACGTCGCTGCGTCGCTGCGGTTGCGCTTTGATCCGCGTCAGTATCGGGTGGACGTGCGTCGCGCACCGATGGTTCACGCGGCCTTTGCGCGGGATGAGGCGAACGATCGCTGGCTGCTGCATATTCTGGCGCATCATCTGGTTCTGGACCATACTACTTTGGACGTGGTGGTCGCGGAGACGCAGGCGCATTTGACGGATCGTGTCGAGGGTCTGGCCGAGCCGCTGGCGTTCCGCGACTTCGTGGCGCAGGCGCGTCTTGGAACGAGCAAGGCGGAGCATGAAGCCTATTTCCGCGATCTGCTTGGGGACGTCGAGGAGCCGACGGCTCCCTTCGGCCTACTGGACGTTCGCGGCGACGGTTCGGGCGTAAAGGAGGCGCGTCTTGCTCTTGATCCCGGCTTGGCGCGTCGTATCCGTCGGCGGGCGCGGACGCTTCGGGTGAGCGCGACGAGCCTGTTCCATACGGCCTTCGCGCAGGTCGTGGCGCGCGCGAGCGGGCGCGACGATGTGGTGTTCGGGACGGTGCTGTTCGGCCGTATGCACGGCGGGGCGGGGGCGGACCGGGCGGTGGGCATTTTCATCAACACACTGCCGGTTCGCGCGCGCCTGGGAGGGCGCAGCGTCGAGACTGGCGTTCGCGAGATGCAGGCGTCGTTGACGGGGCTTCTGCGGCACGAGCATGCGTCGCTGGCGCTGGCGCAGCGCTGTAGCGGGGTGGCTCCGCCGGCGCCGCTGTTCTCGGCGCTGCTGAACTATCGGCACAGTCCGGCGGAGACGCCCGATCCGGACGACGCGGCCTCGAGCCCAGGCGGCGTCGAGACGATCTATGGCGAGGAGCGGACCAACTATCCGCTGGCGCTTTCGGTCGACGACCTGGGCGAGGACTTCGAACTGGTCGCGCAGACGACGTCTCCGCTTGTCCCAGAGCGGCTGTGCGCCTTCATGAGCACGACGCTTGCCGCCTTGATCGAGGCGCTGGAGCAAGCGCCGGAAAGCCCGCTGCAAGCAATCGAGGTCATGCCGCCAGAAGAGCGTCGGCAAATCCTCTTCGATTGGAATCCTGCGAGGACATATGCGGAGAAGCGCTGCCTGCATGAGCTGTTTGAGGAGCAGGCGGCGCGCTCGCCCGGCGCGGTCGCGGTGGTCTTTGAAGATACGCAGCTGAGCTATGGCGAGTTGAACGCGAAGGCCAATCGGCTCGCGCATTATCTGCGCCGCCGCGGCGTCGGCCCGGAGGTTATCGTCGGCTTGTGCGTCGAACGATCGCTGGAGATGGTGATCGGACTGCTCGGGGTGTTGAAGGCTGGGGCGCCTATTTGCCGCTTGATCCGAGCTACCCGCGCGAGCGGCTCGCTTATATGATCGAGGACGCTCGACCGACGCTCGTGTTGACGCAGGCCGGCTTGCGCGACGATCTTCCCCCGGAAATGGAGACATTCCGCCTCGACGCCGATTGGGCGCGGCTGGAAGACGAGAGCGAAGCCAATCCCGCCTCTGGCGTCTGCGCGCAAAACCTCGCCTACATCATCTACACCTCCGGCTCGACCGGAAAGCCCAAGGGCGTCGGCGTCGCGCATGGCAACGTGACGCGACTCTTCTCGGCGACGCAAGCGACGTATGGCTTTGACGCCCGTGACGTATGGACGTTGTTCCATTCCTTCGCCTTTGACTTTTCGGTCTGGGAAATCTGGGGGGCGCTGCTTCATGGCGGCCGGCTCGTTGTCGTGCCCTATCTGGTCAGCCGCGCTCCGGAGGCCTTCCATGCGCTGCTGACGCGCGAAGGCGTGACGGTCCTCAATCAGACGCCGTCGAGCTTCTATCAGCTCGATCCGGTAGACGCCGCGCGCGGCGATGCAGGAGCGCTCGCGCTGCGCCTCGTGATCTTCGGCGGCGAAGCCCTGGAGGCGCGCCGGCTCGGTGATTGGTTCGCGCGCCACGGCGACGCGACGCCGCTGCTCGTCAACATGTATGGCATTACCGAGACGACCGTGCATGTGACGCTACAGCATCTGGGCGCAGCCGCGCCTGAGGGCGGCGTCGGACGGCAGCTCGCCGACCTGCAGACCTATCTGCTCGACGCGGGGATGAACCTTGTTCCCATCGGCGTCGCGGGCGAGCTTTACGTCGGCGGCGCAGGGCTTGCCCGGGGCTACGTGAATCGTCCCGAACTGACGGCGGAGCGCTTTGTGCCCAGTCCGTTTGGCGAGGCGGGGACCCGGCTTTATCGCACGGGCGATCTCGCGCGTTACCGGTCGGATGGAACGATCGACTATCTGGGTCGCATCGATCATCAGGTGAAGATCCGCGGCTTCCGGATCGAACTCGGCGAGATCGAGGCCGCGCTCGCTCGGGCGGCGCAGGTTCGGGAAGCGATCGTCGTCGCGCGCGAGGACAGGCCGTCGGGCAAGCGCCTGGTCGCCTACGTGACGAAGGCGGAAGGCGCGGTTTCGGACCTAGCGGAACTGCGCGCGACGGTGCAGCGCGAGCTTCCAGATTACATGGTCCCTTCCGCGATCGTCGTGCTGGACAAGCTGCCGTTGACGGCGAATGGAAAGATTGATCGCAAGGCGTTGCCGACGCCGGACGCTGGAGCGCCGGCCGCGGATCGTTATGTCGCGCCGCGCAATGCGCGGGAAGAGACGTTGTGCCGTATATGGGCGGAAGTATTGGGGCTCGACAGCGTTGGCGTCGAAGATAATTTCTTCGAACTCGGCGGCGACTCCCTGAGTGCGATCCGGCTCATATCACGCACGTTACAGGTCACAGGGGTCGCCATTCCGCTTGAGCTCGTCTTCGAGGACGCGACGGTCGCGGGCGCCGCGGCCTTTTTCGAGCTCCTATCCGAACCGGACGCGAAGGAAGGCAGAGTCGATCCGGAGTCAATATCCGACGCCGAGGAGTTCGAGGTATGAATGCCGCCGAATTGATGCGGGAGCTGCAGGATAGGCAGATCCGACTAAGCACGGACGGCGAGACCCTGCGCTGCACGGCTCCTCCTGGCCTACTGACGCCGGAAATCAAGAGCGCGCTTACGGAGCACAAGACCGCACTGATTGCGGCTCTCATCCATCGACACATAGACGATCCGCCCGCGATACTGCGAAGGTCTGGCGGTGGCGCCTTTCCCCTATCTTTTGCGCAGCAGCGTCTCTGGTTTTTGCATCAGGTCGCGCCAGAGGACAGCTCATACAATATTCCCGCCGCCTTTCGTCTTGTGGGCGATTTGGATTTGGATGTGTTCCGTGATTGTCTGCGGGAGATCGTGCGGCGGCACGAGATCCTGCGGACGCGCTTCGTCTATCGCGACGGCGCAGCCTTTCAGGAAGTGCTGCCGGATCTTGAGATCGCGGCTCCATGCGTCGATTTGAGCGGACTGCGGGAGGAGCGCCGTGAAGAGGAGGCTCGGCGTCGCGTCGAGGAGCAGGCTCGCGAACCTTTTGATCTCGGCAAGGCTCCATTGCTGCGCGCGCTGCTGCTCGACATGGGGCGGCGGCGCGAGTCTCAGGAGCGCGAATATGTCGTCGCGATTACTTTGCATCACATCGTCTCCGACGGCTGGTCGACCGATATCCTGATCCGCGAATTCAAGGAGCTCTACGAAGCCTTCGCTGCGGGGGGCGCGTCGCCGCTGCCGGCGCTTGAGCTGCAATATGGCGATTATTCCGTATGGCAGCGGGAATGGTTGCAAGGCGAGGTGCTGGAGCGCCAGCTCGCCTATTGGCGCGAGGCGCTGTCGGGCGCGCCGGCGACACTGGAGCTTATGACGGATCACCCGCGTCCCGCGACGCAGGATCCCCGCGGCGCCGTCCATGACTTTTTGGTTCCCGCGGGGGTGACGGCGAAGCTTCGAGACCTTGGCCGCCGCTGCGGCGCGACGCTGTTCATGACGCTGCTGGCGGCCTTCGACGCGCTGCTTTTTCGTCATAGCGGCCAGACCGACGTTTGCGTTGGAACGCCGGTCGCCAACCGGCGGCGCGTCGAGCTCGAGGGTCTGATCGGTTTCTTCGTGAATACTCTGGTCATGCGCGCGGATCTCTCCGGCGATCCGAGCTTCGTCGAGCTGTTGCGGCGGGTGCGTGCGCAGGCCTTGGGTGCGCAGGCGAATCAGGACCTGCCGTTCGAGCGTCTCGTGGAGGAGCTTCAGCCCGAGCGGGACATGAGCCGCAGCCCGCTGTTTCAGACGATGTTCATTTTGCAGAACGCGCCGTTGCGAGCGCTGGGGCTTTCCGGACTGCGCATCGACGCGTTCGCAATGGCGAGTGGAACGGCGAAGTTCGATCTGACGCTGCAAGCGAGCGAGGGTGAGGACGGGCTGTTTTTCTCGCTGGAATATGCGACGACGCTGTTCGATGCCTTGACGATTGAGCGCATGGCTCGGCGATTCCAGCTATTGCTGGAAGGAATCGCGACGTCGCCTGAGCGTCGCCTGAGCGAACTTCCGCTTTTGCCGCCAGAAGAGCGTCGGCAAATCCTCTTCGATTGGAATCCTGCGAGGACATATGCGGAGAACCGTTGCCTGCATGAGCTGTTTGAGGAGCAGGCGGCGCGCTCGCCCGGCGCGGTCGCGGTGGTCTTTGAAGATACGCAGCTGAGCTATGGCGAGTTGAACGCGAAGGCCAATCGGCTCGCGCATTATCTGCGCCGCCGCGGCGTCGGCCCGGAGGTTATCGTCGGCTTGTGCGTCGAACGATCGCTGGAGATGGTGATCGGACTGCTCGGGGTGTTGAAGGCTGGGGGCGCCTATTTGCCGCTTGATCCGAGCTACCCGCGCGAGCGGCTCGCTTATATGATCGAGGACGCGCGGCCGACGCTCGTGTTGACGCAGGCCGGCTTGCGCGACGATCTTCCCCCGGAAATGGAGACATTGCGCCTCGACGCCGATTGGGCGCGGCTGGAAGACGAGAGCGAAGCCGATCCCGCCTCTGGCGTCGACGCGCAAAACCTCGCCTATATCATCTACACCTCCGGCTCGACCGGAAAGCCCAAGGGCGTCGGCGTCGCGCATGGGGGACTTTCAAATCTGGCTGACGATCAAGCCGCCCGATTGAAAGTTGATCCGGCCAGCCGCATGCTACAGTTTTCATCATTATCGTTCGACGCCGCAGTCTTCGAGATTGCGACGGCGTTTGTTTCTGGCGCTCGTCTCGTGCTCGCGCCAAGCGAAAAGAGAGCCGGCGACGTGCTTTGCGAGCTGTTAGCGAGCGGAGGGATTACGCATGCGCTCCTGCCGCCTGTCGTGCTGACAACGCTCACGCCCTCGCCGCGCCTCGCCTTGGAGCGCCTCGTCCTTGGAGGCGAGAGCTTCGCGCCGAAAACCACGGCGATGTGGCACGACCACTGTGCGGTCGTGAATGCCTATGGTCCGACGGAATACTCGGTGATCGCAACGATGAGCGCGGTCTTGGCCGCCGGCAGGCCCGCGCCAATCGGGCATCCCATCGGGAATACGCAGGTTTATCTGCTCGACTCCACGCTGAACCTCGTTCCCGTCGGCGTCGCCGGCGAGCTTTGCATCGGCGGCGTTGGGCTCGCCCGGGGCTACGTGAACCGTCCCGACCTGACGGCGGCGCGCTTCGTGCCCAGTCCGTTCGGCGAGGCGGGGGCCCGCCTTTATCGCACGGGCGATCTCGCGCGCTACCTCGCAGATGGAAGCATCGAATGCTTGGGGCGCATCGATCATCAGGTGAAGATCCGCGGCTTCAGGATCGAACTCGGCGAGATCGAGGCCGCGCTTGTTGGATCGCAGCAGGTACGAACGGCAGCCGTCACGGCGCGTGAGGACCCAAGCGGCGGGAAGCGACTAATCGCTTACGTTGTTGGTTGTGAAAACGAGCTGTTCATCGCGGACGAGCTTCGCGCTGCACTCCGAAAGCAGCTCCCGGAGCATATGATACCCGCGGCTTTCATCACACTCGACGCAATGCCGCTGACCCCAAGCGGCAAAATCGACCGCAAATCGCTGCCATCGCCGGACTTCGGCGCGCAGAACTCGAAAAGCTACGTCGCTCCTCGCAACGTGCTCGAATGGGTCATCTCACGCGAGTTTCAGGCCGTGTTGGGCCTGGATCGCGTCGGGGTTCATGACAAGTTCTTCGAGCTTGGCGGCGCCTCCATCTCGGCAATGAAGCTTGCGGATCGCATCCGGCGAACGATATGCAGCGCGCTGCCGATGTCGGCAATATTTCAGGCGCAATCAATCGCCGAGCTCGCGGCATGGATATCGAATGATGACAATCGCGCCAACTCTCCGCTCGTCCTAATGCGGCCCGGGGGTGAGGCGCCGCCGGTGTTCCTCGTGCATCCGGCAGGCGGCTCAATCATTCGTTACCAGGACCTCGCGCAGGCCGTGCCAACCGCGCGCGCGGTCTATGGCTGTCAATCGCGGCACCTGTTCGAGAATTCATACCATAGCTTGACGCTCGATGAGATGGCGGCAGATTATGTCGCGCGCATCTTCGAAGTCCAGCCTCGGGGCCCCTATTACCTGCTCGGATGGAGCATGGGCGGCGTCACTGCGATGACCATGGCGTCGGTGATCGAGAGGGGCGGCGAGCGGGTCGCTTTCGTCGGTCTTTTGGACACACATTACGACATTGGAACTCTAATTGCGGACGAGACCGCCACGAAGCGCGACGCAGCGCTGATGTATTTGAGATCCTTCGCGAGGCTTCAAAGCATAAGAGGAGGGGGCCTCACGCCAGATGAGTTGGAGGCGACACTAAGCGAAGCCGACCTCGACCATCTCGCGGGGCTATCGACGCTGTCTCAGCGGGACTGTTTCGTCCAGACCGCATTATGGGGGCAGGAGCGGGGATTCTGGAGCAATATATCTGCGGAGCTCATGAATTTCCTTTATTCGGGGCATGAAGCATCGACGCGGCAGATGCAGGAAGTTTCATTGCGGCGAATCTCTGCTCCAATTTATGTCTGGTGGTCGCAGGAGACCATCGACGAGAGCCAAGTTCCCCTAACGGATTGGGGCGCCTATACGGAGGCTGAGGCGATACTCGAAATTGTTCCCGGCGACCACGAGACGATCGTGAACGACGCCTACGTGCATCAACGCGTCGCAGAAGTGTTGGAGAGCCTCTCCGGTGTCGAGAGAAGGAAGCCTCACGGTTCGCACTTGATAACCTTTCCAAGCTAGCTCCGAGCTGAGAAACGCCGATGTTGAACAAAGCTGCTAGAAACCCCAAAACGGGCTCGTCGAGCTGGGGGCTTTGGGACGTCTTTGGCGCGTCCACGACTGCGTTGGCTCTTTCGCTCGTGGCGGGTTTGCTCTCGGGCGCTGCGAGCGCTTGGCTGATGGCTCTGATCAACAAGTCGCTTGCGCCAACCGAGAACGGTGCGAGCGATCAGGCAACGCTCTTCTTCGGCCTGTGTCTGCTGACGCTGATCTTGAGCTCGCTCTCGGTCGCGGCGCTTTCGCGTATAGCGCGGCACAACCAGTATCTCCTCCGCTGCTGGCTTGCTGAACGCATTCTCGCGGCGCCGGTCGAACATTTGCAATCCTGCGGCCCTCATAAGCTCATGGTGGCTCTGACCGACGATGTCACGAGCGTTGTCTCGGCGCAGGAGTTGCTACCCCTTCTCTTCGTCGAAGGCGCGAAAATGGCCGCGGCCTTCTTCTATCTCGCCTATCTGTCGCCGAGCCTCTTTGCGCTCGTCGCGTTCTTCGTCCTTTTCGGAATTTTGACCTATCGCCTTGCGCAACAGAATGCCTTGCGCTGGCATCAGCTTGCCCGCGATTCGGACAATGTCTTGTTCGGCCATTTTCGGGCGCTAACGGAGGGATATAAAGAACTGAAAATGGATGCGAAGCGCAGAGACGCCTTTCTCGAACACGATTATAGACGCACCGCGTCATTGCTGAAGGAGCGAATAAACAAAGGCACGACGATTTCGATCCTCGCCAATAATTGGAGCGAGACGCTTTACTACGTGTTGATCGGCGTAATCCTCTTCGTCTCGCCGCGCCTAACGCAAACGCCGCACAGCGCTCTCGTCGGCTTCACGCTCGTCATTCTGTTCATCGGTGGCCCGCTGACCACTCTGTTCAACGCGGCGCCGGCCATAGGCAAGGGCGTAGTTGCGTTGAAGAACATCGAAGCGCTGCGCTTGGACGGCATGGAGACGTCCCACGCCGACCACGTCCCGCCGCCTTCCAAGGCGTCCGCGCTTGAATTGTGCAGCGTCAGCTTTCGACATCATACGGTGGACGACGAAGGCGGCTACGGCATTGGGCCCGTCAATCTCGCGATCTCGCCCGGTGAGCTCGTCTTTCTCACAGGGGGAAACGGCAGCGGGAAAACGACTCTGGCGTTAGTCATCATGGGTTTGTACGTTCCGCAGTCGGGGGCTGTTCGAACTCGGCGGCGAGACGATCTCCGACGATAACCGTGAGGCATATCGTCAAAACTTTTCCGCTGTGTTCGCCGATTCCTACGTCTTCAACTCGTTGCTCGGCTATGACGACGCCGGCTTTAGCCTTCGCGCCGCCGAACTTCTGTCGCTGCTGAAGCTCGACAAGAAGGTGCGTATCGACGCTGGTCGCTTCTCGACAATTGAACTTTCGAAGGGCGAGCGCAGACGCCTCACCTTGCTTACCGCCTATCTCTCAGATCGACCAATCTACCTTTTCGACGAGTGGGCTGCAGACCAGGATCCGGCGTTCCGCGAAATCTTCTATCGACAATTGCTGCCAGGACTCAAAGCGCGCGGCAAGACCGTGATCGCCATCACGCACGATGACCGCTACTTTCATCTCTGCGATCGACTGCTGCGCCTGACAACGGGGCAACTCGATGAGCTCGCGCCTTCTCGCATCGAAGAAAGCAAGATTTCGGGGGAGGCGCTCCATGCATAGAGCTTTGCGGTATAGCGCTTTGTGCGCCGTAGCAGTGCTATTGCTGGTCGCTTCCAGCTTCTTTGTTTTTCAGAAGCTGTCCCTGCCGAGCCGGGAGGGCGTGCGCTTCGTTCCCGGCTTGGCTGCGAGTGTCGATGTCATATTCGATGATCGGGCAATTCCACGCATCAACGCGGGCAGTCGCGACGACGCATTCGCGGCGCTCGGCTACTTCACCGCGGGGGATCGCCTCTTTCAGATGGACCTCTTGCGGCGCCGAGCGAGCGGACGTCTCGCCGAAATATTCGGAGAGGCAATGATCGAATCGGACAAGGAACAGCGAACGCTAGGTCTCGAGAGGGTCGCGCGCGAGATTTTGGTCAGACTGAAGGCTGAACAAAGGTCGACGCTCAACGCTTATGTGGCTGGTGTTAATCGCGCGATGCAGGACAGCCAGGCTTGGCCGCTTGAGTTCTATCTTCTTCGCTATCAGCCAGAAGCCTGGCGTCCTGAAGATAGTATCCTTGCGCTTCTCGGAATGGAGCAGCTGATTTCGAACACAATGTATCAGGAGCGAACGGCGAGCGTCATGCGTCGGGCCTTGGACGACCAAGTCTTTTCTTTTCTTACCCCTGATACAGACTGTTTCAACGAGCGCCTCGCGCCGAGCAACCCCGCGCGATGCGCGAAAGACGCTGCTCCAATAGATGCGCTCAAGGCGCTAGTGCAACATGGGAGAAGGGGGCGACCGTCGGGAGCCGAATCTCATGCGGCTGGATCGAACGCCTGGGTTGTGTCGGGAAAGAGAACGCGTGACGGCCGAGCTATTCTCGCGAACGACATGCATCTGGAACTCTCCGTGCCGAACGTCTGGTATAGGGCCGAGCTTAACTACGGTTCCATTCGCCTGGCCGGATTGACGATGCCGGGCCTGCCAATGCTGCTGACGGGAAGTAATGGCAAGGTGGCCTGGGGCTTCACCAATTCGAAGGCCGACGTCGTCGATCTCGTCACGCTAACGCAAGACCCTAGCATTCCGGACGCCTACCGCGTCGCTGGAGGCTATCGTCGCTTCGCGACGAGAGTGGAGAATATTGCTGTTCGCGGAAGGGAAGACGTGAACTTCGATGTAAAAGGGACGATATGGGGACCTGTTTCAGCACAAAAACTGCTTGGACAGGATGTCGCGATGCATTGGACGCTACTCGATCCAGCCGCCACAAACCTGGACGTTCTCGACATGGACCGAGTGAACTCGGTGGCGGAGGCCGTCGAACTCTTCCATCGCGCCGGTGTGGCGCCGCTGAACGTTTTGCTTGCAGATGAACGAGGCGACATCGCCTGGACATTGACGGGGCGATTGCCGAAACGCAACGGAGTGAGCGGGCTGTATAGCGTGAACTGGGCGAATGACGGCGATCTGGGGTGGCGGGGCTATCTTGCGCCGGAGGACATGCCGAGCATTGTGAACCCGCCTTCGGGCCTGCTGATCAACACGAATAATAAGATGCTCGGCGACAAGGAGCTTCCCCTCGTTATCGGTCACGAGTTTCAGGGCGGCGTCCGCGCCTCGCGCGCGTTGCAGCTTCTATCGGGTTCCCGGCTGCTCTACGAGCGTGATCTTGGTGACGCGCAGCTGGATTCGTCGGGTGACTATTATCGGTATTATCGCGATCTCGCTTTGCGAGTGCTGGACGATGACCCGGACCAGGAAAGCTCAGCTATCCGGCGATATATCGAGGCTTGGAACGGTCGCGCCGACACAGACACTCTCGGCCTTCCGCTCATCCAGGAATTCATTTTCGCGCTAAAGGACAGCGTCCTTGCTCCCATAGTCGCACGCTGTCGGGAAATTGACCCCGAATTCGAACTTAACCTGACTCTACTGGACGATCCAGTCAAACGCGTGATCGAAGCTGATCGCGTGGAACTTCTGCCCGAGAGACGCGCCTACTCCAATTGGAGGGCCTTCTTGCGCGCGATTTTGACGAATACTGCACGCCATTTGATGGAAAGCGAAGGAGTGAAAGACCTGAAGCTGTTGACTTGGGGGCGGGTAAATAAAGTCGAAATTTCTCATCCGCTTGGGGCGGCGGCGCCATTCCTCGGGCGGCTGCTAAACATGCCGCAAGCGCCCTTATCGGGTTGCGCGCAATGTTTGAGAGTTTCGTCGGAAAACACGGGTGCAAATGCAAGGATGGTGGTGTCGCCAGGCCATGAGCCGGACGGTCTCATGCAGTTTCTCGGCGGGCAGTCGGGACAACCGGGTTCCCCGAACTTCTCTGATCAGCAAGCCGATTGGGTTTCCGGCAGCTTTTCCTCTTTTTTAAGCCGCGGGGAAAGGTCCAGGGTGACGCTGCTGCCATCACATTAGCGCCATTTACAAAGATTCACGGTCCACAGGAGCTGTTTCGGAGGTGCCAACAAGTTCGCCGGCGGGAGAGGATTTTTTTCCAGTCTGTCGTGTTTGAGCATTGTGGAACGTCCCATCGCTGGGGTCTTGACGACCCGGCGCGCGGATACTCGCGGGTCGCCAGTTTCTAGAGAGCTGCGAGTCTTTTCAGCGCTCGATAGCGAAGGCGACGCCTCGATTCGCGACTGGGAGCAGTTTTCGCAATGACCTCTCGGAGAAAATTCGAAGGGAGAAGCAATATGGGTTCAATCGGTGGTAAGCGGCGGAGCGCTGGGTTGCGGCGGGCTCTCGCATTTATAATCGCGTCGATCGTAGCTGCGCCGATCATGGCGTGGGCGCACGGGCGCGCCTGGGCTGGAACCAAGGACCTTTATGTTTTGGAGGCTGCGCTCAATCAGGTCCAGGTCGTCCGGACGAACAGCTCTGGCATCCCGAGCAAGAGCGGGGCGGTGATTCCGGTCGGCAACATCGCCTCCCAAGCGCGTGCGACGCCCGACGGCACCTCCGTGTGGGTGGTGAACGCGGGCGATTCGACGATCACCACGATCAACACCTATACCAAGAGCACGATGACCATTTCCATCGGCTCGCCGAACGCGGACTACCCCTCGTTCCTGGTGTTCAGCCCCGATGGCTCCAACGCGTACATCGTTGACTCTGGCACGAACAAAGTCCTCATCGTGGATGTCTACTACAAGACGGTCGTCAAAAGCATTCCGGTCGGCAACTTGCCCGCCGAGATTGCGGTAACTCCCGATGGGTCGAACTCTATATGTCGCGAACCTCGCCGACAGTACCGTGTCGGTCATCAATACCAAAACACAAAAGGTCTCGTCCACGATCACCATTCCCTGCAACGGCCCCAACAAGTGCCAACCGACCCAAGGGGGGGTTGATTACAGTCCGCCAAGCCCAGAAGGCGTCAGGGTATCGCCTGACGGGAAATTCGTCTACGTGACGGACGCCTATAATTACAATGTCGGCTCATCCAGTGGGAATTATCAGCTTGTTCAACCGGGCCAAGTCACGATCATCTCGACGGCGAACAACGGCATTGTGAAAACCATCTTCAATTCGGGAGGTTACGCGCCAGCCGACGTCGGCTTCTCGCTCGACGGCTCGACGGCTTTCGTCGTCAATGGCGGCAATGACAACTATCCCTATAACCAGATCGGCGTAATCAACACCTCGTCGCAGACTCTGACCAGTGTCATCAACGAGCCGTATAATGCCCAGAATGGGGTTGGGGCGACGGGAGCTGCTGAGGTCGACCCTGATAACTGCGACAATTTGATTTACGTTCCGAACTTCGGCACCGGGACTGGCGGGGAATCGGTCGTTACGGTAAACGCGGCAACGCGGAGCGCCGTCGTGTTCCAGCTGCCTCAGGGCTCTTTCCCTCAGAGCCTGGCCGTGGTTCCGGTCACAAACTGAAGTTGAAACAACAGCCTTGTCGGCCGGGCATTTGAAGACCCGGCCGATCAAAATGTCGGGGGCCCACGTGAAGCCTCGCAGTTTGCGTGCGTGAACGGCCGAGACATAAGAGAAGCTTGAGAGCGCTATGAGGAACCAACGGGATGACTGGGTGATCTGCCGCGAGCCGCGGCCCGGCGCTCGGATGCGGTTGTTCTGCTTTCATCATGCCGGCGGCAGCGCGAGCACATTTGCTGCATGGCCAAATCTACTGGGCGATTCAATAGAAATGTGCGCCGTGCAGACGCCTGGACGAGAAAATCTGTTCACGCAGCCGCGGCATCGAAATGTGAACACTCTGCTGACGGAACTCCTGCCTCGATTGAAGCCCTGGTTGGATCGCCCCTTTGCTTTTTTTGGCCACAGCCTGGGAGGCCTCGTCGCGTTTGCCGCAGCCCATCGCATTATCGAAGAAGCCCGCCCCCCTTGCGAGCTCCTAATGCTTTCAGCTTGTCTCCCGCCGAATGCGCCGCGCGCGGGGCCTGGCCGCGCCGAGGCGCCAGAACCGGAATTGCTCGACTCCATGCGGAAGCTGGGCTCTGCATCTTCATCTGCTCTTGAGAATGCGGAGCTTCGAGCTCTGTTGCTGCCCGTCTTGCGTGACGATTTGGCCATGGCGGAGAGTTTCACTTGCCGCCATTGGTCGAGGCTTCACCTCGCAATCGCCGCATTTGGCGGCGTCGACGACGAATCCGTCCCTCCCGAAAAATTGGAGCTCTGGCGTGATTATTCAGGCGACGGGTTCACTCTAAGAACATTTCCTGGAGGGCATTTCTATGTCGAAGAATCGCGCGCCGCTCTCGTGCGAACGATCCGAGAAAGGCTAGCTGCGGGGCAAGTGGCGTTCTGATGATGAAAACCCATGTCTTCGGTCTTGCCTTGACGTGCTTCGTCACTTTATGCGCGGCGGCGGGAATTAACTTCTTCATCGACAGTAGAAACAATTTCGCTCTGAGTGGAGAGGCCGGCGCGCATCTCATAGAGCGCTATGTCTCCAAGCTACGCGAGAGCGCCCCCGGCCTCGTGATGATAGAGCAGGATCGGCTGGTAAAGGCTGAATTGGCGCGACAAAGCTCGGATGACTGCTATGTCATCGGCTCCAGCCACCTCTTTCAATTCGATGCGACGACGACTCCAAGGGTATTCCATGGATGTCGAAGCGTCGTTAATCTTGCGGTTTCGGCTGGCGGGTTTGAGGATCTCGTTACGTTTGCTGGAATTCTTGCCGCACGAGAGGAGCATCTCGGGTTCTTCTTCGAGATTGCTCCATGGTCGCTTCGTCCGAATCCGGCACCGTTGTGGACCGAATATGAAGATGTTTACGACCACGGTAGGACGGTCTTCGCTCTAAATCAACGACCTTTCGAGTTTTCAACCTTTTTGGGCGAATGGGGAGCTCTTTTTCGCGCGGACTACGTAATCATGAATTTGAAGTTCCTTGAAGAACACGGACTCCGGAATGGCTCGGAAGGAGCCGCGCGGATAGTTGGCGGCGTTCCGGCTCGCGAAGCGAGCGATGACGAGGTGGTGTTCTTGCCGGATGGGCGTATCAGCTATCCTGCGGCCGTCTTGCGATCGGCTCCCCCCGATCCGGCCCTGATCGGGGACGGGGGGTTCAACATGGCTGATCCGGCGCTCGACCCCACGACGGTTTCCGAATTGGAGCGCGTCATCGCATTTTTATTGCGTCGCGGTCACAAAGTGACATTCGTAATGACGCCATATAACCCTTTGGTCATGGCCTGCAGGACTCCGTCCGTATGCCGAACTCTCCAAACAGTGGAGAGCTTCGCACGTCAGGCATCCCTTCGCTGGAACGTTCCTCTCATCGGCAGTTTCGATCCGAGGCCTTTCGGGCTGACTCAACAGGACTTCATGGACGATATGCATCTGTTATTGAGCGGATTGTTCAAATTCGACGCGTCGTTCGCGAGATTGATCGCGAAGGCAAATCGACAATAGAGATAGCGCTACGGTGGCAGAAATGCGCGCGACCGGCGAACGAGGGATCAGCGCGGACATCATTATGGTGCCCACGAAACAAACCGTCGACTACGCTTCTTCGCCTCAACCTTTGTAGAGGCGGCGCCTTCGAAGGCTCCTTCTCCGAGCGCCCGATGATTGATCGTGTGATCGGCATTGTCGTCGCTGCGCATGAAGAGCAGCTGTTTGGCTGGTCCAACCAGTTGTTGGGGCTGTTGACCGCGATCGGCTATCTGACGTTAGTGATCACATCCTCCTGAGGTGGTGGCGGCGAAGGCCGCAAGGCGTTCTCGGCGCGCCGCCTGCGCTGTCAATGCCCCCGCGACTCGCGCCCTTGGCAATTACCCACCGCCATTTTCGGAGCGGCGATCGGGGTGAGGTTTCTGAGGGAGGTTGGTGATTTCCGCGCTCCCTTGCCACTGAGCGCAATTTCTGAATCCATGTGCCCATGGAACGAACTGATTTGCAGCGCCTGAGCAAGGACGAACTGATTGATCTGGTGCTGCGGCTCCAGCGACCGGATAAGACGTCTCGCACGTCGTCCAAGCCTCCGTCCACCGACAAGAAAGAGAGGCGCGAGAGCCCGTCGTCGCCACAGCGACGCCATTTGGACCACGTATTCATGCTCTGGCGGTTTATTTGAAGGGCTTTCAAGCGATTTCCTTTGAGCGTTTGCGCTTCCTGTTCCGCGACGCCTTTGGCTTGATCGTTAGCGAGGGCGCGCTGATGAATATGTTCATCCGCTCCCACGCCGGGTTCAAGATCGAGGCCGAAAAGGCGAAAGCCGTTCTGCGTCAGGCGAAGGTCGTCGCCAGCGACGAGACCGGCGTGCGGATAGAAGGGACCAACTCTTACCACTGGGTGTTTCACTGCAAGGATGCGTCCGTGCATCACCCCGATCATTCTCGCGCCGCCCGCGTCGTCGAAGAGACGATGAACGGCCATACGCCGAGCGTCTGGATCTCGGATCATTACTCCGCGCAGCAAAGGCATGGCGCTGTGCATCAAACTTGTCTCGCGCATCTGGCGCGCGACACGGCCTTTGCGTTGGAGCATGGATCGGACGATCTGCCCCTGCGGTTCAAGCTGTGGTTTGGCAGGGCCTTCGATCTGGCCGCGGTCATCGCCAATTTCGCCGCATCGACCATCGCCAGCAAAAAGCGCGGGCTTGAACAGCAACTCTCAGTTCTTCTTGCCGCGGCGACGGGATGCGATCTCGCACGGCAGTTGCAAGCAAAAATCGGACGGGCGCGAGACCAGCTTCTCGTCTTTTGCGACTATCCCGGCGAGGTCGAAGCCACCAACAATGGCTCGGAGCGAAAGCTGCGACCCTGCGTGATCCAACGAAAAGTAACCAACGGCTACCGCGCCATGTGGGCCGCGCAGGCCGAGGCTGATGCGCTTACAACCGTCGACACCGCAAGGCTCAAGGGCGCAAATCCCTTCAATCCTCGACACTCTGGCCTGAAGTCACAAAAACCACACCCTAAAAATAGGGGTGGGTAATTGCCGTCCTTGATGGTCGGCCTTGTCGTAGTGCTCGGCGTGCTGTTGCCGACGCTGGGCATGTCGCTGCTGTTGGCGCTAGCGCTAGAGCAGATGATTCGCCGGCTCGCGCCGGAAGCCAGTGGCTGGCTGGGGCTTTCCCCCTATTCCCGGTGACAATCAGGCTATAGCCACCGCGACTTGATGCAGCGCGAACATCATCGCGTGACAGGCTGCGGCAGTTTGATCACAAGGCCAGGGCGCAGGCGACGCAGATTCAGACCAGGATTTGCAGCCGCGATGTCGCGCCATCGGCCAGCCTCGCCATAGAGTCTCTTCGCGACTCTGCTCAAAGCATCTCCAGATACAATCGTGTAAGACTCCAAATGCGTCGGAGGCGACGGCGGAACCGCTCGGTCTGCCCTTTCTTCTGGTTCTGTTGGGATTTTGACCTCTGACGCTGCAGTCTGAACTGGGACTGCGTCGACCACGTCGAACTCGCCATGCAGCATGCCCATCCAGCAACTCCATGCGATCAGGCCAACCTTCTCCGGCGTAAATTCGATGGTCTGGAAACCCATTTTAACGTCAAACTCGAGTTCCAGACTTGGCACACTGATGCGACGGTTACAGGTGGTGACTTGCTTGCCGTTGATAATCCATTTCACCGGAACGCCGCGGATCAGCCTGAAATGATTGGGGGTATAGCCGGACCTGATAACGTCCATCCTTATAATTTGGAATGTCGGGTGCGCCTCCGAAAGCGCTAGGGAGCCCGCCTGCGGCGCCAGCGTCGGCGCCTCTGGCTCTTTCCGCGCGCCAAGTGGAGTTGCGGATTCGAAAAAAGAGCTCCGTCCTTCATGCGCGAAGATGATGGAGCGTAGATCGTAGCCCGAGCCCGTTAGCAGCAATCCACGATTGATCATCACCGCACCCAGGACCACAACGATGACGCCCGACGCTTTCAGCAAATTGTGTGTTAGCGATCCGGAGATGAGCGTCGCTAGAACCCCGAAGCTCAGCAGAACCGGAAGCGTGCCGACGCCAAAGGCGAACAGCATTTTCGCTCCCTCCAAGGCGCTGCCCGTACCCGCAGCCATGACATACATGGCTTGCAGCGGACCGCAGGCAATCATCAGCCCATTGAGCAAGCCGATGACGAAAGGGCGATGTCGTGAACGCGCTTGTTTTTCATGGATGAAAGTCTGAAGGGCGGCAGGAAGTCCCAGTCGAAACCGACGCAAGGGCGCGAACATGCCCAACATGTTGAGGCCGAAAACGATCAGGAAGAGTCCGGCGAAGATTCCCGCAACCCCGCGTAGCAAGGGCGTGAACGCCACGAAAGCGCCAAGAAGACCAAAAACCGAACCGATCAAAGTGTAGGAAACCGTTTTTCCTGCGCCATAAAGCAGGTGCGAAAGATAGGATCGTCGCTCTTCGCTGGCGTCATCCGCCGTATAGCTCAGCACGAAACCACCACACATGCCGACACAATGAAAGCCTGTCAGGAGGCCGAGCATGAAAATCAGGCCAACACTCATATGCTGACTGATGTCTGGCTCGCCGCCTCGGCTGATCCATTCAGTGTCGAACAATATGATGAGCAGGATGCCGGCGAGGGCGAAAAGCAGACCTACGAGTTTCTTTAGCGGGCTCAATCGTCTCGCCGGATCGTCAAGCTCATAGGTGCGATAGCCGCTTCGTTCGATCGTGGCTCGGATATTGTCGAGGCCTGTTGCGGCGGGATCGAACGCGACCGTGACCGTTTCGGTCGGGAAATCGGCCTTTACCGACACAATCCCCGGCAGCTTCCGCACGGAAACTTCAATGATATGCTCGCAGCCATGACAGTGCATGCCATGTGCGTGGAAGGTGAAGGCAGGCTCACTCATTCCCCGGACGCCTAAGAGAAGTGGTCGAAACGATTGCAGCGCTTAGCTCGATTGCAACCTCAGTTGATATTTGTCATGAAGCACAAAACAGCACGGCTTCGCCAGTGGGAATGGACGTGTCCCACTTGATCGCACAGGTTGAGGCGCTATCCAGGGACTGCCCTTGATGCAACGGAGCAATAATTTCACACCCATGACGGAGCTAAGATCGCAAAGTTCCCCGGCCGTCCACTCCTTGCCGAACGCCTCCTATGATCCATTCCCGTTTGTTCCCTGCATTTGACCTTTATTGATTGCTTCCTCGCTATGCCGCAGGCGTGAATGACCAATATAGGCAGGGAAAGCCGTCGATTGGGGGTGATGATGTCTTCGGGACCAGATTTGCTGGGCGGGCGCGCGTTGGTGATTTGGATTGCAGCTCTAGCTGCGGTGCTTGTCTTTCACTGCGGGCACCTTGAGCATGCGAATAGACAACGCGGCTGGCTGCACTGCGCTCACATCATAATGGTGCTTGGCATGCTGTATATGTATGCCACCATCGCATCTGGATGGGAGTGGCTACCGGCGCGTGTCTGGATGCTCATCTATTTGATGACTTCCACCGCGATTATTTGTTTTATGATAGCACTTCACAAGCGCCAGAGCTCGGTTAGTTTTCTATGGATTCTGGCGCTGATTCAGCAGTGCGCGATGATCTACATGTGGGCGCCCATGACCTATTGGACGCCTTGGATCAGCTACGCGTTGGTCGTTTACTTCGCGCTGGAAATGGTCGCGTGGCCGATGGGGCTGTGTAATGAGGAAACACCTAGTCTAAGCCACGCTTTCAACGCCGACCGATCAACAAGAATTGCAATCGGTCACCAGTCGATCCCCGGTAATATCTGCATGGCGGTGATGGCTGCGTCCATGGGCTATATGTTCGCTGGGATGCAGTTGATGATGACGCCGATTTTCCAACCCTCCTTGCAGTTAGCCCATCAGCAACAATCCGCTCCCAATAAAACTATGAGCAACGGCAGCCGTCATGAACCAGCATCGGTTGCTGGCGCGCAGGCGCCAAGAGCCGTCGTGAATGAAGAACCACCCAAACTTGTGGCGAACACACCCATGGCTTCGCCCACTAAACCTTTGCCGCCGATGCGAGCGAACAGTTACAATATTGTCGCAGGCGATACTTTGCGAGGCATTGCCGTCCGCCTTTATCGCGACGTTGGGTACTGGCGCGGCATCGCCGACGCCAATCCCGGCGTCAATCCTCGCCGATTGCACGTTGGTCAAGTGATAAAGCTGCCAGGGAAATCCCCATGGTAATGTTCACCAACCAGCGCGCAAGTAAATCTGTGGGACGCCAGTGCATGTGCGAGAAATCGCCGGCTGTCAAAAGAATGGATCGTTGAGCGCTTTGACAAAAATTAGAGTGACATCGTGCCTCATGAGGCAATCGACTGCTTTTTCGCCTGGCCAAATATGGATCGATCGCAGCTAATCGAGAGCCGTTCGAGTTGCGACCAGAGACAAACGCCACGCCATAGTCATATCGGTCATCGCTCATGGCCAACGCCCGAGCAGCAACATCCAAAAAAGCGAATCGGACGTCTAGAAATCGATTTCCAGGTTGCCGCAACGACCAAATAACTGCAAATTCGGCTCTCCAGAGCTTATCCTAAGAAAACGCCGATATTCACGGTAGGAGGCACCCGATGAAGCACCCTATGAGTTCCGGGACCACTCTCGCCATCGCGGCCGCATCACTCGCATTGATTGGCGCGGCGGCGCCCGCCGTGGCGCAGACAGTCAAGGTGCACTGCTTGGGTGCGAACAGCTGCAAAGGCAAGACTGACTGCCAGCCGCCACCCCGGCCGACAGACCAACGTCTCCTACTCGGTGCGGAGTATTGGAAAGTTCCGCCTCGATTGCGATTGCTTGTTTGTTGAATTGACCAGTCGAGGCGGAAAATCCTTATGCAGCGACCTTGCGACATTCATCCGAGCATGCCTTGCAAGCCTCGCCGCAGGCTTTGCACTCACTATACTGTGGAAACTTGTCGCATTCTTTCTTGCAAGCCACGCAGACGTCCGCCACGGTCTTGGCGATGGCGGGTGTGAACGGCGAGTTGACAGCTGCCAATATTTCCAGCGCCCCACAGGCTGCAACCAGGTCGTAGGACGATTTGGTGCAGTCAGCCATGCTTGGATCGTTCATCGACAACATACCAAAGCAGTGCCGGAGGCATTCATTGCCGGTGGAGACACATTTGGCGCTGGTTTCCATGACCGCCTTGTACTTTGGCGGGTGCATATGGACAGGCATTTCTCCGGCCTTGTCTGCGTTTTGCGCTCGCGCCTCAGAGACAGACGCAACCGCGGCCATAGCGCCGAGAGTGGATATGAATTCACGACGTTTCATAGTGACGCCTCCCGATACGGCCAGCTTGCTCCGCCCCGCGAAACCGTCGCGCGCCGGAAGCTAGTCTAAAGCCTAAATGGCGCAATGAGATCCGTTCACAAGCCGTCTCTCTCGGGCCGCCCAAGTTTCCTCCGTCGGTAGTGGCGCGATCAGAGTTTCGAAGGATACGACCCTCGCGCCCATTGCATGCCTACCTCGACGTTCCGAATGGAGGTGCCAAGATCCGCCGGATACGCGATCAATAGTTGGCCAGCCCGGATCAAAACCGCCCGCAGCCGGCAAAGTTCAGCCTTATTGTCGCCACCAAAGGCGACGCCAGCATTCAGGCCGACGTACAGCCCGGTCCAGGCGGGAGGCGGCGTTGGAACCTTAAGCGGCCCTTTTTTGCTCGGCAGATTCGCGACTTTGTCTTGCGGATCTGCGGCGTCGACGGACAGATCGGCGGCCAGGGCCAGAAGGTCCTTAAGCGGCGACGCAGCGTTAGGCTGGGGGGCGAAAATCGGGTCGAAAATATGCGGCGACAGAGGGCCGCTCAGCGTCGCGTGTATCGCGCCTGGTTCGAGCGGTTTAAAGTGGCGATCCATCTGGCCGATGGCGCAGACAGCGCCAGGCGCAACTCCGTTCTGACAGGGCGCGAACAGCGCGTCGGTCGGTAGCAGCGAGCCGTATGCATAGGTGATCTGATCGGATCTGGAATTGAGGACATTGAATCCGTCGCGTTGGAATTTCAGGCCATTTTCCCATTTTTAGCCGACGCGCATATTGAGCGTCCCTGCCGCTGGAGCTTTGAAATAGCCGTCCTCTGTGAGGGGGTAGGCCCCCTTGAACCAGTATTTCAACTTGCCGAACCAGCCCGTGTTCTTGCCCAACTCGACAGCGACAGAGGCAACGATCGGCGGGGCCTCGGGAATGTAGTTGCTCGGCGCGTTGCCAAGATAGGTGAAATAACCAATTGTGTCTGGCATCACGAGCTGGGTCCAGGCCACGGATTGCGGCACGTCCCAGCCGCGAGAGCGCGCATGGCTGAGCGCCAGGTCGCCATCGAAATGCAGCCAATCATTGAACGAATAGTGATTGGTAAATTCGATGCCGTAGCGCCGGCTCGGACGCCCGAACAGAGTGGTTTCCGTGTCGCCGTCGAACTGGCTTTCGGAGTCGAGATTTAGCCACCAGAAGCTGATCGTCGAGTCGAGACCTTCAATATATTTGGTGCGCGCGCCGACTTCCGACTTGTGACTATTAGACCGTCGCCTCCCCGACGGCGACGGCATGTCGATATTGCCAAACGTTCGCGAGATACGACCGGGCATTCGCGTAATGATTTTGACGGCTTTCGACGCGCTCAGAGACAAGGTTTCCGGCCTCGAGGCTGGCGCGGACGATTATTTGACAAAGCCCTTTCAAGGCGAGGAGTTAATCGCGCGAATTCGCGCGTGTATGCGTCGGCCGGGTGGAGATGTGCTTCCGCCTATCGTTGTGGGCGCGGTGTCATTCGAGCTTCAGACCAAAGAAGTCATGGTCGCCGGTCAGTCGGTCGTATCAGTCGACGCGAACTGATGCTCCTGCGATCTCTGATGCGGCGCGCTAGTGGGTTGTGTCACGTGAAGTGCTCATGAAGGATGTTTATGGACTTCAGGGCGACGTGCAAGGCAATGCTCTTGATAAGATAATTTCGCGGCTACGGCGACAATTGGCGGGTCTCGACGCATGCGTCGAGATCCACACTGTGCGAGGAACGGGTTACTTGTTAACGGAGCAGACTTAATGGCACAACCCTCTCTCGCTCGCAGAGTCGTCGCATATTTGGTCCTCGCCCAGATCATTGCTTTCACTCTTGGGTGGATAATTACTCTCGGATTGGGCATGATGGGAGTTGAAATCTTCGCGACGTCTTGGGATACACTGGCGACAGCTCGCGCTGAAAAACAGGTCATCACATCGCTGGTCGCGGAAGACGAGGGTAAGATATATATCAAACCCACTGTTGGGCTGCGCGACGAGCTTCGCCGAGCGCCAAGCATGAAATTCGCTGTATTCGATGCCCAATGGCCATCAAAGCGGTGATCGCGAATTTAATTGACAATTCTTTGCGCGCTGAGCCAGAAGGCGGCGTTGTTCTCATTCGTGTCAATGACAATGCAATCGTCGAAGTGATTGATCACGACCAGGGGATCGAAGAACGTGATCGAGAGACGATATTCGAGCCCTTCTGGCGCAAAAGTGAGATCACACCTGGTGCGGGTCCGTGCCTTGCCATTGCGAGGGAAGTAGTCAGCAAGCACGGGAGACGTCTCTGGGTCGAGGAGACGCCGGGAGGTGGGGCGACGTTCAAAGTATCGCTCCGGCCGGCGGGACAACGCCGAGTTTCATTGGTTGAGGTGCCCATCTAGATTCCATGGTGGCGATGTGGAAGGGGTTGGATTCGCATTTGTGCTCGTCGAAGGAGGTGTTGTTGCCGGTTGGAGATCGGTGATGGAGTGGAATGTTCCCCACCTCAATCGGCCGATCGAGCTTTTTTCGTTGGCTTAAATGCGTAGCGGTAAGCCGCCTTAGCTCAGAACTTCTTGCCGGCGACAGGGGCCTTCCAGGGCTCACCAACGATTGAGGGCTGTGCCGGCAAGGCGAGAGTGATCGGCTTGAAAGCTTCCGTTGCGAGGCTTGAATACAGTTCGCCAATCTTGGTGGCTTGGGCCACAAAATCCTCATAGGCGGATTTGGCGAAGTCCGACTGGAGCTCAATCGCCTCGTCAAGGTTCTTCACGCTCGTCAGCTTCTCGAAGAAAGCGCGGCTTTTCTCAAAGGACTTTTTTGAATAATCCGTAGCTTCAGCTGCGATGGCCTGTAGCCCCTTCGTGGAGGAGGCCGTCGCCGCGATAAACGCCCGGAACGGAGCCGCGCCAAATGATTGGATTTCTGGAAGGTCGATGGACATAGCTTATCCTCTTTGGTTCTGAGATGACTCGGCTCATCGAATTTGGCCGATACGCGGCACGTAATTGCGCTTCGCAAGCCGGAGAAGGGCAGTTCGGTCGGGCGCTGGTTGGCATTGACTCGTTACCACAGCATAGGCGTTCTTGAAGCCGTGTCCGGTCGGTGGCGCCAAACGTAAGCGATTTTTTCAATCGCCACGGTTGACGGCCACGATTGGCGTGTCGAAGCCCGTTGTCGGTGCACCGAGGCTAATCCGCGAGCTTTCGCATCGCATTTGCATGCTGCGTTAAGCCAGAGTCGTAACGCCAGAACCGCGCCCGACGCTCAAGATCAATCAACCGAGCAGCCGTGTTATTGGGCTTCTCCAGCGCCTTGCCGGAAGCCCCCCCATTGACGGCTGCTTTAAGTTTTGACGCGGCCCTGAAGATCACCACCTGACGAGCGGAGACCGGCCAGATTGCTCCAGTCCGGAAATTACGGCCGGGGCGTGTGTTCTTTTTGCGAACGATAAACGATCCGAATTCGCTGAGATTCACTTTTTCACCGAGGGCAAGCGTAGCGACCATCTCCTTCATGACGTCATCTAGCAACGAATACGCCTCTCTCTGAGAAACGCCCTCGCATCGGCCGGCGATCGCCTTGACGATAGCTTTTCGCGTGAGCGTTCCCGGCAAATTCTCGTTCCGGTGATCGTCGCTATTGAGCGTCGCAGAGCGTCTTGATTTGGTCTTTGTCGTTGAACTGGGAAAAGTCTGAATGTCTGCGACAGCGAAAGTCTGAGGTGGGCCCTCGACCACTCGTCTCGACTGATCGAAGGACGGAGGTGATTCTCGTGTTATTAGGACGGCGGCAAGGCCGCTTTCTCGTTTTCGATGGAACATGGCGTTCACTCCCGATGGCCGCTTTTCACAGCCTCATTGTCCATAGCGCTCTGTAAGGCGCGCAGCCTCGCGAGAGGATGGCGAAATTACAAACGCTGTTGTTCGAATGGATCAGGAGAAGACTGGAGGGGCGCGAGCCTGATGCGAATGCTCATGACGAGGCGACGGCAACGCGCAGTCCGCCGACGTCCAGGAGAGCGCGCTCCACTGGACGGGCGCCCCGGCGACCTGATTGAGCCGCGCCTCGTAGGATGCAATCCCATCGCAACAGATCTGACACAGAGGACAGCTGTCGCGATGTCGGTCCTTCTGGCCCGGTAGCGGATGATAATCGCCAGCGGAAACGCCGCCGGATTGCAGACAAAGCGCAAAGGATTGCCGGGTTTCGGCGGACGCCTGCGCCATGGCGACGTTCGCCGCTGCGGGCCCAAAGGCCTGAAGGGCCAAAGCCAGCGCAAAGAGCACAACGCTAAACCAATTGCGACGCATTGACTGAAGCCCGGCGCGATCAAATCCTGTTACGATAATCGGCGGATCGCCGAAGATGATTATCGAATGATTGGTGCTGAAGTCAAATGCCATCCAAGCAAGTTTCAACGCGAAGCCCCCTGACTAACAGTGGGGCTAAATAGATCGCTCGGCATCGTCGTTCCACCCCTGCGGAAGCTTCGGTCAATAATATCCGAGCGTTCAAGCCACTTGCTTGGCCAGACTCTGTTTCCGTCAGTAGGGAAGGCGCAACCATTCGATAGCCATGCGCGGTATCTGGAGAACCCGATGCCCCTTATCGTAAATTCGATTCAACTGGCGATCAGGCTTTGACACGCTAAGCGGCTTTGTGTGTCAGCCGTCTCAATCGGCCATGCGTGATAAGAAAATCAATGCCCAGTTCGAGCGTTAAAGAGGCTAAATGGCCTCAACTCCTTCGTTCCTGACCTCGTGTCTCATTGCCCTTTCGCGAGTTGCGACGTCGGTTCGAGACCTTGACGACCGAGCAGACGAGGCATAGCGTCGCCTCACGCCAATAGGAAACTCGACATTGATCCGGCAAACCACTCGGCACGCGACACGTAAGAGCGCTTTTGTCGCGATAGCGACGGCGTGCGTGCTGGCTTTGCAAATGCTATTTGCCGGAGTCGCATTGAGCGAAGCCACGGCGAGCGGGGTTCCCGGCGGCGTTGGTTTCACTTGTGCGACACAAAGCAAGATTGCGGCGGACAGCTCTCCTGTCTTGCCGAGCAAACATAACCATGGCTTGTGTTGCATTCTGCATCAGGGTGCGCTTCCCGGTTCAGATCTTCGAGACGATGTGGGCATCGAGCTTGCTCGGGCGGATGAAGTCTCATCTCCGTCGCGGCACTACTGCAGAAACGCTCTACGCGCCGCGCCAGAACTGGCGCCATTGTCTCCGCGCGCGCCTCCGCTCCCGCGCCTTTGATCCACACCTGTCGACCAATCTATCGCTAGGACGCGAATGGCGTTCGAGAGGACGGATTGACCTCGGGAAAGCTTCGACGATTTCGCATCGCCGCGACCATCGACGTCCGTGGATCAGATAAATAACACCTTAAAGTTTTCGACAGGCGCTGTTTTGCCTCTCTCTCAAAGGGGTAGGGCGACCAGAAAGTCCTTTTGACGCCATCGGCGACGCATCAGCGCCGCCGTATCCGACGCATCAAATCTTTTCGAATTGGAGTCATCGAATGAGCATCAAAGACGTCGCTAGCGCTGCTGGCGTGCAAACCGCTGTCGAAAGGCGTTTCAGCCTCAAGACCCTTTGGACCGGGCTCGGCTTTCTTCTTGCCCTCGTTCTGTCGCTAAGAATTTACGAGCAGATTTTTGGCTGGAACGCCGGATTGGATTCCTTTGCCCCTGAATTTCAAATAATCTGGGGCAATCTGCTGATCGTCGCTGTTTCGGCGGCCGTTGTCGGCGCGATCGGCATAGCTGGATATCTTTGGCGCACGCGTGACCGTCACCTGGACGCCATTACGCCGATCGAGGAAGTGCGGCGCTATTTTGTGCTTACGCAATGGCTCGTAATCTTTGCTCTTGCGCTTTATTTCGGCTTGAGCTTCTTCACCGAACAGACGGCGGTCTGGCATATGACGGCGGTGCGCGACACGGATTTCACGCCGAGCAACATCGTTACATTCTATGTTGCCTATCCTCTGTTCACGGTCCTTGGCGTCGGCGCCTACTTTTATGCGGTGACCCGGCTACCGTTTTTCGCCAAAGGCTATTCGCTGCCCTTCCTTATTTTGGTGGTCGGCACATTCATGACGATCCCCAATGTGGGTTTTAATGAATGGGGCCACACCTCCTGGTGGATGGATGAAGGCTTTGCCGGGCCACTGCATTGGGGCTTCGTGTTTTTTGGCTGGATGGCGCTGGCGAGCTTCGGTGTCGTGTTGCAAATCCTTGGACGCTTGCGCGAGCTTTTGGGCGAGGAGGGCGTGCACGCATTGGCCAAGCGCTGAGATGAATCGCGTCCGCGCTTAAATCTCTGCGCGGACGCTTATCGACCTCGGAACATTGGCGCACCCAACCTCGCGCGGCCGATCTCCCCTCATGCGAACTCCCCAACTTCCTCGCTCGACGCTGTCTTGTTGAGCGAGGCTTTTGCCGAACAGGCGCGAAGAAGACCGCCAGCGATAGCCAGTCGGGTTGCCGCCGATGAAGCCGCGCTTATTGGCCGGAAACAGGCTGATGCCGCAATCCGAGCCGAAGCTGATACGAGAATTTCGAGAACAAAGGGACGCGGGAGATGGAAGACTCGGCGCTATAAAAACCGGCTGAGCTGCACGGGCTTTTTCTGAAGGTATGGCTGACGTTCACGCCGACAAAACCCCGGTCCAGATCATAGGCGGCAGCACCGGACAATCGCGGGGCCAATTTCCGGCATCGATGAAGTGCAACCATCGCATCGCGGGCGGTGAAAGGGAGAAAACGGATGACGATCAAGCGGCGTGATTTATTGCTGTCGGGCGGCGCATTGCTTTGTGAGGTGACGTTAGGCGGGCTTTTCGGTTCCGGTGCCGCAGATGCGCACGAATATGAAATCGGCAAGTTGATAGTAGAGCACCCCTGGGTGCGCGCGCCGGCGGACGGCGACGCCAAGTCGTATTTTTATGCGTTCATCCATAACAACGGTGACGCTGCGGACCGGCTTGTCGGCGTTAAGGCGGAAAAATTCGGCAGGGTCGAATTTTACGCCGACGCACGGCTGGAACAGAAGTCGACCGGTATTGCTTTACCTCCCAAACAGTCGACGACTCTGGCGCCCGGAGGCGCCTATGTCCTGCTGTTGGACTTCAAGAAACATATCGAAGTCGGCTGGGGTCTAGAGATGACGCTGGTATTCGAGAAGGCCGGCGAGGTGGTCATCGACGCCGCCATTGAGGCCCCGGACGCCGTTCATGCGCATGACGCCGAAGCGCAGGCCAGGTGGGAAAAAGCGCATAACAAGGACACGGCGGGTCCGGCGTCAGATGCGCATGACCGCCATGACGACCATCATCATGCCGATCCAGCGCTAGCGGCGCCCGCGAAGTAAAGGAATACGACATCCGCGCCGAGCCATACTTTCCGGCGCGGATTCGACCTCTGCGAACACTGTAAATTTACAACGCGCCGCGTGGCGTAAGCATCGCCGGCCTCGCTCGCACCCGTTCGCGCGCTCGGTCGATTTTCGTCGCAGCTCATTGAGAAGATGACGCAGCGCAAGGATCTCTGCCTAGAGCGAGGCTCTTGAACGGAACAGGCTAACAACAGCACTCCAGATCAGTTTGACCTGTCTCCCAGAAAGGGACGCATCGCCCGATTCGCGGCTCGCCAGTCGGACCGAGTATGCGACGGTGGCAGGTTTCGAGAAATCGCTTGCAGCCGGGGCGGGTTATAAGTTTCGACAGACACAGGGTGCTCATTGACACCTTGACTGCGTCGCAAGGTGACCTACGGTATAGCAGGGCCCTCCCAAGCTTCGTAATGCTGGGGTGCCTCGTTAACTGCTCTTTGTGTCGATCGGCAGGTGCAGTGGAGTGTGAACTTTTATGTCACGTCCGAAAGCCAAGCGTGTCGATTCACAAGCGATTATAGCTGTCGTCTCGGCGGTCTGCGCGCGACCTCTTTTAGTGTTCTTCGGCTACACGCATTGCCTGGATATTTGCCCTGTAATGCTGTTCGGAATGTCTGAAACTCTGCGCGCTTTGGGGCCACAGGCCAAGATCGGCGCGATTTTCGTCACCGTCGATCCCGAACGCGACACTCCCGAGGCGTTGAAAGCATATCTCGCCAATTTCGATCCGCGTATCATCGGTCTCTCCGGCGACCGGGCGGCCCTCGAACCGATGCTTCGGCAATATCGCGTCTATTCCAAGAAATCTCCGGGCTATGGCGAGGACTATTCGGTCGATCATACGACCGTTGTCTATCTGATGGATAGAAGCGGTCGGTTCGTCAAAACTTTCAATGTTTCTCGAAAGCCCGCTGAAACAGCACGTGAATTGGAACCCTATTTGTGATTGCTTGTTCGAGGGCGGGTTCCAGTTCAATCAGGTCTGCACAATGTGGCGTGACGTCTTGCGCCATCTCCGGTGCACTCTTGAGCGCCCTCTCGACTGCGAAGCCGTTGGACGATAGCGCTCGTTCTACAGGGCTCGGGTGCGCGGCTCAGGGCGCCGCCGCCATTCATAACTCCAAAAACGACAAGAGCGGCGTCGCCCGCCGCTCCTGATAAATTTTCCCTGCTGAAGTGGGCCGGCCCTGAGCCGGAGCACCTTCTGCACTTTTATTAGTGGTGAGCCGGACGACGGCGGCGTCTGGACGAGCGCCAAAGTCGCGGGCTTCCTGGCCCGAGAGCTGGGCCTCGAGAAAGTGGCCGCGCAGCGCGGCTGGGAGGCGCTGAAGGCGATCGGCTGGTCGATCCAGCGTCCGCGCCCGAAAAACCCGAAGTCGGCGACCCCGGAAGAGGCCGCGGATTTAAAAAAAGTCTCGAAACCGTCATTGCCGAAGAAGCGGCGAAAAACCCCTGCCGGCCGGTCGAGGTTTTCGCGACCGACGAGCGCCGGCTCGGGCTGAAGCCCGTGGCGCGGCGGGTGTGGTCGCCCATCGGCGAACGGCCCATCGCCCATGGCCATCACCGCTTCGACTGGCTTTACGTCACCGCCTTCGTTTCGCCGGCGAGCGGCGAAACATTCTGGTATCTGCACGACGGCGTGTCGAAGCTGTCAGACGATTTAATCGGGCATTTCCATACGTGGCGTTTCCCGCGACCAATGGCGGCCATAAAGACCGCTGTGAACGACTCGCAATCGGCATCGATCTCTTAGAGTGCAGGGCTCCGCGTTCGTATCAGCCGGTGGCAAGCAGCTTGCGCAAATCGGCGAGCGTGTCTGCTTCTTCGACCGACTTGTCCAATCGCCACTTCAGCATGCGAGGAAATCGCACGGCGATACCGCTCTTATGGCGCTTGCTCGATCCTATGCCTTCGAAGCCGAGTTCGAACACCATTGTAGGACGCAGCATGCGAACGGGCCCGAAACTCTCAACCGTCGTCTTGCGGACGATGGAATCGACCTTGCGCATTTCATCGTCCGAAAGACCGGAGTAGGCCTTGGCGAAGGGCACGAGCGCGCGTTCTTCGTCTTCCGGCGCGCCGCTCCACACTGCGAAAGTGTAATCGCTAAAAACCCCGGAGCGTCGACCACTGCCGCGCTGCGCATAAATCAGCACGGCATCGACGCTCATAGGATCGAGCTTCCATTTCCACCAGCCGCCGCGACCGTTTTCTGCGGGCTTGCGCCGCCCGACGCCATAGGCCGCCGAACGCGCTTTCAGCATCATGCCCTCTGCGCCAATCATGCGAGCTTCTTCGCGCAACGCATGCAGCGTGCGCCAATCTGGCCGCTCGAGCAGTGGACTCAAATGCAAAGGAGGCCGTTCCCCCCGGGCGGCCGCAGTGGCGAGCGTTTCGTGAACGATGCTCTCCAGAAGAACGCGGCGCGCCGACTGCGGCAGATCACGCACGTCAGTCGCCCGCGCCTCGAGTATATCGTACGCGACAAGTCCGACTGGCAGCTCCTTCAGCATTTTGGCGCTCACGGTTTTGCGTCCGAGGCGCTGCTGCAGATGTGCGAAAGGGCGGATGTCATGTGTCTGGAGTGGCGAAGGGATTTCCACCGACTTTCGCGCATCCAACACCAGAAGTTCACCGTCGAACACTGTCCCATCGGGCATGAAACGCGCTAGGTGCCCCATCTCGGGGAAACTATCGTTGACGAGTTCCTCGCCGCGAGTCCAAAGTCGCCACGCGCCGCCGCGTGCGATGAGCTGCGCGCGAATGCCGTCATACTTCCATTCCGCGAACCAGTCGTCCACGGGCCCGAGCAGCGCTGGCAGTTCGTGGGGCTGCGTTTGCAACGGATGCGCCAGGAAAAACGGATAGGGATGGCCTTGCGGTTCGGGATCGCCATCGCCTGCGGGACGCGTCAGCGTGACGAAATCCCTGGCAGTCAAAGCGCGCGTCGCCTGCGTGAACCCCATCATGCGCTGCGCCACATGCGTAGCATCTACACCCGTGGCTTCCGACAGCGCGCGCACGACAGTGAGCTTCGAGACGCCAACCCGCAGCGCGCCAGTTATGAGCTTGAAGAACGGCAATCGCTGCTCCGGGCCCAATGCGCTTGTCCACGTGGCGAGACGGGCGAGCCGAGCATTATCGTCGAGCTTTTTAAGATGCGCCAGCCGATCATTGATCCAGGCGTCGAGTGGAAAGCTTTCCGTAATTGTCGGCTCAGGTAGCAGCAGCGCCAGCGTTTCGGCGAGATCTCCGACGCTGTGATAACATTCCTCCAGCAGCCACTCCGGCAAGCCTGCCTCTTTGAGCGCGAGCTCACGCAGAAGGCGTCTCGAGACGAGTTGGCGCGGTTTGCCGCCAGCAAGCAGATAGACCACCCATGCCGCACTGGCGCTCCTGTCAGGATCAGCGAGCGCGCCGCGCAAGAAGGCGACGATCGCCTCATGCTTGCGCCTGGTCGAGGTCGCAGCGTCGAGTCGCCAGTAAAGCGCTGCAAAGTCCTTCATGAGGCGCCCACTTCGACCGCCGCGTCTTCGTCCTCGCTGTAGCTCGTCTCGATCGGAGCCGCATCCACGTCGTTCTCGCGAAGATAGCGCACCAATGCGCCGACGGTCCCATGAGTCACGAAAACGCGCTCTGCGCCCGTCGCAGAGATCGCTTGCAACAGGCCTGGCCAGTCGGCGTGATCAGACAACGCAAAGCCGCGATCGACGCCGCGGCGGCGTCGATTGCCGCGGACTTGCATCCAGCCACTGGCGAAGGCGTCGGAATATTCGGCGAAGCGCCGCAGCCATCCGCCGCCGAAAGCCGACGGCGGAGCGAGCACGAAAGCGCGTTTCATTGCTTCGCGGTCGTGACATTCCGTAAGCCGCAGCGTAGGCGGCAAGGCTACGCCGACCGCGCGGTGGAGCGCGTTGAGCTCTTGTACCGCGCCGTGACAGATGATCGGACCAATAGTCGTATCGAGATGTTTGAGAATGCGCTGCGCCTTGCCGAGCGCATAGGCGAACATGACGCTGGCGCGCCCGGTGTCGGCATTGTGGCGCCACCACTCGTTGATATTGTCCATAATCTGGGCTTGCGCGCGCCAGTGATAGATCGGCAGTCCAAAAGTGGACTCGGTGATTAAAGCATCGCAGCGCATGGGTTCGAATGCTTCGCTCACACCGTCTGCTTCGATCTTATAGTCGCCGGACGCGACCCAGACGCAGCCCCCGTGTTCGACGCGGATTTGCGCCGAGCCGAGGATGTGGCCCGCCGGATGCAGCGAGACGCGGACGCCATTGATGAATATAGGCTCGCCGTAGGCAAGAGTTTGAACTCTTACATCTCCCAGGCGCTGGCGCAGGATTGGCGCGCTCAAGTCGTGACAGAGATAACTGGCGGAGCCGTAGCGGGCGTGATCAGAATGCCCGTGGGTAATCACGGCGCGCTCGACGCCCGAAGCAGGATCGATGAAAAATTCTCCTTGAGGACAATACAGCCCCTCGGATCGCGTGACTATAAGGTCCACTTTTGCTTCCGCTGCCGTTTTCCCTAAAATGGGATCAACCGACGCAGGGACAAGCGAAAACACGAAGCCCCGACCGGAGACTTTCACGCCGCCTAGGTTTCAAGGCAAGGTCAATGGCGTTCGACAACTACAGCCTACCAATACGTAAAGAGGATGGTCATCCAAAGGCTCGTTCCCCATCGCAATGATTATAATAATAACTGTTTGAGGGCTTTTTTACTGTTGTTGACGGCGGCTAAAGTGGAGGTAGCGGGGGCGTCACCTCGGGCGGCGACGGCGGCGTATTATCCGGGGGAGGGGGCCATATGTCTGGACCGGTAGGTTCTGGCATTCCCGGCTGTATCGGCGGCTTTATGTCTGGAGGAGCGGGCTCTGGCTGGCCCGGCGGAAGTGGGGGCATTACCACAGGCTTTGGTGGTTCTTGCGGGTCAGGTAGAGTTAGCCTTCGGCGGTTATCCCGCGTCGATCTCTGCTCGCGTGACAACAGTTTCATTTTTGCTTCCTTGAAGAGCCGCTCGGATAGCTCCCACCGCTCGAGGCTCAAGCGCCCATCTTCATGTCGTTAACGCCCGATTTCCGGATTTGTTCAGGGGGAGCAGCGGTTCGCATTGTCCAACGCCCTCACCATTTCTAATAAGCAGGGCCTTTAGCATTCGCGGACGCGAGGTGCAGGAGGTTGCGGATCTGCTGAAGCTCAAGCCACTCACGAGACGCTTGCGTTTAGGGCATTAGACTGTGAAGGCAAGCAGTAAACCTTCCAGTTCTGTCCCCGAGCGCTCGTCTGGACGGAGGAGCTTGACGAGCGAGGCGCTAAAACAGCGCAGCGTGAAACCTAACAGCGCAGCGTGAAACCTAGGAGTCACCCGTAAAATATCAGGACAGATCAATGGGTTGAACTTGACAGCGACATTTAAGTCGCCGAGGCGGATCCAACCTCCAATCAACGCAAACTGATGAGCTCAGCGAATTGCAATCCCGTTGTGGAAGAAAATAGACAAGAATCATCAAATAAAAAAGGCTCGAATCCAAAGATTCGAGCCAAGTCGTGCTGTTATGCGCCGCGACTGAAGCGGCAGAGAGAGCTTATAGCAGCAGCCCGAGGCCTAGCCATTGGGAACAACACTTAAACCGATAAAATTCAACTGCACTCAACTGTGTGAGACCCCCGCGCCCCAAAAAAAAGCTCGAATCCAGAGATTCGAGCTTCAAAAGGTGAACACCCGGGAGAGGAAAGTGACCTCTCTAGGAGGGGAGATAAAGTTGATATGAGCGCACAATCGATTTAACGTAGTTCGGATGATTACGTAAAATCGCTCAGTTTTCCGATGCCGCTTCCTTGATGAGGCCGCGCGCTTCCTTTGGTCCGATGCGTTTTTGCACACGGAATTCGACTTGCTTCAATTTGTTGTAGTGCTCGAAAAATGCCTTGATCTCTTCGAGCGCTTTTGAGTTAATTTCGTCCATATTATCGATCTCGCCATGGAGGTGGGCATGTGTTGCGACGGCGATCAAACGATCGCTCCGCACCCATTTTTCATTCTTCTTTCGCTGCTCTGCGACGATTGCGCCAATAAGCCTGGTCACGACACATCCCGGCGGCACAGCTTGATCCATAAGCACCATAACATCCAGAGGGTCTCCGTCATCGGCCTTTGTCGAAGGAATGAATCCGAAGTCAAACGGAAACACAGTGCCTTCAGGTAGCGCCGCGGCGAGGCGAAGGCCGCCTATTCCAGGGACATAGTCATATTTATTTCGAGAGCTCTTAGGCGTTTCTACCAAGACATCTCCCGTCTCGGCATCGACGATAGGCAATTTATCCAGCTGTTTCGCTTCGGTCATTTACGGCTCGTCGGATTAAAACCACGGCAGCGAATCGCATGTCGCCCGCAGAGCCGCACTGTCGGTTCTAGCGACCATACCGTTTGTCCAAGCCGTAAATATCGCTTCGAAAGTGCACGGCGCCATCTTCTGAAGCCCAGCCAGTCATATATGTCCAAACCACCGAAACAGGACGGCTTAGTCGAATTCTTTCCGATCGGCCGTCCTCGACCTTTTGATGAAGTGCAGCTTCGTCCCAGCGCCCCGATGGAGCGCCGGGCGTGCTTTGCAAAAGCCACGCAGCCAGGTCATAAACGCCATCAACGCGTACGCAGCCATGAGAAAGGAAGCGATAGCTTCTCTCAAACAGATTTTGCTTCGGCGTGTCATGCATGTAGACCTCCTTTTTGTTAGGCATCCAGATGCGAATAGCGCCGAGCGAATTTTTTGCTCCCGGGTCCTGTCGAAACGTGAACTGCGCTGCGCGAGACTTGGGCAGTCGACGCAATGTGCGGAGATCTATTTCATGGCCTTGCCCATCGAACACGCGAATTCGTTCCCGCGATAGATATGCTGGATCTTTCCTCAGTTTTGGCAAAACTTCTTTTCTGATGATCGAAATCGGCAAAGTCCAGGCCGGGTTGATGTCGACTGAAATTATTTTGGATATGATTTCGGGCGAGGGATCCCGTTGACCCCCAACAATCGCCGTGTAATGTTTCACTGCGTGATTGTCTTCAACTGTCTCCACGGTCGCCGCAGCAATGTTCACGTCAACATATCGCTGATCGAATCGAAAGTGGAGATCAGTCAGGCGTTTTGCAGTTGCAGCCAGTTGTCGCGCACGCACACGAGCTGGCACATTAAGTTCGCGTAGCGTATCCTTGGAAAGAACGCCCGTTTGGTTCAGACCCAGATTGGACTGGTAGCTTTTCAAAGCCTCGGTTAGGCGGTCATCCCAAATTGCTTTTGTCGCTGCGTCCGCAGACAGGTAGCCCTCCGCCGCGAGTCTCCGGCGAAGTTGCACGAGGTCCTTTCCTTGTGAGTCCGGTCCCAAAGCCGAAGCTAGACGCGGCCAGCCTCCCTTCGAAGCGATATCTGCATAGCGATGCGAAGCGTCCATGGTGGCTCTTGCGGTATCTGGTCCGAAATTGGGGCTGGCGGTTCCGGACTGATTCATTTCGGACGACGGCGCCTCTTGGCCGTTATCATTCGAACCATCCGGGGCAACGTCCTGCGGCGGCGCTGGTGGCGATGTTGGCTTGAAGTCCGGCTGCGACTCGGCTCCAGTCGGCGCTTCTCCAACGTGGTCTTGGGCGGTCGCGACAGGCTGCCCAAAGCCGCATCCTAGGACCATCGCGGTGAACAGCTTCAGCAGATTGCGTAGCGACTTATGCATACGATGGGATCCTGCCGACTGCGCTAGCGGCTCAACAACCACCAATGACCGGAAGTATCTCGACAGTGGTCTAGCTGGAGCGCGCGGGCGCCGCCATGGATACAAAAGCAGGAGCGATCTCCTCGGATTGAGCGGCGCGTTTCATCGGAGTGTTACTTCCGAATTTTGTAATGGAATCCGAGTCCTCATCTGCAGGATTTAGTGGAGTCCAGACAGGACCTCGACTTGTTCGGTCTTTTTTGGACCCGACGTTGCTCTCTCGCTACGTCTGATTCAGGACTGTATTCGGCTGTTTTACCCCGCTTGCTTTCGCTCATAGTGAACCTCAACTCGCTGCAATATGTTCCAAATCCCGGTCGGCCGCCTACATCCCTTTCATCTGTCAAACTGATCTGTCTCCACGTTTCATCTGCACCAGAACAACGCGGCGTGCCTCTCAAAGTTTCTTGTTTTGAAAGCATCGCGAACTGGGCCGAAGCCGGTTCTGGTTCACGGGATTTGCCGCAGACATCTGTTGGCCCTGGCTAGGTTTTAGATTGATGCAACAGCTCTGCAGCGGAAGGTTTGCACGAAAAAGGCTCTATTTTTCGGCCCCGAAGACTGAAAACAACCTCCAGAGTTTACCGTTAACCATCTGGAGTTTGCCCTCGTAAGAATTTCCATTCCAGCAAATTACGTAGTGTTAAAGTTTCGGAGGGCACTGATGCCGTTTGTTTCGATCACGTGTTTGCGGGCGAGGTCATGGAGGTATCTCCCGCCTTTCTTAATAGCTGCGCTCCGGTCGTCCTGGCAGGCACGGAGGACTAAGGGGAACCTTGCGTTGAGTGTTCTACGTGATGCGCACAACGCATTCTGGACATGTTCACTATGGACCGACAAGGCTGCGATGACAGCGTTCCTGACAGCGAGCGCGCATCGTGCAGCCATGCCGAAACTGCCTGACTGGTGCGACGAAGCTCATGTCGTGCACTGGAAGCAGGACTTCGACCAGGAGCCAAGCTGGGAAGAAGCACATCAGAGAATGCAGCACGAAGGCCGTGCATCGAAGGTCAAATATCCGTCGTCAGGTCACAGCAGTTTCCAACTGCCTGTCCGTCGAATTGGGCGCGGTGGGGATATACGCTTCAGATAATCTGTGGCTCGGTCCATAAAAATGCCAGACCCGCTTAGTCGCGCTCATGCGGCGCCCTTGTTTTGTTGCGAAATAGACGCGCTCTCATTTTTCTCAAAGATGCCATGCCTTACATTTTGCTGAGAAGGCAAATGGCGGTTGAGATGCTAAATCTGTCATGCTGCGATCTCGCCGGAGGGTCGCCGGGACTTCTTCCCGAAGCTTTTGTATCCGTGACATTGCAACACTCGGGCGCTTTAAGATCGGCATTAGCCTTGCAACACCTGGCGCACAGGACCGGATGTCGCCGACGCGCCAACTCCGCGCTCGGGTAGGTGTTAAGCTCGTTCACGGCGCTTGAGCAATCCAAGGCACGATTGGACGCCGATTTGCAGGCTGTGAATGATGCGCGATCCCGACGCCCTGAAGCATTTTCGTCTCTTCGTCGAGGGACGGGAGGATCTCATCAAGCGGCTGCTGCCGGTCGAGGAGCCCGAGACTTTCATTGCCGAGGTTGTCGCCGTGGGCGCCGAATACGGCTTCCTGTTTGATGCAGACGATGTGAGGGCTGCGTTGCACATGGACCAGCAGCTTTGGCTTGCGTCCTGGACGCCAGTGGTATGACCCAGAGGAGTTCTTGTTGGGTGGACGCCATACCGGACGGCTTGGGCTGGCGAAGACATGATCGTCGACTGGTGCCATCATGGGTCCCGGCGCTTCGTCGAGCCTTTCTATCACGAAACGATCGTCTGGGCGTTCACGCGTCCCTTCAACCAGCTATTCCAGCAGCGTACGGTGATCGCCGCGGCGGCCAGTTTGCCGGCGGGATTGAAACCATCCGGCTTCATCTTCCATATGTCGCGATGCGGCTCGACGCTGCTTAGCCAGGCGCTCGTGTCGAAGCCCGCGCACATCATGGTCTCGGAGGCTTCGCCGATCCGCAACATTCTGCACGCGCCGCTCCATGGTCCGACGACACTGGAGCAGGTCGAAAAATGGCTCATCTATGTTGTGAATGCCTTCGGGCAAAAGCGCTTTCCCTTCGAGACCCGCTTTTTCGTGAAGTTCTTCGCTGCCGACGTGCTATATCTGCCGCTGATCCGGCGTGTTTTTCCGGATGTTCCATGGGTTTTTCTCTATCGTAATCCGCTCGAAATCTTCGCTTCACAACGCGCGCAGCCAGGCGCCGACGCAATCAGAGGGGGCATTCCACCGCAAGTTCTAGAAATTGCGCCGGATGAGCTGTACAACATGCCGAACGAGGCGTATTTTTGCCGGACGTTGGCGGGCTCGGCGAAGCCGCCCTCGCCGCGCATCACCCCGGACAAGGCCTCATACTGGACTATAAAGACCTGCTTCCGGCGTTGTGGGAACGCCTCCCGGCGCAGTTCGGTGATTCACTTGACGGGGAAGCGCGACACGCAATTTTTCAGACGCCGGGGCGCAATTCAAAGCAGCCCTCAACCGCTTTCGAGGAGAACGGCGGGGGCAAAGCACGCCGTCGCCGCTCCTTTCGCTCCGCATTCGTTGAAGACGGATATGGTGCTAGGTGGAACGCGACTATTGAAGCAGATGGAGCATGGCAATGGGACTGAGCATCTTTGCGGGCCTTCGACCTTTGAGTCCCAAAGCAGCGATGCGCGATGCCCTTGCAGGCGTAACGCTGGCGTCGATGAATATCCCGCAGGTGCTCGGCTATACGCGCATTGCAAGCACGCCCGTGGTCACCGGCCTTTATACCGTGCTGCTCCCACTAGTGGCGTTTGCCGTCTTCGGTTCCTCACGTCATCTGGTTGTGGCGGCCGACTCCGCGACCGCAGCTATTTTTTCTAGCTCGCTGTCCCGCATGGCGGAGCCCGCCAGCGAGAAATACATGGCGCTAGTCGGCATGGTGACGCTTCTCACCGCCGGCTTTTTGTTGATAGCCCGGATCTTCAAACTGGGTTTCCTCGCTGATTTCCTTTCACGCACGGTGCTGATCGGGTTTCTAACCGGCGTTGGTTTTCAGGTCGGTATCGCCATGCTCGGCGACATGTTGGGTCTGGCGACGACCTCGCATCGCACGCTGATGCAGATACAAGAAATCCTGAAAGGCTCGCGGGGGCTTAATCACGAAACACTGGCTCTGTCGGTGTCCGTAGTTGTTTGCATCCTGCTTGGTCATCGCCTTGCTCCGCGATTTCCGACCCCGCTGGTTGTGATAGTTGGAGCCATTGCCGCCAGCGCCAAATTACACTTCGCAGAGCACGGCATCGCAGTCATTGGTGCGATCCCGGGGGGACTGCCGTCGATCAACTGGCCTAACGTGAGCTGGGACGAAACCCTCGCGATATTGCCGGTTGCTGCTTCGTGCTTCGTGATGATCATCGCGCAAAGCGCGGCGACATCTCGTGTATTTGCGGTGCGGCGTCACGAGCGCGTCGATGAAGACGCCGACATTCTCGGACTAGCGACCGCGAACGTTGCTGCCGCCGTCAGCGGCGCCTTCGTGGTAAACGGCAGTCCGACGCAAACTGCTATGGCTGATAGCGCCGGGGCGCGCAGCCAGGTCGCGCAGCTTGTCTTTGCAAGCGTCGTGGCGCTAGTGCTGCTGTTCCTGACGGGACCGCTGCGTTATCTGCCGCGCTGTGTACTGGCCAGCATAGTGTTCACGATCGCGGTTGGGATGGTCGATGTGAATGGTCTGCGCGCAGTCCTGAAGGAAAGTCCGGGTGAGTTCTACCTGGCCATCTTCACTGCCTTGGCCGTGGTTGCGATCGGCGTCGAGCAGGGCATACTGATAGCAATCGCTCTTTCGCTTCTAAGGCACGTCCGGCACGGCTACCGCCCGCATACGATGATGTTCGTGCCGAGTGCGAGCGGTCGATGGAGGCCGGCTCCCGCGACGCCGGGCTCACAAACCGAACCAGGGCTGATCGTCTATCGATTTGGCGCGGATCTCTTTTATGCAAACGAGACCCACTTCGCCGACGAAGTGCGCGCCCTTGTCAAGCACGCGCCGGATCCGGTCCATTGGATCGTTGTGGACGCAGGCGCCATCACGGATATCGATTATTCCGCCGCTCAAGCCTTACGCGAGCTGCTCAATGAACTGGACCGCCAGGGGGTCAGCGTAGCCTTCGCGCGCGTCAGTTCTTACTTGAAAGCCGACCTGGATCGGCATGGCATCACGGCTGCGATCGGCGAGACGCGGATTTTTTCGACGCTTCACGAAGCTATTGCTGCTGCGGGCTATGGCGTCCGGGGAGCGCAGCCAAAATAACGGTGGTGACTGGCGTCGCTCGTTAATGTGCATACCCGCTCTATAGGATCGTCGAGAACGAAGTCGAAATTCTGGATTCAGTCGAAGCGCAACAATGTCAACCGGTTCACGACTGCGGATTTCCTCCGCAGTCGCGGGGCGCAATGCGGGCCCGAGAGTACCGGGCTTACGTACGGCAAATAAGCCCGTTCACTGAGGTATCACAGCGCCTTGTCGTTCCAGCAGGCCGCCCCGGACGTATCCTGTCTTTTCCTCATACGTCACATGACACCAGCCGCGTCCCCAGCCACTACTGCAGTGGAGAACGTTAACAGGCTCGCCGCCCGGAATTACATCGATAACGGGTGAAAACAGACTCGCGCTTGTCCTCAAATTCACGGCGTCTGTGGTAACGACTGGAGCGACAACAACATTTTGGCCGGCGGCTGCAAGCACCGCGCCATTAACATATCCCTTCGCACCCCCATACTCGACTTGACACCAGCTATGACGCCATCCTTCCCCGCAGTTAATAACCGTGACGTCTGTGCCCGAGGGGATAGCGGCAATAACAGGCCAGTTGCCGCCGGGGCCTGACCGCACATTGGCGGGGCTAGTTACGGGGGTGGAATATGCTGTGCTGCTAAAAGTGACGACGGCAAGCGCCAGCGCACCGACTCCATAAAGATTTCGCGTTCGCATTATTTTCTCCCACTTCTTTCGCACGATCATAAGACATCCCCAGCTACAGCGGTCTCGCCATATTGGGGCCTTCCGCAAGGATGCCAGATGGGCAAAATTGCCTTGACCACGTGCACTCTCTTACGTCGGGCGTGCGCCATCAGGGTCAAGCATATGTCACGACGGAATCGCGGCTGTTCAGGCGAAACCGATCGTTTTGGAGGTCGACAGGGAGATCCGTATCTGGACAGCGAGCTCAATCGCGTTAACTAAGAATCTTGGCCGTAGCAGGGAGCCGCGCACGACGGGCTGACGAGCCGCAGGGAGGCGATATTGTCCGAGGATCCCATTCCCAAGACCGCTGAGTTTGAGCACGAGAATCTGAAACGCGAAGAGATAGTCGCTCTGCTGCGCGACGTGACCGAACAGCGCGACAAGGTGCTTTCGCAGTACGAAGCCATGGCGCTTCAAGTCGATGAATCTGCAAGAGAAATCAATGATGCTCTGATGAACGCGCAGCACAGCGCCAAGGAAGCGGAGGACAGCGAGCAACGCGCGGCGCAGGAGGCTGCGCGCGCCAGTCAGCTCTCGCGCCAACTCGATCAGGAGCGCCAAAAAAGGACCGAGATTGCTGCGGAGCTAGCCCGTTTTCGCGGTACGATGGAGCATCGGCCAGTTGAGGATCCATGGGGAGTATTGTGGCGAGCGGTTTCGCAGATCGTCAGTGATTGGGTCGCCTCGATGCGCTCGAAAATCCCGGCAGACAGCCCATTATTGCCCTGGTTCGACCGAGCGGTCGAAATCCTGAAAACATCTGGGCGGTTTGCGTTGAAGTGTGGCAAGGCGCTGGTTGCATGGACGAAACCGCTGATCGTCAACATCTGGAGGCGGCTCAAGGGCGAAATCGAGCGGCTCTCAAAAACGGAATAGCGCAACTGCCCGGGAGGGAGGACTTCAAAGTCCTCTTAGGGGGCGGCGTATCCGGTAGGGGCTGGACGATAAATCAATTGAAACGAATAATTTACCATCGGACGTCGATGATGGTCTCCTTCGAAGCAGCGGAGTGATCGACATGTCTGAGAAAATGAAACTCGACGTTGCCGTGGCCAATCTTGAGGCGGGCAAATTCTCATTTCGGATGGTCGACGCAATTAAAGGCCATATCAATAGCTTAGAGAGTGAGTTGGAGGTTGTCCGCAGTCTGCATGCCAGCGGGCTCGTCGATTTCAAACGGCAAGAGCTTACCGCCTGGAGACAAGAAGTTGAGCTGAGGAAGCTGAACGCGACGATTTATGCATTACTCAGAGCAAACATGCTGACTGAAAAGGCCTATGAGCGCTTTACGTCTGGTTTGACCAAAATGGCTGAATATTTCGAGGTTTCTCGGAAATTCGCAGAGGCGAGCTTGGAGCGGGCGATGGCGGATCTGAAATCCGGCAGATTCAAAACTCAGGCAGCCGCTGCAAGCGCGAAGATTTACACGCTGCTGAAAGAAACTTTGCCGACGAAAGACGCGCTTGAGAAAATGACACCCTACGCGACTAAGGCGGTTGAATATCTTGAGGTGTTCAAGAAATATGTCGGAGCATATTTGGAAAAGGCGTCGGCTTACCTCTCGACCCTGCATAGGACTGCCGCTTAAAGTGGATGCGGGGCAAGGCAGCAAGCGTTGGTCTGCTGACGGCAGGTTTGTCCAATCGCAGACGTCAAGCGTTGATTTCGCGACCTGAGCGTTCTCGCAAGGTCGAGAGCGGTATCGTCGGGCGGCTGAACTCGCAGCAAATGAGCGTTGAATATACTGGACCGTTTATGGAGCAGGGCGCTCATGCGCCCTGCGAGCCCGCGAGAAGCGTCACGCTTTGGATGCTTTTGACGCGACGTTGAAACGGCGCATTGCGAAATACAAACTCGTTGGGCAAAAGAGATTCCGCTCTGAAACAACCGCAAGCTTTTGGCTTGACCACTCGCCTCACCCGGACAAGCAACTATTCTGGCTTTTGCGCCTGCACGCTCCTGCGTTCTGACAGGAACGTTGGGTCATCCCGTGAAATTCAGTGTCGGCGCACACCATATTAAGCCGCGGGGTCAGAAGGGGCCAGTTCATCGGGAGCGAGCGATATTCATCGCACTCGGGCTAAATAAAGCTTGGGTCTTCAAACCAAGAACGAAGAAATCATCGTAGATTGTAAATGGAATAATTCCAAACTAGACTTTTTAGTAGTGTCTGGAATATGACATAAGCATATGTCGAGCTTGTTCAAACTAAAACACTCTTACAATGTTTCTAATCTACGCCTTCAGCAATTGACGATACTGTTCAACAGAAACTACCATTAGTCATGCTCTCGAAATCTCAGCGGGAGGAGGCGACAAAACTCGCTTGAGGCTGAAAGCATTGAAGATCATAGCCAAGTTCCCCGTCTTATTGCGAAGGCTTCGCGGCGCACCAAAGGGGACGTTTTGTCAAAAGAAGACGTTTTCTCGAATGAACAAGCCTTCGGCGAAGGTGTGGGGAACCGCGGCGATTTTGACGAGCGTCGTCGTCGTCCACGCCGAAACCACGACGCTGCCGGCGGTTCAGGTCGACGCCCCGAAGGAAAAGCCCAGTCCCGTTCCCGCATCCAAGCCGGTCCAGCCCCAAACTGCGACGGCGCATCCCACTCCTCACGTGGCAGTGCCTAGGGCAGCTCCAGTTGTGCGTCGGGCGGCGGCCCGAACGGTTGCGCCGCGTCAGGGCGCGCCGGAGAGCCGAACGAATGCTTTGGCAGGAACGTCTGAAGCGAGCGCCCTGGCTGCCGAGCAGGCGGCTCTGGATCGTAAAATGAAAGTGTTGGACAAATCGCGCGAAAGCCTGCTGCCAAAGATCGGCGCCAGTTCCTTCACTATCAATCGCGAGAATATTGAAACGCTGCCCCAGGGCGACAACACGCCGATCGACAAGGTTATTTTGCAAGCGCCGGGCGTGTCCGCCGACTCCGCCGTGTCCAATCCGAGTTTCCACGTCCGGAACGAATATGCGAACGTACAGTATCGAATTAATGGCATCGTGCTTCCGGAGGGGGTCTCGGGGCTTGGTCCCGTGCTCGACACGAATTTCGTCGGAAGCCTGTCGCTGCTCACGGGCACGCTGCCGGCGCAATATGGCTTGCGAACGGCCGGGGTCATCGACATTACGAGTCGGACGTTTTCTGCTCCAGGTGGGAATGTCAGCATTTACGGCGGCAGCCGAGAGACGCTCACGCCCAGCTTCGACTATGGCGGCGCCGTCGGCGACACGCAGTATTTTGTCGCGGCCCGCGGTAATTGGAATGCCATCGGGATCGAGAACCCGACCTCGAGCTTCGATGCAGCGCACGATCATACCCAACAGGGCAAATATTTCGCTTACCTTTCCACGCTGTTGGGCGACTCCACGCGCTTGAGCCTATTCTCCGGAGCGTCCTCGAGCAATTTTCAAATTCCCAACAATCCCGGGCAGACGCCGCTTGGAGATTTCGGTCCGACCGTCTATCCTTCATCGGCGCTCAATGAAAACGAGTACGACCGCTACATATACAATATTGCCGCACTTCAAACGAAGGCCGACAAATTCGACGCGCAGATTGCCGTTTTCCAGCGCTATGCGAATGTGCATTTCGTTCCGGATGTTGTCGGCGACCTCGTCTTCAACGACGTGGCCTCCAACGTCACCCGTGAAAGCAGCCTTTATGGGGTCCAGTCCGACGCCTCCTACCAACTGAGCGAAGAGCACAAACTGCGCGCTGGATTCGCCATCGCCGGCGAAAGGACGAACGTCACCAATGGCTCTACGGTTCTGCCTGTTGACCCCGCGTCCGGCACCATTGCGCCTACTCCATTTCTGATCACCGATTTCAATTCGAAACTTGGCTGGAACATCGGGGGCTACGTTCAACACGAGTGGAAAATCAATGACAAACTCACTCTAAATACGGGCGTGCGCTTCGATCAACTCTACCAATTCGTCGACGCCAATCAGCTCAGCCCGCGCTTTGGCTTTGTGTACAAGCCGTTCGACGATACGAGCGTCCACGCCGGGTATGCGCGCTATTTCACGCCGCCAATGCAGGCGCAGGCGACTCCAACCAATCTCGCTCTTTTCAACAATACCACCAACCAGCCCGATGTTCCGTTTGAAGGTCCGCTAAAGCCGGAGCGCGCGGATTATTTCGATGTTGGAGTTGATCAAAAATTACTCCCCGGGCTTTTCGTCGGGGTCGATCTCTATTCAAAGATTGCGTGGAACCAGATCGACGACGGTCAATTTGGTCAGGCGGTGGTGTTGACCCAGTTCAATTATGCGCGCGGCTATAGCAATGGCGTCGAATTCAAAAGCGCTTATCAAAACGGAGATTTCAAAGCATACGGCAACTTCTCCGCGGGGATCGCTAAAGCCAAGGACGCAACTTCCAATCAATACCTTCTCGACCCCACGGAGTATATTTATCTGTTGAACAATTATCATAACACTGACGATTCCCAATTTATGACCGCATCAGCGGGCGCGTCCTATCGTTGGGAAAAGACGCTCTTCACGGCGAACATGACTTACGGAAGCGGCTTGCGTTCCGGCTTTATCAACCAGGACCACGTTCCTCCGTACCTTGCAGTCAACGTCGGAACCTCTCGTGAATTCCAGCTTGCTTCCGGCGATAAACCGCTCACCGTTCGCTTCGATATCGTCAATCTCTTCGATCGCAAATATGAACTGCGCGACGGCAGCGGAATTGGCGTCTTCGCGCCTCAATATGGAGCACGGCGGGGATTCTTTGTTGGCGTGTCTCAAAAACTCTGACGCTTGTGATGAGTTGCTGAAAGTCGCGTCGCTACAAGAGGGAAATGCAATTGGCTACGAAAGATGGCGTGGAATTCAGGCACGTTCTTTGCAGTCAGCATAGCAGGTTAGCACTCGAGCAACGTATCGCAGGAACAGCATAGCCGTTCTACCTAATGACAAACGCAGAACCTCCACCACACCGTCACACTCACATGGACAGAAGCATGAGACGTTCAATTTCTTCATCGTTAATCGCGGCCTCGGTCCTTCTATCTTCGGCGAGACTGACATCCGCGCAGACAGTTTCGAGCATGACGGCGTTGCGTGCGGCTGATATCGTGATGAACAGGCCGCACGACTTGTCGGTATGGGGCATGTTCATCGCGGCAGACATTGTTGTTAAAGCCGTAATCGTCGGGCTGCTTTTCGCCTCGATCGCCACTTGGACAGTGTTGATCGCCAAAACCATCGAAATGAGACGTGCTCGTAAACGCGTGCGCAATGCGATACTTCATCTTTCTCAAGCTCGGGGTGTCGCCGAGGCGAGGTTGGCGCTCGGTACGCGTGATTCACTTGCAAGCGCGCTGTTCGCCGAAGCTACGCGCGAACTGAAGCTCTCTTCTGACGTATTGATGGCGGCTGGCGTCAAGGAGCGCATAACGTCGAGTTTTGCCGAGATCGAACGCGCCGAGGGACTTTCGATCCGCCGAGGCACTGGTCTGCTCGCTTCCGTGGGATCGACCGGCCCGTTCATAGGCTTGTTCGGCACCGTTTGGGGGATCATGAACGCCTTCATCGGCATTTCGAAAGCTCAGACGACCAATTTAGCGGTGGTCGCGCCTGGAATCGCGGAAGCTCTCTTGGCGACCGCCTTCGGTTTATTCGCGGCGATCCCGGCTGTGTTGATCTATAACCACCTCGCGCGTTCAACGGGGGCATATCTTGTGCTCGTGTCGAATCTGTCCGGGGAGCTGCTTCGAATTGTTTCGCGCGATCTCGATCGGGGCGCGCACTCGGTTAGTTCAGTTCAAGCGGCGGAGTAAACCATGTCCTCGCAGCTTGGAACTTCAAATGACGGCTTGGAGGAGACCCACGAAATCAATGTCACGCCGTTCATCGACGTGATGCTGGTTCTCCTCATCATCTTTATGGTGGCCGCGCCGCTGGCGACCATCGACCTGCCGGTTGACCTGCCGGCTTCCAACGCTGCGCCGCACGAGAAACCGGACAAGCCTGTTTACGTCACCATCCAGGCCGATCTCGCGCTGGCGCTCGGCGAGGTTCCGGTGCAGCGAAATGAACTCGTCCATGCGCTTGATGCGCTTGACGGCGACAAGACGAAGCGTGTATTCCTGCGGGCCGACCGCTCTGTGTCCTATGGCGAGATGATGGCCGTTCTCGAAAAGCTGCGGGCGGGCGGCTACCTCAAAGTCGCATTGGTGGCGCTAGACGCCGGTGGGGTCAAATGAGCTCGGCCGCGACACTTCACGCTTCTCCTCTCAACCGTCGGCTTTGGGTAGTTGCAACGGTCCTCGCCCTGTCTTTGCATTTTGGCGCCTTGGCGGTGGCGCTGCTCGAATTTAACTCGGAACCAGATGACGACGCCACGGGCACGCCGGCGATCGAAATCTCGCTTGCGGCGGCAGCTCCGCGCAACATGGACGTCACGGAGGCTCCGCCCGGTCCACTCGCGGAAGAGGCGGCCGCCGCTGCGCCTTCCATCGCAGAATCTCAAACGAAACAGAGCGATGATCCGAAGATCGCGCGAACTGAGTCCGAAAGCGCCGAATTCACTCAAGACGAAAAGCCCGACAAGCCGACGGAGGAAGCGCATCAGCATCAGGCGACCGCCATTCGCTCCAATGAGTTGTCAGCGTCCGATGCCGCAGCCCCGCCTAAATCAGAGGCAGTGCAGGCCGCTCTCCAACCCGCTGGGCCTTCGCCTGGCGCAGACGCAGCAGCGCAAGCCGCAAAACTTACATGGCAGAAGGCGCTCATGGCGCATCTCAATCGCAGCAAACGTTACCCGGCCGGGGCGCCGCGACGCTCCGTCGAGGTGACCATCGCATTCACGCTCGACCAGCACGGTCATGTGGTGAATTCGAACATCAAGCGGTCGTCGGGGGATCAAGTCTTTGACGGTGCGGCGCTTGCAATGATGAAAAGAGCTGATCCGGTTCCAGCGCCGCCGCAAGTGATGGCAAATCAAAGTCTGTCGTTCGATGTGCCGGTGATTTTCCGTGCGGATCGCAAATGATTCCGTTGCTCACTACGCGGATGCGAACGCCACCTGGGAAAGGGAGCGGGAAACGCTGGAAATCAACGTTTTCACGTCTTCTTTGAAACGGGTGCGCTATGATTGTTTGCTCTTGCAATGTCCTATCTGACAATAGGGTGCGCGATAGCGTGCAGGCGGGGCAGGGTCGTCCAAGCGTCGGGACGATTTTTCGCCATCTGGGTTGCGAACCGCTGTACGGACGTTGTGCACAAAACATCAACGCGATCATCCAACGGCATAGCGCGACTCTGATAGACAAATGCAGCGAAAATGGCGATTGTTCGAGTTGCGAAAAAAGCGAACTGGCGGCGTGAAGCTTCGGCGCGCGTCGCGGGGAAAGGACGACGAGACATGCAAGGCGATGCAAAAGTTATCGATTACCTCAATCGCGGCCTGCGTAACGAATTGACTGCAATCAATCAATACTGGCTACATTATCGTTTTTTTGATCATTGGGGATTTGAAAATCTCGCGAAGAAATGGCGCGAAGAGTTGATCGAGGAAATGCAGCATGCAGATAAACTCGTAAAGCGCATCCTGTTCCTTGAAGGTTTTCCGAACCTTCAGGATCTTAATTCGCTGCGTGTCGGACAAAGCGTCGAGGAAATCATCAACGCAGATCTGGTCGCTGAAGTTGACGCCCGCGCGCTCTACCTCGAAGCTGCCGCCTATTGTCTATCGATCAACGATCGCGTTTCCGAACAATTGTTCGAAGAGATCGTGGCGAGCGAAGAGAAACACATCGACTTCCTCGAAACCCAACTTGAACTGATCAAGCAGCTTGGCGTGCAACTCTATTCGCAAAAGCACATCGGGGAACTGGAAACGTGAGGATCTCCCCCTCTGGGCCTAGACGCTCTCGAGTCCGAAAGTAGTCTAAAGGGCAATTTGCTAGGAGTTGGTCCGGAACCGAGCGCACTGCCTGCGCCCGGGCTTCTTTTGGTTCAAAGTTTGGGTTGTGGAGCAGTTGTTTCCACGCCCCCGAACGGAATTGGCATATTCGAATTTGAGGTGTTGCCAATTACAATTTCATCCGTTCTGCCGAAGGCGCAAATCGCCGCTCCGCAAATTCCGTTATTGCTGGTGATGACATTGGGGAGACGACTTTGGTCGTAGCGCTCGCCGCAAGCGCTGTAAAAGCGCGCTGTTGATGTTCAACGTCTGGTCCGCAATGAGGCTAAATCAGAATTTTGGCAAGTAGTGATCACACAGCATCAAAGATACTGAACGTTATGATGGCGCAACGCATAGTTAAAAGTGCCGCCTTGGATGTAGATTTAGGGACGCGAAAACAAGGATGACCTCTGTTGGAGAGACGCGACACCGTCTCTGGCTTTCATCTTTTAATGCGATCCCTGTGAGCTTTCGCGATCGCGCCTGATCGCATAAATATCCCAGTCGTTGCGCTGCCTCATGATAGGTCAAGCCGCTCGGTCTTATGTTTGAAAGACAATTTCGTTCTGCGTCGCTGCGCCCGACGCGGGGTGCATAGGTGAGGTAAACGCCCAGGCTGTCCGGAGATGACAGACCCGGCCGCTCTCCGATCAGCACAACAATCAACTTCGCGCCGAGTATCTGACCGATCTCATCGCCGATCGCGACGCGGCCTTGCTCAACGAGGCAGGCGGGGCCGACCTTCCAGTCGTTGTTGCGACGCAAAATGGGGAGAATGTCATTGAGGAAAGGGATAGCATGCGAATGAATTGCCCGCGTGGAGAGCCCATCCGCAATGACGAAGGCGACATCATATCTCTCCGCAAGAGGCGCCAGCCGAGTTGCTGATGCGTCATCGAGTTTGCGGCCGAGGTCAGGACGAAGCAGATAGGTGGGGCGATCGCACGCCCTACTGTGGAGCAAAACGCTCGACATATTGAGCGATCGCAGTGGTTGGACAAGCCTCGATGGATTGAAAGTCGCGTGCACCGCGTCCCGGGCTTCGGCGTGCGCCAACTGAAACGCCAAATTGCACTGTGCGGCAGTCGTGGAGCCCGTCCGACATAAACCGATGCGTGCGGGCGTGGCGGCGCGTAGCGTCGCCCAAGACCAATTCGACTTAGCGGGGGTATTCGTCATGTATCAGGCCCTCGCCAGCAACGGTTGGAATCGGGTTGGAACCTCTTCGAGCCTGATAATACCGCGCTCGTCCATCAAACCCACTGATTTCAGCCAGTCCGCGAACTCGGGCGCGGGCTTGAGTCCTAACGCCGACCGGACGGAAAGCACATCGTGATATGACGTGCTCTGATAGTTCAACATAACATCGTCCGCGCCCGGCACGCCCATCACATAGGTTACGCCAGCTATTGCGAGCAGCATCAACAAATTGTCGATATCATCCTGGTCCGCTTCCGCGTGATTGGTGTAGCAGGCGTCGCAGCCCATCGGGAGTCCCAACAATTTCCCGCAAAAGTGATCCTCGAGTCCCGCGCGTATAATTTGCTTGCCGTCGTAGAGATATTCCGGTCCTATGAAGCCCACGACGGTGTTAACCAGCAATGGCTTAAACACCCTCGCGACTCCATAAGCCCGCGCTTCCAGCGTTTGCTGGTCGCAACCGTGATGAGCTTCTGCGGATAAAGCGCTCCCTTGGCCCGTCTCGAAATACATTACGTTGTCGCCGATTGTTCCACGATGCAACGATGAAGCGGCGTCGTGCGCTTCCCGCAAAATGGCGAGGTCGACCCCGAAGCTCCGGTTTGCGGCTTCAGTTCCAGCGATGGACTGAAACACCAAATCCACCGGCGCGCCCCTGGAGATGAGCTGTAACGTCGTCGTTACATGGGTGAGAACACAGGATTGCGTCGGAATGTCCAGCCGCTCGCGCACATCATCCAAAAGGCGCAAGAGGTGGTTCACGCGTTCGGGGCTATCGAGGGCAGGATTTATTCCTATGACAGCGTCGCCATTCCCCAGCAACAGGCCATCAATCACGCTCGCCACAATGCCTTTTGGATCATCGGTGGGATGATTCGGTTGGATGCGAGAGGATAGGCGACCCGAGAGTCCTATCGTATCGCGAAATCTGGTCACGACCCCACACTTCCCCGCGATAATGATCAAATCCTGATTGCGGCATATTTTTGATGCCGCCGCCGCCATTTCCGGAGTTAATCCTGGTGCGAGGTCCCTTAGTGCGTCTCTGGTCGCTGCATCCGAAAGTAGCCAATCGCGGAATTCGCCCACAGTGAGAGTCGCAACCGGCGCAAAGGCCGCGGCATCGTGATGGTCCAAAATGATTCTTGTCACCTCATCATCTTCGTAGGGAATGATGGCGTTGTTCAAAAATATTGTCAAAGGCGCATCCGCAAGCGCCATTTGAGCCGCCACTCGCTCGGTAGCGCTGTCTGCAGCTATCCCGGCGAGGCAATCGCCCGAACGCAAGGGCGTCGCCTTCGCCATGAGCGTTCTGAGATCATTGAATGTATAGCGCGTGGAGCCAACGGTCGTCGCAAACATGACAGCCCGCTTTTGGGGGTTGTGTTACGCTGAATATAGGACGCCACGAACAGTTCGTCGCCTGTATTTGCAATGCTCACCACTCGTCGTCCAGGCTGAAACTTGGCCTTAAGACGACTTTTTGAGGAGACGGCTATGGCTTTGCATGAAGCGCGCAACATATGATGTAGAGCAGAACCGTTGCAACACCTCTTCGCGGGCAGTTTGGTTGGTATGGCGGCGCAAAGCGATAATCCCGAGGCGGCAATAAAAACGCTTCCGATCTGGCGCGGGTCGATCGAGATTGAACCTCTGCTCGGCGGCATCACCAACAAGAATTATCTTGTGGTCGATCGGGAGCGGCGCGTGGTCGTCAGGTTTGGGGGAGATATCCCGGTTCACGGCGTTATGCGCTTTAACGAACAAGCCGCCAGTATGGCGGCGAGCGCCGCCGAAATCTCTCCTCTCGTCCTATTCGCCGGGCCCACAGTACTTGTTCTTGAATATGTTTCGGGTCAGACCCTTGGCCCGCAGGACGTGCGTCGTGATCGTGATAGATGCGTCGCCTTGATGAAACGCGCGCACCTCGAAATTCCAAAATTTCTGCGTGGCCCGGCCCTGCTTTTTCATGTCTTCCACATTATTCGTACTTACGGACGCGTCCTTATCGAGGATAACAGTCGCTACGCAAAAGAATTGCCGCCTTTACTCCACTCGTCCGAAGCTTTGGAGGCCATTGTAGGGCCAATTGAGTTGGTCTTCGGCCATAATGATTTACTTGCGGCAAATTTTATCGACGACGGGGAGCGTCTCTGGCTCGTCGATTGGGATTACGCGGGATGGAACACGGCGCTGTTTGACCTGGGCGGACTTTCCTCCAACAATGGATTTGGCGCTGTCGATAACGATCTGATGCTGGAGGCTTATTTCGAAGCGCCCGCAAGTGATGGTTTGCGCTATCGCTTCCACGCGATGCTTTGTGCGTCCTTGCTGCGAGAGGCGATGTGGAGCATGGTGTCGGAAACCAGATCTACTATTGATTTCGATTATCCTGCCTATACGAGTGAAAATCTGACGCGGTTCAAAGCTGCTTGGGGGGCATTCCAGGAGATGCGACGCTCATGACAGAACTGCCAAAAAGCGCGCAAGTTATAGTTGTTGGCGGTGGAATAATTGGCTGCTCGGTCGCTTATCATCTCGCAAAGCGGGGCGTCGAAACCCTGTTGCTTGAACGACATCAATTGACATCGGGTTCGACCTGGCATGCTGCGGGGCTTGTGGGGCAACTGCGAACCAACGCCAATATCACTCGATTGCTGGGCTATTCCGTTGAACTTTATGAGAGACTTGAGGCTGAAACAGGTTTTGCCACCGGGTGGAAACGGAATGGCGGCTTGCGCCTGGCTTGCAATCCAGACCGCTGGATCGAAGTCAAACGTCAGGCCACTACGGCGCGCAGTTTCGGGCTTGAAATGCATCTGCTAAGTCCAGCAGAGGCTAGAGAGCTTTGGCCGTTGATGAATGTAGACGACGTGGTCGGGGCGGCGTTTCTCCCAACCGACGGGCAGGCGAGTCCTTCCGACATCACGCAGGCGCTCGCAAAAGGCGCTCGCATGGCTGGAGCTCGCTTTATCGAGGGCGTGAACGTCGCCAGCGTCCTCGTCGAGGATGGCAAGATCCGGGCAGTCACGACCGACCGGGGGATGATCCGATGCGAAAAGCTCGCGCTCTGTTGTGGACTGTGGACGCAGCGATTTGCATCGCGCATCGGGGTCACCGTGCCACTCACGCCTGTGCATCACCAATATCTTTTGACAGACCGCATCGATGGCGTGACTGCTGATTTGCCGACGTTGAGAGATCCAGACCGCTTGACCTATTACAAGGAAGAGGTCGGCGGGCTGGTGATGGGGGGCTACGAACCCAACCCAATTCCATGGCGCGATATGTCCGCGCCAGAGGACTTTTCTTTCCGCCTGTTGAGCGAAGACTGGGATCATTTTGAGCCGATCATGCACCTGGCCTTGGGGCGGGTGCCCGCTCTAGCGACGGCGGGCGTCAAACAAATGATCAACGGCCTCGAAAGCTTCACGCCGGACGGCAACTGGATCATCGGCGAGACGCCTGAGGTGCGAAATTTGTTCGTCGGCGCCGGTTTCAACGCTTTCGGAATTGCTTCGGCTGGAGGCGCCGGCATGGCTTTGGCGGAATGGATCGTCGATAGCGAGCCGCCCTTCGATTTGTGGCCTGTCGATATCAGGCGTTTTGGCATGTGTCACAAGGATCCTGGATGGGTGCGCACACGCACTCTAGAAGCATATGCCCGCCATTACACGATCGCATGGCCGTCGGAAGAATATTGCTCCGGTCGGCCCCTTCGACGCTCGCCCTTGTACGAGAGGCTAAAGGCAAAGGGCGCATGTTTTGGGGAGAAAATGGGATTTGAGCGACCCAATTGGTTCTCCCAAATTTCGGCAGGCGAGGCGCCGGAAGATCGCTACTCCTTTTCAAAGCCGAATTGGTTTGCGGCCATCGAGCGCGAGCACAAAGCCTGCCGGGAGGCGGCAGCGCTGTTCGACCAGACAAGTTTCGCCAAGGCGCTGTTGATTGGGCGCGACGCTGAAGCCGCTCTGTCATGGATCGCGGCGAACAACATCGCCAGACCGCCGGGCAGCGTTGTCTATACCCAGTTGCTCAATCAGAAAGGCGGAATTGAATGCGATTTGACGATCACGCGCCAAGACCGTGATCGCTTTTACGTCGTCACAGGCACTGGCTTCGCCACCCATGATTTCGACTGGATCAGACGCTCCATTCCCGCGGGGAGCGACGCGACGCTCGTTGACGTCACTTCGGCATATGCGGTGTTGGCGTTGATGGGGCCACACGCGCGTGATTTGCTGGTTTCCTGCTGTAACGACGACCTGACGAACGAGGGCTTTCCCTTCGCCACAGCGCGAGAAATCCGTTTGGCCGGCGCCCCGGTCTTCGCAGTCCGGATCACCTATGTCGGAGAGCTGGGTTGGGAGTTGCATGTTCCCGTCGAGTTCGCGGCGTCTGTCTATGACGCATTGACTGAAGCAGGGGGGCCGCTTGGTCTCGTCGACGGGGGCTATCGTGCAATCGAGTCCTTGCGTCTGGAGAAGGCTTATCGTGCCTGGGGTGCCGATATTGGACCGGATCATACTCCGCAAATGGCTGGCCTAGGATGGGCGGTAAAGCGCAAATCGGAATTGCCCTTCCAGGGCAAGGCGGCGCTGGAAAAGGCTGCTCAAAACCCATTACCGCGAATGCTCGCCGGCTTCATCGTTGATGATCCTGACGTCACGCTGCTCGGGCGCGAGACAATTTATCGAAATGGAGTTCGCGTAGGCTGGCTGAGCAGCGGAGGCTTCGGCTATACGCTGAACAAGCCACTCGGTTATGGTTATGTCCGCAATGCGTCTGGAGTTGACGCCAACTACCTGCTTTCCGGCGACTATGAACTTGAGGTGGCTGGAGAAAGGGTTCCTGCTCGAGCCTCGCTCACGCCCTTTTACGATCCCTCCGGAGCGCGCGTTCGATCGTAATTGACGCCGCCAGGCGACGCTGGACCCTGCTAACGAAGGCGTTTAGCATCCGCCCAGATAGCTAGGAGGGGTGCGATGAAGACTTTTTGGGTTATACCGATCGCGGCGTCTGCCTATGGCTCGATTCTGCTGCCGATCAGAGCGCAGTCGGCTGATCCGTCCGCAGGGCGGCGTATCGCGGAGATGACATGCAGCGCCTGTCATCAAATCGGCCCAGGGGCCGAACCCAAAGCCGCCAAGTCCGGCGCGCCGAGCTTCGTCGACATCAGCCGCATGCCATCGACGAACGAACTTGCGATCAAAGTGTTCTTGCGTTCATCGCATGCAAACATGCCAAACATCATACTCAGTCCGGAAGAAATCGACTCGATCGCCGCATATATCGTGGGCCTCGCAAAGAAGTAACTTTCTTGAATGATCCCGCAGGAGTATTTTTGCCGATCAAAGGTAGCTTGGGCGACGTGGCGTGCATGAAGGTTTTTGTTGTTACCTCCGGTGTCTCTGCTGAAAGCGGCCTTGGAACCTTCCGCGATAAATCTGGAACGGGAAGATGGTCGCCGTTTGAGCCAATGAATCTCGGAATCTCGCTACTCCCGAGGTCTTTCTTCGCGATCCCACCTAGTACCCATAAGGCCCGAATATTGCTGGGATTTCTGCGAAGGTGAAGTCATCGTTTTCACAAGTTTAGCCGGTGTTTGGGAGGTTCTCTTGCAGATTGATCCTCGCCCCAGCCAGATATGACTTCAGGCGCCTGCTGGCGGGGCTGGCGCTTTTGTGCGCCTTCTTGCTCGAGCCTTCCGTCTGGTCCACACGTCAGAAAAATCATCGCACCGCAACCTGAGCGGCGTTCTTCACAGGCGACAGTCTGCCAAGTCGGTCCTTGTCACGATGACATCCTGACCCTTGTCTTTATACCGCTCTTACACGCTAGCCTTACATTCCGAATAGCGCCTTTATGGCGATCGTTCCTATATCAGCCGAGCAATCATGCGGCAGGAGCGCATCATGTTTGATTTCATTTATGTCGGCGTCGGCATTTTACTGTTTATCGTGGTGAGCGCTTACGCGCGCGCCTGCGGGCGTCTTTGAAAGGGAAGCTCCATGTATGAACCCATTATCGGTTTGGGCGTCGGCATCCTGCTTGGCGTCTATCTCGTATACACGCTCCTTCATCCCGAAAAGTTCTGACGATCCGGGGCTTCGAAAGGTGACATTATGTCCATAATCGGCTGGGCGCAGATCGCCCTAGTTCTTTTGGCTGTGCTCGTTGCTGCGCTTCCATTGAGTTCTTATATCGCCCGTGTGCTTGCGGGCGAGCGCACTGTATTGTCGCCGGTCTTTGCGCCAGTCGAGCGCGGCTTCTACAGGCTTTCCGGAGTCGATCCGGCGCGCGAGCAAAGCTGGTTCGTCTATGCGATGGCCATGCTCGCCTTCAGCGTCGTTGGCTTTGTTTCGCTTTACGCGCTGCAACGGTTCCAGAATGTGCTGCCGTTAAATCCGCGAGGCTTCGACCCGGTTCCGGCCGATCTGGCGTTCAACACGTCGATGAGCTTCATCACCAATACAAACTGGCAGAACTACAGCGGCGAGACGACCATGAGTTCATCTCACACAGATGCTGGGACTGACGGTCCACAACTTCGTCTCCGCTGCGACGGGTCTCGCCATGGCTTTCGCGTTGGTGCGGGGTTTCGCGCGCGCAGAGTCGCCGACGGTTGGTAATTTCTGGGTCGATTTGACGCGAGCGACGCTCTATGTGTTGTTGCCAATCTCGATTATTGTCGCGCTTGCGCTCGTTGCTCTTGGTAGCCCGCAGACACTCGTCGGCTCATTCGAAGCGACGACGCTGGAAGGCGCCAAGCAGGTGATCTCCATCGGCCCGGTAGCGAGCCAGGAGGCTATCAAGGAACTGGGCACCAACGGCGGCGGCTTCTTCAACGCCAATTCGGCGCATCCTTATGAAAATCCCAACGCGATCTCCAACATGTTGGAGATCTGGGCTATCCTCGTCATCCCCTTCGCATCCGTCTTCGCCTTCGGACGCGCGGTGTTGGATTTTCGGCAGGGACGCGCCATCGCTATCGCGATGAGCATCGTGCTCGTAAGCGGCATTGCAGTTGCGTACTGGGCCGAAGGCAATGGCAATCCATTGCTGACTTCGATTGGCGTCGACGCTTCACCGGGCAATATGGAAGGCAAGGAAGTGCGAAATGGCGTCGCATCCAGCGCTTTCTTCGCCGCGGCTACGACGGGCACCAGCACCGGAGCTGTCAATTCCATGCACGATTCCTTTATGCCGCTCGGCGGTCTCGTGCCCTTGTTCAATATGCTGCTGGGTTGCATCTCGCCTGGGGGCGTTGGCGCTGGTCTTTATGGCTTCCTCGTTCTTGCGGTCATCGCAGTGTTTATCGCAGGACTTATGGTGGGACGCACCCCGGAATATCTTGGGAAGAAAATTGAAACACGCGAGATGAAGCTCGCGATGCTGGCGGTTCTGATCTATCCGCTCACGGTGTTGGGCTTCGCGGGCGCCTCAGTGCTACTGAAATCCGCTCTCGACAGCCTGGGTAATTCGGGCCCGCATGGCCTCACCGAGATCCTCTATGCCTTCGCCTCCACTAACGCCAACAACGGTTCGGCTTTCGCGGGCCTGAGCGGCAATACGACTTGGTATAACACGTCACTAGGTCTGGCGATGTTTTTGGGACGTTTCGCCTATGTGGTTCCGGTGCTGGCGCTGGCCGGTTCGTTCGCCGCGAAAAAGAAGGCCCCAGCTTCGGCTGGCACTTTCCCGACTCACGGCCCGCTGTTCGTCGGTCTGCTGCTTGGCGTCATCGTGATCCTGTACCTGCTGCAATATTTCCCGGCTCTCGCGCTCGGCCCGATAGTCGAACACTTTTTGCTGCAAGCCGGCAAAGTCTTCTGAACGGAGTTTCGTCCATGTCTCACAAAGTCGTCGCTCCCGGACTCTTCGATGTGGCCATTATCAGACGCGCAACAATTGAGGCGTTTCGGAAGCTCGATCCACGCCGGCTGGCGCGCAATCCAGTTATCTTTGTCACCGAAGCCGTTTCAGCGGTCGTAACGATCCTCTTTATTCGTGATCTCGTCACTCAAAATGGCGTTGCTCTTTTCTCGGGGCAGATCGCCGCCTGGCTCTGGTTTACGGTTTTGTTCGCGAATTTTGCGGAAGCTGTGGCTGAAGGACGTGGAAAGGCGCAGGCCGACGCCCTGCGGAAGACACGTAGCGATAGCCATGCGAAGCGGTTCATTGACCCTGAGAACAGGAGCGGCATGAGAGAAGTCGTCGAAGGCGTTTCGGCGCTCGATTTGCGACTTGGCGATATCGTTCTGGTCGAGGTTGGCGATCTGATCCCCGGCGATGGAGAAATCATAGAAGGTGTGGCCTCAGTCAACGAGTTTGCGATCACTGGCGAGTCTGCGCCGGTCATTCGCGAAGCTGGCGGCGACCGTTCAGCTGTTACAGGCGGCACGACTGTCCTTTCCGATTGGATCAAGGTAAAGATTACGGCAGCGCCGGGTTCGACCTTCATCGATCGAATGATCGCACTCGTGGAAGGCGCCGAACGTCAGAAGACGCCGAACGAACTCGCACTATCAATTCTGCTGTCGGGCCTAACCATCATCTTTCTGATCGTGTGCGTGACGCTCTGGCCGCTGGCGGGCTATTCTGGAACGGCGCTTTCGTTGACAGTGCTGATCGCGTTGCTCGTCTGCCTGATCCCCACGACGATCGGCGGCCTGTTGTCGGCGATCGGCATCGCCGGCATGGATCGTCTGATCCGCTTCAATGTCATCGCCACCTCTGGCCGAGCTGTTGAAGCGGCCGGCGACGTTGATACGCTTCTATTGGACAAAACCGGCACGATCACCTTTGGCAATCGCATGGCGGATGAATTTATTCCTGTTGGCGGAGTCTCCGAACATGTGCTTGCAGAAGCGGTCTTGCTGGCGTCGCTCGCCGATGAGACGCCGGAAGGGCGTTCGATTGTCGCTTTGGCCAAAAGTCGTTACGGCTTTACGGCTCCCGACCTTGGCGATGCGCAGATCATTCCGTTTTCCGCCCACACGCGCATTTCCGGAGTTGATCTTCCGGGTCGTTCGCTACGCAAAGGCGCAGTTGACGCATTGCTGGCTTTGACGGGATCGGCCTTCGGCTCAGTCGCGAAAGCGGGGGGGGGTGTCCAACAAGCTTTCCCGGGGTCTATCGGCTCGGGGGCGGTCGATGCTCTGGTCGCGAAACGACCTGCGACTGCTGACCGCAGCATTGACGAACTTAATCGGGTCGTTGACCGTATCTCACGGTCCGGCGGCACCCCACTCGCAGTGTCGGAAAATGGGCGGTTGCTAGGCGTGGTCCACCTGAAGGACATTATCAAGCCTGATATCAAGTCACGTTTTGCCGAATTGCGGGCCATGGGCATCAAAACGGTCATGGTGACGGGCGACAATCCAATCACCGCCGCCGCGATCGCATCGGAGGCTGGCGTTGACGACTTTATCGCGCAGGCTACGCCGGAAGATAAGCTGACTTACATCCGCAAGGAGCAGCACGGCGGCCGTCTGATCGCCATGTGCGGCGATGGCACGAATGACGCCCCGGCCTTGGCGCAGGCTGATGTTGGCGTCGCAATGCAGACGGGCACGCAAGCCGCGCGAGAAGCGGGCAACATGGTCGATTTGGACTCTGATCCGACCAAGCTTATCGAAATCGTAGCTATAGGTAAGCAATTGCTAATGACGCGGGGTTCGCTCACGACCTTCTCTATAGCCAACGACGTGGCAAAGTATTTTGCGATTATCCCGGCGTTGTTCGTCGTGACTTATCCAGAGCTCGAGGCGATCAACGTGATGAATTTGGCGTCGCCACAGTCGGCAATTCTTTCCGCGGTCATCTTCAACGCGCTCGTCATCATTGCACTAATTCCCTTGGCTCTGAAAGGCGTAACCTATCGTCCCGTTGGCGCCGCCGCGCTGTTGCGTCGAAATCTGCTCATCTACGGCTTAGGCGGCATCGTCGTACCGTTCGTCGGCATAAAATTCATCGATCTCGTCGTCTCGGCATTGCATCTGGCTTGAAGGAGTTCGTCATGTTGGCCCAACTGCGCGCCGCGATCGTCATGATTGCATTGTTCACCGCCTTAACCGGCGTCGCTTACCCCTTGGTGATTACCGGCATTGCTCAGCTCGCTTTGTCTGACAAGGCCAATGGCAGTATCATAGAACGCGATGGGAAGATTGTCGGTTCATCCCTGATCGGCCAAAACTTCACAACGGATCGCTATTTTCATGGGCGCCCCTCGGCGACGAGCACGCCCGATCCCTCAAGACTCCACGAAGACTATCGACGCGCCCTACAACGCGGCGAATTCATCCGGCTCCAATCTCGGCCCTACTTCGCAAAAACTGGTCGATCGTGTGAATAGCGCCATCGAGGCGGAATTCGCCGCGGGTCGGGTGGACGTCGTGGCCGCCGACGCGGTGACGACTTCCGCCTCCGGTCTTGATCCGCACATTTCGCCCCAATTCGCATTGGCTCAGGTTTCGGCTGTCGCCCAGGCGCGCGGATTGGACGAGGACCGACTTCGCGCTCTGGTGGATGCTCACATCGAGCAACGTTTCGCCGGGTTCATTGGTGAACCGCGTGTGAATGTCCTCTTGCTCAATCTCGATCTGGATGCGTTGAGATAATCGGTCGCTTGTGTCGCGCCGGGACGCGCTCGAAGCGCGGATTCCGGAGTTCTTCTTCCAAACGTGATCGAAAGTTGGAGCGCGTGATGACCAGCCTCGCCTTAATCAAAGTGCTTCTCCTATCTCTGTCGATGGTAGGCCTCGCACGACTGTTTGTGATTGTCTTTTTGGGTGATTCCCGAGTTGGTCCAGCGATCGGTCGCATCAGGCGACGACAGGACGTCTCGCCGGCAACTGACTTCGAGAAGGGGAACTTGGCTGTGAACGACCAAGATCAGCGCGTTAATTGGCGTCAAATCCGCGTGCGCAGGTAATCGAAGAAAGCGATCTGGCGGAGTTCGACCTACTTCAATGCTAACTGATCAGCGCTAAATGCTGTCTGGAGTGGACGGTAAACCATCAGAGGCTAAGCAGAGAGGCGTCAAACATTTGGGATTGCCAATGGAAGATATGACGTCCCCAAGCAAGAGGCGCAGTTCAATTCCACAGTTTTCGCCGGGGAAACATCTGTATTTTTGACATCGCGACGGGGAAGATGGAACGGATCTCAAGGACGGTGTAGCCGAGTATAGGACATCGCCTTCGTGCGCCACCAGAGCTTCGGAGGAAGGCAAGTGATTGCAAATACGCCGTCTCGCTGGGCGTCTCGCGTCGATCAGATGTTCCCGGTCCTCGATGCATTCGAAATAGATCGTATGCGAAGGTTCGGCTCGATTCGACATTACGCCGAGAGAGAGCTGATTGCCGAAACCGGAAAAGCCGGTCCCGGTATGATCATAGTAATCAAGGGTCAGATCGCTGTCACTCAACATGATGGACTGGGGCATATCAGCCCTCTGATCGATCAGGGACCTGGCGGATTTTTCGGAGAAGTAGGACAACTATCCGGGCGGGCATCGCTAGTCGACGCCCGTGCTGAAGGCGCAGTCGAGGCCCTTGTCATCTCTCCGGAAAGGCTACGGAGTTTGCTTGTGGCCGAAGCGGATCTCGGCGAGCGCATCATGCGAGCCTTAATTCTTCGGCGAGTGGCGTTGCTCCAGAGCGAAATCGGCGGACCGCTCTTGATCGGCGCCGCCACCAATCCGGATGTGACGCGTCTACAAGTCTTCCTCTCGCGTAACGGCCAACCGTATCATCCTGTCGACCCCGCGCTTGATCCCGACGCCGCGTCATTTATTGCCGTTTCGCCGATGAATTTTCGAGATCTGCCCTGGGTGGTTTGTGCGGATGGTTCTGTGTTGCATAATCCGACCGAAGCGGAGCTTGCCCGTGCAATCGGTATGGTTGGAGCACGGCCAACGGAGATGTGTTACGATGTCGCTGTCGTTGGAGCCGGACCGGCCGGACTCGCGACGGCAGTTTATTCCGCGTCCGAGGGACTGTCTGTTGCGGTTTTTGACGCCTGGGCATTTGGCGGTCAGGCGGGCTCCAGCGCCCGGATCGAAAATTACGTTGGCTTTCCCACGGGAATCTCCGGACAAGCCCTGGCCGGACGCGCCTTCGTACAGGCACAAAAGTTCGGAGCCGATATCACAATCCCCGCCGAAGTGAAAAGTCTGCACTGTCACAGGGCGGACGGTTTGTTCGATCTTAAACTCGAAAGCGGCGAATGTGTAATCGCTCGTTCGGTTGTTATTGCCACAGGGGCGCGCTATCGGCGCCCATCGGTCCCCGACCTTCATATCTATGAAGGGAAGGGAGTTTGGTACTGGGCATCGCCGATCGAAGCCAAGTTTTGTGCCGGAGAAGACGTGATCGTCGTCGGTGGAGGCAATTCCGCCGCGCAGGCGGCGGTGTTCCTCTCCAACGCCTCAGCCAGGGTTCTGATGTTGGTGCGCGGCGGCGGTCTGTCGGAAACCATGTCGAAGTACCTCATAGACCGCATAGCTGCTGCGCCCAATATTGTTCTCCATACCAGGACCGAACTGGTCGCTTTCGAGGGAACGGCCGAACGCGGTTTGCAGCGCGTTCGATGGCGCGACCACAGCGGCGGCATCGAGGAGGAAGCGAACATTCGAAACGTTTTCCTATTCATAGGCGCAGATCCCGCAACGGCCTGGCTTTCGGGTTGTGGCGTCAACGTCGATAAAGCAGGTTTTGTGAAGACTGGTGGAGACGAGAATCCTGCTCACAATGCACTCGAGACCAGCATCCCCGGAATCTTCGCAGTCGGCGACGTTCGATGCGGTTCGATCAAACGCGTCGGCAGTGCGATTGGTGAAGGCGCGCAGGTTGTGGCCGCACTCCATGCATATCTATCCATGTCTCATCAACGGGATGCTTTAGGAAGGAACTGAAATGGCTGAACAATGCAGCCACATCTCCACCATCCGCGTTGTCACTCCGAGCGCGCTGGGATGTGAGGAATGTCTAAAGATCGGCAGCACATGGGTTCACCTGCGTCTGTGTCGCACTTGCGGGCACGTGGGCTGTTGTGACGACTCGCCCAACAAGCACGCCACACGGCACTATAGAGCGACGGGACACCCAATTATCGAAGGCTATGATCCGCCGGAAGGTTGGGGCTGGTGCTACGTGGATGAGGTCTTTCTTGATCTCTCTGATCGCATGACGCCGCACAACGGACCGATCCCTCGTTACTACTGATCCGTGTAACATTTGCTTCTTTGCGTTCGATAGTTTTGCTGTCACCTTCAGCCCAAAAGCACGGAGAGGACGCTTGTGACGTTCAAGGTTCAGGTTGGACCGGCGCAGATCGCGATCCATCAGGGACAGACTGTGTTGGTGACCGAACCCGATGGGCAGGTGAACTCACCAAGCAAGCGCGGCTTGTTCTTCCGCGATACAAGGATGGTCAGCGCCTGGGCAATCTATGCCAATGGCGAGGCGTGGAATCTGCTGAACGGCGGCGCGGTCGCCCACAATGCAGCGCGTATTTTCCTGACCAACCCAGCTTTCATGAGCGAAGATGGACCAATCGCGGAGCGCACATTGGGTCTAATTATCAGCCGTCATATCGACGGGGGTATTCACGAGGACTTGGATGTCACCAACAACACTCATAACTCGGTGCGCTTTAACCTGGAGATCGCGGTTCGAGCCGATTTTGCTGATATTTTTGAGGTAAAGCAGGATCAAATCGTGCGACGCGGCCGCATCACCACATCGTGGTCGCCGTCCCGCCAGACGCTGCACATCACCTATCGCAACGGGGATTTCAGCCGTGAGATAATTGTACACACCGGTGATGGAGACGGCGAGCCAACAGTTAACGCCAACGGGCGAATGAGTTTCAATATTGTGTTGGATGCAGGTCAAACCTGGCATCGCTGCCTTATTTATAGTCTCGTGGACGGCTCGAAGCGCATTCTGGCGCCACGGGAATGCATTCATTCGAGCCACACATCTGACCACGCGCGCAATATGGACGAATGGCAGAGGAGGGTTCTCAAGATAGCCAGCAGCAACGAAGAGTTTTATCGTTGCTACGATCAGGGCGTGCGGGACATAGCCGCCCTGCGACTGCCGCTGAAAGGCACAGATCATATGGTGTTCGTGCCTGCCGCCGGGTTACCGTGGTTCGTGGCGTTGTTCGGACGCGACACGCTGATCGCCTCGCTGCAGACGATGATTGTCTATCCCGAATTCGCCGCTGGAACCCTTGAGGTGTTGGGACAGTATCAAGCTACTGAGCGCGACGACTACCGCGACGCCGAGCCCGGCAAAATTTTGCATGAGCTGCGCTACGGGGAACTGGCGCATTTCAAGTTGATCCCACATACGCCATACTACGGCACTGCGGACGCGACGCCTCTGTATCTGGTGGCGCTGCACGCGGCCTGGCGCGCGACGGGAGATCATACGCTTGTAGAGCGGCATTTGCCGAAAGCGGAGGCCTGCCTGAGTTGGATCGATAAATACGGCGATCGCGACGGAGACGGTTTCCAGGAATATCAGACACGCTCGACAGCCGGTTACGAGAACATGGCTTGGAAGGATTCCGGTGACGCGGTGATGTATGCCGACGGCGCACTCGTCAATGGGCCTAAGGCGCTATGCGAAGTGCAAGGATATGTTTATGACGCCTGGCTTCGCATGGCTGACATTTACGACGAGTTCGGAAACAAGCGCCGCGCCAATGTCTTGCGCAAAAAGGCTGCGGCGTTGTTTGAAAAATTCAATGACGTTTTCTGGGACGAGGAGTCTGGCTTCTACGCCTATGCGCTGGATGGTGAGAAGAAGAAGGTGCTGTCGGTGACCTCGAATGTCGGACAATGTCTTTGGTCTGGCATCATCGATCCGAAACGCGCTGCAAAGGTGGTCGATCGACTGATGCGCGAAGACATGTGGAGCGGGTGGGGGATCCGAACCCTCTCGGCCAAACATCCCTCCTTCAATCCGTACAATTACCAGACCGGGGCGGTATGGCCGCATGATAACTCGCTCATCGCGCTCGGCATGCGGCGCTACGGGTTTGCGGCCGAGGCTGCTGCGGTAGCACGCGACATCACCGGAGCCGCGAGTCACTTTTTGCTGAATCAGCTTCCGGAGCTTTACGCCGGTCTGCAACGTGATCCATTGAGTTTCCCGGTGCAGTATCTGGGCGCCAATGTGCCGCAAGCCTGGGCGGCGGGGACACCGTTCATGCTGTTGCAAACAATGCTCGGACTACAGCAAGATGCGCCACGTGGTAAGCTATACGTCGATCCTGCGCTGCCCGACTGGCTGCCCGACGTAACGTTGATAGATCTCCGGCTTGGCCGACGACGCTTCGATATCAGCTTCTGGCGCGAAGGCAAGGACACGCTTTTCAGAGTTTTGAAAGGTGAGCGTTCCGCAGTGGAGCGAATGAGCGTCGCTCAGTTCCGCGCGCAGGCGGAATTATAACCAACGAACCGAACTTAAAGCGCGGCGCACCGCAGACGGTGCAAGACTTCGACGATCCGGGCTGCGTAACGCAAAATGGCAATTCTCATTCCGCAAGGATTGTCTTCTCGTGTCAGCGCCGCAAATGGGATGTATCGCCGCCGCTCCTTCGCCAAGCGCGAGCTTATGTTGAGCCCGGTTGGGAAGGGTAAGTCCTTGATATCCACAGAGGGGAAGTCAATGACGGATCAACGTCGCTCTGATGGGCTTGTGAGGACTGGAAAGGCGAAGTCGGAGTCGGGACGGTCCCCGCGTTTGGCTCCAGGAGAATTCTTCAATTCCGGCGGCGATCTCCAGGTCAACGAGCGCTCGATCGACGAGCTTTGCATCAACACGATCCGTACTTTGTCCATGGATGCTGTGCAGCAGGCCAATTCCGGTCATCCGGGAACCCCGATGGCGATGGCTCCGGTAGCTTACACCCTTTGGCAGAACTACCTGCGTTTTGACCCCGACGATCCAATCTGGCCGAACCGGGATCGCTTTGTGCTGTCGGCCGGACACGCTTCCATGCTGCTTTATGCAATTCTCCATTTGACGGGCGTCAAGGCAGTGAACGCCAAATATGAGCGCCTGGGGGAACTCTCTGTCACACTTGATGACATCAAGCGTTTCCGTCAGCTCGGCAGCAAGTGTACAGGCCATCCCGAGTATCGCCTTACCTCTGGCGTCGAAACTACGACCGGGCCGCTGGGGCAGGGCTGCGCCACGAGCGTTGGTATGGCGATAGCTGCGAAGTGGGCGGCGCAGCATTTCAATCGTCAAGATTTCACGATTTTCGATTATGACGTTTATGTGCTGTGCAGCGATGGCGACATGATGGAGGGCGTGGCGAGTGAGGGCGCTTCGATCGCCGGCCATTTGATGCTGGGGAATCTTTGCTGGATCTATGACAGCAACCGTGTGACGATTGAAGGTCATACGGATCTCGCTTTTAGTGATGACGTCGCCGCACGTTTCCTTGCCTATGGCTGGAACGTTTTGCGTGTGAGTGATGCAAACGACTCGGAGCGAATGGCGGGGGCTTTAGACAGATTCCGCCACACCGAGGATGTGCCCACGCTGATCATAGTCGAGAGCCATATCGGTTACGGGGCTCCGCATAAGCATGACACCAGCGCTGCACATGGCGAACCGCTCGGAGAGGAAGAAATCCGGCTTACAAAGCGTCGTTATGGCTGGCCAGAAGACTCGAAATTCCTTGTCCCCGATGGGGTGCGCGAGCATTTTAAGGCCGGTATGGGCAAGCGGGGTCGAAACCTTCGCGAAACTTGGTTTGCTCGGCTGGATGCTTATCGCGCCAAACATCCACAACTTGCCGACCAGCTCGAACGGATGCAGAAGCGCGCCCTTCCAGACGGGTGGGACAAGGAGTTGCCTAGTTTTCCCGCTGACGCCAAGGGCCTACCAAGCCGTACCGCCTCGGGCAAAGTGCTAAACGCCATTGCGCCAAACTATCCCTGGCTGATCGGTGGCGCCGCTGACCTTGGACCTTCGACCATGACTCGGCTTGTCTTCGAGGGAGCCGGCGATTTCGAGGCGGACCACTACAGCGGACGCAATCTTCACTTCGGCATTCGCGAGCATGGCATGGCCGCTGTTTTGAATGGGCTCGCTCTGTCCAAGATTCGCGCTTTCGGTTCGACCTATCTCATCTTCAGCGACTACCTGAAGCCAGCGCTGCGGTTGAGCGCTGTGATGGAGATTCCTGTCATCTTCATCTTTACCCATGATTCGATCGGCGTGGGCGAGGACGGGCCAACGCACCAGCCGGTGGAGCAGCTCATCGCGCTGCGCGCCATTCCCGGGATGATCACATTGCGGCCCGCCGACGCCAACGAGGTGACCGAAGCCTGGCGGGTCATAGTGGCCCTAAAGCATCAGCCAGTTTGCCTCGTGTTGAGTCGCCAAGCGCTTCCTACCTTGGACCGGACGCGATATGCGCCGGCCGAAGGGGTCGCCCGTGGCGCTTATGTGTTGGCCGACGCCCAGAACGGAAAACCAGAGGTGTTGCTCATAGGTTCGGGCGGCGAGGTCGCCTTCTGCGTCGATGCGTATGAGGCGCTCAAGAAGGATGGCGTAGAGGCTCGGGTTGTCAGCATGCCCTCATGGGAGCTGTTTGAGCAGCAGGATTCGAGCTACCGAGATTACGTGCTTCCGCCTGAGGTAAAGGCCAGGGTTTCAGTCGAAGAAGGCTCGGTTCTGGGTTGGGACCGCTATGTCGGCGCGAGCGGCGCCACCATAGGCATGCACACCTTTGGCTCCTCGGCGCCACTTAAGGATCTATTGACCAAGTTTGGCTTCACGCCCGAGAAAATCCGCTCCGCCGCGATGGAGCAGATCGCCAAAGCTCGAAAAGAGAATGATCTGGTTCCTCCATGACTCGGTTGTATCGGGTCACGGAGGAATGCGATCGGTTCGGCTGTCGTTTCGAGAACGTATGATGTCGACACAAGCGAAGACTCCTGATCCCTGCATCCTCGTCATATTCGGCGCGACGGGGGACCTCACGAAGCGTCTGCTTTTTCCGGCTCTGTGCAATCTGAAGCGAGCCAAACTCCTACCAGAACGCTTCGCTCTCATAGGAATTGCGCGCGCTGACAAAACCGACGAAACTTTCCGCGAGGACCTTTGCGCCGCTCTGCACGAATTTGTCACTTGCGAGGTCACGACTCCTGAAGAGCAATGGTTCGCAGAACGCGCGCGCTATCTCCGGGGCGACTTCGATGACCACACCACATATAAGACTCTCGCGCGACTTTTGAGCGAAATGAGCGAGAAGTTTGGCGTCGGGGGCAATTGTTTGTTTTATCTTGCGACTCCGGCGAGCGTTTTCGCAACGATTGTGCGTCGCCTCGGAGAGGCCGGACTCGTGCGCGAGAAAGGAAGTTTTTGGCGCCGGGTAATCATCGAGAAGCCATTCGGCTCTGACCTCAGCTCTGCGCAAGCGCTCAACCACGACATCCTCGCAGTACTGGCTGAAACACAAATTTATCGCATCGACCATTACCTTGGAAAAGAAACCGTTCAGAACATCATGGTGCTTCGGTTCGCGAATGGACTCTTCGAACCGCTTTGGAATCGCGATCACATTGATCATGTCCAGATCACGGTGGCCGAAACTGTCGGCGTAGAGCGACGTGGAAAGTTCTACGATGCTACGGGCGCGCTACGAGACATGGTGCCGAACCATCTCTTTCAACTGCTGACGCTTGCTGCGATGGAGCCGCCAACGTGCTTCGACGCTGATGCATTGCGGTCGGAAAAGGCGAAGGTGCTTGAGGCGGTCCACTATTTCGACTGCGATGATGCACGGAAGAATGTTGTACGCGCGCAATATGGCGCCGGCGCAATCGGGGGCAAGTCGATCGCTTCGTACCGGAGCGCACCCAACGTCGCACCAGACTCCATCACGGAAACTTATGTCGCACTTAAGCTGATGATCGACAATTGGCGTTGGGTCGGAGTGCCCTTTTATTTGCGGACAGGCAAGGCGCTGGCCGCACAGCGCACCGAGATCGCGATTCAGTTCAAGCAAGCGCCGTTGACACTTTTCCGTGACACGCCCGTGGAGCGTTTAACGCCGAACGACCTGGTGCTGCATATCCAGCCCGATGAGGCCGTCACCTTGTTGTTCGGCGCGAAGATTCCCGGACCGAATATGCGTATATCCGGGGTCGAGATGAAGTTTAATTACGAGGATTATTTCAAGGTTCCGTCGAGTACCGGCTATGAAACGCTGGTGTACGACAGCATGATCGGAGACGCGTCGTTGTTCCAACGCGCTGACAATATTGAGGCCGGATGGCGCGTGGTGCAACCTGTCCTGGACGCCTGGGCTCAGGATCGAGTGTCGCAACTTCCGATCTACCCCGCAGGCGACGAAGGACCGAGCGAGGCTGATGCGCTTGTGGAGCGTGATGGCCGGCGCTGGCGGTTGATTGGCGAACACGGAAAATCGAATGAAACCAAGTAATCTACGGCTTGGGAGGCGGATTTCGGCTTTAATATCCGACGTCGACGGCACACTGGTGACCAACGACAAAATCCTGACCGAGCGCACGCTCGCAGCGGTGCATGAGCTCCGGTCTGCCTGTATTACGTTCACTATCGTAAGCAGCCGTCCTCCGCGTGGCTTGCGTTGTCTAATCAAGTCATTGCAGATTGAGACGCCGATCGCGGGTTTCAACGGCGGCGCAATTGTGGGTCCAGACTTGTCTGCGATTGAGGAGCATGTCCTTTCGCCGGAGATTGCTCGGCAGGCCGCACATTTGCTGTCTACTTACGGCATAGAAATCTGGATCTTTAGCGGAGTGGATTGGCTGGTTCGCGGGCTAAGCAGTCCGTATATCAATACGGAGAAGCGCTCGGTGCGCTTCCAGCCGACCATCGTGGACGAATTCGGGGAATCGCTTGACCGCGCCTACAAGATCGTCGGCGTTAGCGAGGATTTTACTCTTTTATCGAGGTGTGAAAGCGCAATTCGCGCGATACTTGCCGACAGGGCGACAGTCGCGCGATCGCAGCAATATTATCTCGACATCACCCATCTCGAAGCCAACAAAGGTGCGGCTGTGCTCACGCTGTCAAAATTGCTGGCAATCCCGACTGCGGAGATTGCGGTCATCGGCGACGGCGCCAATGACATCGCCATGTTCAAGCGGAGTGGTCTCAGCATTGCCATGGGTAACGCCGCTCCCGAAGTGCAGCTGGCGGCGCACCTCGTAGCCGACAGCAATCAACAGGAGGGTTTCGCTATGGCGGTCGAGCGCTTCATTCTTGGCGGCGCGAACAGGACCGGAGTGCTGCGTGCCCAGACGTGCAGTCCGCCAGGAGCCGAGTTGGAGATTGTTGTCGACAGGGAGGCCCTAGCACGTCGCGCCGCCGAATGGTTGCTTGCGCTTGCTGTCGCAAAGAAAGGGGTTTTCAATGTTGCGCTTTCTGGTGGAACCACCCCCCGTAGGCTATATGAGGTTTTAGCGGAATCACCAATCCGGGAAGCCTTCCCTTGGCGCCGCACCCACTGGTTCTGGGGAGACGAGCGGTTCGTTCCTTGGAGTGACCAACGGAGTAATTACCGGATGGTGTGGGAGGCGCTTTTGGCGCGCGCTCCAATTCCACCAGCGAATATCCATCCAATCGACACCAATTGCGCAACCGCTGAGGTAGCGGCGGCTGACTATGAAAATACGCTGAAATCCATCTATGGAGCGAGCTGTTTGGATTCGACCCGGCCCCTGTTTGACGCGACCCTGCTCGGGCTCGGAACGGACGGACATACGGCGTCGCTTTTTCCCGGATCCTCAGCGCTGAATGAGCGCAGCAGATGGGTGGTCGCTGTTCTCGACGGCCGACCGGAGCCTCGCATAACGCTCACCTATCCCACTTTGGAAAGCAGTCGGCGCACAGCTTTTCTGATTGCGGGAACGGATAAGCGGGAAGTTTTGCAGCGCCTTCGATCCGGAGATCGGCAAATTCCGGCTGCCTGCTTGCAACCGGTCGGCGAAGTGTGTTTGTTCGTCGACAGGTCAGCTGCCGGCGATCTGGCGTAGCCTCAGCGCCTCGGGTCTTGTGGCGCTCGTGCCCCATTGCCTTCGCGTCTCGCCATGCGGTGCTTTGAAATTTAGCCTGTTACTGCACCTTGCAGCGCATTTTCTCGCGCCAAACAGGTAGCGTGGCGGATGGAGGCGATAGCAGCTGCATAATCGGACGCTCCAAAGATGGCAGTGCCGGCGACGATGGCGTTCGCGCCGGCCTCGCATGCCTGTCCGGCGCTTTCGCAATTCTGCCCGCCATCAACCTCGATGAACGGAGCAAAGCCACGCGCGTTGCACAGCTCGCGTATCCTGCGGATCTTGGGGAGCATTTCTGGCAGGAATTTCTGACCGCCGAATCCAGGATTGACGGTCATGACCATGATGACATCGCAAAGGTTTAGTACATACTCTACCAGTGCTACCGGGCTTGCGGGATCTAGGACCACGCCCGATTTCATCCCTAGTTCGTGGATCTGCGAGAGAACCTTATGAAGGTGAATTGTTGAAGTGGGCTCCGCCTGAATAAGCAGATGGTCTGCTCCAGCTTTGGCGAAAGCGGTGAGATGACGTTCGGGTTCGATAACCATCAGATGCACATTAAGCGGCTTTTTTGTACAACGGCGAACCGCCTCGACTACCATGGGGCCAACTGTGATATTTGGCACGAATCGCCCATCCATGACATCGATATGAATCCAGTCGGCGCCTGCCGCATCGACTGCGCGTATTTCGTCCCCGAGTCGCGTGAAATCAGCGGACAGAATCGAGGGCGCAACTACAACGGCGCTTTTTGTTGGGGGTTGATCATGCTTGCGTTCCGCGCCCATCACGTCACTACAGAAGCAACTTCTGTCAGCCTGGAATCATACGAGCCGCTCGGGATGGTCCGCCAACTCGAGGTAAAAGAAACTCCCGCACCGCTTTGGCGAAGCCATCGTTTTCATTGCTGTCAGTCACCACATCTGCCTGCGCCTTTACCTCGTCGCTTGCATTGGCCATAGCGATGGAGAGGCCGCTTTTTCGGAACATGGGAATGTCTGTCGGCATATCTCCTATCGTTGCAATCTGCGCCAAAGGGATTTTCAGCAGATTAGACAAAGTTTGCACGACCATTCCTTTACTGGCTTGCGGATGCGTCACATCGAGATAATACGGCTGAGAACATGCCGCGTTCGCTTTGAAACTCAGGGCGTCTTGCGCGGCCCTGGCGCAGTTTGCGATGCGTTCTGGGTTGTCAGAAACGCCGACAATCTTAATTGTCTTCGACAATTGCGCTGTGGAGAAGCTTTCTACAATTTCCGGATCGAATTTAACCGTCCATGCTTCGCGCGCCACGTGGGGAGCGTTGGCGTTACGGACGAGCCATGCCCTCTCCGTATAGACCCATGCGTCGAGTCCTTGATCCAGGATCAGCGCAAGAGCCTGCTTCGCCGTCGCGGGATCAAGCATGTAGCTCTCGACGATTGAGAAATCTGGATTTACAAGCAGCCCCCCGTTGAAACCGGCGATGACGCTATCCAGAGCGAGAGGCTCGATCAGCATTTTCATGCCTCGCGGCGGGCGTCCGCTGGTGATGGCCAACGTAATGCCGGCGTCATGAAGTTGAAAAGCGGCGTCTTTCGCTTCCTGGGTCAGCCCCTTTTCCTGTGTTAGCAGTGTGCCGTCAACGTCTGCTAGCAGTAAGCGAATGTCGTGTTGAACGCTCTTGTTTTGGTCCACTGTGAGAGGCGCCGTCGTCCGCGCTAGCTTAGCGGGCTGTTTCTCAATTTGGCGCCGCGTCTGCGAAAAGAACATGACAATCGCTCCGCGCTATTTTGAAGCCGACGTCAGCGGTTCGGGGTCAGGCGACTCGCGACCCTCCAGGTGACCGCCAAATCCAAAACGCAAGGCCGACAATATTTTTTCTCCGAAAGTGTGCTCCCGCCGCGAGCGGAACCGGGCATAAAGCGCCGCAGACAGGACATTTGCCGGCACGGATTCCTCAAATGCGGCTTCGATTGTCCAGCGCCCCTCGCCGGAGTCCTGAACGAAGCCGCTGTATCGGCTTAGCTTCGGGTCCTGAGCCAGCGCAGCGGCGCCGAGGTCCAGCAGCCAAGAAGAGATGACGCTGCCCCGCCGCCAAACTTCGGCGATGTCGGCGAGGTCGAGTTCGAAACGCTCGCGCTCGGGTAACTCGCTCGAAGCCTTGTTGCGCAGGATATCGAAGCCTTCGGCATAAGCCTGCATCAGCCCGTATTCGATACCGTTATGCACCATCTTGACGAAATGCCCGGCGCCCGATGGGCCAGCATGAATATATCCGCGTTCGGCTCGTTGATCGACAGACCGGCGATCGGGCGTACGCGGAATATCGCCTGGACCGGGAGCAAGAGCGTTGAAGATGGGGTCGAGATGATCGACAACGTCCTTCGGTCCGCCGATCATCATGCAGTAGCCGCGATCGAGGCCCCACACACCGCCCGAGGTGCCACAATCAACATAGCGAATATGTTTATGGCTCAATTTTTCAGCGCGTCGGACGTCATCCTTGTAAAAGGAATTGCCGCCATCAATGACGATATCCTCAGGATCCAACAGTCGACCAAGAGTCTCCACAGTTTCCTCGGTGATTTGACCAGCCGGCAACATCACCCATATCGCGCGCGGCTTTTCGCGAAGCGACGTAGCAAGTTGTTCAAGCGAACCGGCTTCAATGGCCCCCGCCTTGACCAGCGCCTGGCGCGCCTTCGCGTCGACATCGAACACCACGCAACGATGCCCCGCCCTCATCAAGCGGCGACCAATATTGCCTCCCATGCGGCCCAGCCCGATGATGCCGATCTCCATGTTTTTACTCCATGCAATCTTGCAGCTAATGCAAAGCGAATTCTACTGCCCGCGCCAGCTCTGCAAGTCCCGTCTCGATATCGCTTAGATGAATGCGCAACGCGCGGCGTCCCCGCTCGACAAGCGCGTCAAGATCGCTCCGAGCCTGCGCTGCCTTCACCACGCCAAAGCTGTAAGAATGTCCTGGAACATTGATATCTTGCGGGTCGTCGCAAGTGAGTTGCAGAAATACTCCTGAATTCGGGCCTCCCTTATAAGCCTGGCCCGTCGAGTGCTGGAAGCGAGGTCCAAAGCCAAGGCATGTTGCGGCATGGGTCTGATCTCGCAGACCGTCCCGTATCGCTGCGAGCGCCCGCGAATGCTTCTCATTGCGTTCTATGTATGCCAGCATCGCCAGATAATCGGTTCCCGCGTGCGCGCGCGCGATATGACTCCTCAGATAGCCGGACAGCGTGTTGTTTCGGCCGAGTTCCGCGGCGTCGCGTGGATCCGCGTAGAGCGTAACGCCGTTTTCGCGAAAGATTGGTTCCTCATGGGGAAGGGAGCGAGATGACGCGAATTGCTCGGTCAGCGTTCGGGTTTTGCGCTTGCTTGCCTCGACATCTGGCTGGTCATAGGGGTTGACGCCAATAACGGCGCCGGCCACTGCGGTGGCGATTTCCCAGCGGAAAAATTCCTGGCCGATATGCCAACGATCTTTGATTCTAATGTGCGCCACCGGGTGGCCGGCATGGCTCAGCGCCTTGATTGCGCGGCCCATGGCGACATCTGTTTGACCCTCAAACTCGAGAAAGACAAAAAAACGATCGTCCGCATAGCAATCCGGGGCTGTCACGGTCTCCCCGACCACTGGAATCAGTCCTCGCCCCTGCTTGCCAGTGCTCTCCGCGAGAAGCTGCTCCAACCACGCGCCAAAGGGCGCGATCGGTTGAGAAGCTATGATGGTAACTTTGTCGCGGCCAAAGTGCGTCGCTGCGACACCCATGGCGATGCCCAGTTGCACGCCCGGATTTTGCTTCGGCGGAGCGTCTGGCCCGCAGGCGCGCTGCATAGGCCGCGTCGTTTCCAGAAGGCGCTTTACATCGAGACCCATGGTTGCAGCAGGCACGAGACCGTATTTCGATAGCACCGAGTAACGCCCTCCGATCGAGGGCACGCCGAAAAAAATAATGGCGAAGTTAAGTTCTTTGGCGCGTTGCTCCAGTGAGGAGCCCGGATCGGTGACTGCTACGAATTGTTCACCCGCTTTTTCCTTGCCTCTTTGGCCGGAGAGCCGATCGAAAAAATAATCCAACAGGATATTTGGCTCTAACGTGCTTCCGGATTTGGACGAGACGATAAACAGCGTTCTTGACAAATTGATAGCGTGTTCTGTGGCCTCGATCTGTGCCGGATCCGTGCTATCCAGCATATGAAAGCATGGCCACTCGGGCTGACGCCCAAAGATTTCGCTCAGCACTTCGGGACCCAGGCTGGAGCCTCCCATTCCCAGTAGGAGGACATCGTCAATTTCCCGATGTCTAATCTGATTCGCAAACGCCTGTAGCACGTCGACTTGCGTTAGCTCCTGCTCAACGATGCGCAGCCAGCCAACCCATTTGTTCTCGTCCGCTCCACTCCAAAGCGATTTGTCGCCGGCCCATAGTCGGCGTATGCGACCCTCCTTGCGCCAAGCTTCCAGCTCGCTCTCGATCGCGGCTGTGATCTCTGGACGAGTTGTGCTGATTTCCAGGCGGTCACCCCCGCCATCCTGCGAAGCGCTGCGCCTCTCCGCAATCGCGCCCAATAGTTTGTCGAATGCGTCTGCGAATTTTTGTACGCCGTCGTCGACCAATTCCTGTGTGATTTCCTTTAACGATACGCCATGCTCTTCAAGTGCGGCCAGCGTCGTCCAAGCGTCGCCCACGTCCCGCTTTATGGCGTTCGCCGTCGCTTTACCATGATCACGGAACGCGTCCATGGTTTCGGGCGGCATGGTGTTCACGGTGTCTGAGCCAACCAGTCCCTCAACATAGAAGGTGTCTGGATATGAAGGATCTTTTGTACTCGTTGAGGCCCAAAGCAGGCGCTGCGGCTTAGCGCCTATCGATGCAAGCAGTCGCCAACGAGGGGAGGAGAACAGCGCCTCGTATCGACTGTAAGCAATCTTCGCATTGGCGATCGCCGCCTTGCCACGTAGGCGACTCGCTGCCTGCCTGTCGCCAATTTGTCCAAGGCGTTTGTCAACCGCAGTGTCGATGCGACTGATAAAGAAACTCGCGACGCTTGCAACTTTCGAAACGTCGCCGCCACCCTGTCTCAAATCTTCGAGCCCGGACATATAGGCATCGACGACCTGCTCGTATACGTCCACAGAAAACAGCAAGGTTATGTTGATGTTCACTCCCTTGCCGATCAATACGCGGATCGCAGGAACGCCGGCCGCCGTCGCAGGCACCTTCACCATCAGGTTGGGACGATCGACTGCCGCCCATAATCTGAGCGCTTCCTCCACCGTTGCCCCGGTGTCGTTAGCTAGATAGGGAGAGCATTCCAGACTAATGAAGCCGTCCGCGCCTCGATTCTGCAGGTAGATCGGATACAAAACGTCGGCCGCGCTGCGTATGTCGGTGATGGCGAGGCGCTCGTAAATTTCGGAGATTGAGTGGTCGGCCTGCTCCTGAAATGTTGTAAGAGCGCTTTCGTATTCATCGCTTTCGCCAATCGCCTTCTCGAAAATAGACGGGTTTGAGGTTACACCTTTTAGCCCATCGCTCTCGATGAGCTTATGCAACTCCCCACTTTCAATCAGACTGCGCTTGAGATAATCAAGCCAGACAGATTGACCATATTGTTCCAGTTGCTTCAAGGCGTTCATGAGATGAGGCTTTCAGGTCTGCGCTTCGCGGCGCGGAAAGCTGCTTCGATCCTTTTTCGCTGGCTATATGTCGTCGTGGGTTCGAAAGGCCAGCGTCGCATACGATTAAAAAACAGCTTGTTCTGTGCCTAGGCCATGCGTTGTCAGGCCCAACTGCTTTGGCTCCAGACAGGCCTAGGCAGTTATGATCTTTGGAACGGCGTGCGCCGTTTGCCGAGAGGTGGATGCCGAGCGAGACCACCTTTGATTGAAAATTGAGCAGTTCAAGGGATCATTTCTCCGCAGCTACCTGTCGCTGATACAGCGGTGGAGACGCTTGACGCTGTGAGATCAAACCGCGCAGAACCAGCAGTCGCTGCGACTTCTTTCGCAAAGCAAGTTATTGCGGCGCACACTAAGTAGCATTCCGCAATTTCGAAAAACGTAGACGCCACGTATCGCGAAAGAAGGCTGAAGGTCGTCCGTATTTGCTGCGATGGACCAGCCTCAAAGAGTGATCTGGAGCGTCAGCGCTCCTCAGGCAGGCCCTGAATATTTGGCGAAGTCTTGTCTCCTTGGATGCTGGCATAGGATTTGATTGTGCCCCCTGGGATACCTAACGAAAAAATACTGGCGGAGGAAAGCCCATGCTGAAGTTCGACTTCATGGTGCAGACGCGCGATATGGAGATCAATACGGTGGCGCGGGCGGTGACAGTGGGGGAGTCCGTCGCGTTATGGCCGATGATCATTAGGCTTGCAAATGAACTTGTTGAGCCGGGAAGCGTGATTCTGGTGGCAAACGAAGCAGGAGAAGTTGTGATTCGTATTGGCGCGGAAAGCGCCCGCAGGCTTAGCTTTACGGAAGCCAAAGCTACGGCTTCGTGATCTGTTCGCCTATAATTGTCGAATCAAGCCGATAGCTTAGATTTCTGGAAATGCTTTGTTATCTGTCAATTTGTGGCCGTCGAATCCGCTTTCGGATAAGCCGCCCGTTGGTCGTTCAGGCCTCATTCGACAATGACTTTGCTAAAAAAAGGCCGCCAGTAACGGCGACCTTCTCGAGAGCGTGGGTGGCGGAGCGCCGCCAAGCCCATGTCGCCTCAGATTTCCTTGAGCTGATCAGCCGAAGACTTGCCCGTCCGGCGGTCTTGAGCGATCTCGTAGCTGACCTTCTGGCCTTCGCGCAGATCGCGTAAGCCAGCACGCTCCACCGCGCTGATATGGACGAAAATGTCCGCGCCGCCATCATCGGGCTGGATGAAGCCAAAGCCCTTTTGACCATTAAACCATTTTACAGTTCCGGTAGCCATGTCATCTCTCCAAACATGTTTTAGGAGAAGGCCCGCATTCGCGGGGCCGGTTCGATCGAAGTTTGGAAGAGGTCGTCAGCGGCTTCGTTACCAAAGCAAGTCCAAGTCGTCAGGCCGAAAATCGATGCGCGGAGCATAGTGGCCCTCAAAACCGATTGCAACTCAGAGCGTGCGTCTCGAACGCGAACTGGGCGCATTTGAGAGCCGTCGCAGCAGTTTTTTTTCCCAGTAACTGTGGACCATTGCTCGGACCGACGCCGATATCCGGTAGCCGACATAGCCTGCTCTCCTGTTTTTCCCGAGGCTCGAACGCAGCCATTCCATATAGGTGGCGAAGCCGATCGGCTCGTTGCGTCTCTGTCTTGATGCGATCAAAGATGTTGCCGTTTGGCATGATATTTGGTATCTTATGCCAAAGAGTAGGTATGCCATGGCCTCGTTGCTTCCCGTCGACACAGCTGCCGGGGAATTTTCTCCAGCGCCAATCAGCGATGCCGAAGCGGCCGCCATGTTTCGCGCTGTCACGAGTCTTTTTCGTCTTTGGTCGGTAAACGATGAACGGGCGGCGATCTTGCTGGACTTGCCCGTTCGTTCCTATCGCCGATGGAAGGCTGGGGAGATCGGTCGCTTCGACCGCGACCGCAAAGCGCGACTTTCGAATATCATGGGCATCCACAAGGCACTGAGAATTATCTTTCGCGAACCTCAGCGAGGCTATGCCTGGATGCGGGCGCCGAATGCCGCTTTTGGGGGACCGGCCGCTCTTGACGTCATGCTCGGCGGAGAGCTGACTGATTTGATGCGGGTTCGACGATATCTGGACGGCGAACGGGGCGGCTGGTGATTGAACCAGCTGCCCCACCGGTCGAAACAGTCAAATGGCGAAACGCGGTCCGGATAATTCGAAGCGCTTTTCCGCCGCTCGATTTATTCGAGGACATAGCGGACCCCGCCGACTGGGCGCTCATTATTTCCGCGGAGCAGAAAACCAATCCGAGGCTCATGGAGACGATCGGCAAGCTGGATCTTGTGCCGGCGGAACATCGGGTGAGCGGTCCGGGCGCCAGCTACCTGATGGCGCCGTTCACGCACACGAGCGTTGATCGACCCAGCCGGTTTAGCGATGGTTCCTTCGGCGTGCTTTATGTTGGCAATTCCTTCGAGGTGGCGCTTTTTGAAACCGTCCATCACCATGAACGGTTCATGGCATGCACTAAAGAAACAGCCGGGTGGACGTCGGAGTTTCGAGAGATCGTCCTCAATGTTGATGCATGGCTGCACGACCTGAGAGGTCCGGAGCCACGATTTGTGCCCTTGCTGGATCCAGCCAGCTATAAGGAGAGCCGAAGGTTTGGCGCTCGTCTGCGACACGCGGGATCTGACGGAATAGTGTATCCAAGCCGACGCTACGTCGGTGGAGAATGTGGAGGTCTTTTTTATCCAGATTGCGCAGGAAGCGTGATCCAAGGCCGACACCTCGACTTCCACTGGAACGGCGCGCGCGTAGACTTTTTCCGGGTTCCTGGTGGCTATAAGGTCTATAAGATTGTTTGAAGGTCCATAGCCGACGCGTTGCGCACTGCTTGCTCGGTTCGCGCTAAAATAGAATAACGTCAGCTCGCTCGTCGCACCAGCCAGCGCAAAAGAAAAACCTGAATCAGTAGCGAGACAAATTGAGTTCCACCATTCGATGAAGACGCCGCATGGTTCACCAGGCGCTTCGCAGGCAAATGTCCGTTCAAAGGGCCAGTTCGTTGCAGCCCCGAGCGGCAATCCTAGCGGGAAGGATATGATGCGCATAGCCCATCGAGTGAAGTTTCCGATCGCTCGAAGTTGTTCAGTTCGGCCGTTGTCATCATATGCATTGACGTAAATCGCCAGAACCACAAGCGAACCCAGAATGGTCGCCACTGTATAAGCAAGCCACAATGTGCGTGCGAGCTTTACTCGTACGGCGTTTGAGTTTTCAACCACGGCTTCCTCATTAAACTCGGATCGCGGGCCAGCTTTTCGTTCTGCGGACTGGCCCTGGTTGAAGCTACACGATGCACTTCCTTGGCGAAGCCAAACCCTTCTTGCGCCGCACAACCTTTGTCGACAAGGAAGCGAAACGCGCCACGAACTTGGCCTGAGCTCACCTTTAACGAACCGCGAGTGGATGCAGGTTGCGGAAATCCTAAAACGTTATTGGGGTGAAATGCGCGGGGGCCGTGCGGAGCCTAATGCGTTTGCTCACCCTTCAGGGCACGCACACGCTACAGATAGCGGCCCGCCGCGGTTGCGGCGGGCCGTGCGGGCAAGATGGCCTGATTTATGAGCGCCCGGGCGATCTTATCCTCTGCGATGCCTTCCAGACGTCGGGGGCGTCGGCGACGGCGACGTCTGCGTCGGCGGCGTTGACGCTTGCAATGCTCCCGCCGCAGGCGGCGTTGGGATCGCCTTACTGGTGCTGGTCGTCGTTCCGCTGACGCTGCATTTCGCTCCACTATATACGCCAATCACGGGCGTATTTGTCATCACGAGATTGTTGCTAGTGAAGCTATCGACGCCATAACACTCGGGACCCCAAGCAAAATCGCGAAGGTCGTTCGACTGGACTGTGGCGGTTCCGCTAACTTCCATCGCCATGATTGCAGTGGCGCTGCCGTTTTGCGTCTTGCCGTCGGCGTAATTGCCGCTGATCACAGTGCCCGTGCCGCCGTCGGGGACAATTGAATAGGCCTCGCTGTTGCCGTCGGACACCAGCGCGTTGTTCCAGTTCGTCCAGTAGTTCCCGCTCACCTTCAGATTCTGCGTCTCCCCTGCGATCGGGGGATCATTGCCCTGTATCTCGAGCGCCATGCGCTGCGTGCCGCCTGCCCCCAAGTTATTGGAGACGACTACGTTGTTGCCCTGGTTGGTAAGCGGATAGCCGGCTGCGCCGAAAATAAGGCTCATATCTTGATAGTTGTTTTGGAAGAGATTGTTGCTGATTGTCACGTTGTTCGCGTACCAGCCACCTAGCGCCGCGAACGTGACCGGGATGTTCTCAAAAGTGTTGTTTGTGATCTGCGACGACTGCAGCCATGTGTAAGTGAGCGGCGCGCCGTTGAAAATGCAGTTGTTAACCAAGATATTGGTAAGATCGCCGTTTGAATCGCCCAAAAGTGACAATGCGCCAGTAAAGGCTTGCGGCGACTGCGCTGAAAAGTACAAGTTCGAAATTGTGACCCCCGTCGCGGGTCCTTGCACCGTAAAGATTGTCGAAACACCAGCGCCGCCATTGATGAATGTCGCGATTTGATTGCTCTGCAAGGTCGAGGTGTAGAGAATCTGACCTTTCAGCGTGATTGTCGCGTTCTGGGCGATGGTGAAATTACCGGCGTTGAACGAGATCGTGTCGCCGGCTTGCGCATTGGCGATGGCTTGCACGATCGCTGGTGTATCATCCGCGCAGTTGCACGGCGGGATTGCATGTACTGTCACAGAATCTCCTTTGGTGTCGGAGCCCCCCATCTGCGGTAACTCGCAGCGCCCTCTGTGTCTCACTATGGTTACGATCAGGTTTAAACATCGGAATTTTAATGACCATTTCGTGGCGCCGCTTTAGTATTAGAGTTGACAATTTGAGGTAATCCGATTTAGGCAAAACCGATTCGCGGCGATTCTGGCGACGATGTAGTTGTGTCTGGAAAATCTTCAGCCTGAGCCTCGTGGGGCGCCAAACCCGGCGCAAAAACTCTATATTTTCGCCCACCGGCGACCCGGAATGAGCTGCGCTTACGCTAAAGCTACAGCTAGAATTCCCGAAAAAAAGGCCGCATCCGGCGTGCACGCAATAAAATTTTCTATTGTAATTTCATCGCCGGGCATCCACATGCCATCTATATGGATGGGAGATACCGCTTGGCCGAAGAATTACGCCGACTGCGCTACCGGGTAGGCGAAACCGAAAAAATCACGATCAACGTCGGTTTCGTGGACTTGGGCCATATCGATTTGCTGGTTCGTGAGGGCTTCTATTCCAATCGCACCGACTTCATCAGGACGGCGATCCGCAACCAGCTCGCGGTGCACGCAGATGCGGTCAAACAATCGATCGTGAGACACACTCTCGAACTCGGCCTGAGGCGCTTTAGCCGCGAAGAATTGGAGGCGGTCAAGGACGCCGGCGGCAAGCTGCGCATCCAGATTGTCGGGCTTGCAACAATCGACGAAGACGTCACACCCGAACTTGCGCTTGCAACTATTGAATCAATCACCGTCCTTGGCGCTCTTCAGGCCAGCAAAGCAGTCAAGGCGGCGCTCTCCAACCGTATCGATTGATCGATCGGACATCGGTTTCCCACGAGGATACAAGAATGAACACCTTCATCAGCGCCGCCATGCGTGAAGCGACAAAGCTTACCCGCGCTCAAAGCGTCATAGAGGCGACTAAGGTAATCCAACGCGCATTATCGGGACGAGGGCCCGACTTATCACCCCCGACGCCGGAAAATCTTTCAAAGATCGAGCTTTCCGACGGCGCAAAAAGCGCGGACTCATTTGAGCCACTTGGGCCGAGCGCGGGAGGCGCGAGCTTTCGCTTGCAGGAGTCTATGGCCGAACAACAGCGTTCGCAGCGCATGAAAAAGCCATTGGGAGAAGTCCTGACGTCATTGCGCCAAGTCAAATTGACGGGTTTGAGCCACCCTGCTCCCCTCCCAAAATCGCATAAAGCGCCGCTGGTGCTGGTTCCGAATGGGGCGGCTTATATCAAACGAACTTTCACCTGCGAGGCGGGCTCCAGGGAATATAAGGTCTATGTTCCCAGCAGCGCAGCAGGCAAAACGCTGCCTTTGCTTATAATGTTGCATGGTTGCACTCAGGATCCCGACGACTTCGCGGTGGGTACCCGCATGAACCGGCTCGCCGAAGAGCATGGCTTCATCGTCGCGTATCCGAGGCAACCGATGCACGCCAATCAATCAGCCTGCTGGAATTGGTTTAATGTAAATGATCAGCTGCGAGATGCTGGCGAGCCCAGCATTATCGCGGGAATAACGCGTGCAATAACGGCGGAGTTCAGAGTCGATTCCGAGCGGGTTTATATAGCGGGTCTGTCGGCTGGAGGAGCCATGGCTGCGATCATGAGCGTCACATATCCCGATCTTTTCGCCGCGACGGGTGTTCATTCAGGCCTCGCGCACGGAGCCGCCACAGACCTGGTTTCGGCGTTTGCCGCTATGCGCGGTGGGCCGAGATCGGCGGCGCCGCAGACGAGAAACAATCTCCACAACAGGACAAATCACCGCATGCGCATGATTGTTTTTCATGGCAAAGCAGATCAAACAGTCCACCCCTCAAACGGCGAAAGGATCCATGCGGAAGCTCGCGCCAAGTTCGCCGATTCAGCGCAAGAGACGCGTTATGACGGTTCCATTGGAGGGCGCACCTATACGCGCCGCCTGATCGCCGACGCCAATGGCTTCTCCCACGCAGAGCACTGGACCATTGAAGGATTGGGCCATGCCTGGTCTGGAGGGAGTCCAGAAGGTTCCTACACAGATCAAAACGGGCCTGACGCCTCACGCGAAATGCTACGTTTCTTTCTCCAGAACCCTGCCTGAATCTCCCACTCGATTCTCATTCAAAATTTGCAGCGAGGACAGGGCGTTCTGTTGGCGCATACTTCCCTGTCCAGGGTTCTGCGACCACAGAAACTTTCGCATCACAGCCTGTAAAAGCAGAGCAAAAAGTCTGCAATCGATTTTCGCTCTCGCATGCTGTTTGTGCGGGTCGGTTATCAACACCACATCACAATCAGGGCGGCAAGCGCACAGGAGATCCCCGATGCCTCAAAAGCCGCAGAACCAAATTCCGCCATTCATCCACGAGAGACGAAGAAAGTCAGCAACTTAGCCGTCTGCTCACCATCGAATCCCTCATGGAGACGATGCAAACCAAGTTTCCGGACCAATGACATTCGGACAGAAGTCGCATCGCTAAAATTCGGAAGTCAGCCGGCAAATACGGCTGAAGTTTGAACGCGATCCTTCGAAGCTTGGCTTTTCGATATTGTCAGATGTCTAGATCGCGATATACGGAGACCTCTTGCTCCCGCGCGATGCGCGCGTCATCTCCGGCTTTGACGCCTCGCCATACGTCGAACATCAGGACAAGCGTTGAGAATAGCCCGGAGATTTTGCCAATAATGAAGCCAAACGGGAATATCACCTTTTCGGGCGGGATGATGAATTGCGAACCGAGAAATATCGAAATCGCGTTGAAGAAATAAGCTGGCTTATATAGCGACGTTTCTTTCCATGCGCTCCGAGCGTAAGGCCGGGAATTTTTCTTAACAGCGCGGTTATATTTGGGATTGGGCAGCATTCCCCAGAAGCGGCGCTTTGGCGGCAATGCATTCGGGCCTGCGACAAGAGCCTGAAAGTTTTCTCGCATCCCGACATGGGCTGTGCCCGCAAGAATAAGGTTGACTGCAAAGAACGCCAGCTTCAGCTGCGGCAATGAAACATATAATTGCGCTGCGAGATCAACGAATGCAAGTTGAGTGATTGCGTTGAGCACGAATGAAGAGCGATGGAACGCGGCTCGGTTCATGTTCTCAACTTTTTCGTCCATAAACGCCGCACCCGCTTTTGTATTGCCGAGCTCGAGGAGAAATTGACGCTGCTTATCGTCCAGTTTCCACTTTTTGCCTATTGCTTCTATGGTCTCAGAGGGCGTCCCCCGTTTGATCTTGAACGTAACCTCACCGAGCAACGTCGATAGTCTCGCCAGGTAGCTCCGCCCCATGGCGTAGCGCGACGCCACGGAACTCAGAAGATGTTCGGGCTCTGGTCCCATCCTGTGCACTCCAATCCGATCCATGAATTACGCTCAATTCCACAGTGATGATTAATAGCTGGCGGTTGCCACTATGCAAAGATGCCGAAGGAGTTTGTCGCTCTGAGATGACTTCAACCGTGCAGGCCGGGAGCCTCGTGACCCGTGCGCGCCACATATTCCGTATAACCGCCGCCGTAATTGTGAATGCCATCGGGCGTTAATTCCAGCACTCGATTAGAAAGCGCAGCCAGAAAGCGTCGATCATGCGAGACGAACAGCATGGCGCCTTCATATTGCGACAGAGCGGTGATGAGCATTTCCTTCGTGCCCATGTCGAGGTGGTTGGTCGGCTCGTCCAGTACGAGAAAATTTGGCGGGTCATATAGCATCTTAGCCATGACCAGCCGCGCCTTTTCCCCGCCCGACAGCACACGACATTTCTTCTCCACTTCGTCGCCTGAAAAGCCGAAGCTGCCGGCCAGCGCGCGTAGCGATCCCTGTCCCGCCTGCGGAAACGAGTCTTCCAACGATTGGAACACACTGCGTTCGCCGTCCAGCAATTCCATGGCGTGTTGGGCGAAGTAGCCCATCTTTACGCTGCCTCCAATGGCGACCGTGCCAATGTCGGGCCGCGTCGAACCCGCAACCAGCTTCAGCAGCGTGGACTTGCCAGCGCCGTTGACGCCCATCACGCACCAGCGCTCGTTACGGCGAACCTGGAAGTTCAGCCCCTCGTAGATGCTCCGTGTCCCATAGCTCTTATGCAGGTTGCTCAGAGTTACGACATCCTCACCGGAGCGAGGCGCTGGCCGGAACTCGAACAACACTGTCTGGCGACGCTTGGGCGGCTCCACCCGGTCGATCTTCTCCAGCTTCTTTACTCAACTCTGCACCTGCGCAGCGTGGGAAGCGCGCGCCTTGAAGCGTTCGATGAATTTGATTTCCTTGGCGAGCATCGCCTGCTGACGCTCGAACTGGGCCTGCTGCTGCTTCTCATTTTGCGCGCGCTGCTGCTCGTAAAACTCGTAGTCGCCCGAATATGTCGTCAGCGCGCCCCCGTCGATCTCCACTACCTTAGTGACGATGCGATTCATGAACTCGCGGTCGTGCGAGGTCATCAACAGCGCGCCTTCATAGCCCTTGAGGAATTCTTCTAGCCAGATGAGGCTTTCCAGGTCCAGATGGTTGCTCGGCTCGTCCAACAGCATCGCGTCGGGGCGCATCAGCAGGATGCGAGCAAGCGCTACGCGCATTTTCCAGCCGCCCGACAGGCCCCCTACGTCGCCGTCTATCATGTCCTGGCTGAAGTTCAAGCCGGCCAGCACTTCGCGCGCGTGACCCTCAAGGGCATAGCCATCCAGTTCCTCGAAGCGACCCTGCACTTCGCCGTAGCGCTCAACGATTTCTTCGAGGCGGTCTGCCTGGTCGGCATCCGCCATGGCGGCCTCCAACTCCCTAAGCTCAGCCGCCACGGCGCTCACCGGGCCGGCACCGTCCATCACCTCGGACACAGCGCTGCGGCCCAACATCTCTCCCACATCCTGGCTGAAGTAGCCGATGGTGACGCCTCGGTCGACGGCCACCTGGCCCTCGTCTGGGAGCTCCTGTCCTGTAATCATCCGAAAAAGCGTCGTCTTGCCGGCTCCGTTGGGACCGACGAGGCCGACCTTTTCCCCTCTCAGGAGGGCTGCGGAAGCCTCAATGAAGAGGATCTGGTGACCATTCTGCTTGCTTATGTTTTCGAGACGAATCATGTGCGCCGGGGACCTAAAAGAAGTTGCGGCGCACTTATGCCACGTGTTGCGGCGGCGGAGGAGTGCCCGGAACCGCGCGCCTCCACTTTTCTACGCAAAAAGTCGGAAAGGCGCTTCGCGACACGAAGAGCTCGACATTTAAAGCCTTCGCTCTAACTCGTCAGTGCAGGGGCACTGAAATGGATGAACCCTTGGACTCCGAGCATAAGCTGCTTTTGCGTCCGAAAGGTAGTTGCGCCACTGAGATCCGCGTACGCGGGCGAGTTCAAGGCGTGGGTTTCCGTCCCTCGGTCTGGCGCATTGCACGCTCGCTTAATCTGTGCGGCGAAGTTTTGAACGACTCTGAAGGCGTTCTCGTTCGACTACGGGGTCCCACTGAGACTATCTCCATTTTCTTAGCTCGGTTAGAGCAGGAACAGCCGCCGCTGGCCCGGATAGACGGCATCGAATGCAAAGAGTTTGATGGAGAGCTCCCAAAGGGATTCCGCATCGCGCCGAGCCTGACCGGCCGACCGCATACGCAAATCACGCCTGACGCCGCAATCTGTTCAGCTTGCGCCCTCGAAATTGCCGATCCGCAGGAGCGGCGATTCAATTACCCTTTCTCAAATTGTACGCATTGTGGGCCTCGCCTCACGATCGTTAACGGAATCCCTTACGATCGTCCTAACACGACAATGGCGCCATTTGTTATGTGCAAGGCCTGCGAAGCAGAATACCTCGACCCTTCGGATCGTCGCTTCCATGCCGAGGCGATCGCCTGCAGAGCGTGCGGTCCACAATTGGCGCTGCTACGCCTGGAAGGGGACGCGCCGATTCAAGAAAATTTGTCGCCCGACGAGTGCCTCGAGGCGACGCGAAGACTGTTCGCTGGCGGCGCGATAATCGCGCTAAAAGGTCTGGGTGGCTATCAGCTGGCCTGCGACGCCACGAATTCCAGTTCCGTAGCGCGGCTTCGCCGTTTGAAACACCGCGACGCCAAGCCCTTTGCGCTGATGGCTAGAGACCTCCGCGTTATCCGCGAATACTGTGAGGTTGGTATCGAGGAGGAGGGTCTAATCACAAGTTCCGCTGCGCCCATAGTTCTGTTGGACGCAAACGGAATGAAGAGATTGCCCGCCGAAATTGCACCTGGACTGCACACTCTCGGATTTATGCTACCGACAACCCCGCTTCACTCTCTCCTTCTGCGCCGCGTCGATCATCCTCTTGTAATGACGAGCGGCAATTTGTCCGACGAACCGCAAGCGACAGACGACGAAGACGCAATGGCGCGACTATGCGACATCGCGAGCCACGCGCTCATCCATGATCGGCAGATCGCAAACCGTCTCGACAACTCCGTCGCGCGGGTCATGGGGGGACGTCCGCGCCTCTTGCGTCGCGCAAGGGGCTACGCTCCCGCTCCTATCAGATTGCCTGCAGGGTTCGAGGCGGCCCCGCAGCTTCTGGCTATGGGCGGCGAATTGAAGGCGACATTTTGTCTGCTCAAGGAAGGCGAAGCAACGCTCTCACAACACCAAGGGGACTTGGAAGAGATAACAACTTTTGACCAATACCGAAGGAATATGACTCTCTACGCGGGGCTTTTCGACCATCACCCGGTGGCGCTCGTGGTCGACGGCCACCCCGAATATGTATCCTCCAAATATGCTCACGCCCAAGGCGTCGCGAGTTCACCACGGGTGTTGAAGGTTCAGCACCACCACGCTCACGTCGCGGCATGCCTCGCGGAAAACTCTTACGCATTGAACGCTCCGCCAGTTCTTGGCATCGTATTGGATGGCCTGGGCTTTGGCGACGACGGAACAATTTGGGGAGGGGAGTTTCTTCTCGCCGATTACTTCGGCTATGAGCGGCTTGGCGCACTCAGGCCTGTGGCGATGCCGGGGGGTGTTCAGGCCGTCCGCGAGCCCTGGCGCAACCTTTACGCTCATCTAACTGCTGCAATGAATTGGGCTGAAATCGACGGAAAGTGTGCGCAACTTTCTCTTTTCGCCCAGTTAGCCAGAAGACCGCGCGCCACCCTCGACGCAATGATACGAAACGGCGTCAATTCGCCCAAGGCTTCGTCCTGCGGAAGACTATTCGATGCGGTCGCCGCCGCACTCGACATTAGTCCGGAACGCCAATCTTATGAGGGAGAGGCTGCAGCGCGTCTTGAGGCGATCGTAAATAGAGATGCGCTGAAAGACGAAGGAGATGAGTGTTCTTACATTTTTGAGGTTTCGCGCCCAAGCCTGGGAGAGCCATCTTACCTTGAGCCGAGGACTATGTGGCCTGCTCTTCTAGCGGACCTCAATTCAAAGACGTCAATTTCCGTTATAGCCGCCCGGTTTCACAGAGGTCTCTCCTTGGGGATCGCCGCTATGACGCAGCAGCTGGCCAGCAAAGATAGCGGTGGCGCTCGGTTATTCGATACCGTCGCACTGTCAGGCGGGTGCTTTCAGAACCATATTCTTTTCGAGGAGGTGGTCTGTCGCCTCAGACAACTAGATTTTACGGTGCTAACCCAGTCCGAGATCCCAATGAACGATGGCGGCCTCTCTCTCGGACAAGTGACTATTGGGGCCGCATGGCTGATTGAAGCAGGCAGTAGGAGCAACCTTTAGGGGATGCATATGTCCTCCGACCATGACTTGAATGCGCTTTACCCATTCCTGCATGGAATCGCTCAGGATCCATCGAGGCTTGACGCATCCTTGCTGCAATCTGTTGGAGAAAAGGCGCGAGAGTCGCGAGAAACCAACTCCCGTTTCTTTGAAGGTCAGGGCGCTACACTCGTTGAAGCGTCGAGGGCGGTCGCGATGGTCTATCGGCGGAGCGGTAGAATGTTTTCCATTGGCAACGGCGGATCAAGCTGCGACGCGTCGCATTTTGCAGTGGAATTCGTGCATCCGATAACCGCCGGTCGCCCAGCACTTGCTGTGATTAATCTCATGTCAGACCTCGCTACAATCTCTGCAATAGCGAACGATGTCGGTTTCGATCATATATTCACGCGTCAGTTGCTTGCTCATGGACAGCCGGGCGACGGACTCATCGGCTTTTCGACGAGCGGAAACTCCTCAAATCTTATGCTCGCCTTCGCCAAGGCGCGAGAGATAGGAATTACAACGATCGGATTTGCAGGAGGAAATGGCGGAGCGATGGCCGCGAGTGGACTGGTGGATCATTGCCTCGTTGTTCCGACACCGTCGATCCATCGCGTTCAGGAATGTCACGTCGCCGCATATCATATCCTCTGGGATTTGGTGCATACGTTGCTTGCAGATCATCGCGGCTCCGCAACAACGAAAGGGCGCGCGGAATGAAATATGTCGATGAATTCCGCGACTGCACAAAGGCCAGAGCTGTCGTCAGGGAAATAGACGCGATAATTTCGAAAATGTCCGTATCGGCGGATCGACCGCTTCATATTATGGAAGTTTGCGGCGGACATACGCACTCAATATTCCGCTACGGGCTGGAGGGCATGCTTCCAAAGTCGATCGAGCTGGTGCATGGACCCGGATGTCCAGTGTGCGTATTACCGATGGGACGTGTCGACGACTGCATAAGCATCGCTGAGCGCGATAGCGTCATCTTCGCTACCTTTGGTGACGCCATGCGTGTGCCGGGCTCGCGAAAGAGCCTTCTGCAGGCAAAGGCCGACGGCGCTGACGTGCGAATGGTTTATTCGCCAATGGACGCACTCGCGCTCGCCCGAAAAAATCCAGATCGTGAAGTCGTCTTTTTCGGTCTCGGCTTTGAGACCACAATGCCGTCGACCGCGCTAACGATTTTGCAAGCCCAGCGAGAGGGGATCACGAATTTCTCACTTTTTTGCAACCATATCACCATCGTGCCGACTATAAAGGCGATATTGGATAGCCCCGACATAAGAATCGACGGCTTCTTGGGGCCAGGTCATGTTTCAATGGTTATTGGAACAGCGCCCTATAGATTCATCGCGAACTATTATCGCAAACCGATGGTGGTTTCCGGCTTTGAGCCGCTGGATATTCTACAATCGATCTGGATGGTGGTAAAACAGATCAAGCAGGGACGTTGCGAAATCGAAAATCAATATGCCCGCGTTGTGCAGGAGGAAGGGAATGCATCAGCTCTAACAGCCGTATCGCGGGTCTATGAGTTGCGTGAGTTCTTTGAATGGCGTGGTTTAGGTTCGATCGACCATTCAGGAGTCAGGTTGCGCGACAGCTATGCGCGCTATGACGCCGAGAGAAAGTTCGCCATCCCCAATGTCAAAATAGCAGATCCGAAATCCTGTCAGTGCGGAGAGGTTTTAAAAGGGGTTATCAAGCCGTGGCAATGTAAAGTGTTCGGTTCCAGTTGCACCCCGGAGTCGCCACTCGGCGCTTTAATGGTGTCATCGGAAGGCGCATGCGCCGCTTACTATCAATATGGCGGGCTGAAGCGTCACGAGGCGGCCGAATGAGCCATGACTCTCACTTTACGCGCCCCCGTCCCCTGGGAAAGCTCTTTGTGCCCAAGGTGACCTTGGCGCACGGTGGGGGCGGCAAAGCAATGAAGGATCTGATCGACGATGTATTTGTCGACGCATTCGACAATGCCGCGCTTGCGCCTCTGGAAGATCAGGCTCGTTTCGATCTCGCGTCATTCTGCGCACAAGGGGACCGGTTGGCTTTCACCACGGACTCCTTTGTTGTCGATCCTTTGTTTTTTCCTGGCGGCGATATTGGCAAACTCGCGGTCTGCGGGACGATAAATGATCTCTGCGTCGGAGGCGCGAGGCCGCTCTACCTTTCATGCGCGGCTATCATTGAGGAGGGCGTCGCTATCGACCTGCTTCGAAAACTCGCGCAATCCATGGCAAAAGCAGCGAGCGACGCGGGCGTAAAAATTTCAACCGGAGACACAAAGGTCGTTCACAAGGGGGCTTGCGACAAACTGTTCCTTACGACAAGTGGGATTGGCGTTATTCCCGAAGGACTGAATCTCGGCGCGCATTTGGCGCAGCCCGGCGACGTCATTCTGGTGAATGGACTTCTTGGAGACCACGGGGCGGCCATTCTCAGCGCTCGCGGAGATATGGCGCTTGACACCACGATCGAGAGCGACTGCGCTGCGCTTCATGAGCTTATCGACGTGTTACTCGCCGCTGCGCCCGGGATTCGAGCGATGCGCGACGCGACGCGGGGTGGCGTAGCTACCGTTTTGAACGAGATCGCGCAAGCGTCACAAGTCGAGATCGAGATTGATGAGTCACGGACTCCCATGCGTGACGAGGTGCGAGGATTTTGTGAAATCTTGGGGTTGGATCCGCTCTATCTCGCGAATGAGGGTAAAATTGTTGTTGTCTTGCCGCCAGAGCAATGCGAGGCGGCGCTAGCCGCAATGCGCGCGCACCCGCTTGGAACTCAGGGGTGCGCGATTGGGCGCGTCGTGAAAGGAGAGCCGGGGCGCGCGACAATGCGGACAGTCTTTGGCGGACGGCGCATTGTCGATATGCTCGTCGGAGAGCAATTACCGCGAATATGCTGAGAACGGAGGGGATTATGTGCGGGCATTGTGGATGCGGAAAGGACGCGAACGCAACCGTCCTGGATCTTCAGAGCGGCAAAGTGCTCAAGATGGACTCCAGCTCTAATCATGGCCGCGACCATCACCATGAGCATGAACATGAGGACGGAACCCGGCATAGCCACCCGCCTCAGCGCAATGACGATGAAGCGCCAGCAGGCACCGCAATAACGCTCCAAGCGCGGATTTTGGCAAAGAATGAAGAGCTGGCCCAGAAAAATCGAGCCTGGTTCAGGGGCCGCGAGATACTCGCCCTCAATTTTGTAAGTTCCCCCGGCTCCGGGAAGACGACCTTGCTTGAGCGAACCATCAAGGCTTTAAAGTCCGAAGTTGAAACGTTCGTTATCGAGGGGGATCAGGCGACGTCGCGCGACGGCGAGAGGATACGTGCGGCTGGCGCAACGGCGATACAAATAAACACAGGTTCTGGATGCCATCTGGAAGCCGATATGGTCGGGCGAGCCCTTCAGCAGTTGAAGCCGAACACCGGTTCTGTCGTCATGATCGAAAACGTCGGTAATCTTGTTTGTCCTGCGCTGTTCGATCTTGGAGAACGTAGTAAAGTCGTTATTTTTTCTGTTGTCGAAGGGGAGGACAAGCCGCTAAAATACCCGAACATGTTTCGCGCTGCGGCGATCATGATTTTGAACAAGATAGATCTGCTCCCGCATGTCGATTTCGACATGGAGCGCGCAATCACCCATGCGAAGCAAATCAATCCTGACCTGCGTGTATTTCAACTATCAGCGCGAACAGGTGAGGGGCTTGAGGCATGGTATAACTGGCTAAGAAGCGAGGCCAAGGCGTCCCGCGACGCGGCGTTTGGCTAGTCGTCCTGCGGCGCCAGTTCTATGCTTCGAACCAAAAGTTCTCCCCCACGCAAAAGTTTGTGGCGGAAAGATCCGCAAACGCAAATTGCAGGTGTGGAAGTGATTGAGAATTCCTCTCCGCAGACTTCACAGCGCGCAGATGCCGGTATTTCAAGAATATTGAGAGCTGCGCCTCGAACGCATGTTCCTTCCGCGACAAGTTCGAAGCTGAACGCTACCGCTTCCGCCAATACTCCTGAGGCCGAGCCGATTTCCACGTTGACAGATGTAACACGTTTACCGTCGGCAGCTTCGCTGGCCAACTCTACAATGCCCTGAGCTATAGCCAATTCGTGCATTGTGTATGCTCGTGGAAGGCATTGGCGGATCATTCAAAGTCGCGAGATGCTTGCATAGTCTCAAGTTCAAGTTGCGCTTCTCCAAGCTCCGTCAAGATTTGGAGTGTGCTCATGGCTACGTCGTTGTCGACCCGACTCATGGCGAAGCCGACGTGAACCAGCACCCACTCGCCAACGCAGGTTTCAATAGGATGATCAGAGTCGACAATGCATGACACATTTATCTGCCTTCTCACTCCACAGATGTCCACGGTCGCAAGTTGGTTTAGGCTGTCATCCATCGCAACGATACGTCCGGGAATGCCAAGGCACATAAGCTTGTTCCCTCGTGAAGAACCAGAAAGTCACATACTGCTGATCTTGATATAACGGTAAAGATCCCTCAGATTGAAGAGGAGCAGCGCGACTAAGATGACGGCTATAACGATCCCAAAGATTTCCCAGGCAGTCATTGCATATTCCTCTCGATTTTGCATGAGAACGCGGCTTCAGCGGCGCTCGAGTTCGAGCCCTCCGTATGTAGGAACGATTCCACAAGGTGTTCTACGACCTCCACCGCCGATTCGACTGCTGCGGATACAGTTCTGGTTAGGCCAAGGAGGCCTTCTTCGCCACCCAACGTTTCAGGCTCACAAAGGACTAGAACAATCTTCCCGCAGGCTTCTTTGCAACCGGACGCTAATCGCAGCACCGTTGCAGGGTCAAGATTGTGCGCCTCCATCGCTACATTGTGCGAAGACGGCAAATCATGAGGCTCCACGACCGAGATCGTACCGGGCGCTTCGCCTCGTTGAGCGGCATCGACCAGAACGGCCATATTGTAACCTTCGCCCAAAGCATAAGCGAGGTCGACCCCGCAAATCCCAAAGTCGAATAGTTCCACCTCTAACGGTAGTGCCCGAGCGGATAAGCGGCGGATGACTTCAACACCAAAGGCGTCGTCTCCCTCGAAGATGTTTCCGATCCCGCCGACGAGTATACGCTTCATGGACGGGCTTCCGGGCTGATCAATTCAATCTCGTCACGCGAGAAATAAAAGCGGTGACCCGGAAATCCTGCCGCGCCCAAATCGCTGCCGGGGTCATCCACAAGCGTTACAGCAAAATGCACTCGATTTTCGAAGTCCCGATCAATCCGTTCAATCCTTGCCAATCTGCCTCGAAGGGCAATGTCGAAGACGTCGCCTCGCGTCTTCGGATTTAATCGAACATGATGTCCGACTGAAAAGTCTGGTTGCATACTTGAGGGACCTGTTGACGGTTGGGGCTGCACGTGAAAAGGTTTCAACGCTCCGTGAAGCGCTCCAAATTGCTGAGTGCTCAACGCCTCGCAACGTTCGAGAATAGCGCAGGTCTGAGGGTCGGTAGCGATCATTTCGCGCTTTTCAGAGTCTGTCATTGTGATCACGCGTAACGTAAGCATTTCATCAATTTCTGCGCTGTCGAAAAACGGACCATTGCTTTCGGCGGCAACCTTTGGGAAGTCGTATAAAATAATTGGTGAGGAAAGAACAGTGTCTCGCGTTACCTCATCGCCGACCAGAACGGGCCAAGTTCCCTGATTACAGCAGTCGCTGGCGGCCTTGCTGAGGCGATCTGGCGGTTCAAGCAACGAAACAAATTCACCGCTGGAGGTGTACACCAAGGTGTGGGTCGACATAAACGCATAATTTTGAGCATCGGTTCGGGAGAGACGCGACGTGATGGGTAGTTGGGATCTGTTCGCCACGGTTATGCTAAGGCATAGGACGCCATCGGAAGTCTCCTTCGCGCCAACTTCCATGAAACCTTCCAGGGGCTTGGTGTTTCTCGTTATCAAGCCGACGACGGAGCCGCTTGGGGCATAAATTGCTTCGCTATTGCTTTGCGGAGTTAATTCGAAGGTAAACAATCTTGGACGCGAAAAAACGTCAGCCACAGAAATATCAGTCCTAATTATCTCCCGTTCGATTGCCTCATCCCAGGAGACGTATTGTTGGCCTTCAACATCCAGGGTCGCGACGGTCTGATACAGCTCCTTATCCGAGGCGCATTGCTTTTCGTCGACCAACTTGCAGACCTGTCGCCTTTGCGCCTGCAGGAAGCGAAGAACTATGTCCAACTTCGCATCGGATTTTGAGTGAAGCAAAATTTCTGTCTTCATCGTGGAGACTTCGTCGCCGATGCCTTGGTAGTCGTTAGGAAATACGCTCCCAAAGGCCCAGCGGTGTCGATTTTTAATTGCTGAGGCGCGATAGGGATAGAGCACATATCCTTCATACAAAATTGCATCCGCCAGCTTCCTGATTTGATCGGAAATCATAGCGATTGTTCCTTTGGTACCATTTCAAGAAGCTGATTGAGTGCGGCGTCAAAAGTCAGGTAGGCGCCCCGTCGTTTGAATTGATACAGGCGATTAAAAGTGTCGCGGTCGAGTTGCAACCAGTCGCTATCCGGATAATGAAGGTTCATGAGAGATTGCCACACGCACGCCGAGAGTTGGAAGGTCGGTTCTTTCGTCCAGGAAATCTGATCCACCTGAAGAGGACCGTCATCCGCACAGTAAAAGACTGAACCGCTAAAAAGGAACACGAGCGGAACCTCGCCGTGGTGGAGGCCATTAAAGTATTTCGTACTCGCTATGTTGAAGTCACGCGTGCATGGGGCCGGTAGATATGCCCGTGTTTCATGGTCGAATTCAGGTATCGCGACATTGGCGTGCGTCCATAGAAGGCTTCTCAATGTTTCACCCCATCTCTGGGGCGAACCGAAAAGTTCGACTAGACGTTCCCGTTCGCTGGGGTTGTAGCTGCGGCGGGTGGAATCTATTCGGATTTGACAGGACAGGAGAATATTTTTGACACGTATGGAAGCATTATTATTTCTGACACGCAGAATGAAACGTAACATTGGACACGTCGAGAAGTTTTCGACCTCTACTTGCTCTATCTCAAATTCAAGGTCAACCATGCGTATAAATCCCGCGGCCGGTTGCTGCGCTTTCGTCTAGTGAATTAAAGAAAGTGCTTACATCGTCCCATACTTCGTGGCCTCCGGAAAGTCCGCGCCACCGCGTACGAATGAGACCGACAAGAGCGTAGCATCTGTCAATGGAAACTCGATAGTAGCCTCGCGCGTCTTTGGTGCGATTGATGAGCAATGCTTCGACGTGAGGAGTCATGTCGGCGAGCGAAGGATCAACGGCCATGAGACTCGCCCATGCATGGTCACTTAGCGCCGATTCCGTTGCCCCAGCGGGACCTGGATAGATAGCTACGGCTCTGTCGCTATCGCCACTCAGGAAAAAAAACACAATGTCGATGGGAAGCTGCATGCTTTCCCATTCCGCATCGCTGAGATTGAAGTGGTCCAGTCGTGTGGTCATGGGGAAAACCGCTCGAAATCTCGTGTTGGTTTCGAGCGTCAATGCGCAGCCCTCGCAAGCGCAAAAAAAGCGACGTGTCAAGATTTCAAGGAGATGGTGATGTTGCGGTGAGAGCGGGTTCGAGCAGAATTCGCAGGTCTCCACGCCCGCCTTGGGGTTCACGAAGCCCCTGACGGTCGCAACCCAGTTGCTAGGCGCTCTGACGTCCATGTCCGTTCACTCCAGCAGCCGAAGATCTGACGGGCGTTGACGTGTTCTCGACTTGTGAGCTGTAAGGGTTGAAATCCTCAACAATAATTCTGTCAATATCAGGAGCCGCTTCGGTCAGGGCTCGTTCGACCTCTGCAATCAGGCCTGCGTAGATTTCGTGAGTCTGTTCACCTGATATCGACACGCGAACTCGCGCAGTGGTCCGATCGACGCCAATTAGGTCGACGCGAACCCCCCGCACACCCAGGTGCGCGCGCAGTTCTGAGACTTTCCTCCGTAGGCGGACTTCTGCGTCCTCCGGATGGAGACCGTGTAACAACGTCACGGCGGCGAAATATTCATCATCAAGGAGCTTGCGCATAAGGAACCCGCTGATGTCTCCGCTTTGGCAAATGGCGATGGCCTTGGCGAGTGCGATACCGTGAAGGCTCAGTATTGCATCCATCAAATCACGTGAAATGCTGCGACAATCAGTATCGTCTATTCCGTCAAGCGCTGCGATCAAGACTTCAATGCGCGATAGACATTCACCCAATGCGTTGGTCTGCCTCTGGATTCCATTTGTCATGGCGCTTTTCCGCGCGCAACTCCAAACATAGGAGAGTGCAATGTCTCGAGTGTTCTTCCGTCACCCACATACATGTGTACACCGCACGGCAGGCAAGGGTCGAAGCTGCGCACCGCACGCATAATATCTATTCCCTTGAACTTGTCTTGACCATTTTCCTCGAAAATAGGCGTATTCTGAACCGCGTCTTCATAGGGGCCTGGCGTACCGTAAATATCCCGCGGCGTCGCATTCCAAGGGGTGGGTGGGTAAGGGTGATAATTGGCGATTTTGCCCTTCCTGATGACAAGATGGTGAGAAAGCACACCGCGAACTGCCTCATGAAAACCGCAGCCAATAGCTTCGTCAGGGACTTTGAAGTCGGTGAAGGTTTTGATACGACCGGCTTGCACTTCCGTCAGAGCCTTGTCGATGAAGTGATAGGCAAGCGCTGCACAATACGCCTGGAAGTATGTTCGGGCCCGATCACGCTCGATTGCATTGCTCCACTTTGGAATCTTCCACTCCAATTCCTTCTCTGGTTTTAGCGCAGTTTTCGGTAGATAAATCTTGACGCTTTCTCCTGTCGCCTTAACGTAGCCAACGTCAACCAGTCCGGCGAGCGCCGTCGCCCACAAGCGAGCGATTGCTCCACCGCCAGTGTCAAGCGCCAGGTGGTCGCCCGTTCTCTTGTCGAGCCAACGAGGGCACATCACCCATGAGTAATTACCGTCGAAATTGCGCTTTTGCGGTCGTGGAATGGTAGTTTGGTTCCAAGGGTGCTTCTGATCCACCGGATTGCCGAGCGGATCGGTCTTGACGAATGTCTCGCAATTGTCCCAATCACCATAGAACGAGCTTCCAAGCAGAATGCGAATGTTCAAGTTTATCTCGACCAGGTCCGTTGTGACCAGCTTGCCATCGACCACGACGCCGGGCGTGACGAACATTGCGCGGCCCCAATCCGTCATGGTCTTGTATTGATAGTCGCATTTATCCGGATCTTGGAAGGAGCCCCAGCAACCGAGCAAAATCCGCCGCCGTCCCACTTCCTCATAGCCAGGAAGGGCTTCGTAGAAGAAGTCGAATAGATCGTCGTGCAATGGCACGCACTTTTTCATGAACTCAACATATTTCACCAGTCGCATGAGATAGTCGGTGAACAATTGCACTGAAGGCGTCGTTCCGACGCCACCGGGATATAGCGTAGAGGGATGAACATGGCGTCCTTCCATCAGACTGAACATCTCCCGTGTATATCGGCTTACAACGAGTGTCTCGCGATAGAAATCCCCGGTGAAGGGATTTAGCGCTGTCATAATGTCGGCGATGGTGCGGTAACCGTGATCGGCCGAGTGGGGCGCGAGTGTAGATTGCGCTTTTGCCCAGACTCGGGGGTTCGTCTCCTTCACCATTTGCTCGCAGAAGTCTACGCCGACTAGATTGTCCTGGTAAATGTTATGGTCGAACATGTATTCGGCCGCTTCGCCAAGATTGACAATCCATTCGGCTAAGGCTGGCGGCTTTACGCCATAAGCCATGTTTTGAGCGTAGACTGAGCATGTAGCGTGGTTGTCTCCACAAATCCCGCAAATCCGACTGGTAATAAAGTGCGAGTCGCGCGGATCTTTTCCTTTCATGAATACGCTGTATCCGCGGAATATGGACGACGTGCTGTGGCATTCCGCGATGCGTCGTGCATCAAAGTCGATCTTGGTGAAAATCCCCAGGCTGCCGACGATGCGAGTGATGGGGTCCCAATTCATCTCGACCAGATTGGGTGACGATTTGCTCTGAGCGGGTCGCGCTCCCGACACTACGTCGTCCATGGTCAACTCCTACACAGGATAGGTTTGCTCGGGTTTGTCGGGACGGTAGCCCGTGGTGCTCACGGGGCGGTTATGACGCCACTTCGGCTCTTTGTTGAGAGTGTTGTTGGTAAGGCGACGCAAGTTGCGAATTAGGACGCCATAGGGCTTCACCAATACCGAGGAGATGCGAGCTCCAGGCGGTTCGTCCATGAAGGGCATAAACTTATCCGGGAAGCCAGGCATTGTGCAGCCGATACAAATGCCTCCGACATTGGGACATCCGCCAATGCCGGATATCCAGCCGCGCTTTGGTACGTTGCATTGAACGACCGGTCCCCAACAGCCTATTTTAACAAGACACTTTCGGGAGCCATATTCTTTGGTGAAATCAGCCTGTTCGTAATAAGCGGCTCGATCGCACCCTTGATGCACTGTCATCCCGAACAGCCACTTGGGGCGCAACGCATCGTCAAGCGGGATCATTGGCGCGAGCCCCGCCAGCTGACGCAACAGATACAAGAGCGTCTCCATGAAATTATCTGGCTGGACAGGGCACCCCGGCACGTTAACGATCGGCAGCCCAGCTTTGGATTTCCAATCCCAGCCGAGATAATCAGCAACGCCCATACACCCTGTCGGATTTCCTTTCATTGCGTGAATGCCGCCAAATGTTGCACATGTCCCCGCGGCGACGACCCCGAGCGCTTTCGGGGCGAGCCGATCAATCCACTGGGTGGTTTTGATGGGTTGGTCCGTTGTGGCGTCAGTCCCTAACGCCGCCCAATATCCTTCGCCGCTCAAATGTTCATTGGGGATGGATCCCTCGACGACGAGCACAAAATTTTCCAGCTCACCTCGCGCCGCCTTGTGAAACCAGGACAGAAACTCATCACCAACTTCATACGCAAGGACCGGATTATGAAGATGTACTTTTGGAAGACCAGGTACGGCGCCAAGAATTACGTCCTCGATGCTCGGCTCGCTCGCAGCTGTAATAGACACGCTATCGCCGTCACACCCCAATCCAGCCGTGATCCACAATATATGAAGTTCTTCGATGGCAGGTGTGTGTTGCGTCTTACGACCGTAGGGAGTCTTCTCATCCATGAAACACCCCTGTCGATTAGCGTTACCTTCGCAAAAGAGGCATATCGCCATATGTTCGAAACGTGAGGCGCATAACTTTGGTTCCCAATCGTGAAGCCTGTGACGGGGATGATGCCTGGGTTGCGCGCTAAGTTTTCTGACCATGTATCGCAACGTGACATTCTAATCGTTGTTGAGATTCTGATGCGTTGACATGGCGGCTAGTTTCTTTGCTAATGACCAGTGGAGGCACACTTGCTCGTGCCTGTTGACGAGGCGCGCTGGGTAGCACAGCTCTCGTCCGACGTTGCAACTTCAGACCAAGGCATCGCATTGGAGATAATCGGTAAATGACCACGTCACAGCTGTTCACACCTTTTCGTATAGCTGGGCATGAACTTGCCAACCGTATCGTCATCGCGCCAATGTGTCAGTATTCGGCGGAACAAGGTTGTATGACGGATTGGCACCTGATTCATTTAGGGCACCTTGCATTGTCCGGCGCGGCCATGCTGACCATTGAGGCCACCGCTGTCCTGCCCGAAGGACGGATCACCTATGGCGACGTTGGTCTCTGGTCTGACGAGACCGAGGCGGCGATAGGGCGTGTTTTGACCAGCATACGTCGCTATTCTGATATGCCTATTGCGATCCAACTTGCTCACGCCGGACGCAAGGCGTCTACTGAAGTTCCTTGGAAAGGCGGCAAGCAGATCGCCATCAATGGCGCTACTGGGTGGCAAACAGTTGCGCCTTCCTCGCTTTCGTTTTTGCCAGACGAGAATCCACCGGTAGCGCTCGATCGAGGTGCTTTGGAGCGAATCCGCGACGCGTTTGCCGAAGCGGCGAGACGGGCAGGGCGATTAGACATCGCGGCAGTGCAGATCCATGCTGCGCATGGCTACCTCTTGCATCAGTTTCTTTCACCGCTCGCGAATGTCCGCGACGACGAATACGGTGGCAGTCTGGAACGCCGGATGCGGTTCCCGCTGGAGATTTTTGAGACGGTTCGGGCAAATTTTCCGGCGGATCGCGCTGTCACCATTCGAGTTTCGGGAACGGATTGGGCAACTGGCGGCTGGGACATTGGACAAACGATCGCTTTCGCCAGAGCGCTTGAAGCGCGCGGCTGTTCGGCGATCCACGTCTCCAGCGGTGGACTGACGCCCGCTCAGAAGATTTCGCAGGGGCCTAGCTACCAAGTTCCATTGGCTCGTGCAGTTAAGCAGGCGACAAAAATGCCGGTCGTCGCTGTCGGATTGATCGTTGATTTCGATCAAGCTGAGGCCATCATTGGGACTGGGGACGCTGATCTGATCGCGCTGGCCCGAGGAATTTTGTATGATCCTCGATGGCCTTGGCATGCGGCTGCGCACTTTGTCGCTCACGTCAAGGCGCCAAACCAATATCTAAGGGCCCAGCCGAGACAATATCCTCACTTGTTTGACCAATGAGAGCCGTTGGCTTTTCAGTTTCTTGTCCCGCAACTGGCTATCAATTGTCAGGAGGCGGGGCGCTATTGGGTAAAATCATCAATTCGCCCGGGGGTCGAGTCCGAGCCACATAAAACCGAGAGCTGCCGCTATGGCGGGTGGCCAGTCTCTGGCAGGGGAACTCGGGCCACGCGATAGCCCGAGCCATTCACCTGCTGGAACGCCATTTCAGCGAGAGGCGGCTGTCTTCAATTTGGACAGCGCGCGGATTTTTACGCGCATGCTGGCTGGTTTAGCCGCTCCCTTGATCATTTCGCCGGTGGCCGGATTGCGAACCAGGGTTCCCGCCTTGCGCGCCGGCACTTTTCGCAAAGTTACTTTCAAAAGGCCGGGCAGGGTGAACTCGCCGACGCCGCGTGGATGTACAGAGCCCAGCATAACGCTCTCCAGCGTGGCGAAGACGCCTACGGCGGTCTTGCGGGGGATGTCGTTCTGCTCGGCGATCAGGTTAATCAGCGCCGACTTGGTGAATGTCTCCTTCACCGCGCGAAGAGGCGCCGCTTCCGGCTTGCTGATTTTTGACTTGTTGATTTTAGCTTTGGCCATGTGAATGCTTTCAGGGTTGAGTAGATTTATAAATGCCGGGATTGAGAATCCAGCTGTCTGCGGTGTTAACGACCTTAAGGAAACTTCGCAAGGAGCCGATTAGGCTTCAAATATTGAAGCCGACCCTCTTGGCGCGGTCCGGGAGGGACGGGGTGCGCATATAAGGTCAAGCGCGAGCGAGATTACTTACCAGCATGCACGCGAACTGGGCGTCTATGGAATCGTTTCTTCAGGTCGAAGCAGGGCGCGGCACCAATTACAGGCGCTTCGAATGTTCGACTGATGCGGAGTCCTTGGCTGCGAGTTCGCCTATGGCGGACCAGTCGAGCGCAGCGCCGCCTTGGGCGAGGAGAGTTAGAAGGCGGTCCCGTAGAAGACTTGCCAGCGGCAGGGGCACGCGAAGCTCTTCCGCCGCTGCAAGCGCCAACCGGATATCCTTATAGCCCAGGGACGCGGCGAATGCGGCTGGCTTGAACTCTCCTTCCACTATCAGCGCGCCGTATGTCTTATAAACGGGGGCGTTGAACAAGGTCGAGGTGAGGATCTCGAGGTACTGCGCCGGATCGACGCCACCTTTGCCAATGAGCGCCATGGCCTCGCCCAGTGATTCGATGACAGAAGCGATGAGAAAGTTGCCGCTGAGCTTAACCAGATTGGCCGCCTTTGGCGAATTGGAGATCACGAAAGTTTTCTGTCCCAAGGCGTCAAAGACAGGTGCGAGGGCTTCTACCGTCGCCGCTTCGCCGGCCGCGACGACAAAGAGTTGGCCCGCCGCCGCCGCATCGGGTCGACCAAACACTGGCGCGGCGACATAGCGCTGGCCCGCCTTAACATGGGCTTCTTCGAGCCTCTGGGACAAGGCGACACTGATCGTGCTCGAGGAGACATGGATCGCGCCCGTCGGGAGGCTCGCGAGAACTCCGCCAGATCCCAGAACGACGCTTTCCATAGCGTCGTCATCAGCCAACATCGTAATAACGGCTTCGCCCCGGCACGCCTCGAAGATGCAGTCCGCGGCCTGTGCGCCCTGCGCGATTAGAGATTTGGTCCTGGCCGCTGTTCTGTTGTAGACGATCACTTCATGGCCAGCCCTTAAAAGGTTCGCGGCCATGCCGGCGCCCATGCGCCCAAGCCCTATAAAGCCGACTTTCATACCTTTGGTTCCTCTCGGAGGATTGGCGCCTACTCGTGAGACTCTCGGGAATAACCGAAAAGAATCTACGCGCCTCTTTCCTCCTGCTGACTTAGGCAATGAGGTGGCATGATCAAGTTCTTCCGATCGCCAGTATCTTTGATGCTATTTTTTTCCAGCTCGTGACACTTAGAATTCAACTTCCAATTCTTCAATTTCGTCTTTTTCCAGTTGCGCTTGCGTGATCCACTCCTGCATAGCGGGCCAAGCGAAGATTCGGTCGCAGTAGGCTTGGGACAAATCGTCAAGTTCAACGTCGTAGGTTCGAAATCGCGTCGCGACCGGCGCATACATCGCGTCAGCCATTGATATCGTTCCGAACAAATAAGGGCCGCCGTACGCCTTGAGGCATTCGCGCCAGATCCGGGTGACGCGGACAATATCGCCCTGCGCCTTAGACCAGACCTTGAACTTAGGGAAATGCGCCTTCAAGTTCATCGGCAGCGCTGAACGGAGCGAAGTAAAGCCAGAATGAATTTCGCCGCAGATCGAACGGCTATGGGCGCGCCGCATCCGATCCGCCGGCAGCAACTTGGCATCGGGCGCTATTTCATTCAGGAACTCTCCAATGGCGATCGTGTCCCAAATCTTTGTGCCCTCGTATGTGAGACATGGAACCAGGATCGACGGGGACAGAAGCAGGATTTCCGCGCGCGCGGCGGCGTCGTCCGGATCGACAACAATTTCCTCAAAATCGATGCCGGATAGTTTGGCCATTAGCCAGCCGCGCAGAGACCATGACGAGTAATTCTTGCTGCTGATCGTGAGGGTGGTCGGCGGCATTGCTGGAACTCGCTAATTTCGGGGCTGACCAGCAAAGGAGAGCAAATGACATGCCATCGCAAATTGCAGGTGGCATGGGCTTTGCTCATGCTCGGATACGCCAAGTCGGGCCCGGGACGGCATAATGTATGACGCCTATCAAAGCTACGCCGATCTATGCCATCCAGTGCGCACCTTGGCCTTGAACAGCGAACGCATCCTTCAATTTTGGAGCGCGTCGCAATTCGCGTCGCCACTGCGACGGATGACGGCGTATTATGAACTTGTCGCGCTTTCGGGTTTTACGCATACGCGACCGGACTACGAGATCGAGAATGTCACAACAAGCGCCGGCGATGTTGTGAACATTGTGGAGACCGCAGTTCTGGCCACGCCGTTCTGCACGCTGCTGCGCTTTTCGCGCGAAGGCGGCGGCCGCCAACCACGAGTGCTGCTCGTTGCTCCGATGTCCGGTCACTTCGCCACGCTCTTGCGAGGCACCATCCGCACGCTATTGCGCGACCATGAGGTGTATGTGACGGACTGGCGAAACACGCGCGACATACCGATCGACAAAGGCGTTTTCGTTTTCGACGACTTTGCCCAGCATCTTATCGATTTCATCACATTCATGGGCCCTCAGTCGCATGTGGTCGCCGTATGTCAGCCCGTCGTCGCTGCGCTGACCGCCGTCGCCGTCATGGCCGAAAAAAATGATCCCGCCCAGCCCGCCAGTCTGACTTTGATGGCAGGACCAATCGACACGCGCATCTCTCCAACGAAAGTCAATGAGCTCGCCACATCAAAGCCGATCGAATGGTTTCGAGAGAAGTTGATCGGCATTGTGCCGCGATCCTTTCCGGGTGCGGGACGTCGCGTCTATCCAGGTTTTCTCCAGCTTGCCGCCTTCATGAGCATGAATATTGATCGCCATTCGAAGGCCTTCGTCAATCTCTTCAAGAATCGACTTGAAGGCGACTTCGAGAAGGCAGATCAGATCCGCGCATTCTACAAGGAATATTTTGCGATAATGGACCTCGATGCCGAGTTCTATCTCCAAACCATCGACCTTGTGTTTCAGAAAAATGCCCTTTCCGAAGGCAAACTGCTCTTCAAAGGGAGGCCCGTTGTGCCGCGCTCCGTCAAAAAGACTTTTCTGCTTACGGTCGAAGGCGAAAGGGATGACATCTGCGCCGCAGGACAGACGCTTGCCGCGCAGGACCTGTGCAGTGGCTTGCGGCCCTATATGAAGTCACACCATATGCAGCCCGGCGTGGGGCATTATGGCGTCTTTAACGGGCGACGCTGGGACAACCAGATCTATCCAGTCGTGCGCGACCACATTCAGTCGAGTATCTGACGCCGACTTTCTGGACGCCCTGGAGCGTCTGCCGGAGCGTCGCTACTAAGGGCGGAGCCGAGAGAGGCCAGCGCCCGATTGTGCTGTCACTGAACTCCGGCCGCCCTTAACCCGCGACAAGCTTTGCCTTGTCTGGGCGGCGAAGGTGGTTTCGGGTAGTTTGCTCCTTTGCCCGCGACATTACGCGGGCGTCCTCCTTGTAAATGTCTTTTGACCTCCCCATTTAGCCAAGAGCGTTCTGGCACTCGACATATAAGAGTGCCAAAAGGCCTTTTCAATCAGTGTGCCGCGCTACGACGCTTGTCGACAGTCGCTGGCCGAAAACAAGGAAGAGCAATATGGCGTTCCGTCCCTTACACGATCGGGTGGTAGTCAAACGCATCGAAGGTGAGGAAAAGACCAAGGGTGGCATCATCATCCCCGACAGCGCCAAAGAAAAGCCGCAAGAGGGCAAAGTGGTCGCGATTGGCCCTGGGGCCCGCGACGAGTCGGGCAAACTCGTTCCGCTCGACGTGAAAGCGGGCGATCGAGTGCTGTTCGGCAAATGGTCGGGCTCTGAGGTCAAGATTGACGGCGAAGACCTACTCATCATGAAAGAGAGCGACGTTCTGGGCGTCGTGAACTGACGGCTCGCCCGTTTCGCTGAATTTTCCCTGATCTCCCTAGGAGTTTTAACACAATGGCCGCCAAAGATGTCCGTTTCTCCACCGACGCGCGCGACCGAATTCTGCGCGGCGTCGAAATCCTCAACAATGCTGTGAAGGTCACGCTAGGCCCCAAAGGCCGTAACGTCGTCATTGAAAAATCCTACGGCGCGCCGCGTATCACTAAGGACGGCGTCACCGTCGCCAAGGAAATCGAGCTTTCTGACAAGTTCGAGAATCTGGGCGCTCAGCTCGTGCGGGAAGTGGCCTCCAAACAACACGACGCCGCTGGCGATGGCACTACCACTGCCACGGTTATTGCCGCTGCGATCGCTCGCGAAGGGGCCAAGGCTGTGGCCGCGGGACTTAACCCAATGGACCTCAAGCGGGGCATCGACATCGCGGTCGAAACTGTCGTCGCCGATCTTGCGAAGAACTCTAAAAAGGTCACTTCGAATGACGAAATTGCTCAGGTTGGCAGGATCTCGGCCAACGGAGATGAATTCATCGGCCGTGAAATTGCCAAGGCGATGGAGAAGGTCGGCAATGAAGGCGTGATTACCGTCGAGGAAGCCAAGAGCCTGGAAACCGAAACCGAGATTGTTGAGGGCATGCAATTCGATCGTGGTTATCTGTCGCCCTACTTTATCACCAACGCCGAGAAGATGATCGCCGAACTCGACGACCCATATATTTTGATCCACGAAAAGAAGCTTTCCTCGCTACAGGCCTTGCTGCCGATTCTCGAGGCCGTGGTTCAAACCGGCAAGCCGCTGCTGATCGTCGCCGAAGATATTGAAGGGGAAGCGCTCGCCACTCTGGTCGTCAACAAGTTGCGTGGCGGCCTGAAGATCGCCGCCGTCAAGGCCCCGGGCTTCGGCGATCGCCGAAAGGCCATGTTGGAAGACATCGCCATTGTCACCGGCGGTGAATTGATTGCGGAGGACTTGGGCGTCAAGCTCGAGAATGTCACTTTGCAGCAGCTTGGTCGCGCCAAGCGGGTGCGTATAGACAAGGAAACCACCACGATCATTGATGGCTCTGGCGAGAAGAAAGACATTCAGGCGCGCATAGGTCAGCTCAAGGGTCAGATCGAGGAGAGCACCTCGGACTACGACCGTGAAAAGCTGCAGGAGCGTCTCGCCAAGCTGGCCGGCGGCGTAGCGGTGATTCGAGTCGGCGGTGCGACTGAGGTCGAAGTCAAGGAGAAGAAGGACCGAGTTGATGATGCCTTGAACGCGACGCGCGCGGCCGTCGAAGAGGGCGTTTCGCCCGGCGGTGGTGTGGCCTTGCTGCGCGCAATCCTGTCTCTCGACGGATTGAAGGTCTCTAATTCCGATCAGAAGACCGGCGTGGACATCGTCCGGAAGGCTATTCAGGCGCCGGCTCGGCAGATCGTCGACAACGCCGGTGGCGATGGCGCAGTCGTGGTCGGTAAGCTGGTTGACTCGAAAGAGTATAGCTACGGTTACGACGCCCAGACGGGCCAGTTCGGCGACCTAATGAAACTGGGCATCATCGACCCTACAAAGGTCGTGCGCACGGCGCTGCAAGATGCGGCTTCCATTGCGGGTCTGATTGTCACCACCGAGGCGACCATCACCGAACATCCCAAGAAGGACGCGCCACCGATGCCAGGTGGCGGCGGCATGGGCGGAATGGACTTCTAAAGTCACGCTCGCGGAAGTTGGATAAAGCGAAGGTCCCGGGTTGCCCGGGACCTTTCCGTTTGGTTGCAGCGCTCATTACGCTTTAGTCATGGCGCGAAAGATGCGATTTTTGAGAGCTGTAAGTCTGCTTTAACCCTTCACTTAGCGCGTATTATGCTGTCAATAAATCTCCGCTTGCGCCCAATATGCTCTAAGGTTCACTTAGACCAGCCTCGATTGGATGACTGGTTTTACGAAGCGAGTTCGTAGCTCGTTGACGCAGGGGCTTCTGTTCAAAGCCGGTGTTTTGAGCCGTTCCCTAAGCCAAACTGGAAGGGATCAAATATAGTGGACAAACCCGAACTTGGCGTAAAACGCCGGTGCCTGACCTGCAATGCGCTGTTTTTCGATCTCAACCGCGCGCCGATTTCCTGTCCGAAGTGCGACGCGGTTTTTCAAGTCGTGGAGATCGCGCACTCGGCCCCAAGGCGGCCGTTTCCTTCGATGGCTAACAAGAGGCCCGTGTGAATCGAGTGCTCGAGTAGCTGAGCAGTTCGTAAGCAATGTTCTGGCGACGTGAATCTTGCACTTCGAATTCTACGGCGCGCCTTTGCGAGCTGAGATAGTTCAGGTCCGATTTCTTGTGCCGGGTGGGGGTGACGCTTACGGGGGTTTTTGCGCTCTGTTGCTGCGGCGTTCCATCACAATTGCGGCTGCGTCTTGACTGAGCGCCTCTCGAAGACCGGGGATAATACGGATCCTAAGGTCCGGATTTAAGTAAATTGCGTCGCTGATAAATACTCGCTCCTGTTCACTGCATTGCCCCATGGACGTTTCTGCGATCTTCGCTGCTGACCCCGGCGTGAAGGCTAGCCGCTCTGCCTGCTGACCAACGCAATTGCGCCAATCAATTACCGAAACTCCCGTGGAGGCGGAAGCTATGGTCGGCGGGGGGCGGCTACTCTGGCAGGATGCGAAGGCGAGGGTGATGATTAGGCTGAAAATTGCTTTACGCATGCGCGGGCCCCAGATTGGACAGGGAGCTTTCGCGCCGCGAGCGAGAAAAGGTAACCGTTGGCGAGCGGTTCGCGGCAGCTCACTGAGAGAGGCGCGAACAGCCCAAAACCAAGGAACTCATCTCGTCACGATGGAGCGTATCCTGTCACGGCGACCCACGCGTGAGATATTGGACTTAAACGCCGAGGACCTCAGTAGCAAACCCAAACGAAACCGCCATAGGGAGTTACACGCCAGCAAGGACCGACGCCATATCCCCAATAGCGTCCGCCCCAATAGCGTCCACCGCCGCCATAGTATCCGCGCCCGCCGTAATAACCGCGACCGACATAACCTCCTCGCACGCCACGTCCACCGTAGTAGCCGCCGCGCCCGCCATAGACGCCGTGTACGCCTCGTCCGCCGCCTCCATGCGCTACCCAGGCGAGAGCATCCGTCGCGGGGACGGACAAAGCCGCGGCCATAGCTGCCACCACGCAAAGCTTACGGAACATTGTTTTTCTCCCAGAATGTGAGACCCGAGGCGCAGATTGCTCCTTTTGTGAAAGATAAACAATCTCTTGGCAAGAATATGGTTTCTTGAGCAAGCCATTAAAGCCGTAATGATCGAAGCAAGGCGTCAACGGGCGACCCAGGTCAGTTGAGCAAGCTTTCGCTTTGGGGAAAGGTGCGACCTGCTCAGTTTCTCGTCGCAGTTGATTGCCCGCAGATCCTCAGTGATGCGGCTACATACTGAAAACCATTAGGAACTTCCTGCATCCGAGATAACACAACAGGACGCGGTTGGAATTCGACGGCAATAAACACAGGCGATCAATGTCGCTAATTGCCGCAACGTTGCGACAAAATTCAAGCCGACGCATTTGCCGCAAAGTCCGACGGAACACATTCTTCCGGATTCAGCCGGTATCCTAGCAATTCACTCTGACCATCCTATTTCATAAAGGGAGCGGCCCTTCCGTCAGCAGGCTCTGAATGTGGTGTTTTCTTGATACGACATTGGAGGGCTCAGCGATGCTACATCCGACAGATTGGGAGCGTCTACGCGCGGTTGTCAATGCCATAGGAGCCGCCACTGTTGTAACGCTTGTCGGACGGATTGCCGTCGCGGCCTGGGCGACGTTCGCCACCTAGGCCGTAAGGAAAGTCCCGGGACCCCACCGCGCCAAGGCGACGATAGGACTCGCTGTGCCGATCACGGATCAGGGAGGCATCAAAGGCGCGCCACATTCCCACGTTGGGATCCAAGCACCACGACGCGTGTGCCAACTGACGTTTTTTGATACAGATCCATCACATCCTGATTGATCATCCGAATACAGCCGGAGGATTGACTTAAGCCGATGGTCCAAGGCTCGTTCGTGCCATGGATTCGAAACAGCGTGTCATGGTCGCCTTGCCAAAGATACATGGCGCGCGCGCCGAGCGGGTTTGCCGGGCCGCCATGCATGCCAACGCCACTTTGAAGTTCAACCATTACTTTCTTCAGGTCTGGCCGGCGCTCTATCATCTCCTTTGGCGGATACCAGTCGGGCCATTCCTGTTTGCTCTTGACTGTCGCGTCCCCGGACCAGACAAATCCTTCGCGTCCCACTCCAACGCCGTAGCGGGTTGCCCGGCCGCTGTCTTCCACATGGTAGAGAAAGTGGTTAGCGGGATCGACGACGATCGTGCCCGACGCCTCCTTTGTGGCGTAAGTGACGTTCTTTCGCAAAAATGCCAAATCAACCTGCGTCAATTTGACGGCCGGGACGGTGAACTCCCCATCCCTGACCTCCGCATAGATGGCGCTGTATTTGGGCTGAACGCCGTCCGCCATGGCCGGACGGGGGGCCAGCGGAGGCGGCGGCGGGGCCGGTATCGAGCTGGCGCTAGCTATGGGATTTTGGTTTGAACTAACGCATCCCGATAGGCCGGCAGCGGTGGCTCCGACGATCAGTTCGCGGCGGGTAAAAAAAGACATCGCGGGACCATACCGATGAGGAGTTGGCGATGTTCGATTTTATAGTGGAGAACGATACGTCAGGATATGACGGATTTGTCACGGTTTAGGATTTTCTTGAGCGGAACCCGGCAGCGCGGCCTGAGCTTGTGGTTCGAGGATCGCATCACGAACCGTCGAGGCAAAGGTTTGGCGCGTCAATTCATCGTGAAAAAAAGCGTCTCTCATGGATCTAGGCAGCTCAAGCTGAACCCCAGCGCGCAGGCGGCCTCTGTTGCAAATGTTGCCCGGTTTTTTCCCCTGCATGTGGTGATCGATCGACGTAAAGAAACCCCGGCGTTCCAGCGCGGCGCCGATCTTGTCGCGCAGGTGTTCATGGAGGCCGCCCAACCAAATCGTCTGAGGGTCGTCGCCATCTGCACGCCCGTGTATCCCGATGGCAATCTCGGACGCTTCGACAAGAGCGGCGCCTCTCGGCTCGTCAAAGCGAGCTGACGTTATGTGAAGCCGCCTTCCAGAGACAAGGCCTTCAAAGCAATAGAGCGAGAATCTTTCAGCTGCGATCAAGGCGGCCGTTTGGGAGGTCCCCGGCTCAATATTTCCACCGTGCGGAGCCACGATGACGATCGGCGACGCTCTGTCGATCACGCGGATTCGAAAGTGAACTCCTTCTGTTTCGCAGGCAGCCAGCTCCCGAAAACTAACGTATTTATCGGACAACGGGGACGCCTCCTTTGACCACTGGCAATTTATCTCCATTCGATCAAAATCTGAAGCCAAAGGCATGGTGAACTTTACCGATTGAGGGGAGAAAAAGGCGCCATTACAATCAAGTGCTGACGTTTCGATATGCTCGCTAACTCGATGTATAAATTGAGGTTTTTGTTGCGTGATTTACCGTTTAGGCTATGCTAATCCTCGTTTTACCAGTGCGCTTGCCAAAGCAATCCAATGATTACCGGGCCAGAAAAAGGGGAAAAGCTATGCGGAGTGCAGACGTATTATGTAAAATGTTAGTCGCTATGGCGTTAGGAACCGTCGCGACATTCGGCGCCGCCTTGGCGCAACCTAGAGAAGAACTTCCTACCAAAAAGCCCAATATTCTGCTCATTGTGTCTGATGACACGGGCTACGGCGACCTCGGTTCTTACGGCGGCGGCGAAGGGCGCGGCATGCCGACTCCGAATATCGACCGCCTTGCCAGCGAGGGTCTGACCTTTTTCTCCTTCTACGCGCAGCCGAGCTGCACGCCCGGCCGCGCCGCAATGCAGACAGGACGCATCCCCAACCGCAGCGGCATGACCACAGTGGCCTTTCAGGGCCAGGGCGGAGGCTTGCCGAGGGCGGAATGGGCGCTGGCCTCCGTGCTGAAGAAGGGCGGCTACCAGACCTATTTCACCGGCAAATGGCATCTTGGCGAGTCCGATTACGCGCTGCCCAACGCGCAGGGCTATGACGAGATGAAATACGCCTTCCTCTATCATCTCAACGCATACACCTATGGCGACGAGAAATGCTTCCCCGACATGCCGGAGGACCTGCGCGCCATGTTCAACAAGGTGACGAAGGGCGCGCTGTCCGCCAAGGCGGGCCAGACGCCGCATGAGCATTTCAAGGTCGATGGCGAATATGTCGACACGCCGGTGATTGACGGAAAGGAAGGCGTCATCGGCATTCCTTTCCTCGACGGCTATGTTGAAAAAGCGGCGCTGGAATTTCTGGAGACCGCGTTGAAGTCCGACAAGCCGTTCTTCATCAACGTCAACTTCATGAAGGTTCATCAACTGAACCTGCCTGCGCCGGAGTTCGAACACAAGTCGATGTCCAAATCCAAATATGCGGACTCGATCGTCGAGCTGGATACACGGATCGGGCGCGTGATGGACAAGCTGCGCGAGTTCGGCCTCGACAAGAACACGCTGGTCTTCTACACGACCGACAATGGCGCCTGGCAGGACGTGTTCGATCTTTGGCAAGACCCGCAGGAGCGCTACGACATTTTCATGAACAATTTCACGGAGGGAACAGCTTGCGAAAGAAGGCTTCAACATCCCGCTGCCAACGGGCAATTGAAAGATCACTGGCGGAGCCTCTAAAGATCGCTCCAAGCCCGTAGCAGCGTCATCAGGGCTTCAGCCCTTCGAAAACGGGATACGTTCTATCGTTGTAATTGAATGCCATGACCGAGGGAGACCAAAAAATGAGCAAAGTCTTTGTTTTCGCATCAGCCGTATTTGCAATCGCCTGCATCGTGCAGCCCGCGACGGCGCAATCGAATATCAATGTCGGCGCTTTGTCCTGCGACGTTTCGGCGGGCATCGGCATGATCCTGGCGCAAAAGCAAACGATGCGCTGCACATTTCGTCCAAACAAAGGTGGGCCTGTCGACCTCTATTTGGGCCAGATCAACGAATATGGCGTCGGCATTGGCGAAGTCGCCGCAGGGCATTTAATTTGGGGCGTTGTTGCGCCCTCGTCCGGAGTGCCGGCTGGAGCGCTTGCGGGGACTTATGTCGGCGTGGGTGGAGAAGTCACTGTAGGGGCAGGAGTTGGCGGCAATGTGCTCATCGGCGGCACTGGCCGCGCGTTTTCGTTACAGCCGATCTCTGTGGAGGGCCAGACCGGCCTGAATATCGCTGGAGGCGTCACCACGGTGACACTCACTCCGGCGCAGTGAACATTGATCTCCTCGGCGTGAGTTATGTCGCGGCTCACGCCCGCAGTTTTAATTTGAAGGCCCGACCATGTTGCGCAATCCTTTTAGCTCCGACGTCAGCCGTCGGACGTTGCTTTCGGCATTGGCGGCGGTTCCGGCTATGTCGACGCTCATACCTGTTTCCGCAAGGGCTCGAAGGGCGGCGAACGATCCCTTGCAGTCTTGGAACGACAGCGAGTCCAAGAAGGCTATCATAGCCTTTGTCGAGCGAGTGACAAAGCGCGGCTCTCCCGACTTTGCACCAGAGGAGGAGCGCATCGCCACCTTTGATAATGATGGCACTCTGTGGGCCGAACAGCCTATGTATTTCCAACTCCTTTTCGCGCTCGATCGCGTAAAGTTCCTCGCCCCGCAGCACCCCGAATGGAAGGAGAAGGAGCCTTTCGCCTCGCTGCTTCGTGGCGACGTGCAGGCCGCACTCGCTGGCGGCGAGCCGGCCATCGAAGCGATCGTGATGGCGACACATGCGGGGATGACGAGCGAGGAATTCACTCAAATCGTACGCGACTGGATCGCTACGGCGAAGCATCCTGTCACCGGGCGGCTTTACACTGAGATGGTCTATCGGCCGATGTTGGAACTGGTCGCCTACTTGCGCGCCAAGGGTTTCAAAACCTTCATTGTGTCCGGCGGTGGCATCGAGTTCATGCGTCCGTGGACCGAAAGGGTTTACGGCATCCCGCCCCAAAACGTCGTTGGCAGCAGCGCCAAGGTCAAATTTGAGTTTCGCAACAGCAAGCCGGTGCTTATGCGTCTGCCGGAAATCAATTTCATTGATGACGGAGCCGGTAAGCCGGTTGGCATCAATCAGCATATAGGCCGTCGTCCGATCGCGGCGTTCGGCAATTCCGACGGCGACCTGCAAATGCTGCAATGGACAATGGGCGGAAGCGGCCCTCGCTTTGCTTTGATTGTGCACCATACGGACGCCGAACGCGAATGGGCTTACGACCGCAACTCCCGCATCGGACGACTGGATAAGGCGCTGGATGAGGCCTTGGCGAAAGGTTGGACGGTTGTCGACATGAAAAACGACTGGAAGACCATCTTCCCGTTCGGGAACAAGTAATAACAGCGCAAAAGCCGCGTCACGTCTCGCCCCGGATAAAAGGTTGCCTGGCCAAAATAATCGCCCGCCGTCTGGCCCAAGCGGTTTTCTTTCTGTGGCGTATTTGTCACATATTCTCAGAAAGGCTTCTGACGGGCTGCTTATTCGACGGTTGATATTGACCCGGCAAAATCGCTATCCCTAAGCTCCATTTTGGAAATTCCATCTTTCATCACTGCGCGACCGCTCGTTTATCGCGTGACCGAAAGACAACTGCAAAGCGAGACGGTTAATCATGAAAATTCTTTCCGCCGCTTGTATTGCCTTGAGTTTCAGCGCCGCATCCGCCGTCGCAGCGGACCTGCCCTCGGTAAAAAGCCAAGCTGCGCCACCACCCTTGTTTACCTGGACCGGCCCCTATATCGGCTTGAACGCGGGCTATCTATTGAAAGGCAACGACAGCATCGACGTCGCGACGGCCAATCTGTACGATCAATCTCGCACTGGAATTGGTCCCGCGTCGGCGCTGGGAGCGACAGGAAGCAACGGCGCGCGTCTGGACGGCGTGATGAATGGCGTTCAACTTGGTTACAACCAGAAATTCGCCGAAAAATTCGTTGCTGGTTTCGAAACGGATTTTCAAGGCGGCCACGCTCAGGGCGGCGGCAATTTCGGCTCGGTGGTGCGTGTTCCGCCAGCGCTGATTCCGGGGCTGACATCAGCGGTGACTGAAGTGAGTTCTTCGCGAGGGCTCGATTATTTCGGAACGGCGCGTGGGCGCCTCGGCTATGCCGTGACTCCAACCCTTCTCGCCTATGCGACCGGCGGTCTGGCTTACGGAAGAGCTTCGACAAGCGCCTCGGTAAAGCAGACATTGGCCCCGGGGCTGCTAGTTTCGACGGATGGCGACGCCGATTTTGCCGGAACGCGGGTTGGCTGGACTGTCGGCGGGGGGCTCGAATGGGCTTTCTATCGGGATGTAAGCGCCAAAATCGAATATCTCTATTATGATCTCGGCGTAGCAAACGCCAACAACGACATCGGTCTGCTTACCCATTCCTATCCCGCCGCCATCCCCGTGATTGGCGGTTCACGGCAGGTTGCCAATGCATCGACGGCGTCCACGCGATTCAATGGCCACGTCGTTCGCGTCGGCCTGAACTACCACCCGGACTTTGGTCTGCCGATTTTAAGCACCGCCGCCCTCGTACCATCGCCGTCACCCGCGCCGAACGATTGGCAATTCAAATTTGCGCCTTATGGTTGGGCAATCGGTCTGAACGGCAATGCGACGGCGCACGGTCGCTCCGTCGATGTGAACGCCAGCTTCTACGACGTCCTCACCCAAGCCAATCATCTGTTCGCATGGATGAGCTACATCGAAGCGCGCAATGGACCGTTTTCGTTTTACGGCGACATCATATATGCGCAGATTGGTTTCTTCGGCGCCGGTTTGCGTCAGACCAACCCGGTCGGACTCGCCGCTTTGACGATTAACGCCAGCGCCAGCTTAAAATCCACTATTGGCATTGGCGAGACATGGATGGGCTATGAGCTTGCGCGCTGGCGCCAGAGCAATGCAACCGACTCCTTCACCGCCGTCGACGCTTATGGCGGCCTTCGCTATTGGTATCTTTCAAACACCCTCTCGCTCGACGTCACGGGGGCAGTCAATCTTCCACTACTAGGTCTTCAACAAAGTGGCGCGTTGGCTCTCGACAAATCCGGGCCAATGCAATGGATCGACCCGGTCTTTGGCTTGCGCCTCCGTCATCAAATCAGGCCTGGCGATGAGTTTCAGTTACGGGGCGACATTGGGGGCTTTGGCGTTGGCAGCAAATTCAGCTGGCAATTGGCTGGCGGTTACAGCCACGACATGAAGCTGGGCGATTGGACCATCACCAACACAATCGGCTATCGCGCCTTGTCGGTGGATTATTCCAATGGCAGCGGATCCGGCCAAAAAGGCATGGACGCGATTATCCATGGTCCAGTGGTGGAGACGAGCTTTCGATTCTGAGCGGTTTTGTCTCTATACTAGACTAGTTTTCTCTCTATACCATTGGTGTCGCCTGCTCTGTTGCGAGAGCCCTTCCGCCGAGCGAGTGAGCGGTCCGCTTAACGATGTTTCTCAAGAGAGGACTTCGGTTGCTTGGCTGAATTGGCCGGCTCGTGATGCTTTCGTTCACATCGACGACGTATCGGCGGCGCCTAGCCCTGGAAGCGCGTCGCGAACAAGGCTGACGCGTCATTTTTAAAAGCCTCTGTTCTTGCGAGGACTTTGAAGAATTATTCTGGCAATGTGTGTTGCAAAAATGCAACATATTCTGAATAATGCTGTTGTCGACCTGACTTAGGAAGCATGACGCATTGGCTTTTTTGCGCGACCAGTGCATGGTTTGGGCGTAGCTGCAAGCCTGAATGGACGTTTTGATTTCGTCAAAAAAACCGGACCAGCCCTTGGCGCTAACCAGTGAGGAGGCTCAAGAGATGGGTAAGTTAGGAGACTCCAAGTGAAAAAGACTCTGCTTTCCACTACTGCGATGGCGATGGCGATGGCGTTTGTCGCCGGATCAGCGGTCGCCGCCGATCTGCCCTCTCGCAAAGAAGCGCCGGTTTACATCGCGCCCGCGCCCGTAGCCACCTGGACCGGCTTCTACGCCGGCGTGAATCTTGGCGGCGGCTGGGCTTCCGGCGGGGGCAATAACAGCTATCTGCCTTACTCCGACCCGAGATATGGGTTCGGCACAACCCCAGCCCTTGGCTTTGGTCCGAACCTGTTCTTCCTGCCCGGGGGCGGCACCACGGGCAATAATACCGGCGGCGTCATCGGCGGCGGCCAGATCGGTTACAATTACCAATTCAACTCCTTCGTGGTCGGCGTCGAGACTGACTTTCAGGGCACCAGCCTCACCGGCGGCAACCAGGGCAATTTTGCCGGAGCCTATCCGAGCCCGTTCCCGCCGGGCGGCGGTTTCCTCACCCCGCTTGCGACTGGCAATGGCGGCAATCTTGGTCTGCCGTGGTTCGGCACTGTGCGCGGCCGCGTCGGTTATCTCGCCACCCCGACCCTGCTGCTCTACGGCACGGGAGGCTTTGCTTATGGCGGTGTGACCGCCTTCCAGCAGAGCAACACACGCACCGGTTGGACCGCTGGCGGCGGCGTGGAATGGATGTTCATGCCCCATTGGACCGCAAAGCTCGAATATCTCTACACCGATCTCTCGGCTGGCGGCGCCACTGGCGGCTATGGCTGGAACTACGGCTACAATGTGCATCCGCAGTTCAACACGATCCGAGTCGGCGTGAACTATCTGTTCAACTTCGGTGGAACCGCACCGGTTGTCGCCAAATATTGATCGAACGCGAGGGCAGAGATTGGGACAGTCCCTCCCTCAGTTTGATCGATGAAAGCCCGGCCGCAAGGTCGGGCTTTTCCATAAGCTTTTGTTCGTAGGTCCATATTCAAATCAACAGGAGTGTGATGATGAGGAAATTGTTGTGCACGCTGGCGTTAGCAGCGATCGTCGCCCCATCCGTGAGTCACGCGCAGGTTCAGATCGACATGGGTCGCGTCACTTGCGAGGAATATCTGGCTCTGCCGCCGGACGTTTCCCGAGACTTCGCCGCCTGGATGAGCGGATGGTTCAATCAAAAGAACAACTATACGTTCATCGATCTCGACGCCTATCAGCGCAATGTCGACAACGTAAAAAAATGGTGTGCTTCCAATCCGAAAGAATTGGTCATGTCGGGCCTGCAACGCGCCACCATCAAGAACTGAGCCGTCCTGCGATTGGGAGAATTTGAATGAACCGTAAAGTCATCTTTGCCGCCGTTATGCTTGCCGGCGTTTCGTCCGCGCCCGCGTCAGCGCAAGTCGTGATTCAAATGTCAGAGATCACCTGTAAGCAATATCTGGAGTCCGACGCCGACCGGAAGTTGCTCTTAGGGTCCTGGATGAGTGGCTATTATAGCGCCTCGAAAAATTTGAATGTGCTCGATTTCCGCTACGTCAAACGGAACAAGGCGAAAGCTGAAGCCTATTGCAAGAAGCACAAGAGCGACTCCTTGATGAACGCCGTAATGAAGACAGCTCACTGAGTTCGAGTTAGAACTGGGGAAGCGATCGACAATCTACTATTGTTGAGCGCTTCCTCAGAACGGCCTTCGGTCGCGGGAATTTTGATCACGCGTTCGGCGGCGCTGGTTAGGGGGAGACCGCTTCATAGCAATCCCACTAACTCTGGCTTATCATTTAATAACCGGCCAACGCGGTCTACTGTGTCGCTGGACCTCTTCGTGCTTCCTCCTCGACCTGACGCCAAGCGCCGATCTTGCCATCGCGAAGGAATCCTTCCATGATCAATCGACAAGCCATTATATTTATTGCAGCGTGCTGTTTCGCCGCGACGCCGGCCTTGACTCAGGAGCGCCCTCAGGGTCGACCCTCGGGGACCGTAAGAATTCAGCAAGTCCAGGTAGCCTTCATCGGTTCTGGCGCAGCCGGAGGCGGCACACTAAATTATGGCGGCAAGTCCTATCCAATCACTGTCGGCGGTTTGGGCGTGGGCGGTTTCGGCGCCTCAAAGTTGACTGCATCGGGCTCCGTCTATGGTCTCACACGACGGGAAGATTTCGCCGGCGCTTATGTTCAGCTTCGAAGAGGATGGGCCGTGGGCGACATGGGCAGGGGCAAGCTGTGGCTGCGTAATGATAAGGGAGTCACTATGGAGCTAAACACAAGACGCAAGGGTTTCCAGACGTCGTTTGGCGCTGACGGCGTGATTATCGGTTTTAAATGACGTAGTCATCGTTTTCAAATAAGTAAGGATGGAGCGGCAGGCTGAGCCTGCCTTGCCTTCTCTTTTTTCACCTGCACCTGCAGAATTGGAATTCGGAAAATTGTTTTGGGCAAACGCGGGCGAGTGTTATTCGCCGTCGCCGCCCAACAGGTCGGGCCTCGTAACTCCGCAGGCTTTTGGGAGACTTGCGCGATCCTGAAGACGCGCGTCATTTTCTCGCTGTCTGCACAGCTATGCATCCGAGCGGAATGGAAAAGCTGAGGCTTTGCGCCACGCGATAATGAAGCGGATGTTGTCGCCGCAAAAGACACGCGCAGTCGCGGTGGAACATCAGCGTTCCGATGGCGTTTACCCCACTCGTTGATCTGATGGAGTTTGGCTATGGCGAACAAGGATGAAAACGACTCTACCGCTCCTGAGAACCAGGGCGAAGGCAATCGCAACGCAGCTGCTAAATACAACGAAGGCGCAACAAAATTTGCGCATAGCGGGAAGGTCGAGAAGGCGGCCCAAGACGCCGAAAAGGCATTGGAAGGTCCAGAACAGGCTGAACTCAAAAATGCGGAGGCCAAGGGAAAGTCTCATGCAAAGCACTGACCCATATCTCAATGTGACTTGAGTTTTACCCTCAAGGTGCGCTCTCGCGCTTGCGGCTGTCCTGTTTGAAAAATGGCAAGTGCATCGAAAGGAACGCTTGGTTCGGCCAAAGCGTTTGCCGGCTTCAGCCTGCGCCAGTTAAGGGAGACTCCAACTCGATGGCGCGTCTTTGCAGTGTTGTCGCTAAAGCCCGTGAGGAGATTTCGCGAGCGGAGCGTAAAGGCTGTCGTTGCGGTCAAAGATTCTGTGTTTGAATGCACTTTCTATGGGCAAACTGCCTTTTTAATGCTGCAGCCGCACTGTGCACGGGATTGCGCAGTAGGTTGCCTCTCTGGGCGAAATCGCACATCATATGCTGCTTGACGTGGGTCGTTGCCGCGACTCCACTTATCAAAGAAGCATGGATCGATGAGTGAGCAAATCTGCGTTCTGGTATGTGGAATTGGGGAAACCGCTTCGGCGATCGCCAGGCGGGTGTTTGCCGAAGATAGGGCGGTTGCAATACATCAGCCGACGCCACCCCGAACGCTGCGACGCAGGATGGCTTTTTCGGACGCTTGGTATGACGGCGCCGCATCGCTCGATGGGGTAGAAGCGCGCCGCGCTGATCTCAGCTCGGAATTCGTTCTTGGCCTTCAATCGCACCAGTTCATTCCAATCCTGACGCAACGGTTCTCAGATGTCGTTGAGCGGTGGCCTTGGGACGTGATCGTAGCGTCTCGATTGGAGGAGGTTACTTCCGCAGAGGATATAAAAAACTGTGCCGATCTGACGATAGGACTGGGAGCAGGCTTCATCGCGGGCACGGATTGCGACGTTGTCGTTGAGACTGGAGGGCCGGATCCAGGGGCGATCATTCGCAGCGGCTCTGTTGCGAAACGGGCAGAGGCGAACATACGAGATGACATTGCAGACCGATGCGACATATCGGCTCCCGCATCGGGGCTATTCCAGCCGTCGAAAATAATCGGCGCCTTTGTCAAAGCGGGCGAAGCTTTGGGCGCTATTGGCGAAAATGTGGTTCAGGCGCCTGTTTCTGGTAGGATCAGAGGGCTGGTTCGAAAAGGCCAGGCGGTTCTGGCTGGATCCATGATCGGCGAAATCATCACCTCGAGCGCCGCTCCAGTGGCGGGGGTTTCACGGCAAAACCAATTAATCTCCCGGGGCGTTTCATTCGCCATCGAGGCAGAAAGCTGTGGGTGGACGCCGTTCTCATTCGAAACGTGGCGATAATTTTAATCGAACGATCGAAGGAAAGCTGTCTCAATCGGGTCGTCGCCAAACGCTTGCTAGCCAAGGCTGCTGTCCAATCGGAAGTCCCACTGGGCGATAATAGTGGTCGATTTCGACAAATCCAGCGTCGCGACAGAAGCGACGCCAATCTGCCGGCTCGTGGAATACGCCGTAGCGTCCGTCGCTCCAGCCTTCTTCGTTATGCCCGTGCGGGATGGAACTGAATAGCACGCCGCCCGGTTTTAGCGTTGCGCGAAGTTCTTGCAGTACACGCAGAGTCTCGCGGCTGGGGACGTGAAAAAGCGTGGCATTGGCGAAAACGCCTTCAAAATAGCTGTTAGGTAGGTCGAGTTTGAGAAAATCTTGCACCCAAACTTCGCAACCGCTGTGTGCGCGCGCCATCTCGGCAAAGCGCGGAGCTCCCTCCAAACCAATGGCGATATGGCCGGATTCGGCGAACGCTTTCAGGTCGCGTCCCGGCCCGCAGCCGAAATCCAAGAGCATGTAAGGGGGCTCACCGCGAATGTGGCGCAACATCGCCGCGATGTTTTGAGCAACGTCGTGTTCGCGTGTGCGCTCCCAGAATACATCGGCGCGCTGGTTGTAATTCTCCAATGTGCGCGCTGTGATTTCTTTCATATCTTGCAGTTTCGCTTCCCTTCTGACACGCCTGTTAACGCTCTGGAGGATAGGCTTTGATAGCTTCGGAACACACACGCAAACTCTAAGCCACAACTTAAGCCGAGAGCTGGCTCGGTTTGTTTGAACAATCTGGGCGCGGTTTATAAGTGGATTTCCGCCGTGGTTGTGCCGCAACCGGGATTGGCTGCGGCGCATCGAAGCAAGCCTCCTCCGGTGTCGGCCGGTTAAGGCTCGAATGAGGCCTCCTCGCATTGTAGAAACCGTCGATGTATCGCCCGATAGAGGCCCTCGTCTCGGGGACGCTATCGTAGGCGCGCAGATAGACCTCCTCATATTTGATTGTTCGCCAGAGCCGTTCGACAAAGACGTTGTCTCGCCACGCCCCTTTGTCATCCATGCTGATCTTGATCTCGTTCTTGAGCAACAGGCCGGTGAAGTCGACGCTCGTGAACTGACTGCCTCGATCCGTATTGAAGATTTCGGGCCTGCCGTGACGGGCAAGCGCCTCTTCGACCGCCGCGATACAGAAATCGGCGTCCAGCGTGATCGAGAGCCTCCAGGCAAGGATTTTTCGGCTGAACCAATCAGCGACGGCCGCAAGATAGACGAAGCCCCGCGACATCGGAATATAGGTGATGTCCATCGCCCAGACTTGGTTCGGGCGCGTCACCGGCAGTTTCCGCAACAGATACGGATAGATCTTGTGCCTCGGCGTCGGCTTCGACGTGTTAGGCCGACGATAAGTCGCCTCGATCCCCATCCGCTTCATCAGCATGGAGACATGCAGGCGACCGACATCGCATCCCTCACGAACCAGAAAGCCCTGCAGCATCCGGTTTCCTGCGAACGGATGATCGAGATGCGTTTCGTCAATCCGGCGCATCAGCGCAAGATCGGCAAACGAGACCGGCCCAGGCGGGTAGTAAACGCTGCCTCGGCTGATCCCAAGGGCCGCAGCCTGCTTCGAGATCGATAGCTGGTGGGAGGGATCAATCATTGCTTTGCGCTCGGAAGGCCGGCCTTCGCGAGCGCTCCGGCCAAAAAATCGTTGGTCAGCATCAGCTCCCCGATCTTGGCGTGCAGCGCCTTCACGTCGATCGGCGCAGGAGCAGCTTCGGTCTTCCCCTCGCCGCCGAAGGCCTCGGCAGCCCCTTCCAGGAGCTGCGTCCGCCACGTCGTGATCTGGTTCGGATGGACGTCAAACTGCTCGGCAAGCTCAGCCAGCGTCTTCTCACCCTTGATCGCGGCGAGCGCCGCTTTCGCCTTGAAAGCCGGGCTGTGGTTCCGGCGTGGTCTCTTCGTCATGCCATCTCCTGTTCACGACAGATTACGCCGCGTTAAGGCAGAAATTCCACTTAGACCTGCTGTTCAGATTTGCGGGGCCAGCTCTCCGAACCAGCCGCTATGCCATCGTCTTGTGATCTGAATTAGCGCGGACATGCGAAGTGGTGATTACGAAATGTTAGATGCTGCACTAGATCAAATGGTGGTCCTCCTCATCGTCACCCGAGCACGGCGAAGACACAAGCAACAGGAGCTTCAAATGCGGTCAATGCTAGAAAGTCCGTCGCATCCTAAGTCTCCAGAATAGCGCTGGAAGAACGAGGCGCAGATCGTGCATGCACGTCAACGCTCTAGACTTGCTCAATTTTTTTCTATCCGACGTTCGCGGCGGATTAGGGCCTTACGTGAATGTCCTTCTCATCACGGAAGCGCACTGGAGTCAGTTTATGATCGGCGCCGTGCTGACAACCAGCGGGTTGCTCGGCATCATGGCGCATCCTACGATCGGCGCGTTCATCGACCAGACGCGTGCAAAGCGGGAAGCTATTGTGTTTGGCGCCTTTTTACTGTCCGGCTGCGCGCTGGCGATTGTTCGATGGCCGATCGTTCCGATTGTCCTTATTGCAGATATTATAATGGCGCTGCTGGGAGGGCTATTCGCGCCGGCTATCGCGGCGCTGACGCTCGGTTTGTGTCCTCGAGAAGATTTGGCACTGCGGCTTGGACGCAACGCCGGGTTTGACCGCGCGGGAAATGTTTCTATTGCAGTAATGGCTGGAATTATAGGGGTCAGCGTGTCTCAAAAGGCTCCGTTTTATCTCGTGCCATTTTTCGCAATGTGTACTGCTGCTGCAGCGCTTTCGATCCCGGGCGACGCTATAGACAACGGTAAAGCTCGGGGGCTTGAAGAAGTTTCCGCTCCCAATGGACCGCAAGAGCATCCAGCAGACTGGCGGACCCTCATCACTTATCGACCACTTGTTATATTTTCAGCGGCGGCGGCGCTTTTCCATTTCGCTAATGCACCCATCTTTCCACTCGTCGCACAAAGGCTGGCCTTGGCCAACGTTGGATGGGAAACCGGACTTACATCGCTTTCGATTATCATGGCTCAGTTCGTTGCGATGCTGATGGCTACACTGGTAACTCGAGCCAACAAGCTGGGCAGAAAACCTTTGCTCACGCTCGCGTTCTTCGCACTTTTGCTTCGTGGCGGATTGTGCATTTGGTTTGGAGACTCATTGTCCTTGTTGGTTCTCCAGGCGTTGGACGGCGCTGGAGGCGGTCTATTCGACGCCTTGCTTCCGTTAATACTGGCTGATTTAATGAAAGGGACCGGGCGATACAGTCTCGCCCGCGGAGCTGTCAGCGCTATCCAGGGGGTTGGCGGATCCCTGAGCCAGGTGGTGGCAGGCTTCATCGTCACCTCGGCCGGCTATGGTGCAGCTTTTTTCGTCTTGTCGGCAGTTGCCTTGGCTGGACTGCTGATCGTTACCACACTGTTCTCGGAAACTGGAAAGCGCGATCCCCGTCCCTTCATAGGCGCACATCGTAATTGACTAAATGCCACTGCCAGTTCGGGCGGCGATTTATCCACTCGGTTGATGAGGCGTGTCGAGTTTTTCGTATTCTTCGTTGATAGCCTGCTGCAGTTCTTTCCAAATGGGATTGATCCGCACATCCGGCCCCCAATTGTACAAAGCCTTGGCGACCTCGGAGATCGTCTCATTGATTGGCTCGCTTCGACCCTGCTCCAGTTCCATAGAAAACAGCTCCGGCGGCGACCCTCCTTTCCATGCATCCCAGTGCTCATTTGAATAATCGGATACGCCGCGTTCTGCTGCGAGCAGTTCCGGCGTGTATTTGGCGAATTTTAGATGCAGCCGCCCCTCCGGCGGCTCTGCGTGATATGCGCTGCGCACCGCGAAGTATCGGATATGCTGAAGTTCGTGGGAAAGACAGCATCCCATGCGCGCGTCGCTCATTTCAGGGTCGTAAAAGATTTCAACACGTCCATCCGGCAAGGCTTCGCCTTCAGCCGTGAAACTTTGGCCAAGGCAATCGAAGGTTCTCTTGCTCTGGCTCAAGGTCACTTTGGCTGGATCATGACCGAACTCGCAAACGAGACCTTCAAGTAATTGCCGCTTTCTCGAGAAGTCAGGGGACTCGGATAAGTCAACTTCTTGCGCGGACGAAAGCCTGAGACAGTTCGAATCCGCTGATTTCAACTTCGCCCCGCTAAAGAGCCGTCGACACTGGGAGAAAAAGCCGCCATACCTCTTTTCCACGACTGCTCTGACGACTGCTCGCGCAACTACGAAGGGGCGACTTTCACTTGTTTGATTTAGCATGCGAACGAAGCCTGTTTGGAATGTGTCAGGTTTCCGTCATGGGTTATTATCCAGTCAAACTGGGAATGCGATGAAGCTATGTGTTCCCACCACCTTCGACCATCGCTTAATCGAGGTGAGAGATCGTCGACTTTCAGGCGGTAGATAACACCCGGATGCTCTTTCAATCCCGCTAGAACCGCCCCGACCATCTGACGACCCAATCCGCTCTTCAAGGAGTTTATCTCCTCGAACACCAGAGTAGGAGGATCGTAGGCGACGGCCAAAAGCAGCGCAATTCCAGACGCTTCCTTTCCCTCGGGAATGGTGATCATTTTGTGGGATGAGGAGGCAATAATTTCGCAAAAGCTGAGGCGGTAGTTTTTCCGTTCAACATATAGTCCAAGCCCGCGCAGGTTGCGGCAGATCGCTTTGGCGAGATCCTCTAGAGCCAGATCGCGCTGTTCACCGGCGGTGTGACGCATTCGCAATATATCCCACATGCCTTTTCAGCGCCTCCAATCCCGAGCGCAAGGCTAATTGAAATTTGTGGGTCCATCAACTTTGTTGCGCGCAGGCTGATGGCGAGCATTTTGCCCGACATATGCAAATCCCGAAGTCTCAATTTTCCCGAAGGCTCGTTCTAAGCAGGCTCCAATGTTTTCTTGCGGGAGAAATCTAGTCCGCGGAAGATCGCACAACGTGCGAATACGTCTAGGTCGGGTGGGACTTGCTTCTGATGACAAAATTTAGAAACAAGCTTCGCAAGTCCTTTGATGTCGCGTCCCGTCGCCGCTGGAAACGCAAGGACAAGCTCATCGATAAGGCCGACGTCCAGCGACAGCTCAAATTGTTCCGCCATAACGCGCCAGATACGCCGCCGCGCGTCGTCGTCTGGCGGATAGTACTTGATGAGAGCGATGCAACGGGACACGATAGCTTCGTCGATATCGTCGACACGATTGGTCGTGAGAAACAATAATCCATTGAAATATTCCAGAACGCGCAAAAAGACGCCGACCACAGCATTCATGGCGATATTGTCGTCGCGACGCTTGATATAAACATCCGCTTCGTCAATCAGCATCACCGCGCCCCAGCGTTGCGCGCGCGTAAGAATTTCCTTCAGCGCCGTTTCCATGGTTGAAACATTCAGCCCGAGCTGACCGGAATGAACCCGATAGAGCGGACGTTGGATGATTTCCGAATAAACCTCTGCGGTCAGCGTTTTGCCGACGCCCGGCGGCCCCGCGCATAGAACGGTCGTTCCGCCGGATTTCCCGGCGACGATATCGTCCATCAGGACATCCATTTCCGCGGTCAAAATGTCAATGAGATCGGTCTGCTCCGGGGGTAGAACGAGTTTGTTTTTAAGCTTTGGTTGGTAACGATAGGGCGCAATCTCGTCGACATGCACCCACATGTGATGGTGCAACTCCAGATGAAACATCAAGATGTATGGATGCACTGGCACACGCGTGAAAAGGCCGGGCGCGAAGGTTTCCCGTAGTTCCGCCAATTCGTCCTCAGCGCTGTAGCGATTGCTTTTTGAAGCCTTGCGCAAAAAGTGCCCAAGCACTTCGCCCGGCGCCTCCAGCGTGAGGTCGCGTTGCGAGAGCGCGCCTTCGTCATTTACAAGACGCGCTTCTCCCCCGCTCGTCGACAGCACCACGATGTCCTTGCGCGACCAGTCCATTTCGCGATGCGAGGCGTTGGGATCTTCGGCGTGAAAGCCAGAACCCTTCCCGGTAAATTGGGAACCATAACGGCTGCGCCACTCAAAATAAGTTTCAGCGGCGGCGTCAAAAGCCTCGATCAATGCTGGCGTCTCGCGCAAATAGCCTTTGGTTGCGAGAATTTCACTGATCGTCCGCCCTGCTATGTCCGGAGCCATGATCCGAATGGCGTTGGATTGTAGTGCGCCTTTGGCATTGGCTTTAAGTTCGATGAGCACTTTGCCGGCTTCGTCGCTGTTGGCGGGAATATAGTCGAAGCGCGTGACGAGGTAAGGTAGCGGCTTTGCGGATACGTTCGCCGTAAAGATCCATCCCCGAACAGCGCTTGCAGTGAGATGCCGTACTACTGCCGGAAGGACTTTCTCAAGATCGCCCAGCTCGAATTTCACATCGTCAGAGTGCATTACAGCCCGTAGCGTGGCGAGTTGTGCAGCGCGCGCTTTTAGTTCCGGGCCTGATCGCCGATAAAGCTCTTCAATAAAGTCGAGTTCTTCCGCCGTCAGATGCGACATATCGACTTCGACGCGATCACTAAAACGTAGTTGCGCTTCGTAGGCGGCATGTTTTGGAAAGCGCTCCATCAGCGCTTCCACATGCGGTCGTTCAAGCTGAATGTTCATCGAAGCGTCCGCCTTTTTTCTGGATAGGGAGGCAGGGTCAAGATGCGCGCGTCGGTCACCTCGGCGCCGACCGTAAAGTGATAAATGTCCTGAAAGTTCGTTTCATCACGCGGCAGACCGAGCAGGGCATGAACTTCGTCGTCAAAAAAGCAACCTATCCCTGTTCCGGAAAAGCCACTGGCCGTTGCGAACAGGTAGAGCGCTTGTCCTATCATTCCGGCCTCCCAATGCAGGCGTCGATAGGCGAATGCGCCCTCTTTATCGAGCGTCTGATCAAAGTCGGCGATCATCGCGAGACTGAAGAAGCCCTTGCCGGAAATGGCCTGCAGACAGGCCACGCGCGTCGCCTCGCGCTCGAAAGATCCTTCGCGCAAGCGAAAAAAAGGAAGTCCGTCAAGCTCGACGGGCGTCCAGTCAAATCCCGATGAACATGCTGCGCGCAATCTGTCTGTGATTTCCGGAAGACGCGCTAGTGCGTAAAGTCCTGGCTCGATGCCCTCGACGCGTTGGACGAACAAAATGAGCGTTAGCGTCGACGGCCAGGGTAGGGCGCTCTGCAGGGGCTCTACTCCGGGCATTGTCGCGGCCAGCAGTCTAGAAAATGACGCGCGGGGAAGAATGGATTTGCCGTCGAACCGTTGTGCGCTGCGGCGGGCGCGCACCACGTCAGCTATGCGGCGTTCGCCAAACTGTGGCGTTGACGCTGGCGATGCAACTCTTTGCAAAGCGGCTCCGTCGCGCGATTTGTGACAGAGCCGAACTGCAAGATCCACGAGTGGCCAGCCATCGTGGTCCTCGCTCAATTGGTTTGCGTTTCCGCGCCAAACTCGCTCTGCGGCAATCAACGGACCGAGATCGAGCGAGTCAGGAAGTCCGTTTTCAGTGGCGATCCACATGAGCAGATCGGGATGCTCGGCTTCCCGACGATGCGCCGCGTCGACTCGAGAAAGGCCAAGGAGCGCGCAAAGTTCGTCGTCGGATGGCTCCGGGAGGACGTGCGCCCGCCAGCCCAGAGCCGCCGCGGCTTGGGCTGCGGCGCCAACGGCGTGTCCGACGTCATGCTGACAATAACGGAAGGCGCGCTCGCCATATTTCCAGGATTCGCGCCAAGGAATAGAAGTTAAGGCGAGCAGAAAGGCTCCCGACGGAAGGGAGACGGGGTGAGGAAAGGTGGCGCGGGTTTCGAGCGCGTGCGTAAGAGGGGCGTAGTGATATAGGCCAGCTTTGTCCGACAACTCCTCAATAGCGTCCATGACGATGTAGGCTTCCGTGGGATGCAGATTTCCGCTGGACGGATTGTTACGCAAGGCCCAGGTCGAACCTTCCGCGCTTTTCCAAGCGCTGATCCCAAAAGCCAGCTCGAGAAACAATCCGAGAGCGTCGCGGTGCAAGGCCGAAGCTTGATGAGCGGGACCCGGAAAGATCGGCGTATCCCATCCGTCAACGAGCGGCAGCAAAATCTGCTCGCTACCAACGAACAGGCGATAGGGCGACGGCTGAGAGGTCCAATCGAGGAAAGCCGGTCCCAACGCATAGCGGTTCGGGGCATGTTTCACGCGCTGGTGATAACCCCGGATGTCCCTGGGAAGGGCGTCACGATGCTCGAAATTCATTCCTACCGGTATCCTTCCTCCGCCAGCACTTGCCTTACGGCGGGGCGGGTGCGCATGAGCTGATAGTGCGCGCGGCAGTTGGGCGGTAACTTCAAACCTATCTTGTCGGCCCAAAACTCGACGTAAAAAAGGGCGGCGTCTGCGATGGAAAAGGAGTTTGCGACGTAGTCCTTGCCTGCGAGTTGCAAGTCCAGGACGACAAATGCGTTGGTGACGATCTCTCGCCCCTGCGCCTTGACGGTTTCAAGCGCATCCGGCTTCGCCGCGTAGCGTTCGGGCGTAAAGATGCGGCGAAAGCCGTCGCCATGCACATGCTGTGTGCAGAAATTCAGCGTGCCGAGCGCCTCTTCCGCAGTCGCCGAATCCTGCGGCAGCAACTGCCGACGCGGATAGGCTGCGGCAAGCCATGTCGCAATGGAGACGAAATCGGTGAGGACTACGCCATCGTCCATGACCAATGTCGGAATTGTGCCATTCGGGTTTATGGCCAGATACTCGGGCTTGAGATGATCGCCCTTTGGAAGATTGACGATATAGGCTTCGAAAATCAGGCCTAATTCTTCGAGCAGTATATGAATGCCTGTGGAGCACGAGCCGGGCGCCATATAAAATTTCATTCGAACCGCGCCTCGCCGCAGGGATTTGTGTTGGGGTCGTCCCCTAACGGGCAATTAACTGGCAATTCGGGCGCCAAGCATTTCTCGCGAGATTATTCACGGTGATTTGGGGCGTGACCCATAATAAAATGGTTTGAGCAGGGTGAAGGCCTTCCCAATATTTATGGGGTGAGGTCGCCGCAGCACTTCTCAACGAAGGAAAAGCGCCATAGCTTCCTTCGATAAAACTCCTCCCGTAATTTCGACTTGCGCGAATGGCGCAGCGGCGGCGATGGCGTCGCTTTTGATCATGATCTGACCAAGCCGAGTCGAAAGCTCTTCAATCGACGCGGCGAAGACAACTCTAGTGAGACCGCTCCAGATGATCGCCGCCATGCACATGGGGCAGGGCTCGCCCGTGGTGTAGATAGTCGCGTCTTTGAGTTCTTCTGCTGGACGTTCTGCGACGAAATTCCGGATCGCCATTATCTCTCCATGCGCCGTTGGATCATTTGCGGTTTTTCCAGAATTGTGTCCCTTCGCCAATACCACACCCCTTTTTCCAATGATCGCTCCAAAAGGGAAATCTCCCAAAGCAGCCTCGGCGAGCGCCAGGCGCATGAAGCGCTCATCGTCGCCACGCGGGGTGGCGCGGGTCGCTCGGGCCCAAGCTTTTGTGACCGGCGGAGCCAAAGTTGAGAGTCCGTAAACCAAGAAGCTTTTCGTCACAGAGCGACGATTGACATTGCAAGAGCATGACCGTTCGACCATTTCGAATTTCCCCTAACAACCCGTTGAGCAAAGACCAGCCGTGGCCTCAATCCGCGGCAGGCCAGGGCGGCGTTTTAGCTTTGTCGACCAGTTAATATAGCCGTACTGTACCGACGCAATGCCTAGTCATTGAGGCGATCGTCACCCGCCTCATTGGGGCCGTGGCCTCCGACCTCAGAGAATTCGACAGTGCTGGTTCGCGCCTGTGTATCGACCCTGTGGAAGCATTGGCGCAACGCGGTCCTTATCCGTCGACGCTCGCGCTGAGACAAATGTCGAGATTGACGCGAATTGAAACCACTATCGCGAAGTAACAAAGGAGGTACGCCTGAATTTCGCTGCCGGAGGCCTGTCTATTCGGAGGACTTTCGGCGCCATATTACAGATGTATTATGTTTAGCGTTAAGTCCGGATGAGCCCTATGCGAAGAGGTATTGCATCATAAACGTATTGACGTTTCTACCCGGCTTCCAGGTTTGCGGCGAAGAAAGTCAAACGCCAAAAATCAGAAGCGGGGCCGACACAAGAAGAGCAAGCTAATCCTTTCAATGGTCTAGTCCATGAATGTGTGAAACATGCCGCAAGTTCAAGATAACATCACTTACGCCCCCCGGGCTTCAGCAATCGTAATCGACGGGTCACAAAACGCCCTATCGGTTGCGCGTGGTTTAGTGCGGCTTGGCGTGAGCGTGTATACACTTTCCGAACGCCGCGAGCCTGTTCGATTCTCCAAGGGCGTTCGGCGGATCGCGCAAGGAGGAGAGACTGCGGCTGCTTGGGAACGCTTTCTGCTGGGTCCGGAGTCCGACTACCTCTCCGGTTCTGTTTTGCTTGCTTGCAGCGATCCAGCTATCGAATTGCTGGTTCGAAACAGCGAGAAGCTATCGCAAAAATTTGTTTTGGAGGAGGGAGAACCTGCAACAAGGATACTCTTGCTTGACAAATTACTTACCTATCAAGAGGCCAAAGAGGCGGGCATACCCGCTGTCGATTACCAGTTTGTAGAAACTTTTGAACATTTGCGGAATGTCGGGGAGCGGTTCCGTTTTCCTGTGATTTTAAAGCCACTTCACTCAGCCGACTCCGAAAGATTTGGCGGAAAAATAGTCATTGCGAAGGATAAAGCGGAACTACTTTCGCTGTGGCCGCTGCTCGAGAGAGGCATAAAAGCTGTAGCAATGGAGTTCATCCCCGGCGGCGATGATAAACTCTGCAGTTACTACGCCTATATGGATGAACGAGGGGAGCCCCTCGTCGAGTTCACTAAGCGAGTTTTGCGGCGCTCCCCGATCCACACCGGAAGCGTGAGTTATCACATTACGGATTGGAATCCCGAAGCAGCGGATCTTGGACGCAGATTTTTCCGCCACTTAAGGCTTAAAGGCATCGGAAATATTGAGTTCAAGCGCGACCCTCGCGACGGGGAATTGAAAATAATCGAAGTCAATGCACGGTTCACGCTGGGCGATCCGCTTCTTGTGAGCAGCGGTGTTGATTTGACGGCGATCACGTTCGCAAGACTGACGAAGCAGCCGCTTCCCCCGCGGGTGGATTACAAGCAGGGACTTGTTCTCTGGATACCACCTGAGGACACGCGCACCTTTCTACAACTGCGCGCAAAGAAGGAAATCACCTGGCGCGAATGGCTGGCTCAAGTGGCCCGGGCGCGGGTCTTTCCATACTTCTCGCTCAAAGATCCAGTTCCGAGCCTCTACCAGAACACGACGAGAGCGCTTCAGTTCATGAAGCTACTTGCTTTTAATCTGTCCAGGCGTTTTCGGCGACATAGCGTCCCGGCAGACGCGGTTCTATCAAAGGCAGATAAACCTCGGGCCGATTGATGCAGCGCAGCGACAAGTTTACGGCAATCAACAATGGACGGAACTTGGGCGCTGTGCTCAATCTTCAGTGCAATTTTACGTCGCTCACGCGGCGTCCTCTTCGAACGAGGCCGTTGTCGGAACCAGTAGCGGAGTATTGATCGAGGCAATCCTAACCTTTCAATAATTTCTCTAACCTAGGGTCCAGACTCATAACCAGTAGCTGACGGTGGCGGCGATGCAAACGGCGGCGAGGAAGTTGGCGGCGTTTCGGTCGTAGCGCGTGGCGACGCGCCGGAAGTCCTTCAACCGGCAGAACATGCGCTCAATGGCGTTGCGATTGCGATAGAGGAACGGCGAAAAGCAGTTCTTCCATTTGCGGTTGGCCTTGGGCGGGATGTTCGGCATCGCGCCGTCTTTCTCGACTTGCCGCCGGATCGCGTTGCTGTCGTAACCCTTGTCGCCGTGCAGGATTTCACATGGAGGAAGCCGTGCGAGAAGTTCGGCGCCCGCCGTGCAATCGGCGATGTTGCCGCCCGTGAGCATGAAGGCGATGGGGCGACAGCTCGCGTCGGTCAGCGCGTGGATTTTGGTCGTGCGTCCACCGCGCGAGCGACCGATCGCCTGATTTTTCTCCCCCCTTTACCGCCGCTCGCCGAACGATGCGCCTTCACCGCCGAGGAGTCGATCAGGACTTCCACGGGCGGCCCGCCGGCTTGCGCGAGCACGTGGAACAGGTCCATCCACACGCCTTTCGCGGCCCAGCGGACGTAGCGATTGTAGAGAGTTTTCTTCGGTCCGTATTCCGGCGGAGCGTCGATCCAGCGCCCGCCGGATTTGAGCACCTGAACGATGCCGCTGATGACCCGGCGGTCGTCGACCCGCGCCTTGCCGCGCGTGTCGGTGGGAAGATGCGGCGCGATCTTCGAAAACTGCGCGTCCGTCAGCCAGAACTGGTCCAGAATCATCGGCGGTTCCTTTCGGAAACCGTGAATCACAACCAGATCAATCAGCCAAGCAATTTATGGGTCTGGACCCTAGCATTACAGTTGCGGATGTAGGGAGCTTCGATCGAGACGACGCTGGAGTTGTGCGCGTTGTCGCTTCGGAGAGCTGCCTCTTCCGTCGCATCGCCATGCGCCTCGCTCGAAAACGCATTCAACCAGAGTTCGCTCTCGCTGTCCCTCTGGCGAAGAGCTCATCACGCCCAAGCAAGCGCGCCCACATAATCGCAACTGTAATGCTAGGCCAACGGGAATACGGCGCTTCAATAGTATGTAGTCGAACTCAACTAAGCCATGTTTATATCATGGCAGCTCAGCTGTCGGTCCGGAGCTCTAAGCGAGCGCGATGGGGCAGGCGACGATCGGCGCGCGGGGAATAATTTGGTTGGAAACAGACCAGAGAGGTTTCCGATAGGAAACCTCCCTCGCCGTTGTTAATGCAGTACAAAATTCATGGTACATCTGACACTGACGGAACGGATCTCTTAAAATATAGCTAAGCAATGAGGATTACACCACCATTTAGAGCAAGACAGTCAAGATTTCCATGCTCCATATATTCAACACCAAAGGCCGAAGCGGACACAGGCATTCATGTCGTCTGTATCGCGGTTTCGACAACTGTTGCTCGTTCTGGATTAGGATGCAGCATCGGAGGCGGGAGAATGTTGCTGGTTGAATTCAAGCCATAGGATCCCTGATTCAGCGCCCAGACTGCAGCTTGGGTGCGGTTCTTCAATCCAAGTTTACGGAAAATTGCCTTCACATGCACCTTGACCGTCGCTTCGGCAATGTCGACCTTCCGTGCGATGATCTTGTTCGAATCGCCGACAATCAAACACGACAATATCCGCCTCTCTTGAGCTGAGAGTTGCGGAAGATCGCCAGGGTGGCGCATTTCCGAGGGGCGCAGCCGCTCGGAAACAACTTCTATCGCGGGTTTGGATGCGATCGTTTCCATTATGAGTTCCTGACGAGAGGACGCTTCCCGATCGAGAAGGCCGGGCAACAATCCATGAGGTACGACTGTTTCTCCAAGCATCACCAGTTCGATTGTCTTAAGCAAAGCATCGGACGTTGTGTCCTTAGTGAGACAGGCGTGTGCTCCTGCTCGAAGCGCAGGCAGGATGCCCAATGACTTCTCGTCCTGCGCCACGATTACGATATAGCCATTGTTATTCAGTTCCCTGTACATACGTAATTGCAACACTGTCTCTTCGGCGTCTTGGCCAGCGCCTAGCACAAGAAGATTGGATTCATGGAGCTTGAGAGAGCCTACGGCGTCGGAGTCGAACGAGGCCGTCGATGCGACGACATCATATTTGTCGGAAGTCAGAATTCGAGAAAGACCTTCTCGAAAGAGACTGTTATTTGCAATGATAATTGTGGGAACCTTACACTTGAACTTAGCCACAACTACCTCCTTTGAATAGGTCTAAAAGGATACAAACTTTATTGTGCGACGCAAGCAAAAGTTTTCAACTTCTTAAACGCAATCACTAAAGAAACGCGGTATTATCAAACAATTTAGTATACTAGCACTTTATGGCTTTGATTACGTACGTAGTAACCGACGAGCTCTGCTCAAAGAAGTGGTTGCCGTGCAAAGACATCTGATTCTTAGGCCGAAACGTGCGTCGTAAGGCCTCGAAGGTCGATGGAAAAAGCCACACACAAATCTTAAGCGCAGGAGATTTGTCAGGCGGTTTCAAGCTAAAGCTTCGCCGAGCGGTCACGCGGCAAGTCGGACAAAATGCCTAGACGGTCTCTGACCCTCTTCTCGGCAACAGGAAAACTGCAAAGCGAAAGCGGACTAATACTTAGTATTATGGGGCGTCCAGCTTCATCGACCAAAGCTGGGGCTTCAATCAGATTTAGACCGGCGTTACGCCGACGTAATCCATCCCCAACGGTCAGTTCAAGCATCATCACAAATGTGGGGCATTTCCCATGAGATGGCCTGTGACATGTTTGCGTTATCATCAGGGCGTATCGAACTATCTCGGATGGTTTCATTTCCGCGATAGACGAGAAACTTTCTCGCTTCATTCCAATTACGTTTGTCTGCTGACCAAAAGAACTAACGCTTTTTCTCCCAGACTTAGTTCGAACAATCACTACGTCGGATGGCCGCTTTGAGCGTACCATTATTGTGGCGGTGTGACGGAAATAGAAAGGTACAGTCAGATGCCAGACATTCTTATTCGCGAGAACTCCGTATTTCCAGGCATCTCTGCGAATACGGGAGTTGCTCCGCCTCGTTCGGCGAAAATCCATCTGGGACCCGGGTTCCGCATCAAAACAGACTTCCTGCGCCCCCCAACGAAGTTGCTTGAAGCGTTCCGTGGTTTGGATGTCGCGGATTTGTCTGACCAGATGAACAGGTTGTACGCGGTCGCTCCGGAAATAAAATTGTTGTCAGCGCCAGGCGCCAAGCTAATCGGACCGGCGTGCACTGTGCGTGTTTATCCAGGCGATAATTTGATGGTTCACAAGTCACTTGATATTGCAAAGCCTGGGGATGTTGTCGTTATCGACGCGCACGCATCTGTGTTGAACGCCGTGCTAGGCGACATGATCTGTACAAAAGCCAAACATCGCGGAATCGCGGGCTTCATCGTCGACGGCTATGTCCGCGATGTGGAGGAGCTGCTTCAGCACGACCTGCCTGTATTCGCACGTGGCGCAACCCCTGTAGGACCTCTGCACAGAGGCCCTGGTGAAATCAATTACCCCATCTGCTGCGGCGGCGTGGTCGTGCATCCAGGCGACATCATGGTTGCGGACGGCGGCGGCATTGTCGTGCTTCCCTATGCGCATGCAGAAGAAGTGCTCAAACGTTTGGTGGAATATCTGGAGCGCAGCGCCGATTATCGACAAAATCTGAAGCAGGGCAACTTCTCCAACGCCTGGGTCGACGATGTATTGGCGGGTCTAGGTTGGAGCCTCGCCGAGTGATTTTGGTTTTCTGCAATCGCGATTAGTCGCGTATGCGGGCGCCAGGTTCACGTGGCTTTTCATCGGCGCGTGTAGGCAAACGGTTTCCCCCCGGGAATCTTGGATGGGTTTCTGGCTGCGCATTGGGCCAAGGGAAAGCACGTCGATTGAGCCATTTGCGGATTGTCGGGTACGAAGAGTACGTCTTCATGAAAAAAAGTATCGCGCTTGTTTCACCCGGTTCCTTGGGCGCCGCTGTGGGGAAAGCTCTCTTAAGTGGGGGCCATCGGCTGTTATGCGATGTTTCCAACAGAAGCGCGGCGACCAAACGGCGAGCGTTCGAAGAGGGCTTTATTCTTTGTCGCTCCCTTGATGAAATGCTGCTTGGATGCGACGTCATCCTGTCCTTGGCGACGCCATCGCAAGCTTTACTGGTGTCAAAGAAAATAGCCGAGAGTGTCAAGCAGCTGAAGAAGGAGAGCGTTTCGGACATTGAGCCTAAAAAGATTTTTGTGGACGGAAACTCCATTTCCCCAGAGACGGCTGGGAAGGTGTTCAAGGAAATCACCTCCGCCGGAATGAGTGGCGTCAAGGCTTCGTTTTTTGGACCTGCCGATATGTTTGCGCGGGACAACGTTCTAGTTCTTAGCGGCGCTCGTGGTGACGAAATCGCCTCTTTGTTCGAAGGACTCGCGGAAGTGAGGATAATCAGCAAGGAATTTCGCGCGGCTGCGGCAGTCAAAATGTCGATTTCGATAATCACCAAGTGCCTTCCGGCGGTGTTTCTCGAATCAATGGGCGCTGCCGTCGCGTCGGGGGAACTTGACGCGACATTAAAGCTGTTTGAGCGCCTTTATCCGGCCCACGCTCACTTAATGAAGCGCGTGTTGCCGACTTATCCACGGCACGTGCTGCGGAGAGCTGACGAGATGCTGGAAATTGAAGCTTGGCTTGGCAACCTTGGACAAGATCCCGTCATGACCCGGAGCGCTCGCGAGTCGATTGATGCGATGCGGCTTCATATCCACTGCGGGAAGGATTTAGGTGATTTGCAGCATGTCGTTCAAACGTTTGTTCTTGGCGAACCCAAAGCTGCTGAATAGATATCAGCGCCTTAGTTGAGAAAAAAGGAAAACAAGCATCGAAGCGGAGAGAATCTGTCACTGCACCCATAAGAAGAAGCAGGTCCGGCACGCGAACAAACGTCGCCCTCCGCAGTGCTAAAGGTGGCTCCGGTTGGCTGAACAGCTCCCCGCGAACGATAAGTGGATTCCTGCCGAGTTAGCTGGTTTGCGGGGCTTCGCGCGTTTGGCGTGACGCAAGGAGGGCGTAGCCGGACTGGAGTTACGCTTTCGCCTGCTTGACAATGGAGAGGCCGTGGCCGCGGTCGATCATCGCTTTGCGCTCAGCAAGCCCGCCTTTGTGAGCGCGCCCTCTAAAAAATCGTTTTCCAGCGTCAGCTCGCCGATCTTGGCGTGTAGCGCCTTCAGGTCGACGCCTTGCTCCTTCGCAGCGCCCTTCTCGGCCCCGAAGACGTCCGCCGCGCTTTCGAGCAGCTGCGTCTTCCATTGCGTGATCTGGTTGGGGTGAACGTCGAACTGCTGCGCCAGCTCGGCGAGCGTCTTCTCGCCCTTGAGGGCGGCCAGCGCCACCTTCGCTTTGAAGGCCGGCGCGTGATTGCGGCGTGCGCGTCTCATCATGAAAGCTCCTGAGTTGGCGACCATATGCTCGCCGCGCTCAGGCAGAAAATCCACTTATCCTACTGTCCAAATTTCCGCGGCCAGCTCTTTATACCGGCAATCCATCACTGCTTGCATCAGGACGAGTGAGGGCTCAATATCGAGCTTGGTATAGTGAAGATCTCCGCTCTGAATCAGACATGCAAACGCATTCCTTAATTCTAGGTATGGTGTTCACCACAACGATTCTCGGTATTATGCTGGAAATGCGACAGAGGCGGCTGCTGTTGAGGCCGTGATCAAGAAGATCATGGCGTCTTTTCCGAATTGAGTATTCAAAGGCGTTCTCTGCCCGCGGAAGGAGGCGACAATGTTTCGCGTTTTTTCTCTTCTTGCGGTCCTAGTCGCGACTGCGACCGTCAACGCTCAAACCGTCACTTTCGATGGTCGCGTGCAATATGGATGGGAGCAATTTCAGGAAATGGATATTGACCGCATCACGGCAGTCCCAAGCCCCGATTATCCATCGCTACCTCAGATCGTTACCCGCTTCGAAGTCGATCCGGGCGACAGGGTTAATGGCTGGACTGGAGAGCGTGCGGAACGGGCGATTATGGTTGGGCCGAGTGGCCCCATCATTGAGGGTGTCGCAAGCGGCGAGCAGTATTTTGCTTGGTCCATCTACTTGAATGGCTGGACGTCGCCGCTCCCTGATCCCTCCGGCAACGGTGTTTGGGGGACGCCCTTGCAATTGCATGGGCCTGACGTATTCTCCAATGCGCCTCCGGTCTCGCTCAGTCTGACGACGAATTACAAGCTTGTCCTTGGCGGAGGTGACGTATCTCCTCCGCATGTTTGGCTTGCGAAGTCATATCTATTTTCAGATGGCGGCGCTCCTCGCCCTTACCGATGGGATGATTTTGTCATCGGCGTTAAGTTCGCGCGGGATTCGGGCTGGGTCAAGGTCTGGCGGCGCGAAACGGGAGACCATCTAGCTATTGTCGCGCAGGCGGATAACGTCCCGACGCTTGCTTATTCGCTTGCCTATGAGGCCGCGCACCCTGGCGATCCGGCTGCGCAGCGTCATTACTGGAAACAGGGCTTTTACCGCTCCGCATCCGCAGGCGTGAAGACCGTGCTTTTTCAGACCGGCGTTGTGCGTGCGAGCACATTTACGGATGCGGCCACGCTCGCATTTGGAGCTTCTCGCGCGCAATGACCTGCGCCGCCTTTTTATCTTGGTTGTATTAGTAACCGGTATGAAGATTCCGGCGCTGATTATCCGGCTGGGATCCTGGTGGTTCCGGCGTAGGGTGAGACCATCCGGGATAGAGGCGCCGGGAGCACCAAGTGCGGGCAGGCCGTTTTATACGATGAACCGAGAGTTCGTGTTAGTAGCTGGCCGCCTCTTCGACTCGCCCGGTTGCGCCGAGAGCGCGAATCCGTAGTTGTCGTGTCGCCCCATGCTCCCGTGCTTTGTAACGAAGGAGATGGATCATGAGGCGTGTGATCGGAATGGACATCCACCGCACTTTCGCGGAAGTGGTCATCTGGGAACAAGGGCAGTTACGTCGGGCTGGCCGCGTCGACATGACGCGCACAGCATTGGAAGGGTTCGGCAAGACTTTGTAAGCAAGCGATGATGTGGTCGTCGAGGCGACAGGCGACACGATGGCTCTGGTGCGGGTCCTCTCGCCTTCCGTGGCGCGCGTCATTATCGCCAATCCGTTGCAGGTCCGGGCGATTGCCCACGCGCATGTCAAGACGGATAAAATCGACGCTGGCGTTCTGGCGAACCTCCATGCCGCAGGCTTCCTGCCCGAGGTCTGGACGCCGCCGGCCGAGACCGAGCGCCTGCGGCGGCTCGTGGCGCGTCGCAACCAGATCGTGCGTCATCGCACGCGCATTAAGAACGAGGTTCATTCGATCCTGCATGCGCATCTTGTGCCGCGTTGCCCGCATGCCGATCTTTTCGGCGGTGTCGGTCGAGCCTGGTTAAAACGGCAGATGCTTCCGGCTGACGAGGCTGAGGCGATTGGCCGACACAACCGCGAACTCGATCGGCTCGCCGAGGATCTTGAGCTCCTTGATCGCGAGATCGCCCAGAGTGGTCTCGAAGACCCATCCATCAAGCGGCTTCTGACCATTGTTGGCATAAATGTCACTGTGGCGGCGGGGCTTGTAGCGGCGATCGGCGACATCAAACGCTTTTCATCGCCACAAAAACTTGTGCGTTAGTTTGGCCTTAACCCTAGCATTACAGTTGCGTATTTAGCTGACTTCTGACTCTCTAGGTCACCATGATTCGTCATGAGGGCGCGGGATGTCGGGAGCTTCGATCGAGACGACGCTGGAGTTGTGGGCGTCGTCGCTGCGGGATGTGAAGCGTCGGATACGACCGCTGTTCACGCAAGCGCGCGTGGCGTGGTCCGCGGAGAATTTTCTCGACGGATTGCTTGGCGAAGAGCGGCGCAAGACCGGGTGGATGCGGGCGGAAGCCGCAGGTGATCCTGTCCCTGGCGGCAACAGGCCATTCTGGGTCGCGGCCTCTGGGACGCTGACGCGCTGCGCGACATCGTGCGCGCATACGCGCTGGAAACGCTCGCCGACAACGACGCGGTTCTCGTCATCGACGAGACGGGGTTCTTGAAGCAGGGGAAGGCATCCTGCGGCGTCGCGCGGCAATACACGGGTTCGGCGGGCAAGATCACCAACTGCCAGATCGGCGTCTTCGCCTGCTATGTCGCGCCGCGCGGTCACGCCTTCATCGACCGCGAATTATATCTGCCTAAGAGCTGGACGGACGACAAGGCGCGCATGGCCAGGGCGCATGTTCCGCAAGAGATCATCGAGAGCGCCTCGGGTGGTTTTGCGACCAAGCCGGCGCTGGCGCGAACCATGATCGAGCGCGCCATTGCGGCAGAGGTTCCATTCTCCTTCGTCGCCACTGACAGCGTCTACGGCGTCGGCGACATCGAAATGGCGCTGCGCCGCGCCGGCAAGGGCTATGTGTTGGGCGTCAAAAGCAACCAACCGTTCCATTCTTGGAGCAAGCCACGGAACGTCGCCGGAACGGCGAAGGAGATCGCCGATGGCTTGTCGGCGCCCGCATGGCGGCGTCTCTCGGCGGGCGCGGGAACGAAAGGCGAGCGATTGCACGACTGGGCCTATCTCGAACTCGCTGATCTCGACGGCGGCCAATACAACGAGGCCCTCACTGGTCAAACATGGACGCGGGGTCTTTTGATCCGCCGCAAAATCGCCGATGGCGATCTCGCCTTTTTCACCACATGGGCGCCGCATGGGACGACCATTGAAAGACTGGTGAACATCGAAGGACACCGTTGGGCGATCGAAGACAGTTTTGAAACGAGGAAGAACGAACTCGGCCTCGATCATACGAGAGGCTTGTCCATTTACTGAAGAAACTGATCTATTGTAGGCAGTCTCAACCAGATTGGCTGGAGATGACGTACAAGGAAGGGAACATGGATCAAGAAGATCGAAAACTTCTGTCGGCGCGGGAAGTGGTCGGTGTCTTCAATGACGCGGACGCGCTCGAAACTGCAGCCAGTGAATTGCTTGCTTCTGGCTTCGAGCGGACGAGGATCAGCTTGCTCGCAGGCGAGAGCGCTATTGTTGAGAAGCTCGGCCATAGATACGAAAAGGTCGAGGAACTTGAGGATAACCTGGAGATCCCGAGAACAGTCTATCGCTCCAAGGAGACATTTGATTTGGCGAAAGGGGCGCTCCTGGGCAGTTTGGTGTCAATTGGCGCCTTGGCCGCAGCGGGAGCAATCTTCGCTTCGGGCGGCGCCTTGGCGGTGACTCTTGGGAGTGGCTTGCTAGGAGCGGAAGTTGGCGGGTTTATCGGAGGGGTTCTCGGTGAACTCGTCGAGGGTCACCATGCAAAATATCTTCAAGAGCAACTAGACCATGGCGGTCTTCTGCTATGGGTGCGAACCACGGACGATACTGAGGAAAACTCCGCTAAACGAATACTTTCTCAGCATTCTGGACGCGATGTGCATGCCCACGCCATTCCAAGAGCTGCGGAGATCCATCGCACATAAGCAACGGGATCTTTATCCTTTGAGATCCTCGGTGATCTTCTTTCAACAGGCGCTCGGCGGTGGAAAAAGGATTTTTAGCCGCTGACATGAAGGGGAGCGATGGTGCGTCACCGGGAGAAAAGCAACAGCACCGCAAATTGCGTGATCTGGATTGTTGTCTGCATTGGTCTTGCTGGCTATTTCTGGCCGAGAACCCCCGGCGTAGTTCTGATGGGGCTGGCCTTCATTGGTCTGCTGCACCTGTCGGTGCTCGTTTACGAACAGATCACGGAAGCCAGGTTCGACGAGGACATGAGCCCCGAAGAGTTCGAGCACTATTGCGCCGATGTATTGCGGGAGATGAAATGGGAAGCTCGCGTCACTCAAGCCAGTGGCGACCAAGGTGTTGACATCGTCGCCGATAAGCGACGCATGCGCATAGTGATTCAGTGCAAGAAGTATTCCAAGCCCGTTGGAAACCGAGCAGTTCAAGAGATTGTCGCGGCTATCGCCCATGAAGGGGCGCAGCGAGGCGTTGTCGTCACCACCAGCGCTTATACTCCAGCTGCGGAGAAGCTGGCAGCCTCAAATCAGGTGCTGCTGCTTCATCACGCAGAGTTACGCAAAATCGACAGGCTATTGGCCCGGTAAACGAATTGCGACGCTTTATTAGGCGCCTCATCTGCGATGGTTGCGGTAGCATCGCCTGAAGTGGTCGAAAGTGTTCTGGCATGCTTGCGTTGGACGCCGATCGGCCGATATACATTGGGCCGGGCAAAGAGGTATTGCATGAAAATCCGTGCGGGCTATGAGATTTCCTATGACTGCCCGCAACCGACGCCGATGATTCTGACGCTCAGCGTCCATCCGTCTCGCTTTGCCGATCTCTTAAGCCCGGACCGAATGCGGCTCGACCCCGCTATACCCGTTAATACATATCATGACAGTTTTGGAAATTTCTGTCATGTAATTCGTGCCCCCGCCGGTCGACTCACTGTTTCAGCGGACTTCCTGGTGCAGGACGATGGCGAACCGGATGCAATCGTACCGCAGGCGGAGCAGCATGCGTTGGAAGATTTGCCAGTCGATGTGCTGATTTATCTGCTGGGTAGCCGTTATTGCGAAACTGATCGCTTATCGGATACGGCGTGGTCGCTTTTTGGGCAGGTCCCCAAGGGGTGGCCGTTGGTGAAGGCGATCTGCGACTATGTCCACGACCGCATCAGCTTTGGCTACCAATACGCTAGCCCGACCAAAACGGCTTGGGACGCTCATACCGAGCGGCGCGGAGTCTGCCGCGACTTCGCGCACCTTGCCATCACGCTTTGCCGCTGCATGAATGTGCCGGCGCGCTACTGCACGGGTTACCTGGGTGACATTGGAGTGCCGGTCGATCCGGCGCCCATGGATTTTAGCGGTTGGTTCGAAGCGTATCTTGGCGGTAACTGGTATACGTTCGATGCTCGCCACAACCAGCCGCGCATCGGCCGCATCTTGATGGCGCGTGGGCGCGACGCCACTGACGTGGCGATCGTGACTTCCTTTGGTCCGTGTACGCTTGCAAGCTTCAAAGTTATCACCGAGGAGACGCGCTTGCCGGCGTAGTTCCTTTCACCGGTGCAGCATTTCCTGGCTTTCGGATAACACCTCATGCCGCTCACCCAAAATCCTTTGCTGGCCCAGTGGCGAGGTCCCTATGCTCTTCCGCCTTTTCGAGAAATCGCAGCGACTGATTACCTTCCGGCGTTTCAGCAGGCGATAAAGCAACATCGGGCCGAGATCGACCGCATAGCCGAAAACCCGGCGCCTCCTGATTTCGACAACACCATGGCGGCGCTTGAGGGTTCGGGACGGGTGTTGCAGCAAGTCGGCGCGGTGTTCTGGAATCTTTGCGCGACCGATTCAACTCCCGAGCTAGAGGAAATTGAGCGCGAAATGTCCGGCGCGCTGGCGCGGCACGCCAGCGAGACCTCGATGAATACGGCGCTGTTCGCCCGTATCGACTCGCTGTACGCGCGGCGCGAGACGCTTGGACTAACCTCCGAACAGTTGCGCGTGCTGGACCTCATCCATAAGGATTTCGTGCGCGCCGGCGCGCGGCTTGAAGGCGACAAACGCACGCGAATGACCGCGATCGTCGAGCGGCTCGCGCAGCTCGGCGCCGCCTTTTCACAAAATGTTCTGGCTGATGAAGCCTCCTTCTTGCTGCTGCTTGAACAAAGCGACCTTGAGGGGCTTTCTGAAAGCTTCCGCGCCTCCGCGGCTGCGCTTGCAGTCGAGCGTGGTTTCAGCGGCAAATATGGCGTTTCGCTTTCCCGGTCCTCAGTCGAAGCCTTTCTGCAGGGCGCCGCGCGGCGCGATCTCCGCGGGTTAGCCTTCAACGCCTGGGCCAACCGTGGCGAAATGGGCGGCGAAACGGACAATCGCCCCATCATTGCCGAAATCCTCAGGCTCCGCGACGAGCGCGCGCGGCTACTCGATTATGAGAATTTTGTCACCTACAAACTCGATGACACTATGGCTAAAACGCCCGAGGCAGTGCGCGCCCTTCTCGACGGCGTTTGGGCGGCTGCGCTGCACCAGGCGCAAAAGGAGCGCGCCGCTCTGCAAGACAGCATCGAGAAACAGGGTCAAAATTTCCGGCTCGCCGCCGCGGACTGGCGCTATTACGCAGAGCGTGTGCGCAAGGAGCGTTACGATCTCGATCAGGCGGAGATCGCACCTTATTTCCAGCTAGACAATATGATCGCCGCAGCTTTCCATGTCGCCGGGCGCCTTTTTGGGCTGCGCTTCGTCGAACAGCATGGGCTTGATCTCTACAATCCCGAAGTGCGTGCATTCGACGTGTTGAACGAGAGGGGGGAACACGTAGCGCTTTTCCTCGGCGATTATTTCGCGCGCCCATCGAAACGCGGTGGCGCCTGGATGTCGGAGTTCCGCACCCAAGAAAAACTTGCTGGCGACATTCGCCCTATCGTCGTCAACGTTATGAATTTTACGAAAGCAGCGGTTGGCGCGCCGCAGCTGCTCAGCCTCGACGATGCGCGCACTTTGTTCCATGAATTCGGCCATGCGCTGCATGGTATGTTATCCAACGTCACTTATCCACGCGTCGCGGGCACGAATGTAGCGCGCGATTTCGTCGAACTTCCCTCGCAGCTCTATGAGCATTGGCTCCTGGAGCCCAGCGTGCTGCGTCGTTTCGCCGTCCATGCGCAAACAGGTGAAACCCTCGGGGAGGACGTGCTGGCGCGCATTATCGCCTCGCGTAACTTCAATCAGGGTTTTGCGACTGTCGAATTTTGCGCCTCGGCTTTCGTCGATCTCGATCTGCATGAGCGAAATCACACGGACGAGACAGATTCGGGCGAGCTTGAACGAGCTAGTCTTAGGCGCATCAATATGCCGGGGGACATTATCATGCGTCACCGCGCGCCGCATTTCTCCCACATCTTTTCGGGCGATGCATACTCGTCCGGCTACTACAGCTATCTTTGGGCCGAGGTTCTTGACGCCGACGCGTTCGAGGCCTTCAAAGAAGCCGGCGATCCCTTCTCGCAAGAGGTGGCGCGAGATCTGTATAAGCACATATATGCAGCCGGCGGCAGCTTGGATGCGAGAGACGCCTATATCGCCTTTCGCGGAAGAATGCCGACGGTTGAGCCGCTGTTGCGCCAGCGCGGCTTTTTGCCGACAGCGGGTGAAGCAGAAGCCCGCGACTCTACGATTGTGCGCGCCTACGGCTGATGCGCCTGCAATCGCCCGCCCTGGGATCATTGGCTGCTAATCCGCCGCTCGATCGCCGACCCGACGGAAATGGCGTTCTATGTGACGTTCGGGCCGCATACGACAGACCTTGAAGAGCTCGCGGCCGTCACTGGCTTGCGCTGGACGATCGAGGAGTGCTTCCAATCGGCCAAGGGCGAGACGGGGCTCGATCATTGCGAGGCGCGTTCGTGGAATGGCTGGCGTCGACACATGACTTTGTCGATGTTGGCGCTCGCCTTTCTGGCCGGGCTGCGCGCACGATTGAAAGAAACCCGGATCGAGACCGCCTCCGGTAAAGCGAACAAAAGGAGTCTGTTCGCCGCCGCGTAGTCGAAACCGCAACTATCGTCGCGATCAGCGTCCGGGAACTACGACGTCTGATCGCACATCTGCACAACGCCTGCCCCGCAGACAGGAGTTTCCATTGGAACTGGTCGATCTGGCGACGACGACATCAGGCACAGGCCAAGCGACCCCGCTATCAGAAACGAGGCCAATATCTACAACTGTAGTACCTAGAGGAACATGCCGAAAATCCCTGACAGGATCGCCATGACTATCGTGGTCGCTACGACGATCCCGGTTTCACCCGTCGCCCAAAGGGCGAGTATCAAACCCAAAATTCCGCCTCCTGCGGCGCAAATGAGAACATTGGGCGTGAGAGAAAACTGCATCTCGCGCATGCCCGCGTATTTATCTGTTGGTTTCGCCGTGATGTCGGCGTTCTTATCTAGTTTATAATCGTCCATAGTTTTCCTCCCCTATGTGCTGGACGCGCCGCCTCCTGTCGGACGATTAAGAGCTTGCAGATGAAAGCCCGGCGCATCTAGGCGCAGGTCGTTGCAATTAGTGCGGCCAAGGTCGAATTCAAGTGGTCGCCCTTAGAAGTATGACTAGGCGTTGATCGATGCATTGTCGAAATGCAGTTGGTCACCGTGCGAGGATAGCTACGCTAAAAGAGGGGGCCGCTCCCGACAGTTGAAACGGTTTCCTTTCTTGGGGAAGGTAACGAGCCGCTCGTGATCAGCTTTCCGGAATGGAGAAACGAGCGAAGGCGAACATACATCAAGCAACCCGATACGTCTGGAATTTGCAGCTTGATGTATAAACAAGCCGTGCAGCAAATACTGCACGGCTTGTTGTCGTCTACTGCCCGCCATCGATCACGGCGCGCTGAATTCGTTATCTGTTCGCGACCTTAACCCAGATGCGAGATAACCGGGGCCAAGGAAATGAGAGTGAAGATCAAAGCGATTGCGCCAATAACCCACACAAGGCCTTTAAGGCGAGTATTTGCGCTGCTGCTGGTGCTGCTCATTTTTTTCTCCGTGGACACGCCTGCGACTAAGGTCGCATAAGCCGAGCGCAGGATGTCCAGAAAAGCTGCAGCCTATGTTCTATCCCTAAGCGCGACATGGGTTCTGCACAAGCTGGACTTCAGATTAGAAGCAGCGGCATGCTGTCGCAGCATGTGAAGCCCTCGAGTAATTAGCTCGATGGCATGTCCAGGAAAAAATGCGGGGACGCGAGCGGTGCCGAGCATGATATCATACAGCCTTTTGGCTGCCGACGAGTCGGCGGCGATCACGGTGCACCACGCAACAGGTCTGTCGCCTTTCCTCATTGTGGTCGATCACGCAGGCAATTTGGCGCCGCGCGCCCTGGGTCGATTGGGCCTTCCGGAAACCGAGTGGGAACGTCACATCGCGTGGGACATTGGCGTCGCCGCGGTTGCTCGCTTTTCGGCGGATGCGTTGGACGCTACTCTAGTCCAGCAGAACTATTCACGTTTGGTCATCGACTGTAACCGCGCTCCCGGTTCCCCGACATCGATCCCGGAAATCAGCGAGTTAACTTTAATACCCGCAAACATTGGCTTGAATGACGCCCAGAGGAGCGAGCGCTTTCGCGAAATATTTCTCCCGTACCATGATCGGATTCAATCCGAGCTCAACCGACGACTTCAAGCAGGCCAACCCACTGTATTGATCGCGATGCACAGTTTCACCCCGGTATTCCTGGGCGAGACGCGGCCTTGGCATGTTGGCGTGCTTTATAATCGGGATCCCCGTTTCGCCGCTGTCCTGATGGATCTGCTTAGTCGCGAAGCAGGGCTAATCGTTGGCGACAACGAGCCTTATAGTGTGAGCGATGAATCGGATTACACCATTCCAGTGCACGGTGAGGGACGCGGCCTGATCCACGTCGAGATCGAGATCCGTCAGGATCTGATCGCTGATGAGATCGGGCAGCAAGCGTGGAGCTCACTGCTCACGCGCCTGCTGCCCGAGGCGTACCAAACGCTGCTCGATTTTAGTGGCGCCAACTCCAGGTGAGTTTTCAGCGCCCGCCCCCCAAGTCATGTTTCCCTTTATTCACGCCAGCAATGCGCGCAGTCTGAAAGATGGGGGAACGCGAGCGCGACGTTCCGCACATGGGTGTGTGAAACTATGACTTTAGATTGACGCAAATTGACTCGCCGACCATCCTTCTTCAAACATTGGCGCTTTGTTCCATTGCGAGCTCTGCGCGCAGATTGTCGAAGTCGCGGAAAATCGAGGCGGCGGCCAGCGTGCGTTCGCCTTTCATAAAGCGAAGCAGGCAGTCTTTTCTCGCAATGTCGCCTTCAATCGCAATATCATCCCATTGCTCAGCGTGTCCGACGTAGTTGATTGGAATGTCGTAGTGCTGGCTCCAGAAGAAAGGCGCTGCGTCAAATGTTTCCCGGCCACCGAGCATATTTGCCGCCGCTGTCTGACCTTGCCGCTCGGCGACGACCCAGTGCTCGACGCGGATGTTTTCGCCGCTATGCGGGTCAGGCCAACGCGCGATATCGCCTGCTGCGAATATGTCTGGAGCGCTGGTTTCGAGGTAAGCATTGACGATGACGCCGCGGTCGATGGCGAGACCCGCGCGCTCGGCGAGGTCCAGGCGCGGCCTTACCCCGACACCCATGACCACAAGATCCGCTTCGATGACGCCGCCACTTTTTAACATTACGTGATCTTTCTCGATCAGCGTCGCCACGTCCTCGAGATGGAACACCACGCCTTTTGATTCGTGCAAGGCGCGCACAAAGTCACCCATTTGCGGGCCGAAGACGCGTTCCATTGGGCGTTTGTCGGGCGCTACCACATGAACGTCCAAGCCTCGCGTCCGCAGCGACGCCGCCACCTCCAGCCCGATGAAGCTTGCGCCCATAACCAAAGCGCGACGTGCGAGTTTCGCCTGCTCAATGATGGAGCGGCAGTCCTCCAGCGACCGCAGGGTGAAAACATGTGGCAGATCCGAGCCGGGCAGGGAAAGTTTCACGGGTTCGGCTCCCGTGGCGAGCAAAAGACGGTTGTAAGAAAGTTTTGAGTCGTCGGAGAGAGTGACCTCGCGCGATCGGCTGTCGAGATCAGTTGCCGAGACGCCGGTTCGCAGATCGATGCCTTCGTCCTGGTAATAGCTCGAGGGGCGCAGCAGGAGCCAACCTTCCTCGGCTGTTCCAGCCAGATAGTCCTTGGAGAGGTTCGGCCGATCCACGGGCGCCGAATTCTCGGCGCTCACAATCGTGAGGGATCCCGTATAGTTTTCTCGGCGCAGCCGTTCGGCCGCAGCAAAGCCTGCGGCGCCACCTCCGATAATTACGATGTTTTGCGGGCGCTTGGTAAAAACCTGTACTTTGGCTGCTCCGGCGGAGGTCCGCTTGCCGGTTACGAAAATCTGTTCGCCGCGCTGCTGCACCTCCCAACAACCGAGCGCATCGAAGGCGGGCGCAGCCTTGGCTTCACCGGTCGAAATGTCGAAGCGAGCATGATGCCAGGGACAACGGATTTCTTTGCCCACTATGAGTCCATCGACGAGCGGCGCATGGTAATGCGTGCAATGCGCTCCGACAGCGAAAAGCTTCCCATCAGCTCTAACGACTATCACCTCCTCCTCGCCGACACGTCCGAGGAGCCGGTCATTCTCCGCAAACTCGGCAATAGGAACGCCCGCGGCGAAGTCCAGTCGTTTCAGACTCTTCGGGATCTTGACTCATCTTTGCATCTCTCCTGAATCCGACGACTTTGGAGGCCGCCGGCGACAAGCGCGAGGTTTCAACAATTATGTCGCTTCAGGAAAGGTTTGTCATCCCCGCCGGAATGGCCTCGTCGCGCGACGAGTAAAGCTCCCTCCCGCAGTATCACTGGTTTTTTATTTTCCCTTGCATTTCGAGCAAGGTGATACTGTCGCGGAACTCAATAAGCTCCACGATCATGCCGTTCTCAAAGCGTAGAAAGTTAGCAAGATCAACGACGCCCCGTCGTCCCGTGCCGCGATGGCGCCACTCTACCTGGCGTCGTCCAGCAACGTGACCATTCTCGATAAGGATCGCATTTATGTCGCAACGCGACTGCTCAAAGTCGATCGCGACAGCGCGAACGACATTTATGAGAGCATCGATGCCTACATGCTTGCCCGCATAAGGAATTCTCGCGCGGTCGCCGACAAAATCGCAAACGATATCTGGAGCGCAAAGCTTCTGAATTGCCCCGATTTCAGGTCCGTTGGATGGAAAAGCGACGAGCTGACGAGCGCGATAGCCGATCTCTTCGCGAGAAGCGCCGGGCAAAGTCTCTGCTAACAAATTCCCTGAAATCAAGGCCGCAGCGCAATGCGGCGTGGTTTCCGAGGTGTGTTGAAAATATTCATGCATCTCAACGACAACTCCATCGCGCCAATGCAGGAAATGAGCGGCGTCAATGAAACATATCTTATTGGTTGCGAGCTGCCGCCACTCACCACGCCAACGTACGGCGGACGCCGATCCATCTATCACAATCTCCAGAATCTCGTGATCCACCGGTTGATAATTTTCGTCGGTGAGTCGACTGACGGATCGAAGAGCGTCCCGCCCCCGCCATATGCCAGGAGAAAGAACGCCTTCTCTGGAACAAGCGCAATGCAGCACTATGTCTTGCGCGAAATAACCCAGCAGGCGGGAAATTTGACCGGACATCCGGGCCTGCAGCATTTCGCTGATCTTGCGGCGAACATCTGAGGGGCTGCTTTGAAGCATGTCTGTCCTGTCCGGCGAGATGATATGTCACCGGGGGATACTAAACAAAGACGCACAACGATGCTCGTCTCTTTTCGCCGGCAATCACGAGATGTCGCTTCATTCCGAAAGCGATTTGAAATCAAAACACGTTCTATCCGCCAGTTGCGTGCATCTCATAGGGAACGGCGCTTCGGTTACTGACGATCCGCCGCGTAGCCCTCGCAGCTCTCATCGAATTCGGCTAAACCGCCTTCAAGGAATGATGCGAGCAACGGGATGCCTAGCAGATAAGTCGACGTCGGTCCCTTCCGGCGCTGCCTGGCTTCTGCAACCGCCTCTGTCCATTCGGCAGCCGAAAAGTCCCCGCGTCCAACCCAGGCGAGAGCGACAAGCTCGCATTGCTCGTCTTCATCCATCGCGTCAATAAACTCCGTCAGTTCGAGATGAACGGAGGAATACGCGTCCTCTGTCAGAACGCTCACGAATTTGTCATCCGCAGCATCGGACGCGTCCGCCTCGATTCCCTCATCCTCGGACTCGAGTTCCCGGGCCTTCACGATAAGGAAACACACCTTGGCTGTATTAATATCCGGCATGGTCAACCCCGAACGGCTTGGGCGGCGCAGCAAACGCGGTCCTCGCGCTGCGCGATTCCAGATATAAATAGTGAGGCGGCCAGTTACAGACGACTTTTTGCGAAGCGCCGGACTCCGAACAAGCGCCAGCTATGCGACGCATCGAGCAAAATCTTTCGACTGCTCACGCGCTCGGCTTTACAGTTGCTTTCCAAGTCTGTTGACGTCGATGCCGTTTTGCGCGAGCCAATTGCGGAGACTGGCAGGAACAGGCACAACGCGGAACGCATTGGCGTCAGTCTGGCATGCATTTTTTAATGTGATATATTTATAGTATATTTTTGCTACCTCTTGTTCATTTATAACAGATTTTGCATGGTTCAAAAGTGTGCTCACGTCAGAATCACTATATTTCGATAATAATGGACATCCAATAGTTATGCTATCTGCATAAGCATTGGATGTCACAACTAAGAGGCCTAGTGCCAAAACGCAACGTTTCATGTATCACCTCGTTATCGGTAGGTCTGGGGCTTTTGCTCAAGCAGACAAGGTTACGCTCGGCAGTATGCGGCTTGTGCGTGGCATTTTATAGTAAAGCACGAATCTTTTGTGTGGTCAAAGGATCGATAGTTCAGCCTACGTCTGTTTTTGCGTGAACAAATACATTGCCGTTGTTATTGGCAAAAGTTTGACCAGTGCAGTCAAGGTTACATATCCGATTTCCCGAAACCAAAAATTGCCGCGATTCGACGCCTTCGAGGAAAAGCGACTGCGAGCACTGGCGGAACTCCGACGTGATTTTAGTTATGGGTTGAGGGCTTAGATCAGCGGAGAGCTTTTTTGTACGCTGAAAGACCAGCCAAGACGACGCAATCCGATGCGAAAAAGCGTCCTGCACATCCAGGGGCCCGGGGGCTCGCTTTTGGCCTTGAGCGCATCGGCCTTTTTTCGCTGCGACATCCATCGTTAGTTGCCATTGTTGCGATGGGCCTGATGATTGCTGCGGCGTTTGGGGTGACGCGGATAAAGGTTGACGACTCGCTGAGTCAGTTGTTCCGCTCGAATACGCCGGAGTTTCGACGGTACGAAGACGTCACGCGCCGGTTCCCTTCAAGCGAATTTGACGTGCTCGTCGTCATCGAAGGGAGAGAACTTTTAGCTCGGAATTCTCTGGAAAAGTTGCGCGACGTTGTTATTGATCTGCAACTCATCGATGGCGTCCGCGGACTCATTTCTATCTTTTCGGCGCGTCAGCCGCCGGATCACGATCGAGTTCCCGCGGCCTTGTTTCCAGATCCACTGCCTGAGGGGGACTCCTACCGCAGCCTTATTGATCGCGTCATGGGCAATGAAATTATTCGTGGCAAGCTGTTGTCGGACGATGGCCAGCTCACGCTGGTTTTGCTCGCCTTGACTCCGGCCGTTGTCGAGAGTTCCGATCTCAGCCTTGTGATTGGAGAGATCCGCAAGGTGATGCAGGAAAATCTTGGGGATTCCGGCTTAGAGGCTCAACTGTCCGGCGTTCCGGTAATGCAACTCGAGATCCGCAACGCGGTGGAGCGTGACAGACTTGTCTACAACAGCATCGGCTTTGCCGCAGGTTGCATAATCGCGATCCTCTTCTTCCGGCACATTTCGTTCATGTTCATGGCGGCTGGTCCCCCGTTGATGGCGATCTTATTGGCGCTCGGCGCCCTGGGCTGGCTCGATTTCCGGCTAAACATGTTCCTCAACGTCATGACCCCGCTCATCATGGTCATCAGTTTTTCGGACAGTATGCAAATTACCTTTGCAACGCGTGATCGTTTGCTTTCGGGAAAATCCAAGCGCGAAGCAGTGCGGGAGGCGCTTTTGATTGTGGGGCCCGCCTGCGTTTTGACGCATGTCACGGCAGCGCTGTCTTTCCTCGCACTGCGGTTCTCGAGTTCGGATCTCATCCGAACTTTTGGAGAAGCCGGATTGATCGCGACCTTGATCGCACTCCTGGCGGTCCTTCTTCTGACGCCGCTTATTGGGATTATATTTCTTCGCGATGACGCCTCTTTCATCGTGCAAATCAGAAAACGTGATTTTGGGCTTGGGGCATTGCGCAGATTTTGCGGATTTGTCGCGCATCGTATGGTCAACCGCCCCGGATTCTATAGTTTGTTGGCTTTCATTTTTGTGGGCCTGCTGAGTATAAACTATGCCGGTCTCCAGCCGAGATACAGACTTGCGGATCAGGTGCCGGATAAGCGGCAGGCGGTTGCAGCTAGTGCGCGACTCGACACCAAACTCTCAGGCGCCAATCCAATTGACGTGCTAATTGAATTCCCGAGAAACGCTTCGCTTTACGCACCTCAAACGCTCAGAGTCATCGCCCGCGTTCACGCGGTGCTGGCGAAGCAACCGGGTATCGCAAATGTCTGGTCGCTTGAGACCTTGCGTCGTTGGCTTGCGGAGAAAGCGCACAAGAGCGACGTCGCCATTTTGAGGCAATATGTCGAAATGCTGCCCCAACACCTGCGGGGGCGATTTATCGACGATGACGCTGATGCGGTTTTGGTGTCGGGCCGCGTTCCGGACGCCGACGCCAGCCGACTTCTACCCGTGGTCGATGCGCTGGACAGGTCGCTAGACAAGGTGCGCGCGGCCAATCCTGATTATAGAATATCAGTGACGGGTCTCTCTGCCATCGCCGCCCGCAATAGCGCAAACATGATCGGGAAACTCAATCGCGCGCTGACAATCGAATTTATAGGCATTGCCGCTTTCATCGGAGTCGCCTTTAGATCCCTTGCCGTGATGTTGTCGGCGCTGATGCCGGGAATTTTTCCTGTTGTGGCTTCCGGTTCCCTGTTGAGTCTTTTGGGGCAAGGCCTGCAGTTTGCCAGCATTGTGGCGTTGACGGTGTCTCTCGGTCTCGGCCTAAGCGCAACCATCCATTTTCTCAATCGCCAGCGGCTCGAGGAGGGCAGTGCTGGGGACCCCGCCGTCGCCATCGAACGGGCGACGGTGCTGGTTGGCCCCGCACTGATCTTGACGTCGGTGGTGCTCGCCTGCGGTCTCGCTGTGACAGTTTTTTCTGATTTACCGTCGCTGCGGCTGTTTGGCTGGCTCAGCGCCTTCGCGATGCTCGCCGCGCTGTTCGCCGATTTGTTCATATTGCGGCCGACCGCAATGCTTCTGAGCCGCCTGCGCCAACGCAGATAATGCCGCTTTCTGCGGTTTCAGCCCCTGTGCAGGGTGATTGTGACAGACCTTACGTCGGTGCCGGAACTGGGCGTTATCGTGACCGACTGGCTGTTTGCCTGCGTCCTTATTCCGATGCCAGCGGAAAAGCCGCCGCCAACGGCCTGAACGCGAATAGTCGCGCCTGATGCACTGCCGGACAGGCTGCCAGACTGGCCATGCGTAGCCTCGCTCCATGAACCGGAAAGCGATCCGCCCGACGAAACCACATTTGCAGAAATCTCCAGCCTGTAACTGTCGCTGGCGCAACGCAGTTGTTGGCCGAGGCTTGTACCGACGCCATTGGCGATATAAGTCGCCCGGCAATGAATGCGCTCAGTGGAGCCGTTCGCCAGAGTTGCGGAGCCGCCACCGGACCAACGTCCGTTGAGCCCCGCGAAAGGGCCAGAGTTCGCGCGCTGGGCCATACTTTGTGGCGCCAACATGGCGACGGCAAAAGCAAGTGCCGTCCGCTTCGGCCACAGCTTTTTTCCTTGGAGAGAAGAGAGAAACATGAGAGGCTCCAATTCTATATGCGAATGCCCATCACAGCGTTGAGCAAATAGGCTGTTGCTCAGATCCGTCAATGTGAAGTTGCATTGCGCAGGAGTTCTCAATCGGAAACTCTGGCTTTTATCCTGATGCCGGCCCCACGCGGCAATAGTATCGCAGAAAGGGTTGTGGAATGAAGCGGTTAGAATTTATTTGCGACGGCTGTGATTACGTCGATCATGTTGCGCTCGAAACCGTAAATGGCAGCGATTATATGCTGAAAGGTTGGGTGACACACCGCATCGTCGCGCACGAAAACGGCACGCAGACATATGAAATTATCGCGGATCTATGTCCGAATTGCTCGGAAAACTTGCGCCGCGCCATAAACCCGGCGAATTGGCCACGTATGAGGTCGACGTTGAACGAGCCATACAGAAATGAGGTTCCAAAACGACACGCGGGATCTATGGAACAAGGTCTGGGCTCCGATGAGCTTGCGTCACGCCGTTCTGACCACTCCGTGAATTCTTCCACGGGCGCCTCTTCAGTCTTAAGAGAAACAAGAAATGTCAGACTTCAATCCCGATAAAAACAATTCCGTATATATCGGCGTTGGCGCCGCATTCGAAGGCGCTGTTCATTCGCAAGGATCGGTCGTCGTCGACGGAACCGTCGTTGGAGAGATTACGTGCGACGATTTGATTGTTGGCCGGCACGGAATAGTCGAAGGAAATGTTTCTGCAATTACCGCTGATATCTATGGAAAGGTGAGTCCTGTGGTCAGCGTAAAGGAAGCGCTCATCTTGCGCTCTTCTGGGCAGGTTGAAGGAAAATGGCTCTACGGCGCGATCGAAGTCGAAAGAGGCGCAGTCCTGAATGGCGAGTCCGATCCCACTGGCGGACGGGCAATGGAACGCGAGCGGTCGGACGGGGATTTTAACCGTAGCTACGCCAGCAGCGCCGATCAAGTTGTGGAGCCTGTTTCCCTGGTTCCTCGCAGGGCCTCTGCAGACAGAAACCTCCAACCCAAGCGTCTTCTGGGGAAGAGATAGATTTCCAGGCGCCTCTGGCTCATGGCTCGACGACAGCCGATGGCCCCGCGATTTTGCTGCGGAACGACGCATGCATAGTTCGCGTTATCCATAAAGTTGGGCACTGCGCCTTGAACGGCGCAGTAGGCCGAACCAGCGGCTTCTGCAAAAAAAAAATCAATACCCCGAGGTTCTGTTTTCTTGCCACTTTGTCCGTCGCCGCTGAATCAGCCCTTAAGTGACAGCGGAGATGGGTAAATGGAGAACCCACGCAGAAGACGCATACTTCTTTCCATTGCGACGATAGTTGCTGTTCTGGCGGTATTCGCGGCAGGCGCTGTTTACGTCTACTGGGTGGAGTTCGTTCCCGTCGCGAGCCTGGCGATTAACTATGTCAGATCGCTTAATGCACCGCCTGGCGTTCTGACGACTGAAGTGGCTGCCTCTGAACACGGGCCGGAAAGCGTCGCGACATCTGGAGCGTACAGTCCACCTCAAACTGAACCGGGCGCAATTAGCGCCGATTGGCCAAGCTATAATAAAACTCTGACCTCGGAGCGCTTTTCTCAGCTTTCGCAAATCAATATCAGCAACGTGAATCGACTTAAAGTGTTGTGCATTTATGACACTAGGCAGTACACAGGATTCGAGACCGGTCTGATTATGGTCAATGGGTCGCTGATCGGCACGACGGAACATGATATTTTTTCGCTGGATCCTTCTGATTGCCATGAGAAATGGCGCACCAGCGAGGATTATCGGCCAGCGACGCCTCAAGCCGTCAACCGGGGCGCAGCATATTTGGACGGTCGGCTGTTTCGCGGCACCGAGGATGGTCGCGTTCTGGCATACGACTTTACGACTGGCAAGCGTATTTGGGAGACAGTGATTGCAGATCCAAAGATCGGCGAAACAACTCCCGCCGCGCCGATTGCTTGGAATGGTCTGGTGTTCATCGGCAATGCCGGAGGCGATATTAAAGGCGTCAAGGGCCGCATGTATGCGCTGGATGCGCAGACCGGTAAAATCGTTTGGGAATTCTATCTGGCGCCAAAGACCGAGGGGGACCGCACGCGTGGCCCCGAGGCCAGTTCTCCGCTTGATACTTCCTCCTGGAGCAACGCCCCCGGCTTTCCAATCACTGGCGGCGCGACCTGGACGTCCTACACGCTAGATCCGTCTACAGGGCTCTTATACGTTCCAGGAGGCAACGCTGCTCCCGACTTCGCCGCCGACGTGAGGGGAGGGGAGAACCTTTATACTCACTCGATCGTAATTCTCGACGCCAGGACTGGCGCTTACCAGAAGCATTTTAAGCTCATGGCAAAAGACTGGCACGACTGGGACGCATCAACCGCGCCTGCGCTCCTGCAGACACGGGGCGGTAGAAACTTGCTATCGGTCGCGCCTAAGGACGGGCATCTTTATGGGTTCGATCTCGATTTAAGCTCGATGCTTTATAAGACGCCGGCGACTCGAATGTTGAACGGCGACGTGACATTTTCGTCAGGAAAATCTGTGCACTTTTGTCCAGGCTCAACCGGCGGCGCCGAGTGGAATGGCCCAGCCTATGATCCGCGGACCAATTTGATCCTAATCGGCGAGGTTGACTGGTGCTCTACAGTGACATTGCAGGGGCAAGAAAAAATGAAGGCGACGAAGTTCGGCGAGCCCTGGTCAGGAGAAGATACGATCAATCCCTACCATACCTGGGGCACGCCTGATCCTGTTGGGCAGTGGGGCGGTTGGCTCTACGCCATAGACGCGGACTCCGGCGAGTGGAAGTGGCGAGCCAGATCAAATTATCCAATCATGAGCGGCGTGACTCCGACCGCGGGAGGGTTGGTTTTTTTCGGAGATATGGGCGGCAATTTCTATGCTCTTGCGGCGTCGGGCGGGCGGAAGCTTTGGGGTGAGAAAATCGGCGGCGGCATAGGTGGCGGGGTAATAAGCTACAGCATCGGCGGAAATCAGAGAGTCGCTGTGGCCGTGGGCTTCACATCAACACTTTGGCCGACCGAAGTCACCACGGGAAAGGTCGTCATTCTCGGGCTCGACCCAAGTCCGAACGTTAGATGAAAGAACCGGGTGGTCAATCGTTCAAGGGCGGGGGGGGCGCTTATTGAACCAGCAGTCCGCTGTCATTCCTGGTCCAGAAGCTGAGCTTGATGCGGATCGCAAAATGGGCCGGAGATTCGAAACTTCGAACTCTTCAGCACGTTGAGACAATCGGAACATGAGGTGTTTCTTGGCTCCGAGAGCGAACTGGAAAGGCTTTTTGAAAGTTGCGGAGCTCGTCTGCCCCGTAGCTCTTTACAGCGCAACCTCAACCTCTGACCGTATCGCACTCCACACGATCAACCGTACAACCGGGCACAAGGCGAGGCGCACTTTTCTCGACAGCGAAACTCGTTCGCCAGTTGAGAAAGAGGATCAAGTTAAGGGCTATGAGGTCGCCAAAGGCGAATATATCATTCTCGAACCTGAAGAAACCCAAGCGGTGATTCCGCAGAGCGACAAAACGATATCGGTTTCCGACTTTGTTAGAGCCGAGGAGATCGACGACCTCTTCCTGGATAAGCCTTACTACATTGCTCCTTCGAAGGAAGGCGAGGATGTGTTCAACCTCATCAACGAAGGTCTAAGGAGCAGCAAGACAGCCGCGATTGGTCGCGCCGTCCTGTTCCGCCGACTACGAACCTTATTGATCCGACCATTCGAAAATGGACTCATTGGAACGACTCTGCGCTTTGATTATGAAGTTCGCTCAGCCAAGGAGGCCTTTGATGAGGCGCCGGCGATCAAAGTAACCGGCGAGATGATGCAACTGGCCCAGCACATCATTAGCACGAAGATGGGGAAATTTGATCCGTCCAAATTCGAGGATCGCTATGAAGCGGCGCTGGCGGACTTGGTGCAGGCAAAGATAGACGGGCGCTTGCTCCCTGACGAAAGGCGGGCTGAAAAGATCGTTAGCCTTATGGATGCGCTTCGGGAGAGCGCTGGCCTGACTAAGGACAGTTCTGCAGCGACGACGAAAACGCAAAAGCAGCGGACAACAAAAACGCAACACCGTCGAGAGCAGTCGAAGCCGTCCACGGGGCGCCAGAGAGCGAGCTGACAGATGGCGCTGGAAGCTTATCGCGAAAAGAGGAACTTCTCATCGAGCCGAGAGCCGAAAGGGATCGCTGTTCAAACGACAGGCAGCAGCTTCGTTGTCCAAAAACACGCTGCAAGGCGCCTGCATTATGATTTTCGTCTCGAGATGGATGGCGTATTGAAAAGCTGGGCTGTCACCAGGGGACCAAGTCTGGTCCCCGGCGAAAAGCGTCTCGCAGTGCATGTCGAAGATCATCCAGTAGAATATGGCGACTTCGAGGGGCTGATCCCGAAAGGCCAATATGGTGGGGGCTCGGTTATCATCTGGGATCGCGGGATTTGGACTCCACTCGGGGATCCGCACAAAGGTTACGAAAAAGGCCACCTGGAGTTTGAGCTTCAGGGCGAGAAGCTAAAAGGTCGCTGGCATCTCATCCGCATGAAATCGAAGCCCGGCGAGAAGCACGAGAATTGGCTGCTCATTAAAGGGGAGGACGGGGCGGCGCGCTCGCAGGACGAGCCTGATATATTGATCCAACGTCCAGACTCGGTAAAGACAGGGCGTGATATCGACGAACTCAAAGATAACGAGCAGCATTGGGCGCCTAGAGTAAAACGCAGTCGCAGCAGAGCCGCTGCATCTGATCAAAGTCGCATCGGTGATCGACCCGACATTTCGCGAGTGAAGGGCGCAAAAAAAGCTCCGATGCCAGCCTTCGTGCCGCCGGCGCTGGCGACAGCTGTGGCGACGCTTCCCAGCGGAGAAAACTGGATTCACGAAATCAAGTTCGACGGCTACCGACTGCAAGCCCGGGTAAATTCAGGCCGGGTAACGCTGTTGACACGCAGTGGGCTCGATTGGACAAGCAAATTCGGGAACGAACTCATTCTCTCGCTACAAAAGTTACCCTTGGACACCGCATTGATCGACGGTGAGCTTGTGGTTGAAGCGAGCTCAGGCGCATCAGACTTTTCTGCGTTACAATCCGATCTCAGCGCTGGCCGAAGCGACCGCTTCCTGTTTTACGCATTCGATCTGCTTTTCCTTGACGGCTACGATTTGCAAGCGGCAAGCCAGATGTTGCGCAAGCAATTGTTGGACGCCGTCGTCGGTCGTCGGTCAGCCAGGATTCGTTGCAGCGAGCATTTCACAGAAAGCGGGACGTTGGTGTTGCGTCATGCATGCAGACTCGGCGTGGAAGGCATAATTTCCAAACGGGCCGACGCGCGATACCAAACCGGCCGCAGCAAGGTCTGGGTAAAAGCAAAGTGTACAGCCCGTCAGGAATTCGTCGTTGGCGGTTATGTTCCTTCGACCACTTCCGTCAACGCGATAGGTTCCCTGTTGCTCGGCGTTTACGAGGATGACGATCTGCGTTTTGTGGGTCGTGTTGGAACGGGCTTTACCACTTCAATGGCCCAAGATCTTTACAAAAAACTAGATACCGCACGTGTCGACAAAAGCCTGTTCAGTAAAGGTTTCAATGCGGATGACGGTCGACGCGCGCGTTTCGTTCGCCCAGAACATGTCGCGGAAGTGGAATTTCGCGCCTGGACTGCCGACGGTCGGTTGCGTCATGCCTCCTTCCTCGGCTTACGAGAGGATAAGCCCGTGCGGGAAGTTGTTCAGGAACCTTTCCAGCCGGTTGGGTCTGTGCCGAAATCGCAGCGATCGAACGCGCTGCTCACACATCCAGACCGGATTTATTGGCCTGACGTTGGCGTAACGAAACAAGGATTGGCCGACTATTATTCCGAAGTATGGAGCTTTGCATCTCCGTTCCTTATCCGCCGACCGCTTGCGTTGGTGCGCTGTCCAGAGGGGATCGACGGCGACAAGTTCTTCCAAAAGCACGCGTGGAAAGGCGCCAATAAAGAAATCAAGCTAGTCCGTGATCCGCGCGAGCCGAGGCAGGATCCTCTCATCACCATAGAAGATCTCGACGGTTTGATCGGTCTCGTTCAGGGCGCGGCGCTCGAAATTCATCCCTGGGGATCGACTATCGATGACTGGGAGCGACCTGACATGGTAATTATGGACCTTGATCCCGGCGACGACACGTCGTGGGAACAGGTGCTCGCCGCGGCCGAAGAAACCAGGACGAGGCTCAGGGACTCGGGTCTTGCAGCCTTTGTCAAGACGTCCGGAGGGAAAGGACTGCATCTTGTAACGCCGCTGATACCCAAAGCCGAATGGCCAGCGGTCAAGGCGTTCACCAAAGCGATTGCTGATGCGATGGCCTCGGACAGTCCGCGCCTTTATGTTTCTACCGTGACCAAATCAAAACGTCGGGGCAAAATCCTTGTAGACTATCTGCGTAACCAACGCGGCGCCACGGCGGTTGCTCCATATTCCACTCGCGCAAGGGCCGGCGCTCCAGTGTCCATGCCGCTTTCCTGGGAAGAACTCGATCGCGCTAGCGGAGCAGCCCATTTCACCATAGCAAATGCCCCAAGGCGGCTCAGCACCATGGCTTCCGATCCTTGGGAAGGCTTTCGCGCTGCGGCCGTTCCTCTGGAAGGAATCAGTCGTCGCCAGAAACGCATCTAACGGCGCCGCTTGCTGTTCATTTCCGAATGGATGCTTTTCCTTAGCGCGTCCATTATGTTGATAATGTTGGCGCCCGTGGTCTGCGGCTCTTTCCGAGTTGCGGCCGGTCTCTTTCGCTGTTTTTGTTTACTCGAAATGACCTCGAGAAGTTCAGTCTGCACAGGATCGTGAACCATTTCGCGATCCCATGGGCGCGTACGTTCCTCAATAATCTTTGACATCATGCTCATCAAGGAATGATCGATATCGTGATGCGCGATACTGCTGAAATAGGTAACGGGGTTACGAACCTCTTCTGAGTAACGAAGTGTCCAAAGCACTATGCCGTTGTCGCGAGGCTGCAGCATTACGGCACGTTCTCGGCCATACATGACAAGCCGCGAAACGCCGATGGTTTGGGTTAGCTCCATTGCCTCTCGAATAACGGAAAAAGCTTCGACGCCGACTGGATCGTCTGGCATCAAAAAGTGGGGGCGATCGCACCAAATCCATTCGATGCTATGAGCCGGAGCAAAGAGTTCGATGTCTATCGTGCGAGTGCTATCGAGCTGCAGGGACTCAAGCTCGACATCCTCGAGCAGAACATAGTCTTGTTCCCCGCGAAGGTAAGCCTTTGCCTTTCTGTCATCTTCAATCGGCTTGCCACTTTGCTCATCGACATATTCACTGATGACACGATTGCCAGTTTTGCGATTCAGAATATGGAAACGTACTTTTTGATTCTCGGTCGTAGCGGGGACCATCGCAATAGAACACGTCACGAGTGAAAACTTCAGATATCCTTTCCAAAACGGCTTAAGCGGCATATGAAACTCCTATCCGAACCGGAACTGATGCTTGAGGCCAGTGAGTTTAGTTAGCGCCTGTTTTGCAGCGGCCAGTGGTGATCCTCCGCTGCCCCCTGTTGAATTTATCGAGCTTCGAATTTCCAGAACTAGGAGCGGGCCTGGGCGTGACATTGAAACGACTGAGTTGAGTAATATAGAGTGCTTCAAGAAACTTTCAGAACCATGCTGCGTTGTCCCTATGCGAATTAACGTGGAGCGAGACAATGGGATCATACAAAAAGGAACTACAGAGTGACCTGCAAGCGTTGCGAGATGACGTGGGAAAGCTGGCTGACACCTTGACAGGAATGCTTAGCGATAAGGGGGGAGACATTTCCGACGACGTAAAGGACCGTATCGACGCTATTCGCGAACATATTGATGAAGCGATGGTGCAGGCTGCCGACAAAGGCGGCAAACTGGTGGCGGCCGCGCAGATCAAAGGCGTGCGGGAGTCCATTAAAACTTCGGTGCGGGAATATCCTCTGACCATGCTGGTGGTTGCCGCAGGTCTGGGCGTCGCCGTAGCGTCTCAATTGCGCCGGTAACAAATGTCTGGAAGCAGCCGCGCGTGCTCCAAAAGTTCTTTCTGTAAAGCATAATTTGAGAGAAAGCGTCGCGACAGTTCTCCTGGGCGGTGCGGGGATGGAGAGAAGCCATGCTTTCAACAATACTGATCGTGATTTTGGTTCCGTTGCTTGTCGGCGCGCTGCCGAGTTGGCCATATAGCTCTGGCTGGGGTTACGCTCCAGGAAGAGTTCCTGGTCTGACCTTAGCTATCGTCGTCGGTCTTGCGCTTTTGGGAAGGGTCTCAGCGGCGAAATGGAAGGGCGTCAATGGGAACGCGGTATCGAAAACTTAACAACCCGGTCTCGGATGGTGTAGCCCGACCGAGCGACGCTCAACCGCTCTACATTGCTTTCAGAGGTTCTGCGCGAGAGCATTCCGCAAAATGTAGGATATGGAACTTCTCCGCGTCTCATGCCGTTTAACAGTCTCCAAAATCCACTACTGTGGAACACGGAAAGCATGGTCATGGCAGAGAAAGATTCGAAAAAACCGAATAAGACCGAAGGCGGATCTTCGCCGCAATCGGAACCGCTAGCTGAGGCGGCTGCAGGATCCGATAACGTTAGCCAGGCGTCGGATCCGATACAGAATGATCCTTTCCATGTGCTCAGTGCGGTCTATGAGGATACAGAGCGACTGTTTGAGGAGTATGGGAAGGCGGAGCGCTTCACCCGAAAGGCAGAGATAGTCGAACACATTTGTAATTCCTTCATTGTACACGCCAGTTTGGAAGAAGAAATACTTTATCCCGCCTGCCGCAAACTCGTCGACAGTCAAAAGCTTGAGGAAGCGCAGGTTGAAAATGATAGCGCGAAGACTCTCGTGAATGAATTGATTCAGGGGTCGCCTCGAGAGCCTTTCTTTGACTCCAAGGTCAAGGTTCTCGCGGAGCAATTCAAAGCTCACATCGAACATGAAAGAATTTGGACTGAGGGGCTTTTCGTTGCGTCGACGACAGACGGAGCGAATGCACAGAACCTTGCGGAAAAGCTGCGTTCGCGAAAGAAGGAGTTAATCAGTCTGGCGCAGGCGGGATCGTTGCCGCGTGTAAAACTGGTGGCGCTTTCTCATCTAGCGGCAATCGAAGATCACAAGGAGGAACAGATGGGACAAGTTTATCGCGACGATCGTGAACAGTCTCGAAATTACGACGATGATCGACGTCGTTCGTATTCGCGCGGCGAGAGTGAGGATTATCGTTCACGGTCACGTAACACTCCCGAACGGGATGAACAAGGTCGTTTCATGAGCGAAGAGGATAACAGGCGTTCTCGCGGACGGGGTTATGGAGAGGATGACGATAGGGGTCGTCGGTATGCTAGCGACGAAGATCGGCGCTCCTCGAGAGGGCGCTCCGAGGAAGATGACGATCGGTCCTACCGGAGCCGTAGCGGACAAAGCACGCCTCCTCGCGACGACCAGGGTCGCTTCATGAGCGAGGACGATCGTCGTTATGGCTCGAGCCACTCTCGTCAGAGTGATGATGACTACCGTCAATCTCGCGAGGGGCATGGCGGTTGGTTTGGGGATCCGAGGGGGCACTCCGAAGCATCACGCCGCGGTTGGGAACATCGAGAAGGCTACTCGGGTTACGGCCGGGATAATGACGAGCGCCGCTATTCTGAGTCTGGCGGGCGAGGACATGGCGGATGGTTCGGCGATTCCGAAGGCCATGCGCAAGCTGCGCGGCGCGGTTGGGATGAAAGGGAAAACGAAGGGCGTTCAGCGCGGTCCTCTCGTGATGACGATGACGATCGTCGTTCCTCTCGTTCAAGTGGTCGGGGCGGCCATGGTGGGTGGTTTGGGGATCCGGAGGGACATTCCGAGGCTTCCCGGCGCGGATGGGAAGATCGCAGATAGGCGATGGTTTCTATACACTAAGGTCGGGGCATAAATACCCCGACCTTTTTCGTGGGATTTCCAGAATTGCATGGACATGTTTTGGCGGGGCCTTTCACTGACGTTGGAGGGGCGATTTCCTAAGGGAAGCGTCGTTACCCTGGGTGAAATGCTGAATTTTTGGCTTCTTGATCAATACAGATTTAGCTCTGGATATGTGTCTTGGCGTAAGTACATTACGTAGTTTGGACACGCTTGTTTAAAGATCAGTTTTGCCTAACTACTAATTTGAAAGGTGTTTTGTGCACGAGCGACTGGTGCCGATTTAATTGTCGCCACTTTTCCGGAGGCGCGCAGAGCAACGTTAGCAGCCCTTCGATAAGCCTCTGGTCCAAACAGTCAGATGCAGGTGGCGCCAAGTATCTCGTTCGTTGTCTTGACACTCGAACTGCAAAGAGAAGAGCCATGCCAACCAATCTTGATACACATAAAGCACCACGTCCTGATGCGAAGCCTAAGCTGGAGCTTCCGCCCATTGTGCGAGACTATCTGGAGAATGTGCGTGGGAGTCCCGAGATGAGCATCGACATCGCGTCTGACTACCTGGACAGCCTCTGGAGCCAGGCGAGCGATTTTGCTCAGCGAAACGGAATCCCTTGTCCTGTCCACAAAGAAGAAGTGGATGCGCTTCGTGTAATCATTGGGAGCAGAACGGACCCCTTGGATGTTCCGCTGCGACAACATGCACCCAAAGCCCATTCTGCGCCATTGCGGTGGCTTGGTTGGCGTTAGGCGCCTCCTCCCTTGTGCTCGCAGTCGCCAAGTGAAAAGCTGTCTCACGTGCGATTGCGAGCGCTTTGGACGCAAGCAGGAACATTTGCGGGAGCCACGCGTTTTCGCATCGACACTAGCTACTCATCGAGTTCTGATTGACCGCTGAGCTGCCCGAATGGAAGGAGTTCTACTCATGGCTACTGCGAACCAGACCTTCAACCTGATATCGACTGAAGATGTTGAAGGCACCAACATTTTTGATCCGGCAGGCAACAAGATCGGCGAAGTTGATCATCTGATGATCGATCGAGTGTCGGGAAGCGTGCGTTATGCCGTGATGAGTTTTGGAGGCTTCCTAGGCTTGGGACACAGTCATTACCCGCTGCCCTGGAACGCGCTTAAGTATGACATGAATCGCGAGGGCTATATTACGAATGTGACGGAGCAACAGCTGAAGGACGCTCCGGAGTTCAGCGATGACAACTGGACGGATCGCGATTGGGAGACACGCTGGCACCAGCACTTCCAAACCAAGCCCTATTGGGACGAAAGCGGACGTTCGGACATTCCGCCGAAACCATGACCTAGAGTTTGAGGTTGCTATGCGTCCGGCAGAAGCGTCTGCCGGACGCATTGGTTTTGAGATTCCGTTCGAAAATCAATCAGACATCTTCCATATGATCAATGAGGGCGAACTGTGCTGAAACTCTTCTATTTTCCAGGCGGCTTGCTCTCTCGCCGTTCACATCACGCTTGAATGGATTGGCTCGCCTTACGACTGTGTGAAGGTACAACCCGAATCGTCGGAATATCTTAAAATAAATCCGGCGGGAGCCGTGCCCTGCCTGGACACGGGCGAGGGCTGGGTGTTGACGTAGGCCGGAGCAATATTGCGCTATCTCGCGCGCCGTTTTTCCGAGGCCGAATTGGGCGCTGCGCGAGTGTTCGAGAGCAAGCGGAGGTCGACCGCTGGTCTTCGTTGTTAACTGGCCCTCCATCCGGCTTTTTTTCGTGGCGCAACGCTACAAGACCGCACAAGACGAAGCTCCCTTTCGGCAGTGCGGGGTAGCGCTGGCTTTGGTGTGCAAACGATTTGATCTGCTTGACGCCCATCCCGCGGGTCGCAAATTCTTTATAGGCGACCAACGCTCCATTCTGGACGCTTACGCTTTCCCTATGCTTCGCTGGGGGAAGGCGAAGCTCAGTGGGAACTTTCCGCGTTTCCTAGCATCCGAATTCATTATTCGCTGCAGACCCGGCTGTGCAGCGGGTGCTGCCGGCTGAAGCAGAAGGTCCTTGATGAACTGCTCTTTACGCCCTGTATTGTTTAATGAGAAGTATCTAAAATGAAAAAGTGGATGATCGGCATCGCGGTGTTTCAGGCAATGATAAGCAGCGCCGTCGAGGCGCAGTCCCGGGATGGTTCAGCTTCGTTTTATAATGCCAAGGGGCGCACTGCGAGCGGTAAAAGGGCAGGCGGCTTCACAGCCGCTCACCGTTCGCTTCCTTTTGGATCCAAAGTGCGCGTGACCAATCTGAGCAATCAGCGCTCGGTCGTTGTGACGATCACCGATCGTGGTCCTTATGCTGCCGGTCGAGTGATTGATGTATCGAAGCCGGCGGCAAAAGTGTTGGGCTTCCGTCCAAAAGGCGTAGCTCGCGTGCATGTCGAAGCGACGCGCGATTGATCCATCATTGAGCGCCGATCTGTCTGCCGCTCCTTTGGTCGAGGGCCAATCAACTGATGATTTCAGGATCGGCTCAAGTCTGTGGCCAGCTTTCCGCTAGGCCTTCGGTCTGCGATCTCGGAATCGGGTTGACACGCAATCGATGTCGAAACTGTATTCGAATTTATGGAACAAATTGTGGAAGCGAGTGTTTCATCAAAACGCACGGGGGGATTAAAAGTTTATTCAACCACGGAGAGAAAAATGCGAAGCTTCGCCTCGATAATCGCATTGGCCGGCGCCGCCGTCATCGGGACAATCGGAATGAGTTTTGCCGAGCAAAGTGGTATGGACATGGGTGCGCGTACGCAAGCTCTTACCACGATTCCAGCCAACGCTGTGAGCATCACCAATTGGTACAAAGAAAACGTTTACGATCCGGGCAACAGCAAAGTTGGCGAAATTATTGACGTACTGGTTGGGACCGACGGCAAAGTCGACGCGCTCATCGTTTCCGTCGGCGGGTTCATAGGTATCAATGAGAAGGATGTGGCCGTGACCTTCGCTTCCGTCAACGCCAGCGAAAGAAATGGCAAATGGCATCTGACGATGGATACTACCAAGGATGCGCTTAAGACTGCACCGGCCTACAAATATGACCGGTCCAGGACAACATGGGTGCTGGCTCAAAATATGAGGTAGCTGCATACGGTTTCCACAGGCCGCCCCACTGTTTTAATTCGGCGGGGCGGTCATGCATTGTTCGGAGCAGTTTTTTCCACCGATTGGCGCGCTTCAAGAAGTGAATGGGATTCCTGCAGTAACTGAACTCTGCCGTCATTTGGTCGAGCAACTCAAGACCGACCCAAGCTGCGTCGTTCGGGCGCTTTCGTGACGGCCTTCCCTCTGCTAAGAACCGGTTGATCTGGCTCGACGCTGCGGCGCGTACGGAGGGCATCGTCGTTCCTGCGCCCTGGCAAGGGTTGGCCTGCCCCGCTTGCGAGTGGCGGGCGGATTCGGTGACCGAGGTGTCCTTTGACTAATGATGCAGGTGTTCGTTCGGAAGCTCTCGCAGCCCCCGCGGCGCATGCAAGCAAACCTTCCGAGCATAGCCCACGCCGCGGACTGGCGGCTCTGGCGATTGGCGCTGTCGGCGTCGTCTATGGCGATATCGGCACTTCGCCGCTTTATGCGATCGACCAGATTTTTTTCGGCGCGGCCGGAGTGGCGCCGACGCCCGAGAATGTGCTCGGCGCGATCTCGCTTGCAATTTGGACCATCACGATCATCGTTACTATCAAATACGCTCTCCTGGTGCTGCGCGCGGAGAACGATGGTGAAGGCGGAGTCTTTGCGCTTTTCGGTTTACTGCACAGATACAAAAACAGTGGCGCGCGGCTTTTATTATGGTCGCTGATGCTCGGCGCCGGTTTGCTATTTGGCGACGGCATGATCACGCCGGCGATCAGCGTCCTGTCGGCGGTCGAAGGACTCGAAGTCGCAACGCCTGCCTTGACACCCTACATCCTGCCGATCACCATCGCTTTGCTGACTGGGCTTTTTGCCATTCAACACAAGGGCGCATCAGGAATCGGCGCCATTTTCGGTCCCATCATGATCCTATGGTTTGTAGTGATCGCCGCTCTGGGAGGGGCCGAAATCCTGCGCGAACCAGCCATCTTGCGAGCCTTCAATCCTGTATATGGCGCCTTGTTCCTTGCGCGAGCCGGTCTGCGTGAGGCGCTCTTTATCCTCGGCGCGATGATGCTGGTCGTCACCGGCGGCGAGGCGATGTTCGCAGACCTCGGCCACTTCGGAGCCCGGCCGATCCGCATCGGCTGGTTCGCGCTGGTCTATCCCGCGCTGCTGCTGAATTATCTTGGACAGGGCGCGTATCTCCTGGGCTCCGATCCGGCTGTGAGCGGAAAGCTGTTTTATAGCCTCGCGCCGGCGCCGCTGCTGCTGCCTCTCGTCGTGCTGGCGACTTTCGCGACGATCGTCGCTTCGCAGGCGCTGATTTCCGGAGCCTTTTCACTGACCTCGCAGGCGATCGGCCTCGGCCTGTTTCCGCGCTTTGACGTCCAGCACACTCATCACTCACAGGCGGGACAGATCTATATTCCCATCGTCAACTGGGCGCTTTACTTGGGCTGCGTCGCTCTGGTGACGGCTTTCGGTTCTTCGTCGGCGCTCGCGGCCGCGTACGGTCTGGCGGTGTCGGGCGTAATGCTGATCACATCGCTCGCAATGGTTCCAATTGCGCGACGCTACTGGAGATGGAGCGCGGGTCTGACGGCGCTTGTATGGGGCCCGTTGACGGCGGTAAACGCCGCCTTTCTGGTTGCAAGTTCAATGAAGTTCCTGGAAGGAGGATTCGTGCCCCTTTCGGTCGGCGTTACAGTCTTCGTCGTCATGGCGACATGGCGGTGGGGACGCAAGGCGACTTTCGCGGCATATGCAGAGCGCTCGACTTTAACCATGGCCGAATTGGTGGCGTTGCATCGCTCAGAGTCGAGGTTCCTCGAGCGCAACGCGCTGATCATGGCGCCCGTCCGGGTGCGCCATCCCGCCGATCGCGCGCCCGCGCTCGTGGGCCTGCTATGGGAGCGCTATGGCATACTTCCCAGAAACTTGATCCTTGTCGAGGTGGTCCATCCGAAAGTGCCCTATATCCATGAGAGCCGTTATCACGTGACCGTCTTTGACCATGACACGGATCGCGGCAGCGTCATCGGCGTCGAGTTGCGATTCGGCTTCATGGAGGAGCCGAACGTGGAGCGTTGTCTCGAGGATATGGCGCGACACAGGCAAATCGACCTGCCGGTCAATCCCCAGCAGTGGATTGTTCATGTTTCCCACGAAAATCTGCTTCCCGTGAGCAGGATGAGCCTGTTCAAACGTTCGCGGTTGCAGCTTTTCCTGTTCCTGCGACGTGTCTCTGGCTCCGCGTATAAAACATATCATCTTGGCCAGGATGTTCAGCTTTCCGCTGAGATCATCCCGGTCAGGGTGCGATAAGCGGGTGCAGCGAGACGTTCTGGGGCCGTTGGCGCAGCTCAATTGAAGGGTCTAGGCGATCCTATTTGTGAGGATTGGTGTGCGACTGATAAAATCTCAGAATGGAATGTGAAAGCTCAGTGGTGTTAAGTTCACCACTCCGATCAACGTCAAGACGATTAAATTCTGCTTCCATGAAACCCATAAATTCCGCCCTCGACACTTGCCCGCTCCGGTCCTTGTCCATCAGTTTTAACAACTTCAAAACCTGACCTTCGCCAGCGATACGTATGCGGCTGCGTGAGATCTCTTCGGGGTTAAGTTCGCCACTGTGATCTATGTCGAGGGATTCAAACTCTGCTTCCATGAAGTTCATGAATTCCGCTCTCGACACACCGCCATTTTGATCCTTGTCCATCAGGAGCAACAATTGACGAACCTGTCCTTGTCCGGCGGCCAACGCGCGCTGCCCCGCGGCAAAGGCGGTATGCGGAATGGATAAGGTCGCAAAAGACAGGCCGAAACTTAGGACGAACTTTCCAGCTTTGGTCATTTTCTCCCCCAACAGCCCGGCGACTGGTTTGACGCTGTCCAGCTCATTGCCGATCGAAAAAATATGTGTATCAAGCGGACGGGCAGCGCTCAATGGTGATCCAGTGGCTTGAGGCGCTGCGCCAGAGTCCGGTTGCCGACATCGGCTTTAGGTTCCGCGGGAATAGTTGAAGCTCCATGGCGACTCAGCGCCAGCCGAAACCGCCGCCTAGCCCGCCACTGCCGCCCCCCAAACCTCCGGAGCCGCCGCCACGACCACTTTGCATCGGCGTGGCTGCCGAAGGTGCGCTCGCCTGCCGAATGTCGTCAGCGGTGACGTGGCAGCTCCTCTTTCTGTCGAAGCGCGCGAAGAACGGACTTTCGAATTCGATGAATTCCTTTTGTGTGACGCGACCTTTGCCGGACATGTCGAAATAATCGAATGTCGCCACCTGGAACACCGGGCTCGTCTTTTTGATGATCTCGAAATCCTTCGCTTCGATATAGCCGCGCTTGCGCGGATCGGCGAGTTTATACATGCGCGTGACATAGGCGCGCCATTGCTGGCAGGTGTAAACGCCGCCGTCACCGCCCCACTCGCGTGCAGTGGCGATTAGGGGGTCTTCGCTTTGTTGCGCAGCGCAGGGCGTAACTCCCAAGGCGGCGAGCAAGACAAGGGCGATCTTCGGCTGAACCCGCATTAAACTCTCCTTCTCCTATGGCCCGAGACTGCATAATCCCAGCAACGATTGGGCCGCGCCCCAGTCAGAACTCCAATGTGCGCGCGCATCGGCGCGCGAGCGGTTTGGATGTCGTTTTTTGGCTTGAACCGCAGAGGCGCGGCTCCCGTCTCACTCTAGCCGATCGCAAACGCAAATAAAACGGCGGCATGTCGAAACAATGCCGCCGTTTCAGATTCCGTATCGCAAAGCGTGGCATGTCTGCATGCCACGCTTGGTTCGACTAGTAATGCCAGATCAAATCGGCAGAGAAGATCGTGGCGTGGCTTTGCGTGCCGTTGGAGAACGCCGGGGTCTTCAGAGAGTTGTAGAAAGCGACTTCGGGACGGATCGTGATGGTTGGCGTGAACCAATGCTGCCAGCCCATCGCGTAGTTGAAGTAGCTGGTCTTGAAGCCCGTGCGCTGACCGGTGATGTCGTCGAAATATTCAGCGCGCCAGGAAAGGTTGTCCTGAGGCGAGAACTTGTAGTTCAGGTAGGTGAGCACCGACCACTCGCTCGAGGTACAGCTCGGCCTTAGGTTCCCGGCGCATTGGGCGGTCGGGAACACGCCGTTCTGGTTGAGGAACTGGTCCGGGATCACGCCATAGTATGGAGATAGCTGGTTTGGCGTGATGTTCTGATGCATGTTCCAGCCTTCGAACGTCATATGCCACTCTTCATTGAACTTGTGGTATATCGTCGTCGTATATTGCTGGAGATTGTTATAGCCGTAAGTTCCGCCATTGATCGCGTTGGCGCAGGAGTAGATCGCATTATAGGCGTTATCCGACTGATAGCGAACGCAGCCCGTGAAGCTGGGCCGGATGCCCGGATCGACCTGGCCGCTGTAGCCAGACTGACCCGCCACGAGATAGCCCGCCGGCACCGTCGTGAAAACGCCCGGCAATAGCGAATACGGCGCGCCACCGGGCAAAGCCGCATAAGTAGTTTGGCGAGCATTCCAAAGCGAGGAGTCTGTGCCGATTGCAATGGCCGTCTGCACCATCCAGTTCTTGGTCAACTGCCAAGAGGCGACGAGGCCCTGGTTGGTGTAGTTGTCGTAGCCATAGGTCATCGAGTGCGAGTACATGTAGTTGTTCGGCGCCAGCTGCGCTTCGGTGTCGGGCACCGAAATGTAGCGGCCCAGCCGCAGCATCAGACCCTCGAAAACCCCCGGGATATAGAGTTCGCCGTAGATCATCGGCGCGTCATAGCCGACAAACTTGTTCCACTTCTGCAACTGATCGCTGAAGATGCCGCTCGCGGTGGTGTAGCGATAGGTTTCGCCAAACAGCGGCGAGAAGCGGAAGCCCCAGTCCCAGCTTTCTTTCTGCACCGTGTCGGGCAGACGCTCGAAGATCGTCACGACCTGATCGAGCTGCAGGATATTGGGCTGATAGGAGTAAGCGGCGGGGTTGTTGCCGCCGGTGACCTGGCCCGGCAAAGTGCGGGTGTTGCTGAGGTTGAAGCCAGGGTTCACCCAGCCATAGATCTGGATGTGGTGGTCGTTGAGCCAGCCGCCCGCCGCTGTCGGAGCCAGCGCCGTCATTAGCGGGCTGTCAACCGAATTGGGGATCGTCGCACCGATCGCGTTGCCGCCGCCGAAGGGCCATTCGGTGAAGGGATAGGGGCCGCTCGGCTCAGGCGCCGGCGGGAAATAGGCGCGGCGGCTGGGCGGCGCGCCAGGAACGTCGGCCGGAGTGCCTAGACCCCATTCGTCGGCATAGGCGTGATAGAGACGGCCCAAAAAGGTCGGAGCCGGCGGGGGCGGCGGCGGAGGTGCGGCCGCCTTGACGGTCGGGCCCTTCGGGGCCACTTCGGCGACCACAGGCGCGTCGGGCGCGCCAATGTGATAATTGATGCCGAGGCGGACGTTATTTTCCGTCTCATGTTCCCTGAAGGTCAGGCCGAAAATGCCGCCGCCAGGGGATGCGATGTTTCCGGGAATGTTATTTCCGGAATACGAGTTGCCGGTCGAGGTATAGGTTCCCGTGCCAAAGTCGCTGTGGCGAAATTCTACATTCGCCGACCAGTGATCGGTGAAGGCGTATTCCATGCCGGCGCCGACGGTCCAGCCGAAGCGCTCGTAATTGCTGATGTCGTTGTTGGGGATCACCGCTCCATAGGAGTTGACCACGTAAGAGGTCGGCATTCCCCAATAATTGTGTTGTATCGAGGTGTTGCCGATCGCCAGACCGCCAAGAAGGTAATAGAGCGAACGATCGTCCGCATAACCGGCCTTGGCGAGCAGCGAAATCCGCGCATTGTCCTGAAGGGCGGTCTGGAAGGGCGCAACGCCCGCCGGCAGCATGTATTGCGGGACGCCGGCGATACTGGCGGTTCCACCGGGCATGGCGGCGGCCAAACCATTGACGTTGGTCTTGGCGGTGTTGGAGGGAGAGAAACCGACGTCCGCCTCGCCGCCGACCACGAGGTGGCCATATTGCTTGAGATAGCCGAGATGGAAGTCCGTCAACACGCCGCGCGGCGAATAGGACTGCTGATAACCGACTGGACCTGAGGTGAGGCCAGAATATGCCCCGGCGAGCGGGTCAATCGCCGACTCATTCATCGTGCCGAAGTTGTAACCAAAAGATGAGCCGATATAGAGGCCGTCCCAGGAGAACATCAGTGGCGCCGGCGCCGGCGCCTTGTGGCTTGGCAAGTCCGCGGCTAGCGCGACGCCTGGCAGCGCCACTAGCAGCGCCGCCCAAGATATTGCCGTTCTAGGCATGAAAGCTCCCCCTTCAACTGTCTGCGAGAGATGAATCAGCAGTTTCTCGCGATCCAACCGAAAGTGCCGTTGCTGTCGCTTTTCCTCCATTATGTTTTTTTTTGTGGACGTAACAGGCCTTCGCAGGCCTGCGCGAAGCGTTTTGCTTAAATTGGAGGCGGTACGACTGATTCGGACAAAGATTTATACACAGACGCACTCTGACGTTCCGTGAAACAACGACCCCGCGTGCAGGACCGTTTGGGGCGGTATTGGCTTAATATATTGATATTGTTGAATTATATATTACGATTCACCAGTGTTGCATTGGACTCGCCAATTCGTCGAGAAACTCCTGAAACAACGGAAATTATAAATGAAGTGTGGGGAAATCTCCTTATATTGTATCAAAACGCGAATTGCATTTGGATGTCCGGATATGGCCTTATTCGAATTCCGTTAGACGTGTTCTTTCTGACACACTTCTATTTTCACTCTTTGTATAACAATAACTTATATATTAAGCTGGTGATTGAATGGCGATTGAATATGGGCGCGTTCAGACCAAAATCGATCACGCGAAATCAATGTCGGGAAGAGCGAAATAAGCAATATTTATATTCGTATATGTGCTTTGTTTCGTCAGCTTGGCTTTGAAGCGGCGCGCTACAGCAAATTCCGGCTCCCAACGTCGCACGTTTGCCGCATTTGATTGCGCTCGTCCGGTGCGCTCGCTTGATTCCATGCGTCGTGCAACTATTTGTTTTGGGAAGATGGGGGGCTGAGGGTTTAGCAACGCGGAGGTCCAGGTGACCCAAAGCAAAGCCACCCTCGCGGGATGCGCACTCGGCGTGGCGCTGATGTTTACGAGCGCAGCGCTAGCCTATCCCCGGAGCCGCAGCTATTTCCATTATCCCAACTGGCACGCCGGTTACGGTGTAGGCTACGGTTATGTCGCCGGCTATGGCGATTGCTACTGGATAGTTCTGGCCGACGGCTCCCCAGTTTGCGTTGAACATGTGAGTCCGGAGCACGTAAACCCTCATCGTTGACGAGGGCGTGAAAGGGCCCGAACGCAAACACAGCGTCGGGCTTTTCTACGTCACTTATGTCGGCGGTTCGTTGAAACGACGTCGATACGCGCAGCCATATTAGGAATCAGGCGTACGCGATAAAGCGCATTCCCGCACTCCATGATCCATACGGCCTCATCGGGCTTTGAATCTCCCCGATCGCGTCGCGCGCTCTTTGGGAAAGCGCAAGGGTAGCCCCTTAGACGTAGCTGCGCGGCGATAATGCCTTTTGGACTTTCCTGCGCTAACGCCTGTGGCGCGCCTACCACATAAACTTCAGAAGCAGCAGGCGCAAAAGCAATAACCGCCAGCAGTCGCTTTAGGCGCTTCGGCCTCTCGTTCAAGAAATTTGCTTTCATGTCGTCATCCTCGGATTGCTGCCTGATATGGCCGGCTTATTCTGCGATGTTGCTCTGCTACAACGCCGGAGCGCCTGGGGGAGACGAATGAGCGATACAGTCGCAGCCTTGTTTAAGCGTCTTACGCAAGGAGTTTACGTCGTGGGCGTAGCTCATGGAGAGGCGCGAAACGCTTTCACAGCCGCGTGGGTGATGCAGGTGTCTTTCAGCCCCTTGCTGTTGGGGTTGAGCATCAATCCGCAACACTCGTCTTATGCGCTGCTGCAGCAGAGCAGGGCGTTCAGCGTCAACGTGCTGAAGAAGGGCCAGTTGGAGCTCGCCGCCCATTATGGTCAGACGGCGCGTGCGGACAAATTGGCGTTGACGGCGTGGACGACGGGCCGCACCGGCGCTCCCTTGATGCGCGATTCTCTGGCCTGGTTGGAATGCGAAGTGATGAGCGAATATCCAGCTGGCGATCATGTGCTGACGCTGGGCAGGGTGATCGACGGCGAGTTGTTGGATTCTCGCGCCGAGCCAATGACCTATCGCGAAACCGGCGGCATGGACGGTGCGGCGGCCTTATTTCCAGAGGTTTTCGGGTGACGCCGAAGTCTCGCGATTTTCCGACATCCCCTTTGCCTTCCGATCGGGTTTCTCGAGATGCCAACTTCTCGAAATGTGAATCTTTCCGATACCGACTGACGCGACGTTGGGGAACGGGCGCGCTGCTGACTTTCATCATGCTCAATCCGAGCGTTGCAGACGCGCATTTTGACGATCCGACAATCAGACGCTGCATCAGCTTTGCGCGTCGCGAGAAGAATGATGGGATTGAGGTCGCAAATCTGTTTGCTCTTGTTCCGACTTCTCCAAAAGGCCTTGCAGTTGTCAGCGATCCATTTGGGCCAGGGAACGTCGATGCTCTCACAATCGTCGCTCGTGAAGCGGAGCGTAACGAGTTGCCAATTGTATGCGCATGGGGAAGCGCGTGGCCGCCCCAAAAGCGCGTTGGCGCTAGCGCATCTCCGGCAATTTCGGGTCTCGCTCGTTTGTCTCGGCAAGACAAAGGATGGAAGTCCGCGTCATCCGTCGTATGTTCGCGCGGACCAGCCGTTGATCCCACTGCTTTGATACTCTCGCTTTAGCGCCTTGCAAAAGCCACCACATTCGAACCTCTTTGGTATTCCCTCAGTACCGCCTCAGAAGCCGCTCGCACGGCCTCCCTGGCGACGCTATTGATCGGCTGGTCTGTTCGCTCCCACTGCGTGCAAGCGTCGCGCGCTGCTGCTGCGTGAGCGTTCAGGGTGGCCAACATGAGGTTGCCCCTTGCATCTGTAGCAATCAGCTCCAATAGCGCGTAAGCGGCGTCGCTTGGCAGGCTGTCGACTACCGCGGAGTTGAACGCGCAGAGGAACGCTGAAACGGCCTTTAGTAGCGCAGCAATGGCTTCATCGATTTCCTGCAATGAAATTGCCTCCGCATCGTGAGGACAAGCAATCAAGTCACAAACTAAATTCGGTTTGAACATATGTAAAGATGGCGCGCTATTTTACGTTTAATATATGCGAAAGATTACTTAAATACTTAAGTAAGACTACTTATAGACGCTATAGACCGCGCGCCCAGGCTGGTCTAAGCGGCGCCGCTTCAGGCGCCGCGATAGCCGCTCGCAGTTCATGCAGCAGCCGCGGCTTGTCGGCTCCCAGTGTCCCTCTTAGCGCCAGCCAGTTCGAGGCGTGGTCGCTACGGAATACGGTCCGTTTCAGCTCCAGTTCGGATACAAGAAGCTCCATCTCCTGCATCAAGCCGGGCACGCTGAGCGGCTTCCAGCCCGGAAAATTGCCGCGCAGCCTCGCCTCTCCTTGCGGAAAACTTACAACAAGCGTGGCGAGATATTCGGGTTGCGTGGCGTTCATCAGCGCCGCCGAGTTCAGCGCATGCTGTCGCGACAGCTTCTCGCCGCCAAGACCGTTGAGGATCATCACCGATCGTTTGATCCCCGCCTCTCGTAACTTTTCGAGCGCCTCCCGCGTCGTCGCGAAAGATTCCCCCTTGTTGACCCGCGCCAGCACTTCGTCGTCGCCGGATTCGGCGCCCACATAAACAAACGACAGGCCAAGCTCCGCCAGCTCCCGAAGCTCCATAGCCGATTTCTTGCGCAAATTGCGTGGCAGGCAGTAGCTTGACACCCGCCGTACGCCGGGAAGGTGGCGCCGGATCGCCTCAAGCACGATCGCGAGGCGACGCGTAGAGAGCGTCATCGCATCGCCGTCGGCGAGAAAAATACGCTTCACGCCAGCGCCAAATTGTTCGCCGCATCCCCGGATGCTTTCGAGCACTTCCTCCTCGTTGCGGGGCCGGAAGCGCTTTTGTGGCGCTGTATACATTTCGCAGAATGTGCACCCGTTCCAGGAACAGCCGTCGGTTACAGGCAGGATTAGTGAGTCCGCTTCGCTCGGAGGGCGGTAGACGGGCTCGACATAGCGGATGGGAACGATGGTCATGCTTGAGCGACAGACTTTCCGGAGCGGACTGAAGGGAAGACAGGATTTTAATGCAACAGAAGCGGCGTTCGAAGACCGTTGCGTTCAGTCACGCTGTTATGCTGCGCGACCGTGGGTCGATTCGGGCGGCCATCGCCGCGGCGATCACTGCGCCCGGCATCTCGGACGTAGTGATCTTCGATGGTGCGCGTGGGTCCACTTGGAAATCACGCGAGGCCGCGAAAGCTAGTGCGGAGCAACCCAGACCTTGACGTCGGATGAAGCAGGCGAACCGGCTGCCGACTTTGGCGGCGCAACGCCAAGCACGCCATGATTTTGTTGGCTGTGGTCCATGCCGCTGCCATATAGCTCTGCATCGCTCTTGTTGGGATGAACGCCCCCGGCGTCGTGATGCGCGCCCATCTCATGATGGGGTTCGGGACCGAGCACGCCGTAATTCTGTTGACTGTGATCCATGCTGTCAGGATCATTGGGCAGTGCGCGCGCCTGCTGCGATCCTAACGCCAGCAGGCTTGCAACCGCGATGCTACTCAGGATGATTGAATACTGCGACATACGTCCTCCTCAGGAAAGCCGAAATCGGGCTCCGCCTTGTTCAGACGCGGACCCTCGGTCAAAACTGCTCCTAAATCGTTGCAATGGCAAGACAACAGAACGACGATAGCGTTGCAGGCGGGGCGCCGCTTTGCCCAAGATGGCGCCCTGATGTGGCGCGTTTGTCCGCCTGTCCGCAATTTTTCAATTTTCTGATGGCCTTCGTCGCCGCTCAAAATCAATCTCGCGTCCAGATCGGCGAAGCTCGCGCGTTCACCCTCGCTAAATCGTACAATAAAAAGATCGATTTTACTTCCTGCCGGCCATGAAGATCTTGGCTTACAGGTGGCTGCGATCGGCAGGAGGCGCGGACGATGGCGTCTGAGAGACATTTTGCAGGACCACTGGCGCGCCATCGCAATCGCGCTTGTCATCGTCGGTGGCGGTTTCATTTTCCTGGGTGGGGGAAGAGGGTTTCCCGCTCCAAAATATTGCCCGGATGCGCTGAACGCCAACGTAAATACTGCTGAAAACCCAAAGCCCGAGACCAATCATCCCCGCCAGCACATACGTGACTAACTGCCGCAATCGGTCGCCACGCATAAAGCTCACTCCTCGTCCGAACTCACCGTAGCCCGCAAGCCTCCGTGAGGCGTAAGGAGAATTTTACGGTCATCGCTATCCGCATAGGATATTTGTTTTTTTTGTTCATCACAATGTGGCGAATTCGCAATTTAGGGCGACGAACTGAATCAATTTGTGACGGTGCCCACCGGGGCAGGGCAACCCCGCCAAAAGCGTTTCAAACATTTAACTCCCGGAGAAAACAGACCCCCGTGCGGATTATTGCATGAGCCCTCTGCGCAATGCGCCGTCGATCGCCATTATGAGATGGATGACGGATTGCTTTTCCTGCTCTACCTGATCCGACACATTTTGTGGCTGGTTTTTCTCGAGATACTGGATCGTGCCGAGATGGCGGTCCAGCATCTCGTGAAGCGCCGCGGCTTCCTCATTGCTCAATGTCAGTTGAATCTGAACTCCCTCCGGCATGTCTCGCTCCCGCCTGCGAATGATCTCACCCCGCGGCTACCGGCCGCCCGCCCCAATCAGCCCCCGGCGGCGCTCTGACCAGTGCGCTCAACACGAATACGTATTGTTTATGTTGCAAGATGCCAGCCGTGTTAGCGCCAATACTTAGAACTGCGCCGCTTGCGCACCCGCTCTTTCCTGGCGCTGGCTTGAGCTTATGACCGCGCTCCGGCGTTGTTTACATTCGCGGAACATCCAGGCAACCCCAAGCGGCTATGCGCCGCGCCGCCGTATCAAAACGGAAGAAGCTCCCGCATAGCAGGAGCTTCTTGGGGCAGGACCTAGGCTTCAACCTTGCGCCACCGCTCCGCGGCGCTGTCCTTCAAATCAGGTTCGAGGAGATCTGGTTGTAAACCGTATCCAGGCCGCTGCCGACGCTTTTGAAAGCGGTGATGGCGACAATCGAGATCAGTGAAGCGATCAGGCCATATTCGATTGCGGTAGCGCCCAACTCGTCCGAAACAAACATCCAAAACTGCTTCATTGCGCTGTCCCTTCCTGCAGGGTAAGTGTCCTTGCTCGTTACGGAGTATGCAGGCGGACTGTTTCTAGGGCGTTAATGTGCCTGGTTGAGGATTGATAAAATTGATCTTGCCTGATCCGTGACCGGAGCAAGGTTTCCCAGTCAGGCTTTCAGTTTCCGTCGAAGCTCAAAACAACAATAAAGATCATTGCTTGCGCCCAATTGGACATTTGAGACAACATCGACGTCGAAGGTTTCGAAAACCCTAATCAAGTGGCTCGGCGCGTGTCTGGACTGTGTCTCTCAGTCCTTAAGCGGCTTTGTTAGGGGCGGCTGTTCTCGCTGCGCCAAACTTGCGTGTGCCGCCAATAACTTCCGACCCCTGCGGCAAGTAATGCATCGCCGTCGAATTGGGTTATAAGAATCGCGCGCGTATTTGGTAAACAGCGCGCGATTATCCACACCAACGGCGAATATTGAACATGCGGATAGACGGTCGACATTACAAAACCATTTGGCCTGACCCGGACGGGCGTCGCGTCCATGTCATCGAACAGACTAGCCTGCCGCATCGCTTCGTTACGCGGACGCTTGCGTCAATGCATGACGCGGCGCGCGCCATCGCCGATATGATCGTGCGCGGCGCGCCTCTAATCGGCGTCACCGGCGCCTACGGGCTTGCGCTCGCCGTGGCCGACGACGCCAGCGACACGCATATCAACGGCGCTCACGCCGAGCTGCTGGCAACGCGGCCCACAGCGGTCAATCTGCGCTGGGCGCTCGACCGCGTGCAGACGCTGGCGCTCGCTGCGCCGCCGAATGAGAGAAAGGCTGTTGCATACGGGGAAGCGGCCCGGATCGCCGAAGAGGACGTCGCGTCCTGCGAGGCTATTGGCGAACATGGGGCCGCGCTCATTGCGGACTTGGCGGCGCGCCATCCCGGGAGGCCGATAAATATTCTCACTCATTGCAACGCCGGCTGGCTTTGCGCGGTCGATTGGGGCACAGCGCTCGCGCCAATTTACAAGGCTTCGCGGAGCGGTCTCGCGGTGCATGTTTACGCGGACGAGACGCGCCCGCGCAATCAAGGCGCGAGTCTGACCGCTTTCGAACTGCTCAACGAGGGCGTGCCGCATACAGTGATCGCGGATAATGCGGGCGGCCATCTGATGCAACATGGCATGGTGGATCTCGTCATCGTCGGCAGCGACCGCACGACGCGCACCGGCGACGTGTGCAACAAGATCGGCACTTATCTCAAGGCGCTTGCGGCGCATGACAATGGCGTGCCCTTTTACGTCGCCTTGCCGGGTTCGACCGTGGATTGGCGCATCAGCAACGGCCTTGCGCAAATACCTATCGAGGAGCGCTCGCCGCGCGAGGTGACGCATATTTTAGGGCAGGCGCGGAATGGCGAGATCGTTGAAGTGCGACTGACGCCAAAGGAGTCGCCGGCGCTCAACTTCGGCTTCGACGTCACGCCCGCGCGCTTCGTGACCGGACTTATCACCGAGCGCGGAATCTGCGCCGCGAGTGAAAGCGGACTACGTGGGCTTTATCCGGAGTAGAGGCGACCGTTTACAGGAGAAGATGGCCTTGCGCGGCCGGGTCGGACGAGGCTTGCAACCCCGATCAACCTTCCTTCGGTCCGTAATTCCTGAACCGCTCCACGGTGCGCATGATTTCGTCGTCCGAGAGGATTACCGGCGCGCCAGCGAGCGCGGCGAGATAATACACGCGCGCAAGCTGCTCCAACTCCGCGGCGCGCCACAAAGCCTTGCCGAGACCGCCTGCGGTGACGATTGCGCCGTGATTGCCGAGCAGCACGCCATGCCCTTCGCCCAGCCCCGCGACGGCCAGCGCGGAGAGTTCCGCTGTGCCATAGGGCGCGTAATCCGTGCAACGCACCACCGGGCGGCCGAAAGCCGCGATCATGTAGTGCACGGCGGGGATGTCGCGCCTAAGCGTCGCCAGCGTCGTGGCGTAGGGCGAATGGGTGTGGACGATGGCGTTCAAATCCTTGCGCGCGCGCTGGATGTCGCGGTGGAAGCGCCACTCGCTGGATGGGGGCAGGGGACCTTGAAAGGCGCTGTCCGGCCCCTCCAGCGTCATAGCAACGATATCTTGTGCGCGCAGCAGGTTGCTCGGCACGCCGCTTGGCGTGATCAGCATGGCGTCGCCGTCGCGCAGCGAGATATTGCCGGCCGATCCTTGGTTGAGCCCGAGCCGGTCAAGCTCTTGCGCCGCCGCGACGATGGCCGCGCGCTTATCGGTTTGTGTCATCGGCGATGCCTCCTGCCGTGTCCCTACGCTTTCGGTTTCGACGCGCCGCCATGCGCCGCGGACCACGCTACGGGATCGGCGATGAATTTCTCGACTTCGTTCAAGGCGTCGGGGGGAAAATATTTGTGCGCGCGAGCGACCTCTAGCACGTCGCGCCAGGTCGCGAGATAGTGCAGTGTGACGCCCATGGCGCAAAGCTCCTCCAGCGCGCCTTTGAAAATGTCATAGAAGAAGAACACGAACACATGATCGCAGCTTTGTCCGGCCTCGCGCAGAGCGGCTACGAAGTCCTTCTTTGAGCCGCCGTCGGTCGCGAGGTCTTCCACCAGCAGCGTGCGGCCTTTGTCGTGCAGATCGCCCTCTATACGAGCGTTGCGGCCGAAGCCCTTTGGCTTCTTGCGCACATATTGCATCGGCAGCATCAAGGCATCGGCGATCCAGGCGGCATAGGGAATGCCGGCCGTCTCTCCGCCCGCGACCACGTCAAGCAACTCGTAACCGATGTTCTGCTCGATCGACGACACAGCGAAGTCGACAAGTCTGCGTCGCAGACGCGGATAGGAGATGATCTTGCGCATGTCGATATAGACCGGCGAGGCCCATCCCGCCGTGGTGATGAAGGGCTTTTCGACATTCACCAGGACCGCCTGCACCTCGATCAAGGCTTTGGCGGTCTCGATAGCGGCGTGTTGGCGATGTGTGGCTCCAGACATGGCGCGTGAGGTCCTCTGCGGGGGATGAAATGGCGTCTGCTCTCTACAGGTTTTTGCGGCGGAGTGAAAAGTCGTTGCGCGCCGCCAATAAGTTGCGGCGCTCAAAGCAGTGCGTTGCAGCAAATCTAGCGTAAATATTACGTCAGCATTACACCAAGCGCGCTGCACGCAATCGGCTGCTGTATAATCAGGCAAATTAACGCCGGAAACATGATTTCTGCCATATTGCGTCTCATTTTGAAAAAAGTGGAACTATACCTCGAACTTAGGCGTTAGGATGGGCGCACGCACTTGCGTATGGGGGGAATTAGAATGAAAAATCATCGAAATAAACAAAGATATTTGCACGTCGCGGCTCTGGCGGGACTGACCGTCGCTGCCGGCGCGGCGCAAGCGGGCCAGGCGGCGACAGTGACGTCCGGAGAAGCGCAGACGCATTTCGTCGGCGGGCCGGTCAAAGCCGCGGCGCCGGGTTTTGTCAATTTCAAGGATTTGCCGGCGCCGAATCCTGCCGATCTGATCGTCAGTCTCCCGAGAGCGGCGAATTTGGCGGGCCGGCTTGCGAAAGCGCACGCTGCCGCCCAGCATCAGGCCGAGGTGCTGCCGGTGACTGCAACGCAGCCGCCGCAGCGCCCCTCGAACCTGCAGCCGCAGACACCCGGTGTAAGCGTCGCGTTTGGCGGGGACTCGGAAAACGAGTCCTGCAGCGGCGCGGTCACTGCCAACGAGGCTATCGCCATCGGCGACGGCTCAAATCCGATTCTGCAGGTCACGCAGAACTGCGTCTCCGTGTGGAGCTCGGCAGGGGTCCGTTTGCAGGGCCCCAAGACCATTGCCTCGTTTTTCGGAGTGGTGGCAGGCTCCCCTGTTATATATCCGCGCGCGCTTTATGACTGGTATAATCACCGATTCATCGCCGCGGCGATTGACGGCGCCAACCATTATTACCTTGCGGTGAGCGCTAGCGACGATCCAACCGGTGGTTGGTATACTTCCACTTTTGAGACAGGTGTCGCCACCTCCACCAACGACTTCACCCGACTTGGACAGGACAGGGCCGCGACCTATCCTATTACGTCCGGCACAGCCTATCCCGGCGCCATTTATCTGGCCTCCGACATATTCAACTCAAGCACGGGCGCTTTTGATTATGAGGAGTGGCTGATCCTGCCGAAAGCGGCGCTCTACAACGGTCAGGGCTTCAGCTATTGGGGACTGGCTAATATAAGCTCCAACGGTCTTTTGACCAACAGCTCGCAGCCGGTCAATGTCTGGAGTCCCTATGACAATCCGCGCGCCGAGTTCTTTGTTGCGTCAAAGGACATCAACACGAACCACTTTTGCACTACGGCGGCCTGCAACGGCCTCACGGTCTATGCTGTCTCAAATCCCTTCGGCTTCGTATCCGGAGGTCCGAGCCCCGAAGTCTCCAGCTACAACATAGCCACTGCAAACAGCTACACCCTTCCGCCGAACTCCATTCAGGCCGGGTCGAGCAGTCTAGTCTATACGGACTATACGAGAATCACAGGTGAGGCGACTTATTCGTCGGGGTCTATCTTCGCCGCGCTGCCAACGGCCAACGGCACTGGCGGCGTAGCCTCGATTTTCTACCGGCTGCGCCCGACGCTCAACGCCAACGACAACACAAACTGCACGGGAAGCTGGGCCAACTATTGCCCGCAGATCAACGGCCTGTCGATGCAGGACGAGACGCTGATGAATTACGGCACAACAACGGCAGCGTTTTTTCCGGTCCAGCAACCGGACCTTGAGGGCAACGTTGTTACAGCCTTCAGCTACTGTACTGCGAGCACCACTCCGGGGGTAGCCTATCGCGGCAAACGCGCAACGCAAGGCCCCGGATTTCCCGACAACGGAGTTTATCTGGTCGGCGGGGCAGGGCCTTACACGGCCAACTCTTGGGGCGCCTACAACGGCGTGGCTCCTGCAGGCGTCGGCTATGCGACCGGCAATGGCGGAAGGGTCGCCAGCCCAGGCGTGCTTTTCTCCGGAATGTACAGCACGGCGACCAATAGCTGGGCCACGGAATTTGGCTACACGCTTTATCGCTCAGTTACTGATTACTGAGCCCCGATCGCCATCAGCCGCCTTTAAGGAGGCGGCGCTTTCGCAATGAGGCGGGCTCGCGACTTCAGCAGCTCAGTTCGCACGCACATAGGGTTGAGGATATTCGACATGCTTATTCATCGAAAAAAACAAAAACTTTGGCAACTTGCCGCCGTGGCCGGATTCACGATCGCGGCGGAACTCGCGCAGGCTGTTGAAAAGCCGACGGTTGCGCCGGGCGAGCCGCAAAAGAATCTGAAAGCGGGGCCGGCCAAGGCGGACGCCGCGGGCGTCGTCAATTTTAAGGATCTGCCCGCGCCCAGCCCCACCGATCCGGTTGCCCCGCCGCCAAGACAACTGAGCCCTGCGCTCAAGCAACGGAAGGCGCAGGCGGCGCAAAATCACGGCGAAGCGCTCCCGGTTACGGCGACGCCCCCCAAGAAGCCCTCAGACGCCAATGTCCGCCCGAACACGCCTAGCCTGAGCGCAGGTTTTTACGGCGACTCGAATAGCGAGTCATGCGGCGGCGACGTCGCCAATAGCGCTATTGCTGTTGGCGACGGTTCGAATCCCATCGTCCAGGTTACGCAAAATTGCGTCTCCGTATGGAGCCCCAGCGGAGCGCGTTTGCAGGGACCCGCGACGATAGCGTCCTTCTTTGGCCTGCCAGCGGGAACCACCGTTACAATATCCTCGCGCACTCTACGACTGGTACAACCATCGCTTCATTGTCGCGGCAGTCGACGAGGGAAGCCGCTACTTCATAGCCGTAAGTCAAAGCGACGACCCGACTGCAAGCTGGTATCACTACACTTTGGCCACGGGCCTGTCGGGAACCACCAACGACTTCACCCGGCTTGGACAGGATCGGCAGGCGACATATCCCATCGCCTCCGGCGCGGCCTATCCCGGCGCGATTTACCTCGCCTCGAATATCACCAACACCACCACCTTCGCCGAATCCGAACAATGGCTCATCTTGCCGAAATCGGCGATGTATAACGGCCAAGGCTTTTCCTATTGGGGTTTCACTGGAATGACCTCGTGGAGCGTCGCCACCGACAGCTCGCAACCGGTCAATGTCTGGAGCCCCTATGACAATCCCCGCGCGGAGTTCTTCATTACGTCGCAGAACTACAACAGTGCTTGCGCACCCTGCAACGGGCTCACAGTTTGGGCGGTGTCGAATCCCTTCAGCTGGGTGTCGGGCGGTCCCTATCCGGAGCTTTCCAGCGTCACCGTAGCCACGCCCGGCAATTATTCGACGCCGCCAAACGCGGTGCAATCCGGCTCAACTGACACGGTCTATACGGGCTTCACCAACATCACCGGCGAGGCGACCTATTCAACAGGCTATATCTTCGCCGCGCTTTCATCGGCCAATGGGACCGGCGGCGTTGCTTCTTACCTCTATCGGCTAAATGCGACGCTTAACGTCAACGACAGTACAAACTGTCCGAGCAGCAACATCTGCCCGCGAATTACCGGGGTATTGAATCTGGACCAGTCGATACAGAATTATGGCACAACCTATTCGAGCTTCTTTCCTGTGCAACAGCCCGATCTCGAGGGCAATGTTTTCACGGTGTATAGTTACTCCTCGGCTACGGAATATCCGGGCGCCGTTTATATTGCCCAACGCGTAACTCAGGGAGCCAGCTTCTATGACAGTGGGGTATATCTGACCCAAGGCGGGGCGCCTTTCACTACGGGTTATTGGGGCAATTACAACGCGGTTGCTCCCGCCGGCGTCGGATACGACGCCGGATCTGGCGGAAGGGTCGCGCACCCGGGAATCTTATTCTCAGGCATGTACGCAGTGACAGGCGCCACCTGGGGCACCGCGATCGGCTATGGGCTTTTCACATCGCCGACCCAGCCGTAATCATCACATATGCGCCGCCCGGCAGTCTCAACTGCTCGGGCGGCGTCTTTTTCACAAACAGCGCATTTGAATTGACAGCCGCCACACATTAACCTTGGCGGCGAAAACGTCGACGCCGCCAGCGGATAATTCAATTCGGCAATGGGCGGGTAGCGCTTTCTTAAGAACTCGCGCGCAGCCTCCAGTTATCGTGCAACGTTGTTTTGAGACACTGCTGTAGCCTTGCCAATGAGGCGGAGTGTTCTCGATTTGGGCGACTGAGAGAAAATGCGATGTTCAACCTCAGCTCATTCAAGCCGGCGCTGCTTGTAGGCCTCTGCGTTTTCTTCTCGCATGTTGCATGCGCCAGACCTATTTTTGCGACTGACAAAGCCTCCGCCGGGGCAGCCGACACTATCTTTACGCAAAGGCTGGGGGCTCCGCTGCCCGATGATTCCGACGCGAATTCATATGAACGCGAGGCGGTCATGGCGATTGCTGTAGCCGCTATCATGATCACTGTGCGCCGCTGTTGCAGAGCTGCCGCCGCCAAGCCCGAACGATCGTCCGAACTCCCCTGCAAATCAAAACCAAGAGTGGCTTTATAAAATCGGCATTCCGCCGCCCGGGCGAGGGCCCCAAGCGCGGTGTTTTTGTGTGCGAAGCTTATCGCAGACGCTTAAGTCAAGATCAGAAACAGAACGCTCACCAAGGAAAATCCAAGGGCGAACAGCCCGATCGCGGCCGGGATCAGGCCCCAACATGAAGGAGGCGTCTCCTCCATCTGAACAAGATGCAACTCCTGCAGCGTAAGGTGATGGATGCTGCCCGGCTGCGACGCGATGTGAACCGCGTGTTCATCGAATTGAAGGTCGAAGTGGCCCATGGCGGACCCGTCCTTGAGTTTCTATCTGTGATAGCAGCGCTACCAGCCCTTAAATTGAGCATGAAGGCCTTGGAAAAGCCTTAAGCTCAAGGCGGAAAGACGGTTAAACAGCGCGGCGGTTGAAGCGGAGCAATTCATGGCTTCCGAGACCATAAAAAATCTGGAGCCTTGACGATCGTTTCCCGCGCCCAGATTCCCCAGATAGGAACAGAAAGCGGGGAGTCTGCAAATGGCTTACACAATCTCCACAGGCAACGACAAAGCCGAGCAAACGCAACGCCGCGAAACAGCGACGGCGGCTCTTGAACTCGTCAAGCAACTCGAGAAGGAGAAGGCCGCCAAGGTGAAGGTCACCGATCGCGCGGGAGCGCCGCTCACCCGAGCTGATCTCGAGAAACTCTCGGGCAAAGAAAATATTCTATGAAGAGGTCCGGCCACGGCCTATCTTCTCAGAAACGCTGAAACGAAGGAAGATCATCCGAGGCCGGCGCCACTTATTGGCGCTTGCGGATCAAGTGACATGAAAGTCATTTTGCGGTTTTTTTTGGCGCTTCTTCTTCTCTGTCCGGTTCCCGCCTTGGCCATGAGCTGCGGCAATCAGTTCATATCGGAAGGACAAAGCGCCTATCAGGTCGAACAAATCTGCGGGCAGCCTCAATGGTCGGACCGCAGGGTGATCTATGTGACCCAAGTAGCGGGATATGAAAACCTGCCCATGCCAAAGGGAAATGCGGGGACATCGCCGATTTATGTTCAGGTCCCCGTGAATGTCGACGAGTGGGTATACAATTTTGGCCCCAACTTGCTCATGCAAAAGCTCACCTTCGAAAACGACCGGCTAGTGAGCATTACGGCGCTTGGCTATGGCGACTGAAGCCGAGGCCTGACTTCATCCTTGGCCGGGACGCTCGCCGCCGTCTGGCCAAAGAGAATCTTGCGCTCCTCGTCGGTGAAGCCAGTTCTCTCACGCTGCAAATGCTTGCCGGCCTCATAGGCGCGTTGCACCGCCGGACGCGCCGCTATGGTTTCAAACCAGCGTTTCAGATGCGGGAAATCCTCCAACTTTTGTCCCTGCGCTTCATAAGGAGCCACCCAGGGATAAGTCGCCATGTCGGCGATGGAGTAATCCCCCGCCAGAAACGGCGTCTGCGCCAGGCGGCGGTCAAGCACGCCATAGAGCCGGTTGGTTTCGTTGACGTAGCGGTTGATGGCGTAGGGAATTTTCTCCGGCGAATAGCGCGCGAAATGGTGATTCTGCCCCGCCATCGGTCCCAGTCCGCCAACCTGCCAGAACAGCCATTGCAAAACGCGAAAATGCGCCCGTGTTTCGGATGGTAGAAACTGCCCGGTCTTTTCGGCCAGATAGATCAGGATCGCGCCTGACTCGAACAGAGATAACGGGCCGCCGCCATCCTTTGGCGCTTCGTCGATGATCGCGGGCATCCGGTTGTTAGGAGAGATTTCCAGAAAATCCGCCTTGAATTGCTCCCCCTTGCCGATATCCACCGGCACGATGCGATAGGGGAGGCCAGCTTCCTCCAAGAAAATCGTAATCTTATGCCCATTGGGCGTCGGCCAATAGTAGAGCGCGATCATGTAGGCCTCCTGATTGTAGAGAATGTAAATAGAGCGCTGCGCCGACGCAGGCTAAATCCGTTGCGTTTTGCAAGCCCGCAGAAAAGCGAAAGCGTTGCTTGACGTTTGCAATCTGCAAGAGAAGGCAGAGATTTTTCGAGCGTATATAATTGTCCAAGTTGGCCCAATATTGTCTGGAAACAGCATCAAATGTTTTTCCCGACAAAACCATCAGACGCAAACCTCTGATTTAAAAACGATGTACTCGTGGCCCAAAAGTTGCGCTTTCGTGATTGAAACGAGGATAACACCTCCTCAAAATTTCGCGAAAAGGAGCAATAGCGTGGCCAATGTGACCTTCTCATCGCCTGTTCTGCCGCGGGACGTAACGGTTTATGCCGTCGCCGGCGACCGGGGCACGATCCTGGCCGTGGCCAAGGCGCACAAGATCCCCATTCCGTTCGATTGTCAGGATGGCGAATGCGGCTCCTGCCTTGTCGAGGTCAAGCATCTGGACACCCATGTCAAATACGGGATCGCGCTGACGGAAAAGGAAAAGGAACTGCTCAAGCAGTTGGGCAAGATCACGAAGGCGGAAATCGAAAACGCGGAAGTCAATGACATGCCGCCGCGCTACCGCCTGGCGTGCCAATGTTTTGTACGCAACGAAGATATTATTGTCACTTTTGAGGGCGACCAAACTCTTCCGCCTCAAGGCCCGCACATCACTCACGCTGCGCAGCGGTTCAAGGGCGGAACCGAGATAAACTCAGTCGACGAATTCCTGGGTTATGCCGTGAAAGTAGAAGAAGACGCCGCGATCCATTTCGACATGCTCGCGGGAGAGATGGAAGGATGCGGAAATCAGGAGGTGGCGAAACTGTTCCATCAACTCGCCGGATTCTCGCGCCTGCACCTTGCTGAAGCAAAATCACGGGCAGGATCCATCGATCCCGACAAGAACGTCCCACCCGATTATGTCTGGCCTAACCACGCGACGCCAGAGCGCACCGAACTGTGGGCGGCCGATCCCTCGCTGACGAGACTCGATGGGTTGAGAGCGGCGTTGCAAGGCGAGCGTCGAGGCTATGAATTTTACCGTGCGGTCGTCGCGACGACAAAAACCCCTTCGGTCGCCGAGATGGCCAAGGAGTTCGTCAAGGAGGAAGCTGAACACGTCAAGATTCTTGAAGCATGGATCACGCGTGAGGAATGGGCCGCGAAGAATCCAGCGACGGCCTGAAAAAGCAGAGAGTTCCCTTTCCCCTTTGCGGGAGAGGGAAGAGGCGAAAATCGCGCAAAAAGCCCACGGGTCGTTTATGCCGAGTTAAGCGCTGTGAAATCCTTCCGGCTCATTCCTCGCGGTCGAGCAGGCGGGATTTTCTCCATGAGCGATATTCCCACCGAGTGCCCGCCCTAGGCCGTCGCGCCGGCGCGGAGCCTCGCGAAGGACCTTGCGTGTAGATGGCTTCGGCCCGCTGTCAAGCGTCTGCTGCGACAAAACTGGAGACAAGGAAGCGCCTTCTCCAAGCCCTTGCGCTTTTTGTCATTGAGGTTGAATCATACCGTTTCCGCCTTTTCCCGCTCGCGGGAAAAGGCGGATCTCCGAGCGGAGCGGATGAGGGCGGCTGCGAACAAATGAGGGATTTAATGATCCTGCGTTATGCAAAGATATTTTTGACGGCTTGCGTCGGTCTGCTGGCGCTGCTCGTCGGCCTCGATAATATTTTCGATTACGGGACCAATTTCGCGGGCGTGCAACACATATTGTCTATGGATACGATTCCGCCTGGTTCTCCAATGGCTTGGCGGGCGATCGACAGCAAGCTCCTGCATCATCTGACCTATGACTTCATCATGGCGGTGGAACTCGGCTCGGGCGCCTTGTGTCTCGCCGGCGCGTGGAGACTGCTGCGCGTGAGGATGGAAGAAGCCAGGGTATTCAACGCCACGAAGGGCCTCGCGACCGCCGGCCTCACCGCAGCGTTGGGTTTGTATTTTCTCGGCTTCGAGATCATAGGCGGAGAGTGGTTCCAGATGTGGCGCTCGAACGGCTGGAACATGCAGGAGCCCGCCTTTCGCTTCATTGGCAGCGTCGGCGTAATTCTGTTGTTTTTGAACCAGAGAGACGAGGATTAGGACTCGTCTTGCCTTCCTCGGCTGCTCTCAGATCAGGTTCGAGGAGATCTGATTAAAGACAAGCGTCAGCTTGGTGCCCACCGACTTGAATGCGCTGATTGCGACTATCGAGACGAGCGAGGCGATCAGGCCGTATTCGATTGCTGTGGCCCCCTTTTCGTCATTCCAGAAATATCTCATGAATTTGGTCATGGTCGCCTCATCCCCTGTTCGACTTCGTTGCAAGAGCGTCATGACGCTCGTTGGTGAGGTGAATTTGGAACGCTAACATTCAACTATTTCCTAATTAGCAAGTCAAAACACAGTAAAACTGCAGCTTATATCGCAAAAATATTTCATCTCACCTTCGTATCATCTTCGTATAAACCTGAAGTAATGCTCATGTAAGCTTGCGACGATCGAGGGAACCGTCCTTTGGAACGCGCATTCGTTGGGTGTATTTCTATGTCCAGATTGCATTGATGGCCGGCCGTCTGGCGGCGTCATCGAGCGACGACTTGTTTTACGGCGTTGTCCAAAAAGGTGCGCAGATGAGAGTATTCCCGAGGGCCGCCAAGCGACGCCACCGCCCAGTCGGGCTTTGCCGGGCGTTTCTCTGGTGGGCGGCGTTCTTCCACGCCGCGACAGCGCTCGCGGGCGAGCTGCCGCCCGGCTTTGTGCGGCTGGCCGATATCGCGCCCGGCGTCGTTCAGGATATGCGCTATGCCGGCTCGGACAATTTCACTGGCGCGCCTGTGCCCGGTTACGGCGCTCCGCAATGCTGGTTGCGCGCGGAAGCGGCGCGCGCGCTAACGGCGGCGCAAGCCGAAGCACATGCGAAAGGTTTCAATCTTTTGGTCTATGACTGCTATCGCCCGAAGCGCGCGGTCGCGGCATTTGTCGAATGGTCACAAAACGGCGATGAGGAAACCAAGCGAGCTTATTATCCCAATGTCGAGAAACGCGCCCTGTTCAAACAAGGCTATATCGCAGCGCAATCCACCCATTCTACCGGGCTCGCTGTCGATATCGGCGTGAAAGGTTGGGACTTCGGCGCGCCTTTTGATTTCTTCGACAAGCGCTCATGGAGCAATGCGCCGCTATGCGGGGCGTCGGTTCTCCACCGTCATAAGCTTCTCACGCTCATGCGCCGCCACGGCTTTGAAAACTATCCGCGGGAATGGTGGCATTTCACCTTCAAGGCCGAGAGACATCCGCCGAGCTACGACGTTGAGATCGAGTGAACGAACTCAATGTCACGTCAACCAGACGAATTCTCCGCTTTCAGCATGGAAATGCGTTCCTGCAGTTCGCCGTACTGATACGCGCTGGCGTCTATCATCGCGAGCAAGGTCTCGGTCGCTTCTTGCCAGCTCGTCACGGCGATTGCCGGCGGCGTCTTAGGCGCCGCCAGAGCTTCGCGAATGCGCAGCGCGAGCATTTCGCTGTCGGCGAGATCGAAATAGCGGACCGAGTCGCCCGCTATTTCGCGAAACACCGGGATGTCGCTGACAATGGCAGGAAGGCCGTAATAGGCCGCCTCGGCCAGAGCGAGTCCAAAACCTTCTGCTATGCTTGCGAAAACGAGACTATGGGCGGTGCGATAGAGATAACGCAGATCGGCGTCGCTGGCGTTGCTCAACCAGAAGAGCCGCTGACCATATTCGGGATGCGAAACAATGCGCCGCTTCAGCGCCGACACCATCCAGCCCTCTCGGCCGACGATGACATAGCGAACCTCGACGCCCTCGCGCCAAAGCTTGTCCAGGGCGTCCAGAGCAATCGGATAGCCCTTGCGCGGCTCCAGTGTGCTTACGCTCAACAAAAGCGGCGACGTCCCGTCAGAGAGGGCGAGAACGTCCTGCGAAGGGCTCTCAGCCCCGCCGCCCGAAAAATCCGCGCCCAGCCCTTGCCACCCGAGCCGCAGGCCCTTTCTGAACGGACGCTGCTGAGTGGCCATTATCTCGATAAACTCGTCGGCGACGCTACGCGAGATGCAGACAACGGCGTCGGAGGCGAGGACAATCTTGTCGAACCATGCGACGAAGTCGTCCACGTTGCTGCAAATCTCGTAATAGAGTAGGGGGAAGAGATCGAATAGAACCGTGACGGTCGACCCGCCCTTTTGCGAGAACTCCTCGATGACCGCGGCCGTTTGAGCCGGCGCGGCCCACCAGGCGCCCGCGACAACCAATTTGTCTCCGCGCGCTATGTCCACCGGCTGCGGCGGTTTGCCTTGTTCGAGGCAGGCCCATGCGCGGTTGTCGTGCAGAAACACAGGAACGCCATCTTGCCGCATGGCGGCGCGACAGACTTCGAGCGCTACGCGCTGAATGCCGGTCACCTTCTTGCTGCGCAAGAGCTCGGTAACTTCAATAAAGAAGCGCTCTCCCGGCGGCGGGACGGCGCCCTGCGGATGCGCGTTCATAAACTTGCGCAGCGCTCGGCTCCAAACGCGGATATTTGGCTTCCCATCATGAAGATAGCCGAGGCCCACGAGTTTCGTGAGCGTCCAATATAGTTCTTTCAACTTCAGCGCGGTATATGACGCAATTTGACGCAGGCCTCCGTGAGGCTCGTGGAGGGTGCGCGCGAGACGTTCTTGCCGCTCCTGATTGAGCTGATCTTCGATATACTTACTGATATTAACGCGCATCCCCGTTCCTTGACTCCCAATTTAGGGCGCGCCGATTCAAGGCTCTCCACTAAATAGTAAGAACCCGCGCTTTATGATGTTCGCATCAGGCCTATACGCTGCAGCACTCGGCCCACTCCGCTCAAATACCAGTGCAGCGAGCGCCTGCGCAAATGTAACAGCTGTGCTTCCAAAGCCGCGACGTGCCCCTCCGCCTGTTCTTCGCGATTGAGCGCCGCGGCGGCGCTGGCACGCAGTCGCCGGTTTTCTATGGCGAGCACGCGCAGTTTTTCGTTCAGACGGTCCACTTCGCCGCCGGCAGCAGCGAGATCGAGATTGTCACTCATGGAGCTCCAGTCGTTACCAGCGGGTGTGGGTTTAGCGATCAATCCTAGCGCAGGCCTTGCCCATTCGACAAGCGCCACGCGGCGATATAAAAACTGTAAATCAGGATGGCCGATCACTTCCAAATGCTCGGCGCAAGGATCTGATTCTCGCTTTTCTGCATCCACGAACAAAGGCCTTGGACGCTTTGGATCATTCGGTTTTGGATTGGATTAGGGCGGTCGCGGGCAGGCTCAAAAATTTCCGCAAGCAAGCGAATGACGGAGGCCCGCAGGTGCCACAGCGCGTGTACTTATGGCAAGCGCCTACGCCCGGTGGAGATCTCTCTCCATTTTTGCAAATCGGGAGCGACGCGCGCATTGAAGTCACAAGCGTCGTATGGTCGAGCGCCTGCGAGGCCTTGACATCGCCGAACGATGAAGAGCCGCTGCATATGGTCGCCGGCGCGCAGGGTTCTCTCGACGGCGCGTGGCTCGCTTTTCCGGACCTCGCTGCCGCGCAGGCTGCGGAGCATCCGCTCGCCACAATGCTGGATTACGCGCGCTTTTATGGGCTTCGCACCATGGGCGCCCTTCCGCTGAACAAAGAAAAAGCGGCGCCGCTGCGACCTGAGACATTCGCGCTCGATCTGGTTCTTGTTCATAATTCGCAGGGCGCTGCACAGCTGCGCGAGACATGGCGTTCGCAAAGCCTCGACTTGGATCGTGCGCCGGCGATACGGTCCCTTTCCGGGTGGACCAGCATGAGCGACATTCTCGGATCTGTTCCGCGTGTATCCCGACTCATTGCGCTGGAGGGCTCGCTCGGCGGTTCAAATGACCTCTTATCTGGCTGCGCCGCCTCAGGCGTAGACCTTCGATATTTGCGTTGGAACGCAGAGGCTTCCGCTTTGGTTCCGATCGCGCGGGAAAAGGAGAGTTCCGAGCCATGCACCGGCGACTGGGCGGCGCTGGCGCTTGCCTCTTGCCGCGGCGGTTCGGAGGCAATGGAGATTATCGACGTAGCGCGTGGACTGGGCTTCAAAATCGCGGTTCTCATGGGTTCCGCGAAACTCGATCCCGAGGTTGGTCGACTCGCCTTGGAAGGGGTCGATCTGGCGCTGTTCGCGACGGTGGAACAGCGCGACGAGACGCTGAGCGAAGCATTTCGCTTTGACGATAAAATCGTGCTGCTTCGCAATCGTTGGCGCGTCGCCAGCGACGCCGCGGCGGTGCTCGAGGAGATCTATGCTCGCCGCTCCAGAACGAATCTTTCAGGGCGTCTTGAAAGGCCAAAGCGCATTTATTTTCTTGGTTCGAAGGATGGAGTCCCCTGGTTCGCGCCAGAATTGCAAAGCGCGATCGAAAAGCTCGGCGTGTCGACTACGCAGGTGCGCTTGGGAGAGCACACAGAGGCTCTCGCCGCGACATCGCAATCACCCTTCACCAAAGACTGGCTGCTGGTCGACATCCATGCGCCCAAGCTTCGCTCCGATATTCTGCGGCAAGCGAAACATTCGGAAAAAAAGATCGCGGCGATTTTTGAAGGCTTCAAGAACCCATTGTCGGACGCGGTCTGTCCGGACGTCGATCAATTGGGGGCGCTAAGCTGCGCCGACGCGATACTTCCGACAAGTTGGCGCGCGGCGTCTGAACTTATTCGCGCCCTAGCGCTCGCGGGTCTGCGGGCGCCGAAAATCATTCCCTGCCCAATCGTGGAGGAGGCGTCAGAAGGCGACGCCACACAGCAAAACGCCATCGACTGGGATCGTTACGCAGCAAGCCTGATGACGGCGCTTGCAAGGTCGAACCCAGCGCCGGGGTGGCCGCTCTCGGCGATTGCCGAAGACCGCCCGCTTTTGACTTGCGCGATTACGACCTACAACCGCGCGCCCTGGCTGAAACATAGTTTGAAGCTGTTGCTCGACGCGGCGGCGCCGTGGCGTGACAAGGTGGAGGTTGTCGTTTGCGATAACGCGTCGACCGACGATACGCCCGCGGTCGCAGCAAAGCTGCTGGAGGACCATTCCTTCCGCTACTATCGCAACCCCGCGAATGTCGGCATGCTGGGTAATCTGGGCGCTACGGCGCGTCGCTGCAAAGGCGCCTATGTTTGGATCGTGGGCGACGACGATCTCGTCGTCGCTGAAGGGCTGGAAATCATCCTCCAGGGTCTTGAGGAGAATCCGGATGTGGAAATGGCCTATCTCAACTACGGCTATACGCGCTTCGACGAACCGGAGACTCTTTCCGATCCCGGCCCTATCATTGACAATGCCACGCCAATTGGCTTTGGCGGCGCCAATCGCCGCGTCGAGCGCCTTGCCGATGTCGCCGCCTTTAACGAGAATCTCTTCACGGCGATTTACGCTTGCGTGTTTCGCCGCGATCATGCGCTGCGGGCGTATCAGCTCGATACGCGCGGCGCGCCTTTCTCTTCTTTGAATACATGCGTGCCGTCTTCGGTCTACGCCCTTTCGGTTTTGCAGGATCGTCCCGCCTATTGGGTCGGCTTTCCGGCAATAGTGGTCAATATGAACGTCTCGTGGATGCGATGGGCTTTGCTGTGGCATCTCGAGCGCATGCCCGATCTTCATGACCTCGCCGAACTATCGGGCGTCGACCCCGCAAGGATCGACCGTCATCGCTTCAAACACTGCTGGAATGCGGGCGAATGGGCGCGCGAAGCCTATTTTGAGGCCGAAGAGCCAATACGCGCAGGTTTTTCGGCGGCGCGGCTTATCGAGCGCTGCAAGCATATTGAAATCTTCCGCACGCAGGAGATAGCCAAGGTGATGGAGGCCTATAAAAAGGCTTGGAGCGAGGGCCGCGTGACGGCGGACCATGAGCCTCCGGCAACCCTAATTGCGCGATATGGCCTTTCTGTCGAGCCAGACTCGAAAAATTGACAAGGGGAGGCAATAAAATATAGGAAACACTTGAGTTTAAGCCGTTCTTAATTGGCTGGAAAGGTCAGAAGGTCGCAACCCCATGACAAAGCGAATAAAGCAATGCCGTGTCAGCGGGTCGTCCAATCTCGTGACGGTTCTCTCCCTTGGCGATCAAGCCTTGACAGGCGTGTTCCCCTCGTCACCTGACGCTCCGGTGACCGTTGGACCGCTCGAACTCGTCTGGTGTCCCGACTCCGGCCTGCTCCAGCTCGCGCATAGCTATGACGTTGACGAGATGTATGGCGAGAATTACGGCTATCGCTCGGGGCTGAATCAATCGATGGTTCGGCATCTGTCGCAAAAAGTTGCGCATCTTGAGAAGTTCGCGGACCTCAAGGCCGGCGATACGGTGCTAGACATCGGCTCCAACGACGCCACAACTTTGAAGGCATATAAGACCGGAGCGCTGAAGCGCATCGGCATTGATCCGACCGGCGCAAAATTTCGTGAATATTATACGCACGACATTCGTCTGGTTCCCGATTTCTTCTCTCACAAGGCCTTCTCGAAAGTTGCGCCCGGCCGCGCGAGGATCATAACGTCGATTGCGATGTTCTACGACCTCGAGGACCCTATCTGGTTCGCGCGCGAAGTTGCAAAGGCGCTCGCCCCCGACGGCGTTTGGCATTTCGAACAAAGCTACATGCCGTCGATGCTGCGCATGACCTCTTACGACACGATATGTCACGAGCATATCGAATATTATTCGCTGGGAGTGATATGCAAAATATTGGAGGCTGCAGATATGCGCGTGCTCGACGTGCAGATGAACGCTATCAACGGCGGCAGCTTCGCCGTTACGGCTGCGCATAAAAACTCTACTCGCAACGCCAATGATGCGGTCGTTGACTGGCTGCTGTCACAAGAGGACCGCATGGGCCTTGGCACTCCGCAGCCTTATCGCGAGTTCGAAACGCGCGTTTATCGCCACCGCGAGGATCTGCGCCGACTGCTCAAGGCGCTTCATGATTCCGGCAAGCGCATCCTTGGCTATGGCGCATCGACCAAGGGCAATGTGATCTTGCAGTTTTGCGGCATTGGTCCCGACCTGGTTGAAGCGATCGCCGAGGTCAATCCCGATAAATATGGATGCGTGACGCCGGGCTCCAAAATCCCGATCGTTTCGGAGGCCGAGGCGAAGGCGCTCAATCCGGATTATTTCCTGGTTCTGCCCTGGCATTTCAAGGAAGGCATCCTGCTGCGGGAGCAGGAATATCTGGCCAAGGGCGGAAAGATGATTTTTCCGTTCCCCGAAATCGAAATCATATGAATTTTCCGCTCCCTGAAGGAGAATAGATAAATTGGCGCTTCCGCACATGATTTCTTATGCGCAAAACGGCGAGGACGTCGTCTTGCGGCGCGCTTTTTCTGGCCAGACCTCGGGATTTTGGGTGGACGTTGGCGCCTGCGATCCTGTACTGGACAGTGTCACGCAGCATTTTTCGAACAGCGGCTGGCGCGGGATAAATGTTGAGCCTGATGAAGCGCTCCACGAAAAGCTCCAGGCGGCACGCACGCGCGACATCAATGTGCGCGCTGCTATAGCCGAGGATTCGAAAGAACGCCATTTCTACCCCACCGGCACGCGCGGTCATGGCACGTTGGTCGAGGAGATCGCCAAGGACCGGGCTCCAAAGGATTCGTACAGCGTTCCTTCAATGCCGCTTTCGGTTTTGATCGACACCTATGCGCCGAAGGGTCAGGTCATCGATTTTCTGAAGATCGATGTCGAAGGCTTCGAGACCGCGGTAATTTCTTCGGGTGATTGGAAACGGCATAGGCCTAGAATTGTGGTCGTGGAGGCTGTAGATGCTGAAGGGGCGTCAACTCACGAGGAATGGGAAGGCCTACTACTGTCCAATAACTATGTGCTGACATTGTTCGACGGCCTTAATCGGTGGTACTGCCGCGCTGAAGAGCCGGAGCTTGCAGCTCGGCTGAAAGCTCCTGCCAATGTGATCGATAATTGGACGCGCGCAAGCCATTTCACATTGGTCGCGGAGGTCGAGCGGCTATGGGGCGAACTCAAGGCCGAAAAAGAACGGGGTTTCGGCTGGCTTCGTCGATTCGTGCGCGCTCTACGCGGCTAAGCCTCGAGGCTTGAGGCGCGCGCTTGCGCAAGAATTCAGCTGGTATCGAGAGACTTGCCCGACAGAATATTACGCCGACCGCAAACCGGTAAGGGGGGGCTATGAGACTCAATGGCATTTTTTCCAAAATCTGGCCGCGAAAGTCGCCGTCGCCCGAAGCGGCGAAAACTTCATTCGACTACGCCGATATATTGAAGCTGGTCTCTCCCGAAAAATTATTCACCATCGTGGATATTGGCGCACAAAATCTCGCTTTCGAGAAACACGTCTATAGCTCTTTGTGCATTCCGTCGATCAAACATCGCATCATCGGTTTCGAGCCGCTGGAAGACAAGGCGCAGGAAAGGAGCGCTACAGAGGATCCGGGTTCGATCATCTATCCATTCGCGATCGGCGACGGTGGCGTGCATACGCTTTACATCAACAACGACGACGCGACGTCCTCCATCTATCCCTTGAACGAGCCGTTTTGCGCCGATTTCGAGCATCTCCATACGCTGAAGCTGGCTTCGACAGCCTCGCTGGAAACGAGGAAGTTGGACGATGTCTTGCCCCCGGAGACAGTGGAGTTCTTGAAGCTCGACATTCAGGGAGCCGAACTGCTGGCTTTGCAAAGCGCGACGAAGGTTCTTGCGCGAACCGCCGCCATCCACTGCGAGGTCGAATTCGACCAGATCTATGCCGGTCAGCCCTTGTTTCACGATGTGCAGAAGCTACTGCTCGAACGCGGTTTCTATCTCGTCGACATTATTATTTCTCATAGATACGCCTATGAAAACAGCAAAGGCGTCGTGGGCCGCGACCGGCTGCTATGGGCCGACGCCGTCTATTTTCGAAATACGACCAACAATGAGACGTTGATAGCGCAGGCGCTCATCGCCGCCCTGGTCTATGACAAGCCGTCGCTTGCCGTTTATCTGCTAGATCGACTGCAGAAGTAATCCCGCGCATCGGGTCGCGCACCTTTTCGGCCTGATACCCCGCCATTAAAACGGCTGATACTGATACAGCCAGTTCTCCGAAATCACCGCGTCGCCATTCTTCAGGAACAGGCGCATTTCCACGGGGTCCGTCCCGTCCACGGTGAGGTCGAATTGTGCGCGCCAGTGGCCCGGCACGCTGTCGAACACCGCCTCGGTGAAAATGTAGGAGAATGTCCCGCGCGAGGCCCATAGCACCGGCTCCGGCTTAACGCCGAAAGGGAGCTTTTCCAGCGGGCCGCCAAGAAACTCGATCATGAATTTGCGCACGCCCTTGGGGCGCGGCTTGCCGGGCTGACCGCCGTTGCCGAGCCGCGTCGCAACGCAGCGCGCCAGCGGCGTGGGGTAGGGCTCGTCGGCAAGCCAATGCAGGCGATAGGAGAAGTCGAAGTCGGCGCCCGAAACGGCCGGCTTTTCTGGAACCCAGACGGCGACGATATTGTCATGAATCTCGTCGTCGGTCGGAATCTCGACGAGATGGATCGCGCCCTTGCCCCAGTCGCCTTTGGGCTCGATCCAGACGCTTGGGCGACGGTCGTAGAACACGTTGTCGAGATAATGGTCGTAATTGCGGTCGCGTTGCATCAGCCCCCAGCCTTTGGGGTTGTTGTCGCCAAAGGCCGAAGCCATCACGCGTGGCGGATTGTTGAGCGGACGCCACAGGCGCTCGCCCGTTCCCGTCCACATTGAAAGCCCGTCGGAGTCATGCACCTCCGGACGCCAGTCGATTGCGGTGGGCTTCTTGGTTTCCGAAAACCAATACATAGAGGTCAGCGGCGCTATGCCGAAGCGCACGAAATCGCCGCGAAGGAAAAGCTTGCAGTCGATGTCCATGACGACGCCCTTGCCACGCGTCATCAGGAAGCGATACGCGCCGACGATATGCGGGCCTTCGAGCAGAGCATGCAGCACCACGCCGTCCTCTGTTTCCGGCCCGACATAGATGTGGGTGAAGTCCGGAAATTCCTCGGAGCGGTCCGCAACCCAAGTGTCCAGCGCGACGCCGCGCGCGGAAAGACCATATTGCCGCAACTCGCCGATGGCCCGGAAGTAGGAGGCGCCGAGAAAGGCCACCCAGTCGTTTTTCTTCCAGTCGAGCGGACCTTCCTTCGACTCCTGGATGCGAAAGCCGGCAAAGCCGGCGCCGGGCGAAAGCTGTCTCGCAATAGAATCCTCGGGCATGTTGAAATAGCTGGAATCGTAAAGGACCTCGCGGGCCTCGCCGTTGTCCACCTTGTGAATATGGACGGCCTTCTTGAAGAACATGCCAAGATGGAAGAACTCGAGCGGAAAACGCTCCTTGCCCTGCGCAAAGAGGGCGTGGTCGGTGTTGTAGGTGATTTTGCCCCAGGCTTCATAATCGATCTTGCTGGTGATCTCGGGGCTTGGAATCGACGGCGCGCGAAACGGCTCCTTGATCAGGCGCGCGGCTTCCGCTTTCAAAGTCTCAAAGGAGAAAGGCTGCGCTTCCCCCAGTTTGATTCCGCTCGAGGTCGTCATCGACTCGGCCTTGGCCTGTCCAACGGCGCCCAGCGCGCCTGTCGCAGCGGCGGCCTTGAGGAAGGCGCGACGATCGGGTGAGTCGGTCATGGGCGTTTCCTGATTCTATCTCGTCGAGGCGCTGCCGGGGCGGGGGCCTGTTGTTTCTTGGGAAGTCGAATAATCCGAAGCCAACCCAGTTTGCTGGATTGCTTTGTTTCGTTCGCAAAGACGCTGGAAAGGCGAAGCCTGCGCGCCAAAACTTAACAATTATCGTGGTTCAGCGGAGAGGTTCGTGCCGGATGGCGGTGCGCATGAAAAAGTAAAGTCCTACGAAGCCGGCGAGTGCGAAAATCACTTCAAAGCCGCGGCTCACCAGGGGATCGAGCTGAAACAGACCGCCCAGCGCCCAGCCGGCGGCCCAGGAAGCGCCGACAAGCTCCGTGCCGACAAGGATGGCCACTGCGACCAGCGTGGAAAGATGAAGGAGGTTGATAGGCTTTTGGCTCATATCGCTCTTGTTCCGCGCGGTTGCCGACGAACCATAACGGCGCGCCGGATTTGCCTCAAGAGCCTGCTATATGATCGCCGCCCCCGGGGCAAGTCCGGGACTGGACAGGCGGGCTTTGCGCCGACTCAAATCTCAAATGGTGAGCCGGTATCTCTCTTCGCCGTTGAAGTCGCAGGCGCGGACCGCCTCCGGCCATTCCTGCAAATGGTTTTTGCAGCGCCGAGCCGAAAGCGCCTCTTGCGCCCAGTCGATAAACCCGGCTTCGTCGCAAAAAGACATGGTTTTTGTTTCGAGAATTTTGCCGACGGCCCCGCCGGGCGCAAGCTTGAAAAACTCTATCGTGAATGTTTCAGACATTTGTGTCGAGTTGTTCCGCAGACTGACTCAAGTATTACATGAGAATGAGATGGAGGTCGAGCGTGGATGCCGGCGGCGATGGATTACCTTCATTTCGAACTTAAAGAGCGAGGCGGTATTTTCTACGCCATCAGGACCGCAGGCGCGGACCGCCTCTGGCCATTCCTGCAAGTGGTTCTCGCAACGCCGCGCCGATAGCGCCGCCTGAGCCCAGCTCATGAACCAGTCTCTTCCCGCGAACGACATTGATTTCTTCTCAAGAAGCTTTTCAACCGCGCCGTCGGCGGCGAGCTTGAAGAATTCTATCTCCAGCGCGTGACTCATAGCACACCTAGTTAGTTGATAATTTTACTGGACTAAGTTTGACGCCGACGAAAGCGGCGGTCAAGTGCAGAAAAATCAAACTGCCAAGAATCTAGTATGACGCTGGCGCATCTTGGTGCGATGAGGGCTTTTTCGAGCAACGCGACTGGTGCGGACGGCGGGACTCGAACCCGCACAGCCAATGGCCGAGGGATTTTAAGTCCCTTGCGTCTACCTGTTTCGCCACGTCCGCGTCATTGAATTTAGAAGCTTTTCTCGATGCCAGCCAAAGCCTTTGCCCTTTGTATAGACGCCTTGTAGACGCGAAGCCGACTCGGCATAGCTACCGGGCCATTGGTAACCAGAACCAGTTCGATCAGCAAGCGTACAGCATCGCATACCGCTCGTGGAGTCGGTCGCCAGCTTAGCTTTTAGGCGTTGTCCGCCATTCGCGTTTTGTCGAGCGCCCGTTCCACCATGTTGATTCTCTGCCAGATCTTCTGGCTGAGGCTGGCCGAGGCGCGCTCAAGATCGTTGACGGCTTGGGTGACGACGGGATCGGGAAAGCTCTGGGGGTAAAGCACCGCGACCTTTGCCGTGAGTGAAAGCATCTCCGAACAGTAGTCGAGATAGCGGGCCAATTCGTGGGGCGTGAGCGACCGCTTCGGCGACGATGTGGTTGGTCGGCTAACGAGGACCTCCGTGCTTGGACCCTTGGTCAACTGATGCATGTCGATGACATGGATGATGGAGCGCAGTTCATGCAGAGCCTTCAAGGCGCGCCGTCGCTTGATCTTTTCCTCGATGCTGAACAGGAAGAACAGTGCCGCCCCCATCAGCACCAATATATTGAAACCGGCGTCAACGCCTTGCAGTGTGCCGTACAAGTCATTGCTGGCCCTCGTGTTGACAAAGAGGTGGCCGCCGACGAACGCCAGCAGCGACGCGCCGGTCGCCAGTATCATTCCCACGATGCCGCGCAGCCAGAGGTTGGGTCGAGCGATTTCAGATGAGCGGCTGTGCGTCTGCCGGGCGATAAGTGTCAACTCGGCGCACACGCGGGCGAGGCCTGCGCCCTCAAATCTTTCGTCAATGCGCTGCTCAAGCCGGACCGGCGTCTCAATGATTTTGTCGGCTGCGAAAGTGCGGTATATGCCCCATTTTATCGTGCAATTGTTGCGGCGTCGTAAATCCAGGCGTTTTGCATATGGCGGCGCCTTGCGGGTGCGGGCCGTTCCGGCATAGTCCGCCGCCATTGATAAAGAGACACAGGCGATCAGCCCACGGCGACCGACGCATCGATCGCCGCGGGCCTCCAATCATGGCGCGGCGGGCAAAACAGCCAATCCGCTCGTGGAAGCATTCACGCCGGGAGGCGTAATCTGAAACACCATGCCGTCATAAGGAGTAATGCCGTTAGGGCCGCCGTCGAAGGTCGTGAGATAGATCGTGCCCAGCGGACCAAACACGAGGCCGCTGTTCGTTAGGCCGCCATTAGGCCCGAGTGCCAAGGTATACAGGCTGACCAGAGACCAGCCGCTCTGCGATCCTGAAGGCGGCGGCGTCAGTTTGTAAACGGCGCCGCCAAAGGTGTCTATCTCAGAGCCGCCAATGACGCCGTAAAGCGAGCCCTCCGTGTCGAAAATCTGGTCGCCGTATCCATAGCCGTAATGCGATCCAATCTCGGCATAAGTGAAACTGTGCAGCAAGGTCTCGGTCCATGCCGGTTGGCCGTTAGTCGGTGGAGACAACCGGTAGATTACTCCATAGGAGTCAGGGCTGGTGCAATTGCCCCCCTTGATTGTCACGCCGTAAAGCGACCCGCTGGTGTCGAAAGTTAGACCGCCGATTGGAAAAGTGCCGTCGACCACCCCTTGGGTCCCGCAGGGTTGAAAACTGTGTAGCAGGGTCTCCCGCCACGGGCCGTTACCGTTGATCGGCGGCGCAAGCTGAAACACAGCGCCGTTCGCATAGGCGCCGCCTTCGCGCAACCCGCCATACAGCGCGCCGCGATGGTCGAAGATCAAATTGCCTTGTGGATATGTGCCGTCGCCCGCGCCGCCGAAGCTCCAGAAAATTGTCTCATTCCACTCGGCGCCCAAGCCTTTTCCTGGTGTCAACCGAAATGCGACGCCTCCATTCGACGCGCCACCCGCGCCCGTTACGCCATAGAGCGCACCCTGTGTGTCGAGAGTCAGTGTCCCCAGCGGAGACGCGCCGTCCGAGCCTCCGCCAAAGCTCCAAATAACCCCGTGCGTCCAGGCTAAGCCGTTGGCTTTTGGCGGCTGCAACATAAAGACTGTGCCAAGATTGTGTGCGCCCCCAGCCGAAGTCGTGCCAAAAAGAGCGCCGCCGGGCCCGAAAATGAGGCCGCCGGCAGGATCGGCGCCGTCGGCGCCGCCGCCAAAGCTCCAAAGCGTCGATAGGCTCCAACTCGTTTGTCCCGGAGGAGGAGGCGTAAGCTTATACACCACGCCGTCGCCATTTTTTCCACCTCCCCCGGTTGCGCCGTAGAGCGAGCCGTCGTTGTCCGAGATCAAGTCGCCGAGGGGGTGCAATCCGTCCGCGCCGGCAAACGCATGTGTTTCTTCGCCCTGCCATGCCGTTTGTGCAAACGCCGGATAGCCGAGGAAGAGGAGAGGGCCGATCGCGAGAAAGCGCAGGCGCTTTGCTCTGTGAAAAAAATCCCGATCCATGTTCTTGATCTCCGATAATTGCAAGTAATCGCGAGCTTGTTTAAAAATAAAACGTAGACGCGCGATCCTGAAGCGCGCAGGCCTTGATTCTATATTTCGTGAGGGGTTGATATTGCTGTCAAATATCCAAGTATAAAATGAGATATGCCAATAATTCGCTATATTTTTGCTGTGCGTTGTGCGTAAGTCAAATTCAAAAGGAGGGTAATCAATTTGCGCCAGATAAGGCGCCGCTTCGAGCGACGGAGAGCTGACGCGTAAGCGTCTGCGATCAGAGCGAAGCGCTAACGCCGCGTTGGGGTTTAAGACGTGGGTGGCGTGAGCCTACGCGCTCTTGCCCCGGACCAGATCCTCCACCACCGTCGGGTCCGCCAGAGTGGAGGTGTCTCCCAACGCGCCGAATTCGCCTTCGGCGATCTTGCGCAGAATTCTTCGCATGATCTTCCCTGAGCGGGTCTTGGGCAGGCCCGGCGCGAACTGGATCACGTCGGGCGTCGCTATCGGGCCGATCTCCTGCCGCACCCAGCCGACCAGCTCCTTGCGCAAATGCTCATTGGGCTCGGCGCCCTCCATCAGCGTCACATAGGCGTAGATGCCCTGGCCCTTCAGGTCGTGCGGAAAACCGACCACCGCCGCTTCGCAAACTTTCTCATGCGCGACGAGAGCGCTTTCCACCTCGGCCGTGCCCATGCGATGGCCCGACACATTGATCACGTCGTCGACGCGGCCGGTGATCCAGTAATAGCCGTCTGCGTCGCGTCGCGCGCCGTCGCCTGTGAAATATTTGCCGGGATAGGCGTGGAAATAAGTCTGCGCAAAACGGTCGTGGTCGCCGTAAAGCGTGCGCGCCTGTCCCGGCCATGAGTTGGCGATGACCAGATTGCCCTCGCAGGCGCCATTGAGCACCGCGCCGGTCGCGTCCACGATCTCCGGGACGACTCCAAAGAAAGGCTTTGTCGCCGAGCCGGGTTTAAGCGCCGTTGCTCCGGGCAGGGGGGCGATCAATATGCCGCCCGTCTCCGTCTGCCACCAGGTGTCGACAACCGGGCAGCGGTCCTCGCCCACGACGTGGTGATACCACTCCCAGGCTTCCGGATTGATCGGCTCGCCGACCGAGCCCAATAGACGCAACGAGACCCGGCTGGTCTTTTTCACCGCTGCTTCGCCCGAGGCCATCAGCGCACGAATGGCGGTAGGGGCGGTATAGAAGATATTGACCTTATGTTTGTCGACGACCTCCCAGAACCGGGAAGAGCTGGGATAGCTGGGCACGCCCTCAAACATCAGCGTCGTGCCGCCATTGGCCAGCGGCCCGTAGACGATATAGCTGTGGCCCGTAACCCAGCCCACGTCGGCCGTGCACCAATAAATCTCGCCCTCGCGGTAATCGAAAACCAGCTTGTGAGTAAGCGCGACGTGCACGAGATAGCCGCCGGTCGTGTGCAGAACGCCCTTGGGCTTCCCGGTCGAGCCGGAGGTATAGAGGATGAATAGCGGGTCCTCGGCGCCCATTTCGGCGTAAGGGCAATCGGAAGCGACCGTCTTCCATTCCTCCTCGTAGCGAAAGTCGCGGCCTTCCTCCATGTCGACATGGGCGCCAGTTCGCGTCACGACGAGAACTGTCCTGGCCGGGACCTTTTCCAACGCGGCGTCGACATTGGACTTCAGGGGCACGCGCTTGCCGCCGCGCAGGCCCTCATCCGCGGTGATGACGATCTCCGATCGGGCGTCCTCGATACGGCCGGCCAGCGCCTCCGGCGAAAATCCGGCGAACACCACTGAATGGATCGCGCCAATGCGCGCGCAGGCGAGCATGGCGTAGGCGGCCTCCGGGATCATCGGCAGATAGATAGTAATGCGGTCGCCACGCTTGGCGCCGTGTTTTTTCAGGACATTGGCGAAGCGGCAGACCTGCTCGTGCAACTCCCGATAGGTGACATGGCGGGAGATCGAGGGATCGTCGCCCTCCCAGATGATCGCGGTCTGATCGGCGCGCTCGACCAGATGCCGGTCGATGCAGTTCATCGCGACATTGGTGGTGCCGTCCTCGAACCATCTTATGGAGACGTTATGGGGCTCGAAGCTCGTATGCTTCACCTTGGAGTAAGGCGCGATCCAGGACAGGCGCCGGCCCTGTTCATCCCAAAAGCCTTCGGGGTCCTTCAGCGAGCGCGCGTAAAGCTCCTCATATTTCGCCTCATCGATGGCGGCGTGCGCCTTCCATTCTTCCGGCACGGGATAGATCTTGTCGGACATCGGCGTCCTCCCTGTGGGCCTCAACGGGCCTCGTTTTTATGGGCGCCGCCTGGCGGTCGCCGTTGTTTTTGTGCCCCAGTTTCACACCAGCGGCGAAGGTCGGTCAATTGGAATGGCTTATGGTAGGCGGGGATTTTCTTCGCGTCCCGCAATGCTACGCGGCGCCCACGGATTCCCCGGCGAAGCGACTCCTTGCCGCACCCTCGGCGACAGCACGAAAAATCTCCGCTGCCGACCTCCGGCTATTGCTGCGCAGCGACGCGGGTGTGGTAATGTGGCGTTCTGCTATGCCGACTCGAACCGAGGCGCCGATGAAAATGCGTTTCCCGCTGCTTGCGTCCATCCTTGCAATTTCCGCCGCCGGTCCCGTCCTGGCCGCGGATGCGCTTCGCGATCAGGCGAAAGGCCTGTTCGAGCCGATCCCGCAGACGGCGCCGCAACTGCCCGGCGAACCCACCACGCCCGAGAAGCTGAAACTGGGGAAGATGCTTTATTTCGATCCCCGCATCTCCGAAAGCCACGAACTTTCCTGCAGCGCATGCCACGACCTCGGCATGGGCGGCGGCGATGGCCGCGCGTCGTCCACCGCGCGCGGCTGGCAACTCGCTGGCCGCAAATCGCAGACGGTGCTCAATGCTGTGTTCAACAAGTCCTTCTATTTCGACGGGCGCGCCTCTGACCTTAAGGATCAGGTGATGCGCTCGGTCACGGCGTTCCCGGGCGCCATGCAGAAGACGCGCGGCGGGCCGACTATATTCAACCCGGCGGAGCCCAACGCCGCCAAGGCGCACGCGGTGGAGTTTCTCAAGGGCGTTCCGGGCTATGTCGACGCCTTCAAAAAAGCTTTCCCCGACGAAGCCAATCCTATTGTCTATGAGAATGTCGCGAGGGCCATCGCCGTTTTCGAGACCACATTGATCACTCCCGACTCTCCGTTCGACCTTTGGCTGAAGGGCGACGACGCCGCGCTTTCCGATAATCAGAAGCAAGGCCTCAAGCTCTTCATCGATAAGGGCTGCGCCGGCTGCCACAATGGCGTTAACATTGGCGGCGGAAGTTACGCGCGCTTTGGAGTCGTCCATAATCCGGGACCGGATATTGTGCCGACCGACGACAGCGGCCGCTTCGCCGTCACCAAAAATGTCGCGGACAGATACGTGTTCCGTGTTCAGGGCTTGCGCAATGTCGAACTCAACGCGCCCTATTTCCACAGCAGCCACACCTGGGATCTCAAACAGGCGGTGACAATCATGGCGGACGCGCAACTGGGCGTAAAGCTTAGCGACGACGAAGCCGGCAAGATCACGGATTTTCTCAAATCGCTGACCGGTCGGCAGCCCCAAGTGGTCCTGCCGATCATGCCGCCGGCCGTGGCGACAACGCCGCGCCCGCAGCCCTGAGTTAATACTCGGCCCGTCTCGCTTCGGAGCAAGACGGGCCGACTGTGATGCAAAAGACACGTATTAAAGAAAAGTGAATTCAGAACTTTGCTCTCGATTGTTTAGCGGTGGCTCCGCAGCTAAGCTTGCCTGGTAGCCATTGGATTCTCGCTCGATGAGGCGTTTGTCGTTCCGGTTGATTCTTCTCGTGCTGGCGTTGGTCCTTCAGGCCGCGGCGGGCGGGAATGCTATTGCCGGCCGCTCGGGGAGCCGCGCGGGCGTTGCGGTTTCGCTACATTGCGACAGCGGCGGAGCGGGTGAGCATCAGGCGCCCGCGGATCGCAAGCACGACTGTCTCTCCTGCCCATTATGCACGTTCAGCGCTCTCTCTGCGCCCCTCGTGGGCGTCGGCCCCAATGTTCCGCTTTTGCGCCCCGGCATCAGGCTTGGCGCAGAACTGGAGTATCTTTCGCCACCGGCGGCCAAGATCGGGCGCACGCATCAGCCGAGGGCGCCTCCCGTCCGGTCCTGAACGCTTCATTGTCCAGACGACTCTTGTTCGTCTCGCGCCACCATGCGGCGCGCAGGAAGCCGCGCATTCCGCGCGAATCGCATCACAACAAATCAAACAATCGCTGAGGTTTTCCGGCCGTAGCGCGCCTGCGCCTCGAAGACACCAAGCGGCGCCGCTTCGCGGCGTAGGGGAGGCTTTACATGTATCGCAATGAACTATTGCGCGGCGTTTCCGCTTGCGCGCTCGCTTTCACCGTCTCGGCCTCGGCCCTCGCACAGGAGACGCTGCCGACTATCGACGTCGGCGCGGCGGCGCCGGGTCCCGTGGAGGCGCCCATTCCCGGTCCGGGTCCGGTGGCGACCGCGCCGCAAACGACAGATAAGCTCGGGCACACAGACAAGCCTTTTAGCGGTTCCACTGTGCCCGAAAGCGTCGCCCACGTCGCCGTGGTCAGTTCCGCCACGCGGGAGGAGATCGAGAAAACCGTCAACATCATGACGACGGCCGAGACCTTCAAATACTTGCCCAGCGTTCTGGTGCGCGAGCGCTTCATCGGCGATCGCAACGCGACGGTCGAAGGACGCGTGAACAATCCTCAGGACAGCGCGCGGACCATGGTTTTCGCTGACGGCGTGCTGCTGTCGAATTATCTTGGCAACAGCTATGCCTATCCGCCGAGATGGGGCATGGTTTCGCCCGCTGAAATCGACCGCATCGACGTCATTGCGGGACCCTTCTCCGCGCTATATCCCGGCAACTCCGTCAGCGGCGTCTATACGATCACGACGCGCATGCCGGATCATTTCGAGGTCCACGCAGCGGGTAACACCGCCTTGCAGCCATTCGGGTGGTTCCAGGAAAAGGAAACCGATCTTTCCGGCGACATGAATATCGCCATCGGCGACCGCATCAACGATTTTTCTTATTGGGTCACCTACGACCGGCTTGACGCTACCGGGCAGGCGCAGACCTTCTCGATGAACACATTTAACGCCAGCCCAGGCAAAAACGGTCTTTTATCCGCCCTGGGCGGCCAGTTCACCGCCGACCAGAACGGTAATCTCAACCTCGTCGGGGGCGCCGCTGGTCAGGATCACAGTGAGCAGCATATGGGCAAGGTCAAACTCGCCTATGACTTCACGCCGACGACGCGGCTGACCTATCAAATCGGCTTCTGGTCGCTGGTGGACAACACTTTCGTCAATCCGTTCATGACCACGACGAACGGCATTCCGCTCTACAACCTCGGCAAAAGCACCGAGATCAATCTTGGCCCCTATGGCTATTACGGTCTGTCAGGCCTCAACCCGACCCATTCCAACGCCTCGCATCTCATGCAGGCGGCGGAACTGAAAAGCGACACGAAGGGCGTGTTCGATTACGACTTCGTGGCGACGGGCTACAACTTCCTGCGCGATTACACCAATACGGCGTCGGCCTATGGATTCATCCCCACGGTTTCGAGCAAGGGCGCCGAAACCTGGGCGGTCAATCCCACCGGGTCGAATGTCAATCAGGGCGGCAACTTCTGGCGCACCTATGACGCGCGCTTCATCTTCCGGCCGGAGTATGATTTTTACGGCAACCACATAATTTCCTTTGGCGCGCACTCCGATCTTTATTCGCTGAATAGCGTGCAGACAAACACCGACGTTTGGATGTCCAACTATTATTATTCCATCGCCGCGGTGAACTACGGCAAGACCCAGACCAACGGCGTCTATATTCAGGACGAGTGGAAATTTCTGCCGCAGTGGCGATTGACGCTTGGCTCGCGCGGGGATTTCTGGACCGCTTTCGACGGCGTAAACAATACGCTTGGCAAGCCGGCGCTTTATTCTCCAGAATCCTACAAAGGCGCGTTCGAGCCCAAGGGTTCGCTGGAATATGAGGTCACTCCGGACTTCCTGATGCGAGGCTCCATTGGGCGCAATTATCGTTTTCCGACCGTCACCGAATTGTTCCAGGCGATCGCCGGGCCTAATTCCACGCTGGTCAACAATCCCAATCTTCAGCCTGAAGTCTCGACCGCCTATGACCTCACCGGCGAATATCACTGGAAAAACGCCTTTGGCGGCAATGTCGCGCTGGCTGTCCCGCGCGTCAGTCTGTTCCAGGACGATCGCTGGAATTTTATCGCCAGTGAAACCGCTTTCGTCACCGGCCTTCCCGTGACGCAGCAATATAATATCGAGAAGGTAAGGTTCCGCGGTGTGGAAGCCGCCGTGGACATGAAAGACATCTACTGGCATGGGCTGAATTTCAACGGCAGCGTAACCTTCACGGATTCGAGGACGTTGTTGGATTACCAGGATCCTTGGTATCAAGGCATGCAGGTGCCTCGCGTGCCGCGCATACGCATCCGCGCCGTGGGCAGCTATTCCCCGAATGACGAGTGGTCGTTCGCGGGCGGAATGCGCTATGCGACGGGCTCTTTCGTCGCGTTGGGAAACACCGACTTCAATCACGACACTTACGGCACGACGGACAGTTCCTATCTCGTGTTTGACGCCAAGGTGAACTACAAGTTCGCGCCGAACTGGACCGCCTCCGCGGGCATCGACAACATCGGTCGGTGGAAATATGTCGTTAATCCCAACCCTTATCCCGAGCGCACTTTCTTCCTGGGCGTGAAATACGATCTTGGCGGTCCAGAGAAACACGACGGGATGACGACACTCGCCGGCGTAAACGCCCCCGGCTCCAGCGCAGCGAGCCACGGCAGATAAATAACGAACCGCCAGGGGCTCATCTTGCTCGAGCCCTTGGCGAACGCGGTGTCTCGTCGTCTATCCGAAAAAATTCTTCAGGAAAAGCCGCGTTGTCTTCCGGCGATGATAGGAAAGGCATTCAAAATGGCTGAAACAAAAAACTTCAAACACTTCTGGATCAAGGTAGCGCCTCCGGTCGAGGAGAGGGGAACGGTCATTCGCAGCACTTTGATTTGCGAGGATAATGAGAGCGCGATTATCGATGCGGTGAACAAATTCTCTTCCGAGTCTCCCAGGCGATTTGGAAAAAACTGGTTGGTCGAGATATTGAGACCAGACCTTTCGCCAGTGTTCCGGCAAGCGCCGCTCGCCGACTTTGCCCGATTGGCAAGTCACCACCGACGCATTGAGCGGTCCGGGAAGGAAAAGCCGGGCGTGCAGGTTGAAGGCGCCCTCGCTCTCTGACTTCGCCCTTATTCTACCCCTCATTCGCCGGCTATTTCGTTTAGCGAGAGAATCTCACAGCAACAAAGCAGGGCGCCAATTATGAAACGCATTACCCCCATTCTCGCGGCGTGCATGTTCGTGAGTTCGGCGATCGCCCTGGAGGCCGAGCCAGCTGCGCCCGCTCCAGCTCCCACACCCGCCCCGCCGGATGCCGCGAAGCCGGTGAGCGAGCCGCCCGCGCCTCAAAAGTCAGTGGCAAAACCCAAACCCAAACCCGCCGCGCCTCACGAATCCCATGAAATGTCGCATAAAGCCTATATGCAGGCGCTGGCCGCCGAGATCAGAAGGCACACGCCCAAAACTTCCGAAGTGCAAGCTGGGTCGTTGACGGTCGCCTTCACTATCGGCGCTTCTGGAAGGGTGGTGTCGCACAGCATCAAACATGCTTCTGATCCGGCCCTCTCAGCGGTGGCCGCCAAAATCTTGGCGTCGATCCACACCCCGCCGCCACCCGGAGGAAAGTTCTCCGCCGTTCAGGAATTTGTCTTCCGCTGACGTTCATATCCGCACGGCGGCTACGGCACCGAAACCCTTCAAGGAGATTCGTCGATGAGCGCGATTATCCGTTCCATTGATGGCGCCGATCCGGCGATCAACGCCAGCGCCGCCTATCGATTGATCTGGCGCTGGCACTTTTACGCCGGCTTGTTTTGCCTGCCCTTCGTCGTGGTTTTATCGCTGTCGGGAGCCGTCTATCTTTTCAAGCCGCAGATCGACGCGTTTCTTGATCGACCCTACGATCATCTCGCGCTGTCCGGCGAGGCGAAGCCACTCGACCAGCAGGTGGAAGCGGCGCTTAAAGCCAACCCTGGCGCGCGGCTGAAGGCGCTGGAGCTGCGCGCCGATCCCACCGACGCCGCGCGCGTGCGGCTGATGACGTCGGAAGGGCGGGAGCTGCGCGTGCTGGTTCGACCCGACACGCTGGAAGTGATGAGGACGGAAGCCGAGAAGAGTTGGCCGACCAGTTTCATGCATGATCTCCACGGCGAATTGCTGCTCGGCGAGCCCGGCGCCATCGCCGTGGAGCTAGCGGGCGCCTGGGCGATTATCATGGTTATCACCGGACTTTATTTGTGGTGGCCGCGTTCAAGGACGGGCTTTGCGGGAGTTTTTTATCCCAGACTTTCGGGCGGCGGACGCGTGCTGCTGCGCGATTTGCACGCCGTCACCGGCGTCTGGCTGTCTTTCTTCGCGCTGTTCTTTCTCATCACCGCGCTCCCCTGGACGAAGGTCTGGGGCGGGGGCTTCAAATATGCCCGCAGCATTGGCGCACAAAGCGAGACACGTCAGGACTGGACCACGGGCCCGGCGTCGGCGCAAGCGCGCCGGATGACGGATTTCGCCGACGCGCCTCCCGCCGTGGCCGAGGACGAGCATGCCGAGCATCGCAAGGCCGCCGCCCATTCCGAACACGCGGGCCACGACGCCATGCGCGCGGCCGTCGTTGGCTTTGACGAAATCGCCGCGCAGGCGCTGCCGCTAAATCTCGCCGATCCGGTGCTGGTTTCTCCGCCTTCTCCCAAGCGACCGAATTGGGTCGTGCGTTCGGACGCGCAAAACCGGCCTTTGCGGACAACGCTGGAGTTCGACCCCAAGACCTTTGAGCAGGTAAAGGAAAGCCCGTTCTCCCAACGCCCGATGCTTGATCGAGTGATCAACATCGGAGTCTCTGCGCATGAAGGGCAGCTGTTTGGCTGGTTCAATCAGTTGTTGGGGCTGTTGACCGCAATCGGCTATCTGACGCTTGTGATCACGTCCTTCCTGATGTGGTGGCGGCGCAGGCCGCATGGCGTCCTTGGCGCGCCGCCTGCGCTCTCAAAGCCCCCGCGACTTGCGCCCCTGATGATCGGCCTCGTGGTCCTGCTTGGCGCGCTGTTGCCGACCCTCGGCATGTCGCTGTTGCTGGTGCTGGCGCTGGAGCAGATCGTCTGCAGATTTGCGCCGAAGACCAGCGGGTGGCTGGGGCTGAGGCCGCAGGGATAAGCGGATACGCAATACGCGAGATGTAGAAATGCGGTTAGAGCGCCGATCCATGGCGCTCGGGGTCGCGCGTCAAATTGGCGTGCAGCTGCAGAACATACCAACACAACGCTGCGACCGGCACCCCGATCAGCGAGGTCAGCGCGAAAAACAGCGTGAACCCTGTGTGGCCGATTATGAAGCCGGAGGCTCCGGCGAGAATGCTGCCGGGGAAGGCGCAAAGCGAGGTCAGTAGAGCATATTGGCTAGCAGCGAGCTCCGTAGAGGTGAGAGACGACATGTAGTTGATGAGCACCACTTGCGCAAAAGCGTATGCGAAACCTTCTATGCCGACCGCGAAAGCGAAGACCCAGAAATCGCCGCCGCCGCGCGCCGAAAGCCAGGCGAGACTCAAATGGGAGGCAGAGCCGGCGATGGTTCCGAGCAAAAGGCTCGGCATCAGGCCGACTTTGCGAATGACATAACTGCTGAAAAAAGTGGCTCCCAGCGCAACCCAGAATCCGAATAGTTTCGTGACGGTGGCAATGTCGGTGTCGGAGTATTCAAGGCTTTTGAATAGTGGCATGGCCATGGTGGTGGAGATATAGCCGGGCATTCGGAAGCCGGCGATCATCAGGAGAATTGGAAGGGCGAGCGGACCTAGCCGCGTCACCAGTTCCTTGATCGGCGCGATGATCGCGGCGGCGAAACTCGGATGCTCGTGACTCACAGTGTAGTCGGACTCCGGCTCCGGCGCGATAAACGCAGAGATGGCGCCCACTGTCATCAGCGCTCCCATGCAAAGATATGCGGAGCGCCAACCATATCTGTCGGCAAGAAGCAGCGCGCCAGCGCCGGCGGCGAGCGTGCCAAAGCGGTATCCCATCTCCGAGATCGCCGTCATAATCGACTGTTTGTCGACGGGCACCGAAGTGATGCGCCAGCCGTCGATCGTCACGTCCTGCGTGGCTCCGGCGACGCCGAGCGCCAGAGAGAACGCCACGGTCCAGGCCAGCCAGTGAGCAGGGTCGCCGAACGCGACGCCTGCGAGGGCCAGCATTATCGCGATCTGGGATATAACGATCCAACCGCGTCGCCGCCCGAGAAGCGCACTGAACACCGGCGCGTCATATCTGTCGAGAAAGGGCGCCCAGACGAATTTGAACTTGTACGCGATGGTCAGTTCGCTCATAAGTCCGATCGTTTCGATCGGAACTTTGGCCTCCGATAACCAGGCGGACTGGGTCACATATACGAGAAGAAAAGGAATGCCCGCGCTGAAGCCAAGCCCCAGCATCGCCAAATAGCGCCTGTCTGCTGACAAATGAGCGAGGAGGGAAGTCGTCGTATCAGTCCGCATTTGGCACTCTTTCGCCGTACCTGCTTTGCTTTTCCGCACGAGGATTGTGACCGTGCAAAGTTCTTGCGATGCGGGTTTGATGCTATTTTGCCGGCCGTCTAGTTTGAGAAGGCGGTCGCCGAATTTCCATCAACCAAGGCAGGAAGCTGACCTTTTATCTTTTCGTCTTGCCGATCGGCGCCTGAAAACTCAAAGCTGTGTCCCAGGGAAAATAAATCCAGGTTTCCTGGGCCACCTGCCGCACGAATGTATCGACCATCGGCAGGCCCTGCGGTTTGGCGTAGACGGTCGCGAAATGCGCGTGCGGCAGAAGTTCTCGCACGATCCTGGCGGTTGCGCCCGTATCGACGAGATCGTCGATAATGAGCACCTCGCTGGTCGGCCGCGCGAGAATTTCCTGCGACAGGGATTTCAGCACCGCGACTTCGCCGCGTTCCGTTTCCTCATGGTAGCTCGCGACGCAAACCGTATCGATCACCCTTATTCCGAGTTCGCGCGCAATGACGCCCGCCGGAAACATGCCGCCGCGCGTCACGGCGGCGATGGCCGAAAACCCTCCTATGGCGGCGAGCCGCGTCGCCAGCGTTCTTGTGTCCCGGTGAAAGGCGTCCCATGAGAGCGCGAGAATATTCTGATTGCTCATTGTCACCCCGGCGCCCCGTCGCTGCGCAGTTCCGCGATCATCGCTAGCACGGCGTCCTTGGCCAAGGCCAGCGGCGCGGCCTCCCGCGAGCGCAGGACGATCTGATTGCGCACGCCCTGGTTGGAAAAGTGGGGATAGGAGCCCATGCTCACCTGCGGATAGGCGCCGGCGAGCGCAGCTAGCTGCTTGGCGTAGCGGCCCTCGGGCACGGCGTCGGCTTCGATGACCTCCGCCAACACATGCGCTCCGGTCGAAAGCGTGGGCGCTATGGCGTCCAGCATGCACTGCATGATCATCGGCACGCCGGCCATGACGATCACATTGCCGATTATGAAGCCAGGGGCCTTTGAGATGGCGTTTTCGATCAGTTCCGCGCCGACCGGTATGCGCGCCATACGACGACGCGCCTCGTTGAGCTGATCGGGCCTGATGCGCTCCAGCAGCATGGCGATCGCTCGAGGGTCTTCCTCGATGCGGACGCCAAAGGCTTTCGCGATGGCGTCGGCGGTGATGTCGTCATGCGTGGGGCCTATCCCGCCAGTGGTGAACACATAGGCGTAACGCGACCGCAGGGCGTTCACCGAAGCGATGATCTCCGTCTCGACGTCCGGGACGACCCTGATTTCGCAGAGGTCGATGCCTATATCGGATAAATATTTTGCGATGTAATGACTATTGCCGTCCTGCGTGCGACCAGAGAGAATTTCGTCGCCAATGACAAGAACCGCCGCCGTAACCCGGTTATTCTGCGGCACAGACATGCCGGCCTCCTTGATTTCCATGACGGATCATAGGCCCCTCAGTATGGGGGGCAAGGGTTCCCTAGAGCGGTAAAGACTCCGACGTTTGGCGACCGCCGGAAGTGAACCTTTGCGCAACGCCAATTCCAGGATCGGGTCCGGCCCCGCCGCCGCAGCGTCCAAGCGCGGGAGGCGCGTAACAAACAGGACCCACAGTAACCGAAACATTCTGCACGCCGCTGGTCAGCGTGAAAGTCGTCGTATCGTTATTTCCGACCAGAGGACAGATGCGCGTATACTCGGGCTTGGCTACTGCACCGGCCTGGCTGGCGCAATGGAAAAAACAATGTTTGGCGCAAGCACTTGCCTCTTGATCGCTAATGCGCTCCAGGCTCCGTATCCGGATAAAGCATTTTGTGCGAGCGCCTGTCACGAAGATTTAAGTCAGGGAGTCTACGTCGATTTCCTGCAAGCGCAGCCACAGCGGGGCGAGTTGGCCGGACCGCGAAGCCAGCGCGTTAGCTTTCGCCCGCTTCATTGAACTCATTTTTCAACGCACTAGCTGTCGCATCATCAGCATGGGATTTCCGAGGAGAGCAAAATGAACAGGAAAACGGCCAGCCTTGTCGGCGCCATTTCGGCGATCGCCACCGCCGGGGTGCTCAACGCGGCGCAAGCGAAAGAAGTTGTGGAAGTGTTGACTCCGACAAACTATGCAGAGCTGCTCCAGCCTATACCTAATGCGGTCGCGTTGTTAGATGCGGCAAACGCGCTCAGCGCCGTGCAGGAGAGCGAGTCTGGACAAAGTGATGTGCAACTGGCGCAGTATCACCACCATCACCATCATCACTGGCGCCGGCATCACCACCATCATCACCATTGGCGCTATCACCATCACCATCATCACCACCACCATTATTGAGCGCGCGGCCGATTAGCGGCGAGGAAGCTTTCTCGCCGCGCCATGCATGCGGCGATAGGTGGCGTCAAACACGGTGTTGGTGCTGGAGACCCATTGGGTTTCGGAGGAAAGGGTTGCGCGGCTCTCGTAAATGCGCCGCGCCTGCAATTCTCTCTCGGCGGCTTCTTCCTCGCTCATTTCAACTAGTCCGAAATTTGATTCTTCGGGAATCGCCACGAACTGGGCGAAGGGCTCGCCGGGCCTGAAAATATGCGTGCAGCCTTCCGCGGGGGATTTGAAGACAAGGAAGAACAACATAGGCCACCAGTTTCGCAACATCGCCGGAACAGCAATGGGCACGGTGCCGGTCGTGTCAGTGTAGAAGCGCGGATGCGGCTCAACCTTGATCGCCAATCCCGGTTCCACCTTGAGATCGAGAAGAACCTGATAGGTATAAAATTCATCGCCAAAAGTTCTGAAAGGCGGCCATTGCCGACCATCATTTGGGTCAGGGCCGAAGTCGCCCTCAAACTCCAGACGACCGCCTTTGGCGCTTACGCGCAATTCGTTTTGATGGGGATAAAACGCTTCGACGCCATATTGCGCCGCCTCCGAAAACGGGACGCAATGCCAGGCATATTCGTGAGAGCCGTCCGCGCGAGGCTCGGGTTTCCCCGCCCATCCCGGAATTTCCAGCTTGGTTCTGCGCAACCGCAGGTTTTCTCCGCTCGTTCGGTACTTGATAATATGCATGAGCGCGCCTCGATCCCACCTTGATAACCACTAGCTAAGGTGCGCCGGCGCGAAATCGAGGCCAGATGAGCTACCAATGGAGGTCATGATGTCGAGATTAATCACCAGCCTCTGGTATAGTGAGAAAGCCGAAGAAGCCGCAGCCTTCTATGCATCTTTGCTAAAGGATTCCAAAGTGGATCGGGTGACCGCGCTTCCCGCCGACAGTCCGAGCGGCGCAGCGGGAAGTGTCAAAGTCGTCGAGTTCACATTGATGGGGCGTCCATTCATCGCCTTGAGCGCGGGACCACTCGATGCTTTCAATCATTCCGTATCGTTCACGGTTGAATGCGACGATCAGGCGGAAATTGACCGGCTCTGGGTGGCGCTGTCGGAAGGCGGAGCAGTGGAGCGTTGCGGGTGGTTGAAGGACCGCTACGGCCTTTACTGGCAAATCGTGCCGTCCACGCTTGGCGATATGATGAAAGATGCGGATCGTACGCGCGCCAAACGCGTCGCCGAGGCAATGTTGCAGATGGTCAAGTTTGATATCGAAGGACTACACCGGGCTTACGAAGGGAGCGACGCCTGAGTCCATTGCTCATCATGCTGGTCCCAGTTACAGCAAGAGCGGCAATGACGGGAAAAGTCGTCAATGCGTGCGGCCGAAGTCGGGCGCCGCCGTATCCTGGCCCTGCTCGACGATGCCACGCCGTATTGCGCGGGTTCGCGTGAAGAGATCGAACAGGCCCTGTCCATCATTTGTTTCGATCATGTGTTGCAGAGACTTCAGATCCGCGTCGAACCGCCCGAGCATGTCGAGAACGGCATCCTTGTTGTTGAGAAAAATGTCGCGCCACATGGTTGGATCGGAGGCCGCGATGCGCGTAAAGTCGCGAAAGCCGGAGGCCGAGAATTTGATCACCTCTGACTGCGTGACCTGTTCGAGATGCGCCGCCGTGCCTACGATGTTGAAGGCGATAAGATGCGGCAAATGACTTGTCACCGCGAGCGCAAGATCATGGTGTTCCGTCGTCATGGTCTCGACCTTGGCGCCGAGCCGCTTCCAGAATTCCACGAGTTCCTCCACCGCCTCGCTTTCGGCCTCAGGCGGCGTGAGAATGCACCAGCGGTTATGGAAAAGAGTTGCAAAGCCCGCATCCGGCCCCGAATACTCAGTCCCTGCAAGCGGATGCGCGGGTATGAAATGTACGCCTTGCGGAAGATGCGGAGTCACCTGCGCGACAACGGAGGTTTTCACTGAGCCAACGTCGGACAGCACAGAGCCGCGCTCCAGATAGGGCGCGATCTGCTTTGCGACCTCGCCTATCACACCGACTGGCGTGCATAGAATCACGAGATCGGCGCCGTTCAGCGCGTTCTTGACATCGCCGCTCGCATCATCGGCGATTTGAAGTTCCCGCACCCGCGCAAGCACGTCTGGCGAGGCGTCGAGCGCGGCGATTTCGCCAACGGCCTTTGTCGCGCGCGCGGCCCGGGCGATCGACGAGCCGATGAGGCCGAGCCCGACGAGGCAAAGTTTTTTAAAAAGGGGAGCCGTATCAGTCATGCGCGCCCCGCATGAAATCGGAGAGAGCGGCGACGACGCGTTCATTCGCCTCCTGCGGCCCCACTGTAAGGCGCAGAAATTGCGGCATGCCATAAGCTCCGATGGCTCGCAGTATAAGCCCGCGCTCCGTCAGATATTTGTCCGCGTCGACGGCGCGCAGACCATTCTTGTCCGGAAAGTGAATGGCGAGAAAATTTCCCACGCTTGGCAGCACGTCCAATCCCAGCGCGCCGATCCTGTCGGCGAGCCACGGCAACCATCTGGCGTTGTGAGCGATCGCTGCGTCGATATGTGCGCGATCCTTCAGCGCCGCCAGACCAGCAGCAGACGCCGCAGTCGAAACGTTGAAGGGCGAGCGAATACGGTCGAGCGTTTGGATCACATGCGTCGGTCCATAGCCCCAGCCGAGGCGCAGACCTGCAAGGCCATAGATTTTTGAAAAGGTGCGCGTCATTACAACATTCTCGCGCGAGCTGACGAAGGCGGCTCCGGCCTCGTAGTCATCCGCCTGCACATATTCCGCATAAGCGGCGTCGAGCACGAGCAGCACATGCGGCGGCAGCGCATTGGCGAGTTCGAGCAATTTCCTTGGTCGGCAGATAGGTTCCCGTGGGATTGTTTGGGTTCGCGAGAAAAACGATCTTGGTTCTTTCGCTCACCTGCTCCAGCAGCGCATCGACATTTGCTGTGTAGTTCGTTTCGGTGGCGACTCTGGGCTCCCCGCCAGCCGCGAGGATGACAATTTTATATTCGAGAAAGCCATATTGGCTGTAGACGCCTTCGTCGCCCGGCCCGACATACGCGAGCGCGAGCAATTCCAGAATCTGGTCCGAGCCCGCTCCTGCGATAATGCGCGCGGGATCGAGCCCATACCGCGCGCCGATCGCCTCGCGCAGCATTCGCGAGGAACCCTCGGGATAAGCCGCGATACCGGGCGCGAATTCGCGCAACGCCTCGATCGCATGCGGGGAAGGGCCGAGCGGCGTCTCATTGGCCGAGAGCTTATAGACGCGCGCGCCGTCACTCGTGACACTCGCCGACGCGCTTTTGCCCGGAACATAAGCGTCAATCTTCAGCACGCCCGCGCGCGGGACGGGTTTCGTCATGGTGTATGGTCCTTGTCGTTACTTCGGCGCGAACACGCCAGCGCAGGCCTCGTTCATTTCAAAACGCGCCGCATGTCCGCCAATGGCGTCTACCTTGGCCGAGCCGAACCCGAGTTGTTGCAACTCAGCCTTGAGAGCGTCTGGTCCAATTTGTACGGGCGCTGCGACCAGCAGCGCATGGCCCCCGGATTTGGGCGCGCTGGCGAGGATTTCCCCCTGCGCCGCCGCGATGGCGGCGGGAACGCCATGGGCCCATTGCGGCAGGGCCAACGAGTAAAGCGCGATGTCCTGGGCGCCCAGTTCGGCGGCGGGTTTGGCGACGACAAACACCGGAAGGCCCGCCGGATGATCCGGCCGCTCGACGAAAGGCAGGCGAGCGATGATCTTGGGGGCGCTTTCGCCAACAAGGCGAAGCCACCAGGCGCCGTCGCCGCTGCCGCCGAGTGAACGCAACACGCCGAGATCGCCGCTCGACGCCGCCACCGCGTCGATGACGGCGACCGCGCCGTGATGCGGGATGTAGGGCACCGTGAAGCCGAAATGGAACCGTGCGCTGTCGCGCATCTGCGCATCGCCGCTGGAATCGTCCGCATGCACGGCGTAGTTAGCCTGAACAAAAGTGAAGGTGGAAACAATAATCCGCCAGATGCCTTCTACGGCGTCGAGCGGCAGGAGACCGTGGTGTCGCTCCACAAGGGCGCGCATCATCTGGGCTTCGCGATCCGGGCGAAATGCGCAGCCGCCGCCCTGCGCGCGCTTGACCTCGATCAGCCGGTCGATGATCTCACCCCGCTGCATCAGCAGCTTGTGCATGGCAAGGTCGATACGGTCGATCTCGCCGCGCAATTCGCAGAGCGTATCGGTCGGGGTTTTCAGCACGGCTTTCTGTCTCTTGTGGCGCAGCGGAGTTTTGGGAGCCTTGTCTTAGGGCAGGGGAGGGATTGGCGCAATCGAGAGCGCAGTGGAAATGACGGCTGCTTGAACGACGCCCTTCCGCTCCCGCCGCGATGCGCTATCCTGCGCGCCATGACCCCAACGCCCCCTCGCGCCCCTTTCTCGAGCTTGCCGCAGCTTGGCGACCGCTCGCGGGAAATTTTCCGCCAGATCGTCGATTCCTATCTCGCCTCAGGAGAACCCGTCGGCTCCCGCCAGCTCTCGCGGCTGCTGCCGATGACGCTCTCGCCGGCGTCCGTGCGCAATGTGATGCAGGATCTGGAGGAGCTGGGCCTGGTCTATGCGCCGCATATCAGCGCTGGCCGGCTTCCCACGGAGCTTGGCCTGCGTTTCTTCGTGGACTCGTTGTTACAGATCGGCAATATCGAAGAAGGCGATCGTGCTCAGATCGAGGCGCAGGTCGAGGCTGCGTCGAAGGACCATGATCTCGAAGGCGTGCTGACGGAGGCCACGAGTTTGTTGTCTGGGTTGACCCGCGTCGCCGGCGTCGTCGTGGCTGGCAAGAGCGACGCGCGGCTTAAGCAGATCGACTTCGTGCGGCTGGAGCCGGAGCGCGTGCTCGCCATCCTCGTCGGCGAGGACGGCTCCGTGGAAAACCGCGTGCTTCCGGTTTCGCGCGATCTCCCCGCCTCGGCGCTGATCGAAGCCGCAAATTACCTCAACGCCCGCATCAGGGGCCGCACGCTTGCGGATGCGCGCGCTCAGATCGAGGCGTCGCGCGACGCGGCGCAGGCGGAGCTGAACGCGCTCACCGCGCGGCTCGTGCAAGCGGGGCTTGCAAGCTGGGGCGGCTCTGGTCGCCAATTGATCGTGCGCGGGCAGGCGCATCTGCTGGAGGATCTGACCGCCATCGAGGAGCTGGAGCGCGTTCGCCTTCTTTTCGCCGATCTCGAAACCAAGACGGAGGTTATCGACCTTTTGGAGCGGGCGGAGGAAGGCGAGGGCGTGCGCATTTTTATCGGCTCCGAGAATAAGCTGTTTTCGCTCTCCGGCTCCTCGATGATCGCGGCGCCGCTGCGAGACGCGAACAAGCGCATCGTCGGCGCGCTGGGGGTCATTGGCCCGACACGACTGAACTATGCGCGTATTGTGCCGATGGTCGAATACACCGCGAAAGTGGTGACCCGCGTAGTAGGCGGGGGTTAGGAATCTCACAATCTTGTAAAGTCAAATTTTTTTCGTGCGGCCTATTGTCGCAGGCTACGACTCGCGTATAATCAGTCTTGCTCATGCCGCTGGGGCCTGAGCGACCGGGTTCTGGGAGGATTTTCTCATGTCAATGGCAGTCCACCACAATTCTGAAATCGGCAAACTCGCGTTGGCGGTGGCGGGGATCGTCGCCTTTATCGTGGTCGCGCTGACCTGGGTGCCCGAGCTTATGGCTCCGCAGGGCGGACCCGGCGCTTCCGATGTCGGTCAAACCGTGAGAATCATCCGCTAAATTCTGCTTAGCCCTTCCGTGAAGCCGCGTCGGCGCGCACGACGCGGCTTTTTTTATGACTTTTCCGCCGCCTCAAGGCGCCGTGGCGCGGACTTTTTTTTTCTTTTCGCGGCCTATTGTCGCTGTATGAGCCGCTGCTACCTATCAACGCAGCTGAGCCGCAGAGGCGAGGCGCAAAAACTTGGAGGACGTCGCATGACACTTGCAGTCCACCATAATTCCGAGATCGGGAAGCTGGTGCTGGCAATGGTCGCGATTGTGGCTTTTGTCGTGATCGCTCTCACCTGGGTTCCCGAATTGATCGCACCACAGGGCGAAACCGGCGCTTCTGACGTCGGTCGAACTGTGCGGATGATCAAGTAGTCCGCCGCGAGGCGGCCATTAGGGCCCTGTGGCCGCAATCTCTTTCATGCTGGAATTTTCTAATGAAGGCGCCATCCCCCTGACGCCGGCTCGTTGTCATTATTTCGGCTCGGAAGGTTTTCCGGGCCGTTTTTTTTTTGCGTTGGCGTCTCAATTTACAAAAAATTCTGCGGATCGACATCCACCTGGACGCGGACGCCGCCCCGCTCTTTTGGCGCCGCCGCAAGCAGGTCGCGCAAAAAGCCTTGCAGGTCGGCGCTGCGGGGAGCCTTCACCAGCAAGCGCCAGCGGAAACGACCGCGCACGAGCGCGATGGGAGCTTCGGCGGGGCCGAGCACCATGAGCTCGCCCTCTTCTGGCAGACCGCCCAGCGCGGCAACGCGATAGCGCGGCGTTGCGGGTAGGCTCTGCGCGGTGCGCGCCAAACTGCGGGCGTGAGTTTCCGCGAGCGCTGAGTCTTTCGCCGAAACGATCAAGGCTGCAAGCCTTCCGAACGGCGGCAGGCCCGCGCGCTCCCGCAACCTGATTTCTTGCGCATAAAAATGTTCGGCGTCGCCTGAGAGCAATGCGCGAATGACCGGGTGCTCGGGCTGGTAGGTCTGGATCAGCGCTCTTCCCGGCTGGTCGCCGCGCCCCGCTCGTCCCGTCACTTGCGCGAGAAGCTGGAACGTGCGCTCCGCGGCGCGCGGATCGCCGCTGCCCAACCCCAAATCCGCGTCGACCACCCCAACAAGCGTGAGGTAAGGAAAGTTGTGCCCCTTGGCGACGAGCTGCGTGCCGATCACAAGATCGAAAGCGCCCTTCGCGATTTCTTCGAGTTCCCGCCGCAGCCTCTCAGCGCCGCCCGGAAAATCCGATGACAGCACAAGTATGCGCGCATCGGGAAACAGCGTCGCCGCTTCCTCCGCGAGCCGCTCGACTCCAGGGCCGCATGCGGTCAGCGAGTCCTCGGCCTCGCATTCGGGACAGATTTCCGGACGGCGCTCCATGTGACCGCAGTGATGACAAATCAGCGCGCGCCGGAAGCGATGTTCGACCAGCCAGGCGTCGCAATTTTTGCAGCGAAATCTATGGCCGCAATTGCGGCACAGAGTCAGCGGCGCATAGCCGCGCCGGTTGAGAAACAGCAGCGTCTGCTCGCCGCGCGCAATCGTCTCGCCGACAGCCAACGCCAGCCGCGGCGCAATCCAGCGTTGCTTTGGCGGTCCTTCAACGCGCATGTCGACGGCGGCGAGTTCCGGCATAAGTCTCGCGCCAGCACGGGCGTTGAGGTGCAGGCGTTGGTATCGACCGCTCGCCGCGTTTACCCGAGTTTCGATGGATGGCGTGGCGGAGGCGAGCACGAGCGCTGCGCCTTCAATGCGCGCGCGCACCACAGCCATGTCGCGCGCGTGGTAGGAGACGACGTCGTCCTGCTTGTACGCGCCTTCGTGTTCTTCATCGACGACGATGAGTTTCAGATCACAAAAAGGCAGAAACAGCGCCGAGCGCGCGCCGACGACGACTTGCACTTCGCCTTCCGCCGCCCCACGCCAGATGCGCGCCCGCTTGCGCGGCGAGACACCCGAATGCCACTCGGCGGGGCGAGCGCCAAAGCGCGCTGCGAAGCGTTCGAGAAACTGCGTCGTGAGCGCGATCTCCGGCATCATCACCAGCGCCTGACCGCCGCCTTGCAGCACTGCCGCAATTGCTTCGAAATAAACCTCTGTCTTGCCCGACCCGGTGACGCCTTCCAGCAAAAAGGGACGATAGCCATGTGCGTGAATCGCCTCGGTAAGCGCGTCCGCCGCCGTCTGTTGCGCGATTTCGAGCTTGGGTGGACCGAACAGCGCGTCGAGCTGTTCGGCGACCGGCGAAGGCGGCGCGGCGACAGTCTCCAGCGCACCCTCATCCACCAGCGCGTCGATGACGCCGCCGGTGCAGGAGGCGGCCTCAGCCAAGGCTTTCTTGGTGAAGGCGATGCCGCCTTCCGCCGCCGCCAGCACGCGCGCTCTCGTTGGCGTGGGGCGCTGCGGCGCAACGCCGGTGACCCGGTAGAGCAGGCGTGGCGTTTGCGGCCCCGCGTCCTCGGCGGCGCGGGTGGCGAGCCGCAACGCCATGCCGCGCGGCGCCAGCGTCCAGCGCGCCAGCCAGTCCAGAAACTCGCGCAGTTTTTTTGTCAGGCGTGGACGGTCGTATCGGAAAAGCACGTTTTTGAGATTGCTGCGTGCGCCAGCGGCCTCGCGCACTTCCCACACGACGCCATAGGCCTCGCGGGCGCCAAGCGGAACTTGCACACTGTCGCCGGGCGCAAGATCAAGGGCAGGGGGCGCGAAATAGCTATAGGTCTGATCCACCGCCACCGGCAGCAGCACCTCGACAAGCTTCGCCCCGCTGCTCTCTTCGCTCATGGGCGCGGTTTAGCACTTTGGAGGAAAAATCGCGCAATAAAATCAGGCCGTCGGCGGCCCTCTTTAGAAGGTTTACGCCTTGCGCCAGATATTGCACCAGCCGGCCGGACTGATTTTGCCTTGGACTGAATTGCACCCGTCCGGAGCGACGAATACGCGACAATTGTCGCATCGCTGCGCGCCTTTTGCTTTTTCCTGATAGGCGACGTCGCCTTGCGTCAGCTTGCCCTCGGCGTCGACCCTGGCGACCTGCGCCTTGCGCTGAGGACGCCAGATATTGCACCAGCCGGAGGGGCTGATCTCGCCGTCCACCGAAAGGCAAAGATTCGGTGGCTCCCACACGCGACAATTATCGCAACGCTCCTTGCCTCTAGGGGACCGCTGATAATCCACGTCGACCATGCCGAGTTTTACGACCGCGTGAGCGAAATGGGGCCTCAGGGTCAACAGAGTTGCAGCGCTCGCAAGCAGGTGCAAAAGGGAGCGGCGACTGACCTTCTCCCGCGCGCGGCAACAGCTTTTCGAACAGCTCATTCCTTTGCGCTCCAGTTCACCTGCGCGTGCATGGTTGGCATCAAGCATAATCTCTCCGCGTCTGGCTTCGAAAAGTCGGAAGAAAAGTCCAGGGAGGCGTAAGGTTCCTGCGCCGCTGTCGCGAAGGTTCGAGATCAGCCGCGCGTTGTCAGAAGAGGATAGGCGAACCAGCGCTCAAATCGCAAATACGCGCGGTCGGTGCGGCGGCAAACTGCATGCTTGCGATTGTGCAAGTTGCAAATGTTTGAAAGCCCCAGAGCTAAAAATTCTGTTCGCTAAAGAAAAGGCGGATGCATCCTGTGCACCCGCCTCCCTTCCTCCCCCGACTTGGGGTGTCCGCTCCGGTTGGTCCGGAGACGTTATTGGTTAGTCCGTATTCGGGAACTGCGCCCGGCGGCGGTGGCCATACGAACTATCATATCAGTTCGAACTGAGACAAAGCTCGCTTTCGCCGCGTTGGCGCGTTGGCGCGGGGCCGCCGGTATCCGTCGTCCCAGCGGGGAGTGTCCGAATACAAAGGTGGAACATCCTCGATCTCGTCACTCTCGGCCAGGAAAAGTCTCAGCACAACCACGAGATCCGCAGCGTAACGTTCAGCTCCGAGATCCAGGTATGAACGCAGATCGCAAGCTATCATTTTCCCAACCGCCGCGGCGCCGCGATGCATATTGAGCAGGTAGCTGGCCAACAATGCGTGGTGCCTTGCACAAGGGCGTACGCCCAGAATCAATTCGTCAGGGGAAAGTCCCGCAAATTCAGCGCATTGTCTGATTGTGATCATTGGGTTCCGACTGACTTTTTTGGTGCGACTTACTGGCTCAGTTTGTATCCGGTTCTTAAAGCCTGGGGAATTGTGGAAGCTACGTATGGACGCCCTGAAAAGGCCTCCGATGAGCGGATTTTGGCAATAAACCAGCGCGCAAACCGGGCAGTCGCTCGTCCGTTGCTCGCCTCGACCAGCGGAAGCGCGCAGATCCGTAACTGCGCCTGTTGCGCCTCTTTTCCCCGTTTCGCGTTGACGCGCCGAGTTTATGACATTCGCAAAGGAGCTTGAGGCAACATTTAAACCGGGGAACCCGACAGACTCGTTGGCCTGGTTGTTCGGCGGCTTCCGCGACGCTGCGCAAACGCGTCGCGCAGTCGGAGAGAAGCTCGGCGTGGACTGCGACCTCCGACACCGTCATAAATACCCGGCGAACAGTCGCCAATATGTTGGATTGCGTTTGGTGGGCAGAGACGTCATCAAAATCGACCCAAGTCTATCGCTTCGTGAAAAAAGTGGCGCCGTCATCGACGTGAATGGCAATCCCGGCTTCCACGATCACTACGACAAGAATTAAGGCCGCGTTCTGCTCGCGGCGCATAACCTTCGGGAAGCGATCGCGAAATGCGTTTCGACCGACATGCGGGTCATTCGAGAGCTTTGTTTAACGATCGCCGCGCTCCGCAACCATGGGCGGCGCAACGCGGATTTCCCCGATCACTCCGCCGCCTCGGAATTTTGCTGGATTGCGGCAGTCCTGATCTCAAGGCTGCATTATTGGGAAGCCGCCTGAAGCTGTTTCAATGCTTTACCGGCTTGGGCCGCGCCTTTGCGCAGACGGCTTGCCCAATGCGTGTCGTACGCGATCTTGCGGCCCCGGCGCAGATATTGAATGGCCTTTTTAACATGGGCATTGGGTTGCGCTTTCTGGGCCATCATCGCGTGATCGATCGCATTGTCCATATGCTGAACGAAAGAAGAGGCGTGATGCGCCTCATCGCCATATTGAATCGCCTTTTGCGTCTCGGAAATCGCCTGATCGATATCGCTTTGGGCGAAGGCTATTTGCGGCGCGGCGAAAGAAGCCAGCGCAAGTGCCATGGAAAATACAACGCGACGACGGTTCATGAGAGATTCTCCTGAAAATGGGCGCTTTCGAACTTAGATTGCGGTCTGAAAACACCCGTTGGGTTAGCCCCGCGCAAAGGCGCGCCTTTGCTTACCTATGCCGCCCCGCGGCGGCGAACAGCGCGTGTTGCACAATTCTCGGGCGTTTTGGCGCAGCCTCTCCCCCCGCTTGACCTTGCTGTTTCCCCTCCCTATTGGCTTAAGCGGCCAGCCGGCCGGATGACCGCTGCCTTCGGGCAGAGGAAAGTCCGGGCTCCACGGAGACACGGCGCCGGATAATGTCCGGCGGGGGCGACCCCAGGGAAAGCGCCACAGAAAGCAAACCGCCGCGTTCATCGCGGTAAGGGTGAAAGGGTGCGGTAAGAGCGCACCGCTCGGACGGCAACGCCCGAGGCATGGCAAGCCCCGCCGGGAGCAAGACCGAATAGGGGCGACAGAAGGCGCAAGCCTTCATCCCGTCTCCGGGCCGTCGCCCGGGTTGGTCGCCAGAGGCGGCCGGCAACGGCCGTCCCAGAGGAATGGTCATCACGCGGAACGGGGACAACCTCGCTTCGCCATACAGAACCCGGCTTACAGGCCGGCTGGCGCTTAATCGTTCAGGAAAGGCTATTCCTCTTGTCGTGACGCAGCCGGTCCAGTTCTTCGCGCGGCATGCGCTTGACCTTGCTTTCCAAATCGTGGTCATAACGCTGATCGTTGGGATCATGGCCGTGGCGACGCGCCCTCGGGAAGCGGTCGCCAAAGAGCCAGATTTGCACAACTATCTTTCGCATGAGGTAAATGGCTGAATAACATGGAGTTTGCTTGCCAGATCGAGGTTCCTGGGCGTTAGCCGCCGGCTCCGAACATGAGCGCAGCCATAAAAACTTCTTTTTTCAACTCCAAGAGCGCCGAAAACTTTCCTGGCTGGAGGAGAAGCAGGTTTGGTCAAATTCCCGGTCGCGTTCGCCATTCGAGGACAAAATCCAGCTCGTTTGAGCCAACGTGGAATTTGGCGCCCAACTGACGTCGCAACAATCTTGACGGCTGCGCTCCTTTTGAATGCCCCTGCTTTTGGTTTTGAAGCAAGGACCTACGCAGGCCTTGAGCGCCTTGATCCGAAGATGCGCCTTGAGCAGGTCTGTGACCTGGCAGCCATGGAGCGCATAGGCCGGGACGAAAAAGCCCTCAGTCCCGACCGCGCCAAAAGTGATGTAATTCGCCCTCCAAGCCACCTCGGCGACACTTTGAACGCGTCTGGAGCGGCATTCCGCAGCAACCACCGATGGTATGCGCTTTCATTTATTTGCGAGGCGTCTCCAGACCACATGAAGGTAACTTCATTTGAATATAAAATTGGCGATCTAATACCGGAAGCAAAATGGAACGATTTTGGCCTGTGGCGGTGAAAACTGCCTGTCCGAATGCGCATTTCGCAATCCTTTGGCTCCCCAGACCTATCGGAAAACTTCAGTATCGTGCTGAGGTCCGGACGTTTCAAAATGCGCCAAAAATCTTGAACAACGCATAAAACTCAAGCTTGGCCGGAGTCTGACCCGCGTAATTTAGCTCGTGGCGCGCTCCCGCGCGCCAGAACCTACGGGCGCGGGACCAGCTGAAATCGCCGCCGTAAACCCGGTCTTAACACTAACAAAGCTTAATGGAACATGGTTGCCGAATTGGCGCGACGGCGGCCCTTCTCATTTCGACGCCCCGCTGGCCCCATCTTGCTGTCGACCGTCCCGCCGCATTGCAGACCGACCGGCGCCGCGACTTCAGGAAGCGGAGCGCGGAGCCGCGCCGCGAGGGCGTCCGGGCGCGTTGAGTTCGGGGGCGCAAATCGGCGCGTCTGGCGCGAGAGCGCAATGTCCGGGCGCGGACTGGCGGGGTTGGTCCGGTCAGGACGTCGGACGCTTCAGCGAAATCGGCATCACGGAGCACAGTCATGACCAGCGCCGACGGCCGCCATGTTCCCGTGCTGATGCGCGAGGCCATCGCGGCGCTGAACCCGCGCGAGGGCGGCCGGTATCTCGACGGCACTTTCGGCGCGGGCGGTTATACGCGCGCAATTCTCGACGTTCCAGGGACCCGCGTGCTGGCGCTAGACCGGGATCCGACGGCCGTGCGCAACGGTTTCTCGCTGGTGGAAGCCAGCAAAGGCAGGCTTACTGTCGCCGAAGCGCGTTTCTCGCATCTCGAGGAGGTCGCCGCCAGTCTTGGCTTTCTGCCGCTCGACGGCGCGGTGTTCGACATTGGCGTGTCCTCGATGCAATTCGACGAGGCGGAGCGCGGATTTTCCTTTCGCGGCGAGGGACCGCTCGACATGCGCATGGAAGGGCAGGGCCGCAGCGCCGCCGACGTCGTCAATGAGGCATCGGCGGAAGAACTGGCCGATATCTTTTATTACTTCGGTGAAGAGCGCGACTCCCGGCGCATCGCCCGCGCCATAGTCCATGACCGCGAGACCGCGCCCTTCGCCACCACGCGCCAGTTGGCCTCAATGATCGAACGCGTCGCGCCGGGAAAGCCCGGCGACATCCACCCCGCGACCAAAACCTTTCAGGCGCTGCGGATCGCCGTCAATGACGAACTCGGCGAACTCGTCGCCGCGCTTCACGCTGCGGAACGCGTGCTGGCGGAGGGTGGCGTGCTCGCCGTGGTTACGTTTCACTCTCTGGAAGACAGGATTGTGAAGCTGTTTTTCGGCGAGCGAGCCGGGCGAGGAGAAACTGGCTCCCGTCGGCTTCCCGGAGAAACGGCGCCGCCGCTGCCGACGTTCATTTGCAAAGGGCGCCAGCCTGTCGCCCCCGGCGCGGACGAGATCGCCAAAAATCCGCGCGCGCGTTCGGCGAAACTGCGCTACGGGGTGCGCACCAGCGCCGCCCCGCGCAAAGCCGGCGATAAATTGCTGCGGCTGGCGCGCCTGCCGTCCGAAATCAAGGGGAAAGGCCAATAACATGTTGCGCTTTCTCAATATCGCCGCGATATTCCTGTTGATCGGCTCGGCTGTCTATGCCTATTCGATCAAATATCAGACGAGCTATCGCGCCGAGCAGATCGCCAAAACCAAAATTGAAATCAAGGCCGAGCATGACGCCATAGGCGTGCTGCGCGCGGAATGGTCGTTCCTGACGCGCCCCGAACGCATGCAGCAGCTCAGCGACCGCTATCTCGATCTGCAGCCTTTGACGGTGGACAAAATCGTTTCTGCGCGCTCGTTGCCTGAGCGCGCCCCGCATGTCGACGCCATCGCCAACAAGATCGACACTCTGGGCCTTGGCGTCGCAAGCACGCCCACCGCCGACGTCAGCGCCGCGCCGACGACGCCCAAGGCGAGCGCGAAGGCGTCCAAAGGAAGCACGAAGCCGCAGGGAACGGGACATCAAAGATGACCATGCACACAGGGCAGACTTTTGAAGCTCCGCCGCCTGCGGGTCCAACCCCCGCCCGGAAATCGCCGTCAGTCAAGGGCGCCGCAGCCTGGTTGCGGGGATTTTCGCGCGCCGCCTTCTCCACGAGCCTCGCCTCCAGCACGTCGCGCATGCGCATTGTCGCGCTCGCTTTCCTTGGACTCTACGGCGTTATTGGCGGCCGTCTGATTTATCTCGGCTTCAAGCCAGAGCCTAGCAATCTCCGCCGCGCCGCCGCCGAAGCGGTAGCCGCTTCGCGCCCGGATCTCCTCGACCGCAACGGAGAAATTCTCGCGACCGACGTGAAAACAATGTCCGTTTTCGCGGAGCCTCGCCGGCTGATCGACAAGGACGAGGCGACTGAACTTCTCACCGCTGCGCTGCCGCAGGTCGACGCCAAGGAGTTGCGCGACCGGCTCGCCTCGAAAAAGGGCTTCGTCTGGGTCAAGCGCGAAGTCACGCCGCACCAGCGCGACGAGGTGTTTCATTTAGGCCTTCCGGGCGTGGGCCTGCTTGCCGAAAACAAGCGGGTCTACCCCAATGGCCCCATAGGCGCGCACGTGCTGGGCTTCGCCAATATCGACAACGCCGGCATTGCAGGCATCGAAAAATACATCGACGGGCAGGGGCTCGCTGATCTTCACGGCGCGGGTTTCAGCGTGACGCCGGAAGATTTACAGCCCATTACGCTGTCGCTGGACATCAAGGCGACGCATGCGCTGCGCGACGAACTCGCCAAGGGCGTCGAGCACTTCAAAGCCAAGGCGGGCGCGAGCGTCATCCTGGACGTTAACACCGGCGAAGTAATCGCCATGGCGTCTTTGCCGGATTACGATCCAAATACGCCGCCTGACATTCACGACCTCAATATCATCAACCGGCTCAATGTCGGCGTCTATGAGATGGGCTCGACCTTCAAGGCGCTGACTATCGCCATGGCGCTCGACAGCGGCAAGGTGAATTTGAACTCGCGATTGGACGCGCGCAGCGCCCTGACCTTCGGGCGTTTCAAGATTTACGATTATCACGCGCAAAACCGCGCTCTCACGGTGCCGGAAGTCTTCACCTACTCCTCCAACGTTGGCACGGCGCGCATGGCGTTGGGGCAGGGCGTCGAGAAGCACAAAGCTTTCTTGCGCAAAATGGGTCAGCTGACGCGGATGCGCACGGAACTGCCCGAGAGCGCCGAGCCGATCGTGCCAAAGAACTGGGGCGAACTGAACACCATGACCATCGCCTTCGGCCACGGCCTTGCGGTCGCGCCCTTGCAGGCGATGATGGCTGTCGGCGCCCTGTTGAACGGCGGCTATCTGATTACCCCGACATTTCTAAAACGCAGTGAGGAAGAGGCGAGAAAGGACGCGCCGCGGGTCATCAAGCCCGAGACCAGCGAGGCGATGCGCTATCTGATGCGGCTCAACGCCGAGAAAGGCACCGCCAAAAAGGCTGACGTTCCCGGTTATTTTGTCGGCGGCAAAACCGGAACGGCGGAGAAGGTGATCGGCGGCCACTATTCCAAGACCCGTCTGTTTACAACATTCATGGCGGTCGCTCCCGCCGACAAGCCAAAGTATCTCTTTATGACGCTCATGGACGAGCCGCAGGGCCTCCCCGAAACCGGGGGCTATGCGACCGCCGCCTACAACTCCGGCACGGTGACGGGCAAAATCATCGAGCGCGTGGGCCCGTTGCTCGACCTGCCGCCGCGATTCGAACCCCCGAAGGAGCCTTTCCCGCTCCTCGCCAAACTCGGCTTTGGCTTCGTGAACACGCCAGCGACCGGCGGCGGAGGGCATTGATGCGTCTTGCCGAACTCCTTCAGGGCGTCGAACTTGGCGCGGATCTCGGCGACATCGAGATCGCCGGGGTAAGCGCTGACAGTCGCGACATCCAGGAGGGCTTCGCTTTTTTCGCCATTCCGGGCTTTGCCGGCGATGGCCTCTCCTTCGTTGCGGACGCCAGGACGCGCGGCGCACGCGTGGTGGTGGCGCCACGCGCCGCGCCCTGCGAACTGCCGTTCGTCGTGGTTCCAGATGTGCGCGCTGCGCTGGCTAAAGCCGCCGCGAAAATCTACCCACGTCAGCCTGCGACGATCGCCGCCGTCACAGGGACGAGCGGCAAAACCTCGGTCGTGGCTTTCCTGCGTCAGCTGTGGCTGGCGCTTGGCTACCGCGCGGCGTCGCTGGGCACGGTCGGAGTCGTGGACGACACGGGTGCGTATTATGGATCGCTAACGACGCCGGGTCCGGTGGAATTGCATCGCACGCTCTGCGAACTCGCACAGAGGGGCGTCACCCATCTTGCGATGGAGGCGTCGTCGCTTGGCATAGACCAGCGTCGTCTCGACGGCGTGACGCTCACCGCCGCCGCCTTCACGAATTTTTCGCGCGATCATCTCGATCATCACCGCGACATGGAGGAATATTTCGCTGCGAAGATGCGACTGTTCAATGCGCTCTCGCAACCCGGTCAGACAGCAGTTTTTGACGCCGACAGCGATATTGCGTCGCGTGTGGAGGGTGTCATCACGGCGCGTGGCCTCAAACCGTTTGGCGTCGGGTTCAAGGGGTGCGAAATCATGCTGTTGCATACCAGGCCGCATGCGCTGGCGACCGGCCTGCGCCTGCGTCATGCGGGCGTCGAATATGATGTTGAACTGCCGCTAGCCGGTTCTTTCCAGACCGCCAATGCGCTGGTCGCGGCGGGCCTCGCCATTGCGTCCGGCGCCGAACCGGCGGGCGTCTTTGCGGCCCTGGAAAAACTGCAGGGCGCTCCCGGGCGGCTCGAATTTGTCGGCAAGCGCTTCGACGCGCCGGTGTTTGTCGATTATGCGCATAAGCCAGATGCGCTTGAAAAAGTTCTCGCGACGGTGCGACCGCTCGCCAAGGGTCGGCTGATGGTGGTGTTTGGCTGCGGCGGCGACCGCGATCGCGGCAAGCGTCCGTTGATGGGCGAGATAGCAGCCCGGTGCGCCGATGTGGTGTTTGTCACCGACGATAATCCTCGCAGTGAAGACCCTGCTACGATCAGGGCGGCTATCCTCGCGGGCGCCAAAGGAGCTGGCGATGCCGCCATCGCCGAGATTGCCGATCGCCGCGAGGCGATCTTCGCCGCCGTCTCGAAACTACAGGCCGGCGACGCGCTGATCGTGGCTGGCAAGGGTCACGAAACCGGCCAGATCTTGGGACAAGTCACGGTTCCATTCTCCGATCACGACGTCGTGACAGCGGCGTTGCAGGAATATGCTTCATGATGCAGGAACCTTTGTGGACCGGCCTTGGGCTTATCGGAGCGCTGAATGCGAGATTGAGCGGCGGCAGCCTGCCACGCGAGGTCAGCGGCGTCTCCATCGACACGCGCACTCTCGAACGAGGCGATCTGTTTTTCGCCATCAAGGGAGACGCACGAGACGGTCATGATTTTGTGCGGGCAGCGCATGAAAAAGGCGCGGCTGCCGCCGTTATCGACGAGGCTCACGCGCGCGACTTTCCCAACTCCGGGCCGCTCTTTGTGGTTAAGGACGTGCAGGTGGCGCTGGAGCGTCTAGGCGCCTTTTCGCGTGCTCGCACCGGCGCCTACGTTGCAGCGTTCACCGGTTCGGTCGGCAAGACATCGACGAAGGACATGGCCCGCGTGGTTTTTTCGCAATTTGGCGCGACGCATTTTTCCAACGCTTCCTACAACAATCAATGGGGCGTGCCGCTGTCGCTGGCGCGGATGCCGGCTTCGACGCGCTACGCGATGTTTGAACTGGGCATGAATCATGCCGGCGAAATCGCCGCGCTGGTCGATCAGGTGAAGCCGCATGTCGCGGTTGTGACGCGCGTGGCGCCCGTGCATCTTGAGCATTTCGCAAATTTGGAAGCCATTTCCGACGCCAAGGCCGAAATCTTCGGCGGATTGCTTGAGGGCGGCGTCGCCATCGTCAATCGCGACGATGAAACCTATGAGCGTCTTGCTCGGGCGGCGGCGACGTCTGAGGCGTCACATCTCTTTACCTTTGGTTCCCACGAGGCCGCCGACGCCCGGCTTATTTCCTACGAAACACATGATTCCATGGGCGTGGCTGAAGCCCGGATTTTTGGCCGGCGCATAGACTTTCTGCTTAATGCGCCCGGCCAGCACATCGCGCTCAATGCGCTTGCTGTGTTGCTTGTCGCCCATGTATTTGATCTCGATCTCGATCAGGCGGCGGCGGCGCTCGAGGGCTTTACGCCCTCGGTCGGTCGCGGCCAGCGCGAGCAACTGACGATCAACGGCGGCGAAGTTACCATGATCGACGAAAGCTACAACGCCAATCCGACCTCCATGCGCGCCGCCTTCGAGTTGCTGAAGGCGGCGAGAACGGGTGCCGTCGGGCGGCGCATCGCCGTTCTCGGCGACATGCTGGAGCTTGGACCGCGCTCGGGAGAATTGCATGCCGAACTCGGCGAGGATCTCGCGCAAGCGAACATTGATCTGCTTTTCACCGCCGGCCCAAACATGGCGCGCGCGTTCTACGCCGCGCCAGAATCCATACGCGGAGCGCATCGACCCACTGCCGCCGAACTGGAGGAGCCTCTGCTCGATACATTGCGCTCCGGCGACGTCGTGATGATCAAGGGGTCAAACGGTTCCCGCATGGGCGCGATTGTCGCGGCCCTGCGCAAGAAATCCGCTTCTTCCGCGAACGTCAGTTAAGGATTCAAAGCAATGCTAACGCTGCTCGCGGATTTATCGCATCTCTATGGTCCGCTGAACATTTTTCGTTACATCACGTTTCGCGCCGCCTGCGCGGCGGCGACGGCGTTGTATTTCGTGTTTCTCTTCGGGCCAAGGATCATTGCGGCGTTACGGATAAAGCAAGGCAAGGGGCAGCCTATCCGCGAGGATGGCCCCGCCTCGCATCTCATCACGAAGAAGGGCACGCCAACGATGGGCGGGCTGATGATCCTTTCAGGACTCGTCGTCACCACATTGCTATGGGCCAATCTGAAAAACCCCTATGTCTGGATCGTGCTGTTCGTCACCGTCTCCTTCGGCGGCATCGGTTTTTATGACGACTACCTGAAGGTCTCGAAACAGTCGCACAAAGGCTTTTCCGGCCGCATGAGGCTGCTGCTGGAATTCATCATCGCCGGAGCCGCCTGTTACGCGCTCACGCTTGTCGGCAGCGACGACACGCCAAAACTCGCCATGCCGATGCTGAAAGGCTTTCTGCTCAATCTCGGCTGGTTCTTCATTCCCTTTGGCGCATTCGTGATCGTGGCGGCTGGGAATTGCGTCAATCTTACCGATGGTCTCGACGGCCTTGCGATCGTGCCCTCGATGATCGCCGCCGGCACCTTCGCGATCTTCGCCTATCTCGTCGGCAACTCGATCTTCTCGAATTATCTCGGCGTCAATCATGTGATGGGCGTCGGCGAACTCACGATCGTCTGCGCCGCTTTGATCGGCGCCGGTTTGGGGTTCCTGTGGTTCAATGCGCCGCCTGCGCAAATCTTCATGGGCGACACGGGCTCGCTGGCGCTCGGCGGCTTGTTGGGCGCGGTGGCGGTTTCGGTGAAACAGGAGTTCGTGCTTGCGATCGTCGGCGGGCTTTTCGTGCTTGAGGGCGCCTCGGTGATTATCCAGGTGGGTTACTTCAAGCTCACGGGCAAGCGCATTTTCCTGATGGCGCCAATTCACCATCACTTCGAGCAAAAGGGGTGGAAGGAGCCGCAGATCGTGATCCGCTTCTGGATCATCGCTTTCGTGCTCGCGCTCATCGGCCTTTCAACCCTAAAGCTGAGGTGAACATGACTCCCGTCAGCGCATTTCAGGGCAGCAATGTCGCCCTCTTTGGCCTCGGCGGCTCCGGCCTCGCCACCGCTCATGCCCTGATCGCGGGCGGCGCCAGCGTTACGGCCTGGGACGACGGCGAAGCGAGCCGCGCCAAGGCGCTCACCGAAAAAATTCATTTGGAGGATCTGGACGGCGTCGACTGGACGCAGTTCGACGCCTTGATCCTCGCGCCGGGCGTGCCGCTCACCCATCCGGTCCCGCACTGGACGGTCGACCGCGCTAAGGCCGCCGGCATAGAAATCATCGGCGACATCGAGTTGTTTTGCCGCGAGCGCGACAAACGTGCCGGCGGCGCGCCATTTGTGGCCATTACCGGAACCAACGGCAAATCTACGACCACAGCGCTGATCGCCCATATTCTCCGTGAGGCCGGCCGCGACGTGCAGCTGGGCGGCAATATAGGCGTTCCTATCCTGGCGCTGGAACCGCCGTCGGAAGAGCGAATCCATGTGATCGAATGTTCGTCGTTCCAGATCGATCTCGCGGCTTCGCTGGCGCCGACGGTCGGCGTGCTGATCAATCTGACGCCAGACCATATCGACCGACATGGCACGATGGACAATTACGCGGCGGTGAAGGAGCGTCTGGTCGCGCGCGCGGAGATCGCGCTCGTTGGCGTGGACGATCCATATAGCCACGCCATTGGCGCCCGGCTCACGCAAAGGGCGAAGCCCGATCAGCGCGTTGCGCCCGTCTCGGGAGAACGCGCGCTGGACTGGGGATTTTACGTCGAAGGCGACAAGATCATGTTCCGCGAACTGGGACGCGAACCCCAGGAGGCCGAACAAATCGGCGGCATCGCCGGCGCGCGCGCCTTGCGCGGAGCTCATAACGCGCAAAACGCTGTGTTCGCGGCCGCAGCCTGCTGGGAGCTTGGCCTGGACGACGAGGAAATCGCGCGTGGTCTATTGAGCTATCCCGGTCTTCCTCATCGCATGGAGGAAGTCGCGCGCCGCGGAAATGTGATCTTCGTCAACGACAGCAAGGCGACCAACGCCGACGCTGCTTCCAAGGCGCTTGCGAGCTACAACGATATTTTCTGGATTATTGGCGGCAAGGCCAAGGAAGGCGGCATCGAAGAGTTGCGGCCTTTTTTTCCGCGCGTCGCCAAGGCCTACCTTATCGGGGAAGCGACTGAAGCTTTCGCCACGACACTGGGCGGCGACGTTCCTTTCGAGCGCTGTGTGACGCTGCAAACGGCGACGCTGCATGCAGCGCGCGACGCGCGCGAAAGCGCAGCAGCGGAGCCGGTCGTGCTGCTTTCGCCGGCCTGCGCGTCCTATGACCAGTTCCCCAATTTTGAGGTGCGCGGCGACGCGTTCCGCAGCCTCGCGCTTCAGATCGTCTCGGATCAGGGAGAAGCCTTATGATTTCGCGCGCGCAACGCACGCCGCTTTCGGACTGGGCGTGGACGATCGACCGTTGGCTGCTCGCCGCCATCGCCATGCTTGTGGTTGCGGGCCTCGTCTTCTCGATGGCTGGGAGCCCGCCGGTGGCGGAGCGCCTGCATCTCCCCACCTTTTACTTCGTCAATCGGCAGGCTTTGTTTCTGCTGCCGGCTCTCGCCGTGATGTTTGGCGTGTCTCTGCTCAAGCCGCGCCACATAAGACGCGCGGCGTTGGTGATGTTTGTCGTCTCGCTGGCGCTGGTGGTCGCGACCCTGTTCTTCGGGCAAGAGGTCAAAGGCGCCAAGCGGTGGATTTTCGGCATTCAACCTTCCGAGTTCTTGAAACCGGCTTTCGTCGTGCTTGTCGCCTGGGCTTTTTCGGAAGGCGCCAAGCGCAAGGACGTTCCTGGCAACCTGATCGCGTTGCTGTTGTTTCCGCTGACCATCACGCCGCTGGTGCTGCAACCGGATTTTGGACAGACCATGCTGCTGTCCCTGGTGTGGGCCATCCTATTCTTCATGGCGGGGCTGCACTGGATGTGGGTCGCGGGCATCGGCGGCCTCGGGGTGTCCTCGACATTGCTCGCGTATAAATTCGTGCCGCACGTTCACGCCCGTATCCAGGCCTTTCTGGAGCCTCCGCCGCCTGTGACGGCGGGCGTGCCGACAAACTTCCAGTCGGAAACAGCTTTGGAGAGCTTTATCGCGGGATCCTGGTTCGGCAAAGGTCCGGGCGAAGGCACGGTCAAACGCATCTTGCCCGACTCGCACACCGACTATATTTTCGCAGTGGTCGGAGAAGAGTTCGGCGTCATCGTCTGCATAGCGCTTGTGGCTCTGTTCGCCTTCATCGTGGTGCGCAGCCTGCTGTCGGCCGCGCGGAACGACGACCCGTTCTGCCGCTTTGCGACCGCCGGCCTTGTCATGCTGTTCGGCCTCCAAAGCTGCATCAACATGATGGTGAATTTGCAACTCATGCCCGCCAAGGGCATGACCTTGCCTTTCGTTTCCTACGGCGGCTCTTCGTTGATCTCGCTCGCCATGGGGATGGGGTTTCTGCTTGCCGTGACGCGCAAGCGTCCTCGCTCGCACGTGCTGACGCAGCCGAGCGAAGCTCCCGCGCATGTAGCGCCGATGAGAGTTGGCGCGGCGGGAGCCTCCGCATGAGCGATGGTCCCGTGCTTCTGGCCGCCGGTGGCACCGGCGGACATCTTTTTCCAGCCGAGGCGCTGGCTCATGTCCTGAAGCAGCGCAATCTTGACGTGGAGCTGGTGACCGATGAGCGTGCGCTGCGTTATGGCGACAGCTTTCCGGCGCGCGCAATGCATACCATTCAATCAGCGACGCCGCGCGGTGGCTTGATCCTTGAGCGCGCCAGCGCAGTGGCGCGCCTTGGCGTTGGCGTTATCGAGGCGTTGCGGCTGATTCACCGCGTCAGGCCCAGGGTTCTGGTTGGTTTCGGCGGCTATCCAACTGTGCCGCCGCTTGTCGCCGCATGGCTGTTGCGCGTCCCGACCGTGTTGCATGAAGCCAATGGGGTTATGGGCAAGGCCAATCGCTTTCTGGCTGGACGCGTCGACGCGATAGCGGCGGGTTTCCCGCTCAGCAATGTTCCTCAGACTTGGCAAAGCAAAATCGCCGTCACAGGCAATCCGCTGCGGCCAAATGCGCTTGCGGCGATGGACGAACCCTATCCTGAAAACGACGGGCGGCTGCGTTTGCTCGTCACCGGAGGGTCGCAGGGAGCGCGAGTGATGGCCAACATCGTCCCTGCTGCCGTCGCGGCGCTGCCGGACGAGCTGCGCGCGAAGCTTGTGATCGTTCAGCAGGCGCGGCAAGAGGATATCGCACGGGTCTCTGGCGCCTATGAGCGCGCAGGCGTGAAGACCGAGATCGCACCTTTCTTCAACGATCTTCCAAAGCGGATTGCACAGGCGCAACTCGTGATCGCGCGCTCGGGCGCATCGACCGTGTCTGAGCTGGCGGCGATCGGACGCGCATCGATTCTTGTGCCGCTGCCTCATGCGCTCGATCAGGATCAGGCGACCAACGCCGCCCTGCTGCAAAGCGCCGGCGGGGCGGAGGTCGTTGCGCAAGAGCATTTTACGCCTCGCTTTCTCGCCGAGAGGCTGACTCAGTTTCTCGCAGAACCTGAGCAGCTCCGAAGCCGCGCGCAAAGCGCCAGAAAGGCCGGCGTCGCCGACGCGGCCGAGCGGCTTGCGGATCTGGCATTGAGCATCTCGGGCGACCGCTCTTTCTGACCCGGACCCTCCGCTAAAATTGCGCCCGTTCTTACAGGCGCGTATGAAATTATTTCGCGCATCCGCGCAAGCACGGAGACCCTAAATGAAACTGCCGAGCGAACTTGGCCCCATTCATTTCGTCGGCATTGGCGGCATCGGCATGTCGGGCATCGCCGAGGTGCTGATAAATCTGGGCTATACGGTTCAGGGCTCCGACGCTTCCGAAAACGCCAATGTGAAACGCCTCGTGGATAAGGGCGCGCATGTGCATATCGGCCATGAGGCCAAGTCGCTCGGCGATGCGGCCGTCGTAGTGGTTTCGACTGCGATCAAGCGCGACAATCCCGAACTCGTCGCTGCGCGGGAGCGACGCCTGCCGGTCGTGCGCCGTGCAGAAATGCTCGCCGAATTGATGCGCCTTAAACAGTGCGTCGCCATTGCCGGCACCCACGGCAAAACCACGACAACCTCGCTTGTCGCCACCTTGCTTGACGCGGGCGGCCTCGATCCCACCGTCATCAACGGCGGCATCATCAATGCCTATGGCACCAACGCGCAACTCGGGGCCGGGGACTGGATGGTTGTGGAGGCGGACGAAAGCGACGGCACATTTTTGAAGCTCCCGGCCGATGTCGCCATCGTCACCAACATCGACCCGGAGCATCTCGACCATTTCCACACATTCGACGCGATCAAGGACGCTTTCCTGCAGTTCATCGAGAATCTGCCTTTCTATGGGTTCGCCGTGATGTGTCTCGACCATCCCACAGCACAGGAGCTGGTGGGCCGTATTGAGGACCGCCGCGTGATCACCTATGGCGAAAATCCGCAGGCCGACGTGCGGCTGATGGATGTCAATCTCGAGGGTGGGGTAAGTCGTTTCAATGTGCTGTTGCGCGACCGAAAGACCGCGCAGGCGACCTATCTTGAAAATCTGCTGCTGCCGATGCCGGGTCATCACAATGCGCTGAATGCTACTGCGGCGATCACCGTCGCCTATCAGCTTGGGCTGTCGCCCGAGCAGATTCGCAAGGCGCTTGCGGGTTTTGGCGGCGTCAAGCGGCGCTTCACCAAAACCGGAGAGTGGAACGGCGTCGCCATTTTCGACGACTACGCCCACCATCCGGTGGAAGTCGCGGCGGTGCTGCGCGCTGCGCGTGCATCGACCAAGGGAAAGGTGGTCGCGGTGGTGCAGCCGCATCGCTATACGCGGCTGCAATCCTTGTTCGATCAGTTCGCGACATGCTTCAACGACGCCGACGCGGTCATCGTCGCCGACGTCTACGCAGCGGGCGAACAGAAGATCGAGGGCGTCGACCGCGACGCGCTGGTGTCCGCGATCAAGGCGCATGGCCATCGCCGCGCCGTCGGCCTGCCGTCGCCGGAAGTGCTGCCCGCAATGATCCGTGAGATTGTCGCGCCGGGCGATTATGTCGTTTTCCTTGGCGCGGGCAATATTTCGCAGTGGGCCTATGCGTTGCCGGAACAACTTGCGTCCGGAGGCGTCCCCGCGTGAGCTTCTCCGACGTCAGCGCGCAAATCGCGCCGCTCATGCCTGAGCTGCGTGGAAAACTGTCCGCCAACGAGCCGCTGGCGCCTTACACCTGGTTTCGCGTCGGCGGACCTGCGCAATTGCTGTTCATGCCGGCGGATGAGGACGATCTCGCTTATTTCCTCAGAGAATCTTCCCAAAGAGATTCCGGTCACTGTCGTCGGGCTCGGCTCAAATCTCATTGTGCGCGACGGCGGCGTGGCGGGGGCTGTCGTTCGCCTATCCGCAAAAGGGTTCGGCGAGATCGCCGTCCTTGACAACCATTGCCTCGCGATCGGCGCGGCGGTTCCGGACATCAGGGCGGCGCGAGCGGCCGCGGAAGCCGGAATTGACGGGCTTGCCTTCTTCCGCGGCATTCCGGGCGGCGTTGGCGGCGCTCTGCGCATGAACGCGGGCGCGCATGGCGGCGAAACCAGGGACACGCTGATCGAGGCGCAGGGCGTCGCGCGCAATGGCGAGCGGGTGAAGTTCAGCAATGCCGACATGGGCTTTTCCTACCGCCACAGCGACGCGCCGGCGGATGTGATCTTCACCCGTGCGATCTTTCAGGGGCGGCCCGGCGATCCAGCGAGGATCCTCGCCGAAATGGATCGCATAACGCAGGCGCGCGAGGCGTCGCAGCCTATTGGCGAGAAGACTGGCGGGTCGACCTTTAAAAATCCCGATGGCCACAAGGCCTGGCAATTGATCGATGCGGCGGGCTGTCGCGGACTTGTCGTCGGCGATGCTCAGGTCAGCGAGATGCACTGCAACTTTCTCATCAACCGCGGCAAGGCCACCGCCGCCGATATCGAGGCTCTTGGCGAGGAAGTGCGTCGGCGAGTGCTGGCGCAATGCGGCGTTGAATTGCACTGGGAAATCAAGCGTATAGGGGTTTCCTAAACAAAATGACGCGCCCTCGATAATTCTGGAAAGGCTGATTCAGTGACCAAACATATCGCGGTGCTCATGGGCGGGCTGTCCGCCGAACGTCCGATCTCCCTGCGTTCCGGCGAAGCCTGCGCCAAGGCGCTCGAAGGGGAGGGGTATCGCGTGTCGCGCGTCGATGTCGGACATGACGCGGCGCAGGTTCTGGCCGAGCTCAAGCCCGACGCCGCCTTTAATGCACTGCACGGCCGTTACGGCGAAGATGGCGTCATCCAGGGCGTGCTGGAGCTGCTGCGCATACCCTACACGCATTCGGGCGTGCTGGCGTCGTCGGTGGCCATGCAGAAAGACGTCGCCAAGACTATCATGGCGGCGGCGGCCGTGCCCGTACCGAAAGGCCGTGTGATCCACCGGCTGGAGGCCGCAAAGAGGCATGCGCTGGCCGTCCCCTACGTGTTGAAGCCGGTGTCGGAAGGTTCCTCGTTCGGCGTGTTCATCATCCGGGAGGGTCAGGAGCACCCACCGCAGGAGCTGACCCGCTCCGACTGGACGCACGGCGACCTGATGCTGGCCGAGCAATTCATAGCCGGACGCGAACTGACTTGCGCCGTGATGGGCGACCGCGCGCTGGACGTAATCGAAATTGTCGCCGCCGATGGCGGCTGGTACGATTATGAAGCAAAATATGCCAAAGGCGGATCTAAACACATTCTGCCGGCAGAACTTAAACCGAATATTTACCAAAAAGTCCAAGAGTTGGCGCTAGAGGCTCATCGAGCTCTCGGGTGCCGCGGCGTAAGCCGCGCGGACTTTCGATACGACGACCGCCCCGGAGGTACGGGCGAGCTCGTCGTATTGGAGGTCAATACTCAGCCCGGGATGACGGAGACCTCGCTCGTGCCAGAAATGGCGGCTCATGCAGGTTTTTCGTTCGGCGAGCTGGTTCGATGGATGGTGGAAGAAGCTTCCTGCGATCGTTGAAAGAGCAGTTATCTACGCTGCTCTCGCCGGCTTACCCGCGTCCAGCGAGCGCTTTCGGCGCTCCGCTTCCGCTGAACCCATTTCAGCCCCGCTCTGCTCCTCGCGTTCTCGTCCCGGCGCCGGCGCGCGAGACCGCCGCCGCTGCGGAGCGGCGCGACGGACGCAAAGCGATTGACCGTTTATCTTCCATCGCCGCTCTCCCGGGCGTAGGCGCGCTTGCGCTGGCGATCCTTTTTGGCGGCGCCGGCTGGACCGCTTTCGTCCATAATGGAGGCTATCGGGCTCTCGTGGCGCAGGGCGGCGATCCCGCCGACATGGCCGCGCGCGCCATCGGATTTCCCATCGACGCTGTGACGATCTCGGGGCAATCGCGTCTGCGTGAGGCGGAAGTTCTGGCCGCCGCGCAAATCGATCCGCGCAAGTCTTTGTTGTTTCTAGACGCTGCCCAGGTGCGCGAAAGACTGATGCAGCTGCCGCTCGTGAAATCCGTGCGCGTGCTCAAGCTCTATCCCGATCATCTGGTCATCGCCCTTGAGGAGCGCGAACCCTATGCGCTCTGGCAGCGCGACGGCAAGGTTGCCGTGATCGCCGCCGACGGCACCGTTATAGACGAACTCAACGACGACCGCTTTCTCGGCCTGCCTTTCGTGGTGGGAGAAGGCGCCGACAAACGCCTTCCCGAATACACGGCGCTGCGCGAGGGTCTCGGCGATCTTGCCAATCGCGTGAAGGCGGGCATTCTGGTTTCGGGCAGGCGCTGGTCGTTGCTGACCACCAACGGCGTAGAAGTGAAGCTTCCCGAGCGCGATCCCGGAGCCGCCATCGCTCAGCTGACGCGCTTGCAGCGCGAGGCTCGCATTCTCGACAAGGATATTTTGTCGATCGATCTGCGCGTGCGAGGACGCGTCGCCGTTCGATTGACGGAAGACGGCGCCGCCTTACGCGCCGCAGCATCCCCGCGTAAAACAGTCAAGAGTGGCGCACACACATGAAGAACCACAGGGTTCCCTCGCGGATGAAACAACTCGCGCCGCGGCGCTCTGCGACCGTGGCGGCGTTGGATATCGGCACCTCCAAAATCGCCTGCCTGATCGCGCGGCTGACGCCCGAACGCGACGCGCCGACGGGCGATTGGCGAACGCATCGCGCGCGGATTCTCGGCATAGGGCACCAACGCTCGCGCGGCGTAAAAAACGGGCTTGTCGTTGACATGGACGAGGCGGAAAGCGCCATTCGCCAGACGGTCGACGCCGCCGAGCGCATGGCTGGCATGCAGATCGACCATGTGATCGTCACCGCTTCGGGCGGACGCCTTTCTTCGCAGCATTTCACGGCCAAGACCGCCATTGGCGGGCGTCAGGTGGTGGAATCCGACGTGCATCGCGTTTTGGAAGCTTCCGCCACGCATCCATTGACGGGTGGCCGCGTTGCAGTCCATTCGCTGCCGACCAGCTTTTCGCTGGACGGCGTCCCCGGCGTGCGCGAACCCAAGAACATGATCGGCGACGAACTCGGCGTCGATCTCCATGTCGCGTCCTGCGACCAGGCTGCGGCGCGAAATCTTATTCTCGCGGTGGAGCGGGGGCATCTTGGCATTGAGGCGATTGCAGCCGCGCCCTATGCGGCGGGCCTGTCGGTGTTGGAGCTGGACGAAACCGAAATGGGCGTCGTGCTTATCGATATGGGCGCCGGTTCGACATCCGTCGCCGTTTTCCATGGCGGCGCGCTTGTGCATGTCGACGCTGTGACGCTAGGCGGCAATCACATCACAATGGACATTGCGCGCGGCCTCAACGCCCGTCTGTCGGACGCCGAGCGGCTGAAAACCTTCCATGGCGCCGCGATCGCTTCGCCCTCCGACGACCGCGAAACGATTACTTTCGGCCATGTCGGCGAAAACGGCGAACATCCGGTGCATGCGCCCAAGTCGCATCTGGTCCGGATTATCCGGCCGCGCGTTGAAGAAACGCTGGAGTTCCTGCGCGATCGACTCGCGCGCGCCGGTTTCGGCTCAGGCTCCGGTCGCCGCGTCGTCCTTACGGGCGGCGCCTGTCAGCTCACGGGCGCTCCCGAGGCGGTTCGCCGCATTCTCGGCGGGCAGGTCCGGGTAGGTCGTCCGATCGGCGTTGAAGGGCTTCCCGAGGCTGCGCGCAGCCCCGCCTTCGCCGCCGCAGCAGGTCTTTTCGTCTATCCGCAGGTGGCGGGCCGCGAGTATTTCGAGCCCTATCGGGAGCAACGGCTGGCGCATGCCTCCAACGGATACATGTCACGCGTGGGGCGGTGGCTGATGGAAAGTTTCTAGACGGAAAAACCTCGAACCATACGACCTTCGCAGCAGGTCGACGCAAAGAGTTAATGACGCAGTAGCGCATCCAGAGCATCGAAAGGCTAAAGTATGAGCATCAATCTCAAAGCTCCCGAACTGAGGGAATTGAAGCCCCGCATCATGGTTTGCGGCGTAGGCGGCGGCGGCTGCAACGCGGTCAACAACATGATCACTTCGGGACTGTCCGGCGTCGATTTTCTGGTCGCAAATACGGACGCGCAGGCGCTCATGTCGTCGCGCGCCGAACGCATCATTCAGATGGGCCTTCAGGTCACCGAGGGTCTCGGCGCCGGCGCGCAGCCGGAAGTCGGCCGCGCCGCCGCCGAAGAAGCGCGCGAGGAAATCCGCGAGCATCTGACCGGCGCGCATATGTGCTTCGTCACGGCCGGCATGGGCGGCGGAACGGGCACAGGCGCGGCGCCTGTGATCGCCACCATTGCGCGCGAGATGGGCATTCTGACCGTCGGCGTCGTGACCAAGCCTTTCCACTTCGAAGGCCAGCGCCGTCTGCGCATCGCCGACAGCGGCATCGGCGAATTGCAGAAATGCGTTGACACGCTGATCGTTATTCCGAACCAGAATCTGTTCCGCATCGCCAATGAGAAGACGACCTTCGCGGACGCTTTCGCCATGGCGGATCAGGTACTCTATTCCGGCGTCGCCTCCGTGACCGACCTCATGGTTAAGGAGGGACTCATCAATCTCGACTTCGCCGACGTGCGTTCGATCATGCGCGGTATGGGCAAGGCGATGATGGGCACCGGCGAGGCTACCGGCGAGCGCCGTGCGATCCTGTCGGCGGAAGCCGCCATCGCCAACCCGCTACTCGACGAAGTTTCGATGAAGGGCGCACGCGGCCTGCTGATCTCGATCACTGGCGGCAACGACCTCACGCTTTACGAAGTTGACGAGGCGGCGAGCCGCATTCGTCAGGAAGTAGACGAAGAAGCCAACATCATTCTCGGCGCGACCTTCGACTCGTCGCTGGAAGGGGTCATTCGCGTTTCGGTCGTCGCCACCGGTATTGATCCGGCGGCGATCACTGTGCAAGACACAGGACTGAACGAAGCGCGGGCAGCAGAGCAAGCCGTTGAACGTATGCGCGCGCAGTTCGCCCAGCAGACGCGTCAGGCTCAAGCAGCGACGGTCGAGGGCGCTTCGCAGCCGGCTTCCGCCTATCATGTTCGCGAGACCGCCGCAGCCGCAGCGCCGTCCTATCAAGCCGCCGAAGCGGCCAGCGGCTCCTATTATGCGGATTCGCAGTATGAGGAGCCGCAATATGCGGAAACCTCGCGCGAAGCGGCGCCGCACGGAGTTTATATCGAGCCGGTCCCGGCGCGTTCGGCTTATGCCGAACCTGCGCGCGAGCCCGCGCGTCATTATCAGGAGGAGACCGCCGCCCCATACGTTCCGCCGGCTCCCGAACAGCCGCAGCGCTCCCCGCGTATGCCGCAGATCGAGGATTTTCCGCGCCCGGTTCAGGAGCAGTTGCGTCAGTCGCGCGGCGAACCTTCCTCGGCTGACGCACGTCGCAAGTCGATCTTTGAGCGTCTCGCCTCCTTTGGCGCGAGCCGAACGGAAGAAGCGTTGCAGCACGCGCAGCCACAGCCGCGGTCGCATGCGGCGCCCCAGGCTGGCGCCGGTTATAGTCGCGGACCCGAGCCGCAGCCGTCGCCGACGCATACCGAATACGCCAAGCGTCCGAGCGCGAGCGCTTTACCGCCGGCCGGTCCGCAGGCCGGCCTCGATCAGCATGGCCGCCGCGCCCCCACGCCGCGCAGCGTGGAGGAGGACCATCTGGAAATCCCGGCTTTTCTGCGTCGCCAGGCTAATCATTGAGGCCATATGGCTTTGGCAATGAAAAGGCCCGCTTCGGCGGGCCTTTTTGCCTCTGCAACGCTCGCAGGAAGCTCGAGATCTGCTTCCGCTCGTTTTCTGGACCGGGAAGTTCACGACTTCTTCTTTCCGCATATCAATTTGGCATCGCTCCAACGGCGGTGGCTCGAAGCAGTCGGGAGGGTGGACGACCGGCATATTGGCCTATCACATATAGTCCGCACCTCTTGCGGGCACACAAGGACTGTCCTTGGACGCGAGCCCAGTGTTGCGCGCGGGGACGCCGTTGCTGTAACAAACTGTCGCAAAGCGTGACTGGAGCAAAGGTCCCAGCCAGTCTATTAAAAATCGGGAGTTACGCGCGCCGCCCGAGCGCTCTCGTCGCCGACAAGGATCATGAAAAACGCCATGAAGCCGCGTTCCGACACAAGCATGCGCCAGACGACTCTCGCTAGAGCGATTGTCCTCTCGGGTCGGGGGGCTCACAACGATCTTCCCGCGCGTTTGCGACTCTCTCCCGCCGAGGCTGGATCTGGCGTCGTCTTCGCGCCCGTGGGCGAGGACCGCCTGATTCAGGCGCATTGGTCCAACGTTTCCGCGACGCAATTGCGCACGCAGATTTCCTGGGGATCGGCGCGGGTTTCAACCATCGAACATCTGATGGCGGCGCTTTCGGGCGTGGGCGTGGACAACGCGCTGATTGAACTCGACGGGCTGGAGGTTCCGGCCATGGACGGCTCGGCGCGCGATTTCGTCGATGCTATCAGGGAAGCGGGCGTAAAGCGCCAAAGCGCGCCGCGCCGCTTTATCAGGGTCACGCAGACCGTGCGAGTGATGGACGGCGCCGGCTGGGCGGAGCTTGCGCCGACCAAAAGCAACCGTCTTGATCTCGATGTGGAGATTGCCTTTGCCGGCGCGGTCGGCCGGCAACGGGTGGCGTTCTCCCTTACCCCAGACATTTTCAGGACCGAACTAGCTCCGGCGCGCAGTTTCGGCTTCGTCCAGGACGCGGAGCGGTTATGGCGACAAGGGCTGGCGCTCGGCGCCTCGCTCGATAACAGCCTCATTCTGGACGGCGACAGGGTGCTCAATCCTGACGGCATGCGTTACTCCGATGAGCCCGCGCGCCATAAAATGCTCGATGTCGTCGGCGATCTGGCGCTGGCGGGAGCGCCCATCATCGGCGCCTTTCGTTCCTATCGCGGCGGCCATGGTCTGAACTTTGCTTTGGTCAGACAGTTGATGAGCTCGCCTTCCGCCTTCGTCATGACCCGCCAGAGCGATTGCCCAAGCGGGCACCATGAAGCTGAGGCCATCAGACTTTAGCTTTGCCGCTCGCCATAATGTCGCCAGAAGAAACACGTTTTTAGCCCGTTGGGCGCGAGCTGACCGGCCGGCGCGCAATTGCCGCGGGCGAATTCCACGTCGCGATTGTGGCGCCGGGTTGTTCTTTGGGCTAAACCTGCGCCAAGATTTAAGGGGCGCCACAGCGCTCTACCGCCGCGAGAGGCCGCACAGATGACCGTTTTGTTTCGCTCGATCCGTTTTTATGCGCTGCCGGCGGCCTTGCTCGTGGCGTCTGCGTCTTATGGGGCGCGCGCGGATTTGCTTGATCCGGTCACCAATCTTTTCAACGGCGGCGGTGAAAAATACAAAACCGAGATAACGGTCGATGTTCCAGCCGAGGACATGTACAACCTGGGCCTCGCCAAACTGCAGAAGCATGATTATGAAGGCGCAGCCAAAAAATTCGGCGAGCTGGAGAAGCAATATCCCTTCTCGCAGTGGGCGCGCAAAGCTCTGGTGATGACCACTTATTCGCAGTTCGAAAAGCCGGCCTATGATGACGCCGCCGCGTCTGCGAGTCGCTATGTCGGCCTCTATCCAAAATCGCCCGACACCCCTTATGTCTATTATCTCGCCGGCATGTCTTATTATAACCAGATCACCAACGTGATGCAGGACCAGTCCAACGCAGAAAAAGCGCTGCAGGCTTTTACGGCGCTGGTCGAAAAATTCCCCACGTCCGAATATGCCTCCGACGCCAAGACCAAAATGCAGGTGGCGCGCGATCAGCTCGCCGCTAAGGAGATGCAGGTCGGTCGATTTTATCTGATCCGGAAAAATTATCCCGCCGCCATCAATCGCTTCCATGACGTGCTAGGCAAATACCAGACAACACGTCACACCGAGGAAGCGCTGTATCGCTTGACAGAGGCCTATCTTGCTATGGGCGTCGCCAACGAGGCGCAGACCGCAGCGGCGATCCTGGGCCATAATTTCCCGGATTCGCAATGGTATAGCGATTCGGTTTCCTTGCTGAAGTCCGACGGGCTGGCGCCGACGGAGCACGCCGACTCCTGGATGTCGAAAATAACCAAGACCTTGCACAGCGAGCTGAGCTTCGCGCGAGGTGCAGAACATTAGAGGCGCGGCGCTCGCCTGTTTTTGTGGGCGCGCCTGGCTCGAAGTGGCTGGCAAGCCGCCCGGAGCGCGGGTAGATTCCGCTCGTGCGCGGGGAGGCGATCATGTCGGAACGCAACGTGCAGACGCCGTCAAAGCCTTGCGCTCTCGTGCGGGGCGCCGACGTCGTAACGGGCAAGCAGGGATTGACCTTCGCGCCGGGGATCTCAGCGGAGTCGGTGGGATCGAAGGGCATCTATCTCGAACTGCTGACCATTCCGCCGGGCGGTCGCGCGAGACCGCATAAGCATGAGTCTCACGAGACCGCGATCTATATGATTAGTGGCGAAGCGACGACCTATTACGGCGACCGGCTGGAGAACCATGTCGAGGCCCGTGCTGGAGATTTTGTATATATCGCCGCCAATGTCCCCCACTTACCCGTCAATACGAGCAAGACCGAAGTCGCCGTGGCGGTGGTCGCGCGCACCGATCCCAATGAGCAGGAAAGTGTCGTGCTTATGCCGGAACTGGAGCGGCTGGTATCTTTTTCGGGGGAGAATCCGCCGGACCCCTTGAAATAAAAGAATCTCCAGACCGGAACATAACGAAAAGGCGCTTTTTCCAGGGCTGGTGGCGTCGAACAACCGTGACGTTTTCATCCGAGGCGGCTAGAAACGGTTTCCAGCGCAGGGTTTCCTGCAAATTGGAATCGCGCATGCACAACATCGGCGATCCGCTTTGGGTCATCAGTTGGACGACCGACCAGAGCGGGCGGTGCACCGTTGTCGACCGGCTGTGGCGGGATTTTACCGGCCAGAGTGCTGCGCAGGCGCTCGGGTTTGGCTGGCTCGACTCTGTGCATCCGGGCGACAGGAACCAGACCGAGCAAGCCTTCGCCAAGGCTTGCTCCGCGCATTCACCTCTTCGAATAGAACATAGGCTGCGGCGGGCCGACGGAACTTATAGCTGGGCGCTTGTTGTGGGCGCCCCCCGCTTCGACGAGAGTGGCGCGTTCCTCGGCCATGTAGGTTCGACCGTTGACATTAACGAGCGTCACGAGGCCGAGGCGAAGCGTCGCGAGAGCGAGGAACAACAGGCGTTTTTGCTCAAGCTTGCCGATGCGCTTCGGCCACTGGCCGATCCTGCAGAAATTCAGAGCCTGGCGGCGCGACTCCTGGGCGAGCGGTTGCAGGCCGCCCGCGTCCATTATGGCGAAGTCACCGCCGATGGCGCTTGGGGCGTGGTGCGAAAGGACTACTGCGCCGAGGGCGTTCCGAGCGTCGTTGGAAAATACCATCTCGACAGCTACGGGCCGTTGGTGATGGCGGAATTCAGGGCGGGCCGCACGCTGGTAATCAACAATGTCGCCGAGGACGACAAACTCACAGATGCGGAAAAAGCAGCGACGGCGGCTCTGCTCGTGAGCGCTTATGTGATTTCTCCCTTATTCAAGAATGGACGGCCGGTTGCGCTCATCGTCGTTCATTACACAAGTCCGCATTCATGGACGAAAGAGGAACTGGCGCTCATAAGCGAAACCGCGGAGCGCACCTGGGCGGCCGTCGAGCGCGCGCTGGCGGAAGAACGGCTCAGTGTCGCGCATGAGCGTCTCACCGCGACGCTTCGCGCCTCTCCGGTCGTGGTGTTCGAGCAGGACCGTGATCTGCGCTACGTCTGGATACAGAATCCCGCGCTCGGCTATCGGTTCGAACAGGTCGTCGGCAAGACGGACCACGATCTTTTCGAGCGCGCCGAAGACGCCGACGCAACCGTCGCGATTAAAAAATACGTGCTCGAGTTCGGGCGCTCCCGCGCGTCAGGAGGTCCATGTTTTCAGCGCGGGCGTTTCGCGATGGTATGATCTCAATGTCGAGCCCCGATACGCCGCCGACGAGATTGTCGGCGTCCTTTGTGTTGCGACGGACGTTACCGAGCGAAAGCAGGCGGAAGAAGCATTGCGGAGTGCGCGGGAAAGCCTCGCCATCGCCGTCGATGCTGCGCAAATGGGAACATGGGATCTCGATTTCACCAACGACCTTTCCGGTCATCGCAGCCTGCGTCATGACCAGATTTTCGGCTACGACACGCAGCAGGCCCATTGGGGGTTGGAGGTCGCAAGGCGGCACATCATTGAAGAGGATCGGCCGAATTTTGACGCGGCGTTAACTCGCGCCAGAGAGACTGGAGAGCTCAATTTTGAATGTCGGGTTCTTTGGTTGAGCGGCGCCATTCATTGGATGGCGGTCCGCGGCCGTTTCTACTTCGACGAACACGGAAACCCGCTCCGCGCGGCGGGCGTCAATTTTGACATCACAGAGCATAAAGGCGCCGAAACGGCGCTGCGCGAAAGCGAAAATCGCCTGAGTCTGGTGCTGGCGGCGGGTCGGCTTGCGACTTGGGATTGGGATATGTCGACTGGCGAAGTGGTCTGGAACGATGAGCACTTCCGCATGCTGGGATACGAATTGGGCGAGGTGAAGCCGAGTTTCGAGGCATGGGCGGTTCGCATTCTTCCCAGGGACAGGGCCAAAGCGGAGATTATGTTCGGACGCGCATTGGAGAGCGGCGGCGACTATGGGGGAGAGTTTCGGTCCTTGTGGCCGGACGGGACAATCCACTGGATGGAGGCGCGTGGCCGTATGGAGCGAGACGCGCAAGGGCGGCCAACTCGCTCCTTTGGAGTCCTCATCGATACGACGGAGCGCAAGCAAGCCGAAATGACGCTCAAGGAGGCGGATAAGCGCAAGGATGAGTTTTTGGCCACTCTTGCCCATGAATTGCGGAATCCGCTGGCGCCGATCCACAACGCCGTGCATGTGCTGCGCAAGACGCAAAGCCCGAATGAGGGCCCGGGACGGACTCTCCTGGACATGATGGAGCGCCAGGTCGTCCACCTTGTTCGACTGGTGGACGACCTTATCGAAATCTCCCGCATCAGTCGGGGCAGGATCGAACTGCGAAGGGGGCGAGTTGACGTCGTCTCGGATTTGCGTGCCGCGCTTGATGCTTGCCAGCTGCTCATCGAAAAGCACAACCATGAAATCAGGCTTAACATTGCTCCTGAACGCCTGCAGGTTCTCGGCGACTCCGTTCGGCTGACGCAGGTCTTCACCAATCTCGTCAACAACGCCGCAAAATATACTCCTCCCGGCGGTTTGATCGAGATCTCCGCGGAACGAAGCGGCGATGAGGCGGTTGTTCGAATTTGCGACAACGGCCACGGCATTCCGACTGAGAAGCTGACGCGCGTGTTTGAGCTGTTTGCGCAGTTCCACAGCGAATTCGCACAAAACGAAGGCGGTCTCGGCATCGGGCTCGCCTTGGTGCGCGGTCTCGTGGAGCAGCATGGCGGCCGGGTGGAGGCGCACAGCCGCGGTGTTGATCAAGGCAGCGAATTCGTCGTACGGCTTCCACTCGACCTCACGGACAATGTGGTCAATGAGGAAGAGCAAGCCGAGCCAGTCCATACAGCATCTGCGCTGCGGGTCGTGGTTATCGATGACGATCCTGATGTCGCGGACAGCCTTCGAATGCTGCTCGAAACCTTCGACGCCAAAGTCCGAGTGGCTTACGATGGGAGTTCGGGGATTGAGGCCGTCGCGCAGTTTGAGCCTGATCTCGTGTTTCTCGACGTGGGCATGCCCGAGATGGATGGTCATGAAACTGCGCGTCGCATTCGCGCACGAATGCACGGACACACGCCGATGCTGGTGGCGCTTACCGGCTGGGGACAGGATGAGGATCGCGCTCGTACGCGCGAGGCAGGTTTCGACCTGCATCTGACGAAGCCGGCGTCAGTCGACTCGCTTGAGAACCTGTTGCGCCGGAACAGGCTCGACTAGAGCGCCTAGCTATCGCTAAGGTGAGCCTGATCGCTCGACAGAGCCCGAATGTCACATCGTGTCGACGCAAGTTACAGAAATTGCATGGTTTTTGTGGATAAAATTTGAAAAACAGTTTTGAGTTGACCGGCCAGGGAGGAGGGCGGACAAACATTCGCTTCGAGCCGGAGCGCCCAGCTTTGCGTCCGCGATGCAAAATCGCGTAAAACGGCGCCCGATCCGGTCTATAATGTGCGCCATGCTCGTACGCCTTTCCATTCGCGATATTGTGTTGATCGACGCGCTCGACCTTGAGTTCGAGGGCGGATTGACCACCCTCACCGGCGAAACCGGCGCGGGCAAGTCGATTCTACTCGACGCTTTCGTGCTGGCGCTTGGCGGACGTGGCGACGCTTCGCTAGTGCGCGCCGGCCAGCAGCAGGGACAAGTCTCCGCCGTTTTTGACACGGGCGTCGAACACCCCGCAAACCGGGCTGCGCGAGAACTGGGGCTGGATGTCGAGAGCGAACTGGTCCTGCGGCGCGTGCAGGCGGCGGACGGCCGCACGCGCGCCTTCGTCAACGATCAGCCGGTTAGCGCCCAAGGACTGCGCGCCATCGGGCAGGAACTGGTCGAGATCCACTGCCAGCATGATGAGCGCGCCATGGTCGATCCCGCCGCGCATCGGCAACTCATAGACGCGCATGGCGGCCTGTTGCGGCAGGTTGAAAATCTGCGCGCCCTGCATAATGCGATGCACGAGGCGCGTCGCGCGCTGAAAGATGAAGAAGCCCGCATCGCCAAAGCGCGGGCGGATGCCGACTATTTGCGTCACGCCCATGCCGAGCTTGAAGAACTGTCGCCGCAGGAAGGCGAAGAGGAGCGCCTCGCTGAACGGCGGCAGTCCATGCAGCGGGCCGAAAAGGTCGCTGTGGATCTGCGCGACGCTCTCAGCGCCTTCACGAGCGACAATTCTCCCGCGGGCAGCATCGCCCATGCGGCTCGGAGACTCGAACGTCGGTCGACGCAGGCGCCGCAACTGCTGGAGCCGCCGCTGCGCGCGCTCTCCGCTGCTGTGGACGCGCTGTCAGTCGCAGAACAGGCGATCGAAAGCGCGTTGGATGAGTCAAATTTCGATCCACGCGAACTGGAGACAATCGAGGAGCGGCTGTTCGCGCTGCGCGCCTGCGCGCGCAAGCACCACCTCAGCGTCGCCGAACTGCCGCAACTTGCGACGCGCTTCGCCAATGACATTGCGGCGCTGGGCGCGTCGGAAGCGTTGCTGGAGACGCTCGCGGCGAAGGCTGATGCGGCGAGGGCCGCCTATGACGCAGCCGCTCACGAGCTGTCGCAGGCGCGGCGCAAGGCCGCAAAAAAACTGGACAGTCTCGTCGACGCCGAGCTGAAGCCGTTGAAGCTCGAAGGGGCGCATTTCCATACGCAAATCACTAGCGACGCCGACAACCGGGCGCCCGAAGGGATAGACCGCGCTGAGTTCTGGGTGCAGACAAATCCCGGTTCTCGCCCGGGACCGCTCGCCAAAGTCGCCTCAGGGGGCGAGCTGGCGCGTTTTCTGCTGGCGTTGAAGGTGGTGCTGGCCGATCGCGGCTCGGCGCCCACATTGGTGTTCGACGAAATCGACACGGGCGTCGGCGGCGCAGTTGCCGACGCTATCGGTCAGCGTTTGTCGCGATTGGGAGCCCGCGTTCAGGTTCTGGCGGTGACCCATGCGCCGCAGGTGGCGGCCAAAGCGACGCGGCACCTTCGGATCGCCAAAGGCGCGGCCGGAAAGGCGACGACGAAGGAGAAGCGCGTTTCGACCAGCGTGACGCGCCTCGAACAGGCCGAACGGCGGGAGGAGATCGCACGCATGCTGGCGGGCGCGACCATCACCGATGAAGCGCGGGCTGCGGCGGCGCGGCTGCTGGAGGGAGCGGGCTGAAGCGATTCTCCTGAAGTTTGTGCGGATTGGCGCACAATCAAATCGATTGCAACTTCTGGTCAGTTGTAGTTAAATTTAAGCTGTCATTGTGGTTTTGGCCAATTGGCCTGATTCAGCTGGAACTGGTTCTTGAAAACCGTTGCAGACTTTTTTGAGAACTTGCTCTAACATATTAAAACATTGAGCGAATTCTTTGTCGATCGCATCATTTCGTGCAATCGGGAGGTCGCTCGAATTGGCGGCGAAATCTCGGCTTTCGAGCCGGAATTCCCGAGGAGCGCGTTATGACTACCGCAACCGCGACTGTTGAGGCTCACGCTCCCCCGGAGTTCCTGCTCGGCGGCGGCGAGACCGGCGCATTTATGCGGGATATCAACTGGTCCATCACCCCGCTTGGCGCTCCCGGCTCATGGCCTCTGAATCTGAGCAGTTCGCTCGGGCTCTGTCTAAACTGCTCTTTTCCAATGCTCATCTGCTGGGGCCCGGATCGGACGACATTTTTCAATGACGCCTTCCTGCCGATGCTCGGCGACAAGGCTGCCCAGGCGCTCGGCTCGCCCCTTCAGGAGTTTCTGCCGGAACTCTGGGAGCTTCTTGCTCCTGCGGTGGAACAGGTTTTGACCACGGGAGCTCCTGTCGCGACCGCATCTCAGCGTTTGCCGCGCGAGATCGACCCCGACCGCCGTTTTATCGGCTTTTCCGTTAGCCCGATTCTCAACAGTTCCGGCGGCGTAAGCGGCGTTTTCTGTTCGGTCGTCGAGGGCGCGGAAGCCCTTACGGCGAGCGAACTCGCGGAGCGAGAGCGTCTGCGCGAGAGCGAGGCGCGGTTAAAGCTTGGAGCTGTGGTCGCGGGTCTTGCGCTGGCGGAGATCGATTACGCGACGGACTGGGTTCATCTCTCGGCCGAAGCCGCGCACATGTTTGGTTTTGGGGAGGCGGCGACTGTCGTGCCGCACGCAACTTTTTATTCCTCCGTCCCTGCGCAGGACAAAGAGGAGTTGATGCGCCGGATTGAAGCGTCTGTAAGTCCTTCCGGCCCGGGCTGGTTCGACATGGACTATCGCATCGTCTGGCCGAGCGGCGAGACACGCTGGCTAAGGGTTCGCAAGCAGGTTTTTTTCAAGGTCGAGGGCACAAAGAAGCGGGCGGAGCGTGCATTGCTCGCGGCGCTTGACGTGACCACGGAAAAAACTGCATCCGAAAAGATCCGTCGAAGCGAGGATTTTCTGCGGAGCGTGCTTGACTCGTTGCCGCAGCAGGTCGCCGTGCTGGATGACACCGGCATGGTGCGCATGGTCAATGAACCCTGGAAGCGCTTCGCGCGCCAGAATGGCGGCGCGCTGGAGGCAGTGTCGGTCGGCGTCAACTATCTCGAGATGTGCCGCACCGCCGCAAAGACGGAGCACCCCTACGCCAAGGAGGCGTTGACGGGGCTCGAAGCGGTGCTGAACGGTTCGCGCGAACAGTTCTTGATGGAATATCCCTGCGACGGGCCCAATTTTCCGCGTTGGTTTACGCTGCACGCCACCCGTTCTGCTTCTGGCTCCACGGGAGTCGTCGTCAGCCACATGGATATCACGGAGCGCAAATGGGCGGAGGACGCGCTCCGAGAAAGTATGGAGCGCGAGCGGCGGCGGGCCGAGGAACTGAGGACGATTTTTGACACCGCGCCCATGGGACTCGCTATCGCACGCGATGCGGACGGTCGGCACATCGTCGGCAACAGGGCCTGCGAAAAACTGTTCGGCGTGGCCCCAGGCTCGGAGCTCTCGAAAAGAGCGCCGGAGCCGCCCAAGTTTGAGCTTCTGCTCGATGGGAACAAATTGGCTCTCTCTGATGCGCCCATGCAACGGGCCGTTCGCGGAGAGGCCGTCTCGGACCAGATCGTGGATCTCCTCCGCGAAGATGGCCAGAGGGCCTCCATTTTGGCGAAGACGGCTCCTCTTTTCGACGAGTTTGGCCGTCCACGCGGCGCCGTCGGCGCATTCCTGGACATCACCGCCCTGAAGAAGGCGGAAGCGGCGTTGCGCGAAAGCGAGGAGCAACTGCGCTTGTTTATCGAATATGCGCCGGCGGCGGTGGCCATGTTCGATCGTGACATGCGCTATCTCGCGGTCAGCCGGCGCTGGTGTTGCGACTATAATCTCGACTCTATGGTGATCGGCCGCTCCCATTATGACGTGTTGCCGGAAATTCCGGAGCATTGGCGCGAAGTGCATCGCCGCGCTCTCGCGGGCGAAGTGATAATGAGCGACGGAGATTCCTTCCAGCGCGCCGACGGTTCCGTCCAATGGCAGCGCTGGGAGGTGCGGCCGTGGCGTCGTCCGGACGACGAAATCGGCGGCATCGTAGTTTTCTCGGAGGACATCACCGTCCGGAAGGCGGCGGAGGAGCAAACGCGGCTGTTTGAAGCGTTGGCGGAACAAAGTCAGGAATTCATCGGCATTTGTGATCTAAGCTTCTCGCCAATTTTCATCAATCCAGCCGGACTAAGAATGGTCGGGCTGAGCAGTTTGCAGCAAGGGAAAGAGTTTCCGGCCCCGCAGTTTTTCTTCCCGGAAGACCGGGCGTTTATCACTGACGAGTTTTTCCCCCGCGTGCTTCGCGAAGGTCAGCAGGAGATTGAAATCCGCTTTCGCCACTTTGGAACCGGCGAAGCGCTGTGGATGCAGTATTCGGTTTTTTCCCTCACCGATGCTGCGGGGCGAGTTCAGCGGATTCGCCACCGTTAGCCGCGACATCACCGAGTTCAAGCGAACGCAACAAAAATTGATCGAGGCTCAGCGCAGCCTGCAGGCGGTGATGCGCGTTGTGCCGGTGGGCATCGGCTACACGGATGAGAGTGGTTGCGAACACGTGTCGGGCAACCCGACTCTCTATTCGATGTTTGAAATAAGTCCGCAAGACAACATATCCGCTTCGGCGCCCGAATCTGACGCGGCGGGAAGGCGTGTGCGTTACTTCAATCACGGACACGAACTTGCCGACCATGAACTTCCCCTGCAGCGGTCCGTCGCGGAACTGCGCGAAATTCCGCCAATGGAGCTAGAGGTGGTTCTTCCGAGCGGGCGGCGGTGGTATGCCGACGCTTCGGCCGCTCCGATCATTGGAAAAGAGGGTCAGGCCTCTGGCGCCGTGGTGGTCATAGTCGACGTTACGCAACGTAAGAGAAACGAGGAAGCCCTGCGCGAAAGCGAAGAGCGTTTCCGCGCTTTGGCGGAACTCAATCCCGACGCTATCCTGGTTTCCTGCGAGGGCAGTTACGTCTACGCTAATCCCGCGGCGGCGCGGCTTCTGGGCGCCCGCAGCGTCCAAGAGGTAATTGGCCTCACACCATTCGAAATCGTGGCTGCGCCCTACCATGAACTGGTGCGCAGGAGGATGCGGCTCGCGCTCGAAGAAAATCGGGAAGATTCGCCGCTCGAATATCTTTGGACAAGGCGAGATGGTTCGCCCGTCGATGTGGAGGTCGCAACGGGCCCGATAAACTGGCAGGGACAACGCGCGGTGCAGGTGGTGGCGCGCGACATGACCGAACGCAAACGGGCGGCCGAAGCGCTTCGTCAGGCTGACCGCCATAAGGACGAATTTTTGGCGATGCTCGCTCATGAACTGCGGAATCCGCTGGCGCCGATCAGCAACGCAATGCATGTGCTGCGCAAGAAGGACGGCCCGCATCTCGCCGATAAAGAGCGCAATCGCGCGCTGCTGGCGATGATGGAGCGGCAGATTTCTCATCTGGTTCGGTTGGTGGACGACCTATTGGACGTCTCCCGGATCAGCAGCGGCAAAATCCTGCTGCGAAAGGCGCCAACCGCGCTGACCGCTATTCTGCGAGACGCCGTGGACGCCAGCCGCCCGCTCATGGACGCCGCAAACCACAAGCTCACGATAGCCTTTCCACCGGACACAGGGTTGCTGGTTGACGCGGACCCGGTGAGGTTAACTCAAGTCTTCGCCAATCTGCTCAACAACGCGGCCAAATACACGGAAGCAGGGGGGCGCATCGAATTAAAAGTCGGACGAAAAGGCGAGGAAGCGATTATCAGCGTCCGCGACAACGGCGTAGGCATTCCCGCGGAAATGCTGCCGCATTTATTCAAGTTTTTCACCCAAGTCGATCGAAACCTCAGTCGCTCCCAGGGCGGCCTCGGGATTGGCCTTGCTCTGGCGCGCAAACTGGTGCAACTGCACGGAGGCTCCATCGAGGCGAATAGCGAAGGCCCGGGGAGGGGAAGCGAATTCGTCGTCCATCTGCCGCTGTGCAAGAGTGCGGAGAACGAGGTCATGAGCGAAAAAGACTCTTCACAAGAGTCATTGGCGGCGCACCGGGTCTTGGTTATCGATGACGACCGCGACGTCGCCGACAGCCTCGTTCTGCTTTTGGATACTTTCGGCGTGACGGCGCAAGCGGCCTATAGCGGTGCGCAAGGGCTTGAAATACTCGCGCAATTTAAGCCAAAGCTGGTCTTTCTGGATCTCGGCATGCCTTACATGGACGGCTATGAAACGGCGTCTCGTATCCGGCGGCATCCGGAGGGACGCGAGCTGACGCTGGTGGCTTTGAGCGGTTGGGGCCAGGAGGGTGACCGCTGTCGCACTGAAGAAGCGGGATTCGACGACCACCTGACCAAACCTGCTGATCTTGAAGCCCTGGAGCAGCTGCTCACACGCCTTGGCGCGACCTGACGCCGGGAGCCGGCGGTCAGCGTGCTACAAAAATGGCGCGATCAAGCCAGCCAGATTGCGCTGATAGGCCGAAGACGAGAAGTGAGCGTCATAATAGTTGCGCACGGGGCTTGCTTTGCGTTCGGCTTCGTCAGGAACCGGCGCTTGCGCCCATTTGAGCAGCGCCGCCGCGAAACTTTCCGGATTGTCCGCGACAGCGACGCCGGGGAGCGCGAGCGACTCCTCGCCCATGCCCCGCAGCGCCAAAGTGGTGGCGATGAGCGGGAGGCCGCTGGCCATTGCCTCGACCGTCTTTATGGACAGACCGTGACCGCTGACCGTCGGCAGCAGAGTTAGTCGGGCGCCTGCATAAACCACGCCGGGATCATCGATGCGCCCCAAAAACCAGTCCTTGTGGCGTTCAAAAAGCGAAGGCTCGCGGGCCCGAACGCCGGCGTCGACATTGCCCGCGATTTTTACGGCGACCCCTCGCGCCAAGGGCGCGACCTTCCGCAGGAACCAGATCACGCTCTCGACATTGGCGGAGTTGTTGCTCGCCACCAGCACTATGTCGGATCCCCCCGGGCCCGTCGGCGCTTCCGGCACAGCGGGGTAGAGCAGGACGTGTGATTTCTCTGGCAGCATCGCGCGAAAATCTTCATCCTCCCGCGCATTGAGGTGGATCAACAAATCCGCTTCGCGCATGAGCGCCAGTTCTTGCGCCAGCATCTGCTCATAGGTCGCAAGCGGCTTCAGCCATGGCATATGCTCATTCATGAGCGCGAACTGGCGCGCTTGCAGATCATGGCTGTCGAGCAGGATCTTCGCGCCGCGCGCGAGTTTGCGCGCGATCGGCATCAGGAAGAAATGATTGCAATGGACGAGATCGTAACGCTGATCCTCGACGCCGGCCGAGAGCAGCGCGCGCTCGGCAAGACCGGAGCGAATGATCGCCTGGTCGCCGTGCAGATAAGGCCACAGCACATTCTTGAGAAAGCGCGGACTCAGCACGGCGCTGAACGGCGCGCCGCCGAAATAGCGCGATTGCGCGTCAAGCTCCGGCGTCGCCTCTACGAAGCCGCGCCATATCCAGCCTCGATTCGGAACGAAGCCGGGATCGCTGCTGACGGCGATGGGGAAAACCTGGGCTCCGAGCGCACGGTAGGCGGCGATCTGCCCCAGCACCACGCGGTAGGTGCCGCAACTGTGCCATGCCGGATGCACCAGCGCGACCTTGCGGCCGGCAAGAGGGGGGCGGAGTGATTTGGGCGTGGACAAGCGGCGGCTTCCTCAGTCTTTGGTCGCAAATAACCTATCGAGATGTTCGCGTCGAATAACGCTTAAAGTAGCCGCAGCTCCATCGCGATGCGCGCCAGCTCCACGGGCGTACGGGCGCCGAGCTTGCGTTTCATCAGCGCACAGGAATTTGCGATGGTCTTATAGGAGAGGCGCGTCTTTTCCGCGATTTCCGCCATGCCGAGACCTCGCCCGAGCATGCGCAAAATCTCCAGTTCGCGCGGGTTTAGAGCGTCAAGCGGATTGAGGGCCCCCTTTTCATCAGCGCCGACGCGCTTCGCTATCTTTGGCATCAAAAATACGCCGCCGGCCATTACCTCGCGCAGGGCGCGCAGCAGCAGATAGGGATCGTCATTCTTGGTGACATAGCCCTTTGCCCCTGCTTCAATCGCTCGCGCTGCGAAGATCGGATCGTCGTTCATGCTGAACACGACGATGCGCGCCTGCGCGTCGAAGCGAAGAATGCGGCGCGTGAGCTCGAAGCCGGAGGCGCCGGGCAGAGCGATGTCGACCACGGCGGCGTCGGGTGAATGCGCAATATAGGCGGCGAAGCCGGCCTCCGCGTCGCGGGCGTCGACGACCTCGATGTCGCCTTCGCTGGCGAGCATGGCGGCGCAGCCCGCCACGATGATCGGGTGATCGTCGACGATCAGCACGCGCATGAAGCTTTGCTCCTCGAAGTTTGGGGCCGCCACATTGACCATCCGAAGTCCAGCCGTAAAGTCCGGGACGCTCGCCAGAAGGACGCCCGATGCTCCAAAGCCTGCCATTGCGCTCACGCCTCTCGCTAATGCTCGGAGCCGTTCTGGCGCTGGGGCTGGCGCTCGGAGTCGCCCTTTTGATGCTGCATGCCGGAGCTCGTATCCGCACTGAGGCTGAGGCGGCGACAAGGCTGGGTGAGGATTTCATCGCCAGCGACCTCGCGCGCGCGCAGACGTCTCCAGATCCGGCGGCCGAGCTTGCCCGGCTGCTGGCGGAAGCCAGAAAATTCAGGCATTTGCGCATTTTTCTCGATGGCGCCGAGCCGCCCGCGCTTCCAGGCAATGCGGGATGGTCGCCGGGCTGGTTCACGACGCTGACGCTGCCACGCGCCAGCGTCACGCGCGTCGAATTGACCGGCCGGCTGCACGGCGCGCTGCTCATCGTCGCCAATCCCGCCGATGAAATCGCCGAAATATGGGACGAAATCGTCGCGCTGGCTTTGGGTGGGACGCTGGTGGCGGCGGTCGCTTTTGCGCTTGTCTTCGTCGCGGTGACGCGCACGCTGGCGCCAATTTCTGCGCTGGCTGAGGGGCTGGCTTGTCTCGAGCAGGGCGACCATTCGGTGCGAAGTCTCGCGTGGCGGCTCTCCCGAATTTGTCGTCATCGCCGACAGGATCAATGCGCTCGCCGCGACGCTGGAGCGGCTTGATGAAGAGAACCATCAGCTGCTGCGCCGCATGATTCATGTGCAGGAGGAAGAGCGCCGCGACATTGCCCGCGATCTGCACGACGAGATCGGACCTTTTCTCTTTGCCATCCGCGCTGGCGTGAGGGCATTGCAACGCAAGCTCGCCAATGCAACGCTGGAGCAGGACTGCGCGAAAATCGACGCGCAGATCGCCGCCTTGCAACAGGTCAACCGCCGCATCCTTGCGCGGCTTCGCCCCGCCGCATTGGAGGAAATGGGGCTTGCCGGCGCGCTGGAGGCGCTGGCGCAGGGCTGGCGCGATAGCCACCCGGCGGTCTCGATCGATCTCGATGTCTGCGCGTTCGAGCCAGCCCAAAAGGCCGCCCTCGTGGCTTTTCGCATCGTGCAGGAAGGATTGACCAATGCTTTTCGGCACTCCGGCGCTGGTCATGTCAGTATCGACGTCGCCTGCGTGACGTCCTCCGCGCCACCTGAACTTCATATTTGCATCGAAGACGATGGGGCAGGGCTCGCCAGCGGTTGGTGCGAGGGTCTGGGCCTGCGCGGCATGAGCGAGCGCATCGCCGCCCTCGGCGGGACGCTCACTCTGAAAAATCGAGGGTCGAAAGGGGCGGCTCTGGAGGCGCGCCTCCCGCTTGCGCCCGCTATTGCCGCGCAATAGCAGGAGTTTGGCAAAAAATCCCGGAAATCCGCGCCTGGATTCTCGCCTTGAACGGAGCTGGGCTCTGGCGAAGGAAGGGTTTGTTGCTTAAACCGAGCGAGATCCGGGGCTTCACGAGGTAGTCTCGCCGCTCAAAATCTGTTCGAGCCGCTATGACCGTAAATTCATCCACCGCGCTCTGTGTCTTGCTCACTTGTTCTGTGCTGACTCCCGTAGCCAGGGCGCAAGAGGCGTTGCCGGACATCGACGTGGGGGTTGCGCCACTACGCTCCTCCGCTCCGCGTCGGGAGCCGGAACCCGCCCCGCCAGCTCCTGTGGCGGGAACTGCAACGCCGGTCGCCGCGCCCGCGCCCGCTCTCATCACCGCGCCGGCGGCTGTGCATGTGACGACGGCCCAAGAGATCGCCGACACAAAGCAGTTTGACGTGGCCAGAGCGCTGGAGCGTGTCGCCCCGGGCGTCTCCATCAATGACGTAAACGGCAATCCCTTTTCGCCGGAGGTGGATTATCGCGGCTTCGTAGCGTCGCCGGTCAGCGGAACTCCGATCGGGCTCGCCGTCTATCAGAATGGCGTGCGCGTCAACGAGGCCTGGGGCGATACGGTCAATTGGGATTTGATCCCGAGCGTCGCAATAGACCGCACGGCCATCGTCACCGGCAATCCGCTATTTGGCCTGAACGCGATTGGCGGCGCCATCGTGCTCGATATGAAAAACGGCTTCACCTATCATGGCTTTGAGCTCGATGGACGCAGCGGCAGCTTCGCTCGCCGGCAAAGCTCGATGCAATATGGGGTGCAGGCCGGCGATTTCGCTTCTTACCTTGCGGTCGAGGCCGCAGGCGACAATGGCTACCGCAAATTCTCCGGTTCGCAGATCGAGCGGCTTTACGGCGACGTCGGCTATCGTGGGGACAGTGCGGAGGTTCATTTCACCCTGAACCTCGCGCAGAACCGTTTTGGCGTTTCCGGGCCCGCGCCTGTCGATCTCATCAATATCGACCCGAGTTCCGTCTACACCACTCCGCAGACCTCCAAGAACACGCTGTCGCAATATGGCGTCAACGCGACTTTCACGCCCGCGCCGAACTGGAAAATCCTGACCGATATGCATTATCGCGCCTTCGATCAGGCGCATGTCGACGGCAACACCACGGATTTCGCATCCTGCGGCGGCGCGACGCTGTGCGACGGCAGCGGCAATGTCACAAGTATTCCCGACGCCTTTGGGCCGAGTGTTCCGCTCGCTGTCACCGATCGCACCTGGACTCGCTCGCGCACGCTCGGGGGCACGGCGCAGGTCGAGAACAGCGATCGCATTCTGGAGCGCCCCAACAAATTCACGTTCGGCGTGAGCTTCGACCACGGGTGGACGAATTTCAACGCCAATGAACAGCTGGGCGTGCTTAATCCGTATGATCTTACAGTGGCGGGCCTTGGCGTGGTCATCAACGAACCCGCAAGCGACGTCACCACCGTCAAACTCAACGCGTCCAATACTTATCTCGGGGTTTATGCGCTCGACGCGCTTGATCTGACCAATCAGCTTACCGTCACCGCTGGCGCCCGCTACAATTATGCGTCCATCGCTCTGTACGATCTCAACGGAACCGCGTTAAACGGGGACGCCAAATATACGCGTGTTAACCCGATGGCGGGCGTGACCTACAAGATCACGCCGGAAATCGCCGCCTATGCCAGCTATTCGGAGGCAAACCGCGCGCCGACTCCCCTGGAGCTTGGCTGCGCCAATCCGAACCAGCCTTGCCTGATTGACAATTTCCTTGTCTCCGATCCACCGTTGAAACAGGTCGTGTCGCAAACCATCGAAAGTGGCTTGCGCGGCAATACGGCGGTGGCTCAATATCTGCCGTCGGGAGTGAAAGACTGGTTGCCCGGCAGGCTTGATTGGTCTGCTGGCGTGTTCCGCACGCTCGCTTTCAACGACATTCTCAGTGTGCCAAGCACGGTTACAGGCCTTGGCTATTTCACCAACGCCGGCACGACGCAGCGGGAAGGGGTTGAAACTCAATGGCGCTACAAGGACGAAAAGCTTTCGGCCTATGTAAACTACACGCTCACCGATGCGACTTTCCGTTCGATGACGGAGCTGGGCTCACCAAATAATCCGCTCGCAATAGCGTTGGGCTCGGGCTCGATCCTGGTGACGCCCGGGGCTCATATGACGGCCGTGCCCAAGCACCGACTCAAGTCCGGCTTCGACTATGCGCTGACCAGTGAGTGGAAGGTCGGCGCCGATGTTGTCTTCTCGGCCGGCACCTGGCTGCGCGGCGATGAGATCAACGCCTTCGGAACGCTGCCGTCCTACGCTACCGTCAATTTGCGCAGTTCATATCAGGTGACGAAAAACTTCCAGCTTTATGGCCTTATCGAAAATGTCGGGGACACGCGCGCCAGAAGCTTCGGCACATTCTTCAACACGACACAGATTTCCTTCCTATCCTTCGCCGATCCTCGACAGGTGTCCCTCAGCGCCCCAATTGGTTTCTTCGGAGGCGCTAAACTGACGTTCTAGGAAAACTTCGGCGCGCCGTCCGTCTAATGGGGAAGGGCATGAAAATGAAGGTAAAAAAGCTGCTGTCGCGCGGGTCTCTGGCGGTCGCTCTCATTTTCGGACCGCCGTTGATGGCGAACTGCTTCGGAGCCGAGGCGCCAATTAAAGCGCTCGACAAGGACCGCGATGGAACGCTCGATCTTGCAGAAGTAAAAGACGCTGGCGCAGCCGTATTCGACCGACTCGATAAGGATCACGACGGCACTCTCGACAAGAAGGAACTAGGCGCGAGGATCGACAAGAGCGAGTTCAATTCGGCGGATACAGACAATGACGGAACCCTGACGAAAGACGAATATCTTTCCCTTATCGAAACATTGTTCAAGAAAGCGGATCGCGACGACGAAGGCACGCTTGACGCCAAGGAGTTGCACTCAAAAGCCGGCCGTGAGCTGCTGCGCGTGGTTCGGTGACCAGGGAGAACAAGCTCACATTTAAATGCAGTTACTCATTGTTATTGCGACAGTTTGGCGCATGGCGATTGGCCGCGTTCGGCGTAACCTTTTTCTCAGCGACGCGTTTACGCTTTGCTCGCGCTAACGAATTCTGAGCGCGTAATTGAGGCGAATCCGCCAGCGTTCCGGGTAATCGGACGACATGGCGGAACGCCACGGAACCGCAAAGAAGGGGGACTTTTCATGAGCACTAATTTAGGCGAAGGCGAAGTTTCTCCAAAAGTCGCGATGTTCGGAGGCGTGGGAGCCGTGATCGGAGCTGTTCTTGGCGGCGCCGTGCTTGGTTTCCCGGCTCTTATAGCTAGCACGGTCGTATTCGGCCTCGCTGGCGCAATTCTGGGCGCATTCTTCTAAAACTGCCTTGAACGGCGCCGAATGGTAGCGGCGCCATTTGTTCAGGTTCCAATGTAGCCGCGACCCCTGAAAGCGGGCTGGCGCCTAATCTCAGAATAATCCCGTTGATCCTTGCTCGCGAAGCCTGCATGAAGGAGTTATGCGCAAACTCCTCGTCATGCTTTTTCTGTGCATCTGCTCCGCCAGCTCCGCCGATCCGCTGACGGTCAAGGTCGGCGTCTTGCGGCAAACGCATTCACGCGAGACCATTTCGATCCTTGATATACCCGCCGCCGACGATGCTCTGGCCGGCGCTCTGATGGGCGCGGCCGACAATAACACCACCGGCAAATTCACTGGCCAGAGTTTCGAGACTGTAGATTCCCGGCTGGAGGAGGGTGAAGACGCAGTCGCCGCCATCGAGCGTCTCGCGGAGCAGGGCGCCCGGCTTGTCATCGCAGATCTTGAGGCGTCGAAGCTGCTTGCTGCCGCCGATCGAGCCAAGGCCAAGGGCGTGCTGCTGTTCAATGTGTCCGCGCCCGACGAAATTCTGCGCGAAGAAAGCTGCCGCGCAAATGTAATTCACGTCGCGCCCTCCCGCGCGATGCTCGCGGACGGCCTTGCGCAATATCTAATCTGGAAAAAATGGAGCCGCTGGCTTCTTATCAAAGGCTCGCATCCATCGGATGAGTTATTGGCGCAAGCCTACCGTGCGGCGGCGAAAAAATTTGGCGGCAAGATTGTCGAGGAGCGCGTCTATGAGGACACCGGCGGCGGACGACGCAGCGACTCGGGTTCTGTGCAGACGCAAAGGCAAATGCCGGTGCTCACCCAAGGGGCTCCCGCCTATGATGTGCTGATTGCGGTGGACGAAAGCGAGGTTTTTGCCGGTTATCTACCCTACCACAATTGGGATGCGCGACCGGTGGCGGGCTCGGCAGGGCTGACGCCCACAAGCTGGGACGGCGCGCATGAACAATGGGGCGCGCAGCAATTGCAAAACCGGTTCATGCAGTCTTATCGCCGCAGCATGAACGCGCGCGACAACAACGCCTGGCTGGCAATGCGCATGATTGGCGAGGCCGCAACCCGCGCAAATTCCAATGATCCAGAAAAACTGCGCGGCTATCTGACGGGTCCGGATTTTTCTATCGCTGCATTCAAGGGCGTTCGTTTGAGTTTGCGCAACTGGAACCAGCAATTGCGTCAGCCGATCCTTCTTTCGGACGGGCGCATGGTCGCCTCCGTCTCGCCGCAAGAAGGCTTTTTGCATCAGGTGACTGAACTCGACACACTTGGCCTCGACCGTCCCGAAACCAAATGCAGGCTGCAATGATGAAGAAGAACCTCCTGCCGTTGTTCAGCGTCACGGCGTTATTCGCCGCCGCCGCGCCGGCGAACGCCTTTCTTGCTTATGTAAGCAATGAAAAGGGCAACAGCATAACCATCATCGACACCGATAAACTGGAGGCGGTGAAGACGATAAAGGTTGGGCGGCGCCCGCGCGGAGTGGAGCTTACCAAGGACGGTTCGGAGCTGTTCATTTGCGCGGGCGACGACGACTCCATTCAGGTTCTTAATACGAAGACCTTGCAAATCACCGGCAAACTGCCCTCGGGTCCCGATCCCGAACTCATGGCGCTCAGCCCCGACGGGAAGACGGTCTACGTCTCCAATGAGAACGACAATCTCGTCACCATGATCGACGCGCAGACGAAGCGCCAGATTGGCGACGTGCCCGTCGGCGTCGAGCCGGAGGGAATGGCCGTCAGTCCAGACGGCAAGATTCTCGTGAACACGTCCGAAACGACGAACATGGCGCATCTGATCGACACCGGTACGAAGCAGATCATCGCCAATATTCTCGTCGATGCGCGCCCGCGCTTCGCGCAGTTCAAGGCGGACGGTTCCGAACTTTGGGTTTCGTCGGAAGTCGGCGGCACGATCGCAGTGATCGACCCCACAAAACATGAACTGAAACAGAAGATCGCCTTCGAAATTCCTGGTCTTTCCAGGGAAGCTATTCAACCCATCGGAATTTCCTTCACCAAGGACGGAAAGCACGCATTTGTCGCGCTTGGGCCGGCGAACCGTGTCGCGGTCATTGACGCCGAGACGAAGAAGATCGAAAAATATCTGCTGGTAGGCCAGCGGGTGTGGCACCTCGCTTTTACGCCAGACGAAAAATATCTGCTCACCGCCAATGGCGTCTCGAACGACGTCTCAGTGATCGATGTCGCAAGCCTCAAGGTCGTGAAGTCGATCCCGGTGGGCGCCTTCCCCTGGGGCGTGGTGGTGGCGCCGCAATGAGCGAAGAGGCGCCGGCGCTGGCTGTCAAAGATCTTTCACACGCCTACGGCCCGCGCAAGGCGCTCGATGACGTGAGCTTCAACGTCAAGCGCGGCAGCTTCGCTGCGCTTCTAGGCCTCAATGGCGCAGGCAAGAGCACCTTATTTTCGCTCGTCACAGGGCTGTATGCGGCGCGCGGGGGAAGCGTCGAGATTTTTAGCTTCGACATTGCACGCCAGCCCGGCGAAGCTCTGCGGCGACTGGGCGTGGTTTTTCAGGCGCGCACGCTCGATCTCGAATTGAGCGTGATGCAGAATCTGCTTTACCATGCCGCGCTGCATGGCATTGGCCCGGTCGAAGGCAAACATTTGGCGCAAGCGGCGCTGGCGCGGGCCGGCCTTGCCGAGCGAGCCAATGACAAGGCGCGCGATCTTTCCGGCGGACAGATGCGCCGCGTAGAAATTGCGCGCGCGCTGCTGCATGGGCCCCGCCTGCTGCTGCTGGACGAACCGACCGTCGGCCTCGACATCAAGGCGCGTGCGGATATTCTGGCGCATGTGCGCGATCTCGTGCGCACCCAGGGGCTCGGCGTGTTGTGGACAACTCATCTCATCGACGAGATTGATGATGGCGATCAGGTCGTCGTGCTGCATCAGGGCAAGATGCTGGCAAGCGGCGACGCGGCCGGGATCGTGAGCGCGCAGGGCGCGAAGAATATCGGCGAGGCGTTCGAGCGGCTGACGAGAGGCAATTCCAATGACCTTGGCTCCGGCCTCTGACCCTTTGCCCGCAGGAGACGAGAAGGCGCATGATTTCGCCTTCCGCCAATACGCCATCTGCCTGGGCGGCGTGGTGTGGCGCGAGGCATTGCGTTTTCTCCATCAGCGCGAGCGTTTTGTTTCGGCGCTGGTGCGTCCCCTCGTGTGGCTGTTCATCTTCGCTGCGGGTTTCCGCTCGGTGCTCGGAATTTCGATCATTCCGCCATACGAGACCTATGTGCTCTATGAGGTCTACATCACGCCCGGGCTGATGGCGATGATCCAGCTTTTCAACGGCATGCAGTCTTCGCTGTCTATGGTCTATGACCGCGAGATGGGCAACATGCGCACGCTTCTGGTGTCGCCGTTCCCGCGCTGGTTTCTGCTTGGCTCCAAACTGTTCGCTGGCGTCGCCGTATCGGTGCTGCAGGTCTATGCTTATCTGCTTATAGCCTATTTCTGGGAGATCGAGCCGCCCACCAGATGGGGCTATCTCACAGTGCTGCCGGCGCTGGCGCTGGCGGGCCTGATGCTCGGCGCGCTCGGCATGTTGCTTTCGTCGCTGATAAAGCAACTTGAGAATTTCGCGGGAGTCATGAACTTTGTGATCTTCCCGATGTTTTTTGCTTCTTCCGCGCTCTATCCGCTGTGGCGCGTCAAGGAGTCGAGTCCATGGCTCTATTACGTCTGCGCGATAAACCCTTTTACGCATGCGGTGGAGCTGATCCGCTTCGCGTTCTATCAAAAGATCGCATGGGATTCGGCGGCGGCTGTTCTCGCTTACACGAGCGTATTTTTGATCGCGGCCATCCGCGCTTATGACCCCGCCAAAGGCCTCCTGACACGCAAGGGAGGGTGAGCGGCGGTCGGGACCGGCCTCACTTTTTGCCTTTCCCGCCTTTGCGCGGCGGCGCGGATTCCTCTTCGGAGGCGACGTTCGCTGGCAGCTTGACGCCCTTCGCCAATTGCGTGCCCAGAGTGAGTGCGCGGGCTTCAGTCACGCGCAGCGCGCAATAGCCAAAATCCGATTCCTGCGCATAAGAACGGCATATTTCTTCGCGATGAGAGGAAAAGCCCGCTTGCTCGCGCACAAGCAGCTTGCGCACGATTTTGTCTTTTTTGTTCTTGGCGTAAAGCGACTGGAAATCGGCGCGCACGGTTTTTTCGGTGCGAGCGCGCTGGCTCAGCATTTCCTTGGCGCGCTTGGGGTCGGTCAACTCGCCGCCGCCCACGCCCCAAAGACCCGTCGGGTCGGCGCGGCAGTCGGCGGCCTTCAGCTCGCAGGCGCCGCCTTGATTGCTGACCAGAATGGCCCCGTCCAGCACGTCGAAACTGAAGGGGCAGGCCGGGAAGTCGATCTGGTAATGACGCAAGCCGCTGTCGCTCTCATGCTGCGTCAGTTTTAGCGGCATGCCGGCGACGTCGACGCGGCAGGTCTCACCGGAGCGGGCGATGCGGTCGCCCATAAGCGTCAGCTTCGCCACCTGAAACTCACCGCCCGAGTGTTGCAATTCTATGGCGCTACGAGTTCCGTCGAGATAAAGGGGCTTTCCAGAGGCGCTTTCTTCGGTCGGTGGCTTGGGCGCGATCGCCGGGCCAGCTGCTCCGTCCTCCGCCGATACTTTGGGGCGTTTCTTTTTCGGGTGCCTAGTGACCGACTGTCCTTGGTCGCCCACCGCTACGGAGCCTTCTTCCGCCGGCGCGACAGCGCCCGGCAGCGCGATCTGGGCGCGGGCGACCGGGTTCATCAGGAGCGCCAGAAATGAGGCCAAAACCGCGGCGCGCCGCCAGCAAGGCTTGGGAGACCAACGGTTCGACATTGCAGGAAAACCAAGGGTGTGAGCGCCGGCTAGTCCGGCGCTGCAGAAAAAAGCCCGGAGCTTATCGCGGCGAGAGGACCATGATCATCTGCCGCCCTTCCATCGAAGGCTCGAGTTCGACCTTGGCGACGGTCGCCGTCTCGGCCTTCACCCTTGTCATCAAGCGATAGCCGATGTCTTGGTGCGCGATCTCGCGGCCACGGAAACGCAAGGTGATCTTAACCTTGTCGCCTTCCTCGAAGAAGCGTCGGGCGGCTTTCATCTTCGTGTCGTAATCGTGATCATCGATGCCGGGACGCAGCTTTATCTCCTTGACCTCGACGATCTTCTGCTTCTTGCGCGCTTCCGCAGCGCGCTTCTGCTCGAGGAACCGGAAACGCCCATAATCCAGAATTTTGCAAACGGGTGGCTCGGAATTGGGGTCGATCTCGACAAGATCAAGACCTCCTGTTTCGGCGAGCGCCAGCGCATCGACAAAGGAGACGACGCCGTGATTTTTTCCCTCGGAATCGATCAGGCGCACCTCGCGCGCACGAATCTCCCTATTAATTCTGGGGCCTTCCTTAGTGGGGGCCGCAGTGCTCTTCATTGGACGGCGAATGGATGTTCTCCTCGGTACAAGGCCAAAAACTGGCCAAAGCTTGGTTCATAGCACGCCCGGCCCCAAAACTTGAGTCGGGCCGAGCCTCTGGCGGGGACAGAATCCCACGATTGCGCCGCATGTCAATGTTACTGGCTTCAGCTGTGCGCGAAAAACCCTGACTGTGTCTGGCGCGCCGCGCAAATAGGCTTTGCTCAGGCTGCGTCGCCAAAAGCCGGACAGCCCGAGCCGCAGGGCGCGCGCCCGTTCATCGCCGGGCACGCGGCTTCGTTCCCGGCGCCGGGGCCGCCGGCCGCCGGCTTGGCGATCAACGAAAGCTGGCGGCCCAGCCTTTGGCTGCCGCAAGAGGGGCAGGTAGGCGTTTCATCGGAGCGAACAAGCGTCTCGAATTCATGCGCGCAATCGGCGCAGGCGTAGGCGTAAAGGGGCATGGGGTCTCCGAAAGATTGTTAATTCCGTGTGAGATATTGCGTCGCAAGCGCCGTAGCGCAAGCCCGGCGGCAGAGGATGTCACCGGGCTGGTTTTTCAAAGCCCGGCGGCGCGTGTTCCCAAGGGTAGCCTTTCGCAGCTTTTTCAAACGCGAAGCGATACAGCGTGCGCATATATTCGGGATCGAAATCCGTGGGATGCGGCGCATGGAAATCGTCGCCGATGAAGGCGACGTTAAAAGACGCATTAGCGCGGTGCGTGACCATGTACATCCGGTAAAGATCGCCGACGCCATTGTAGTTAATGAGCGTGGATACGGCCTTGCCCGCTATGGAGAGGGTTTGCCTTTCGACGTCGCTCCATTCGGTCGTCAGGCGCGAGTTTCGAATGATGTAAGCGGCGACGCTTTTGCGATAATAGCCGGTTTTCTCGAGTGCGGCGTGGACGTTCAGCGACGGCGGCACCAAAAACGCCTGACTAACCGCGCCGCCGTCGACATGCATTTCCTGGTATGGGGCGCCGTTGACTTCGACGTCGAACATGACCGGCGGAAAGGCAGCTGGTATCGACGCCGAGGCGAGCATGATATGCCGGATGAGGTCGAGCGCGCGTGGGTCGCCGCTCGCGGCGATGGCGCCGATGTTCCAGATGACCGGCCGGCCCGCGTCGAGATCCGTGGTCTGGATGAGCAGCAGCCGGCCTTTTTCATATTCTGCCGCGATGCGCGCGACGACCTCGCCGTCAATATAATGGGCGATGGTTTCGAAAAGCGGGCTTGTGTCGGAGAGAGCATCCTGCGCCACGGCGGCGAAAATGGTGAATCTCTTCTCGTAGACCTTATTGGGATTGATGTTGGTGTAAACGTCCGTAAGGGGACGGTCATATTCCGGGCCGAGGAAGGCGAAAGGCGCAATCAGAGCGCCAGTGCTTACGCCCGTGACAAGTTTGAACTTGGGACGATCGCCGTGGGCTGTCCAGCCGACCAGTAGACCGGAGCCGAACGCTCCATTGTCTCCACCCCCCGATAGAGCAAGCAGATTTGCCGTTGGCAACACGCCGCCCTTTTCCACGCCAAGGCTTCGCGCTTCGCGAATGAGCGCGCGCTGCTGTTCTGCAGCCATTGTTGCCGGTTCGTCGACAAAAAACCGGGCATTGGGTATGCCCAGAACCGTGGCTTCGCGCCGTTCGGCGGCTGGAACGGCCATGCGTCGATCAAAACTGGAGCATGCGGACAAAAGTAGACTACAGATCGCCGCCGCGAAGAAACCCGGCTTTAAGGCCCTCGAACTCAACATGCCTACACTCTCTGTTACACATAGCAAAAATTCAGCGTCCAGCATGACGCACGGATTTCAGGCTCGTGGAAGCGGACGCGCCCGTTCGATGGTCGCGAATAGAAAAGCGGTGGTCAGGCCAAACAAAATCAGGCCGTCCATCGCCTCGATCGCGCCGAGAAGTCTCCAACGATCCTCCAGAAACACTTCGGAATGTCCATAGCTGGTAATCGCGCTCAACGAGTACAGCATGGCGGTGGAGGGGTCGGACATCGCCCCCACCCAAAGGTAAAGCGCGGCCCATGCGGTGGCCTCGACGCCATGGAGCATCGCCGCTCCAAGCCCGATAAGAGCCACTGGCGCTATGAAGCGGCCCAACCACCGGAGCCGATCGCCAGTGGCTGAGCGAATTGGAAGCGCCTTTTCCATCAGCACGAACATGCAAACGTGGAAAACGACAGTCATTACGAGAAGGGGAACCCCCCACGACCAGTCTGAAGTCCAAAGCATGCTGGTCGGCCTCCCGATGACAGGACCTATTGAAAACTTTATTGCAAGTTGAACGCCTTCGATATCCTTTACGACATAACTGCGTTCACCCGCTGTGTTTTTCTGGTCTAATGTTGCACTCGAGCCACATTAAGGCCGCGCCAATCGTTAAGCTTGAGCCGTGCGGCTTTCAACGAGATTTGGTGTTGTCGGGGCAGGGAGGCAGCGCCTCGTTCAGCGCACCCCCGTCTGCCGTTTGGTCGCGCACATCGAAGCCTGCGTAGACCGGCAGCCAGCCTGTCTCGTCGTCGGCGTGGATGTAGAGGTCGATCTGGATCGGACCAGGCGGAATCTCCCCCCGCCGGCAACCGAGTGCGCCGGCGAGATGGATTTTGCCGCGCATCTTTGCGCCCTCAGTCCGCAGGCGCGCCGCCTCCTGTTGCGCAGCGCGCGCCGCTGCAAGACTTGCCGGAGCAAGCTCAATGACAGCGATGGAAGGCGCGTCAGCCTGAGACAACGCGCTTTTGTCGGAAGCATGCGCCGCCTTCTGCAGGCGCAGAGCAAGGCTTTTTGCCTTCGCCGCATCTTCGCCATCGCGCCAATAGTTCACCTCTACAACAGCGTTCTCCGGCGTCACTGTTGTCCACGACGGTCCCCCAAGTGCAAAACGCGTCTGCGCGAGGTCCGCCGTCGCGATGTTGAACTTGCGCAGCTTCCATTGCGTCGCGATTGACGCGCCATTGCAAGCGGAAAGGGCAAGAAGAAGCAAAACAGGCGGAAACCTGCGCATGGAGGCTCGATGCGGCGGGGGAATGGTACGGGGCGACGGGTCCGAACTTATCGTACAATGACAGACCGCGCTCGTGAAGGCAGCGCCAAAGGCGGTTATCCGCGATTCACTTTCGTCTTGAACAGCGGCGAAGCCTTGAAGGAGACGACCCGTCTTTCCATTATAGCGACGGGAGCCATGGTGCGAGGGTTGCGACCGGTACGCTGCGGCTTGTCGCGCAGGACAAAATTGCCGAATCCATGGAGTTTGACGTTCTCGCCACTCTCTATAGCCGCACAGATTTCTTCAATGACGCTGTCGACTAAAATTTTGGCCTTTCTGCGGGAGACGCCCTCCACGGAATCATAGAGCGCCGCAGCGATATCTTCCCGCGTCACCGTCTTGACTTTTTTGAGCTTCTTTCTGTCGGAGGAAGGCATGGTAGGCGCTGTCGGCGTGGTGAGTGAACCCGTCTGTTTCCGGCGCCGGAGCGGCATGTCGTTGGCGCGATCGTTCGTCGATATTTTAAGATTTGCGGACCTGTTGCTCTGCATTTTTTGGCGCTTTCAGTGATGTCAGGGCTTACGGGTGAATTCGCAGAAAAGGACTCACTGGGACGGGAGCCTGCACGACCGCTCGTCGCGCGTGATCCCGGGAACGCAGAACTGTTTTCGCGAACAGCTTTGAAGCAATGAGCAGGGTCGCCAAGGCCTTCGGCGCGTGCGGAGGGAGGGAGCAAATGGTGCGGGCGTCGTAATGTTCTACACCAATAATTTAATGTTTTACATTAAAAAATTGTCGCGTCAACGCGAAACATGGTGCCGCTTTCCATGTCGTGTCCTGTGCCTTAAATGCCGGATCGGCCGCGCTATTCCTCGTCGCCCTTCGCCGTTGAATGCGGTGCCTCCCTTTCATGGGCGTGACTCGTGTAATGCGTGAGGCCAGTACATCCCAGCCACGCCGGAATGCGCGACAGGAGACCAAAATGATGACGACGGCTGTTAACAGCGGTGAGGCGGAGTGCGGCGGACAGTCGGCGCATGTGGTCGCACTGAACAACAAGCTGCGCTGGGTCTGTCATGCGATTCGAATCGTGGCGCTGATCTGGAGCCTGTGGGGGCTCGGGTTCATTTCCTGGATCTATGGAGACCGGGCCGCATTTCTGGGCCGCCTGAACAGGCTTTTTGGTCTTGATCCCGAGAGTGTGACGGACACCCGTTATTGCCTCGCTTTTGCGGTGGCCCTTGCGAGCTGGTCGGTCTCGACGATCCTTGTCGTTTGTATCTGGCGGCTTGCGCGCGTTTATCTCGAGGGGCATGTTTTCACGATTGAGGCCGCCGGGCGTCTGCGCGCCGTCGCTTTGGCTGGGGCCGCCGCTTGGGTGGTCGATCTTTTAGCGCGTCCACTTGGAGCCGCGCTGATCTCAAGCGCGCTTTTAAGGCAGGAACCGCTGCATCAATGGTTTCATCCACTGGATCTGCTTCATTTTATGTTTTTCGGCTTCCTTTTTGCGCTGAGCGTCGTATTTCGCACCGCCGCCGAAATCGCTTCCGAAAATGCGCAGTTTGTGTGAACCCATGCCGATTATCGTCAATCTCGATGTGATGCTCGCAAAGCGCAAGATGCGCTCGCGCGACCTTGCAGCGCATATCGGGATCGCCGAACAGAATGTCAGCCTGCTCAAATCCGGCAAAGTGAAAGGCGTGCGTTTCGATACTCTGGAAAAAATCTGCGAAATACTGGACTGTCAGCCCGGCGATATTCTGGAATATCGTGCGGAGGAGGAGGCAAAGTAGCAAATATGGCAGAGCGCTCGCCTGCAGCCGTCTTAGGAGACTGCGGCGGCTTCGGCTTTCTCGAGCAGGGCGCGCCATCTTGGATCGTGCAGTATTTCGGGCTGCAGCTGCGAAAAATGATCACGCGTCAATTTGAGTGAGGTGCGCGCCGCTTCGGCGTCGTCAAGCCCTGCTTCAGCGAGGGTCACAAAGGCTTGTGTCAAAAAGGCGTGGGCGACGCCAGGTTGACTTTTCATGAAATCCGTCAATAGCGCCTTGCCTTCTTCGAAGCGCCCCAGCGCGACAAGCGCGGCGCCGCGGCTTCCCCGCAGCGTCGGCGCATCTGTAGCGAGTTCAAGAGCGCGGGACGACCATCGTTCGAGTTCATGTGGATGCGCCAACCCCGGCGAAAGCAGTTCGTTGGTGATTAAAATATCGAGAACAAATCTTTCTTCCGGGGCAGGGGGGCGGCGTTCCAACTCGCGTCGCGCCGCCTCGACGGATTGACGCAGCAAATCCGCATCCTTGCGCTGGTTGGCGTCAATACCCAGCATGTAGAGCAGGTTAATGCGCGGCGCTGCATGCGCGAATGACCGGTCATGCAGGCCATAGGCTGCGAGCGCCGAAGAATAGATCAGGCCTTCTTTCGTAAGCGATCCGCTGGTAATCGGCAGTCTCCAAAGTCGCCATAAACGCATGCCGTCGGTCATACGCTCGGCTTTTTGCTTTGGGAACGCATTGCCCACGGCATAGATGACCTGAAAAAGAATAACGGTCTCCAGAGCGAGGTTGAGAGCCTCCGGAAGCGTTTTTGTTTCGTCCAATAAAATAAGCGCAACTGCGAAAGCTGCGTTGGCCAGAATGCCGCCGCTAAAGAATAATGCGCGTGGACGCTTCTCAAAAATCATCGCAGGATATGTTTTGACGAAGCCGCCAAAAGGAACGATGCGCCACTCGAAGGTCGTTTCCCCCTTTCGCCACCGGCCTAAAGTGAGGCCGAGGCCGACCGAGACGAGCCGAATCTCCATGCCCGCCAACCGACCGCACAAGGCGTGTCCAAACTCGTGCACGACCGTCGAAATCAATAAGCCCGCGTAAACTGCAGGGACGATGGCGATCATTCCGACAACTGCATCATCGGTGGACCAGTCGATGGCGTTGTCGACCCATGAGCCGAGCATGTGCTAGTGGCCCGTCGTCACGACCAATCCGCCGAAGCCCCGTTTTTTCTCAAAGGGGTGGCGAGGCGATACGACTTCAAATTGCCGGCGCGCCAACTCGTCGCTCTATTTCACGAAGACGTAAATATCGACGTCGACATTCGCGTCGTCGGCGGGCTTGAGGTCGGTGAGATATTCCTCGATAAACAGATTCTTCGTGTCCAGACCTTTTTCATCGAGATAGGCGGTGATGGCCTCATACGTGGCGTCGATCTCGTCGTAGGAGCCGCGATGTTCGAATTTAAGCGCCTTTCCCGCGGGAGAAGAGCCGACCTCGACGCCCTCGGAAAGCTTTACCTTGCCGTCGGGAGCCTTCGCGAGCGGAAGCATTGCTTCGAAATGAAAACCGTTATCATCCGTCTGGGTGAACACGGCGAGCGGATGGCCGTTGGCGGCGAGACCCGCTTTGCTTGCCGCCCCAGTCACTTTCGCGACGCCTTCGCTCAGTATCTTTGCCGCATCGTCCCATTTCCCTTCCCCTTTGGCCACCAAGGCGGGGCGGGCGGCGACGTCGACCATTTGGCTGGAAACGCTTTCCGCAGGGGTTTCGGTCTCGGCCTTGTCTGCCGGGGAGTTCTTATCGGCGGGCAGGCTTTCCGGCGCCGTTGTGCTTGTGGGCGCGGTGAAAAAATACTTCTTTTGAACGAAAAGCGCGCCCACCGCGATTAGCAGCACAAGTGCGCCGACGAAGCGCCAATGACGGCGAACAGTCGACCAAAAGTCGCCAAACTTGTCGAGAAAGCCCATCGATGCGTCCTCTTTAATCTTCCGCCGCCGAGAATCCAGAACCCGCGCGCAGCCGCTGCGCCCTCCCGGCGCTCTGGCGCGCGGGGAACGCATCTTCTATACAGGAGCGGCCTGATATTGACACGGACAATTACATAACCGGAGCCATGACGCACAAGCTCGACCGGCGCCCGATTCTGCGCATGAACGGAATCGGCAATGAAATTCTCGTGCTCGACCTGCGCGGCAGCGACATAACCCTGCAGCCGGAGGATGCGCGCGCCATCGCGCGGCAGCCGGGCCTGAAATTCGATCAACTCATGGTGTTGCACGATCCGCGCGAACCCGGCGCAGACGCGGCGATGCGCATTTATAATGTCGACGGCTCGCTTTCCGCCGCCTGCGGCAATGGCACGCGTTGCGTCGCCTATGCTCTTGTCCGCAACGGCGGACCTGCACAGCTGCGGCTGGAGACCGACGCCGGTCTCGTGCAAAGCTGGCGCGAGGGAGAGAATCTTTTCACCGTCGATATGGGCCGACCGCGCCTGTCCGCCCTCGAAATTCCTCTGGCGCGGGACGTCGGCGATACCCGTGATGTCTTGTTTGAGCCGAAGGTTGACGGCGCGCCGGAGCGTTTCTCCGCGGTGAGCATGGGCAATCCCCATGCTGTTTTCTTCGTCCCAGATACAAACGCGATTGATATAGAAAAGCTTGGGCCAGCGCTGGAGCGCCATCCGCTGTTCCCGCAGCGCGCAAACATTTCTTTCGCACAAATTCTCTCCCGCGGCGAAATCCTGTTGCGCGTATGGGAGCGCGGTACCGGAGCGACAAAGGCATGCGGTTCGGCCGCCTGCGCTGCGCTGGTTGCGGCGGCGCGAATAGGCCTCATGGATCGCAAAGCGACGGTCAAACTTCCTGGCGGCGATCTTATGATCGACTGGCGCGACGACGATCATGTGTGGATGACCGGACCAGTCGAGTTCGAGTTCGAGACGACGCTCGACCCGCTCATTTTTGAGGAACTGACGGCATGAGCGCGCCGGCCCCCGACGTTCAGGTGGTCACTTTCGGCTGCCGGTTGAATATTGTCGAATCCGAGGAGCTGGCCCGCGAGGCGCGCGCCGCCGGGGAGAACGACCTCGTTATCGTCAATACATGCGCAGTGACGGCTGAATCGACGCGTCAGGCGCGCCAGAGCATCCGCCGCCTGCACCGCGAGCGCCCCGGCGCAAAGATCATCGTCACTGGCTGCGCCGCGACCGTCGCGCCGGAAGACTTCGCGCAGATCGAAGGCGTGACCCGCATCATAGGGAACGCTGACAAGAGCCTTGCCGCGCCTCCGCAACGCGATTGGAGCGCGGCCGCTCTCCGCGCTGTGACAGCCAGCGAAGGCACGCGTGGCTTTCTCGCCGTGCAGAATGGCTGCGACCACCGTTGCACCTTTTGCGTGATTCCGCTTGGGCGGGGTCCGTCGCGCTCCGCCGCGCCCGGGGAGGTGATCGACAAGGCTCGGCGATTGGTCGAGGCGGGCAAGCGCGAAATTGTGCTCACTGGCGTAGATCTTGCCTCTTATGGCGCGGATCTTGGCGGCGGGCAGACGCTCGGGGCGCTCGCGCGGATGCTCCTTTCGGAACTGCCGGAACTGGCGCGGCTGCGCATATCATCCATCGATTGCATTGAGGTGGACGCAGATTTAATTGACGCCATCGCCAGCGAAGAGCGCTTCATGCCGCATCTGCACCTTTCATTGCAGGCGGGCGACGATCTGGTCCTGAAGCGCATGAAGCGGCGCCACTCGCGCAGCGACGCGATCCGTTTTTGCAATGATCTGCGCGCACTGCGGCCAGATATTGTCTTCGGCGCGGATTTCATCGTCGGCTTTCCCACCGAAACAGAAGCCATGTTTGTTCGCACACAGGAACTCGTGGAAGAGTGCGGGCTAACGCATCTGCATGTGTTTCCCTTTTCGCCGCGCCCGCAAACGCCGGCAACGCGGATGCCGGCTGTGGCGGGTGAAACCATAAAGCAGCGCGCACGGAGGCTGCGCTCTTTGGGTGACGCGAAGGTGACGCAGCATCTCGCCGGGCAACAGGGGAAGAAATTGCGCGTGCTCGCCGAACGCGGCGGGCTCGCGCGCGCGGAGGATTTTACGCTGGTGCGCACGCCTGACGCCGCAGCGGGCGAGTTGTTCGACGTGCGCGTAACCGGGCATGATGGCCGCGCACTCCTAGCCGGGCGAAGCAATCATTTTAAAGTGTAAACGCCACAAAGCGGCGGCCTGTTTCGTATCGGGATTTGCAGCACGATAGGAGGACAAAACGTGTCTGAATCAGGCGCCGTGGATTCGGGTCGCCGGGGCGTGAATAAACGGTTTAATGCCGAGGGGACGACGGCCTGCAAAGAATGGCGGTTACGCGATTGATCCCGAGGGGAGTTGGACCATTTTTGTGCATTCGAGGGACGCCTCTCCGTGCCGATGCGCACACAAGCCCGGCCTCTCCCCTGCAACAGGGAACTCGGACAGGAAACAGTCGAGCACCAAGGATAAATCCGACGCCTGTTGGTGCGCTCCCAAATCGCGATAGCGATCAATATCGGCCACAATCATTTCGCGCACGCCCACACACCCACGCTCCAAATTGAGCAGGTAGCTTGAAAGAAGCCGACAATGCTTTGCTGACAGCGGCGTGTTGGGTAGCGTAGCGTCATAAGATTTCGCGGAACATGTTTCGCATTCGTTCAACAGGTCTTCTCCTATTTGGTCTGGTGCGCTCTGTTGCGTGTTGTTTGGCGAGGTAGTGGCGGGGATCGCAAAAGCAACTTGAAATGTGCCGGATAAAAGCGCGTCGAGAAACTTCCCCAGACCCACGTAACAGAGCGCAGGATATTGAAAGTCCAAAGGCGGTCATGATCAACTGCGTATTTTTACGTACCTTGAGAGTATTGCTGGAAAAAAGGCGACTGCGTCGCTGTTTCCGCCATTAATGCGCGCGGTCGCATCTGATTGATGAATTTCGCTTCCTTGTTAACCGGAGAAGCGCTATCGCTGACGTCAAAAAAGCGGTAACTCTTAACTTCTGTGGACGGGTGCCGAGCTGCGCCATCATCGCGAGCCGCTAAAGGCCTTTTATGCATCTTTTGAAGTCGAGCGCGGCCCATGGATTGCTTCGCCGCGCTCGAACCGGAACCTTCTAGATGTCTGGCAACAGCCCGCTCGCCTGGGAAATCTTTGAGATTATCTGGATTAATATTCTGCTCTCGGGCGACAATGCGATTTTGATCGCGCTTGCGTGTCGGCAGCTTCCAGCGAACCAACGTCGATGGGGCGTGTTTCTCGGCGCCCTGGGTGGCGTTATTTTGCGCATCGCCTTCACGCTGGTGATCGTCCAGCTTCTCACCGCGCCGCTACTTAAGACCGTGGGCGGGGTCTTGCTGCTCGTGGTTGCGATAAAACTCCTCATCGACGAAAACGATCGCTCTAATGTCGAAGCCAAGCCCAATCTTTTCGGGGCCGTAATGTCGATCATCATCGCAGATGCGGTGATGTCGCTGGATAATGTGGTGGCTATCGCAGCCGCCGCGCATGGCCGCATGGAGTTGATTGTCTTTGGACTGGCGCTGTCGGTTCCGATCGTCATGTTCGGCGCCGGGTTTTTGCTCAGGGCGCTGGAGCGCTTTCCGATCCTCGTTTGGGCCGGGGCGGCCGTGCTCGGATGGGTCGCCGGAGACATGGCGGCGGCCGACCCATTCTGGAATCGTTTCGGCCTGCCGGAGATGCGTTTGGAGACTACATTCGCGGCAATTGGGGGCCTTTTCGTGCTCGCTGTCGCAGGAGCGATCGAATGGTTCAGAACGAAGTGAGTCGCAAAGGGGCGGTTAGCCGCGCATGCCCTGCTTGGCGATCGGCTGGCCGGGATCGAGATATAGTGCGCGCTGATAGGATTCCTGCGCCTTGCCGCGATTGCCGCTGCGATCATACGCGAGGCCGAGCCATGCCCAGGAGACAGCGCTTTTGCTGTCGACGTTGAGCGCCGCGTTGAAGTCCTCGATCGCCTTGTCGTATTTGCCCAGCGTTACGAGACTCTCGCCACGCGCCTGGTAGGGGGCCGCCGCGAAGGGATCGCGGTCGATGGCGTTGTCGAAATCGGTCACGGCGCGGACGTTTTCGCCGCGCTTCTGATTGATCAGCCCGCGCGCGTGAAAGGCCTGGGCGTTTTCGGGATTGAGCTTTATGGCGGTATCGAGATCCGTCAGCGCCTGATCGAGATTGCCCTGCGAGCGCAATAGGTTGGCGCGACCAATATACGCGGGCGCATGATTCGGATTGGCCGAGATGGCGCGATCGAAATCGATCCTCGCGAGATCGTTATGGTTGGTCTGGCGATAGGCCAAGGCGCGGTTGGTGTAGGCCGCAAAATTATTGGGATCGAGCTGGATCGCGTGCGTGAAGTCCTCGATGGCTTCCCCAAAACGGCCCGTGCGGGCGTAAGCCACGCCGCGCGTGTTGTATGCTTCCGGGCTCGACGGGTTGCGTCGAATCACGTCGCTGAGGGAATCTATGTTGGCTGACGCAGCGTGGGGATCGGTGTCGGAGACTTCGGCGATCCCGCGGCCCGGCGGGCGAATGCCGTTCGCACTCTCGCAGCCCCCAATCGCCAGCGCGACAAGCGCGGCCGAGCCAAAACCAATGAGCTGGGGAAATTTGCGGCGGGCCGCCGCTGGGGTCTCGCCCATGCCGAAAGATCCTCCCCAACGAGATATGATGTCCACCGAAAGCCGAATCGCCAACGCGCGTCTACTAGCGAACACGCCCGATGAGGCGATATTTGGACCCCGTAGGCTTAATCAATCGTCAACGGGCGGCGCCGAAAGCGGGCTTGGGTTTCATCGGCAGCAGGCCTTCGCGCTGCAGCTTCTTGCGGGCCAGCTTGCGGGCGCGGCGGACGGCTTCGGCCTTTTCGCGCGCACGCTTCTCGGACGGCTTCTCGTAATGCCCACGCAGCTTCATTTCGCGGAAAATGCCTTCGCGCTGCATCTTTTTCTTGAGGGCCTTGAGAGCTTGGTCGACATTGTTGTCGCGAACGAGAACTTGCACGAAGCGATCCTTGGGTGGCGGCGGCTGGCGCGGTGCGCCCAGAGCCAGAGAAATGGGAACAGAAGGCCGGGCGCTGACGGAGCGCCTAGTCCGTGGCGGCGGGATACCAGAAACCTGTTCTCCTGTCCACGGGGAATAACGTCGGGCGCCCGCGAAAAGATGGGCGTTTTGCGATAATTTTTGATGCAATTCGGGGCTATGCGGTCTTCTCGGGATTGCTCCGCCGCAGCTGGAACGGAGAGGGCCGCAATAGTCCATTGTAATCGCGATCGCTTTTCTCCGTCTCGCGGGGGTCGCCTCTTTAGAATCCCGAGCCTTTCCTGTCTTTGGATAGAACGGAAGGGGGATGGCCCGCTTGGCTCGGGAGCAATGTTATATTATAACATCTCTTATGTCTCAGTCGCCGCCCGCCAGCGCGCCCACCCATGACCATGCGCATTCTCATGAGGCGGCGCGCGTTCCCCGACCGCTCTCGGCTTTGCGTCTTTCCGGCGGGGATCGGTTGCTGGGCGTCGCAATTGTCGCCGCCGCTCTGTGGGCTGGCGTGTATTGGGCATTGCATTGAGGCTTCTTCATGCCTGAGGCCGTCCCGATCCGCTTCGCCGACGTGACGCTCGGCTACGACCGTCATCCAGCGGTTCATCACCTCACCGGCGTCATCGCGGCGGGCGCTCTGCTTGCCGTCTGCGGCCCCAACGGCGCAGGAAAATCAACTCTGCTCAAAGGAATCGCCGGAATCGTTTCTCCGCTTAGCGGCCGGATCGAGCGCGGCAACTTGAGCCCGCGCGACATCGCCTATTTGCCGCAGTTGATCGACATAGACCGCTCTTTCCCGATTAATGTTCAGGATTTCGTGGGGTTGGGCGCGTTGCGGCGCAAGGGACTTTTCGGACGAGTCGACGACGCTGAACTGGACCGTATCGCGGGAGCGCTGGCGGCGGTGCGGCTGGAGGGTTTCGAAAATCGAGCGCTGGACACGTTATCAGGAGGGCAGATGCAGCGCGCGCTCTTTGCGCGGCTGATTGTGCAAAATCAATCCGTTATCTTGCTCGACGAACCCTTTGGCGCTGTGGACGAGGCGACGACCGAGGATTTGCTTCACCTCATCGGCCACTGGCGCGAGGAGGGGCGGACCGTCGTCGCCGTTTTGCATGATTTCGACCTTGTGCCCCGCGCTTTTCCACAAACGCTGCTTCTCGCAAGGGAGCCTGTATTCTGGGGCGATACGCGAGAGGCGTTGACCCGGGCTAATCTGGCAAAAGCCCGCGGAATGGCCGAGGCTTATGATGACGCCGCGCATGAGTGCCATCGCGACGGAGAGCAAGGCCCGCGCGCTCATGTTGTCTGACCTGCTGTTCGCGCCTTTCCTGGATTACGCCTTCATGCGCCGCGCGCTTATCGGCTCGATCGCGCTGGCGGTATCGGGCGCGCCGCTCGGCGTCTTTCTCGTGCTGCGGCGCATGTCGCTGGCTGGAGACGCCCTTTCGCACGCGATATTGCCGGGCGCTGCGCTCGGTTATCTGGTCGCCGGTCTTTCGCTGCCCGCCATGACTATCGGTGGTCTTTGCGCGGAACTCATCGTGGCGTTGGCGGCGGGCGCCGCGGCGCGATTCACCGCGCTGCGCGAAGACGCGTCGCTCGCGGCCTTTTATCTCGTGTCGCTGGCGCTCGGCGTGACCATCGTCTCGATGAAAGGCTCCAACGTCGATCTGCTGCATGTGCTGTTTGGTTCGGCGCTGGCGCTCGACGACCCGACGCTGCTGCTGCTGGCCAGCGTCGCCACGATCACTTTGTTCACTCTGGCTATTTTCTTTCGCGCGCTGGTGCTCGACACGCTTGACCCTTTGTTCCTCCGCTGCGCGAGCAGGCTGGGCGAGTTCATTCCTTTCCTGTTTCTGGCGCTGGTCGTGATCAACCTGGTCGCCGGTTTCCACGCTCTTGGCACGCTGATGGCTGTGGGCGTCATCATGCTGCCGGCGGCCGCGGCCAAGCTCTGGACGCGCGATCTTGCCGTCGCTTTGCCGCTTGCGGGCGCGCTTGGCGTGCTGGCGAGCTACGTCGGGCTGGTGTTCTCCTACAAGTCCGGCGCGCCGACCGGTCCGGCGATCATTCTTGCGGCGGGCGTCCTCTATTTCTTCTCGCTGGCCTTTGGCCGAACCGGCGGATTGATGCGCCGACGTCGTCCGAAGCGGCACCTGGAGGGGTGATGAACTTCTTGGGCAATCACAACGCCTCAGCGGAGCCGGATAAAGGGCGTCGGTCACCTCTGACGCGGCGTTCCTTTCTCACCGCCATCGCCGCGCTGGCGCCTCTTCCTGCAGCCTTGGCCGAGACCACGTCGTTGCCAGTCGTCGCCAGCTTCTCGATCATCGGCGATTTGGTGAAGGAGGTCGGCGGGGCGGCGGTCGATCTCTCCACCATTGTGGGGCCTAATGGGGATGCCCATGTCTATGAGCCGACGCCGCAGGACGGCCGCAAGCTCGCGCAGGCCCGCCTTGTAGTTATCAACGGTCTCGGATTCGAAGGCTGGATCGAGCGACTGATAAAGGCCTCGGGAACCAAAGCGCGGATTATCACGCTTGGGGATAGCGTCACGCCGCGCAAGGACGCAAACGGCCTCGATCCACATGTCTGGCAAAATGTGGAAAATGCGATCAAATATGTCGAGGCGATCGGCGCCGCGCTTGAGGCCGCCGACCCCGGTCACGCTATGGTCTATAGCGCCAACGCCGCCGCCTACCGCGAGAAGCTGACGGCGCTGGACGTCGGAATCGCCCGGACCTTCCAGCACATCCCCAGGGAGCGCCGCCGCATCGTCTCCACTCACGACGCCTTCGGCTATTTCGCCGCGCGCTACGGGCTCGAATTCATCGCGCCGCAGGGCGTTTCCACCGAGTTGGAAGCCAGCGCCCGCGATGTCGCGAAGATCATCGACGCCGTGAAGGCGAACAAGGTCGCCGCCGTCTTCCTCGAAAATATCGCCGATCCGCGCCTGACGCAGCGCATCGCCGCCGAAACGGGCGTCAAAATCGGCGGCACGCTCTATTCCGACGCGCTTTCCGAACCGGGCGGCCCCGCTTCCACCTATATCGACATGATGCGCCATAATGTGGGAGAATTGGCGAAAGCTTTAGGCGCGTAAGGGCGCGCAGGGTTCGGTCCCTAAGGGCAGAGTCCATCGCGCCGCCTCAGGAGAGATAAATTGACAGACAAAATTCCCGTCACCGTCATCACCGGCTATCTCGGCGCCGGCAAGACGACGCTGCTGAACCGCATTCTCACAGAACAGCATGGCCGCCGCTATGCGGTGATTGTCAATGAGTTCGGCGAGATCGGCATCGACAATGATTTGGTGGTCGGCGCGGACGAGGAAATCTTCGAGATGAACAATGGCTGCATCTGCTGCACCGTGCGCGGAGATCTCATCCGCATCATCGAGGGGCTGATGCGACGGCGCGGCAAATTTGACGCGATCATTGTCGAGACCACGGGCCTCGCCGACCCCGCGCCCGTCGCGCAGACTTTCTTCGTCGACGCGGATGTCAAGGACGCGGCGCGGCTCGACGCTGTGGTGACTCTGGCCGACGCCAAATGGTTGCTGCACCGCCTGAAGGACGCGCCCGAGGCCAAAAATCAGATCGCCTTCGCCGATGTGATCGTGCTCAACAAGACCGACCTCGTGACGCCAGCGGAGCTTGAGGAAGTCGAAGCGCGCATTCGCGGGATCAATCCTTACGCCAAGCTGCATCGCGCCGTGAAAGCCGATGTGCCGCTCAAGGCGGTGCTGGAACAAAACGCCTTCGAACTCGACCGCATATTGGAAATCGAACCCAATTTCTTGAACGTCGAGGAGCATGATCACCACGATCACGGTCATGAGCATCATCATGATCACGACCATGAGCACGAGTGCGGTCCAGATTGCGGCCACGATCATCATGACCATCATGACCACGCAGAACAAGGACATGCTTTAAAGGCCTATCACGACGAGGATATGCAGACGGTGGCGATCCAGCACGCCGGCGAGGTCGATCCGGAGCGTTTCGTCCCCTGGCTTAACGAACTGACGCAGCGGGACGGACCGGATATTCTGCGCTGCAAGGGAATCATCGCCTTCAGGAACGAGCCGCGTCGCTTCGTGTTTCAGGGCGTGCACATGATCCTCGACGGCGATCTTCAACGCGATTGGCGCTCCGACGAAAAGCGCCAATCCAAACTGGTGTTCATCGGGCGCAAGCTGAAAGAAGACGAAATCCGAGAGGGCTTCGCGAAGACCGTCGTCAGAAGCTGAAGCTGCGTCCGACACGCAAGAACTTTCGTAAAAAGGCCATCGCCCGCAATGCTGAAACGTCTGTTTGAATATTACCTTCTGCTGTCGCGCTGGATCCTCGCGCCCTTTCTGGTGATGTTGACGGTCGGCCTGTTCGCGCTGATGGTCAAAGCGGGCAAGAAGACTTTTGCGCTCGTCATGATGCTCGCGGGAGAGGAGAGCGACCATATAACATTGGAGATATTAAACCTCATAGACGTAACGCTCACCGGCGCGCTCGTGGTGATCGTCACTATTTCTGTCTATGAAAATTTCGTCTCGCGCGTATCGAAAGGCGACTACGCCGGCTGGCCCGAATGGATGGGCAATATCGACTTTTCGCAACTCAAATTGAAGCTTCTTTCAACGATCGTCGCGATTTCCGCGATCAAATTGCTGGAAGCTTTCATGGATGTGCCGGAAACCGGCGACCGCGATCTGTATTTCTATATGGGCATTCATATGACTTTCGTGGTTTCGACGCTCGCTTTCGCCTTGGGAGAGCGATTGGCGGGCCATTCGGTGCAAGCGCCGGAAACGCCAAAACCGCGCGAGCATGCTGGCCCCTACAGTTCATAAAGTTTTTCCAGGCGAAGGTTGCGGCCTAAAAGCGCCGGCCCGGTGGCGCGGGAACGCATCTCAAGATAGCGACCTCTTCGCCGTCGTCATATTTCAATTCCCCTTGCGTTACATTGAGCGTATTGCGTGAACTCTGCTCGACGCAAGGGTGTTTCGTGCCGCTTTGCAGACAGGCGCGGTCCTGTCCAAATGTAATCACGCCGTTTTCAATGGAAAGGACGTAAGTCACTTTCTGCTTTTCGCCAAAGGAGTCCGGTCCGGAGACATAGGATTCGCCATTTTGATATTCCTCGGCGACGCCCTGGCCCCACATCATCTGCAGAAAGCGCCGGTCAGTGTCGATGTCGACCATGACAGTCTGATTGGTGCGCGCGCAATCGAGATGGATCTCCTCCGCCAGGGCGGGGCGAGCGGCGAAGGCCAGTAACGCGGTGAAGAGACTTACCATCGCCCTCATACCGGTCCGCTCCTTTGGCGCGCTCACTTGTTGTCCAATTCTGTCTTCAATTCCTTGCAGCTTTGAACCTGAGCCGGCGTCGCAAACCAATAGGTCACATTGCACAACGCCTGATAGCGACTCGATACAAAGAAAGACCACAGATAATAGCTGGCGAACAGTCCGATGATCGCGGTGAGCCAGATATTGCGTTTTTTCATGCGTCTGCCTCTTGAAGCCGGCGAGCCTGCTCTTTGGGCAAATGGTATGCTCCTAAGTTTTCTCAAGTCAACAAAGGCGTCGCGTCAATCCAGCGTCTGGCGGAAGCGTCGGATAGCCACAATCATGGCGACGAGCGCGAACAGGGCAAGCGCGCCGGTATCCATGGAAAGATCCGCAAAACCCGAGCCTTTCAGCATCACCGAACGCACGATGCGCAGGTAATGCGTCAAGGGCAAAATGGTCCCAACGTCTTGCGCCCAATCGGGCATGCCGCGAAACGGAAACAAAAACCCCGAGAGCAGCATGCTCGGCAAGAAGAACATGAAGGACAATTGGAACGCCTGCATCTGATTGCTGGCGATGGTCGAGAATGTATAGCCAATCGAGAGATTGGCGACGATGAAAAGCAGGGTTAGCGGGATCAGCGTCGCCAGTGAGCCGATGATCGGAACGTGAAAGAACAGCGTCGCGACCAGCAGGATGATGGTCATTTGCACAGCTCCCACCGCGACATAGGGCAGAATTTTGCCCAGCATGATTTCGACGGGGCGCACCGGCATGGCAAGAAGGGCTTCCATGGTTCCGCGCTCGATCTCCTTCGTCACCGAGATACTGGTGAAAATCAGCATGGTCATGGTGAGAATCGTGCCGATAAGTCCGGGCACGATATTGCGACGCGCCTCTCCAGCCGGATTGTATCTGGGCTGTACAAGTAACTCGAAAGGCGCCGCATTCTGTGCTAGCTTTGCGAGCGGGCCGGTCAGTTCGCGCTCGAGCGCCCGCGCCACGGCTCCGTTCGCGCCGGCAACTGCGCCGACCGTCGCGGTTGGATCTGTGGCGTCGGCGACAATCAGCACTGCTGGTTTTTCGCCATGTACGAGTTCGACGGTCGAAGTCGGGCGGAATCTCGATGACGAACTGGACTTCGTTGGAGCGGATCATCCGATCGGCGTCTTGGTCGTTCCTTGCTGCCCGTTCAATCGCAAAGTAGTCCGTGGCGCGCAGTGCGGCCACGACGCTGCGGGCGAGCGGCCCGTCGTCATGCACAAGGAGCGCCGTCGGCAAATGCTTGGGGTCGGTGTTGATCGCATAGCCGAACAATGTGAGCTGAAGCAGAGGAATGGCGACGATCATGCCCAGCGTGCCACGATCGCGCTTGAGCTGCAAAAATTCCTTCAGAAAGATCGCGGTGAGACGCTGCAATGCCGCCCCGATGCCCGTGCGAAAGGCGGAGTCCCGATTGGAGGCGGCGCTCATAGCGACGCTTCGCCAGAGCGAATCATCAAATCGATGAAGACATCTTCGAGCGTCGGAGCGCCCTTGCTCCAGACTTGCGAAGTGTCCTGGCCGAAATCATGCGCGATCTGCTCGAGCAGCTTTGCGTCGCGTCCGGAGACATGCAGCGCCATGCCGAACAGAGCCGACATTTCAACGCCGGGTGTTTTTTCGAGCCGATCGGAAAGTTCGTTCAGGCCGGGACCTGTGACGATATAAGTCGTAAGCCCCGCATCGTGGATAATGTCCCGGATGGTTCCAGAGACAAGCAGGCGCCCGCTGGCGATATAAGCGATCTTGTGGCAGCGTTCCGCCTCGTCCATGTAGTGGGTGGAAACGAGCACGGTCAGGCCTTGTCCCGCAAGCCGATGGATTTCGTCCCAGAAATCGCGCCGCGCCTTTGGATCAACGCCAGCGGTGGGCTCGTCCAGAAGCAACAGCGCGGGATCGGGCAGGGTGCATGCGCCGAGGGCCAGGCGCTGCTTCCAGCCGCCGGAAAGTTCGCCCGCGAGCTGGTCGGCGCGATCGAGAAGGCCCAGACGCGCCAGCGCGTCCTGCGCCGCGCCCGTCGGATCGACAAGCCCGTAAATCCGCGCCACAAACTCCAGATTTTCGCGGATGGTGAGGTCGGTATAAAGGGAAAACCTTTGCGTCATATAGCCGACGCGCGGCTTGATCTCGTTCTGCTGGGTTAGAATATCGTAGCCAAGGCAGGTCCCGCTGCCAGCGTCGGGCGTGAGCAGCCCGCACAACATTCGGATCGTCGTGGTTTTGCCGCTGCCATTGGGGCCAAGAAAACCGTAGATCGTCCCGCGTTCGACGCGCAGCGAGAGATTGTCCACGACTTTCTTCGTCCCGAAGAATTTGGTCAGGCCCTCGACATTTATGGCGATCTGCCCGACGGGCGCGTTCATTTCGCGGTCTCCTCCGCGACGTAAATGCGCAGGGGCAGGCCAAGCGGCAGTTCGCGCGCGGCGCCTTCCATTCGCGCCTCAATCTTGAATACCAGTTTCTGGCGCTCCTCATCGCTGAAGATGACCGGAGGCGTATATTCCTCGCGACCCGCGATATAAAAGACGCGGGCATAGAGATTGTCGGCGCAGCCGTCGCAGGCGACCCTCACGCGGCCTCCGAGCTTGATTTGAGTCAGTCTCGCCTGCGGGACATAGAAGCGCGCCTTGCGGTTCTCTGGCGGCAGCAGGCTCAAAACAGGCTGGCCGGCTGTGACCATTTCCCCAGGGCGGAAAAACACGTCCTGTACGACGCCCGTCGCGGGAGAGAAGACCTTTTGCCTGGAGATGCGAATGTCGAGCTGGCTGAGCTGCGAATGCGCCTGCTTCATTGCAGCTTCCGCGCCGTTGATTTCCTGCGAACGGCCGGTAAGCAGCGCTGCATCCACTTGCCGCTTGGCCTCGGCCAGATTGGCCTCGTCGCGCGACAGGGCCATTTGCGCATTGTCCAGCGTCGCCTTTGAGACGTCGCGCTGGGCATAGAGCTTCTTTTGCCGATCGAAAGTAAGCTGCGACAGGGCGAGTTCGGCCTTGGATCGTTCGACGGCAGCCTGCAGAACTGCTACCTGCTGCGGGCGGTTGAGCGCGGCTTGCAGGTTTTCGAGTTGCGCCTGCATTTGGGCGATGCGATCGCTGGCCTCGCGGCGCTGGGCGTCGAGCACAGGCGTTTCCATCGAGAACAGCGGGGCATTGGCCGCCACCCGGTCGCCGACTTCGACGGAAAGGCCGCCGAGACGCTCCCCTTCGACGGGCCCGATGTAAAGGAGATCGCCCTCGACATAGCCGAGATAGGCGCCGTCATCCCGAGGCCCGCGGCTCAGGAGCAGCCAGAGGACCAGAAGGCCAAGGAGAACCGCGGCGATGGCGCCGACGCGCTTCATTGTGCTTTTTCCTCTCAGCGGCTCATGCGGCCGATCGCAGCACGGTAATAAATGGGAATCATCCGCAGCGCTATCGCTGCGGCGCGTTAAGCGGTCCACTGTGCAAGGCGGCTTTGGCGCGGAGCGTCAAAAAGGCTATGCTTGTCAACAAGGGCCGATGGAAAGGGGCGTGCGCCGCCTTGAACCTCCGCCCACCGCCAGAGGGAGAAATCATGGGCTCGGAGATTACGGAACTGCCGCCGCGCGAAGGTATGGATTACGATGTGGTGATTGTCGGAGCCGGACCCGCCGGACTCGCCGCCGCGATTCGGCTGAAGCAGATTTCCCCGGACCTTTCCGTCGTCGTCATCGAGAAGGGCTCGGAACCCGGCGCGCATATTCTGTCGGGCGCGGTGATCGACCCCATTGGCCTCGACCGGCTGTTGCCGGACTGGCGCAAGAATGACAGTTGCCCACTGAAAACGCAGGTGCATGAGGACAACTTCTTTCTATTCTCCGAGACTGGCGCCATTCGCCTGCCGAATTTTCTGATGCCCAAGCTGATGAGCAACCACGGTAATTTCGTGGGGTCGCTGGGCAATGTGGTGCGCTTTCTGGCAGCCGAGGCGGAAAATCTGGGCGTAGAAATTTATCCGGGCTTCGCTGGCGCCGAAATCCTCTATGGCGATTCTGGCGAGGTGCAGGGCGTCGCAACCGGAGACATGGGCGTCGCCAAGGACGGGCATATCAAGGATAGCTTTACCCGCGGCATGGAATTGCGGGGAAAATACACTTTTTTTGCGGAAGGCGCGCGCGGCTCGCTGACAAAGCAAATCCTGGCCAAATTTGAGCTAGACAAAAACAGCGAGCCGCAGAAATTTGGTATCGGCTTCAAGGAGCTTTGGCGCATCCCCAAGGAGAAGCATAGAGCCGGGCTCGTACAGCACAGCTTTGGCTGGCCGCTTGATCCCGACACCGGCGGCGGATCGTTCCTTTACCATTTCGACGAAGACCTCGTCTCGATCGGTTTCGTCGTGCATCTCAACTATTCCAATCCGACCCTCTCGCCTTTCGACGAGTTCCAGCGCTTCAAGGCGCATCCAAAGGTGGCGCCGACGCTGGAAGGCGGCGAGCGTTTGTCCTATGGCGCGCGCGCTTTGACCGAAGGCGGCTGGCAGAGCGTGCCGAAGCTCGTATTCCCCGGCGGCGCGCTGATCGGCTGCACGGCGGGCTTCATGAATGTCCCGCGCATCAAGGGTTCGCATAATGCGGTGCTGTCAGGAGTGCTTGCGGCCGAGGCGGTCGCGAGGGCGATCGTCAACGGTCGCGCGCATGACGAAGTGAGCGAGTATGATGCAGGCTGGAGGACTTCCGAGATCGGGCGCGATCTCAAACCGGTGCGCAACGTCAAGCCGCTGTGGTCCAAATACGGGACGTATATTGGAGCTTCGCTCGGCGGTCTCGATATGTGGACTAACGAATTGTTCGGCTTTTCCTTCTTTGGCACGCAAAAGCACGGCAAACCCGACTACGCGAGCCTGAAGCCTCTTTCCGAGGTCGCGCCGAAGCTTTATCCCAAGCTGGCTAGCAAGACTGTATTCGACAAGCTGTCGTCGGTGTTCGTTTCAAATACGAATCACGAGGAAGACCAGCCAGTGCATTTGAAGCTTGCCGACCCCACGATTCCCGTGCGCGAAAATCTGCCGCGTTATGGCGAACCGGCGCGGCTTTACTGCCCGGCGGGGGTCTATGAGGTCGTGTATGCCGACGAGGCCGCCAAAAGCGATCCGCGCTTCGTGATCAATGCGCAGAACTGTGTCCATTGCAAAACCTGCGACATCAAGGACCCCGCGCAAAACATCACCTGGGTTCCGCCCGAGGGCGGCGGCGGCCCGAATTATCCGAACATGTGAGCTCTCATCCGCTCCCTCTCCTGCGAAGGCGGGAAAGGGAGCAACGTAGGCATTTCGTTAAGCTCCGGGGGCGCGTTTTGAGCGCCGCTAACTGCGATTGGTTGAGCGTCGCACGCCGCTCCTGATAGCGACTGGCTCGCCGAAGTACGGCAGGAGCCCATCAGGATGCCAGGCCTCAACCCATCCGCCACGATGATAATTCCGGGGGAGAAGCAGAAAAACTGTGCCGCGCGCAGAAAGATCGTGCTACGACGCGAAATGCGCCATGGGCCCCCGATAACAACGCCGTCCGCCAGGTCGCGTTGGTGGTTTCCCCATGCAGATAGTTGGGGAAACTGTCATGCTTATCAGAGGTGAAGGGCATAAGCGTGTTGACAACGCCAATGTCTTCACCTTTAAGCTTTGGTCTGGCGATGGAGTTCGCCGTATAACCGCCTCGCTTCTTCAGGCATCGAGGCTGATGACTCCTACTGGCATTCGCATGGTAGGAATCCGTTTGAACAACGCCCGCATCCTCTTTGTCATGAATGCAACCGCGCTGGCGAGTTGCGTTCCTTGTTGCGGCGCGTCCGAAAGACGACTGGACGGAGGCCTCGTTCGTCCATGCCATTGATGGACTATCAGCCCCTTCGAGGATGGAGCCTCCTTCTTCTTAGCGTTGTGCTTGGGCTTGGCACTGTTGTGGTGCTGTCGAATGTGCCCGGCTATACTGTTGTCGTGCCTTACGCCGCCGGCGGCTTGCAGGGCGTGACGCCGAGCTTTGGCGGCTGGGCCACCACTGACCACATGATCGGCATTGCTCTGGGCCTGCCGATTTCGCGATGGATCGCGGCTCGATTTGGCGATTATCGCACGCTGGCGACCGCTTATGTTCTTTACGCGGTCATTTCCCTGGTCTGCACGACGAGCCAGACGATTGCTTTCTTTCTGCCCATGCGCATTTTGTTGGGACTTACGGGCGGCGTGATTCTACCGATCGCGCAGTCGATCTTGCTCAATGAATATCCTGAACATCTGCGAACCGTCGGCGTCGGCCTCTGGGGAATGCTTGGCATTTTGCCGTTCATGGTCGGCATTTTCGTCGGCGGCTGGTACAACGAACATCTCGGCTGGCGATATGTTTTCTATTCGAACATTCCGGTGGCGCTGCTCGCCGCCGGGGTGGTGATTGCGCTGTTTTATGGCCGGGGCTTCCGTCGGCGGTTTCCGCGTTTCGATTTCATAGGCTTTCTGTTGCTGGCGGCGATTCTTTACGGGTTGCAGACGATTTTCAACATGGGCAATGATTTCGACTGGTTCGCATCGCCGATTCTGGTGACAGCTCTGATCATCGTCGTTATCGCGCTGCCCATGTTCATCATCTGGGAGCTCGGCGAGCGACATCCCGCCCTCGACGTGCGCCTTTTCATCAATCGGAATTACACTGTCGCGACGATTTGCTCGATGGCGGGATTTCTGGTCATCCAGGGAACATTGTCGGTTTTCGTCGGCCAGCTGCAGTTGTTGCTCGGCTACAGCTCTGATCTCGCAGGCATCGTTTATTTGTCGATGTTGCTGTTCGCTGTACCGGTCGCGGCGATCGTGCATGAACTGTGCAAGCGCGTTGACGTTCGCCTAATCTCGTTTCTGAATTTTCTGGGCCTGGCCGTCACGCTGACCTGGATCGGCTTGTACGACAAGCAGGCCTCTTTCGATCAGATCGCGTTGCCGATGACCTTTCTTGGTTTCTCGCTCGCCATGTTCTTCGCGCCACTGGCGGTGATCGCGATGCGGGGACTATACGGTTCGCAGCTGATCCGGGCGGCCGAGGAATTCACCTTGCTGCGCACGGCCGCAGGCGCTTTCGGTATCGCGCTGCAAGCTGTGATTCAGTTCCGGCGGACGCCCGCTCACGCTCTCGATCTTTCCGACCAGTTCAGTGGCAGGCGCTTCGCCGACCTCGATCAAATGACGCAGTTGATGGATCGGCTGCAAGAGCGATTGCCAGCCTTTTCGGAGGCCATGGCGCGCAGCCAGGTGGGAATTTTTCTCAAGCAGGAGGCGGCGCTGCTGGCGTTGAACGACGTGTTTTTTGTTGCGGCCTTCGTTTTCGTGGTGCTCGCCGCGTTCGTGTGGCTCGCCCGCTCGACGCATATCCCGCGTCTGACCGCGGCGCAGGAGTTGAAGCAACTCAAGGCCGAGGAGTTAATGGAGCAGCCATGACCCTGCGGCGCCTCTATTTTGCGCCCCGGGTAGGGCTGCTCTTGCTTCTATCGGGCTGCGAAGTCGCGCCGACGACCGAGCGCGCGCAGTTCATGGATCCGCCGGCCATGGAGCGCACTCTCGCGCAAAGCGGCGCCCCCACGAGCAAAAAGCCGGGCCCCGACTGGCCCGCGAACGACTGGTGGCGATGTTTTCGCAGCCCCGAACTCAATCTGATGATCGAGAAGGGGCTGGCCGACAACCAAAACCTGAAAAAGTCCTTCGAGCGGCTGCGCGAGGCCGAGGCCTTCGCAAAAGTCGCGGGCGCCCGACTGCTGCCGTTCCTCGACTGGGACATGGGGATGCGCCAGTCCCGTATTCCCAATCATGGCGTCGTCGCGTCATACAACCCCAACCTGGCCGGGCTGGAAAAGACCATGGCCTACATCAACCCATTGTCGCTGCGCTACGAGTTCGACTTTTGGGGCAAGAACCAGGCGGCGCTCGACGCTGCGTTGGGCGAAGCGGCTGCGCAGCAGGCGCAGGCCGAAGAGGCTCGCCTGCTGCTCACGACCTCATTAGCGAGGGTGTATTTTCGCATCCGCGCGCTTTCGCGGCAGGAGGGAGCCGCGAACCATCTGATCGGATTGCGCCGCGAAATGCTGGCTCTCGCGCAGACGCGCTACCGGACCGGCATCGACACCGAGGACGGTGTGACACAAGCCGCCGCTGAGCTTGAAACGGCGATCAAGCGCGAAGCGGGCGTCAAGGGCGTATTGGCTTTGCAGCAGGATCTGGCCGCGCGGTTGATGGGCGAAGGCCCCGACGCCGGACGCGCCATAGTCGGCGCACAGCGAATGAGCCGGCCCGCGGCTCTTCCTTTGCCCAAGCATCTTCCCTCGGAGCTGCTGGCGCACCGGCCAGATCTGGCTATCACGATGAATCGGGCGCTGGCGGCGGCCGAGCGGATACACATCGCAAAGGCCGAGTTTTTGCCGTCGCTCGATCTGACTATCGTTGGCGGCCTGGAGGCTTCAAGGACCTCGACGGCGATCGACGATCTGGGCAAATTCCTGTTCCGCGGCTCGGCGATCGGCTACGCGGTCAACCCCAATATTCACCTGCCTTTGTTCCATGGCGGCAGCTTGCGGGGAGCGCTGGAGGGTCGCCGCTCGGAATATGACGAAGCGGTGGACTCCTACAACGAGACGCTGCTGCAGGCGGCGCAACAGGTCGCGGACAGCCTCGCCAATCTCCAGCAGACCCGGACGCAGGCGGATGCGCAGCGCCGGTTGGTCGGCGCCAAACGCGTGGAGTTGGGCCTTGCGCTAAGTCGCTGGCGCAGCGGATTGCATGACAAGCGCGAACTGCTGGAACAAAATTATGTCCTTCTGGAGCAGATCTACTATCTCGAGATGCTTGACGCGGACGATCTTGTCGCGAATGTGGATTTGATCCAGGCGCTGGGAGGCGGTTATGAGAACGCTCCTGCGGGCTTCGGCCCGAGGCCCGCTCCTGAACAGGATTCCATCACGCCGATAGTGGAAACAATCGAGTCTCTTGGCGGCGGGTAGGCGCTCCAACGAGTTGCCGGACAACGCCCGAGTTTGTGGATAGGCCATGCAATTTGATCGCAAGACGCTGCGCGCCCGCCGCTTCGCTCTGCTCTCGCTCGTCGCTTTTGCGGCGGCCGCGGTGGCGGTGTATTTCTTCGTGAGATGGCGGGTTCACGATCGCTTCTGGGTCACGACCGACAACGCCTTTGTCGTCGGCAACATCATCCCGGTGCAGGCCGACGCGACCGGCGTGATCTCGGAAGTGCTGGCCGAAGAATCGCAGCAGGTGAACAAGGGCGAAGTGCTGGTGCGCCTCGACGCTCAACACGCCCGCGCCGCGCTTGATCAGTCCGAGGCGCAACTCGCGCAGTCGGTGCGCACCGTCGGAGCGCTTTTCGCCTCGCGGCGACAGGCCTGTCAGAAGATCGTCTCGCGGATCGCATTGCGCGAGAAGGTCCGTCACGACATCGCCCGTTATCGCGAGGCTCTGCCGAGCGGCTCCGTTTCGCGGCAGACCCTGCAGAACGCGGAAGATCAGCTCGCATCGCTGGAAGCGGATCTGCACGAGGGCCGCGCCGAACTCCAGGCGGTGGAATCGCGAATCAACAACGTCACTCGCACCAATCACCCCGACATCGAGGCGGCCAAGGCCAAATACATGGAAGACTACATCGAGTTCGCGCGCCAGAGCATCAAGGCTCCGGTGTCGGGCTATGTGGCCAAGCGCAAGGCGCAAGTGGGGTTGCGCGTGCGGCCCGGCGACCAGCTCATGACCATCGTCCCTCTCGATTATCTCTGGATCGAGGCGAACCTGTTCGAAAACAGCATGGCGCGCGTGCGCCCCGGCCAGCCGGTGAATATATCCGTCGATCTTTACGGCAATACCGCCGCCTATCATGGGACGGTGGAAGGCGTCATTCCCGGTTCCGGCAGCGTCTTCGCGCTTCTTGCTCCCGACAACGCCACCGGAAACTTCATTCATATCGTGCAGCGCGTGCCCGTGCGTATCTCGCTGAGAGCCGACGAGATCGAAAAGCAGCCGCTGCGGCCGGGCCTGTCCTCGGTCATTTCCATCGACGTCAGCAAGACGGATTTGCCCGTCAACGCTTCCTCGGCCAAGCCCTTCGAGAAAGACTACAAGACAAATATTTTCGACAACGAACCCCGCGAGGCAAACGCGCGGATCGAAAAAATCATCAAGGAAAATATCGTCGGCGCCGCCGACGCGCCAGCCGGAGCCTGTCCGACAAGCGAGTAGCGCGAGGATGGTTTGCAAATTGCCGGCGAAGCTCATCCCCTCGGGAGGCGGCCGACTTGGTGCGGCAGAAGCTTTAATCAAAGCAGTGAGCGAAATGGAGACACTTGCCCCCGCTGGCTCGTGAGGTTAGCGTCGCGTAATGTTCGAAGCAAAATTCCAGACCTTCGCCGACGCCAGCCAAAGCGGCGCCAGCGCCTCCCGCCTCAAAGCCCTGCGCGCAAAACTCGGCGAAGAGAAACTTGACGGCTTTCTCGTTCCGCGTGCTGACGAACATCAAAACGAATATGTGGCCCCTTGCGCCGAACGTCTCGCGTGGTTGACGGGTTTTTCCGGCTCGGCGGGTTTCGCCGTCGTGCTGCAAAAAAAGGCGGCGATCTTTATCGATGGCCGCTATGTCCTGCAGGTGCGTGGCGAAATCGATCCCAAGCTATTCATGCCATTGGATATAGGCGCGACCCAACCCGCGAGCTGGCTCGCAGAGCATGCCCCTTCCGGCGCTCGCGTCGGCTACGATCCATGGATCCACACCAGTGCGCAGATTGACCGCTTCACGAAAGCGCTTGAGGGCAAGCACATCGCTCTGATCCCACTGGAGCAAAATCCCATCGACGCGCTTTGGACGGACCGTCCGGTCGCGCCACAGGGGCAGGTCTCGATCTATCCGCCGCGCTATGCGGGCGCCGGCGTGAAGGCAAAGCTTGCATCGATCCGTAAAAAGCTGAACGACGCGGACGCGCTGCTTCTGTCTGATCCCCATTCGATCGCCTGGGCGTTCAATATTCGCGGCGCCGATGTGGCCCATACGCCGATCGTTCTAGCCTTCGCGCTGCTGCCCGCCAAGGGGGCCCCGAGGCTGTACGTCGAGGCCGCAAAACTTTCCCCGAAGACCAGCGCCGCGCTCGAAAAATTCCTCACCGTGGTTCCTCCCGAGCAGTTGCTGCAGGACTTGTGCGATGCGGGGGCCAAGGCGCAGACGATGCTTTTCGACGCATCCACTGCGCCCGTAAAACTCGTTGAAACTTTGCGTTCCGCGGGCGGGAAACCGCGCCTTGCCGAAGATCCGGTGGCGCTTCTCAAAGCGGTCAAGAATGAAGCGGAGCTCGCAGGCGTCAGGGCCGCGCATATTCGAGACGGCGCCGCGCTGACGCGTTTTCTCGCCTGGTTCGACGAAGAGGCGCCCAAGGGAAAACTGACGGAAATAGCAGCGGCGCAAGCGCTGGAAACCTTTCGCCGCGAAGGTGGAGACTTGCGCGACGTTTCTTTCCCGACGATTTCCGCCTTCGGCGCTCATGCGGCTATTCCGCATTATCGGGTTAGCGAAAGCAGCAATCTGAAGATCGGACGCGGCGTTTATCTCGTCGATTCCGGAGCGCAATATATCGATGGCACCACGGATGTGACGCGCACTGTGGTTGTCGGTCGCGCCTCGAAACAATTACGGGATCACTTCACGCGCGTGCTGAAGGGGCATATCGCTATTGCCCGCGCGGTGTTTCCTCGCGGAGTGTCGGGCGCACAGCTCGACGCTTTCGCCAGGCGCCATCTATGGGAGGCGGGACTGGATTTCGATCATGGCGTCGGCCACGGCGTCGGCGCCTATCTCTCGGTCCACGAGGGTCCGCAGCGAATAAGTAAATTCGGGACTACGACGCTCGAGCCATGCATGATTCTCTCCAACGAACCCGGCTATTATCGCGCCGGAGAATATGGGATCAGGCTGGAAAATCTGGTGATTGTTGAACCGCGCGAAATCGAAGGTGGCGAGCGAGAGGCGCTAGGCTTCGAGACCATCACGCTCGCGCCTTTCGATCTGAACTGCATCGAGCCGGCGATGCTTGCTGACGAAGAAGCCGGATGGCTTGACGACTACCATGCTCATGTCAGAAAGGCGCTGTCGCCGTTCCTCGACGCCAAGACGCGGCGATGGTTGAAAAACGCGACGCGCAAGCTTGGAACCTAGGGCGCTCGTCCTGCTTCACTGTGTGGGGTGACGCGACGGCTTTCCATCGGAGCCGGTGAAGGGGAACAACCCCGACTGAAAACATTGCGTCATGTGCGACGCCTTGGCGATCGCCTGTTCGGCTTGCGTTCCGGGCAAGGTTTCACGCGCGGTTTCAGAGAAGAGTTGCAGCCAGCGAGCAAAATGCTCCGGCTCGATTGGAAGGTTTATATGAACTCCGAAAGGATGCCCGTCGTAGCGCTCCGTTTGCAGCAGCGACTTGGACCAGAAGTTTTCGACGATCTGGCGATGCCGGTCGAGATCGCCGATTGAACCCGCGAAGACCGGCCCGAGCAGGGGGTCGGCCGCGCCTTTCTCGTAAAACACCCGAACGCATTCCTTGATCGCGGCCTCGACGGCGGCGCGCTCGGCTGGATTCTCAACGGGTGGAAATTCGAACTGCATGGTCTCCTCCTAAGGCGCGACTTTCTGCTCATCAAGCAATAGAGGCGCCGATCAATTAATCGCCTCCATCGGGAGCTTTACTAAGCAAACCAGTCGATTTGCAGCCGACTTGTCGCTTTTTGCACAAAGCCGCTCCGTCGCAAGGTGTATTGCTGACAATACAGCACAGGCAAATACCCACGCGATCGACCCATGTCTCCCTGCTAAAATTAAGTAATTGAAATAAAGCAACTTCTTGGCGTGGCGATGTTTGGCGCGCTCTTTGCTGGTCGGAAGCGCCCCCAAGTGGAGATCCGACCATGCGCGATGCGCCAACCCTTCGCCTGTTCGCCCAGCCTGAACGTCCTCTTGCACTTGTGCTGGGGACGAATGAAATTGCGTCGGCGGTCGCTGTGCGGCTTGCTTGGGATGGCTATTTCGTCACCCTTAGCCATGATCCTTATCCACCGGTGATCCGGCGCGGCATGGCTTTTCACGATGCGCTTTATGACGATGTGGCGAAGGTCGACGGCATTGAAGGCCGGCGCGCGGAAACCCTGCTCGATATCGCCGTGCTCCTCGGCCAACCTGGATGCGTCGCGGTTACGCGACTTCAACTGACGGACCTGATGGCGATGCGCGCCCCCGACGCGCTTATCGATGCGCGCATGCAAAAGTATCACGCGACTCCCGATCTGCGGAGAATAGCGCGGGCGACGGTTGGTCTTGGGCCGAGCTTCATTGCAGGCGTAAACTGTGACGTGGCGGTTGAGACTCATCCCGACGCTACCGGGAGCCTGCTTCGGATTGGCGCGACGCGAGCGCCGGACAGCGTAGCACGCAAGCTGGGCCGCGCGGGAAAAGAGCGCTTTATCTATTCCCAGCGCTCCGGAATATGGCGTACGCCGCTGGATATAGGGGCGCGGGTTTTCAAAGGCTTCGTCATCGGTCATCATGATCGCGCGGCGTTGCCCGCCCCAATTGACGGGTTTTTGCGCGGCGTCGCTCGCGATGGCGTTGAGGTTCCAAGCGGCGTAAAGCTTGTAGAGATTGATCCGCGCGGGCGAGCGGCGAGTTGGACCGGCACGGACGAACGCGGGCGTTCCATCGCCGAAGCGACTGCGCGGGCGTTGCAAAGCCGCATCGCGTCGCATGTGACCTCTGCCGCAGCGGCGGTGCATTAGAAGGGATACGCCGCCGAAAAGCGCCAAAGGATCTCTGATGAGTAGCCCAACCTCGGAAACTCAGGCTCCCGCCATTGAACTGATCTTGCATTTTTCCAATGGAGGGCGGGTGTCGCCGGAGGATATCGCCTTGATCGGAGCGGTGCGCAAGCAACGGTCCATCCTCGGCGCAAGCCGTGCGACCGGGGTTTCCTATCGCAAGTGCTGGCTGATCGTCGACGCGCTGAATCGCACCTTTGAGACGCCCGTATTCGCGACCTTTCCCGGTCGTCGAGGCGGCGGCGCAGAGCTGACGCCGTTCGGTGAGCGCCTTGTGGCGCTGTATCAGTCCATGAGCCGCCGCGCGCAAATCGCGGCCGCCCCTGCGCTGGAAGAACTATCCGCCGCGCTTAATCCCGATTTTCATCGACGGGCCAGCGGCGCGGCAATGGAATCTGCGCAGGAAGAACCGACCCCTCGCCGATCGCAACGGTCTTGATCATCGCCCATGCCCGCAGACCCGGTTCCAGCGCGAGACGCTCCACGGATTCAGTCGTGACCAATGCGTGAAGCAGGGTCGAGCCGAGATCGAAGGTGACACGCACATAAGGCAGTTGCAATGGCGTGACCTCGACGATTGTCCCAGGCAAACGATTGGTGATGGAAACGTCCATCGGGCGAGAAAGCGCGATGGACACGTCGCGCGCATCGACAATGATGCAGAGCCCGGCGCCGACAGGAGCGTCGACCTGCGGCACGCGTAACTCCCCGTCGCCGAAATAGAGCGTCGAGAGGCCATAGTCTGCGTCGTGGCGCAGCACGCGCGCGTTCAGCGTCGTCATTGTTGGGTGAGGCTGTTGCACGCTGGTGCGTAGGGTAAGCGGCGTCATAAGGGGTTGCAAGCGAAAGTCGGACCACGCGGCGCTGCGAAACTCCTGCTCATAGCGGGTAGTCAGTTCTTCGGGAAAGCTGGTCACTATGCAAGTTGACTATTTGCGCCCGCGCCGGAGGCGTCAGCATTGTCGAGGCGACAAGCGCGCCTAGCAGCACCGCCCTGCGGTTTGGATGGGAGCGAACTGAGACTTTGCAAGCCAAAGTTGTGTCTCCAGGATACAAAAAAACAAAGTTATTGAGCCGCTAGTGGTTGCGTCAAATTTATGACGCCCGAAATTATGGGCAAAAGGCGTTGGTTATACAATAACATTATTCGATTTTGGGAGGCTGCGTCAGAATAGCAGTGCTTAATATAGTGCTGCATGCCGTTAAGGCGATTTAAATATAAATGCATTAGATGGAAAAGGCCTTTAATCGACTGCGAGAATCACGTCGGCGGCGTTGAAACTCGCGATCGCCAGCGCGCCCGTAGAAACTTCCAGATCCTCGGCGATCTGACGCGCAATCACCGCTGTCATAGTCTTGCCGCCGCCGATATCGAGCAGCACTTCGCAGTTGCGCTCGGCGTCGATGCGCCGCCGGACTGTGCCCTTGAAGCGATTGCGTCCGGGCAGTTGCGCGGCGTCGAATGACGCGAGGTTGACGAAGGAAGATTTGACCAGCGCCAACGCCTTGCGTCCCGGCGCCAGCTCCAGTTCTTCGGCCGCTTCATTGGTGACTATGGAGTGAATGACGATTTCGTCGGAAACCTTGAGGGTCACCTCGACGTCGACGGGCCATTTCCGCACCGCGACGACCTCCGTCTGAAATACATTGCGCGTCGAAATCTTGATGCCGAGGCTCCACAACGAGAATTCATCGTGGCCGGCAAGACCTTCCTGAGCGATGAGCGAAGAGATCCGCGACATGCGCTCTTCCAGGCGATGGAAAGTTTCGATAAGCCGGCGTCCTTCCTCCGTAACTCGAGCGCCGCCGCCGCTCCGCCCGCCGGCCTTTGTGACAAAGGCGGGGCTCGGCAGCAGATTGTTGATCGCGTCGACAGCGTCCCAGGCAGTCTTGTAACTGAAACCGGCAGCCTTGGCGGCTTTGGTGATGCTGCCATGTTCGGCGACGGCTTCAAGCAGTTTTATGCGGTCTCGCCCCACCAAAAGTCGCCCGTCGCTACGCAGCGCGAGCAGAGCGTCGATCTTGTTGGCGGTCATAATGCGTGTTCCCCTGGCCAAATGACTATATCGCAAGACGGCTGTTTAACGCCATAAGCAAGCTCCAGGTGGTTTTCAGAGGCCCTCGGAACCTAGACCAAAGGTTCAAGTCTTGGCGTCTGCCAATTCGACGGTCGTCGTTAAGTCTTGCCCAGAAAATAGGCACCGAAAAGAACCGCCCCACTTGACGCGAGCAACATAAAAAACGCCCGCATCCAACGCCAGAAGCGGTCAGGTTCATTCGAGCGCGCGATCCATCCTTGATTGGTGTAGAAAACGCCACTCACCAGTGCTATGGGGATGTAAATGGTCAGCCCGCCCACGATCACTGCTAGTGGCCAATTGTTTTGCAAATGCAGCAAAAACTCTGATTTCATCTGAGTCTTCCATAGGGGGGCCGCCTTCGCCGATTTTTCAGACGTGTTTACGCTTAGCAGTAATTGATCGGAAGTCGCCCTCTTTTTTGGCGGCGTCACAGCTCAACCACATCTACGCTTGCGTTCGGCAGCTCCTTGGCGATTTCCGCGACATGACGGTGATGCGTGAAAACAATCGCCTGACGCGAGTGGCCGAACTCCGCAAGCAGACCCAGGGCGCAAGCGGTTCTTGCGTCATCGAAGCTCGCAAGCAGGTCGTCTCCGATAAAAGGCAGCGGCTCTGCGACGCGCAGCTCCAGCAAGGCGAGCCGCAAGGACAGAAAGAGCTGGTCGCGGGCGCCTTCGCTCATCTCCAACACCCGAACGCGGGCGGCATTGGTGCGGACGCCCACCAGCGTCGGCGTATCAGTTTCATCGTAATCGACCCCCAGCGCCGCGAACCCTCCGTTGGTGGCTATCGCGAAAAGTGCTGAAGCGCGCGTCAGCAACGGGTCTTGCACGGCGGCGCGATGCCGCTCGATCGCCTGCGCGGCCAGACGCGCCGCAGCCGCCCGCACGAGCCAGCGCGAGGCGACGCCGAGAAGCTGCACGCCGGCTTCCGCCTTGTCACGCGCGGCGGCCGCCGCGTCGCGTCCTTTGGCGAGCATGTCGAGCGACCTTTCCGCCTCGTGCCGGCTCGTCGCCGCATTTTCTATATCCATCACGATCTGCTTGCGTTCGATCTTCAGTCGTTCGATTGCGCCTGAAAGGATCTCAAAGTCGACGTCAGATTGTTCGGCGCGCAGCGACTGCTCGTCATGCGCGTCTCCGCTCTCGTCCAGATCGCGCAGGGCGCCAGCCAGTTCTTCGTTCAGCGCCCCTCGTCTTTGCAGACGCTCGAAAGCCGGCGCCAGCGGCACGCAATCAGCAACTGCCAGCGCGATGCGGGCGGTCATGAGCATGGATTGCGCAGCAGCGTGTTTTTGCTGAAGCGCGGCGCGCGCCGCCTTGCGTTTTTGTGCGGCGTCGTGCAGCGCCTGGCGCTGGTCGCGCGCCCGCCGCGAGTTGACGAGCTTTCTGCTCAAGACATCCAGCGCCTCGCGGCGACCGTGGTCGCGCAGTTCGGGCGCCGCCGAATCGACGATCGCGGCGACTTCCGCCTCGAAGCCGGCGATGTCCTCCTGCATGGTGACGATACGGCGATCTTCATTCTCGAAATTCGATCTTTGTAGCGGAACGTCACGCCAGATCGTCAGGGCTGCTTCCGCTTCCGCAGGGCCGGCGCCAATATCAAGACCGATGGCTGACAGCGCTTGCGGCCATTGGGCGAGAAGACGCTGCATTTCCTGCTCGATGCGCGCGTAGTTTTCCTGAGCGCGCTGCAACGCCATGACAGCCTTCTCGCGCATCGCCCGGTTCGTGCGCGCCTCGGTCCAGTCGGCTTGCAGCTTGTCGACAGCGGTGCGAACGCTCTTGTAGAAAGCCTCCACTGGCAGCGCCGCGTCCACGGCCGCGTCCAAATCTGCAACGAGATGAACAAGGGCGGCGCGGTTGGCCTCAAGCTTATGCGACAAGGACCTCGTTTCGAGCGCTCGTTCCTCGAGCCGGGATCGCCGAGTCAAGATGTCTTCGACGCGCTCATGCCAACGCGTCATGATTTGCGGCGGGCGCGGGGTAACGCCGCTCGCGGCCCAAATCGCGTTCCATGTCTGCTGCGCGTCGCGCTTGCGATCAATCAGCGCGTTTTGCTCTGCGGCGAGTTTCTCGCCCAAGCGGAGCTCCCGAGTTCGCCGCTCCTGCGCAGACTCAAAGCGCGCCGCGCGCTCCGCATACGATAATAAGAGATCAGCTGTCGCATCGACCTCCCGGTTGGCTTCACCTAGAGCGAAAAATGTCTCGCGCCGCTCCACAGACGGTCCTTCGAGCGCTTCGCGCAATTGCTCATAGGCGCTGTTTCTCTTCTTGCGCGCCTCGTTAAGGTCCTCGTGGGTCGCTAGGGCGCCGGCTCGCGAAAGCGCTTCTATATCCTCGTCGATCTCAACTAGAACTGCGAAATGTGTCTTGCTGCGCGCGGCCAATTGTTTTTCTTCTTCGTCGAGCGTAGCGAAGATCTGGCGAGCCGCATCAATCCCAGCAGCATCGGGAAGGGGCGAGCGGGCCAGATCATCGAGCGTTCCTGCGGGGGGGTCTAGCCGTCCTGCTTCCTCCGCAAGGGCGCGTTGCTCCTGCGCCAGGGCGAGCGAGTCGCGTCTGTGGCGGTCGGCGTCGCCGGGAATATCGACGAAAGCCTCCAGCGCCTGAACGAAAGGCGCGGGGTCGACCGCCGCGCATTGATTGGCGACGTTCTGTTCCAGCTCTGCAAGATCACGTTGCGCCGCTGTGCGGACGCTCGCTGCTTCTTCGAGACCGCGTTCTGCGGCATTGCGTTTGCCCATCAAATCGCGCACTAAAGCGAGCGCCGGATCGGGGGGCTGTCGCGCCAGCAGCTCGCTTTCCGAGGCGAGACCAAGCCGATGAGCGGCTTTTTGCAGCTCTGCGCGAGCGATGCGCCCCGCCTCGCGTCGTCGGGGCAAGTCGTCTTCGGCCTTTTGCACCGCGCCGAGTTTCTCACGCAACTTGTCGATCTGCTCGCCGACTTGCAGCAGCGGTTCGTCCACCGTCAGCGCTGCAATCGCCGCTGCGGCCTCGGCCTCCGCCAACTGCAACTGCTCCAGCTCTGCCTCGATTTGCGTCATTCTGTCTTGCGCATCGACCCATTGCGCCTGCGTTTCGACGCTGACCGGCGGCAAGTCGGCGAAGCTTGCAAGCTCCTCGCGGAGTCTGTCGAGACGCAGCAGCTTTGGCCGCGTGCGGAGGCTGCGTTCGAAGCGGGCGAGTTCGCGGCCTATACGGTCATGCTCGACGCCAAGAGCGTCGCGTTTCTCTTGAGCCTCTTTTAAACTGCTTTCCGCCGCAGCGAGTGCGTCGGCAGTGACGATGGCCTCGCGCAGGCGCTTGTCGGCGGCCTCGTGCTGGTCCAATGCAGCGTAGAACTCTTTGCCGGCACTGCGTCGCTGGCCAAACAGCGCGTCGGCTTCGCCTTCGAGCCGGGCGCGGAGCTGGGCCAGCGCGGAGAGTTGCGCCGAAGTGGCGGCGAGCGTTTCGGCGAGCCGCCCTCCCGCCAGTAGCAATTCGCGGCCGCCCGCGCGCAGCGCCTCTGCGGTTAGCCCGAATTCATTAAAAAAAACCTCGCGCGTGACTGAACCCAGCAGAGGCGCCAGCGGATCCTTCGAAAGCGGCTTGTCGTCCTCATCGAGCAGCGTGTTCTTGGCGCCTTTGCGACGGCGCAGGGAGATCGCGGACCCATCCGCAAGGCGCAGCCGTGCGCCTATGCGAAGCGCCGATTTGTCGTGCAGAAAATCATAATTGGTGATGTTGCCGAAGCCGAACAAAAGATCGCCGATTGCGTTCAGCGCGGAGGTTTTGCCGGCTTCATTGGCGCCCAGCACGACATGAAGATGCGCGTCGGCGCGCAGATCGAGCGTGCGATCGGTGAAGACGCCGTAACGCTCCAGACAGAGGCGTTCAAATCTCATGCGCCGCCCGCGCCCGAGCCGATCGCTTTCGTGGCAATTTCTCCATACAGCCTGTCTCGAGCTTCCTGGGCGAGCCGCGCCAGCGCGTCGGCGGTTCGAGGCAATTCCTCGCGTAGTTCGCGAGGCAGCTTCTCGGCGATCCGCGACGAAAGTTCCGCGAGCGCGCGCGTAAATTCGGGATCGTCTGCGGCGCTTGCAATCAACGCCTCGACATCAAGCGCGTCGCTTTCATCCGGAGCCTTGCGCGTCACCGCCGGCGCGTGAGTGCTTATTTCAAGCTTCTCGACCCACAGATCTTCGGAAATGCGAAAGCCGATCGCACGAGCGTCCGCCTCGAACTCCTCGCGCCGCGACACGAGCCGGACATGCAGCGACGTTGAGCCCGTGACAGAAAGTCGCGCCGCTAGCGGCCGCCCTGCCGCGCATGCGCGCTCTGCGCCAAGCCGCGCCTCAATGAGCCTCAGCGCCTCCGCTTCGTCCTCGCAATCGGAGATATCGACGCGAACATGAGCCCAGCGCGCGGCGTCGAGCGTCAAACGCTGCGCCTCGATCACGCGCCCGTCGGCGACGGTGACGCGTATCGCGCCCTTGGGGCCAGTCTCGCGCACGTTGCGGCCCTGAATATTGCCGGGATAAACGATCCAGGGGTCGCGCGAGATTTCCTCGGCGGCGTGAACATGGCCAAGCGCCCAATAATCATAATTGAAGCGCTTTAGATCCTCAACGGTGCATGGAGCGTAGGATTGATGGCCGCGCGTTCCGTCGAGCGCCGTGTGCAGCAGGCCGATATTGAAATATCCATCGCGCCGCGCGGGATAGGAGGAAAGGAACTCCGCTCCGACCAGTCGGTCGGGAAAACTGCGCCCATGCAGGGAAACGCGCAGCTCCTCGAGATGATGCGACTGCGCGGCGCGCGAGGAAAAAATTCGCGCACTTTGGGGGTAGAGCAGGGACTTCGACATCAGGCTTTCAGCGTCGTGATTGCCCTTGACGATGTAAGTTGCAATCCCTTCGCGCTCAAGCCGACCCAGCGCGCGTGCGAAAAACAGGCCGGTGGTGACGTCTTTCCAGTCGCCGTCGAAAATATCGCCGCAGATGAGCAGGAAAGCGGCCTTGGCCGCGATGGTCTCCTCGATCAGCGCCTCAACCGCGCGCCGTCCCGCCTGCGCGAAGCGCGCGGCGACGGCCGGATCCTTTACGCCGAGGCCGGCGAGGGGGCTGTCGATGTGAAGATCGGCTGCATGGATGAAGGTGAATTGCATTAAGCGTCCGCAGAAAAGCTTTCAGCGCTACGTCCGCAAAGGCGAACCATTTTCATCGAACAGCATTTCGGTCGGCTCGTCGTCGCCCATGTGGATTTCCGCGCGGGCGAGAACGCCGTCGGCGCGATATTCATAGCGATGCGCCAGTTCGACCTCGCCATACACCATTTTTTCGCAGCAGACGATGCGACCCGCTTCGTCATATTGCGCACGAAAGAAAGTGTTCCGATTCTGAAGTTCGCCGGGCTCCAGCGGGGTGACAAGCCGCAGCGGCAGCTTCACGCCGCTGTAGGAGAGGAAGTAACGGTAGTCTTCGGGATTTGTGGTCAAGGCGGTTCTGGCTCCGTCGGCGCCAGCTCAAGCGCGTCGGAAACGCTTATACCGCTTTTTATGAGGGTTTTGCGGCTTTTTCGCCGTCAGGCGTAAATTACGACGCGGGGCTTTTCGGTCGCCGCCGCGCCTGCATAGCGCAGGGAGCAGTCGCCGTCGAACCGCTGCGGACCGGTGTGAGAAAGCCTGCTTCTCAGATCGAGCCAGATTTCACCGCCGATCGCCCGCCAGCGACGGCAGAAGGAATAGTCTTCGGAGAGATAGGTCCCGGTCTCCCCGTCGATCATGCAATCGAAAAGCGCGCAGAGATTGTCGCTTGATGGGGTCTCATTGGTCAGCGTATCGATTTTCCTGAATTTCAGTTCGGGATAGGCGGCGATCATGCGTTCCAGCACATTGCGCTTGATAAGCTGGAAGCCCGTCCCCGCATATCGCCCCGTGACAAAGCCGTTGTCGCAGCGCAGACCCGGACCCGTCTCCGCCTTGCCGACATAGGACAGGCCAGCCGCGTCGAGCGGCTCGCCGCGCACGACGCGCGCGGGCAGCGACTGCCAGTCGATTTGCTTGAGTGGATACTGGCCGGCGACGAAATCCTTGTCGAAGTCGAGCAGCCGAAGCGCCTGATCGGGCCCGAAGGAAATGTCGGCGTCGATAAAAAAGAGATGCGTCGCCCGCGGATTGTCGAGAAAGCGCGCGACGAGCGTGCTGCGCGCGCGGCTGATGAGCGAGTCGCCCGCCAGCATCACGATATCCATCTCGAAACCGCCGGCGCCCGCGAGCAGCGTCAATTGCATGATCGACATCATATAGGACTGCGTGACGAGGCCGCCGTAGCAGGGGGTGGCGACGACGATGAAGGGTTTGCTGTTCTGGGCCACGCGCGCTGCTCCGGTTTGCAGGGGCAAGCTAGGCCGGACGGCTTGCGCAGGGCTGGCTGGGGAGACTTTCGGCTTTTCAATCGGAACGGGCGGCGTAATATTCCGGCGTCAGGAGATATTTCGATGTTGCGTAAGCTCGCGATCTCTGGCGCCTTTTGCGCCGCTCTCGCCATTCCCGCCGAAGCTTCCGCCGGCTGCCGATACCGCTACAGCGGGTGCCCTCCACGCGACCATTATGTCTGGCATCCCGAATGGGGCGCCTATGGCGTTTGGGGGTATGGCGCCTGCTGGCGCTGGGATTTTCGCGCGGATCGGTGGGTCTACATCTGCTATTGAGCCGATGGCGCCGCGTTTTTGCGTCTCTTCCGGGCGACAAAAGCAAAGCCGCCGCCGACAGCAAGCACAAGCCCGGCAAACGAGGCGTAGGCGTAAAGATCGGTATTATCCAGCAGGCCCACCGTGAACCGATGGCGGCCGACATATTCTTTGGCGCCGCTGTCGCTCTTCATTCTTACCAACAGCATATATTTGTCGGCGCTGGCGAAATCATGGTCGAAGTTGACCATTCCATTCCGGTATTTTTGAATCGGAAGCTGGAAGACCTTGTCAGCCTCGATGTTTTCCTCGCCGTCCGGGCGACCGGTATCGCGCAGCACGCGAATGTCCCAGACCATCTCCCGCAGTTCCGCGTCGCCGGCGTCGAGCGCGATCACGGTCGGGCCGGTGTCGCCCAGCGCGTCGCAAACGCGGTCGATGTTCTTCTTGGGCTGCATCGCGACGAATTTCATCGACTTGTCGCCCAGCGCGATGGGGCAGTCGGGATCGTAATAATGCCATCCGGCCGCGCGCGCGGCGCCGGGGAGGGCGGCGGCGAGGGCAAAAGCGATTGCGGCGAGGGCGAAGCGGCTGATTGTGGAATGACGTCGACGCGATGCCAATGTTCGAACTCTCCCTGACGCGATAGCGGCGGGAAGGTGCAATTTTTTGCGTGGGTTTGCAACCACCCGCCATCTCAGACCACTAGCATCCGATGAAATGGCGTCCCGCCCCCCATCTTGTTCAAGGTCTCGAACATTGTATCGCCAAATCTTGTTGAAGCTTCTCTCAATCTCTCGCTGTGCGTCGTATCCGCAAAGCGCTCCTCCAGCTCCTCTTTTGGCATATTCGTTTCTTTCAAAAAGGTTTCATACTGGTCTAACAATTCTCGCAGCTTTCCCGATGCATCCGCTAAATAGGCGTCGTTCGCCATCTCCTCTATGCGATGCGTCGGAGATGTTGCAAACATCTTCTTGGCGTCGCGCGGCGTGACTGTTTCATTTTTACGATAAATGAAGAGCAGATAGAGGATTGCTGAGTAGCACGTCATCAGTCTGCTGTGCTTCAGTTTGTAGTTCTGCAACTTGCGTTTCGCACGCTCTTCGGAAGGCGATGTGTCAGTAAATGCCTCGTAATTTACACAAAAGGTTCGCCACAAGCGAAGTATGTCATTCGCGAGAAACACGGGCTTGAAGTTCTGGCTATGTTGTTCATATTCTCTCCAATATGCTGTGATGACGTCGCCGGTGATCTCCTGATAAATTGGCTCTCCAATCAGGGCGCAGCTTTCGAGTAAAAGTAACAGTCGGGCTGTGAACGTATTTGTGAAATCATCTTCCGGCTTACCAAGAGACTTCGTAAAATCATTTGCCGTGTAATGAACTAGGTAGTGCCCTTCTTTCGAAAATGCAGGTAACTTAAAGCGCTTACTCATTTTTATGAGGTCAGCCTTTATGCATATCTCGTCGAGGCGATTTAACTGGCTGACTATCTCGTTTGGACCGCCGCTCTTGTTCTTGGCGACGATGAATAAGTCCAGATCACTATAACAGCTGGCTTCACACCTGCCATAAGAGCCTGTCGCGTAAACACACGCCTTTCCTGCAGCCAAATGGTCGCTTTGAGCTAGAGTGGCACGAAACTCCTGCACCCGACTGATCGTAAATTGTCTACGTCTTTCTATCTCTTCCATGATCGCCTCCCCACTCAAAAATGTTTGCAAATATTTCGGCTTGGGCGACCGCGTCGTCCTTAGCATGATGTGTATGCGGATGCTTTGGCCTGAGCGGCGCGGGCACTTGTGAGCGACCAGCTTCTCCAATTTCGATGCCGCCTTTGACAGCCAACGCCGTCTTAATGTCGAAGCATTGGGAATGGCCGAACGGCGAGCCCGATCGTGAGAACCTTGTGAAATACCAATACAGCCAGGCCCAGTCGAAGCTCAATGGGTACGCCACCAAAATAGGCTTGCTGGAACCCGCGATTTCAATGATCCAATTGCTCGCACGCGACATTGCGTCCGCAGGATCTTCGCCTTCTGTGCATAGCCGTGCTCGATTTAAGCCGTTGACTGCCAATGCTTCAGATTGGAATTGATCTGAGATCGGCTGCAGCTCAGCGTAAAATATTTTCGAGTAATCGACGGGTCTTTGGAAACGCTTTCCGTCGAAAGTGCCGGCAAACACAAGCGCGAACGAAAGCATCGAATACGGCCCAGGAATGGGGCCGTCCGTTTCGATGTCTGCGGAAAAATAGATATCCACTCTCTGTCTCGGAATCGAGGGCATGTCCCATTGCAAATGCCGTTATCAGATACCGGAGGTCAAGCGATGAATCATGGCTGGAGCTGTCGGGCGCGGCCCAGCCCAGCCATTAGGGATATTTGCGATGACGCGTTCTCCCTCAACTACACCCCGTTGTGCTTCCACATGTCTCGCACTTCAAACAAGTCCCATTCCGCACCAGCGTGAAATTCGCGCATTCCGGGCAGGCTTCGCCGACATAGCCTTTCATGCGCGCTTCGGCGCGTTTTTCGGCGACGCCCGCGACGGGTTTCACTGGCTCGGTCCAGCCCAGCTCCGAGAGCGGCTCGTCCTCATGCGCGAGCTCCGACTTCAGCGCCAGCGCGCCTTCCGATCCATGCGCGCGCGGCGTGGTCCCAGCGTCCGCGCGGTTCACCAGCGTCAGCCGGTCGGTCTTGGAGCGCACGAGGCCGCGCGAGACCACCGACGACGATTCCGGCGCCCGGCCTTCATGCTCGCCCTTGCCGAGCGCGTCGTGGCCGAGGTCCTCCGGCTGGACATGCGCGAGATCGTTGCGGCCGAGATAGGAGATCGCGAGTTCGCGGAACACGTAATCCAGTATCGAGGTCGCGTTCTTGATCGCGTCATTGCCCTGCACAGGACCCGCGGGCTCGAAGCGCGTGAAGGTGAAGGCGTCGACATATTCTTCCAGCGGCACGCCATATTGCAGGCCGAGAGAAATCGCGATGGCGAAATTGTTCATGACGCTGCGGAAGGCGGCGCCTTCCTTGTGCATGTCGATGAAGATTTCGCCGAGGCGCCCGTCGGCGTATTCGCCCGTATGCAGATAGACCTTGTGGCCGCCGACCGTGGCCTTCTGGATGTAGCTCTTGCGGCGGTTCGGCAGTTTCTCGCGCTCGCGCACCACCTGATGCACGATGCGCTCGACGATGCGCTCGGACATCGCCACGGCGCGCGCCGGAATGTTCGCCGCCAGCAGCTCCTCGACCTTGTCGCTTGCGTCCTCGTCGTCGTCGTCGCCGGAAATAAGCTGCGACGACAAAGGCTGCGAGAGCTTGGAGCCGTCGCGGTAAAGCGCATTGGCTTTCAGCGCGAGACGCCATGACAGCAAATAGGATTGCTCGCAATCCTCGATGCTGGCGTCGTTGGGCATGTTGATGGTCTTGGAGATCGCGCCGGAGATGAAGGGCTGCGCCGCGGCCATCATGCGGATATGCGACTCGACCGAGAGATAGCGCTTGCCGGTGCGCCCGCAGGGATTGGCGCAGTCGAACACCGAAATATGCTCGGGCTTGAGGAAGGGCGCGCCCTCCAGCGTCATCGCGCCGCAGATATGCACATTGGCGGCGTCGATCTCGGCGCGCGAGAAGCCAAGCTGCGCGAGCAGGTCGAAGTTCTTTTCCTCGATCGTCGCGGCCGGAATCTTCAGCGCGCCGGTGAGGAAGTCGGCGCCGAGCGTCCATTTGTTGAAGACGAATTTGATGTCGAAGGCGCCGGCCAGCGCCTTCTCGACGAGCTGCAGCTTCTCGTCGGTGAAGCCGCGCGCCCGCAAGGTCGCGGTGTTGATCCCCGGCGCGTTGGAGAGGCTGGCGTGGCCGACCGCATAGGCCTCCATCTCGGCGATCTCGCTGCTCCGGTAGCCGAGCGTGCGCAAGGCTTCCGGCACGGCGCGGTTGACGATCTTGAGATAGCCGCCGCCGGCGAGCTTCTTGAATTTCACCAGCGCGAAGTCGGGCTCGATGCCGGTGGTGTCGCAGTCCATCACGAGGCCGATGGTGCCGGTCGGCGCGACGACGGTGACCTGCGCGTTGCGATAGCCGTGCAACTCGCCCTGGCGCAGCGCGGTCTCCCAAACGCGCTCGGCGGCGTCGACCAGCGCCTTGTCGGGGCAGGCTGCGATGTCGAGCGGCGTCGGCTCGATCGACAGCTTCTCGTAGCCGCTGTGTTCGCCGAGCGCGGCGCGGTGATGGTTGCGGATGACGCGCAGCATGGCCTCGCGGTTTTCCGAGAAGCGCGAGAAGGGGCCAAGTTCCTTCGCCATTTCGGCGGAAGTCGCGTAGGAAACGCCGGTCATGATCGCCGAAAGCGCGCCCGTGATGGCGCGGCCCGCCGCGCTGTCATAGCCGATGCCCGAGGACATCAGCAGCCCGCCGACATTGGCGTAGCCAAGGCCGAGCGTGCGGTAGTCGTATGAAAGCTGCGCGATCTCGCGCGAGGGAAACTGCGCCATCAGCACCGAGATTTCGAGCACCACAGTCCACAACCGCACGGCGTGTTCATAGGCGGCGATGTCGATGTTCTTCGTCGTGTCGTCGCGGAACTGCAGCAGGTTCAGCGAGGCGAGATTACACGCCGTGTCGTCGAGGAACATATATTCCGAGCACGGATTGGAGGCGCGGATGGCGCCGCCGGCCGGGCAGGTGTGCCAGTCGTTGATGGTGGTGTGGAACTGGATGCCGGGATCGGCGGAGGCCCAGGCGGCGTAGCCGATCTTGGCCCACAGGTCGCGGGCCTTCAGCGTCTTGGCGGTCTTGCCGTCGAGGCGACGGATCAGCGACCAGTCCTTGTCTTCTTCCACCGCGTGCAAGAACTCGTCCGTCACGCGCACGGTGTTGTTTGAGTTCTGGCCCGCGACCGTGAGATAGGCCTCGCTGTCCCAATCGGTGTCATAGGTCTTAAAGGAGATGTCCTTGTAGCCCTGACGCGCGAATTGCATGATGCGCTTGATGTAATTGTCCGGCACCTCGTCGCGGCGCGCGAGCCTGATCTCGCGCTTGAGCGCGGGATTCTTTTCCGGGTTGAAGCAATCGTCGTTGGCGCCTTCGCAATTTACGCAGGCGCGCATGATGGCCTTGAGATGTTTCTTGACGATCTTGGAGCCGGTGACGAGCGAGGCGACCTTCTCCTCCTCCTTCACCTTCCAGTCGATGAAATCCTCCACATCCGGGTGATCGACGTCGACCACCACCATTTTTGCGGCGCGTCGCGTCGTACCGCCGGATTTGATCGCGCCAGCGGCGCGGTCGCCGATCTTGAGGAAGGACATGAGGCCGGACGAGGAGCCGCCGCCGGAGAGCTTTTCCTTCTCGCCGCGCAGCTTGGAGAAATTGGAGCCGGTGCCGGAGCCGTATTTGAACAGCCGGGCCTCACGCACCCAAAGGTCCATGATGCCGCCTTCGTTGACGAGGTCGTCCTCCACCGACTGAATGAAACAGGCGTGCGGTTGCGGATGCTCATAGGCGCTTTTGGATTTCGTCAGCTTGCCGCTGGCGTAGTCGACATAAAAATGACCCTGGCCGGGGCCGTCGACGCCATAGGCCCAATGCAGGCCCGTGTTGAACCACTGCGGCGAATTGGGCGCGGCCATTTGCCTCGCCAGCATGAAGCGCAATTCGTCCATGAAGGCCTGAGCGTCTTCCTCGCTGTCGAAATAGCCGCCCTTCCAGCCCCAATAGGTCCAGGCCCCGGCGAGCCGGTCGAACACCTGCCGCGCCGTGGTTTCGCAGGTCAGGCGCTGGTCCTTGGGCAGTGCCGCCAGAGCGTCCGCGTCGGGAACAGACCGCCACAGAAATGAGGGAACGGCGTTTTCCTCGACGCGCTTCAGCCTGGCCGGGACGCCCGCCTTGCGGAAGTATTTTTGCGCCAGCACGTCGGCGGCGACCTGGCTCCAGCTTGCCGGCACCTCAATATTGTCGAGCGAGAACACCACCGAGCCGTCGGGGTTGCGAATCTCGCTCTTGGTCGTGCGGAACTCGATCGACGCATAAGGAGACTGGCCGGCGGTCGTAAAGAGTCGCTCGATCTTCATATTCTTGGATTCCTCAATTTAATTTTGCGGGACAACTCGCTGCTGGACGCCAGCGGAAGGCTGCGCCGAGGCGACAGCCTGAACCCGCGCCCATTATGGGAACGCTTCTCAATCGTGAGCACTGGGGAACGCATACGGGGTGACGAGCGCAGCACAGACCGGCGGGCTTCGCCCGCCGCGCGGACAGTTCCGATTCTGCGCCGTGTCGTCATCGCGACGCCCGCAAACTGCGTGAAAGGAGCCTCTTCGTCAAGATATAGTGCTTAAAATCTTTAAAAGTCCTATATGTTGCGAAAAGTCGTGGATAATGGGGAAAAGTTTTTTATTTGCACCGCAACATCGTGGTCTCGCTTGCAAAATTCGGCAAGGGGCGCCTTAGGCCAAATTCTGGTCAACGCGCGCTCCAGAATGACTTCTCTGGCCGCAATGCCTTGACGTGAGGCGCTGGGGCGCCTTTATGTCGGCCGAGCCGCCGCTGGCGGCGACAAGCTCTCTCTCCAGGAGAATCGTTCATGCCTTTCGTCGCCCCGCGCCGCGCATTTATCGTCGCGGCCCTGTCGCTGGTTCCCGCCCTGGCCTTCGCGCATGGTCCGTCCCGCCAGAAAGTTGTCGAAAAGATCGAGATCGACGCGCCGCCCGCCAAGGTCTGGGCGATAGTCGGCAATTTCGGCGACATGAGCTGGCTGCCGGGCGTGGCCAAGACCGACGCGACCGGAGGCAACACACCCGAGCAGGGCAAGCGCAAGCTGACGCTCAGCAGCGGCGGAACTATCGACGAGACATTGACGAAATATGACGCGACGGGAATGTCGCTCGCCTATAAAATCGATCAGGTCGACGTGAAGGTTCTGCCGGTCAATAATTATTCTTCGACCATCACGGTGACCCCCGCGGACGACGGTAAAAAGTCCACCGTCGAATGGAAGGGGGCCTTCTATCGCGGCTTCATGAACAATGACCCGCCGCCGGAACTCTCCGACGAAGCCTCGCTGAAGGCGGTCACGGGCATTTACACGGCCGGCCTCGCTGCGCTGAAAGCCAAGGCCGAAGGCAAGTAGGCCTTTGGGACGCTCTCTCTCCCGCGCCGGGAGAGAGAGGCGGCGCTGTCGCTTCTTCGGAAGTTCAAACATGTCTGCGCGCGCCTTGCTTTTCTCTTGTCTCGCCTTTTTGGCGACGCTCGCTCCCGTTGCCGCTTCGGCGCATGGCGCGACTCCGCAAAAGGTTGTCGAAACCATCGAAATCGACGCGCCCCCTGCTAAAGTCTGGGCCATCATCGGTAATTTCCAGGACATGAGCTGGCTGCCGGGGGTCGTGAAAACGGAAGGCGAGGGCGGCGTCACGCCGGAAGTCGCCAAGCGCCGGCTGACCTTGGCCAACGGCGCGACGATAGAAGAACGTCTGGTGCAATATGACGAGACGTCCATGTCGCTGCGCTATCTCATGGAGCATGTCGACATAAATGTGCTGCCTGTCGGCAATCTATCCGCGACGCTGAAAGTAATTCCTGCGGACGGCAAATCGGTCGTCGAGTGGAAAAGTCGCTTTTACCGCGCTTTTCCCGGCGGCAACCCTCCGGAGCAGTTCACGGACGAAATCGCCGTGCAGGCTGTATCCAGCCTGTTCAGGAGGGGTCTATCGGCGCTCAAAGCCAGGGCGGAGCGCGAATGAGCGCAAACGGCGCGAGGCTTGCGGCAGCGATCCTGTGTCTGGCGCATGGCGGCTCCGCCTTTGCGGATGAAGCCTTCGTGACGAATTCAAGCAAGCGACAATCTGACGATTGTCGACCTTCCTAGCATGACCGCTCGCGCAACCTTGCCCATCGGCGGCAAACCGGCTGGGATCGCGGTGAGCCGCGATGGCGCCCGGGCCTATGTGACAAGCCCCGAGGGGCATTTTCTCACGGTGATCGACGCGCGCGAGCGCCGGGTGGTCAAGCGGATCAATGTGGCCGGGGGGCCTCTCGGCGTCGCGGTTCCGCCTGATGGCCAACGCGTCTACGTCGCCGATATGTATGGGCGCGACCTGCTGGAAATCGACCTCGCGACCGAGGAGACGCGCCGAGTAGAGATTGGAGCCATGCCTGCCGGCGTCGCAGTGACGCCAGACGGTCGATTCGTGATCGCTGCGGCCCGCGACGACAACGCCGTCGTTATTATTGACGCCGCAAGCTTCACGCGCATCGCCCTGGTGCCCGTCGGACGCCATCCATACGGCGTGACCATCGACGGGCAGGGGTCGCGGGCCTACACCGCCAATGTCGAATCCGACGATGTGAGCATCGTCGACCTGAAGGAGCGCAGGCTTCTCGCGACCGTGCCGGTTGGCAGTCACCCCTATAGCGTCGCACTGGCCAAAGGTCGCGCCTTCGCCGCAAACCAGTACGCCGAGAGCGTCAGCGTTTTCGATGCGGCGACTTTTGCGCCTTTGGGAACGGTCAAGGTCGGCGAATATCCCGAGAGCGTCGCCGCAAGCCGCGACGGCGCCCTTATTTATGTCACCAATTGGTTCTCAAATGAACTCTGGTCGCTCGACGCCGCAACGCTAAAAATCACTGCGAAAGCGGCGACCGGCGATGGGCCGCGCGCCTTCGGGGCCTTTGTCAGGCCTGTCGATTGAGACGCGGCGCCTCTGGACATAAGCCCCCGCAAACGCGATAAGGGCCGCAGAACTCACAGGATGCGACGCGCATGTCTTTTTTCGTTCGAATGTTCACTTGGTGGAATCGGGCCACGCTCAGCACCGGCTTGTGGACGCTGCTCTATGGCGAGCGCGTCGGCGAGGACGAATTCGGCAATGTCTATTACCGAACCAAGGGCGGCAAGATCGACCCGGCGCTTCTCTTCGAGCGCCGCTGGGTAATCTACAAGGGCCTAGCCGAAGGCTCCAATACGCCTCCCGGGTGGTACGGCTGGTTGCATCACACATTCGATACGCCGCCCACCGAGGAAAATTACAAGCCCAAGGACTGGCAGCTCCCGCATCAGGAGAACATGACCGGTACGGCGCAAGCCTATCGTCCGCCGGGGTCGCTGCTCAGCGCCGGCGAGCGCCCGCCGACAGGCGGCGATTACAACGCCTGGCGTCCAGAGGGCTGATCGAGCGTCGGGCCAAAACAACATCGCCGTCGCCGTGACCACGGAATCGCCTTTCTCGCGTGGTTCCACTGGCGACCGGCGCAAATGTTTTTGTCGCAGTTTGAGCGGCGCGGAGATCTGATGTTCTTTCTTTTTGGCTTATCCGTTCTTCGACGCGGCGCGGTCATTGGCGCCGCGCTCTCCTCCACCGCAGCTCTCCCCGCCGCCGCGGACCCGATTCGGCATCCAACCGCGGTTTTCGCGGGATTGGACAAGACGACCGGGCGCATCATCAATTTCGACGTGGCCATCGACGAGACGGTGCAGTTCGGGGCGCTTCAGGTGACCCCTCGAGTCTGCAACACTCGCCCGCAGACCGAGGCGCCGCAAACAACCAGTTTCGTCGAGGTGGACGAACAGGCCGCGAGGTCAGACCAGAAACGCGATGCCAACTCCAAATCAGAGGCCAAGCCCGAGGCCAAGAGGGTGTTCTCCGGATGGATGTTTGCGGCCAGTCCTGGCCTGCACGGCGTCGAGCACCCCGTCTATGACGTGTGGCTGGTCGACTGTAAGGGCGGCAAAGAAGTCGTTGCGCAGCAGCCGGCGGCTCCCGATGCATCCGCCTCCGCGCCGGCGCCTGAAGGCAAACGCTCCGGCAAGGCCCGTAAAGTCGAGCCCACCGCGCCCGCCGCTGTCGAGGCGCAGCCCATAGGGCCAGCAGATGAGCCCGTGTTTGGCCAGACTCCAGTGGCGGACCCGGCCATCGATCCGGATGTTCAGCCCGAGAAGGCAAAGGCGACGGAGCGGCGCAAGGAACGACGCAAGAAGCGCAAAAACAATCCGCCCGCGGACCTCACTACGCCGCCGACGGACCCGGCGATGCCGTTTTAAATCTGCTGCCATCCCTTTAGGCGGAATATGGCTCTCTCTTTAGTTTCAATTTCTTGAAACCGCTTGCCGTCGACCGGAGCAAGCGCCGCCAAACGCTCTATTTTTTCGTAGCGCGATAGTTCGGGACGCTCAATGACGACTGGAAAGAAATTCGACGCCGTAGTGATCGGCTCCGGGCTTGGCGGGCTCACTGCCGGCGCGCTGCTGGCCAAGCAAGGCTATAGCGTCTGCCTGCTGGAGCGCAATTTCAGCCTGGGCGGCGCTGCGTCGGTCTACCGCGTCGGGGGCTTGACCGTCGAATCCTCACTGCACCAGACTTCCGACGCAAGAAATCCACGCGATCCCAAGCACAGCATCCTGAGCGAGCTCGGCGTCCTGGAGGAAATCGAGTGGCTGCCAACCGGGCCGCTGCACAATGTGCGCGGCGGGCCGGTCGGCGAGAATTTTGCGCTTCCGGCAGGCTTCGACGCCGCCTATGACGCGCTCGCTGCGCGCTTTCCCGACAAGCGGCAGGCGATCAAGCATTTCCTCAACGAAGTCGAGCAAATCCATGATTCGCTATGGACCGTCCGGCAAGCTCGGGAAACCGGCTCCGTAGCGAAATTCACCAAAGCGCTTTGGGAGATAGCTCCCGCCGCGAGCGGCTGGCAGGATACGCTGGACGAGGCATTTGAGCGCGATTTTGCGGGCGGCGAAGCGCTCAAATGCGCGCTCGGCGCCAATCTGCTTTATTTCGGGGACGATCCTAAACGCACCTGGTGGATTTATTACGCGCTGGCGCAAGGCGCGAACATCGCTTCGGGCGGGGCTTACATCAAGGGCGGTTCGCGGCAGCTCAGTCTCAAGCTCGCGAAGGCGATAACCAAGGCAGGCGGAATCGTTCGGCTGGGACGGCTGGCCACGGCGATCGAGACAGACGCTGACGGCAACGTAACCCGCGTGCGCCATGTGGCCCGCAAAAGTGGCGAGGATGAAGAGACGCTCGACGCCCGCGTTGTGATGGCGAACTGCGCTCCGGGCGTCGCTGGTGATTTGTTGCCCTCGGCGGCGCGAGAGCTGATGGAAGCGGAATTTGGCTCAAGACCGCTGTCCACCTCGCTTTTCTGCGTCAACTTCGGGCTAAAAGCGAAACCGGAAACCATTGGCCTGCAAGATTATTCCTCGATCGTGCTGCCCGATTCGATGACGCGCTTTTCCCAGTATGGCGACGGGGCCGAAGCTATGAGCGCGAACCCGGCCGGGGCTTTGCCGCTGTACTCCGTCGCCAATTTCACGGCGGTGGATTCGGGCTTGTGGGACGAACCGCCAATCCTGTTGAGCGTTTTGGGACTCGATCGCTTGAACAACTGGCGCAATCTTTCGCGCGAGGAATTTGCCGAGCGGCGAGAGCGTTGGCTCGACGCTTTTCAGGATGCGCTGGAACGAGATTATCCCGGCTTCTCCAGCCTGGTGAACGAGCGCATGTTGCTCAACGCTTATTCGATGGCAGGCTATCTCAACACGCCTGAAGGAGCCGTCTATGGCTTCGAGCCGCTGCCGCCGGAAGATCCGATTCTCGCGGGATTTCCCCGTACGTCAAACACGCCGGTCGGCGGATTGTATCTGGCGTCCGCCTTCGGCGGCGAGCACGGTTTCAACGGGGCGATCCTCTCCGGCGCGGAGGCGGCGAGGCTGGCGGCGCGCAGGTTGGAACTGACCGTCGATAATCCGCGCTGACTGAGCAAATCCTTATCTGAAAAAGCGAGTTCGCGGATTCACGGCATTGGATGCCCGCGAATTCGTCTCACTAGCGCGCTTGTTGCCGCGCTCGTGCGCGCTATCACTATAGCATGCGGATGGGGGCCGCTCGAGTGAGGGCGTAAAGCGGGTTGAGGGTAAAAAAATCTGGAGGGCGCAAGACAAAAATCAGCTTTTTTGCCTAACAATTTATATTGTGGATGTAATAGTTCATCTGCTTGATTCTCCGGAGAAAATGAGCTGAATCGCAGGGATTTGCTGATTTGACTTCCTGGTCAATTGTGGCGTAACTGCGGCTAAGTATTTGTCTCAGTCCAATCGCGCGAGACTGGAAATGCGATACATTTTTCTCAGTAACCTGAGGCCCGTTATAGTTTATTTCCCATCGCGCCTGCGATCTCGCTGGCGAATCGGCATTGCGCTGTCCTTCTTCGCCTTTTTTGCAATCCAAACGAACAATGACGCAGCGCAGGCTGGATTTCTCGATGATTTATTCGGGTTCGGAGGGGAGCAGAGAGCAGTTGAGGCTCCTCTCGCGCCCAGACAAGTCGATCGGCCGAAGCATCGAGGATCAAATTGGCAATCGAGCTTGTCTTACCTGAAGCAATCCCACTCGCGCAAACACGCGACCGCACGTCGGGACGCCGATGACAAGGTGGCCGGCGCCGCCGCCGTAAAAAAGAGTTTTTGTTACGATCAGACCGCTCAGGCCGCGGATCCAGGCCAGGCGGAAGCCCTGCTGCACGACACCACCCTGCGCTCGGGAGACATCGTCGCCACCGCGGAAGGACTTCGCGTGTACGAGGGCGGCGGGGGCTGTCCCCACAAAGCCGGCGACTTCCTCGCTCTGGCAAGCGCACGCGATTTGTCGAGCACCAAACGCAATTCGCTTGTGGCCATTGAAAACGCGATGAAGACGCGCCTCAACGGCGGACAGGTGCGGAGCTTGCTTTTCAGCGCCAAGGAAACAACGTCGCGCTAACTAGCTTTAGAGCGCGCCTTGTTCCAACGAGCGCGCCGCGTTAGGAGTTCGGAACCTGGCTCCGCACCGCACGGACTCCATGCGAAAGATTCTCGCCTTTATGTTCGCCGTTTTCGCCGCGCAGTCCAGCGCGGCGGAACTGAACGACTATCCAACTTCCGCCCGCGCCGATTATGTGTTCGGCTGCATGAAGGCCAATGGCGACACCAGGCAGTCGCTGGACCAATGCTCCTGCTCGATTGACGTCATCGCCACCATACTGCCCTACGAAAAATACGTCGCGGCGGAAACCGTTGCGAGCATCACCCAGCAGGCGGGACAGATCGGCAATATGTTCCGCAACACCGCTGTCGCGCGAGACGCGTTGGATGAATTGCGCCGCGCACAGGCCGAGGCTCAGGTCCGCTGTTTCTGAAATTTTTGCCGACGTAACAAGCCTAAGCGCGGTCTTGCCAGATACGCGGCGATAGCCCAGTTTGTCGCCCAATAGATCGGCATCGCCGGACGGCTACCCTGCACGGGCGGACCGGTCCGGATTACAAAGAGCCGACGCAGGAGGAAAAAAATAATGTCGTCCAAAAAGAAAATGTCCGCGATCGTGTTTGCTGGCGCGCTGTTCGCCAGCGCTTTCGGCGCGATTCCGGCCGAGGCCGCGAAGCTTGGGCCCTATTTTCCGTTGCCGGCCAGTTTTCCGCTTGGCGGCTCCGGCAAGGACGCGCTGTTGAAGATTCAGGCGAAGTGGCTGGAAACCGGCCTCGAAAACCTGGAGAAAGCGAAAAAGGAAACAACCGCCGCGCTTGAGAAGGCTAAAGGTGACAACGCCAAGCCCGAAACACTCGCACCGCTGGAAGAGAAGCTGAAAACGCTCGATACGAACATAGAGGCGACCAAGCAGGAAATCGCTATCGAAAACAACGATATGGGGCCGAAGGAAGAACAGGCTGAGCGCAAGCGGCTGTTTTTGCTCAATGTCAATCAATGGATAGTCGAACTTGGGCGCCAGGCGACGGAGCAGCTGAAAATCGCCATTCTGAAGGACGGCGCGGAGGCGGAGATGGCGCAGAACCGCAATTACCAGCTTTCAGAGTTGGCCGACTCTCTCGAAAAAGCCAAGCGCGACGCCAGCGTCGAGTCCTGGGCGACGACACGCTAACGCGATTGATAACGCGGTCCAGTGTCGCGTTGTGGTTCTGGGCTGCGTCAGGCTAAAGATCTCCAGCCAAGCCGGGGAGAGCTGCGTCGGGTTCGCGCGAGCTGCGCGACAGATCCCGCGCAAGCTGTTCGAGACGCGCTGCCGTGTCGCCGAACGTCTGCTCCAGCCGCGCCTCGATGGCCGCATCGCGGCGCTTCGAGGCGTCGATCTGCTGGCGCAGCGCCGCGATTTCTGATTCCAGACCGTCAACGCGGGCGCGTGCGTCGGCTACTTCGTCGGCGATTTGCAGCGCCGCCATGACAATGATGCGTTGGTCGCCAATCTCGCCGAAATTCTCCCGCATCGAAGCGATCTTTTTGTCAACGATTGCGGCCAGTTCCTCCAGCCGTTTCTCCTGTCCCTCGTCGCAGCCCATGCGATAGGTGCGGCCGGCGATGGTGACGATTGCAAGCGCCATAAGCTCAAATCCTATTCGTCGCGCGGCGCCGTGACGCCGAGCACGGCGGCGACGCTGGCGCTGGCGCGTTCGATCCTGCGCACAACTTCATCGCGATTTTTTTCCACTGTAATCGCGCGAGCCAGCGCGGAGTCGAGTTCCAGCGCCAGCCGGCTGCGATCATCCTGCATCACCGCAAGCTCTTCTTCGAGATCAGCGAGAGTCATCTCGTCCTCCAAGCGCTGCGCGACAGCAAGTTCGAGCGCCTTTAGAGCCTTCTCAAGACGCGTCACGGCGGCGTCAAGCCGAGGCGTCAGGGCGTCGTCTGGCGTCGGGGATGGCGGCATGGGCAGCGGCCTTCTTGAAGCGACGGCGGCGCGGCGTGTGAACCGCGCCCGAGCGGAATCGCGCAACTACGATTTGCGCGAGGCCGTTAGGTAGCATAATTCGGTCCATTCCCAAGGCGTGGCCTGTGACGCGCGCTGGCAAGTCGCGTTGACAGCAGGGCGCCAGATGTTATCTCTCCGCCACACCCGGAGCGCCGCGACTTGGAGATGGCGCTTAACGCTTGGCCGCAGGGCTTCCGCAGCGGCCCAATTTCAGGAGATTTCCACATGGCCGTGAGAGTCGCGATCAACGGATTTGGCCGCATCGGGCGCAATATCCTGCGCTATATCGTCGAATCCGGCCGCACCGATCTTGAGGTCGTGGCCATCAACGATCTCGGTCCGGTCGAGACCAACGCCCATCTCCTACGCTACGACTCGGTGCATGGCCGTTTTCCGCACAAGGTGACGGTCGCCGGCGACACGATCGACGCCGGGCGCGGCCCCATCAAGGTGACGGCGATCAAGAACCCCGCCGAGCTGCCCTACAAAGAGCTGAACATCGACATTGCGCTGGAATGCACTGGACTGTTCACCGCACGCGATAAGGCCAAGCTGCTGCTGGACGCCGGCGCCAAGCGGGTTCTCGTCTCGGCCCCCGGAGACGGCGCCGACATCACCGTGGTCTATGGGGTCAATCACCACAAGATCACCAAAGAGCATCTGGTGATCTCCAACGCCTCCTGCACGACAAACTGTCTCGCCCCGGTCGCCAAGGTGCTGCACGACGCCATCGGCATCGACAAGGGGATCATGACGACGATCCACTCCTACACCGGCGACCAGCCAACGCTCGACACGATGCACAAGGACCTTTATCGCGCCCGCGCCGCGGCTTTATCGATGATCCCGACGTCGACCGGCGCAGCCAAGGCGGTGGGCCTGGTGCTGCCGGAGTTGAATGGTCGCCTCGACGGCTACGCCATCCGCGTGCCGACCCCCAATGTTTCGGCGGTGGATTTGAAATTTGTCGCCAAGCGCGCGACGACCGTGGCCGAGGTCAACGCGGCCATCAAGGCGGCGGCGGATGGTCCGCTGAAGGGCGTGCTCGCCTATACGGACGAAAAGCTGGTGTCCTGCGATTTCAATCACAACCCGGCGTCTTCGACTTTCCACACGGACCAGACCAAAGTGCTCGACGGCACGCTGGTGTCGATCCTGTCGTGGTACGACAATGAATGGGGCTTTTCGGGCCGCATGACGGACACCGCCGTGGCGATCGGGAAGCTGATTTGAGGGGGCGGGGCATGTTCGGCCGGAACCTTGTCGTCACGACAGCCATCGCGTTGATTTCACCCGCCTTTGCGCTTACGGATGAAATGACGGGGTTCGGCGTCGATCCGCCAGCCCCCTATGTAGCCTCCCTGACCAGCCACCCCGCCCATGATATGACCATCGCAGTTGACTCGACGACGGGCAAACCATCCCTCGTCGGAACGAGCAAGCATTTATGTGGCGTGAGCCTGAAGGCCACGCCCGCCAATTCGGATTACAGTCAGGCGCAACTCAACGAAGGCGTCGATCTGCCGGAATGGCGTGAAGCGGCGAGAAATGTCGTTCGCAATCTCGGACCAATCGATCGTGAGTCGGTTTTTGCGCTGAACAAGGCCCGCGGCGTGGAATATGTCGTTCATTCCGATAAAGGGCCCGACGCAGGCAATGTCACCCTTTTCCTCTCGATTATCGAAACGCCCCGCGGAAGGGTTTCCATGTCCTGCGCGACGACCCGCGAAGGCTTCGAAACCGCTAGGGAAGATTTCAAAACCATTCGCTCGAAGATCACACTTCCGAAATAGAGGCGTGTAATGGCAAATACCTTCCGGACACTCGATGACGTGAACGTCCGCGGCAAGCGCGTGCTCTTGCGCGTCGATCTCAATGTGCCGATGGAAAACGGCCGCGTTTCCGACGCGACGCGCATCGAGCGCGTGCTGCCCACGATCAACGAGATCGCCGACAAGGGCGGCAAAGTCATCCTGCTCGCGCATTTCGGCCGCCCGAAAGGGTCGCCGAATGAGGAAGATTCACTGCGTCCCGTTGCGAGCGCGCTGGAAGACTTGCTCAAGCGCCCGGTGGCCTTCGCCACCGACTGCATCGGCGCCCCGGCGGCGCAAGTCGTCGCGGCGATGAAGGACGGCGACGTCGCGCTGCTAGAGAACACGCGCTTCCACAAGGGCGAGGAAAAGAACGACGCCGCCTTCGTCGAGGAGTTGGCGAAAAGCGGCGACATCTTCGTCAACGACGCCTTCTCGGCCGCGCATCGCGCCCACGCCTCCACCGAAGGTCTTGCGCACAAGCTGCCCGCCTTCGCAGGCCGCGCCATGCAGGCGGAGCTGGAGGCGCTGAACAAAGCGCTTGGCGCGCCGAAGCATCCGGTAATGGCGGTGGTTGGCGGCGCCAAGATCTCGACCAAGCTCGACCTGCTCGGCAATCTCGTCGCCAAGGTCGATTATCTCGTTATCGGCGGCGGCATGGCCAACACATTCCTGGCCGCGCAGGGCAGGGCGATCGGCAAGTCGCTGTGCGAGAAAGACCTGCTCGATACGGCGCGTGAGATTTTCGAAAAGGCCAAGGCGGCTGGTTGCCAGATCGTGCTGCCGGAGGACGTCACCGTCGCGCAGAAATTCGAGGCGCATGCACCCGCACATTTCGTGACCGTCGATCATGTGGGCGCCGACGACATGATTCTGGACGTCGGCCCCAAGGCTGTCGCCCATGTCGAAAATCTGCTGGCGAAAACGAAAACCCTGGTCTGGAACGGTCCCTTCGGCGCCTTCGAGCTTCAACCCTTCGATGAAGGCACCAACGCCGTTGCGCAGACCGCGGCGCGGCTGACGCGCGAGGGCAAGCTCCTCTCGGTCGCGGGCGGCGGCGATACGGTCTCGGCGCTCAATCAGGCCGGCGCGGCGGTGGATTTCACTTATGTCTCGACGGCGGGCGGGGCGTTTCTCGAGTGGCTCGAGGGCAAGGAACTACCGGGCGTCAAGGCGCTGGAGAAGTAGGGGCGGCCGCTATTGGCCACGTAAAAAATCGCGAGGGGCTTTTATTTTGGACCCTTCATGTCTCATATCATGAGGTTGCGCTAGGTTCTCGCGTGGCGCTACTCTCTCCTACCCGAACATGAGCCGGAACCTTCAAAAAAACCGCGCCACGGGAAAAAGGGAGTGTTAAATGGCCACGTTATATGAACGCCTTGGCGGTGAGCCTACCGTCAACGCCGCCGTGGATTTGTTCTATAAGAAGGTTCTCGCCGATGACCGGGTCTCCAGTTTCTTCGAAACGGTTGACATGGAGCGGCAGGCTACGAAGCTAAAGTCCTTCCTCGTCTGGGTTTTTTGCGGCCCTAACAGCTATACCGGCGGCGACATGCGACAGGCGCATAAACATCTCGTCGCGAGGGGATTGAACGAGAGCCATTTTGATGCGGTGGTCGAGGATTTGTCGAGCGCTCTGCGCCAGTTGGGAGTCGGTGAACGCGACATTCAGGAGATCGTCGTGCTGGCCAATAGCGTGCGCGACGACGTGCTGAATAGGTAAGGGTGCAGGCAACCCCTCTTCCTTCTTCGGCTTGTGTGAGAATGTAGACTCGCCTGGCGAGGTCGGAAGAGGGCGGGCACGGGGCAAACAAAGCCCGCGCGACCGGGCACGGTGAACCGGATTGCGATGGCCGAGGTTGTCTGGCTAGGAATGCATTTCTCGACTGGCCTGCGTGTCATGCGGCGGCTGAAGTTGCGTGCGAACCGCCGCAGTTGCGCGCTTGTCGGGCGGTGGCGTTGGCTGCGCAAACAGTTTGGCGAGCTACTGCCGCGCGGCCCCAGATTCGGCGCGAACCTTGGTGGCTCACAAACCTGTTCGCATAAGCGCGATCTTCAAGGTGGGTGAAGCTGCGATGGCGCCGTTTGGCGTTTTCCGCAACATGGACGGCGGCGCCGCGATGAAGCTGCTCTACCTCGTCTTGCGTCAGGTCGCGGCAAAGTGGAAAATGCCGCCGCGAGAATGGTGCGAGGCCAAAACCCAATTCGCTATCATGTTCGACGAGAGGTTCGTCATAGCGTGATAGTCAACCCGGCCCCGCACACAAAATTTCGGACAGTCCCGGCTTTTTTTCACTTCACTTTCTTTGAGGTTTTCACCTTGCCCGAACTGTTGAGGGCGACCGCTTGCTGAACCATCGCCTTGAAGGCGGACTTGTCGATTTTTTCTCCTTCGTGAATATCGATTGCGCGGCGCACGTTTCCCTCGAGACTCGAATTGAAGAGGGATTGCACTCCTTCAAAGATGCGCCTTTGGCGAACGTAAGCTTGACGACATTCTTATAGGATTCGCCAGTGCAGATGATGCCGTCGTGCGACCAAACCGGAGTTCCCATCCATTTCCACTCTTCAACCACGTCCGGGTCCGCTTCCTTGATGAGCCTGCGCATTCTATTGAGAGTTTCCCCTCGCCAGTCTCCTAGTTCGGCAATCCTTTTCGAGATCAACTCCGATGCTGACTGGCCTTGACTCGCGCCCGGCGTTTTCATCATCTCGTCCAGAACAAGGGAGGCGGCGCGAGCCGCCCCCAAATCAACCTCACAGTTTGCCCAGAGCCACATCCGCGCTCGACACGGTTGCGCAACTGGAGTTGTCCTCGATGTCGATCCATTTCACGACGCCGTCGTCGACCAGCGCGGCGAATCGTTTGCCGCGCAGGCCGAGGCCGGCCGCCTCAAGGTCCAGCTCGGTGCCTGTGGCCTTGGCGAAGACGGCGGAGCCGTCCGCCAGTCCGTCGACCTTGCCCTTTGCTTTGGAGGCTTCCAGCCATGCGTCGAGCGTGAAAATGTCGTTGACGGCGACGACGGCGACCGCATTGACGCCGCGCGCCTTGATCTCGTCCGCGCGGGCGACGAAACCCGGCAGGTGCGTCTTGTGGCAGGTCGGGGTGAACGCCCCCGGCACCGAGAACAGCACGATCTTGCGGCCCTTGAAATAATCGCCTGATTTTAATGGCTCTGGGCCATTTGCGCCCATGATGGTGAAAGTAACGTCAGGAATTGTGTCGCCGGCCTTAATGGTCATTGTTATCTCGCTTTTTGGAAAGGAGCGCCGTCGCTCCCGCAGGCGTGGATATAGACCCGCGAGTCTCGGCCTCAAGCGCTATTTAACCTGTTCGAGGCGACTTTGGTAAGCGCCGCTTCTCGCCGGAGCGCCGGAAAGATCTTCGCGGTCTTCGCGAATCTGGCATAAACTTACGCTCCTCAAGGAGAACCCTTTCATGGCCACGATCGAAGCCGTTCTCGCCACAATCGACAAAAACATCGACGCCTCCACGCAGCGACTGTTCGATCTGCTGCGCATTCCTTCGGTCTCGACCGACCCGGCCTACACCGGTGAATGCCAGCGCGCCGCCGAATGGCTGGCCGATGAACTCAAGGGGCTGGGCTATCAAGCCGAAGTGCGTCCGACGCCCGGACATCCGATCGTGGTCGGCCACGCCGCGGCGAAGCGCAAGGACGCGCCGCATGTTCTGTTTTATGGCCACTACGACGTGCAGCCGGCCGATCCGCTGGAGCTTTGGACTACCGACCCCTTCGCGCCGCGTCTGCAACAGGGCAGGGAATTGCAGGAGATCGTCGCGCGCGGCGCTTCCGACGACAAGGGGCAGCTGATGACCTTTGTCGAGGCCTGCCGCGCCTTCGAGGCAAATGGCGGGCTGCCGTGCAGCGTAACCTTCCTGTTCGAGGGCGAGGAAGAGACCGGTTCGCCTTCGCTGCCGAAGTTCCTGAAGCAGTACAAGGCCGAACTGTCGGAACCCGCTCTGGCGCTGGTTTGCGACACCGGCATGTGGAACGCCGCGACGCCAGGCATCACCATCATGCTGCGCGGACTGGTGCAGGAAGAGGTGATTCTGCGCGGCCCGAGCCATGACCTGCATTCCGGCATGTTCGGCGGTCCGGTCGTCAATCCCATCCATGTGCTGGCCAAGGTCATCGCGGACATGCACGACGCCGACGGCAAAGTCGCACTGGCGGGATTTTACGACGGCGTCCCGGAACTGCCGGAGCAGATCGCGGAACAATGGCGTGCGCTCGACTTTGACGAAGCGGCCTTTTTGGAGGGGATCGGTCTGACCCGGGTCGGCGGAGAGACCGGGCGAAGCGTCATGGAGCAGATCTGGGCGCGCCCGACCTGCGACGTCAATGGCGTTGTAGGCGGATATACTGGAAGGGGCTCCAAGACCGTGCTGCCGGCGCAAGCCAGCGCCAAATTCTCCTTCCGCCTCGTGGGGACCCAGGACCCCCAGAAAATCGTGGAGCAATTCCGCGCCTTTGTGCTCGAGCGCCTTCCCGCAGACGTCAAAGCCGAGTTTGTTTCGCACGGCGCGTCGGGCGCGTTGAACCTGCCCTTTGGCTCGGAGGCGCTGAGACGCGCGCAGCGGGCGCTGGCGCAGGAGTGGGGCGTCGAGGCCGCCCTGACCGGCTGCGGCGGCTCGATTCCGATTGTCGGCGCCTTCAAGCGCGATCTGGGCATGGACGCTTTGATGATCGGCTTTGCGCTCGAAGACGACCGCATTCACTCGCCGAACGAGAAGTATTCTTTTACCTCGTTCCATAAAGGGGCTCGCTCCTGGGCGCGCGTTCTCTCCGCGCTGGCGGCATGAAATGGCTTTTACCAGTGCGACATTCTGCGCCTCCAAGGCGACGGTCCGGGCCTCGCAATCTCTTCGTGGATCGGCTATGTAATGTTTCAGACAGAGTTCCAAGGCCTTGGGAGGCGTCCCTGGATCTCAGTCTCAGTTGGAAGCGCGACAAAGCGAGCTTTGGCTGGCGGTAAAAAGGGGTCACGCGGACCACATCAGGTTCGCCCTGCTCGTGTGCTATAGAGGGCTTCGGCATGGTTTATCGGCGCTACTTCGAAGCAGCTGTCTCCCGCCTTCGGTCGGAACGGCGCTATCGGGTTTTTGCCCATATCGAGCGCGATGTGGAGACCTTTCCCGAGGCCGTATGGCATCGCCCCGACGGAGAAACGCAAGACGTAACCATCTGGTGCTCCAACGATTACCTCGGCATGGGCCAACACCCGGAGGTGATCGCCGCTATGATCGAGACGGCGGGAAAAGTCGGCGCCGGCGCAGGCGGCACCCGCAATATTTCCGGCACCAGCCACGCGATCGTCGAACTGGAGCAGGAACTCGCCGATTTGCACGGGAAGGAGGCGGCGCTCGTCTTCACCTCGGGCTGGATTTCAAATCTCGCGGCGATCTCGACCATCGCCGATCTTCTCCCTAACTGCCTGATCCTTTCCGACGCCTCGAACCATAATTCGATGATCGAGGGCGTGAAGCGGTCACGCGCGGAAACCAAGATTTTCCGCCACAATGACGTCGCGCATCTCGAAGAGCTGTTGCAGGCGGCAGGCGACCGACCCAAGCTGGTCGTGTTCGAAAGCCTCTATTCGATGAACGGCAATGTCGCGCCGGTGGCGGAAATCGCCGCGCTCGCGAAGCGCTACGGCGCTATGACCTATATCGACGAAGTTCATGCGGTGGGCATGTACGGCCCGCGGGGCGGCGGCGTCTGCGAGCAGGCCGGCGTCATGGACCAGATCGACGTGATAGAGGGCACCTTGGCCAAGGGATTTGGCACGCTCGGCGGCTATATCGCGGGCGATGCGGCTCTGATCGACGCCATTCGCGGCTATGCGCCCTCATTTATCTTTACCACCGCGCTGCCTCCGGCGATCGCCGCTGCCGCCTGCGCCGCTGTGCGGATGCTGAAGGCGCGCCCTGATCTGCGCACAGCTCATCAGCGCAACGCCCACATCACCAAACATGCGCTCGCCGCCGCGGGCCTTCCGGTGCTCGAGAACAGCTCGCATATCGTTCCCGTGATGGTGCGCGACGCCCAATTGTGCAAAGCTGCCAGCGACATGCTGCTGGAGCGGCACCACATCTACATCCAGCCGATCAATTACCCGACGGTCGCCAAAGGGTCGGAGCGCCTGCGCATTACCCCGACGCCGCGCCATAATCACGCACATATCGGGGTGCTGGTCGAGGCGATGGTCGATGTCTGGCAAACGCTGGGAATCCCCTTCGTGGAGCCGCCGGCGCATCTGCACGTCGAGAAAAACGCCGAACGCTGCACCTACCCCGAGATCAAACTCGCGGCGCAGTAAGGTTTTGTACCGCCACCGTCATCCCTTTTTTTGCAAAGGAAAGTGTGAGCATTTTGGTTCTCCGGGAATGCAACCCCTTTTCGGAGTGGAAAGCGGGCTGCCGGCATGTCAGAAAGCTGGCCTTAGACCGGGTCCCACACAACTTGGCTCATCGATTGCTACAGCAAGCTAGTCCGCTTGCTTTCGACCGGACCATTGCACCGAAAGGGGTCCGTCGATGGATCAGCTATATGTGATCTGCCGCACAGTTGAGATCGACGACCGAGACGTGACGGGTTTTGTGCTTATGCGCGCGGGAGACGATGGCGAGGCTCAGCCTTGGCCCATCCTGATCACGCGAAAGGGCAGTCAATTCTTCGGCTATGAAAATATCTGTCCACACCAGGGATTGCGTTTGGACACGACGCCCGGCCAGTTTCTGGACGAAGACGAAAATTTCATAACCTGCGGCAATCACCGCGCCCAGTTCGACCCGGACACGGGACATTGTTTCATAGGCCCCTGCAAAGGCCAGCAGCTGACGCCGGTTAAATTGGTGATCGACGACGGCGACGTCTGCCTGACCGGAGTTCTATTGGCGGAAGAAGACTGACTGGGGCGCCCAGCATGCGAAATTGCCAAGGCCGCGCCAAGGCAACCTCGTTCGCGCGGGCATCAATCCCGATGCTTCAGATAGCTTTCCAGCATGCTGACGGCGGCCCTGCGGTCCGCTTCGCTGGCCGAGGAAAGCGCCTTGTTGTGCAGATCCACGATCCATTGGTCGGTCGCAGAGCCGTTTGCCGCCTCGCGAGCGAGCGTAAGATACATCAGGCCGCGCGGACGCTGAGGAGAGCCGCCAGCGGCCCCGCTGAACATCAACTGGCCGAGCAGAGCCTGCGCCTGCACATGGCCTTTGCGAGAGGCGAGATCGAGCCAGTTCATGCCCTGGCGCACGTCCTTCTTGACCCCGTATCCTTCGAGATACATCCGCGCGACATTGTATTGGGCGTCGGCGTTGCGGAAAAAAGTGGCCGCATATCGGAAGAGGTCGAAGGCGCGTTCCGGGTCGGGCGCAACTTTGGCGCCGGCGATTCCTTCGCGCAGATAGAGCCCCACAGCGACGAAGGCGGCCGAGGCGGTGGAACGCAGGCCGGGGTCTGGATCATCGTCAGCAAAATGGTCGACGATCTTGGAGAAATAGTCGAAAGCCTTGAGGTCGTCGCGGGCGACTCCGTCGCCGTCGGCGTACATCCGTCCCAGCTTCCATTGCGCCAAAGATTCTCCGCCCTCGGCGGCGTAACGCAGCGCCTCGACAGAGGAGCCCGCAGCGCCCGAGTGATAGCTTTCGATCCCGGCGCGCAACGCGCTGCGCGGATCCTTGAAAATCGGCAATTGGGCGGTCGGCGACGTCGTGCGTTGGTCGGAGGAGTCGAGCGCTGGCGCCGGGGCCGCGAAAACGGTGACCAGAATCGCGATGCACAATCCGCCGAAACCAGCGCTCAGCGCAGCGCGCCGCCGCGCCTTGCCCTGCGCGAAATACTTAATCTTGAGAGGCCCCATCATAATCGACTCGACTTCCCCAACGCGACAGCCGCCGCACACGCGCCAAGACCCCAACGCCCATAAAATTGGCCGAAAACTTCGCAAATACACGACTGCCGCCTCCAGCGCGTAACCGCGCCAGGAAGATATCGCCGCGTCTTGGTTGACCTTGTGACACATTGACCTTAGCGCGGCGTTTATGGCTGAAAAGGGGCTTGATGAAGCGAATGCCGCGGCGGGATATTTATCTCTTCGACTGTTGCAACAAGATCACATTTTTGCGTCTGCGAAGGTTCCCGAAACTTGATGAGCGCTGCGCTCGAGGTCCGCCACTTTGCTGCCGCGACCTTATGGCTCTATCTCCGCTGCGTCGCGATGACGCGGCGATTGATTGTCCTGATTCTTCCCCGGCGTTGATGCTATGTGATTAACTCGAGACGCTTGGCCGCCAATCGAATCTCTCGCTGCGCCCGCTGCAAAAAAAAGGAAATCGTTATGGTTGTTCCGCCTCGCCGCCTCGGTCACTTCGTCGCTCTTCAGGTCCTCGCGGCAGTTTTTTGCGGCGGCGCCTCGGCTTGGGCAGGCGATGCGACTCATGGCGCGGTAATCGCCAAGCGCTGGTGCGCGGCCTGTCATGTCGTCGCGGCGGACCAGACTTCGGCTAACGCCGACGCACCTCCCTTCGCGGACATTGCTCGCCGCCGTCCTGACGACAAGCAGATCTCCATGTTTCTGGCCGACCCGCACCCCAAAATGCCTGACATGAGTTTGACGCGAAAAGAGATCGACGATATCGTGGCCTATATCCGCCATTTCGATAAGCGTCCGCGTGCGCCGACCGACCCCAATGGCAAGGACAAGGAGCAGCCCAAGCGCGGCTGAGGTCTTGAAGCGCACAGTGGACCGCGCGCGCGGCTCGGCCTATTGAGACGCATCCACGCGAGCGTTCCCAATGGTCTATGCGGTCAAGGAGGCATTCTACACGTTGCAGGGCGAGGGGTGTCACGCCGGCCGTGTCGCCGTTTTTTGCCGTTTTGCAGGCTGCAATCTCTGGAGCGGGCGCGAGGAGGATCGCGGGCGCGCAACCTGCGGTTTTTGCGATACCGATTTTGTCGGAGTCGACGGGGACAACGGGGGGAAATTCAGCGACCCGGAGGAGTTGGCGGCGCTTCTGGCGCGCCTTTGGGGGCCGCGGCGCGAACGGCGCTTTGTCGTGCTGACCGGGGGCGAGCCAATGCTGCAGGTGGATGCGCCCTTGATCGACGCCCTGCATGCCCAGAGCTTTGAAATCGCCATAGAGACAAATGGAACGCTTTTGGTTCCCAACGCAATCGACTGGATTTGCGTGTCCCCCAAGGCGGGAGCGGCGCTGGCGCAGACTTCAGGGCAGGAGCTGAAGCTGGTTTACCCCCAGGCGGAAGCGGAGCCGGAGCGGTTCGAGGAATTGGACTTTGAGCATTTTCTTTTGCAACCGATGGACGGGGCGCAAATTCTGAGCAATACGGACGCGGCGATAGATTATTGCCTGACCCATCCGCGCTGGCGCTTAAGCCTGCAAACGCACAAGATCATCGGGGTGAAGTAACCGTGGCGAGTTTCGAGGTTTTCCGGGAATTTTATTTCGAGGCGGCGCATGCGCTCTACGACCCGGAGCATCCTACCGGCGGCAAATACCGCAATCTTCACGGCCATTCCTTCCGCGTGCGGGCGACATTGCGGGGCGAGCGCCATGCTGAGGAGCAATGGGTGATGGACCTGGGACGGCTGGGCCGACGCCTTGCGGAACTGCGCGAAAAACTCGACCACTCCTTTTTGAATGACCTCGAAGGACTGGGAAAACCGACACTGGAAAACCTGTGCCTTTATATATGGCGCGACCTCGCTCCCTTCGCGTCGGGACTTTGTGAGGTCGGCGTGTTCCGCGACAGCTGTTTTGAGGGCTGCGTCTATCGGGGCGATTGAGCATCGCCCCGTCGGGGGACAGGACAGCTCAGCTGCTTAGCTCGAACTCCAACGTCACGCCTTCCGCCGCCGCAGCATTCCCGGCTGCTTTCGCATCCGCTAGCTTGTCGATACGGATCAGGGCGAGGCCCTTGTCGCCGCTGCGGGAGCCGGTCACGCCGATCTCGACCTCGCCGGCGCGGATCGGAACGCCGGGTGCGGGAGCAGCGCCATTTGCGTGGTAGGGCGTGACCCGCTTTCTCGCCAGACCGCGATGTTTCGTGCGCGAGACCACTTCCTGTCCCACATAACATCCTTTGGTGAAATCGACTCCCGAGATCAGGTCCATATTCGCTTCATGCGGGAAAGCGTCGCCATAAGCGAAGTCCAGTCCGCCCTCAGGCACGCCGGCCGCTACCCGCGCAGCCTCGTAATCTTCTCGCAACCCCGCCGCGACAACCGCAGCCCGCGGCGCGAGCGCACGCCAGCCGAGTCGCTCTGATCGCGGGTCTCTGGCAAGAGCCGGCGCGTCGATGGCCGGCGGATCGGCGGTCAGGAAGGCGTAGCTTGCGAGTTCATCGCTGCGCGGCGTGATGGTCACCGCCGCCCGCAGCTTGTACATTCCGAGCCGCTTCGCCAGATCGCCGACAAGTCCAAGCGGACAGTCGAGCAAATAGCGGCGCTCGTCGCTTTCGCCCACGGCGAAAACCAGAAAATCGACCAGGATCTTGCCCTGAGGCGTCAGAAGCGCGCAAAACCGCGCCTCGGAAGGAGCTAGTTTTGCGATGTCGTTGGTGACGAGATTATGCAAAAACTTGGTTGCATCGGATCCCGCGACTTCAACGGCGCCGCGATCCTCCAGAATGATTGCAGACATTGTTATTAAGGCTCCATCCGCGTCGGCAAAGCGCCGTTATTTGTCAGGTAAATGCGCGCCGTTTGCGCCAATGCGGCTACAACGCTCTTGTCACGACAAGAGCGATGGGCGATGTCTCCCCAAAAGGTAGGTTTCCGGTCGCACACTGCAAGCGAGGCGCCATAGATGGCCAAAATCTTCGACACGATCCTACTGGGCGCCACGCTCATCAACCACGATGGCGAAACCCGTCGTGATCTGGGCCTGTTCGGCGGCAGGATCGCCGAAATAGGCGATTTGTCGCAGGCAAGCTCCGGCGAGCGGATTGATTGCAAGGGGCTGCACATTCTCCCCGGCGTCATTGACACGCAAGTACATTTTCGTGAGCCGGGAGCAACGCACAAGGAGGACCTGGAGACCGGTTCGCGCGCCGCGGTCCTCGGCGGCGTGACGGCGGTGTTCGAAATGCCCAACACCAAGCCTCTGACAACCAGCACCTCCGACGTCGCCGACAAGGTCGCGCGCGCCACAAACAGAATGCATTGCGACTTCGCCTTCTGGGTCGGCGGCACGCATGACAACGCCAAAGATATTCCCGAACTGGAGCGCCAGCCCGGCGCGGCAGGCATCAAGGTGTTTATGGGTTCGTCGACAGGTTCTCTTCTTGTCGCGGACGACGACGGCGTCGCGGCGATTCTGTCGAAGACGCGGCGGCGGGCGGCGTTCCACAGCGAGGACGAATATCGCCTGAAGGAACGGGAGCATTTGCGAATTCCGGGCGATCCATCCTCGCATCCCATATGGCGCGACGAGATAACGGCGTTGCGCTCGACGGAGCGGCTGCTCGCAATCGCGCGTGAGAAGCGCGCAATGATCCATGTGCTGCATGTGTCTACGCGAGAGGAAATCGACCTGCTGGCGCAGCACAAGGACATCGCCAGCGTGGAGGTGACCCCGCACCATCTGACCATGACCAGCGACGATTATGCGCGAATCGGCACATTGGCGCAGATGAATCCGCCGGTGCGGGACGCACGCCATCGCGACGGCCTTTGGCGCGGGCTGGAGCAGGGAATCGTCGATGTGCTGGGCTCCGATCATGCGCCGCACACATTGGAAGAAAAGGCGAAGCCCTATCCCGAAAGTCCATCTGGTATGACGGGCGTTCAAACGCTCGTGCCGCTGTTGCTGGATCATGTGAATGCGGGGCGCTTGAGCCTGATGCGCTTCGTCGACCTCACCAGCGCCGGTCCGGCGCGGCTGTTCGGCATAGCGGGCAAAGGGCGTGTTGCGGTCGGCTACGACGCCGATCTGACGCTGGTCGACATGAAACGCCGCGAGACGATCCGCAACAGCTGGATCGCGTCGCGCTGCGGCTGGACGCCTTATGATGGCAGGGAAGTTACCGGCTGGCCGATAGGAACTTTTGTGCGCGGCGAGCGAATAATGTGGCAGGGCGAGTTAACCGCGCCATCAACAGGCGCGCCGGTTCGGTTTCATGCGGCGCTGTGAAAGGGCGATTGCTCACATTCCGTCGCGCCGCATTCTCGCACTCTCGACGCCAAAGAAATAGCTCCCCTGCGCGTGTTTACAGGAAACTATCTTGCCTGTTACGCGTTTCTACCCATGGGCCGATCACTTCCGATCGCGCTCGCTGTGAGCGCCGTTCTTGTTTCTATGCAACTTGCCGCATCGGAACCAGTGCGCGCGCGTGTCGCGACGGCTGATTTCGCCAGCGAGGCGCACCTTTCCTGGCTCGCCAAAGTCGAGGTAGCGAGACGTGAATATGAAGCCTTCGCCGCTCTGGCGCGCGGTCGTCTGCCGCCCAGAATCGAGGTAGGGCAACGCGGAAAAAGGCCAAACGAGAGCGCAACTATCCAGACTAACTACATGGCTGATGAAACCTTGCGCAGCGGCGACATTATCGTCACAGAGAAGGGATTGATTGTCTTCACGGGCGCATCGCGTTTTCGACATAACGCTTCGGATTTCAAGACAATCAATCAGTGGCGCGGCGGAGTTCGATATGAGTCTGAATTAATTAAGATCGAGCGGGTGAACATGAGCGGGGGACGATAAACGTTATTTTTATATTCGGTGAAACGTAGGCGGCAAATTAATCCTCCATCGCCATCAATCCCGCGTCTCCGCCAGACGCCGCCGTATTAATGCTCACAGTCACCTCGCGCAAAAACCGCCGCAAATAATCTGGACCGCCCGCTTTTGGTCCCGTGCCGGAAAGGCCGAAGCCCCCAAACGGCTGCCCTCCGACGACGGCGCCGATCATGTTTCGATTCACATAAATATTTCCTGCCGGGGCCGTAGCTGCGAGTTCGCACTGTCGTTTTTCGATGCGCGTTGCGAGTCCAAAAGTGAGGCCGTAGCCCTCCGCGATGATTTCATCGATCAACCTTTGTAAGTTGTCGGAACGCCAGGTGACGACATGCAGCACCGGACCGAAGATTTCTTCGCTGACATCCGCGACGCGCTCGAGGCGCACGATATGGGGGGCGACGAAACAGCCTTCATTCGGCGCTACGCCAGCGTAGATAATGCGACCTTGCGCCCCGCGCTCTGCGAGATAGTCGTGAAGCCGAATCTTGGCCTCGGCGTCGATCACCGGACCCACATGCGTGGCGATTTCGCGCGGATCTCCAACTTGCATTTCACGCGCTGCGTTGGCGATCAATGTGATGCAGGGCTGCGCAATATCTTCTTGAACGCAAAGCAGGCGAAGCGCCGAACAGCGCTGTCCCGCGGAGCGAAAAGCGGAAGTCAAAACATCGTCCGCGACCTGTTCCAGCAGCGCCGTCGAATCGACGATCATTGCGTTGATCCCACCGGTTTCGGCGATCAGGGGAAGGATGGCCCCACTCTTTTTCGCCAGTGCGCTGTTGATTGATTTCGCGACTTCCAGAGACCCGGTGAAGACCACGCCAGCGCAAGAAGCATGTGCGACCAGAGCTGCGCCAATGTCTCCGTCGCCGGGCAGCAATTGCGCCGCCGCCTCAGGGATTCCAGCCTCATAGAGCAGATTGATCGCTTCATAGGCGATGAGGGGCGTTTGTTCGGCGGGCTTCGCCGCGACGCTGTTGCCTGTGACAAGCGCGGCGGCGATCTGGCCGATGAAAATCGCCAAGGGGAAATTCCAGGGAGAGATGCAAATGAAAACCCCGCGTCCAATACGACGTAGGCTATTGCTTTCGCCAGTCGGGCCTGGAAGAGGCGTATCGCTGCAAATGGCACGCGCTTGTCCCGCGTAATAACGGCAAAGATCGGCAGCCTCCCGAATCTCCGCCAGCGCGTCATCAAGCGTCTTGCCTGCTTCACATTGCAACAGCGCGATGAGCGGGCCGCGTCGCGCTTCGATCAGATCGGCGGCGCGCTCGATTGTGCTGGCGCGGGTCTCGACGCTCGTTGCGCTCCACTCCGCAAAAGCGCGCCGAGCCATATCCATCGCGGCGGCGACTGCCGCTGCGTCGGACTCGACGACGGTTCCGATCTCCTTGCCGTCGATCGGCGAGAGACAAGCGCGTGCTTGTATTCGTGAAGGCCGCGAGGATAGGGCGGTCAGGCGCCGCCCTCGGGCGACCTCGACCTGAGTCAGCAAGACGCTAAGGCTGGCGGCGTCTCCAAATTCAACGCCTTTCGAATTGGCGCGCAGCGGCCGGTAGATGTCGGCGGGCGCGAGCAGGCGGCGGTTCCGCGCATTTTGCGGCGCGCCAATTACCCGATAGGGGTTCTCGAGCAGCGCTTCCATCGGAGTGGCAGGATCGGCCGCACGAGCGACGAAGGACGAGTTGGCGCCGTTCTCGATCAATCGGCGCACGAGATAAGCCAGGAGATCGCGATGCGGACCCACCGGCGCGTAGACTCGCCAAGGGAAAGACGAACGTTCCTGCGCGGCCAGAGCCAACGCCTCGCCCATGCCGTGGAGACGCTGAAACTCAAAACTGTCGCCTGCGCCCGCTTGCGCAATGACTGCCGCGACGGTCATCGCATTATGCGTCGCGAATTGCGGATAGAGTCGCCTCGCGTCAAACATCCGTTTCGCGCAGGCGAGATAATTCACATCGGTCATCGCTTTGCGCGTGAATACGGGGTAGTCCGGCAAGCCGCGCTCCTGTGCGCGCTTGATCTCGCTGTCCCAGTAGGCCCCCTTGACGAGCCGCAGCGTCAGCCTGCGCGAATACGTGTCCGTCAGTTCGGACACGTAATCAATGACGGCGATCGCGCGCTTTTGATAGGCTTGCACGGCGAGGCCGAAACCGTCCCATCCCGCAAGCGAGTTATCTGCGAGCACGCGCGCGAAGATTTCGAGCGAAAGTTCGAGCCGGTCCGCTTCTTCGGCGTCGACGGTCAGGAGTAGATCATTAGACTTGGCGAGGCGCGCAAGATCGAGAAGGCGCGGGGACAGTTCCTTCAGCACGCGTTCACGTGAGATCGCCTCGAAGCGAGGGTGCAGAGCCGAGAGCTTTACGGAAACTCCGGGTCTAGCATCTGGTCCCCCTTCACTTGAGGCAGTCGCCGCTCCTATGGCCGCGATAGCGCTGGCGTAAGATTCGAAGTAACGCGCCGCATCCTGCGCCGTTCGGGCGGCTTCTCCAAGCATATCGAAGGAATGTCGGCCGCGCCCATGCGAGCGCAAAACTGCTGCATTTATCGTCTCGCCGAAGACAAAGTGCGATCCCATGAGCCGCATCGCCTGCTTGGCGGCGGCGCGCAGAGCGGGGCGCCGAGGCGTCGCGCGAGATCGGCGACTATGCCATGCGGCGAGTCCTCCGCCGCGATAACCCGAGCCGACAAGCCAAGCGCGAAGGCGCAGGCCTGAACCAGCAAAGTTTCTGAAACGGCGTGGTGATGCGTAAATTCTCCCGCCGCCAGACGATCTGCAAGCAGTTGGTCGAGCGTGGCGTCGTCGGGTACGCGCAGCAGCGATTCCGCCAGCGCCATCACAGCGAGGCCTTCGCGGGAAGAAAGCGCAAATTCGTGCAAAAAATCCTCGACTCCGCCGATGCCGCCGCGCTGCGTGCGCATGGCTCCAAGTAGATCGCGGGCGAGGGCCTGCGTTTTCTCTGTCACAGCCGCATCGGGGGGGGCTGCGAGCAACCTGCGCGCGATTTCTTCGTCGGGCGGCGCATACGCAGCGGCGAAAAAGGGGATACCCAGGGGCATGTCGACTCCTGCGGGTTTTCGCTAAACACAACCAAACATAGGATTGATGCGGGCATATTGGCAGCCCTTGCCCGGCTCCCCGCCTTTCCCAGGTCCAACTCTTGTGTTTTGGCGCTAGGTGCGTTTGAACTGGCGCCGTCGCGCCGCTTCGCGTGCGCCCGCCGATTCGCTTCTCCGGACCAAGCCAGACTGCCCGTTGCTCGCGGCGGGCGTCCCAAAGGACAGCCTATGCGCCTCTCCCGCTATTTTCTCCCCATTTTGCGCGAAACGCCCAAAGAGGCCGAGATCGTCTCGCATCGGCTGATGCTGCGGGCGGGGCTTATCCGGCAGGAGTCGGCCGGCATTTACGCCTGGTTGCCGCTGGGTTTGCGGGTCTTGAACAAGATCAACGCCATAATCCGCGAGGAGCAGACGAGAGCCGGCGCTATCGAAGTCCTGATGCCCACCATCCAGTCCGCGGATCTCTGGCGCGAATCAGGACGTTACGACGCCTATGGCAAAGAGATGCTGCGCATTACCGACCGGCACGACCGTGAGATGCTGTTTGGGCCCACCAATGAGGAGATGATTACCGAGATCGTCCGGGCCTATGTGCGCTCCTACAAGGATCTACCGCTTAACCTCTTCCACATACAGTGGAAATTTCGTGACGAGGTGCGTCCGCGCTTCGGCGTCATGCGTTCGCGCGAATTCTTGATGAAGGACGCCTATTCTTTCGATCTCGACGCCACCGCGGGCCGCCATTCCTACAACAAGATGTTCGTCGCCTATCTGCGCACCTTCGCGCGCCTCGGGCTGACTGCAATCCCGATGGCCGCCGAATCGGGACCTATCGGCGGCAATCTTTCGCATGAGTTCATCATTCTCGCCTCGACCGGCGAGAGCGAAGTGTTCTGCCACAAGGATTTTTTGCAATTTGCGCCCCCGCCTGCGGATATCGACTTCGATAATCCGTCGGCGCTGGAGGAGATTGTCGGCAAATGGACCAGCCTTTACGCCGCGACCAGCGAGAAGCATGACGAGGCGGCCTATGACGCCGTGCCGCAGGAATCGCGCGTCGCCGCGCGCGGAATCGAAGTCGGCCATATTTTCTACTTCGGAACCAAATATTCCGAACCGATGCGGGCCGTGGTGAACGGGCCGGACGGCAAGGAGATAACATTGTCGATGGGTTCCTATGGCATCGGTCCGTCGCGGCTGGTGGCGGCGCTGATCGAGGCCGGCCATGATGGCAATGGCATCATCTGGCCCGAGCAGGTCGCGCCGTTCCATGTCGGAGTCGCCGATCTGAAGCAGGGCGACGCGGCGACCGGCAAAGTCTGCGCCGAACTTGTGCGGCAACTGGAAAACGCCGGACTCGACGTTTTGCACGATGACCGGGACGAGCGACCCGGCGCGAAATTCGCGACCCTGGATCTGATCGGATTGCCCTGGCAGGTGCTGGTTGGACCCAAGGGGCTCGCCGACGGCAAGATCGAGGTCAAACGCCGTCGCGGCGGCGAACGCGAGCTTTTGGCTCCCGAAGATGCTGTCGCGCGCATCGTGGCCTCTGTTCGGGCGGCGCGCGCATGAGCGGGAGCGCCGACGCGGCAAGGGAGAATCCAATGGGTGAAATCGCGCCCGCGGCTTCGCGCGACAGCCGCATGTTCGCCCCTTTCGAGTGGAGCGTCGCGCTGCGTTATCTGCGGGCGCGCAGGGCGAGCGGTTTTGTCTCGATCATCACTCTTTTTTCCTTCCTTGGCATTACTCTTGGCGTCGCGACGCTGATCGTGGTGATGTCGGTGATGAACGGATTCCATCACGAACTGATGGACAAGATCCTTGGCGTCAATGGACACGCCTTCGTGCAGGCGCTGGAGACTCCCTTCACGGATTGGGAGGATGTCACCGCCAAGATCGCTAAAATCCCGGGAGTGACTGTCGCCGCTCCGATGGTCGAGGGCGCCGCTGGCGTCTCCTCGCAATTTGCCCAGACCGGCGTGCTGGTGCGGGGCGTGAGGGAGCAGGATCTTATAAAGCTCCCAGGCGTCGCCAGTAATTTGCGCGACGGAACATTTGATAATTTCGATACTGCTGGCGGCGTCGCCATAGGACAGCGCCTTGCCGAGAAGCTGGGCGTGCGGGTTGGCGACAAGGTTAGTCTGCTGATCGCCAAAGGAGCACAGACGCCCTTCGGCGTGACCCCGCGCATAAAAGCTTATCCTGTTGTCGCCATCTTCCAGATCGGCATGTCGGAGTTCGACAATCTTTTCGTTTATATGCCTCTGCCGGAGGCGCAGAGCTTTTTCAATAAGGATAATGAAATCACCACCATCGAGACTTTTGTCGAAAATCCGGAGGCGATGGACGCCTTTCGCGGTCAGATCGACAAGACGATAACGCGGCCCGTGATCGTCACGGACTGGCGCCAGATGAACAAGACCTTCTTCGACACGTTGCAGGTCGAAAAAAACATCCTCTTCATCATCCTGACGCTGATTGTCATTGTCGCCGCCTTTAACATAGTCTCGGGCCTCACCATGCTGGTGAAGGACAAGACGAAGGACATCGCGATCCTTCGCACAATCGGCGCAACGCGCGGCTCCGTGCTGCGCATCTTCCTCATCATCGGCACCTCGATCGGCTCGGCGGGCGCGCTTGTCGGCTTTTTGCTCGGACTGCTGCTAGCCAAGAATCTCGACGCCATTCGTCTGCTGCTGAACAAACTGCTCAACGCCAATCTTTTCCCGGCGGAGCTCTATTTCCTTTCCAGGCTGCCCTCGATCGTCGAACCGCGCGAGGTGGCGCTCGTTGTGGGAATGACCCTGGCCCTGGCCATTCTGGCGTCGATCTATCCGGCCTGGAAGGCAGCGTCTCTCGATCCCATACAGGCCCTTCGGAGCGAGTGACGCGAATGACTGTTCCTGTGCTCGAACTGAACGGCGTCTCGCGCCATTATCGCGAAGGCGAAGTGCGTCTCGACATTCTCGTCGACGCGAGTTTCACCTTGGCGCCTGGCCAGACCGTGGCGCTGATTGCGCCGTCGGGGGCTGGCAAATCAACGTTGCTGCACATCGCCGGGCTGCTTGAACGGCCCGACGCTGGCGAGGTCAAAATCAATAATGCGCCTACCTCGACGATGAGCGACGACGAGCGCACGCAGTTGCGGCGCGTGGCGATAGGTTTCGTTTACCAGTTCCACCATTTGTTGCCGGAGTTCACGGCGCTGGAAAATGTCGCGCTGCCTCAGCTCATTGCCGGTCTCGAACGTCGCGAGGCGAATCAGCGGGCGCAGGAACTATTGGGTTATCTTCGCCTCGGGGCGCGCGCGACGCATCGTCCTGGCGAACTTTCCGGTGGCGAGCAGCAGCGTGTGGCGATTGCCCGCGCGGTCGCCAATGGACCAGACCTGCTGTTGGCGGACGAGCCGACCGGCAACCTCGATCCGCGCACGGCGGAGCATGTGTTCGAAACATTGATGACGCTGGCGCGGGGCAGCGGGCTCGCGGCGCTGGTCGCGACGCATAATCTCGATCTCGCGAAACAAATGGACCGCCGCGTAACTTTACGCGACGGCCAGCTTATCGAGATCGGTTGAGGTCGATCAGGCCTTCGGAGCTTTCTTCTTGTCGAGAAAGGCGTGCTTGTAATAGAGGCCGAACCCGGCGAGGCCGGCGACGCCCAGCACAAGGGCAGTGAGCAGATTTTTGTTCGCCGTTTCGCCAACGGCGAAGGGGAAGCGCGAGACATATTCCTTGCCGCCGTCGTCGCTGCGGGCTTTCACCAAACCGATGAAATTGCCGGGCGTGGCGAAGTTATACTCGAAATTCAGCGTCCCGGTCTTGTATTTCTTGGGGGCGACATAGATTTCGGTGTTGGCCTCGAGATTCTCGTTGTCGTCCTTCTGGCCGACATTGCGCAGGATGCGAATTTCCAGAGCCATGTCGCGCAATTCGTCCTGCTGCGCGTCGAGCACGATAATGGTAGGGCCGGCGTCGGGGATGTCGTCGCAGAACTGTTCACGGGATTTGAGCGGCTGATAACCCGTGAAGGTCATCGTGTCCGGGCCGATCTTCATGATGCACTGACCCTGATCGAGGCTGACGCCACCATGGGCGTAGGCCTGACCCGTCAGGCCGAGTGTCGCCAAGGCCAGAGCGGCGAGAAATCTCTTGTTCATTGTTGGTCTCCCCCTTCTTTTGATTCGTGTGGTCACACCGCTTTTATGCGGGAAACGTTGGCAGCCTCAGCGCCGGATCTTTTCCGAACGCCGGTTTTCGTGTTCAGAGAGCTGACTGCGAAGATGCGGCTGCATCCCTAAAGCGCGGCTTGGGGCCATCATATATCAGTTTTTCGTGCTTTGTCCCGTGACGATCCGTCACAGAATATCATCGCCTTGCGATCCATTATTTTGCGGCGCACAAAAACGGGCAGCCTCACAAAGGCGACGGGCGGCCGTCAGGTCACCTCGAACCAGGTGGCGAGACCGGCGGCTTCGTGCTGCAGGATGTCGTCATGCAACGCCCATTTGCCAGGGCTGTCGGCGACAAAAGCGACGTGCTTCGTCTTGCCCGGCGGCGATACGATTGCGTTGCGCCAATATGGCTCCCAGCCGTCATCGAGGTCATGCAAAAGGCGAACTGAGTGTCCATGCACATGCATGACAAGCGGAACCGTCGCGCGGTTATCGAACCCCAGCGTGACCGGCGTCCCGCGCTTGACGCGAAACAGCGCCTCGCCGGAATAGGCTTTCGAGGGCGCCCCGTTAAAGGTCCAACCGGCGCCGTTCGGCGCGATCGCAATTTCGATCTTTTTCGACTGCGCCAGTTTTATTTCGCGCGGCAATGCCGAATTCTGTGGGAGGGACTGGATAGCGGGCTTAGGTTGGACCGTCTGGCCCTTGGTTGAGAACCGCAGGAGATCCTGATCCTGCCCCCCCGGACCGCGCAAAATCATCCGCGCCTTGGCGTTCGCCTCGGGCGGCAGGTCGAACATAAGTTCGAAGCGCGCGCCCGGTGCGACGGGAATGCTCTGGCGCACCGGCACAAATGCGTCGCAGGGCTGACTGTCGATGGCGATGACGTAGGGGGTCACGCCCTCGAAAGAAAGCACCATGATTCGGGCGTTGGCGAGATTCGCCAGCCGCAACCGAATCCGCGCGCCAGGCGTGAATTCATGAGCCGAAGGCGCGGCTGCGCCGTTGACGGTAAGAAGCGCGCTTGTTGTATTGGCGCCTTGCGCCTCGGTTGCTCTGGCGAAATCACCTTCCACCGCGCCTTTGGGATCAAGCTTCCAATCGTCGAGCACAACGACAAGGTTGGCGTCGCTGGCCAGAGGCGTAGTTTCCTCCACGACTAGCAGGCCCTTGAGGCCGCGACCCACGAGTTCCCCGCTGTGAGGGAACACGCTGGGTCGATAGCAAAAAAGCCCCGGATCGGCCAGGGTGCGGCGATAATCGAAGCTCGCTCCGGGCGCGACTGGCGTCTGCGTCAGCGGCGCCACCCCGTCCATGGAGTTCTCGCCTCTCATGCCCTGCCAGTGCAGGGTAAGCGGCTGCTCTGTTTTATTGACAAGGCGCGCGAGCAACGTGTCGCCCTGCCTGTAGCGCAGCAATGGGCCGGGTGTTGCGCCATCGAAACCGATTATGTCGGTGGCGGGCGCGGGAGCTGGCAATAGCTGCGCCCTACCCGGACGGGCTTCGAGAATCCGCGTCGCGCCGGTTCCCTCGGAACGTGCGGGCAGGGGGAAGACGCTTGCGCTGGCGCCGGCTAGGAAGGCGCGACGGGAACAGGCTGGCGACATTTGGGGTCCAGGCGGTTGCTGCGGGATCGAACAATCGCCTTTTAGCGCGCCAAGACCGGGATTGCGACGGGGCATTGCCGGCTTTGCGGGGCTTCGGCGGAGAACTGGGAAACGCACGAACTTTCCCGCATAATTTCTGCTGCATCGCCGTTTCGCCATGCTATAGAGCGGCGCGACGCGCCGACGGGACCTCCTTTCGGCGCCGCTTGGGCGTGTTTATATAGGCTCACTGTCGCGGGCGTGGCGGAACTGGTAGACGCGCCGGATTTAGGTTCCGGTGATGAAAGTCGTGGGGGTTCGAGTCCCTCCGCCCGCACCAGGAATCCGGCGCAAGCGCCATCGAGAGGCTACGGGATTTGTGCTTGCCGAAGGCCTTCAGGATCGAGCTTTAGTTTCGGCCAGCCAGAAGCTGAGGGCTTTGGGAGTGGTCGTGGGAATTGAGTATATGTTCCGGCGCAAAGCGTCGCCACACAGACGCAAGGGCGTCTAAAGGACGCCCGCCGCAAACGGCGGGCTATTGCGGAAGGCGAATGACATGCAAGTAACCCAAACCCTCTCCGAGGGCTTGAAAAAGGAATTTAAGGTCGTGCTGCCGGCGGGCGATCTGGCTGCGAAGCTCGAGTCGCAGCTTAACGAAATGCGCGCCAAGGCTCAGATCAAGGGCTTTCGCCCCGGCAAGGCGCCAGTTTCGCACCTTAAAAAGCTTTACGGCAAAAACCTCATGGGCGAGGTGCTTCAGGAAGCCGTAAACGAGGCCAACCGCAAGATTGTGGACGAAAACAAGCTGCGCATCGCGATGGAGCCGAAGCTGGATTTCCCGGGTGGCCAGGAGGAAGTCGAGAAGGCGCTCGAGGCGGCCGGCGATTTTTCTTTCGTCGTGACCTTCGAAACGCTGCCGACCTTTGAGATTGGCTCGTTCGAAGACATTTCCCTCGAGCGGCCAGTGGCTCCGGTCACCGACGAGGACGTCGAGGCTGCTCTGCAGAAGCTGGCCGAACGCGTGCGCGAGTTCGAGCCCAGAGCCGAAGGGGCCAATGCTGAAAAAGACGACAAGCTGACAGTCGACTTCACCGGCAAGCTGGATGGCGTTCCTTTCGAGGGCGGGACCGGCGGCGACGTTGACCTGGTGCTCGGCTCCGGCTCGTTCATTCCGGGCTTCGAGGAACAGCTGGAGGGCGCCGTCGCGGGCGAACAGCGCGTGGTCAAGGTGACCTTTCCGGAGAACTATTCCGCCCAGAACCTTGCCGGCAAGGCGGCTGAATTTGACGTGACGGTCAAATCCGTCGCTAGCCCCAAGCCTCAGGAGATCGACGAGGAGTTCGCCAAAAAATATGGCTTCGAATCGCTTGAGGCGTTCAAAACCGCAGTGCGCGGCAATATCGAGGCGGACCACGACAAGGCGTCGCGCGACAAATTGAAGCGCTCTCTTCTGGACGCGCTTGACTCGAAATATAGTTTCGAACTGCCTCAAGGGCTTGTCGATCAGGAATTCGGCGGCATCTGGCAGGAGCTTGAAGCGGAGCGCAAGCGCGCCGGGAAAACGCTGGATGATGATGGCAAGACCGAGGATGAATTGCGGGCGGAATACCGCGCCATTGCCGAGCGTCGTGTGCGCCTCGGGCTGGTTTTGGCGGAAATCGGCCAAAACGCTGGCGTCAAGGTCGAAGAGAAGGATCTGACTGACGCTGTGGTCGAGCGCGCCCGCCAGTTTCCGGGTCAGGAAAAGCAGGTCTGGGACTTCTACCGCAACAACGAGCAGGCGCTGGCCCAATTGCGCGCCCCGATCTACGAGGAGAGGGTGGTCGCCCATCTCAGCAGCCTCATCAAGATCGCGGATAAGACCGTAACTCGCGACGAACTCTTCGCAGAAGAAGAAGAGGCCGCCTGATTTCGGCAGCCGGACCGGTCAGGGCGCCCCCCCTTGATGGGGAGGGTGGAGCGCCGGTCCCGGTTTTGCGTCTTGCCGCCCGGACGAAATATGACTAGAGGCTGACGGCAGCCGTTCCGAACTCAGCCAAGCGATGCGGCGGCCCTGCCAAGGGCGAGAAAGGCACTATGATGCGTGATCCTATCGAGGTTTATAACCAGTATCTCATCCCGCAGGTGATCGAGAACACGTCGCGGGGCGAACGCGGTTTCGACATTTACTCGCGCCTGCTGCGCGAGCGCATCATCTTCCTCACCGGTCAGGTCGAGGACCACATGGCTTCGGTGATCATCGCGCAATTGCTGTTTCTCGAATCCGAGAATCCGAAAAAGGAAATCTCGCTTTACATCAACTCGCCGGGCGGCGTCGTGACCTCGGGCTTGGCGATCTACGACACCATGCAGTTCATCAAGCCCAGGGTTTCGACGCTCTGCGTCGGCCAGGCGGCCTCGATGGGCTCGCTCCTGCTGTGCGCTGGCGCGGCAGGCCTGCGCTTCGCTTTGCCCAACGCCCGCGTCATGTTGCATCAGCCGTCGGGCGGCTTCCAGGGTCAGGCTTCCGACATTCAGCGTCATGCGGAAGATATTTTGAAGATCAAGCGGCGGCTCAACGAAATCTACGAGAAGCACACCGGCAAGGATTACGATACGATCGAAAAAACACTCGATCGCGATCACTTCATGACGGCCGATGAGGCGAAGGTTTTCGGCATCGTGGACAGCGTCCAGTCGAAGCGGCCGGACGAAGAAGCGGAAGCAAAGTAAAAAAATAAAACAAACCGGCGCCCGCCAGTTTCCGGGGGAGCGGAGGCGGGCGCGTCAAACGCTTTAAGCTTGGGGCGCCCATGTTTCGCAAAATTCTGATCGCCAATCGTGGCGAGATCGCTTGTCGTATCATCAAGACAGCCCGCCGCATGGGTATCGCCACCGTCGCCGTCTATTCCGACGCGGACGCGGACGCGTTGCATGTCGAAATGGCTGATGAGGCGATTCACATTGGCCCGCCAGCCGCCGCCCAATCCTATCTGTTGATCGACAAGATTATCGACGCCTGCAAGAAGAGCGGCGCCGAAGCGGTGCATCCCGGCTACGGATTTTTGTCCGAGCGCGCGGCTTTCCCCAAGGCGCTGGCGGAGGCCAATATTGTTTTCATTGGTCCCAATCCCAGAGCCATCGAGGCGATGGGCGACAAGATCGAATCGAAGAAGTTCGCCTCCAAGGCCAATGTTAGCGTCGTGCCGGGCTATCTTGGCGTGATTCAGGACGGCGAAGAAGCGATCAAGATCGCCAATGAAATTGGCTACCCCGTCATGCTGAAGGCCTCGGCGGGTGGCGGCGGCAAGGGCATGCGCATCGCCTACAAAGCCGATGAAGTGGTGGAAGGCTTCACCCGCGCCCGTTCCGAAGCGGCTTCGTCCTTCGGCGATGACCGTGTGTTTATCGAGAAATTCATCGTCAATCCGCGCCACATCGAAATCCAGGTTCTGGGCGACAGCTACGGCAATGTGATTCATCTCAACGAACGTGAGTGTTCGATCCAGCGCCGCAATCAAAAGGTCATCGAGGAAGCGCCTTCTCCCTTGCTCGACGAAGCGACACGCGTGGCGATGGGCGCGCAAGCCGTCGCTCTGGCCAAGGCCGTCGACTATAATTCGGCCGGCACGGTGGAATTCGTCGCGGGTCAGGACAAGAGTTTCTACTTCCTTGAGATGAACACGCGCCTTCAGGTCGAGCACCCGGTGACCGAACTCATTACCGGCATCGATCTCGTCGAGCAGATGATCCGCGTCGCCGCCGGCGAGCCGCTGCAAATCAAGCAGAAAGACGTCAAGATCAAAGGGTGGGCGGTCGAGAGCCGCATTTACGCCGAAGACCCGACCCGCAACTTCCTGCCGTCGATCGGCCGCCTCGTGAAATACCGTCCGCCTGAAGAAAAACGCGCCGATGGAATCACCGTGCGAAACGACACCGGCGTGACCGAGGGCAGAGAAATCTCCATTCATTACGATCCGATGATCGCCAAACTGGTGACGCATGGCCCCGACCGGCTGTCTGCCATTCAGTCACAGGCGGACGCGCTCGACAGCTTCGTAATCGACGGCATCCGACACAATATCCCCTTCCTGTCCTCGCTGATGATGCATGAGCGCTGGCGTTCGGGCCGCCTTTCCACGGGCTTTATCGCCGAGGAATACGAAGGCGGTTTCGTCGCGCAGGAGCCCAAGGGCGAGCTGGCGCATGTGATGGCGGTTGTCGCGACGCTGATCGATCACATCGGCAATGAGCGCAAGCGTCGAATTTCGGGCCAGCTGCGCAATGGCGCGCCCGTGCAATTCGCGCGCGAGCGTGTCTGCATGCTCGGCGATCAACGCTTTGACCTGTCGATAGAGTCTCAGGGCGAGGCGCTGATCGTGCGCTTCGCGAACGGCGACAACCGCGCGCATCGCGTATCTTCAAACTGGCGGCCGGGCGATCTTGTTTTTCAGGGCGACGTCGACGGCCATACGGTCTTCGTGCAGACGCGTCCGATCTTCAACGGCTTCGAGCTGTCGCATCAAGGTGTCAGCGTCGCGGCCCGAGTCTACACGGTCCGCGAGGCAGAGCTTGCCGCCTTGATGCCGAAGAAGAAGGACGCGGGCATATCCAAGAATCTGCTCTGCCCGATGCCTGGCCTCGTCAAGACGATCGACGTGGCGGAAGGCCAGGAGGTCAAGGCCGGCGAGCCGCTGTGCATGGTCGAGGCGATGAAGATGGAGAACGTGCTGCGCGCCGAGCGCGACGTGACCGTTAAAAAGATCCTCGCCAAGGCCGGCGACAGCCTTGCTGTGGATGCGGTCATCATGGAGTTTGCATAAAACTCTTTGCAATTATGCCTCAATTTCTCCGGCCGCGGGAGTAGCGAGCCTCGCGAAGCGAGGTCAAATATCGGCGGGCAAAACTTCGGCATGTTGGTCGCCGCGGGTTGTCCCGCCTTTGACAAGCTCCGCCCCGCCCGGCATTACAGGGAAAACCCGCCCCGCCGGACAAAAGCCCGATCATGAGAGCCGAACGCTATAATTTCGCCACGTCTGAACCCAAGTGGCGGAAAATCTGGGAAGACGCCGAGGTCTTCAAGGCCGGCGCGCATCCGGAAAAGCCCAAATACTACGTCCTGGAGATGTTCCCTTACCCTTCGGGGCGCATCCACATGGGCCATGTGCGCAATTATTCCATGGGTGACGTCATCGCCCGCTTCATGCGCGCCAGAGGCGCAGACGTGCTTCATCCCATGGGCTGGGACGCCTTCGGCCTGCCGGCGGAAAACGCGGCGATGCAGGGCAAGCGCCACCCGGCCGAATGGACCTACGCCAATATAGCGGCGATGCGCGCTCAGCTGAAATCATTGGGCCTTTCGCTCGACTGGTCGCGCGAGATCGCGACTTGCGATCCGGCCTATTACGGCCGTCAGCAGCAGCTTTTCCTCGATTTCCTCCGTGCCGGCATTGTCGACCGCAAACAGTCCAAGGTGAATTGGGATCCCGTGGATCACACCGTGCTGGCGAATGAACAGGTGATCGACGGTCGGGGCTGGCGCTCGGGGGTTTTGGTCGAGCAGCGCGATCTGACGCAATGGTTCTTCAAGATCACCGATTACGCCGAGGAACTGCTTACCGGGCTGGAGACGCTCGAGCGCTGGCCGGAAAAGGTTCGGCTTATGCAGCACAACTGGATCGGCCGTTCGGAAGGGCTGCTGCTGCGCTTTGCGCTGTCGGCGCCGCTCGGCGAGACCAGAGAACTCGAAGTCTTCACAACCCGCCCCGATACCCTGTTCGGCGCCAGATTTGTCGCGGTAGCGGCGGATCATCCTCTTGCCCAGAGCGTCGCGGCGAGCAATGCGGCGCTTAAGGCCTTTATTGAGGAATGCCACCAGATGGGCACCTCCGTCGCGGCTATCGAGACGGCGGAAAAGAAGGGCTTCGACACGGGTCTGACGGTCGACCATCCCTTCGACGAAAACTGGCGGCTGCCGATTTACGTCGCCAACTTCGTGCTGATGGACTATGGCACGGGCGCGATTTTTGGCTGTCCGGCGCACGACCAGCGCGATCTCGATTTCTCGAACCGTTACGGCCTTGGCGCGACGCCTGTGGTTTGCCCGGAGGGCATCGACCCTGCCAGCCTCGTCGTGACCGACACAGCTTTCGACGGCGAAGGGCGGCTAATCAATTCGCGTTTTCTCGACGGATTGACCGTGGCGGAGGCCAAGGAGGCGGTCGCGAACCGGCTGGAGCAGACCACGCTGTTTGGCGCGCCGCAGGGCCGCCGCAAGGTCAATTACAAGCTGCGCGACTGGGGTGTGTCGCGCCAGCGTTATTGGGGCTGCCCGATACCGATTATCCATTGCGAAGATTGCGGAGTGGTTCCAGTGCCTGCGGCTGACCTTCCGGTGAAGTTGCCGACAGACGTGACTTTCGACCAGCCGGGCAATCCGCTCGACCGTCACCCGACATGGAAAAATGTGGACTGCCCGACCTGCGGCAAGCCGGCGCGGCGCGAAACCGACACGATGGACACGTTTGTCGATTCGTCCTGGTATTACGCGCGCTTCACAGATCCGAACAACGAAAACGCGCCCGCTTCGAAAGACGCGCTGCAGCGCTGGCTGCCGGTGGATCAATATATCGGCGGAATTGAGCATGCGATCCTGCATCTGCTTTATTCGCGTTTCTTCGCGCGGGCGATGCGCGACTCCGGCCAGGGTGAACTGGCGGAGCCCTTCGCGGGGCTCTTCACCCAGGGCATGGTCGTGCATGAGACCTACAAGGGCCCTGACGGCTGGGTCTCGCCGAACGACATTCGCATCGAGGCGGTCGACGGCGCCCGCAAGGCCTTCTTGATCGAGGACAACGCGGAAGTCGTCATCGGTCCGATCGAAAAAATGTCGAAGTCGAAGAAAAACACTGTCGACCCCGACGACATTATCGCGAGCTACGGCGCCGACACAGCGCGGCTGTTCGTGCTGTCGGATTCACCCCCCGACCGCGACGTCATATGGTCGGACGAGGGCGCGCAGGGCGCGTGGCGCTTCGTGCAGCGCCTGTGGCGCGTCACCGGCGAAGCCGGCCATGTGGCCGCCCCCATCGGCGCCTCGGCGCCGGCGCAATTTGGCGAGGCGGCGCTGAAACTGCGTCAAGCCACGCATCGCGCCATAGCACAAGTCAGCGAGAGTATCGAACGGCTGCGTTTCAACAGCGCAATCGCCCGCATTCGCGAATTCGCCAACGAACTGACCACCGCGCTGGACGATGTGACCGAAGCGAGCGTTTCCGCCGATCTCGCCTTCGCCTTTCGCGAGGCGGCCGAAAGCATGATTTTGCTTGTGGCGCCGATGACTCCGCACGTCGCCGAGGAGTGCTGGGCGGATCTTGGCCACAAAGGCCTGGTGGCGCAGGCGGCGTGGCCGGTCGCCGATCCTACCCTCGTAGCGCAAGAGCTGATAACCTTGCCGGTGCAGGTCAACGGCAAGAAGCGCGCGGAAATTCTCGTCGCTCATGACGCAGACGAGGCGACGGTTCGCGCCGAGGCGCTGGCGCAGGAAGGCGTGCAGCGCGCGCTGGAAGGCAAGCCCGTGAAGAAATTCATTCTCGTTCCCAAGAGGATCGTCAATGTCGTGGTTTGATCGGGCATTTCGCCGGGGTTTTTCATTCGCCGTTCTGGCGCTGGCCGCCTCGGCGCTGTCCGGCTGTATCCAGCCGCTGTACGGCCCGCTCAGCGCCAATCCACAGATGGTGGAGGATCTCCAGGCCATAGAAATCGCGCCAATAAATGAGCGACTGGGCCATTATGTGCGAAACGAGCTGATCTTCGCCTTCAACGGTACGGGCTCACAAGTCCCCCCGCGCTATCGTCTGAAAGTGCTTTTAAGAGAAAACGCGCGAACGCCGATCATCGACACGGTGACCTCGCGCGCGACCTCGGCGACCGTGGTCGTCGATGCGGAATATCAGCTCGTGGCGCTTCCTGCCGAGACGGAAGTGACCAAGGGCGTAGCCTTCAACATCGCCAGCTACGACCGTTTCAGCAATCGCTTGACGAATATCCGCGCCGCACGCGACGCCGAAATCCGCGACGCCAAGACCATTGCCGACGAAATCCGCACAAGGATTGCAACCGCGCTGACTGCTCGCGCACCGGCGCCATAAGGCGGAGCGCAACGTGGTCGCGGTAAGGAAGGGCGACGCGGAACGCTTCGTCGAAGCGCCGCCAGAGCAGGTCTTTCTGTTTCTCGTGCATGGCGCCGACGCGGGGCTCGTCCGCGAGCGCGCGCTGCGCCTTGTTGAGCGCCGCGTTGACGACCGTCACGATCCCTTTCAGTTCGTCGAGATGAGCGGCGACGCCATAGCTGCGGACCCGTTGGCGCTGTTGGACGAGGCCAACACAATTCCGCTGTTTGGAGGACGCCGCGCACTGTTGGTCGAGACTGGAGCCAAGGCCGTCGTCCCGGCGATCGAAAAGCTGCTCGCCGCGCCGCCGAAAGATTGCAGCGTGATCCTCACAGCCGGCGCTCTGCGCAAGGATGCGCCGCTGCGCAAGCTGGTCGAAGGCGCCAAGAACGGCGCAGGGATCGAATGTTCTCCCGACAGCGACGCGGATGTGAATGCATTGATTGACAAAACCCTGCGCGACGCTGGGCTTTCCGTCGCTCCGGAGGCGCGCGCCTTGTTGCAGGCGGCGCTGGGCGAAGACCGGCTGATGAGTTGGTCCGAACTGCAGAAGCTCGTGCTGTACATGCATGGCCGGGCGCGAGTGGAGTTGGCGGACGTGGCGGAGATCGTGGCTCACGCCTCGAATATCGCCGGGGACGCGGTCGTTCTGCAGGCTTTCGGCGGAAGGATGCACGCGGCCGGTCTCGATTTCGACGAGTCTCTGGCGCAAGGCGGCGACCCCACGTTGCTGATTTCGAATGCGCTGCGCTATGCGCTGTCTCTGCACCGCGGCCGGACTGGCGGTGGGGTGATGGCGGTGAAGCGCGGCGGTTTTTTTTCCGTGCCCGACGCGTTGATCGAGGCGCATTTGAAACTTTGGCCGGCGCCGCGCCTCAAATCAATGATCGAAACGCTGCGCTCCGCACAGAGCCGCGCGCGAGCGCATGCAGATATGGCGCGTGTCGAAGCTGCTCGGGCGCTTATGAATATCGCGGCCGGGGCAGGGCGAGGCTAAACCATCGCCTTATGGACAGTGCGTGTAATAACCGCCGTTGACGCTGCTCAGGCGGTCATTCTCCGCCGTCCAACGCACCGTTCCGCTACGACGGCACCTATCATTTATATTGGCGCCACGATCGTAGGAGGCCTCATGGACAGGCGGATGCACATCTTTGCGCATCGTGAATCCTTCATCACGCAATTCGGCTACGAGGCTGGATTCCGACGAGCCCTTTGGAAACTTTGCGTCCAGGCGTGCGATAAAGATCTGCTGGCTGCCGGGTGCGCTGGATTCCCCCAGATTCTGCAGTAATTCCGGCAGCGGCCGCGGTTCGCTGAACCACCAAAGCCTCGCGCCAAAAGCTGCGACCAACGCAATCAGCGTCAAGAGCCCAAGCCCCAACGCAATTGGCGGCGCCTTGCCTGCATCTGCATTGGCCATGATGCGCTTTCCCCTCGTTGCTAGGCTGCGGCGAGACTTTCGAAAAGCCCCCGTCCGTCGACGCCGCCGACTAGCGTGTCGATCAGATTTTCCGGATGCGGCATAAGGCCAAGCACATTGCGTTGCGCCGAATAAATTCCAGCGATGTCGTTGCGGGAGCCGTTGGGATTCGCAGCGCCGCACAACTGGCCCGTCGCGTCGCAATAGCGGAAGGCGACAAGGCCGTCGCCCTCGAGCCGCTCGATAGTGGCGTCATCGCCTTCATAGTTGCCCTCGCCGTGGGCGATAGCGACTTCGATGATTTGCCCCTTGGCGTAGTTGCGCGTGAAGGCGGTATCGTTCCGCTCGACGCGCAAATGTTGCATCTTGCATACGAAACGCAGATTGGCGTTGCGCATGAGCACCCCTGGCAGCAGTCCGCTTTCGCACAAAATCTGGAAGCCGTTGCATACGCCGAGCACCAGCCCACCGCGCGCGGCGTGGGCGCGCACTGCGTCCATGATGGTGGCCCGTCCGGCTATGGCGCCGCAGCGGAGATAGTCGCCATAGGAAAAACCGCCGGGAAGAACCACGAGGTCTGTGCCGGCAGGCAGCTCATGGTCGCCGTGCCAAAGCATATCGGGCGTGCGGCCCGTGGCCTGCGCCAGAGCGCGAGCCATATCGCCCTCGCGGTTGGAGCCGGGAAAGACGATGACGGCGGCTTTCATTGCGTGGCTCCGCTCAAAGCTCGATATGGAAGTTTTCTATGACCGTATTGGCGAGCAGTTTTTCGCAAGCGGCGGTCAGTTTTTCGCGGGCGACCATCTTGTCGTCGCCGGCAAGCTCGACGTCGAACACCTTGCCTTGCCGCACACTGGCGACGCCGGGGACGCCGAGAGACGCCAGCGCGCCTTCTATCGCCTTGCCCTGGGGATCGAGAACGCCGTTTTTCAGGGTGACGATGACGCGGGCTTTCATGGGCTGTTCCGTTGCGCTCAAAGCATGATTCCGGGGATGGGTTAACGGCCCTCGCGTGAAAGCGCAAGGTTTGTGTAGGGTGAGTTCCTGCGTTGACCATCGTGAGCTTAGCAATTCCACAAGCGCGATCGTCAGGGGCTCGCCTAAAGGTTTTTGTTTTCAACCACCCCGACAATCGGCCCCATTGGCCTGAACATGTCATTGCGGCCTAGGCTTGGGGCATAGAGCGACGAGATCGAGCCATCGAGAAAGAGCGCGTCAGGACATTGCAGGCGCTCGCGGAAGAGATGCGCGAAGGCATGGAAGGTCACAGGTTGGTTTGAGATGGCGAAGCGCAGGAGATGGCCTTCCGCCACGCAGACGCCGTTGCGGATTTTCTCGGAACTACCGCTGTCGTGGATATGCGGATTGATGCGGCCCCCGACCACCAGCAGCGGCCCCGATTGCGTCGCGTAGGCAGGGTGCAGTCTGAGAGCGAGAAAGCGACCGGTTTCGGTCACTCCGGCTTTCGCTCCATCGACCCAAAACACGCCATTGGGCTTCATATGGAAATTACCCTTGCCGGCGCGTGCGTTGGCGGGATGGAGCGTTTTGCCGCCCTCGATATAAAGTCCGACCGGCGCTCGATCCTTGCCGTACATCCCGGCGTTCATCGCAAAGGCGAGGCTTTCGCCTTTGTTTTCGAGTGCGCTTTTCAGACTCGAGAAGCCGCCATAAATCTCGCCCTGGCCGTCGCGCAAGAAAAGCCTGACGTCGCTTTTTCGGGTGTCGAATTCGCAAACGGCGTAGGACGCGCCCTGGTTTACAAAATCTCGGCAGGCGGCCGAGGCCACGGGCGCCAAGAAAATTGTCAGCGCCAGCGTTGAGAGCGCCCGCTGCGTTATCTTTGCGTTAGCCTTGCCCATGTAAATTCCTTAAAGCGCCACCTTGCGCGCCGCTGGCTTCTGCGTCTCGCCCAGGTGCGGCCAAGGTGAAGAGTACAGTTCAAGGTCTTTCGATAAAATTTGAACGAAAACAAGATTCGAATGGAAACAGTCTGATATTAAAACCGCAATTGAAGACCGGCGAGGCGATTCAGGTTCAAGGAGGTTCAGGTGCTCGGCTTTGAAATTTGGAAAAACGGCAAGAAGCTCGCGGTGGCGGGCCTGCAGGATAGCGGCGCCGTGTCTTTCATGCTCACATGGGTGGGCAAAGGCGCGGGAGCTTCCGTCCGGGCTCTCGAAGGCGCCGAGATCGACGGCCTTGATCTGCGCGTCGGCGGCATTGACACCTCGGACCCTCGTGGCGATCAAAGTATTGAGTGGATCGAGGACAACGCGCTGCGTCTTGGCGACGACATTCAGATCCGTCTCATTTCCGCGTCTGGAGCGGACGCCCCGATTCGCCGGGAGCCGACCAAATCGCTGCTTGCCGGTGAAACCGGCCATCGTTTCGCGCCCTGTTCCAAATGCGGCGGCGTGCGCCTGCATGAACCCGACGCTGTTCCGGCCGACGTCTTCTGAACTAAAAAGCCAGGTCCGCCTGTCTTACCCGGGCGCCCGGCGCCGCGAGGTTGCCTGACGGCGCCATTTGTAAAGCCGCTCCGTCGGCGTTAGATGTTCGGGACAACAGACGACCGCAAGAGCCGCCGGGAGCAATTCTCGGGACGGCGCTTTTGCGCTGTCCCGGAGACTTGCTTGCCCCATTCCATCACCCAGGCCATCGAGGCTTTCTCACGCGGCGAGATCGTGGTCGTCACCGACGACGACGACCGCGAAAATGAGGGCGACCTCGTTATCGCTGCTTCGCTGTGCACGCCGGAGAAAATGGCGTTCATTATCCGCCACTGCTGCGGGATCGTCTGCACGCCATTGACGCTGGAGGAGGCAAAGCGGCTGCACCTCGCCCCCATGGTGGCGCAGAACGACGCTCCGTTGGGCACGGCCTTCACGGTCTCGGTTGACGTTCGCCACGGTCTGACCACCGGGATTTCCGCCGAACAACGCTGTAACACCGTGCGCGCGCTCGCTAATGGCAATATGGGCGCTGCCGATTTCGCGCGTCCGGGGCATGTATTTCCTCTGATCGCCAAGGAAGGCGGCGTGCTTATGCGCTCTGGCCATACCGAGGCCGCTGTCGATCTTTGTCGCCTCGCCGGCCTGCCGCAGGTTGGGGTCATCTGCGAACTCGCCAATGACGACGGCACGGTTATGGCTGGCGAGCAGATCACGCAATTCGCGCGCGAGCATAAGCTGACAGTCGTTTCTGTCGCGAATTTGATCGCCTATCGCCAGTCGCGGGAGAAACTCGTGGAGCGCGTCGCGACATTTCCGGTCGCAACCGAGGTGGGAGAAATGATCGGTCACGCCTATGTCACGCCCTTCGACAGCGTGCAGCATTTTGCTTTTGTGTTCGGCTCCGTTGGCGACGGACGCGAAGTTCCGGCGCGGCTGCATCGCGCGGATATCCTCGGCGACGTGTTTGGCGGCGCGGACACTATCAAAAAGACTCTGGCGCGTTTCGCTCGCGAGGGCAGGGGAATTCTGGTCTATCTTCGAGACGGCGCGGCAGGGGTGCCGGCCAATGTCGTGCGCCCGCAAGCGGATAACGCCGAAGAAGATCGCAAGAGGCAATGGCTCGACGTGGGACTGGGCGCGCAAATCTTGAAGGATCTCGGCGTGTCGTCGATCCGCCTGCGCAGCACGACGCCAAAACCGCGTGCTTATGTTGGACTGTCAGGATTCGGGATCGAAATTACGGCGGTGGAGCCCGTGGAATAGCTATCCTGCTTTGGGAATGGAGAAATGGCCTCCAACCTTCGCTTTCGGCGGGGGATGGAGGCAAAGGATAAGCCGTTCGGATCAGATCACCAGAACAGGCGTTCCGATTTTTACGCGATTGTAGAGGTCGATGGCGTCAATGTCGCGCATCCGAATGCATCCGGAGGACACGCCTTGGCCGATCTTTTCCGGCTCATTGGTGCCGTGGATGCGATATAGCGAATCCTTGCCGTTCTGGAACAGGTACAGGGCGCGCGAGCCAAGCGGATTGTCCGGGCCGCCCGGCAGACCGCCGGCGTCGGCCGTGGGCTGCAAGTGCGGCCAGCGCTCCAGCATATCCTTCGGCGGCATCCAGCGAGGCCATTCCTGCATACCGCCGACGCTGGCGCGTCCGCTCCAGCCCATGGCGTCCTGTCCGGTTGCGACGCCATATCGGATCGCCTTGCCGCCCGGCTGCACGAAATAGAGGAAGTGGTTGTGTGAGTCGACGATGATCGAGCCCACCGGCTCGCTGGTCTTATATTCGACCTGGTAGCGCTCGAAATCCGAAGGGATTTCAGCGCGGGGGGCCAACGCCAGGAATTCCGCGTCGCGACCGCTGACCTTGGGGTCCGGCATACGCACGCCATTGCAACCCGCAAGGCAGGCGAACGCCAGTGCCGCAAAGGCATATGACATAACTCTCATTGAAACCTCCTCACCGCCGCAAAAGATTATTAGCGTCGTGAATACCATAAAGTTACGATCAGAGATTATGAGATGCGCAATTTTACTGTTATGTGTCCCCGGCGCCACAGTAGTCGCGGCGCAAGGTAAAGCTGATGCACAAAGGCGCAGAAATATGTCCCGCTGGTCCTGGGAACGCGATCATTCCTGCATGACGCGAACTTGGCGGCGCGCTGTCATGCCGCGAGGGTGAGATATTGCGAACCTTGCTTGTCACCCATCCCACCTCGCTCGAACACGACATGGGCCCCGGTCATCCCGAGCAATCCGACCGTGTGAGGGTTATCGAGACTGCGCTGGCGCAGGAAAAATTCCAGCGGCTCGAGAGGCTTACTGCGCCGCTTGCCGATCGCGAGCAGCTAAGGCGGGTGCACCCGGAAAGCTATTTGCGCGCGCTCGAGGAAGCGTCTCCGAGGGAAGGGTTCGCCGCGCTCGACGCCGACACCGCGATGAACCCCAAGACTTTGGTGGCGGCGCGGTTCGCCGCAGGCGGCGTCATAGCGGGTGTCGACGCAGTTATGTCGCGCGCCGCGGACACCGCCTTCGTGGCGGTAAGGCCGCCCGGACATCACGCCGGCATTGCTACGCCTATGGGCTTTTGCTTCTTAAACAATGTCGCGATCTCCGCGCGTCATGCAATGGCGGTGCATGGCGCGGAGCGTGTGGCCATCGTCGATTTCGACGTACATCACGGCAATGGCACACAGGAAATTTTCTGGGCCGACAAGAATGTGCTTTTCTGCTCGACCCATCAGGCTCCTTTCTATCCGGGCACGGGGGGGCGCGGCGAGAGAGGAGAATTCGACACTATCGTTAATGCGCCTTTATTCGCCGGCGCGAGCGGCGATACGTTTCAGGAGGCGTTGGCCGAAATAATCCTCCCGCGAGTAAACGACTTCGGCCCGGACATAATCTTGATCTCGGCGGGCTTCGACGCGCATGAGCGCGACCCGCTGGGTGGGTTGCGACTTAATGAGCAAGATTTCTCGGAAGCGACCAAACGCCTGCTCGATCTCGCCGACCGGCGCTGTGACCGTCGAATCGTCTCCACGCTGGAGGGCGGATACGACCTTGAAGCTCTGGCGGCGTCGGCGGGCGCCCATGTGCAGGCGCTGATGGGTGTCTGAGGGGTTTCCCAAAAGCAAGGGGCGAAGCGTTTGGCTGCGCGGCTTTAGCTAGGAAGGTGTGGCGATAACTCAGCCTTGGCGGGCTTTGTAACGCTTCTGCACCTTGTTGATGATGTAGACGCGGCCCCTGCGACGGACCAGCTGGTTGGCCCGATGGCGCGAGCGCAGCGACTTCAGGGAGTTGCGGACTTTCATTTTTCTTCCTCGGCAAGACGATTTAGGCCGGGATGAACGCCCAGCGGCTCGTCGGCAGCCTATGCCCCAAATCGCCGCCCGGATCAAGGCAAAAGGTTGAATCGGAGCGTCGCCTTGCACTAAACTCCGACCGAGAAGGCGTGCCGCGTAGTTCCGCCCCCTCGTCATCGTGGCGTTTTACCTTGCCGCATTCTCCCGCACAAACTTTTCCCACCCCACGGCGCGGAGCTGGCAGGCGGGGCAGGCGCCGCAGCCGTATCCCCAGGAGAAGCGCTTGCCGCGCTCGCCGAGGTAGCAGGTGTGCGTCTCCTCAATGATCAGTTGCATCAGGCCTTCGCCTCCCAGTTTCTCAGCCAGGCGCCAGGTGTCGGCCTTGTCGATCCACATCAGTGGCGTGTGAATCCTGAACTCCCTATCCATACCGAGGGACAATGCGGTCTGCGTCGCTCGGATCGTCGAGTCACGGCAGTCGGGATAGCCGGAGTAGTCGGTTTCGCACATGCCGCCGACGAGATGCGTAATGCCTCGTCGATAGGCTAGAGCTGCCGCGAAGGTCAGAAACAGGATATTGCGCCCAGGCACGAAGGTGTTGGGAAGGCCCGATGCGCCGAAAGCTATTTCCGTCTCGCGTGTCAACGCAGTCTGCGAAATCTCGCCGAGAGCCGGAATCGCGATGGTGTGGTCATCCCCCAGTCGCTCGCGCCACTTTGGCGACAGAGCCGCGAGGCCAGCGCGCAAAACGGCGCGCCGTTCAAGCTCCACCACGTGTCGCTGTCCGTAGTCGAAGCCGAGCGTTTCGACATGTTCAAAACGCGACAGCGCATAAGCCAGACAGGTCGTCGAGTCCTGTCCGCCCGAAAAAAGCACCAGCGCGCCGCTGGCGCTTGCGGAGCCCGAATTTGTCTCGCTCATGATTTATTATACGCCTTCTCCGCGCCTACGCGGTGGCGAAGCGCGGCGCAGGTCTGGGCTGATTGTTGGTTTCCATTCGGGGCAGGGCGTTCATCACGCGCTGCGGAGGCAGAACAACGATGGCGTCAGTACCTTCCCGCACCCTCGACTTTAGAATGAACTGACCGCCGTGAAGATCAATAAGCCCCTTAACGATTGGCAGTCCCAGTCCGGTGCCCTCTTCAGCATTCTTTTGAGCCAGCGTGCCGCGTCCAAAGGAAGACATAACCAAGTCGATTTCGCTCTCGGGTATGCCCGGACCGGTGTCCTTGATCGCGATATATTGCCCGCCGGCGCTGGTCCAGCCGACCTTGATGGAGACTTGACCTCCTTGCGGCGTGAACTTGATCGCATTGGTGAGCAGATTTAGCACGATCTGCCGAATGGCTCGCTCGTCAGCCCAGATCCGTGGAAGATTGGGCTCAATCATCTCCATCACTCTGATCTCGCGTTTTTCCGCGCGGATCGCCAACAGATGGCGGCAGTCCTGAGCAATTCCAGACAGCGAAACGCTTTCTTCTTTCAACTCATAGCGCCCCGCTTCGACGCGCGAAAGATCCAGTATTTCATTGATGAGCATCAGAAGGTGCTGACCGCTCGCATGGATATCGTTGGAATAGTCCTTATAGACAGGATTGACATGCGGCCCGAACAGTTCGCCTTTCAGCACTTCAGAAAAGCCGAGAATGGCGTTGAGCGGGGTGCGCAACTCATGGCTCATTGTCGCGAGAAAACGTGACTTTGCGAGATTGGCTTCTTCGGAACGCCGGCGCGCTTCATCGGAGTTAGCCTTGGCTTGCTCAAGCTCGGCGATTAGTTCGCTTTTTTCGGAACGGTAGAAAACGCTCTCGAAAGAAATTTGGTGAAAGCGTTTGGCAAGCACGAAGAAAAACACCTGGGCGGCGCCCACGAGCGCAAGCACAGCCGTCGAACTGTCATTGATCGAATGAAATCCGAGCCCAACCAGCGTCGCCACGGATATCGGCAGGATTGTCGCATAGACAGCCAGGGGAATTGTAGCCGTAATCATGGTGTTGAAAGCGGTGGACAACAACAGCATGACGATGAGGAAAGTCTTGGCGTTGGGGTCCGGAATGCGAAACATCACTGCGACCAGACTGGCCCAAGCCAGACCGTGGACGAACTCTGCAATGATAAATCTGGTGCGCCATTTTTTGACGGTGATGCGCGAATCCTCGACTTTGTTCAAGCCTTTGGCGACGCCGTAGCAGAGAATGAGACTGGAAAGCGTTAGCACGGCCCAAACCAGAGCGACATTGGATCTTATCCAATAGAAGCTCATCAGCGTGACCATCGCTATGAGAATCGAGCCGGACAGCGCGGAAGTCTCGCGCGCTGCGCCGTAGGCGCGTAACAGGGCCAGATCGCAGCCGCGATGGCCCGTGTCTGATGTGGTCAGACGCTCTCGCGCGCTTTGCACCTTGGCGCCGCGCTTGCGCCGTTCGGTGGCGGTTCTGGGGTCAAGTCCCCGGCCGCGTTCGATCATTGCCGCTGTAACTTCACTCATGTGCTACGCACGCAAACAGAGAAACTCTCCGACAGAACCTTCCGCCGGGCAAAAATCCGGAAGGTGAAAAAGACCTTACGGCCGGGCGCTATCGGAGCGAACTAACCTATAATGAGGTGGAAAGGTTAACGGGGGCCTCACAATTTGGCGACAATTGTCGAGATCCACGTTCAGAAACCGCGCGAGATTCATGAAGCCAGAAGATGCGGGAACACTAGAAAAACTTGTGGAGAAAATTAGTGCATGCCGGCTCTGCGCGACCAGTCCGCTGGGTTCGCCCTTGCCGCATCCGCCCAATCCAGTCCTGCGCGTCTCGACCGGCGCCAGATTGATGATAGCTGGTCAGGCTCCCGGCGTACGCGTCAACCTCTCCAATACGCCTTTTGACGACCGTTCGGGGGACCGACTGCGCGAGTGGATGGGCGTCGATCGTGCGGTTTTCTATAATCAGTCGCGGGTCTCCATCGCCGCGATGGGCTTTTGCTTTCCCGGACATGACAGCGCGGGCGGCGATTTGCCGCCGCGACGCGAATGCCGTCTGACCTGGCACGACGCCCTTTTTCAGCAGCTATCGGGGATCGAAACCATATTGGCGATCGGCCGTCACGCCCAGGACTACCATTTGCGCCGGCTAGCCCTGCCGTCTGGCTCCAGCGTTGGGGAGACGGTCGCGCGCTGGCGGGATTATGCGTCATCGCGTCCGCGAGTTATTCCTTTGCCCCACCCTTCCTGGCGCAACACGGGCTGGCTCAAGCGACACACATGGTTCGAAGCTGAATTGCTGCCCGATCTTCGCGAGGAAATCGCGCGCCTGGTTGAATGAGGCTTTCTCATATAGCGCTGACAGGTTTGCTCAGAGCACGACGTGGATTAAAGCCCGGCGTCGATGATGTCGTGCACCTGGTCCATCGCGCGGGCCGGTTCGGCGGCTCCAGCATCGCCGACCACGCGCGCAGGCACGCCGGCTACGGTTTTATGCGGCGGCACGTCGTCGAGCACCACTGATCCGGCTGCGATCAAAGCGCATGCGCCTATCTCGATGTTCCCAAAAATTTGCGCCCCGGCTCCAATGAGCACGCCGCGGCGCACCTTGGGGTGACGCTCGCCGCCTGTCTTTCCGCTGCCTCCGAGCGTAACATTATGCAACATGGAGACGTCGTTTTCTATTACCGCCGTCGCCCCGATGACCACTCCGGTTGCATGGTCGAGAAAAAAACCTCGCCCAATGCGCGCAGCTGGATGGATGTCGGTCTGAAAAATTTGCGCCGACAGCGATTGCAGGCAGAGAGCAAAATCGCTGCGACCGCTGCGCCAAAGCGCATGCGCGAGCCTATAGGTCTGGATCGCGTGAAAACCCTTGAAGTAAAGCACCGGCTCCAGCAGCCTGTTGCAGGCAGGGTCGCGGTCGAGCACTGCGAGCAGGTCGGCGCGGATCGCAGCGCCCATGGCCGGGTCGCGCGCCAGATGTTGGGCAAAAGCCTGCCGCACGACGGGATATGTCGCTTCCGGCCTATCGAGGCGTTGCGCGATGCGATGGGCGATGGCGCTTTCAAGGCTTTCTTGAGCGAGTATCGCGCCATAGATCAAACCGCCGAGGTCCGGCTCGCGCTTGAGCGCCGATTCGGCCTCTCCGCGCAGCCGCGCAAACAGCGTCTCGGCATTGGCGTCAGCTTGTTTCGCAGCGGGCATTTTCTTCCTCGCGCCCAAGATGATACGGCGCCTCGCAGTTGGTTACCAGAATCTTGGTCATCAAGGACGCTGCGCCAAAAACTCGAGCACAGCCTGTTTGTATATGCGATCGCCTACAGCCCGATTATGGTCCCGGCCCGGAATGTCGACGATTTGCACGTCTCGAAACAGCTGCGACAGAGGATGCGGATCGCCTGCGACGTCGTTGCGGGTGCCGACGCAAACTATGGTGGGCGCTTTGATCCGCGCCAGCGAAGCCGAATCAATACCTTGTCCAGCGGCGCCACGCGCGCAGGCGGCGAGCGCCTTGAGATCGCTGCGCGTCGACTCGGCGAAGCCGCGGAAAATCTTCAGGCCAGGGTCGTGGATGTCTTCGATGTGTTCAATTTCCATCGCGTCTGCAAGCCCTTGCGGAAGCGTATTGGGCGCGATCAGGCTGACTCCAACGCCACCGAGCAGCAATGAACGCACGCGATCAGGATTGGCGAGCGTGAACACCGTCGCTATGCGACCTCCTAACGAGTAACCCATTATATCCGCGCGGCGAATGCCCAAATGATCCATCAAGCGGCCGACGTCGCCGGCCATCATCTGAAGACTATACGCCGCCGGGTCATATAGCTTCTGCGAGTGTCCATGTCCTCGATTATCAAAGAGAACAACGCGTCGCCCATCCTCCGTAAGCGTCTTCACCCACTGGGTAAAAAGCCAGTTCACCGCATGAGTAGACGCGAACCCGTGAATCAGTATGATTGGCTCGTCCCTGTCCGCATCAAGCGGCCTGAAATCAAGGTAGGAAATCGCCACACCATCCGAGAGAAACTCTTCCATTTGGATTCCTTGTTACATTACATTCATTTAAAACAGTTTCGAGGCTATGCAAGCGCCCTTCGCTACAAAACAGAAGGCTTGTAAAGTAACGCCCGACCTTGCGACGGGTTGCATTCCGGATAGTACGCCTCCAGCTCGATATCAGCGTCAAACGAGCTTATGAGATACGGCTGAACTTATGAGGGACCACGCAATGGACATGCTTTACCGACGCCTAAGTCGTGCGTTCTGGTTCACGCTCGCGCTGATTTTTCTGATTGAAAGCTGGTTGTGGGACCATGTGAAAGAGTGGCTTCGCAAGCTGGCGCTGGCGCTGGGCGCGGAACGCTTCGAGGTGTGGCTTGCGGGCGCGATCAGGGATCTTTCGCCTCCAGCGACTCTTGGTGTCTTTATCGTCCCCTTCGCCATGGTTCTGCCGCTCAAAATCTACGCCGTTGAGGAGATCGCTCGGGGACATGTCGGTTACGGAATCTTTGTAATCCTGCTGGCCAAAACGCTTGGCCTCGGCATCATTGCGTTCCTGTTCGATCTCTGCCGCGACAAGCTGTTGCAGATGGCCTGGTTCGTAAAATTCTATGCGGTCGTGCTTGGCGTTCGCGCTTGGGCGCATGAGCTTGTCGCGCCCCTGCGCCTGCGTGTCCGTGAATTGCGCGTCGCAATTCTCCTGCGCCTGAATTATCATATCGGAGCGGGCCGTTCACGGTTTCTACGCAAGCTGGAACTGATCCGGGTTATGACCCGACGCAACGGGGGGATGTGAGCGTTTTACTTGGGCTCATGCTTGGAGTAACCGTACTGTTTTGGGGCGGCCTCTTGGTTTTTGTGCTCACACACCAAGACCTGCCTCGAGCGTTGCGACTTGCTCTGGCGCAGAAATATCGGTGGTTCATTCCGCAAATCATCATAGCGGGCGACAGTCTAGCCGCGGGCTGCGCCTTTCGTTCCTTGGCGCCTAAGCCTTTTGGCGTGCTCACAGTGGCGAAAGGCGGCGCCACCTTGCAGGAAATCGCCGTTCAACTGTCGCAGGTCCGAGGGATTGCGGCGCAATGGATTGTATTCGACGGCGGTCTCAACGACCTGTTGTCCGATGATTCCTCACTTGCGCAGATTGAGCATGACTTTCGTTTGTTGTTGCGGCGCATGGGCGCTGTCAGAAGGGCGACTTTTACCCTGATGCCGCATGTCGCCGACGCCCGCTGGACAGCTCGAATCGACGACGCCAACCAACTCATTGCAGCGATTTGCGAGCAAAATGGAATCGGCGTGCTCGATCTGAACCCCGAGCTTTCAACCGACGGCGTGCGTCGGCCCGAAATGACCGACGATGGTCTGCATTTCACCTCGCGCGCCAATGCAGTCTGGGTCGCGTTTTTAAAGCAAAGGATGGGCGATCCGATTTCCTAGTTCACTCTGCTCGCGGATGCGCCAGTCGGTAGGCGTCGAGCAGGCGTGTCTTGTCTATCGCCGTGTATATTTGCGTCGTGGAGAGCGAGGCGTGGCCGAGCAATTCCTGAATTGTCCGCAAATCGCCGCCGCGTCCAAGAAGGTGCGTGGCGAAAGAATGCCGCAAAGCGTGCGGCGTTGCGCTGTCGGGCAGTCCAAGCGCGCCACGCATCCGCTGCACTGCAAGCTGCACGATACGCGGCGATAAGGGGCCGCCGCGCACGCCAATGAACAGCGGGCCGCCGGAAAGTTCATGGGGGCAAAGGTCGAGATAGGTTTCTATCAATCGGCGCACGGGCTCGATCACGGGCACAGTACGAGTTTTTCCGCCCTTGCCGAGAATCGTCACCCGATCCGCTGCGCCGATCGGCGCGCGGCTACGTTCAATCGCTAGCGCCTCGGAAATGCGCAGCCCGGCGCCGTAGAGCAGCCCCAGCACAGCGGCGTCCCGAGCCAACGTCCAAGGCTCGCGGGCTTCCCCTGCGCGCGACTCCTGGTCTATCAGATCGCGCGCGTCCGCCACCGTGAGCGCTTTGGGCAGGCTATGCGGGCGCTTGGGGGCGCGCACGGCGCCGAAAAAATCAGTTCTGGCTAGGCCCTTTTTCTCCAGAAATCGCAGGAAAGAGCGCACCGCCGCGAGTGACCGAAGCAAGGAGCGGTTCTCGAGGCCCTCACTGCGCCGTCGGGCCAGGAAAGATCGCAAATCCGCAGGCTCCAGCGCCGTCAGCGCAGTGGAATCCGGCGGCCCGCCCTGATGCTCCGAAAGGAAAACCAGGAAGAAACGCACATCCCGACCATAGGCGTCGATTGTGTGTCGCGACGAGCGGCGCTCGTTGGAGAGCCACGCAAGCCAGCGCACGGCCTCCAAGGCAATCTCCGGGCTGGCCCGGAAAGCGCAGGCGTCGGGGATTGGCTTGGCTGGCGGTCTGGTGACTGGTGATTCGCGCATAGATCGAAGATTACGCCAGAGCGTAAACAAAACATCGCGATTCGGTCGGAAGTTGGGTTTTGACCCCTGTCGGCCCTATTTGCCCGATTTGATCTCGGCCGTAGCGGTGGCCAGCAATTCGTCCATGGTCCGCCGGATCTGGTGCTCGGACTGGTCAACGCCAGCTGCGACGAAATCCATAAGCACACGCGCCACCACGACCTCGGCGGCGTTGGGAGAAGTTTCGGCAACCACAAGTTGGTCGGCGTAGGCTTGAGCTTCTGCGTCGGTTTTGCCCAGCTTCTTCGCGGCCCACAGCCCGAGAAGCTTGTTGCGGCGCGCCTCGGCGCGAAAATGCAACTCCTCCTCGTGGACGAAACTTTTTTCGAACGATTCCTCGCGTTTATCGAACGTGCTCATAATTCCGTCCTCGGCTATCTCGAATATTTAGCGCGGCGCTGGCTGGCGGCGCCTCCGCCGGGGGATATACGTTGATCCGCCGCAAAATCCAATAACGAAGGCGCATTTGCCTGCGTTCAGAGCGCGTTGTGTGGCCGGGTGGTTTGCGCTAGACTTCCCCAAAGGGTTGTCACAGGCGCGGGAAAACGCTACCACCGCGCTGTCCGCGGCTGAACAGAACGCCGCTCCATAAAACGCGCTTTTTTACGGCAGGTCCAGTGGTTGCCGTGCGAAAAGGGCGAAGTTGGAGCGTTAACTAAGGAGCCACGGGTCCCACCCATGGATTTTCTCAAGCCCCGGTTGATCCCAATGAACCGCCGTCGCCGCATCTACGAAGGCAAGGCCAAAGTGCTCTATGAGGGCCCGGAGCCGGGAACCCTTATTCAGCATTTTAAAGACGACGCCACAGCATTCAACGCCAAAAAACATGAGGTGATTGACGGCAAGGGCGTGCTTAACAACCGGATTTCGGAATATGTGTTCCAGAATCTGAACGCCATAGGCGTGCCGACGCACTTCATTCGCCGGCTCAATATGCGCGAGCAACTGATCCGCGAAGTCGAGATCATCCCACTGGAAGTGGTCGTCCGCAACGTGGCCGCCGGCTCGCTTGCGAAGCGCCTCGGCATGGAGGAAGGCACGCAGCTGCCGCGCTCCATCATTGAGTTTTATTACAAGAACGACGCGCTCGACGATCCGATGGTTTCCGAGGAACACATCACCGCCTTCGGCTGGGCGAGCCCTCAGGAGATCGACGACATCATGGCGTTGGCTATCCGCGTCAATGACTTCCTGTCCGGCCTGTTCCTTGGCGTGGGCATCCGTCTTGTCGACTTCAAGATGGAATGTGGCCGCCTCTGGGAAGGCGATATGATGCGCATTGTCGTCGCCGATGAAATCTCCCCGGATTCGTGCCGGCTGTGGGACATCAAATCCAACGACAAGCTCGATAAGGACCGGTTTCGTCGGGATATGGGCGGGTTGGTGGAAGCCTACACTGAAGTCGCACGGCGTCTTGGCATCATGCAGGAAAACGACGCTCCGCGAACGGGAGCGCCCAAGCTGGTCGAGTAGGCGAGAGCCTTAAACGACGAAGACTCAACCCGCCCTCCAAAGGGCGGGTTTTCCTCACGCCTGCAAAAGCGCACCCACATGAGCGGCGACCGATCTGGCGAGATCGTCGGGCTGATAGCCGCCTTCAAGTAGCGAGGCCAGCCGTCCACCGCAGCGGTGGGCGGCAATTTCCATGATGCGCAAAGTGATTTCATAAAAGTCGCGTTCCACGAGACGCAGGCCGCCAAGAGGATCACGCAGATGCGCGTCGAAGCCCGCGCAGAGAATGATAAGATCGGGATTGAAGGAATCCAGACGCGGCAAAATTTTTTGGGTAAACGCCTCGTGAAAGGCGCCGCCGCCGTCGCCCTTGGCCAGCGGCGCATTGACGATATTGTTGAAGGCTCCCGTCTCGCTGACGGCGCCCGTGCCGGGATAAAGCGGCATCTGATGGGTCGAACAATAGAGGACGTTTTTCTCGTCCCAGAAAATGCGCTGCACGCCATTGCCGTGATGCACGTCGAAATCAACGATGGCCACTCGCTCGGCGCCGCAGGCGGCGATGGCGTGGCGGGTCGCGATGGCGGCATTGTTGAAAAAGCAGAAGCCCATCGGCGCACCGGGCAGGGCGTGGTGACCCGGCGGGCGCGTGGCGACAAAGGCGTTGTTCGCGCCGCCGCGCATTACGCTTTCCGTTGCGAGAACGGCGCCGCCCGCCGCGTGCAGCGCCGACTCAAATGTGCCGGAACTCATCACGACATCCGGGGCGAGCTGAGCGAAGCGTTGCTTCGGGGTCGCGGCCTCGATCTTCGCGAGATACGCCGAATCATGCACGCGAAGCAGCGCCTCTCGCGACGCAGCCGGCGCCTCGATGCGCAAGGCTGAACGGAAACGCTCGTTGGCGAGCGCCGACGCCACGGCGGCGAGGCGCTCAGGCCGATCCGGCTGGCCGGGGCCGGGGTCGTGGGTTGGGCCGGATGGGGGCATGACCAACAGGGTCGTCGAGCGGGCGCCAGACCGGGGAGCGCCGAAAGGCGCGAGCGCGCAGAGGACCAGCGCCTCGCGGCGGCTTGGCCCGCGCGTCATCCCACCTGTCCGCGATGGCGAAGAAACTGATCCGCCAGCACGCAAGCCAGCATCGCCTCGCCCACGGGAACGGCCCTGATGCCGACGCAGGGATCATGACGGCCCTTTGTCGAGACGTCGGCATCGCGGCCAGCGCGGTCAATCGTATGGCGCCGCGTCAAGATCGAGGAAGTAGGCTTTACCGCGAAGCGTGCGACGATGGGCTGGCCGGTCGATATGCCGCCCAAGACGCCGCCTGCGTTGTTTGACATAAACACCGGCGCGCCCTCCGGTCCCGCGCGCATTTCGTCGGCGTTGGCTTCGCCGGTCAATTCCGCCGCGCCGAATCCGGCGCCGATTTCGACGCCCTTGACCGCATTGATTGACATAAGCGCGCTGGCGAGCTCCGAGTCGAGTTTGCCATAGATCGGCGCGCCCCAGCCGACCGGAACGCCGGTCGCTTCAAGCTCAATCACCGCGCCGATAGACGAGCCGGCCTTGCGGATGTCGTCGAGATAATCGGCCCAGCGTTCAGCGGCGTCCTTGTCGGGACAGAAAAAGGGGTTTTTTTCGACTTCTTCCCAGTCAAACCGCGCGCGGTCGATCTTGTGGGGGCCGATCTGCACCATGGCGCCACGAACGATGACATTCTCGATCACCTTGCGCGCCACGGCCCCTGCAGCGACGCGCGCCGCAGTTTCGCGCGCCGAGGAGCGCCCGCCGCCGCGATAGTCCCTGATTCCATATTTGGCGTCATAGACATAATCGGCGTGGCCCGGACGATATTTTTGCGCGATCTCGCCGTAGTCCTTGGAGCGCTGGTCGGTGTTCTCGATCACCAGCGCGATCGGGGTTCCGGTCGTGACCTGACGGCCTTGCTCGTCCTCGAACACGCCCGAAAGGATTTTCACCTCGTCCGCCTCGCGCCGTTGTGTCGTGAAGCGCGATTGGCCCGGCTTGCGCTTGTCGAGAAATAGCTGAATGTCCGCCGCCGCCAGCGCAATGCGCGGAGGGCAGCCGTCGACGACGGCGCCAAGCGCGGGCCCGTGGCTTTCGCCAAAGGTGGTCACGCGGAAAAGATGGCCGAAACTGTTGTGGGACATGAGCGGATCGCGGGTTTTTTGGGGCTTTCGCGTTTGTAGGGCGGGGCAGGCGTGGGGTCAAACCGCTTACTCAAAGCGAACCGGGCAGGCGAAGATCAGCGAAAAAACTGGGTTGAGGACAAAGTCGCAGACCAAACCGCATTTCGATGGGAATTTAGGATCAACAACAAGCCGCATTAGTAGCGGGCGCCAAGAAAATCTTCATTCAAACAGGGCCGCAAGATCGGCTTGGAACGCCCTCATCCGAAAGGATTCAGGCGAAGGGGTCTTGCGCGCTTCCATAGACAAAAGGAGCGAAAAAATGAACGCGGATATGACGGCGTTAATTATGGGAACAGCCTTTCTCCTCGGCTTCATCATGGTGGTGCTGGGCGGCATAGGTTTTATGAAAAGCCATCTCGTTTTGCTTCAAACCCGCTCTAAACTCGCGCAAAGCGTGGTTTTCGCCGCCGCAGGCTTGATGTTCGTCGCCGGCATGACAGTGCATTTCACCGGCAGCACCAACACTGCATTTTTGCGAGGACAGCGTCAGCAGACGTCAGCTTGCGAGCTTTCGAGTGAAACCGCGCATCCGCAACAGCGCGGCGGCTCCACCGGCGTCATCGGCCACGACATCGTCGCCTGCATGAAGACGGCGGGCTTTGAGTGGACGCAGGAGCTGGCGCAATGCAAGGAGGCGCCGGTCGCAACGAACAGCTACTGTTATCTGCCCAGGACCCGTTTTGATCGCACCATCACCCTGGCGCAGCTTGCTTTCGACTAAGCATGGAGCACACGCGCCATGCGCTGCTTCAGGAAGCTTCAGCTTTGACGGTCCCTGCGCAGCTACCGGCTGCGCAGGGACAGGGTTGCATGTTCTCCCGCCGCAAAGTGTAGCGGTCGAAATCGCCTAGTGGCGGAACCATACTCCGGGGTTCCAGTTCCAGCGGTCGCCGCCCCAACCCCAATGCCCGCGCACCCAAAAATGCTCTGGCGACGGACGCGGCGGCGGCGCTTCTACTACAACGGCCGGCATGGGTGGCACGACGGTTTCCACGTAATGGCCTCCGATCCAGAACCATTCCGTGCCGCGCCACACCCAATGGCCGGGCACCCAGTTGAGTCCGGGACGCGGCGGCGGCGGCGCATGTTCGACCATGGGCGCAGGCATTGCACGCTCGTAAACAACTGGTTGCGCTTGCGCGATCCCTGCACCGAGGGCCGCGATGATCAGCGCGCAATTTAGAGTCGTCGACAATCGATGGCGGGAGGTGGAAGTCATGGTCGATTTTCCTTTGCCGTGCGTATGGATGAAATGACTCTAGTTTCAGCGGTAGTGGCGATGATGACGCCAACCATGGTGGTAATGGCGCCCGCAATGTCCATGGCGACGCCAGCCGTGTCCATGATGACGCCAGTAGCGGTGGCCGTGCGCGCGATAATCAACCTGTTCGACAGATCCATGATCGTCGAGAACGGTTTGCGCGATGCCAGACTGGATGGGTGCGGCTTGCGCGGGAGCGGAGGTTGAATCAATTGCGACAAACAATCCGGCCGCGGCTATCGCAGCAATCATCAGACGTTTCATGGTAGCCTCCTTCTGCGCGGCAATTTCACTGACGCGCATTTGACGTTCGTGTCCAAAACACGGACGCAGGCAGATCCTGCGACATGCGAAGGATCGCAAATTGAAGTTGAATGCCTGTTGAAGCGTTCGTTCATGCGCTGTTTAACTGCATCGGTTTCGTTTGAGGGCGCCTTCTGCGTAAGCAGAAATTAACTATGCGCCGTCTGGGCGACGACGGCCGGTTGCGAAACGACGGCGCGCTTTTTGCGCTGGAATTTGCTCATCAGCAAATAGATGACGGGCGTCGTATACAGCGTCAGCATCTGGCTTAAGATCAGTCCACCGACAATGGTGATCCCGAGCGGGCGGCGCATTTCTGCACCGACGCCGGTAGCGAAAGCGAGCGGAAGAGCTCCAAACAAAGCTGCGAGAGTCGTCATCAGGATGGGCCGAAATCGCTCCATCGCAGCTTCGATCGCGGCATCATGTACGCTGAGACCTCTCTCACGTTGTGCATGCAGCGCGAAGTCAACCAGCATGATGCCGTTTTTCTTCACGATGCCAATCAGCAACAGGATGCCTATGAAGGCGATCACAGTGAAATCGGTGTGGAACAGCTCCAGCGACAGCAGCGCTCCAACGCCTGCCGAAGGCAGTGTCGAAATGATGGTGATGGGATGGATGTAGCTCTCATAAAGCACCCCAAGAATAATATAGACGGACAACAGCGCCCCGAGAATCGCGATAGCCATTCCACCCGATGTCTTGCGGAAATCGGCCGCGTCACCGGCAAATCCTGCGCGCAGACCACGCGGCAGCGTCATTTGTGCGATCGCTGTTTCGATCACTGTCGTCGCCTTTTCCAAAGCTACGTGCTCGGCAAGATTGAAGCTGATTGTTATGGCCGGGACAACACCCTGGTGGTTGACGATCAGCGGCATGCTGGCGCGTTCTATATGCGCCAACGCGGTCAAAGGCACCTGCCGCCCATTGGCGCTCGAAACATAAATCCCTGAAAGATCGCGGATATCGCGCTGTCTGGAACGCGGAACCTCGACAACGACGCGATAATTGTTGCGCTGCGTGTAGATGATCGAATCCTGGCGCTGCCCGAAAGCGCTGTTCAGTCCGGCGTCGAGCGTGGAGATTGCGACTCCCATGCGTGACGCCGCGTTGCGGTCGATGACGACATTCGCTTTTAGTCCGCCCACCTGACGGTCGGACGTAACATCGACGAGTTCCGGAAGTTTTTGCAGACGTGCCAGGATTTTTGGATACCACTCGTCAAGCTCGCTCAGTGACGGATCCGACAATGTGTATTGATATTGCGCTTTGCTTTGCCGTCCACCCGCGCGCAAGTCCTGAGAAGGTTGCATGATCACGCTGAGGCCGGGAATCTCTGCGAATTGAGGGCGCAATCGGTTGATGACCTGGAAACTCGAGGAATGGCGTTGATCGGACGGCTTCAAAGCGACAAACAGTCTGCCTTGATTCGACGAGGCGGACAGATTGGCGGACCCGATGAAGGATCCGACGGTTTCCACGTCGGGATCGTTTGACAGCACCTTCATGGCGAGCTTTTGCAACCGCACCATTTCGTCGAATGAGACATCTGGCGACGCTTCGGTCGTGCCGTTTATCAGCCCAATATCGTCCTGAGGCAGGCTTCCTTTCGGAATGCTCTGATAAAGATACACCGTCCAGGCAGCGGTCACCAAAATCAGCATCAGCGACGCCCAGGGATGATCCACGAACCCGCGCAGACTGCGCGCATAAAAGGCGATCACCTTGGCGAGCCCGGCCTCGAAAACTCGGTCGAGCGCATTGGTTTCCTTATGCTTGGGCGCGGGAAGCCAAGCGCAAAGCATCGGCGTCACGGTCAATGAAATGATCATCGAAATCAGGATCGCGAAAGTCAACGTGAAGCCGAATTCCCGCAGCAATCTACCGGCGATGCCCGGTAAAAAAAGCAGTGGAATGAACACCGCAACCAGCGAGAGACTGATGGAGAGAACGGTAAAGCCAATCTGCCCGGCCCCTAGAAGCGTCGCCTCCATGCGACCCATGCCGCGTTCGATATGGCTTTCGACATTTTCGATCATAACGATCGCGTCGTCGACTACGAAGCCGACGGCGATGGTGAGCGCCATCAGCGAAAGATTGTCGACGGAAAATCCCGCCGCCCACATGGCGGCGCAGGAACCTACGAGCGACAGGGGCACCGTCACGCCCGCTGCGACGACCGGAGACATTCGACGCAAGAACAAAAATACTACCGCCATGACTAGGCATATTGAGATAAAAAGCGTTCGTTGAATGTCGGCGACGCTGGAGCGAATCGTCTGCGTGCGATCCGCCAGCACCGAAATCTTGATGCCTTGCGGTATCCATTGCTGCAATTTGGGCAATAGCGCTTGGATTGTATCGACCGTTTCGATCACATTGGCGCCGGGCTGCTTGAAAACAATCAAAAGCACAGCCGGCTTGCTGTTGAACCAACCTGCAGCCATGCGGTTGCGTACGCTGTTATCGACCGTCGCGACGTCACCGAGTTTCACGACCGCCCCGTTTTTCGAGGCCACGACTATGCTGCGATAGTCTTGCGGGGTATTGAGCTGGTCGTCGGTTGCGATGGTCACTCCCTGACCATCGCCGCTGAAGGCGCCGGTCGGGGCCTGCACATTGGCGTTCACGATGGCTGTGGCTACCACATCGAGGCCAAGACCCATAGAGGCGAGTCTTGCCGGATCGACCTGCACGCGAATAGCCGGCTGCTCGGCGCCCGCGACGGTAACGCCGCCAACGCCGGACACCTGCGAAATTCGTTGGGCGATAACGGTGTCGGTGGCGTCGTAAATCGCGCTCGTCGGCATCGAGTCCGACGTTAACGCGAGCACGAGAACGGGTGAAGAAGAAGAGTTGATCTTGCGGAAGGTCGGAAGACTGGACAAATCAGTCGGCAGATCATTCGCGGCTGCATTGATGGCGGCCTGCACGTCGCGAGCGGCCGCGTCAATGTTTCGTTGAAGATCGAATTGCGCGATGATCGTCGTCGAACCAAGCGAACTTGAGGAAGTCAGTTCGGTAAGCCCTGAGATATTCGCCAACCGACGCTCGAGCGGCGCAGCGACCGTCGCCGCCATGGTTTGGGGATCGGCGCCAGGTCGTGCCGCGGACAGGCCGATGGTTGGGAAGTCGACCGCCGGCAGACTGGCGACCGGCAGAAAGAAATACGCCACACAACCGATGAGAAAAAGCGCCAGCGCCAGCAGTGTGGTGCCCACTGGTCGCTTGATGAACGGATCGGAGATGCTCACTCGGCCGCTTCCTTGCGCACCAAAGCCTCCGGCTCCCTTTCAGCAAATTCTGGCTCACGCGCCTCCTTGCCCATCAACCGCACGCGCAGCCGCTCCACAGCCAGATAGATGACGGGCGTCGTGTAGAGGGTGAGCAACTGAGAGAGAAGCAGGCCGCCGATGATGGAGATGCCGAGAGGGAAGCGCAACTCGCTGCCTGCCCCATGAGACAAAGCCAAAGGAAGCGCGCCGAGCAGAGCCGCCAGAGTCGTCATCATGATCGGGCGAAAACGCAGATGGCAGGCCCGCACGATGGATTCTTCCGGCGGAAATCCCTCCAGACGCTCCATCTCAAGAGCGAAATCGATCATCATGATCGCATTCTTTTTGACGATGCCCATGAGCAGCACGATCCCGATCAAGGCGACGATGGACATGTCAAGTCGAAAGAGTATCAGGGCGAGCAAGGCGCCAACGCCGGCGGAGGGCAGGGTCGTCAGCACGGTGAAGGGATGCACAAAACTTTCATAGAGAACGCCCAGCACCACATAGATTGCGATGACCGCTGCGAGAATGAGCCATGGTTCGCTGGCCAGCGACTTGTTGAATTCCGCCGCGTCGCCGCTGAACATGCCGATAATCTCGGCGGGCATGCCGATGGCCTTTTCAACCCGCGAGATCGTCTTCAGCGCGTCTCCAAGCGAAGCCCTCGGCGCCAGATCGAAGCTGATCGTAGCTGCCGGAAATTGCTCCTGATGCGACACCGACAGCGGAGCGCTTACGGAATCTATATGAACAAAAGTTCCCAGCGGCGTCTGCGGACCGCCTCCGGGCGCCGCGACATAAAGCTTTTCGAGGGCGCGGGGGTCGCGCTGATACTGCTCCGCCGCCTCAAGGATGACCCGGGTACTGGTTCGATTGCGTGTAGATTGTTGAAATCTGCCGTTGGCCGAAAGCGTCGTTGAGAATGTCGTCGACATTCTGCATCGATATGCCGAGACGCCCCATATTCTCGCGATCAATGCGCACGAAGCTGCGCAAGCCGCCATTCTGCGTTTCGGCCGCCACGTTGCGCAGAACCGGCTCCTGACGCAGTGCATCCAACAGAATTCCCGACCATTTCATCAGCGATGCGCTGTCGGCTGTGGTCATGGTGTACTGATATTGCGAACGACTGGCGCGCGTGGTGATCTGAATATCCTGAACCGGCTCGATATAAAGCGTGGCGCCGGCCACTTTTTCCGCTGCGGTCTTGAGGCGGTCGGCGACCGTGTCGGCGCTGTCCGAACGGTGTTCCCGGTCTCGCAAGGTGATGGAGAAATGTCCGGCATTTGTGGTCGGATTAAGTGCGCCCACGCCCAGCACGGAGGTCACGCCAGTGACTTCCTTATCCCTTTCGAAAATTGAGGCGATGCGCGCCTGCAATTTTTCCATCGCGTCGAAGGAGATGTCGGGGCTGGTTTCTAGCACCGCGGTCAGCAGGCTGGTGTCCTGCCGGGGCAGAAACCCTTTCGGGATGAAAATATAAAGCACGACTGTCAGAGCGAGCGTCGCTCCCGTCAGGATCAGCATCAATTGTTGGCGCTTGAGCGCCCAGTCCAGGGTCGTGGCATACAGGCGATCAAGCCACGAGGGCGCCGAGTGCGATGAAAGTTCGTGTCCCCCATGTTTCGAGAGGCGAAGCAATACGCCACAAAGCATTGGTGTCAGCGTGAGCGAAACTATTGCCGAGACAACGACCGCCATGGTCAGTGTAAGCGCGAACTCGCGAAACATGCGCCCGACAATGCCGGTCATGAAAAGCAGCGGAATGAACACCGCTATCAGCGAGACGGTGAGCGATACGACCGTAAAACCGATCTCGCGCGCGCCATCCAGCGCAGCCTGAACAGGAGTCTTGCCCTTTTCAATGTTGCGAACGATGTTCTCGATCATGACAATGGCGTCGTCCACGACGAAACCGGTGCCGATCGTGAGCGCCATCAAGGAAAGATTGTCCAGCGAGAAGCCCGCCGCCCACATGGTCGCGAAAGTCGCGACAATCGACAGCGGCAGGCTGATGCCAGCGATGATCGTGGCGCGGACATTGCGAAGAAACAGCAGCACGACCATGACGACCAGCGCGACGGCGATGACCAGCGTGAATTCGACGTCGGCTATGGAAGCGCGAATGGTGTCCGTGCGGTCGTTAACGATGTCGAGCGTCATGCCCTTTGGCAGCATGCGCCGCAGCTGCGGTAGCTCCTTTTTGAGCGACTCTACGGTGTTGATGATGTTGGCGCCCGGCTGGCGCAAGACGTCGAGAATGATCGCCTGTTCGCCGCGATACCAACCTCCGACCCTGCTGTTTTCGAGTCCCTCGACGACATTGGCCACGTCACTCAATATGATCGGGCGCCCATTGCTCCAGTTGACGACTATGCTTTTATATTGGCTGGCGTCAAAAATCTGATCGTTGGCGTCAAGCGTATATGATTGTCGCGCGCCGTCGATCGCCCCCTTCGCTCCTGCGGTGTTCGCTCCAGCAATAGCGAGCCTGAGGTCGTCCATGCTCAAGTGATTTGCAGCCAGACGCGCCAGATCCGCCTGAATTCTTATGGCGGGTCGCACGCCGCCTTCGACCATGACCCTGCCGACTCCGGAGACCTCGGATAGTCGAGGTGCGATCTGCGTATCAGCGAGATCGCTCATTTCCCGCAAGGTGGAGATTTGCGAACGCAGTGTCAGCGTCACAATCGGCGTGTCGGCGGGATTGACCTTTGCATAGACCGGTGGGTAGGGCAGGTTGCGCGGCAGCGTCGAGGCTGCGGCGTTGATCGCGGATTGCACGTCCTGCGCGGCGGCGTCGATATCGCGGTCGAGATCGAATTGCAGCGTGATCTGTGAAAAACCGAATGAACTCTGCGATGACATGGTCGACAGAGAGGGAATCTGGCCAAATTGCCGTTCGAGCGACGCCGTCACCAGCGACGCGATGGTGTCGGGATTTGCCCCGGGAAGCTGGGTGGTTACTTGAATGGTCGGAAAGTCGACCTGGGGCAGTGGCGAAATCGAAAGGCGTGTAAAACCCATAACCCCGGCTAGGAGCACGGCGAAGGCCAGCAGCGTCGTCGCCACCGGGCGCTTGATGAAAGGCTCCGAAATATTCATGTTCGATGCATCATTTCGCTTGGCCCGCGCTAGGCGGGGTTAGGCTTCGCTGACTGCTATTGGACGGCAAAAGCGATCCCGCGCGCGGTCCCACAGCAGGTGGAGCCCCGTCGCTTCGATCCCGTTTGTGACGGCGCTCCGCGCCGTCCGAAGACTTTGCATCGCCAAAGGATCTGGCGTTGTTATCCTGACCAGGATTGGGGCGGTTCCCCGCTTCAGGCGCGTTTCCTTCCTCTGTCGAAACGATGTGTACGGCCGTGTCGTTGGAGAGGCGAGCGAAGCCGCTGGTGATGACTCGCGCGTCCTTGTTCAGACCATCTGTCACCACGGCGATGTTCTCGTCCTGTTGACCCGTTTTCACTGGAGTCAGAACGGCGTGGCCGTTTTCTCCGAGGACATAGACGAAAACTCCGGTCGGGCCACGTTGGATAGCCGTGCTTGGCGCTACTATCGCCTGTTTGATCGTGTCGACGATCAATCGCACATTCACAAATTGTCCGGGCCAAAGACGCAGCGCTGGATTAGCGAAGGTCGCTTTGATGCGCGCCGTGCCGGTCGTCTGGTCGATCTGGTTGTCAATCACCGAAACCTGCCCCACCTCAATCACCGTGGTGTTGTCAGGACCGAGGGCGCTAACACGCGGAGCGCCAGATTGCTGCGCCCTTTGCACGGCGGGCAGGGCTTGCTGCGGAATCGTGAAAATCACGTAGATTGGCTTCAATTGCGTGATGACGAGGATGCCGGTCAGATCTGTGGCATGCAAAATATTGCCGACGTCGACCAGCCTGATGCCCGTGCGCCCTTCGATCGGTGAAGCGATTGTGCAGTACCCGAGCGTCGTCTTGGCGCTGTCGATCAAGGCTTGATCGGCCCGCACCTGCGCCTCGAGCTGGGCTACGAGCGCCTTTTGTGTTTCATATTGCTGTTGCGAGCCGTAATTGCCCACGGTCAGCTTTTTGTAGCGCACAAGGTCAAGCCGCGCATTGGCGAGCGTCGCCTCGTCCTGCGCTTTTTTGGCGACCGCCTGATCATACTGAGCCTGATAAAGATCAGGCTCGATCATAGCCACCACGTCGCCTTTTTTGACGTCCTCGCCCTCGTTAAAAGGAAGTTTGACCAGGCGACCGTCCACCTGTGTGCGGATCGTCGCCGTGTTCAGCGCCTGCACTGTTCCCACCGCATCGATAGTGACAGGCACGTCTTCCACGCGAAGCGGACTCACTGTTACCGGGATCGGTCCGTCATTACCGCTATGATGGTCGCCGTGTCTCGTATGGTCGGCCGTCTGCGTGTGGCCCGGCGCGGGAGCATTCCCGAAGCGCCATGCCCCTATCGCGACGACAAGCAGCGCGACGGCGCCGACCGCGAGCAAGAGACGACGGTTCTGTGGAAATTTCATGGCCATGGGCCCTTGTCTGCTGAATAGGCTTCGTCAGCGCGGGCTATTTCTGCCTCGCGCGACGTCGGCGACCAGCCGCCGCCCAGCGCTTGGTAAAAGGTCGTGGCGGCCTCGAAGTAGGCAAGCCTGACCTGCTCCAGCGTCGTTTGAGCCTGAAAATAGCTTGTTTCCGTCGTCGAGAGCGTGACGATGTCGATCGTTCCTTCCCGCAAACGGGCTTGCGCCGCTACCAGGGCGCGCTTCGCGGCGGCGACGGAATCCATCTGAAGCTTGAGTTGACGTTCCGTTTGCGCAATTGCGATCAGAGCGTTTTCTGTGTCCGACAGAGCCGTCAGCACTTGTTTGCGGTAGTCGGCCGCCAGCTCAGAGTATTTCCCCTGCTGGAGCAAATACTGGCCCTGCAGGTTATAGCCGTCGAACAGGGGCTGCGCAGCGTTGGCCAAAAGTTGCCAAGCGACAGCTTCCGGTCGGGCCAGATTTTTGAGCACGAGGCTTTGAACGCCATATTGCCCCGTCAGCGTTATCTGCGGGAAAAAGGCGGCTCGGGCCTCCAATACCGAAAATTCCTGCGAGGCCAGCTTGGCCTCGGCTTCCGCGACATCGGGTCGACGCAGCAGAACTTCCGAAGGGAGTCCCGGCTCTATCGTTGGAAAGCGCAGGCTCTTGAGCGAAAGGCCGCTGGTGCTGAAACTTTCTGGTGTTTTTCCCAGGAGCACGGCGAGCAGATTGCGCTGTTGACGCAACGTCTGTTCCAAAGGCGGAATAGAGGCCAATTGCGTATCTAGCACAGTTTCCTGCTGCGCAACGTCCAGGATCGTGGCTGTGCCGACTTCAAGCCGCGCCTTGATCGCATTGAACACCTCTCTGGCGATCTTGACGTTTTCATGGGCGATGCGGAGTTGATCCCGCGCGTTCAGCACCTGGAAATACGCATTCAGCACCGACGCGATCGCAGAAATTTCGACTACGTTCCGGTCGAAGCGACTGGCGTTGGCGAGCAGGCGAGAGGCTTTCGAGGCGTCCTCATTTTTGCCCCAGAAGTCAATCTCATAGGTTGCGTTGAGGCCGAGTTCGTAGATATTGCGGCGTGTGGCGCTGAAAACGGCCTGGCTCTGAGTTGCCGAGCTGCTCGCCCCTGCCGCGACGGCGGCCTGGGCCGCGCTGGAAACCGAGTTAGCCGTCTGGCTCGTGGCTGTTCCGGGGATCTGGTAGCGTTCTGCGCTATTGTTCATTGTCAAGGCCGGCCACAGGGCCGAACTGGCGACGCGTGCAGTGGCGTCGGCCTGGCTTATGCGCGCCACCGCGGCCGCGATGTCATTATTGTTCGCCAGCGCGTCATCCACGAGTCCCAGCAGCTCTCTCGAGCCGAACCTCGACGCAAAGTCGTGAGCTGAACCAATCGAAGGAGCCGGCTTCGGTTTCGCTTCGCGAAAACGCTCGGGGGGAGAAAGGCTTAGATCCGGCTTCTCCCAGTCCAGGTCGCAGCCGCAAAGGCAAGCCGTTGCTGCAATCATGATCGAAAAACCAGCGCGCTTAGATATTCGGGACGGGAATTGCACGATGGCTTTCCAAATTCTCCAAACAGAATCAGCGCGTTTGGCGCATATTCCGATATTTTTACTAGACTAGAAACCACGGGCTGCAAAGACCAAAGTATGGTCAGGGAGCGCGGATCGGCGGAGCCGCGCATGGGTGGCGAATTTAATCGTGGATGCGCGTGCCGTTAGGCCGCGATAACGTCAAAAGGTTGGCTGCGGAGCCTTCTTCGCACGCGCGTCAGCACGGTTTCCTCCTCGAGACTTGTCAGGAATATTCGCAGATGGATGTGGCGAACATTTGTCCCGGAGGGTTGTAGTATTTCTAATTTGTGTCTGAGGTATTTCAGAACCAGAAGCGCTGGAGAATTTGACAGTCGAAAATATATAGTTTGGCGAAAAAATTCTATTCAGTGCAAATTCGACTGCTACCCATTATCGCGGACCCGGGGGATAGCCAACGCGTCGCCCTCTAGTTTCATGTTCTGGCAAACCCAACCTCGGCTGCCCTTCAAAGGACGGATGTCAGCGGAACCAGACGAAAACTATTGAAAAGCCAAGCGCCAGCACCAGGCCGATTATCACGCTCCTCAGGAACCCGCCCCCAAATTCTTCCATCTCGTACAGTTTCCCTTCGGCGCGCTCTTCAACGAATTTGGCGAATGGCAGCCAAGTATCCTCGGCCCTTCTACAACGCTCAGGATCCCGAGAGCGCCGTAACAAGCGGCTGTCACCCGAGCGGCTATATCCAGGATAGCACAGTGGCCGGCGAGGGCAATGTTTTCAGCCTGTTACCCGATTTATCGGGGTTGTCCAGTTCCAGGATCGCCTTAAAGCGCCTGAGGACCGCTGAGGATGGCAGCTTGCGAAAGCGCACGGGGAAGACATAACCACAAAAAAGCTGTAGGGCCGAATGGAACCCTTTAGAGCGCTTCGTCACGAAGGCGTCATTGAGTCATACAGAGTTAAAGTGACAAGCCAGTTCGCATCAAATTCGCTCCGATTGGCGTTCACCGGCCTTGCGCCCACGGTCGCCAGCCCTCAAGGAAAATCCTGGAAATGAACTTCTTCCAACGTTTTACATTCCTGTTTTCGGCGCCCATTTTCGACGCTGACGATTTGGAGGGAATGCGGGTCAAGGAGATTATCGCGTCGATCGAGCGGATGGGCTTTCAGGTGGTTAAGGCGCGGCGTCTGGAGGACGCCGAGCTTGCGGTGCAGACCGACGCGGCGATCGGCTGCATGGTCGTCGACTGGGGCAAGAAAGGTCTGGAAGGCAAGGCGGCCTCGCTCATCAATATGATGCGGTCCCGCGAACTCGACATGCCAATCGTCATTCTCGTGCGCCGCAAGCGTTTCGAGGACATTCCGGTGGAGGTTCTCGATTTTATCGACGGTTATGTATTTCTCGCAGAAGAAACGCCGGAGTTCATCGCAAAAAATCTGGTGAGCCGCCTCAAGCAATATGCAGAAACCCTGAAAACTCCTTTTTTTGGCGCGCTGGTCGACTATGCGGAGGAGGGCAATCAGCTATGGACCTGCCCGGGCCACAACGGCGGAATTTTTTACAGCCGCAGTCCGATTGGCCGCATCTTCATGGAGCACCTTGGCGAGGCGATTTTCCGTGACGATCTGGACAACTCAATTTTGGAGCTTGGCGACCTTCTAACTCACGAAGGACCGGCGTTGGCTGCGCAAAAGGAAGCGGCCGCGATTTTCGGCGCCGAAAAAACCTATTTTGTCCTCAACGGCACCTCGTCCTCAAACAAGATCGTCCTCTCCAATCTCATCGCCGAAGACGACCTCGTGCTGTTCGACCGCAACAATCATAAAGCTGCGCATCATGGAGCTCTGATGCTTGGCGGCGGTGTGCCGATTTTTTTGCCGACCGACCGCAACGCCTTCGGGCTTATTGGCCCGATCCGTTTCGACGCCTTCGACGAGACGGCGATCAGAGACCGCATCCGCGACAATCCGCTTGTTCAGGACAAGGAAGCGTGGCGCAAGGAACGGCCGTTCCGCGCCGCCGTGATCGAGCAATGCACTTATGACGGCACGATATACGACGCACAAACCATCGTCGACCGCATCGGGCATCTTTGCGACTACATTCTGTTCGACGAAGCCTGGGCTGGCTTCATGAAGTTTCACCGGCTTTACGAACGCCGCTTTGCGATGGGGCTCAAGAATCTGGGACCGGAATCCCCAGGTGTGGTCGCGACGCAATCCACGCACAAACAACTCGCAAGCTTTTCTCAGGCGTCGCAGATTCACGTGCGAGACCGTCACATCGTTGGCCAACGCCGTCGGGTTGAACACAAGCGCTTCAATGAAGGCTTCATGCTTCACGCATCCACTTCGCCCTTCTATCCGCTTTTCGCGTCTCTCGACGTCGGAGCGCAGATGATGAAGGGCCGCTCCGGCGAAGTTTTGTGGGACGATACGGTTCGGCTCGGGATTGAGTTGCGAAAAAAACTGCGCGCGGTTCGTCGTGAATTTGAGGAGAAGGAAAAGGATCCCGCCCGTCGCTGGTTCTTCGACCCCTTCGTGCCGGACCGTGTCTCGATCCCTGACGTCGCGCGCGAAGGCGCGACGCACGAAGTCGCATGGGAAAGCATGCCCACCGACCAACTGGCGCGCCATGCCCAATATTGGGAGCTTTCTCCCGGCGCCGCTTGGCATGGTTTTACCTATGTCGAAAAGGGGTTCGCCATCACAGACCCCTGCAAGCTTACATTGCTGACGCCGGGATTTGATCGCAAGACCGGCGACTATGAGCAGCACGGGATTCCCGCGCCGATCGTTGCGCAATATTTGCGGGAGAACCGCGTCGTTCCGGAAAAGAACGACCTGAACTCTCTGCTATTCCTGCTAACGCCGGGCGTAGAGTCCAGCAAGGCGGGAACGCTGGTCAGCGCGCTTGTCGCTTTCAAGCGCCTCCATGACGACAACGCGATGCTGGACGATGTGATGCCGGAGTTCGTGGCGAAGCGTCCAAAACGATATAAGGGCGTTCGCCTGCGCGATCTTTGCGCGGATATGCATCGCTTCTTTCGCGACGCCAATGTCAGCGCTCTGCAAAAGGCGCAGTTTTCCGCTGAGCATCTGCCGGAAATGGTCATGACGCCGCGGGCGGCTTCCCGTCACCTCGTACGCAACAATGTCGATTATCTGCCGATAGACCAGATTGAGGGCCGCGTCGCAACGACGCTGTTCGTCATTTATCCGCCGGGCATTGCTACGATCGTCGCTGGCGAACGGCTTTGCGCGAGGGCGAGGCCGATGATCGACTATCTCAAGACCTTCGAGCGAAGCGCCAATATTTTTCCCGGTTTCGACGCCGAAATCCAGGGTCTCTACCGAGAGACGGACGAGAGTGGCGTAATTCGTTTCTATACCTATGTCGTAAGGGAATAGCTGGAGGGCGGGCATGACTGCGGAAGATACCCCGAGTCCCAGCCCCTGCATGGCAAGCCTCTTCGTGCGGACGTCACGCGACTCCGATGTGGACGCCATGCTGTCGATCTATCTCCACCACATCCGTCATGGCGTCGAGCCGTCGCAACACCACGACGTCGAACCGCCGGATGTGGAGGACATCAAGCGGCGACGGAAAAACATGCAAAAGCATAAATTGCCGCATCTCGTCGCCGAGTATGAAGGCGCGATCGTCGGTTACGCCTATGCAGTGCCTTTTCGTAAACGGCCGGCCTATCGCTACGTCATCAAACACTCCATTTACGTTCATCACGAATATCTCCATTGCGGAATAGGGCGGCTTCTGCTGCCCGCATTGATCGACGCATGCGCCGCCTCCGGCTACCGGCAAATGATCGGCTATATTGACGCCGCCAACAGCGCGTCGCTTCAGTTGCATGAATTATTCAGTTTTCGTCGGGTGGGCTATCTGCCCAATGTCGGCTTCAAATCCGGGGAATGGACGGATTCAGTGATGGTGCAGCGCTCGCTGGGGCCGGGGGCGACCAGCGCACCGGATCCATGTGTTTGAAATTCGAGTTCGCACAATTTCTTCATTTCCTCTTGGCGCTCAAGGCCTCAAAGCCTGCGGTGACGTCGAACAGTTCCTCGTCGATCCCGGCCTGACGCAAGCGATGGAATTCGCCGTTGAGGTCGACCAGCAGTTCGTCGATGTTTTTGTCGGCGCGCTGCATCGCCGCCAATCGGCTCGAGTTTTCGCTTGCAAGGGATTCGGCGCAAGAACGAAACAACGAAACAAAAAGATATTCATGGATGAGTCCCCGCAGAGCCGAGCCGCCGCCTATGACTTCGGGGAGATTCGCGCTGGGCCAAGGCTGCCGCCTCAGTTCGCGGCGCCAGATTTCGTCGAGTGGCAGTAGCCGCTGAGTGACAGGCGCGTAGCCTGCTCCGGAAAGAGGGCGGTTGTGAAATAGATGAAGCTCTTTAACGGCACTGTGGTCCCGAGGCGTCTCGGTAATCGTAAGTATTTGACCGATGAGCGGCGAGATAGCCTTGACTGAATTTGGCACTGTGAAGAGGCCGATGGATGAGAGTCCCGCATCCGCCAGACGCGCGTGAACCCGCTCGCCGACGGCCCAAACACGAGGCTTTTGCGGCAGAGTAGCCAGGGTCCGCACCGCAAAATCCGCCACTGTGTCGTTGAACCGGCCGACCAATCCTTGGTCTGAGCCGAATATGACTGCGCCAATGATCCCCTTTTTTTCTGGTCCGCCCTCTAACGGCGTCGATGAAGCAGTTTTTTGGAAGCAGACGCTTAATCCCAACTCCACGCTGCGGTAGTAATCGCCAAGGGCGCGCACTGCTTTTTCGTATTGACCAATGTTGGAGGCGGCCAAAGCTTTCATCGTACGCACGACCGACTGCAGATCGCCGGCGCTTCTGATCTTGCGCTGCAGGCTCGCCGTTGTTTCGCTCACTTGCTGTCCTTTTTGAGCGCATCCCCGTCCCGGCGCTTCGCAAAATGAATGTTGGCGACCATGCCGGGCTTGAGTAAAAGGTCGGGGTTCGGCGCGTCGATTAGGATGTTATATTCGCCCCCTTTTTTATCAGAAGGCGTTATTTTCGCGATTTCGCCAACGAAGGCGCGGTTGGCAAGCGCTTCAACCTCGAAGGATACTTTTTCGCCCGGCTTTATGCCCGCGATGTCCTTTTCGCCGAGGGTGGCCCCAATGTGCATCGTCGAAAGGTTCGGCGCCAATAAGAACAGCGGTGTCTCCGCATTTGCTGCGACCGTCTGGCCCAAGTGAACATTGGTTGCGACGACAATCCCGTTTGTTGGCGCAACGATGTCTGTGTTGGCGAGTTCCGCCTGGGAAGCTTTCAACGCTGCTCGTGTCTGCTGTAAGGTCTGTTCAGCAATGTCTTTGCGCCTTTGTGCAAGTTTCAACGTCTCGCGCACAGCTCGCATCTCTGTGCGTAAATTGGAGTGGCGCTTCATCCTAGTCTCAACGCGCGTAAAATTGGCCCTGGCGCGCGCGTACTGCACATTTTGATTTTGTAACTTGTTCGCCGCCGCAGTCACCTCCCGTGCATTCCGCTCCACCGACAGCCGATAGAGCGTCGGATCAATTTTTGCGCAAACATGACCTGCATTCACTTGCATGTCGTTGGCGCAGTACAAGGCGCTAACCACTCCCGACACATGCGCTTGAACAGGCTCGGTCATGCCGGCGGCGATTACAATGCCCGTGACGCTTGGTTCGGGAAGTCTGGCGGAGGATAAGTCGGGCTTTTGTTCGCTGTGCCGCAACGCTAACCAGCCGCCGATACAAATGAGAAGCAAAAAAACTATCAATATTCCCCAAAATCTTGAGCCATTTGTCCTGATCTCGCGATCAGGAACGAGTATCGATTCAGCGAGCGGTCTGGTGACGACCGCTGGCGCAGTTTCCCGCTTGGGCTCGGGCTTTTCTAACGCTGACGCCTTCGCCGCGGCTGCGGTGTTCGCAACGGATTGGTAAGGCGCCAGCGCCTCCTTTGCGATTTCCAGAATGCGTTCTCGGTCCGGGGCGCTTAGGCCATCAGATGCGTTGAATCGCGAGCAGATCTCGGGAGGTATTCTCGTAACCGACTCTAGCAGCGCGTGCTCCGCCTTTGCCATTTGCTCCACCGGAACCGCATCGAAAATGCCTGTCGTCAACGCCAACAGGACAGCGACCTGTCCTGGCACGGGGACGGGAGAAAATTCCGACTGTTTAAGAATGGCGCGAATTCGCTGGCCATGTTCGATCACAGTTCTTGTGGCGTCATCCAGACGCGCGCCAAAGCGTGCGAAAGTTTCAAGTTCCTCGAACTGTGCATAGGCGAGTTTCAGGTCGCCGGCTGCTTCGCGATAGACCGCGCGTTGCGCCTTTCCGCCCACGCGCGAAACGGATTTTTCGACATCGACAGCCGGAAGCACGCCCAACTCGAATAGCGATGGCGAAAGGTAGATTTGTCCATCGGTGATCGAAATCAGATTGGTTGGTATGTAAGCCGAAATATTCTGGGCCTCGGTCTCGACGATCGGCAGCGCTGTGAGCGAGCCGCCGCCAAGCTCCGACCGAAGGCGGGTTGCGCGTTCGAGCAAACGTGAGTGGATATAGAAGATGTCGCCGGGAAAGGCTTCTCGCCCCGGGGGCCGGCGTAGCAGGAGGGAGATTTCCCGATAGGCCTGGGCGTGCTGCGTCAGATCGTCATAGACGATCAACACGTCGCGGCCCGCTTCCATGAAATGCTCGGCGATGCTGGTGGCGGCGTAAGGCGCGATATAGGCGAGTCCGGGTGGATCATTGCCTTTGGTGACGACAATGACGGTGTTGCCCATCGCGCTCTTTTCCCGCAGCACAGCGATGGCCTTCGCCACGGAGGATGCGCGCTGCCCTATGGCGCAATAGATGCAAACGACGTTTTCACTGCGTTGATTGAGGATCGTATCCAGCGCAATTGCCGTTTTGCCAGTTTGGCGATCCCCTAAAATCAACTCGCGTTGTCCGCGACCTATTGGAATCAACGCATCAATAACCTTGATGCCCGTCTGGAGCGGCTCCGTGACGGGTGCGCGGTCCATGATCGGCGCGGCTGGGCGCTCGATCGGAAGCCGCTCGGTCGCGATGACCGGTCCGCCATCATCAAGGGGTCTGCCAAGCGGGTCTATGACTCGTCCCAGCAAGCCTTCGCCGACAGCGACGTCCATCACCCGGCCCGTGCGCTCCACTTCGTCGCCAGCCTGCAAGCGCTCGTAATCGCCGAGCAGCACGACGCCCACTTCGTCCTCATCCACGTTGAAAGCGATGCCGAGAACATCGCCCGAAAGTTTGACAAGTTCTTCGAAACCGACTCCGGGCAGCCCCGATATTTTTGCTATGCCAGTCGAAACATTTGTGACCAGGCCGACTTCTCTCTGGCGTAGCTTTGGTTTGAGAGACCGCCGCGCTTCGTTCAGACTGGCGAACATCTCGTCAATCGCCTCGTGAAGTGTATCAGGCTCCATACTCATGGATTTTCTGGGGCTGGTTGTGCAAGCTCGGCGACCTTTTCCTTCAAGGCGTCAAGGTAGTCTGAAATGCTCCAGCCAAGTCTTCGGCCATTCACTGTGAGTTCGATTCCGGCGACCAACCGTGGCGCGACGTCGAAACGGACGGGTATCGGGCCCGCAAATTCTGCCGCTAGCGCATTTTGTATCGCCGTGCGCTGTTCCTGCGTAGGCTCGAAGGCGCTGCGGATCAGCGCGGGTTCGGACGCGCTCTTGAAGGCGTCGGACAGCTCAAGTTTCGCTTGTTTGTCCATATTTTTCAGTCTGCTGATGAACATTTCGCAGATGCGCCCTTCAAGAGACGCGTCCGCCATATCCTTGAGCGCCCTGCGCGCGATAGCGAACACTTCGTCCTGCGCGCGATCGCGGATGACGCGGGTCATATCGCGCGTCTCGCCCTCCAACGCCGCCCTACGTTGAACGCCCAAAGCGTCGGCCGTCTGGCGCGCTTCGGTCAAAAGCCTTTGACCTTCAGCTCTTGCGTCCTCCGCGGCCTGCCTGAAAAGCTGCGCGCGCTGCTGCTCGAAGGTTTCGTTCCTGCGCCGAAAATCGTCTCGCTCCTTGCTGGCTTGCGTCTCCTTTTCCGTGGCGTCCGCGAGTTGCTCGGCGATCCTCTTTTCGCGCGCATCGATGGCGTCGAGAATGGGGCGATATAGAAAACGCTTCAGCAGCCAAACAAGGATCAGAAAGTTGATCGCTTGAGCGCCGACAGTGAACCAATCGATAAGCATGAATTATTTTCCGGAGGCTTCGGAGATAAAATGCGTCCAGAACGGATTGGCGAAAATGAGGATCATCGAGACCACGAAGCAGTAGATTGCAATGGACTCGATCATAGCCAGTCCGACGAACAAGGTGCGGGTGATCGTGGTCGCGGCGTCGGGCTGCTGCGCCAAAGAGCTTAGCGCGGTGGCTACTGCACGGCCCTCGCCCAGAGCGGGGCCGATGCTGCCCAGAGCGATCGTCAGGCCGGCGGTGATAATTGAAGCGATTGCTATGAGCGTTGCGCTATCCATGATGTCGCCTTTCGTTGATATGGCTCTATACGTCTGCATCTGCCGCTGCGCTCGGTTCGCGACCGCGCGTAGCCGCTGCGATGTAAACGGCGGCCAGAATAAAGAAGATGTAGGCCTGCACCATTCCAGTGAGCAGGCCCAGCGCGCTCATCACGATCGGAAAGATGAAGGGCGTGATCGTCAGGAGTATCGCGAGAATCATTGAGCCGCTCATCATGTTGCCGAAAAGGCGAACCGCCAACGCAAGCGTGCGCGAAAGTTCGCTGATGATGTTGAATGGCAGCATGATAATCGTGGGTTCAGTATAGGTCTTCAAATATTGAGCCAAGCCTTGCTCTTCGATTCCATAGAGCGGCACCGCAACCAGCACGCTTAGCGCCAAAGCCGCCGTGGTCGAAAGGGAGCCGGTTGGAGGTTCATATCCGGGAATGATCGTGAATAGATTAGCGGAGGCGACGAACAGAAAGAGCGTGCCGAGAAAGCCAAGATATTTTCTCGGGCGATAAAGGCCGACGTCGCTGATCTGTTTCTCGATGGAGGTAACGACTATTTCCAAAAGGTTCTGCCAACGGGAGCGATGCAAACCCAGTGAGAGATTTCCTGTTACAAGCTTGGAGCCGAACGCCAGCACGAGCATCAGCCCCCAAGTATAGAGAATCGTGGCGTTTAGCTTGAAATAACCTTCACGCCAGAAGACGATATCGTCCGGACTAAGGCGCAATGTTCGCCTCCCGGGCGCTGTAATGCTGGAGGAGGGCGCTTCGTTTTGTAAACTGGCTGACGAGGAAACGGGCAACGATAAATCCCAGAAGGCACGCCAGCATGCGCTCCCATTTTCTGCCCGAAACAAGGTAAAATCCGCAAAGAGCAACGCTCATCCGTAAAAACATGCTGCCAACAAACCATAGTGCGGGATGTTGGGACAAGAGGCCTTTGCGCACCGTCAACCAAAGTCCGCCAAAGAAAAATACGCCCAGAAACAGGCCCGCGGCTGCGGCGCCGACGAGAAGCAAGCATTCATTCATTGTCCGCCTCCTGTTCGTTGCGGATTTGCCGGTCCTCCTCGGCGACCCAGCGCCAGGCGGTCAGGCAGCCAAGGATCAAGCCGATGATAAGGAGCGTCAACGTCCATGAGTGAGGACCGGGATAGCGCCGGTCCAGCCACAGGCCCAAGGCGGCGCCCAGCACCGTTGGCGTCGCCACCGACCACCCGATCAACCCCATCATGCCGAGACCATACCAAACCCCATGCGCAGCTCGGCGTCGCGCTCTAAGCTTTCTGGACGCCTTGGCGCCTACCTCATCCGCTAGGGGGGGCGGAGTCTTCAAAGGCTTGTCGTCAGCTTCTTCGGCCATTTTGAAATGTCGCCATGCGACGGATCAGATCGCTTTCCATTCTCGCAAGCGCCGATCGAACGCTGCGTTCCTGCTCATTGAGGTCTAAAAACTCGCGCTCCACCGCTGCACGCAGTTGACCAAGGTCCGTTCCCGGAATGGCGTTTCGCACGGAGATGAAAACGCTGACACCGGTCTTGATCAGCACTCCTTCATCCACAGCGACGCAAATCTCTCCTTTACTATTAGATTCATAGGTTAGAATTCCCGGCTCGAGCGCCGCCACGCAGTCAAGCCGATGTGGCAAGAGGCCAAAGGAACCATCAGGCGTTTCTGCGACTATGCGGGTCACATCATTCTCCGCAGCGAAAACCTGAAAAGGCAGGAGAACCTTCAGAACTCATGCAGACATCCGCCATTTTCAGCTCGCTTCCGTCGTTGCGGCTCTGGGCGAGGACGGGCCAGCCTTGGTCTTTGCTTCGCGAATATCCCCGATCATATAGAGCGCATTTTCAGGGTAGTCCTTGAATTCGTCTCGCAATATTCGTTCGCAGCCGTCAAGCGCATCCTCGAGACTTACAAATTTGCCCTCGAGACCAGTAAATTGCGTGGTCGTGAAAAACGGCTGGGTAAGAAACCGCTCAAGGCGACGCGCGCGGGCGACCACACTGCGATCTTCTCGCGAAAGCTGCTCCAGACCCAGCATGGCTATGATGTCTTTTAGCTGTCCATATTGCGCCAGCGTGCGACGAATTTCCTGTGCGAGCTCATAATGCCGAGCGCCAACAATGCCCGGCGTCGCCATTTTGGAGCTAGACTGCAACGGGTCGATCGCTGGAAACAGTCCTTCGCCAGCCCGCTTGCGAGAAAGCACTATGGAGGCGGACAGATGCGAGAATGTATGCACCGCCGCTGGATCGGTGAAATCATCCGCTGGCACATATACAGCCTGAATAGAAGTGATGGCGCCTGAGGCGGTGTTGGCGATGCGCTCCTCCAACTGCGCCAATTCAGTGCCCATCGTCGGCTGATAACCAAGTCGAGACGGCATCTGTCCCATCAATCCTGACACTTCCATGCCAGCCTGGATAAAGCGGAAGATGTTATCGACAAGCAACAGCACGTCACGATGCTCGTCGTCGCGGAAATATTCAGCCATCGTGAGGGCTGCGTGAGCGACGCGAAAGCGCGCTCCCGGTGGATCATTCATTTGACCAAACACCATCACCATATTGGCCAGCACTTCTGCGGCTTTCATGTCCCGATAAAGCTCTTCTCCCTCCCGGCAGCGTTCTCCAACCCCGCAGAAGATGCTAACGCCCTCATGTTGTTTGACGAGATTGTGAATCATCTCCCCGAGCAGCACCGTTTTGCCTACGCCTGCACCCCCAAAAAGTCCCGCCTTCCCGCCGCGCTCAAGCGGAACGAGCACGTCAATGACTTTGATGCCGGTTTCAAAAACTTCGGATTTGGTGGAACGAACTCGTCAACGGCGGCGGCGCCCGATGCACAGAGCGCCTCGTCACATCGGACAAAGGCGCGCCCCGATCAATGACGTTTCCGAACACGTCGAACATGCGCGAGAGAATTGTTTTGCCTACCGGCGCTTGTAGGGGACCGCCGGTGTCCTCCACTGTCATGCCGCGCGCCAGTCCCTGAGTAGGCGTCAACGCAATCGCGCGTACGTGACGCGCGTCCTGCTGCGCGAGCACCTCCATTATGATGTGGCGCTTTTCGCCTGCACGAAGGATTGTATAAATAGGCGGTAGCCGCCCCTCGAAGCTTATATCCACGACGCTGCCGCGAACCGACGTAACGTAACCGAGCCGCATTGCGCCGTTCGCTTGCTTTGCGGACATTGTCAGCCGGGAAACAAAGATAACCGGCGGCGCGCCGGCAGGAAGTCCTGAATCTTTTCGCGAGGTGTCGTCATGCGGTCAGTTCTCATCGCTTGCGGCGTTGAACAGATAACGTTGCGTAGTCAGGCTAACATCGGCGGCCGCCTGTTCGCTAAAAGCCAGAAACCGGCGCAAAGTAGAACGGAAAGCGGCCAGCGCGCGAAAGTCCATCTCCGACGGCGAGAGGCCGCCGCTTTTAACGCGAGAGCGCTTTTGGCCTCTTGGTGAAGTCAGATAGCTACCCTCGCGCAATTGAGGCGCGTCGCCAGCACCGATGTTCATCGCATAATTCCATTCGCCGATTCGCTAAGGGAATTTAGAGGCGTTGCCGCTTCCAGAATGATGCTTCTCTTCTCGGGCTGGGTCAACTTTTCTGGCGCGTGAAGAGGAGCCGAGACCCCAGTCGCGGCGCCTGAGCCATTCGAAAAGCGAAGGCAGGTTTCCCCGCCTTCACTTGTCTTTAGAAGTTTACGCTATAGAGGGTCTAAGAAGCGGGGAGTTGCCTTATTTGGCCTGTTCCAGATGTTGCAACGCTGCTTCGGCATGTTTGGTCGCGACTTCGGCGTGGCCCAGCTTTCCGTGCTCAACCGCTTCCTTTAGATGCGTAATGCCTTCCTCTGTGTGAGGATTAGCCTTCGCCTTTTCACTGGCTTCGGCATGGTCCAGAGCTGCCTCGGCATGTGTCGTCAGTATCTCGGCATGACCCGACTTGCCGTGCTTTATAGCTTCCTTCGTATGAGCGATGGCCTCAAGCAAATGATCCTGGGCAAGTGCCGCATCGAAATGCGCCAAAGCTTCTTCGGCGTGCTTCGTCGCGACTTCTGCATGGCCTTCCTTACCGTGCTCTATCGCTGCATTGAGATGAACAATGCCTTCCTTGATATGTTTGCTGTTTTTGGCTGTCTCGGCCGCTTTGGCGTGGTTCAGGGCGGCTTCGGCGTGTGTCACCAGCACGTCCGCGTGACCTTGCTGGCCGTGCGCAATGGCCTCTTTGGTATGGCCGATGGCGTCGATCAAATGACCGTTCGCTCCGATGAGGTGCCGATGTTTCAGGGGTGGAGGCGGCTGATCTGGCACAAAAGCCAGCGTAAGACTTTCCACTCCGGCCGTGACGCCGATGCCGGTCCCTTCCTCGACATTAAACGGCTGGAGGGAGAGCGTATTATTGGAGCCGCCGACAAGAATGGCTCCGCCGCCGCCCACGCCGACTTTGACGGTGGCCTCCGGTCCGGCGTATTGGCCGGCGAGCGCTCCGGGGCCCAACGCGCGGGTCGCGGCCAGCACGCCCCACACGAGATCGCCCGGACCGTTGAAACTGAGATTGGCTCCTACTTTCGTCAGTTTGCCCACATAGTGCTGTGGGGGCGCCCTTCGGCCTCGTCTTGGTAGACGCAATCAAGGTCCTGATTTTCCACAAGAACCCGTACGCCATTTCCAGAGAGGTGACACTCCAGAAGGCCGATGCGCTCGGCTGCGAAAGACGCGCCGGGAGATAACATCGCTATGAAAACTCCACCGCACAATGTGCGCTTGAGATCAGACATATGCCCCATTCCAAATGACTCCTTCATGCCTCGTTCGACCGGCCGTGGCCGGTCTGTTCAACCCAAAATCCTTCTTACGCATTCTATGCGTAAGCTTGACCTATGAACGCGCGCCGAGAATACAATTGGAGCGCGACAATTTATCTCAGCCCGTCGATTCCGAAGGGGGGCTCGTTTCGTTGTGGCGGCAAACAGGCGCCTGTATTTGTCCACGTGGAAATCTGCTATTCCTCGAGTTGATAGAGTGAGCAGCGCTCCGGCTCGAACAGCGGAGCCGCGCTATTACAAGCGATCGGCAGATTTGAAGGCAGGCTGTTGATGGGCGGATTTACGAAACCAGGTACTTTTAGTAACGATGGTTGCGTTGTCTTCCTGCTCCTGCGCGCCGCCGCAGGCGAGCCTCAGCGCCACGGTGCAATGCAGACCGGGAGCCGACTGCGACCGAAAATGGTCCCGCGCCACCAAGTGGGTTTCCCAAAATGCTTTTTACCCCATTGAAACGCACACGGACGCCTTGATTCAAACCTCGGCGCCCGTCGGAAAAAACCCCGGGAATGCAGTTACAGTTTACAAGATTTCGCAGCCGGACGGGAGCGCTGAAATAGTAGCCAGTTTTGATTGCGCAAGCTTGGTTGGCTGCGTTCCAGTCCCAGATCATTTGGCGAGGACTTTCGTTGCCTACGTGAGCGGAGAGTTGTCGCTAATCGTCGACATACCGCGCCCCGATGCGCATTGCCGGGCTCGGGCTCCCCTGGGCGATCCGCTGCTGCTGTTTCAATGAGCCCGCCGGGCGTAACCTTTCCACGCAAGCTCAAACCGTGGGCGACGGCCGGCCTCTGAGACGATCGACGAAACCACGCCAGCGAGGAGTCGCCCACATGCTGAACTGATCGAGGTAAAGATAGATTACCGGGGTCGTGAAAAGCGTGAGCACCTGGCTGACGATCAGTCCTCCCACGATCGCGATACCGAGCGGACGGCGAACTTCTCCACCGTTGCCAAAGCTCAGAGCTAACGGAACGGCGCCCAATATCGCCGCCATAGTCGTCATCATGATCGGCCGAAAACGCAGCAGGCACGCTTCATAGATCGCGTCGTAGGACGTGGCGCCGCGCACGCGTTTCTCTTCGATAGCGAAGTCAATCATCAAGATTGCGTTCTTTTTGACGATGCCGATCAACAGAATAACGCCAATGAAAGCGATGATGCTGAACTCAGTGTGAAACAGCAGCAACGCGAGCACCGCGCCCACGCCCGCCGAAGGAAGCGTCGAGAGAATGGTGACGGGGTGTACGTAACTCTCGTAAAGAATACCCAGCACGATATACACGGCAGTGACCGCCGCAAGGATCAACAGGGGCTCCGTACGCAGCGCCTTCGTGAACAGTTCGGCGGTTCCTGTCAGCGCGCCATGCAGGGTCGAAGGCATGTGAATCTTGGCCACGGCGCGATCAATTTCCGCTAACGCGTCGCTCAGCGAAGCGCCCAGAGCCAAATTGAACGAAATGGTCGTGGCGACGAATAGACCCTGGTGGTTTATGGACAGGGCGGTATGGCTAGGCTTGTATTCGCTGATGCCGGGCAACGGCACCATTGTTTCCTGAGTGGTGCTCACGGCGGATCCGGTCGACGCTGTGGCGGTTCCAACGACCGCGAGAGCATTGTTCGTCGCGTTGCGAGCCGTTGAGGTGACGGTGGCCAGGGAAGACGCCGCCGCGCTTGGGCTTGTGGACGCAGTGGAAGGCGTCTGGACGGGCGCCGTTGACGCGACTGCGAGTCCAACCGGCGCGTTGGTCGTGGAGGTCCCGCTCGCTGGCGCGCCGGAGGTAGAGACATAAATGTCCTTGAGCGACGCAGGGCGCTGCGTATTGCGTGGATTGGCCTCCATAACCACGTGATACTGGTTGTTCGCGCTGTAAATGACGGAGACCTGGCGCTGTCCAAAGGCGTCATAGAGCGTGTTGTCTATCTGCGCGGCTGTAATACCGAGGCGAGACGCCGTGTCTCGATCGATAACGACGTCAGATTCAAGCGCCTTCAACTGTTGATCCGAACTCACGTCTCGAAGCACCCCTCCTTTGGTGAGTTCGTCAACGAGCTTTGGCGTCCATGAATAAAGATCCGCATCGTTTCCAAGCAGAGTGTATTGATATTCTGCGTTCGCCTGCCGGGCGCCGACCCTGAAATCCTGTATGGCGCTGAGGAATACTTCGCCGCCCGGCACCTGAGCCAGCGCCGGGCGCAGCCTGGCGATCACTTCGTCGGCGCTTCCACTACGTTGGCTCAGGGGCTTCAGATTCACATAGATCGAGGCCGTGTTGATCGCCGCCGCGCTTCCGCCGCTGCCCGCTCCAGTGAACCCGATGACATTGTCGACGGCAGGGTCCTTTCGGACTATGGCGATCATCTGCACCAGTTTCCGGTACATCGACTGAAACGAGACGCTCTGGTCGCCGCGCAACACGCCAACGAGACGCCCGGTGTCCTGTTGCGGAAAGAAACCCTTGGGGATTATTCTAAATAGCTCGACATTTAGGGCGATGGTCGCGACCAAGATCAACAGGACGACGCCGCGATGGTGCAAAGCCCAAACGAGGCTGCGCTCATAGCCGCTCAGCGCGCGGTCAAACACCGTTCTGGGTTTGATACGCTCCTGTTCTTCAGCGGACTTCGTTTTCAGCAACAAGGCGCAGAGCATCGGCGTAGTGGTCAGCGAGATAATCAGCGAAATGAAGATCGCTATCGAAAGCGTCATTGCAAATTCGCGAAAGAACCGGCCGGGCACGCCGCCCATGAAGAGGATCGGCGTGAACACCGCGACAAGCGAGAGGCTTATCGAAAGGACGGTGAAGCCCACCTCCCGCGCCCCTAGCAACGCCGCCTCTTTGTGCGGCATTCCCGCCTCCAGATGGCGGGAGACGTTTTCAACCACCACGACGGCATCGTCGACCACGAAGCCCGTGGCGATGGTCAGCGCCATAAGCGACAGAATGTCCAGAGTGAAACCGGCCAAATACATTACGCCGAACGAGCCGATAATCGAGACAGGCACCGCGATGCTGGGGATCAGTGTCGCGCGGACATCACGCAGGAAAAAGTACACCACCAGGACCACGAGAATGACCGCAATGACAAGCGTGGTTTCGGTGTCTTCGAGAGAAGCCCGGATCGTCAGCGATTTATCGCCCGCTATTTTAACGTTTATGTCGCCCGGCATCGACGCTTCGAGTTGTGGCAGTTCCTCCTTGAGGCGTTCCACAGTGTCGATGATGTTTGCGCCGGGCTGGGTGAAGGGGATCACCGCCACCGCTGGTTCGTTATCGAAAAATCCGGCGTTGCGCGTGTCTTCAACCGAGTCCAGAACCTCCGCCACGTCGGCGAGACGGACAGGGTTTCCATTGCGATAGCCGATGATCAGCGGACGATAATCGTCGGCGTGCGAGGCCTGATCGTTGTCGTAAATCTGGAAATGCCTGTCGCCTTCTTCGATGGCGCCTTTCGGACTGTTGGCGTTGGCTGACGCCAGGGCGGCGCGCACGTCCTCGAAGCCGATGCCGAATTTGTTGAGAGCCTCAAGATCAAGTTCCACGCGAACAGCGGGGAGAGTGGCGCCGCCAATAATGACCTGGCCGACGCCCTCCAGTTGCGACAATCTCTGCTGCAAAACATTGCTTGCGGAGTCATACATCTGGCCACGAGTCAGCGTCTTGGAGGTCAAGGCCAGAATCATAATCGGCGCGTCTGCCGGATTAACCTTGCGGTAGGTCGGATTGGTGCGCAGGCTGGTGGGCAGATCCGCCCGGGCGGCGTTGATGCCAGCCTGCACGTCGCGCGCCGCGCCGTCAATGTCGCGATCGAGCCCGAACTGCAGAGTGATGCGGGTGAGTCCGAGGCTACTCTGGGAGGTCATTTCGGTCACGTCGGCAATTTGGCCAAGATGACGTTCCAGCGGGCTTGCGACGCTGTTGGCCACGGTCTCGGGACTGGCGCCGGGAAGCTGTGCGAGCACGGTGACAGTGGGAATGTCCACCTGCGGCACTGGCGCGACGGGCAGGCTGAGGAAGGCGAGCGCGCCGGACAGAGCGATGCCGATGGTCAATAGCGTCGTCGCTACGGGCCGGGCGATGAAGGGCGCGGAGATATTCATCCTGTGACTTGACCCGGCGTCGCTTCTGGACCTCGGCTGCGCCTCGTCTTTTGCGCCAGCCTATCGAAATAGAGGTAGATGACCGGGGTCGTAAACAGCGTCAAAACCTGGCTTACGATCAGGCCGCCGACGATCGCGAAACCCAGAGGCCGGCGCAATTCAGAACCCGCGCCCCAGCCGAGCATCAACGGTAGCGCGCCCAATATGGCGGCCATGGTTGTCATCAGGATGGGGCGGAACCGCAGGAGGCACGCTTGATAGATCGCGTCACGCGGCGACTTTCCTTCGTTGCGCTCGGCGTCGAGGGCGAAGTCGATCATCATGATGGCGTTTTTCTTGACGATGCCGATCAGCAGGATGATGCCAATGACCGCTATGATGTCCAGCTGATAGCCGAACAAAAGCAAGATCAACAGAGCTCCGACGCTGGCCGAAGGCAGCGTCGAAAGAATCGTAACCGGGTGTATGAAGCTTTCATAGAGGACGCCCAGAACGATATACATCGCCGCTATGGCTGCGAGTATCAGCAGTAGCTCATTTGAGAGGGACGAGCGGAACGCGGAAAGCGCTCCCTGATAGGCCATGATGAAACTCTCTGGCAGTTTTATGTCTTTTTTAGCCTGTTCGACTGCGTCTACGGCAGCGCCCAGAGAAGCGCCCGGCGCGAGGTTGAAGGAAATCGTCGTCGCCGGAAACTGCCCGTAATGCGTGATCAGCAATGGCGCGGAGCGTTGCCGCATATGGACGATCGCGGAAAGAGGCACTTGTCCATTTGTGGTCGACGTCGAAGATGGGAGATAAATTGACTGCAGGCTGTCAAGTCTACTTTGCAGAAATGGATCGGCTTCGAGAATGACTCGATATTGATTTGATTGCGTATAGATAGTCGAGACGATGCGCTGGCCATAGGAATTGTACAACGCGTTATCCACGGTAGCCGGCGTGACTCCAAACCTTGCCGCGGTCGCCCGGTCGATCGTCAAATCCACTGCGGAGCCGCGCTCCTGCATATCGCTGGCGACGTCCGCGAGTTGAGATGACTGGCTAAGCCGTCGCACAAAAGCCGGCACCCAGGTTTCAAATTCCTCGGAACGCGGATCTTCGAGAACGAACTTATATTGAGCGCGTGTGACGCTTGCGTCAATCGTCAAATCCTGGACCGGCTGCATATAAAGCGTCACCCCGGAGACGGAAGCAACTTCCTGCTTTAGCCGACGAATGATCTCGGTCGCACTCAAGCTGCGCTGGTTAAAAGGCTTCAGACTGATCAGGAACCTGCCTGAGTTCAACGTCATGTTCGTGCCGTCGACCCCTATGAAGGAACTCAGGCTCTTGACGTCTGGATCTTTGAGGATGGCCTTCGCCAACTCGCTTTGCAATCTGGTCATTTGAGCGAAGGACGCCTGCTGCGGGCCAACGGAGATCGCCTGGATCATTCCAACGTCCTGAACCGGGAAGAATCCTTTGGGGATAATGATGTAAAGCACTACCGTAAGAGCGAGAGTCGTTAAAGCGACCAAAAGAGTTAGTGGCTGATGATCGAGCACCACATCGAGCGCGCGGGCATATTGCTTAATAATCCATTTGAAGGCGTCGTCGGCCGCGATATCGAAACGGCTGCGTTCCGACTCCGGACGATGAGTGAGAAGTCGCGCGCACAGCATAGGCACCATCGTCAAAGAAACAAAAGCGGAGATGACGATAGTCGCGGCGAGCGTGATCGCGAATTCATGAAAAAGACGTCCGACGACTTCACGCATGAACAGAAGCGGAATCAGAACGGCGATGAGCGAAATCGTCAATGAAATGATCGTGAAGCCGATTTGTCCGGCGCCCTTCAACGCAGCCGGCAATGGCTCCAGGCCGCTTTCAACGTGACGGGCGATGTTCTCGATCATGACGATGGCGTCGTCGACCACGAAGCCCGTTGAGATGGTCAAGGCCATCAATGAGAGGTTGTCGAGGCTGAAATGCAAAAGATACATGACGCCAAGGCAGCCGATCAGCGACAATGGAGCCGAAAGGCTAGGGATCAGCGTGGCGGCAAAAGTGCGCAGGAATACGAAAATAACCGCGACGACGAGAACAATCGCCAGGCCGAGTTCGAATTCCACATCCTCCACCGACGCGCGGATCGTAGTCGTCCTGTCACTGATAACATCGAGATTGACCGCGGCGGGAAGAGCCGCCTTCACTTGCGGCAAAAGCGCTTTGATTCCGTCGACGACCTGAATCACATTGGCGCCAGGCTGGCGTCGAACGTTGAGAATGATTGCCGGGGTCTCATTGGACCAGGCCGCCAGTTTGACGTTTTCAGCGCCTCGCACCACGCTGGCTACGTCGGAAAGCTTGACCGGATTTCCGTTCCGATAGGCGACAATTACTCTCTTGTATTGGTCGGCGGCAGTGAGCTGGTCGTTGGCGTTGATCGACGACGCCTGATCCGGACCGTCAAAACTTCCTTTCGGCGTGTTGACATTATTGTTGCTGAGCACCGTGCGCATGTCGTCGATGTTCAGACCATAGGCGGCAAGCGCCGTGGGGTTGAGTTGAACGCGCACCGCCGGCCTGTTGCCGCCGCTGACGCTCACCTGACCGACGCCCGGCTGTTGCGAGATTTTCTGTGCAATCCGTATCTCGCTGAGATCCTCCAGCTCCGTCAGCGAAAGGCTTTTTGATGTTACGGCCAACGTCAAAATCGGCGCGTCGGCAGGATTGACCTTGGAATAGACGGGCGGGGTGGGCAGGTCGGCGGGCAAAAGATTGTTCGCCGCGTTGATGGCCGCCTGCACCTCCTGCTCGGCAACGTCGAGAGAAAGGTCGAGATTGAACTGGAGAGTAATGATCGAAGCGCCAGCTGAACTCGCCGATATCATTTGATTCAGCCCGGGCTGTTGCCCAAGCTGCACCTCGAGTGGCGCCGTGACGGAGGAGGTCATGACTTCCGGGCTGGCGCCAGGATAGAAGGTCTGGACCTGAATAGTCGGGTAATCGACTTCTGGCAGTGTTGCGAGGGGCAACAGATTATAAGCGACAGCCCCGGAGAGCAGAATGGCCACCATCAGAAGCGTCGTGGCGACCGGTCGCTGAATAAAGGGCTCCGATACGTTCATCGACTCTCATTTCTCCGAAAACGCAGCTGACCTGCATCGCAGCGCCGTCCTATTTTATACAGTCGGCGCAACTACTTGGGCGCTGGTTTTGGCTGTTGCGGCTGTTTGGCGCGATCATCGCCGGCGCCAGCAGGCGCCGCATCAGGAATCTTTACCTGCATTCCTTCGCGCAGCCGATCAGCGCCGTCGACAACAACGCGATCGCCAGGCGAGAGACCCGAGTCAATCGCCACTATGTCCCCCTCCGCAGGCCCCAGGGACAGTGTGCGAACGGATACTTTATTGTCTGCATTCACCACATAGGCATAAGCGCCTGGCGCGCCTCGTTGGACGGCGGCATTGGGTGCGGTTACGACGTTATGCAATGTCTTGATGAGCAGATGCGCGTTCACAAATTGGTTTGGAAACAGCTTGTTATCTGAATTGTCGAACTTGGCGCGCATCTTCACCATCCCGGTGGTGGTGTCGATTTCGTTGTCAGCGGTCATCAACTCGCCAGCGCCGAGCTTGGTGACGTTGGCGCGATCGTAAACCTCCACCTGCATCGGCGTCCCGGCGGTCACCTGCGGCATGATGTTGGGAAGGTCGTCTTCCGGGACCGGAAAAATCACTGTGATTGGCTGCAATTGAGTGATCACCGCTATCATGCTGTTCGTGGCTGTCTGCACGTAATTTCCGGCGTCAACGAGTCGCAAGCCCACTCGACCGTCGACAGGAGAAACAATGTGGCAATAAATGAGGTTCAGTTTTTGAGCATCAATCAACGCACGATCGGTTTTCACCGATCCCTCATATTGCTTGACGAGATAGACTTGATCTTCTTCCGTCTGACGGGCGATCGAGTTTTGCTTCAGCAAGGTTTGATAGCGGGCGAGATCAATCTTTGACTGATCGAGCAGGCCCTGATCATGCACCAACTGCCCCTCGGTACTGAGCCTGCAATATCTCGTAGGGCCGCGGGTCGATTTGTGCGAGGAAATCCCCTTTCTTCACAATCTGCCCTTCGCGAAACGCGACCTGCGTCAGTATGCCGTTGATCTGCGTTACGACGTTCACCGTCGCCAGGGGCGTCACCGTGCCCAGGCCGTTCACGATGACTCTTACATCGCCCCGCCCGATGGTGGCGACCTTCACAGATTGCACGGTTTCGTCGCCGGTCTTGCGCGCAGCTGGCGTCGAGCCCGAGTACAGCAAATAATAGGCCGCGCCCAGCGCAACCAGCGCGCCTCCGATCCATAAAAAGGGCCGCAAACTCTTCCTTTTGAAAGAGAAAATTTTTGCCCATGCCTGTAACGTTCGTGGAATCTTTTGATCCACCGATGAAAGCTCTGCCTCTTGCCGTATTTCGGGTGTCATGCTTGTCTTATCGTTAAGTCAATGGCTTGGGAGCCCAGCCGAGTAAGGACAAACCATCCCAGTTTTTTTGACGCCAGACAAAGCCTGGCGAATTCGCTCCAATGCCCTAACTCGAAGTCGCAGGCCGGCAGAATGAACGCAACAGACTGAATTTCGCAAGCAGAATTAGTCTATCTGGGGAAACATGTCGCCCGCTATTTGCAGGTGTGCGCTCAGGGAGATAAAATACTGAACTGGGATTACACAATTAAGCGTGACTTTATTGCAACTCATCACTCGGCGTCGCGCGGATGCGCAAGCAAGTTATAGCGGATACAGATTTTTTCGCGTATCGCTATGCGGCTTTCCTCATCAGCTTCGGCAGGAATGCTTTGTTACCGTTTCCCCAAGGATGCGACAAAGACGCAGGCCACAACATAGCTGGGAGCAGCCGGCTGAAATGAACATAGTATCAGCGGCTTCGCAGTATTTCCATAGTGTCCCGCGCCGCCTTTCGTTCGCGGCGTGTTCCGCGCGGGTGTGCGGATGAAGCGCCTTCGACTTTTAGGACACGCGACGCTCTTTGTGAGTATGGCGGCGTGCACCGTGGGACCTGATTACGTCCCGGCAAGCGCTCCAGTTCCAGAAAAATTCAAGGAGCTAAAAGGCAAGGCGCTCAAAGGCTGGAAGCTCGCCACCCCCTACAACTGCGTCGAGGCGGGTCCATGGTGGCTCGTTTATAAAGATTCGACGCTCGATTCTCTCGAGCGGCAGGTTGAAATTTCCAATCAAACCGTCGCCGCCGCCGCCGCCAGCTATGAGCAGGCCCGAACCTTGATTCGTGAGGCGCAGTCGAGCCTCTTTCCGACTGTGACAGCAAGTTACAACGTCACTCGCCAATACACTGGCAAAAACCTTGTGGGCAACTCTGGCACAGCTTTTCCCACGGCAAGCGGTTCTACTACCTCAAGCCGAGGAATCGTGACGACGACATATACGACCCAGGGGAATTTGACCTGGGATCTTGACGTTTGGGGAAAAATTCGCCGGCAAATAGAGAGCGACGTCGCCGGAGCGCAGGTCAGCGCGGCTGATCTCGCCAATGCAAAGCTTACGGCGCAAGCGCAACTTGCCATCGCATATTTTAATTTGCGCACGGCATATTCGCTGAAAAACCTGCTTGAGAAGACCGCCGCCGAATACAAGAAAACATTGACTATTACGCAAAATCAATACAAGGCTGGCACGGTTTCCGAGGCCGATGTCGTCTCTGCGGAAACTCAACTGCTCTCTACCGAATCGGCTGCGATCAACACCGGCGTCACCATTGCGCAATTACAGCACGCGATAGCCATATTGATTGGGCAGCCTCCAAGCGAGGTCACGCTCGCCAGAATGTTTCTGATCGGCGACATCCCGGCGTTTCCCGCTTCAGTCCCTTCAAAGCTGTTGGAACGGCGCCCCGACATTGCCGCGGCCGAACGGCAGATGCAGCAGGAAAACGCACTAATCGGCGTTGCTGTCGCGGCCTATTATCCGGACATAAGTCTGTCGGCGTCATTGGGCTACACCGGTTTCACCCCATTGCCTATCAATCCGGCTAGTGAGTTCTGGTCGCTCGGCGGGACCGCGCTTCAAACGGTGTTCGACGGCGGATTGCGATCGGCGCAGGTCGAACTCGGCGCAAGCGACCTACTGGGAGAGCGTCTCGAACTATCGCCAAACCGTGCTGACGGCGTTTCAGCAGGTGGAAGATCAACTAGCCGCGATTCGCGTGCAGACCGCGCAACTCAAGGTGCAGGACAAAGCCGTCATAGAAGCGCGCAAGGCTGTAACGGTGTATCTGAACCAATATCGTGCGGGCGTGGTCGCTTTCACCAGCGTCGTCGTCGCGGAAGCTGCATTGCTCGCCGATGAACAAGCCGCACTGACAACCCGGCAAAATTTGTTCGTCGCAAGCGTAAATCTGATCGAGGCGCTTGGCGGAGGCTGGGATAGAACGCACTTGCCTTTGGCCCGCGAAGTTTCGACCGGCGTGTCGCTCTTCCCGCAGCTAGAACCATCTGCGGAACCTGTGCGATGAATATCGACTGGCCAGCCTCGGCGCTTGCTAAGCATGAGGCACGAGTAGAGCGCGCATGAGTCCTTTCGTTATCGCCGGGGTCGTATTCGCTGTCGCTTCTTGCGCCGCCGTTCTTGGCATGCATCTGCACCGCCGGTTGCCCGATGCCCATCTTGATGGAGACTCCAAGGATGTCATCAAGCTTGTGATGGGGCTGATCGGCACTATGGCTGCGTTGATTCTTGGCCTGCTCATCGCATCGGCGAACAGCAACTACAACGCTCAGAGCACCGAACTGCAATCGCTTTCCGCCAACGCGGTGCTGCTCGACAGACTGTTGTTGTCTTATGGTCCGGAAGCGAAAAGGGCGCGCGCCGAATTGCGCGAAGCCGTGATCGCAGCGCATGATCGGATATGGACGCCTAACGGCCTGCGACCGCCCAATCTCGACGCCGCGGGCAAGTTCGTCCAGGAGGCGCAGGGTCTTGCGCCAAAGAACGAAGCAGCGCGTTCAATTCAAAGCCGAGCGATGCAACTCACGGACAGCCTAATGCAGACGCGCCTACTCATGTCCGAGCAGCAGGGAGGGGCTGTTCCCTCTTTGTTTCTGACGGCGCTCATCTTCTGGATCTGCGCGTTGTTTTTGGGTTTCGGACTATTGGTTCGAAGCAACGTGACCGTCACCGTGGCGCTGCTCGTTGGTGCGTTTTCCGTCTCCTCGGCGATTTTTTTGATTCTGGAATTGAACGAGCCTTACCGCGGTTTTCTCCAAATTTCTGACGCGCCGATACGGCATGTTCTGGCGCAAATCGGTGGGTAAGGCGTCGCTCGTTCTTCCTACTTCTTCGGATAGATATCGCGCCACGCCGGCAGAGCGCCCCTGAAGGGCAGAGCCGTCGCTTCATAGACGCCTCGCGCGATGGCGCGGGCGAGGGTATCGGCGGCGATCATTCCTATTTCCGTGAGGTCGCGGGGCTGGGGCGGGCGCCGGTTGCGCGCCGTCGAGGCGGAAAAGACGATATCGCCGTCGAGCGCCCCATGCGCGGGCCGCAGCGCATGAGCCATGCCGTCATGGGCCTGAACGGCGAGGCGTTTCGCCTCCGGCTTGGTAAGTGGAGCGTCGGTCGCCACGATGGCGATAGTGGTGTTTTCCAGACGGTCGGTCTGTAGCCGCATCTCCAGCGCAGCGCCTGGCGTCGGGCTTGGCCAACCCAGTCCGCCGTATTCCACGCCGCGTTCGAACGGCGCTGCCCAGAAATGAGGGCTGTCGCCGATGGTCGCCTGTCCGAGGCTGTTGACAGCCACGAGGGCCCCGACGCGATAGCCATTTGACGTCACGGCGCAGGCGGAACCCAGTCCGCCCTTGAGATTTGCCGTATTTGCTCCAAGTCCCGCGCCACAGGAACCGACTGCAAATTCCCGCGCGGCGTTCTTCGCCGCCGCAAAGCCGAGCTCCCAGTACGGAGCGGTGCGTCCCCAGTTCTTGTCGCCGCCATTGAGCAGGTCAAACAGGATCGCGCCGGGAACGATCGGCACGCGCACGTCGCCAATCGAAAAGCCGCGCCCTTGCTCGCGCAGAAGGGCGAGAACTCCGCCCATAGCGTCGAGCCCGAAAGACGAGCCGCCGGAAATCGCAAGCGCGTCGATGCGCTCCACTGTCATCTCCGGTTCGAGCAAAGCGGTATCGCGCACGCCCGGCGCAAAACCGTGAATGGCGATCGACGCGATGGCGGGCTCTTCGAATAAGGCCACCGTTACGCCGGAAGCCAAACGTTCATCTTGTGCATGACCCACGGCAAGTCCCGGCACGTCGGTGATGAGATTGGCGAAGCCAGCCATCGTCTGCCTCTAAGCCTTGCCTGCATACCGCCGGTAGAGCGTCTCCATGACCGCGTTTAGCGTCGCTTCGGCCTGATGTTCGGGAAAGTTCGTTACCACGACGACACCGATGTCCTTATCCGGGTCAACCAGGATTTTTGCAAGATTCAGGCTGTTCGAGCCATTGTGGGTAAGCAGGGGCGTCTCCGACCATTCGAATTTGACCAGCCCCCAACCCAGCGCGTATTCGCCCTCCTGCGGCGTTCCCCGACGCGCGTTGGGCAGCTTGCCGGTCTTGACCCTCGGGCGGTAGATGGCAGCGAGCGTTTCCGGCTTCACCAGCGCGGGACCGCGCTTGCCCCGTCCTGCGTTCCAACCCGCCCAGGCGGCGAAATCAAGCACCGACATATGCGCCACGCCCGCCGGGCCGAGCACGGGCGGCACATCGGCGGCGGGGCCCCAGGGCATCGGCGTGATTTCGCCCTTGTCGCTGACATCATGGCCCACGGGCGCATCGAACTTGCCGGTGCTCGCCTGCGGGCCAAGGCCCGCCGTGGTGAGTTTCAGGGGTGCGTAAAGGCGGTTAGTGATGAGCTCTTCCCACGATATTCCTGCGACTTTCTCCACCATCGCCCCGGCGATGAGATAGCCCAAATTGGCATAGCGGAAGGCCGAACCCGGCGGCGTGCTGGGCGCATGGGTTTTCCACGCTTTGAGCGTGCGCAATCGCAACGTCGGAAGATCGTAATGAAACGTGTCCGGGGTGTAATAGAGCTTGGCGATCTCAAGCGTGTCGGATGGAATCCCGCTCGAATGCGACAGGAGCTGCTCCAGCGTGAGGGCGGCAAGGCGGCGATTGAGTCCGGGCACATCCCCTCCGAGCACATCGCCGATGGTCGATGTCCATTGCAGCTTGCCTTCGTCGATCATCATGCCCGCGAGCGTCGCGGTCATCGCCTTGGTGTCTGAGCCAAGGTGGAAACGATCATTGATCGTCACCTTCACGTCTCGACCATACACGCGGACCCCCGTTGCGCCTGAGGCGACAATTTCCCCTTGCTTCACCACTGCGGCGCCGAGCGCGGGCAGCCCATGCGCAGTCCGCGTCTGCTCCAGTTCATCGTTGAGGCTGGAAGGTTGTTCCAGCGCCAGAGCAGGGGCAGGGGCGAAGGCGAGCAATAAAGATGCGAGGCAGGATCGACGATGCATCACAAGCGTTCCTCAAGATATGGACGGGTTCAGCGCCGTGCAAAGCGCCAATCGGGGCGAGCGGATTTGATGAGCATAATCTCCGCGAGGGACTGCCGGGTGATCAAGCCCTCCAAAACGCCGTCCGCGCCCACGACGCCGATGGCCGGTGTTTCGTTGAGCTTGTCGAGCGCTTTGTCCAGCGTGTCTTCCGGATCGATCGTGGGGATGTCTCTTTGCGCGAAAGCGGCTACAGGAGCGTTGACGTCGGCTGTCTTGATGGCTTCAACGATATCGGCGCGCGACAGCAGGCCCATAAAGGCGCCGGAATGGTCAACGAGCGGAAAGCTCTCCTGCGGCGTGGCGAGCAGAATTTCCACAGCCTCGCCTACCGTCGCGCCTCGACTGATTGCCGTGATGCGCGTTTCCATTGCGTCGGCGACCCTCACGTTGCGCGCGGCTTGAGCGACAAAGCTCATTTGCGCCTCTCCAGCGGCGGCAAAAAACACAAAAAAGGCGATGAATAACAGCATGGGATGGCCAAACAGGCCAAGAAAGCCGAGCAAGAACGCGAAGCCTTGCCCGATCAACGCGGCGATGCGCGTAGCCCGCTCTTGCCCAAGCCATATCGCTAGCGTGGCGCGCAGCACTCTTCCGCCGTCCATCGGAAAAGCGGGAACCATATTGAAAGCGGCCAGAAAAAGATTGGTCATGGCCAGTCGTTCGATGAGGCCAACCCGGGGGTCGTCGAGATGCGCAAGCGCCTGCGGCTCGATTGCGTCCACGCCCAGGAGCAACGCCGTTGCGATCACCACGTTAACCGCCGGACCGGCGAGCGCGATCAGCAGTTCCTGATAGGGTTTGTCAGGCATTTTATTGATGTCGGCGACGCCTCCAATAGGGAGCAACGTCACCTCTTTGGACGTGATGCCGAACCGGCGCGCCATAAGGATATGTCCGAACTCGTGCAGCACGACGCAGGTAAAAATTGCGACGATGAAGAGAACGCTCTCGCGCGCGGCAGCGGCCCCGCCGCGCTGATAGGCGGAAAAGCCGATCCAGGCGAGGAAAAGCAAGAAGGTAATGTGAATTCGGACAGCGGTTCCCCAGAACCGCCCGATTGTGATTGACCACCCCATGATGAACCCGGCGTTCCTTGCAGAAAGAAGCTCTCTCTCGACCCTTGCCTATTTTGTTCCCCCGGGCAATCCGGCAACATGCGTCTCGGGCTCGCGCGTGAACTTGATCGCTCAACAAAAAAGAGGCGGGATGAACCGCCTCTTCGCCACGAAAGACTTCGAGGCTCAGCGATCACCAACGCCTTCCGTGAACGACGACGCCGCGGCGGTAATAGGGCGCGCGATAATAGCCCCGATGGGCGACCACTCCGCCGCGCGGGCCTACGCAACCAGCGCGATAAACTCCCCGAGCGCATACGAAGGCGTCAGCGTCGGCGGTGAAGGCGGTCAGCCCAATAAACGCGAGGGCTGCGACAGCAAGAGTTTTTATCATCGGCTTCTCCTTTGGATTTTTGCACAAGTTTAATGGCGCTCCGCCCGAAAATTAGGCAACCTGAAAAAGCTACGGTGTATCGGACGCGGTGTCCATCCAATATTGCCCCTAGCCTCGGGCATGCTTAAGGTTCAACTACCTTCCGCAAAATCTCCATATCGACCCACAAAGGCGAGGCAATATGGACGGAACCGTAAAGAGTTTGGTCAAACGACAGGAATGACAAGTAATTCGATAAGCACAATTGTCGACGGGCTGCTTTTCCGGTTCTTCCCGGCCAAAGCGCCACGAGCCCGCACGCGGCCATGATCATGAGAATTATCACCGATTGAACTGTAGCAATCCAGATCGGGAGTTTACGCACGGGTAGCAACGTCGCGCTTTCCACCCCTCGGAAAGAAAAAAATGTGGCGTGAACCTTGCTGCTGCAACTTTGCGCGGATGTCCATCCGGCGTAAGAATTAAAAACACTTGTATCAAGGAGCACGCCCATATGTGGATCGGCCAACTCGCCATATTGAATGCCGCAGCCGGCTTTCTCTCAATCGCTTTCGTGAACGTCGCCTCAACCGAGGCGCGGGCGCAAGATGCTGATGTGAAAGAATGCGCCACGCAATATCAGGCCGCGAAAGCGGATAACAAGCTTGCTGGCCAGCCTTGGCAGGACTTTTTTGCAGCTTGCAAGGCCAAGCTCGGCGGCGCGCCCGCCGCGAAGACTGAAGCGCCCGAAGGCGGGGCGCCTAAGGCTGAGGCAGAAGCGCCAAAAACGGAAGCCGCCCCGGCACCCGCCGAGAACCCGCCCACTCATGCGGAGCCAGCCAAACAGGACAAAGCAGCGATTGAGAAACAGTGTCACGCCGAATGGAAGGCGAAAGAGGCTGCTTTGAAGAAAAAAGATCCCAAGCTCACTTGGGAAAAATATCTGAAACAGTGCGGCGCACGCCCACAAAACTGAGGGATAACCGCTGCTGACTGCCGTCTTTGACCGCCCGGACCCGTTCCGGGCGGTCAATCACGCGCAGGAGGACGAGCTTAAACTGGGGCTATGAGCGATGGGTCATCGTCGTTGACGCCCGCTTTGTTCGCTCGGGCTGACACGGTCCACTCTTGCAAGGCGGTTTCACTCGCTGGCCGAAGCAGCGAGGCTGAAGTTTCGCCGACCATCCACAGTTGTGCGTTACGCCAATCGAGTATGATCGGCATGCGCTCATGATAGGGTTTCATCCAGGCGCTCGCCGGCCCGACAATTATCGATATCGAAAGCACGTCTTCTCCGCTAGCCGGGTCGCGCCAACGCTCCCAAAGGCCCGCAAGGGGCAGGGGTAGGCCGTCGGGCGAGGAAAAATAATGCGGAGTCCTATTGGCTTTCTCGCCAGTCCATTCATAGAAGCCCGACACCGGAATGATGCAACGACGGGCCCTGAAAGCCCCGCTGAACATTGGCCTCTCGGTCAGTGTCTCCGCCCTGGCGTTAAAGGTCGCCGGAAGTTCCCCCATCGTCTTTTTCCACCAGGAGGGGATCAAACCCCAGCGGGCTCGAACAAGCCGCCGTTCGCCGGCCTCGCTACAGATAGCGTAAGCCTGATCCGTGGGCGCGATGTTGAATCGCGGCGCCATATTTTCTGGCAGGCCCACAAGGTCTGCCAGGCGGTGTAGCTCGGCCCATGAGAGGTTTTGCGTGAATCGCCCGCACATGTTGCGAGCTTAACCGCCTCCCGGCATCATACGAAAGTGGGAAAGGCCTTCTTCGTGTTGATCCAGGTCGTTCATGAGCTGGCGATCGAAGGCGTCGATCGCGCTGGCAAGATCCTCCCCCGCGCTTTCCGCATGATTCAGATATTTGTAGTCATGCTGAAGCCGAAGGGCGGTCTCTCTCATGGCTTTGACCGATTTACGGACGTCTTCCCGGACGTCCCTGTCTGTCATTTGGGCTTTCATCATGCGACGCAGGCTCCCAAACTCCAATGGATCTGAAACTGTTTCAGCAGTTTCTGAGAGGATAAATAGAAATGGCCGCCGGGGTGTCCACGAGCCGCGAGAGCGCAATGCGCCGGCGGCAGCGTCCTAGCTTGGGAGGAGTAGATGAATTTATTGGCGCGCCCAAGGGGATTCGAACCCCTGTTTTCGCCGTGAAAGGGCGACGTCCTAGGCCTCTAGACGATGGGCGCGGTTCATTCGCCGGCATTGGCGGCGAAGCGGGGTGATCTATAGAGGGGCAGGGGGCCGATGACAAGCGCCTCTACGCTTCTGTTTGCGCATCTTGTGAAAAATGCCCTAAACCCTCGGCGACGCCCCGTCGCTGGTCACGGGGGCTCCAAATAGCGGCCCATGCTCACCATTAGCGATCTCACCTACCGGCTCGGCGATCGAGTCCTGTTCGACAAGGCGGGCGTCGCCCTGCCGACGCGAGGTCGCGCCGGGTTCGTAGGGCGCAACGGCGCCGGCAAAACCACGCTGTTCCGGCTCGTCGCGGGCGAAATCGCGCCGGAGAGCGGCACGATTTCCGTCCCCGCCCGCTCCCGGCTGGGGCGGGTCGAGCAGGAGGCGCCGGGCGGTCCCACAACGCTGATCGACTTCGTTCTGGCGGCCGATCTGGAGCGCGCCGCACTGCTGGAGCGCGCCCACACTGAAACCGATCCGCATGAGATCGCCGAAATCCAGACGCGCCTCGCCGATATCGAGGCCCATGCGGCGCCCGCCCGCGCGGGGGCGATTCTGCACGGACTGGGATTCGATGCGCAAGCGCAGCAACGGCCTCTTTCGGAGTTTTCGGGCGGGTGGCGCATGCGCGTCGCGCTCGCGGCCGTGCTGTTCTCCAAACCCGATCTACTGCTGCTCGACGAGCCGACCAACTATCTCGATCTCGAAGGCACGCTGTGGCTGGTCGACTACCTTTCTCGCTACCCCTCCGCAGTCATCGTCATCAGCCATGATCGCGATCTCCTGGACGACGTGGCGACGCATATTCTGCATCTGGAGCGCGGCAAGCTGCAGCTTTATCGCGGCAACTATTCCTCCTTTGAAAAGCAGCGGCGCGAGGCGCAGGAACTGGCGGTCAAGGCCGGCAAGAAGCAGGAAGACCAGCGCAAACATCTTCAGGCTTTCGTCGACCGCTTCCGCGCCAAGGCGACGAAGGCGCGTCAGGCGCAGTCGCGCATGAAGCTGCTGGCGAAAATGCAGGATGTCGTCGCCATCGTCGACGACGCGGTGCTGCCGATACATCTGCCGTCGCCGGCAAAGCCGTTGTCGCCGCCGATCATCTCGCTGGAGAACGCCAGCGTCGGCTATGGCGAGCGGGTGGTGCTCTCGCGCCTCACGCTCAGCCTGTCGGAGGATGACCGCATCGGTCTTCTCGGCGCCAATGGCAATGGAAAATCGACCTTCGCCAAACTGCTCGGCGGTCGGCTGGAGCCGCTTTCGGGCAAGGCGATCCGGGCGCCCAGACTCGAGGCCGGATTTTTCGCCCAGCATCAGATCGACGATCTCAATCTCGACGACACGCCCTACATTGTGTTCTCGCGGCTGATGCCCGACGCGCCGGAGGCGCGCGTGCGCGCCACGGCGGCGCGTTGCGGTTTTTCAGGCGCGCGCGCCGACACGAAGGTGGAGCGGCTGTCTGGTGGCGAGAAGGCGCGGCTGCTGCTGGGCGTCGCCTCCTTCCACGCGCCGCATCTGCTGATTTTGGACGAACCGACAAACCATCTCGACATCGACAGCCGCGCCGCATTGATCACGGCGATCAATGAATATGAAGGCGCTGTGGTGCTGGTTTCGCATGACCGCTATTTGCTGGAAGCCTGCGCGGACCGGCTATGGGTGGTCGAGGATGGGCGCGTGCGCAATTTTGATGGCGACATGGACGATTACGCGCGTTCGGTGCTGTCGAAGTCGCGCGAGGAAGCGCGCCCCGCGTCCGCTCCGGCGCAGGAGAAGCCCGAAAAGGCGGCGCCGGCAAAGACCCGGCGCGATCCCGGCTTCATGCGCCGCCAGCTCGCGGCTGCCGAGGAGAAGGTGAACAAATACACCGAGCTGCTGTCGCGCGTGGATACGGCGCTATCGGACCCTAACGCCTTCGCGCGCAATCCCCAGGAAGCCGCGCGCCTCGCCACGCAACGCGAGGAGCTTGCGAAGGCGCTGGCCGGGGCGGAGGAGCAATGGCTGGAGCTTGCGGCGGAGGGGGATGGGTGAGGGGGCGATGCAATTTGCGCCCTGCGGCGCGGGCAGAGTCATGGACATTTCCGCCGCGCATAGCAGCTAGAAGAGTCGCCAAATATGCCTCCAATGAAGGAAGATGCGCCAGCCCCGCTCGCGAGAGCGCTCGCATGGATAGCGTCATTGCTTGCGCTAACGAATATGAAGCGATGCTTGGAGTTAATGCGCTGGATTGCGACGGTCCGTCTGTAAGCTACATTCTGGCTGCTCCGACGCTTGTAATTTACGGAGTTGGGTTTGCTTTTAACGGGATGCGCTGGAAAAGGCGCATAAATCTGGCGGCTGCGTCATTGTGCTTGATCGTCTGCGGTGCGGTTTTGGCGAATGTCGTCCGCGCGGCTATCGTGGAACGCGAGCAGCGGTCCGATTGCGCCTTACAGACCTTTGATTTGCGCTGAAGCCGTTCGTCGTTTTTCGCAAGGTTGGAGGGTGAACACATGTTTCCGCGCAGTCCGCGCGCCTCGCCGCCCTACGCGAGGAGCTTGCGAAGGCGCTCGCGGGCGCCGATGAGCAACAGGCAATTTAGACGCTGCTCGCTTAACCGGTCTGGCTGGGCGCCCCCCACCCGACCCGGCTTCGCCGGGCCACCCTCCCCGCAAGGGGGGGAAGGATTTGGCTCCACAATCTTCATTCGTGGCTTGTGACGAGCATAACATTGGGTCGTTGAGGTACAACTACGCGGATTTTTGTCAGGAATGTTTCTACGAGCATATGATTCCCCGTTCATATCGCTCAAAATGTGCCAAGAAACGCGGCAATATGTGAGAAATATATTGAAAAATATTGCCGCAATATACGAAAACGAGGTATCAGAAATTCGATGGAAAGCACGTTTTCTCGTCCTGAGAGCGGAGAATATGAGCCAGAGACTCAAGAAAATTGAGGCTTTCTGGCGAGATAAGAGGCAAAAATATAGGTCGCCGAGAGCCGTACCAACAAGGCGATTGAGACCATCTCGCGTATCGGTAATCTCTTCAAGCGACAGATTTATGAGTTTGATGAAGGCGAGGTTCGGAAAATATTGCGGGCGTTAAAAGATTTGGCGGCTGCGGTTGAAAGCCGCTTTGAGTCTCCCCGATCGAAAAGCAGTGGCGATTTTAAGCTCTGAGGAGCAGACATGAGCACCAGCGATGTTACGGCACTTGAAGTTTCTGACGAACCTTTCCTTGTCAGTAGTCTTATTGAGCGCTGTCCAAAGACAATGATGCTCCGGGAGCTAGCGATGAATGCCTTTGAGGCGGCTCGTCTTGCACCTCAGGGGCGGCGTCTAGTTGAGATCAGTGCAATTAGCTTCGATGGGGCAAATAAGCTCGCGATATGGAACACCGGACCGGGAATGGACGCAGCAGAGTTATTGCGCATATGCAACATCGCGGCGTCGCATGGCAAAGAAAAGAGTCTCACCGGAAATTTCGGTATGGGTGCGAAGGTTGCGTCGCTTCCTTCTAATCAGCGAGGTATGCGTTACAGGTCATGTAAAAACCATACGGTCCACGAGGTGATTCTTTGTAAACGTGAGAACGTTTATGGTCGCTTGCGGCGCCATCATCTGGAAACCGGAGAGTATTTCGATGTCGTAGACGTCACAGAACTGGCGATTCAGGACGGTCGCTCGATTTCTGAGGACTGGACAGAAGTAGTTCTTCTCGGCAATGACTCTATGCAGGACACCGTCAGAGATCCCTATAACGGTGCTCCAGTGCAAGATGCTCAATGGCTCGCAACATACATGTATCATCGCTTTTATCGTCTACCCGATGGGGTACGCGTAACATTGATGAAAGGCACAAACAAACTCGACGGTAATCGACAATTTGAGCCAATTCCTGCTCGTTTACGTCATTTCGAAAAGTATGAAACCGTCAAAGTAGCTGGCGGTATAAAGCTTCATTATCTGTATGACGCTCCCTACGAAAAATTATCAGGAGCCGCGCACAATAAATCGATTAGTGGTGCGGTGGCGTCTGCTGTCAGCACAAGTGGTATCGTTTACAAGGATGAAATTTACGACCTTCGCAAGGGACGGACTTGGACGTTCGATGCACCTATATTTGGAATCCCGTTTGGCGCCAAGCACATATCCGTTCATATTGAGCTTCCCGAAAACTTTCCCGTTCTCCCGGATGCCTATCGGCAGTTTCTTCGTTATTCCGCAGGAGACCAGCAAAATGTTCGAGCAAACGATTTTGCTGATCTAGTTCGTGAAAATCGCCCCAACTGGCTGGTAGACCTTATTCGTTCTTTTGCTCCCGAAAGCGCGTCCAGTGACGATATCCGAAGCGAGTTGCAAAAGTTGCTCAACGATCTACAGGTGAAGAGATCAAGTCCGAGAGCAGAATCCGCAGGCTCGATAATTCTGGGCGCAGGAATCGGGGCTGCGTCGGAACCGAGCCCGCAGTGTGGCGACGGCAGCGGTGTCGGAGGCGAGAGAACTCGTCAAACTCCAACCGACTTATCCGTGCTTCCGAGTGGCGCAAAACGCGCAGAGATATTTAGGAACCTAGACCGCGCACCAGAAATTATTCTGCTACGCGAAGAATCAGAGATCGAAGAAAAGGGGATTAAGGGCCGTGCCGCACGGTATATAATGGAAGCCGGCCAGCTGTTCGTGAATATGCAATACCCCGCAATCTCCGATATGGCAGCGCTTCTCGAGAGAGAATACACGGACAATACGGTGGATATTGAAATTATGCGCCAGATGACGATGCAGCACTCCGAAAAGACAATGATTCTCCGCGTGGGGCGAACTGTCGTTTATGCACTTGCCAAGCAGTTGAATCGCGAATGGGATCAGAAGGCACTTGAGACTGCATCATCTCCCGAAAGCCTCAGCATGGCTGCAGATGATTTCAGTGATGCATTGCAGAATGTCCGTCGAGCGATGGGGAAGGCGCTTAGGGTGAAGGGAGCCATCGCAGAACCCGCAGAAACGGTCCCGGCAGAATAGACGGATGCTACTAAACCCGATTGAGCTTCCTGAGAGATTGCTCACACATCCAGATTCGCCACGCTCAGCGCATTCTCCTGAATGAACTCCCGGCGCGGCTCCACGACGTCGCCCATCAGCTTCACGAATATGTCGTCGGCTTCCACCGCCTCTTTCACGCGCACCTGCAGCAGTGAGCGCGCTTCGCGGTCGAGCGTCGTCTCCCAGAGCTGTTCGGCGTTCATTTCGCCAAGGCCTTTGTAGCGCTGGATGGCGAGGCCCTTGCGTCCCTGAGCGTTCATGGCCTCGTAGAGCGCGATCGGGCCGGAAACCACAGCCTCGTCGCCGCGCCGGATGAGCGCCGCCTGGCCCGCGAAAATTTCGCGCAAGCCTTCGGCGCGCTCGGTCAGTTTGCGCGCTTCGCTCGAAGCCAGCAGCGCCGCGTCCAGTAGCGCCACATGCTCGACGCCGCGCAACGTTCTGCGGAAAACATAGCCGCCCTCGTGCGCCGCGCCGCGCCAGCCGCCCTCGGTTTCTTCTGCGATGGTGTCGAGACGGCGCGCCACTGCGTCGGCGAGCGCCTGCGTTTCTTCAGCGTCCTGAGGCAGCGGTTGTAGCGCGCCCGCAATGGCCGCCTGTTCCACTACCGCATTGTCGTAGCGCGAATGCAGGCTCAACACCAGGTAACGAAATGTGCGGGCGTCTTCGAGCACGCGGCGAAGATCGCCGCCGGCGCGGTCTTCTCCCGACGGTGTGCGCAACACGGCTCCGTCGAGCAGCGCGTCGATCAGGTAATCTTCAAGCGCGCGCTCGTCCTTGAGATATTGCGTCGATTTCCCCTTAGTCACCTTGTAGAGCGGCGCCTGCGCGATGAAGACATGGCCGCGCTCGATCAATTCCGGCATCTGCCGGTAGAAGAAGGTCAATATCAGCGTTCTGATATGCGCGCCGTCGACGTCGGCGTCGGTCATGATGATGATCTTGTGATAGCGCAGCTTGTCGATGTTGAACTCGTCTCGGCCGATGCCCGCGCCAAGCGCGGTGATCAACGTGCCGATCTGTTCCGAGGCCAGCATTTTGTCGAAGCGCGCACGCTCGACATTGAGAATTTTGCCACGCAGCGGCAGCACCGCCTGGAACTCGCGATTGCGGCCCTGCTTGGCCGTGCCGCCGGCCGAATCGCCCTCGACGATGAACAGTTCGGATTTGGCGGGGTCCCGTTCCTGACAATCGGCGAGCTTGCCGGGCAAATTCGCCACATCCAGCGCGCCCTTGCGCCGCGTCAGATCGCGCGCCTTGCGCGCAGCCTCGCGCGCCACCGCGGCCTCGACAACCTTGGAGACGACAATCTTCGCCTCGCCCGGATGTTCTTCCAGCCACTGGGCGAGAAGTTCGTTGACGATGCTCTCGACGGCGGGACGCACCTCCGAGGAAACCAGCTTGTCCTTGGTCTGTGAGGAAAATTTGGGGTCGGGAACTTTCACGGACACCACGCAGGTCAGGCCTTCACGGCAGTCGTCGCCGGTAAGGTCGACCTTTTCGCGCTTGGTCAGGCCGGAGCTTTCGGCATAGCCGGTCACCTGACGCGTCAGCGCCGCGCGAAAGCCCGCGAGATGCGTGCCGCCGTCGCGTTGCGGGATGTTGTTGGTGAACACCAGCACATTCTCGTGATAGCTGTCGTTCCACCACAGAGCCACTTCGACGGCGATATGCTCGCGCTTGCCGTCGATCATGATCGGCGCCGAGATCAGCGGAGATTTGGCGCGGTCGAGATAGCGCACGAAGGCCTCGAGGCCGCCTTCGTAGAACAGATCTTCCTGCCTGATTTCCGCGTGGCGCGCGTCGGTCAGCACGATATGCACGCCGGAATTCAGGAACGCCAGCTCGCGCAAGCGATGCTCAATGGTCGCATAGTCGAATTCGACCATGGTGAAGGTGGCGGAGGAGGGCATGAAGGTGACCTCCGTGCCGCGCTTCGCCTTGCCATTGTCTATCGGCGCGGGGTTGGTGACGATGAGGTCGGCCACCGCGTCGCCATTGGCGAATTCCATGAAATGTTCTTTGCCGTCGCGCCAGATGCGCAATTTTAGCCACACCGACAGCGCGTTGACCACGGAGACGCCAACGCCGTGCAGGCCGCCGGAAACCTTGTAGGAGTTCTGGTCGAACTTACCGCCGGCGTGCAGCTGGGTCATGATGACCTGCGCCGCCGAGACGCCTTCCTCATCATGGATGCCGGTCGGAATGCCGCGCCCATTGTCGGTCACGGTGCAGGAGCCGTCGGCGTTGAGAGTGGCGGTCACCAAGGTGGCGTGCCCGGCGAGCGCCTCGTCGATGGCGTTGTCGACGACCTCATAGACCATGTGGTGCAGTCCGGTGCCGTCGTCGGTGTCGCCGATATACATGCCGGGGCGCTTGCGCACTGCGTCCAGCCCGCGCAGGACCTTGATCGAGCCGGCGCCGTAATCTTCGATCTCGTTGTTATTATTGTCTTTATCGGTCATTTTGTCCGGCTTTCCTGGCGCGGCGCCCCAAACGTCCGTCTCGAAAGACGGGCCGCGGGGCGGGCTGCGTCGGCCCTCGATTCGTTGGACGTCATTCTACGCCACTATGGGGCCCAATTGCACGGTTTGTGACGCCCTGGGAGGCCCTAGCGCAGCGCCGCCCCCAGCGCCTCGAGAAACGCGTCGCCGTAGCGCGCCAGCTTGCGTTCGCCGACCCCATAGACGCGGGTCAGCTCGTCGAGCGTCGCAGGTCGTTTTTCGGCCATGTCGATCAGCGTGCGGTCGGCGAAGATCATGAACGCGGGCACATTTTCTTCCCTTGCGAGATCCCGGCGCTTGCGCTTGAGCGCCGCCAGCAGGCCGTCTTCGGCCGACTCGCCGACGGGGGAGGGGCGGCGCGACGACCTTGGCTCGCGAAGTTTCGCCGGATCGTCGCGCAACGCAACTTTTTCGCGGCCATAGAGAATTTCCTCGCCCTTATGCGTTAGCGCGAAGCCGCCATGCTCCACACTGGCGCTCTCTAGCGCGCCAGCGGCGAAAAGCTGGCGAATGATGGAGTTCCAGACGGTTTTTGAATGTTCCCCGCCAGCTCCAAAGGTTTTGATCGCGTCATGTCCATTGCGCCGGATCGACTCGGAGGCCGAGCCGGTCAGGATATCGGCAAGATAGCCCCCTCCGAAACGCTGGCCGGTGCGCACTGCGGCAGAAAGGACTTTTTGCGCCTCGACAGTGCCGTCGCGGACCGCGACCTTGCCCAGACAATAATCGCAGCGTCCGCATTGCGGGCTGTCCTCGTCGAAATAGGCGAGCAGCGTTTGGCGCCGGCAGCGCGGTGAGTCGCACAGCATGGTCAGCGCGGTGAGCCGCGCATGTTCAACGCGGCGGCGGTCCTCCGGCAGGTCCTTCTGGTCGATTTGACGGCGGCGAAACGCCATGTCTTCGAGGCTGTAGAGCGTCAGCGTGTCTGCGGGCAGGCCGTCGCGGCCGGCGCGGCCGATCTCCTGATAATAGGATTCGACGGAGGAAGGCATGTCGGCATGCGCGACAAAGCGAACATCCGGCTTGTTGACGCCCATGCCGAAGGCGATGGTCGCCGTCGCCACGACGCCATCCTCGCGCAAAAAGCGATCCTGATTGCGACTGCGCAGGGCGTGGTCGAGACCCGCGTGATAGGCGATGGCGTCATAGCCTTCCGAGACAAAATAGGCGGCAAGTTGTTCGGTCTCCTTGCGCGAGGCGCAGTAGACAATGCCGCTCTGATCCTTGTGCTGCGCCAAAAAACGCAGCAACTGTTTGCGCGGAGATTCCTTGACCGCAAAATTCAATTCGATATTGGGGCGGTCGAAACTGTGCAAAAAAACTCGCGGCTCTTTGTCGAACAGCCGCCGCGCGATGTCGTCGCGCGTCGCTTTGTCTGCGGTGGCGGTGAAGGCGATCACCTGCACGCCGCCGAGCACTCGCGCAGCGCGGCCAAGCTCTCGATATTCCGGTCGAAAGTCATGGCCCCATTCGGAGACGCAATGCGCTTCGTCGATGGCGAGGCGGGCGAGCTTCGCGCGACGCAACTCGTCGATCCATCCGTCCATCAACAGACGCTCGGGCGAGACGAAGAGCAGCCGCAGTTGACCATCGCGCAAAGCGCGGCGGGCCTGCGCATTTTCCGCAGCGTCGTTTTGCGAGTTCAGTGTCGCCGCCGCCACGCCCAGCGCCTGCATCTGCTGCACCTGATCGCGCATCAGGGCGATCAACGGCGAGACAACGATGGTGAGGCCTTCGTCGAGGATGGCCGGCAATTGGTAGCACATGGATTTGCCGCTGCCGGTAGGCATCACGGCGAGCACAGGATCGCCGCTCAGCACAGCGGCGATGATCTCGGCCTGGCCGGACCTGAAATCGTCATAGCCAAACACTGATTTGAGCAAGGCGCGGGCGCTGGGCGGAAGTTCTGGCATAACTCATCGTTTGCGACGGGCGTTCGATCGAGCCCTATGCGCTGGGTAGCACGACGGCGTGGGCTTGTCTTGGCGACCAAACTGATCGCGAAGACGATGTCGGCTTTGCGTCAATGGCGTTTTTCAATGATGTCGTGAAGGTCTCTTTGGACGCCGTGCGCAAGCGATTTTGTGAGGTGGAGACAGGCGTGGCGCGATAAATGCTGGTTCATCACGGGAGCGCCGCGACAGCCGCGACAAATGCGATACCGGCAGGGGCCGGGTGGCGCGAGCAGATTGGCGCATGCATCGCGCCTGAATTGCGCAATTTCGACTTCGAAGTGCGGCCGCGGGCAAGACCCGAACAGCTCTGTCCAACCAAAATAAATCGGCCGCCAAAGTCCTGAATGTTTCAGGAATGGGCGGACAACGGAAAGCTTGAAATGACCTCCATCGAGTCCACAGCCTTTGGCCGCCTTGAATCAGAAGGCCGCCTGCTGAAGCCCACGCACAAAGCGCCGACCAAACGGCCCGGCCGTTTCGGTTTTCGCGGTGAAATAGCTGTTTCGCTTGATCCGCCGATAAACCTCGCCGCGGCTTTCGCTTCGGCCGAGGAAGGCGAGGCGAGCCTGTCGTTCTTGGCCGGATCTCTGACGTCCTACAAGCAGCTCCCGGCGCTTGTCGAGACGCTTGGCGAGAACGTGAATGCGGGCGGCAAATATTTCATTTATGTCAGCGACCTTGATCGCGCTTCGCGCTACCAGATCAGCTTCAATGGCGTGCCGATCTACGTGCTGCCGATTGACGACACCAGCGTCTACAATGAACTGATCGACTTCCTTTATCTCGACAAGACGAAAATGAAGAAATACGACACCGCGGAAAAGCTTGATGTGATCGCGGATGGCGCGGAGAAATATGATCAGGCTTACGAAGCGATCACCTATGAGGAAGGGCTCAAGCGCCTTTGACGTCCAGGGAAGGGGGCTTTGGCCCTCGTTCCCTCTATTTCAGACGGTACTCGGCGTGGCAGGCGGCGCAGTTTTGCGTCACTTGCGCCAAGGCCTTCAGCGCGGGCTTCGCGTCGCCGCCCGGAGGCATCTTCGCCGCCTCGACGGCGAAGGCGCTGGCGGATTCATGCATTGCGTAACCCATTTCGCGCATCTGGGGCGGCATGTGTTCGGCCATCATGGACGCCATGTCGACCATCGGGCTCATTTTCGCGCTTGCAGCGCTCGCTCCCGGCTTGAGACAGGCGGCAGCCGCAGGCGACTCCAATCCCAATCGCGCTTTGGCGATGGCTCCTGCCTTCACGCCATCTCCTTCGCCCAGCGCGGCGAGGATCTCGCCCAGCGCTTCGAGATGCGACCGCATGTTCATGAGCATATGCTTGCGCATATGCGGCGGAAAATCGAGGGGCTGGCGCGTGTCCAGCGGCATGCCCATATGTTCGCTTTGCTGTGCGGCGACGCCCACGGCGCCTAACACAGCGAGCGCCGTGACTATGGCGAGAATAGGGGTCGGCCTCATCTTTTCTCCCGCTTTGCGCCCTAAGCAGCCCGTCAATTGCGAGAAGCATCTCCGAAACCTTTTTCAACGGCTTCGGTCACTGGACTTTACACTTGAAAACGCAACTCGGTAAGCAATCGGGGCTGAGGGGAATCGTCGCAGCGGCGGGAATTCCCAGATCGAGATGCGACCCGGAGCAAAAGCAATGGTTGTCAAGAAGATGGAGTCGGAGTTCAACGACTGGCTGCGCGGTCTGCGCGACCGGTTGATCGCCAATCCGCGCTTCCAGCAATGGAGTCTTCGCAACCCGGTGACGCGCGCTATTGCGCGAAGGCGAAGCCGGACCATGCTCGACCTCTGTGCGGGCTTTGTCTATTCGCAGGTGCTATTCGCCTGCGTACGTTTGCGCCTGTTCGAGATTCTAAAGGACGGGCCTTTGACCAGCGCAGAGCTTGCGACCAGACTGGAGCTCTCTGCCGACGCGACGCGGCGTCTGCTGGATGCTGCGGCGTCATTAGCGCTAGCCGAGCGGCGCGGGCATACCCGATACGGGCTGGGACAACTCGGAGCGGCGCTGATCGGCAATGCCCCCGCGCTGGCCTTAATCGAGCATCAGCCGATGCTCTATGCCGATCTTTCCGACCCGATAGCGCTGCTGCGCGGCTGCGGTCAGACGAAACTGGCAGGCTATTGGCCCTATTCCGCGGCTGAGAAACCAGGCGAGCTTAGCGAAGAGCAGGTCGGTCCCTACAGCGCTCTCATGGCGGTTTCTCAGCCGATGGTGGCGGAGGAGGCTTTCGCGGTCTACCCAATCCAAAAGCATCGCCATCTGATGGATGTCGGCGGCGGCGAAGGCGTCTTTTTGACGCAAGCCGCAGCCAGAAATTCAACGCTGGAGATGACGTTGTTCGATTTGCCCGCGGTCGCCGAGCGCGCAAAAGCGCGGCTCACCCGCGCCGGACTGATGGATCGCGCACAAGTCCACGGAGGGGACTTTTTAAAAGATCCCCTGCCGCAGGGCGCCGACGTGATTTCGCTGGTACGCATCGTTCATGATCACGACGACGCGAGCGCGCTGGACTTACTGCGCAATGTCCGCCGGGCTCTTCCAATCGGTGGAACGCTACTCATTATCGAGGCGATGTCCGGCGAACGCAGCGTGGAGCCTTTGGACGCCTATTACGGCTTTTACACTCTGGCGATGGGGCGCGGCGAGCCGAGAACCTTCGACGAAATTCGTGCGCTCTTGCTGGCGACGGGGTATTCAGCCGTGAAACTTCTGAGAACGAGGCTGCCTGTCGTGGCGAGCGTGATCGTGTCGACGGCGGTTTGAGCGGTCTACAGACGGGTTGATTCGTCGATCTGACCGGGCGAGAAAGGTCTGGGGAACTCGCCCGCAAAACCTCCGGGAAAATGCCGCACAACGGTTACGGGCGTCGAGCCGATCACCACATGGGTTCCCAGCGGAGGGAGAGTGTCCGTTTCCACGCCGACGCCGGAAACCGAAATGTCGATGAGTTTGACGATCAGTTCGCGACCGTCCGGCAGCTTGAGATTCGCGCGGCGCATCAGAGGCACGATGCGCTCGTGGCGGCGATCCTCGGGAAGCCCGATATCATGGCGGTTCGCGAACCAGGTCAACTGATCGGCGAGCTTGTCCCGCTTCAGGGCCGGCAGATTCATCGAGATCGCGAAGCCCGTGGTGTCTTGTCGAATGGCGACTCCGGCGAAACGACCGAGTTCGTCGAGATAAACGATTACCTTTTCGCCGATCTGAGGTTTAACCGGGGCGAACAGCCACATGTCGCCGGGCGACATTTGCACTGTCTGACAAGGATATTCGCTCTTTGATTCGAGCATATATCGTCCGAAAAGGGCGACCGGGACACGCTGGAACCGACGGCTTTCCATTGCTTCGAAATGTGTTTGCAACTGGAGTGTCATGGTCACCATCAGTCGGGTCGGAAATATGCTCTGTGTTGCGAGACATTAAGCGTCATGACTTAATAACGGATTACGCTTTCTAGTGAATGCCGGATTGCAACCCAGACTTGCCGCCTTCGTATACAACAAGCTTTGGTATGCGTCTTCCAAGCGGCAAGGGCGTGAAGTTGACCGAATTCGGGCGCGCGACGTTTCCTTCTTCCTGAAGACGAATTACGCGCAATGACGCAAGTTCAAGCGGAGAAGCGACAGCCCGGCCGAACCAGTCCACCTGATCGCTGGAGGAGAGGGAACCGAGCAGACGCGAATGGGTTTTGCCAAAATGGCGCAAGGGAAGCAGTAGCAGCTCGAAGCTCATGTCGTTGTTCAGCGGGCTGTTCCAGCGAGGGTCTGTCGGAGCTCTCGCCTTTGCGCCCGCGACAATAGGCGTTACGCCGTCGATCACGGTCAGCAGGGCGGCGGCGACGCTGCGGCGGTCTTCCTCCTGCCATAGATCAAGGAATGAGCGTCCTTTTTGCTCTGTCAATCTCAACGCATTCAGGCGCGTTCCGCACAATCTGATTGGAAAAACGCAGGCTGAATCAATCTCGATTATGAAGCTGTCCGCCAACACGTGCCGGATCGCGGCGGGATCTATGTCGCCTCGATCTGGAGCTGAACGGGCTCCGCGAAGGCGATTCCAATACGCATAGAGGTCTTTGCTGACGGGATGTCTCATTTTTAAACCTGTTGCGCCCTCTAAGGCAGACCTGCCCCGCTTCGGCACGCATAGGGACTTGCAGCTGCGCGCCGAGAGGTTAACTGCAGCGCATGTGCCAAGGTCCGCCAAATTAACCGTTGCGAAAGTGTTTTATTGCGCGCAGGGAGGGGGCATGACATTCTCCGGACTGTCCCCGCGACGCTGGAAACGAGACGCTCCGCTCGCGAAAGATTCCGGGGAAATTGTTGAATGCTCCGTAAGTTGCCGTCCTCTCTCTGGGCCTTTCGGCCAGAACCGCACCACTAAGTTGAAGCCAGAGCGTAGCTCCAACGCTCTTGCCCATTCGGTCCGCAATACTGCTGCATGGGCCGCGTCCGCGAAGTTAAAACGCCAAGCGGACGCGGCCCAGGACGACACAGCGACAGTCGGCGAATTGTGCTAACTTGGCGCAGAGGCCTGAGGGGCCAGCCAAGTTCTAAAAAAGTCGACAGGAGACGGCGTGAACCGGGAGAGGATTTTCAACCTGCCGGGCGTCGTCACCGCCCTGATCGCAGTTCTTTTTGGCATTCAAGTTTTGGTTGAGTTGTTTCCTCAATCCGTCGGCGCGGAGCTGATGGTTTATTTCTCCTTTATTCCCGCACGCTTTTCGTTTCTTCTCGCGCCGAACAGCGTTTTGCGGGCGCTCGCCGAAGTGGACATTGATGGCGACGAACTGGCGGCCTTTCTAAACACCACCCGTTTTTCCTGGTGGACGCCGCTCACTTACGCCTTTTTACATGCGAACTGGACACATCTTGGCGTCAACAGCCTGACTCTGGCGGCCTTCGGCGCGCCAGTCGCCAAGCGCCTGGGATCGGCGCGCTTTCTCGTCTTTTTTGCGGTGACCGCCATCGCCGGAGCGCTCGCGCATCTTGCCGCGCATCCCTTCGACCTTGGTCCGGTCGTTGGCGCATCGGCGGCGATCTCGGGCGCAATGGGCGCTATCGTTCGCTTTGCCTTCGCGCATGGGGAGGCGCTTGGGGAGCCCAAAAATGATCCATCCGAGGTCCAGCCCGACTCGCGCGGATTTCTTTCGCTCGCGCGGCTGTTCTCAAATCAGCGGGCGACGTTGTTCATGTTGACCTGGCTGGGAGCGAATTTGGTGTTCGGTCTCGTTCCGCAGGCGCCAGGAGGCGTCGGCGTCATCGCCTGGGAGGCGCATATCGGCGGTTTTCTCGCGGGGCTGTTGCTGTTCGGCTGGTTCGACCCGGCAACGAGCACGAGCCGGCGCCGATAGGCGCCAGCGCGCCAACTTTTTTCATCAGGCTGTTACACCGGGAACCGGCACATGCTGAAAGATATTTGGCAGGGCGCGGCTGGCTGCCGCGCGCCCAGAGGCGATGAGCTGATCCGCCTTGTGAAAATCAAACATGCCGACATCGTCCAGCCTCGCGTTGATAGTGGCGTCAGGCGGGTCGCCGGCCAGTCGCGAGCGCAAGATGCGGTCCTGAATAATGTTGAAGGCGTCGATCATCGCCGTCGCCACATTGGGCGTATCGCCTGCCCGCCGCTCGAAATAGCGCGGCAGAAGTCCTCCCTCAAGCGCCGCGCCAATGCGGCCCACGAAGGGCCCCTTGGCGCCGGCGCCGGTTGGTTGCGCGCCCGCTGACTGGTTCGGAATCACGCTTGATCGATACATTGTGTCGGCGGTGATGTTTACGGCGATCACAAAGTCAGCCCCAAGAGCCCGGCAGACGGTGACGGGCACAGGGTTGACCAATGCGCCGTCGAAAAGATAGCGGTCCCCGATACGCACAGGCTCGAAAATACCTGGCAGCGCGTAAGAGGCGCGGATCGCCAGAGCGAGCGGTCCTTGCTGCAGCCACACTTCGTGACCGGTGCCGACTTCCGTCGCGACCGCCGCGAAGGGGATTGGAAGATCTTCGATCTGGAAGCCTTTTAACTCCTGTTCCAGCGCCGCCCTGAGACGGTCGCCATTGATGAGGCTCATGCCGGAAAAGGAGAGATCCATCATGGCGAAAACCCGCCGCTTGGTCAGCGAGCGCGCAAAGGTCTCGATCTGGTCAAGCCCGCCGGCAGCCAGGCAGCCCCCGACGACCGCGCCAATCGAGGTGCCCGCAATCACGTCCGGTTTAATGCCATTGTCCGCCAGTTCTCGAAGCACCCCAATGTGCGACCAGCCGCGCGCAGCGCCTGCCCCCAGCGCCACGCCGATTTTTGGCTTGCGGCGTCCGCTGACGGGCTTATCAGGGTCAGACTCCGGCGGCTGAGAGAACAGGACCGCGCCACGGTCGCTCGACATGTCGAAATTCTTTCGCATCAACGAAAACATAGCGCCGCTCCTGCGCGCGTCTCCAGACCCAAATAGAGCTGTTTCCGCTCTGAAGTTCTATTTGGTAAGGAAGCGTGCGCTTCGAAAGTGGCAGATGTACTAACAAGCACCGCGCCTGCGGCCACCTATTGCAAAAAAACTAGGCGCCGATCCGGTCCACGCTCAAGCTTGCGATAAAAGCAGGACTTTCGCCCGGTATGGCAGGCTTTTCCGTTGCCTCCCGGCTCAACCTCAAGCAGGATGGCGTCCTGGTCGCAGTCGACGTTGAGAGAAACCACGCGTTGCACCTGCCCGGACGTATCGCCCTTGCGCCAGAGGCTCTGGCGGGAGCGCGACCAATAGTGAGCTTCGCCAGTCTCAATGGTTTTGTCGAGAGCAAGCTGGTTCATATAGGCGACCATCAGAACTTGACGCGTCGCCGCTTCGATGGTGACACAGACGATCAATCCGTTCGTATCGAAGCGAGGCGCGAAAGCCGCGCCTTCTTCCAGCGCATGGTCATGGCCCATGGCGGTCAAGGCCCAGTTAGCGTCCGCCGCGCAGCAGCGTGTAAAAATGCGCCTGCTCGCTGGGGTTGTCACGGAAAGAGCCGGAAAACTGCACAGTTACGGTCGACGCGCCCTGTTTCAACACTCCGCGCATGGACATGCACATATGTTCGGCCTCCACCAGCACGGCGACCCCGCGCGGGTTCAGCTCGGTTTCGATCGTTGAAGCGATCTGCGCCGTCATTGCTTCCTGTGTCTGCAAACGCTTGGCGAAGACGTCCACAAGTCGCGCAAGCTTTGAAAGGCCCACGACGCCGTCGGTCGGGTAATAGGCGATATGCGCCTTGCCGACGAAGGGCACCATGTGATGCTCGCAGTGCGAAAAAAATGGAATGTCGCGCACGAGGACCAGATCGTCATAGCCCTCCACTTCCGCGAAAACGCGCTCCAGAACCTCCTTGGGATCCTGCTTGTATCCGCTGAATAATTCCTCATAGGCTTTGACCACTCGAGCGGGGGTTTCGAGCAGCCCCTCGCGCTCCGGATTGTCGCCGGCCCAGCGCAAAAGCGTGCGCACGGCTTCCTCTGCTTCTGCGCGGCTGGGCTTGCCGATTGCCGAGGTGGTCGCTCTTTGCGTGCGTGAGATCAAGGACTTAACCACGTCATCCATGTGGCGCCTCCGATGCGGCGGTGAAATGCCCAGGCATTCGCGACCCAGACGGGAACTGGCGGGAACGCCAGCAGCAATGCCTGTCGCGCAAGCGAGACAAGCGAACGGTTCAAACTCTCGCGCCGAAGCCGTTGTCGCCGGTTTCGGTTTCGGCTTGCAAATCGAACGCCCGATTTGCGGCGAATTGTCCGGGAACCCACAAGCCCGCCACCATCGGAGCGAAAATTGAAGACTGCAGCGATGATCGCAATATCCGGGCCGACGCACCTACTTTCTTTCACGCGAGCCGTTCGACATCTATATAATAGGCGCCACAGGTAAAGGTAAGCCCCTGCGGCGGTCTTTCTCCCCATGCTCGATTCAGTCTACAACAAGCGCATTCTGGAACTGGCCGCGGACATTCCCCGTCTGGGCCGGTTGCCGAGCCCTCAGGCCAGCGCTACGGCCTATTCACGGCTATGCGGGTCCACCATTACTGTCGACCTGACGGTCAAAGAGGGCAGGGTGGCGGACTATTCGCAGGAGCTGAAGGCTTGCGCCCTGGGTCAAGCCTCCGCTTCCATCATGGCGCGCAACATACTCGGCTCGAGCCCGCAGGAATTGCGCGAGCTGCGCGAGACCATGCGCAAGATGCTGAAGGAGAACGGCCCGCCGCCCGGCGGCAGATGGGCTGACCTCGCCGTATTGGAGCCCGTGCGCGACTACAAGGCTCGCCACGCATCGACCCTTCTGGCCTTCGATGCGGTGGTTGATGCGCTCGGCAAGATAGAAGCCCCGCCGCTGGCCGGAACGGATGCGGACGCTTAGTCTGGCGTCATGATTCTGGCTCCGATTCGAATTCTCGGCATAGATCCCGGCTTGCGCAACACCGGCTGGGGGATTGTCGACGCGCAAGGCGCGCGGCTTTCCTTCGTCGCCTCCGGCTGCATCCATTCCGACGGCGCGAGCCCGATGGGCATGCGGCTCCGCCAGTTGCACGAAGGGCTGCGCGAGATCATCGAGGCGCATGCGCCCCACGAGGCCGCCGTCGAGGAAACCTTCGTCAACCGCGATCCGCAATCGGCGCTCAAGCTTGGGCAGGCGCGCGGCGTCGCTTTGACCGTCCCCGCGCTGGCGGGGCTGGAGGTCGAGGAATACGCCGCCAATCTCGTCAAAAAGACCGTGGTCGGCAATGGCCACGCCGACAAGGCGCAGATCGCCATGATGGTGCGCGTGCTGCTGCCGGCGAGCTTCGCCGCCAGCAAGGACGCGGCGGATGCGCTGGCGGTGGCGATCTGCCACGCCCAGCATCGCGGCGCGCGCCTGCTCGCGCGCAAACTCGCGTGAGGCGGAGATGATCGGCAAGCTCAAGGGCGTTGTGGACAGTTTCGGCGAGGATTTCGTCATCCTCGACGTGCATGGCGTTGGCTATGTGGTGAGCTGCTCGACGCGGACGCTGCAAAATCTTCCGCGCGCGGGCGAGGCGGCAACGCTCGCGATAGAGACGCAGGTGCGCGAGGATTCCATAAGGCTGTTCGGCTTCGCGCAGGACGCCGAGCGCGACTGGTTCCGCCTGTTGCAGACCGTGCAGGGCGTCGGCGCCAAGGTCGCACTGGCGATATTGTCAATCCTGCCGCCCAGCGATCTCGCCGGCGCCATAGCGACGCAGGACAAGGCGATGGTCTCGCGCGCCTCCGGCGTCGGGCCAAAGCTCGCCGCGCGCATCGTCGCGGAGCTGAAGGACAAGGCGCCGGCCTTCGGCGGCGTCGATGCGATGGCCATGCGCCTAGCGGGCGAGGAGGCGAACGGCGAACCCGGCGCCGTGCGCGACGCCATTTCGGCGCTGTGCAATCTCGGCTACGCCCGTCCTCAGGCGGCGATCGCCGTGGCGGCCAGCGTCAGGGCGCTGGGCGAAGACGCCGACGCGTCCGCGCTGATCCGCAGGGGGCTGAAGGAGCTGGCGCGGTGAGGGAAGGAGCATGGACGGTTGCAACGCGCGGCTCGCGGATCGTCCTGCAGTTTATTCAAAGAATTCCGGCGCCGCCCTTATTTGGACGTTAACCGGCATCCCACACAGTCCGACGTTTATCGGATGTGGAGACGCAAATGCTGCGGCGGTGGTTTTCGCTCGTTTCAGTCGATAGTTTTTTAGTGCTGATCCTGCTGTTGGCGCTGCAGTATTTTCCAATTCCAGGCGTCATATTGATGATGTTTGGCGCGGCGATGATCACCGGGCTGCTGGTCCATGTCTTTCTCGCAAGCCTGTTTTTTGAAGCGCTGACACGCCGTATCCCGCGCGCCTTCCTGCTCGTTCCGATTCTCGCCTATGGCGGATACTATACAGCCTATGTTCGTGAAGCCCGTCAGATCGCTCTTTTCTCCGCCGAATTGCGGGGAGCCAATCCAGTTAAGATCCTCGATTTCGATCCCAAACTACACGCGCTGGTCATGGCCCAGGCGCAGAGCTTCGTGGAGACGCATGACGTTCCCGTGGCCTATGCGCCCGATGCAAAATATCCAGAGGCCTATCTGTCGAACCGATTGATAACGAGAACTCAGTGCGCGGGCATCGTCAAAGACACGCAAAGTCGAGTGCTTACGTTTGGCGTCCACTTCAACGGCGTCTTCCAGCAAAGCATTTGTCTGCTCAGATTCCCCGAGCGTCCACCGAATGAGACTGTGACGGTGACGCTGCGCGGGGATCCGCAGATATGGGCGCATCACGCGGATATCCGCGAGCAGGCGACAGCTATCAGCATAGACGGGAAAGTGGTCGGCTCGTTCAGAACCGCGTCTGTTTGGCGTCTGCCGCTTTTCCCTCTTCCCTTGATTGGCTGCGCCTTGAACTCGGGGGCGCCCAGTTGGAATTGCTTCGCCAATTTCAATCGTTCCTACATGCTGATCGACGGCATCCCGGACTCAATCGACCGTTCCATATTCGATGACCCGGTGAGCGTGATGCTCGGCATCCGCAAATATGCATCGGCGGACCTCTCGAATTTCGCGGGCTTCGATTCAAGCGCCATGGCGCTTGATCATGTCCACAAGGAGCCTGCGCTCGTTGAAGCAAATGTATTCGAGGTTCTCCAAGCCATCGTTGACGGACGGAACCCGGACCTGCCATTTAACCTCGGCTATTCGATCGCCACCCGTCCCGAACGTCTGGTTCCTTTCGCGGAAGGCATGACGCACCGCTTCGTCGCCCTGATTGGCGACAAATCGGCGACGCCCAACCGGCGCGAGCAACTCGAGGTGCTCGCGAAAGGAATCGGCGCTTTGCCGCACAAGGCGTTCGTAGGCGTGGCGCCATTGCTGTTCGATGTGATCAAGGAAGGCCAGATCGCGCGGAAACAATATCCTATGCTTTACGTGCGGGTCGCCGAGGCTGGGGCCACAACGCTTCCCTTCTATCGCGATCAGTTCATGGGCGACGACGTGCAGGGTTGGCAAAAAATGTTGCCCGTGCTCGCATTATGCAGGATCGGCGAGGGCGACGGCGAGATCATCGAGGAAATGAAGAAACGATATGCCGCTGTCGAACCGAAGGGCGGTGGAGACCCAACCGACTATCAGTCCGCGCTTTTCGTGACCTTGCTAAAGCTGGGGCAGGGTTCCTTTCTGCAAGCCAACCCGCCGAGTATGAAGAGGCTGGACGCATGGTCTTCACAGATACTTGCAGGCGCGGGCATGACGGAAATGGGGCCAAACAACTGTATGCCGCAACGGTGGGTGCATGCCGGTTACACGACGCCTGAAATGGCTCCAAGTCTCAAACCCATGCGCGATGGATGGGCGTCTCAAAAGCGCTTCTAGGGATTCCGCAACACGTCGCAAGCAGGATTGAGCGACCGGCTCCAGTCGCTGCTGTATCCGCGGGCGCCGAAGCCATACCCCATTCGTCCGCATAGGCGCGGTAAAGACGCGCGAAGCAGCTTAAATCATCGGATGCCAGCGTCCCGGCGAGCGTCGCTTTTGATCTTGCTGACAAGCAATATTCCTTGCATCGGGGGCGAACGAACGCACTGAAAAGTAGCAGCTTAATCTTGGCGTGGAGCTGTTTTGAGAAATTTTTGTCGAGGGCGATGTATAAAATCAATTGGGAAAGTGAGCCCACATATGAAGAGAAATGTCATATAAGGAACACGCAAACTTGGCTGTGGAAGAAGCTGTAGAGGGCGCCCCCCAGCTCCGGCCGCCGCGCTCCTTGCGTACAACCCCGCGAGTGCTAGTTTAAGCAAAGAAGACGGACCCGTCGTCGCGACGGAGAATGCCGCGTCAAATCAAAAGGGAAACGCCATGAATAAGCCAGAGCTTCACGTCTCTCGCGCCGCGCCTTTCAGGCCGCGTTACGGCAATTTTATCGGCGGCAAATTCGTGGAGCCCGTTGGCGGCCGCTATTTTGATAACATTTCACCGATCACGGGCGGCAAAATCTGCGAGGTCGCGCGCTCGCAGAAAGAGGACGTGGAGCTTGCGCTGGACGCCGCCCATGCAGCGCGCGAGGCCTGGGGCAAGACCAGTCCGGCGCAGCGCGGCAATCTGCTGAACGCCATCGCGCAGAAGATGCAGGACAATCTCGATCTGCTCGCTTTGGCGGAGACATGGGACAACGGCAAGCCGATCCGCGAAACGAGTCTCGCCGATGTGCCGCTTGCAATAGATCACTTCCGTTATTTCGCTGGCGCCATCCGCGCGCAGGAAGGCGGCATCAGTGAGATCGACAGTGACACCATCGCCTATCATTTTCACGAGCCGCTCGGCGTCGTCGGCCAGATCATTCCGTGGAATTTTCCGCTGCTGATGGCGGTATGGAAACTCGCTCCCGCGATCGCGGCGGGCAATTGCGTGGTGATGAAGCCCGCCGAGCAGACGCCGGCGAGCATCATGGTGCTGATGGAGCTTATCGGCGACATGCTGCCGCCGGGCGTCGTCAACGTGGTCAACGGCTATGGCGTCGAAGCGGGCAAACCTCTGGCCTCCAGCCCGCGCATCGCCAAGATCGCCTTTACCGGCGAAACCTCCACCGGCCGTCTCATCATGCAATACGCCACCGAGAACCTCATTCCGGTGACTTTGGAGCTTGGCGGCAAGTCGCCCAACATCTTTTTCGCCGATGTGATGGCCGAGGATGACGACTTTCTCGACAAGGCGATCGAAGGCTTCGTCATGTTCGCCTTCAATCAGGGCGAGGTCTGCACCTGCCCGAGTCGCGCGCTGATACAGGAGTCGATCTATGACCGCTTCATCGAGCGCGCGCTGGTGCGGGTCAAGGCCATCAAGCAGGGCAACCCGCTCGATCCATCGACGATGATCGGCGCGCAGGCCTCCAATGAGCAGCTCGAAAAGATTCTAAGCTATATTCAGATCGGAGCGCAGGAGGGGGCGGAACTGTTGATCGGCGGCGAACGCAATAAGCTTTCCGGCGAACTGGCTGATGGATTTTATGTGCAGCCGACCGTTTTGCGCGGGCATAACAAAATGCGGGTGTTCCAGGAAGAAATCTTCGGCCCGGTTCTCGCGGTTGCGACGTTCAAGACCGACGAAGAGGCGTTGCAAATCGCCAATGACACGCTCTACGGTCTTGGCGCCGGAGTGTGGAGTCGCGACATCAATCGTTGCTATAAGATTCGGCCGCGCCATCCAGGCTGGGCGAGTTTGGACCAATTGCTATCACGCCTACCCGGCGCATGCGGCTTTTGGCGGATACAAGCAGTCCGGCATCGGCCGCGAAAACCACAAGATGATGCTCGACCACTACCAGCAGACGAAGAACATGCTCGTCAGCTACAGCCCCAAGAGGCTCGGATTCTTCTGAGGCGCTGACTCTCGCAAATGCGGCGCGCGGGAAAGCCCGCGCGCTTATTCGTCGTTTTCGGCGCTCAACTCCTCTATCGGGATAGTTGTCGGCGCTCCGGACGGTTTTGTTTTACGCAACCTCACGCCGGCGCCTTGCCCGTTTTCATCCACGAAGATCACGCCGCCCATCTCCAAAGCGCGCCGCAGCGCATTAAGCGTCGCATTTTGCGGTGTTGCGAATCCGTGTTCGAAATTGTCGATAATCGCGGTATTTATGTTCGACGCGTCGGCGAGCCGTTGCCTTGTCCAGTCAAGAAGTCCGCGCGCCGCGCGGCATTGTGCGGGCGTCATTATAGAGCCTCCACCTGCGCCCCAAACCCCGCGAGCCGCGGCAATTCCCGACACCTTATCGAGTACAGAAAACTATCTGGGTAAATGGCTCCGCCACAGCGCAAGGCAAGCCCGGCAAGCGAAGGCGACAGGACAAATTCCATCTTGCGCCGCCGCGCATCTGTCAGGGAGACGAAGTTATGCGACGTTACATTCTCTTGTCACTCTTAGTCGCTCTCGGCGTTGCGCCGGAGCCATCCTACGCAGCCGGCCCTCAGCCCTGCGCATGGATATCCATATTGGGCGGAAGAGACGTTCCGGGATGCGGAGCACAGGCAAGTCCCTGCCGAACGGCGCAATACGCCCATGATTTTGTCGTCCGGCCCGGCGGCCTGGTCATCGTGGAAGACGTGGGCCACTTTGGCGAACCCAGCATTGTGAGTGCATTTTCGATACTTGGCGGCGCGATCAACGGTTACGGTTGGTGATAGGCGCCGCGCTAAGTGCAGCCGAGAGCAGCTGTCAGTTGTGCTGCCGCTTTATCCGCCATAGCGCCGCGATGAAGAAGCCCTTCGAGACGGGCAGAATCAGCAACACGCTGACGAGGGTCGCAACTACGACAATGAGAAACTCCAGCGGATAGGACAATGAGGCGTCCCGTTCCAACAATATGATCAAGGGCACAATGATGTGCGCCGCCAGACCAATGGTTAGCCACGCTGGACCGTCGTCGGCGTCAAGACCAACAAAACGCTCACCGCAAGTTTCGCAGGCTTCCTGTCGTTTAAGGTAACCGGAGAACAGCTTTCCAACGCCGCAATGAGGGCAGCGTAGTTTCGCGCCATACCATAGGGTCCGGGGCAGCGTCGGCGTAGCGAGCGTGGTCAAGTCGGCTTCTTCCTTTGCATTGGTCACGGTGAGGCCAGGCTGCAGCCTCTACGCCGGTTCGTATCGTCGACAGACGCTGGCGGCTGACGCTATCGCCGTGCGGAGTTCCTCGACGGGCCTTTTTCGCCTTTGAGGCTGACAGGACTTGTTGCATCTTGAAATCTTATGGCGGTCCCGAAGGGATTCGAACCCCTGACCTTCGGTTTAGGAAACCGCTGCTCTATCCTGCTGAGCTACGGGACCCGCTTGTCATGTGTAGCTGAGGGACGCATTTTTGCAAAGTTCTCCCGCAATATTTTCGCTGGCGCGGGCAATTGGAGAAAGGCTCATGTTCAACTCCGTCCGCCTGCCGCATCGGCTGGACAAGGCGCAATTCGAGGAGGTGAAGGAGCGCCTGCGCGAAAAACTGCTCGACGCGCAATTCGAACTCGCCCAGCGCAAGAAAAAAACAATTCTGTTGCTGATCAATGGTTCAGACGGCGCCGGCAAGGGCGAGGTGCTCAACCGCCTCTATGAATGGCTCGACGACCATTACCTCGAGACCCTGTCCTATGGCCCTCCGACCGACGAGGAGCGATCCCGCCCACTCGAATGGCGTTACTGGCGCGACATGCCGGCTCACGGGCGCATCGGGCTGATGCTTGGCTCCTGGCATCACAGGGTGCTGCGCGACAGAGTTTCTGGGTCGAACCGATCGAGACGCCTTTAACGCCGCTTTGGAGGAGATCAACCGGGTCGAGGAGATGCTCTGTCAGGAGGGCGTCATCGTCATAAAAGTCTGGCTGTTCATGCAGGAGGACAAAGCGCACCGACGGCTGGCCAAATTGCGGGAGGATGATGGCGCGATGCGTCGCGCCACGGTGATCGAATGGGAAGAGATACAGGGGGCGAGGCAGCGCGCGCATCTGGGCGAAATGGCGTTGGATATGGTCGAGAAAACCTCCACCGGATACGCGCCTTGGGCGGTAGTTGCGGCCGATGACGCCCGTTATCGCGACGCCGCCGTGGCCGAACTTCTGCTGCGAACATTGGAGCGCGCCAATGCCGAAAGTGCGCCGCCGGCTGAGTCCGCGCTACAAACCCGGCAAGCCGTCGCGCTGCCGCGCGCTAGCCTTACCTCCTCCCTAGACATGACGCTGCGAGCCGACCCGGATACCTATTCCAAGGATCTGCAAAAATTGCAGCAGCGCATAAGCGAACTCACCACAGGCAAGAAATTCCTGCGGCGGGGGCTTGTGCTGGTCTTCGAGGGCAACGACGCGGCCGGCAAGGGCGGGGCTATTCGTCGCGTACGCGAGGCGCTCGATCCTCGTTGCTTTCGCGTTCACGGCGTCGCCGCGCCGACGGACGAGGAACACGCCCGGCCTTATCTCTGGCGGTTCTGGCGCAATATTCCGCGTTTGGGGCATGTCTCGATCTTTGATCGAAGTTGGTATGGGCGCGTCCTGGTTGAGCGTGTCGAGGGACTGTGTACTCAACAAGACTGGATGCGCGCCTACCAAGAAATCAACGACTTTGAGCATCAATTGGAGCGGGCGAAACTGACGATTGTGAAGTTTTGGCTGGCGATCGGCAGCGACGAGCAACTCGCGCGCTTCAGCGATCGCGAGGCGCGACCAACCAAACGCTATAAGATCACCCCTGAGGATTGGCGCAACCGCGAAAAATGGCCGCTCTACGAAGATGCCGCCAACGAGATGATCGATCGAACCAGCGCCCGCCGCGCGCCCTGGACGCTGGTCGAAGCAAATGACAAGAAGTTCGCGCGCCTGAAGGTCTTGCGAACGATTGTTGATCGCCTCGACGCTGACTTATAAAGCCTCACCGTTCGACAAACCTCGACCGTTCGTCAGGCTGCCGCGGCGGTAACGCGGTTGCGGCCGGAGCTCTTCGAATCGTAGAGCGCCTTGTCCGCCCGCCGCAGCAAAGCGTCGGGATTGGCGTCGATGCCCCGCTCGGCGAGGCCAATCGAAATCGTGACCGGGATGCAGCGCCCATTGGCGTCAATCGTAAACTGCTCGACCTGCACGGCCGCGCGCACGCGCTCGGCGACTTTGCCCGCTACCGCGAGAGACGTGTCCGGCATCACGATGACGAATTCCTCGCCGCCCAGACGGCAAACAAGATCGGCTCCGCGCACCACGCGCCGTATGCGCTGCGCAAGGCCCTTCAGCACCTCATCGCCGGCGTCATGACCATAGGTGTCGTTGACCGATTTGAAGTGGTCCACATCCAGGATCATGAGGGACAAAGGACGCCCCATATGTGCGGCCTGATCAAGTGCGCTGGAAAGATGGGTCTCGAGGAAGCGGCGATTGTTAAGACCCGTCAGGGCGTCGACCACTGCCAGCTCGAACGCCGCCTGCACATTCTCGCGCAGCGTGTCGGCATAGCGTTTGCGACGCAATTGCGTGCGGACGCGAGCGATGAGTTCGTTTCGGTCGATCGGGCGCAATATGTAGTCGTTCACGCCAAGATCGAGACCGCGCAAGATCCGCGGACGTTCTTCGGCGTCGGCGATGAGCAGGATCGGCAGCGCTCTCGTGCGCTCCAGCGAGCGCAGCTGGCTGCAAAGGCGTAACGCGTCGAAATTGGCGAGGTTCAATCCGACAATCACCATGTCGAAGTCGCCTTCGGCGGCGCGGAACAGCGCATCCTGTGGCACGCTCTCGACGGTAACCTGATGGAGGTCGCGCAGTGCGGCCACGATGCGGTCAGCTGAGCTTGCGCGGTCTTCGACCAGCAAAATGCGACCATTGTCGCCAGCGTTCGACCGAATAAGTTCGGCGGCGTCTTTCAACCCGAGATTGGCGGATGTGATGACGCGGGCGCGCAACTCGTCGAGCATGACCTTGAGACGAGACAATGACCGAACGCGCGCGATCAACGCGATTTCATCGACCGGCTTGGTCAAGAAGTCATCGGCGCCAGCTTCAAGACCCCGCACGCGATCGGCAGGCTGATCGAGCGCGGTAACCATAACTACAGGGAGATGGAGCGTCGAGGGATCAGCCTTAAGGCGCCGGCACACCTCGAAGCCGTCCATGCCAGGCATCATGACATCGAGCAAAACGATATCGCAGCGGCCATCGCGGCACAGTTCGATGGCTTCGAAACCATTGGTTGCGGAGATGACGTCGAAATATTCGGCCGTCAGGCGCGCTTCCAGCAACTTGATGTTGGGGAGCAGATCGTCGACGATCAGGACACGCGCGGTCATGAGACTAAATCCTCTTATTTTTCAGCGAGGAATGCATTCACGGTTTCAAGAAATTTCGCGACGGAAATTGGCTTTGAGAGATAGGCCTCACAGCCGCCCTGTCGAATCTTTTCCTCGTCGCCTTTCATCGCGAAAGCGGTAATGGCGATCACCGGAATACTCCGCAGCTCCTCGTCGTTCTTGATCCAGCGCGTCACCTCGAGGCCGGAAACCTCCGGCAATTGGATGTCCATCAGAATCAGATCGGGGCGGTGCTCACGCGCCAGAGCTATGGCCTCAACGCCGCTTTTCGTGCGGAGCGTCGCATGGCCGTTCCTCTCCAGCAAATCATTGAAGAGTTTCATATTCAGCTCATTATCCTCTACGATGAGGATTGTTTTGGCCATGAGAGAGACTCTTTTCTCAGAATTGTATACACGCCCCGCTGTCAGACAGGCCGAGCGGCCTTTGCTCCTGCCGAACCAGATCCCTGTTTAATTCAGGAAGATTGATGAAATGAGAATATCGAAAGGTCCGCCGCTGACTCGCGGAACCAGGACCTCAGTCGCCCCCAGCCGCGAACGGGCAGAATCGCTTGCTTTGCAAGCGCTTACCTTCTTGGCGGAAGAACCGGAAAGAATCCACGGGTTTTTGCAAACCACTGGATTGGAGCTCTCGGAGCTGCCCGCGCGCATAGCGGAACCGGCGCTTTTGCTGGCTGTGCTGGACCACCTCGCCAGCAGCGAGCCATTGCTGCTTGAGTTCGCTCAAGGGTTGAATTTGCAGCCTGAAATCGTCGGCCAGGCGCGCCGGGCGCTTGGCGAAGGCGATACAGATTGACCATATCGGACCGCATTAGGCGAGCAACGGCGCCTCTTTTATAGAGAAATCGCCGTTACTAGCTCATACAATGAGCTATCGGGCTTGCCCCTGGATCCGACTTAGTTCCGTTCTGAATTGGCGAGCATATTTAGAGCCGTCACGCTCATGGCCTCAGCGTGTTCTAGGCAGACGAAGCGCAGGGACTTGCCGTCTGACGTGGCGAAACGCGCGGTCTGCTGCGGTTCGACAGAAGTTTGAAGCTGCGTAGCTTTAGCGTCGCCATCGTCGCCAGAAATGTCGGCAGTCATCACAGTCAGCTTGCAGGCGCCATTGGATTTGACGAAATAGGTCACCACGTGTTTCACTCCTGCGTCGAAGCTCACTGCCCCCAGGGGTTTTAACATTAGCGTCGACCAGGATCCCGCCGCGGACAGGTTCGTGGCTGTGGCGAGGCTCAACGCTCCAAAGAGCGTCGCCGCGACAATCCCTTTTCCTGATTTCATGGTCTATTCCTTTCATCGCCGTGCGATGGAGCGGCCTAGGCGCTCACGGAACGACCGCGCTTGGGGTCATCGTCCTTGCGCAGCAGTGGCCAAGGCTGTTCCATTGTTCAAATTATTGCATTGCAATATGGCGATGGTGCGACGCACAAATGGCAGCTAGGCCATTTTTTCGGTAGTCTTTGTTTTCACTAATTTTCGCGCAAAAAATTTTGGCGCAAATATTGGTTGCTGGTTCAGGTTGCGGCCTCAATTTCGGCGTCCTGCCAGTCGAAAGTCACGACTTTGCCGTTCTCCACCGCCAAAGCGAGGCGACCGCGCTTCAACTCAATGGCTTTTTCTCCAAAAATCGTCCTGCGCCAGCCCCGAAGAGCGCCGACATCTGCTTTGTCGTCATTTGCGATAGCCTCGAGATCGTCCACAGTGGCGATCATTTTGGCCGCGACGCCGGTTTCTTCTGCGACTTGTCGCAGCAGGACCTTCAAAAGTTCGACTGTCGCGCCATTGTTGTTTCTACGCTCCCGCTCGATGCGCGGGAGGGTTGAGGGATCGCGGGAAAGGCCTTTTTCGATAGCGGCTATTATATCGGCGCCGGCCCGCGAGCGTTCCATCCCACGCGGAAAGGCCCGCAGATTCGACAACGCGTCCAGGTTACGTGGTGCGGCCTGCGCGATCTCTATCAGTACGTCGTCCTTCAGCACGCGCGAGCGCGGGACGTCTCGGCCCTGCGCCTCTGATTCCCGCCAAGCGGCCAACTCCATCAGCACCGCCAGATCGCGCGGCTTTCGGGCGCGGTGGCGTAGACGCTCCCATGCGTCGTCAGGATGCTGCTCGTAGGTCGACTGGGAGGTCAATGTTTCCATTTCGTCGACGAGCCAGTCGAGTTGTTTGGAGCGTTCCAGTCTCGTGCGCAAATGCACGTATATGTCGCGAAGGTGCGTCACATCAGCGATGGCGTAGCTGATTTGCGCCTCCGACAACGGCCGCCGCGACCAGTCGGTGAAACGGGAAGACTTGTCGAGGTTAACGCGGGTGACGTTCTTGACCAATTCCACGTAGGAAACCTGCTCGCCAAAGCCGCAGACCATGGCGGCGACCTGAGTATCGAACAGGGGCTTGGGAATCATTTTAGCCAAACGCCAAACGATCTCCACGTCTTGCCGGGCGGCATGGAATACCTTGACCACCGCTTCATTCGCCATCAGTGCAAAAAAAGGAGACAGGTCGATTCCTTCCGCGAGCGTGTCGATTGCGACCGCTTCCTCCGGGGAGGCGAGCTGGATCACGCACACCTTTGGCCAGAATGTCGTTTCCCTTAGAAATTCAGTATCTACCGTCACAAAGGGATGCTTTGCGAGGCGTTCGCAAATGGTGGCGAGTTCGTCGGTGGTGGTTACAAGGCTCATTGAAGTTATTCTAAATCATTTTTGAGCCGCTCTAAAGTCCCTTCGCGTCGCTGCTCAGGAGAATCCGCCTTTTTCGCGGCGGTGATGAGCGCTCCATGAGCGTCAAAACCAACGCTTTATGAACCGGCCGCTTCATTTGTCGCATTTTGGGATGGGGAGCAGAGTTAGCTGGGTCATTTCACCCGCCAGGACGAAATCGCCATAGTCCAGCTTCAACGCGCGAGAAATGCCGTTCTCGTAAAGTTCGAAAGAGAGGATGTAGGCGGGCTGCTCGTCCTTCTTTCCCGCCTCGAAATAGGAAATCGCCACAGGCCACCGGCGCATGTTTTTCAAGGCTTCTAGCTGAGTGGACTTTTCACCGGTCGGGGTGGAGACTGGCTTACCGACGATGGTCATGGTCTCGAAAGCCTTCGAGCCATCGCCTGAGCCGTCGTAGACCCGTGCTTCCAGGATGTTCTGCTGAGCGCGCGCAGTCGTGAGAATCTTGCGCATATGTTCTGTCGGAAACAGAATTTCTCCCGAAAGCTCGCGCTTCTCCCGCTTTGGCCGCGTCAGCGCCACCGATATTTTCGCCTGCGCCTTTTGCGCGGAGCCGTCCACCTCATCACCGCCGCCATCGTCGACTTTTGTCGTGACTTTGAAACGGTAAGCCTGCCCGTCTCCGGCTTCGAACGTCGCCGAGGTCAAATCCGACACTCGCGCAGACCCTTCCTCGGGCTGCAATTCAGTAATTTGTCGAAAATTTTGCACATAGCCTTCGCAAGCGGAACCACTGAAATCAAAAGCGATACGTCCGCGCGCCTGAGCTGGCGCCTTTGAGCCAGAGCCCTTGAGGAGGCTAAGTTCATATACAGCCCGATGGGGAACGAGCGGCTGAACGGGTTCCGCGTGCAACGCCACGCAATTAAGGGAAAAAACAAGCGTCAGCGAGAGCGCCGACGCAGCCGATAAGCGAGGCAAAGCCATTTATCCTGGGCCTCCATTTTGCCGCAGGGGCGACTTTAGCGCCCAGAACAGGGTCGCCCGCGATTGCGTTGCGACAGGGATGAAATTACGGTCTGCCGTTCAAGGGCGCAAATCATAAGTTACCGAGGCCAATAATCCATGACCGATGCTTCGCTCGATTCGCCGCTCGCGCGGCTTCAGGCCCTTGGGCTCGCATTGCCGACCGCAGCCGCGCCGGTCGCCAATTACGCGCCTTTTTCGCGCGCCGGAAATCTCCTGTTCATTTCCGGTCAACTGCCGGTCGCCGGAGGCGTCATCGACCCTGCGCATCTGGGCAAGCTTGGAGCCGGCGTTTCTCTGGAGGCGGGGCAGGCGGCCGCGCGGCAGGCGGCGCTTAATGTGCTCGCCCAAGCCAATGCCGCAGTCGGCGATCTCCGCAAACTTCGTGCTGTCCGCCTCGGGGGATACGTAAATTGCGCGCCGGAGTTTGGTCAATTGCCTCAAGTTGTAAATGGAGCCTCGGATCTCGTCGCAGCTGTGCTTGGCGAGCGGGGGAAACATGCGCGCTTCGCTGTAGGGGTTGCAGAACTGCCGCTGAACGCCGCCGTCGAGGTCGAAGGAATCTTCGAGATTATGGGATAACGGCCCGACATGGCCCCTGACATGAGTTTGCTTCTCGCGCGACCGATCGCTCACCGCGGTCTTCACAACGAGACGCTCGGAATTATCGAGAATTCACTGGGCGCGGCGCGAGCGGCGATTGCTAATGGTTACGCTATCGAATGTGACGTACAGCTCAGCGCCGACGGCGACGCGCTTGTTTTTCATGATGATACGCTGGAGCGGCTGACGAATGCGGAGGGGCCCGTCATCGCGAAGACCGCCAGTGAGCTGACGCGACTCGCTTTGAAGGGTTCTGAGGAATCTCCGCCGCTGTTTTCGCAGCTTCTCGATGCAGTTGGGGGGCGAACGCCCATCGTTGTGGAGCTTAAAAGCCGCTTTGATGGCGATCTCGCCTTGGCGCGACGCGTCGCAGAACTCGTGGCGGGTTATTCAGGGCCGCTCGCGCTGGAAAGTTTCGATCCAGACCCCATCGCGTTCCTGCGGGAGAAGTGCGGCCCATTGGGGACTGGCCATATTCCGCTGGGAATGGTCGCGCAGGCTTCCTACAGCGTCGAAGATTGGCCGCAACTAACCGACAGGCGTCGGTTGGAGCTAACACATTGGCTGCACTTTCCGCACACTCAACCCGAATTCTTATCCTTCAACGTTGATGACCTCCCCAACGCTGTGCCATTTTTGCTTCGAGAGGGGCTGAAGCTGCCCATAACGGTCTGGACAGTTCACGGGGCCGCTCAGGCGGCCGCTGCGAGACAATGGGCTGACCAAATCGTCTTCGAAGGCTTTGCTCCCTGACTGCACAAGAACAAGCTAATCCCTTGACCTCGGCTGATGTTCTTCCAATGCCGCATCAAAAAATTCGCGTTGGACGTCCGCATGGTCTATAGGCGAGCGATGCAGAACAAATAAGCTCCGAGCTTCACATTTGACTGAGCCTCTTCTCGAGAAGTGCGGCAAAGATCGAGGTTTCGCGGGTTCAACAGAAACAGCCGGTTCGACTTTCTTTCTTGCGAAGCAGGATAGTATGTCTCAGCGGGCAGTCGGGAAAATGATGGCTGGCTTTTTTCGCGCGGACGATGACGCCGCGCCCGTTCCGGGCGCGAAGATTCTTGTTGTCGCGGCGCGTTTCAATAGCAATATCGTCTCCATGCTGCGCGAAGGCGCTTTGGCGGCCCTGGAGCGGCGAGGCGCCTTGGCCACCGTGATCGAAGTTCCGGGCGCGCTTGAGATCGCTTCCGCGGCTGCTATCGCGCTTCATGTCGCTCAGGAGGCCGGCGCGCCCTATGAGGGCGTCGTTGCTCTTGGCTGCGTCATTCGCGGAGAGACTTATCACTTCGAAATCGTCGCGAATGAAAGCGCTCGCGCGCTGACGGATCTATCTCTCGCGAAGCGTTTGCCTCTTGGCAATGGAATCCTCACAGTGGAAAATGAGCAACAGGCGATTGTCCGCGCGGATCCGACACAGGGCGACAAAGGCGCCGATGCGGCGCTGGCGGCCTTGGCGCTCGTTCGCCTGACGCGACGGCTGGGGGGGTGCGCATGAGTATAGAACAACGCTCCAACGCGCGGCTCGCGGTCGTGCAGGCGCTTTATCAAATGGAAGTTGGAGGCAAGGGCCTTACCGACGTTCTCGCCGAGTTCGAAACCCATTGGATGGGCCGGGAGATCGAGGGCGAACAATATAAACCTGCTGAAGTCGGCTTTTTCCGTGAGATTTTGCAAGGCGTGCTTGACGATCAGAAGTTGATTGATCGGGAGATCGACGCAGCTTTGCAGGGCGGCTGGCCATTGGCGCGGATCGAGGCGGTAATGCGTGCGATTTTGCGGGCCGGCGCTTATGAATTGCACAAGCGAAATGACGTTCCCATGCGCGTCGTCATTAAGGAATATGTCGATGTCGCCGGGGCATTTTTCGGTTCCGTCGAATCCGGCATGATTAACGCAGTGCTGGACCGGCTGGCGCGGGAGACAAGACCCAAAGAATTCGCAAAAAGCTGATCCCCTAACCGAAGCGGGCACCAGGCATAAGAAATTTTCAGGCAACTCATGGCGCAGCGTTTTACCGAGGACGAGCTGATTGCGAGGTTGTTCGCGCCGCTTGCCGGGACTGCGGCGCTAAATCTCTCGGACGACGCCGCCTTGTTGCCCGCCCGCGCCAACGCCATCGTGGCGACTGCCGACGCGCTGGTCGCCGGCGTCCATTTCTTCCCTGAAGATCCGCCAGCGCTTATCGCCAAGAAGGCGTTGCGGGTCAATCTGTCGGACCTTGCAGCCAAGGGCGCCGAGCCCCTTGGGTTCCTTCTCGCCATCGCGCTGGCGCCGGATTGGACAAACGAGTGGCTGGCGGCTTTCGCCACCGGACTCGGCGAGGACGCGCGAGCTTATGGTTGTCCTCTGCTGGGCGGAGATACTGTGGCGACGCCGGGGCCCCTCACGCTGTCCATCACAGCCCTAGGCGAAGCGCCGAAAGGAAAATTTGTCTCGCGTAGCGCGGCGCAACCTGGCGATGGGCTTTTCGTAAGCGGAACAATAGGCGACGCCGCGCTGGGATTGCGCTTACGCTATGATAAAGTTCTGGCGAACCAGCTCTCTCCACAGGCGCGCGATTATTTGCTGGAGCGGTATCTGCTTCCGCGACCGCGTTTTGAATTGGGGCCAGCCTTACGGGCTCACGCCAGTGCGGCCATGGACATTTCGGACGGGCTCGCTGGCGACCTCGCCAAGCTGGTGAAAGCCTCTCGAGTTGGCGCTCAAGTGACGCTATCAGAGGTGCCTTTGTCGGACGCCGCGAAAGAGGCAATCGCTATAGATCCAAATTTGATGGAGGTCGCGCTGACGGGCGGCGACGATTACGAAATTCTTTGTTGCGTCTCCGTTGACACGAGGCATTTCGAACAATTGGCGCGAGCCGCCGGGCGCCCTGCGCCCGAATCGGCGAAATCCTTGCAGGAGACGGTGAGTTGATTTTTCTGGATCGCGAGCAAAAAATCATAAAATTCAATAGATTGTCTTTCAGCCACTTCTAAAGCCAGGCGGCTGCCCGCCATTGCCCGCACGGGCCATTTCTGGCAAACAAGCACCCCTAAATTCGCAGCAGTCACGATTTGATTTCGAGTTGCGGTCGCGCGCCATTTTTACACCGCAGCGCCTTGACCGCTTGCGACGGTCCGAATGCTGAAAGCGCTTTCCGCGCATGGCTCCATGCGAGCGATCGGAAATCGCTGAAATACAAAAGGTTGGAGCAAGTTTCTCGAAAAAATTTCCAATTTTTTCGACGCTTGCTTTGGCGGCCGCCTCCCGCGGCCCTGAATGAAAGGGCGAATTCACCATGGTGTTGTTTCTAACCATCGTCTTTGGACTTCTGTCCATTGTTTACGGGGTGAAAACCTCGCAAGAGCTGCTTGCGACTGATCCTGGCTCGCAGAAAATGCAGGAAATCGCTGGCGCCATCGCGGAAGGCGCGCAGGCCTATCTGAAGCGCCAATACACCTCCATTGCTTATGTCGGCGGCGGCATTTTTGTTCTTCTCGTGATTTTGCTCGGCTGGTGGGTGGCTTTTGGCTTCCTTCTGGGCGCGGTGCTGTCGGGCGCCGCCGGCTTCATCGGCATGAATGTTTCAGTGCGCGCCAATGTGCGCACTGCGCAGGCGGCGACCAAATCGCTGGCCGCCGGTCTGGACATCGCCTTTAAGGCAGGCGCCATCACAGGCCTGCTGGTGGCCGGTCTCGCACTGCTGGGCGTTGCGGTCTACTACGCCATTCTCACCTGGTTCGCAGGCTATACTGCGGCCGATCGTGTCGTTGTCGATGCGCTTGTGGGCCTTGGTTTTGGCGCTTCGCTGATCTCGATCTTCGCGCGTCTCGGCGGCGGCATCTTCACAAAGGGGGCCGACGTTGGAGCCGACCTCGTCGGCAAGGTCGAAGCTGGCATCCCGGAAGATGACCCGCGCAACCCTGCCACGATCGCCGATAACGTGGGCGACAACGTCGGCGATTGCGCCGGCATGGCGGCCGATTTGTTCGAGACCTATGCGGTGACTGTGGTCGCCACCATGGTGTTGGCCTCGATCTTCTTCGCCGGCCAGGAGGGCCTGTCCTCTGCGGTAATCTATCCGTTGGCGATCGGGGGTCTTTCGATCGTAGCCTCGATCGCGGGCACCTATTTCGTGAAGCTCGGTAACGACGACTCGCCGCTCAGCAAGCAGTTCGGGCCTTATTTCGCCAAACTCGGAATCGACGATTCGATCATGGGCGCGCTTTACAAGGGTCTGATAGCTGCTGGCGTGCTATCGGTCGCCGGCCTGTTCCTCGCCACCACTTTCACGGTCGGGTGGGGCGAAATCGGCAAGGTGAACGGCGAAGCGATCCACGGTTACGGCCTTTTTGTTTCGGGACTGCTCGGTTTGGTCGTCACTGGCGCCATCGTCTACATCACCGAATATTACACGGGCACAGGCAAGCGGCCGGTCGTGTCGATCGCTCAGGCTTCGGTCACCGGGCATGGCACGAACGTCATTCAGGGTCTCGCGATTTCGCTTGAAGCGACCGCCGCTCCGGCGCTGGTGATCGTGCTTGGCATTTTGCTCACCTACAATTTCGGCGGCCTTTATGGCACGGCGATCGCGGTCACTACGATGCTCGGCCTCGCTGGCATCATCGTCGCGCTGGACGCTTTCGGCCCGGTGACGGACAACGCGGGCGGCATCGCCGAAATGGCTGGCTTGCCCAAGGAAGTGCGTCAGTCGACCGATGCCCTCGACGCCGTCGGCAACACCACCAAGGCCGTCACCAAGGGCTACGCCATCGGTTCGGCGGGGCTCGGCGCGTTGGTGCTCTTTGCCGCCTACACCAACGACCTCAAGCACTTTATCGACACTGGCGTGCCGTTCTTCAAAGGTATCGGCAAGGTCGATTTCGACCTCTCCAACCCTTACATTGTGGCGGGATTGATCTTCGGCGGCCTCATTCCTTACCTCTTCGGCGGCATCGCCATGACGGCCGTGGGCCGCGCAGCGGGGTCCGTGGTCGAGGAAGTGCGGCGCCAGTTCAAGGAAAAGCCTGGCATCATGGCGGGAACCGAGCGTCCCGACTATGGCCGCGCGGTCGACATGCTGACGCAGGCGGCGATCAAGGAAATGATTGTTCCTTCGCTCCTGCCGGTGCTCGCCCCGATTGTGGCTTTCGTGGTCGGATGGATACTTGGCGGCAAGGCTAACGCCTTCGCAATGCTCGGCGCGCTGCTGCTGGGCGTGATAGTCAACGGCCTGTTTGTCGCGATCTCGATGACCTCGGGCGGCGGCGCGTGGGACAACGCCAAGAAAAGCTTTGAAGACGGTTTCGTCGACAAGCATGGCGTCACGCATCTCAAGGGCGGCGAGGCGCACAAGGCGTCGGTCACCGGAGACACCGTAGGCGACCCCTATAAGGACACTGCGGGCCCGGCCGTGAATCCGGCGATCAAGATCACCAATATCGTCGCGCTACTGATGCTGGCCGTGCTGGCGCGCTGAGGCAAATCGAGATTCGGCGGGAAGGGGCGGGGGAAACTCCGCCCTTTCTTGTTAAAGGCCGCTGAAGCGACGCGAGTACCGGACTGATCTTCGAGGCTTGACAAGAAGGGCAAGAAACCATGAGCGAGCGGAATCTGGAGCGTGAAACGCCCAGCTTTTGGGAATTCAAGCGCCATTGGGTGACGCTCGTGCGTCCTGTTTTCATCGCCTTGCTAGGGGTAGTGATTTACAAATACGGCCACGACTTCGCGAACAGCCGCGCGGGCGCTCATGAACTCGATGAGTTCTTGCGAGGGATTGAATCCATTATCGGCGTTGGCGGAGCGAATTGGCTGCTCAAAGCGGGAACGCCAGTGGCTATCGGCGTTTTGACGATCCTGTTTGGGTTCCCTTTGGCTTGGGCTCTGGCAGTGCGGGCCACGACCCTTCTCGATGTGGATAACCAACAAATTCTCTGGCGGCGGGGCGTGTTCGCGCAAACTGTGACGCAAATAGAAATTGGTGAAGTCGTCGGCGTCAACGTCTCCCAGACATTCGTGGGGCGTCTGCTCGGCTACGGAACGGTCGATATAGAAACGCGCGGAAACGACCGCCTTTTAGCTCATTTCATCGGAAATGCCCGAGGCTTCGCGGGGCTGGTTCTCGATATGAAACACCACATTGCAATTCGATAGAAGCGACATCCGAAAGTCGTAGAATTGGCGCCGCTCGGAGGATCAGGAAACCGTATTTACCTCTTCGCCGGCGATGCGACTATAATCGGTCCATGACCCACCCTTTTTTCAATCTTCACACTCATGGCTTTCTGCGCGTCGCGGTGGCTGCGCCGCATGTCGCCGTCGCCGAGCCGGTCTCCAACGCCGCCCGCACGGTCGAAATGGCCCGGCGGGCGGCTGAACGAGGCGCATCGCTGGTTCTGTTTCCAGAGTTGGGAATCAGCGCCTACGCCATCGACGATCTGTTTCAGCAGGAGGCTCTGCTCGCCGCCGTCGAGACTGCGCTGGGCGACATTGTCGAGGCGTCGCGCGCGCTGAATCTAGTGATCGTGGTTGGCGCGCCGTTGCGACATTGCGCGCGTCTTTACAATTGCGCAGTGTTCATTTTGCGCGGCGAAATTCTCGCCGTCACACCCAAGACATTCTTGCCGAACTACCGAGAGTTTTACGAGCGCCGCCATTTCTCTTCCGGCGCGTTTGTGGCTGGCGAGGAAATAGAGATCTCAGGTCAAATAGCGCCTTTTGGCTCCGATGTTCTGCTTGTCGCTCGTGATGTGCCGGGACTGATATTGCACGCCGAGATTTGCGAGGATCTGTGGGTTCCGATTCCGCCCTCGACGAGAGCTGCGCTTGCGGGAGCAACGGTGCTGCTCAATCTATCCGCCAGCAACGCTATCGTCGGAAAATCCGATCAGCGGCAGATGCTCTGTGCGTCACATTCAGCGCGATGCATCGCCGCATATCTCTACTCTGCGGCGGGGCAGGGAGAGTCGACGACAGATCTCGCCTGGGATGGCGAGGCGATCATTTATGAGATGGGCGCGGCGCTCGCCAAGGCGCCGCGTTTTGCGCATGAGCCTCAACTCGTCGTGACAGACATTGACCTGGGGCGGCTTGCCGCTGAACGTCTGCGTCAAGGAAGTTTCGGCGATTGCGCCGACATCGAACAGGGCGCGACGCAGTACAGGCGGGTGGAATTCGCTTTGAAGCCTGCCCGCGAAAGCCTCGGATTTTTGCGCATCGTCCCCCGCTTTCCCTTTGTGCCGGACGATGACGCGCGCCTCGCTGAACTCTGTTTCGAAGCGTTCAATATTCAGGCGCATGGATTACAGCAGAGGCTGAGCGCTTCCGGATTAAACAAGGTAGTGATTGGCGTTTCCGGCGGTCTCGATTCGACTCACGCTTTGCTGGTCGCTGTGACGGCTATGGAGGCGCTGGGTCTGCCGCGGACAAATGTGCTGGCCTATACGCTTCCAGCGTTTGCTACGACTGACCGCACGAAATCTAACGCCTGGGCTTTGATGAAGGCGATAGGCGTGACGGGGCGAGAGATTGACCTAACTCCGGCCTGCGCGCAGATGTTGCTCGACATCGGCCATCCGGTGGCGCAGGGAGCGCTCGTTTACGATGCGACTTTCGAGAATGTGCAGGCAGGCGCCCGCACCTCGCTGCTATTTCGTCTCGCCAATCAAAATCATGCGCTTGTAGTTGGCACCGGCGATCTGTCGGAACTCGCGCTGGGCTGGTGCACCTATGGCGTCGGCGATCAGATGTCGCATTACAATGTGAACGCCTCCGTCCCGAAGACTCTAATCCAGCATCTCATACGTTGGTGCGAACGCGATGCGCGCTTTGGCGCCGAGACAGTCGCTGTGCTGCAAGACATTTTAGCCACCGAGATCTCTCCGGAGCTTGTGCCGGGAACCGAAGCGCAACGCACGGAAGATTTTGTTGGACCTTATGCGCTGCAGGATTTCAACCTGTTCTATACGACCCGCTATGGCTATGCGCCGTCAAAAGTGGCTTTTCTTGCAATGCACGCCTGGCAAGATGCAGGCGCTGGCGTCTGGCCCTCCGTTGTCCCGCAAGACCAGCGGGTCGCTTACGATCTTCACGCCATAAAACATTGGCTCGGAGTCTTTATGCGACGCTTCTTCGAGACCAGCCAGTTCAAGCGCTCGGCGATGCCGAATGGCCCCAAGGTCAGCTCGGGCGGCTCGCTGTCGCCGCGCGGCGACTGGCGCGCGCCGAGCAATTCTTCGGCGGCCGTCTGGCTCGCCGATCTTGATGCAATTCCGTGACGGGAAGCGATTAAGGCGTCAGTCGATTTCAGGCGCAGCCAACGCCTCCACGCCGCGCGCTTGTCCAACGGCGCCCAACACTCTGTTGCCCTTGACGCGCACCGAGTCCGAGGCGACCAGACGCAGCGCGAGCGGATAAATCCTGTGCTCCTGCGCCAACACGCGAGCGCCCAAAGTCTCCGGCGTGTCATCGTCCAGTACGGGCACGGCGGCCTGCGCGACGATGGGGCCTTCGTCCATTTGGGGAACGACGAAATGCACCGTGCAGCCGTGGATCTTTACGCCATCCGCGAGCGCGCGCTCATGCGTGTGCAAGCCACGATATGACGGCAGCAGGGAAGGGTGGATGTTCAGCATTCTGCCGCTCCAGCCGCCGATGAACCATGGCGTCAGCATGCGCATGAAGCCGGCAAGGCAGATGAAGTCGATGCGATAGGTCTCCAGCATGATCTGCATGGAGCGCTCGAACTCCTCGCGACCCGCATAAATCTTGTGATCGACCGCCGCCGTGGCGAGCCCCAGAGTTTTGGCGCTCGCGAGGCCCGGCGCATCGGGGCGGTTGGATAGCACTAGCGCCATTTCCGCAGGAAAGTCCCGGGCGCGCGCCGCTGCGATCAGCGCATCCATGTTGGAGCCGCGACCTGAGATCAGAATGGCCGTGCGAAGGCGTCTCAAACCGCAAGCGCTCCGTGCATATGAATGCGCTCCTCGTCGGGCGTCTCGATAATCGCGCCAATGCGGATCGGGCTTTCGCCAACGGCGCGCAGCGCGGTCTCGACTTCATCGGCGCCGTCTTTCGATGCGACCACGACCATGCCAACGCCGCAATTAAATGTGCGCAGCATTTCCCCCTGTGCGACGCCGCCTGTTTGCGCAAGCCACTTGAACACGAGCGAGACCGGGATAGCGGAAAGATCAAGCGCGACGCCAAGACCCCTTGGCAACACGCGCGGAAGGTTGTCTGGAAAGCCGCCGCCCGTGATATGGGCCAGCGCCGAGATATTTGCAGTGGCCTTCAAAGCGGCGAGCAGCGGCTTCACGTAAATGCGCGTAGGCTCCAGCAAGGCTTCGGCGAGACTGCGCGCGGGTTCGAAGGGCGCGGGCGCGTTCCACGCGCGGCCTGAGCGCTCGACAATGCGGCGCACCAGCGAGAAACCATTGGAATGCACACCCGATGAAGGCAGTCCGAACATTACGTCGCCAACATTGACCGGTCGAGGCAAGAGCTGCGAGCGTTCCACCGCCCCAACTGCGAAACCTGCGAGATCATAATCGCCTTGGGCATAAAGTCCGGGCATTTCGGCGGTTTCGCCGCCGAGCAGAGCGCAGCCGGCGATAACGCATCCGTCCGAGATGCCCCTGACGACCGACGCAGCCGCTGCAGGCTCCAGTTTGCCCGTCGCGTAATAGTCGAGAAAGAATAGCGGTTCGGCGCCTTGCACGACGAGATCGTTCACGCACATGGCGACGAGGTCAATGCCGATCGTGTCATGAAGGCCGGACTCAATCGCGATTTTCACCTTTGTGCCAACGCCGTCATTGGCTGCGACCAGCAGCGGATCAGTGAAGCCTGCCGCTTTCAGGTCGAAAACCCCGCCAAAGCCGCCGATTTCGCCGTCGGCCCCACGACGCCGCGTCGCACGCACGGCGGGGCGGATCAGGTCCACCAGCCGATTGCCGGCATCGATGTCGACGCCGGCTTGGGCGTAAGTGAGGCCGTTGGCTTTATCCTGCATCAGTCGCGTCCCACGTGCATCAAGGGGGAACCCCGGTGTCGCCGGGTTAATGAGCGAAACGGACGGCGAGTGTCAAATGAAGCCTTGCGAGACTATTCGGCGGTCACGCCAAAGCGGCCAGTTAGCTTGTGCGGCGCCGCAATCTCTGAAATGATCGCATTGCAGTTGTCGCAGTATAGCGAGCTGCCTCAATCCCCAAGAAGGACCCTTGAATGCCCGCCTCGTCCCCTGCCGCAAAGGATTTGCGCGCCGCTGTGGAAGCCGGCGTGATTGATGAGCGAACTTTCCAACGGTTGGTCGAATTTTACGCGACCGGACCGCAGTCCGCAGATGTGGATAAAACTTCGGCGCGCTTCGATTTCGTCAATCTGCTCTGGTATTTGGGCGCGCTGATAGTCATTGGCGCTATGGGGCTGTTTTCAACCAATGCATTCGGGATGTGGGGCGCTAAGTCCCTTATCGCGACGTCGCTAAGCTATGGCGCCGCGTTTTTGCTCGCAGGCGGTTATCTATGGAAGCGCCGCGGCCTGCGTACTCCCGGCGGACTGCTGATCGTCTGTGCGGTCGGCATGGCGCCGCTGCTCATATTCGCGGTCCAATCTCTTACTGGACTCGATCCGACGCACACCGCTCCCTATCGTGATTTTTATGTCTGGATAAAATCCAGCTGGCTGCCCATGGAGACGGGGACCATCGCCGCGGCGCTGCTGGCGTTGGTCTTTTTCCCCTTTCCCTTTTTGGTCATGCCAATCGCTTTCGCGCTCTGGTTTATGTCGATGGACCTTACCCCGTGGGTGGCTGGAGCCCAGAGCTTCACCTGGGATGAGCGCGCCAAGGTCAGTATGATTTTCGGCGCCTTGATGATCCTTGCTGCCTGGGGTGTCGATCTGCGCCGCGGGCGCGGCGGCGACTACGCTTTCTGGCTGCACCTTTTCGGCCTCATGGCTTTTTGGGGCGGTTTGACGGAGCAGCATAGCGGAGATGAGTTCGGCAAGGCGGTTTACTGTGCGGTGAACGTGGCGCTGATCTTCATGTCTTTGTATTTGATGCGGCGAGCCTATGCGGTGTTTGGCGGGATAGGGGTTACCCTTTATCTTGGTTATCTCGCAAACGAAGTGTTCAAAAACTCGATAATGTTTCCTTTCGCGCTCTCGGCAATTGGCGTTCTGATCATAGCGGCGGGGCTGTTCTTCCACCGTTATGGGGTGCGCATCTCCGGTGCGCTGGCTAAGCTGTTGCCTCCGGTCCTGCGTCAGTTGCGCCCCGCCCATGCTCGCGAGGCGATCTAGCTCAGACTTCGCCAAGCCCTGCGACGCTGGTCCGTTCCGCTTGGGCCGTCTTCCGGTTGATGAAGTCCGGGATAATCATTGCGCTTCGTCGAACTCCGCGGTATAGGGGCCTTATCCCCAGCATGATGGAGCTAAGGACTACGCCCGCGCCGGCCGCGCGCGCCCTGTTTCCCATGCCTGCGACGACGAGACTTGAGGAGTAATTTGATGAGCAACGCACCGCTGATGCCCAAGGCGACCGCCGTCTGGCTCGTTGAGAATACTTCGCTAACTTTCGATCAGATCGCTGATTTCTGCAAATTGCATCCGCTGGAAGTCAAAGGCATCGCGGATGGTGAAGTCGCGGCTGGCATTCGGGGGCATGATCCCATTACTTCCGGCCAGCTTTCGCGCGAGGAAATCGCCAGAGGCGAAGCCAAACCGGAGCATCGGCTTCAACTTTTCGTTTCAAAGGTGAAGGTTCCCGAGATCAAGCGCCCACGCGGTCCGCGCTACACGCCTCTCTCACGCCGTCAGGATCGCCCGAATGCAATTTTGTGGCTGGTGCGTAACCACCCCGAACTGAAAGACGCGCAGATCATGCGTCTTGTCGGGACCACGAAAACAACGCTCAAGGCGATTCGCGAACGCACTCACTGGAACTCCAGCGCCTTGACGCCCATGGATCCGGTCACGCTCGGACTCTGTTCGCAGATCGACCTCGACTTTGAGGTGACGCGCGCCTCCAAGGATCGGCCCGCGCACGTCGAAGATCATGGCCAGACCCTGGCGCCTGCCGAGACTACGACTCAGCCCGCTTACACGCCCCCCGCGACCGAGGAAGATGTGTTCGGAAAACGCGCTCCGGCGGCCCCGGTCGAGGACGATCATTTCGACGCGGACCGGGTGTTCGGGCGCCTGAAGGATGTCGACTTCGGGGGGGAATAGGGCTGGCAACGAACGCAGCGCTAGCACAAGCCGCAGGCGCGCGCCGAGCCGGAAATCTAGGCAGATGCCAGGAAAATATCGGCGCCGATTTTCCGGAGATTCCTGCTAAATCGAATAGCCTGGAGAACGGCGCGTAGCCGGTAACGACGCGGACGCTCGCGCCTCATATGCCGCAGGAGACGCGATTTGACTCTTTCGCACTATGACTGCGACCTCGAACGCAATAGCGCGAACTTCCAGCCGCTGACTCCGATAATATTCCTCGCGCGGGCCGCCGACGTGTTCCCGACGCGCACGGCGATTATCCATGGCGATTTGCGCCGAAATTACGCGGAGTTTTACGCCCGCAGTCGCTCTCTCGCCAGCGCGCTGGCCAGCACGGGAATAAAGCGCGGTGACACTGTTTCGGTAATGCTCGCCAACACGCCGGCAATGTTGGAATGTCACTACGGCGTTCCGATGACCGGCGCTGTCCTCAACACTCTACACGCGAACTCGACGCGGCGGCCCTGGCTTTCATGCTGGATCACGCCGAAGCCAAGATTTTGATCGTCGACCGCGAATTTTCGCCGCTAGCAAAAGTAGCGCTAGCGCTCGCCGAGAGTAAGCCGCAGCTGATCGAGTATGACGACCCGGTGTATCAGGGGCCTGGCGAGTCCTTGGGCGGCGTGGATTACGAGAGCTTTCTTGCTTCCGGCGACCCTGATTTCGCCTATGCGTCTCCCGTTGACGAGTGGGACGCTATTTCGCTGAACTACACCTCGGGCACTACCGGCGATCCCAAGGGCGTCGTCTACCACCATCGCGGCGCCCACCTGCTGGCTCTCGGCAATGTGCTCACCGGCGACATGGGCCGCCATCCGGTCTACATCTGGACCTTGCCCATGTTCCACTGCAACGGCTGGTGCTTTCCCTGGGCGCTTTCCGTGGTGGCTGGAACGCATGTCTGCCTGCGACAGGTGCGCGCCGCGCACATTTATGAACTCATGGCCGAACATGGCGTCACGCATCTGTGCGGCGCGCCAATTGTAATGTCGACGCTGCTTTCGGCTTCGGAAGCCGAGAAGCGTCCGTTGAAGGTCAAAGCCCGGTTCTTTACCGCTGCGGCGCCCCCGCCACAGGCCGTGCTGGCGGCGATGAAAGAAGCCGGCTTCGAAGTCACCCACCTTTACGGTCTTACCGAGACCTATGGCCCCGCCGCCGTCGACGAATGGCAGCAGGAGTGGAACACGCTGGAAGCCGCCGCCCAGGCCGAAAAAAAAGCGCGTCAGGGCGTGCGCTACATCGTGCTGGACAAGTTGGAGGTTATGGACCCGGAAACGATGAAGCCTGTGCCGCGCGATGGCCAAACCATGGGCGAGGTCATGTTTCGCGGCAATTTGGTGATGAAGGGCTATCTGAAAAACAAGAAAGCCTCCGAAGCCGCCTTTTACGGCGGCTGGTTTCACTCTGGCGACCTCGGGGTCATGCACAAGGATGGCTATATCCAGCTTAAAGACCGTTCAAAGGACATCATCATTTCCGGCGGTGAGAACATCTCCTCGATCGAAGTGGAAGATGCGCTGTTCAAGCACCCGAAAGTGCGGGCGGCGGCTGTCGTTGCGGCCCCGGACGACAAATGGGGTGAGACGCCCTGCGCTTTTGTGGAGCTGAAGGAAGGGGCGAACGCCACGGCCGAGGAGTTGATTGGCTGGTGCCGCGACAATTTGGCGCATTTCAAATGCCCGCGCCGTGTGGTTTTTGGAGAACTGCCGAAGACGTCGACGGGCAAGGTTAAAAAATTCGTTCTGCGGGAGTTGGCGCGACAACTCTAGAAGAACGAAGGGTTATCGGGGAAGAGCAGCAGCAAGCAATTGTCTCCTGCGGCTCAGCAACCGACAAACGCCAGCAGTTGCTGTAACAACCGCTGGCGATGAGCTTAGGCTAGGATATTGGAACCACCGCGTATTCGCGCAGTGATCTTGCTTTAACTAGAAAAACAGGCCGAGGCAGCCACCGGCGAGAGCGCCGACAACAGCAGCCGAAAGCGTGTTTGCAATGCCGCCGAGACCGAAAGCGCCCATGCCGCCGAGGATCAGCGCGCCAACGCCGGCGAAGATATAAGTGTTTGTGGTGATTTCGAATTCTTTGGAAGCCATTGTTTCTCTCCTTCGTTCTGTTTCCGTAGAGGTACTGCGCCTTATCGTTCTGACCGTGGCGCATTCGACTCTTTGCCCCCCAAAGGGCTGTCTTACGACAGGCGGGAGGTTAGCATAACCGTGCTGGCTGTCCAGACGGCGCCGTCGAGTCTGATAATTTTCATCTGTCGCGCTGCACGAGACAAAAAATCAATGAAATCCGTGACTCAGAGCGTGGCGACGACCTGTTGGATCGATTCGTCCGCAAATTTTTTTCTTAATTTGGCGCCCAATTATGAGACGCCGCTCGAAATTTAAGCCCTGATTGCATCGGTGGGGTGTCGCCTCGCGCGCGATTGGACGCTATAGCGACCTCCATGACCGACAACAGCCCCCCCGAATCTCGCCGGCGTCTCGGCGCCACCCTGGCGCCGCTGCGCCCGCTGCTCCCCTATGCGCTGCGCCACTACAAGACTATCGCGCTTGCGCTCATCGCCCTGTCGGTGGCCGCCGGCGCGACTCTGACCTTGCCGGTGGCCGTGCGCGGGATGATCGATCACGGCTTCTCGAAGGACAGCGCAGGCGGCGTGAACGCTGGGTTTGGCGCGTTGATCGGCGTGGTGGGCGTGCTGGCTCTCGCTTCGGGCGCTCGATATTATCTGGTTACAACGCTTGGCGAGCGGGTTGTGGCCGACTTGCGGGCGGACCTGTTTCGTCACCTTGCGGCGCTTGACGCGACATTTTACGATACAGCGAAGACCGGAGAACTGGTTTCTCGTCTGACCGCCGACACGACCCAACTCAAATCGACTTTCGGCTCCTCGGCCTCCGTCGCGTTGCGCAATTTATTCATGTTTCTTGGCGCGATCGTTATGATGATCGTCTCCAGTCCCAAACTTTCGGGCGTGGCGCTTGCCGTCATTCCGCTGATTGTTGCGCCGCTCATTCTTTCGGGACGTGCGGTGCGTGGTCGGTCCCGCCATGCGCAGGACGCGCTGGCCGGCGCCTCCGCTTACGCGGCCGAAAATCTGGCCGCAATCCGCACCATGCAGGCCTGTGGCGCGCAGCCCTCGGTTGTGTCGCACTTCAAAGGCGCCGCCGAAGGCGCTTATGACGCTGCGCGCGAGGCGACGCGACTACGCGCCTATCTCACCGCCGGCGCGATTTTTCTGGTTTTTTCGAGCGTTGTGGCGGTGCTTTGGCTTGGCGCTCAGGATGTGCTGTCCAACCGCATGACCTCGGGCCTGCTGTCGCAGTTCGTGCTTTACGCAGTGCTGGGAGCGAGCTCGCTGGGCGAGCTTTCCCAGGTATGGAGCGAGGCCTCAGCGGCCGCAGGCGCTGCCGGGCGCATTGGGGAAATTCTCGCGATCAAAACAAAAATCACGGCTCCGGCGACTCCGAAAGTGTTGAAAGAGCCAATTCGCGGGCGTCTCGTTTTCAACGCGGTGCATTTCAGCTATGCGGGCGCCGGCGCCGTCGCGGCGATCGATGGGCTCGATCTCGTCATAGAGCCCGGAGAGAGGGTAGCGCTGGTCGGACCCTCGGGCGCTGGCAAATCGACGCTTTTCCAGCTCCTGCTGCGTTTCTACGACGTGAACTGGGGGCTGTGTCCATAGATGAAATTGATGTGCGTGAGCTTGATCCGGCGGCGCTGCGTCGCGCCATCGCATTGGCGCCGCAAGATCCCGTGATCTTTGGCGCCAGCATAGCGGAAAACATCGCCTACGGCCGAGAGGGCGTTCCACGCCGCGAAATAGAAGCGGCCGCGCGGCGCGCGCAAGCGCATGAGTTCATTGTTGCCTTGCCGGACGGCTACGATACGCAGCTGGGGGAGCGGGGCGTGACTCTTTCGGGCGGCCAGCGGCAAAGATTAGCCATTGCGCGCGCCATTCTCGCAGACGCGCCTGTGTTGCTGCTGGACGAAGCAACCTCTGCGCTTGATGCACAAAATGAAGCTTTGGTGCAGGCGGCGCTGGAAGATGTAATGGCGGGCCGCACCAGCCTCGTGATCGCGCATCAACTCGCGACGGTGCTGGAAGCTGATCGCATTATTGTGCTCGAAGCTGGTCGCATAGTCGAGCAGGGCACGCACGCGGACCTCATCGCGCAAGGTGGGCTCTACTCGCGGCTCGCACGGCTGCAGTTCGGCGAATAGTGCGCTTGCTCACCTTGCATAGTCTCCACAACGAAAACCCCGGGGCGCGATTTCGCTTCCCGGGGTTTTTTTGCTTCGCCTCGCCTTGACCCTATCTGGTCAAATGAAGCGGCGCTGCTGTCGCTGCTGTCGCGATGGAGCCGAAAGCCGTGTTGAGGCTTGAGGCGTCCGCCGCTTCAATCGCGCCCGAGGGCGTGCTGGCGCATTGCTGCAGAATAGCTTGCGAATGCGCCGCTTGTGCAGCGGTGATATTGGCCGAGAACAGGACCGTGTAGACGGTGATGCCCTGCGCCTTGGCGTTGGCGCATGCCGTCAGCAGCCGGTTGTCGAAGAAGGTGGTCAGATCGGTTGGAGGCGAGGTCGGCGACGCAACGGGGCCATATTGCGTGATGCCGTCGACTGTGCCGAGCCGGAAGCCGCCGAGATAGCCATAGGCGGAATAGTCGGAGATATTGGCGCTGGACGAGCCGGTGCTGGTAGCCGTGTCGTTGCCGTTGTCCGCGAGGCCATTCACGCCGTCGGTCATCAGCACGATCACCTTTTTCGTGTTGGAGCTATAGGCTGCGGGGGGCGTCGCGAGGTCCCAGAAGTTCGTGGTCGGCGAAAGCGTCCGCCAGGCCCACATGAAGCCCTCCGAGATGATTGTGCCTCCATTGTACCAGAAGGTTAGATCCTGGATCTTCGTGTCGACCGTGGACTGAACATTGGTCAGCGGCAACACTGGATCCGGGCAGGAGGCGTTAGGGCCGGCGGTCGTCGCGCCCAATTCGCTGATCGCGGCGGCGTGCGTGGTTCCGTCATATTTGAGGATGAATTGTCCGGCGCCCCAACTGCCATTCAGCGTCCATCCCCAGCTCGTGGGAAGCGTGGCGGTCGTGCTGTTGGCGGCGTAGGTCGCGTCAGGGAGATAATTGTTATGAAACCCACCCGATCCGTCAACATAGGCCCCCGGCGCTTGATAGTCCCAGCTGGTCATGTTGTAGTCGGGTTCATCCGGCCAGAAATAGGGCACGAACAAGGACAGCGGGTCCGACGATGACGGCGCAATGTCGTTCACATCGTAATCGTTGGTCGTCGGATAGTTGCCGCCCCAGTTGTTGTTCAGCCAGGAAAGCTCCGTTTTGCCGAGACGAGCCTCGACGCACCCCTTCCACGCCACGGGCGTGCCGCTCGGCTGGAGCGTGCGAGAGAAGAGGTCATAATGACTGACCGTGCCGGGGTTGGACAGCCAGTCGCACTGGCCGTTGTCATAGGTGCCCTGAGAAGGGTTGTAGAGGCTGTAATTGAAGCCGGCCGGCACTTGATACTTATTGTAGGTCTTATTGCGTCCGCTGCCTGTGTACAGGGCCTGCGACGTCACGGTAGTGGTCGTGAAGGGCGGAATGGTGTTCGGCGTAACGCCCAGGCTGCTCGAGCCCGCGTAAGCGCTGGAGACTCCAAACAGCTCCTGCGCAACATGCCGGATCGGATCAAGTATATCCAGAATATCGCGCGCATCGCCGGAGTCGCCGGTCGAGCTGCCGCCCGGTCCGCTGGAGCCGCCGCTGGAGCCGCCGCTGCTGGGGGGGCCCCAGACCTGGTTACAGCCGTTGTTGTAGGCGAGCCAGACCCAATCGAACCAGACGCCGTTTGTCGGCGACAGGGCTGTCGTGTCGATCATCGCCAAATTCGTGAGGCCAGGATTCACCGCCGCGACATAAGGCACGACGCTGACACGCACGACGCCGCTGGTCCCGCCAGCGTTCATCACCGTGTCCGCGAGCGTTTGCGCGGCCGTGCGGAGCGCCTGAATGTTGTTCGCCATCGAGCCGGTGTTGTCGAGCGCAAGCGCGACTTCGAGCGGATGCGCAGCGCTGACGCCGATCGTCTGTGCCTGCGAACTGGCGTTGATATTCAGAGTCGAGATTTTCGCGAGCTGCATCACCGCGGTTTGGAGCTGCGCGGTGACAGAAACCGACCAGGTTCCTGGGCTCTCGCTCTCGGTGACTGTTATGTTGCTAAGCGTCTTCGTGGGCGCGAGGTTCAGGCAGCTGCTGAGGCTTCCGCCGCATAGCGAGCTTCCCTGGACCGCTGGCTCAACGGAGGTTCCGAAGTTACTGGCGACGCGATTGGCCGCCAACAACAGACGTTGCGCCTGCGTCCCATTTGGTTGCGAGCCCGCTGCGAGAACCGCGGCATCGGCAAATTCCTGCAGGCGGGATTTGGCGCTGGTGGCGCGAGAAAAGTCGATTGCTATGCCCATGACAAGCAATAACGGAATGATCGCGAACGCGAAGATCATGGTGACCGCGCCCGACGAGTCTCGTTTGAGCCGCCGGAACTCTTTGGGCAGAGGGAGACTGTTTTTTGCGAAGGGGTGCTCTTTTTTCATCGCGAATCTCTAAATTTACTGTTGGCTAAATCCTTTCATATCGATCAACTCCAAAATAGCCGTTAAAGCCGGCGGAACTGAAAGGTTAAAAACGCTTTATTCTTTTTCTCTTGGATGGTTGCTTTTGGTTGACGCGCCCGGCCAACCGCAAAGGGCAATAGTCTTTTCAAGGAGGGGAGATAGATAAAAGGCTGCGTTTGGCGGTTGGTTTCAAAAAACAGCCCTGAAAAGAAATTTCGCGCCGTTGGGGCCAGCAACCCCGTCGAAAAACTTTAGCTGAGGAGCGGCGCCTCCGGCGGGGTTGTGATGGAACAGCCGGTTCGGGCGTCACAGGGAAGATTTTCTGTTTGCCTCGAAGCGGTATGGTGCTAAGACCACGCGCCAACCTTGATCGCCGGAAAAGCCGCTTCGTATTGGCGTCTGGCGCGCGAATTTTCCCAACGTGGCCGCCGATGGCGAGTGCATTGGTCCGGCGCGCGAGCGCCCTGAGGAGTTGGCTTTATGGTCTCCAAATTTACGCCCGCCGTTGGTGAAGCGCTCACATTCGACGACGTGCTTCTTCGCCCGGGCCATTCCCTGGTGGCGCCTTCCATGGTCGACGTCTCCACCCGGTTGACCCGTGACATCATTCTGCATCTGCCCTTGATCTCGGCGGCTATGGACACCGTCACCGAAGCGCGTCTGGCGATCGCCATGGCGCAGGCGGGAGGAATCGGCGTCATCCACCAGAATCTCTCAGCCGATGAACAGGCCGCGGAAGTGCGCAAGGTCAAGCGCTATGAGAGCGGCATGGTAGTGGATCCGATCACCATTCATCCCGATGAAACGCTCGCGGACGCGCTGGCGCTGATGGCGCGCAACGGTATTTCAGGCATCCCCGTGGTCGAGCGTGGGGAAGGCGACAAAAAGGGCCGGCTTGTCGGCATATTGACCAACCGTGACGTGCGGTTTGCGCAGGACAAGCGTCAATTGATCGCCGAGTTGATGACGAAGACGCTTATAACGGTGCGGGAGGGCGTTGGTCAGGACGAAGCGCAGCGTCTGCTGCACCAGCATCGCATCGAGAAGCTTCTGGTTGTCGACGAGAATTTTTGCTGCGTCGGTCTCGTGACCGTCAAGGACATTGAAAAGGCGACCCAGCACCCCCACGCCTGCAAGGACGCCGAAGGCCGCTTGCGGGTCGCCGCCGCCTCAACCGTTGGCGACCACGGCTTTGAGCGGGCCTTGCGCCTTATTGATGCCGGCGTCGACTGTCTCGTCATCGACACTGCGCATGGACATTCGCAGGCGGTTCTCGATCAGGTGGCGCGCGTCAAAAAGTCCTATGGTAAAGTTTCGGTTATCGCTGGAAACATTGCAACCGCCGAAGGGGCAAAAGCTCTCATCGACGCCGGCGCCGACGCGGTCAAGGTCGGCATCGGCCCGGGCTCGATCTGCACCACGCGCATTGTCGCGGGCGTGGGCGTGCCGCAGTTGACGGCGATTCTTGATGCTTCGGAAGAGGCGCGTAAAGCGGGAGTGCCGGTAATTGCCGACGGCGGCGTGAAATATTCCGGCGATCTCGCCAAGGCCATCGCGGCCGGCGCAAATGTGGTGATGATCGGCTCGCTTCTCGCTGGCACCGAGGAGTCCCCGGGCGAGGTGTTTTTGTATCAGGGACGCTCCTTTAAGGCGTATCGCGGCATGGGATCGGTTGGAGCCATGGCCGCCGGTTCCGCCACGCGCTACTTCCAGGGAGACGTGAAGGATCAGCTCAAGCTTGTCCCCGAGGGAGTGGAAGGGCAGGTGCCTTATCGTGGACCTGTGGCGCCGATTCTATATCAGCTCGCGGGTGGACTGCGGGCGGCCATGGGTTATGTCGGCGCCCCCTCGATCCCGGAATATCAGGAGAAAGCGAAGTTCGTGCGCATCACCAACGCCGGACTGCGCGAAAGCCACGTCCACGATGTGACGATTACGAGGGAAAGCCCCAATTACCCCACAGGGAGCTGAGGCCAGGTGGCGGTCACGCTTCGGATTTCCGAGGCGCGACTATGTGCCAGAGCACGTGCCCTTCTTTTGCAGAAATTGCTTTTTATTCTCTGTATTGATGTATCTGATGCTTATATCGCCGTTTCCGCGATCTATGCTCCAATCCCATTGCACTTTCGTGTCCGTCCATGTCTGCCTGAATGCAACTCGGCTTTTGCTTACAGAAAGCGATCCTTTGTCAATTGTCTCTGCGTTGACCAGTGTCCCAGCTGATGAGCCATAAAGCACATGGCCGTCTTTGATCTGAATAACGAGGTCTTGCCTTGGCAGTTCTTGCGAGGAAAGCACGCAAGAGAGGAGCATATCCTCAGCCTTAGCTTGATGCACAAAACTACTCACGACCAAGGCTGCGGACAATAATATTGCTCTTTTCATGGCCTCCTCCTTTCTTGTGGTGTTGTCGCTTTACCCGTCATTGCCATCGGCGCCAGTCAAAGTCCAAAGAATTTGCAGTTACGAAAGGCAGCAGATTACCTCGGAAGGAAGGGATGCGACTTTGGCGCTTATACGACCTCAATGCATTGTCTCCCTGCCTTTTTGCTGTGGCGCTGCGACGGCCAGTGGGCTTGCCTGGTGATGCACGAGCAGCCAGCGACCTTCAACTCGTTTAAACCAGTTAGTGGCGACCAGTGAGGAGCCGCCCACAGTCTCTATACAGAGGACCCGGCCATCGTCGCCCTCGACCAAGGCGATCTCGCCGCGATGTTGAATCGCTTCCTGGCGTGGGTTGCGGAAAATTTCGCCATAGGAGGACAGCACGGCGCGCCGACCAACCAGTGGCGGCCAGCCGGGATGAACGCAGGAAACCCCGTCCGGAGCCCACAAGGCGGCCATGGCCTCGTTGTCTCGCGCGGAAAAAATCACGTAATAGGCCGCATTGGCGGCCATGAGCGCTATCTCGTCAGTCACATGCGCGAATTTGCGGGTTTTTGTCCCCATTAGCAATGGTCCGCAAGGATATGCGGGTTTCGCAGCGCAACTATGGTAGATTATATTCGTGCAACACCGGCCTTGAACCGGTTTTGACGGAGAGAGATCAGATGTTTATACAGACGGAAGCCACGCCTAACCCTGCGACGCTGAAATTCCTGCCGGGCCAGACGGTTCTGGCGACAGGCGCGCTCGAGTATCATTCTCCGGAAAGTGCGACCGCGGCTCCTTTGGCGCAGGCGCTGTTATCGATCCCCGGCGTGACGTCGGTAATGTTTGGCCCCGACTTCGTCTCCGTAACCAAAAACGGCGCGGAGTGGTCGCATCTCAAGCCCGCGGTGCTTGGGGTGATCATGGAGCATTTTGCCTCTCAGGCGCCATTGTTGATCGGCGAATCCCGGACGGCTGGGGATGGAGAATTTTTCGATCCCGCCGATTCGGAGGTCGTGGCCACGATCAAGGAACTGATCGAAACGCGCGTTCGACCGGCCGTCGCTGGAGACGGGGGAGACATCGTGTTCCGCGGCTTCAAGGACGGGGTGGTTTTCCTGAAGATGAAAGGCGCTTGCTCGGGTTGTCCTTCCTCGGCCGCCACGTTGAAGAACGGCATCGAAAATCTGCTGCGCCATTTTCTGCCGCAGATCCGCGGCGTTGAGCAAGCTTGAGGCGAGCCGCGGGGCCGCGTTCGGGTGCTGCTCGTTGCTCCTTACGTGAAAACCGTCATAATCGCGGATCATGAGAATCCTCGCGCTCGACACAGCTCTGCCCGCCGTATCCGCCTGCGTGCTCGACTCCAGCGAGACGGAGCCGATCGCGCGCGAAACCATTGCGATGGAGCGGGGCCATGCGGAAGCCTTGCTTCCTCTGGTCGAGCGCGTCGTAGGCTCGGTTCCCGGCGCCTTCGCCTCCATTAATCGTGTGGCGGTGACGGTTGGGCCAGGCTCCTTCACCGGAATTCGCATCGGCCTCGCCTGCGCCCATGCCATCGCGCTCGCGCGCAAAGTGGACGTTGTAGGCGTTTCGACGCTGGCGGCGTTGGCTGCCCCGGTGATTCTGGAGCCGTTCGAGGGCGTCGTGGCTGCCGCGATCGACGCGCGGCACGGCCATGTCTACATCACGGCTTACGGACCAGACGGTCGAACGATACTCCCGCCGCGTCGGGTCGGCGCTCATGAGGCGCTACGCGCCCTTGGCGATGGGCCGCTGCAACTTGTTGGCTCGGGCGCGGCGATGCTTGAGGCGGAGGCGCGCGCCAGCGGCGTTGCTGCGCACATCTGCAACTTGGCTGTTGCGCCGGATATTGCTTTCGTGGCGCGTCTCGGGCTCGCAGCCAATCCAGCCGACGCGCCTGCTCGTCCGCTTTATCTAAAGGCGCCGGACGCGAAGCCTCTTGACCGACAGGGTGTCGTCGCCCCTGCTGTCGCTTGAGCGGCCCATGTCGCTAATAAGGGGATTTTTCGCAAAACCAACCTTCTCGGTGCAAGTGATCGGCTCGGATCGCGCCGAAGATTGCGAGCGCCTGCACGGTGCGTCTTTCGCCTTTCCCTGGTCGAGCTCGGACTTTGAGAATTACCTTTCCGATAGCGCGATCATCGCGGACGGCGCGGTAAACGACACGGCGCCGACAGCTCCGCTTGGCGGCTTCATCCTTTCGAGACTGACCCCTCCCGACGCCGAATTGTTGACGTTCGCAGTGGACCCCGCGCGTCGTGGCGTTGGACTGGGGCGCGTGCTGCTGGAGCGGCACATTCTCAATCTCGAACGTGGAGGGGGGCGATTGATCTTCCTGGAGGTCGCCGACGACAACTCGGCCGCCTTGGCTCTATACGAACGGGCTGGCTTCAAGACCATCGGCCGGCGCGAGAATTATTATCAGCGCGCCGATGGACAGCGCCGCGCTGCTCTGACGATGCGTCTGGAGCTCTGAGGCAGGCCACGAAAGGACAAAAGCCTACAAACTCACCGGCACGACGCTTGCGTGCAGGTTTCCGGTGGCCATGTCCCGGGAGCGCATGATGCTGGATGTCGCAATTGTCGGTGGCGGGATTTGCGGGTTGGCGCTTGGGCGCGAACTCTCGGCGAAAGGCGCCTCCTTCGCTATTTTTGAAGCCCGGGAAAGACTGGGTGGACGGGTCCTTTCCGTTCAAAACGCGACAAGCGGGGAACGTCTCGATCTTGGCCCGACATGGTTCTGGCCGGACACACAGCCTGCAGTCGTTCGGCTAATAGAGGAGTTGGGCCTCGCGCGCTTCGCCCAGCATGATCCGGGGATGGCGCTGCTGCTGGCCGATCCGGAGGAGCCGCCAAAAACCCAAACCACCCCGCATCTTCACGCGGGGGCACAGCGGCTGGTGGGCGGGATGGCCTCCCTGGTCGAGAGCCTCGCCGCCACGATTCCCGCCGATGCGGTTCACTTCGGCGCTGTGCTCACCGAGGCGCGAGATTGTGGAGACCATGTCGAACTGTCGTTCGACATGGTTGGCGCACGGGTGAAGGTGACCGCCAGACAGGCGGTGCTGGCGGTCCCGCCTCGTCTTCTCGCTGAATACGTGCGTTTTGAGCCGGAGCTGTCAAAGCCCACTCGCGCGGCAATGAGCGCCACGCCAACATGGATGGCGGCTCAGGCCAAGGCCGTGATCGGCTTTGCAGATTCTCCGGCGTGGCGCTGCGCTGGACAGTCGGGCAACGCCTTCGTGGTGCATGATCAGGCCGTATTGGGGGAAGTCTTCGACGCCTGCGACGCCTCTGGCGCGAAGGCGGCTCTTGGCGGGTTTTTCGCTCTCTCCGCCGAGCTGCGCGAAGCGTTTCACGCCGGCCTGCCGATGCTTGTCGCCAGCCAGTTTGTCCAGCTGTTCGGCAAAGAGCTCGAAACTGGCGAACTGCATATGCAGGACTGGGCGAAAGAGAAATTCACCTGCGCCGCCGCGGACCTTGCATCGAGTGGCGAGCACCCGGACTATGGCTCAAGCCTGCTCGGCGCGCCATTCTGGGGCGGCAAGATTTACCTCGGCGCAACGGAAACCGCGCGTGAGGGCGGCGGCTATATCGAGGGCGCGGTCAACGCGGCGGCTCGCATCCACAAACAGTTGTTCAGTCGCCAGGAAGGTTTCGCCATGACGACAACGTTAGGTGAGTTGTCGCCCGATTTCGAAAATCAAAGGTCTCTCGAACGTTTCAGTGCGTGGGTAAAATCGAGACAAGCGCCGACCTTCGCGAGCTATCGCCAGAGGCTCAATTACGCACTCTCGCATGGCCAGAAAGAGCAGTTGACCCAGCGCGCGATGCTAGGCGCGATGGAGGCAGTCTTCGTCGACGCGCTGAATTTGATCGAAGAACTGCCTTTCAACCATGAAGGCGTCGCGGTCGAGCGGGGCCGCTCCGATCTGACGCCCAAAATTCAAGTAGCATTCGAGGGGTTCATCCAGGAACTGTTGGACATGATCGTGGCGTTCAACCAGACGTCCTGCGCGCTTTCGAATTTCCCGGAAGAGCATCGGCTGGCGAAGGACTATGTTTCGACGACGTTGCGCGACGTGGGCGCTGCATGGCGCGAGTTTTCGCTGGCTGCGAACAAGCTTTTGCTCGAAAAACGCGGCGTCCCGGCATCGACGGACGCCTGAAGCGCCAGCGATCGGTTTCTGCCTGTCACGATAGTGTCGCATTGCAGGGCCACTCACACCCATGCCCTATATGCGCGCTGTCGCTTTCGTGCTGGCAATGGCCTTTTTCGTGATACTCGTCGCGCCGCTCCAGGCGTTGGCGCGGCGCTCAAAATGGCCGTTGCAGCACGAGATCCAAAAATTCTTCTGCCGGACGATGTGCCGCATCATCGGAATCGATGTGATTGCGAAGGGTGAGCTTCCAGCCGCCGCTCCGCGATTTGTCGTCGCCAATCACGTTTCCTGGACCGACATTCTCGCGATTGCGGGTTTTTATCCACTGGTTTTTCTCGCCAAGTCCGAGGTCGCCGGGTGGCCCGTGTTGGGCTTTCTTGCCCGGCTGCAAGGAACGATATTCGTCGACCGCGCGCATCGCCATGCAATTCCAAAGGTCAACGCCGCGCTGTCGGAGGAATTGCGCGAGGGCAGGGATGTCGTTGTTTTTGCGGAAGGGACTTCGAGCGATGGAGCCCAGGTTCTGAAGTTCAACGCCTCCCATTTCGCGATGCTGATCGGACTGGCGAAAAACGCGCCCAAAACCCATGTCCACGTTGTTCCGGCCGCTTTCGCCTATTTTCCGCGCGGAACTGGAACCGGCGCAAACTCAGCTGTTTTCGATGTGGGCTGGTATGGCGATATGAGTTTCGTGCCGCATTTATGGAGTGTGATGCGCCGCGGCGGAGCCCGATGTCGTATATATTTCGGCGATCCCATCGATCCTGCGGCCTTCGCGGATCGGAAGCAGCTTGCGTGGGCGGCGGAAAATAGAGTGCGAGGATTGTTGAAGGCCGCCTTTCGCTAAAGACAAGGGACGACTATGATTGCGGCGAGCCTATAGACGCCGAAAAGGAGCTAGCAAGATTACCGACACCGCATCGACCCTGACGGAAAGCCGCGCAGACGAAGCTGTCGCGCCGGGCGGTGGGCGCGCCCCTGTTGCGGGCGCAAAAGTTCTGGTCAAGTCATATGGCTGCCAGATGAATGTCTATGACGCGACCCGCATGACGGACCTTCTCGCCAAGCAGGGCTATGGCGAGGCTGCGGCGGAAGAAGACGCGGATCTCGTCATCCTCAATACATGCCACATTCGCGAGAAGGCGGCGGACAAAGTTTATTCGGAGCTTGGCAAGCTTGCGCTGCTGAAACGCGAGCGCGCACAGGCGGGGCGCGATTTCAAAATCGTGGTCGCGGGCTGCGTGGCGCAGGCCGAGGGAGCGGAAGTCTTGCGCCGGCAGAAAGCTGTCGATCTCGTCGTGGGTCCCCAGAGCTATCACCACCTGCCGGAACTACTGACCCAAGCGGCGCACGGCGAGCGGCTGACCGACACAGACTTCGCGGTCGAGGAAAAATTCCGCAAGCTTCCCAATCCTTCGAGCGCGCAAATACGCGCACGAGGCGTGTCAGCCTTCGTCACCGCGCAGGAGGGTTGCGACAAATTCTGCTCATTTTGCGTTGTTCCCTACACGCGCGGCGCTGAAGTTTCCCGCAGCGTCGCGGAGGTCGTCGCCGAAACGCAGCGCCTTGTCGACGCCGGGGTGCGCGAGATCACCTTGATCGGCCAGAACGTCAACGCCTATCGCGGCGCTGACGCGAACGGAAACGTATGGCCACTCGAGCGCCTGTTCGAGCATCTCTCGAATATCGATGGAGTGGAGCGTCTGCGCTACACGACAAGCCATCCCGTCGACATGACGCAAGGGCTGATCGACGCGCATGGCGCCTTGCAAAAGCTCATGCCCTTCGTGCATCTGCCGGTGCAGTCCGGCTCCAACCGCGTGCTTAAGGCGATGAACCGCCGCCACAAGGCGGAAGACTATCTCGACATTATAGAAAGACTCCGCGCCGCGCGGCCTGACATCGCCTTGTCTTCCGACTTTATCGTCGGCTTTCCAGGCGAAACCGACGCCGATTTCGAAGAAACTCTCGCGCTTATTCGGGAGGTGAATTTTGCTTCGACCTTCTCGTTCAAATATTCGCCGCGTCCTGGCACGCCCGGCGCCGAGCGCGAGGACCAGATTGACGAAGAGGTGATGCGGCAGCGACTCGCCGTGCTGCAAGCGCTTGTCGAAACGCAGCGGCAGGCGTTCAACGCCGCGACGGTCGGGCGTAGGGTCGATGTCTTATTCGAAAAGCCGGGCCGGCATGAAGGCCAGATCGCCGGCAAGAGTCCCTATATGCAGCCGGTGCACGTCCAGGGCGCACGGACGCTAGTAGGGCGCGTGCTGCCGGTTAAGATCGTCGCGGCGGGATCTAATTCGCTTTCAGGTGAAATCCCGGAGGACCAGGAGTGAGGATGACCGAAGAGGCAAGACTTGCTCGGGAAAGACGCTCCGCTGAACCGGAGCAGGACGCGGAAATCACACTCGCCTTCGACGACAACCGCCACGCCTCGCAGGTGTTCGGTCAGTTCGACCAAAACCTTGTCAAACTGGAGCGTCGGCTGCGCATCGGCTGCGTTGCAAGCGGCAATCATGTCACGCTTAAAGGCAACGCTGACTTATGCGAGCATGCGCGCCGCGCGCTTGAGATTCTCTACGGGCGCGTGCAACTCGGGCAGGAAGTCGGTCTTGGCGATGTCGACGGCGCGGTTGAGGAAAGCACCCGGCAAAAAAGTCTGTTCTCAGACGCCGAAACCGGTCGCGGCCCGTTCGAGCAGATCGGCACCCGCAAGCGTGGGCCTGTGCGTGCGCGCAATCATGCGCAAGACCTCTATCTGCGCGCATTGAAACGCTATGAATTGGTCTTTGCGGAAGGACCGGCGGGCACGGGCAAGACCTGGCTTGCAGTCGGCCATGCGGTTTCTCTGCTTGAGCAGGGCGTGGTGGAGCGCCTCATCCTGTCGCGCCCGGCGGTGGAGGCGGGAGAACGGCTCGGCTTTCTGCCGGGAGACATGCGCGAAAAAGTCGACCCTTACCTGCGACCGATTTACGATGGACTGCATGACTTCATGGATGCTCGTATGGTCGAGCGCGGCATGCAGACCGGCATGATAGAAGTCGCGCCGCTCGCCTTTATGCGCGGAAGGACCCTGACAAAATCCTGCGTGCTGCTTGACGAGGCGCAGAACGCCAGCTCGATGCAGATGAAAATGTTCCTGACGCGCCTTGGCGAAGGTTCGCGCATGATCGTGACCGGCGATCCTTCGCAAACCGATCTGCCGCCAGGGCAAAAATCCGGCCTCGCCGAAGCGATCGGTCTGCTTTCTGGTCTGGACAATATTGGCCATGTGAAATTCGCCGAGGGCGACGTGGTTCGACACGATCTCGTGCGCCAGATCGTCGGCGCTTATGAAAAGGCGGCGCGTGAGAGAAACGCGCGCGGCGACTGACATGGGCCTCAATGTCGATATCGTCGTCAATGCGCCCTCATGGGAGATGCTCGCCGACCTTGAAGGATTCGCCAGCCGGGTTGTGCAGGAGACTCAGGCTCTAGCCCGCGCGAGGGTTTCCAAAGACTGCGAGCTTTGCATTTGTTTCTGCGACGACGCCGAGATACGCAACCTTAACGCGCACTGGCGCGGGCAGGACAAGCCAACCAATGTGCTGTCCTTCCCAACGCCAGGCGCTCTCGCGAAGAAATATTTGCTTGGCGACATCGTAATCGCTTTTGAAACAGTGGCGCGCGAAGCCAAGGAGCAGGACAAGACCCTCTCCGACCACACCGCCCATATGATCATTCATGGATTTTTGCACCTGATCGGCTATGATCACGAGACATCCGACGAGGCCGAGGTCATGGAGGCGTTGGAGCGGCGCGTGGCTAGGGCGCTTGGGATTAACGACCCTTTTGAGGGCGGACAGCTGATTGACGGCGCCGCGGGGGTCACAGGATCAAGCAAGGGCTATGTCGACGAAGATTGAAAATGGCGCGGCGGAAATTTTAGCTCCGCGCGCGAGCGATACGCCGAAAATACATTTGCTTGAGAGGCTGCGCGCACTGCTTGGGCTCACGCCCGCGTCGTTGCGCGAGGATCTCGAAGACGCGCTGGAAGAAACTGCCGGCGACGTGACGCCGCAAGAGCGCGCGCTGCTCAAAAATGTTTTGGGCCTGCACGAATTGCGCGTGGCGGACGCGATGATTCCGCGCGCGGAGATTATCGCCGTGCCGCAGGCTGCGACCTTGCGCGAGGTTCTGGCGGTGTTTCGCAGCGCGGGTCATTCGCGCCTGCCGGTCTATGGCGAAACGCTCGACGATCCACGCGGGATGGTGCATATCCGCGATTTCGTGAACTATCTCGCGCAATGCGCTGAAGCCTCTCGCCTTGGCGCTGAAGGCGAGAAGCAGAGTTTTTCAGTGGCGTCGATTGATTTTGGCGCGCAGTTGGAAGCCGCCGATATTTTGCGTCCGGTGTTATATGTTCCACGCTCCATGCCGGCGCTCGATCTTCTGGTGCGCATGCAGGCGACGCGCACCCATATGGCGTTGGTGATCGACGAATATGGCGGCGCCGACGGCCTCGTTTCGATTGAAGACATTGTTGAAATGATCGTCGGCGACATTGAGGACGAGCATGACGTCAGCGAGGGGCCGACGGTCGAGCGCCTCGCCAATGGCGATTTTCTGGTCGACGCCAAGGCGGACCTCGACGAAGCCGCGCAGGAGCTGGGCGTCGATTTCCGCGAAGAGGACACGCCACAGGAAGTCACGACCTTCGGCGGGCTCGTCGCCTTCCTCGCGGGACGCGTGCCGATCCGTGGCGAGATCGTGCCGGCCCCGGTCGAGGGCTATGAGTTCGAGATTCTTGAGGCGGACCCGAGGCGCGTGGGCAAGCTGAAAGTGCGCAAGGCGCCGCTGAAGGAGACGGAGAAGAAGGAGGGATGACTCCCCTTTCCAGATTCACAAATTCCTCAGCTCCGGCCCCGGCTTTTTCGCCAGCACGCGCCATGTCCCGGCGACTCCCAGCAACACTGTCACGATCAGCGCGGCGAGCGCCGTTGCGAGCACGGTTCCCGGCAAAAAAACAAAGCTCATCTTCATCATGCCTTCCACAATGCCGAAAGCTGCGGCGCCGCCCGCGAGCAGCGCGAAGAGGCACGCCACGGTGGCTAGCGCCGCGAACTCCATCACATAGGCCGCGATCAGCCAGGGCCGGGTTGCGCCCAATGTTTTCAGCACCACGGCGTCGTGCTGGCGCGCGCGCTGTCCCGTGGCTATGGCGCTGCCGAGCGCAAGCAAGGCTGTGACAATGGCTATGCCCGCAGCCGAGCGCGCTGCAAGCGCCAGTTGTCCGGCGATCTTGTCGACGGCCTCCAGCGCGTCCTTGACGCGGATTGCGGCGGCCATCGGAAAGCGTCTTGATGTCTCGCGCGCGAGGCGCCCGTCCATGACTTCCGCATCGGGCGCGTCATAGGCGATGGTGAACATCTCGGAATAGGGCGCGCCTTTGAAACTGTCCGGCGAAAACACCATCACGAAATTTATGCCATAGCTGCGCCAGTCGACGCGGCGCATGCTGGCGATGCGCGCGGTGATCTCGCGGCCCAGAACATTGACGGTGATCTCATCGCCCAGGGCGAGGCCGAGCCCATTGGCGACCTTGGACTCCATTGAAACCAGCGGTCCTTTGGCGTTCGCGTCCCACCACGCGCCCTCGACGATCTTCGCGCCTTCCGGCGGCGTGGCCGAGAAGGTAATACCCCGATCGCCGTCGAGAGCCCAGGCGGCGTCATCGCCCACATGCAATGTCTCCGCGCGCGCGCCCTTCACCGCGACGATGCGCCCGCGCATCATGGGCACATGTTCTATGTGCGCGCCGGGCGCCTGCTCCTTGAGAAAATTGTCGAAGTTCGCTGTTTCATCCCGCGGCACGTCGATGAAATAGAAACGGGGAATCTCGCCTGTTCCCGACCGCGCCAATTCGGCGTGAATTGCGCCCTCCACCAACGCAAGCGCGACCAGCAGCGTGACCGTCACGCCGATGGAAAGAACCAGCGCCGGCGCCAGACTTCCCGGCCGACCGATATTGCTTTGTGCGAGGCGCAGTCTGGCGTCGCGCGCGCGGGGCAAGGCGCGCGCGGCGCGCATGACCAGCGCCGCGACCCCGCGCAACAGCAGAAAAGCCAACAGCACAGAGGCGATGAAAACGCCTGCGAGCTTCTTGTCGCTCGCCGATAGCAGCACGGTCGCAACGAGCGCGAGCATGGCGACGGCCGCGGCGAGACGGTAGCGCAGCGGGCTTTCGCGCGAGGATTCCGTGTCTCCGCGCAGCAGCGCCGCCACCGGAATTTCATGGGCGCGGCCCAGTGGTCCCAATGAAAACACCAATGTGACGAGCAAACCGTAAAGCGCGCCGATGGCGAGGCCCGAAAAGTCCGCCTGCACAATCACGGGCAATTCTATGGCGCGGCGAAGCGCCTCCCCGCCAATAAAGGGAATGGCGGCGCCGATCAGCAGCCCCGCGCCGATGGCCAGAGTCGCCATCAACAGCACTTGAGTCAAAGCGATGGCGAAGACGCGCGATGCTGGCGCGCCAAGCGCCTTCAGAATTGCAAAGGCCATACGCTTGCGTTCGATCAGTCCTTGCACCGCATTGGCGACGCCGGCGCCCCCGGCGACCAGGGCGGTCAGCGCCACAAGCGTCAGAAGTTGCGAAAAGCGTTCGAGATTGCGCGTGAACTGCGGCGACACCGCATCGCGTTTGCGAATGTCCCAGCCCGCTTGGGGAAAGGCGGCGTTGGCTGCGTCGGCGAAATGCGCAACGTCGTCGTCACTTGGGCCGTCCGGCAATGACAGCCGCGCGATGTAGCGCACGATGACGCCGGGCTGCACAAGTCGGGTGGCTTTGAGAGCATCGAAAGAGATCAGCACGCGCGAGCCAAAGCCGACGCCGCCGGCAAGCTTGTCAGGCTCGGCGCGCAGAACGGCGCGGATTTCAAACCGCGCGGCTCCCAGGACAAGCCGGTCTCCCGTCTTGACGTCGAGGCGCGCCAGCAACATGGGATCGGCGATGAGCCCGAAAACGCCGTTGCGTTCGGCCAGAGCCTGCGCGGCGCTTTGCGGCGGCTCTGTATCCAGCGTCCCGAAGGAAGGATAGACGCCGGGATCGACCGCCTTAAGCTCAATCAATGCGGGGTTTGAGTTTTCCGCCTTCGCGGTTTCCTGCTGCGTCATCGCGCGCATCAACGCAATTTCGTCAACTCGGCCCCGCTGTTCGAGCCAGACCCGTTCTTTTTGCTCCAGTTCGCGATGAGCAAGATTGAAAGAGACGTCGCCGCCAAGAATCACACGGCCCTCACGCGCAAGCCCTTGCGACAGCGCTCGCGAAAGACCGTTTACGCCGGAAATGGCGGCGACGCCGATTACGATGCAGGCGATAAACACCCCAAAGCCTCTGCGATCGCCAATGAGATCGCGGATGGCGAAGCGGAGCGCCAGGGGTAGTTTGTCGAGAGGGCCTCGTCGCGCGACAGTCATCTTGCGTTCCTAGGCTTGGACTTCGATTCGACCGGAGCGCAGCCGAACAACCCGGTCGCAGCGCGCGGCGAGAGTCGCGTCGTGCGTGACCAGCACCAGAGTGGCGTTACGCCGGTGCTTTTGCTCGAAAATGAGGTCGATAATGGAAGCGCCGGTGTCCGAATCGAGATTGCCGGTGGGCTCGTCCGCCGCGAGAATGAGCGGGTCGGGAGCAAGCGCGCGGGCCAGCGCGACGCGCTGTTGCTCGCCGCCGGACAGTTGGCGCGGATAATGCGAAAGGCGTTCACTTAGTCCAACCGCAGCCAGTTCGTCGGCTGCCCGCGCAAAAGCATCGCGCCGGCCGGCGAGCTCGAGCGGAGCGGCGACATTTTCGAGCGCGGTCATGGTGGGGATGAGCTGGAAAGACTGGAACACTATGCCTATGTTTTCGCCACGGAAACGCGCCAGTGCATCTTCATCGAGCTTGGTCAGGTCGCGACCGTCGAGGCGGACTTCTCCGCTGTCCGGTCGCTCCAGGCCGGAGAGGGTCATTAAAAGTGTGGATTTCCCTGAACCGGAGGGACCGACGAGGCCAATTGTTTCTCCCCGCGCTATGTTCAAATTAAGATTCTTGAGAACGTGAACCCGCGCCGCGCCGGCGCCGAGGGTAAGGTCGATGTCGATGAGTTCGATCAAGGTTTGCGGCACGAAGGGGGCCTCGCCGGAAACGCCCGCCAGGGCGATGCTGTTCGGGCGTTCTTATCGCGCGTTCTTGCTACGCTTCCAAGCGCTTCCTCTTGGGCTGATCCTCGTTCTGGCCTTTGGCGCAGCTCCCTCCCGCGCCGAGCAGTCGCGGGTCGTTGCATTTGGCGACAGTCTGTCAGCGGGCTATGCCTTGCCAGCGGACGCCGCCTTTCCCGCGCAGTTGGAGCGTAGGCTGCGCGCTGACGGATTCGACGCGAAGGTGGTCAACGCCGGCGTTTCCGGCGACACGACAGCGGGTGGCTTGTCGCGCATCGAGTTCACATTGGGGGAGGGCGCCGATCTCGTCATCCTCGAACTTGGCGCGAACGACATGTTGCGCGGTCTTGATCCTAAGGTCACTCAAGAAAATCTGGAAAAGATCATTGCGCAAATAGAGGCGCGCGGATCGGCCATAGTTCTGGCGGGAATGCGCGCGAGCGGCAACTTTGGGCCGGATTACAAGGCGCGTTTCGACGCCATCTTTCCAGATCTCGCCAAGAGCCACAAGCTGCAGCTCTATCCATTTTTTCTCGCCGGCGTCACGAACGACAGGGCCCTTGTGCTTGCCGACGGGCTGCACCCGAACGTTGAAGGCGTAGCTCGCATCGTGACGGGAATAGCCCCCACAGTTGAAGAGAGTCTCGTGCGCTTGCAGAGCGCAAAGGCGGCGCACGCCGTGCGGTGACGCCCGGTCGTGGCCAAGGAGGGAGGACCAAATGCCAAGACTATTTACGGCCCTCGAAATCCCCCTTTCGGTCTCTCAGAACCTCGCCAGCCTGCGAGGAGGCTTAAGCGGCGCGCGCTGGATTGACGCGGACAACTATCACATCACCTTGCGCTTCATCGGAGACGTCGACGAGCGCTTCGCGCATGACGTAGCGCATGCGCTGGACGCAATCCGGCGTCCCGCCCTCGATATCACGATCGATCAGCTTGTCTCGTTCGGAGGGGATAAGCCGCGCGCCATCGTGGCGAGGGCGCGCATGGAGCCCGGGATTTTGGAGCTTCAGGCGGAGCAGGAGAGGCTACTGCGAAGGCTGGGAGCGGCGCCGGAACCGCGGAAATATGTTCCCCATGTCACCTTGGCTCGACTTCGCGGAGCGGCGCCTTGGGCCGTCGCATCGTATCTTGGCGCGCGTGGCTACTTTCCGCCCCTGAAATTCGAGGCGACGCGCTTCGTGCTTTTTTCTTCGCGCGACTCCGTGGGCGGCGGGCCTTATGTGCTGGAGGCGGAATATCCGCTCGCACGCCTCCCGGCCGTCGCGAGCGCAAGCGGATCAGGATCTTAGGGGCGCAGTTTTCGCCGCCGCCTTTGAGGGCAGCTTGCGGTTCGCCTCCACGATGGGGGCGAGGGAAGAGTCTTTCGCCACCGCTTCCTCGATAAGCCTGTCGCCGGCTGTTTCCATCCGGTTTTGCAACTCGTTGAAGAAATCGCGCGCGCTGAGGCCAGGCTGGATCGGCGGCAGAAATTCAAGCACGATGGTCCCCGGCCGAATTAGAAAAGCGCGGCGCGCCCAAAACAGTCCGGAATTAAGCGCAGCCGGAATAGCCGGGACATTGGCTTCCCGGTAAATCTGCGCGACCCCAAACTTATATTCCGGGGGCGCGCCGGCAGGACGCCGCGTGCCCTCCGGAAATATGAACAACTGTCGGCCTTGTGCGAAAATATCCTTGGCCTTGCGCACAAGTTGAGGTAACAGCTTGCCGCCCTTGGCGCGATCGATCGCGATCTGTTGGGCGGAGAGCAGATACCATCCGAAAAAAGGGATGAAGATCAGCTCGCGCTTCAAAATGTATGAGAAATCGGGAAACAGCAGCGGCAGGACAAAGGTTTCCCATACGGACTGATGCTTGCAGGCTACTATTACCGCGCCTTTGGAGAGATTCTCCAGCCCGCGAAACTCATGTTTGACGTTGCAGATTTTCTCGAGCCACCAAAGGGAGGTCCGTCCCCATTGGCGACCCAACTCAAGAGTCACGCTGCGGGGAAGCACGAGCGCTGGCAGCCAGAGAACCATCCAGAAGGCGAGATTCGCATAGTAGACGATCTGGAAAACGAGAGAGCGCAAAAAAAGCATGGAGCGGGCCTGTTGAACGCGAGGGCTAGGCCTTTTACGGCAGGACGCGGGGCGAGAACAAGCAGGTCAGTCGGTTTTTCGGGGCAAGTTGGTTCAGAATAGAAAGCGCCGCTTTGCAGAGGCGTCGGTCGACGCGACGTTCTCACCCACGTCTATGACGCGGCCCAGTCTGTTTCGCAGGATCGCGCGAAGATATTTCAAATATTCGCGCGCCACGAGATGCAATACGCGCGTGTCGCTCGTCCAGTCCGCGACGTTCACATGCTCGCTGACGACGGGAAACGGATAGAGCGTCACGCCGGGAAGCGCGGCGGAGAGTTCGACCATGGCGCGGGGCATATGATAATTCGAAGTGACGACAATCAAAGGTCCAGTAATTCCTCTGGAGCTTGCCCATTCGCAAGTCTCACGTGCGTTGCCCGCCGTGTCGAGCGCCTGGTAGCCAAGATCGACGCAGCAGTAGAACAGATCTTTCGAAACGGGGAGAATTCTTTCCAGATCGGCGCCGTGGGTTGCGCGATTGACGCCCGTAATCAAAAGGCGGCGCGCCTGACCACGGGCGAGCAGTTCGGCCGCCTCCAGAACCCGGTCGGAACCGCCGGTGAGCGCGACCACGCCCTCCGCTTGCACCACCAGCGTGGTTTCGGTTCGCTCCAGAGAAGAGGCGAAACCGACAAGTCCGGCGACCAGAGCGGACGCGATGAAAGCGCACAGACACAAGCCCGCTAGCGCCAGGATTCGCCACGCGCCGGGCTTTCGCTTCTGCGAAATTTCACCCACTTTCGTCACGTCAAATCACCCTTCAACTCCTCGGCGCCTTGGATGGCGCAGAGGCGCTGGCCGGCCCTGCAAAACGCAACAGGACTAACAGCCGTTATCGCTATCTTAGGTTTCCGAACTGCTATGAAAATGCCACCAGACCCGGACCAGCTTTATTAAAAATGAAAAATCCTAGAGCTTCCGAGCCTCAGTCCTCCGTTGCTGCGCGGTTCATTTCTCTCGAGCGGGCTTAGCTCAGTTCCCGCAAACGGCGCAGAACGATCATGCGCGACATTAAGCCAGTTAGAAACGCGACGCTTACTGAAAGAATCACGATGACGAAAAAGCCGCGTGCGTCCAGCGACACGGAACCAAACATGGCCTCGATCTGATCGCCGCCGGGAGTCGCCGTCAGGCGCCGCGTCAAAAAGCCCGCTATCGCGAAAAAGGCGACCGCCGCGCCGCCGCCCAGCAAGGCCCCGCGCAAGCCCAGTTCAAGAAAACGACGCTGAAATTCCCGCGCGATGAACTCGTCCGCAGCGCCCACAATATGGAGAACTTCGACAATCTCACGGTTGGTGGCGACCGCCGCGCGGGTCGCCGACGCGACTGCTACCGCCATTGCAGCGACGATCAGTGCGAAGATCAGCGCGGCGATCGCGACCACGGTGCCAGCCATCGCGTCTAGTCGCTCCACCCAGAGGCGGTGGTCGTCCAGCGTAGCGAAAGGCGCCGCAGCAGCAAGGTCGTCTTTAAGTTTCGCCAGGTCGGGTCGAGCAGCCGCGTCCAGTTTGACGACAATCATGCGCGGAGTCGGCAGTTCCGTAAGATCCAGTCCCTGACCGAGCCAGGGAGCCAACAGCGCCTCGGACTCCGCCTTGGTGTAGATGCGAGCCTCCGTCACGCCGGGGGTCGCCTCGACTATGTTCGCCGCCGCGCGCACATCGGCGTCGATGTCGCGGCCGGGCATGGAACGCACTTGCACGCTGGCCTCGCGAACGACGTCCTTGCGCCAGTCGACGCTGGCGTCCGCGACCAGCAGGGCGGCGCCTGCGGCCAGCGCCGCCAAGAAGGTCATGATGGCGATAACGATAACCACGGACCGCCCCGCGATGGAATCGGTCGGGGCCAGCGGCTGCTCGCGCGGCGGTGCGTCGTCGTCCGTTGTGTCCTGCGGCTCGACGTTCGTCCAACTGAAGGGCTTGCGCAGTGGAATTCGCGACATAAGCGGCTCACTCGAAGACATGCAGACGTCCGTCCGCGAGGACGAGACGGCGCGCATTGTCGAATTGATCCATCAGATTGAGATCGTGGGTGGCGATCACGACCGAAGTGCCTGATTTGTGCAACTCGACGAAAAGGCGCAGGAGTCGGCGAGCCAGCGTGGGATCGACGTTGCCGGTGGGTTCATCAGCGAGCAGCACCTCGGGCCGAGCGATGAGCGCTCTTGCTATCGCCGCGCGCTGCTTTTCACCGCCAGAAAGGACAGTGGGATAGCTGTATTTGCGTTCGAAAAGACCCACCCAGCGCAAAAGTTCAAACACTTCGGCGCGATACGTCGCTTCGTCGCGCTCCAGAACGCGTAGCGGAAGCGCGACGTTTTCGTAAAGCGTCAAGTGGTCCAGCAGCCGGAAATCTTGAAATACTACTCCGATGCGCCGGCGGATTTCGGTGATCTCGTCCTTGTCGAGCGTAGCCGAGTCCCTTCCGAAGAGCGTAATTCTGCCACGCGTCGGCTTCAGTGAAAGCAAAAACAGCTTGAGAAGGCTCGTCTTTCCCGCCCCGGATGGGCCCGTGAGAAATTGAAAAGAGTTCGGCCCGATGGAGAAGGTCAGGTCGCGCAGAGTCTCGGGACCCATTCCGTAGCGCAGGCCGACATTCTCGAAGCTCAGCAATTTGCAACTCCCTCGCATCTTTCGGACGAAAACCCATCCTCCGGAGGGGATGGCGCGTGGACTGGAATCAGCGGCCGCCAGCGCCCGCGAGCTTGAAACATTATCCGCGCCCGCGAGAATCTTGTGCTCGTATCACCATTTGGCGGATACTTCTACATTGTGCATAAGTGGTTGTTATCACATGATTTGTAATCATTAGTTGGACCTGCGCCTCAGCGCGGTAAACCGGCGCCGGTCACGCTTCATTAACTATAATAGGACCTAATGATTACTGTTTCTCCATCATTGGGTTCCGACCGACCATGCGCGCCGACCTCGACGATCATTTTTTTGGCGAACCCCGCGTTTATGCTTCGATCTCGGCGGAGGCTTCGAGCGAGTTAGCGCGCGAGCCTTCGTATGAAGAGCTTTGGGGTGATCCTCGGCGAGTCGCCCACCCGATTCAACGCGCTCCCCGGCATAGCCGCCGCCCGTCATTTACCGCCGCGGCTCTCGCCGCCGTGATCGGCGTCATGGCCCTGATCGGAATGCGTGAGAAAGTCGTCAGCGTCCTGCCCACAGCGGCTGCGATTTACGCTGCTGTCGGCCTGCCAGTTAATTTAGCGGGGCTGGAACTGCGTGGCGTGCATTCCCGCATAGTGATGGAAGGGGAACGCAAGGTGCTCGCCATTGAGGGCGAAATCGTCAACCTGCGTCGCGAAGCTAATCAGGTTCCTCCTGTTGCGTTGACAGTGCGCGCCGAAAACGGACAGGGCAAATACGCCTGGACAACTCGCGTGCCGAAATCTCGCCTCGAGCCTGGCGAGGCCATCGCTTTCCGCGCCCGTCTTGCTTCGCCGCCGGAAGGCGGAAGCGACGTTCTCGTGCGTTTCGCCAGTCTCGAAGAAGCCGCGCGGCGGAAAGCGCCGGCGGCTGCGCGATAAGGCGCAGCCGGAGTTTCCAGTAGAACTCCTCGGCCAAGGCTTGCGCGAGGCTTGAGGCGGGTGGCGTTATGCGCTCTCGCACATCGAAAACATATCGCTTGAAACAGAAATAAATGGAAAGAAGACGCAGTCGGATTACACAGATCCGAGGCTGTGGACAGCAATATTTGCAAAGCTGTCGCGCGAAACCAGCGAGAGCGTCATGGCTTTGTGCGAACCGAATAAAGAGCAACGGGGGACATTCAAGGGAAGTGCGCTCCTTGGCCTCGCCGCGATCACTCGCAAGGCTATCGAAGGCGAAGATCTCAGTCCCATCAAATCTCGTCTGATCGCACGCTTGCGCGCCGACGCCGCCGACGCCTGCGCATGGCTTGATCTGTCGATAATCGAGCATCTCGCCGGGCGCCGCGCCGCCGCGCTGGAACTGCAAGGCCAGGCGTTGCAACGACAAAGGCTGTTTCCATATCGTCGCGCGGATGGGGCCGTTGATCCGCTACGATTGCTCGCCTTGGCGGCTCCCGGCGATTTCATGGCGAATACGCCGCTGGAGTTCCTTATCGAAGCGCGAGGCGTGGCGCTTGAAACTCTTTACATTTTGCCTGGCGAGGGTATTCCGTCGGAACTACCGGAGCACGATGTCGCCTTCGTCGCTGTGGCGGAGAATGACGCCAATCAATGTATATTGGAGACGATTGCGGCGTCGGCGCCTCGCTGGCCGCGCCCGCTTGTCAATCCTGCGCAAAATATCGCGCAGCTAACTCGCGATGGAGCGTGGAAACTGCTTCATGACGTCCCGGGCGTCGCCTTTCCGCTCAATCTGCGCGTCGAACGCCAAGCGCTGATCGACATGGCTAAAGGTGTCGTGCTGCCTTTCCCGCTTTTGGATGGAGGAAGTTTTCCCATCATCGCCCGTCCCGTCAGTTCTCACGCAGGTGACGGGCTGGCCAAGATTGATGGCGCCGCCATGTTGATCGATTTCCTGAATGAGCAGTCTGCGCCGAATTTCTATATCGCGCCTTTCATCGACTACCACAGCGACGATAGGTATTTTCGCAAATACCGGATCGCGCTTGTCGACGGAGTTTCCTATCCGGTTCATATGGCCATCTCAAAAAACTGGATGGTCCATTATCTTAATGCGGACATGGCCGGAAATGCCTCGAATCGTGCGGAAGAAGAACGCTTTATGGCTGAGTTCGACGGCGGTTTTGGCCGTCGTCATGCAGGCGCCTTTGCGGAAATTTTCAAGCGAACGGGGCTGGACTATCTGCTGCTCGACTGCGCTGAAACCAGAGACGGAGGGTTGCTGCTTTTTGAAACCGGTTCGGCGATGATCGTACATTCGCTCGATCCGATATCGCTCTTTCCCTATAAACAAGCGCACATGAACAAAATCTTCGATGCGTTTGAGATCCTGCTGCGCCATAGAGCTTGGGGCGATCATTGAGCCGCGTCACGCACGGCGCTGAGCTATTCCGAGGACGCGATCCCATTTCTCAAACACGGTTTCCAGATCCGTTTGTATCCTGCGTATAGCATGATGAACATCAGCTCCGGCTTCAAGCTTTGCTGCGGCGTCAATGATGATTGGCATGCTGATGCATATGCGTAGAGCGGAGCGGTTGGCGATAACTACGGGCTGTCCGACATTGCAGACGCGCGAAGGCGCATCCGCCGCGCGGTTTGCTCTCAGAGCTTCGTAAATTGCGAGCGCCTGCTCTGGTTTGCCTTGCCTCGTCACAACGGGAAATATTGTCGGCGCGGACGCGCCGGCTCCCGCTGGCTGCCCATCGAGAAACCGCAAATGAGATCGCGCGGTGACGCATTGAACGACCAACTCCGAAAATGCGGAGGCGACGTGCTCGCGCCTGAGAGGGTCAGTAGCCGCGTAAGCTTCAATCTCTGCAAGCGCCGCTTCCCATCGAAGAGCGAGGCCCAGATTGATGGGCGCGAAAAGTCCGACTGGAAGCGTTGCGCGCAGAAAGGGAGGCCAGTCAAAGCGCGCCGAATAAGCGGCGAGCCCTGGCGGCGGACGCAAGCGGGATAATGCCGCGACGTGCTGGGGAGGAATGAGCAACGCCCCGCAGAACGGCGGGCCGGCGGCGAATTTCGAGCCCGTGATCATGACCAGAAAGCCAGCTTCCAAATCGGCTTTTATGGCGGCGAAAGAGCATCGCAACTGGCAGGCGTCGACGAGGACGAAGACGCGGCCCGGATTCGCTCTGGCAATGTCCCGCGCCGCATTGCGACTGGGCCCGCCTTGGCCTGTCTTGGACGTGTCGAGCACATGCAGCAATACATCTTCGCCTGCGCGAAGCGCCGCGTTTACGCATACTTGCGCGCCGCGATCAATAATGTCCCTTTGACGAAGACGGCCCGACATGTTGCGTATCTCCAAAGGCGCCAATTGGACCGGCGTGCTTTCCCATCCGGCGAGAGTCTCGCCTTTTGCTACGCTGCCCCGAAGCGCCGAGGTCGAGTTGAAGTGGCGCCCCGCAGCTGCCGCCATCACCCCCGAGCCGGTCTCTTTCGGGGCGACCACTATATTCCTCAATGGGCGACGCAGCATGCTCTTGGCGATGGTCAACGCCAGAACTTCCGCCTCTGTTCCCGAGGCGCAAAGGATCGCCTGCGTTCCCTCGACGCCGAAACAGGCGACTATGCGGGCGCGGAGGCTGTCGAACCAGGTCGAAGCGCCAACAGCGCCGCCCGCGGGCAACGCGATCAAATTGTCAAAGGCGCGTTTGGCGGCTGCATATCCGCGCGGCGAAATCGCGGTGGCTGTTGACGAAGAGAACCATACTTCATCTTCAGCCGGAGCAATGGGCGTTCCATAGCGGTTACGCCCTGTGAGCGGGTCCAGACAAATGCGTTCATCCCCGCCACTGGCGAGTAACATTTCAAAAGTGGCGCGGGGACAATTTTGTCTGGGCGGGAATGTGTGCTTGGGGCGGGGTGCTGACGGCATAATTCCCTTTGCGACCATCGCGACAATTTTGCGGCGGGGTTGCGGACTATTGCTTGGGAATTTAGATGCTGGCGGCCTTGCGCGTGGCTTGCTGGAAATGAAATCGGCCTTCCAAAAATCAGGCATGAAAAATTTGTCACCAAAAAGAACAGATTGCGTAACGCCTTACGCGTGAAATCATCAAATCAGTAGCGGCACGCAGACCTGAGTTTAATGCAGTGTCAACGTTTTATGGACAATCTGATCTTCTCTGTACACAGGCTAATCTTATTAATTAGCACTTTGATCGGGTGACGACCGCGATGATGGCGCGCATTGAACGAGAAAGCATACAGTCCCACAAGCCTTCGCCGGTACGGGTCAATTTGCGCGGACGCTACATGCTGGCTTCGCAAAGCGAGCATCCTTGCGAAATTGTCGAAATGTCGACGGAGGAAATTTTCCTCGCGACATCAGTCAAGCCAACGATAGGCGAAAAGATCGTCGTTTATGTCTCGGAGCTTGGCAGATTCGAGGGCGATGTCTCGCGGGTGGAGTCGAGTGGCTTCTCCATCGGCATGAATTTGCCAAATCTCAAGCACAAGAGATTGGCCGAGCAACTGACCTGGTACGGCAATCGCGCCGCGTTGGATCTTCCCGAAAGCCGACACGCGGAACGCGTCGTTCCGCTCATGCAAAGAGCCATTCTGGTTGCGTCCAACGGCAAGGAACGGATCGTAAAGATAAACGACATCTCGCTTACGGGAGTCAGTGTCGAGACGACTCTCGCTTTGATTCAAGGGAGTCGGGTGGTTGTGGGCGCGACGCCCGTGACCGTGGCGCGAATCTTTGAAGGCGGTTTCTTTGGCGAATTCGCCACGCCTTTCGCTCCCGGCGAGCTCAGCGAATCCACGAAGTTGTGAGCTGTTTGCTCCCGTCGCAAGACCACCCTCGACGTAAAAAAATTCCCACAGGAAGTTTTGACTTGGAAGGCCGCGAGGCGGGAGGCTGTTTCCTCGGCTGGCCAAATGGCCTAAGCAATGCTCCATGTCTTCGTTTCAAGCGCCCCCGACCGCCCAGCCGCTTGTCCTCGTCAACGCCCGCCTCGTCGATCCGGCCTCTGGGACAGAAACGCGGGGTGGCGTCCTTCTTCGCGGCGGACTCATAGCCGAGCTTGGTCCCGAGATCACGCCGAACCGCGCGCCGAACCGCGCCCGCATCATTGATTGCCGGGGCGATGTCGTCAGTCCGGGACTGATCGACATGCAAGCTTTTGTCGGCGAGCCCGGCGCCGAACATCGTGAGACCATAGCCACCGCGACGCTCGCCGCCGCTGCTGGCGGCGTCACCACCATTCTCGCGACGCCCGCGACCTCGCCTGCCGTCGACGATCCGGCAGTGGTGGACTTCGTCCTGCGCCGCGCGCGGGACACCGGCCGGGTGCGGGTGCTGCCGATGGCCGCGCTCACCAAAGGCTGCGAGGGGCGCGAACTCGCGGAGCTTGGGCTTCTAGCGCAAGCCGGCGCCGTGGCTTTCACGGACGGCGCTCATTCCGTCAAAAGCGCGCTGGTGATGCGCCGCGCGCTCACTTACGCCCGCGATTTTAGCGCGCTGATCGTGCATTTTCCGCAGGACCGCGAACTTGCGGGCGAAGGCGTGATGAACGAGGGCGAAATGGCGCTGCGGCTCGGTCTCGCGGGGGTGCCGGCCGAAGCCGAAACCATCGTGCTCGATCGCGATATGCGGCTCGTCGCGCTCACCGGCGCCCGCTATCACGCCAGCATCCTCGCCGCGCCCTTGTCGCTGGAGGCGCTGAGGACCGCGAAAGCGGCTGGGCTGCCCGTCACCTGCGGAACCTCGATCAACCACCTCACGCTCAACGAGAACGACATTGGCGACTATCGCAGCTTCTTGAAGTTGCGTCCGCCGCTGCGGCGCGAGCCGGACCGGATGGCGCTGGTTCAGGCGTTGGCGGAGGGGCTGATCGACGTGATCGTCTCCGACCATGATCCGCAGGACGTGGAAACCAAGCGGCTGCCTTTCGCGACCTCGGAATTCGGCGCCATCGGTCTGGAAACGATGCTTTCGGCAGGGTTGCGCCTCGTGCATTCGGGCGATGTGCCGCTGACGCGCCTTCTGGCGGCGATGTCGTCGAGGCCCGCCGAAATATTGGGGCTGGAGCAGGGGCGGCTGCAAATCGGCGCGCCCGCCGACATTATCCGTTTCGACCCCGACGAGCCCTTTGTCGTCGATCCGGCGAAGCTGCATTCGCGCTGCCGCAACACGCCCTTCGACGGGGCGCTGTTGCAGGGCGTAGTGAAGCTGACCGTGGTGGGCGGCGAGGTGGTCTGGGAGGGGTAAGCGTTGGCAGCTCGTCTTCGAGGCGAGTTGCAAAACATCGCCTTTGGGGAGAGCTTCGCTCTCCGCTTTCCGGGGTTCAACCTGAACCCCGGCGCGCCGGTCAAGACGATCAACCCCGACAGCATCGATCTTTCCGGGGATGTCACTTGGAAGTTTTCGAGGGCGAAGGCGCCGTTTTGAGGGCGGAAGAACGCGAACGCAGTTTCTTATTTTTCAAGCTATCAGAATCCAAATTTGATCGAGTTGGCCGTGAGTAGAACTCCGACTAAGCACCCAAAAGAAGAAGCTGATTAAGGCGCTCCCGCGGTCCGACGATGAGGCGGTTCTTCGGATGATCTGGGCAATTGATGCGCTGCAGTCAGGAAGGGTGTCTGCCGCCTCAAAATTTATTTCGTTTCCGAAGGAGGTGGCTACCGCGGATGCGGCCTCAAAATACGCCATTCATAGGTGGGAACTTGAGTCTTTGGTTGGCTTTCTCCTGTCAACTCCAAAACTTAAATCGAATGGACAACGATATAGAATTCTAAAATGCGATAATTTTCAGACTGTAAGATCTTTAGTAAACAACATCAGAGCCATCGAAGATGCAGAGGCTGGAATTTATCTAAGAAATATGAGTATATTTAATGAAATGCATAGGATTTCTCATCGGCAGTTCCCTTGGCAAAGGGGATATTTTAACTTGCCACAATTTTATAGATTTGCCTACATATATGGGCAGGGTCTATGTTCAGAATATTTCAGAGATGCTTACGGGGTTACAATAAATTCTGTATCGCTTGTAGGTCTTACACTGCATGAGTTGTTTCAAGACAATCCTTACGTTGACGCCGGGTGCTCGATGGAGTTCTCAGCCGTGCTTGACCTTATTTGTGCACCGATCAGTTTCGCAAAGAGAGCATTGGCAGACCATACTGAAAGCGCCAAGAAAAAATACGGCAATTTAAATCTAGCATATCGTCCAAGTATAATTAGAAGGTTTCCGATTGTTCGTTCATTCGATAAGTTAAGGTTGATATCTCCCTTGCCGGAATTAATTATTCAGCGCATAACATCTGGATTATATTATGATCTTCTGGGCGGCGGAGGTGATATTCGTAACGAGGCTGCGTTTCGGTTTGAGAGGTACTGCTTGGAGTTTATTCGAGCTACTATGCCTGCGCTCGAGATAAGTGTTAGTTATAAATATTTATACAAAACAAGAACGGTCGACTCTGTAGATATAATTGTTAAATATTCTGACGGTGTCTTATTGGCGATTGAATGCAAAGCGCGCAAGTTGACAGTTGGGGCTCAGTATTCAGATAGCCCCTTAGATAAGGCTGGTGGTGAATATGATGAAATAATTAAGGCTGTGTGCCAGTTATGGAAATATTTCGCGCATCTTAGATTGGTCGATTCTGATTATTATAATTCATCTCGCGAGAATATTGGAATGGTGCTGACAATGGATTCTTGGTTAAGCATGTCCCATGAGTTACGCGAGAATGTCATCGCTGAGGCTCGCGTCAGGTCAGGTAAATATCCTGAAATTACAGAGGCGGACCAGAAAAGCATCGTGTTCTGCTCGATTGAGGAGTTAGAGCGGACGTTGCTGGCCGCGAACGAAGGGTCGTTCATAGCGGCTGTTCGTCATGCGACAGAGGCGCGATTTACAGCATGGCAATTAGATCGAGTTCACGAGGAAACGTATGGGGAGCTTAAAATCGAGAAGCCGTTTCCCTTCGATCTGGAAGACGTGCTGCCTTGGAGAAAGAAGTTTGGAGAAATGCTCCGGCAATGAGCTCTACGGCCCCCCCTTGAACTCCAGCCCCATTCCGCCTAAACCCTCGCCGCGCGCGGCCATGTGGCCCGGGCGAGCTAATTTTTGGGATTGGACCTGCGACGATGGCCAAGGAAAAGTTCTCACGCAACAAGCCGCATTGCAACATCGGGACGATTGGTCACGTTGACCATGGCAAGACGTCGTTGACTGCGGCGATCACCAAGGTTCTGGCTGAGTCGGGCGGGGCGACCTTCACGGCCTATGACCAGATCGACAAGGCTCCCGAGGAGCGCGCGCGCGGCATCACGATTTCGACGGCGCATGTGGAATATGAGACGGCGAACCGCCATTACGCGCACGTCGACTGCCCCGGCCACGCCGATTATGTGAAGAACATGATCACCGGCGCGGCGCAGATGGACGGCGCGATCCTGGTGGTGTCGGCGGCGGACGGCCCGATGCCGCAGACCCGCGAGCACATTCTTCTGGCGCGTCAGGTCGGCGTTCCGGCGCTGGTGGTGTTCCTGAACAAGGTCGACATGGTCGACGATCCGGAGCTTCTGGAGCTGGTCGAGCTGGAAGTTCGCGAGCTGCTCAGCAAGTATGAGTTCCCGGGCGACGACATTCCGATCGTCAAGGGTTCGGCGCTGGCGGCTCTGGAGAACAAGACCCCGGAGATCGGCCATGACGCGATCCTGAAGCTGATGGCGGAAGTGGACAAATATATTCCGCAGCCGGAGCGTCCGAAGGATCAGCCGTTCCTGATGCCGGTTGAGGACGTGTTCTCGATTTCGGGCCGCGGCACGGTGGTGACGGGCCGTATCGAGCGCGGCATCATCAAGGTTGGCGAGGAAGTCGAGATCGTCGGCATCCGTCCGACGGTGAAGTCGACGGTGACGGGCGTGGAAATGTTCCGCAAGCTGCTGGATCAGGGCGAGGCTGGCGACAACGTCGGCTGCCTGCTGCGCGGCACCAAGCGCGAGGACGTGGAGCGCGGCCAGGTGCTGTGCAAGCCGGGTTCGGTGAAGCCGCACACCAAGTTCAAGGCCGAGGCCTATATTCTGACGAAGGAAGAGGGCGGCCGGCACACGCCGTTCTTCACCAACTATCGTCCGCAATTCTACTTCCGCACGACGGACGTGACCGGCATCGTGACGCTTCCCGAGGGCGTCGAGATGGTGATGCCGGGCGACAATGTGGCGATGGAAGTGGCGCTGATCGTTCCGATCGCCATGGAGGAGAAGCTGCGCTTCGCCATCCGCGAAGGCGGCCGAACGGTCGGAGCCGGCGTCGTCGCCAGCATCATCGAGTAATTTTGGCTCTGTTCTACAATAGTTATGCAGGGGCTGCTTTTTCCCGGAACCTGGGAATAAGCGGCCCTTGTGGTTTCTGGGTTGGGCCCGACGACGGCCGCCGGGGGCCTATTACAGCGTACTTGCGACTAGTGAAGGCGCCTCCACGGTCACCTGCACGATTTCAGGCGGCCTCATGAAGCGTACCGGCACTATAGACTTGCCAAGGCCGCCTGAAATTATGAGATGTCGGCCCTCTTCCTCTATATGTCCATAAATATGCGTTGTTTTGTAACGCAGTTCGGCAAAAACCGGCCCTACCAGGGGAAGGTTGATCTGGCCGCCATGCGTATGTCCCGATAGTGTGAGCGCGACCCGTTTGGGCACCCGCGAGAATACAAATGGCTCATGAGCGAGCAGGATTGCTGGCGCGTCATCGGTGATCTTGGCCAAGGTGGCCGGCAAGTCGTCATGTCCGAGCCATTGTCCGGCGGCGTTCCGGTAGGACATCTGGTCTCCCAGACCCAAAAGCCAGAACGGCGAACCATTCTTTTCGAGGCGCGTCGCCCCATTCTCCAACAAATTCGCGCCCATCTGGCGCAGCCCCCCACGCACGCCTTCAGCGTCATCGCGAGGGTCCAGGGGCAGGGGGCCATGCCACCAGTCGTGATTGCCGAGGATTGCGTGCACCCCGAGCGGCGCGCGCAGGCACGAAAGAGCCTCGCTCCACTGCTCCGGCAGCACAGCGGAGGCGAGGATGGTGCCGCCCGAAAAATCCCCAAGTAGAACAATCAGATCGGGCGCCAGCGCGTTGGTGATTGCGGCGATTTCCCGGATGCGGGAGACCGGCATCCAGGGTTCGCAAGCGTGCAGATCGGAGATGATTGCGATGCGCAGGGGGAGGGAGTTCGGCCAGTTCGCAGGCGACACCTTGTAGCTTGTAACGTCGAGAATGAAATTAGGTTCGATCACCACGCTATAGGCGGCGAGACCCGCGCCGCCCGCAAGCAGTGCGCGGCCTCCCCGGGTTATCAACGCTCTGCGGGTGATCATCGCCTGTCCATATAGGCCACGCCCACCAGTGCGGCGGTGGTCAGGCGGCCATGCTGTCTTCTTGCAGGAAGGCCGGACCTTGATGGGCTTCAACGGTCGCGGTTGTCGGGTTCTGGAAAGAAGGCGTGTTCATGACGTCTAACGCCGCCGCAACGGCCGAAAGGCCGATCTCGCGGTAAAGCCTGGCCATCAAGTCATGCTCGGGGCTTTCGGCGGACAACTGCTGGAACTCGGTGACGAACTGATGCGACATGACTGATCTCGACGGTGTGACTGGGTAAAGCTGCGATGTATCCGTGGCCTCAATTTGTCGCGATCGAGTTAAATCCTCGTTAAGTTCCTGTGGCGGGAAGTTGAAGCGCGGAGACCCCGCTGGCGCTTTACGGAGCAGCATCGGCCGCGATAATGCTAAAAGGGCCGCTTGCGTCTCTGTGTTTGCGGCGTTCGTTCCTCGGTTGGAAAACCTCGCCCGATGCGCCGCCATCTTCCGCCAGAGCCTGTTTCGGTCGCCGCTATCTGGAGCAGACGTCTGGGGCTGTTTGCGGTGACGGTCGCCACACTGGCCATCGTTCTTGCCCGCGCCAAACGGCTCGATCCGCAGGCGGCGCTCGCGTCTTTGGGCGTGTCGGTGGCTTTGGCTCTAGGCGCGGTGTTTTTGTTTGGCGTCGCTTGCGTGAGCATCTGGCGGTGGGGCGGACGCGGACTTGGTTCTGCGATCATCGGTTTATTATTTGCTGCACTGACTTTGGCCTGGCCGGGATATCTCGCAGTGGAGGCGCTGCGTCTGCCGGTGCTCGCCGACATTTCCACGGACATCGACGATCCGCCGGACTTTTCCCGATCGCGAACGGCTCTTAAGGCGAGAGGCGGATACTCGCCGCCGAGTCCAACGATCGCGGACCGCGCGCCGCAGGCTGTCGCCTATCCCGATGTCAAGCCGATTATCCTTGAACTTGACATGGAGGACGCCCTGCCGCTGGTGCTGAAGGCCGCCGCCGAGAGCGGCTGGCGGCTTGTCGAACAGAGACCGGCTAGCGAGCGCTCCGGCGACGCCCATATAGATTTCATGGATCGCACAACCTTGATGGGGTTCGACGAAGACATAACGGTGCGTCTTCGTCCGCTTGCGGGGCAGACACGCGTCGACGTTCGCGCTGCCTCGCGATATGGCCGCCACGATTTTGGCGTTAACGCCCGTCGCATCGCACGCTTTGCAGACGAATTGCAATCGCAGGTCGAGCAACCCTGAGCGGAGGCGGAAGCCACGGCTCCGCGAGTGCTGCGACGCCGCTCGTTTTCTGTCGCGTTTTAGGTTAAGCTCTGCTTCGATGCCTTGGGAGGGCGTATATGGCGGGAAATACCGGAACAGCTGCCCAAACCGCGCCGGCCCTGCGTCCGTTCACGATGGACGAAGAACGCGCCGCATATCGCGACATGCTGCTCATCCGCCGATTCGAAGAAAAAGCCGGCCAGATGTATGGCATGGGCCTGATAGCCGGTTTTTGTCATCTCTATATCGGCCAGGAGGCTGTGGTCGTCGGCATCAGAATGGCGGCGCGAGCTGACGACCAATTCGTCACGAGCTATCGCGACCACGGGCACATGCTCGCCTGCGGCATGGATCCCAAAGGCGTCATGGCGGAATTGACCGGGCGTCGCAGCGGGTTTTCCAAGGGCAAGGGCGGCTCGATGCACATGTTTTCGCTGGAGAAGAATTTCTTCGGCGGTCATGGCATCGTTGGCGCTTCCGCGCCCATCGGGGCGGGGCTGGCCTTCGCCAATAATTATCGCCATCAGGACCGGGTGTCTTTGTGCTTCTTTGGCGACGGCGCCGCCAATCAGGGGCAGGTCTATGAGACGTTCAACATGGCGGAGCTGTGGCGGCTCCCCGTTGTGTTCGTTGTCGAGAACAATCATTACGCCATGGGCACTTCGGTGGAGCGTTCATCGGCGCAGTCCGATTTCGCAAAGCGCGGCGCCGCGTTCAATATTCCGGGCGTTCAGGTCGACGGCATGGATGTTCGCGCCGTGCGCGACGCTGCGGAAAAAGCAATCGATTGGTGCCGCAAAGGAAACGGCCCCTATCTGATCGAGGCGCAGACCTACCGCTATCGCGGCCATTCGATGTCGGACCCCGCCAAATACCGCTCCAAGGAAGAAGTGACGCGCATGCGGGAGGAGCACGACCCGATAGAGCAAGTCCGCGCGCGGCTGCTCGCCGGCGGCGCCAGCGAGGACGAACTGAAAAAAGTCGATGCGCAGGTTCGAAAGATGGTTGCGGAAGCCGCAGATTTTGCATCGCAGGACAAGGAACCTGACCCAAGCGAGTTGTGGACGGATGTGGTGGCTTAGGAGTCTGGAAACGTGAACAAACTGTCGTTGGTGTTGCGGAGGCCGCGGGGTTGAGACGATGACCGTCAATGTTTTGATGCCCGCGCTTTCGCCCACTATGGAGCATGGCAAGATCACCAAATGGCTTAAAGCCGAAGGCGATACTGTAAAGTCCGGCGACGTCATAGCCGAGATCGAAACCGACAAGGCCACCATGGAGGTCGAGGTCGTGGACGAAGGCGTGCTCGCCCGCATCCTGGTGCCGGCGGGAACGGAAAATGTGGCGGTGAACGCGCCGATCGCGGTGATCGCAGGCGAAGGAGAGGACGCCTCCGCCGTTGCCACGCCAAAGCCGACGCCGCCAACCGCTCCGGCGGTCGCCACTCAGTCCAATACCGCGGTTACTCCGGCAGCCCCTGCTGCCGCTGCTGCGCCGGCGGCGGAACCCGAAGTTCCACACGGCGCCACCATGCTCGCCATGACAATGCGAGAAGCCTTGCGCGACGCCATGGCCGAGGAAATGCGCCGCGATCCCAATGTCTTCATTCTGGGCGAGGAAGTTGCCGAGTACCAGGGCGCCTATAAGGTCACGCAGGGATTGTTGCAGGAGTTCGGCGCGCGCCGCGTGGTCGATGCGCCGATCACCGAATATGGCTTTACGGGACTTGGCGTCGGCGCTGCGTTTGCCGGGTTGCGGCCTATCGTCGAATTCATGACCTTTAATTTCTCGATGCAGGCTATCGACCACATCGTCAATTCCGCGGCCAAAACGCTTTACATGTCGGGCGGCCAGGTGCAGTGCCCGATTGTGTTTCGCGGTCCCAATGGCGCCGCCGCGCGAGTGGGCGCCCAGCACAGCCAGGATTACTCGGCGTGGTACTCGCAGGTCCCGGGATTGAAGGTGGTGTCTCCATCCAACGCGGCCGACGCCAAGGGGCTGCTTAAAAGCGCCATTCGCGATAATAGTCCGGTGATTTTTCTGGAGAACGAGATTCTCTATGGCAAGACTGGCGAAGTGCCGGCCATCGACGATTTTCTTGTGCCGCTCGGCAAGGCGCGCATCGCGCGCGCAGGACGAGACGTGACGCTGGTGTCTTTCTCCATCGGCATGACCTATGCGCTGGCCGCGGCGGAGGAACTCTCGAAAGAAGGCGTCGACGCCGAGGTGATCGATCTGCGTACGCTGCGCCCGATGGATGTTGCCGCGATCATCGAGTCGGTAAAAAAGACGCACCGTTGCGTTGCAATCGAAGAGGGCTGGCCCCAATGCGGCGTGACCGCCGACATCGCCGCGCGCGTGCAGGGGGAGGCGTTCGATTATCTCGACGCGCCGGTGCTGCGGGTGACCGGCAAGGACGTGCCGATGCCCTACGCCGCCAATCTGGAAAAGCTGGCGCTGCCCTCCGTCGCCGAAGTCGTCGCGGCGGCGAAGGCGGTTCTTTACAGGTCCTAGGACGTAGCCCGACAACGAGAAAACAACGGAAGCGTGATGACGCCAGTTTCCGATATAGCCCCGGCGCCGCGTATATTCGCTTCGCCGCTTGCGCGCCGGCTCGCCAAGGAGGCGGGGCTGGACCTTGGCGCGATCAGCGGCTCCGGCCCGCATGGGCGGATCGTCGAGCGCGACGTGCAGACGGCTGTTTCATCTGGAGCCGCACGCGCTAGCGCCTCGCCGTCCCTCGCTTCCGGCCCGTCCGACGCAACGACGCGCAAATTTTTTGCGATCGATGCCTATGAGGAAATTCCTCACGACTCGATGCGCAAGGCGATTGCCCGCCGTCTTACGGAAGCCGCGCAAAGCATTCCGCATTTCTATCTCACCTGCGATTGCGAGATCGACGCTCTCCTGCAACTGCGCGAGGATTTGAACTCGGCCGCTCCGCTGGGTCCCGAAGGCAAGCCAAAGTGGAAAGCCTCGGTCAATGACTTTGTCGTGAAATCCCTTGCGATGGCGCTGCAAAGCGTCCCCGAGGCCAATGTATCCTATACGTCCGAGGCGATGCTGCGGCACAAGACGAGCGACATCGGCGTCGCCGTGTCGGTCCCTGGCGGGCTTGTGACGCCGATCATCCGCAACGCGGAAGCAAAAACCGTCCGCGAAATATCCGAGGAGATCAAGGAGCTTTCCGCTCGGGCGAAAGAACGTCGGCTGAAACCTGTCGAATATGAAGGCGGCGCCAGCGCCGTCTCCAACCTCGGCATGTTTGGAATTAAGAACTTCACCGCGGTGATCAATCCGCCGCAGTCGAGCATTCTGGCTGTCGGCGAGGGCGAGAAACGCGTTGTCGTGCGCAACGGCGCGCCCACCGTCGCCACGATCATGACGGTGACGCTCTCATGCGATCATCGCGCCATAGACGGCGCTTTGGGGGCCACGCTGCTGGCGGCCTTCAAGCGTTTCATCGAACATCCGGCGGCGATGTTCGCGTAAGCAGTCCCCTTATTGCAGCTGCGCGGGAGCCTCGAATGCGTCAGTGTCCGTGACGATGGTGACTGTCGCCATGACGGCTTTTGGCGTCTCGGCCACCCCATTGGTCGCCAAAGTCAGGTCGAAGCCTTTTCCGTCCGACGCCCGCGAGCTGTCGAGAAACAGCGGATCGGGCGCTTCGGCGAAGAGATCCCGCACTTTTTCCTTACCAAGATAGTTTAGTCGCCATGACAAAGGCTGTCCTTCCCGCCGCGCCACGCCGAGCAGGCCTTTTGCTTCCGCTTGCGTTGTTTTTCTGGGCACTTGCGCCAGAGCCACAGCGATGTCGCGAGCAAAGGGCGAAACGCCGCTACGGGGCAGGGTCAACGAAAGCCGCGCGCGCGCCGGCAGGCAAATCTTGCCGCAGGCCGCATAATCGAGCGAGAGGTTGAGCGTGACCGGCGCCTGAGCGTCTTTGGCCTTCACGCGCAGCGGAAACGTCACCTTGGCGTCGTAGCCGGCAATGATGCTCCCCGCTTCCTCTATGTGCTTTGGCGCTGGATATAGAACTTCGACCGAAGCAACATTGTCGGAACGCGAGAAATCAAAAACCGGCGGAACCCCGGCGTCGCCCGGCTGACGCCAATAGGTGATGGTCTGGGGGGCAAGATCAATTTCCACTCCAGCGCTGTAAATGCCGTCTTTTGATCCTTCGCCCGCAAGCAGTCTCGCGGTCGACGTCTGCGCCTTAACGGGCGCGGAGGCGAAGGGAGACTCGGTAGTGGCGGCGTGTGCCCCGGCCAAAACGAAGAGAGCGGCGAAAGCAAGGCCAAGAAGCGATTTGAGGCGTATTTGTGAGACCATTCAAAGGCCCTGATTAATTTTCAGCTTTGGGCGTCGCGGGGCGACGGGAAGTCTTGTCGTCGACGGGCGGCAGGCGTAGCATGAACCCTATGAGCGAGCCCCAAAAGAAGCAAGCTTCCGCGCGCACCTCTGGCGAGAAGGCCGCCACGCGAGAGCATCCCTTCCTCGAAGGCCAGATGCTGGTCGCTATGCCGGGCATGGAGGACCAGCGTTTCGCGCGTTCGGTCGTCTACGTGTGCGCGCATTCGGCTGACGGCGCCATGGGCATCATGCTGAATCGTCCTGCGCGCGTCCGCGACTTTCCGGATCTGCTCGAACAATTGAAGGTGATCGCTCCCAAGGAGCGGATCAGCCTTCCCGCCGCCGCCAAGGAAGTTCAGGTGCTTTCCGGGGGGCCGGTGCAGACCGATCGCGGCTTCGTGTTGCATTCGGCGGATTTCTTCATCGATAATTCGACGCTGCCAATCGACGATGGAGTCTCACTCACCGCGACTGTCGACATTTTGCGCGCGATAGCGGCGGGGCAGGGGCCTGACCGCGCCGTTTTGGCGCTGGGCTATGCCTGCTGGGACGCGGGGCAGCTCGAGAACGAAATCCAGCACAATGGCTGGCTACATTGCCCCGCCGACCCGGCGATCCTGTTTGACCACGATCTCGATAGTAAATATTTGCGGGCGCTGCGCTCGATCGGAATTGACCTCGCCAGCCTATCCGCGACTGCGGGACATGCCTAAGCGCGGAACCCGCGAGCGTGAGAACAAGGTTGCAGTTTCCTTTCATGCCGCCGCGGCTCCGCACGGCCGAAGGAAGGATTATCTCACGGCGCCGGATTGCTGTGCAGCTCATGAATGGCGTCGATGCGCGCTTCAATTTCTGGAGTGATCTTCACCGCAATTGAGTTGATGTCGGTTTTCAACTGCTCCATCGTGGTCGCGCCGATGATGTTCGAAGTGACGAAAGCGCGCGAGGTTGCGAAAGCGATCGCGAATTGCGCGGGATCGAGGCCGAGTTGGCGCGCCAGCGAGAGATATTGTTCGATGGCTTTCTCGACGCCGGGGGTTTCGTATCTCTGGGCGCGTTCAAACAGCGTCGTGCGGGCGCCGGGCGGCCGCGCTCCGTTCTGATATTTGCCGGTCAGATAACCCTGCGCCAGGGGTGAATAGGCCAGCAACCCGACATTTTCCCGGAAAGCGAACTCTGCGAGCCCCATCTCAAAAGTGCGGTTCAGGAAATGATAGGCGTTCTGGATCGAGACTATTCGCGGTCCGAAGCCGATCTCCGAAGCGCGAAGGAATTGCGCGACTCCCCAGGGCGTTTCATTGGACAGTCCGACATGACGCACCTTTCCGGCCCCCACCAGTTCGTTCAGCGCGTCCAGCGTTTCCGCGACACTTACTTCCGGGCGGATGCTGGGCTGGCGCCAGGTCGTCCCGCCAGAGCCAAACAGAGGCACGGAACGGTCCGGCCAGTGCAACTGGTACAGGTCAATGTAATCCGTTTGCAGCCGCTTCAGCGACGCCTCGACAGCGAAAGCGATGTTCTTCTTGTCCAGTCGGGTGGGTTCTTTGTCCGCGCGCAGCCAGTTCATTTCGGCGCGCCCCGCGACCTTGGTGGCGAGGATCACTTTGTCGCGATTCTTGCGAGCTTTGAACCAGGAGCCGATGATCCGCTCGGTCGAGCCCTGTGTTTCCGGTCGGGGCGGAATGGAATAGATTTCCGCGGTATCGATGAAATTAATTCCGCGCTCGATGGCGTAGTCCAGCTGCTGATGACCTTCGGCTTCGGCGTTCTGCTGACCGAAAGTCATCGTGCCCAGGCACAGGGCGGATACCGAAAGGTCGGTCCGTCCGAGTTTGCGATATTCCATTGGACTTCCTGAATCTCGTCGATGAGGTCTGGCAAGGCAGTTTTATTGCAGATAAGCGCTGGACTCCAGTTGTTGGCGCAATTCGAAGCTTTGGAACTGAGTGAAGATGGGGGCGATCCAGGACTTCAGGGCGGCGCGTACCACTATCGACATCTCTGGTGGCGGCGCACGCAAGAACTCCGTCAAAGACAGGGAAGGATTGGCCAAAACTCGCGCGACCGGACCAGGCAACGGCGAAACGACGAATTTGCCCTGCGATGGATAGTGGCGAAAGATTTCCAGTTGATCTTGGTCCAGCGGACTGGCGCCCTCATTATGGACGAGCATCATCGTCAGTTGAGGCCAGAGCTCATGAAGCAACAAGGCTCCTTCCAGCGAAGTCTTACTTGCGTCGGCGTGATAAAGCAGGATGGGCTCAATCCCCTGTTGAAACGCCTCCTCGATGAAGCCGATATCCTGGACGGTCTCGAAAAAACGCGGGAAGGAGCGATGCCATACGTCGACTATTTTCGGCGAGTTGTCCTGCGCCAACAGTCCGTCGAAAAGTACGATTTGCCCCCTGATATCCGCGACATCGAGCACGCGCACCACCTCGGGGAACAGAGGCGCGTAATGAGGCTCGTGGGGGTCCGTGTCGAAACCCACAACCTGGGAATTCGTGAAAATATGGTAATCGGTGAGAAGTCGAGCGGTCGTGGATACTCCAACGCGGGCGCTCGGCGAGCAGACGATAAAGACGTTGGCGCGCCGTTTCATCTGTCCTGCCGCCGACGCCTCTGCTCAATCCGCCGACGCCCTTGAGTTGGCACGGGCCGAAATGTCATCCCTTTGCGGTTTTGCCTGACTTGCTGTCACGCGGCGCCACCAACCCAAGTAGCTGCACGCGATCGAACTCGTCCGCGATCTTGTTCAACCAGGTGCGAACATAACCGCGCAGCACGAAAGACTGCCCCGCCGGCTCACCTTCAGCTGTTCTGTCCGCGACGAAGGTCGAAAATGGCACCCCGGCGATTTCCACCTGTTCGTAAGACATTTCGTTGAGCTTGGGGATCGTCAACTCGCCAGTGGTTGACACCTTCTCAAAATATTTGGCGTGGGTCAGAGGGTCCCATTCGAAGAACGTGGTGTCGTTGACGTGGTTCTTAACCAGAAAATAATGGGCGTCCTCGACATAGGGCGCAATCTCTTCGATTTCGTCCAGGGAGGCAATCGAAGAACCAAGCACATGAAAAATCAGGAAGTTGTACTCGCCGGCATGGACCGCGTCGAGAAACCCGGTGTCCTCCAGCGCCTGCAGCGCCAGGCTCAAGCCCCCGGCGCGCACATCAATCACCGAAACCTTGACCTGCGCGCTGTTTAGCGTGTCGAAAATTCTCATCTGGTCGGAAGTCGCCGTCAGATCGACGACGCTGGTTTGATCGGGATGAAAGCGGTGCAGCGTGCCGCGTGGAAACTCCGTGTCGAAGGCGCGCGTAATCACGTTGTTCGAGTTGAGATAGTCCAGAACGACGCGGGAAATGGTGGTTTTGCCGACACCGCCCTTGTCAGCGCCGACAAGGATGACTGATGGTTTCATGTCCGATCTCACTCCATGCGCTGACGTAGCTACAACCTTGGGTTGAATAATCTCTTCGGCTGTGCTCGAAGATTGTTTCTTTGGTTTTTCTATCGGTTTCTTCGCCATGGATTGTCCCTATAGCATCGGACGGTCCTACGTGCATCAATGATTGCCACAATCTTACTAAACATGGTGAACGGAAGGAGGCACACAGATTTCCTTACATAAAGTCACGCTTCTTAATTTAACATAATTTATGTGTGATATAGGCGGCATCTCCGTCTTTTTGAGGTGAATTGACATTCATTCATCTATGAGTATGTAACCAGCATCGAATTCAGACGATCACAGTCTGCGCGCGGGGTAAGCTGGCGGGTGGCTCTGTCTGGCGAGGAACAAACGTGCTCTTGTGCGAAGAACGCATAAAAACCAGCGCTTTTGCGTCGCGTTCCTTGCCATTGTGGATAGCGGAGCGGCTGGGTGCCATAGGGGGAGCGTTCATGCGGGAAGCCGAAGCAAGCCTGGACAGGACAGTGAGCCTGATCCGTGTGGAGGATCGGGAAGGGGTTTCGCATGAACTCGAGCCTGTCGAGGGTTGGCGGTTGATGGAAATTCTCCGCGATTACGGAATAGGAATGGAGAACACCTGCGGCGGCGCTCTGGCCTGCGCCGAATGTCACGTTCTCATTGCTCCCGAATGGCTGGGCAAGATCCCCGCGCCCAGCGAGGAAGAGCTTGAAAAGCTTGATGAGTTGCCGCTCATCTTCGAAAACTCCCGCCTGTCCTGTCAGATTATATGGTCTGACGAATATGACGGGCTTCGATTGACAATAGCCAAGGCGCTTTGATGGCCATCTTGAAAAATCCGCAAATCCTTTTCGCCAACGATCTCAGGGACGGCGAAGTGCTGTTCCTTGGCGCGACAGGATGGGTTCGCGACCATAGAGTGGCGGTGGTCGCTCATGACAGCGCCGAGGCGGCGGCGCTTGAAGCGCGGGGCAAGGCTGATATCGCCGTTAATCGCGTTGTCGATGTCTATCTGGCGGACGTCGTGGTCGGCGCGGATGGCCGACCGACGCCTCTGCATTATCGAGAGAAAATGCGGATCAACGGGCCGAGCGTGCGCCTCGATCTCGGCAAGCAGGCCTGGCTCGCCCGGGCCGGAGAAGCAAAATGACCGCGCATGACCCGAAACAAGCAGCGCGCCCCAACGCGCCAACCACGACTTATCTTTACGACACCTATGACACCGCCTTCGTGCGCGAGCGGGTCGCTGAATTCCGCGAGCAGGTGCGTCGCCGCCTCGCCGGCGCGACGACGGAGGACGAGTTCCGCCCCTTCCGCCTGATGAACGGGCTCTATCTGCAATTGCACGCCTATATGCTGCGCGTCGCCATTCCATATGGCACGCTGACGGCCCGGCAAATGCGTCGACTCGCTGACATCGCCGACAAATGGGACAAGGGCTACGGTCATTTCACGACGCGCCAGAACCTGCAATATAACTGGCCGAAACTGGTTGATGTGCCCGATATTCTGGAGGCTCTCGCCGACGTCGAGATGCACGCCATCCAAACCTCCGGCAATTGCATTCGCAATGTCACCGCCGATCATTTTGCGGGCGTCGCCGCGGACGAATATGAGGATCCGCGTCCCACGGCCGAATTCTTGCGGCAATGGTCCAGCCTGCATCCCGAATTCAGCTTCCTGCCGCGCAAGTTCAAAATCGCAGTGAGCGGCGCCGCGCATGACCGCGCCGCCATCAAAGTGCACGACATCGGACTGCGCGTGGTCGCGAACGCCAATGGAGAGCCCGGCTACGAGGTGATTGTCGGTGGCGGTCTTGGCCGCTCGCCCTTCGTTGGCAAGCTGGTGCGGGAGTTTCTGCCGCGCGCAGATTTGCTCGCTTATCTCGAAGCGATCCTGCGCGTTTATAACCGCTTCGGTCGCCGGGATAATAAATACAAGGCGCGCATCAAGATCCTGGTGCTTGAAACAGGACTTGAACAAATCAAGGCGGAAATCGAAAGCGAGTTCGCCGCCATGGACCGCGAGCCATTCGCGTACGACAGCCAGGAGTTCACGCGCATCGCGGGCTATTTTGCGCCGCCGCCCTATGAGGCTTTGCCAGCACAATCCACCATGCTTGAGACTGCGAAGCGTCAGAACCCGGCCTTCGCCTCCTTCGCAGACGTCAATGTCTTTTCTCACAAAATCGACGGCTATGCGATCGTCACCGTATCGCTGAAACCGATCGGGGGTATTCCTGGCGACGCAACCTCGCATCAAATGCGGGTTCTCGCCGACGCCAGCGAGAAATTCGGCTTTGGCGAGTTACGCGTAAGTCACGAGCAGAACATCATCCTGCCGCATGTGAAAAAGGACGATCTTTTCGCGCTTTGGCAACTGCTGGACGCGGCCGGACTCGCCACGGCGAACGCCGGTCTGCTGACCGACATCATTTCCTGTCCCGGACTTGATTACTGCGCGCTGGCGACAGCGCGCTCCATTCCGATCGCACAAGCGATTTCGCGGCGCTTCAGGGACCCGCAGCGCCAGCGCCTTATCGGCAAGCTCGGGATCAAGATATCCGGCTGTATCAACGCTTGCGGCCATCACCATGTCGCAGCGATCGGCATTCTGGGCCTGGAGAAAAAGGGCCAGGAATCTTACCAGATAACGCTCGGCGGCGATCCTTCGCTGTCCGCTTCAATCGGCGAATTGCTGGGACCGGGCGTCACGGCGGAGCAGGTTCCCGACGTAATCGAACATATCGTCGATTTTTATCTTTCGGAGCGGCGGGGAGAAGAGCGCTTCATCGACACGTGGCGGCGGTTGGGCCATGCCCGCTTCAAGGACGTGCTGCGGCGGGAGGGCGAAGATGGCGCTGATATCTGACGGGAAATTCGTCGAAGACGATTGGCGCCACCTCGCCGAAGAAGAAGACTTGCCCAGGTCCGGCAAAGTCATCGTCTCGCAAAAGCGGCTTGACGAGGCTGTGACAGGTTTGCCCGCTGGCGCGCAACTGGGTGTGGTCGTCGCCAACACCACGGAACCAGCGGCGCTGACGCCTTATTTTGCGCGCCTCGCGCTGATCGCCGTCGCATTCCCGGCTTTCACGGATGGTCGCGGCTTTTCGCTCGCGCGGTTGCTCCGCAGAGCAGGATTTGCCGGAGAACTTCGGGCCAGCGGGCGCGTGTTGGCGGATCAGGCCATCCACGCCCGCCAATGCGGATTTAACACGATCGAAATTCCGCACGACCTCGCCACGCGTCAGGACGAAGCTCAGTGGAGCAGAGCGCTGGCTGCCTATAGCGAGAATTACCAAGAGGGCTATGCAGTGCACGGTTCCATCCTGGAACGACGCCGAAAGGCCTCGTCATGAAGCCATCGCTCATGGAAGTCTTGACGCCTCGACTGGCGCCGCTGGACCTCGATCATCGGCTGCGACTGGTGCGAGAATTCGTTCCGGGACGCATCGTTTTCACGACCAGTTTCGGTATCGAAGACCAGTGGATCACGCATTCGATCTTTACGCAGGGGCTCGATATAGAAGTCGCGACGCTCGACACCGGCCGGCTGTTTCCGCAGACCTACGATCTCTGGGAGCGCACCGAGGCGCGCTACGCCCGCCGCATCACCGCCGTCTATCCGCAAGCCGCTCCCCTGGAGCAATGGGTGGCGGAAAATGGCGTCAACGGCTTTTATAAGTCGGTGGAAAACCGCAAGGCCTGCTGCCATCTGCGCAAGGTCGAACCGCTGGGTCGGCTGCTTGCGGGAGCATCCGCCTGGATCACCGGACTGCGCGCGGATCAGTCCGCCGCGCGCTCCGACATCGCTTACGCCGAGTTCGACGCAGTGCATAAATTGCTGAAGGTGAACCCGTTGCTGGACTACAGCCGCGAGGTGATCGTCGCCGAGACGGAAAAATTCAGCGTGCCGGTCAATGAATTGCACGCGCAGGGCTTTCTCTCCATCGGCTGTGCGCCTTGCACGCGCGCGATTGCGCCTGGAGAAAGCGAGCGGGCAGGCCGCTGGTGGTGGGAAGAAGACGCGAAAAAGGAATGTGGATTGCACGTTGACGAGAACGGCGTGCTGCGTCGCGGCCCGGCAACGCAAAGCGAGGCGGCGCAATGAACACTCTGGCAATCCGTAAATTGGGCCATCTCGATCGGCTGGAAGCCGAAAGCATTCACATCATGCGCGAGGTCGTCGCCGAGTGCGAGCGGCCGGTGATGCTGTACTCCATCGGCAAGGATTCAGCAGTCATGCTGCATCTCGCCATGAAGGCTTTTTATCCGTCCAAGCCGCCGTTTCCCTTGCTGCATGTCGACACGACGTGGAAATTTCGGGAAATGATCGAGTTTCGCGACCGCCGCGCGAAGGAGTTAGGCATCGAGCTTCTGGTCTATTCCAATCCGCAAGGCGTTGAGATGGGCATCAATCCCTTTGTGCATGGATCGAAACTGCACACGGAGATCATGAAGACCGAGGCGTTGAAACAGGCGCTCGATAAATGGCGCTTCGACGCGGCCTTCGGCGGCGCCCGGCGCGATGAAGAAAAATCGCGCGCCAAGGAACGGGTGTTGTCCTTTCGCACGGCGCAGCATCGCTGGGACCCGAAAAATCAGCGTCCAGAATTCTGGCGCCTCTACAACGCCCGCAAGGGGCCGGGCGAAAGCCTGCGCGTATTTCCTCTGTCCAACTGGACGGAAGCGGACGTATGGGACTATGTTGCGCGCGAGGCTATCCCCGTCGTTCCGCTTTATTTCGCCAAGGAGCGGCCTGTCGTGAAGCGTGACGGAACGCTGATCATGGTCGACGACGATCGCATGACGCTGGCGCCGGGCGAGGTGGTGCAGCGCAAGATGGTGCGCTTTCGCACGCTTGGATGCTATCCGCTCACCGGCGCCATTGAGAGCACAGCGGATAATCTCGACGCAATCATAGATGAAATGCGTCACAGCCGTTCGTCCGAGCGCCAGGGGCGACTGATCGACCACGACGGCTCCACCTCGATGGAACAAAAGAAGCAAGAGGGATATTTTTAATGCACGGCGGACCCGCAACAACACCGCCGGAGGCGACTTCCCATCGCCCGATCGCCGAGAAGCCGCTGCTGCGTTTCATTACCTGCGGTTCTGTGGACGACGGCAAATCGACGCTGATCGGACGCATGCTTTATGACGCCGGTCTTGCGCAGGACGATCTGCTCGAGACGCTGGAAAAGGATTCCAAAAAGCACGGCACGCAGGGCGACGAACTGGATTTCGCGCTGCTGGTCGATGGACTCGCGGCCGAGCGCGAACAGGGCATCACCATCGATGTCGCCTATCGCTATTTCGCCACCGACAAGCGAAAATTCATTGTCGCCGACACGCCGGGCCATGAGCAATATACCCGCAATATGGCGACCGGCGCCTCGACAGCCGATCTCGCGGTGCTGCTCGTCGACGCGCGCAAGGGCATACTGACGCAGACGCAGCGCCACAGCGTGATCGTGTCGATGCTCGGCGTGCGTCATGTGGTGGTCGCGGTCAACAAGATGGATCTTGTGGACTTTCGCGAAGAGATTTTTCGCAAGATCGAACAGGATTTCGCCGAGTTCGCAAAGCATCTGCGTTTTCTGTCAATCTATGTGGTTCCGCTCGTGGCCAAGGATGGCGACAATCTCGTCAAGTCCAGCGCGAAAATGGAGTGGCACAAAGGGCTGCCGCTGCTGACCTATCTGGAAAGTGTGGCGATTGAAGACGGCTCGATCATCGCGCCTTTCCGCTATCCCGTGCAATGGGTGAATCGTCCGAGCCATGACTTCCGCGGCTTTTCAGGCTTTGTGTGTGGCGGCAATGTGCGGCCCGGCGATATCGTGCGCGTCCTGCCGCTCGGTCGCGACACGCAGATCGCGCGCATCGTCACCTATGACGGCGATCTCGACAGTGCGGTTTCCGGTCAGTCGGTGACCCTGACGCTCGCCGAGGAAATCGACATTTCGCGCGGCGATCTGTTGTGCTCGCCGGTCTCCCCCGCCAAAGTCGGAGACCGGCTCAAGGCGAAGCTGCTGTGGCTGGTGCGCGAGCCGTTGACGCTCGGCAAAAGCTATCTGCTGAAGATCGGCGCCAAGACTACTCCGGCGGTCGTGAAGGCGGTGACCGCGCGCATAGAGATTGAAACCGGCCTCGCGGCGCCGTTGCGCGACGAGGGTGAAACGCTGGCTTTCAATGCAATAGGCGAAGCCGAGCTGACGCTCGACTCCGTTGTGGTCTGCGATCCCTATCTTGAGAACCGCGAGACCGGCGGCTTCATTCTGATCGACCGCATCACCAATGAGACGGTCGCCGTTGGAATGGTGGAAAGCGCTCAGGCTTCGGAGCGCGGCGCCCCGGCGCTGCTGGAGCTGAGCTACTCCTCGATGGAGGGCCTTCCGACGCCGCCCGTATCCGCGCAGACGCGGCGGCGCAGCCTGGCGAAGGCGCTGTCATGGCGCGTGCTGGGCAGCCTTCTGACCTTCCTCGTAGTGTTCGGCTTCACACGGGATCTGAGCCTCTCGCTGGCCGTCACGGCGACCGAGGCGTTGATAAAGATCGCCGCCTATTATCTGCACGAGCAGGCATGGTCGCGTAGCAGATACGGGATGGATGGAGCGGGTGAAGCGCAATCGCCGCCGCCGGATGACGTGGGGTTGTGATGAAAGGATCACGTATTCAACGCGTTCTAGAAAGGCAGATCAATGAGCGCTGATCTCTTTGAATTACGATACATGTATCGAGACGGAGGGAACTACAAGTTCAGAAGCAGCGTGATAATTAGTGGTGAGCTTCCTTTGGGAGAGTTGGAAGAGCACCTTCTATTCGGCGAGTATTTCATTCCTGAAGACATTGGATTGCCTGACCTGTCACCAAGCGTCAAAGGCGATGATGATCACGATTTGCACGAGTTTGAGGAAATTATCCCGTTGGAGAGCGGGGCTCCTCTGGTTAGCGCTGATGTCTTGTTGGCGCGCATAAAGTCGGCGAATCATGCTGGTTGGTTCTTGAAAAAATTAAATCGATGGCCCAAGCAAGAGCGAAATAGTTTGTAGTTGGTTTTGCGTAACTTGTTCCGCTTAGAAGAGTCTGATCATCCCTTAAATATTTCGCGCTTGTGATATTCGAGAAATTTTTGGTGTGGGCGCAATTCGGGTCTCTGTGGAACCATCAGGCGGTCGTTACCTCCCAGCAGCCTCTCGACGGTATCGGGTAATCGATCGTTGGCCAGTAACAAGCGATAATCATCATCTACGGAGATGAGGCCGCGATCAAACATCCAATGAAGCGTTCCTGAAAGGGCTATCCCATTGCGCACACTGTCGGGCCCTCGATGTTCCACGGGGCGGATGTGGGCTGCCTGCACTTCCGAGCGGCCGCCACCATTTATTAGCTTGATCCCGGACATCGCGCAGGTGTCGTGATAGGCGCTTTTTACAGCAGCGGAAAACGCTCTATCGCGGAATGGTCTAGACACAAGCTGCTCAATAATGCGGCGGTCCTGCTCAAAAGGGCCGTCGTAAAGGAAAGGCTGTTGCGTTTCCGAGAAGCCGCTGAGAGGCTGCATTGGTTGTTCTGGTGCGTCAGGCTGCGGTCGAGTTCGTTCTTCGAGACCAATTACATGCCCGAAACCAGACTGCCAGATTAGATCGAATTCACTGTCCTTAACATTGCGTACGGCGCGGCCGAACGCTCCTTTGTTCGTCGATCCATCTGGCTTTTCGAGCTTGCCCTCGAAGTAGTGAGAACCCTCCTTGAATGGCACTGGGCGGACGAACGGCAGATAATTCGATACCTCGGCGTAAAAATGATCTGCATGCAATTCGTCAGGAATGACCCGTTCGAACTCGAGCTGTAGCAAAATAAACTTGACGGCCGCCGCTACTAGAAACATCGCCCGTAGAACGTCGTGGTTCGTAATAGACTATCCAATCGCCGACCGCCTCGCTGACTTGCTTCAGATAACTCTTCGGAAAATGGTATCTGACCTCGGGTAGGTCGTCATAGACGGGAGAGACCTTCGTGGTAAAAACAGCTTTGGTCATGCCGTTTATGCGGTTAGTTGAAACGTGAGAATCGGGAGGTGAAAACAGTGCGTACGGAACTCATAGCCAAAGGATATTGGCTTTATACCGTGAACGCTAGCTAGTTTGAACGGCCACTTGACGTTTCGCCTCAATGCGCCTCGTCCCAGTTCCGCGCCGCGCGTGCGTCCACCTGCAGTGGCACGGATAGCTCCACTGCCGGATGCGGCGCGTCGATCATCACGCGCTTCACCACCTCAATGGTCGCCTCCACCTGATCGGCCGGAGCTTCGAACACCAGTTCGTCATGCACCTGCAGCAGCATTTGCGCGGCGAGGCCCGCCTTCGCCAGCGCGGCGTCCATGCGCACCATCGCTCTGCGGATGATGTCGGCGGCGGCGCCCTGAATTGGCGCGTTGATTGCCGCGCGCTCGAAAAAGGCGCGCTCCGAGGCGTTTGAGGAGGCGATCTTGGGAAAATGGCATTTGCGCCCAAAAATCGTCGTCACCACGCCATGCTCGCGCACGGTCTTGCGGGTCGCGTCCATATAGTCGCGTATGCCGGGGAAGCGCTCGAAATAGCGTTTGATATAGGCGCCGGCCTCCTCACGCGGGATGCCTAGCTGATTGGCGAGGCCGAAGGCCGAAATGCCGTAGATGATGCCGAAGTTGATCGCCTTCGCCCGGCGGCGAACCTCGGAGGGCATGTCTTTCACTGGCACGCCGAACATTTCGCTCGCCGTCATGGCGTGGATGTCGACGCCTTCGGAGAAGGCTTTTTTGAGCTGCGGAATATCGGCGACATGCGCGAGCAGGCGCAGTTCGATCTGCGAATAATCCGCCGAGATCAACACGCGTCCGGGCTCGGCGACAAAGGCCGTGCGTATTTTGCGTCCCATCTCGTTGCGCACGGGAATGTTTTGCAAATTTGGCTCGGAGGAGGACAGCCGACCCGTCGTCGTCGCCGCGAGCGCATAGGAGGTGTGCACGCGCTGCGTTTGTGGATTCACAAAGCCGGGCAGGGCGTCGGTATAGGTCGATTTGAGCTTTGAAAGCTGGCGCCATTCCAGGATGAGCGTGGCGAAGCTGTTGCCGCTTTCAGCGAGTTCGTCCAGAACGCTGGCCGAAGTGGACCACGCCCCCGTCGCGGTTTTCTTCGCGCCGGGCAGGCCCATCTTGCCGAACAGAATATCGCCGAGCTGCTTGGGCGAGCCGAGATTGAAGCGCTCGCCTGCCGCCTGATGGATTTCGCCCTCCAGCCGCGCCATCACCTGCGCGAATTCGCCCGAGAGTCGGGAGAGTATCGCCCGGTCAATCGCGACTCCGCGCCGTTCCATCCCCGCCAGAGTCGCGACCATCGGCCGCTCCAGCGTTTCATAGACAGTGGTCATCCCGTCGGCGACAAGGCGTGGCTTGAGCGCACGCCAAAGGCGCAGGCTGACGTCGGCGTCCTCCGCTCCATATTCCGTCGCCTTGTCCAGCGCCACCCGCTCGAAGCCGATGAAGCTGCGACCGGTCCCCGCAACCTCGCCGAAAGTGATGTTTCTGTGTCCAAGGTGCTTCAGGGCGAGTTCGTCGAGCCCGTGGTTGTTGCGGCCGGTGTCGAGCGCATAGGAAATCAGCATCGTGTCTTCGATGGGCGCGACGGTCACGCCATATCTCGACAAGACCTGCAGGTCATATTTCATGTTGTGCGCGATCTTAAGCACGGACGCGTCTTCCAGCAGCGGTCTCAAGCGGTCCACAGCCTCGCGCAGCGGGATTTGCCCCGGGACAAGGTCGGCGCCGCCGAAGAGGTCGCTTGCGCCGGGCGAGCGATGCCCTAGCGGGATGTAGCAAGCGCGGTCTGGCTCGAGCGCGAGCGATACGCCCACAAGTTCGCAACCCATCGCATCGAGCGAGGTCGTCTCCGTGTCGAGCGCTACGATTCCGGAGTCAAACGCATTTGCGATCCATTCGCCCAGCCGCTCCAGAGACAGGATTGTTTCGTATTTGCCGCGATCAATAGGGCGGGCGAGCGCCTGTTTCGCCCGCATCGCCGCATGGGCTTGGGGCGTCGGCGCGGCCGCGTTGACAATGGGCGCCGGCGCGTCGGGCGAGGGCGGTTCGGCGACGCGTTCCGTCTTGTCCCCATTGCGAGCGCGCCATCCGCCCGCACCGACGAAATCCGGGTCTGGCTCGATCTGCTGCGCGTCCACGTCATAGGCTTCGGCCACGCGCCTCGTTATGGTCGAGAACTCCATCGCCTGCAGAAAGGCGACGAGTTTTTTGGCGTCGGGCTCATGCAGGGCGAGTTCTTCCAGCGGCGTTTCGACCTCCACGTCGCGCACCAGCTCGACAAGCTTCTTCGAGACGCGAATCCTTTCGACGCTTTCCGGATCGGTGAGCGCTTCCCGGCGCTTCGGTTGTTTTATGTCTCTTGCCTTCGTCAGCAGTGTGTCGAGATCGCCATATTCATTGATGAGCTGCGCGGCGGTCTTGACGCCTATGCCTTTCGCGCCGGGCACATTGTCGGTGCTGTCGCCGGCGAGCGCCTGCACGTCGACGACCCTGGAGGGCGGCACGCCGAAATAATCGATGACTTCCTGCTCGCCGATGAAGCGCTCCGCGCGGGAGCCGAATTTCCCCTGTTCGCCTGAGGCGGGGTCATACATCGCGACACCGTTGCCGATGAGCTGCATCAGGTCTTTATCGGCCGAGATGATAAGCACATCGGCGCCTTTCTCACGCGCCTGGCGAGCATAGGTGGCGATGAGATCGTCTGCTTCATAGCGGTCCTGCTCTATTGGAGTGAGGTCAAAGGCGCGCACCGCTGCGCGCATAAGCGGAAACTGAGGCACGAGGTCTTCCGGCGGATCCGGACGATGCGCCTTGTATTCGGGATAAATTTCCTTGCGAAATGAATTTTCGGACTTGTCGAAAATGATGGCGAGGTGGGTCGGCTTTATGCCCGCAGCGCCCTCGCGCACAAATTGCAGCAGTTTCGTGCAGAACAGTCGCACGGCGCCGGTTGGCAGCCGGTCGGAGCGATAATTATATTTCGCGTCCTGCCGGATCGACTGGAAATAAGCGCGAAACACGAAGGAGGAGCCGTCAACGAGAAAGACATGGCTCCCCGGTCCCAGGGGTTTTTGCGTGGCGTTCATGCCGGTCTTCTATCAGCTTACCGCGCGGCCCGCGATTGGTCGCGCGATAGAAGTTTTCAACAGGAAGCATCACAATCGCGCAATAAAGCCGTCTACCGCTTCGAAGAACTCAGTGCTGCCGCTTGTCTGGGCGCAGGCGACTCGCGTCAAAGCTTCCTCGCGCAGGACCGAGTCCGGCGCGGCGAAATCTTCTATGGCGTTGAGCCAGCCGGCGCCGTCGAGCGGATCTAGGTAAACCGGAGCGTTTCCGCCAAACTCTCGGAAAACCTCCAGATCGGAGGCGATCACCGGAACTTTCGCCGCCAGCGCCTCGGCGACGGGCAAGCCAAACCCTTCCGCGAAAGACGGCATCAGCAGAGCCCTTGCGCCCGCCAGCAAACGCCTCAACGCCGGCGTGGACAGCCCCGAGACCTCGATCACATTGACTCGCAAGGCGGGACATCTGCTCATCAGATCGGTCACGTTCTCGTTGAGCCAGCCGCGCTTGCCCACGATAACCAATTTCGGCGAAGCCGGGCCAAGCCGCTCGGCGAGGCGCCGCCAGACATTAAGCAGCATCAGATGGTTTTTCCGCGGTTCGATAGTGCCGCAGACCACGAAATAGTTTTTGTCCCGCAAGCGCTCATCCGGTTGCGCGGGCTCAGCAAAAACGGCCGGCGCCGGAAGGCGCGCCACGCATATGGGAAGATCGGCGCGACCTTGTTTCGCTGCAAAATGGCGCAATCGTCGTGCGAGAACGTCAGAGCCGACGATCGTTCCCGCCGCCAGCTGGACAATGGCGCGCAGACGGCGCGGTCCCTTTTCCGCTTCGTCCACCCAAAAGAATTCGGGATGGTCGACGGTCAGTAAATCATGCACGAAAAACACGGGCTTGATGTCGGGCCGTCGCGCAAGCCAGCGCGTGAACCACGGCTTGTCGAGCAGGAACTGGCTTGCGTTGATGTAAGCCGCTCCCTCGGGAATCTGCTCCAGAGGCGCTCCGAGATTGAAGGCCCAGCGGCGCAGGTCGCGCCAACTCTGCGCCGCGCGATCAAACCGCGGGCGGGCTATGCGCCGCGGGGTTGGCGCAGTCGCGCCCGGCATATCGAACGCCGCGATAAGTTGATCGAAAGCAGTGTCCCGCTCGGGCTCGACAAATTCTCTCCAGCATGATTCGATTTCATCGATGGCGCGCAACGCCAAATCGGTCGGCGCGAGGCGCGGGCCGAGCAGCGAGCAAAATAAGGCGTTGTTTGGGGCGCCGTTCCCAGTCAAAAAATGGCGGGCCATCGCAAAATCGACGCGATCTATGCCGTTTGGATTCGGGTTAAGCGCCCGCGTCACTAGCCGGGTGATGTCGAAAACGACGGGCCGAGCCAAATCTCCAGAAGCGCGCGAGACCGTCACTTGGGGCATTTGCCACCAGATTTTCTTTTGCACTTCCAGCGATCAAGCAGGTCGTTAGTTTCGCGGACGGCGCGCTGTGTTTCGAAAGACAAACAGGCGCGATAGGCGAACACGGTCTGGATGTAAATCCTGACCTCCTCTTCGCAGGCAGCATCGGATTTTCCTTTCAAGGCGCCATCCACGCAGCTGGGTTGATTGGGCGGCGCGCAATAAGTGAACCCTGGTATGCGTTCATCCTTAGTCCCGGGCTGATCGGTCTCTTGTCCCGCGTCGGGGCCAAAATCCTGAGCCGCCGCTTTGTCAAAATCCGGCGCCGCTAACAGGACGCAGCATAAAATCATGCTTACCGTTGGCGCGTATGCACGCATGCAGAACGCCATCGAGCTCCGGAGAGCGGCGCTGGCGGAATTAGGGAAAGCTTCGAGAAGTTCGTTCAAGTGGCGCAACTCGATCCCAAACTAGGCCGCGTAAAGCGAAGGACGGCGCTATTTTTAACAAACTCTGGAGCCGCCGCGCTATCATAGGGTGAAGGGACTTCGAAATTTTTAATCGTCGCGATAGATCGGCTAGCGAAGTCATGAGGCCGGGTCGAGAATCGAGCTGTCGAAGAGCGTCGAATCTGCGCAAGAAAATCGATCATCGAGACTGCGCGAAAATCCAAAAGCGCGCACATATTATGAGACCAGTGAAAAAATGCATAGCAATTTCAACGAACTATGAATAATTTTGAAATGCGCTATTCGCCGCATTGCCAACGATTTTGAATCGGGTTACGCTGCTGGCGATGCGGCAAGCATTAAACGTAGAAAACAACAACAGGGGGAAAAAACCATGGCCAGTGTCCACAGCAGCGCGGAAATCGGCAAGACCCTTTTGTACGTGGCGGGCATCGTCGCCTTCGTCATCGTCATGCTTACTTGGGTTCCGGATTGGATCGCGCCGGAAGGCACAAACGGCACGGGCAACCGCACCGATGGCGGCGGCGTTGGCCGCACCACCCGTATGATCCAGTAATATCGACGAGCGTTGTCACGCCAGGGGCTCTTGCTCCGGCGTGACGGCTTTCCAAATGCGTTGAAAATCCGCGACTCTTGGTCATGGCGTTCGACGACTGGAAACCGGCCTCTCTCGGTTAACTATCGAGAGGGGCCGGTTCCCGTGAATTCTCTTCACATTGAATTCTCTCTTCGCACATGGCCTGCATGAGATCGCAGTCATTCCTGTGGCGAAGTCCTTCCGTTTTGCGGATCGATATCCAGAGCTTCCTCGTCGCACATCAACTTCAGCGCTTGAGCGACGGCCTGAACCTGCGTTTCGGCCGGTTCGGCTGATGACGAGTTCAAGAGTTGCAGCGCGAGGCGCATGGCCGCCTGCTCATCAACATCTTGAAGAAAATGTCGTTCAAACACCGACATCACATGCGCGACGCCTTCGTCGCAGACGCTGCGCTTGTCTGCTGCGAAATAATTTTTTGACGCAAAGCCGCCTGCGATAATTTCGTAAGAGGGGAAATAGGCGACGTCGTTCAATCGCTGCGTCAGCAATTCGCACGCAACACGTAAAACCGATTTTGAATAAACCGTGGACACCAGCACGTGGCGTGGTTCCGCAGTAGCGACCAATGGCACAGGCGACACGGTGAGGATAACTCGAGCTGCCGGATTCACTTCGCGCAAACGTTGCACGAAAGCTGTCATGTCGCCGACAACCTCATCCACGCCCAAGTTTACGAATTCATGTTTCTCGGGCGAAAACACGCCCCCCACAACGCCGGGGCAAACCGGATAAACCGCTCCATCGGCGCGCGCACGCCATGTTTCCGTCAATCCAAGCGTAAAAATGAAAACGTCGAGCGTCTCGAATGCGGCGCGCACCGCCTTGAAGTGCCGCTCGCGGTCAATTTCGTATTCGCGGACGGAATTAAAACCCGCCGGCTGAATATTAGGCCGAAACGGATCGAGGAAAATCCCTTCGCTTTCCTGCCAAATGTCTTCCTGAGGGATCAAGCGGCCATATGCGCGTTCAATCAGCTGAAGCAGCTGGCGGCTTGTGTAAATATTGCCGTATCTCGCGGTGTAGAGGCCATAACTAAGAATTGATCGGGCTTTTGGACCCACAATTGGATGCGCGCACTCGGTCACCAGATAACCGCAGCCGCTGGTTTTCAGAAATCGTCCGATGTGCTGGGCGAAGCAGCTTCCGGCCGTCATCACCTTCGCGCTGGCGTCAAAGCGAAATGGCGCCTCAACCAAAGGGTCGAGTTCGCCAGGCGCCACGCGCGTAACGGCGCGCCGCCAGTTAGCGTAGTCGGGCAGGTTACTATAGGGATGCGACGCCATTTGATTAGCCGCTTGGTTGTAGTCTGGCGGCGAGCAGCGACAATGCCTCAAGAATCATGCGCTCGCCAAAGTGCGCATTGGCGTGGGTGGCGTCCTTGCTCCAGGCAAAAGGCGCCAACGTGCCATTTTCGGTAAAAAACTCGGGGGGAATGGGCGCATAGCCAACGTCAAGGCGGTCGCAAATCTCACGATAGAGGCTTACCTGAACGCGCCACATTTTGTAACGCAAACAGTCCGCCGAAAGCCGGTTTGCATCGACAATGGTGTGGAAAAACTCCGCCGGATCCGAGAGCACTTTTTCACGCGGCAGCGGCGGCGGCGGCTCAACTTGGATGAGTGGGAGAGGGACTGCATCCCGAAAGGCGCGCAGGGTAGCGAAAGTCTCGTCCATCGTCTCTCGCAAAGTTTCGCGAATGACAGCTTCGGGTAAGACAGTGGCGCCGGGTTCGAGCGGTAGATCGGGGGCGGCGCCCAGAATAAAGTCGAAACGCTCCTGGCGCTGCACGATGGAAACAGCGCTATGCTCATTGCCGCCGAGCGAAAGCAACACGAACTGAGCCTTTGCCTCGGTGATTTTTTCCAAAATTTTGGGGTTTAGTCCGTCATCCGAAACTGCCGGCGTCAACTCCTCGCCGTAAAGATAGTGAAAGCGCCCATCCAGAAATTGATCTTGGAAACGCTCGCCGCGCTGAGTTAGCGCATAGCAGCCCTGCGCCAGCGCAACGATATGGCTGTGACCGAATCCGGCGAAGCAAGTCATTTTATGCCGTGTCGCCGACAGGCGCAGAATTTTCGGCGGTTTCCAGAACTTCGAGTCCTATGGGCTCGCCCTTGTGAATTTTGCCGCTTATTTGTCGCGCGATTCCGATTACTTGGTAGACAACGCCGTTGATGGCGACTTCGCGTCCAATAATTTCCGGAGTTTCTCCGGACATGGGGAAGGGAGCGGCGATGGCGATCATATCCCGACCCTTGTATCCATAGGCGTAAAAGGCGTCGAGGGCGAGAATCGGGGTGTCTGACATGAGCCTTTCCTAGTGGCGTAAATCTAAGCTGTTCGCGGCGAGTTGTAAAAGCCGACAATTTTGGCTGATTTATCGCCTTAACCTACAGGGGAGCGTTTTCGTCTGCGCTCTCGTTGCCCACGGTTGTAAACCCAGCTTCGCACGCTTCTGCGTCTCAACGGCAAATTCTGGGGTGCTGGAGGCGGCAGAAGCTATGGCGCCCCCCAAAATTCCGGCCAGGCTTGCGATAACCTTCCGCCAAGGCGCACAGGGGCAATGTTCTTCGCAAGGCCGCCGGCTCCGATTTCGACCGCAACGCCGCACAGGGTCGCCTCGCCCTGGGCCGGTTCGTATCGGGACCCGGGCGTCTTGCGGGTAAAGCGCCGCAGAGGCTCCTCCTTGTCCATGCCGATAACCGAGTCATAGTCGCCCGTCATGCCCGCGTCGGAAATATAGCCGGTGCCGTGGAGGAGAATCTGACTGTCTGCAGTGGGAACATGCGTATGCGTGCCTGCGACGAGCGACGCGCGGCCATCGACGAAATGCCCCATGGCCATTTTTTCGCTGGTGGTCTCGGCATGCATGTCAATCATGATCGCGTCACTCGCAGTTCCCAGCGGACAGGCGCCAAGCTCGCGCTCGATCGCGGCGAAGGGGTCGTCCAGCGGATCCATGAAGACTCGGCCCTGAACATTGATCACCAGCACCTGTTGACCCCGCGCCGCTGTATAGAGATTTGCGCCACGCCCCGGCGTGCCCGGAGGATAATTGACGGGCCTTAGCAGGCGAGGCTGCCGCTCGATGAAAACCAGCGCCTCGCGCTGGTCGAACGCATGATTACCCAGCGTCACGCAATCCGCGCCCGCCTGCAAAAGCTCCTCGCAGATGGCTTCGGTGATGCCGAAGCCCCCGGCTGCATTTTCGCCGTTGACAATGACGAAATCCAACGCCCAAGCTTCGCGAAGCCGCGGGAGTCGCGCCAGCACAGCTGCGCGGCCGGCGCGGCCGATTACGTCGCCGATAAACAGCAGCCGCAGCGAGGCGGTTGTCCCATCGCTCATGACATCTCCAAAAGGGTCCCCCAGCCCATAGCGCGCGGCGGCGGCGCGGGCAATTTGTCGCCGGTTCCGGACCGCGCCGCTCGGGGGGATTGCTCATCGCTTCGTCATTCCTTAGGTGGAAGCAACTGCTATACTGTGAAGGCCAAATATGAGCGCCGCCTTTGAAGACTAACGCCGCCGACCTTTCCGGTCCTTTCGCCTGCGAATCGGGCGCCTCGATAAGTCGACCCTTCATGCTGTTCGAAGACGGACGCGACGAAGGTCGCGCTCTGCTGTTCGATGCGCCAAAGGAGATTATCGTTGCGCGCGAAGCCAGCGAGGTCGCCGGAGCTTTTGCACGCATGGAAGCGGCGTCGCGGCAGGGACTGCATCTTGCGGGCTATGCGAGCTATGAGCTCGGTTACGCCTTGGAACCAAAATTCTTCACGCAAACCACGCCGCCATCCTGCACCCCGCTGCTGTTGTTCGGAGCCTTTGGCGAGCCTCGTCCGATTGTGTCTTCCGCCAAGGAGGTCGAATCGCGGATTGCGCTCACGCCGGCCTGGAGTCGGGAGCAATACGCCGCGAGGTTTCAGAAATGCCGCGACTATATTTTCGCGGGCGACGTTTATCAGATCAATCTGACTTTTCCGCTTTACGGGCGCTATGACGGCGATCCGCTGACGCTTTACCACGCGCTGCGAAAGCGCCAACCGGTCGCCTATGGCGGCGTCGTCGCGCTTGGCGACGAGACGGTCGTGTCGCTGTCTCCGGAGGTTTTTTTTGAGGCCAAGGCGCGGGATATCCGCGCCCGGCCGATGAAAGGCACAGCGCAGCGCGGCTTCATGCCGCTGGAAGACATGGCGCGCGCCAAATATCTGGTCGAGGACGAAAAATCCCGCGCCGAGAACCTTATGATTGTCGATCTGCTGCGCAACGATCTGTCGCGGCTCGCGGAAGTGGGTTCCGTAAGGGTGGCCGACCTCTTCACGGTGCAGACCTATCCGACGCTGCACCAGATGACCTCCGGCATCGAGGCGCGGCTGCGCGAGGGCGTGACGCTGAAGGATCTTTTCACGGGCCTGTTTCCCTGCGGCTCGGTGACTGGGGCGCCGAAAATCCGGGCGATGGAGATCATTCGCGATCTCGAATGCGCAGCTCGAGGCGTCTATTGCGGCTCGCTGGGCGTGATCTCGCCCGATGGCGACATCAGGTTCAACGTGGCGATCCGTACGCTGACGATATTTCCGGATCATCAACTGGTCTGCAATGTAGGCTCCGCCATCGTCGCGGATTCAACGGCGCGGGAAGAGTATGAGGAATGTCTGATAAAGGCGAGATTCCTGACCGGCGCCTGACCGATTTTGGGCTGATCGAGACACTGCTGTGGACAAAGGGCGAGGGCTTCTTTCTGCTCGGTCTGCACCTGGAGCGGTTGGCACACTCGGCGGCGCAGTTGGGCTTTCACTACGAGTCGAATCGCGTCATGACCGCGCTGACAGGGGCGGTCGCGGATTTCTCCGGCGAAATTCCCGGCGGACCGGTGCGGCTGCGTGCGCGTCTTGTCTTGCATGCCGATGGCGCGATCGAAGCAAGCGTCGTCGCGATCGAACCAATTCCGCTAGCGGCGGTCTGGTCGGTCTCCATTGCAAAGGCGCGCTTCAGATCCAGTGAGCCCCTGCTGCGCCACAAAACGACGCGGCGCGATCTTTATGAGAGGGAACTTGCGGCCTCCGGCGCGGACGAAGTGTTGTTTCTCAATGAACGCGATGAAATCTGCGAGGGCGCGCGCGCAAACGTGTTTCTGGCGCGGGGGGGGCGTTTGCTGACTCCGCCGCTGTCCTGCGGGCTACTGCCCGGGACCCTGCGTGCGCAACTGCTGAGCGAGAGACGGGCAGAAGAGGCGATTCTGCGCCTTTCCGATTTCGAAGGCGCAGCATTTTTTATGGGCAATTCCGTTCGCGGGCTGGTGCGGGGGCGCTTGCTTCCTGGCGGATAGGCTTCCGCCTCTGGCGCATCAGCGCGCTAGGCTTTAAGGCTTGGGCCATGTCCGGTGCCCATAGACCTCACGCTGATTTCCATTCGCCCTTGCACCTCAAGGTGGAAGGACTCTGCGTCGAGCGGGGCGGCCGGATGGTCCTTGAAAGTCTCGGTTTCGCGCTGGCCGGCGGCGACGCTCTGATCGTCACGGGCCGCAACGGCGTCGGCAAGTCAACTCTTTTGCGCGCGCTCGCCGGCCTCCTGCCGCTGGCTTCTGGCGCGATTAAACTGGAGGGGGCAGGGCTGGAGGAGATCTCGGCGCAGACTCATTATCTTGCCCATGCAGATGGTTTAAAGGCGGCGCTTACAGTTTCGGAAAATCTCGAGTTCTGGGCCTCCTATCTAGCGGCAGATCATCCCGCGCAAAGCGTAACGCCCGCGGCGGCGCTCGCGAATGTCGGCCTGGCGCATGTCGCCGATGCACCGGTCGGCATACTTTCCGCCGGTCAGAAGCGCCGCGTCGCGCTGGCGCGGCTGATGGTCGCTCACCGCCCCTTGTGGCTGCTCGACGAGCCAATGACCGCGCTGGACGCCGCTTCTCGAACCCGTTTCGCGAATGCTATGCGCGATCATTGCGCGCTCGGTGGAATGATCGTCGCCGCCAGCCATGAAACGCTCGGCATCGAAGCAAGCGAACTGCCGCTCGGAGCCGCGTCATGAGATCCGCCTTCGTCTCCGTATTTTTGCGTGAGATTCGCATCGCCAGGCGCATCGGCGGTTCGGGATCGATGGGCGTGGCGTTCTTTCTCACGCTCGTGACGATCACGCCTTTTGCTGTTGGGCCAGACCCGAATTTGCTCGCGCGCATCGGACCCGCAATGCTTTGGATTTCCGCGTTGCTTGCGAGTCTGCTCGGGCTGGACCGGCTGTTTCAGGCCGATGCGGAAGACGGCTCGCTTGATCTCTTCCATCTTTCGCGAACGCCCCTGGAGCTGGCGGTGCTCGCCAAATGCGCGGCGCATTGGGCTACGGCAGGTCTACCACTCGTGCTCGCAGCGCCGGTGCTCGGGCTGATGCTTCAGCTGGATGGAATGGCGCTGATGGGCGTGGTGGCGACGCTGCTGGTCGGCGCCCCGGCCTTGACGCTGATCGGCGCCATTGGCGCGGCGGCGACCGTCACCGTGCGGCGCGGCGGACTGTTGATGGCGCTCCTGGTTCTGCCGCTCACCATTCCCGTGCTGATTTTCGGCGTTTCCGCCGCGAATGCGGCTGCGGGCGGAACGGTGCCCTTTCTCGCGCCTTTCGCCATTCTCTGCGCGATCAGCCTCGCTTCATTGGCGCTTTGCCCATTCGCGGCGGCTGCAGCGCTGCGCCAGCTCTGAGCGTCGGGTATTGCCTTCGAGTTTTGTTCGCATATTGTTCTTGTGGAATTCAAAGGCCGGGGTTAAGTTTCCGCTTGGAATTTCACGCAGAGTTTTTGGAGCGCGTCATGGTCGTCAGGGTCGCAACCGTCGCTTTCGAGGGGATCGAGGCCAAGCCGGTCGACGTGCAGGTGCAGATCGCCAACGGCAATGTCGTCTTCACTTTGGTGGGACTCGCCGACAAAGCGGTGGGCGAGTCGCGCGAGCGGGTGCGGGCGGCGCTTGTCGCCTCGGGGCTGGCTTTGCCGGCGAAGCGCATCACCGTCAATCTCGCGCCAGCCGACATGCCCAAGGAGGGCAGTCATTATGATCTGCCCATCGCGCTCGGGGTCATGGCCGCGATCGGCGCCATTCCCTCCGACGCGCTGGACGGTTTCACAGGTACTTGGCGAATTGGCGTTGGATGGCTCATTGACGTCGGTTGCCGGCGTTCTGCCAGCGGCAGTGGCCGCCAATATGCGCGGGCATGGATTAATCTGTCCCGCCCAATGCGGTTCGGAGGCGGCCTGGGCGTCGCGAGACATTGAAGTCATTGCGCCGCGCTCGCTCATCCAGTTGGTGAACCATCTCAAAGGCGTCCAGGTTCTTGCACGGCCAGTTCCAGCCGTGCGGGCGCCGGCGCTCGATATGCCCGATCTCGCCGACGTGAAGGGGCAGGAAAGCGCGAAGCGAGCGCTGGAGATAGCGGCGGCGGGCGGTCATAACCTGTTGATGAACGGTCCTCCGGGGGCGGGCAAATCCATGCTGGCGGCGCGGCTGCCTTCGATTTTGCCCGCGCTGACCCCGCGAGAACTGCTCGAAGTCTCGATGATCCATTCCGTCGCGGGCCAACTCGCGGGCGGCGAACTTACCGACAGGCGGCCCTTTCGGGCCCCGCATCATTCCGCTTCCATGCCCGCGCTGGTCGGCGGCGGGACACACGCAAAGCCCGGGGAGATCTCTCTTGCTCACAACGGCGTGTTGTTTCTCGACGAATTGCCGGAGTTCAATACGCAGGCGCTCGACAGCCTTCGCCAGCCGCTCGAAACGGGCGAGGTGTCGATCGTGCGCGCAAACCACCGCGCGGTCTATCCCGCGCGTTTCCAGCTGATCGCCGCTATGAATCCGTGCCGCTGCGGACATGCGCTAGATCCCGGCTTCGCCTGCAAGCGCCAGCCGAATGAACGGTGCGCCGCGCAATATCAGGCGCGCCTTTCGGGGCCGCTGCTGGACCGTTTCGACCTGCAGATCGAGGTCCCAGCAATCACCGCCGCGGATCTTGTCTTGCCGCCGCCTGCCGAGGGTTCAAAGGAAATCGCAGCGCGCGTGGCCGCGGCCCGCGAAATGCAGCGCATCCGTTACGAATCTTTAGGGCGCTCCAATGGCACGACCAACGCCGCCGCGCCGGCCAATCTGATCGAAAGCGTGGTCAGTCTGGACGCGAGCGGAACGGCGCTGATACGAGAGGCGTCGGAGCGTTTCGCGCTGTCGGCGCGCGGTTTCCATCGCGTGCTGAAGCTCGCGCGCACCATCGCCGATCTCGAGAGCGACGATGTGGTGTCGCGCCGCCATCTCGCCGAGGCCCTGTCCTACCGCTCCGGCCTGACCGGAATGCGGCGAGCGGCGTAGGCGCATTTTTAACGCCGCCCGCGTAGATCCTTTGTTTTCCGAGGCGCGGGGTTCGGCGACATGAGTTCCAGCGAATTTCAGGTCGTTTTTTTGGTGATTGGTCTTGGCCTTTTCGGGGTCGGGTTGGGCGTCGCTCTCCACGTCCTGCGCTCGCGTCGGCGCACCGCCGTCGAGAGCCAAATCGAAGCGTTGCGCGACGAAATCTGGGAGCTTCGCGCCGCCGCCGCCGCCCGCGACAAGGCGGAGGCCGCAAGTCAGGCGAAGTCGCGCTTTCTTGCCACGGTGAGTCATGAAATTCGCACGCCGCTGAACGGCATACTCGGCCTGGCGCAATTGCTCGCCATGACCCGGCTGGAGGCGGAGCAGGCGAGCTATGTGGAGGCGATCGGCGATTGCTCCCGATCTCTCGCGCGCCTTATCGACGACATACTCGATTTTTCGAAGATAGAAGCGGGCAAGCTGGAACTCCGCTTCGAGCCCTTCGCTTTGGCGCCGTTAGTTGAAAGCGTGGTTGAATTACTGGCGCCCCGCGCGCAGGCGAAAGCGCTGGAGATCGCCAGCTCCATCGCCGCGAACGCGCCCGCGCGCATCGTTGGCGACCCTGCGCGCTTGCGGCAGGTGCTCATCAATCTTGCGGGCAACGCCGTGAACTTTACCGAATTGGGCGGGGTCGGCGTGCGCGTCGCCTGCGCCGAGCCCGATGTTTTGCGTTTCGAGGTCGAGGATACCGGGCCGGGAGTGTCCGCCGCCGCGCGCGAGGCGGTTTTCGAAGAATTCGAGCAGGGAGACGCCTCTGCGACAAGGCGTCAGGGTGGCACGGGGCTCGGCCTTGCCATCTCACGTCGTCTCGTCGCGCAAATGGGCGGATCGCTCGAAATAGCCGCAACGTCGCCACTGGGCGCGACCTTCGCTTTTACTCTTCCTTTTGCGCGCCCAGCGCAGCCAGAGGAAAATCAAAAGTCCTCCCCGCTTACAGGGCAGCGCGTTCTCATCGTCGCAAAAAGCCATTTTGAAGCGCCTTTTCTCGCCAAATACTTGCAAGAAGCTGGCGCCGAGGCGGAGACCGCGAGAGGCGAGGAAAAAGGGCTGGCCCAACTCCGGCCTGCCGGAAATCCAAACTACGATGCCGTGATCGTGGACTGCGCGCTCGGCGAAGCGGCCACGAAAATCCTGGCGCTGGCGGCGCGACGCGCAAAGGCGGCGCGCGTGTTTCTGTTGTTTTCGCCGCTTGAGAGGCGCGCTTTCGGCGAAGCGGCGCTAGATCAATTCGACGGCTGGCTGGTGAAACCGGTCCGCGCGGCTTCTTTGATCGAGCGCCTCGCGCCGACGGCATGCGGCGAAGTCCCCGCAAGGTCGGCGACGCCCGAGCCCAGTCTTGCAGGTCTGCATGTGCTGCTGGCCGAAGACAACGACATCAACGCCATGATCGTGACACGTCATCTCACCACGCTCGGCGCACTCGTAACCCGCGCCGAGAACGGCGCGCGCGTGGTGGAAATCGCCAGCGCGGCGATCCAGGGAGCTATCGCGCCCTTCGGAGTGATCCTCATGGATTTATTCATGCCGGAACTCGACGGCCTGGAGGCCATGAAACGCATCCGACTCGGCGAAGCGCGGGCGGGCGCGCGCCGCACGCCGATCCTTGCGCTGACTGCCAGCGCCCTTGAGGAGGATCAGCTTGCTGCGCGAGTGGCAGGGGTAGACGACGTGCTGATCAAGCCGGTGGAGTTCGCAACTCTCTCGAATGCGATTCTCGCTGTGCGCGACGCCACGCCCACGCGAGATCGTCGAGGCGGCCTGAAGGCCGCCAATTGAATGGTTTCGCTGCCGTCACAATAGCTTTGCTCCAAAGTGATTTACGGGGTCGCGCTGGCTTCCTTAACAAGCCTGCGGGAGAACCTGAGCCATGTGGGCCATAAATCTGGACGCTGGACGAAACATTGTTGCTGGCGCATTTCCTGCCTTCAAGTCCAAGTTAGAAAGAGAACGCAAAACGCTGGAAGGTCCGATCGCATGCATCGGAGCGCTCGAAGTCCGGCTCGCCATGACAAATAAGGAAATCCGCAAGGCGCAGCGCCTGCGGTTCAAAGTATTTTTCCAACACGGCGGCGCCATAGCCGACGCCAGGACCAAGCTGACGCGCCGCGACGCCGATCGTTTCGATAAATTTTGCGATCATTTGATCGTCACCGACCATTCTGCCCGCAACCGCTTCGGCAAAATCAAGCCGAAGGTGGTCGGCGCCTATCGGCTGCTGCGCAGCGACGTCGCAAAGGAAAAGAAATGCGGATTTTACTCGGAGGATGAGTACGACGTTTCCAGTTTGCTCACCCGCCATCCGCAGAAGCGCTTTCTTGAACTCGGCCGGTCCTGCGTACTCCCGGATTATCGCGGCAAGCGCTCGATCGATCTGCTTTGGCGTGGCATTCTCGCCTATGTGCGCCATCACAATATCGACGCGTTGATCGGCTGCGCCAGCTTTGAGGGCGCCAATGCGCTGGCTCACGCGGCGTCGCTAACTTATCTCGCGCAGCACGCGCGGGCTGCTGGCGAATGGCGGGTGCGCGCGCGCGAAACCCTATACACTCCGATGGAGATTTTAGCCACAAACGCCGTCGACGGGCGCAAGGCGATCGCCGCTCTGCCGCCGTTGATAAAGGGTTATCTCCGGCTTGGCGCGCTTTTCGGTGATGGCGCAGTGGTGGACCGCCAATTCAATACGGTTGACGTTTTCGTCGTGATGCCGGTCGAGCGGATGGACTCGCGCTATGTCGACCATTTCGGCGCCGGTCCTGAGAAAAAGCAACGCGCTGCATAGCCGCAATGGCTAGGCGCCCCCAATGTGTCCGTTGCCAAGCCATTAACCGGGGTCCGGTAGCATGGACTCATGGGCCAGGCGCGCCCGACTTGATTCCCGCGCCCGGAAGTTCGGCTGCATGGAAAATATTCTGGCCTCGGCAAAAAGCGGAAGCTGGCTCACGCCGGAAAGAATGCGCGGCTACAGTCTGCTGCTCCTGGCGGTGTCCATAGTCGCCATTTGCGCGATGCTCGCCCTGACCCACGATCGTATGGGGCCGGATCACAATCAGCTCGGCACGGATTTCTCGCAGGTCTGGGTGGCTGGCCTGGAGACGTTGCGCGGCCATCCCGAAGAACCCTTCGACATCAAACGCCATGTCGCCGAGCAGCGCGCCGAATTCGGGCCCGAGAGCACGGTTTATGGATGGCATTACCCGCCCTTTTTCCTTGCGCCTGCGGCGTTGCTGGCGCATCTCCCCTATCTTCAAGCCCTGTTCATCTGGCAGGCTGCGACCCTCGCGCTCTATCTCGCGATGATGGCGGTCATTGCGCGCCGCAATGATTTGGGTGTGTCGCAGTTGCTTCTCGCTGCCTTGGCGTTCCCGGCAGTGCTTGTGAATCTCGGACACGGTCAAAACGGGTTCCTCACGGCGGCCTTGCTCGGCGGCGGATTCCTGGCGCTGGAGCGGCGTCCATTGCTCGCGGGCGCGTTGTTCGCGCTGCTTGCCTACAAGCCGCAGTTTGCGCTGATCCTGCCGATCGCCTTGATCCTGGACAAGCGCTGGCGGGTCCTCGCGAGCGCGAGTGCGACGCTTGCGCTGATGACGCTGCTTAGCCTCTTTGTTTTTGGGGTGGCGGGCTGGAGGGCTTTCATCGACAACCTCGATTTTACGCGCAAGGTCGTCGTGGAGCAGGGGGCCGCTGGTTTTCAGAAGATTCAGAGCATTTTTGCGGGCGTCCGGCTGCTCGGCGGCGACATTGCGACCGCCTACACAGTTCAAACCATCGTGACTTTTACGGTGATCGGCGCGCTCGCCTGGCTCTGGCGGTCGACCGCAGATGCGCGAGTGAAAGCAGCCGCGACGCTGACTGCGACGCTTCTCACCACGCCATACTGTCTGGACTACGACATGATGGCGCTGGCGCCCGCGCTGGCCTTCCTCATCGTTCATGGCCGCGAAAAAGGCTTTGGGCCCTATGAAAAAACCATTCTGGCGGCTGCGTTCATTACGCCGCTCGTCGCCCGTCCGATCGCTACGGCGATCTCTTTTCCATTCGGCGCGCTGGCGACGATGTTGCTGTTCGCTTCAATCATCCATCGCGCCTGGAAAGAGGCTGAGACAGCTTCTTCCGTGTCAGCCTTGCCAGCCTGATATATTCCTCAAGTTCGCCGAAGCTATGGCGGCTTATTGCCGCCGTATCGTTTCAGTGCGTGCCCGGCGTCAGCTTCAGACCGCGCCGCTCATAGGTGATATACGAGATGATCGCCGTCATTTTCGGATCGTCGGCGGCGAGCGGCTTTCCCTCCAGTGGATTCCTGATGCACCAGTTCACCATCTCGAAAAGCTGAGCCACCTTGCCCAGTTGCTTCTGAAACTTGGGATAGGTCTCCGGATGCGTGTTGGCGGCGTTGGGATGGCATTGTGCGCAGGCGACGCCATTGGTTCCAAGCGCGCCGCTGGTCCATTGTGCGCGGCCGTCTGTAACGACAGACTGATATTCCTTTTGCCAACGATCCGTGTCGGCCTTGGTGAATTCGTCCGCTCGTGCGGTTGATGCGGCGAGCGAAAGGACAATGGCGAGGGCGGCGAAGGTACGACGCATCGTCGACTCCTGATCAATAATGGGTTTCCGGAAGGCGGCGGTGGGTCGGATCCTGATAGGCCAAGTCGACGGGCCGTCCTTGCTTGTGATCGAATCCAACAGTACGCGGCTCATTGTCCCAAAGCTGGTAGCGCGCTGTGATGCGACCAGAATTCACATCGATCAATTGCCAGCCGGTCGCGTCTCGCTCGAAGAACGGATCGCCTCGATTCATGGGCACCGTGAGTACCCGGAAGATGACTCTCCGCCTGGGCATAGCTTTGGGGGTAGGGCCAAGGCCAGGCTGTGGCCATTACGGAATTGAAGGAGATGTTGCCGATCTGATTGTAACTGAATTTGATGCACATGGCCGTAAATCACATTTACGGAAGTGAACGGTTGCAGCATCGCCTGCACGTCCTCGGCGTCGTCGGTCCAGAAATTCCAGCCTTTGTAGATTTTCTGCAATGGCGAGTGGGAGAACACGATGACGGGAGTTCTCATGACTGACCTTGTCCAGATCGTTTTTCAGCCATTGCCGCTGCTTTTCGCCGACCATGAACGGCGAGCCATTGGGGTTGTCGAGTTCCGGCCATCTCCTGCATGCGTTGCTCGGCGGTGGGCCAGCGATGGAAAGTCCATTGATCGGTTGTAAGAATGGAGTTCAAAACGATGAAATGCACGCCCTTATGGTCGAAACTGTAATAATGCGCGCCATAGAGTTTGCTCCAATAATCTCCGAGGTCGAGGTAATAGTCATGCTCGCCCATGACGGTGTGAAGCTTTGGCGTGAGATGGGAGAGGATCTCCGCGCCATGATCGAGTTCGTCTTTTTTCCCCAGTTGCGCCAAGTCGCCGCCGAAGATAACGAAGTCGGACTCGGGCTTGACGAGATTGGCTTCCGCTACGGCGCGCTTCAGACCCTGATCCCAGTTGCGCACAAAGGCTGCGCCCTTGATCTGCTGGATATGCGCGTCCGAAATATAGGTGAAACTGAAATCGTCGCGCGTGCCGCCAAAAGCCAGTCGAACCATGCTTATGGGAAGGGTTGTTAGGGTTCCGGCCAAGCCCGCCGCCCCAGCAGCCATCACGCTTCGCCTCGTGATTAATTTGCTCATGGCTGCGATCCTCCGGCGCTGGCGTTTTTGTAAGCGGGGCTGGTCAATGTCTCTAGGAAGGCGACGAGATCGTCCATTTGCTGATCGCTCAGGTTTAAGGGGCGAATGCCTCCCGAAAGATAGGGATTGATCGAGGGATCGCCCTCGCTTTTGCCGCCTTGATTATAGTGCTTCACCACGTCGCGCAGCGTTTTAAGCGAGCCGTCGTGCATATAGGGGCCGGTCACGGCGATGTTGCGCAGCGTCGACGTCTTGAACCCGCCGATCTCGTCGAAATGAGTTGTCACGGCGAAACGTCCGAGTTCCGAAGTCTTTGGATCCGACAGGACTGATTTATCGACCGACGCGCCCGATGCTTTGGCGATCAAAAACCCTGCAGTCAGGTTCGGCGTTTCCTGCTGGATGCGATTGATCCCAACGCCAATGTTGTGGAAGCGGTTATCCGTGAACAGCGCCTGCGTTTGTTCGATTACATGGCAGGAGACGCAGCGTCCCTGACCCACAAATACGTCAAAGCCGCGTTTCGCCGCATCGCTGATCGCCATCGCGTCATGCTGGAAATACCAGCGGTCAAAGGGCGAGTCTCCAGCAATCAGAGTGCGCTCATAACTGGCGAGCGCCTTTTTCACGTGCTCCATAGAGACTTCGCCGCCGCTGACGCGGAAGACTTTCTTGAAAGCCTCCACATAAGTGGGATCTTCACGCACGACCTTGAGGAGCGGGTCATAGTTGGCCAGACCCATCTCAACCGGATTCACCAAAGGATTTTGCGACTGATCCTCAAGTGACGAGGCGCGTCCATCCAGAAACAGCGTGTGGAAATAAGCAGCGTTGACGACGGTCGGCGCATTGCGCGTGCCAAATTGACCCCGGATGCCACGAGAGGTTTTAAGCGGGCTGTCAGTAAAGGCCTTATCATCGGCGTGGCAGGTGCTGCAGCTGATTGTGCCGTCGCCGGAAAAACGGGGATCATGGAAAAGCTTGTTTCCAAGCGCAATCTTATCCTCTGTTTGTGGATTGTCGGCCGGAATAGGGACAGGTGGAAGGCCCAGCGGCTCAGCTCTCGATATACCGGCGCCTCCTCCGGCAAGACCAACGAGCGCCAGAAGTAGCGCTCCCGATAGCATGCGCATGGCCATGTTCGCCCCTCCGCTTCGGGTTGAGCGGATTTCTCCGCTTCTTGTTTTTTAGCGATTTTCGCTCTCTGCCTTGGCGTTATCCTGCCGCGCTTTTGAAGTTATGGCAAGCATCGTTCACGTCAATATTCAAATATATCGGACATTTCTATTGCATAAACACGACATTAGATTGTGCGACGCAGCGAAATGACAGAGCAGTGATAGTGAAATGTTGGGACCAAAGGTTTAGAATTGTCGCTCGCGGGCGAGGGGCGGCCAAGCGTTATTCCTAAGCTCAGGATTAGTCGCCTTTGATTTTGTCGATCTGTTCAGAAGCATCTATCGTGTGCTTGGCTTTGCCGTTAAGTGCGGCCTATGTTACGGAAGCGGCGCCAAGCGTGCGTTTGCAGCGCACACTCGGCGCCAAACACGTCGGCGCCCGATCTTCAAGGAGCAATAGATGTCACGGTCATGGATCGCCTCGCTGAGCGCGATATTACTCTTCCCTCTTACGGCTGCCGCCGGGGACTTGAAACAAGACGCCGCGGCAGTGTTCCAGCCGATCGATCCGTCATCGGTCGCCAAGCAGATCAAGAACAATGACATAACTACAGCCAAGGTCGAACTGGGACACAAGCTGTTTTTCGACCCGCGTCTTTCGAAAAGCCAGTTGATCAGCTGCGCGACATGCCACAACCTTTCCACCGGCGGCGTCGACGCAGGCCCGACTTCGGTAGGCCACGGTTGGCAGAAGGGACCGCGTCGCGCTCCCAGCGTGCTCAACGCAGTGTTCAACTCCTCGCAGTTCTGGGATGGGCGCGCTGAGGATCTCAAGGCGCAGGCCAAAGGTCCGGTTCAGGCGGGCGTCGAAATGAACAATACCCCGGCCGTCGTCGAGGCGACGCTGCGCAGTATCCCCGCCTATGTCACGGAATTCCAGAAAGCCTTCCCGACGGACCCCAATCCGGTGTCCTTCGATAACATGGCCAAGGCGATCGAGGTTTTCGAATCCACCCTGGTTACGCCGAACTCGCGCTTCGACAAGTTTTTGCAGGGCGGCGTAGACGCGATCAACGACCAGGAGAAGAAGGGGCTGCGTCTCTTCCTCGACAAGGGTTGCGCCGGCTGTCACGGCGGCGTGAATGTCGGCGGCGCGGGCTATTACCCATTTGGCGTTTCGCAAAAGCCTGATGAGGACGTTCGCCCTTCGGCCGACAAGGGTCGCGGCGGGGTCACCAAGAGCAGCGGCGATGATTTCGTGTTCCGGGCGGCGCCTCTGCGCAATGTCGCCTTGCGCGCGCCTTACTTCCACACCGGCAAAGTCTGGACTTTGGATGAGGCAGTGAACGTCATGGCGAAAACGCAGCTAGGAGAGACTCTTACCCCAGAGGATACCAGCGCCATCGTCGCCTTTCTGGGCGCTCTGACGGGAGACCAGCCCAAAGTGGACTATCCGGTGCTTCCGGCGCGCAGCAAGGATACGCCGCATCCTCAGGTACCTGAGGCCAAAGGCTTACCCCTCTTAGCGGATTGCCGGCGCGCACCGCCATCGGCACGTCGAAGCGCGTCCCGCGTTTTTATGCGGGGCGCGCGTTGCTTTCGGCAGGTGGCTTGTCGTCGCCGAGCCGATTCGGTTATTCAAAACCAACACGCTCACGCGCGCTCGGGAACGACTTCATGAGATCGGCTATGTACAAAGGTGCAGCCGCATTCCTCCTCACGATTTTATGCGGCGTGAGGATCGCAGCGGCGGAAGCCAGCGATCCACTCGCGAGAATTGGTCACTTCGTGGTGATTTACACGGAGAACCGCAGTTTTGATCATATCTTCGGTTTGTTCCCCGGGGCGGAAGGGCTCAACTCGCGCAAGAACCGGTTTCCGCAGGTCGGCGTCGACGGGGGGCGCCTTCAAAGCTTGCCGGCTCCACCAAAAGACAAGCGTTTCCCGGCAACCTTGCCCAATGCGCCGTTTGCTCTGGAGCCCTATGTTGGCGCGGATGCGCTGACGCGAGACGATCCCGTTCACGATTTTTACATAGAGCAGGAGCAGATCGACGGCGGCAGGATGGATCGCTTCGTCGAAGCCTCAAGCGCCGGTGCGCTGGTCATGGGTCATTACGATGGCTCCAAACTCAAGCAATGGAAACTGGCGCGGGAGTTCACCTTAGCCGATCATTTTTTTCACGGGGCTTTTGGCGGTTCGTTCCTCAATCACTTCTACCTTGTTTGCGCCTGTGCGCCGCGCTTCTTCAACGCGCCGGAGACGCTGGTGGCGAAGCTTGAGAAACTCGGAGGGCGGCTGGCGCGCACGCCGGAGTCGCCCGCTAACATTCTCGTAGGGCCGCCGCGCTGGGCGAACTCGGGCAAAGTGACGCCGGACTTTTACGCCTATGGCACATTGGCTCCCGTCTCGCCCATAGGTCCGCAAAGTGCAGCGCCTCCCGACATCGCTTTGCCGGCGCAAACAAATCCAACGATAGGCGACAGGCTGAGCGAAAAAGGCATTTCCTGGGCATGGTATGCCGGCGGTTGGGCGGAGGTGCAGGCAGGCCTCCGGGAACCTCGACTCTCCGGCGGCGGCTTCATGACGCATCACCTGCCGTTGCTGTATTTTGCCGCTTATGGACCGGGAACGACAGGACGCGCGGAGCACATCAAGGACGCGACCGACTTCTTCGCCGCCGCAGATTCCGGAAAGCTGCCCGCAGTTTCCTTTTACAAGCCCATCGGCGAGCATGACGGACATTCCATCTATTCCACAGTCGCCGCCGGCGACGACGAAATCGCCGACGTTGTCGCCAGGCTGCGCAAAAGCCCGAACTGGTCTGACATGATGATTATCGTGACGGCGGACGAAAACGGCGGCTATTGGGACCATGTAGCGCCGCCGAGGATTGACCGTTTCGGCCCAGGAGCCCGGGTGCCGACGCTCATCGTCTCGCCCTATGCCAAAAAGGGCTACGTCGATCACACCGTTTATGACACGACGTCAATTCTGCGAACGCTTGAAAAGCGCTTCGATCTCGAGCCTTTGTCGTCGCGCGACGCAAGCGCTGCGGATCTCTGCAACGCCCTGGAGCCCTAGCCTAGCGGGAGCGTTTAACGGAAATATCGTGCAGTTATGCATTGTTGGAGGGTATTGCGGGGCTTGGCTTTATTCTTGAGCGGGGCATTTTTTTGGGGGCGTTTGTCTCAACATTGCGGGGCTGCCTTATTGGTGCGGCGCAGCACAGATTGTCGCAGCCTGGCGGGTGGGGGACTTTGGCGGGGAATCCGGCGGGCTGGCGTTGGCCGGTCTGGTTTTATAAGTCTTGGAAAAGATTTGCTGTTTGTATTATATTTGGGTTCATCCTTCACCTGTGGGAACTACGTAGTGGCACGGTTAGGGTAGGTTTAAACCCATCCTAATAGGTCAATAGACCCCTTCAATAGATTGTGATTGCCCATCCTATCGAGTATTGTTTTTGGGGTCGTGACACGAAATTGTTACGCCACGCTAAGCGGGGTCTGCGGCGGTCCTTTTGGGGGTCGCCAGGAGCCCGGCTTAGGCGGCGACATCGGTGTTCGTCCGATGAATAACAACAGCGGCGGGAACGGGGCCTGGCTCCATTCTGCAAGCCGCGACCAAGGCAAGGGCGGTTGAAAGCGCAACAGCGCTGCAAGCGTTACCACTGAAATAGGACGAACAAGGCCCGTTCTGGGAGGCGGGGCGTTACCGATCGCGCGCAAATCCCTGGGAGCACTTAGGAGGATAAAGCATGAGTTCGACAACTGACACAGCTGCGGGCGCAGCTGCTGGCACAGATACCGTCGTTGATCTGAGGGGCATGTGGATCGGCTTGGCCGTTCTGAACGTGTTCTATCTGATCGTTCGCATTTACGAGCAGATCTTTGGCTGGCGGGCGGGTCTCGACTTCTTCGCCCCGGAGTTCCAGACCTACTGGCTGTCGATCCTGTGGACGGAAATTCCGCTTGAGCTGGTTTCGGGCCTTGGCCTTGCCGGCTATCTGTGGAAGACCCGGGACCGCAACGTCGACGCGGTGACGCCGCGCGAGGAAATGCGCCGCCTTGTTGTTCTGGTTCAGTGGCTGACGGTTTATGGCATCGCCATTTACTGGGGCGCTTCGTTCTTCACGGAGCAGGACGGCACCTGGCACATGACGGTGATTCGCGACACGGACTTTACGCCGTCGCACATCATCGAGTTCTACATGAGCTACCCGATCTACTCGATCATCGCGGTTGGCGCGTTCTTCTATGCGAAGACCCGCATTCCGTATTTTGCTCATGGCTACTCTCTGGCGTTCCTGATCGTGGCGATTGGCCCGTTCATGATCATCCCGAACGTCGGCCTGAATGAATGGGGCCACACCTTCTGGTTCATGGAAGAACTGTTCGTTGCTCCGCTGCACTGGGGCTTCGTGTTCTTCGGCTGGATGGCTCTCGGCGTGTTCGGCGTGGTTCTCCAGATCCTCGCCCGCATCCATGCCCTGGTCGGCAAGGAAGGCGTCGCGCTCCTGGCGTGATCTGCTTGATCGGGCCGCGCGCCTTTGGCGGGCGGCCCGTGTCCCCGATCGCCTAAGACAAACGTGCATTGCCGGTTTAAGTCAGGCGCGACGTTTCGCGAGACGCTCGATTTATGTCAGCCGTGCACGGCTCCCGCGGGGGGAAAGACCCTTGGGAGAGTTGTTGGGGATCGCGGACATCTACCGGAATCCGGCGAGAAAAAGCCGGGAAGATATTTATAAAGACACCAAGGAGAAGAAAGATGTCTTCATCATCGAAGAGCGGGGGAGCGGTCGGTCCGTTTCATTCCGTCGCCGAGGCGGCGGGATGCGTACAGACTGTCGACTGGTTGCTTCTGACACTGCTGTTTTTCGCCGTTCTCGGCGGCTATCACGTCCACTTCATGCTGACGGCGGGCGACTGGGACTTCTGGGTTGACTGGAAGGATCGTCGTATGTGGCCAACAGTCGTTCCGATCCTGGGCGTGACGTTCTGCGCGGCTTCGCAGGCGTTTTTCTGGGTCAACTTCCGTCTTCCGTTTGGCGCGGTGTTCGCGGCTCTCGGCCTGCTGATCGGCGAGTGGATCAACCGCTACGTGAACTTCTGGGGCTGGACCTACTTCCCGATCTCCCTGGTGTTCCCGTCCGCTTTGATCGTTCCGGCGATCTGGCTCGACGTGATCCTGCTTCTCTCGGGCAGCTACGTGATCACGGCCGTTGTCGGCGCTCTGGGCTGGGGCCTTCTGTTCTACCCGAACAACTGGCCGGCGATTGCGGCGTTCCATCAGGCCACCGAACAGCATGGCCAGCTGATGACGCTTGCGGATCTGATCGGCTTGCACTTCGTCCGCACCTCGATGCCGGAATATATCCGCATGGTCGAGCGCGGCACGCTGCGCACCTTCGGTAAGGACGTCGTTCCGGTCGCGGCCTTCTTCTCGGGCTTCGTCTCGATGATGGTCTACTTCCTGTGGTGGTTCATGGGTCGCTGGTATTCGACGACCAAGGTGATCGACAAGATCTGATTGATCGCTTCGCGGTCTGGGGTCGCCCCCAAGGGCGGCTTCCCGGATCGGGAAACCGGAAGGTCTACAAAGACAAGAAAATGAGGGGCGGCCTCAAGATTCCCGCGAGGGACGGGGCCGCTCCAGAGACGAGCCGCGGATCGAGTTTGTGGCCCTTGGTTCAGACTTGGCCCGCTAAGAGAAACTGGGAGGTTTATTCATGAGAAACCTAGTCAAGCTTGCCGCCGTTGGCGCGGCGGCTGTTGTTGCGACGCTGGGAGCCATCGCTCCGGCTTCGGCTCACGGCGAAAAGTCGCAGCAAGCGTTCCTTCGCATGCGCACCCTGAACTGGTATGACGTGCAGTGGTCGAAGACCGCGGTCAACGTCAACGAAGAACTGGTGCTGTCGGGCAAGGTGCACGTGTTCTCGGCTTGGCCGCAGGCCGTCGCGAACCCGCGCGTGTCGTTCCTGAACGCCGGCGAGCCGGGTCCGGTTCTGGTGCGCACGGCTCAGTTCATCGGCGAGCAGTTCGCTCCTCGTTCGGTGTCGCTGGTGCCTGGCAACGATTACGCCTTCTCGATCAACCTGAAGGGTCGTCGCGCCGGTCGTTGGCACGTTCATGCTCAGATCAACGTCGAAGGCGGCGGCCCGATCATCGGACCCGGCCAGTGGATCGAGATCAAGGGCGACATGAAGGACTTCACCGATCCGGTGACGCTCCTTGACGGCACCACCGTCGACCTCGAGCATTACGGCATTGACCGCATTTATGCGTGGCATCTTCCGTGGCTTGCTGTCGGCGCGGCGTGGATCTTCTTCTGGTTCGTCCGCAAGGGCATCATCGCTTCCTATCTGCGCGTTGCAGAGGGCAAGACCGATGAGGCAGTGACCGATGAAGATCGTCGCATTGGCGCGATTGTCCTCGCTCTCACCATCCTGGCGACGATCGTCGGCTACGCTGTCACGAACAGCACCTTCCCGCGCACCATCCCGCTTCAGGCTGGTTTGCAGAAGCCGCTGACCCCGATCGTGACGGAAGGAACCGTTGGCGTTGGCAAGGAGCAGGTTAAGGCTGAGCTTCAGGGCGGCGTTTACAAGGTTCCGGGTCGCGAGCTGACGGTTAACGTCAAGGTCACGAACGGCACTTCGGAGCCGGTCCGTCTTGGCGAATACACCACGGCTGGCCTGCGCTTCCTGAACCCCGACGTGTTCACGACGAAGCCCGAGTTCCCCGACTATCTGTTGGCGGATCGCGGTCTGTCGGTCGACCCGACCCCGATTGCTCCGGGCGAGTCGAAGGAAATCGTGGTCAAGGTGCAGGATGCCCGTTGGGACATCGAGCGTCTCTCGGATCTGGCTTACGACACCGACAGCCAGGTGGGCGGTCTGTTCTTCTTCTTCACCCCGAGCGGCAAGCGCTTCGCGGCTGAAATCGGCGGACCGGTCATTCCGAAGTTCGTCGCGGGCGACATGCCCTGATCGAACAGCCAACCTGGGCTAATCTAAAGACCGGCCGGACTAACATCCGGCCGGTTCCTTTTTCAGGGACGCTCTTTGAGACAAACTGGAAATTGGCCGCATATTGACGGCGCGGCGCGGTATGAGCTTGGGCTGCGCCACTTCTCCGAGAGACTTATTAGTTGCTTGAATCGCTGAAGTTACTATAAGGCGAGTCTCATTTTTGACGCGCGTCTATTCGTCGCAAACGACCTTTTCGCTTTTTCCTCGAAACTGTATGAATTTTGCGCAACAGTGAAATGAGACTCTTGGTCCAGAGCGATCGGTGGCCCAGCCAAGATTCCTTGCAGCGCTATGCCGGCCGCAACCGCAGGCAATCGAAGGAAACGAAAAAAATGAAATGGCGTAATGTTTGGGTGTCGGCCTTTGGCGCGATCATGCTTTTTTTCGGGACTTCCGTAGCCCGGGCGGAGGGAGGCGCCGGACCCGAAGCCATGACGATGGGCAATATGTGCATGGTCATGTTTGGGTATGACATGATTCACATCACCTCCTATCTGCCCGGCAAATCGCGCAGCGAGTATTGCGAGGAGATTCCCGCGACCGGTAAGGTGATCATGGTGTTCGACATCGAGAACCCGAAATTTCGGGATATGCCGATCGAAATTAGGATTATCCGTGATCCTTTGACTCCGGTAGGCAGCGGCACTGATCTCGAGCCGCTCACGGAAGTGCATTTTCCGGCGCAGGAATACAAAAAGGGCACTTTCAGCTTCGAGCACGACTACAAAGACAACGGGCATTACATTGGTTTGGTGACGCTGACCAAAGCGAACGGCGAGAAAGAAACCCAAAGCTTCAAATTTTCCGTTGGCGAGACGCTGTGGCAGTATGTCTCCTCGATTTTGGGAGCGGTTTTTATCGGGATGATTGTCCTTGCGTACTGGAAGTATAGTCACGCTTCGAAACCCGCTGGCGCGCAACCATCCGCGACAGTGGCGAAAAATTAAAAAAGATCAAAAAAAGGGAGCTTTGCAAATGGGCGACACCTTCAGGAGCAGACAACCAACGGCTTTCGTAAGGGCCTTAACCGGATTATCGACTGCCGCACTGATTTTCGCGACCGGGCCGGCGTCCGCGCATTCCTTTCTCGTCGACGCCACCCCATCTTCGAAGGATCACGTGGCTGCGGCCCCGAAAAACGTGAAACTGCGATTTGGCGGCGGCGTTGAGCCAGCCTATTCGAAACTGACCATTGAGACCCCCGACGGCAAAGTGCTTGCGCAAGGTGCGGTCGGCAAGCCGGACAGTCCCCGGGACCTTAGTCTGGACGCGCCCGAACTTGCTGCCGGCCGCTACATCGTCAGATATCGAGTCCTTTCGACGGATGGTCATATCGTTGAAGGAAACTACGAATTCACGGTTGACGGGAAGTAGTTCGGGAAAAGTCTCCCAAGGCTCGAAGCCGTTCTGCCGGGAACTCGCCCGGAGTTGGTTGTCATCACTAATCGCGGTTGGGCGGACACTCGTTAGGCTGCGGCGGTTGAGCGCTTCGCCGAAAAAAGCGCCAACATCGGAAGTGCAGTAAAATGGAACTTGCGTTTCTTCGCTTCTTCGAGAGTCTGCCCGCGGCTCTCGCGGTGGGCTTGTTGCTGTTGCCGCGCCTTGTCGACGAGGACGGCGCGCGCTTCAAGAAGATCATCGCGGCCTTCGCCTCGGTGCGGGCGCTGCTGGGCTTTTTCCTGATCGCCGCAATCGCGCGCGCCATCATTCCGGCCGAACGGCCAATGGACTATGCGACTTTGGTCACCTTCTGCCTTTCCACCGTGGTGGGAAAGGCATGGGTGGTTACGGAGCTTATCGCGCTGGGCTTCGCCGCGCTATGCGTCGCAAGATTGGCGGCGAATTCGAACGCCCTCGACAATGCGGCATTGATTGCCGGAGGACTGGTTTTGTCCGTCACCTCGGTGACAGGTCACGCCATCGATGACAGCTTTACCCTTTTCACTCAGGCCAGTTTTTTCATTCACACGCTTGCCGGCCTGACCTGGATAGGAGGTCTTCTGGGCCTGGTGTGGTGGATGTTTACCGGCCGCGGAAAGCCGCCTGAAGTCGCTGCGAAACTTGCGGAACGCTGGTCGCTGGTCGCCAAGATTGCAGTCGTCGCGGTAGTCGCGAGCGGGATCGTGATGGCGTGGGAAAATGTGAGCAGTTTCGCCAATTTGCTGGCGACGCCTTACGGGCGCTGGCTCACGGTTAAACTGGCGTTGTTTTCTGCGGCGATGCTCGCAGCTTTGGCGCTGGCGCTCTACATCAACCGGCAGCCGGCTAAGAATTTCAACGCCGAATGGTATGGTCGCATCGGCGCTGGTGAGGCTGTCGCCGCCGTCGGACTGCTTTTCATCGCAGGTTACATCTCTGTCAGCACTCCTGCCTCGCATGAGACGGATCTCTACTGGCCATTGCCGTTCCGGCTTTCATGGGCGGCTACCTGGGGCTATTGGGGTCTAAAGGTGCCAATCGGAAGCGCGCCATTCTGGTGGGGCGTAGGAGGCCTGACGCTTGCCGCGCTTTCTGCCGTGGTCTGGTTGCTGCCCAAGACGCGGCGTTGGCGGCGGATTGCGACCCCGGCAGTGTTGCTGGCGGGCGTACTGAGCATCGCCGTATCTTTCTCCACCGAGGCCTATACGGACACCTATAACGATCCGACCGTCGATTACACGGCGGAATCGATCGCACGCGGGAAGACGCTTTTTGCCGGGAATTGCATCGCCTGCCACGGCGTCGGCGGCGAGGGCAATGGGGAGATGGCGAAGAGCCTCAAGGTTCCGCCTGCGGATTTGACGGCTCCGCACGTCGGAACGCACACGATCGGCGATATCTTCCACTGGCTTTCGTTTGGCGGACAGAGTGGCGTCATGCCAAGCTTCAAGGACGTGTTCGACGTCGACGACCGCTGGGACGTCATCAACTTCCTGCTGATCCTTTCGAGCACGAACCAGTCGCGCTTCATGGGGCCCGCGGGCATGATTCAATGGCTCGTTGCTCCCGATTTTTCGCTTTCGGACCCCGAGGACAAAATCACCACGTTGATAAATCTTCGCGGCGTGCCGACGGTCCTGTCCTTCGCTCGTTGCAATGCTGCCGGCGTCGACGAGAAGGCGCTTGAGGCAAGCCTCGGACTCGCGCATGAAGCGGCAAAATCAGCCGGTGCAAATCAGGTCACTGTCTATCAAGGCGATTGTCCGGCAAATGTAATGGCGAGGATGCCGGTTCACCCCAAAGCAGTGGAAAACGCTTACTCCGTGATCAACCGCTATCCCAACGAAACGCCTTCAGATGAAATCGCCGAAGCGCATTTTCTCATCGATCGTTCCGGTTACGTGCGCGCGAGATTTCGACATTTCTCGGCGGACGACAACAGTGTCGGAAAGTTGCGAGATCAAATCGCGACGATGGCGAAAGAACCCCTTGTCATCATCAGCCTGCATTCGCATTGAGGTCCTTCGCACGCCAGTTCCGCGATAAATTGTCGCATAAGCCGCGAGCCGTCAGGCGCTTCTGGCGCGCCGTTAGGGAATGATACAATATACCGCTTAAGCTGGCAGCATCGCCGGCGCAAAAAGGGAGTAGGCGGATGATGATCAAGCGGCGTGATCTATTGCTGTCGGGCGGCGCACTGCTGTGCGGGGCCGCCACGGGCGCCCTGGTTGGGATCGGCCCGGCGAAGGCGCATGAATACGAACTCGGCAAGCTGGTGGTCGAGCACCCTTGGGTGCGCGCCCCGGCGGACGGCGACACCAAGGCCTATTTCTATGCTTTCATCCACAATAATGGCGACGCCGCAGACAGGCTCGTCGGCATAAAGGCGGAAAAATTCGGGAAGATCGAATTCCATCCGGATGCAAGAGTAGAAGAAAAGTCGACCGGCATTCAACTGCCTCCCAAACAGTCAACAACACTGGCCCCCGGCGGGGCATATGTGCGTCTCTCGGATTTCAAGAAGCATATCGAGGTTGGCTGGGGTCTGGAAATGACGCTGGTTTTCGAGAAAGCGGGCGAAGTCGTGATCGACGCAGCGATCGAGGCGCCCGACGCCATGCATGCCCATGACGCCGAAGCCCAAGCTCGCTGGGAAAAGGCGCATAATAAAGATACTTCTGGTCCATCTGCCGGCGGCCACGAGCATGAGCATCATCACGAACATCATCACGATGATTCCCCCCGGCCGTAACGCCGCCGGGCAAGTAGCGCAAAAAAAACATCGCGCCGGGAACTCCCGGCGCGCCTACCGATCCGCGAAAAAGTTTCACATGGCTTTTCTGTTCTGCGCCTGGTTTAGCGACCGTCTATCGAAACCAGCCGTCCCGAAAAGCCGGTGTCAGTCGCCACTGCGGCCGCTTTCGACGGGAGCTGGCCGGTAAGCGGCTGCGCAAAGCCGAGGACAAAAGCCGCAACGCCCATGGCTGCAACAAGCATAATGGACATCCGAAACTGTCTGCGAGCGCTCTCGGGGTCGAAGCTGCGCGTGAAGGCTGGCTCTATCTGATCGTCAAATTTGTCTGCGAGCGACATGAATTCCCCCTGTCTTATTTTTTTTGATCGTCACCAAGACTTCGTACGCTTGCCTGCAAACGCGCCCAAACCTGTCGAACCCCGTCCCAGCGTCGACCTCTTGACTGCATAACCATCAACCCCTTCAAAAGTTGCATTCCAATCGCAGAAAAATCGTAAATGTTAAAATTTTTTTAACTCTTTCACTCAATTGCAGGCTGCTTTGTTCGTCTATTGATTCGTTTGAAGGGCGTTTTTCTACCGCTGTAGCTTTAACGCGCCGCACAATAAGCAGATCGAGTTTCCTGGAGATGCGGCGCGATTGCAGGGTAGCGTCCATGGGAGCGCGGTCGGCAGAGTTTGGATATCACAGCTCAGGCATTGAATTTGCGGATTTTCATTGCTCGCCGCGACCGAGGCTTTTATGGTCCTGCTCAGCTGTGTGCGGCGCACCCAGGAGCTCCGGTCTGGAGCTCCGCGTCGCCCAAGACAAGGATCTCCGACATGACTTTCCTCGCCAACGCCCTGTCGCGCGTGAAGCCTTCCGCCACGATCGCCGTGACGCAGAAGGCGCGCGATCTTAAGGCGCAGGGCAGGGAAGTGATCAGCCTCTCGGTGGGCGAACCGGATTTCGACACTCCGGCGCATATTTGCGCAGCGGCGAAGGCGGCGATAGATCGCGGCGAGACGCGCTATACGCCCGTGCTCGGCATCCCGGAATTGCGCGCGGCCGTCGCGAAAAAATTCAAGCGCGAGAACGGGCTCGACTACAAGGCTTCCGACACGATCGTCGCGACGGGCGGCAAGCATATTCTGTTCAATGCCTTTCTCGCGACGCTCAACCCCGGCGACGAGGTCATCGTGCCCGCGCCATACTGGGTCAGCTATCCGGAAATGGTGGCGATCTGCGGCGGAACCGCGATAACTGTCGACACGCATATGGATCACGGTTTCAAGCTGCAACCGGAAGATTTGGAGCGTGCGATCACTCCGAAAACCAAGTGGCTTGTGTTAAACTCGCCGTCGAACCCGTCGGGTGCAGCCTATAGTTTTACCGAAATGAAAAAAGTAACCGACGTATTGCTTCGGCATCCGCAGGTTCATGTGTTGACGGATGATATCTACGAGCATCTCGTCTATGGCGACTTTAAATTTGTCACACCGGCGCAAGTAGAACCCAATCTGTTCGATCGCACCCTGACGATGAACGGCGTATCCAAGGCTTACGCCATGACTGGCTGGCGCATCGGCTATGCGGCGGGGCCGAGCGAACTCATCAAGGCGATGGATCTGCTGCAGGGCCAGCAGACGTCGGGCGCCTGCTCGATCGCGCAATGGGCGGCGGTGGAGGCGCTGGAAGGTCCGCAGGATCATCTGGCGACGTTCCGCAAGGCGTTCGAGGAGCGCCGGGATCTCGTCGTCTCCATGTTGAATCAGGCTTCATACTTGAACTGTCCAACACCTGAAGGCGCGTTCTACGTGTTTCCTTCTTGCGCGGCCGCCATCGGCCGTAAAGCGCCAGACGGCAAGGTGATTGAGACTGACGCAGATTTCGTCACCGCTTTGCTTGAGGCAGACGGCGTCGCGGTGGTGCAGGGGTCTGCCTTCGGGACCGGGCCAAATTTCCGTGTTTCCTATGCCGCGTCGAACCAGTTGCTCGAGACCGCCTGCGGTAAGATCCAGCGTTTTTGCGCAAGCCTTAAATAGGAGCCAGCGAGCGCGGGGCGCAGAAGCGGTTCTCTTGCTTAGGTCGCCTCGACAAAACTCTCCAGCACCATCTTGCGGCCGGCCTTGTCGAAATCGACCGTCAGCTTGGCGCCGTCGGCGCTCGCCACCGTTCCGGGACCAAACTTCATGTGCATCACGCGGGAGCCCGCCGCAAAACGCCCCGACGCGCTCGATCTCGCCAGGATCTCGCCTTCGATCACGGTCGGGTGTCTGACTCGCCCGGCGCCTCCGCGCGCATAGTTTGACGAAGACTCCTTTTGGGAGGTTTGCGCGCGTTTCCAACCCGGAGTCGTGTAGGTGGAGCCATAGCTGTCCAGATTGGCGAAGCGCGAAACTCCATACGCTCCATATTGCGAAGCGCTCGAGGACTCGACCACTTCGACATGCGCAGGAGGTAAATTGTCAATGAAGCGCGAAGGCATGGTGCTTTGCCACAGACCATGGATGCGTCGGTTCGTGGCGAAGAAGATCTTCGCGCGGCGCTTTGCGCGTGTGATGCCGACATAGGCGAGGCGGCGCTCTTCCTCCAGCCCGGCGCGGCCGTTCTCATCAAGCGAACGCTGGTGCGGAAACAGCCCTTCCTCCCAGCCGGGCAGGAACACGGTCTCGAATTCCAGTCCTTTGGCGCCGTGCAGCGTCATGATCGATACGCGATGCATGCCGGCGGCCTCGTCCGCCTCCATCACCAGCGACACATGTTCCAGGAATCCCGCCAGATCGGGAAAGGGCTCCATCGCGCGGACGAGTTCCTTCAGGTTTTCAAGGCGCCCCGCTGCATCTGGCGTTTTATCCTGTCGCCACATTTCCGTGTAACCGGACTCATCCAGCACCGTCTCGGCGAGTTCGTGATGCGGCTTGTTGTCGATGAGCGAGCGCCAGCGTTCAAAATCCTCTAGCAATGCGCGCAACGTCCCGCGAGGTTTGGGCTTTATTTCTTCGCTCTCGACAAGAATGCGCGCCGCCTGCATCAGCGGCATGCTCTCCCGCCGCCCGAATTCATGCAGCATCTGCAGCGTCGCGTCGCCGAGCCCGCGCTTGGGCGTGTTGACGATGCGCTCGAAGGCGAGGTCGTCGGCGGGCTGCGCCATGCAGCGCAGATAGGCGAGAGCGTCGCGAATCTCGGCGCGCTCATAGAAGCGCGGGCCGCCAATGACACGATAAGGCAGGCCGAGCGTAATGAAGCGTTCTTCGAATTCGCGCATCTGGAATGACGCTCGCACGAGAATGGCGATCTCCTCGAGATCATGCCCGCGCCGCTGCAATTGTTCAATTTCCTCGCCGATCGCCCGCGCTTCTTCCTCGCTGTCCCATACGCCGGTAACGCTGGGTTTGTCGCCCTCGGCGCCGTCGGTGAAAAGCGTCTTGCCGAGCCGTCCTTCATTGTGACTGATGAGATGCGAAGCCGCGGAGAGAATATGTCCGGTCGAGCGATAATTGCGCTCCAGCCGAACAATTTTTGCGCCGGGAAAATCCTTTTCGAAGCGCAAAATATTTTCGACCTCGGCGCCGCGCCAGCCGTAGACGCTCTGGTCGTCGTCGCCGACGCAGCAGACGTTCTGGCGACCTTGCGCGATAAGCCGCAGCCAAAGATATTGCGCGGTGTTGGTGTCCTGATATTCGTCGACCAGAATATATTTGAAGCGCCGTTGATAATCGGCGAGCAGTTCCGGATTCTCGCGAAACAGTCTTAGCGCTTCCATCAGCAGATCGCCGAAGTCGACGGCGTTGAGAATTTTAAGCCGCTCCTGATAAAGCGCATAGAGCGCTTGACCCTTGCCGTCCGCAAAGCTCTGGGCTTCGCCGGCGGAGACCTGGCTCGGGGTCAGTCCGCGATTTTTCCAGCCGTCGATGCGATGCGCCAACGCGCGCGCGGGCCAGCGCTTGTCGTCAATGTTTTCGGCCTTGATCACCTGCTTGAGCAGGCGGATCTGATCATCCGTGTCGAGAATGGTGAAGTTGGATTTGAGGCCGACAAGCTCCGCGTGTCGCCGCAGAATTTTCGCAGATATTGCGTGGAATGTGCCGAGCCATTGCATCGACTCGGCGCCCTGGCCGACCAGCGTCTCAACGCGCTCGCGCATTTCGCGCGCCGCCTTGTTGGTGAAGGTGACGGAGAGAATTTCAAAGGCGCGGGCGCGGCCGGTCGCGAGAATATGAGCGATGCGGGTAGTGAGCACGCGCGTTTTGCCGGTGCCGGCGCCCGCGAGCACAAGCACCGGGCCGTCGAGCGTCTCGACGGCGGCGCGTTGCTCGGGATTGAGCACGTCGAGATAGCGGACGCCGCGCGCGATCGCGCTTGCCCTGGCGGCTAGGCCGCCGGGCGCGGGCTCAAAAGCGGGCAAAGGCGCGGACAATGGGCGAACTCCTTGTGATTCCGCCCATTATACAAGAGAACGGAACGCGAATCACATTTTGAGAATTGCAGACCGGTATTGTGGGCGTCGTTTCTGTCAAGGTGCAGCTTGAAAGCCCCCAGGACTTGCGCAGCGCTCGAGCGCATACACCCGCAGCGCGGAGGACAGATTGGCTTCGCCGCGGCCGGCGTCCACCTGGGCGACCAGTCCCGCAAGCGACAGTCCGTCCGACGCCGCTATGCGCTTGAGAGCGGCCCAAAAAGCTCCTTCCATGGAGACGCTGGTGCGATGTCCGGCGATGACGATGGAGCGCTTCACCACTTTGCGGGAGCGCGCGGCGTCCGGCTCGCCTTCGGCGCTCACTCTTCGTCCTTTGGCGCGGGCTCCAGCCGATGCGCCTCGTGGCGTTCGCGCTCCAGCTTCGCTTCAGTCTCGGTCAGATTGCGCTCGGCCTTTGTGCGGCCGAAGGCGGCGCGGTTGGCCTGCGCCGTCTCTTCCCGGGCTCGCTTGTCCCGGTGCTTGCGCAAGCGCCGGAGATTTACGATCTCGCCCATGCGCGTTCAAGTCTTTTTGCGGAACGCGTCGATCGAGACGATCTTGTCGCGATCGCTCTTGGCGGGCGCAGGCTGTGATTCCGTCGCGGGGGCTTCGATCTTCGCCTGCGCGGTTTCGGCTGGAACAACGGGGGGCGTGACAGGTTCGAAAACCTGATCGGGCCGGACCAAGCTGGGGCCAGTGCGCTTAACAGGCTCCTCGGCCTCTTCGCGGTCGTCCTCAAGACTGAATTTGAAGCCGAACTCCACCGAAGGATCCGAGAACACTGTCACCGACGCATAGGGAACGTAAAGAGTTTCGGGTATCGAGCGGAAGGACAGGGTGACGCCAAAGCCAACATCATCAACTACGAGATTGGAATACTGGTGCTGCAGGATGATCGTCATCTCCTGCGGCCATTGCTGAGCCAGTCGTCGCGAGATTTTAACGCCCGGCGCGTCAGTGCGAAAACTGATGGTGAAATGATGGTCGCCCGGCAAGCCCCCGTTGGCGCAGACGTTGCCCAGAACTCGCCGCATCACGCCGCGCATGGCGTCCTGCACGATAAGATCATATCGAATAAGATCAGTGGCCATGGCGCGAGCTAAAACTTCTTTTTAGCGCCGCGCTTGAAGTAAAAGCCGGCGTCCAGCAGGAAAAGTGGAGGCTTCTGTTGCCAGGCGCCTCCGAGCCCCGCCTAAAGGTGCGAACCCCTAGGACTTTGATCCCAGTACGGGCGCCGCATTACGCGGCGACAGCCACCGGAGCATAGTTGTCATTGGCAACTATAAGGTTTGACCCGATAACGGCGGTATCATGCCGAGCGAAAAAGCACCCTTTACGCCCTCGTCTATCCTATTTCGCCCCCGCCCCAAGCCACGCTGGAAATCTGTAACGTGGCCTCGGGTGGAGGCGCCGGGTACCGCCCCCGGGTCCGATAGGTTTATTACGGAGTTCGTTTATCGCCATAGCCGTCCCGAAAGACGGCAAAAACAATATACGCGTTCCAATCATGATCGGAAAGGGCGGCGAACTGCAAAATCCAAAGATTCGCCTTGACCGCTACCTGCTCTTTTCCATGCAAGCCGGCTCTGAAGGGAGACAGGCTATGCCTGCGGTCGAGCAGGCGACGGCGTTATCCGGCTGTCTTCTGCAAATGAAGCAGCCATCCGTCCATTGCAGACAATCCGCCTTGTCATCGCCAAAAGCGGCGATTGAACGCTGCGCCTCCGGCGTTCCTGTCCTTGGCGCAGGGTCCACCGTTTGTGCGTTGCCGACGCTCGCGAGGAGCGAGCAAGTTGCGGCGAGCACGTAAAATCTCATTTTTCGCCCGGTTTTTTGACAAGGCCGAAACCTGCGGCCTCCAAAGACAGATGCAGCTTGTTCTGCAGACCGGCGTCTTCGCCCGCAACGATCAGCGCCGCATTGTCCGCGATGGCGTCGCACATGGCTTCTACCCAAGGCTCTTCGGACTTGGCGAAATCGTTCAGGACATAGCTATGCACCAGCGTCTTGTCGCCGGGATGGCCGATGCCAAGGCGAATCCGCTTGTAGCCGGCGCCTAAATGCGCGGTGATCGAGCGCAGTCCGTTATGACCAGCGTCGCCGCCGCCAACCTTTATCCGCATTTTCGCAGGCGCGAGGTCGAGTTCGTCGTGAAAGACAATGATGTCGCCAAGGGGGATTTTGTGGAAGCGCGCCGCCTCGCCGACGGAACGGCCGGACTCGTTCATATAGGTCTGTGGCTGGAGCAGGAGCACGCGCTCCCCGCCGATCGTTCCCTCGCGGGCGAGCCCCTGAAATTTCATCCGGGGGGCGGGGAATCCGTGGCGTCGGCCGATGGCGTCGAGAGCCATGAACCCTATGTTATGGCGGTTTCTGGCGTATTCGCGGCCGGGATTGCCGAGCCCGACGAAGAGCAGCATGGGACAACTCCGGGCGCCCAGGCGGATTTAAGTCAATAGTCCGGGGCTAAGCAGCGGGCCGGAAAAGCGCTGCGAAAAAACCCTTCTCCCGAACGATCGGGAGAAGGGAAGGGCCAATTACTTCTTGGGCGCGGCCTTTGCGGCTGGCGCTTTGGCGGCGGGAGCAGCGGCGGCCGCAGCCGCAGCCGCCGGCTCTTCGGCCATGACCGTTGGCGGGGTGATGCTGGCGACCGTGAAATTCTTGTCCGGATTGGTCGGCTTGCAGCCCTTGGGCAACGGGATCGCCGAGATATGCAGCGAGTCGTTGAAGTCGTAGCCGGTCAGATCGGCTGTGATCGCGTCCGGAATGTCGTCCGCCGGAACCCACATCTCCACCGAGTGATAGACGATGTTCAACGCGCCGCCGCGCTTGATGCCGGGGGCGGCTTCGTGATTGATGAAATGCACCGGCACTTCGAGGCGCAGGCGCGAGCCGGGCTTGAGGCGCAGGAAATCGACATGCAGCGGGTGGTCCTTGACCACGTCGAGCTGATAGTCGCGCGGGATGGCGCGCTCGGTCTTGCCCTCGACGTCGAGTTCGAAGATCGTCGTCAGGAAGTGACCCGCGAAGATCAGCTTCGTCACGGTGCGCGTGTCGAGCGAGAGCGGCGTGGGCGCCTCGCCGCCGCCATAGAGAACGGCAGGTGTGCGGCCATCACGGCGTGTGCTGCGGGCGGCCCCCTTGCCTGTCCCGCTGCGAACCGTGGCCGCGAGCTTTTTGGTCTCGGCCATGTGTTTCGTCCTTTACAAAAGAAAAGCGCGCCTTTCGCCTCCAGGGGTGTCGGAAACACAGCGCGCGGGGCAGTGTATAGGCGAGGGGGCGCGGGGGCGCAAGACGAGGGGGCTTGGTCGGGGAGGGTGCGTCCGGGACGGACGTTGGCGGCCGGCCCATGTCACGCGGCCGGTGCTGGTGACGTCTCTAACTGGGAGAGCGGTGTCCTTTCTAATGAAGGTCTACCGACATGATTTGCGGAATGGCCATTATGGAACGCCTTGAAAAACCTCTGCCCGATCAAAATTCGCTACCATCAAAGAAGGCGTCAATCTCATCTGGGGACAGCCCGACCAGCCCTTCGTTCACGAGTGCGCGAAAATATTCCCTCACGTCGCCCGCGCCATTCCGAATAACTGGCTCTGTGACATGCTTTACGAATAACTCGATTTCCCGCCTAGGGTCCAGACCCATAAATTGCTTGGCTGATTGATCTGGTTGTGATTTACGGTTTCCGAAAGGAACCGCCGATGATTCTGGACCAGTTCTGGCTGACGGACGCGCAGTTTTCGAAGATCGCGCCGCATCTTCCCACCGACACGCGCGGCAAGGCGCGGGTCGACGACCGCCGGGTCATCAGCGGCATCGTTCAGGTGCTCAAATCCGGCGGGCGCTGGATCGACGCTCCGCCGGAATACGGACCGAAGAAAACTCTCTACAATCGCTACGTCCGCTGGGCCGCGAAAGGCGTGTGGATGGACCTGTTCCACGTGCTCGCGCAAGCCGGCGGGCCGCCCGTGGAAGTCCTGATCGACTCCTCGGCGGTGAAGGCGCATCGTTCGGCGAGCGGCGGTAAAGGGGGGAGAAAAATCAGGCGATCGGTCGCTCGCGCGGTGGACGCACGACCAAAATCCACGCGCTGACCGACGCGAGCTGTCGCCCCATCGCCTTCATGCTCACGGGCGGCAACATCGCCGATTGCACGGCGGGCGCCGAACTTCTCGCACGGCTTCCTCCATGTGAAATCCTGCACGGCGACAAGGGTTACGACAGCAACGCGATCCGGCGGCAAGTCGAGAAAGACGGCGCGATGCCGAACATCCCGCCCAAGGCCAACCGCAAATGGAAGAACTGCTTTTCGCCGTTCCTCTATCGCAATCGCAACGCCATTGAGCGCATGTTCTGCCGGTTGAAGGACTTCCGGCGCGTCGCCACGCGCTACGACCGAAACGCCGCCAACTTCCTCGCCGCCGTTTGCATCGCCGCCACCGTCAGCTACTGGTTATGAGTTTGGACCCTAACAACCTCACGCTTGCTCGCAACTGACGACTGAGCCCAAACGACAAACGCTTCGACATGTTCCTTCATGATAAGATTTTCTGGTTCAACGAAACCGCCACCCCAGCACGATGTGTATAGGCAGTCCTGTTTGAGCGTATCGATGGCCTTCACGTCGCCTGCATTTTTTTTAAGGAATTGCTGGATATCCATGTGAGTCTTTGCCCCAAGCGCCAAGGCCGCAGGGATATTCCAGCCTTTCAGCTTTTTGTGATGGTTCCTATATGCTTCCCATCCGTTCTTCAGAAGGAGAGCGTCATTGTGTCCTACAATGCCGCGCAACACGTCGACCTTTGAATGTTCCTCAATGGCCAATATTGCAAGCGCCATAGCGGAAGGGTACCGCCCAGCGTCCAATAATAGTTTAGCGTCTTGCGCGAGGCGATTTGCGTTTCGTAAAGCGGCATTCATTCCATTGACTGCGTGGTCTATTGTAAGCTCACCAGAATACGGCTGCGTTGGATCTGGCTTCAAGCTTGAAGCCTTTTTATCGCGCGACTTATGTCTGGCAGCTTCGTGGGCGGCGTATTTGAAAATCAATCCATCTGCCCACTTTAGACTCTTCGCATCGACATAATGATGCGAGCCTATCTTCAAAGAGCCAACCACAACAACGATAATTGTAATGGGCAGGGGGCAACTGTCTATCACAAGCAACAATCCGCAAATAATCGCAACCAACAAGATTACCTTCTGCCGAAAATTTAGTGTTCCAGACACATAAGAGTCGCGCCCTTTGGCCGCTATTTCTCGCCCAACCACGATTTCCTGTTCCGGTGTGAGCTGTGGTGGCGTCCAACGCATAATGAGGTTGCGATTAAACTTCATAGCCGCACATTCTTTGCTATTTTCACTCGCGAGTGGCGGGCGATGACCGTCGTACGCAGAGGGCGCTCAAGTGGGGGCGCTGCTTGCGCGGTCGCCGCAAAACAAATTTCGCCGTCGAAGATTCAGGCACGACGGCAAATGTGGCTTCCGTAGCGAAGGCGCGCGACGTTGCAAGGGTAAGCGCGCGCCGAATGGCTGCGTCAACGGAAAGTCCTTGTTCCTTTACCGCGTAACACGCGAGGGCTTCGGTTTCCTTGGAAAGTTTCATGCGCGTAGCCTCGATATGGTGTTGGGCGACACGTTGAATAGCCTCGCAAGCTCGCGGGTCGTTTCTCCCGCGTCGCGGCGACGGATCGCCTCTTGGTGCTGATGGCGGGTGAGCTTCGGTGGCCTCCCCATGTGAACGCCTCGCGCCTTGGCGCGCTCGCGCCCCTTACCGGTGCGGGTGGGATCAATTCGCGCTCGAACTCGGCCAAGCCGCCCACCACAGTGAGCATAAGCCGTCCGTGCGCGGTCGTGGTGTTCGCCCATGTGTCGCCTAGCGAGCGGAATCCGGCTCCGGCCTTCGCCGCGGCGTCGAGGGTGTTCAAGAGGTCGCGCGTCGAACGCGCCAGCCGGTCAAGGCGCGTCACCATCAACACATCGCCTTTCTCAAGCTTGGCGATAGCGCGGCGCAACTGCGCACGGTCGGCGCGTACGCGGCTGGCCGTCTCTCGAAACACGGTTTCGGCTCCGGCGGCCCGCAACGCCTTCACCTGCGCGTCAACGCTCTGGCCGTCCGTGGAAACCCGCGCGTAGCCGTAAATCATGGGCTGCGCCCTTAAGCCGAACCCGGCATGCATGACGGATTACGCGCCGCGTGACGAACAGCATGAATGATAAGTTCGGCGTCGGTTGCTTCGTAAAAAACAAGGTAGGGATAGGGCGGCGTCGCCATGCGACGAATCGAGGGATCGTCGGTGCGCGTCCCGACGCGCGGATGTAGCAATAGAAGATTGATAATCGTCTCGATACGGCCCTTGACGCGCGCCGCGCCCTGCGGCGACCTTTCGTCGATACGATCAAGAATCTCGTCAAGATCGGCAAGCGCCGGTAGAGTGTGACGAAGCTTCACAATCCGTGCTTGGCCCAAACCGCGCGCACCTGCTCATCGGTCGCGAACTCGCCCCGCGCGGCGGCTGCCTTCGAGCGATCGATTGCCGACCGTTCGTCAGCGGACAAAACGACGGGCGGCTCTTCGTCACCCGCCAACTGAAACATCAAGCGCGCGATGTCGTCCTGCAATTCAGGGGAGAGGACGCGTGCAGCTTCAAAAGCCTGTTCGAGAAGTTTTGTCATAGGTCAAGTCTAGCTCTCTTCCCGAATTCTTGGAAGGGTTTTCGAGGGTCACGTATGCACGTCATTTCTGCACAAAAAGGGCGTTTCAATCAAGGGCATGGGTTTTGTGCATAAATCTTGATTATCCACTTGGCGCCGCACCCTTTGCGACTTCGCCTCGGGGTTGGCGGCGAGAATTCCAATCGCCCGAAAACCCATGTCCGGCTTCACCCGCGCAGCTCCCTTTCCATTCCGTCGACGCCATCGGAAATGGCGCTCCTGACCAGCCCCGCCACTTCGTCCCGCTTCGCGGGCTCCACGTTAAACCGCACCGTCCAGGTCAGGACGCATGACGCGCCGTCGCCCCTGATTTCGACCTCGCCCCGATAGTCGCTGACGGGAAAGGGCAGGTGCGGGCGCTCGTAGCGGAGCCGTTTTTTGGCGTCGCAGATTTCGACGATGCGGTCGCGCATTTCGCCGCCGCCGCCGGCCAGCGTCAGCACCCTGAGCGCGCCGACTCCTTCGCCTTCGACCGTGCAGGCCGAGATGATCGGAAACCAGCGGTCGAGGCCGCCGATGTCGCGGATCGCCGCCCACGCCTTGTCGGCGGAGACGCCGAGGTTTTTCTCGATAACGACAGTTTCGCGCATAAGCTTCATCTCAGATGGTTGCGACCGGATTACTCGCTGACGCGGCGCGCTTTCATCTTCTCGACGACAAAGGCCTCCGCGCGTCTCCACGCCTCGTCGGAGTCGCCGCGAAAGGTCAGAAAGCGGTCGTCCAGCACCCGGTCCGCTTCAACATCGACAAGCTCCACGCTGGCCCATTGCACCAGAGTGCTCATCTTGTGCACGCCGCCATAGAGAATAAGCCGCGCCCCGGCGCGTTTCGCAGCCGCGACGACCTCCTCCGGCGCGAGAGTTTTCGCCGTGCAAGGCGGCGTCGGACATTCTATCGGCGCCACCCGATATTGCGGACTTGCGGCGAGATCCTCGCGCAGCCGGCGGGCGAAGTCTTGCGTCCGCGCTAAATGTTCTTTTGTTTGATCGCGGGCTTCGCCGGAGCTGTCGAAATAGTCGAAATCGAAAACGGCGATAGTGATCGGGGGGCTCGGAGCGGCTTCCGCATGAAGGCGCCCCGCGCAAATCGCGGCGAACAGGGCCGTGGCGGCCGCCAGCAAGAATTGTCGAGCGCGTGGAGGATGTTGGCGTTCGGGCCGCATGTTTTCTCGGACGTTTTGCGCCAAAGGCGCAGCGGAAGAGTTCGCAAAGATAATCCGCGCCTCGCCCGAAAACTTGCCATTTCGCGCCAGCGATGGAAGGTTTCGCTCCGAAAGAACATGAGCGCCATCGGATACACAAGGGCACGTTCAATGGGGCCGGTCGCGGACGCGGTCGAACGCGCCGGAGGATCGGTGGCGCGCGTTTTCCGCCGCGCGGAGACTCCGTTGCGGCTGATCGAGCATCCGGACCAACTGATGCTGCTGCGGGATCAGCTTGCGCTGATCGAATTCGCCTCGCGCGAGGTTGGGGACGAGGCCTTTCCGCTAAGCCTGTCGCTGCATGGCGGGATCGCGAGTCTTGGCTCCTTCGGCGCGCATGTCAGCGCCGCCCCGTGTCTTGGCGACGCGATAGCCTTGTGCTGCGCAGGGATGGAAACGGCGCTGCAATCGGCGACTCACATGAGTCTCTCTCGCAAGGGCGGCGAGGCGAAATGGAGTTATGAAATCTCCGATCCGGCTGTCGTCGGGCGACGAAAGAATGAGCTGCTGGCCTTTGGCTATATGCTGGCTCTGTTGCGCCGGTTTCTCGGAGCCGGCGCGGCTCCGTCGCGCGTGGAATCGCCCGGGCCCCTCACGGAGAAGGCGCGGCTGGAGGAGATGCTTGGCTGCGAGATCGCACTTGGCGAAAAAGCCGCGCTTTTCTTCCCTGATGCGGTCTTGCTCGCCGAAAATCCCCGCCCCTGCGCGGCGCCCGCGCTTGTCGCGGATTTGCCCGCCCCCAACGATTTTGTCGCAGGCGTGGAGCAACTCGTTCAGCTCGCGCTGCTGGAGCGGCGACCGAGCCTTGACCGAGTGAGCCGCCGCCTTGGCGTTTCTTCTCGCAGCTTGCAGCGGCGGCTGGCGGCGGAGGGTGTGCGTTTCGAGGATATCCGCCGCGGGGTTCTGGTCGCGCGCGCAAAAATCCTGCTGCAACGGCCGGGCCGTTCGATTTCCCAGATTGGGCTGGAGCTTGGCTATGCCGATCCGGCGCATTTCAGCCGCGCCGCCGTCGATTGGGTCGGGTTGTCCCCACGCGCATGGCGCCGCAAGCTTTGCAGTTGACCTGTCGCAGCGGAGCCGGCGCCTTGCCTCGGGAGCGCCAACCGCCTAGGAAGCGCCAGACCTATAAAGACGAGCGCTGGCCAACGCCATGAGCAAACCAGACCAGAAATCTCAGACAGCTGAACCGAAGCCGGATCGGCAGGGACCTGTGCGCGCTCCCAAAAAAGACACGGCGGCGCTATCCAATGCGCTGCGCGCTAATCTGCAGCGGCGCAAACAGGCCCTGAGGGCGCAAAAGCAGCATGGCGGAGCGCCCGATTGCGGGCCGGAAGCGGAAGACGAGGCGAAATGGACAAGATAAAAATCACCGGCGGCAACAAGCTTGATGGCGTGATCCAGATTTCCGGCGCCAAGAATGCCGCTTTGCCGCTGATGATCGCCTCGCTGCTCACCAAGGACACGCTGACCCTGGACAACATGCCCTTGCTGGCGGACGTCGTTCAGCTCGAGCGCATTCTCTCCAATCACGGCGTGGATTATACAATCGCTGGAAAACGCGCCGGCGCGAGCGCGGACGAGGGGCGCACGGTCCATTTCACCGCACGCGAAATCGTCGACACGACGGCGCCTTACGAACTTGTGTCGCGCATGCGCGCGAGTTTCTGGGTGTTGGCGCCGCTGCTTGCACGCATGGGAGAGGCGCGCGTGTCGCTGCCGGGCGGCTGCGCTATCGGCACAAGGCCCGTCGATCTGCTGCTCATGGCGATGGAGAAGCTCGGAGCCAAAATCGACATCGAAAACGGCTATGTCGTCGCCAGCGCGAAGGGCGGATTGCGCGGCGCAGAGATCCATTTTCCAAAGGTGACGGTCGGCGGGACGCACACTGCGTTGATGGGCGCCGCGCTGGCGCGGGGAACGACAGTGCTGCGCAATGCGGCGCGCGAACCGGAGGTCGTCGATCTCGCGGATTGCCTGAACAAGATGGGCGCGCGCATACACGGGGCGGGCCAGTCCACTGTGGAGATCGAAGGCGTCGGCTCGTTGCATGGCGCGCGGCACGCGGTTCTGCCGGATCGCATCGAAGCCGGCACCTATGCGATGGCTGTGGCGATGACGGGCGGCGATGTGATGCTCGCCGGGGCGCGAGCGGACCTGCTGCAATCGGCGCTGGACGCGCTGACAGCGGCTGGAGCGGAAATTTCCGAGACGAATGAAGGCGTGCGCGTGATGCGCAACGGCGCCGGAATCTCACCCGTTAATGTCACGACGGCGCCATTCCCGGCTTTTCCAACCGATCTGCAGGCGCAGTTCATGGCGCTGATGACGCGAGCCAAAGGCGTCTCGCGGATTACCGAGACGATTTTCGAAAATCGTTTCATGCATGTGCAGGAGCTGGCTCGTCTGGGCGCGCATATCAAGCTCGATGGCGACAGCGCCATTGTAACGGGTGCGGACCGTCTCGAAGGCGCGCAAGTGATGGCGACGGATTTGCGCGCCTCCGTCTCGCTGGTGATCGCGGCGCTCGCCGCGCGCGGCGAAACCACAATCAACCGCGTCTATCACCTCGACCGTGGTTTCGAACGGCTGGAGCACAAGTTGCGCGGCTGTGGGGCGTTGATCGAGCGCGTGAGCGGGCAAGGGTAAAATACTGCGGCAGACCGGCGCTTATCGCGCCGTTCCCGCCGCCTCCCGCCGCGCCAGCGCGGCCACCGCTGCTCGAGCGACGTCGTGAGCGCGTTTTTCCGTTCCGCTGACGACGCCTTTTTGCACTGGCAGCGGTTTGCCGGCGGCAAAGATTTCCCATTGCCACATGGCGCCTCTGCCGGCTCCCCCGCGTGAGCGCAGGGCGATCGAGTATTTGCTTTCAGTATCTGTGATGTTGGTCATGCGCTCTTTATTGCACGCCCGGAGCGTTGACGCCATCGACGCCTGCTGCGCTATCCGGTTCATTTTCTGGTCAGAATCCTTGTGGTTAAGTCGAACTCTGCTCTGCGGTTTAATTCATGCGAGGCGACAATGGCCGCTCGACCCGACGCTTTTGCCGCCATGACGGCGTTGAACCGTTTTGGCCTTGGCGCCAAGCCCGGTGATCTCGGGCTCGCTGCGAGCGATCCGCGCGGATACCTGTTGGAAGAATTGCGCGCGCCGGGCGCGGGGCGCATTGCCGCAGGCGACCTGCCGTCGACGCCTCAAGCGGTGCAAATGTTTTTTGCTGAACAGCAGCAAAAGCGCGTCGCGCGCGAAACCGCGGCCCTTATGGCGGCGACGCCAATGGCGGGCGCTGCGTCAGATGCAAAGTCTCTCGATCCGTCCATGGATCAAAAGCCTGCTGAAGCGAGGCCAAAACCCGCAGAACCGGCGTTAGAGCAGAAGCTGTTTAGAGCCGAAGCGATGGCCCGTTTCAACGCACAGCTCAAAGCGGGGTCCGGTTTCATCGAGCGGCTTGTGGCCTTTTGGTCAAACCACTTTGCGGTGTCGGTGGCCAAGGGGCAATTCATCCGCGTAACGGCGGGCAGTTTCGAGCGCGAGGCAATCCGCCCGCATGTGCTCGGGACATTCTCGCAATTGCTGATCGCAGTGGAATCTCATCCCGCGATGATCTTCTATCTCGACAACCAACGCTCCATCGGTCCCGGCTCCAAGGCCGGTCGCTTCGAACTCCAAGGGGCTCAACGAGAATCTCGCGCGAGAAATGCTCGAACTCCATACGCTCGGCGTCGATGGCGGTTACACGCAAGCCGATGTCGCTTCGCTCGCTCGCATAATCACGGGATGGAGTTTCGCCGAAGCGGGAAGCGAACTCGGGGAGCCAGGCTCCTTCCTGTTCAAGAGCAACTGGCATGAGCCCGGCGCGCAAACGCTTCTCGGCAAGACATATGCGCAAGAAGGCCGCGCGCAAGGCGATGCGGCGCTCCTCGATCTTGCGCGCCACCCATCCACCGCACGCCATATCGCCACAAAGCTCGTGCGGCATTTCGTGGCCGACGATCCGCCAGCCGATCTCGTCGATGCTCTTGCGAAAGTTTTCCGCGAGACAGATGGCGATCTGGGCGCCGTCAGCGCCGCCCTGATCTCGCATGATCGCGCCTGGAGCGCGCCCGCCACGAAAATCCGCACCCCAAGCGAATTCGTCATCGCGGCGATGCGCGCAACGGATTTCACGCCGAGCGAAGCGGGGCAGGTTCTTGGTCTGGTGAATGCGCTGGGCATGCCTTTGTGGCAGCCAGCGGGACCTAACGGCTATCCCGACACGACGGCCACCTGGGCTTCCCCCGAGCAGATGAAGCTGCGGCTCGACGCCTCCTGGCAGATGGCGCAACGCGCGCGAGATGTCGGGCCGCCTTTGGGAGTGCTCGACATCGTCTGCGGATTGGCGGCTTCGCGCGAGACGCGCGAATCTTTGCAACACGCGGAGTCGCGCCCGCAAGCACTCGCTTTGCTGTTCATGTCGCCGGAATTCCAGAGGAGATAAGCATGTCGCTTCGGGCGCCTTCATCATTCCCGTCGCGCCGCGCAACGCTGCAAGGCCTTGGCGTTTCATTCGCCGCCGCCTTCGCGGCCCGGCCGCTCAGCGCTGCTGGCGCGCGCGATCCGCGCATCGTCGTCATCATCCTTCGCGGGGCGCTTGACGGACTGGCTGCGGTCGCGCCGGTTGGCGATCCAGATTACGCGCTGATGCACGGCGCGCTCGCGCTTGCGCCGGCTGGCGAACGCGCCGGTCTGCCGCTGGACGGTTTCTTTGCCTTGCACCCGGCGATGACTGTGTTCGCTCGGCTCTATAACGAAAAGCGCGCTGCGATCGTGCATGCGGTCGCCACCAACTATCGCGACCGGTCGCACTTTGACGGACAGGATGTGCTGGAGAGCGGTTATCCGGGGCCGGGCCGGACCGACAGCGGCTGGCTCAATCGCGCGGTTGCGTCGCTTCCGCAGTCGGGCGCCGCCAGCAGGCGCGGTCTTGGAGTTGGCGTGACGGCGCCGCTTGTCATGCGCGGGTCTGCGCCCGTGCTCGGCTGGGCGCCGCAAGGGCTTCCAAATGCGGGCGACAGCCTCGCCATGCGGACGCTCGAACTTTACAAACATCTGGACCCGGCGCTGGCCAGTGCTTTGCAAGCAGGGCTCGACACAGAGAGAATGGCGATGCAAGGCGCCATGAGCGACGACACCAGGAAAAACAAAGTAGGCATGGATCAGCCGGGCGGCATGCGCCAGGCGGCGGCTGGCGCCGCGCGCCTGCTCGCTGCGCCGGAGGGCCCGCGCGTCGCTGCGCTTGCGTTCGATGGTTGGGATACGCATCAAAATGAGGGCAATGTCACCGGCCAACTGGCGACGCGTCTCTCAGGGCTCGACGGCGCCTTCGAGGAGCTGGAGAAGGGGCTTGGCGAAAACTGGAAAGACACGATTGTCATCGCAATCACGGAGTTCGGTCGCACCGCGCGCATCAACGGCACCAACGGCACCGATCACGGCACGGGAACGGTGGCGTTCCTCGCGGGCGGCGCCGTTGATGGAGGGCGGGTGATCGCCAACTGGCCGGGGTTGAAGACGGCCCAGCTTTACCAGAGCCGTGACCTGGCGCCGACAACGGATTTGCGCGGCGTGTTGAAAGGCGTTCTTGCTGACCAACTCGGGGTTTCGGCGCAGGCGCTGGCGGAAAAGGTTTTTCCCGATTCCGCCTCCGTGCCGGCGATGAAAGGGCTTGTGCAAGCGTAAGCGATCCAGCTCGGTTGCTTTCGCGGCCTGCGCGACTAGTCTATCGCGAATTCGGCTTTTGGCGGGAGCTTGCCCATGACTTATGTTTTGCTTTTCATCCTCGCAGCGCTTGGCGGCGTCATAGCGTTTGCGTCGCTGCGTCCGGAAGCTTTTCGCGTGTCGAGAAGCGCGGTGATCGAGGCGCCTGCTTCAGCAATATTCGAAAAGCTGAGTGACTTTGGACAGTGGGAGGCTTGGTCACCCTGGGCCAGGCTGGACCCCAATGTAAGAAATAGTTTTGAGGGCCCTCCCGCAGCGGTCGGTTCTAGCTTCGAGTGGTCAGGCAACGCCAAGGTGGGCGCAGGAAAGATGACCATTCTCGAATGCGTGCGAGATGAGATGCTGCGCATAAGGCTGAACTTCGAGCGGCCAATGAAGGCGAGCAATCTGGCGACATTTGCTCTTGCCCCCGCTGGCGAAGGAACGAACGTCACATGGTCCATGTCCGGCAAGAACGGTTTCACCGCCAAGCTATTTGGCCTGTTCGTCAATGTAGAAAAGATGGTGGGGACGGACTTCGAAAAAGGTCTAAATAATTTAAAAGTGCTTCTGGAGGCGCGGTCTGCGGCCTAGCTCCGTTGGAGGAAGTTATGCTTGTTCAGCCCTATCTTTTTTTCGGAGGCCGCGCCGACGAGGCGATCGCTTTTTATCAAAAGGTCCTTGGCGCGAAACTCGCGATGCGAATGCGCTTCAAGGACAATCCGGATCAAACATCGCCGGCTCCGGCGCCGCTTGCGGAAAAGGTGATGCATGCGAGGCTGGATATCGGCGACACGGCGTTGCTGCTATCCGATGGTCATGGTCAGAATGGCCCCAGTTTCGAGGGATTTTCGCTGACGCTTTCTGTCGCTGACGATTCCGAGGTCGAGCGGCTGTTCGCGGCGCTTGGCGAGGGCGGAGCGGTTATGCAGCCGCCTCAGAAAACCTTCTTCTCTTCGCGCTTTGCGATGGTGAGGGACAAGTTTGGAGTGCTGTGGATTGTTCTGGTGGAGACGGGGGAAAGCCAGAAATAACCGGTTGTGCGCGCCGCTTAAGAAAAGGTTTGGCCGGGACAAGCCCGGCCAAACAGCTGCGAAAAACTGGTTAGCGCGCTTACTTTGTCGCCGCCTCAAGCATTTCCTCGACATGGCCCCAGTTCACCAGGTGCTCAAGGAAGGTCTTGAGATAGTCGGCGCGGCGGTTGCGATAGTCGATGTAATAGGAATGTTCCCAAACGTCGGCGACGAGAATCGGCTTGGCGCCGAAGATCAGCGGGTTTTCAGCGTTGGCGGTCTTGCGCACGGCGACCTTGCCGTCCTTGACCTCGAGCCAGACCCAGCCCGAACCGAACTGGCCCAAGCCCTGCGCCTGAAACTCTTCCTTGAATTTATCGACGGAGCCGAATGAGTTGACGATCGCCTTTTCGACCTTGCCTGGAATGGCGCCGCCGCCATTGGGCTTCATCCAGTGCCAGTAATGATGATGATTGTAGTGCTGCGCGACATTGTTGAAGATCGGCACATTCTTGCCGTGCGAAGCGACGATGATCTCTTCGATCGGCTTGCCGTCGAACTCGGTGCCCTTGATCAGGTTATTGGCGTTGGTGACATAGGTCGCGTGGTGCTTGTCGTGGTGATATTCGAAGGATTCCTTCGACAGATAGGGCTGCAAGGCGTCATAAGCGTAGGGGAGGGGCTCAAGCGTAAACGACATATTGCGTCTCCTGAAGTTTTGATCGAAGCGATTTGGGCGGGGCTCCCACGCTATCGCTCTTCCTAGTGCGGCGGAGCGTCGCGGGCAATATCGTCCTTCGATCACGACCGAGCAAATTTTGTGCTTGAGCTCGTCCAAGCTGAGCCGATTTTAGGCCGCCTGCCGGCGGAGACGCCAGCGGCCATATTGAGTAGTCCAAAGGTTCAGGGCTTGGAACCCGGCTCGTTGTCGGAACGGGCAAGGGCTTTGGCGAGGGCGTCTCTCGCTGCTTTCGGGACAAGGTCTTGATCGTAAATCGTCGGGCGTGGACAGGCGGGGCGGGCAAGGCATTTGGCCCAGTGGCCCAGCGATGGAAAAGTTGCGCTGGGCGAGCTGTCGGCGCGATACCAGGATGCGCTGTCAGCGAAATCCCAGTTGGTGACCATCGTCACCGACGGAACTTCCAAAGCAGCGGCGACAAAAGACTGCGTGTAATGGGCGACGAGACGGTCACGCTGTGCGATGTCCTGTAGCGAACAGTCATTGACGTCGAGTTCGGTGATGTAGACTGCGACTCCGCGCGCCTCGAGTTCCTTGAGAAATTTGACGAATGGTCCCCAGTCCGGGTTCTGGACGTCATTCATCCATTGCGGCTGAAGATGACTCTCGAGACCTATGGCGTCGATCTTATGACCGGCTTTTTGCAGACTGTCGACGAGGGCGAGCATCGCCGGTCGAAGAACCGGGCCATATTTGTCCGTGTCACAGTTCGACTCATTGAGATAAAGCGCAGGTCGCGAGGTGCGGCTGTACTTTTCGGCATATTCGAACGCCTGATGAATATAGCCGGGCACTCCGTCTGGCATGTGATCGAAGGCGTCGAGCCAGGCTCCCGTGCGCCATGCGGGTTTGCCGAAACTCACTTCCCAGAACGCAAAGGGTTCATTGACGATGCCGCACCAGGGCATCACTGGCGCCTTGTATTGACGGTCAAGTCCGTCGAAATGCACGAAAATCTTCTGGAAATTCAGTTCAAACGCGGTGTGGAGCGCATCGCGCCAGCCCTTTGGCTTCTCACGAGCAACATTTGTGATCCAGGCGGGAAGCCAGTCGTTCCAGACGATGGCGTCGCCGCGCACCGATGCGCCCATTTTGACGGAAAGGCGCACGATGTCGTCGACTTCGGTCCACGTTGACAGCTTCTTGCCTTCGGCTTCTCGTTCAAAATCTATTGAGCGCGGATGGAGATTGCCAAATTTAAGGCCGCTGCCGATGGCGATAACCCTGGGTTTCTCCTTGGCGATTGCGTCGACAAAAGCAGCGTCATAAATCGGCGCTCCTTCAAGGTGAGTTCCCCAGGCCACATTGCTATTGATTTCGCCGAGCGCAGTGGTTTCAGTCGAGTGGAAAGCGGGCGCGGTCTCGGCGTCGCGACAGACGCGCTCGGCAAGCGCTGGCGGCGCCTGCGCGAAGGCAACGCCGGCGCCGATCAGCGTCGAACAAAAGCCCCGCCGCGAGAAGTAGGCCGAGCTTTCCTGCGGCAGACCGGTAAATTTCTTTTCAAATTCGGCTACCACGCGGCTGGACCTCGCTCATCAACACTATGCGCTCTTCAAGGTTGGTCTTGCCTGAACGCGATTGAAACGATCTTATTTTGTTAATTCAGAAGCAGCAAAGGACGAGCCGGTGTGTGCACGTATCTCCAGAAATGTCGCGCTTGGAGGCTGCTCAAAAGAACGGCCTAGGCGGGGAAAGAAAAATGGTTTGCAAAAGCCGACGGCGTCGTGCTCGGGTCAGTCGGGAACTGTTTTGATATAGCTTTCCGGGCGCCGACTTAGAAGCTGTGCCAAATTGGGACAAAAAACGGGTGCGCATTCGCTCATTTCCCGCCTGATTGGTGCGGCATGTGCAGTTTAGGTTAAGAGCAAGTCTCAAGAATCAGAAGGATCTCTTTGAGCATGTGGCGAAGCTTTTCGAGACGAGGCGTAACGCTTTTGGGGCTCGTGCTGGCTGGCGGCGGCGCCGGCGCGATGAACAACGGGTGGGACACGATCCAGGTTGAGCGTGGCTGGAGCTTATTTATCGCCGGCGCCGCGGCGCTGGCCGGCGGCGCCGTCGTCATTGCAATTGGGCAGATTATCGCGCGCCTGGACGAAATTGTCGCAAACGCGCAAGTGCGCCGTATCGGAGAAAGGGAAACTCCTTCCGCTCCCGTCGCCAAAAGCCACATCCGCAATGCGGAGGTGCGCTCAGCAGAAGGCGCGACGCAACCGCCAGCCGCCGCCGCAAAAACCCCGGATGAAAAGCTCGACGAGCCGGTGGAGGTGGATCGTTACACCTCAGGCGATATCACTTATGTGATGTATTCTGACGGAGCCGTGGAAGTCCGCTCCGGTAACGGATCGCAGCGCTATGCTTCTTTGGCGGATCTGCGCGCTCAAGCCGCGCAACAACATTAGCTCAATTACACGCCCCAGATGAGGACAAGCGCCGCGTCGCCCGGAATCCCGTCCGGAAAGCTGATGATTTGAGCGGCGAGGCCGAACCCGCTCGGCTCAAGCTCTCCGCGCCATCGCTCGTAGACGTCGCGGGCTTCGCCGCGCAGCGAATCCGGCCAATGCGGATCCGGCGCATTGATCGCGCGGCCACCGTCCCAGCAAAGCCGCGAAGGGAAGCGCAACAAGGTGTATTCCTTGAATCCCGCGATCGCGGCGCGCCGGGAGCCGGCGATCATCTCGGCCCAGTCCCGATCGCTCAGGCGACGTTGCGCCATTGCTTCAATCAGTTTTTGTTGCTCTTCAAGCGCCAGGCGCTTCGCTTGCTCACGTTGCTGCTGCTCGAGGGCCTCGTGCCGCGTGGCGAGTTCTCGGAAACTCTGCGCCGTCAGGCTTTCGGCGACCCTGTCAGACGCGACCATCGGCGTGCTGTTCGCCGCACGCCAAACGTCGGCGCGTCTCAGCACGCCGACGAGGGCGCCGCTGCGGACAACGGGCAGTCGTTTTAAGCGCTTGTTCTCCATCAACGGAACGAGTTCCAGCAGTTGCGCTATGTCGGGCACATAGATCGCGGGAGCGGTCATCACGTCGCTCAAGAGCATAGGGTCCGGGCGAAAGGTTTGGTTTGGTCGCCGGTTTTTGATCAACCAGCGCGGAATTGGCGGCGTTTCCGCCTCCGGGCTTGCGCGTTCAATGTCGCTACGCGTCACGATCCCGATTGGATGACGCGATACGTTAACAACGACCACCGCGCCGGTCGGCGTCGCGGAGAGTTGGCGTGCAACTTCGCTAACGTCGGTGTCCAGTGTGACGAAGGCGACATCGTTGATCATCACGTCTCGTGCGAGCATTGTTTTCCGATATCAAAAAGCCAGGGCCGGCCGGAAACGAAGTTTATAGCGCCAGATCAATAGTCACGGGCACATGGTCGGAGGGACGCTCCCACCCGCGCGCCTCGCGAGCAACATGGAGACTTGACAGCGATCCACTTAAAGCCTCGCTGACCAAAATATGATCGAGGCGTCGACCCCGATCCGACGCCGCCCAGTCCGCCGCCCTATAGCTCCACCAAGTGTATAATTTTTCCTCGGCGGGGACGAAACGACGCATGGAGTTCGATCCATTTGCCCGCAGCGAAAACCTTTTCCAGCTTTTCAACTTCCACCGGCGTGTGGCTGACAACCTTCAGCAAGGCCTTGTGACTCCATACATCATGTTCAAGCGGCGCAATATTCAAGTCGCCGACAAGCACGGAGCGGCCATCGGAAATGCGGTCCGTCTTGATCCACTCTGTCATTTCGTCGAGGAAACCGAGTTTGTGCGCGAATTTGGGATTGATCGCCTCATCGGGCTCGTCACCGCCGGCCGGCACATAGAAATTATGCAGTGTCAGCGGCGCGCCGCTCGCTTCCAGCTCCACCGCGATATGGCGCGCATGGCCCACGTCGCAAAAGTCCCGCTTGTCCATCAGACGCATGGGGAGTTTGGAGGCGATGGCGACGCCGTGATAGCCCTTCTGTCCGTGGATGGCGAGATGCTCATAGCCCAGCGCCCGGAAGTCGCTGGAGGGGAATTCGGCGTCACGACATTTCGTTTCCTGCAGGCAAATCACGTCCGGCGTATGGGTTTTCAGGAAATGAGCGACAAGCGGCATCCGCAGCCGCACGGAGTTTATGTTCCAGGTGGTTATTTTCATCTGTTCGGCGTCACGTAAAAATCTCTCCAGGCTCAGGTCTTGGTTTTATCGCCGAACAAGAAAGGCGCCACTTCTGCGACGCCCGGCTGTTTTTCGGCGCAAAACGGCATGGGACGACATACGGCCATTGCCGAAAGTCCGACCCGGGCCGTCAGCAATCCGTTAAGCACGCCCTCACCGAGCCTCGCCGAAAGGCGCGCCGCTATGCCATGACCGACCAATTGTTGCAGAATCGAGTCGCCGACGGCAAGGCCGCCAGTTATGGCAAGATGCGCGCCGACCGAGCGCGCCAGCTTGAAAAATCCCAGAAGCCCGGGACGGCCGCCGTAGATTTCAGCGATGCGCCGCATGAGCGCGATGGCCTGCCCCGCGACGAAAATCACGTCGATAAGAGCCCGCGGGCTTACAGTCGTAACGACGGACACCCGCTTGGAGGCGCTGGCGATCTCGCGCCGCGCCAGTTCATCAAGCGGCAAGACCAGGGTCCGTTCCGCGAGATCGATCAGATCGCGACCGTCGATGATCTGCTTCGACAGATCCAGCACGCGCGCGCGCGCTTGTCTTGTTTCCGGGCGTTTTTCGTATATCTTGCATAGTTCAATCAGTCTCGCGCGAGCGGCGGGGCCATCGTCAGCAGCGCGCGCTTCGGCCAATGCTATGTGGAGCTTGGCGATCTTGTTCTGACGCATCATGGTGCGGATCTCCCGCGCCAAAAGGACCAGCGCGGCGAGGCCCAGAGCGACCGCCAGAACCAGCCCGATTGTTCCGAGCAGCGCCGAATGGGCGAACAGGTTCTCTACAAGACTGGTGAGCCACATGGTCACGGCCAGCGAAGCCAAACCGGTCAGCGCCGACCAGAACATGCCGCCCCAAGACAAAAAGAAACGTCGTAAAAGGCCGCTGATCTGCGCTTCCTCAACGGCTTGCTCGTCCGGGTCCAGACCCGACTCGGAGTTTGCAAAACGGTTGGCGAAGACGTCGTGCTCCGACTCTATGACCTTTGTGGCGAAAGGTCGGGTTTCGTCCTGATCCTGCGGCGTGGTCTTCGGCGGCACGACGGTGTTGCCGTCGAGGCGGAAGGCTCTAGGACGCGGTTCTGCGCTCGGAATCTGTCATAACTGCCTCTGAATGTGCGCCCCTCCTTTACCCCTTTAACGCCGAAAACGGGAGCCCCCACGCCAATTCGCGCATGGGTCGGCTTAACTAAGAGAAACAAAGCTTCCTGCGTCGGCTCCGCCTCAGTTGCGGCCGGGGGAGGCCTCGGTTAGCATCTCCCTCGCAATTTCCGTTAATCCCAGGCGTGTCCGCCCCAGCTCATGTCGTCATTTTCTCCCGTCCTTATCGATATCTTGGCATTCGCCCTCGGTTATCTCCTGGGGTCCATCCCTTTTGGCCTGCTGCTCACGCGCGGTGCGGGCGAGGGAGACATACGCGCGGTGGGCTCCGGCAATATTGGCGCGACTAATGTTTTGCGAACAGGGCGCAAGGACCTGGCGGCGGCGACGCTGCTGCTTGACGCCTTGAAAGGCACGGTCGCGGTGCTGCTCGGCGCGTCATTTTCGCCGGGTGCGGCGATTGTCGCGGCGATGGGAGCCTTTATCGGGCATGTAGCTCCGGTGTGGTTGAAGTTTCGCGGCGGCAAAGGCGTGGCCACGTTTCTGGGGGGACTGTTCGCGTTGCATTGGCCCACCGGGCTGATTTTCTGTGCGGTGTGGCTTGCATCGGCGGCAGTCTGGCGTTTTTCCTCTCTCGCTGCGTTGCTCGCATCTCTGGCGGCGCCCGTCGCATTGTGGGGGTTCGGACGCCACGATGAGGCGCTGATCATAGGGCTGATGGCCGCGCTGCTGTGGTGGAAACATCGCGAAAATATCTCGCGACTGATCTCCAGGAACGAAAGCCGCATAGGGCAGAAATCTTGACGACGGGCGCCGGAGCTTCGAGCATGCTTTCCGATGAGCAGTTGCTCGATTGGCTTCGCCTTATTCGCAGCGAGAATGTCGGTCCCCGCACCTTTCGCCAGCTGATCAATCGCTATGGCGGGGCTTCCGCGGCGCTCGAGGCGCTACCCGGACTTGTCGCGCGCTCGCTGACCGGCCGGACAATTCGGATCGCTGATCGCGATGAGGCCGAGCGGGAGATGGAGGCCTCGCGCGCCATGGGCGTGCGCTTCATCGTCATGAGCGACCCGGAATATCCGCCGCTGCTGCGCATGATAGACAATGCGCCGCCTTTGCTAGCGGCGCGAGGCGGCCTCGCCACGTTGAAACGCGCTTGCGTGGCTATTATTGGTTCGCGCAACGCCTCCGCGTCCGGTCTCGCGATGACAGAGATGCTGGCGCGCGGACTTGGGCGCGAGGACTATGTAATTGTATCCGGTCTTGCGCGCGGCATCGACACGACAGCGCACCGCGCTTCGCTTGAAACAGGAACCATCGCAGTCCTCGCAGGCGGCCATGCCCGGCCTTATCCATCTGAGAATCAGCCGCTTTTGGAAAGGATCGTGCAATCTGGCGGCGTCGCGCTTTCCGAAATGCCTCTGGAATGGGAACCGCGTGGGCGCGACTTTCCGCGACGGAATCGCATCGTTTCGGGGCTCAGCCGCGGCGCGATAGTCATTGAGGCGGCTCATCGGTCCGGCTCGTTGATAACCGCGCGCTTTGCTGCGGAACAGGGGCGAGAGGTGTTTGCTGTGCCCGGTTCGCCGCTTGATCCGCGCGCAGGCGGAACCAATGATCTCTTGCGGGAAGGCGCCACGCTTTGCGCCGAGGTGGCGGATGTGACTCGTGTTCTTTCCGCGCTGTCCCCAGGTCCCGCGCCCGGCGCAGATCTTTTCAACGAATCCGCGCCGCTGATCGACGAAGAGCCGCTGTTCGATGAACTGGATTTGTTTTCCTTTCGCGAAAGCGCGCCGCGCGCAGCAAAATTGTCGCCAACGACCGTTGCGGCGTCGCCGCCTCAGGCTTTGTCGCCCAACTCCTCGCATGAACCTGTGGATGCTCGCGAACGAGTGCTGTCCCTGCTTTCGCCTGCGCCAGTCCCGCTTGATGAACTCATTCGCGCCGTTGGCCTGCCGGCGCGGGAGGTGCAGAGCGTGCTGGTCGACCTCGATCTTGAAGGGCGGCTTGAGCGCCATGGCGGCGCGCTCGTGTCGTTGTTGACGCTCGTTTCCCGGCCGTAAGTTGTCGGCGTCAGCGCTCTCGACAAATTTCGTTGCAACCGTTTTCTCTTGCGTAAATCTGCGCCTCGACTCTTGCGAGATTTAAGAAGTAAGCCAGCATCGGGAGATTGCCGCGACCCGCCAGCGTCGCCAGTTCGGCCGACATCTCCGCTATATAAGCCGCGAGCGCGGCGCTGTCCGTATTGTTGTCCTGAGGGATGGAGAGTTGTTCGTCGCGCCGCGCTTTTTTCCGCGTAGTACCGGATCGAGCGAGGTTGACCATCAAGCTTCTCCCTGCCAGCGTTTTCTTATAGCCGCCATCGCCAGATTCCAGACTGAAAGATAATGCATTTACCCTTAATAGTTGTCAATGCGAATTAATATCACTTTTAGGTTGTGCTCTGGGCGGAGCGAAAGCGACGCCTAAGTAAGAGGTTGGTGTTCGGCGTCGCGATCCGGCGCTCCTGCCAATTGAGAGGTTTAGGGGGTATGGAATGTCCGTCTTTGCAAGACTAACGCTCGCTGTCGCCTTCGCCATCGTGGTGGCGACCCAGGTCGCCGCGCAAGCTGGACCTTATGGCGTGTTCGTTCGGGAAACCGCGGAGCTTCCTCAAGTCGAAACCGTTGGAAGCATACGCCCCCCGACTCGTTACTGTGGCGCGCCCCCCCACCGACATCGCCTTCTTTGCGCTTCGGAACCAAGGTTCCGCTGGAATTACTATTTTCCGGCGTACTATTGGAATGGTGCGGTCTATCCGGGTTGGCAATATCCCTATTACGGTTATCCCAATTGCGGCTACCCGTTCGAAAAAAGCTGCTGGTGAGTAGGAGCCTTAGTGTTCCCCGGGAAGGCGCGTGAGCCTGTCCAGCGCGCCCTGCAAGATGTACGCGGCGGCCATGCGATCCACGACCTCGGCGCGTTTGGCGCGAGAAGCGTCTTGCGCAATCAGTTCGCGGGTGACTGCCGCGGTCGAAAGCCGCTCGTCCCAATAAACATGCGGCAATGGCGTCAGCTTGCCAAGATTGCGCATGAAGGCGCGCGTGGCCTGAACGCGCGGGCCATCGGAGCCGTCCATGTTCAGCGGCAGGCCCACGACGAGGGCGCAAATCTCGAATTCTTTCGCGCGCTTGAGCAGGCTTTCGGCGTCGAGCGAAAATTTCACGCGGCGTATCGTGTCGAGCGGCGAGGCCAGACGACGTTCAACATCGGAGAGCGCAAGACCTATGGTCTTCGTGCCGAGGTCGAGACCCATCAGCCGGCCTTTTTTGGGAAGTTCGCGGGCTAGTTCCTCAATCGTCGTTTGTCCATTTATCATGGCTCAGCGCTACCACGCGCCAAGAGGGATGCAAACCAGGAGCGACGCAAACTCGCCGCGCAGGAGGAAAACAACGCCATGAAGATTATTTGGCTGGGACATTCGGCCTTTCGCGTGGAAATCGGCGCAAGCGTCATCTTGCTCGACCCTTTCCTGACCGGCAATTCCAAATTCACAGGCGACTTTCAGGCCGCGACGCAAAACGCGACGCATGTTTTGCTGACGCATGGCCACGACGATCATATCGGCGACGCGTTGCGCATCGCACAGGAAAACGGCGCACAGATTGTCGGCAACTACGAAGTTTGCAGCTGGCTGGAAGCGCAGGGCGCGCGCGACATCAATCCGGGCAACACCGGCGGGCGCATTCCATGCGGCGAATTTTCGGTCAGCCTCACCGACGCGCGACACTCCGCCAGCACCATTGTCGACGGAGCTCCCGTGTATCTGGGACCGGCGACCGGTCTTATCATCGAGAGCCCCGGCTCGCCGACGCTTTATCACATGGGCGACACCGGTATTTTTGGCGACATGGCGCTGATCGCCGAACTTTACGCGCCAAGGATCGGCATTGTTCCGGTTGGCGGACGTTTCACCATGGACGGGCCGCAGGCGGCGTTGGCGGTTAGAAAATTCTTCGCCTTCGACACAGCGATTCCATGCCACTACGGCACATTCGACATCATCGCCCCCGACGCCAGCGCCTTCATCGCGGCGATGCAGGGGACGAGAACGCGGGTGTGGGAGGGGGAGATTGGGGAGGCGCTGGAGATTTGAGGGAAAGACTCCCTCTCCCCGTTTTTACGGGGAGAGGGCCTGGGTGAGGGGCCGGCCGGGGCTGTTATCCACCGTGATATTCGCGCGAACGAAACCTGCGTCGCCAGACCGTGCGGCTAAATTCCCCAAGCCCCTCACCCTGACCCTCTCCCCGCAGGCGGGGAGAGGGCATGACGCTCACTGGCGCGGGACGGAACACCCCCCGCATTGCGCCGTCAAACCGCCGGATGCTATAGCGCCGGTGAGGATCAAAAGAGCGGAGCGCAAAATGTCGGTCGATTCAGCGGTGGTTCGCCGTATCGCGCATCTTTCCCGTATCGCCGTCGAGGAGGGCGAGGTCGAGCGCCTTCGCGGCGAACTCAACGCCATTCTGGCCTTTGTCGAGGAGCTGAACGCGGTCGATGTCGCGGGCGTCGAGCCTTTGACCTCGGTCTTGCCGATGAAGATGAAAAAGCGCGCGGATGTCGTCAATGACGGTGGCATCGTGGACGAAGTTCTCGCCAATGCCCCGGAGCGTGAGGATCATTTCTTTGTCGTGCCCAAGGTGATCGAATAAGCAGGCAGACTTCAGACCGACGCCGCGAAGGATCGAGTAACCATAAATGTCCGAGCCCACGCATCTCACATTAAGCCAGGCGCGCGACGCGCTGAAAGCCAAGACGCTCTCCGCGACCGAGCTGACTCAAGCGCATGTTGACGCCATCGAGCGCGCGGGCGCGCTCAACTGCTTTATTACAAGGACACCGGAAATCGCGCTCTCGGCCGCCAGGGAAAGCGACGCCCGCATCGCGCGCGGCGAAGCCGGTCCGCTGGAAGGACTGCCGCTCGGGATCAAGGATCTGTATTGCACCAAGGGCGTGCGCACCACGGCGGCGAGCCGCATCCTTGTCGACTTCACGCCTCCTTATGAATCTACGGTCAGCGCAAATCTCAAGCGCGACGGCGCTGTCATGCTGGGCAAGCTCAACCTTGATGAATTCGCGATGGGCTCGTCCAACGAGACCAGCGCCTTCGGCCCGGTGATTTCGCCTTGGCGACGCAAGGGCGCCAATGGATTTGACGGCGCGAAGATCGTGCCCGGCGGTTCATCGGGGGGTTCATCGGCTGCGGTTGCGGCGCGGCTGTGCCTTGGCGCGACAGCGACCGACACCGGCGGCTCTATCCGGCAGCCGGCGGCGTTCACCGGCACGGTCGGCATCAAGCCCACATATGGACGCTGCTCGCGCTGGGGCATCGTCGCCTTCGCCTCGTCGCTCGATCAGGCCGGACCGATCACGCGCACGGTGCGCGACGCCGCCATCATGCTGCGCTCTATGGCGGGACATGATCCGAAGGACACGACCAGCGTCGACGCGCCCGTGCCCGATTACGAAGCGGCGATCGGCGCCTCGGTCAAAGGCCGGCGTATCGGCGTGCCCAAGGAATACAGGCTGGAGGGGCTCTCCCCTGAAATCGCCGCCTTGTGGGATCAAGGCGTCGCCTGGCTGAAGGACGCCGGCGCAGAGATCGTCGAAATTTCTTTGCCGCATACGCGTTACGCACTCCCGGCCTATTACATCATAGCGCCGGCGGAGGCGTCTTCCAACCTCGCGCGTTACGACGGCGTGCGCTACGGCCTGCGGGAGAAGGGTCGGGACATCACGGACATGTATGAAAAGACCCGAGCGAAGGGGTTTGGCGCGGAAGTGCGGCGGCGCATCATGATCGGCACTTATGTTCTGTCGGCGGGCTATTACGACGCTTATTATGTACGTGCGCAGAAAATTCGCAGTCTGATCAAGCGCGACTTCGACCTCGCCTTTGCGGCGGGGGTCGATGCTGTACTGACGCCGGCCACGCCGTCGCCGGCTTTCGCGCTCGGTGAAAAAGGCTCGACGGATCCAGTCGAAATGTATCTCAACGACGTCTTCACCGTGACCGTCAACATGGCGGGACTTCCCGGACTCGCATTGCCGGCGGGGCTTTCAGGCAATGGCCTGCCGCTCGCTCTGCAATTGATCGGTCGGCCCTTCGACGAAGAGACCTTGTTTTCCCTCGGCGCCGCCATTGAGGAGGCGTCGCCGAAAATCAACCCGCCCGATCCCTGGTGGCAAGAAGGCGGAGCGAGGCGATAAATGAGCATACCCGTTGAGGCCGAAAGCGCGCGCGATATGTCGCCGCAGGACGAGATGGCCGATGTGCGGAGGGTCATCGACGGGCTCGACGACGAGATCGTGGCGCTTTTCGCCAAGCGTCAGCGACAGATCGAACGCGCGGCCCGCGTCAAGCCATTGCTCGGCGTCCCTGCGTTGGTGCCGGAGCGCGTCGACGAAGTGATTGCGCGGGCGCTCGGAGCCGCGCGACGCGAGGGGCTGTCCATGGAGCTTGCCCTGAAGCTATGGAGCACGACCATCGAATGGTCGATCCAATATGAAGAAAAGCTGATGGGAGACAGAGCTCCGAAGTCGCTGAGCGAAGACGAAGGAACCGGCGACGGAGGATAGGTTTGCAGCGGTAAGCGTCGCCGCGGGTTGCGGCCAGGAAGCCTGATTGATTTTTGAACATCCCTTTTTGCGTCGATATGTTTCGTCGAAAGCGCTTCCTCGCTCTTACGCTATTTCCGCGAGCCTCGCCTTCAGTCTATATATTTCCTAAAGTCTGAGGAGCCGGATCAAGCGTCCGACAAGAACGAACGAAGGATCGCAATGACCACAGCGAACGCTACGCCATCCAAAGTCATCAAGGGCGCAACGGGCGATTGGGAAGTCGTTATCGGCATGGAAATCCACGCCCAGGTGACCAGCAACGCCAAACTCTTCTCTGGCGCCAGCGCCGAATATGGCGGCGAACCAAATGATCACGTCTCGCTCGTTGACGCCGCCATGCCCGGGATGTTGCCCGTCATCAACGAGGAATGCGTAGCCCAGGCGGTCCGCACCGGACTAGGCTTGGAGGCCAAGATCAATCTGCGCTCCGTGTTTGATCGCAAGAACTATTTTTATCCTGATCTGCCGCAGGGTTATCAGATTTCGCAATACAAATATCCGATCGTCGGGGAAGGCGAGGTGATCGTCGACGTGTCGCCGACAGAACGCATCAACGTAGGAATAGAACGGCTGCACCTTGAGCAGGACGCGGGTAAATCGCTGCATGAATTGTCCGCGACAGAGAGCCATGTCGATCTCAATCGCTCAGGCGTCGCCTTGATGGAGATTGTCTCGAAGCCTGACATGCGGTCAGCCGAGGAAGCGCGCGCCTATGTCACAAAGCTGCGTACGATCCTTCGTTACATCGGCTCCTGTGACGGCAATATGGAGCAGGGCTCGCTGAGGGCGGATGTCAACGTGTCGGTACGTCGTCCAGGCGGACCGCTGGGAACGCGTTGCGAGATCAAAAACGTCAACTCGATCCGGTTCATCGGTCAGGCTGTCGATGTGGAAGCGCGACGCCAGATCGCGATACTGGAGGACGGCGGCGTCATCGATCAGGAGACGCGCCTGTTCGATCCCGGCAAGGGCGAGACCCGCTCGATGCGCTCCAAGGAGGAAGCGCACGACTATCGTTATTTTCCCGACCCCGATCTTTTGCCGCTCGAGTTCGACCAAGCCTATGTCGATGCTCTGGCGAAAGAGTTGCCGGAACTTCCCGACGCCAAGCGGACACGCTTCATCGAGCAGTATGGTTTGCCTGCCTATGACGCCGGAGTGCTGGTTATGGAGCGTGCGAGCGCAGATTATTTCGAGGACGCAGCTAGAGGCCGCGACGCCAAGGCGACCGCCAATTGGGTGATCAACGAACTGTTCGGACGGCTGAACAAGGAAGGTCTGGATGTTGCGCGCTCGCCGGTTACAGCGCAGGCGCTCGGAGCCATCGTCGATTTGATCTCGAAAGGCGTTATCTCCGGCAAGATTGCGAAGGATCTGTTCGAAATCGTCTGGAGCGAGGGTGGCGACCCCGAAAAGATCGTCGCAGCGCGCAGCATGAAGCAGGTCACCGACACTGGAGCCATTGAAGCTGCTGTCGACGCTGTGATTGCAGCTAATCCAGATAAGGTGGCTCAGGCGCTGGTCAAGCCCACGATGCTCGGTTGGTTTGTCGGACAGGTGATGAAAACCACCGGCGGCAAAGCCAATCCGCAAGCCGTCAATGACCTCTTGAAAAGCAAGCTGGGCATCTGATTACCACGCGCAACGACGCCAAAAGCGAATCAGTTTTGTGGCGCGTTGCGCGATTTTTGTGTCTGCGACATGTTTGAGACGCCAGATTAGATCGCTTGAATGCGTCTTCTACAATTTTTTTTTTGCTGATGCGCGCGCGCCACAGTCGCGTCGAAGATGGCGGCAGCCGACTGCGCGTGAAGCGCATGGCGCGACCTTACAAATAACGATCAGTTTCTGCGTCGAGCCGTATCATGTTTGATGGTGGAGCGCGTGACGCGCCGGTGTTCGGATTAGCGAAACGTTTTGCGTAGCCGAAGAAAATCAATGAATTGAAATTCACTTACAACACGTTCGCACGCAATGCGCAGACGCGTCGAGCTTATGTCGCAAATGTTCGCGGCGTCCTTGCAGCTGCGTTTTGCAGTGCGTCTCGCATCGTGTTTTTTGAGATGGCGACCAATGTCGTCGATCAACTTCATACGCAAAAATACTGCCTTCAAAGCGACGTCAACGCGCTTCTACCAACGCATCGATAGTTGTTGAACGCGTGAATTGACGATGCGCCTCTTGAACCGACAATTAACCACGTTACGCTATCGACACCTGTTGTCGGGAGAACAGTGCTCCGACAATACGGACCAAGGGGACCTAAGATGGCGAAAGCAACAACCAAGCGTAAGCCGGCCAAGAAAGCGGCCGCGAAGAAGGGTACGCGTAAGACGGCGACAAAGAAGTCCGCGACAAAGAAGGCCGCTGCAAAGAAGACGACCCGCAAGGCTACTCGCAAGACCACCGTGAAGAAGGTCGCCCGCAAATCGACCGCTCGCAAGACGACCGTGAAGAAGCGGGGCGCGACCAAAAAGGCCACCGCGAAGAAGGTCACGAGAAAGGCCGCCGCGAAGAAGTCTACCCGCAAGGCTGCCGTCAAAAAGCGCGCCGCTCCTCGCAAGCCGAAAGAAACTCCGCCGGCCCCAGCGACCTCAGAGTCCAACTGAAGGCGTCGAATCCCGAGCGGTTGCTCCCGCAGCGCCCCGCGCCGCGGTAAACAAGCATCACCCGAACCTGCGCTCAGGCGTAACTCGGGTGATTTTTTTTGATCCGCCGCAGGCCTTTTAGTGGGTGAGACATTTGCCTGCGAAATCGCGCCACATAGGCAAGGGGCCGTGCGTTTCCATTTTCAGCCGTGACCACTCGTTTGCGCATTCACGCATTTTTTCGCGCGTCGCCTGGGGCAGCATTGGTGGAGGCATCGAGGTGTCGGGGGGCGGCAGGTTCGTGAACTTTGACCTTGCGGACCCGTCTTCGTTCAATTCCTGGTTCGGCGCGTTGTGAGAGGAACGGGGTTTCGGGGTCAGTGACGGGGAAGGGCCGTCGCTCCTGCGCTTTAGATCCTTTCCCGCGCCGCTCTGTTTGGTTGCGTGGTTCGGCGCGGCGCGTCCCGGGCCTCCGACAACGATCAAAGCAAACGCAAACGTAAATGCAACGCTCAACCTCATCGTGTTTAGATTGCGGGCTGTAGACAGATTTTCGCCGCGCGAATAGCAGCAAGCGGCGACACTCGCCGGATCGCGCGGCGTCTTTGCGCCGAGAAGCAATGTCATGCCGAAACGCGTCCGCGCTATGTGCGGTCGCCGCAAAGAGGTTGCCCCTCTCGCGGGAGGGCGGCCGCAAAACCGATGAGAGACGCAAGCATACAGGTGTAGGCGCCGCGACTGCAACTGGCGCGCTTTCACGCCCGGGCAGCGCGTGATAAATCCCGATGCAGAAAGAATGGCGCTGTTCGCATGGCTAAGACGCTTCCATTCATGGCGTATGGCTCTTTTCTGCTAAAGACGGAAGGGCAAGAGATGCGGGACTATTCTATGGCGCGCTGGAGGAGTGGATGGGCGAGCAAAATCTGAAAGCGCAGGACACGGGGCGTCTCGAACTGCTTCAGCGCCCGCGCCGCAATCGCCGCAGCGAGTGGGCCCGCCGTCTGGTCCGCGAGCACAGGCTCGACGTCTCCGATTTAATCTGGCCCTTGTTCCTCGTCGAAGGTTCCGGGCTGCAGGAGCCGATTGCCTCAATGCCCGGCGTGTTTCGCTACTCGGTAGATCGCGCGACAGACGCTATTGCTTACGCATCATCGCTGGGCATTCCGGCTGTCGCGCTTTTTCCCAACATCAATCCGGAGTTACGCGACGAGCAGGGCAGCAACGCGCAACATCCCGAGAACCTTGTGTGTAACGCCTGTCGCAAGATCAAGGCTGCCGTTCCGCAGATCGGTCTCATCACCGACGTCGCGCTCGATCCTTACACAAGTCACGGCCATGACGGGCTTTTGGAAGGTGACGACATCGTCAATGACGCCACGGTGGAGGCGCTTGTCGGTCAGGCGCTCAATCAGGCTCGCGCGGGCGCTGATGTGATTGCGCCTTCCGATATGATGGACGGTCGCGTGGGCGCGATAAGAACAGCGCTGGACCGGGCGGGCTTCGAACAGGTTCAGATCATGAGCTACGCGGCGAAATACGCCTCCGCCTTTTATGGCCCGTTTCGCGACGCCATTGGCACTAGCAAGACGTTGCGCGGTGACAAGCGAAGCTATCAAATGGACCCAGCCAACTCCAACGAGGCGCTGCGCGAAGTCGCGCTCGATCTGGAGCAGGGCGCAGACATGGTAATGGTGAAGCCGGGCATGCCCTATCTGGACATCGTGCGGCGCATCGCGGAAACCTTCAAGGTGCCAACTTTCGCGTACCAGGTGTCCGGGGAATTTGCTATGATAGCCGCCGCGGCGCTCAACGGTTGGCTCGACGGCGATCGCGCTATGATGGAAAGCCTGCTGGCTTTCAAGCGAGCGGGGGCCAGTGGCGTTCTCACCTATTTCGCGGTGAAGGCTGCGGAGATGCTGAAGGCGGAAAAAAATCCATGAAGCCCTGCCCCAGTGGACCATGGCTGCGCATGGGCGGTAATCTGACCTTGGGCTGGACAAAGCTGTTCACACGTGGTTTGGCTTACGCTCGCTTTCCGATCTCTCGACCTTCGCAGCTCATGATTCGCCGCGCCATTCCGCCTGTCATGCTTTTGTGCTGTCTTTGCAGCATGACGTCCGCGCGCGCCGATTTCAGGCTGTGCAACAACACCGGTAGCCGGGTCAGCGTCGCGATCGCATATACCGACGGCCATAGTTGGCTTTCGGAGGGTTGGTGGAACTTGCGTCCCACCGCATGCGAGACCTTGTTAAGAGGGGCTTTGGCGGCTCAGTATTATTATGTATACGCCATGGATGAGCGCGGAGGCGAATGGAAAGGCAAATCTTTCATGTGCACGCGAGACCGTGAGTTCAGGATCGACGGGCGCGAGGACTGTTTCGCGCGCGGCTTCGATAGGACGGGCTTCTTCGAAATCGACACCGGCCGAGACGCCCGGAACTGGACGGTTCAGCTGACCGATCCGGCTGCGTCGGCGGCGCAATAGCTGGAGACTGCGGGCGACGCCCGCGATAAGGAATCAGATTGACTATGAGAAGGCTACGGCGCGTCAAGATAATCGCGACACTCGGTCCTGCGAGCGTGGACAAAGCCGTCGTCGCCGGCCTTGCGGTCGCGGGCGCCGATGTCTTTCGCATCAACATGAGCCACACCGATCACCCGGGACTCGCCAATTACGTGCGAATGATCCGTGAAATCGAGGAAGAGCTCGGCCGCGCCATAGGCGTGCTGGTCGATCTTCAGGGCCCGAAGCTGCGTATCGGAGCCTTCGGGGAAGGCTCCGCTCATTTGCGCAAGGGCGACAGCTTTCTCTTCGACTCCGATCCGGCTCCAGGCGACGCGAACCGGGTGCGCCTGCCGCATCCGGAAATTCTCGCCGCCCTCAAGATCAACGACACCATTCTGATTGATGACGGGAAGGTTCGCCTGCACGTCACGGAGGCCACGCGCGAATGGTCGCGCGCCGTAGTTGATGTCGCGGGTCGTATCTCCAACCGGAAGGGCGTCAGCCTTCCCGACACGGAGATTCCGATCACTTCCATGACCACCAAGGACCGCGCCGATCTTGAAGCCGCCCTGGCCGAAGGCGTCGACTGGGTGGCGATCTCCTTCGTGCAGCGTCCCGAAGACGTGCTCGAGGTCAAGAAGCTTACGCAGGGCCGCGCTCTGGTGATGGCCAAAATCGAGAAACCGCAAGCCATAGCCCGGCTGGACGACGTAATTGAGGTGTCCGACGCGCTTATGGTGGCTCGCGGCGATCTTGGCGTCGAAGTGCCATTGGAAAAAGTTCCCGGCCTGCAAAAGCGCATCAATCGCTCCGCGCGTCGGCTGGGCAAGCCGGTGGTCGTCGCGACGCAAATGTTGGAATTGATGATTTTGTCGCCGGTGCCGACGCGGGCGGAGGTTTCCGACGTGGCAACGGCGGTTTTTGAGGGCGCCGACGCGGTTATGCTTTCGGCTGAAAGCGCCGCCGGTCAATACCCTCAGGACGCCGTGGCGACGATGAGCCGGATCGCCGAAGAGGTCGAGACCGACACTGTTTATCGCACGATCATCAACGCCCAACGCGCTGACGCACCCGATCCTACAGCGGCAGACGCCATTGCTGCCGCCGCGCGCGACGTTGCGCAAACGCTCAAGACGAAGGCTATTTGCGCCTGGACCGATTCTGGCTCCACGGCGTTGCGCATTGCCCGCGAAAGGCCCGTGTCTCCGATTTTGGCGTTGTCGCCAAAGAGAGACACTGTGAGACGCTTGGCGCTCGTTTGGGGTGTGCATGCCCTGCAGACTCGCGATGCCAGCAGTGTTGAGGATATGGTCGAGCGCGCTTGCGAGCATGCCCGTCTCGAAGGCTTCGGCGGAGAGAACGATCGAATCATCATCGTCGCCGGCATGCCTTTCGGCTCGCCCGGGGCGACCAACATGATCCGCATCGCTTCAGTCGGGGAGAAGCGCTAAACGGAACATCTGCCGTCCCTTAGCGTGATGCCAGTTATTCGTAACTGGTCACGATAGAGCCTCAGACGGTCTTGGGACGCCGGGGAAGGGGATAGTCCGGGCTTTCGTAAAGCGGGCGGATGGCCTGTCCTACGTAAGTTTCGTCGGCGATCTCGATCGAACAACCGAGCAGGGCGCTGGGGGGAATATCCTCCATAACATAACGGATGGCTTCCGCCGCGCGCTCGAACCGCCGATATTTAAGAGTTTTTTGCCGGAATTTCGTACCGACGCCGGAATACAATCCGACAGACACGTCGTAGTCGAAAGCGCCCATTGTCTTCCTCCTGTTCGGCCTGCCTCAGTCGGCCTCAATGAATAGTGATTTCAGCCTTCAAACTCGCTCCAGGTTCGCTTCAGTGACGATGCGTTCCTGTCCGTCTTGATCGCTTTTGATTCTGTACTGAAAACCGTCCCCGCCATCGGGCATGTGGCGAGTGATCTTGAAGCGGGTTTTCTCTGTCTTACCCCCGATTCCATAGAGCACGCTGGCCCCTACCGGATAGCGATGCGCTAAAACGGTCCTGTTGCGCTGCACTTGCTGCTGGCGGACGAGCTTCGTCTGGAATTCGCTCATAAATTCTTTCCACTTCTGGAGAAACCGACAGCACCGCGACCGCCAAGACCCGCCTGAAACAAGCTATTTCTTCTTGGCGCCGCCGCTTTTGCCCTGGATCTTCTCGATAGTCGCCCATGCCGCCGCGCCCGCCGCCGTTCCGGCCGCAGGAGCTTTCTCTTTGTCTTTCTTTGGTTTTTTCGCTTCGCGGTTGGAACGTTGCTGCCCTTTGGACATGGCGGTTTCCTCTTCAGCCGGCGTTCGCCAAATAGCGTCGCTCGGTCAGCATGAACAAAAAATTATTCAATCAAACATTCGGATTTCGGATCGAGCTAATCCGCAGGTCTTAACTCATCCGTCCATTCAGATCGAAGGCTCGCGCGCCGCCTTGCAGACGACGCGCAAACAAATCTTTGCGTTAGGCTGCGACCTGCAGCTGGTCAGCGGAGGATTTGCCGCTGCGGTTGTCAACCACGATCTCGTACGAGATCTTCTGACCCTCGGCGAGGCCGCGCAAACCAGCGCGCTCGACGGCGCTGATGTGCACAAAAATATCGGATCCGCCGGCGTCAGGCTGAATGAAACCGAAGCCTTTTTGCGCATTGAACCACTTGACGATACCGCTCTGCATGACGTGTCCCTTTCGAAAGAACAGGTGGTGGCGAAACGTAATTACGCTTCGCCGGATAGATCGATGTTCTGGGAAGGAAGTCATGTGCAGGCGCGCCGAGCGGCGAGTAAGCAGAGTCGTTCAGCCGAAACTCGATGTTTACAATATGGGGCGCCGGCAAGAAAATGACAATAAGGACGCAAATAATATTGCCGCCAGAGCTCGCGCTAGGTAACGAACTACTGGCCTTGATCTGAGCGTCCTGCAAAGAAAAACGCTGTTCACCGCGTTTTTATTTTATTGCGCGGATGGTTGCGGGCGCCACTCCAGCACCACCGTGGATCTGCCTGACTGACTGAGAGCTCCTTCGCCGATCAGCTTGAAGCCTTCGCGATCATAAAAGCGCAAGGCCCGCTCATTGTCGGCGTTGACATCGAGACGAATGCCCCGGGGGGACATCTGGCGGGCGGCCTCCATCAGCGCCTCCGCCGCGCCTGCGCCAAACTGGTCGGGATGCACGCAAATTTGATCAAGCCAGCCTGTCGCTGGGTCGACCACGACAAAGCCCTTCACTTCATCCGGCGCGCCGACGCGCAGGCATAATGTCTGCGCTCCCGCGCCTTCGAGAGCCGCAAGATGGGCGACGAACCAATCGCGCCGGGCCTCGAAGTCGATATCGGCGTAGGTTGCGCGCCAGGATGCGACCCATACATCCATGAGGTCCGCGATGTCTTGCCGCCTGCGCGGCGCAACCTTTCGAAAGGGAGCGGTTTCCTGCGCGGCGAAGCTCATGCTTTCCTCAGCAGGTCGAGCAATTGCCGGTGGATCGCTTCATTTCCGGCGCAGATTTCGGACTTCGCCAACATGTCCGCGCCGCCGGAAAGATCCGTGACAAAGCCGCCCGATTCCCGCACCAGAATAATGCCGGCGGCAATGTCCCAAGGCTTTATGCCGCGCTCCCAGTAACCGTCGCAACGGCCGGAGGCGACCATGGCGAGGTCGATGGCGGCTGCGCCGAGCCGACGAATGTTGCCGATCTTAGCCATCGCCGCTACGAGTTCCGTCTGGAAGCGCGGGTGATGGGCGACGCCCGCGAGCGGCGGGATGCCGCAGGCGACCATAGACTCCGTCAACGTGCGTCTCGCCGCGACACGCATGCGGCGATTATTGTGGAATGCGCCCTGGCCTTTTTCGGCGACGTACATGTCGTCGGTCGCGGGATTATAGACGAGGCCAGCCACGATCTGGCCTTCCCGCTCAAGCGCCAGCGACACGGCGAAAATCGGAATTCCATGCAGAAAATTCGCGGTGCCGTCGAGGGGGTCGATGTGCCAGGTATGGCTTTTGTCGGAGCCTTCGACCGCGCCGCCTTCCTCCATTAGAAAGCCATAACCCGGCCGCGCGCGGGACAGCTCTTCGAACAAGGTTTTTTCCGCGCGCCTGTCCGCCGCGGTGACGAAATCGCCAGGACCTTTTACCGAAACCTGCAGGTTCTCGACTTCGCCATAATCCCGCTTAAGCCCGCGTCCAGCCTTGATGGCTGCGGCGGTCATAACATTCATCAGGGCGGAGCGAATCATCGAAACCTCTGGGGAATAAAACGTGCTTTCCAATGCCCATGCGCGCCGCTTCTCGTCAAGCTTGGGGCAAGAGTGCGGCGTGCGGAGACGACTGAATTTTATTCAGGGCCGAAATGCAAATTCTCAACAGGGGAATATATTTGATCGCGCGGCGGCGGGTTGTTTCAAATATCGCTTTGCGCCAGCAACTTTGTCTGGTGATCGCGAAGCAGCGCGTCGATGATCTCGTCCAGCGCTTCGCCTTCCATGACCTTGTCCAGTTTATAAAGCGTGAGATTGACCCGGTGGTCGGTCACGCGACCTTGTGGGAAATTATAGGTGCGGATGCGTTCCGAGCGGTCGCCGGAGCCTACCTGCTGGCGCCGATCCGCCGAACGTTCGCTGTCGAGACGGGACCTCTCCGCATCATAAAGGCGCGAACGCAATACGGACATCGCCTTCGCCTTGTTGCGATGTTGCGAGCGCTCCTCCTGCATCATAACTACGATCCCGGAGGGAACGTGGGTGATGCGAATTGCCGATTCCGTCTTGTTGACATGCTGGCCACCGGCGCCGCCAGCACGCATAGTTTCTATGTTGAGATCCTTTTCGTCAATGTCGAGGTCGACTTCTTCTACCTGCGGCAACACCGCGACAGTGGCGGCTGAGGTGTGAATGCGCCCCTGCGTTTCGGTCGCCGGCACGCGCTGAACCCGATGCACGCCCGACTCGAACTTGAGACGCCCGTAAACGCCACGGCCAATGATCTGGGCGATAATTTCCTTGTAACCGCCAAGCGCTCCCTCGCTGGCGGACACGATCTCGACGCTCCACCCCTTGAGCGCCGCATATTTTTGATAAGTGCGAAAAAGATCGCCCGCGAATAATGAAGCTTCGTCACCGCCGGTGCCCGCACGGACTTCCAGAATTACGCCTTTTTCATCCGCGGCATCCTTAGGCAAAAGCGCGATTTTCAGCGCCTCCGTCGCTGTCTCAAGCGAAAGTTGCGCCTTTTCGATTTCGCCCTGAGCCAATGTGCGCATTTCTGGGTCGGTGGATGGATCTTCAATTAACTCGCGCAGATCGGCCATTTCGTCTCGCGCGCCGCGAAACTCCCGTATCGCCGCCGTGACCTCATCGAGGGATGCGAGTTCGCGCGAAAGCGCCACGAAAGTCTGGGAATCGGGCCCGCTCGCCAGCTTTTCGCCGATCTCCTCATGCCGACGTAGGATCAGGTCGAGTTTGTCTTGCGCGAACATTCAGGTTCCATGCGTGTGGTGAGCGACGATCGCCTCTCGGCCTAATGCGCAGTCTAAGGCGAAGTCGCTATAAAGCGACGCCTTGCGCGCTGGCGAATTGACGCAAGTTTTCGCGCAGGGAAGGTTGTCCGTCATTATTGGCCATGAGCGAGGCCAGGAATAGCTGAGCCTGCTGTAAGTCGAGGCTGAGAAGCATCGCCTTGACGGGGCCGATCGAGGCAGGCGACATCGAAAGCGAACGGTAGCCAAGCGCCAGCAGCGCCATGGCCTCCAGCGGGCGACCGCCCATTTCGCCGCAAAGCGTCACGGGCTTGTTGGCCCGGTTTCCTGCGTCAAGGATGCTTTTAAGCGCCCGCAATACGGGAATCGAAAGATTGTCATAGCGCTTCGAAACGCGCGTATTGTCGCGATCCGCGGCGTAAAGATACTGCACGAGGTCATTGGAGCCGACAGATAGAAAATCCGCGTGATCCGCGAGTTGATCCAGTTCCCACAGCAACGCGGGAACCTCCACCATGGCTCCAAGGTCAAGTTCGGTCGGGAGCGGGTGGCCGTGTCGACGAACTAACTCCAGTTCGCGCAACGTGATTGCTTTCGCGAGGTCAAATTCCGCGACATTGGCGACCATCGGAAACATGATGCGCAGGTCGCGACCCGCCGCCGCTTTTAGCATCGCGCGCAACTGCATCCGCAACAGGCCGGGCCGATCAAGTCCAATGCGGATAGCCCGCCAACCCAGAGCGGGGTTCTCTTCATCGATCGTCGCCATGTAGGGCAGGATTTTGTCGGAGCCGATGTCGAGCGTGCGGAAGGTGACGGGCCGGTCGGGAACGGCGTCGAGCACCGTCTTGTAAAACCGATATTGCTCGTTCATGCGTGGAAAGCTGGGCGCAAGCATGAACTGGAGCTCAGTGCGAAACAATCCAATGGAGCGCGCGCCCGTCTCACGAACAAACGGCACGTCCACAGTCAGGCCCGCGTTCATATGCAGCGCGATTTCGACGCCGTCCTTGGTGACGGCGGGAACATCCCGCAGCGCTGCATATTGTTCCTGCCGACGCGCGCGCAGCCGCGCCTTTTCACCGTAGGCGGTGCGGACGTCCGGTTGAGGGCGCACATGCACGTCGCCCGTAGAGCCATCTATTATTATGGAATCATTGGGCTCGACGAGCCCTGTGATATTTGGAACGAGTCCGACCGCGGCGATGCCAAGCGCGCGGGCCACGATTGCAACATGGCTTGTCGGCCCGCCTTCCTCCAGGACGAGCCCGCGCAGTTTCGCTCGGTCATAGTCAAGCAGCGCTGCGGGTCCCATGGTGCGAGCGACGATAATGGCGTTATCCGGCACGCTGTCCCGATCGGCGACGTAGCTCTGGCCGGTCAACTGATGCAGCAATCGATTGGCGAGATCGTCAAGATCGTGAAGCCGGTCACGCAGATAGGGGTCGGTCTGGCGCTGCATGCGCGCGCGCGCGTCGTTCTGGACGCGCTCGACCGCAGCCTCTGCAGTAAGGCCAGTCATCACAGCCTCGCGCAAACGGCGGAGCCAGCCGCGGTCATTAGCGACCATGCGCACAGCTTCGAGCACTTCCCGGTGTTCGCCCGCGCCCATGCGGTCGCCATGAGCGACGATCTCGTCGATCGAGAGCCGCATTGCCTCAATCGCCGTATCGAGACGTTGCAGCTCTCCCGGAATATCTTCCGCCAACAGACTTTTGATAACGACTCGAGGCTCGTGCAGCAGCACATACCCAAGCCCCACGCCCTCGCTGATAGACGCCCCTTTTAGGGATAACGGGCCATCCAGCGCGAGCGGCTCCGTCGATTTGGCGATCGACTGCAACTCGCCGGAGGCTATCATTTCGGCGAGGAGCATCGCCGTTGTCTGCAGCGCCTCTACTTCCTCTTCCGAATAGCTGCGCCGTACCTTATTCTGAACAACAAGGACGCCAACGGTGTTGCCGCCGCGGAGAATCGGCACGCCCAAAAAGGAGTGATAGATCTCTTCGCCGGTCTCCGGGCGGTAGGAGAAGGCCGGGTGCTCGTGCGCTTCTGAAAGGGCCAAAGGCTCGGCGCTCTGGGCGATCAGGCCCACCAGGCCTTCGCCAGCCTTCATGGTGGTCAGATGCACGGCTTCGCGATTCAGGCCCTCTGTGGCGTAGAGCTCAAGCCTCTGGTCGGCGCGCAGGACATATACTGAACAAACTTCGGCGACCATGTTGGCGGCAATTTGCACGACGATCTTGTCGAGCCGAGCCTGCGCATTCACCGGCTCCGCGCTGATTTCGCGCAGCCGGCGTAGCAGCAGGCGTGGTCCGCCGAGAACGCTACGCATAAGACGCTTTCCTGTTCAACCGTCGTCCGGCGGCTTGCCGCGGCGCCGAAATTTTACATACCATAATCCGCTGCAATCTCTCGCCGCTCCTTTGCAAGGAGCGTATATTGAAGCCGTTCCGGCTCCGCAAGGTTGAGGAGCAAGGGAATCACGCGCAAGGACCATATCGTTTCCACAGGCGGCGAGATAACCGGCTTGCGAGATGCGTCTCAAGCCTCTACCAGTCATGGGTGCAAAAGACAGCAGTTCGCCGGGTTCATTGCAGGGCCGTCGCTCGCCATGCAGCCTAAGCCTTTCGTCGACGAGAAGTGAGTTCGTGGGTTTAAAGAAATATCTGATCGCTATGCTGTTCCTCATCGCCTTAGCCCCTGCGGCCTGGGCCGTGGATAGCGTCCGCGTGCCGCATGACGCACAGGCTATAGACCTCACCAACGCTGTTGAAAAACATGCATCGCAAAGCGACCGCCTGCAGGTCTCGACGGCGCCGGGCTCTGACGGTATCGTCCGTCGGATCGAGGTCGGCGCGAAGGAGCCGGGGACGCGCCCGAGCTGGATCGTTTTCGCCCTCACCAACGACACCGACGAGCAGATAGAGCGGCTTATCGTCGCTCCGCATTTCCGCTTGCAAGGTTCGGGCCTAATCTGGCCGGATCTGGGCGCCAACCGTATATCTACCATCACGGCCAGTCAGGGTTTTGCGCCCGAACGCGAGGAAAGTTCAGACGCGGACATTTTTCGCCTTACGCTCGACCCCGGTACAACTGTCACTTATATCGCTGAATTGCGCACGCCAAACTTGCCGCAACTCTATCTTTGGGACCCGGACGCCTACAAGGACAAGGTGACCAGTCTGACCCTCTATAGAGGCATCGTCATTGGCATCGCCGGCTTGCTGGCTCTGTTTTTGACGATAGTCTTTGTCGTCAAGGGCGCGGTGATCTTTCCGGCGGCGGCGGCGCTGGCCTGGGCGGTTTTGGCCTATGTCTGCATAGACTTCGGTTTTTGGGACAAGATATTCGGCTCTGATCCCGCCACCGACCGGATCTGGCGCGCCGGCTCCGAGACGGTGCTTTCGGCGACGCTGGTCGTGTTTCTGTTCGCCTATCTCAATCTAAATCGCTGGCATGTGCGCGCATGGCACATCGCGGCCGTTTGGTTGCTGATTCTGGCCGATCTCGTTGGACTTGCGGTGTTCGACGCACCAGTCGCAGCAGGCGTCGCCCGCATCTCGCTCGGCACGGTCGCGGTCGTTGGTTTCGTGCTTATCCTTTATCTGGCCTCACATGGGTTCGACCGCGCGATCATGTTGATTCCAACATGGTTTCTGCTGTTGCTATGGGTTTGCGCCGCCGGATTCACAGTTTTCGGCTGGCTGACCAACGACCTTGTTTCTCCGGCTCTGGTTGGCGGCCTCGTGCTGATTGTCATGCTGATCGGCTTCACGGTTATGCAAAACGCCTTTGCGAGCGGCGGTCTCGCTCAGGGCGCGATCTCGGATATCGAGCGCAAGGCGCTGGCGTTGACCGGGGCCAGCGAAATCGTGTTTGATTGGGACGTCCCCTCCGACCATATTTTCGTCAGTCCGGAGGCCGAGGCTCAGCTTGGGCTGGACCGCGGCGGTTTGGAGGGAGCGGCTGCATCCTGGCTCGATCTGCTGCACCCTTTCGAGCAAGACCGCTATCGCGCTTGCCTCGACGCCATACTGGAGCAGCGGCGCGGCCGTATCGACCAAGAGTTTCGACTGCGCGCCGCCGACGGCCATTATCTCTGTTTCCGCCTGCGGGCGCGTCCTGTTGTGGGCCCTGACGGGGAAGTGATCCGCGTCGTCGGCACGCTGACTGACGTGACCGAGGAGCGTAACGCGCAGGAAAGGCTCCTGCACAACGCGGTCCACGACAATCTCACCGGGCTGCCCAATCGCGAGTTGTTCTTTGACCGCCTGGAGGCGGCGCTGGTTTTCGCCCGCATGCAGAAAGAAGTGCGGCCGACGGTGATTTGCGTCGATATCGACCGTTTCAAGCAGATTAATGAGCAGGTTGGCGTCGCCACGGGCGACAGCATCCTGCTGACCATTTCTCATCGGCTGACTCGCCTGTTGCAACCGCAGGACACTCTCGCGCGTCTCGCGGGCGACACTTTTGCGATCATTCTGGTTTCGGAAACCAATGCGGACACGGTGATCGCGCTTGCAGATTCCGTGCGCCGGGCGCTGGCGACCCCTGTGCGTTTCACGGACCGCGAAGTCAGCCTCTTCGCATCAATTGGCGTCGCGCTGTTTGATCCGGCGGTGCATCCTGGCGCCGACGATATGCTCGACGACGCAGAGATAGCCATGCGCCACGCCAAGCGCGCCGGCGGAAACTGCATCGAAGTGTTTCGCCCCGCGATGCGCGGGCAACGCTCCGACCGCCTGACGCTGGAGGCGGACCTGCGTCGCGCGCTGGAGCGCGGCGAGGTCAAGGTTTTTTTCCAACCCATCGTCCGTCTGGAGGATCGCACCATCGCCGGCTTCGAAGCGATGTTGCGCTGGGATCATCCCAAGCTCGGCCGCCTCGACGCTCCCGAATTCTTGCCGATCGCTGAACAGACCGGGCTGATCATCGACTTTGGCCTGCTGGCGCTGGAGCGCACCGCGCGCGAACTCGCCGCGTGGCAGCGGGCGCTGGCTGTCGATCCGCCGATCTTCGCCTCGGTAAATGTGTCGTCGCCGCAATTGCTCCGCCACGACCTGTTGCGCGACGTCAAAAGCGTGCTGATGCGCAATGATATTGTGAAAGGCAGCTTGAAGATCGAACTCGCCGAGAGCCTTGTCATGCAAAATCCGGAACTGGCTGCGCAAATGCTTGCGCGCGTCAAGGAGCTTGGCGCGGGCCTGTCTCTCGACGACTTCGGAATGGGCTATTCGTCCTTGTCCTATCTTCAGCGTTTTCCCTTCGACACGATCAAGATTGATCGCTCTTTCGTCAAGCAGACCGGCAAGGCGTCGCGGGCGGCCGTTCTGCGCTCTATCATCACTCTGGCGAAGGATCTGGGGATGGATGTGATTGCGGAGGGCGCAGAGACGGAATCCGACGCCATCGAGCTTTATCAGCTGGGCTGCGGCTATGCCCAGGGTTACGCGTTCGGACGGCCGATCAGCTCACAGGAAGCGCGCCGGCTAGTCGGAGCGGCTCCCGAGGTGGCGGCCTAAAAATGGCGCGTCGCTCGGCGAAGGGGCCGCCGACTGTCGTCGCTATCACACCTCTCGAAGCCCGCGCAGAACATGCGCGGATCGGTGAAGAGATCGCCGGGCACGACCGCCGCTATTACCAGGAAGACGCGCCGTCAATTTCTGACGCGGACTATGACGCTCTGCGCAGGCGCTATGAGGAACTCGAAGCCGCCTTTCCAGAACTCAAGACGTCGGACTCGTTGACGCGCAAGGTTGGGGCGGCGCCTGCGGAAAAATTCACGAAAGTGAAGCACGCCGTGCCGATGCTTTCGCTCGGCAACGTGTTCTCCGAAGACGAAGTCGTGGAGTTCGTCGCGCGCGTTCGGCGATTTTTGGGCATGAAAGACGAGGCTCCGCTTGCTTTCACGGCAGAACCCAAAATTGACGGACTTTCCTGTTCGCTGCGTTACGAAAAAGGCCGGCTTGTAAACGCCGCGACGCGCGGCGACGGCTTTGAAGGCGAAGACGTAACTGCGAATATACGCACGCTGCGCGAGATTCCGCACAGGCTTTCGGGCCATCCTCCCGATGTGCTCGAGGCGCGCGGCGAGGTCTATATGACTCATTCCGATTTTGCAGCGCTGAACCAACGTCAGGCCGCGGCGCAAAAAGCGCCTTTCGCCAATCCGCGCAACGCCGCGGCCGGCTCCTTGCGCCAGCTTGACCCGAGCATCACCGCCCAACGGCCACTGCGTTTTTTTGCTTATGCCTGGGGTGAGGCGAGCGAACTTCCGGCAAATTCGCAAAAGGGCGTGATCGACGCTTTCGCTCGCTTTGGTTTGCCGGTGAATCCGCTCACTAAACTCTGCCATGACATTCAGGACATGCTGGCGCATTTTTGCGCCATAGAGGCGCAGCGCGTGACGCTTGGCTACGATATCGACGGCGTTGTCTATAAAGTGGACGACATCGCGTTGCAGAATCGACTTGGCTTCGTTTCGCGCGCGCCTCGCTGGGCCGTAGCTCATAAATTCCCCGCCGAGCGCGCGACGACGATCTTGCAGGACATCGATATCCAGGTCGGGCGAACCGGCGTGCTGACGCCGGTGGCGCGCTTGGCGCCAGTCACAGTCGGCGGCGTCGTGGTGTCCAACGCCACGCTGCACAATGAAGACGAGATCGCGCGCAAGGATATCCGCATCGGCGACACCGTGGTCGTGCAGCGCGCGGGCGACGTGATTCCGCAGATCGTCGAAGTGTTGCTGGACAAGCGGCCACAGGGCGCCAAGCCTTATTCCTTTCCGCAGGTCTGTCCGCGCTGCGGTTCGGCGGCCTTGCGGGAGATTGACGAAAAAACCGGCGAGGCGGATGTGGCCCGGCGCTGCACCGGCTCGCTGATCTGTCCCGCCCAGGCGGTGGAGCGACTGAGACACTTCGCCTCGCGCAATGCGATGGACATTGAAGGGCTTGGCGACAAGCAGATCGAATACTTTTATCAAGAGGGGCTTATCAGGACCGCTTCGGATATTTACACGCTGCAAGAGCGAGATGCGAAAGGTCTTACAAAACTGAGGAATCGCGAAGGCTTCGGTCAAACCTCGGTGAAAAACCTCTTCGCTGCGATCGACGCCAGAAGAAGCGTGCCGATCAACCGCTTCATTTACGCGCTCGGCGTAAGGCACATTGGCGAAACCAACGCCAGGCGGCTCGCGCGGCATTTTGCCGACTTCGAGCAGTTGCGCGCCACCGCAGCGGCAGCAGCGCCGGACAGCGAGGCATACGCTGTGTTCGACACCATTGACGGACTCGGTCCCGTGGTGGTCGAGGCGTTGCATGATTTTTTTGCCGAGCCGCATAATGAGCGGGAAATCGATGCGCTGCTTTCGCAGGTGACGCTGGAGCCAATGCCGGCGATTGAAACCTCTTCGCCGGTCGCGGGAAAGTCGGTGGTTTTCACCGGCAGCCTTGAACGCCTCACGCGCGATGAGGCGAAGGCGCAGGCCGAACGATTTGGCGCGAAGATTTCCGGCTCGGTGTCGAAGAAAACCGACCTTGTGGTTGCGGGGCCGGGCGCCGGGTCGAAGCTAACGAAAGCGCGCGAACTTGGAGTCGAAGTGATCTCCGAAGACGAGTGGTTTGCGCGTACGGGGCAGGGATGAGCGTGATCCCTTCCCCGCGAAAGGGAGAAAGTCTGCTTATCATACCGCTTTTGTGCCGGGCGTATCGCCCTTCTGATATGCCGTGCCGAAGACGTAATCCCACCAGATCGCGTGCACGCCGAAGCCTTTGGTCGCGTCGCGGAAGTGATGCAGCATGTGCAGGCGGCGCACGAGATGCCCGAGCTTGGACTTTGGATGGCCGTGATGGGTCCAGTAATGCACGCAGTCGTAAACCACATATCCGCCGATGAAACCCGCCAATACCGGCCAGGTGAATGTCGCGCCGAACAGCAGGCGGATGATCGACAGCGCAATCAGCATGATCGGCGCCGACAGCAGCGGAGGCATCACGAGGCGCAGCGGATCGCTCGGATAGATGTGATGCACCCCGTGAATGAGAAACTGGAAACGCGGTCCCAAGCCCAAGGGCAGGGGAAACACTGTATGGAACAGGAAGCGGTGGCCAAAATATTCGGTCAGGGTCCAGGCGACGTAACCGACAAGTAAACCCAGAACGACCAGTCCAAAGCCTTGCAGCGTCAGCGAATAGATCGCTAGTCCCACGATGATAGGCGTATAGACGATCACCGGCGTCAAATGATGTACGCGCGAGAGCTTGTCGAACAGATCGCTTTCAAACAGCCGCGGCGAGGCGGATAGAGCGTCGGCGGCGCCCGCCGGGCTGTCGGCATTTTTAATTTCGAGAGTCATGGCGTCACTCCGCCGGCTGGGCGGCGACGTCCACCGCATGGGCTGCGTTTTCGACATTCTCCGAACGCGTGTTCAGCGAATAACGCGGGTCGAAGATAAAGGTGACGAGAAGCGCCACCCAGGAGCGATGGCAGCCCAGATTGTCATAGAACTCCGGCGCCATAGCCCTTAATTGCGGGAGCCGCGCCCAGGGAATTTCGTGAAAATCGTGATGCTCGTTGTGGTAGCCGATGTTCAGCGCCAACGTGTTGAGCGGACCGTAATAGTCGAACGTCCCCTGGTCCGGACCGAAAGCGAAATGCTCTTGCAGCCAGCGCGCGCTCAGGGGATGCAGGCCGCCGACCGAGAACCAGAACGAAAGGAAGAGATAGAGCAGAGCGTTGGCGCCGAAAGCCCAAAGCACGAACGCATCGAACGCGACCATCACGGCGATGTTGATATAGGTCCATTTGCCCATTATTGGCACCGTGCCCTTCAGCCGCGACAGCCGCGCCAGCTGAATCGCCGGAAAGAAGAACAGCCACGCCGCTTTGCGCCAGCTGCTGTTGCCAACGAATTCGACCTCCCAGTGGCTCGGCACGTCGGCGTCATAGTCATAGGCGGAGAGGTGCGAGTGATGCTTGATGTGATAGCAACGAAATCCCATTGCCGTCGGAAAACCGTTGGAAAGATCGGCGAGGATCGCATTTAGCTTGTTGAGCAAATTATTTTCGAACACGCAATTATGGATGAAGTCGTGGATGATGACGAAATTGGCGTGATTGGCGAAGGCCCCGACGCAAATCGCAAAAAGCAAAGTGAGAGGCCAGTAAGAAAGCCCGAGCCAGCCGAGAAAAATTGCGATGGCCATCTGACCGGCGAGGATCGCGACGGTAATTTTGAAAGTCGTCTCGTCGCGGCCGAAAAGGTCGCGCACCTGCGGATATTTTTCCAGGATCGCCTTACGTCGATCGACATGCGAGCGGTCCGCGCCGGTGCTGGTGACTGAGATCGTCATGAGTATGCGTCCTTACAGTGTCGCGCGCCGCTCTATAGGCGCTTTTCATAGATGCGATGAATCTTGTCTACTTTGCCGCCGAACATTTCGATGGGGCGGCGCATGGCTGCGTTGTCCTCGAGCACCCAGCCCGCCTCTATCCGTTCGAGACTTTTCTGCGCGGCGCGCCGGCGCATTTCTTCGACGATCGCCAGCAGGATGGCGCCGCCAGTGGCGCTGTTTTGCAAATCCTTGCGCGTTCCGAGCAGGAGCACTCTGCCGGTCTTGTATTTATGCTTGCGAAATCGGGAGATGACGCGCGCAAGGCCGAAAGGAAGCAAGCGGCCGTCAAGATCGTCGGTGATTTCGAACAGATTTGGCAGCGCGACCGCGAAGGATTTGGGCTCTCCGTCGAGTTCGACGACCAAGGTGAACTCGGGCGGCGTGGCGAAGCTTAGCGCGTCGGCGATGGAATCGAATTCCGCCTTGGTGAAGGGCACGAAACCCCAGTTGTCGCGCCAGCCGTCATTGAACAGGTCCGACATCAGCTGGGTTTCGCCCTTTTTGAGGCGCGCGAAGTCGAGCTGGCGGATTTTGAGCCGGTCTTTCCACTCGGCGCGGGTCGAAATGCGCGCTGGCTTGTTCAACTCGTCGGGCGTGAGTTCAATCATATAAGAGACGAGATCGCGCGCTTTGGCATACCCAAGCGCCTCGACGTGCCGGCTGAGGTAGGGCGGATGCCAAGGGGTTAAGAACATTGGAGTCGCTTCGAAGCCCTCGACCAACATTCCGCATTCGCCATTGATGGTCGGCGAGAAGGGTCCGTTGATGCGGTCGGCGCCGCGCGCCTTCAACCACCCTTCAGCGGCCAGCGTCAACGCCCGCACCACCTCAATGTCATCAACTGCGTCAAGTGAACCAAACTGGAAACGCGAGGCGCCAACGGGCGCATACTCCGGCTTGTAGACTTGCGCGAGTATGCGGCCGACCCATTGACCGCCGCGCCGGGCGAGAAACTCCTGGGCTTCGACCAGTTTGAAATGAGGGTTGAACAGGTGGCCATGCAGCGTCCAACGTTCCACATCCAGCGGCGGCGCAAAACCCTTCGCGCCCGCGTAGAGCAACCGCGGGAGCTTGTTGTAGGTGAGGAAGCGCGGGAGGCCAGTAGCCGGTACGACGTCGATTTCCGCCATGTTGAAAGCCTAAAGCTGTTCTGTTGTCGATAAAAAGCGTCATAACGACGCGGTGTTTACTGTTTGCCGCACATCAGCTGACGATTCGCCGAGACGCTTTTTGTGCAGCGTCGAAAAATCGTTCAGACGAATTCGCAAGAGCGGCGCAAAAGCTCACGCCCCCGCCATCGCCGCCGCTACGATTCTGTGCGCTTCTTCGGACACCGGCGGCATGCTCTTCAGCGCTCCGATGACGCCTTTGATCTCCTCCTCGGTGTGATTGGCGGAGATAAAGAAGCGCAACCTCGGCTGATCCTTCGGTACGCCAATCTGCACGATCGGCGGCACATAGAACCCCTGCTCAAGCAGGTGCTGCGAGGCCCACATCGTCTCGATGCTGTCCTGAAACAGAATCGGCACCACGCCGCGGCCTATAGCCGGGCCTGTCGAAAGTCCGGCCGCTTGCGCCGAGTCGCGGAAGAATTCCGCGTTTCGGGCCAGCTTGTCGATTCGCCAGGTCTCTTCCTGCATCAAACTCAGAGCGGTGCGCGCCGCAGTGAGAATCACGGGGGACAGCCCGACGCTGTAAACGAAGCCGGGCAGGGTGTACCGGAACCAGTCGATCACCTGTTTCTTGCCGCAGACATAGCCCCCGCAGGACGCCAGAGTCTTCGACATGGTGCCGACGATGAGGTCGAGTCGCGCAGGGTCGACGCCCTGATGCTCGGGCAGCCCGCGCCCCGTGGCGCCCAGCACGCCGAGCGAATGGGCTTCGTCAAGCATCAGCCAGATTTGATGCTTTTCCTTGATCTCCAGCAGACGCGGGAGATCGGCGGTGTCGCCGTCCATGCTGTAAATGCCTTCGACCACGACGAGCACATGGCGAAAATCCTCGCGTCGCTTTTGCAGCAGATGCTGGAGATGGTCGTAGTCGTTATGGCGGAATTTTATGACTTCGGCGTCCGACCCGTCGGCGCCGGCCACAATGCTGTTGTGCGCAAGCTCGTCGATGAATATTGCGTCGCGCTTGCCCATCAGCCAGGCGATGGTGGTGACATTGGCGAGATAGCCGGAAACCAGCGTCAACGCGCTCTCGAAGCCCAGAAATTTCGCTATTTCCGCTTCAAAGGCCTTGTGCGTGGTGCGCTCCCCGCCGACCAGTCGCGAGGCAAGGGCGCCTACGCCCAAGTCGTCAAGCTCGCGCTTAGCCTGCTTGATGATCCGGGGATGATTCGCGAGCCCGAGATAATCGTAGTTCGCGAAACTGACGAAATGTTTGCCGGACGTTTCCAGATCCCGCTTCAGCTTGTCGATCTGAGCGAAAAACGGATCGGAAAATTCGAGCAAGGCATTGCCCGCGAAACGAAATCTGCGCGCCGCATAGTCCGAGAGGCTTCTGTGCTTTGTCACTTAATCTTTCGCCCTAGGGATATCGGCGCGAGGGCGCCGGCAGGCCAATGATGATGAGCGTCTTTCGAAAAAGGCGCCCAGGGAATGATCGCGCTCATTAACATTCTTATGCGCCGCCGCGCCAGTGTGGCGCTTCTGTTGCTTTCCTAAAACAAAAATTGCGCAACGCACTTGCGGGGGCGGGGCGGCTCCACTATACAGCGCCCATCCCGAACGGCAGCTCCGTCGCGGGACCGGACTTGTCCCAAAAAAGCCGGCAAGACAAGAGTGGGGCCATAGCTCAGTTGGGAGAGCGCTTCAATGGCATTGAAGAGGTCGTCGGTTCGATTCCGTCTGGCTCCACCAAATCAACCAAAAACTGATACGCAATTAAGCCGGAGTTGGCCTGGTCCGGTGGCTGCGTGGTGGCATTAGCCGCAATCCTCGATGCCGCGCGACGGGGCGACCACTTTTGGCGCTACCGCGCAGCGATCTGAAACACCAAGCCGTAGCCGGGAGGATGATTGTTGTAGGAAGGGCGCCGTCGAAAATTGCGCCATAGAGCGCGCCGGATGGGCCAAAGATCAGGCCGCCGATTGGAAGGCCGCCATTCCCGTCGCTGAATGTATAGAGTTTTGCAAACGCCCCGGGGGACGGCGTCAGCTTAAACACCACGCCGCCGAAGGTGTCTCCAGCCTCGCCACCCGTGGTTCCATAGAGTGCGCCTTCGGTGTCGAAGATCCGGCCGCTGTTGGCGTAGGTGTCCAGCTAAATTAAACCCATAGCGTCAATTTAGATTGAATATGAAATTCGCTTATTTGGCCGCGCAAGCAATGCCTATTGCGGATTCAGATGATGGTCCGCACAATATCTCCGGCGTCCCACGCGGTTTCGACGCCTCCGCTATCAGCTCAGGAGTTTAAACCGAAAGCAAGACACGTAGCTAAGGCGCGTGTTTCAACGCGCTTTCTATGTCGCCAAGCATCTGCTTGACGTCATCGCTGTCCGGTTCAAGCCTCGACAACAGCCTTGCGCGGGACGCGGCTGAAGTTCGATCGCCCGCTTCCATTTCATAGGAAACCAAAGCCATCAAAGCGTTGCGATCGTTGGGATGCTTTTCGAGCAGCGCCTTTAGCGTATCGATCGCTTTGGGCGCCTGTCCCGTGTCGTGTAGTGCAACGGCAAGGACATAGGCAAAGCGCGGCTCAGCGGGCTCGAACTCTGTCGCCTGAGTGAGTTTCTCCAGCGCTTCCGGGATGCGCTTTTGGCGGATCAGGCTGAGCCCCAAACTATGCACAAGGGCGCCCGATCTGGGATTGCTCCCCAGCGCCTTGCGCAAGATCGCTTCCGCGCCGCTTTCGTCGCCGCCGGCGCGAGTCAATTCGGCGAGTGAGATCGTGGCGGGATGGAATGTCGGATCGATCTCGATCGCTTTTCTAAATTCCGTGCGAGCGTCTTCAGGCTTGCCGCGCTCAACATACAGGGAGCCGAGATTCTCGTGAGCTTCGGGGCGTTCGGCGTTGAAGAGTTGCGCCGAAACATATTCGACCAGGGCCGCCGCGAAGGCGTCGCGATCTCCCGCTGACATGTCTGCTTCGGCCTCTCCGGCCAGCGCGCGGGCCGCCTCCATCCTAACCAGCCGCGTAGAGTCGTGAAGCAGCGGCGCAAGGCGTTCGCGCCGCGTCGCTGCGTCGCCATTGGCGATCACGGCGACAGCCGACCGCCGGACGGAGGCATCGTCATTTGCAAGTAAAGCCGCCGCCAAATCCAGCGCCACCTGGTTCGGAATGCGCGCCAGCCTTTCGAGGGCGCTGGCCCGAGCGATGCTTGATTGCGCCTTATCTTCTGCGATGCGCATCAGCGCCGCGCGATCGCCGGGACCATTTTTGTCAGCGAGGGCGAAGGCTTCGGCGAAACCTTGCGCGCCCGGACTTGGAGCTGCCCGCCAGGATCTTATCGCGTCCGCCGCCCAGGCCGCATTTTTCTCGCCATGGCACTGGGAGCAGGCGTTGGGCGTCGCTATGGCCTCGGTACGATCCGGCCGCGGTATGCGCATGGAGTGATCGTGCCGGGCATGCACGCCCATATATGTCGTCGTCGGCATGTGGCAGTTCACGCATTGCGCTGTGGAGCCTGATGCGTGATGATGATGCGACTGTTGATCGAAACGAGCGGCGCTGTGACATTGCGAGCAGACTTCATTGCCCGCAAGCTTCAGCTTGCCGGAATGAGGATTATGGCAATCTGAACACGTCACTCCAGCGCCATACATTTTGCTCTGCAGGAATGAGGCGTAATTGTAGACCTCTTCACGTTGTTGACCGTCGTCGTAGTAAAGGCCGGACTCCAGCAGCGAAGGGCGAAAGGCGTCGAAATACCTGGCGACGCTTTGAGCATTGCTGGAAAATTGCTGCCGGCGGGAGTGGCAGCCGGCGCAGACCTCTATTTCCTTGTTGGTCGCGCGCGGCGTCGAGCGCACGGCTTGTCCTGACTCCGCCATGGGCCACGAAGCCTTGGCGCGTTCGTCGAAAGTCCAGGCAAATCCGTGCGTCGAGTCCCGGCTATTTGGGTCCTTCCCGGCCCATGCAATGTGGTTGGACGCAGGTCCGTGGCAGGCCTCGCAACCCACGCTTATTTCGGACCAGTGAGTATGGAAGGCTCGCGACGCGCTGTCGTAGTTTTTCTGGAGATTGGTCGAGTGGCACCATGCGCACTGATAGTTCCAGTTCTGGTCGATGCCCGTCCAGTGGAGGGGATCTCCCGCGACCAGCTTTCTGTCGGGGTAAAGATGGAACCAGCGCTGACCGCCATCGGAAGCCGGTCTCGCATCCCACGCGATTCCCAGCGCCTGAAGTCGACCAGCGGGTAAAGCGATGAGATATTGCTGCAGCGGCGCCACGCCGAATGTGTAGGCGATCTCGAAATCCGCGAGTTTTCCATCAGGACCGTCGGTGTGGACCCAAAATTTTCCGTCCCGTTTGAAGAACTGGCTTTTTACTCCGTCTTTTTCGAACGTCGCTCCATCGAAACGTCCGAGAACGCTCGCTTCGCTGGCGGCTTGCATCGCAACCGCGTGATGGGAGCCTTGCCAGTCGGACTGCTCTGTCTTGTGGCATTGCCCGCAGGTCGCAGAACCTACGAAAGTCGGCGCGGCGCCGGTGGAAGTTTGGGGTGGCGTCTCCGCCGCGCTGCGGTCGCTGGCCCAAGCTGGTGCTGCAACCAGAAAAAGAAGGAGAATAAGCGCAAAGAATTTCCTCTCCCCCCTCAAATACATGGCGGGGAGGGGGCTCCGCAAAGACGGAGAAATATTCCTAATTCGTGGCTGCGCTGGATTCCTGGGCATATCGGCTTCTTCTGTAAGCTCGTCCAAGCCCAATATGACGAATTCATCGCGGCTGTGGCCAGGAAAAGTGCATGGCCTAACGCTGTAGCGAACGATCTCCGCTACAGCCTTTTCGACCCTTGATTTCACCGCGATTGCGCCGCCCAAGGCCTCCGGCGCCAAACCGCACAGACTCAGCTTTTCGAAGCCGGCTGAAGTCAGTCCTTACGCGCTTTGAGAACAGCATCGATCGCCTGAATGACTTTCTTGTCTTTATGGTCTTTGCAGTAAACTATAACCTCGTGAATGCCTTCTTTGACCCTATCAATTTTGATCGCGTGTTTCTTGGCAAGCCCATTGTACCAACCACTGTACCAAATGCCGAGGAAATCCGCGTCTTCCTGGAATGTTCCCGCGAGCTGCTCGCAGGTCAGCTTCTGGACGTCAATATAGCCCTTGTCGTTCGCGTAGGCGGAAAGGGGCGTCTGGGCGTTGGCGGTCAAGGGAGCCAGCGCGAGCGCGAAGGCAGCGGCGGTCAGTATTTTGCGCATAGTTTCCTCGTTATTTTTCAATAGATGTCATATAAGTTGCGGGCTCGATAATAGTCGAGCTGGATGAATCAGTATCGGAAAAATCGTTTCAAGTCCATAACATACGCGGCGCCCGCACAGCCGCCTTTGCTCAGCGCAATTCGATCCTGTGTCGTCGATCTGAACACCTTTGGCGGGTTTGTTTTTCAAGGGCATGGCGTAACCGATCTTCCAGCGACTTGGGGGTTCCCTGGCGTAGACGAATTTCTAGGCGGAGCTTTTTGGCGAAAGAGATGATTGCGGCATGGAGCCAAGGGCGAAGGCTTGCCCCGGAGACAATCTAGGCTTAAAAGCCCTTTGCGCCGGCGGGGAAACCCGTCAGGGCGCTTTTTCCGCTTGCGCGCCGATCGTGCCGCATGCCCTTCGAGCCAAGAGACCGGAACACCGCCGCCGTGCCCGACAAAAGCGTCTTCACCTGGACCAACATCGGTGTTTCGGTAGGCGGCGGGCTTGCGGCTGCAGCGGTCTTCGCCGTGCTCAGCAAGGGCACCATGGGGGGCTTTGCGCTAGCGCATCTTGCTCCGCTGCCGCTTATGATTATCGCGCTGGGTCTGGGCGTCCGCCATGGCGCTACAGCTGCGATCGTCGGCACTGTGGCCCTGACTGTGTGGCCAAACCCTTTGTTCGGCATGGCTTACGGACTCTTGGTGGCGTTGCCCGCGTGGCTTTCCTGCTACGCCTTGGCCGGAGCGCCCTGGGGTCGCCGCGACCTTCTCAATAGGAACCTCTCCGGTTGGGCGGTCACCGCGCTGTGCGTAACGCTCATCGCGGCGATTTTGCTGTTCCTCGGAATTACCGCGTTCTCGCATGGCGCCATCGATGAGCCCTTGTCCTACGTGCAGGGGCAGTTCTACTTCACTCTCGACGGCATGATGAAGGAGCATCAGCTCGGGGAAGATTTCACGACGGAAGAACTGACGCGTTTCGTAAAACTCTTCCTTCCTGCGATTTTCGCCGTTTATGGACTGCTGCTTCATGTGTTCAACCTTTGGGCGGCGGGTCGTCTGACCCAAATCTCAGGCATGCTGAAACTGCCCTGGCCGGATATCGCCGCGGATTTAGCTCTTCCCCGCGCTGTGGCCGTTGTTTTTGTGTTAGCGGCGGGCGCATCTGCGCTAAAAGGTTTTCCGGGCGTCGCTGCGCTGACTACTGCGTCGACCCTCGGCATGGCGCTTGGGCTTCAAGGTCTGGCGGTAATGCACTTTTGGGTCCGCGGATCGAAATCCGGAGTGTTGACGCTCTCGATCCTCTACTTCTTTCTCGGCTTGCTTGGCTTGCCGATGATTCTACTGACCTTGCTTGGACTTGCCGACGCGGCGCTGCATTTTCGCGAGCGAAAATCAGCTCCCGCCGCCAGCCAGGCAGACCCCCTATAACAATCCTCGAAGGCAAACGAAACTCTCGGAGAAGAACAATGGAAGTCATTTTGCTTGAGCGCGTGGCCAAGCTTGGCCAGATGGGCGAAACCGTGCGCGTGCGCGACGGCTATGCCCGCAATTTCCTGCTCGCCCGCAAGAAGGCGCTGCGCGCCACCGAAGGCAACAAGAAGCACTTTGAGACGCAGCGCGCTCAGATCGAGGCGAATAATCTCACCTTGAAGAAGGAGGCCGAGGTAGTCGCTGAGACCCTCAATGGCCAGAGCTTTACGGTGATCCGTCAGGCGGGGGAGAGCGGCCATCTTTACGGTTCAGTCGCGACACGCGACATTGCCGAAGCCGCCACAGCCGGCGGTTTTACGCTAAACCGCAATCAGGTGGTGCTGGTGCACCCGATCAAGGCGCTTGGTCTGCACCATGTCCCGGTGCATCTGCACCCGGAAGTCGACATCAAGATCATCATCAACGTCGCCCGTTCTGAAGAGGAAGCCGAGCGTCAGGCGCGCGGCGAATCGACTGTCGAAACGCGCGAACACGCTTCGATGGACGATCTTGGACTCGAAGTTGGGGCCGCCCTCGCCGAGGCTGGCGACGTCGAAATGTAGGTTTGATGTCGTATTTACTGCAAAAAAGCCCGGCGCCCCGGAAAGGTTCGCCGGGTTTTCTTTGCTCGCGACCGCGTCGGTTTAAGCAACCAAATGTGCCCCGGTGATTCTGCGCCACACGCAAGTGGCTTTCGTCCTTTTTGGAAATGTTAGTTGTCGCGGGTGTGAATAAGACTCATAAGGCAGCGGTTGAGCAGCGGTAGCCACGGAATATTAATTTCGGCATTGCCGCCGCGCTCCTGAACATGCAAAAGTTCAGCGTTCCGGAACGGTCTCCGCGTCGCGTTAGCAGGCCTGAAGGACACATAACTTTAACGTCCGAGAAATGATGCCCGCAATCGAACCGTTGCCGGGTCGGCGCCTGTATCAGGTCGCCGAGCCCAAAGAATCTCCCCTGCGCACGCCACCGCACAACATAGAAGCGGAGCAGGCTCTGCTTGGCGCGCTTCTGGTCAATAATGACGCGTTTGACCGCGTCTCCGATTTCTTGCGCCCGGAGCACTTCTCGGAAGAATTGCACCGGCGCATCTACGAGGTCTGCGCCCAGCTCATTCGCGCCGGCAAGCTCGCCACGGTCGTCACGCTGAAAACCTATCTTGGCGCTATCGAACTGCCTGAAGGCGTGACGATGCAGGGTTATCTCGCGCGGCTCGCCGCCGAAGCGACGACCATCATCAACGCTGAAGATTATGGCCGCACGATCCATGATCTCGCGGTGCGGCGCGATCTCATCAACATCGGCGAAGAGGTGGTCAACACCGCGTTTGACTCCCCGATCGACTCTTCGCCCCGCCAGCAGATCGAGGAAGCGGAGCGCAAGCTCTATGCTATCGCCGAAACGGGACGCTACGACGGCGGCTTTCAACGTTTTGCGGACGCACTCACCATCGCCATCGACATGGCCAACAGCGCCTATCAGCGCGACGGGCACCTTTCGGGGATGGCGACCGGGCTGATCGACCTCGATGAAAAAATGGGCGGGCTGCAAAAATCCGATCTCATAATTGTCGCTGGCCGTCCCGGCATGGGCAAGACCGCGCTCGCGACCAATATCGCCTTCAACATCGCCAAGGCGTACCAGTTCGAGGTCGAGCCCGACGGCTCGCACAAAACCGTCAATGGCGGGATTGTCGGCTTCTTCTCGCTCGAAATGTCGGCCGAGCAATTAGCGACGCGCGTGATCGCTGAGCAATCCGGCGTCGCGAGCTACAAGATCCGGCGCGGCGACATCAGCGAAGACGATTTCCGTCGCATCACCGACGCCGCGCGCGAAATGCAGAGCATCCCATTCTACATCGACCAGAGCGGCGGCATTTCAATCGCGCAGTTGACGGCCCGCGCGAGGCGGTTGAAACGTCAGAAGGGTCTCGACGTGCTGGTAGTCGACTATCTTCAGCTGCTGTCGGGCTCTAAATCGCGTTCCGAAAATCGCGTTCAGGAGCTGACTGAGATCACCACGGGGCTCAAGGCGCTCGCCAAGGAGCTGGCGGTGCCGATTGTCGCGCTGTCGCAGCTGTCGCGTCAGGTCGAGTCGCGTGACGACAAGCGTCCCCAACTTTCCGACTTGCGTGAATCGGGCTCCATCGAGCAGGACGCGGACGTGGTGCTGTTCGTTTATCGGGAAGAATATTATCTCAAGAATCGCGAGCCGCGCGAGGGCACTGAGGAGCATATCGCCTGGATGGCGGAAATGGAGCGCGCGCATGGGCGCGCCGAGGCGATCATCGGCAAGCAACGTCACGGTCCTACGGGCACGGTGCCGCTGGCTTTCGAGGCAGAGGTGACTCGCTTTTCCAATCTCGCGGAGGAGGATCATCTGCCCGCGCGAATGTAAGCCAGCGCAGCATACTATTCCCCTTCTCCTCCCGGCGCTCTCTTGCTTTTGGGCTTCACCGCATTGCACGCAACTCTCCACGGGTGCTAAAAAGCAACACCCGCTACATCGGAGCTGCATTGTGACGCCCGCCACACCTCCATCGGCTGCTTCACTCGCGCGTGAGCCTGGAGAATTGCGCGGTTCGATCAATACGCCAGCCGGCGGACCGATGTTGCGGCGCCTCCTTGTTTTTCTTGGCCCAGGCTATCTCGTCGCCACCGGCTATATGGATCCCGGCAATTGGGCTACTGCGCTCGCGGGCGGGTCGCAGTTCGGGACCGCGCTGCTGTTCGTCGCAGTGCTTTCCAGTCTGATGGCCATTGTTTTACAGGCCCTTGCGGCGCGGCTTGGGCTCGGCGCGGGACTCGATCTCGCACAGGCTTGTCGCGCCCAGTTTTCCCGGCCTGTCGCCTTCGCATTGTGGCTGGTGGCCGAAGCCGCCATTTTGGCCACTGATCTCGCGGAAATCATCGGTACTGCCATCGGCCTGCAAATGTTGTTTGGACTGCCGCTCGCTGCGGGGATCGTGATCACGCTGCTGGACACTTTTTTGGTGCTGGCGTTTGAGCGCGCGGGCTTTCGAAAGATCGAACTCTTCGTCATAGCGTTGCTGGGGCTAATTGCGTTCTCCTTCTCTGCGCAACTGGCGATGGCAAATGTCAATTTTACCGATGTCACCCGCGGCCTGCTGCCGACGCGACAATTTTTTAGCGATCCCCAGATGCTTTACATCGGCCTCGGCATTCTCGGTGCGACGGTGATGCCGCACAATCTGTTTCTTCATTCCTACATAGTGCAGACGCGAGCAGTCGGCGCGTCTGAGGCAGAAAAACGCGAGGCCATTCGGTTCGCCGTGATCGACAGTACGATTGCGCTGTTCTTCGCATTAATGGTCAATGGGGCAATTCTTGTGCTGGCCGCTTCAGTGTTTTTCGCAAACGGACATAAGGAAATCATTGAGCTCAGCGAAGCGCATCGCCTGATCGCTCCCTTGCTCGGCGCGCCAATGGCGTCGACGCTTTTCGCAGTGGCGTTGATCGCTTGTGGCCTCAACTCAACTGTGACGGCCACTTTGGCCGGACAGGTCGTGATGGAAGGTTTTGTGCGCTTGCGCCTCAGACCCGCTTTGCGCCGCTTCGTCACTCGGCTGATCGCCATCGCGCCCGCCGTCGCTTTGACGCTCTACGCCGGCGAATCCGCCACGGGAAACCTTCTCGTCTCAAGTCAGGTAGTCTTGAGCATGGCCCTGCCTTTCGCTGTCGTGCCATTGATCTGGTTCACGGCGTCACGCCGGATCATGGGCGAACAGGTCGCGCCACGCTATTTGAGCCTGACAGCCTCTGCAATCGCAGTCGTTATCCTAACCCTAAACACCGAATTGATTTTGGACGTGCTGTCGGGGTGAACGGTGCGCGGGCCTCTACCTGGGAGACGAATAGTCTTGAGACAGGGCTTAACTTGCCTTTATTTGTTGCAAATCGTAAGTCACCTGAACTCGGTTGCCGCTTGTGCGGGCATGGCGGGGTGTAGATTTAAGTCTGGAGTAAACCCGTCGAATGCTGCCGCTATTCGTCCAAAAGATGCACAATCGACTGAAGAGAAGCTTGTGGGGCCTCCCGCTTACCGTAGTTCCCACGCCCTTTCGCGTCGAGATGAAGCGAGATGGAACGCTTGCAGCCGATATTGCGGCGTACGAACAATCAGCAGGTTTTGCTCATAGCGCCGGCTCGCTGCCGCTCCGCACCCTTTTGCGCATCGAACAATTGCTGCCAGCGACGGAGATCAGCTCCGCGGAGACGGGATGCGGGAAATCGACAATTTTCTTTTCTCGAATCTCCAAGCGACACAAAGTGTTTTGCCTGGATGACCGCGATGCGAGCGAGTCTTCCAGCGTCGCTTATTTCTTGAATTGTCCGGCGACAGTGACGGAAACAGTTGAAACCATATTTGGCCCCACCCAGTCGACGTTGCCGGTCTACAAGGACCATGTTCCCTATGATCTCGTACTGATCGACGGACCGCATGGCTTTCCGTTTCCCGAACTCGAATATTACTTTTTTTATCCGCACTTGAAAACCAACGGTCTTCTTGTCCTCGACGACATTCATATTCCAACGATCGGTCGGCTCGCCGATTTCATCTCCGAGGACCGCATGTTCGAGATGGTCGACTGTATAGGCGCGACCGCGGTCTTTCGCCGCACAGACGCCCCAGTCTTCGATCCATTCGGCGACGGTTGGTGGCTGCAAGACTTCAATCGCCGCCGCGCCGATTTCGCCAAACACATCCATCTGGACGATGGTAACCGGCGCAAGCCGATCACCTTCGAGGGAAGATTTTAGCCGCTTTTCACCGAGCGGTTCGATCTCCGCCGCTAGAATTCGATCCCCTCCTGCGCCTTTACGCCGGCCGCGAAGTGATGCTTCACCAGGGTCATTTCCGTGACGAGATCCGCGGCTGCTATCAGTTCGGGCTTGGCGTTGCGCCCAGTGACGACGATGTGGAGATCCTCCCGCCGGGCATTCAAGGCGACGATCACTTCATCCAAATTCAGATGGTCATAGCGAAGCGCGATATTCAATTCGTCGAGCACCAGCAGGCGCAGTTCCGGATCTTTCATTAGCTCTTGAGCTTTCTCCCAGGCGCGTCGTGCCGCTGCTTCGTCGCGGGCTCGATCCTGCGTTTCCCAGGTGAAGCCCTCCCCCAGCGTGTGCCAAGATAGACGGTTTTCGCCCAATTTTTCCAGCATGGTCCGCTCGCCACTTTGCCAGGCGCCCTTGCCGAACTGCACCACACCCACTTTCCAGCCATGGCCCAGCGCCCGAAGCGCCAGGCCGAAGGCGGCGGTGGATTTTCCCTTGCCCGGGCCGGTGTGGACCATCAGCAGGCCCTTGGCGTCGATCGGCTTGCTGGCGACCTCGGCGTCCTGAATAGCTTTGCGCTTTTCCATTTTGGCGCGGTGGCGGCGCGCGGCTTCGTCGTCTTGGCTCATTGGAACTCCGTGTTTTGCCGATTTGGTCTCCACATCAGAGGTTTCTGAGCAAAAGTCGCATTAAAGGGGAAGCCTGTACGAAATTAGCGTGATTTCGCTTTTTACGACCGCAATCTTGATGGTGGGCGTCGTTCCTCTACTTCGACTTTGTATCGTGAGACTCTGAGACGTTTTAAGAGATAGCCCAAGGGGAACCTATGAGCCCACGTTGGATAATACTCCCCTTTCTCTCGCTGGCGTTCTTTACTTATCCGATCGCAGCTACGGCGGCTGGAGGAGGCTGATGACCTATTGCAAGGCCGACGTCGAGGGGCTTTGCTCTGGCGTTGAAGCCCGCGGCGGCCGTCTGATCAAGTGCCTCAAGAGCCATAAAGAAGAAATGAGCGTGGGCTGTGCGCAAGCTCTTATGAAACTCAAGGGCCAAATCGGCGAATGAGCCCAGGCCAGGTTGATTGAAACCGTTGTTGGCAACTGGCCATCGGGGCTCTGAGAGGTTTTCAGGGCGTGTCTAGTTTGTCGTCAGACGATAGCGCACGAAGTCATCTGCGCTGACGAAGCAGTCGTAAAGTCGGCGAGCGATTTGATTGCCTGCGCGGGTATGCCAGTAGAGGCGGGACCATCCCTTTCCCTCCGCCATGGCGACGAGGTTGGCGATCAGCGCGCGCCCGACGCCATGTCCACGCGCGGAAGGCTCAACAAACAGATCCTCCAGATAGCAAATGGGCGTGAGAACCCAGGTTCCTTCGTGAAGCACGGAATGGGAAAAACCTAGAAGCTGACCGTTTTCTTCAGCGATCCGACACAGGATTGCAGGCGAAGCCGATACGATCCGGCGCCATGTGGCCGAGGTCACCTCTTCGGCGAGGTGCGTTTCGTAAAAATCCGCATAACCGCGCCAAAGCCGACGCCACTGCGCTTCGTCGGCGGGCTCCGCCGCCCTGATCTCCATCGGCGTTTCTCCCTTGAGTTTGACGGCGCCCCTGTTCCCGCATATGAGGGACTGTGACGGTTCTTCGCAAGAAGTGAAAAGGGAACGCGGTGAGGAGATTTCCGACCCCGCGGCTGCCCCCGCAACTGTGACCGGCGAGGCCCGCGCCATCAGCCACTGAGCCAAACGGCTTCGGGAAGGCGGCGCGATCCAGCGACCCGGAAGCCAGGAGACCTGCCGTCATCCGTAACACGCTATCGCCGCCGGTGGGGCGGCCAGGAGACGACCATGTTCCTTCGCAGCCTTTCCGCCGCCGACCGCTTCACCCTTTCCGCCGCCCGCGCCGAAACGCTTAAGGCCGCTTTTGTCGCGCTGTTTCTTGGCCTCGGGCTCGTTTATCTCGTGGGCTTTTCTTCTGCGAACACCGCCCACGACGCCGCGCACGACACGCGACACTCGCTATCTTTTCCCTGCCACTAGACCTGAAGTGATCCAGCGCGTCCTGGCGATCGGTCTGATCGCCGGGCTTGTGGCGGGGCTTGCGATTGCGGCCTTGCAACATGTGACAACGACGCCGCTGATTATTGCGGCTGAAGTCTATGAGACGGCGCAGCGCGGTCATGATGAGCCCGCGAGCGAAGGCTGGAAGCCGGCCGAGGGCGTCGAGCGCGCGGCCGCCACTAGCATCGCAACCATCGCTACAGCCTCAGGTTATGCGATGATTTTGCTGGGCATGATGCTCGTCGCGGGCGACGCTATCGAACCCCGCAGGGCCGTCGCCTGGGCGGCCTGTGGTTTTGCTGCGACAGGTCTCGCCACTGGGCTGGGCCTTGCTCCGCAATTGCCGGGCGCCGCCGAAACCGATCTCGCGCTCCGCCAGATCTGGTGGGCCGCGACCGCCGCCGCCACCGGCGCCGGGCTTTTCGCGCTGTTGCGGCGGGACGAAACGATTGCAAAGATCGTTGGCGTGCTGCTGATCGCCGCGCCCCATCTCGTCGGCGCGCCACAGGCGGCGACGCCTCAAAGCACAGTTCCGGCAGAACTTGCGGCGCGTTTCGCCGCTTCTTCGCTGGCGGTGCAGGCTGGAACCTGGATTCTAGCTGGTTTGCTCGCCGGCGTTCTCTGGCGCGAGTTCGCAGCGCGAGGCGCGTTGAAGTCGATACAGTGAGGGACTGGATGACCCCGAAGATTCCGACCACGATCATCACCGGCTTTCTTGGTGCGGGCAAAACCACGCTGATCCGCCATCTGCTGGAGACCGCCAAAGACCGCCGCCTGGCGCTGGTGATCAACGAGTTTGGCGATGTTGGCGTAGACGGCGACATTTTGCGCGCCTGCGGCGTAGAAAACTGCCCTGAGGAAAATATAGTTGAATTGGCGAATGGATGCCTGTGCTGCACAGTTGCAGATGATTTTGCGCCCGCCATCGAGGCATTGTTGGCGCATGAAAAGCGCCCCGACCATATCATCATCGAAACTTCCGGCCTCGCCCTCCCCAAACCTCTCGTCAAGGCGTTCGACTGGCCGGCCATTCGCTCGAAACTGACGGTTGACGGCGTTATCGCCGTTGTCGATGGACGTGCGGTTGCGGAGGGGCGCTTTGCCGACGATCTGGAGGCGATTGCGCAGGAGCGTGAGCAGGCCCAAACCATCGACCACGATAATCCGCTCGAGGAAGTTTTCGAAGATCAACTCGCCTGCGCTGATCTCATCGTGTTCAACAAAACGGATTTGCTCAGCGAGGGGGAGGAGGCGAGGGTGTTTGAAATTCTCGCCGCCAGCGCGCCACGCGGCGTCAAAGTCCTGCGCGCTCGCCAGGGCGCCATCGACGCTCGAGTTTTGCTGGGCCTCGCCGCCGCCGCCGAGGATGATCTCGCCAACAGGCCGTCGCATCACGACGGGCTCGGGGAACATGACCACGAGGATTTCGAAAGTTTCATCGTAGAGATCGCGCCTGCTGCGGATGCAGCAAAGCTCGCGTTGAAGCTCGCCGAAGTCGCAGTAAAGCATGACGTTTTGCGCATTAAGGGGTTTGTCGAGATCCTGGGCAAACCCATGCGTCTACTGGTGCAGGGGGTCGGCGCGCGCTTTCAGCATCAGTTCGATCGCGCTTGGAAGCCGGGCGAGACGCGCGTAAGTCGGCTCGTGGTGATAGGCGAAAAGGGTCTTGACCGCGGGGCTATAGCGGCACAACTCGGGGCGCCGTAGCGTCATGCATCTCCTCGCCCGCGATCTTCATGGTCTGGACGACGCAGGTTCTGCGGTCGATCTCGAACAGACGCCGGCGGAGATCGTTTTTCTCTCCTTCTCGGACTCAGAACTTTGTCAGCTCGCGCGCCAGCATGAACGAGACTGCTCAAGCGGCGCGAGTCTGCGCTGCGCTTCGCTGGCGCAGTTGAAACATCCGTTTTCGGTCGATCTTTATCTTGATAAAGTGGCGAGACACGCGCGGCTCGTAGTGGTGCGCCTGTTGGGCGGGAAAGACTATTGGCCTTATGGCGTCGAGCAGCTATCGGCAGCGGCGCGCCAGCACGATTTCTCCCTGGCGATAGTTCCCGGCGACGGTCTTGATGACGCGCGGCTCCGCAAAGCCTCGACCCTTTCGCCACAAGACTGCACGCGCATCTGGAGCTTTCTTCAGGATGGCGGCCCCGAGAACTTGCGAAGCTTTCTCGGATTTGCGGGCAGTCTGATTGGCAAGCCATCGAATTGGCGAGAGCCGGTCCCGGTGGCGGCCGCCGGTTACTGCCTGAGCGCGCGCAGGGCGCCGCAGCCCGGCTCCGCGCGAGCGCTGATCGTATTCTATCGCTCGGTCTTTCTCGCCGACGACATAGCGCCCATCCTCGCGTTAGCGGACGCCTTGACGGAGCGCGGACTGGCCGTGGAGGCGGTGTTTGTCGCGAGTCTGAAAGAGAAATCAAGCGAACAGTTTCTGCTTGAAGTGATAGGCGCCAGTCGGCCCGACGTGATCATAAACACGACTGCATTTTCGGCGCGCGGCGCGCAGGGGTGCGTGCTGGATTTTGCCGACGCGCCCGTGTTGCAAGCGGCGCTGGCGACATCGACGCGTGAAGCATGGGCGGCTTCAAAGCGGGGCGCGAATGGCGCGGACCTCGCCATGAATATCGTGCTGCCAGAGGTCGACGGCCGGATATTCACGCGCGCGATTTCCTTCAAGGCTCCGAGCGCCACGCGCCTCGCCAGTGAATTTTACGAAATGCGCCATGTGCCGGAGCAGTCGCGCGTCGATTTTGTCGCGGACCTCGCGGCCAATTGGGCGCGGCTGCGCGCCAAGGAAAACCGAGAGAAAAGTCTCTCGCTGATTCTGTCTGACTACCCGGCGCGGCGCGGCCGAGGCAGTTACGCGATTGGGCTGGATACGCTGGCGAGCGTGCAGGCGATTGTCGAAGCGCTGGAAAGCGCAGGATACGACGTGGAGTCTTTCTCAACCAGGTTTGGGGGCGAAGAGCAGGCAGCGCCAAGTTTGATGCGCATGCTTGAAGAGGGTGTTCACAGCGCACGATTGCCGCTCGAAGACTATCGCCGCAAGTTTGAGGCTCTGCCTCCGGGGTTTGTAACAAGCGTGCGAGATGCCTGGGGAGAGCCTGAGCAAGACCCCACCTGCCGCGACGACGCCTTTCATTTTTCCTGCATTGAGAGTGGCAAACTGGTCGTCGCCCTGCAACCAGATCGCGGCGCCCGGGCCGAGCGACGCGAAATCTACCACGACAGCGAGGCGGCTCCGCGTCACGCCTATGTCGCCTTTTACCTTTGGCTTCGCCACGTGCGCGATATTGATGCGCTGGTGCATCTGGGCACGCATGGGACGCTGGAATGGCTGCCGGGAAAGTCGGTGATGCTCAGCGCCGACTGTGCGCCGGAGGCTGTGCTAGGACCGACGCCGTTGATCTATCCTTTCATTGTCAACGATCCCGGCGAGGCGGCGCAGGCCAAGCGACGCACGTGCGCCATAACAATCGGCCATATCACCCCGCCCTTGGCGCAAGCGCAGCTATATGACGTCGCCGCGCGGATCGAAAACATGCTCGACGAATATTCCAATGCTGCGACCCTGGATCCGCGTCGCGCGAAACTTATTGCAGGCGCGATTGTCGAAGAAGCGGAACGCTGCGGGCTCGCTCAGGAATGCGGCGTAAGTCGCGAGGGCGACACCGCTGAAGCTTTGTCGCGGCTGGACGCCTGGCTCTGCGACGTAAAGGAACTGCGCGTTGGCGACGGGCTCCATGTCTTTGGTCGCACGCAGGATGGCGATCCAATGCGCAAAGTCTGCGCCGAGGCGGAAATGTCCGCCTTGTTGCGTGCGCTCGAGGGACGCTTCATCGAACCTGGACCCGCCGGAGCCCCTTCGCGCGGACGCGTCGACGTGCTGCCGACAGGGCGCAATCTGTTCTGCATAGACCCGCGCCATGCGCCGACACGCACGGCTTATGATATCGGCCGCTGCGCTGCTCGCGAAGTCATGACGCGACATGCGCAGGATCATGGCGAATGGCCCCGCGCCATCATGCTCGATCTTTGGGGTAGCGCGACGATTCGGACAGGGGGCGAGGATTTCGCGCAAGCGCTCGCGCTTCTTGGCGTGATTCCCATCTGGGACGACGCCACCGCGCGCGTGACAGGATTCGAGATCGAGCCGATGTCGAAGCGCGAATTTCCGCGCGTTGATGTGACTCTTCATATCTCCGGGCTATTTCGGGATATGTTCCCAGCACTCATCAGCCTGTTTCATGACGCGGTGAAAGCAGTCGCGGCCCTGAACGAAGAAGTCGACGTAAATCCATTGACTCAGCAGGGGGCCGACGCATTGGAGCGAATTTTTGGCGTCGCGCAAGGTGCATACGGTTTAGGGCTCGCGGAAAAGATTTCGAGGGGCGATTGGGCGACGCGCGAAGAACTGGGCGCGGCTTTTCTCGATGCGGGCGGCAATGTGTACGACAGAGCGGGCGAAAGTCTGCCAGCTCGCGAACAATTCGCGTCGCGCGTCGCCAGCGCGGATGCTTTGGTGCATGTTCAGGATATGGCAGAGGTCGATGTGCTTACGGGCGCGGCCTTCAATGAATTTGAGGGCGGTTTCGTCGCCGCTAATTGCGCGCTGGGCGGAACGGCGGCGGTCACGCATGTCGACGCCTCGCAGCCGCAAGGCATAAGCGCGCGCTCGTTGAAAACAGAAGTCGCGCGCGTAGTGCGGGGCCGCGCCGCCAATCCTCAATGGATAAAGGGCCAGATGCGCCACGGCCATCGCGGCGCCGGTGAAATCGCGGAAACGATCGACAATCTGTTCGCCTTCAGCGCATTGGGGGATCTCGTGACCGACGCGCAATTCGACCTGGTCTTTGACGCTACGCTCGGCGATGACGCAGTTCGAAACTTCATTCTACGAGAAAATCCGCGCGCCTATGAGGCGATTGCGCATGTTTTCGAAGAGGCGTTACGACGTGGGCTCTGGCGCAGTCGGCGCAACAGCGTGCACGTCTTAAGGGAAGGCGTCGATGCGCAGCGCGCCTGAGATCAAGGGTTGGTGTCCCGGCGCGTTGGCGCCCATGGAGAGCGGCGACGGTCTCCTCATGCGCGCCAAGGTAGTCGGCTCTCGCCTCACTTTGGGTCAGGCGCGAGAGATCGCAAATATCTCGCTCGAATGCGGTAATGGCCTGCTCGATCTCTCGCAGCGCGCACAATTGCAAATGCGTGGACTCAAGGAAACGACCCGGGAGGCGGCTCAACAGCGTCTGAAGGCTATCGACCTTCTGGCGCCCGACGCCGCGACCGAAAGCGTTCTCAACATCATCGCTTCACCCGTGCGGGGCGGCGAATTCGACTCCAATGAAATGGCGGAACAGCTGGCGCGCGGCATTATGGGAGATCGCGCCCTGCGCGCGTTGCCGGGCAAATTCCTGTTCCTTGTGGACGAGGGCGGTGCTCCTGGCCTGTTTGATGTCGCCGCAGACATAAGGCTCGAGGCGTATAGCGACAAAATAGCTATCGTGATTGATGGCGCGTGCGACCTCGCCGTCGTGGCGACTCCAGAAGAAGCGATTGACGTCGCGTTGGCGCTGGCGCGTGCGTTCGTCAGCTTGCGTGAAGGTCGCGCTTTCCAGTTGCGTCGTATGCGCGCTTTGGTGGAGGCGCTGGGCGCAGCGCCTGTGTTGAACGCCGCAGGGCTTCAGGCTGAGCCCTATCGTTCAACCTGTCGCGGCGCTTCGATGCGCGATCTGCTCGGAGCACAGAGGAGGGCAGACGCGTGCTTCGCGGGTGTCGCGGCGCCCTTCGGTCGCTGCTCTGCGGAGGATTTGGCGCAATTCGTTGAAGTCGTTTTGCAAGAGGGCGGACAGGAGCTACGGCTGACGCCCTGGCGCGCGCTTCTGTCCATTATGCCTTCGTTTGAGTCGGCTGTTCGCGTTGTCGAAGCTGCCCATTTGCTCAGACTCATAGTCCATCCAGACGATGCGCGACTTGCAATCGCCGCATGTCCCGGAGCGCCGGAATGTCCGCAGGCGAGAGGCGCCACGCGAGATCATCTTGATCGTCTGGCGCCGATTGCCCGCTTGCTTTCGCCGCATACCATTGGACTGCACATGTCCGGTTGTGCGAAAGGCTGCGCAAAGCCATCGCCTAGCCCCGTGACGCTAATCGCATGCGGAAAGGGTTTTGATCTGGTCTATGACGGTTGTGCCGACGGCGCGACTGCGGCGACCAGCCTGTCGTTCGTTGAAGTCGAGACGCTGCTCGCCGCCCGGGCCAACACGGAGTCCTCATGTCCGGCGTAATAGATTACATCCGAGATGGCGCCGCGATCTACGAGCGTTCCTTCGCCACTATCCGCTCCGAAGCGAAACTTGAGCGTTTCTCGCAGCAGGAAGAGCGTGTGGCTGTTCGCATCATCCATGCTTGCGGCATGGTTGAAATTGCGGACGACATATTATTCTCGCCGGGCGCGGTCGAGGTGGCGCAAACCGCATTGCGCTCTGGCGCGCCAATACTTTGCGACGCAAATATGGTGGCGCATGGCGTCACGCGTGCGCGGCTGCCTACCGAAAACGAAGTAATCTGCACTCTCGCCGATCCGCGCGTCGCGGCGCTCGCCAAGGAATTCGGCAATACGCGCAGCGCCGCCGCGCTTGAGTTGTGGCGTGAGCGCATGGGCGGCGCAGTCGTCGCGATCGGCAATGCGCCTACAGCGCTTTTTCGCCTGCTGGAGATGCTGGACGCCGGTGCGCCCGCGCCAGCGGCGGTAATCGGCATGCCGGTCGGATTCATCGGCGCCGCGGAATCGAAAGAGGCTCTCCGCGCTTTTGGCCGCGTGCCTTTCATCATCGTCACAGGCCGCAAGGGCGGCAGCGCCATGGCTGCCGCTGCTGTAAATGCGCTTGCGAGCGAGAAGGAATGAGCCTGTTGCAAAACGCCGGCATACTCTATGGCGTGGGGCTTGGCCCTGGCGATCCTGAGCTGGTGACGGTGAAAGCCGTGCGGTTAATCGGCGCTGCGACAGTCGTGGCGTATTTCGCCAAGCAGGGGCGCGAGAGCCACGCCCGCAAAATTGCGCAACGTTATTTCCGACCAGGTTGCGAGGAGCTTCTGCTGGCCTATCCCATGACGACTGAGCGCCCTTTTTACCAACCCGAATATGTCGAAGCCTTGCGAGGCTTTTATGCGGAGAGCACGGACCGGATATCCCGGATTCTCGCGAACGGCCGTAACGTCGCTGTGTTGTGCGAGGGCGACCCGCTGCTCTATGGGTCCTTCATGCATATTTTCGTGAGGCTGAAATCGCGTTTTCGCACGGAGATTTGCGCGGGGGTACCTGGTATGTCGGGTTGTTTCGCCGCAGCCCAACAGCCTATGACTTGGGGCGACGACGTATTGACGGTGGTGCCGGCGACACTCAATGAAGACGCCCTGATGCAGCGACTCGCCACGACCGATGCGGCCGTCGTGATGAAGCTAGGGGGTAACTTTCCCAAGCTTCGACGGGTGCTTGGGCGACTTAAGTTGATCGAGCGGGCGATTTACGTCGAACGCGGCACAATGGCCGATGAAAGGATCATGCCATTTGGCGAAAAACTCGACGACGTCGCACCGTATTTTTCAATGGTGTTGTCCCCCGGAGCGGGGAGGCGGCCGTGAGCGCGGTGCGGGGCCGACTGTATGTGGTGGGGTTAGGTCCCGGCGACGCAGGCTATCTGACGTTTGACGCCAGCGCCGCTCTCGCAGAAGCGCAGGACATAATCGGTTATGCGGCTTATGTGGCGCGCGTTCCGCACCGCGAAGGTCAGACGCGACTCTCCACCGACAACCGTGTCGAGCTGGACCGCGCGCGCGAAGCTTTGTTGCGCGCGGCGGAAGGACGCACTGTCGCAGTGGTGTCGGGCGGCGATCCGGGAGTTTTTGCGATGGCCTCCGCCGTCTTCGAAGCTGTGGAGCAAGGCGAGCCGGACTGGCGTGAGCTTGATATTCGAGTGTTGCCGGGAATTTCCGCAATGCAGGCGGCCGCAGCAAGGCTGGGCGCACCGCTCGGCCACGATTTTTGCGTCATATCGCTTTCGGACAATTTGAAGTCGTGGGAAACAATCGCAACGCGACTGGAGTATGCGGCGCGCGCTGATTTTGTCATCGCTCTTTACAATCCCGCGTCGCATGCGCGGCCCCAGCGGATCTACGACGCCTTCGTTTTGCTGCGCGAAGTTTTGCCGCCCGCGACGGCAGTCGTCTTCGCCAAGTCGGTCGGACGAGCAGAGGAGCGCATGATTATCACAAATCTGGCCGAGGCCGATCCTTCGCAGGTCGATATGTCGACCCTGGTCCTTATCGGCGCGCGCGGCACGCGGCTCATTCCGCGCAAAGGGGCCGCGCCTCTTGTCTACACGTCGCGAAAAGCGTCATGACCGAGCGCTGGCTTTCATTGATCGGCATTGGCGAAGACGGCGAATTGTCGACTGGCGCACGGGCGTTGGTGGACGCCGCTTCGTTGATCGTCGGCGGCGTCCGTCATCTTGCGCTGATCGGCGAGACGAGAGCCGAGAAAATGCAGTGGTCGTCGCCACTGAATGTTGACGCCATCGTCGCGAAGCGTGGAACGCCGACTGTTGTGCTGGCTTCTGGCGATCCGTTTTTCTATGGTGTCGGCGAATTGATCTCGCGCCACGTTGCGTCCGAAGAGATCCATTGTTTGCCGAGCCCGTCGGCTTTCTCTCTCGTGGCGTCGCGCCTGTGCTGGAGCCAGCAGGATTGCACCCTGTTGTCGCTGCATGGCCGCGCCTTTGAACGCGTCACGCCGCACTTGCAGCCCGAGCGGCGGCTGCTCGCGCTTTCCTGGGACGGGACGACGCCCGCACGCGTGGCGCAACATCTCATGAAGCTGGGTTTTGGCCCGTCGGTTATGTACGTGCTCGAAAACCTTGGCGGCCCAAAAGAGCGCATACGCACGGCGCGTGCGGATAGCTTCTCACTCGTCGACATCAGCCCTCTCAACACACTCGCCATTGAGCTCAAAGCGGAGCCCACGGCCCGTGTCATTCCGTTAACGCCGGGGTTGCCGGACGACTGGTTCGAGCACGATGGACAGATCACCAAGCGAGACATCCGGGCGGTGACTCTCGCCACGCTCGCGCCGCGCAGGGGCGAGCTGTTATGGGATATTGGCGCGGGCTCTGGCTCTGTCGGCATAGAATGGATGCTGACCGATCCAGCCAATCGGGCCATCGCCATTGAATGCGACCCGTTACGCGCCGCTCGCATTGCCCGAAACGCGTCGAACCTCGGGACGCCCGGTCTCGATATTGTCAGCGCGCGCGCGCCGGAAGGACTAAAAGGACTCGAAGCGCCAGATGCAATCTTCATTGGCGGCGGCGCTGACGAGGCGGTGCTTGAGGCTTCATGGGCCGCCTTGCCTGAACATGGCCGCATAGTCGTCAATGCGGTGACGCTGCAAACACAAACCTTGCTGGCGCAGGCTTTCAGTGAGCGTGGCGGCGATCTTACCCTTATTCAGATCGCCAGGGCGCGACCGGTCGGGCGTTTTCATGCATTGGATCCCGCGATGGCGGTGACGCAATGGCGCGCGATCAAGCAATGAGCACGCGCTACGCAATTGGCGTTGGCGCGCGCGCCGGAGTTGACGCGCAGATACTGGCCGCGTTGGTTCGGGAGACAGCTGAGCGACTTGGCGTGGACCTGCGGAGCGCAAGCCTGGCGACGCTCGACGCTCGAGAGAATGAGTCGGGGGTTCACAAAGCGGCCAAACTTCTGGAGATGGACGTCTTTTTTTTCTCGCCTGAAATATTGCGCCAGCGCGCGAGCGATGTGCTTACACATTCGACGCGCATCGAAGTAATGTTTGGCGTTGGGAGCATCGCAGAGGCGGCGGCGCTCGCCGGCGCCGGAGATGGGAGCGTTCTGCTCGCGCAGCGCGCAATCGCGGAAACGCTGACTTGCGCCATAGCGCGCAACTTAAGGAAAGATGAGCGGTCATGACCGTGCATTTCATTGGCGCAGGCCCCGGCGCCCCCGACCTCCTGACGCTGCGAGGACGCGACCTCATCGCACAAAGTCCGGTGTGTCTTTATGCGGGGTCGCTGGTTCCGCAGGGCGTGCTTTCGCATTGTCCGCAAGGCGCGCGGATCGTCGATACTGCGCCGTTGTCGCTCGATGCGATTATCGCCGAGATGCAAGCCGGGCATGACGCCGGTTTGGATGTCGCTCGGCTACACTCGGGCGATCTGTCCATCTGGAGCGCCGTCGGAGAACAGACGCGCCGGCTGGAGAGAATAGGAATTCCGTTCACAATGACGCCGGGCGTGCCCTCTTTCGCTGCGGCGAGCGCAGCGCTGCGGCGCGAGTTGACCCTGCCGGAGGTCGCGCAATCGCTCGTGCTGACACGCACGGGCGGTCGCGCCTCGGCGATGCCGCCGACAGAAACCCTGGCCGCTTTCGCGCAAGCGCGCGCGACAATGGCGATTCATTTGTCCATACATGCGTTGGAACGAGTGGTCGCGGAACTGACTCCCTTTTATCGCGCGAATTGCCCCGTGGCGATTGTCTATCGCGCCTCCTGGCCGGAAGAGCGCATCATTCGGGGGACGCTGGGAACGATAGAGGCGGTTGCGGCGGAGGCGTCGATGGAGCGCACCGCGCTGATTCTGGTCGGACCGGCGCTGGCTGCGACAGATTTCCGCGAAAGCGCGCTCTATGACGCGGACTACGACCGGAGATTTCGCCCACGAGGCGGGGGAGAGGCCGTTTGAGCGCCTTCGGCCTTCTCATCGCGGCTGTTCGCTCCGGTTCCGGCAAGACTACTGTGGCCCTCGGTCTCATGCGCGCCCTGGCGCGGCGCGGGGTGCGCGTCGGCGCCGCCAAATGCGGGCCGGACTATATCGACCCCGCTTTTCATGCGGCGGCGACCGGCCATGCGAGTTTGAATCTCGACAGTTGGACGATGGAGCCGGGGCTTGTGGCCCGCCTTGCCGCGCTTGCGGGCGAAAGGGCCGATATTGTGATTGCCGAAGGAGCGATGGGTCTTTTCGACGGCGCCCCAAACCCTCCCGGATGCACGGGGGCCTCCGCCGACATCGCCGCTGCAACCGGATGGCCGGTCGTGCTGGTGCATGACGTTTCAGGACAGGGGCAAACTGCAGCGGCAATTGTTCGCGGCGTCGCGACCTACGATCCCCGGATAAAGCTCGCCGGTGTGGTGTTGAACAAGGTTGGTTCGGAGCGTCACCGGCGGCTCGCCGCGGAGGCGATCGAGGCTCTGGGGTTCCCCGTGTTTGGCGCCTTGCCTAGGGACGCTGATGTCGCATTGCCCGAACGACATCTGGGCCTTGTGCAGGCGGCGGAAACCACGGAGCTCGTGAAAATTCTCGACGCGCTGGCCGACAGAGTGGAGAGGCATGTCGATCTGGACGCGCTATGCGCTTGCGCAGGGGGCAGGGATTTAGGGGGGAGCGGTCAGGGCGCTTTCGGCCTCAATCCGCCCGGTCAACGCATTGCAGTGGCGCGCGACGAAGCTTTTTCTTTTTTTTATCCTCATCTTGCGCTCGGTTGGCGGGCCGCGGGCGCCGAACTCACATTTTTCTCGCCGCTCAACGATGAAGCGCCGCCGCAGGGTTGCGATATGTGCTGGCTACCCGGCGGCTACCCGGAGTTGCACGCCGGGCGTATCGCTGCGGCACACGGATTCTTGGAGGGCTTACGTCTATTCGCGAAAGATGGAACGGTGCATGGGGAGTGTGGGGGTTACATGACACTGGGTCAGGTCTTGGTCGACGCTGAAGGGCGCAGCCACATCATGGCGGGTCTGCTGAATCTTGAAACCAACTTCTCGCGGCGCAAACTGAATCTAGGCTATCGAAAGGCGACTTTGCTGATGGATCATTGCCTTGGCTTGGCTGGATCGCAGCTGCTTGGTCATGAATTCCATTACGCGACGATTCAGCGCGAGGGGGGCTCGCCTTTTGCCCTGCTTGGCGACGCTTATTCAGAGAAAGTGCAGCCCGCCGGGCTGCGAGATGGCCGCGTTTCCGGCTCTTTCTTTCATGCAATCGCGTAAAAAAAAGGGGCCGCCGGAAGACCAGCGGCCCAAGTCAAGGGAGGAAACGCCCAAGGAGGGCTACGAAGCAAGAGCAATCTCGCTGCGATGCACTCAACTTAATGCTGCGACGCACAAACGTCAAGGTTTTTTTGAAACTTAAGACATTTTTGCGAAGAATTTCATCGTTGAGGCCCGGCTCGGACGGAAAAAGCGACAATAAAAACAGTCCAAAGTCGACTTTCTCAAAAGCGCACGAGCCTAAGCTTATGGCGAGATGATGGCGGTTTGACAATCGTCAAGCTGGCGGAATGTAAAACTTTTGGGCAGAAATTGGTCTTGCCTGCAGGGAAGTCAAACGCGATCGCTCAAAAAATCTGGCGGGGAACAGGACGGGCAATAAAGGTTCAGGGCCGCGCCTCGAAGCGACACTCATTTCAGTCTGCTCATTCCTTCCTAAGTGCAACTTAACCTTTCGTAATGCAGGAATCGCTTCCTGCGAATTGTCAATTACTGCAAAAGGCTTAGGCGAAGACACCCGTTTGCGGCGTTTACAACGCCGTTGTTACGGTTATCGTTTCCGGGCGTATTCGCCGCGATGGTCGAAGCTGTCTTTTTAACGCAGAACTCGCCTGTCCTGAGAACAAGGAGCACGGCCGTGGCCTCTCGGAACACAAAAAACTCTTTACTGCACGGTATTTCGTCTTTGGTGCTGGTCGCAGCCGGCGTCGGAGCAGCTCAAGCCGCAGGCAGCCTCACTACGCTCAAGCCACCGGCGCAACAGGCTCAGAGCATTGGAAACTTTATTGTGGCTGGACCACGTGCGGACGCTTTCCAGATCATCTATCCGCCTTCCAATGTGGAGAGGAGCGGATTTGTGCACACCAATATCGAAATTGCTCTTCCGCCGGGAGGGTTTAAACCTGCAGCCGTGCCGGACTCCGGACCGCCCGCAGCTGGCCGTCTGATTGAAACTCCGGCTTCGATCGCTTGCGCTTATCGGCTGGTGCCGGTCGCGTCCGGCTGCAACCCGAATATTGTGACGACCGTTCCCAGCGGTGGATCCAAGGCGATCGCCATCGTCGACGCTTATGATTATCCTGCGGCGCTATCCGATTTGAACGTCGCTATCAGTCAGTTCGGCCTCGCGCCGGCGAATTTGCAGGTTGTTTACGGCACGGGCAATCCCGCCAGTGGCTGCGTGAATGGACCACAACCGGTAAACGTTGGCGACTCTGGTTGGGACATAGAGGCGGCGCTGGACCTTCAGATCGTGCATGCGATGGCTCCGGGCGCCAAAATCTATTTTGTCGAGGCCGCTTCTAACTCTTACACCGACATGTTCAATGCGGTCTCTGTCGCCACTAAATGCGTGCAAGCTTCGGGCGGGGGCGAGGAGTTCGAACAGCTGGGGGGGCGCTGAATTTTCTGGCGAGACGAGCTACGACTCCGTCTTCACCGGGGCGGGCGTAGCTTATTTCGCTTCCACCGGCGATACTCCAGGAGTGGAATATCCGTCGGCGTCCCCGAACGTCTTCGGGGTCGGAGGAACCACCTTCAGCCGCAACCAGACAACCGGAGCGTTCCAAAGCGAAGCGGTGTGGAATAGCGCGTATACTTCCGTTGGCACGGGCGGCGGTTACAGCGCCTATGAAACGCGCCCGAGCTATCAGAACGGTATTGCGGGCATAGTCGGCGGCCAACGTGGAGTGCCGGATTTAGCCGCACTTGCGGACCCGCTAACGGGTTTCTGGGTCTACAACGCAGGTTCTCTTGGCGGTTGGACTCCCATTGGCGGCACGAGCCTCGCGGCTCCTTTGGTCGCGGGCCTCGTCAACCGGGCGAACTGGTTTTGGACCAGCAGCTTCAACGGATTGACGAACCTCTACGGTCTCGCCGCCGAGGGAACACTCAAGAACTACCTCACCGACATCAACAGCGGTCTCTGTGGCGGTGGCGGCGCGGCAGGCGGAGCCGGTCAGGGCAATGATCCCCAGTTCATCGAAGCAGCGACGGGAATCGCTTGGGATCCTTGCACCGGTTGGGGCACGCCGCACGGAAGTCACTGACAACACTTTTTGGCGAGCGCCTCTCTCGATAGGGGCGTCCCCGTCCCACGTCATAGTTCACGAAGTTGCAATAATCTTCCGCTTCAGATCTCGACCTGACTGCCAAGCTCCACGACGCGCCCCGGCGGGATTTGAAAGAATTCGGTCGCAGGAAGCGCATTGCGGTGCATGAACTCAAAAGCATTCAGCTTCAGCCGGCGCCACCTTGAGTGCTGAGCCGGCAAAATCGACAGTCGACCCACAAAGAACGAAGTGTCCATCATGTTGAAGCGAATCGGGCATCCAACGGACTCAAGCATGAGGGCGCAAGGAATGTTCGGCTGTTCCATGAAGCCATAGCGTACCGTCATCGCATAAAAATTATCCGTTAGATCCATCGTTTTGACGCGTTGCATCGGCTGGATGCGTGGAACCTGTTCCGACAGAACATGCAGGATCACAACGTGTTCGTGAATGACCTTGTTGTGCTTTAGATTGTGCAGCAAGGGAACGGGCACGACATTCTGCCGGCTGGAGAGATAGACCGCCGTGCCAGGTACGCGCGGCTTGCCGTGAAATTTCTTGATGAAATCATCCAGCGGAAACGTATCGCGTTCAAGCGCCGCTCGCATCGCGGCTTGACCCTGGCTCCAGGAACTCATCAGGAAAAAGATTATGGCGGCCACAACCAGTGGAATCCATCCGCCCTCGAGGAATTTCACCATGTTCGCGGCGACGAACGATCCGTCCACTGCTATGAAGAGTCCGGCTGTAGCGATGCTCAAGGGCAGGCTCCAGCACCACACTCTTCGCATGGCGACAAACATCAGAAAGCTTGTCAGCAACATTGTCAGCGACACTGCTATGCCAAAGGCGGCAGCAAGGTTTTCGGAGGAGCGAAAGGTCAAAGTCAGGATCAGCGTCAGCGTCATTAGCGCCCAGTTGACGAAGCCGACGTAAATCTGGCCGTAGCTTTCGGCAGCGGTTTGCAGGACGTGTATCCGGGGGAGCAAACCAAGCTGTATCGCCTGCCGGGTCATCGAAAACGCGCCGGTGATGATCGACTGGCTGGCGATGACCGTGGCGACCGTCGCCAGCCCCACTAGGGGGAGTTGCAGCGATGCCGGGCAGAGATCGAAAAAGGGGTTGGTTTCGGACGAGGCCGGCGCATTAACGACGAGCGCGGTTTGCCCGGCGTAATTCAGAACGAGCGCCGGCCAAACAACACTGTACCAAGCCAGACGGATTGGTTGGCGGCCGAAGTGTCCCATGTCGGCGTAGAGCGCCTCCGCGCCGGTCGCGCAAAGAAATACCGCGCCGAGCACGAGGAATCCGGCCACCCCGTGGCCGAAAACATAATTCAGTCCGACGCGTGGATCGAGCGCCCAGAGTACGTCGGGGTGCTGCAAAACGCCTGCAAGACCCAAAACGCCGATGGTCAAAAACCAAAGCATCATCACAGGACCGAAAAGCCGCGAAATTTTTCCGGTTCCTTTGGACTGCAAAGCAAACAGGCCAATCAGCACAACAACCGAAAGAGGAACGACATAGGGTTCGATGGCCGGCGCAGGGGTCTTTAATCCCTCCAACGCGCTCAGTACCGATATGGCTGGCGTGATCGCTCCGTCTCCAAATAGCAGGGCCGCGCCAAGCATTCCTATGGCGATGATGGCGGGGTTGCGTCCGTGCTTTATGCCGAGCAGCGACATGAGGGCAAGAATGCCGCCTTCTCCATCATTGTCTGCACGCATGATGACGGCGACATACTTGACGGACGTGATGATCGCCAGCGTCCAGAAGATAAGCGACAGCATTCCCAGCGCTTCTTCTGGAGCCATGGCGCCGCCCGCCCAGTCTATTGCTGTTTTTATGGTGTAAAGAGGGCTGGTGCCGATATCGCCAAAGACAACGCCCAAGGCGCCGAGAGCCAGGATTTTTAGACTGCCGCCATGTTGCTGCTCGGTCGTTTCGGCCGCGTCGGTCATTATTCTCTATTCTCGCTGTTCGATAAACATGGAGCCCGGAAGAAGAAACGCGCTTGCGCTAACATTGGGCGCTTTTTATGGACGCCTTTATTATCGTTATAAGTCTTAAGCGGCTATCAGCGGCCTGCAAATGTGACGCGATTTACCCTGAACTCGATTGAACGCTCCGTCGCCATAAGCAGCCGCGACATTTTTGCGCACACTCCAGGATGCTTTGCGCCCGGCGCGGCGGTGCGTTAAAGCTCTGGCCAGCGCATTTTTTTCGACCAGGTAACCCGGTTCGCCGGGGAAACACAAAAACAGAAGATCGGGTTTTTCCACCAACAAAACGGAAAGCCCTTCGCCAAGCCGAGGATCAGATGGCCGCAATTCCCGACTTCACCAGGATCCCCTTCGCCCCCGCGGCGGCGCAGGCGGCGGAGCCGGAGCCGCGCCGCTGGATGACGCCCGAGGGAATTGAAGTCAAAAATCTCTATAAGCCAACCGATATCGAGGGGCTTTCCTTCGTCAATTCCTATCCGGGCATCGCGCCTTACGTGCGCGGTCCTTACCCGACCATGTATGTCGCCCAGCCCTGGACGATCCGCCAATATGCGGGCTTTTCCACCGCCGAGGACTCCAACGCCTTCTACCGACGCAATCTGGCGGCGGGCCAGAAGGGGCTTTCCATCGCCTTCGACCTCGCCACCCATCGCGGCTACGACTCGGATCATCCGCGCGTTTCCGGCGACGTCGGCATGGCGGGAGTCGCCATCGATTCGATTTACGACATGCGCACCCTGTTCGACGGCATTCCGCTCGACCAGATGAGCGTATCGATGACCATGAACGGCGCCGTGCTGCCGGTGCTGGCGCTCTTCATTGTCGCGGCGGAAGAGCAGGGCGTCTCTGCGGACAAGCTCACGGGCACGATCCAGAACGACATCCTCAAGGAGTTCATGGTTCGCAACACCTATATTTATCCGCCATTCCCGTCGATGCGGATAGTCTCGGACATTTTTGCGTACACCAGCAAGCATATGCCGAAGTTCAACTCCATTTCGATCTCCGGCTATCACATGCAGGAGGCCGGCGCTTCGGCGGATCTCGAACTCGGATATACGCTCGCCGACGGCATGGAATATGTGCGCGCTGGCGTCGCCGCGGGTCTCGACATCGACGCCTTCGCGCCCCGCCTGTCGTTCTTCTTCGCCATTGGCATGAACTTCTTCATGGAGGTCGCCAAGCTGCGCGCGGCGCGGCTGCTGTGGGCGCGCCTGATGAAAGACCTGGGGGCGAAATCAGACAAGAGCATGACCCTGCGCACACATTGCCAGACATCTGGCTGGTCGCTCACAGCGCAGGATGTTTACGTCAACGCCATTCGCACCAGCATTGAGGCGATGGCCGCGACGCAGGGCCACACGCAATCCCTGCACACCAACGCGCTCGACGAAGCCCTCGCCCTGCCGACGGACTTCTCGGCCCGCATCGCGCGCAATACGCAGATCGTGCTGCAGCAGGAGAGCGGCACGACGCGCATCATCGATCCCTGGGGCGGTTCCTATTACGTCGAGCGGCTCACGGCGGAACTGGCCAAGCGCGCCTGGACACATATCGAGGAAATCGAAAAGCTCGGCGGCATGGCCAAGGCCATCGCGGCAGGCGTGCCCAAGCAGCGTATCGAGGAAGCCGCCGCGAAGACCCAGGCGCGTATTGATACGGGACAGCAGGTCGTCGTCGGCGTTAACAAATTCCAGCCGCAGGACGACGTAGCGCCCGACGTGCTGAAGATCGACAATTCCGCGGTGCGGTCGGCGCAGCTTGAAAAGCTCAGGCGTCTGCGCGCCGAGCGCGACGAGGCAAAGACGCAGGCGACGCTTGACGCGCTGACGGAAGGGGCGACTTCCGGCGCCAATCTGCTCGATCTCGCGGTCAAGGCGGCGCGTGCCAAGGCCAGCGTCGGCGAGATTTCCTACGCGCTCGAAAAAGTCTTCACGCGACATCAGCCCAAGGCCAATGTCATTTCCGGCGTCTATGGGCGCGAGGCCGGCCTTGAATCGCCGGCGGTGAGCCGCGTCAGGGGCATGACCAAGGCCTTCGAAGAAAACGAAAGCCGCAAGCCGCGCATACTCGTCGCCAAAATGGGCCAGGACGGTCACGACCGCGGGCAGAAGGTGATCGCCTCAGCCTTCTCGGACCTCGGCTTCGACGTGGTGATCGGCGATCTGTTCGCGACGCCGGAAGAAGTCGCGAAGAAGGCGGCGGAAGACAATGTCCATGTCGTCGGCGTCTCGACCATGACGGCCGGGCATCTGACGCTGACGCCGCAACTGCGCGACGCTCTGAAGAAAGTCGGGCGCAAGGACATCATGATGGTGGTCGGCGGCGTGATCCCGAAACAGGATTTCGACGCGCTCTATGACGCCGGCGCCAGCGCCATTTTCCCGCCCGGCACGAATATCCCGGAGGCGGCGGAAAAGCTGCTGCATGAGCTGAACATCCGGCTGGGCTATGCGCAGCGGGAAGTGAAGGCGGCGGGGTGAGGGGTGAGGTGGCTCGCTGCCGGTTGACCAGTTCGGCCGGGCGTATCCCTCCCCCTTGCGGGGAGGGTGGCCCGGCGAAGCCGGGTCGGGTGGGGCGCCGCGCCATCTCGCCAAGGATTCGGAAGTTCCCCCACCCGTCGCGCTACGCGCGCCACCCTCCCCGCAAGGGGGAGGGATGGGGCCGGACGATCTTCATTCGTGGTGTGGGGCGGGTTAGCCGGTAGGCGGCTGACGAAGCAGGCACCCGGGCTTCGCCGATCTCCTGCACATCAGCGGCTGTCATTCCCGCTTGCGCGGGAATCGCGCTGAACCATTTAGCCGGATTGCATAGGATTCCTATCGGTAGCGACGCGTTGATTAGTGTTTGATGACGCTTATAAGTACCGATGAAATGGAAATCACTACGGCAAGTATGCTCAGCTGATACGAACGATAGAGAACTGACCAACCGGCGGAAGTCAGTTTATAATGCGCTTGCGCCTTGTCGAATTTGAAATTTGCAGGAAGTTTTCCATCAGGCGGCACCTGGCCAGTTGGAATCGCATCTGTCAGCGGCTCGATCCATCCCCGCATGTGACATGTTGCCAAGTCCGCATCCGTATTCTCGTTGTCGTTAATGGCCTTTTCGACTACCCAGACGTTTTCGGGTTGCAGCACGACCGCAACACGCTGCCGCGCCAACAATTTCAGCGTTCGCCGAATCGCCCACTCCTGACGAAATTCTTCAAACATAATTACCTCAAAAGTCGCGTCACACTATGTTTGCGTTGAACTTACGGGCGCAGCAATACTATACTTCTGTAGAATATAACTTCAGGCAATTTGGGCAAGTGCCCTCCTCGCCATATCTCTCCACCTCATCGCGGCGCCTACAAAGGCCGCCGCGAGCTGTGGCGCACGCCGTGAATGATGAGCTCCGTTTCAGTCGCACGATAGAAAATCAGATAGGGGTATGGATAAACGATCATGCGGCGCAGGCCGCTCTTGCTCGTGAGATGACCGGCGCGCGGATGACGCAACAGAAGCGCGATCACTTCCTGAATGCGCCTCTTCACATGCCCCGCTCCCTGCGGCGAGCGCTCGTCTATATAGGAGAGGACCGCGTCAAGCTCGCTGGCGGCGCGCGGCGTGTAGCGCAGCTTCACAGGCCATGCTTCGCCCAGATGGCGCGCATGTGCTCGTCGGAAGCGAATTCGCCGCGCTCGGCCTGCGCCAGAGATTCATCGAGGGAAGCTTCTTCCTCGGCGGTCAGCTTGATGACAGGCGGTTCACTCCCGGTCAGCGCCATGATGACGCGCGCCATCTCGTCCTGCATCGCAGGTGGAAGGCCGCGCGCCGCTTCAAAAGCCTGTTCGAGCAGTTTCGTCATGAGCGCAGTCTACCGCTTTCCGTGAAAACACGGAAGCCTCTCACGCCTCGCTCCAGAAATCGTGCCACACGCCATCGGCGCCAAAGCCCATGCGCATGACGCGGGGGCGGCCTTCTTCCTGCGAGCGGGCGAGATCGAAGAAGCGGACGCAGTTCCATTGCGCGCGCTCCTCCGCCTCGTTGGCGGGCGGGGCGGGGAAGGCGGGCCATTCGTAGATCGTCACCGGCCCGCGCAATATCTTCGCATAGGGCGCCGCCAGCACGGCGCGGGCGATGTTGAGGATTTCAAAGCCTCGGCTGTCGAAGGCGAGGGAATGCAGCACCTTGATCGGATCGGTCCCCGCGGGATGCTTCTTTGCGCCGCGCTCGAACATCGGGCGCGTTTCGTTCCAGTCGATCGGAATGCGCAGCGCCTCCAGCTCGCCCTTGTCGCAGGCGGCGAGGATCTTTTCGCGGATCGCGGCGACCTGAGGCGGCAGCGCGGCGAGATCGCGCATGGGAGCGGAGGAGACGTCGGCGTCTTTGGCGCGTTGAGTCATTTGGTTTCCAATGCAATAGCTCCTTACATTGGCCATTGTATCGGATAAACTCGCCGCCTGGAGCGACGATGAAGCCCTGGATACGAAACAAAACAGCTAAGCCTCCCGTCACGCCGCTCGACCTCAAGGCGCGGCGTTCCACGGCCATGCTGTTCGCCGAGCGCCTGTGGCGGCTGGGCGCGGCGTTGATGACGCTGACGCTGTTTTTCCTCGCATTCTCCTGGTCAGGCCTGTGGATCGAGGTAGGTCCGGTCCTGCGGATCATCGGCGTCGCGCTGTTCGGGCAGACGGCTTTGGTTCTTCTGCTGCACGAAGTATTGCGGGGAAGGCCGCCCCGGCGCCTAGCGCTCAACCGGCTCGACGCCGCCGATGCGAGCGGGTTGCGTCCCGCGACATCGCTCGAAGACCGGCTCGCCGCCGAAAATCCCGAACCCGCGACGGCGACGCTTTGGGAGGCGCATCGGCGCCGGCTGGAGAGGGCGCTCGCTGCTTTGCCCGTCGCGCCACCCAAGCCGGAGCTCGACAAGCGTGACCCTTATGCATTGCGGGCGCTGGCGCTGGTCGCAGCGATCGGCATGGCCTTTGTCGCCGGGGACAATAAGGCGGAGCGTTTGCGCGCAGCCTTCGACTGGCGCGGCGCTGGTCTGACGAAGGAAACGGTGCGCTTCGACGCCTGGCTCGACCCGCCGCCCTATACGGGGCGGCAAGCGATCGTGCTGGATGACAAAGACATCGGCCCAACGCGCGAGGCGCCGGTCAATTCAATTCTGCATGTGCGCTTCGTTGGCGTCGCCGCGACCGAAGGCGCGTTGGAGCCAGTTGCTGAGGAGCCAGGCGCAGGCAAGACCGGGCAGAAGGAACAAAAATTCAAACTCACTGGAGTTGCTCGACTGAAACTGCCGGACGGCCGCGCCTTTGAACTCGCGACGATTCCCGATAATCCACCAGCTATCGAGTTGGTGGGTTCGCCGAAGAACAATCTGCGTGGCTCTATGACGCTTTCCTACAAGACGGATGATGATTACGGCGTGATCGGGGCGCAGGCGCTGCTTTCGCGGCCGGGCGCGCGGCGATCGCTATATCCGCCGCCGCAACTGCCGTTAAGCCTGCCGCAGGAGCTGGGTGGACGCGGTGAGACGCAGACAACGCTCGATCTTTCAGAAAGTCCTTGGGCGGGCGCTCAGGCGATGCTGACTTTGGAAGCCCGCGACGAGGGCGGGAACATCGGAGTGTCGCAGGCGCAGCAGATCACTTTGCCCCAGCGCCATTTCAGCAGGCAATTAGCCCGCGCCTTGGCCGAGCAGAGGCGCAAGCTGGCGCTCGACCCAGAGGACCGTGCTAGAGTTCGATTGGCGCTCGACGCCTTGTCGATCGCGCCTGACGCCTTCGACACCCCCTCGTCGATTTACCTTGGGCTGCGCACTGCTCGGCGCGGACTCGAGGGCCAGCGCAGCGACGATGAATTGCGCGAAGTCGCGGATTTGTTGTGGGCCATGGCGCTCAGTCTGGAGGACGGCGATCTTTCGCAGGCCGAACGCGACTTGCGCGCCGCGCAGCGAAATCTGAAGGATGCGCTCGCGCGCGGCGCTGACGAACAGGAAGTAGCCAAGCTCACGGAAGAGCTCCGCGAAGCGATGGCGAAGTTTCTCGAGGGCATGTCGCAGCAGGCGAAGCGCGGCCAGGATTCCGACGCCTCGCGCAGCCAGGACGGGGGGGGGACGCGAGATAACCAAACAGGATCTCGATAAACTCCTCGAGGAGCTGGATCGGGCCAGCAAATCTGGCGATGTCGCGCGTGCACAGCAGTTGCTGGACGAACTCACGGACATGCTCGAAAATCTGCAGCCGTCGCAGGGCAGCGGGAAAAGCGCCCAATCGCGCCAACGCGGACAAAGTCTTTCCGAACTCGACAAGCTCTCGCGCGAACAGCAGCAGCTTCGCGATGAAACTTACCAAGGTATGAAACAGGACGATAAATCGGAGGGAAAACCTCAGGCGGGGCGCGGCGGCGCGCAAAAAGATACGGGGGAGCGGCAACGCGCACTGCGCGAACGTCTAGAGCGTCAACGTGAGGCGTTGCGGCGGTCGGGCGAAGGCGCTTCCAGCGAGTTGGACAACGCCGACAAAGCGATGAAGGAAGCTGAACAGGCGCTGGGGCAGGGGCAGGGCGGCGCCGGGAAGGCTGTTGAAGCGCAAGGACGCGCCTTGCAGGCGCTTCGCCGCGGCGCCGACGAATTGGCGCAGCGCGGCAAGGGCGAGGAAGGCCAGGGCGAGGAAGAGAGCGAGAGCGGCCAACCCGGACACTCCCAAGGGCGCGCGGGGGCGGGTCAAGATCCGCTCGGGCGCGCCACCGGCTCCCAGGGCCAATATGACTCACACTCGCGTTACGATCCTCTTGGACTTCCCCCGGCGCAGCGCGCGCGACGCGTCCAGGAAGAAGTCCGCCACCGTCTCGGCCAGCCCGAACGTCCGCCGGAAGAGCTGGATTACTTGCAGCGGCTTCTGAAGCGTTGAACTTTTAGCGTGGAGATGAAAGATGGCGGCGACAGCCGCCGCTGAAAAGCTGGTTGCTAATGCTCATCGCGCTCCCTGCGCAGTCTTTCCCAATACTCGAGTTGCTTGCCGAGTTCGCGTTCAAAACCCCGCTCCGCCGGTTTGAAGAGTTTTCGCCGCTTCAATGATTCGGGCCAGTAGTTCTGGCCCGAGAAAGCATCCGGAGCGTCGTGGTCATATTCATAGCCCTCGCCGTAACCTTCGCTCTGCATGAGCTTGGTCGGCGCATTCAGGATTGTTTTTGGAGGCATTAGCGAGCCATGCTCCTGGGCCAGCCGCCGCGCCGCTTTGTAGGCCACATAGGCAGCGTTGGACTTGGGCGCGGTCGCCACGTAGATCACGGCCTGAGCCAGGGCGAGTTCGCCTTCCGGGCTGCCGAGAAAGTCGTATGCGTCCTTGGCCGCGTTCGCCACCGCCAGCGCCTGCGGATCAGCCAGCCCGACATCTTCCACCGCCATACGGACGATTCGCCTCGCCAGAAACAGCGGGTCTTCGCCAGCGTCCAGCATGCGCGCCAGATAATAGAGCGCCGCATCCGGATCGGAACCGCGCACGCTTTTATGCAAGGCGCTGATGAGGTTGTAGTGGCCCTCCTGCGCCTTGTCGTAGATTGGCGCGCGCCGTTGAACGATATCGGCGAGCTTGCGTCTGTCGAAGATCTCTCCCGGGGAGGCCGCGCGCCACAGCTCCTCCGCGAGCGTCAGCGCCGCCCGCCCATCGCCGTCCGACATGGCGATCAGCGCGATGCGTGCGTCCGCATCGAGAGGCAGCGCTTTTTCTTTAACGGTCTCGGCGCGAACCAAAAGCTTGCCTATCGCTTCTTCGTCCAGCGGGCGGAAGACCATCACCCGCGCGCGCGACAGCAACGCCGCATTCAACTCGAAGGATGGGTTCTCGGTGGTCGCGCCGATGAGCGTGACGGAGCCGTCTTCGACGAAAGGAAGAAAACTGTCCTGCTGCGCGCGATTGAAACGGTGGATTTCGTCGACGAACAGCAGCGTGCCCTGGCCGGCTGCTCGCCGCGCCCGCGCGGCCTCAAAGGCCTTCTTGAGATCTGCTACGCCAGAGAAAATCGCCGAAATCTGCACAAAAGCGAAGGTGGTCTCATGCGCGAGAAGTCGCGCCACCGTTGTTTTGCCCGTACCCGGAGGACCCCAAAAGATTAGCGATCCCAGAGTCTTGGCGCGCAGTAAGCGCGTGAGCGCTCCGTCGGGGCCAAGCAGATGATCTTGTCCAACGATGTCCGAAAGGCTTTGGGGCCTGAGTCGGTCGGCGAGGGGCCGCGGAGCATCTTTCTCCAGTCCGGCCGCTTTGAAAAGATCGCTCATGCTGAGGCCCGGTTTACCATGTTTATGCTGTCATTAACCAGACGTTAACCACGCAAACACTATTTAGAATCGAGTGAACGACGTTGATTTTCAACCGGGATCAAATTAATCTCCTTCAAGTGCTCTGTGCGTGTGTTCGGTCGGCGTCAAACCAAAACCATCAACACGGATCGGGGAACATGCGCACAATCGCATTCGTCACGCAAAAGGGCGGCGCCGGGAAAAAGCACCCTCGCGAGCAGCATTTCCGTAGCCGCAGGTCAAGCTGGCGAGCGGGTTTTCATTATCGATCTCGATCCGCTCCAGTCGCTGGTGAAATGGTCGAAAATGCGCGGGCAGAGCGATATCCCCGTTGAACACGTTCCCGTCGCCAAATTGCCGAAAGCGCTAGACGCTCTCGAAAAGAAAGGCGTCACGCTGGTGGTCATAGACGCCCCCGGTCAGGATTCGGAATTCAGCGAAGCCGCAGTGCGTTCTGCCGACCTGTGCATCATTCCTGCGAGGCCCAACGTCTTCGACCTGTGGGCCAGCGAAGTGACGCGCGTGAAAGTGAAAGAGGCCGGCAAGGAATACGCCTTTCTTCTCAATCAATGTCCTCCCGCGCAGCAGAATGCGCGCGTCGAACAGGGGGCGAAGGCTCTGCAGGCGATGGGCGGACTGCTCGCGCCAATGGTTTCGGCTCGTGTCGATTACCAGGAAGCCGCTCGGCAAGGGCTTACCGTCAGCGAACTGCATCCCTCCGGAATCGCCGCCGAGGAAATGCGGGAACTATGGGCTTCCGTGAAGCGCCGTTTGAAGAAGGCGAAAAGCGTCGCCAAGGTTGAATTGGTCAAGGCTGAGCCAGTTAAACCCGTTGTGGTGAAGCCGGCTTCCAAGCCTGTCGCGGAGAAATCGACGGCCCAGAAGCCATTAAGCGCCAAGGGTGCGCGCAAAGCTGCCTGAAGACAATACGCGCCGTAGCGGATCCCGCGCGGCGCGCGCTCATCGGAAGCTATGTGCAGGAGCGCCTAGCTGATCTTCAATATTTTCGCGTTTTCGTGAATGGCCTCCACCGTGTCGCCGACGCTTTTGCCAAACAGCGCCTTCGCGAGCGGCGCCACATGGGGCAGGAGACCTTTGGCGGGGTCAGCCTCATCCTCTCCGACGATACGGAATGACAGCTCTTCCCCGCTGGCCAGCTTGAGCATGACACGGTGACCAAACCGCACATGCGATTTATCGGCTATCGGATGCACGACTTCGGCGCTGCCGCGCCTCGAGGTCCAGTAGCGCAGCTCTCGCTGAGCAAGCGCCAGCGCGTGCAAATCATCGGCCGCTGTTGCGCGCTCGACCTCGGCATGCTGACGTGCGATTGCTGCTTCGATTTGGGCAAGGCCCTCGGGCGTCACTAGATTACGGTGCGGGCTGACCGGCCGGTCGGCGAGATCCTCGCGCACGATGTCGTCTTGTTCGCGGATGAAGGCGCTGCTCATTATCTTTTCTCGCTTCTTATGTTTTTTTCGTAAGCGCGGACGTAACAAGGCCCGTTTGGTTAGAATGGGTCTTTCGCTGTGAAACTGCAATATGGGGCGAACCCGCACCCCCGGCGACAAATCCATAGTTGCAGAGGCCAACTAATAGCGCCCCCCGATCCAAATCAAGGATCGAGAGGCGCGACGCCCCCTGGGAAGGGCTCCATTTACCGAGGATTTTGCATCGTTCCTAGAGGCGGCGAGCGTGTTTTGCGCCCGCCGCTTTTATTGTCAGACGAGCAGCGCCACGCCCTCCTTGCCGATGAGCCGATGAACATTCATCAGCAATTGCAACACGACGCCGAACACGCCGAGAGCCATCCAGCCGAAGAACACGAAGCCCCAATGCAGCGGAGCAACGAACAGTTCTTCCATGAACCAGAAGGTATGGCCCCATTCATTCAGGCCGACGTTGGGGATGATCATGAACGGGCCAATCGCCACGATCAGGTAAGCCAGCGAATATCCCTTCGAGAAGTAGGGAATTCGCGTCTTCGCATGAAAGAAGCAGCCAACCGCGATGATCGAGTAGATCGGGTAGCTCATGTAGAACTCGATGATGTGCGACGGCGTAAAGTCCGTGTCGCGAATCACCGTCATGTGCCAGGTGCCGTCCTGCTCCGTAAAGAAGCTCGCGCCCCAATAGATTGCGACGGCGTATACTGTCAGCCACTTAGCGTTGTCGACTATGGCGCGCATTTCCTGACGCGGCGTCACGGTCGACATGTCGCGAATGCGGGTTTTCCAGAGCCAACCGGCGAGCGCCAGGCCTGAGACCAATTCCAGCGGAATTTCTGTCCACAGGATGCTCAGCCAATAAGTCTGGAATTCTGGCGCAAAGGAATCGAGTCCCGCGCGCCAGCCGAAGATCTGCTCATAGATGCGCACGATCAGATAGAACACGTTCAGAACGGCCAAGCCGATCCACATTGGCTTCAGATCGACGATGACATCGGAGCCGACCGCGGCGCCTCTGTCCGTTCTGGCGGCGGTGTCAGTAAAGGAACTCATATTCTTCTCCCTCTTTTACCGAAGCCCAATTCGACTCCAGCGGACCAGGAGAGTGCGCGTCTGGAGACCCCATTGCAGCCTGTCGGATATGACATTATTGTTGCAATCCTCGCCAGCCGGTATGACAAGAGAGATACAAAAATGGCCAGCAGATTTGCCTAGGTTAAGTCAATATTCGCCAGATGCCCGTTATGAAAGGGGTGAACCATGAAAATTGCCGTTCTCGCCTTCGAAGGCTGCTTGAGTTCAGCCGCCTTAGGAGCTGTCGACATGCTTACGCTCAGTCGCCGGATGATTTCCAACAGAGGGGAAGAACTTTATCGGGTCTGTGTCGTGTCCTTTGACGGCCAGCCGGTTCACGACGGTATTGGTCGGCTCATTGAGGTGGACGCGAGTTTTGACTCGCTTGGCGAATGTGCGGCTGTTATCGTTCCAGGCTATTTTTGCAATGAGGGGCATTCCTTCCCCGCGACCCCCGCAATTGGGGCGGCGAGCGCATGGATCAGACAGAAACACGCGCTTGGCGCTATTGTCTGCGGCTCCTGCAATGGCGTGTTCCTGCTTGGTGAAGCAGGGCTTTTGGATGGCCGTCGATGCACCACGACATGGTGGCGGCACGACGAACTCAAAACCCGTTATCCGCGCGCGGATGCGGCGTGGGGCGCCTCCATGATTGAAGACGGACGGATCGTGACGGCGGGCGGACCGCTGTCCTGGATCGACCTTTCACTCCATGTGATCCGCAAGCTCTTAGGGCCTCAGGCGGCAAAAACCGCCGCCGATTTCACCGTCGTCGACACGGTTCCGACGGCGCAGACTGTGTATGTCCCGCAAGGGCATTTGGCGGCATCCAATCCCTTTCTCCTGGAGGCCGAACGCATCGTGCGCGACGCCGGCGACACCCCCTTGACCGCGAATCAGCTCGCCCAGGCGCTGGGGGCTTCCGAGCGCACGCTGCATCGACGTCTCAAACAGGCTTCGGGAGAAACGCCCAAGGGCTTTATCGATCGCGTGCGTTTCGAGACGACCCGTATGCTGCTTGAGACCACCGCCCAGTCTATCAAGCAACTGGCGGCGCATTCGGGCTATGCGGACGAAACCAGTTTCCGCAGGGCCTTTCATCGCTACGCGGGAATGACGCCGGGCGCATATCGCAATTGGGCGCGGGCGCGTCGGGCGTCTTGATTGGGGGATGGGGCATCCAGTCCGTGCGCTTTCGCTTCGAACCAAAGCCTTGTAGAAGTCTTCGCGCCAGCATGGCGCCAAGCGCGCGAAAAGACGCGGGACGTCGTGTGTTAATTCAAGCCAAGGGGCGGGACAAGTGAGCGGAACATTGGATTTTAGCGGCCGCGCGAGCGCGAGCGTCAACCTTCTTGCGGGCGAAATCGTCGACCGGCTCGTCACAGGAGCAAGCCGTTACCGCGTTGCCGTTTCGCGCGGGTCCTTGGGCGAATTATTGATCGACGCCGGCGCCAAAGTAGCTGGCGGGGTGGATGTTGGTCTGCTGCTAACCGAAATCTGCATGGGCGGCCTCGGCCGCGTCACGCTCTCTCCGGCGCCGGGCGCGCCCAAATGGCCCTTCTGGCTGACTGTTTCCAGCAATGATCCAGTTGTCGCCTGCCTCGCCAGCCAGTACGCCGGCTGGAGCCTGCAACATGAAAAGTTTTTCGCTCTCGGTTCGGGCCCCGGCCGCGCGCAGGCGCGCGTAGAAAAGCTGTTCGAAGAATTGCCGTACAGCGATAAAGCCGATCGCGTCACGATCGTGCTTGAGGGCGATCGCCCGCCGCCGCCGGAAGTCGTCAACAAGGTCGCCACCGCGGCCAAGGTGGAGCCCAAAAATGTGGCTTTCGTCTACGCGCCCACGCAGAGTCTCGCTGGCAGCGTGCAGGTGGTGGGCCGCGTGCTCGAGGTGGCGCTTCACAAGGCGCATGAGTTGAAATTCCCGCTGGAGCATATCGTCGACGGCATCGCCACCGCGCCTCTATCGCCTCCGCATCCCGATTTCGTGCAGGCGATGGGCCGCACCAATGACGCGATCATCTATGCTGGTCGCGCCCATCTCTTCGTCAAAGGATCGGCCGAGGCGGCCCGGGAACTGGCCAAAAATCTGCCGAGCAGCAATTCGCGCGATTACGGACGCCCCTTCGCGGAAGTGTTCAAGGCCTACAAGGGCGATTTCTACAAGATCGACCCGAGCCTGTTCTCTCCCGCCGAAGCGCTGGTGACGGCGGTCGAGACGGGCGAGACCTTCAGAGGCGGCGCCATAGACGAGAAGCTGCTCGACGCCTCGTTTGGCTGAAGAAGCAAGAGCGTGGTCGGCATCGTGAGATCCTTTCCCCTGCAACGGGGGAGAGGGCGCAGGCGGCCAGATAACGGAAACGCTGGGTCTATCTATTTTGGCGCATCAACTCCCTCGCGTCGCCGTCTTCACCGACAAGATTGATTGGCACGTCGAGAAACTCGCTCACGCTTTGTCGCGCCTTGGCGCGCGGCCGGTTGTGGTGCGGCTCGCCGCTTGCAAGATCGACACGACGCGTCCCTACGGCCTCGCCATCCCTGGCTTTCGCGATGCGCCTCCAGACGCCGCGGTGGTGCGCGCGATTGGCGACGGCTCGCTGGAAATGATCACGATGCGTCTTGGCGTCCTGCATGCGCTGGGCGCGATCGGGACGCCGGTGGTCAATGACGCCCGCGCCATCGAGCGCTGCACCGACAAATCCATGGCGAGCTTTCTGCTCCAACGAGCGGGTTTGCGGACTCCCGCAACTTTCGTCGCGCAGACATACGCTCAAGCACGCGCCATTGCGCGGCGCGAGCTGGCTCGCGGACCGCTGGTGCTGAAACCGTTGTTCGGAGCCCAGGGGTGGGGGCTGCAGCTTATCCGAAAGGAAGCCGAACTCCCGCCGCCTCCAGATGTGCGCGGCGTCTACTATATGCAACGTTTTATTGCGCCAAGGGCTGGCACGGGCGTAGTCGTTTTCGAGGACATGCGCATATTGGTGTCAGGTGGAGCCATCATTGGCGCGATGCGGCGTTGCTCCGAACAATGGATCACAAATGTTCGGCAAGGGGCCAGGCCGATGGCGGTCGAGCCGAGCGCAGCGGAGGCAGATGCGGCGCTGCGGGCGGCTGAGGCGCTCGGCGCGGTCTGCGCCGGCGTCGACCTGATAGCCGACCAGGAGGACGCGCCGCTGGTGCTTGAGGTGAACAGCATGGCTGGTTGGAGCGGGTTGCAGAGAGTCACCGGCTTTTCGATCGCGGAGCGGCTGGCCGCCGACGTGCTCGCCATGATAAAGGTCTAGACTCGCAGCAAACAGGCAGGTTGAATTGACTGGCCCGGATCCCTTGCGACTCGCGCAGGCTTTCATCGCCGCCTGCGAAGACGAACTGAATGCGCCCAAGCCAGGCAATGTCCATATATTCGCAGGCGGCCACGGCATGGAAGCCAGGGACTTTGTCGACAGCGCTCATGTCGCCGCAATACCTCTGACAACGCCGGGGATTGATATCGGCTCGCGCATTTTCGCGGCTGTCGAGGCGACTTGGGCGCGCGTCGGTCAAAATACGAATCTCGGCATTGTTCTTTTGTGCGCCCCGATAGCTCATGCGGCCCTGACTTTTCCCCGGATGGAGTTGCGGCAAGGGGTCGCGAAAGCGCTGGCGGGATTGTCGCTCGCCGACGCGGACCTTGCTTTCAAGGCTATCTCGAGGGCTAACCCGGGCGGCCTTGGCGAAGCGCCGACGCACGATGTTACAAAGCCGGCCCGCGTGAGTTTGCTGGAGGCGATGCGTGTGGCCGCCGATCGCGACCGGATCGCATGGCAATATGTCAACGACTTTGACGATGTTTTTTCGCTCGGCCTGAAGTCGATCGCGGCGTCCCGGCGCGACGGTTGCGACAAAACCATGCGAGTGCTGCGCCTTTATCTGAGTTTTTTATGCGCGTTTCCCGACAGCCATATTGCACGAAAATTCGGCGAGGAGGCCGCTGAGCTTGTTTTATCAGAGGCTCGAGCCTTCGTCGCGTCGTTGGCGCGGCTGCCTGGCCCCGATGAGGTTTACGCCAGCGCGCTTCAATTCGATCAGTCCCTGAAGGCCAGAGGTCTCAATCCGGGCACCAGCGCGGATTTGACCGTCGCCACTCTTTTCGCCGATTATGTAACGGACGTCTTGGCAAACGCTTGCAAAAATGGTTGAGTCCGCGCCGCGCGAGATGGTCTCGGGCGTATCGAGGCGGTCGGCCGGGCGTTGGCCCCTGACCGCGGCGACAAGAAATGGGGGGCGCCCCGGGCCTCACTGGTTCGTGGGACGCACGGTTTTCTCGAAAGGAAACGCAGATGGCTTTGATCAACAAGATGCTGGTCGGCGAGTCGCTGGTCGGCGAAGGCAATGAAGTCGCTCACATCGACCTTCTGATTGGACCGCGCGGCAGCGCCGCCGAGCTGGCTTTCGCCAATGCTCTCGTCAACAACAAGGACGGCTTCACCACCCTTCTGGCGGTTGTCGCCCCGAACCTGCTGGCCAAGCCGAACACCATCCTGTTCAACAAGGTCACCATCAAGGGCGCCAAGCAGGCCGTCCAGATGTTCGGCCCGGCGCAGGCCGGCGTCGCCAAGGCCGTCGCCAACTCGGTCGCCGAAGGCATCATCCCGGTCGCGGAAGCCGACGACCTGTTCATCTCGGTCGGCGTGTTCATTCACTGGGACGCCAGCGACGACGCCAAGATCCAGGACTACAACTATCAGGCCACCAAGGAAGCTCTCGCCCGCGCCATCAAGGGCGAGCCGAAGGCCGCCGAAGTCGTCGCCAAGCGCAACGACGCCAAGCACCCCTTCGCCGCCCACTAAGGCGGACCGAAAGGTCTATCGAAGCGGGGAGCCGGTTTCGGCTCCCCGCCCTCGACCAGCCTGGATCGCGCCGCAGGCAGCGCTGCGCCATCGGGATGAAGCCGCGCAATGAATCGTGACCGCCGCTCCGGGAGAGTGCGTGTTGCGGGGGGTGGGCCGTCAGGCAGGACATGACGTTCGAGCCCATTCAGTTGAAAAATGGCGCCCGATTCCAAACGGAAGGCGTCTCGATCAAATAAGGCTCTCAACGGTCGCAGGGGATGACGCCGTGGAGAAGCGAACAAACAGACCGAAAGGGATCGAAACATGGGCATTCTGGATACAATTATGGGCGCGCTTTTCCCGAAGCCGGCTGGCGGCTTTGCCTCGAGCACCGGAAAGACCGGCGTCGGCGAGTCTCTCGTGGGCGACGGCAACGAGGTCGCGCATATCGATCTCCTCATCGGCCCGCGCGGCAGCGCCGTGGAAAAGGCTTTCGCCAATGCGCTCGTCAACAACAAGGATGGCTTCACCACTCTGCTGGCGGTCATTGAGCCGAACCTGCTGGTGAAGCCCTACACGATCCTGTTCAACAAGGTGACGATCAAGAACGCCAAGCAGGCCGTTCAAATGTTTGGCCCGGCGCAGTATGGCGTGGCCAAGGCCGTCGCCGACAGCGTCGCCGAGGGCGTCATTCCCTTGGACAAGGCGGACGATCTCTTCATTTGCGTCGGCGTTTTCATCCATTGGGAAGCCAACGACGACCAGAAGATTCAGGACTTCAACTACACGGCGACCAAGGAAGCCATCGCGCGCGCGATGAAGGGCGATCCGACGGCGCAAAACGTGCTCCAGGCGCGTGTGACCGCGAAGCATCCTTTCGCCGCTCATTGAGCGAACTTATTTGAGTTTATCGGAAAGGAGCCCTCTGGGGCTCCTTTTTTGCGTTCATAGCAAGCTCTTCCCGGCCCAGTTTCCCATCATGCAACGCTGAAGCGACAAGCGCGCCGGTCATTCCCATCGTCTCGAGCAAGCTCACATCGCTCGCCCCGCGCATGCCGCCGGCGGCGAAAACTTCTCGCTTCCCCGCTTTCGCCTTTATGGCGGCCAGCTGGCCGACGTCCGGCCCCTCGCCAATGCCGACGCGCGTCAGGGTCATGACTATGACGCGTTGCGGCCAAAGCCGTGGCTCCGACAGCAATTCCGGTGGTCCCAAAAATTGCGGGCCGCGAAAATCGAGCGACAATATGGTGCGCGGATGCGCGGAAAGATCTGGCGGCGAGGCGACGGTCGACAGGGTCTCGCTACCGACGACGGCGGAAATATTTGAAAACGCGCCATTCGAAGCAATTGTGTTCTGCACTTGCGCGCCTCCGTCCAGCCAGAATTCCAGCTTTGGAAAGGCCGCGATGAGTTTTTGCACGACGCCAAAGTTGTCTCCGTGCTGAAGAATTGCGTCGAGATCCGCGATGTAAATTGTCGGGAAAGCGAACAATCGCAAGAAACCCGAGACAATTTCATCAGGCGCGCTGGATGCGCAGAGCCGCGACTTCAAAGGCTGATAGTTTTCGCGTTGCCCGGCGACCGCCCGCACGACGCTGCCTTTCATTAAGTCGATGACGGGAATGATCTGCATGGGCTAATTATACACGGGAGCGCGTGCTTGCTTTCCGAACGCGCAAAAAAGCCAGAACAGGATCACGATGACGCGCAGCACGGCGGTCGCCGCATTGACGCTTTTATTCGCAGTTGGGGGCGCCTTAGCTGCGCCTACGTCTGCCCGAGACCAGAGCGATTGGCCTTGCCGTCAGGTCAAGGTGACCGATCTCGCGCTTGCAGCGATCTGGAGCGGTCCATCGATCGAGGCCGCCGCCAAGGCTTGGCGCGACGATCCTGTGGTCAGCGAACTCGTTCCAAGGCTTGCGGCGCGGCGCACGCCCGTCGAGACGGCCGAAAAGCTGATTGCGGAATTCGCGCAAAAGGCTGGGGCCGTCCGCAAGGAACGTCTGACCCTGTTGTTCGCGGGGATTTACGACAAGCTTGATGCGGAACGTCGCGAAGTCATCGCAGGGCTCGAGCGTTACGGTCACGCGCAAAAGGACATTGCGGAAAGATTGCGCGAGCAAACGCAGAAGCTACGAGAGGCGCAGGATGCACATGCCGACGCAGCGAAACTCAAGGAACTCACCGACGCGCTGCAATGGGAAATGCGGGTGTTTGAAGAGCGCCGGAAAGCGGTGGCCTTCGTTTGCGAAACGCCCGCACTGATAGAACAGCGTCTAGGCGCTCTCGCCCGAATGGTGCTTTCGGCGATGGATTGATCCGTTGGCGTTCGTGGACTTGGTCATAAAAACTCCCGGCGTCGCACAGCGGGCCGGGAGCTTTAATTTGGGCTTACGCGTCAAAACCCCCGTCGCCACCACCGTCGTCGTAGCCGTCGTCCGGCTCGTAATCGGCGTCCTGCGCATCACTGAAGTCATCGGACGAGTCATAGCCGGCGTCCTGCCCGCCGGCAGGATCGCCATAATAATTATTGACGACTGTCTCGCCCTGACCCAGGCCAGTATGCTGGAATCCGGAATCTATGCCGAGCCCGCCGCCCATTCCGCCACCGCGGAAGAGACCGCGAATGCTGTCAGCGAGCAACACACCGCCTGCGACTCCCGCCGCCGCGCCAAGCGCTCCCTTGAGGAAACCGCCTGCCGCCGGCGGGGCAAAACCGGGCTGGCTAGGCGGGTAGCCGGCCTGACCAAAACCGCCTTGCTGGGGCGCATAGCCGGGAGGAGGCGGCTGAGGCGCGGCTGAGCCCCACGGCCCGCCCTGCGGCTGGCCATAAGCTGAAGGAGGCGGCGCTGAACGCTGCTGAGGCGGCGCCGAAGGCTGTGGCCCCCCGCCAAAAAGACCGCCCAAAAAACTGGTCGAGGGCTTTGGGGCGGACTCGAATTCGCGCACGCGCGCCTCGAGTTCCTGCAGCTTCTGATTGGCTGATTGCAGTGCGAAATCCTGCACGATAACGGTCTGCGCAAGAAGATAGGGCGCGCTCGGCTGCGCCCGAACCTGATCATTAATGAAAGCTTCCGCCTCCTGATCACGCGGCGAAGCTGCGGCTGTCTTGATACGCTCGAACAGGCCGGCGAGGAGTTGGCGTTCTTCGGGTGACATTGGTCTCTCCGATTTGGAGCCGGCCGTAAGGCGCGGCGGGTCAAATATGGGAGCAGAGCGGCGCGGCGCCAAGAGGGCGCCCCGATTCTGGCGGGAGCGTGGTTACTTTCCCGCCAAGGCGAAGCCTGATGCTACCGTTTATTCCCCTACGAGCGCCATGTCGTCACGGTGAATCAATTCGTCTGGACCCTTAAAGCCAAGCAGGCCCTCAATGTCCTTCGACGAACGCCCGATGATTCTCACCGCGTCGGCGGCGTCATAGGTGACCAGACCGCGCCCGATCTCGCCGCCGTTCGCGTCGCGGATCACGATGCAGTCGCCGCGCGCGAAAATCCCTTCGACTCGAGTGACGCCCGCTGGCAGGAGGCTCTTGCCGTTGGCCAGCGCTCGCGCGGCGCCGACGTCGAGATGTGCGGCGCCCTTTGGCTCCAAAGAGCCCGCTATCCATTTTTTGCGCGCGGTGACCGGGTTTGAAGGCGTAAGGAACCAGGTGCAACGTCCCCCAGCCGCTATGCGCGTCAAAGGGGAGGGCGCCCGTCCATCGGCGATCACCATATGGGCGCCGCCCGTGGTGGCGATCTTCGCCGCCTCGATCTTGGTCCTCATGCCGCCGCGAGAAAAAATCGACGCTGCGCCGCCGGCCATGGCTTCGATCTCGGCGGTAACGCGAGGAACGATGGGAATGAGCTTCGCCTCCGGGTTATCTCCAGGCGGAGCGGTGTAAAGCCCGTCCACGTCCGACAGCAGCACCAGCAGATCGGCGCTTGCCATGGTCGCGACGCGGGCCGCCAGGCGATCATTATCGCCGTAACGAATCTCGGCGGTGGCGACAGTGTCGTTTTCGTTGATGATCGGCACTGCACGCAGCTTCAGCAGCCGATTGAGACATTCGCGCGCGTAGAGGTAGCGGCGGCGCTCTTCTGTATCGCCGAAAGTGACGAGAATCTGTCCGGCCACCATGCCGCGATCTGCGAGCACTTGCGCCCAGATTCGGGCCAGTGCGATCTGACCGACTGCGGCGGCGGCCTGACTGTCTTCAAGCGGTAGGGCGCCGGGTGGCAGGCCAAGTACGCTGCGACCTAACGCGACCGAGCCCGATGACACGACCAGAACCTCCGCGCCGCGCCGGTGCAAGGCGAGCAGATCGTCGGCGAGTTGCTCCAGCCACTCGCGCTTGACGTCAGCCGCCTTCGGCTCGACCAGCAACGAGGACCCGACTTTGATGACGATGCGATTGAATGAATCGAGCGAGGGCGTGGACACGGCTTGAACGCTATAAATCGCCGCGCTTTAGCGTCGATGCGTGAAATGGGAGGAGATAAGAAATGGCAGGAGTGGCAGGGCTCGAACCTGCGACCCCCGGTTTTGGAGACCGGTGCTCTACCAATTGAGCTACACTCCTGCACGCCGCAATGGACCGCTGCTTAAAAACGGGCCTCCACAAGTCACCCTATGGCGCGACGCGCCTTCAATGCCGCAACGGCGCCCCGGATGCAAGGGGGGCGCGCTTTTTTTGCGCGGCAATTCGCATCACTTAGCGAGCTTACGAATTGCCGCCATTCAGCACTGTCACCGCACGGCGGTTTTGTGACCAGCAGGAGATGTCGTCGCAGACCGCAACCGGGCGTTCCTTACCGTAGCTGGTCGTATGGATGCGGGAGGCTGAGACGCCATGCGAGGCCAGGTAGTTTTTCGTCGCCTCGGCGCGCCGGGCGCCAAGCGCAAAGTTATATTCGCGGGTTCCGCGCTCATCCGCGTGGCCTTCAACGGTGAAGTGGTAGCGCGGATAGCGGTTGAGCCACTCCGCCTGCTTGTCCAGCGTCGCTTGGGCGGTGGCGGTCAAGTCGGTGGAGTCGGTTTCGAAAAACACGCGGTCGCCGACATTGACCACGAAATCCTGAGGGCTGCCCGGGGCGGCGGCTCCAGCGCGGTATCCCGCTCCGAGACGATCGGCCCCGCCGGCTTCGTCCGCCGCATTCTTGGCGCAGGCCGAAATCGCCAACGCGGCAGTCAGTGCGGTGACGATTTTTGCGGCGCGGAGGCTCCGGGCAAGCAACATGGTGTGAACTCCTGTCACGGATTCGAGAAGACGCCCACAAGGATGTCTGAAGGCGCTCGCCGTGAGCGCCGGGCTTTAGGGCCTCGAGTCCTAGTCAAGCAGGGTTAAAGGAAGGTTCCAGAAACCTTGATGCGATATTGATGACGCCTGTTGCATTTGTGCAATCGGCTTCTTTGCTTAACAAAGGCTTAATTGGTTAACAAAAGATGAATGGCGATTTTGCGGCTCCTTTGAGCTGGTATGACGCTCGATCCGGACTTGCCGCAGGATCATCGGAACTCGCGGACAACCGGTTCGCGCAGAAGGGAGATTGGCGGCGCGCAGGTTTTGATGTCGCTATTGTTCAGCTTACGGCGCGAGGTAATGTGTTTTTTTCCAGTTTTATGCAGCGTAGGCAAATTGCCGCACCGCGTAGATCAGTATTTTAACAACATTGCGACAAATAATCGCAGGCGCTCTAGCTTGTGTATCGTGGCAAAGGCATTGCATTGCTCTCTTCATCAGATGGCGCGACGAGTGAACTGCGCCTCTTGGCCAAGGCAATGATGTCAGCCAAGTAATTCAGGAGCACTAAGGATGTTAAGACCTGATCAATTCCATGCAATCCTTCAAATTATGCGTTATGGCTCGCTTGTTCTGGCGCTGCTTTTCGCGAGCAAGATCGTTGCTTTCGCTGCACATACGATGCACTGATAAAAAGCCAGTTTCCATAGCTAGATAACGCACAGGCATAGGCGCGCCGACCGAGGTGCGCGCCATCGCCGCAACCCTGACACAGAGGTCGTCTCGCTTTCAGTGACGGCCATGGGAATAATGGGCCACCTCGACGCGATGACCGGCGTGCAGTTTCAAAACCCGGCGCGCAGCGCGAAAATCGACAGTAGACTTCCTAACTAACGTATATTCAATGTCTTCCCAACAATTTGCGGATATGCGTCGTCAAAGCGTTCGATCCGGGTGCGGATCCACCGATCCAGCGTCACATTGCCCGCAAACGTCTGTTGATCGAACAATCAGCGGCAAGCTTATGTTTTCAGCTCCGTGCACGCACAGGCGGCAATAGTCAGGGAGTCCGGCGGCGGAAATGTATATGCCTCTCGGGCGCCGAACTCTCGCCGAGGCTCAAAAAAACCCGACACTGGCGGAGCCCGTTAAAAATTATTTAATTTCGCGCCATATCAGCCTTGGCGTATGGTCACGACCGCACTGCGAGGGAATCGGATCAATTCATTCCCGACCCGCATATGCAGGAGTCGCACCCAAGAATGCTGGCCATTGTTCGGATAGCTTTGGAGCGGCCATACACATTTGTCGTGATGGCTATGCTTATCCTGATTTTTGGCGTCAGGGCGTGGATCGGAACTCCGACCGACATTTTCCCCGATATCGGAATTCCGGTCATTAGCGTTGTTTGGACCTATAACGGACTTCCGCCGGACGACATGTCGGGGCGTATCGTCTATTTCTACGAACGCACGCTCACCGCGCAGGTGAATGACATCCAGCACATCGAATCTCAGTCGCTGCCCGGATACGGCATCGTCAAAGTATATTTTCAGCCCAAAGTGAAAATCGACATGGCGATCGCGCAAGTGACTGCTGCGTCGCAGACTGTGCTCAAATTCCTTCCAGCAGGCGTAACCCCTCCCTATGTGCTTAGCTTTAATGCTTCGAGCGTGCCGGTCTTGCAGCTGGCTTTGTCCAGCAAGACCCTGTCGCAGTCGGAATTGTTCGACTATGGACAAAATTTCATTCGACCCCAACTCGCAACCGTGGCGGGCGCCGCCATTCCTTCTCCCTACGGCGGCAAGGTGCGGCAGGTCCAAATCGACATTGATCAGCAAAAATTACGCACCATCGGGGTTTCCGCCGAAGACATCGTCACCACAATCGCGGAACAGAATCTGATCACGCCCGTCGGCACGCAGAAAATCGGCCAGTTTGAATATATTGTCTCACTGAATGTTTCACCGACGCAGATCGCAGAACTCAATGATCTGCCCATCAGAAAGGCCGACGGAACGATCAATTATATCCGCGACGTGGCCTTCGTTCACGACAGCAGTCCGCCACAAATCAATGTCGTGCGGGTCGACGGAAGCGCCGCGGTTTTGATGACCATACAAAAAGCAGGCTCGGCCTCGACGCTGGACGTCATCCAAGGCGTGAAAAACTTATTGCCGAAGATAAGAGAGTCGCTCCCCGAAGGATTGCAGCTGGTTGCGGTCGGCGATCAGTCGGTGTTTGTCCAAGCGGCGATTTCGAGCGTCGTGCAGGAAGGAGCCACCGCGGCGGCGCTAACAGGTCTCATGATCCTGCTTTTTCTGGGAAGCTGGCGCTCAACTCTTATCATCACCGTTTCCATTCCACTCGCTATTCTGAGCGCAATTGCGGTCCTTTCCGCGATCGGTGAAACCATTAATGTGATGACGCTGGGCGGATTGGCTTTGGCTGTCGGCATACTGGTTGATGACGCGACGGTAACCATCGAAAATATCGACAGGCATCTTGAGGAGGGCGCGGAAATCCTCGATGCGATTCTTGACGGCGCGTCGGAGATTATTATTCCGGCGACGGTTTCGCTGCTTGCCATTTCCATCGTTTTTGTGCCGACCTTTGGTCTTGGCGGCGTCGCGGGCTACCTCTTCCGGCCTATGTCGGAAGCTGTGATCATTTCGCTCGCTGCATCCTATGTGCTGACATATACGTTAGTGCCGACGCTGGCCCGCTACCTTCTCGCGAATGAATCTCGACACGCTGGCGAGTCCTTGCCGCCAAGCAGTGGACCGCTGGCGCGCTTTCAGCGCGGCTTCATGCATCGCTTTGAAAAGATGCGCGCCTCCTACCGCGAATTGCTGGGGCAGGCGCTCGCTCGGCCCTGGCCCTTTGTCGCAGGCTTGCTCCTAGCGGTCGCTCTGTCTTTCGGACTCGCGCCATTTCTTGGACAGAACTTTTTCCCGACAATTGAGTCTGCGCAGATCAAGCTGCACGTGCGGGCGCCCATAGGCACCCGAATCGAAGACGCAGCGCTTCTATGCGATCGAGTGGAGCGGGAAATACGGGGCGTCATCCCAGCCGATGCGCTGGACAATATCGTCGATAATATTGGCCTGCCGATCAGCGGCATCAACATGGCTTATGGCAACTCGGGGACGATCGGGGTTGGCGACGCGGATATCCTTATTACCCTCAAGGAGGGATATGAGAACGCGAGGTCGGGATATGTTGAAACGATGCGCGAACGACTGCCAAGTCTGTTTCCAGGAACCAGCTTTGCATTTTTGCCCGCCGATATCGTGACTCAGATTTTGAACTTTGGTTTGCCATCTCCGATCGACGTTCAAGTGGTCGGCAATCAGGCGGTGGCCAACCGCGCCTATGCAGAAAAAATATTTAAAGAAATTTCTCGGGTTGCCGGCGTCGCCGACCCGCGCATCCAACAAGCGTTCAATGCACCGACGCTGATGGTTAATGTGGATCGCTCTTTCGCGCTGGATGTGGGATTGAAAGAACGCGACTTCGCCAATTCAATGCAGGATACGCTTGCAGGCAGCTTCCAAAGCGCGCCGACTTTCTGGCTAAATCCTAAAAATGGCGTGTCCTATCCCATCGTGGTGCAAACTCCGCAATATTGGATGAACAGCCTTGGAACTTTGGATAATATGCCCATCACCGCAGCCAATGGGCAGCAATTGCTCAGCGCGACGGCGCGCATAGAGCGCGGGCGCAGCAACGCCGTCGTATCTCATTACGATGTAGAACCAGTGATCGACATTTACGCCTCGACGCACCAGCGAGATCTGGGCGCGGTGGCGCGCGACATTCAGTCGATCCTGCAACGCACGGCGAAGGAGACGCCAAAAGGGTCTACCGTGGTTCTGCGCGGACAAGTATCCACGATGACCAGCGCCTACTCGCAACTCTTCGGTGGAGTGGCGTTGGCCATTGTGCTCATCTATCTGCTCATCGTCGTCAATTTCCAGTCATGGCTGGACCCCTTCGTGATTATTTGCGCTCTGCCAACCGCTTTGGCAGGAATTATCTGGGCGCTGTTTCTCACGTTTACGACTCTTTCGGTGCCGGCGCTGACGGGCGCGATCATGTGTATGGGCGTGGCGACGGCGAACAGCATCTTGGTCGTTAGCTTTGCGCGCGAAAAGCTGGCCGAGGGCGCCGAACCGCTCACCGCAGCGCTGGACGCGGGGTTTACGCGGTTCCGTCCAGTGTTGATGACCGCGCTGGCTATGATCATAGGCATGCTGCCATTGGCGTTGAGCGCGGAACAAAACGCGCCGCTCGGGCGCGCGGTGATCGGCGGGCTGTTTTGCGCTACCTTCGCTACCTTATTTTTCGTCCCCGTGGTGTTCAGCCTGGTTCATGCGCCGCGACGGGAAACTGCTGGGCGCCCGGTCGATTGACGGAAGAGAATCTCGCGAATGTTAAACCCTGAAAAAGCCGAGCAGCCAAAAGGCGGGAATGCGCCCCCGCCGATGCCGAAGGTCAGACGCTGGCTGGTAGGCTTCGCCCTTGTTGCCGCCGCGCTCGCCGCGGCCGGAATCATTAGCCGCAATTTGAAGGCGGCGAGGCTCGACGAGTGGACGCAGAGGCAAGCAACTCCGACGGTTGAGGCGATTACGCCAATGGTGGGAAGCGGGCAGCGGGATCTGGTGCTGCCGGGAGACATACAAGCCCTGTTCAATGCTCAAATTCGCGCCCGCGTAAACGGTTACATCAAGGATTGGCGCTACGACATAGGCGCGCGCGTGAAAGCTGGCGAGGTGCTTGCCTCCATCGACGCTCCGGAACTGGATCAGCAACTCGAGCAGGCCAAAGGCGAGCAGGCAAAGGCGCTCGCGCAGGAGCAACTGGCGAAACTAACGTCAAAGCGCTGGGCTGCGCTGCGCGCGTCGACTGCGGTGTCGCAGCAGAGCGCCGACGAAAAGAGTGGCGACGTTGAAGCCAAGTCAGCAGAACTTTCCGCGGCGAAATCCAACGTCGAACGGCTAAGGGCTTTGGAGGGCTTCAAACAAATTGTGGCGCCTTTCACCGGTGTCGTGACGGCGCGCAAAATAGATATCGGCGTGCTGGTTGGCCCCGGAAACGACCAGGAACTCTTCGATGTCTCTGATATTCACCAAGTCTATATTTATGTGCGGGCGCCGCAAACCTACGCCGCGCAATTGCGCGAAGGCATGGTAACGAAGCTCAAAGTGCCACAGTTTAAGGATCGTTGGTTCTCTGCTCGACTGATTTCGACTTCCAGCGCGATAGCGGAAAAGTCCCGCACGCTTCTCGTCCAGCTTCTTGCCGACAATCCCAATTATGAGCTTTTGCCGGGTTCCTACGCGGAAGTGCATTTCCAGCTTCCGGGGAATAAAGAGGCGCTTCGAGTGCCTGCAAGCGCCATCTTTTATCGAGACAACGAAATGAACGTTGCGACAATTGGGGCCAATAACAAGGTCGCGATCAAAAAAATAGAAATCGCGCGTGATCTTGGCGTTGAAATCGAGATCTCTTCTGGAATTTCAGCAACCGATAGAGTGATCAACAATCCTCCGGAAAACCTCGCAGAAGGGGAAGTCGTCAAACTTTCCGGCGATCAGAATGCGCAAGGCGGTCCCGGCGCGCAGAAGGCCGGGATCAAGTAAATGAAGCTGCGTCCCTTTCGCGTCTTGCTGCTGACCCCCTTGTTGCTCGGGGGGTGCGATCTCGCGCCCGAATACAAGCCGCCGGTCGTCCAGACGCCAGCAAAATTCAAGGAGGGCGGAAACTGGGGACAGGCGCGGCCGCGCGATGACCAGCCGCGAGGTGTTTGGTGGCAATGTTTGAACGATCAAGTCTTGAATGAGCTTGAACCGCAGGTCGACACGGGAAACCAGGACATTGCTGCGGCTCTCGCTGTGTTGGACCAGTCGCGCGCCTATGTCGCGAAGGCCCAATCGGGACTGATGCCGACCGTCGATCTGGATAACAGCTACTCCTCCAACAAGAGCTCCGCGCATCGCCCCCACCGGAAGGCCGACACGCCAGTCACCGCAGCCGGCATAGCGCAGACATGGCTGGACAACCGGCCGCTGAACGAGCCGGATCACTACGGCGACAATATTCTCAAACTGCAGGCCTCGTACGAAGTCGACCTTTGGGGGCGCGTACGTGACAAAATCGCGGCTGGCGAGGCTCGGGCGCAGGCGAACGCGGCTGATCTTGAATCAATGCGGCTCAGCCTTCAGGCGGAACTGGCGCGCATTTACGTTGCGATGCGCGGTCTCGACAGCGAAGCGAAACTGCTCGGCGATACTGTGAACGCCTATGAAAAGGCGCTTGCGCTCACACAGGCGCTGGTCAGCGGAAAGATCGGCGCGCCGGCCGATGAGGCCCGCGCAGCGGCGCAACTGGAAGTGGCGCGGGCGCAATTGATGGATATAAAGGCGCGGCGCGCGCTGTACGAACACGCGATCGCGACGTTGATCGGCCAGCCGGCCTCGTCCTTCTCCATTCCTCCGGCGCCGTTGTCGACCGTCGCGCCGAAGACGCCGCCGGGCGTCCCTCTCGACCTTTTGGAGCGCCGGCCGGACATAGCGGCGGCTGAACGGCGAGTCGCCGCCGCCAATGAGACTATCGGCGTTGCGCGCGCCGCCTTTTTCCCGCGTCTCACCATAAACCTGTCGGGCGGAACGGAGGACACTGGTCTCAGTCTGTTCAATATGCGCAATAGCATATGGTCGCTGGGACCTGCGGTGACGCTGCCGATTTTCGACGGCGGCGCCAGGCTGGCCGATCTTTCGGCGGCCAACTCCGCCTATCTGGAAACGGTCGCGCAATACCGGGGAACTGTGCTTCGCGCATATCAGGAGGTCGAAGACAATTTGGCTCTTTTGCGCTGGTTGACGAAAGAAACGCAAAGCATGACAGCCGCGCGCGCATCGGCGGAAAAGGTGCTCGGCATATCTCTCACCCTTTACCGTGATGGCGCCACAAACTACCTTGACGTCGTCATAGCGCAGACAGCGGCTCTCGAGGCGGAGAGAGCGGTGCTTGTGCTCCAAACGCGTAAACTTCAAGCCAGCGTCGGGTTGATCCTCGCGCTTGGCGGCGGCTGGTCGACGCTCGAAGTGGCGAAAGTGGAGTGAAATGATTCAGGTGTGGGACTAGTTCTCCATTGGGGACGGGAGCAGATCATGTCTGAAAACACGCCAGCGGATTTCTCTTGCGGGAGGTGCGCCTTCTGGTCGCCTTTCACGCAGCGGGAGGGGAGTTGCCGGCGTCGGGCTCCCCGTCCCGTGGGGGTGGTTGATGAGGTGGCTCGCTGGCCAAGGACACAAACCGACGCTTTTTGCGGGGAAGGCTGCACTCCCAGCGATACGGATCTCCAATTGGTGACTTGCGCGACATGCGTTTATTGGCGCCGACCTTCCGGCGGACTTCAACCTGTGGACCTGCTCGATCATTTGGCTGCGTGGTGGAGCAGGGCGGGACATTGCCACAGAATAGCGCCGCTCCCTTCGTCCGCCTCCGGCTACAAGGCTGCCTGGCGCGCAACCCACGAAACCAACTCATGCTTTGAAGGCAAAAAGAAACCTGGTTAGACACTCGGCGTGCGACTTATGTGCCGAATAAATAACGAGCTGCGCCCCCTCGCGCCTCCCGGCCGAAGTTATTGTGCGCAACCCTGTGAGCATGCCCTACGCAGTTGCGATATACTGCTGTAGCGCAAGACGTTCCGCTTCTATCGTTTCGATACGATGTTTGACAACATCGCCAATCGACACGATGCCTACCAAATGCCCGTTGCGCAACACCGGAAGGTGCCGGCAGCGTTCTTGTGTCATGGTGTCGCTGGCGTCGTCGATGCTGTGGTGTTCAGTCACCACTTTGCAGTTCATCTGCATGTGCCGTCCAACTTCGTCCTGCAAAGCTGCGGAACCATGCTGCGCCACGGCCGTCACTATGTCGCGTTCACCGATAATTCCGACAACTTGACCGGAGGCATTGAGCACCACGAGAGCGCCAACTCCCTTGCTTACCAATTCCTTCGCGACCTCCTGCAGAGTTTGATCGGGAGTCGCCGTGTAAACTTCGACGCCTTTCATTGCGAGTATGCGACCAACGCTCATAGTGCGCCCTCCGCTTCTGCCGACCTGATTACTGGTCAGAAAACCCTGTAGCGGCTCAGCTCCCTTTTACAATCGCCCAAAGCTGCGCCGCAGGGACATGTTATTAATTCCTGACTCCCCACTTGGTTCCGTAGCTTACAGAATTTTGCCGGTTGCGTGGCGCCTGCCGGCAGCCTCATGCTGCGTTCCTTAGATTTAGACGCCGCTTTTTGGACCTGCAAATCGCAATGACAGCGAAGATGCCGGACTAGGCCCTCCGTTATGTCCCCGCCTCGCTGCATGGGCTCTGTCCCTCCACGGCAGCCTCAGTGCGGAGATCAGAAAAGTGTGCTTTAGGACGTGATGGTTGAGTTTGAGCCGAATGCTTGTTGTTCCAGGACTCGACCACCACCGCGCTACGAATGAGGTTGGCATGAAAAAACAAGCTGCATTTTTGATTGCGTCAATCGCCGCCAGCGGATGGGCCAACGCGCAGGAGGCCAAACGCGATGCTGTCGCCGCGGGTCATGAGTTTGCGGTCAAGGTTTGCGCTGCCTGCCATGTCGTCGCCAAGGATCAGCAATCCCCGCCCATTTTGAAACCGCCCGCGCCAAGTTTTTTGAAGATCGTGAAGAGCCCCCGTTTTTCGGAGCAGTCACTGCGGCAGCTCCTGAGTTCGCCGCATGGAAACCTCGGCAAGAACGCCAAAATGCCAAATCCTCAATTGGCGGAATACCAAATTGACGAAGTCGCCGCCTATCTCCGCGAGTTGAAGCGTCACCGATAAGAAAAAGGCGACGCCGATGGTTAACAAGAGGTTTCCTTAAGCGGTAAGGTTGACGGCAGTTACGACTTTGCATCGCAATGTCATGATGAGATTATGTTTTCAGCAACGCCATATGGATGCATTTCTCTTCAATAGGGAGCGATTGTCATGAGTAACGAAGCGCTTCAACTGGATATCGCTTATGACGATCCAGTCTCCGTCGTTTTCAGGCAGGATATGACAAAACTCGATCACGAAAAAGTGATCGACGACATATGCGACCTTAATTGGACAGGACTTTCGCAGGACGACATTACCAATGTCGCGTGGGTCTATTACTACTTTTCAGTACAATTCTGCGAGAACGTCGGCATAGCGCGAGGCCTCTATCCCAACGACAAGCGCCTGGAGGAACTCGATCGCGGCGAACGCAACACGGACAATCTTTCACCGTGCCCGGGTGTCGTTGTCGCAGGAGAGCGAGTCGACCATGACGAGTTCATGCGCCGAACGCTGCAGCTGACGCCGATCGAGGAGCCGCGTCGTCGCCGCCTGGAGGCTATCGGCGCCGCCTATATCGAGAAAGTGCGCGCGATCGATGACGTATCCCGCGCTTCAAGCCTGGCGAGTTACGAAGACGGTGGGCTTGAAAGGGTATTTCGCAGTGTTTTGCTCGCCAGCCATTGGGACGGCGCTCTATTGCAAGCGTTCAAGCACTTTCTGGAAGGGCATATCAAGCTGGATAGCGACCCGAACCACGGTCATGGCTCTTTGTGTCGGCATATGCATCCAAATGAGCAGGTGTTCGATCTTTGGACTGCCTTCAAGGTGAGCCTTATCGAAGGCGTGCCCGGCCTTACGAAGTAAGTTGCGCGGCCACAGAACTGAAAGATATTGGGGCGGCGCCGGTCAATCTTGGCCGGGCCGCCGCTCGGTTTTTCAAAAATTGCACCGGCGTATCCTGTGGGGTCAGCTCGCTGTCGCGAGAATGTGAAGCGCCTCTTCCTCGGGTGTTATCTTTGCGATTTTGGCTGGGGGAATGTTAGGGGGCACGTTCGCCGGGTTGTACGCGACGTCTTTTTCACCGTCGATTGTGCAGCGCCGCCCAAGTTTGCTGAGCACGCTCCAGTGGACGCGCTCGTTGATGTTCTCTTTTTTCGGATCCGGGGAGTTATAAAAAACACCATAGTCCAATGCGTCAGGAGACAGCATGACGCGATGGGCGGGCAGCGCTTTGCTGACGGCATATCCGGCAGAAGAGTCGTAAATCTCGCCGTCTAACGACGGCTTTGTCGCGGCGTGGAGATTTTTCAAATCGAATTCCAGCTGCGTGAGCGCCTGGACTCGGGCGATCATCCACAGCAGCGAGATATCGGAAAGTCCGGAATTGAGATAGCCTCCTCCAACATTACAGTGAACTCCGGCGAACCAGGTTTGCTCAACGTGATTGCTCCGAGCTTCTCCTTTTGGCGCTGTCCAGAGGGTCGGCACAAACTCACGGCGCTTTTCATCCACGCCTACGGCGTGCAGGCCGACTGCGATATGTTTGCCGAAAGAGGTGTCGTGAAACCCCAGCGCGGCCACAGCGACGATGCGCGCGATTGGAGCCAGACCGAACCCCGCCGGAATGCCATACGAACCTACCGTGTCCCAAACTCCAACGCATTTGATGGCGCGGTCGGCATGAATGTCGCCCTTGTCCTTCGCCGCCGTAAAGTTCTGTATGGACGTCTTGTCGGAAGCGCTCGCCGAAGCCGGCGCGACGCCATTGCTGGCTTCTGCGGCCGCTCTGACACTGGGCGCAACGCGGAAATGATTCCACAGCGCATCAAATCCAATGCCGCTTTGTTTCTTGCGGATGCCCGAGGCGCCGATCAGGCCGGCGAGCGCCCGCGCGGCATAGGCGCCTCTGGAAAAACCAAACAGGAATATTTCGTCGCCAGGCGCGTAATTTTCTACCAGGGTTTCATATGCGTCCTGAACAATTTTCTTCAGTCCCAGACCAATTGCTCCACCAAGAATCTTTTTGGCCAAATCATTGTCGCTGCCTACGCCTTTATGATATTTGACGAGTTGTTGCGTTCCGTCGGCCGCGGTCGACTTGATCAGATATTGGCTAGGCGCGACCTCATCCCACGACAGCTTTGCGACATTGGTGTCGGCTGCGGCGTTGGTTTCGTCGTTCCAGGTCCCATCAATTAAAATGACGATACGTTTCATGATTTTTCTCACGCCTTAGGGGACGAAAATTTCCGTCTGCCGCGCCTCCGCAAGTACTCTTCCGCAGCGCACGACAGCCAGATGATCAGCGAAAAAAGCGCCTAGGGTTTAGCCAAACCCTTGCTGTTGATGAAATTCACCACGGCTTGAGTTTCACTCGCGGCGCGCCTTGTCGCCGTCGCAACATTCGGTTTTGAGGGGAACCAGCCGAAATTCCTCACATCCCATTTTCCCGTGGGCAGCACGGTGGGATCAACCCCGGCAATGGACCTGTTGTTCAAAAGATCCAGCGCACGTCGTGTGTCGGTATGGCAGCTCACGCAATCCGTGTTGAAAAAATGGCTGCGGGTCGGGTCTGCGATAAGGTCGACCGTCTGTTTGATCCTCGCGACAGTTTTCGGGTCAGTCTCTTTTTTGTCGCCTAGATCGAACAGGGCGGAGGTTGCGAGGCCCTTGCGTTCAGCAATCGGCAACGCCGATGCGCCCGCGGGCAAAGCTGCATTCTTGCAAGTAATGGGGTTCAGATTATTCGTCGCCGGAGTGGGGATCACCTCATGAGGCGTCTCCGTTACCGCTAAAGCTTCGGCGAATTCCACGCCATCAAGCGCTGGTCCGTGAATGGGAATAAAGCCTCCGTTGGGCAAGCTGGGAACGACTTCCGGACCAACTTGCGTCATGGCGAGGAATACCCATGGCTCTGGTCCGCCGTCGGCGAGACCCATGATGGCCATGCCGGTAAGCTTCGCATTGGCGAGATGGCGCTCCAATATGGTCACGAGTGCATCGCGCAGCGGTTTCGACGTCGTCAGATCCTCAAGGCCCGGATGCACGCCAAGCAGCCGGCCGGCGGTCTTGATTTTTTTGCCGCCAAAATGACCGTCGGCGAGCTCGTCCCGCAGCGTTGCAAAGTCGCGCGCCACGGCGCCAAACGCCTTATCGTCTGGCACAAAGCGGGGCAGACAACCGGGTTGAGCAGGAGTTTCGCCGCCGAGGTCGAAGCTGAAAATCACATGCGCCGTCACATCGTCGATTTTCACGCCGCCGATTGGGGTCGTCACGGGCTGGAGAATAAAACGGATTTGCGGCTGACGACCGAATTGCCCGATGATCTCACTGGTCAATCCGGGCGCGCCGGGGTCGATGCGCAGGCCTGCAACGCGCCAGGCTTTGATGTCATGCGCTTCCGGCGGAAGTTTCAGGTGGTGTGAACCAACCTGCGTCGCGGGACCCTCCGCATTGGCCAGGAATTGCGCAAAGGCCGTCGCCGGCCAGAGTGCTATGCGCTTGCTGGAATCCTTTGGGTCCGGCGCGGTCAGATCAGCAATTGCGATGGTGTTCTCAAGATCCCGTGCGAATTGAGGCGGCGGGAATAGCCAGGAGACGTCATCGGGGGCAAGCGGCGCGACCTGCGCCTCGGCGGGCGGCGCTGCTTTCTTCGGCGCCCCGAAGGAAGGTTGAAGTGCAAAAACCATGGCGGCGAGGGGCAAAGCGTGAGCGGCTCTCAGGCGACCAAGAAAATGACGAGTAGACATATTGCGAACTCCCCGGACTGATTTGCATGACAAAACGGCGTGGACTTAAACTGATCGATGTTAGGCTGATATTGCCTTGCAGGCGAGCCAGAGCACAGCCGCGCCCCTCGGATTGGTGGCCGATATTCAAGGCGAGGCGCGAAGCTGCAAAAACATGATGCGCGAGTGACATCGGGCGTCCCAGTCTCAAATGGAGCAGTGGACAATCGCGATAGTGGCGGACAGTCGCGAATTTGCAACTTTCTATCTGGGTTGACCAGAATTTTTATATTGTGCGTCGCAATGTGAACTGCTTCCGCCTTCCGTGCGGGCGTGCTGCGGTCAGTTCGTACGTAACGTCAAAAACAATGGTGAGACGGAAGAGCCTCTAACCTCGGCGATCGCTGCGGCTTCTGGTCGTGATAATCACGCGATTCCAATCACTCGTCTGTGTTGCGATATCGACTGCTCTGCCCGGTCCCGAATGGACCGCGCGACCTTTCAATAAAAAAAACGATTACCTATATAATCTGTTACGGCTGGCGTCGAACCTGCTTCGAGCCGGTCGGTGTCGGCAAAAGATCTGGAGGACACGCTATGCCGGAAGGTCTTATGAAACTCATGGTGCTCGGAACTTTGGGATTCTTCTTTGGCGCGGTGCTGATGGGTTACATCGTAGCGAGTTAATTGCGGAACCGCCCAGCCCTTGAAGGTTCAGGTTCTCAAGCTTGAGTCAAACAGTCTCTCGCCTTTGGAGGACGAAGTTTTGATGATTGAAGATAATTCCTCAAGTTCCTCCGTCAGCATTTTGATATTGTCGCGAGTATGTGTCGTCAGGACATCCGCGAACTCGCCGGGAGACTTCACGCTGGACAACTTCATGGCGAAGTTCACGGCAGCGCTAAAGTTGGCGCCAGTGAATTCCATAATTTTGGAGTTCAGCTCCTGACCAACCTGGAATGAACCCCAAAACGGAGTCCCGGTTGAATCGAAGGTTTCGGGCTTCATGAGACATGCCCTTTCGATAGGACGTTTCAACTCAAGCGTTGCTGATGTTGCAACGTGCTGAATAAGAACCTGTTTGAAAGCTGAAGGTTCCCTCCGCGCAGCATGCCGACACCGTCAACAAGTCCACAGGTGGTTGCGGTAAGGTTTCTTTGGCGTGCGCGCTCAAATTTTCCGGAAGCGGCGGAGCGCTTTTTTGCTCTTGACTGAACGTAAATTCGGCGCGCTTGTCCAGCGCGCCGATTTTGTTGTCTACAAGTTTATTGTGGGTCGTTCGCCGGCGGAGCAGCCTCTTCGGCGGGTTCAGCCTTGGGCGCCTTCGGAGCCGGTTTTTTCTTGGGCTTCGGCGGCGGCTTTTTGGCGGCGGGTTTTGCGTGGACCTTGGCCGGGGTCGCCTTCACGGCGCTTTCCGCCGGTGCGTTCGGGCTATCGGCTGCCGCTGTTGGGGAAGGAGGCGCCGATGGGGCGTCACTGCTCGCGGATGTCGTAGGAGTTGCGATGTCGGCCGGGCCCGATGGAGCGGTTGCTGTTTCCGCCGCAGGCGCGGCGCCTGGGGCCATAGCGCTACTGTCCGGCGAGTCCTTTGCCGTTGCGGCGTCTGCGGTGCTGTCGCCGGGTTGAGCGGGCGCTTCGGACTGCATGTCCTTTGTCTCGGGCTCCGGCGGAATCTCCGCCTGAGCCGGAACTTCGGCTTTAGAATTGACTGCAGGATGCTCTCGATGAAGCAGCTCGCTGATCGCACCGATTTTGCTGTTTACCAAAGTACGAAACTCGTCGGCTTGATCGGACGGCGTGACGTATACGCCGGCGCCAAAGCCAACCCCGCCGGCGATCGCAGCGGTGACCAATGTCGAAAAAATTCGTCGAACCATCCCGTGTCTCCTCTCTAAACGAAAAACCCCACGTTCGATCAGGAACTGGGGTTTGTTTAATGCCTCTCGGGTTTGGAATAGGATAGCATTGGGGCAATGTTAAGTCGATAATCCTTGCTCCAATCCTTTCCTTTGGAACGTCTTTCGAATCAATCAATCACAGCCGCACATGTAGACGGCGGGCGAGGATGCGTTCGCCGTTGCTTGGAACGGAGCCATCTGATTCGAGTGCTCCCGCCCGGTTCCAAAGGAGCGGCCATTCAAATTTCCCTCGTGCAACGCCGATCAAAATTAAGGTCACGAAATCGCAACTGAATATTCAGTTGGGGTTCAGTCTGTGCAGGCTAGTTTCAACTGGACTAAAAGGAAGGAGTGCTGCGATGAAGAATGCTTTTGCAAAGACGGCCCTCGCGGCCGGCATCACATTTGGCGCAATGACCTTGGGCGCTTCCGGCGCATCCGCTATGCCGAGTTTGGATCGCGGAGTGACGGACATCACAAGCGCCACGTCGAACATTGAGAATGTGCGCTGGGTTTGTGGACCCTACCGCTGCTGGTGGCGCCCGAACTATTACCGTCCATACGGCGTATATGGCGGTGGATATTATGGTCACCGTCGTTATTGGGGCTACCGGGGCTGGCATCGCCGTTACTGGTGACAAGCGATTCTGAGAAAAGCCTTGGCGTCCGCCGGGGCTTGCACCCGGCAAATGCTGCTTGCTAGTTTTTCGCATCGGTTGGAGCAATCCCGTACTCGACGCGCTGATGTGAAACGCATCGCAGATGAAATCCGTCCCGGTGCGATCCGTCCGCTGGCATTTCTGGTCGCGGCGACGACGCGGCTGCTGGTGGGTAGGGGCAAACTCGGCTCGGGCGAGACTGAAATCAGCACTCACCCGACCGCGCTGCTAACATATTGTTTTTTATAAATCTATTGGCATCTCTCTTGCTTGAAATAGAGGGGTGTTCCTATAATCTTTGACAGCGAGGAGGCGTTCAAATGGCGTCACGTGATTTCCATCGCATGATCAACGGCTATGGCTTGACGACGGCGAATATCTTCTATCGCCTTCCTGACTATCCTGCGATCGTTCAAAGCTACGTCTGGCAGGAATATGACCTTCATCCCGAGTTTCCAGAGCTCCGTAAGTTCCTTGATTTCTGGAGCAGGAGTCTGGATGGCAAGCTTCATTCGGTGACCGTTGCGCATGCAGGGCTTATTCGTCCTGCCGAGCTTTCCTATGTGGGCGCCGAAATCCACCTGCACTGAAGAGCCTCCGTCCGACCGCAAAGAAGAATCTCTGTTTCGGCGCTATCTCTACGCGCATCCGTGTCGTAAGCGTGGTGAGAGGTTCTCGTTCAACGTCCGGTCATTTGCTCCAATTTCTCGGGGTATCGATTGCCTTGCACCGGGATTTTCGAGGCGGCGTCGTCGATCTCCCGCAAGTCATCGGGTGAGAGGTCGAGCGTCGCCGCCCCAATGTTCTCATCCAGACGGTCCAATTTTGTCGTGCCCGGGATGGGAACTATCCATGGCTTCTGAGCGAGCAACCACGCCAGCGCTATTTGAGCCGGAGTCGCCTTCTTCAGCTTTCCGATCTCGCCCAAAAGATCGACCAGGGACTGGTTCGCCTTGCGAGCCTCGGGAGTAAGCGAGGAGGCGTGCTCCTGAAATCCGTGCTGTCGAATGTCGTGCTTTCGTTGGTCTTGCCAGTGAGGAATCCCTTGCCCAGGGGGCTGTATGGAACGAGGCCGATCCCAAGTTCCTCGAGCGCGGGAATCACCTCCGCCTCAGGGCGACGACACCACAGCGAATACTCGCTTTGGAGCGCCGTAACCGGTTGGACGGCATGGGCGCGCCGGATCGTTTGCACGCCGGCCTCTGACAGGCCGAAGTGCTTGACCTTGCCTTGCTGGATCAGATCCTTCACCGCGCCCGCCACCTCTTCAATCGGCACATCGGGGTCGACGCGGTGCTGATAGAGCAGGTCGATGACATCGATTCTGAGCCGCTTCAGTGAGCCCTCGACGGATTCTTTGATATGTTCGGGTCGACTATTCAGACCTGCCGCTCCCGGCCGATTATCGCTGCCGCTCAGATCGAAGCCGGACTTGATTGCGATAACCACGCGCTCGCGCACAGGCGACAAGGCCTCGCCGACGAGTTCTTCGTTGGTAGAGGGACCATAGACTTCTGCGGTGTCAAAGAAGGTGACGCCGCGCTCGACGGCGGCCCGCAGCAGCGTGATCATCTCCCCTTTGTCCTTCGGCGGCCCATACGAAAAACTCATCCCCATGCAGCCCAGCCCGATGGCGAAACTTCAAGACCACTGTTGCCGAGTTTGCGCTTCTTCATCGTTCTACTCCCCTGGATAAGCGACCGGGTTAGGCCGAATATTGCTCGTCGCTGACCGGCTCCATCCAGTCGACGGTCTTGCCGTCCAGTTTTTCTTGAATGGCGATATGCGTCATCGCGGTGTTCGGCCCGGCGCCGTGCCAATGCTTTTCGCCTGGCGCAATCCAGACCACATCGCCCGGACGGATCTCCTCCACAGGGCCGCCCTCGCGCTGAACCCGCCCGCAGCCAGCCGTGACGATCAGGGTCTGGCCTAAAGGATGGGTATGCCATGCCGTGCGGGCGCCCGGCTCGAATGTGACGCTCGCGCCCATAACGCGCGCCGGATCGGGCGCCTCGAACAACGGGTCCACGCGCACCGCGCCAGCGAAATATTCCCGCGAACCCGGACGCGAGGGTTGAGAGCCGGCCTTCTTGATCTCCATCGTGGTCTCCATCAGTCCTTCAGCGAAGCCATGTCGATCACGAAGCGGTATTTCACGTCGCTCCTCAGCAGACGTTCGTAGGCTTCATTGATGTCTTGAATCTTGATCACTTCGATATCGGAGACGATCCCGTGTTTGCCGCAGAAATCGAACATTTCCTGCGTCTCGGCGATTCCACCGATCAGGGACCCCGCCACCGACTTCCGGCCCATGATCATCGGAACGGTGTTCACGGCCGGCTCCAACCCGCCCAGATAGCCGACAAGTACCAGCGTCCCGTTGATCGTCAGCGTCTGCATGTAGAGGTTGACGTCATGCGTATAGGGAACGGTGTCGATGATCAGATCGAATTTGCCGGTCGCGCCGGCCATTTGCGCCTCGTCGGTGGAGAGAACGATCTCGTCCGCTCCCAGGCGCCGGGCGTCCTGCGTTTTGCCGGGCGAGCGGGTGATGAGCGAGACATGCGCGCCAAGCGCCTTGGCCAGCTTGAACGCCATGTGCCCGAGACCACCGAGACCAACGACAGCCACCTTGCTGTTTCTGCCGACTTTCCAGTGGCGCAGGGGAGACCATGTCGTAATTCCCGCGCACAGAAGCGGCGCCGCGCCTTTGAGGTCGAGCCCCTCGGGAGCCTTCAGGACGAATTTTTCTTTCACGATAATCCGGTCGGAGTATCCGCCATAGGTGGGGGCGCCTTCGCGGTCGAGGGCGTTGTAAGTGTAGGTCGACCCGCAGCGGCAGTATTGCTCGAGACCATCATCGCAGGCGTCGCATCTAAGGCAGGAGTCGACCATGCAACCGACGCCGACATGATCGCCTTGCCTGAACCGGGTCACGTCCGGCCCCACGCCGACAACGCGCCCGATGATTTCGTGTCCCGGGACCATGGGATAGATCGAGTTGTTCCAGTCGTTGCGAGCCTGATGCAGATCTGAATGGCAGACGCCGCAATAAAGGATCTCGATCGTCACATCGTCGGGACGCGGGTCGCGGCGTTCGAAGCGAAAGGGAGCCAGGGGGGTCGTAGCCGAATGCGCCGCATAACCGAGGGCTTTGATCGCCATCTGCAATTCTCCAATTGAAGGCTGCGTTGAAGCACTCCCGCGGACAGCGGGGGCGGGTCTGGAAGCCAAAGATAGCATGTGGACCAACGTGCGATGCCTTCAGATGGCTATTCCGCATGGACTTGTGAACTGACCGCCGACACGTGCAGCAATCTCTGCCTGACGACCCGCGGGGGCTCTACGCGTCCGGGCTTTGCGAAGAACGGCGTGAGTTGGACGCGCGGGGGCAATTTCGCTCAATGGAAAATTCTTTCGGCAAAGATGTTGACAAGCTCACTCTAAGATATATCTTAGACGCATCGTAAATAAAGGAGATATGATGCAACACCATGCTAATCACCACCCTTGGAGTGATCGAGGGACGCCTCACTCGCCGCGCGCAATGCGGGGTGGGGAGCGCGAATCATTCGGCCGGCCAGGATTTGGAAGAGGCGGCGAGCGAGAAGGAAGAGGGGGAGGCCGAGGACGGCGTCGCATGTTCGAAGGTGGGGAACTGCGCCTTGTCCTGCTCCTGCTGATGGAGAGCGAACCGCGGCATGGCTATGACCTCATTCGCGAGATCGAGACGCGAACAGGCGGCGCCTATTCCCCAAGTCCCGGCATCGTATATCCGACGCTGACCATGCTCGAGGAGCTTGGCCAGGTCGAAGCCCGCGCGACTGAAGGCGCCAAGAAATCCTATGCCATCACAGAGGCCGGCATAGCCCATTTGTCGGAGAACCGAGCCGACGCCGAGGTCGCCTTGTCGCGGCTGGAGCAGTTGCGCCTTAGGAGTGAACTCATGCACGCGGGCCCTGTTTTCAGGGCGATGAGCAATTTGAAAGCGGTCCTGCAGCAAAGGCTCGCCGGGCAAAACGACAAGCAAACTCTGTTTTCGGTCGCCGACCTCATCGACGAAGCGGCGCGCAAGATCGAACGTATGTAAAAAGCACAGTCACCAGCGATTGGCCCAAAATCCTTAGACTATTCTTGGGCATCCCTGCATGACGGCATGCGCAAACTCGAAAGCTTCGATCTTCGCCAGAACATCGCGCTCCGGCACGCCGTGCCGCAGGTCATCAAGGATAGCCGTCGTATTCCAGTTGAAGACTGAAGCCTCGATCTTGGCTTTGATTGCCGGTGGCAAGACGTCGTAAGCTCCAATTACGAATTGCGACGGCGGCTTTGGATTGCTGGTGGCATGGGCGCCGTAGGAAACGGGAGCAGGCATGACTGCCTCCAAACCGAATGTTTGCAGATTAAGGAAAAATTAGGGCTAACGCGCAGCTTTGCGAGGGGAATTTTGAAGCAACGGGGCTACTCGGCGGAATAGCCGCCAGCTCCCTGTTTTGAAGCACATTTGGCGAGAGGAGAATGGCTGAGCGGAGTAGGGAGAATTGCGACTTCTTCTAAAGCTTTACTCCGCAATAGGCGTTGCCTGAGCGGCTGAAAGTGAAGTTTCATAACCAGCGAGGATTTTCACTACGGAACAAAATTAGGCCGTGGCTAGCATGAACAACAATGCCTTTTCTCGATTGTCCTTAATGCGTTTCGTGCTCGCTGGAGCCATATGGCTTGCTTTGGACGGGTTGGCGCTTGCGCAACAATCTTCCCCGCCGGGAACTATCATCTATACGTTTCAAGGTCGCGCTGACGGAGCTTATCCGCAGGGCAGCCTGATATGCGATACTGAAGGGGCGCTTTATGGCGTCATGGCGAATGGGGTGTTCCAATTGAAACCCCCGGCCACCGGGCAGACGGCATGGACAGAGACGGTAATCGCAAGCGTCCTCGGCCCGCAGAGCGGCCTGATCTTCGAACGAAGCTCGTTATATGGCGTGAGTAGCAATGGTTACGGCACAATCTTCCAGCTATCGCCGCCGGTAAATGGCCAGCCCCCATGGACGCAAACAACGCTCTGGACTTTCAATGGCGGCGCCGATGGCGTTTCTCCCCAAGGTCCACTGGTTTCCGATACTTGGGGCGCACTCTATGGCGTGACATCTCAGGGTGGAACAACAAACGCGGGCACGGTGTTCAAGTTGACGCCACCGGCTAGCGGTCAAACAGCATGGCGAAAGACCGTGCTTTGGAATTTCGGGGGAGGCGAGGATGGGGCTGTTCCCCAAGGCGGCCTGATCTTCGACCATCGGGGCGCGTTGTACGGCGCGACTTTGCAGGGAGGCGCCTTCGGCCTCGGCACGGTGTATCAGCTGACGCCACCGGAAAAGGGTTCGATGAAGTGGCGGAAGACCGTGCTTCATAGTTTTCGAGGAAACCCCTCAGGTCAGCTCTATGGCGATGGCGCTTATCCCTACGGTAGCCTGATCTTCGACACGAAGGGCTCCCTCTATGGCGCAACGTCGCAAGGCGGGTTCGCCCCCAACGGCGTCGGCTATGGCACAGTTTTCAGGCTGACACCGCCAAACGAGGAACAGACACCGGAGGCGTCGACCTCGTGGCGCGAGACCTTACTGAACATATTCAATCTTCTTGAAATTGGTCATGGCAACGCACTCGGCGGACTGATTTTTGACACCGAAGGAGCCCTCTATGGCACGACAGTGGGCGACAGCAACGACGGCACGGTGTTCAAGATGTCGCCACCTAGCAAAGGTCAAACGACATGGTCATTTGGGGCGGTATATGGAACTAACGGCATTGCAAACGGGGGGGTGATCTTCGGTCAGAGCGGCGCCATTTATGGCACTACGGCTAACGGCGGGCCGAATTGGCCCAGACCCGGTTACGGTCAGGTGTTCCAAATCAGCCCATAGTCAGGAGTATGCTTTCGCAGCGAGCCTTGCTCCAAACTCGCGGCGTTTGGAGAAGCCTGTATTGGCTTCATCAATAGAATGATGCGGCGCGCGCAACGACCCATTTTGGAAGCGTCGCAAAGGCCTTCGGCCAAGCTGGAACGGACCCCTTAAACCTCGCGTTGTTAACCATCGCTTCGGCAGTTCCTTGAATGTCGGTGGCGGCGTTGACTGGCCGAAGGGGAGGTGCGTCATGGGCGTCACGAAACTCTCAATTCTTGGTGGATGCGCAGCGTTCGCGCTCGCGCTCCCGTTCGCGGCGTCGGCCGCGCCGGTCAGCCTCGTCAGTTCGGAAAGCATCGCGCTGAGCACGCCGGTCGAGAAGGCCGCGTATTGTCATCGGCGTCATGTGCATCTGCATCGGGCGGCGAAATGCTGCGAGTATTACGACGCCGCCATTCCCGTCGTGAGCGAGCCGGTCGTGGTCGAGGAGCCCGCCTATTTCGACTATGCCGCGCCGGTCGTGGTGGAGGAGCCAATCGGATTTTACGGCTATGCAGCCTCCGTTGTCGCCGCTCCTGTCGCGCCCGTGGGGCTCGGCTATTACGGCTATGCGGCCCCCGTGGAGGTGGTGGTGGCGCCGAGTGGAGACTTCTGCGCGACTTCCGTTAAGACGTGCCTGCTTCAGGAGCCGGGCGTGCTTGGAACCGGATGCTCCTGCCATATTCCCGGCGGCATTGCGCGTGGACTGGTAGAATAGTCAGCAAATCTCGAGGCGGGACTGCGACCTCACAGGGGCCGCAGCCCCGATGAATGCACAAACTGCTTTATCGGTCCCGAGTATCCTGGCGTGTGGCGCACCCGAGAGGATTCGAACCTCTGACCTCTGCCTTCGGAGGGCAGCGCTCTATCCAGCTGAGCTACGGGTGCGGATCGCCGAAGCGGTCCTGCTTTTTATATTAAGCGAGGCTTTTCTGCAACGCGCGGCGCCGCCTTTCGCTTCGTTCGGCTCGGCTCTCGAAGGCGACGCGTGACGAGAGCCCGCGCCTTTGGTAGAAGCCGACATGAGAATATCCGTTAGAGCGTTTCCAACAGCCGCCGCGCCGTCGTCTTTTCTCGGCGCCGGAAACTGGCTTGCCCCGTCTGACCCCCTGCGCCCGGGGCCTTTGACATGACCGAAACCGAGCGGAGGGCCAGCAGCTCCGGCGTTTCGGCGGCTCTCGTCACCGAGGATGAGGCTGGCATGCGGCTGGACAGGTGGTTCAAGCGCCGTTTCCCCGTGCTCTCTCTTTCACATCTGGCCAAGATCTGCCGCAAGGGCGAGGTTCGGGTGGATGGCAAAAGAGTCGAGACTTCGACAAGGCTGGAGCAGGGCCAGACCATCCGAATTCCGCCTCTCAAGCTGGCTGAGCAGGCTGCACCCGCGATTCGCAGCGTAAACCCGGACGACGCGCGCGATATCGCGCAGATGACCTTGTATGAGGACAAGGACGTGCTTGTGCTCAACAAGCCCTTTGGACTCGCCGTGCAAGGGGGCTCCGGCACGAAGCGCCATATCGACGGCATGCTGGAGGCGCTCGCCAAAGGCGATCAGAGGCCTGTGCTCGTGCACAGGCTCGACCGTGACACGAGCGGCGTTCTGCTCGTCGCCAAGAACCGCCGCACCGCCGCCGAGCTTGGCGAAGTGTTTCGTTCGCGGCAGGCACAGAAGATTTATTGGGCGCTGGTGGAAGGCGTTCCCAAGCCGACACAAGGGCGGATTTCGCTCTATCTCGCCAAGGGCTCCGGGATGGGCGACGAACGCGCCCCGCGCAAGCCGGGGGCAGGGTCCACCCGCGATCTGGAGAAAATGCGCGTCGCCCGCCACGGCGAGGCCGACGCCCAGCACTCTTTGACTTACTATGCGATCGTCGACAAGGCCGCGCCGCGCTGCGCGTGGCTGTCCATGAAACCATTGACGGGCCGCACGCATCAGCTTCGCGCCCACGCCGAGGCTATCGGCCATCCGATCTTCGGCGACCCGAAATATGGGCACCGGCCGGAGGATGAGGTGCGCCGGCGCGATCCGCTGCGGGCGATGCCGGAGGGCGTCGAGCGCAAGCTGCATCTACTGGCGCGCCGGCTGGTGCTGCCGCATCCAAAAGGCGGGGTCATCGACGTCACAGCGCCTTTGCCGCCGCATATGCGCGCAACCTGGGAATTCTTCGGATTCGATCAGAAGCAATATGATCCGATCGAGGATGCGCCGGAAGAGTAGGCGGGAGATAGTTCCAAAATGTCCACCGAGAAAGGCGATCTCGCCTCCGCGCTGTTTCCAGAGGGCGCCGAGCGCGACCCTATGCGCTCAGCGGGGCAGGGCGGCCGCCCGACGCTGCCGAAGCGCTATTACAAGCAGGCGGAGGCCGCGCCTGTGGACGGCGGGTTCGCCATTTTGCTCGACGGCAAGCCCGTGCGCACCCCGGCCAAGCGCCCTCTGGTCGCGCCGCATGAAAGCCTTGCGCACGCGATCGCCGCCGAATGGGCCGCGCAGGAAGAACTGCTCAACCCGCAGACCATGCTCCTGACCAGGCTGGCCAACAGCGTCATCGACGGCGTGGCCTCGCAAATGGCCGAGGTCGAAGCGGATGTGGTCAAATACGCCGGCTCCGATCTCATCTGCTATCGCGCCGAGGGCCCGGAAGGGCTGGTGCGGGCGCAGGCCGAGGCCTGGGATCCCTATCTGCTTTTCGCCCGCGAGATATGCGGCGCTCGGCTGATTCTTTCTGAGGGAGTAATCTTTCACGCCCAGCCGGCGGAGGCGCTGGAAGCGATCGCCGGTCGGGTACGGGCCTATGTCGGGGAGGGTGGGGCTGCGCCGTTCCGGCTGGCGGCGCTGCACGCCATGACGACGCTGACGGGCTCCTGCGTCATCGCCCTTGCGACGGCGCTGCGTGAAAAGGACGCGGAGGCCGCTTTCTCGGCCGCTCATGTCGACGAGGATTACCAGATTCGGGTCTGGGGCGCAGACGAGGAAGCCACGGCGCGGCGGGGGCGTCGACTGCGCGAATTCCTCGCAGCTGCCGAAATCTCGGTCTTGGCCGCCGCGGACTGAGGCGCCCGGCGCCGCAAGTTTCGGCGAATGCCCCGCCTTTGCTGCAGTTGCGTCATTTGTCCGGAGAAAGCCTCGCATGTCACTTGCTTTGACCGGAACGCTTTGTTACGGAACGCACGGTCAGCCGGTGGGGAGGCGCCTGTTTCAAGGCTCTCGCGTTTCCGGACCTCTGGCTCCGCGCAAATCCACTTCCTGCGCCCAAATCTATCGGACACGCAAAATGCCGATCCTGCTCGAACAATATCTGCCGCTGGTGATCTTCGTGGCGCTGTCGGCGATCATAGCCGGCGCCTTGCTGGTCGCGCCCTTCCTGTTGGCCTTCAAAGCTCCCGATCCAGAAAAGCTTTCGGCCTATGAATGCGGCTTCAACCCGTTCAACGACGCCCGCATGAAATTCGACGTGCGTTTCTATCTGGTGTCGCTGCTGTTCATCGTGTTCGATCTTGAAGTGGCGTTTTTGTTTCCTTGGGCGGTGGCCTTCAAGGAAGCGGGCGCCTTCGGGTTCTGGTCGATGATGGTGTTTCTGGGCGTGCTGACCATCGGCTTCGTCTATGAATGGCGCAAGGGAGCGCTCGAATGGGATTGATCGGCAATGAGTCTTCGACGCTCGTAGCCCCGCAGCCCGCGGGCCTTATCGATCCGCGCACCGGCAAACCAGTGGGCTCGACCGATCCCTTCTTCGTCAACCTCAATGATGAGCTGGCGGACAAGGGCTTTCTGGTCACGGCGACGGACGATCTCATCAACTGGGCGCGCACCGGCTCCCTGATGTGGATGACCTTCGGTCTCGCCTGCTGCGCTGTCGAGATGATTCAGGCGGCTATGCCCCGCTACGATCTTGAGCGCTTCGGGTTTGCTCCGCGCGCCAGCCCGCGCCAGTCGGATGTGATCATCATCGCCGGCACGCTGACCAACAAGATGGCTCCGGCGCTGCGCAAGGTATACGATCAGATGCCGGAGCCGCGCTACGTGATCTCCATGGGCTCCTGCGCCAATGGCGGCGGTTATTATCACTATTCCTATTCGGTGGTGCGCGGCTGCGATCGGATCATTCCGGTCGACGTCTATGTGCCGGGCTGTCCGCCGTCCGCCGAAGCTCTGGTCTATGGCGTGCTGCTGCTGCAGAAGAAAATCCGCCGCACCGGGACGATCGAACGATAGAAGGCGGCCGCTGCGGCGGTCGCGAGCATGAGGGCGGCCCGCCATGCGGCCGGCGCCCGGAGGAAATTCGCGAATGGTTGCTCAACTCCAGGAACTTGGCGCGAAGATCGCAGCCGCGCAGCCAGGCGCCGTGACAGATGTCAAGGTCGCATTTGGCGAGCTGACGCTGACCCTCACGCGCGAACGTTGGTTCGACGTGGTGAAAATGCTGCGCGACGAGCCGGACTATCAGTTTGTGAACATCATTGACGTGACGGCGGCGGACTATCCCGAGCGCGAGGAGCGTTTCGAGGTGGTGGCGCATTTGCAGAGCCCCAAGCACAATTTGCGCGTCCGCCTCAAGACGTTGACCGACGAAGACACGCCCGTCGCTTCGCTCACAGGGCTTTATCCGGGCGCGGACTGGTACGAGCGCGAAACTTACGACCTCTTTGGCGTCGCGTTTTCGGGTCATCCGGACTTGCGTCGCATCATGACGGATTACGGCTTTGACGGACATCCGCTCCGAAAGGACTTCCCGATGACCGGTTTCGTGGAGGTTCGCTACGACGATGAACAAAAGCGCGTGGTGTATGACCCTGTTCGGCTGACGCAGGAATACCGGCAGTTCGACTTCCTCTCTCCGTGGGAGGGCGTGCAGTACGACCTTCCCGGAGACGAGAAGGCGAAGGGACAGTAAGTAGGCGAGCACGCGGTGGCCGGTCGGAATTCCGATGCGGTCTAAGGACGCAAGAATGACCGACCAATCGTTACGCAACTTCTCGATCAACTTCGGCCCGCAGCATCCGGCGGCCCATGGCGTGCTGCGCCTCATTCTTGAACTCGACGGCGAAGTCGTCGAGCGCGTCGATCCCCACATCGGGTTTCTGCATCGCGGCACCGAAAAGCTGATGGAGTCACGCACTTATCTACAAAATGTGCCCTATTTCGATCGACTCGACTACTGCGCGCCCATGAACCAGGAGCACGCGTTCTGCCTGGCGATTGAACGGCTTTTAGGCGTAGAGGTTCCGCGCCGAGGCCAGCTTATTCGTGTGCTTTACTCCGAGATCGGTCGGCTGCTGTCCCATCTTCTGAACGTCACCGCGCAGGCCATGGACGTCGGAGCCCTGACTCCGCCGCTGTGGGGCTATGAGGAGCGCGAGAAACTGATGGTGTTCTATGAGCGCGCCTGCGGCGCCCGCATGCACGCCAATTATTTCCGTCCCGGCGGCGTCGCTCGTGAGCTGCCGGATAAATTGATCGAGGACATTGGAGCTTTTTGCGATCCCTTCCTGAAGGTCTGCGACGATCTGGAAGCTCTGTTCATCGAGAACCGCATCTTCAAACAGCGCAATGTCGGCATTGGCGTGATAACGCTGGAAGACGCTTGGAAATTTGGCTTCTCCGGCGTGATGGTGCGCGGTTCCGGCGCAGCCTGGGATTTGCGTAAGGCGCAGCCCTATGAGTGCTACGAGGAAATGGAGTTCGACATTCCCGTGGGGAAATATGGCGACTGCTATGATCGCGCGGTGATTCGCATGGAGGAGATGCGTCAGTCGACCTCGATTATGCGGCAATGCGTCAACAAGCTGCTGAGCGCTGAAAATCGCGGCCCGGTATCAGTGGTCAACACCAAGGTCTCGCCTCCGTCGCGCGGAGAAATGAAGCGCTCGATGGAAGCGTTGATTCATCACTTCAAGCTCTTTACCGAGGGCTTCAAGGTCCCGGCTGGCGAGGTTTACGCGGCCGTCGAGGCGCCTAAGGGCGAGTTTGGCGTCTATCTTGTTTCGGACGGCGGCGATAAACCCTATCGCTGCAAGATCCGCGCGCCGGGCTTTGCGCATTTGCAGGCCATGGATTTCCTGTGCCGCGACCATATGCTCGCCGACGTCTCGGCGATTTTGGGGTCGCTCGATATCGTGTTCGGGGAGGTCGATCGCTAATGTCCGTCCGTCGTCTCGCCGAGAAACAGCCAGAGAGCTTTGAATTCACGCCGCAAAACAAGGCGTGGCTGGACAAGCAGATCGCCAAATATCCGGATGGCCGCCAGGCGTCCGTGGTCGTTCCTGCGCTCTGGCAGGCGCAAAAGCAGCATGATTACTGGCTGCCGCGCGCCGCGATCGAAAAGGTCGCCGATACGCTCGATATGCCGTATATCCGTGTGCTGGAGATCGCCACTTTTTACACCATGTTCAATCTGGAGCCGGTGGGAAAGTATTACGTGCAGCTTTGTGGCACGACGCCCTGCATGTTGCGCGGCTCCGACGACATCATCAAAGTGCTTGAGCGCAGGGTCGGCCCGCAGCGCAAGGTTACTGCGGATGGTTTGTTCTCCTGGCTTGAGGTCGAATGTCTGGGCGCCTGCTGCAACGCGCCAATGGTGCAGATCAACGATGATTTCTACGAAGACCTGACGCCTGAAAATTTCGAGAAACTGCTTGACGACCTCGCCGCTGGCCGGCCGGTGAAAATCGGATCGCAAACCGGCCGTTCCGGTTCCGAGCCGCAAGGCAAGCTGACCAGTCTGACCTCGCTTTACGGCGATGGCGCGAAGTAACAAGATTTAAGCGAGACGGGACTAGACATGCTCTCCGACGCAGATCGCATCTTCACCAATCTATATGGCCTCGGCGATCCCTCGCTGGCGGGCGCGAAAAAGCGCGGTCAATGGGACGACACCAAGGCGCTGCTCAATCGCGGGCGAGACGCGCTGATCGCACAGGTGAAGGAGTCCGGTCTGCGCGGTCGCGGAGGCGCGGGCTTCTCGACCGGCATGAAATGGTCTTTCATGCCCAAGGAAGTCGATCCGGCGCGGCCGCATTACCTGGTCATAAACGCCGACGAGTCGGAGCCTGGCACCTGCAAGGACCGCGAGATCATGCGCAACGACCCGCATACGCTGGTCGAAGGCGCGCTTGTGGCCTCCTTCGCCATGGGCGCGCATGCCTGTTACATCTATATACGCGGCGAATTCATCGCTGAACGCAGAGCGTTGCAGCGCGCCGTCGACGAAGCCTATGAAGCGAGGCTTATCGGCAAGGACAATATTCACGGCTATCCCTTCGACCTTTATGTGCATCATGGCGCGGGCGCTTATATCTGCGGCGAAGAGACTGCGCTGCTGGAAAGCCTTGAAGGCAAGAAGGGCATGCCGCGCCTAAAGCCGCCATTCCCCGCCAATGTCGGCCTCTATGGCTGCCCGACAACGGTCAACAATGTCGAGTTCGATCGCCGTGACGCCAACCATCCTGCGGCGTGGAGCGTCCTGGTTCGCGGGCATCGGCCGACCCAACAACACCGGCACCAAGCTTTTCAGCATTTCCGGCCATGTGAACAACCCGTGCAACGTGGAAGAGGCAATGTCGATTTCCTTCCGCGAGTTGATCGAGGCGCATTGCGGCGGCATTCGCGGCGGCTGGGACAATCTTCTCGCTGTGATTCCGGGCGGCTCCTCTGTGCGCTGCGTTCCCGCTCACGAGATCATCGATTGTCCGATGGATTTCGACAGTCTCTCGAAGCTGGGCTCCGGCCTTGGCACGGCGGCGGTGATCGTGATGGACAAGTCTACCGACATCATTCGGGCAATCGCGCGCCTTTCATATTTTTACAAGCACGAAAGCTGCGGCCAATGCACCCCCTGCCGCGAGGGCACGGGCTGGATGTGGCGCGTGCTGGAGCGCATGGTCGAAGGTCGCGCCCATAAACGCGAAATCGATCTGCTACTCGATGTGTCGAAGAAGATCGAAGGGCACACGATCTGCGCGCTGGGCGACGCGGCGGCTTGGCCGGTGCAGGGACTTATCACGCATTTCCGAGATGTAATTGAAAAGCGCATCGACCAATATGCGGCCAATCCGCATCCAGAACCCGTGCGCGTGGCGGCGGAGTGAGCAGGATGTCGGAACCCGTCCAAAGCGTCGGTTTGGAGAAGGCGAAGTGACCAAGATTTCTCGTCGATGGCGTGGAAGTAGACGTCCCGCCCGAGTTCACCCTGCTCCAGGCTTGCGAGGAAGCCGGCGCGGAAGTGCCGCGCTTTTGCTATCACGAGCGCCTGTCGATCGCCGGCAATTGCCGCATGTGCCTCGTCGAAGTGAAGGGCGGCCCGCCCAAACCGCAGGCTTCCTGTGCGATTGCTGTTCGAGATCTGCGCCCGGGTCCAGACGGGGCTCCGGCAGAGGTCTTCACCAAATCGCCAATGGTGAAGAAGGCGCGTGAAGGCGTGATGGAGTTCCTTCTCGTCAACCATCCGCTCGACTGTCCGATCTGCGATCAGGGCGGCGAATGCGATCTGCAGGATCAGGCGCTCGCCTTTGGCGGCGACTCCTCGCGCTATATCGAGAACAAGCGCGCGGTCGAAAACAAATATATCGGTCCGCTCGTCAAGACCGAGATGACGCGCTGCATTCACTGCACGCGCTGCGTCCGTTTTACTGCGGAGGTCGCCGGCACCGGCGACATGGGCGCGATCGGTCGTGGCGAAGACATGGAGATCACCACCTATCTCCAAAGTGCGATGACGTCCGAATTGCAGGGCAATGTTTCTGACCTTTGTCCTGTCGGGGCGTTGCTGCCGAAGCCTCAAAACTTCCGTGCGCGCCCGTGGGAATATCAAAAGACGGAGAGCATCGACGTTCAGGACGCGCTCGGCTCCGCGATCCGTGTCGACTCGCGCGGCCGCGAAGTGATCCGCATTCTGCCCCGCGTAAACGACGCGGTGAATGAGGAGTGGATCTCCGATAAAACGCGTCAGGTGGTTGACGGTCTTGCCCGCCAGCGGCTGGATCGGCCTTATATTCGTGAAAACGGCAGGCTGCGTCCGGCGTCCTGGCAAGAGGCGTTGAGCGCTGTCGCCTCGAAGACCAAGGCTACCGCTGCGACTAAAATCGGCGCCCTGGTTGGCGACCTTGCGGCGCTTGAAGAGACTTTCGCGTTAAAGCAATTGGCGGAAAAACTCGGCGTCGTTCATCTCGACTGCCGGCAGGACGGAGTCAGGCTCGATCCTGCCTTCGGCCGCGCCTCTTATCTGTTCAATGCGACGGTCGCAGGCATCGATGACGCCGACGCGCTGCTGATCATCGGCTCCAACCCGCGCAAGGAAGCGCCGGTGCTTAACGCGCGCATTCGCAAGCGCTGGCTGAAGGGCGGGTTCAACGTCGCGCTGATCGGCGAGCAGGCCGATCTGACCTACGACTACAAATATCTGGGCGCCGGGCCGGATTCGCTGTTGCATTTCATCCAACATGATCAAGCTCCCGCGAAAAAACGCATCATTCTGATCGGGCAGGGGGCGCTGGCGCGCCCGGATGGCGACGCAGTGCTCGCTTTCGCGGCTCAGGCGGCGCGAAAGCATTACGGCGTGGTCGAAGGCTGGAATGGCTTTTCCATTTTGCACACAGCGGCCTCTCGAGTTGGCGCACTCGATCTCGGCTTTGTCCCGGCCTCCGGCGGCTTGCCCGCGCATGAGTTCGTCAGGGCCGGCGCGCTCGACCTGATCTTCAACCTGGGAGCCGACGAGATCGACATCGCTCCGGGCGCGTTTGTGGTCTATATTGGCTCGCATGGCGACCGCGGCGCGCATCGCGCGGACGTCATCCTTCCGGGTTCCGCATACACCGAGAAAGCCGGACTTTTCGTCAACACCGAAGGCCGGGTGCAGTCGGCGTCGCGGGCCGCTTTTCCGCCGGGCGAGGCGCGAGAGGACTGGGCCATTTTGCGAGCTATTTCCGGAGTTCTGGGCACGCCTTTGCCGTTCGATTCGCTGGCGCAGTTGCGCAAGGCGATGTTCGAAAAACATCCGCATCTGCAGCGGCTGGACACCATCGAGCGCGGGAACGTCGATTCAATCGCCAAGGTGTCGCAACATTCTGCGGTCGCGATGAAAGATCCTTTCGTCTCAGCCGTGTCCGATTTCTATCTCACCAATCCGATCGCGCGCGCTTCAGCCGTCATGGCGGAATGTTCGGCGCTGGCCAAGAGCAGGCTGCAGCAGGCGGCGGAATAGGAGCATCGACGTGGGCGACCTCTGGCACACAATCGTTTCATTTGTCACGGAAAGTCCCGTGCTTCTAGCGATCTATAAGAGCGTTCTGATCGCGGTCGTGCTGCTGATCTATGTCGCTTATGTCATCCTTGCGGATCGAAAAATCTGGGCGGCGGTGCAATTGCGGCGCGGTCCCAATGTCGTCGGACCCTGGGGCCTTTGGCAGAGCTTCGCCGACTTCATCAAATTCGCTTTGAAAGAGCCGGTGATTCCGGACACGGCGAACAAGAGCGTGTTCCTGTTCGCGCCCTTCTTGATGGCGACGCTCTCCATCGCCGCCTGGGCGGTAATGCCGGTGTCATCCGACGGCTGGGTGGTCGCGAACATCAATGTAGGCGTGCTCTACATTTTCGCATTGTCGTCGCTGGGCGTTTATGGCGTCATCATGGGCGGCTGGGCCTCCAACTCCAAATACCCGTTTCTTTCCGCCCTGCGTTCGGCCGCGCAGATGGTGTCCTACGAAGTCTCCATCGGCTTCGTCATCATCACAGTGTTGCTCTGCGCCGGTTCGCTGAATTTGACGGACATCGTCCAGGCTCAGGACACGAAATACGGCCTCCTCGGGTGGTATTGGCTCCGCCTGCTGCCGATGTTCGTGATCTTCTTCGTCTCGGCGCTCGCCGAAACCAACCGGCCGCCTTTCGATCTTGTGGAAGCGGAGTTGGAGCTGGTGGCCGGCTTCATGATCGAGTATTCCGCGACGCCTTACGTGCTGTTCATGCTGGCGGAATATGTGGCCATCGTAACCATGTGCGCGCTGCTGACCATCCTGTTCTGCGGCGGATGGCTGCCACCCATCAACGTGGCTCCCTTCACCTGGGTGCCGGGAGTCATCTGGTTCGCGTTGAAAGTCAGCTTCTTCTTTTTCTTCTTCGCGATGGTGAAAGCCTTCGTCCCCCGTTACCGCTACGATCAGCTGATGCGTCTGGGCTGGAAGGTTTTCCTGCCGATTTCGCTGGTCATGGTCGTGATTGTCGCAGCCGTGCTGGAGTTCGGCCCCGGCGCTGCGCTGGCGAATTGAGGAAAGCGTCATGAGACTGGATCACGCCGCAAAGTCGCTCTTCCTGACGGAATTCGTGGGCGCTTTCCTTCTGTCGATGCGCTACTTCTTCAAGCCGAAGTCGACCATCAACTATCCGCATGAGAAGAACCCTCAATCCCCGCGCTACCGTGGGGAACATGCGCTGCGCCGTTATCCGAACGGCGAAGAGCGCTGCATCGCCTGCAAGCTGTGCGAGGCGATTTGCCCCGCGCAGGCCATCACGATCGAAGCCGGCCCGCGTCGCAACGACGGCACCCGCCGCACGACGCGCTACGATATCGATATGGTGAAATGCATCTATTGCGGCTTCTGCCAGGAGGCCTGTCCGGTCGACGCCATCGTGGAGGGTCCCAATGCGGAGTTCGCGACCGAGACCCGCGAGGAGCTTTACTACAACAAGGAGCGTCTGCTGGAAAACGGCGCGCGCTGGGAGCGGGAGATCGCTCGCAACATCGCGCTTGACGCGCCCTATCGCTGAACGCCGCAAGAGAGACCCAAAATTCGCGCAACGCCTGCTGGTGATGCGATCCGTAAAGAGGACGAAGCCGTGGCCGCTGTATTCTTCTATCTCTTCTCAAGCGTGCTGATCGCCTCGGCCTTCGTGGTGATCACCGCGCGCAATCCCGTACATTCGGTGCTCTTCCTCATTTTGGCCTTCTGCAACGGCGCCGGTCTGTTTCTGCTGCAAGGCGCGGAATTCCTGGCGATGATCCTGATCGTCGTCTATGTCGGAGCGGTCGCAGTGCTGTTCCTGTTCGTCGTGATGATGCTCGACGTGGATTTCGCGGAGTTGAAACAGGGGTTCCAGAAATATCTCCCCGCCGGCGCCGCTGTCGGCGCGGTGGTGATGTTCGAGCTTGGTTTCGTGGCCGTCAACTGGAAATCGGCGCCTTCGGCGCATGAGGTGGCCGCCTCGCCGATCCTGGCGCAAGTCAGCAATACGGCGGCGCTCGGACAGGTGCTGTATACGAAATATGTCATCTTCTTTCAGGTTTCGGCGCTGGTGCTCCTAACCGCGATGATCGGCGCGATCGTGCTCACCTTGCGCCACCGTCCGAACGTGAAGCGGCAGAGCATCGCCGAGCAGAACGCGCGAACCGCCAAAACGGTGGTCGAACTCAAGAAAGTGCCCTCGCGGGCCGGCGTGTAAGGAAACAGCCCATGACCATCGGCCTCACGCATTATCTCGTCGTAGCCGCGATCCTGTTCACCCTGGGCATCGCCGGCATCATTCTCAATCGCAAGAACATCATCGTCATCTTGATGTCGGTCGAATTGATCCTGCTGTCGGTGAACCTCAATTTCGTCGCCTTCTCTTCGGAGCTGGGCGATTTGACGGGCCAAGTTTTCGCGCTGTTCGTTCTTACGGTAGCGGCCGCGGAAGCGGCCATCGGCCTCGCCATTCTCGTCACATTCTATCGCAATCGCGGCACGATCGCGGTCGACGACATCAACAGCTTGAAGGGCTGACCGCGCGATGATTCAGGCAATCGTCTTTCTTCCTCTCGTCGGCTTTCTGATCGCCGGCGCCCTCGGCCGCAAGATCGGGGCGCGAGCGTCGGAACTGGTCACTACGAGCTTGCTCATCGCTGCGGCGGTCATGTCTTGGATTGTTTTCTTCAACGTGGCGCTGGGCGAAGGTCCTGCTTTCGCTCCGGTGCTTGGAAACTGGTTCACTTCAGGGGCGCTAAAGGTCGACTGGACGCTGCGCGTGGATACGCTGACGGCGGTGATGCTCGTCGTCGTCAATACGGTCTCGAGCCTCGTCCATCTCTATTCGATTGGCTATATGCACGAGGATCCGCACCGCCCGCGGTTCTTCGCCTATCTCTCGCTGTTCACCTTCGCCATGCTCATGCTGGTGACTGCGGACAATCTCGTGCAGATGTTCTTTGGTTGGGAAGGCGTGGGCCTCGCCTCTTATCTGCTCATCGGCTTCTGGTACGAAAAGCCCTCCGCCAACGCCGCGGCGATCAAGGCTTTTGTTGTCAATCGTGTTGGCGACTTCGGTTTCGCGCTCGGCATTTTCCTTGTGTTCCAGCTGACCAAGTCCGTTACCTTTGACGAGGTCTTCGCCGCTGTTCCAGGCCTGGAAGGCAAGACCATCCATGCCTTCGGTCTGGACGTCGACGCACTCGATCTGGCGGCTTTCCTGCTCTTCACGGGCGCGATGGGCAAGTCGGCGCAGTTCCTGCTGCACACCTGGCTTCCGGACGCGATGGAAGGCCCGACCCCGGTCTCCGCGCTTATCCATGCGGCGACCATGGTCACCGCCGGCGTATTCATGGTGGCGCGCTTGTCGCCGATATTCGAATATGCGCCGGATGCGCTCACTTTCGTCACCATCATTGGCGCCACGACCGCCTTCTTCGCGGCGACTATCGGTCTGGTGCAGAACGACATCAAACGCGTGATCGCCTATTCGACCTGTTCGCAGCTGGGCTACATGTTCGTCGCCGAAGGCGTGGGCGGATATTCTCTCGGCATTTTCCATCTCTTCACGCACGCCTTTTTCAAGGCCTTGCTATTTCTGGGCGCGGGCTCGGTGATCCACGCGATGCACCACGAGCAGGACATGCGCAACATGGGCGGTCTGCGCAAGGACATTCCCTTTACCTTCGCCATGATGACGATCGGCACGCTGGCGTTGACGGGATTTGGCATTCCGCATACGGAGATCGGTTTCGCCGGGTTTTTCTCCAAGGACGCGATCATTGAGGCCGCCTACGCCGCCAGCGCGCATTCTCACGCGGCGATGTACGGTTTCATCGCCACCGTTGTCGCCGCTGGACTCACCTCGTTCTATTCATGGCGTCTGGTGTTCATGACCTTCTTTGGTCATCGGGCGGTCCACGCCGATGCGCATGGCCCTGGCAACCATACGCATGGTCTCGTAGAAGAGCATTTGAGCGATGAGGAGCCGTTGCACGACTCTCATGGCCACGAGGATCACGGCGACCATGACCACGGTCATCACGCGCCGCATGAGTTGCCGCTCGTTATGCTGATCCCGCTGGCCGTTCTGGCCGCCGGAGCAGTGGCGGCGGGCTTCGTCTTCGAGCGTTACTTCGCCGGCCACGCATATGGCGAGTTCTGGAAGGAATTGTTGTTCACCGGCGAGCATAATCACGTTCTGCACGCCATGCACGAAATCCCCGGCTGGGTATCGTTCATGCCTTTCAGCATGATGGCCCTGGGCTTCCTGCTTTCGCTATATGTCTATGTTCTGAAGCCAGGGACCGCGCAGAAGATCGCCGCAGCGTTCCCGAAACTCTACCAGTTCCTGCTCAACAAATGGTATTTCGACGAGCTCTACGACTTCCTGTTTGTCAGGCCAGCCTTTGCAATCGGCCGGCTTCTATGGAAAGACGGCGACGGCCGGATCATCGATGGCTTTGGGCCTGACGGGGTTGCGGCGCTCGTTTCGGACGGCGCGCGCTTGGTCGCCCGTCTCCAGACTGGGTACATCTATCATTACGCTTTCGCCATGCTGATTGGCGTAGCGGCGGTCGTGAGCTGGTTCGTCGCCGGAGGCATACGCTAATGTTTGGTTTCGGAATTCTCTCCGGCTTGACCTTCCTTCCACTGGTCGGCGCGGCGTTCATCCTGACGCAGCGGAGCGGAACTGAATCTTCACTGCGGAATATCCGTTGGTCGGCGCTTCTGACCACGATCGCAGTCTTCGTTCTGTCTCTGGTCGCTTGGCAACGCTTCGATACCGCAAGCGCCGCCTTCCAGATGGTCGAAGAGAAGACGTGGTTCGGCTCGGGCCTTGTTTATAAGCTGGGCGTCGACGGATTTTCGATGCCCTTCGTGCTGCTCACGACCTTTCTGATGCCATTCGCGATTCTCGCGTCTTGGGAGTTGATAACCAGGCGCGTCGCCGAATATATGGTCGCCTTCCTCGTGCTGGAGACGCTGATGATCGGCGTGTTCTGCGCGCTTGATCTGGTGCTGTTCTATCTTTTCTTCGAAGGCGGTCTCATTCCGATGTTCCTCATCATCGGCATCTGGGGCGGCAAGCGGCGCGTCTATGCGAGCTTCAAGTTCTTCCTATACACTCTTGCGGGGTCGCTGCTGATGCTCATCGCCATTCTGGCGATGTATAATCAGGCCGGCACCACCGACATCACCGTGCTGCTCTCGACGCATTTCCCCGCGCACATGCAGACATGGCTGTGGTTGGCGTTCTTCGCCTCCTTTGCGGTCAAAATGCCGATGTGGCCGGTTCATACCTGGTTGCCGGACGCGCACGTTGAAGCACCGACCGCCGGTTCCGTGATCCTCGCGGCCATCCTGTTGAAGATGGGCGGCTATGGTTTCATCCGCTTCTCGCTGCCGATGTTTCCTGACGCGTCGGTGCAGTTCGCTCCTCTGATCTACGCGCTTTCGGTCGTGGCGATCATCTACACGTCGCTCGTCGCCCTTGTGCAGGAAGACATCAAGAAACTTATCGCCTATTCCTCCGTCGCCCACATGGGCTTTGTCACGATGGGGCTCTTCACCCTGAATACTCAGGGCGTGCAGGGCGCAATGTTCCTTATGATCTCACATGGCTTCGTCTCAGGGGCGTTGTTTCTTTGCGTCGGCGTGATCTACGACCGCATGCACACGCGCGAAATCTCCGCCTATGGCGGACTCGTAAATCGCATGCCGTTCTATGCGTTCACTTTCATGGTCTTCACGATGGCCAATGTGGGGTTGCCCGGAACGGCCGGGTTTATCGGCGAGTTCCTGACGCTGGTGGGAGCCTATAACGCCAACAGTTGGGTCGCCTTGTTTGCGACGACCGGCGTGATCCTCTCGGCCGCCTATGCGCTTTATCTCTACCGCCGAGTGGTTTTCGGCGCGCTTGAGAAGGCCAGCCTTGCAAATATCTCCGATCTCTCTGCGCGAGAGATCGCGATCTTCGTCCCCCTGATAGCGTTGACGATTTTCTATGGCGTCCGGCCCGGGCCTGTCCTGGAAGCCTCGGCCGCCTCCGTCGTCAATCTGCTTCAGTCTCATTCGGCGCTGCTTGATGCTGTCAAGCTCGCCGCCGCCAGCCACTGACGGATCAAAAAAATGCCCTTTTTCACGGAGCTCGCGCATCACTTCCTGCCGGAAGTCATCCTCGCCATCGGTGTTCTGACGCTCATCCTGGTTGGCGCCTGGCGCGGCGAGCGCGCCCACGGCCTGGTCTCGGAACTGACCGTAGGCGTGCTTGGACTGGCGCTGCTGTCCATCGTGCTCTCGACACATTCGGAGGCGAGCGTTTTCGACGGCGCCTATGTCGACGATGCATTTTCGCGCTTCGTGAAGGGTTTGACGCTTTCGGCCTCGATGGTGACGATACTGCTGTCGACCGACTTCATGCGGCGAGCGCGGCTGGATAAGTTCGAATATCCGATCCTGATCCTGCTCGCCACGCTCGGCATGCTGCTTCTGATTTCGGCTGACAATCTGATTGCGTTGTATCTGGGGCTCGAACTGATGTCCCTCGCGCTTTATGTGGTCGCGGCTTTCGCCCGCGACGATGCGCGCGCCTCGGAAGCCGGATTGAAGTATTTCGTGCTCGGCGCGCTCTCTTCCGGCATGATGCTTTACGGAGCGTCGCTGCTCTATGGCTTCGCCGGGACGATCTCCTTTACAGGCATCGCCGCTGTTGTCTCCGGCTCCGCCCCGATCGGGGTGGTCTTTGGGCTCGTTTTCGTGCTGGCGGGTCTGGCGTTCAAGATGTCCGCGGCGCCTTTCCATATGTGGACGCCCGACGTTTATGAAGGCGCGCCCACCCCCGTCACCGCATTCTTCGCATCGTCAGCCAAGCTGGCCGCCGTCGCGATCACGGTGAGGATTGCACTGACCGCGTTTCCCGGCATGACCGGCCAGTGGCGCCAGATCGTCGTTTTCCTGGCCATTGTTTCGACTTTGCTGGGCTCTTTCGCGGCGATTGGACAGACGAACATCAAACGCCTGATGGCTTACTCGTCGATTGGCCATATGGGCTTCGTGCTGATCGGTCTGTCAGCCGGCTCTGAAGACGGCGTGAGAGGCATCGCCATTTATCTCGCCATGTATGCGGTGATGACGCTCGGCGCCTTCGCCGCGATCCTGACCATGCGCGTCGATGGCAAACCGGTCGAGAACATCGCTGACCTCGCGGGCCTGTCGCGCAGCAGGGGCGGCACCGCCTTCTTTCTGGCGATGATAATGTTTTCTTTGACGGGCGTTCCTCCGCTCGGGGGCTTCTTCGCGAAATATTATGTGTTGCTGCCTGCAGTTCAGGCCGGGCTTTATCCGCTCGCCGTTGTCGGCGTGCTGGCGAGCGCCGTGGCGGCCTATTACTACCTTCGCATCGTCAAGGTGATGTATTTCGATGAGCCCGCGCCTGTCTTCGACCCGTCGCCGGCGACCGTGCGTGGAATTCTCGCGATGTCGACGATTTTCCTTCTGTGCTTCTGGGTCTATCCCGCGCCGCTGATGGATGCGGCGACGGTCGCCGCGAAATCGCTATTTTGAAAACGGCGGTGAGCGTTGAGCCTGGCGAGGAAGCCCGCGCGCGCGGCGTTCGGCTGCTCGCTCTCGACGAGGTGGATTCCACCAATGAAGAGGCCAAGCGTCTCGTGGCCGCCGGAGAGCGCGGACCGATCTGGGTCGTAGCGGGGCGGCAGAGCAAGGGCAAGGGACGGCTCGGCCGGGAGTGGATCTCCACGCAGGGCAATCTGCACGCCAGCCTGATCTATTCCAGCGACCTCTCGCCAGCGCTTGCGCCGCAACTGGGATTTGTCGCGGGAGTCGCGGCAATTGACGCGTTACGGCAAGCGGCTCAATTGGGCGACCAAATCGCGCTGAAATGGCCGAACGACCTTCTGCTGGGCGGCGGCAAGCTCGGCGGCATTTTGCTTGAAGGCGTTTCCGTTGCGACGGGCGATCCGCGTCAGCCCAATCATCTGGTCACAATCATCGGCATCGGCGTCAATTGTGCGATCGCGCCAAAGGGATTGCCCTATGAGGCGCGCGCCCTGCAGAGCATCGGCGCCCGAGCGCCTTCCGCCGAGCAGCTTTTTGCGCGGCTCTCGGATTGTTTTGTCGCCACACTGGACCTTTGGGCCGGCGGTGAAGGTTTTCCGGCAATTCGCGAAAAGTGGCTCGCAGACGCGGCGGGACTTGGCGACCCCATCAGGGTTGCTCTGTCACGCGGTGAAGAATTGCAGGGGCGTTTCAAGACCATCGACGCCTCCGGACGGCTTATCCTGGCGACTGATCAAGGCGATAAAGTCGTCGACGCGGGCGATGTATTTTTCGGTCCCGTGGAGACCGATAATCTCAAACTTTCAGGTTCACGCTCATGACAACAGACGCGAGCGACTTCGTCTTCGCGCCTCTTGGCGGTTTGGGCGAAATCGGCATGAACGCCGCCTTGTACGGCTTTGGCCCGCCGCGCGCGCGCAAATGGCTGATGGTGGATTGCGGACTGACGTTCCCCGGTCCCGACCTTCCCGGCGTGGATCTGGTGCTGCCAGACGTCTCTTTCGTGGAGAAAATTGGCCGTGACCTTCTTGGCCTTTTGATCACCCATGCGCATGAGGATCACATTGGCGCGCTCGCGGCATTATGGCCCAGGCTGCGTTGCCGCGTTTTCGCGACGCCCTTTGCCGCGGGCCTGATCGAAACGCGCCGCCTTTCCGAGCCCGGCGCTCCGAAAGTCGAAATCACGCGGGTAGGGGCGGGGACAGTATTGGACCTAGCGCCGTTCAGCGTAGAATACATTGCTGTTGCGCATTCCATCCCCGAGGCCTGCGCTCTGGCTATCCGCACGCCCGCCGGTCTTGCAGTGCATACGGGGGACTGGAAGATCGACCCTGATCCGGGCGTTGGGCATCGGATCGATGAAGCCAGGCTTCGGGCGCTCGGCGACGAGGGCGTTACGGCGCTGATCTGCGACTCCACGAATATTCTGCGCGACGGAGACAGTTTTTCCGAAAGCGACGTCGCCCGCACGCTGCGCGCTCTGGTCGCCGAAGCAACCGGTCGAGTGCTGGTTACGACCTTCGCGTCGAACATCGCGCGCATACGGGCCATTGCGGAGGCAGCTCAGGCCTGTGGCCGCACGGTAGTCGTCGCCGGCCGCGCGCTCGACCGCGCGATCCAGGTGGCGCGCGACTGCGGCTATCTGGAAGGCGTCCCGGGGTTCTTCTCTCTGGACCATCTTGCGACTTTGCCGCGTGACAGAGTGGTGGTGATCGCGACAGGCAGTCAGGGAGAATCGCGCGCCGCCATGGCGCGGGCTGCGGAGGGCGAGCATCCGGCGATCAAGCTGGTGTCGGGCGACCGGGTGATATTTTCGTCGCGCGCCATCCCCGGCAACATGCGCGAGGTGCATCGCGTCATCAACAAGCTATGCGATCTGGGCGTCGAAGTGATCACCGATCATGACCATCTCGTGCATTGCTCCGGCCATCCCAGAAGGGGCGAGGTCGCCCGCATGTATGATTGGGTCAGGCCGCAGGCGGCGGTGCCGGCGCATGGAGAATCGCATCACCTCACTCAACACGCCGCGTTCGCTCGGGCTCACGGCGTGCAACACGTCGTCTCAGCCCGCAATGGAGATATCGTGCGCCTCGCGCCCGGCGCGCCGGCCATTATCGGAAAGGCGTCAGCAGGCAGGGTGTTCAAGGACGGCGAGGTGCTCGTCAACGAGAATGATGGAGCCGTGCGCGAACGTGTGAAGCTGGCCTTCTCGGGCGTCGTGTCGATCGCGCTGGCGGTCAGCAAGCAAGGCGACATGATCGGCGATCCCGATATTGTTTTTGCGGGCATTCCCAAGCGGGGCAGGGACAATGCCGACATGGGCGATATTATTGACGACGCCGTTTTCAAAACCTTCGATGCGCTATCTCGTCCCCGGCGCCATGATTTCGATGCCGTGGCCAATGCTGTCGAACGCGTCGTGCGGGGCGCGGTATTCTCAAGTTGGGGCAAAAAGCCGCTAGTGCATGTGTTGGTCGTTGGCGCCTGAACGCGCCAGATGCGCGTTTGGCTCCGCGGAGGCGCAAGGGGAACATTGGCATCGTCGTCGCGACGACCATTGTGATGATGGTGCTGTCCGGAATATTCGGCATGTTCATTTGAGCACTGGATGAACAAACACGCCGAAAATCCTTGGGTGCCCTCGTCGCAGAGATGCGGCGAGGGCATTTTTGATTTAACGGCTGGCGAGCACCGTCACGCTGACCTGGCCAGTGCCGCTGGAAATCAGCCCAAGCTGCGTAGCCGCGCCCTTGGAGACATCCAGGCTTCGGCCGGTCCAGGCCGCCGGGCCTCTATCATTGACGCGCACAACGCAGGAGCGGCCTGCGTGCGTCAGCAGCAATCGCGTGCCGAGCGGCAGCGTGCGATGGGCGGCGGTCAGGCCCCATTTGTTGAAACGCTCGCCACTGGCTGTGTGGGTGTTCGGCTCCAGCGATCGTGGGCCGCCACCATACCAGGAGGCGAGAGCAGTGAAGGATCGGCCGTGAGCGCTGCCGGACTGTGCGGCATGGCTCCAGTGGCGCCCGGCGTGCGCATGACGTCGCCCGTGCCCATGTGGAGCGTAGGCATAAGCCTGGTCGTTCGCGCCATTAAATATGTGATCAAGAAAATTGCTGACGACATCAGCCTTTGCTTGAACTGGTATGGACATAAGTCCAACCGCGAAGATCGGCCATATAACTCGTTTCATAGTTTACCCTTTTTACGTTACGCGTAGCATTTCGACTACATTGGAAATGCTATTGAGTACGGATCCAATCTCCTTTGGATTGAGGCGACCGAAATGACCTAAAAAATAAATGTGACCAAATAATGTGCCCAATGAGGATGTATATATAAGCTTATATTTTATTGCAGAGCGTCAATATTATTCGAATGCAGCGAATTTATGGAAATAACGCTCACAAACGGGCGGTGAAATTGCCTTCCGTTTGATAGATATCTTTCTCTGAGCGCGAAATGATCGATCGTGTAACTAAGTTTGTTTGTATTCATATTATGAAATATCTATACTGTGCATGTAAGTATTGATGTGGTTCAAAACCTTGCATCTAATGTTGACGCGGCTGGTCGCACCTGACTTTTTAGCCGTCGAAACAGCAGCCGCGGACCGGATGGGAGACGCCATGACAACCGCCTCAAGACCCGCCGTGATCGGCGTTCTCACCGCTTCCGACCGGGCCAGCGCGGGCGTTTATGCCGACGAAAGCGGTCCCGCGATCGAGACCTATTTTCGCAGGGTGCTGACCACGCCATTCCGGATAGAAAGACGGATCGTTCCTGATGGCTTCGAAAGCGTGCGCGATGCTTTGATCGACCTCTCCGATAATCTCGGTTGCGATCTGATCGTTACGACAGGCGGAACGGGGCCGTCGCCGCGCGATCTTACGCCCGAGGCGACGTTGGCTGCCGCGCCGCGCGAATTGCCTGGCTTCGGGGAATTGATGCGAAAAGTGTCTTTGGAGCAGGTGCCGACCGCGATCCTGTCGCGTCAGCTTGCCGCCCATCGCGGCAAATGCCTGATGATCAATTTGCCCGGCAAACCGTCCGCAATTGAACTTTGTCTCGACGCCGTGATGCCGGCTGTTCCATATTGTCTCGATTTGATTGGCGCTGCATGGATCGATACCTCTCCAGATCAGGTCAAGACCTTTCGGCCAAAGCCCAAATGAGAAGCGAACCGCGGCGCGGCACAGCATCGCGTTGTGAAATCCCACCCGAAAGGATAGCCACAGGACATGGCCGGCGCGACAATGGCGCGGCTTCTCATCCTGCAGCGGCGATTGTATAGAATTTCTGCAGCGCGCCTCGAATCGCACAAAGGGTCGAGGCAGTTCGCGTCTTTTGCTGTCACACTAGCCTGAGACAAAGGTCGGAATAACATGAATGACTTGCGGCTGGCCGTAGTGGGCGCCGCCGGCCGTATGGGCCGGATGCTTGTGCAGACAATCCCTGACACTCTGGGCGTGCGCCTGACTGGCGCTATCGAGCAGTCGAGGGCATCGTCGATCGGCGTTGACTCCGGCACATTGATCGGAGCCGGCGCCAACGGCGTTCTGGTCAGCGACGATCCGCGGGCCGTTCTCGCGCAGAGCGACGTTCTGATTGATTTTTCATCCCCCGCCTCGACCGTGGCTCTGGCGGCTCTGACCGCGCAGATGGGCGTTGCTCATGTCATAGGCACGACGGGACTTTCGACACAGGATCTCGAGGCTATCGGGGCGGCGGCGCGAGAAACTGTAATTGTCCGTTCCGGCAATATGAGCCTTGGCGTCAATCTTCTGGCGGTGCTGGTGGAACGGGCGGCTCGGGCGCTGGGGCCGGCATGGGACGCGGAGATTGTCGAAATGCATCACGCCAAGAAAGTCGACGCGCCTTCCGGCACTGCGCTCCTGCTCGGCGAAGCGGTGGCGGAGGGCCGTGGCATCCATCTTGACGAACACAGCGCGCGCGGTCGAGATGGCCTGACCGGCCCGCGCAAAACCGGCGATATCGGTTTCGCCAGCCTTCGAGGCGGCACGGTGATTGGCGACCACTCGGTCATCTTGGCGGGCTTGGGGGAGCGAATCGAGCTGTCGCACCGCGCCGAGGACCGGGGCATTTTCGCGCGCGGCGCTTTGGCGGCTGCCCTTTGGACCAGGGGGCGGGCGCCAGGACTATATTCCATGGCGGACGTCCTCGGTCTTTCGGGCGGCTGAGCATTACGGGGATTTTGCACGCATGAATCGCACACTCGTACTCGTCCGGCACGGCCAAAGCGAATGGAATGCGAAAAACCTGTTCACCGGCTGGAAAAACCCGGACCTGACTCCGTTGGGAATCGAGGAGGCGCGCAATGCGGGCAAGGAGCTGCGCAAGCGCGATATTCTTTTCAGCGCCGCCTTTACGTCTTCGTTGCTGAGAGCTCAACATACGCTGGAGCTGATCCTGGAGGAGCTTGGCCAATCCAATGTGCCGACCAGCCGAGATCGCGCGCTAAATGAGCGTCATTACGGCGACCTTTCCGGCCTCAACAAAGACGAAGCGCGCGACAAATGGGGTGAGGAGCAGGTGCGCCTATGGCGTCGCTCCTATGACGTCGCGCCCCCCGGCGGCGAGAGCCTCAAGGACACGGTGGCCCGAGTGGTCCCCTTTTATTGCCAACACATCCTGCCTCCCGTGCTGCGCGGCGAGCGCGTGCTGGTGGCGGCGCATGGCAATTCGCTGCGCGCATTGGCGATGGTGCTGGATCAAATGACGCCAGAAAGCGTGTCAACTCTGGAACTCGCGACGGGTGTCCCGGTGATCTACAAGCTCAATGCGGATTCCACGGTGGCCTCAAAGATCGTGCTGGATTGACCGCGGCTCGGCCGTCGTTCGGTTGTTGATAGTCTAGACCCATGACTGACCTGCCTGCTGGCGTCGTCCTACATCGCGGGTTCCTTGACCTATCCGCGCAACAGAACCTTGCGAGCGAGATAGCCCGGATCATCGCCCGCGCGCCGCTCTATGTCTCGACAATGCCCAAGACCGGCGCGCCGATGTCCGTGCGGATGACCAATTGTGGACCGCTAGGCTGGATGAGCGATACAGACGGCGGCTATCGTTACGAGCCGCGCCACCCTGTAACGGGCGAGCCGTGGCCCGCAATGCCAGATATTTTGCTTGAGGCATGGCGACGCCTGGCGAATTTTATTGCACAGCCGGAGGCGTGTCTGATCAATGTTTACGACGCCGAAGCGCGCATGGGGCTGCATCAGGACCGCGATGAAAAGGATTTTTCCGCCCCGATCGTTTCATTGTCGCTTGGCGCCGACTGTCTGTTCCGGATTGGCGGGATAAAACGCGGCGGAGCAACGGCTTCTGTCGTCCTCTCCTCGGGCGACGCCCTGGTTCTATGCGGACCGGCGCGATTGCGATTCCACGGCGTCGACAGGATTTTGCCGACGCTGGCGACGTCCACAGCGCTCCATCTTCCTGCAGGCGCCGCGCGCGTAAATCTGACTCTCCGGCGCGTGAACTGAATCGCAGCTCTCGCCGGTTATCCAGGTGAGATTCGGAGCTGATTCTAGACATTGGCGCCTGGCGGTGGGCAGATTGGCGCGGAGCGGATATTGTGTCTGAAGCTGCGCCGATATAGTTTCCCTCCCCGCGAGGGATGGATTTGGCTCGCGGCGGGAGGCTGCGGCCCGCAATTATAATGACGGTCGCCCTACGACGGCCGCGTTGAGGAAAGGAACGAGGATGAAAACTGTTTCCCTGTTGACGTTCGTGGCTGGCGTCGCTTTCACCGCTATGGCCGGCACGGCCTTCGCCGCTGGTGACGCTGGCGCGGGTGAAAAGGTTTTCGCGAAATGCAAAGCCTGCCACCAGATCGGCGAAGGCGCCAAGAACGCCATTGCGCCCGAACTGAACGGCATCGACGGCCGCAAGGCTGGCTCCGCGGAAGGCTACAACTATTCCGACGCGATGAAGGGCTCCGGGATCACTTGGGATGCGGCCTCGTTCAAGGAATTCATCAAGAACCCGAAGGCCAAGGTTCCCGGCACCAAGATGGTGTTCCAGGGTCTGCCCAGCGATGCTGACGAGGACAATGTTTGGGCCTATATCTCTGGCTTCGGCGCCGACGGCAAGAAGAAGTAATTCTGCTCCATCAGAGCTAGAAACAGGAAAGCGGCTCCAGGTGAGCCGCTTTTTCTTTGCGCTGGCCTGCAATGGGTTATAGGACCGCTTCACCCAACGACAGGACAAGTTGAGTTGACCCGCAAGCCCGATGAAGTCGCTTCCGATTTGATGCAGCCGCTGGAAACCTTGCCAGTTTTCTTCAACCTAGCGGGCCGGCGCGTGGTCATCGTGGGCGGGTCGGAAGGCGCGGCCTGGAAGACCGATCTTGTCGCCGCCGCCGGGGCGCAGGTCGCTGTCTTCACTGCCGATCCTTGCGCAAAATTATGCCAAATCATCAGCGCGCGCGACAACATCGCTGTTTTCTCACGCGAACTCACATCCGCCGACCTCGAGGGCGCCGCCCTCGTTCTGGGGGCTGTCGCCGACGATGCCCAAGCCGCCGAGACACGAGGGCTGGCCAAGGCGGCCGGCGTCCCAATCAATCTTGCTGACCGTCCAGCTTTGAGCGACTTCATCATGGGCGCGATCGTCAATCGCTCGCCCCTGGTGATCGGCGTGTCGACCGGAGGCGCCTCGCCGGTATTCGCGCAAGCAGTGCGGGGGCGGATTGAGACCTTGGTCCCGGCGACCTTCGGCGCCTGGGCGCGGGCGGCCAAGGCGTGGCGCCCGCAAATTCTGGTGTCCGGTCTCGATTTTCTGGCGCGTCGCGATTTCTGGCGCCGCTTCACAGGCCTTGCCTTCGCCGCTCTGGAGCGCGCGCCGTCTGAGGCTGACCGCGACGCTCTGATAGCCGAAACGCGCGCTGGTGGCGACGCGCCCTCGCGGGGCCGAGTAACGCTGGTGGGGGCAGGGCCGGGCGACCCGGAATTGCTGACCTTAAAAGGTTTGCGCGTTTTGGCGGGCGCAGATGTCGTGCTGTTCGACGATCTTGTTCCGGCCAGCGTGCTAGATTTCGCAAGACGGGAAGCGACGCGCATAAATGTGGGCAAGCGCGGCTACGCGCCTTCGGTGCAGCAGGGGGAGATTACCGCGCTTCTGGTGAAGCTCGGCAGCGAGGGCAAAAATGTCGTCCGACTCAAAGGCGGCGACCCCATGATTTTTGGCCGCGCCAATGAAGAAATCAGCGCCATCCGAGCGGCCGGCCTTGATGTCGAAATCGTGCCCGGCGTAACGGCGGCGTTGGCGGGCGCGGCGGCGCTTGGCGTCTCGTTGACGAGCCGCGAAACGGCCCGACGGGTGCAATTCATAACCGCCCATAGCAAGGACGGCGTCTTTCCCGAGGACTTCGACTGGGGCGCCCTGGCCGATCCACGCGCGACGACCGTGGTTTATATGGGCAATCGCACCCTGCCAGAGCTGTCAAAGCGGCTGATCGCGGAGGGCGCGGACCCCGCCACGCCCGCCTTTCTGGTGGAGCGCGCCAGCACGCCGCAACAAAAGATCATCGCGGGGACAATCGCGGATTTGCCGGGCAAGGTCGCTCAGGAGACGCTGGAGGGCCCGGTGCTGCTGTTAATCGGCGCGGCGCTGGCTGGCTAAAGGAAGCGGATCAAGCGCAAAGCATTTTGCGGACGGCAAGCGGTCAGACATTTTCCGCCAACAGCGCCAGCAAATGCCGCTCGTCTGGAGTCTCGGCGACATGCGCACTCACGCCTAGTTCGCGCGCTAGGGGCAACGCGACGTCTTTCGAAAGCGCAAGATGCCGCGTCTGCCGCAGACTGTCCGTCAGTCCCGCGTCGTGCGCCAACTGCAGGAAAATCTTCCCGCTGCGCCCTGAATAATGCAGCACGGCGGCAACTTCGCCGTTTGAAAGAGCTTCGCGTGCTTCTTGCGACAGCGCGGAGGCCGCTTGCGCTGTATAAGTCTCGACGGTCACAACCTCATGTCCCGCCGCACGCAGGCCTGTCTCCAAATCGTCCCGGCGATCCCTGCCAGCAAGATACAAAAACTTTGCCGGCGCCCTGTAGCGCGCCTGGATGAGCGCCAGAAGCGAGGCGGAGTTTCCCGCGACAAGATAGGTCCGCCAGCCAAGCTTCTCGGCGGCTTTCGCCGTACGCGCGCCAACCGCGTGCAGCGGCGCGGCGGGCAGGGCGTGCGCAGGGGCGAGATGCTTTACGCCCTGGGCGCTCGTCGCCAATACGGCGTCGAAGGGTCCCTCTGGTATGGCCGCGCCCGTGGCGACAATCTCCAGCACCGGTGAAACCAAAGGCTCGAAGCCCATTGCGCGGAGTTTTTCGGCTGTGTGTCCGGCATCCTCGCGCGCGCGCAGGACGAGGACGCGCTTCACGCCAGCCCCGCCACGCCATGGGGCAAGCGGCGCAAAATATCATGGCCGGCGTGATAGCCGATCAGGGCGGCGTCGACAGGGTGACCGCTGCCCCGTGCGGCGAAGACCTCGCCGCCATCGCTGCGCAAGACCTCGCCGGCGAAAATGAGTTCCTTGCCGTTTAGACGCGCATAGGCGGCGATGGGCGTGCGGCAGGAGCCGTCCAGCACAGTAAGAAAGGAACGTTCCGCTGCAAGCGCGAAGCTGGTGGCTTCATCGAGTATCGGCGCAAGCGCCGCGCGCGTGTGAGCGTCCGCTGCGCGGCATGTGACGCCTATCGCGCCCTGGCCGGCAGCAGGCAGGAATTTGTCCAGCGGCAGCAATTCGGTGATGTGCGCTTCAAGACCCAGCCGTTTCAGTCCGGCCAGCGCAAGCAGCGTTCCGTCGAACTCGCCGCTCTCGATTTTTTTCAGTCGGGTTTCGACATTGCCGCGTATCAAGGCAGTCTTCAGGTCGGGTCGAAGTCGTTTCACCTGCGCGGCGCGGCGCAGCGAGGCTGTGCCCACCGTCGCGCCTGCGGGGAGTTCCGCCAAGGTCACGCCATCGCGGCCGATGAAGGCGTCCCTGACGTCCTCGCGCGCCAAATAGCCGGCGACGACGATTTCCGTCGGCAGATGCGTCGGCAGATCTTTAGATGAATGCACCGCAAGGTCGATTGAGCCGGCGATCAACGCCGCGTCCAGCTCCTTCGTGAACAAGCCCTTGCCGCCCGCCTCGGAGAGCGCGCGATCCTGGATCGCGTCACCGGTGGTGCGGATTACCTCGATCACGAAATAATCCTCGCCCACTCCATGCGCCTGCGCCAGCAATGCGCGGGTTTGATGCGTTTGCGCCAGCGCGAGCGGGCTGCCGCGAGTGCCGATGCGAAGGGGAGGGGGAGTCATCGAGCTTTCCGGTTTTAAAGACAGGCCAAGCGCGACTATAGGAGTAACAGCGCTCACGGCAAGCTTTTGGCCGCGTACTTTTGGTCGCTGTTGCGTGGCAAAGGAAAAGGCGTGACCGAAATTTGTAAAAAGTTGGATCGCGGCGGTTCCTACCGTTGGATTGCGCTTGGGCTTGCCACGCTGGCGCAGGTCGCCGGATGCTTTCTGGTGCAGGGCCTCGGCGCGCTCGGCGGACAAATGCAGCAGGCAATGGGGCTGAACGCCGCGCAGCTCGGGTTGCTGGTTTCGGCCGCACAATTCGCGCCGATCCTAGGGTTATTGGCGGCTGGCGAGTTGCTGGATCGCTTCAGCGAACGTCTTATCGTTGGCGTTGGCGCGACGATGGTCGCGGCCTCGATTTTTGCCGCCTCGCGCGCTCAGAGCTATGAGCTGCTGCTCGCCTGTCTGATCATTTCCAGCGTCGGTTACTCCACGGTTCAACCGGGCGGCGGCAAAGCGGTGGCCTCTTGGTTCGCGCCGAACCAGCGAGGACTCGCCATGGGCATACGTCAAGCTGGACTGCCGCTCGGCGCGGCGCTGGCGACTCTGGTTCTGCCCCGCATCGCCGAAGACTCCGGCTGGCGCGCGGCCTTCGCCCTTGGAGCGGCTGCGGCGCTGGCGGGCGGGCTGAGTTTCGCCGCCTTTTATCGCGCGCCCCATCAAGGCGCGCCTATTCGCGAATTCCCTCCGCTGCGAGAGCGTTTTGATTTGCTGAAGCTGCCCGGCATTTCGCGGATCGTCTGGCCCGGCGTGACGCTGGTGTCGCTGCAATTCGCGATGACGATTTATCTTCCGCTGGATTTTCGCGACCGCTTCGGACTGCCGATCGAGTCGGGTGTCGCGCTGTTGTTCGCGGCGCAAGCGGCAGGCGTGGTCGGTCGCGTCGCGCTGGCCTTTTGGAGCGATCATAGCCGGGGCGGACGATACCTGCCGCTGCAAATCAGTTTTGTTGCTCTGCTGGCAGGAGTCGGCGTCGATCTAGTAGCTCCGGGCGCCCCACACCCGTGCTGGCGGCGCTCGCTTTATGGTTGGGTTTTTTCGGTTTTGGTTGGTACGGGCCGTGGATTGCGCTTGTCAGCGAAACAGCGCCGGCGGGACAGATTGGCTTCATGATCGGGCTCGCCATGGCGATCAACCAAATCGCCGTGGTGCTGGCGCCGCCGCTTTTTGGGTTGCTGCGAGATTTATCGGGAACCTATGTTTACGGCTGGCTCGCGCTCATCGCCGCTATGACGCTGGCCTTCGTCAAGACCCGCCGCGCCTGAGAAACCCGCCAATCAACTGACTTCCCAAGCAAGAAGGCGTGATCGCTTTACAGCCGCGACTGGTTCGAGCGAACGCTTTTCCAATGCGAGATCGAGGGTCGCCACGCGACGCGCCGACGCCGACCAGTTCGCCAGGCTGAGAGCGTTGTCGGCGAGCCAATTGAGCGAGAGCTGCACCTGTAGAAACGCCGCGGCCGCTTGCATGAGATCGCCCAGCGTCAATTCGCCAGCTAGATATTTCGGTGCGCCGAGAATGAGCGGAACCACGGGCGCCAGGAGATTGTTGGCGCTGGTCAGGAAGATGACCTTGGTCTGCCCCTGAATCACGAACGCCCATTTCTTCCTGAGGCGACTGAGATAGCCGCGAAAATCTTTCGCTTCGGCGACTTTATGGTCGCTAATGATTGCTGCCTCGATTTCATGTCGCGCTCGGCTCAAAGCATAACGGAAATCGCCTTCTGCTTCGGCTTTTTCCTCGACGCGCGCGACGAGCGGCCGCCCTAGTATCCACATCCCCAGCGAGGTCATGGCGGTATAAATGATGACAGCGATAACAAGGTATCCCGGCACAAGCAGGCCAAAAAGCTTGTAGGCTCCGCCGACTGTCCACAAGACGACAACGAAAGAAGTCGAAACCAGAAAGATGTTGATTACGCCGCCCGCGAGATCGACGAAAAGCTCGATCGCCTGCCGCCCGTCTTCCGCGATCCGCGCCTCGGGATTGTCGATCGCGGGAGAAATAGCGCATTCACGGTGGGTCGCGTTCTGCAGCCATCGCTTTAGGAGGCTCGAGGTAAGCCAGAGACGCCAACCGACCTGAAGCCGCATCCGACACTGAAGCGTTGCAATCGTCGCAACTGCCGTGATCGCGCCCAGAACCGCCAATTGCAGGTGCTTTGAATGATCCCGTCGGCGTCCTTGCCCTGAAGCGAGTCGAAAAACCCTTTGCTCCATCTGTTTACAGCGAGGGCGACGAGAGTGTTTGCAATCAAGCATATCAGAAATCCAAATGATAGAAGCCATGCCTGGCTGCGGGTCTCGCCTTTCCAGAATCCGAACGCGAGTTGGACAAAACGCTTAGTCAAACTGTTCCTTTTTGGCCAGCATCCGCATTATAGCGGCAATCTAGGTGCGTAATTTGCTGTAATTATCGGTCGGATAAGTTGCTTATTATGAATATTACTGTTGCAGATATTATTTTCATGTTACGCGTGAATTACAAAGACGTCAACTAATAGCTTACGATTATTATATGGCGCTTGATAATTGTGTATCAGTATTGACGCCGCGAGAAGGCCTTTGCGGAGGACCGACATCCCCATTTGCCTCTATGACCCCCGTCACTATAGGTTGTGACTGAACCGCGCGGGCGTCGAATCGGCTCCTTTTTCCCGCGCGATGAGGATACTCATGCGCGTTCTGGGCATTGAAACCACCTGCGACGAGACGGCGGTGGCCGTGGTCGAGGAGCGACTGGGTGGCGCAGGCGGCGAGATACTTTCCAACGAAGTGATGAGCCAGATCGCGCGTCATGCCGCTTATGGCGGCGTGGTGCCGGAGATTGCGGCGCGCGCGCATACCGAAGTGCTTGACCGTCTGATCGCCCGCGCGCTTGAAGATGCTCGGGTCGACATTTCTGGCGTCGACGCCATCGCGGCCGCTGCGGGACCGGGGTTGATCGGCGGAATCCTGGTGGGTCTTACGGCGGGCAAGGCGCTGGCTCTGGCGGCGGGAAAGCCCTTCATCGCCATCAATCATCTCGAAGCCCATGCGCTGACGGCGCGACTCACCGATGGAATTGAATTTCCCTATCTGGCGCTGATCGTTTCCGGTGGTCATACGCAACTGGTCGCAGTGCGCGGAGTTGGCGAATATCAGCGGCTTGGCTCCACAGTCGACGATGCGGCCGGCGAGGCTTTCGACAAAGTGGGCAAGATGCTGGGTCTGCCTTATCCGGGCGGACCGCAGATCGAGCGGATCGCCGCTGAGGGCGATGCGCAGCGTTTCGATCTGCCGCGGCCCATGCTCGGGCGACCTGGCGCCGATTTTTCGTTGTCCGGTCTCAAAACGGCCGTGAGGCAGGAACTTTTGCGTTTGGGCGAGGACCCTTCGGACACGGATAGAAGGGACTTGGCGGCCTCATTCCAGGCGGCGGTGGTAGACGTCATAGTCGACCGAGTGCGCTCCGCGCTGCGCATGTTGGCGGAGGAGGGCGACCGCCCGCAGGCGTTGGTCATCGGCGGCGGGGTCGGCGCCAATGGCGCGATCCGTCGCGCGCTCACGCGTTTTTGCGCCGAAACTGGGTTGCGTTTCGTCTCGCCGATGCCGGAGCTTTGCTCCGATAATGGAGCGATGATCGCCTGGGCGGGGTTGGAGCATTTCAAGTTGGGGCTTACAAGTGATTTGGATTTCGCTCCGCGTCCGCGCTGGCCGTTAGACGCCAGTTTCAGCGCGGCGCATCACGGCAAGGCGTAGGCGATGCGTCTTGTCTTCGCCGCCGCGGTCGCTGGATTTGCGCTGACGCCGCAGCCGCCGGCCTCGGGACTTCTATCGAAGGAGCCGGTGATCGCAGGCGTTCGCGCTTTTTATGGTCCGAGCACGGGCATCGAAACCGTCGATACACGGCTGATCGACGAAGCGCGCACATCGCTCGACATGACCGCCTATGTACTGAGCGATCGAGCCGTCGTTAGCGCTTTGGGCCGCGCCGCAATGCGCGGAGTCCATGTGCGGGTTTATCTTGATGGCGAACAAATGGGCCACTCGGAAAGCGCTGTTGCGGCAATCTCCGCTACGCCGAACGTCGAGTTACGACAAAAGCATCGTTCGCGCGATCTGATGCATCTGAAATCTTTCGTCGTCGACCGACGAATCTTGCGGAGCGGTTCGGCTAATTTTAGCGTTTCAGCAGAAGAATATCAGGATAATGATTTGATAGTGATCGAAAGTCCTGATTTGGCGAGAAGTTTCGAGGAGAATTTCGAGCGTCTCTGGGCTCGCGGCGACAATCAGCGGATCGGCGCCAGATGAACCGCGCCCGCACTTTTGTGCTCGGCGCCGGAGCGTGGGGCGTCGCGCTGGCCAATGTTGCAGCCGCTGGACGCGGCCATGTCGCATTGTGGGGCCATGACGTCGCCCATATCGCAGCCTTGGCGCGCGATCGCGAGAACTGCCGCCATCTGCCGGGATTGTCTCTGGCGACCGCAGTCGCGCCCACCAACGATCTTGCGGAATTGATCGACGCCGAAATCGTGCTGGGCGTCGTGCCGGCGCAAGCGATGCGCGCCGTGGTCCGGTGCGCGCGTCCGTTCCTGCGCAAGGGCGCCGCCTTCGTAAACTGCGCCAAAGGCATCGAGCGCGACACGCACAAGTTCATGAGCGAGGTGATTGGCGAAGAGGCGCCTCAGGTCGAGCTTGCGGCTCTGTCCGGACCGAGTTTCGCTGGCGACGTCTGCAGGGGCCTGCCGACTGCGGTGACGCTGGCCGCGGCGGACGGGGCCTTGGCGCAGCAGCTCTGCGAGGAATTGTCCACCAAAACCTTCCGGCTTTACCGGTCGACCGATCTGCGCGGCGTTGAAATAGGCGGCGCCGCCAAGAATGTGCTCGCCATCGCCTGCGGCATGGCCGCCGGACGGGAGCTTGGAGCCAGCGCGCAAGCTGCGCTGATCGCGCGCGGCTTCGCCGAGCTTCGTCGGCTCGGCGCGGCCTGGGGAGCGGGACAGGAGACGCTGATGGGCCTCTCGGGCCTTGGCGACCTGGTGCTGACTTGCGGGTCCACGCAGTCGCGCAACTTCGCGCTTGGTCAGGCGCTCGGAAGCGGGGAGCCTCCACAGGAGGCCAGTCACGGCAAGCTGGCGGAAGGCGCCCACACGGCTTCGGCGCTGGTCGATATCGCCCGCGCCCGTCACGTGGAAATGCCAATAGCCGAGGCTGTCGCGGCCATTCTTTCGAACCGCCTGAGCGTCGATGCGGCGATTGACGCTCTGTTGACGCGGCCCTTACGCGCCGAAGCGTAAGCAAGAGGTTACTGAGCGTCTGACAGCTTGGTATACTTCCTAAAAGCACAGGCCGGCGCGACCGAGGGCCGGCGGCGGGGGCAAGCCGATGAAACTTCGAAACAAATTTTTTGCATGCGCTGCGAGCATAGCGGTGATGCTGGGGATCGGTTTGAACGCGTCGCAGGTCGTCGCCCGGGGCGCCATGGGTTATGATCAGGACCAGTGTGTGCTCAAAATCGGGCCGGACTTTTTCTACTTTTCCGGATACCAGCAGGGGTCGGCGCGGCGGAAATTCTGCGAGGACGTGCCCGCTATTGGCGAAACGACCTTCGTCTTCGACTATGGGCAGGATGAGCTGCGCCAAATGAAGACGGATTTCCGGATTCTGCGGGATAGCGGCGAAGCAACCGATGGAGCGCCTGCGGACGGGGCGACGGTCGCTTATCTTCCGCCGCAGGTTTATCCTAGAGGCACATTTAACTTCGTGCATCGTTTCGAGGACTCGGGGAATTACGTTGGTGTGGTGACCGTCGACGGTCCAAGCGGCGAACATTGGGTGGCGCGCTTTCCGTTTTCCGTCGGCGGCGCGCCATTGTGTACATTGCCCTTCGTTTTGCTGGGTCTTGCAGCAGCTCTGGCGGTTGCGCTTTTCATTGCCGGCCGCTCGGATAAAAAGGCGTGACGTCGTTTGGAAGCTTTTCTCGAAAATTCACCTGAGCATCATTCGCAAAGCGGCGTCCTTTGACGAGAGACATGACCGACAATGAGGAAATCGCAATTCTGGGCGGAGCCGCCGGCGTCGATTTGACGGTAGCGCGCGATATTGTCGTGGGCGACCAAGGGCCTTGCGCGACGTCGCGGGAGCCTTGGCTGCGCCTCTCGTCGATTGAAGACTTTCTGCCGGGAGTTTGGATCGAGATGCGCTACGCCACGAGCTTGTACGACGATCCGGTGCGTCCGATCCTCCGCTTCTGGATGCAGGGCGGCGCATACAAGGACGTGCTTGCGCCGGCCCCCTGCGAGGGTGTGGGCGTCTGGATTGGTCGCGCGCCGCCCAATCTCTCTGAGGTTTGGGTTAGTCCGACTGACAATGTTGGAAGATTCGATTTTCAGATATTGTCGATCGGCCCAACGCCGCTGCGCACGGCGCTTCGCAAGGCGTTCGCTTCACCTAAACGAATGTTTTTTTCCTTGTCGGCGCGGCTGGTGGGGCTGCATGACGAGGCTGATCTCAATTTGCGTTGGGCGTTGGGGCGCGAGAAACTCTCAGCCTATCCGAACTGGCGCAGTCAAAGAAGCGAACGACCCGATAGCGCAATTGACGCGCCTCGGAGCGATTGGGAAAAAAGTCCTGTCGCAACTGTTGTTTTGGATGTAGAGGGCGCGTCTATCGACGCTATCGACTCGAGTTGCCGCGCCCTCACTCCCCAAGTCTACCCTCACTGGCGAGTTCTGCTTAAGGGCTCCGCGCCGCAGGCTAACAAATGGTTGGGCGATGATCGGTTCACCCGTATCGAGACGAAAGACTTTGACGTCTCTCGCGATCTGGTTTGCGTGTTGCGGGCAGGTGACGAAATCCTGCCTCACGGCATAGCGTGCATTGTCGAGCACTTTGCGAGAAACCCGTCAGAAACGATTGCGTATGCGGACCACTCGGAGATCGGTTCAGACGGGGCGAGCGCTCCCTGCTACAAGCCGGGCTGGAGTCCGACGCTGAACAGTTTTACGCAATATGTCGGTCGGGCGGCGCTTTTCCGCGGCGCAATGCTGGGAAGGGGCGGCGACCTCTTGAGCAAGTCGCCTGATGACCTGCTTGCCGAGTTGCTAGCATCGACGTCAAAAGATTCTGTGGGCCGCGTAGCGCGTGTCTTGTTCCACTTTCCGAGGTCAGAAAACAACGAGGCCCCACGTGCGGCGTTGACGCCAACCAAACTTCCCGAGCCCTTGCCTCGAGTGACGGTGGTCGTTCCGACGCGCGACCGGTCGGATTTGCTCCGCCCATGTCTTGAGACCCTGTCAGCCCTCACTTCGTTCCCCAATCTTGAAGTGCTTGTGGTTGACAACGACAGTGTTGAACCCACCACGCATCGGCTGCTACAGGAACTGCCCGAGCGGGACAGGCGCATCACCGTGCTGCCGGCGCCGGGGCCCTTCAACTTCTCGGCAATCTGCAATCGCGCCGCACAAAGCGCGGGAGGCGACTTTCTGGTGTTTCTGAATAATGACACCACCATAGTCTCCCCGGGCTGGGTCGAATCGATGCTGGAGTTCGCTTCCCGGCCCGACGTTGGCGCAGTCGGCGCGAAACTGTTGTTTCCTGACTTCTCGGTGCAGCATGTTGGCGTGGCGCTCGGCATGGGCGGAGTCGCAGGCCATTTTGGCGCCGATCTGCATCAAAACGATCCCGGCTGGCGCGGCGTAAATCTGTATCCCCATGAAGTGGCCGCCGTGACCGGGGCCTGCCTGATGGTCGAGCGACGAAAATTCCAGGCTGTCGGAGGATTCGACGAGATCAATTTACCTATTGAACTCAATGATATAGACCTGTGTCTGCGCCTTACGAAAATGGGCTGGCGCTGTATCTGCGATTTACGCGCGGCGCTTGTGCATCACCAATCTGCGAGCCGTGGCGGAGCGACATTCCGCTTGCAGAAGACCTATGCCGCGGAGCGCGCCTATTTTATCGACAAATGGCGTGCGACGATCCGGAACGATCCTTATTTCCACCCGGCTTTGTCTCTATACGCCCATACGCCGGCGTTGGGATGAAAGCAGGCAGCTGCCGAGCTTGGCCAAGTCGTTTGGCTTGCGGGCCGCCGTCTGATATTTCAGGCGCGATAAGCGGTGGCGAACAAAACATGCTAACTCCATGACGACCGCAGCGCTTGCCCGCCGGTTAGGCGCCTACAAGGTCTAACCCGATCAGCGGATGGCTCGCCGCCAGAACCTTCAGTGAGCCGAAGCTTTCGAAAGCAGATGACGGAAACCAAATCCATTAGCCGCAAATTGGATAGCTGGATGGCGGGCGTTCGCGGCGCCTTGTCCAAACCCGACATATCCAAATTGTCCAAATCGCTGCCGGCGGTGATCCGCTCGCGTCTCCCCGCTGTTGTGGGCGCTCCTCCGCGGTCCAGGGCGGGGACCGCTGTGTCAGTGAGCGGGATGGGCATCGGCGGAAAGACCTTTCTGGGCTTCGTGCTCCTCCCCACATTTGTCTTTTGGCTTTACGCTCTGCTTTGGCAGTCAGACGGCTATTCGGTCGAATTGCGCCTTACAGTCCGCGCGGCCCCCGAATTGCGGATAGCCGCCACTAGCGCAACGGATGCGACAGCGCTCCTCGGCAAAATGACCGGCGGACCCAAAAGCACGACGCAGGACACCTATATCATACTGAATTATCTCAGAAGCCGAGCAATGATCGCTGATATTGGCGGACGCGCCTATTTCGAGGAGATATTCGCATCCGATGACATCGACTATTTTTCCCGGTTGTCGCGCAATTCCAACATGGAAGACTTATGGAAATATTGGAATAAGCACATTTCGGCGAGCGTCGAGACATTGTTTGGCATTTTGACGGTGCAAGTCGACGCCTATAGCCCGCAAACTTCGCTTCGGCTTGCCAAAGATCTGGTGCGGCTGAGCGAGAAGCTCGTCAATCAGATCACATTGCGGGGGCGTCAGGACGCCCTACAGCGCGCCGATCTCGAAGTTTCGACGAGTAGTCAACGATTGGCTGGCGCGCGTGAAAAGCTGCTTCAGTTCCGCAATACGAATTCTATGATTGATCCTGCGTCCAAAGCCGCGAGCATCGCGGAAGTTATCGGCAAGCTCACATTGGAAAAGATCGATATCGAAAATGCGCTTTCGACCTTCAACGGTTCGTTGTCAGCAGACTCGCCCAGCCAGCGCTTCCAGCGCGCCAAACTGGCGGCGCTCAACAAGGATATCGCGGATGCGCGCAGCAAGCTGACTAATGAAAAAGCCAGCGACGCCGTATCGGCCCAGATTGCCTCATACGAGCGCCTGAAACTCGAAGAACAATTCGCGCAGACGTTATACACTATTGCGCAAAACTCCTATCAGAAGGCCCGGCAGGAACTCGAGAAGCAGGTTCTTTACCTCGTCGTGGTCGTCGCGCCGACCCTGCCGGAAGCTGCGACGACGCCCAAGGTCGTCACCTCGACGCTTCTGCTGTTTTCCGCGCTGACAGTTCTATGGGCTATTTGCATACTCATCGGCGCCGCTTTGTCCGATCAGATGGTCTGAGTGTCGCGGGCGGCGAGATCCTGGGCATTGCCCTCGATGGCCGTGACAATGGATTCCTGAGCGAAGGAGTATAGCGCCAGGTCGAGTTCGAGAAAGTCCACCGCGAGGCCCACGCGCGATAATGTGACCGCCAATTCCTGGACCGTTGTGAAAGTCTCGCGTTTTTCGTCATGCAGAAAATCCGAGCCAACAGCTTCGTTCAGCAAATTCTTGAAAAGAGGGAACGAAGATTCAGTTCCCACGACATCCATCGAAGCGAGGTTTTCCAGAGCGATCGGCACATTTCGCCATTCCGGCGGTTCGTCCACGTTGCAGCCGAATGTCTTGACCATTGGGCTCATAAGAGCCATGCGCTGAGCGTCGCTGCAGGCTCGAAAGGCAGAGGTCAGGGCTTTGGGATCGTCAAAAGTGAGATCGCGCGCAAGATCTATCAGCGGCTCGATTCCGGTCACGAACGTCTTGAGGAGATGGCTCGAATTGGGACGCGATAGCAACTTCAGCACCAGTAGGCGTTCCGCCATTTCCTCAAAAGGATCGCGCAGCAAGGCCGCGACAACATATCCCGAATTGCGCAGATAAACCGAATAGCGATTGAAGTTCGATCGGCCGGAAAAAAACAGCGATTTATTGAAGGAGTTGTTGATCAAAACAATCATGGTCTCGAGCGAATAGCGTTCCGAACAGGTGTAATTCAGAGCAAACCGTTCGCCCGCGACGTTCACGATGCGCCGTTGTGGCATTACCGAACAGTCGAACAGGAAGACCTTGCGCTCAATGTGACGTTCGGGCTGATGGCGACGATAGATCGGAAGCCGCTGACTGGCTTCGAACAGCTCGACATCCTCCATCTGTTCCAGATTTTGGACGAGGAGATTTGTGATTTCAAAGCCAACCATGCCCGTTGAATGAACGCCAAGCTCCCGCACGTCAGCGCGCATCACATTGGCCTCGACCTCGAACTCTTCCTGGTCTTGGACCTTCACCAGGATTTTGGGAACTTGTGAGGGATTGTCGGGAGCCAGCCAGCCGCTGATTTTGTGTCCGTCGTCCACGTCGATATGGAAGAACATTGCGTCTCTTTTTTTCCGGCGTCGATAGCAGGCCTCAACCCGATGGCCTTTGTAAACTATTTTAGCACGAAAGCGGCTAAAAACACGGCTGTTTGTGCGCTGCGGAATTCCTCCAAAGATGATAGAAGTCTTAACTTCCGGGGCGGGCAGGGCAGGTCCGCGTCTGTGGCGTCTGAAACTTGGCGCTGCTGATCTCTCGAATTGGAATGAGCCAGGTTAGATAGGCAAAAGAAGTGGATTAAACTTAACCAGCAGCGCTGCGCATCGCGCCGAATTTCGCGAAGATTGACGCAACTAAGGTGGATTATGGCTTCGGCAAGAGCGGAAACGACATTTCAGGCAGTGCGAAGGCACCTTCGCAACGGATACATCATTTTAACGGAGCGAGGCCTGGTTGCGCTTTATGGCGCGGCGGTGCGGGAACTCGCCAAGATAGTCGATTCCCCGGTCGGCGCATTCCTCGCGCCGCGCGACATTCTGAGAGATGGACCGGAACTCGCCCGCACCCAGGGGCTGCGGGTGGCGATCGGGGCGGTGCTTCGTCAGGTGGCGGCGGAATATGATCCGCCGCTGGGCAAAAGTCGCAATCCTGTCAATGCAGCGACACGCGCCGCCGCCATTCGCTATCACTACACTTATGAACTGCTAAAGCCGGATGGCGTGGCGCCGTCGCGGCGTCCGGTCAACGATGTCGACTACGCCCTCGAAACGCCATTTCTCTTCGAAGCCAAACCGGTGTCGCGAGGGCCGGTCGCGGCGATCATCCATGTGTTTTATCCGGAAGTATTGCCGCTTATTCTTGAAAAAATCACCAATATCCCCTGCAGGGTCGATCTGTTCCTCTCAACCGATGCGCAGGAAAAAGTCGCGCAGATCACAGCCGATACGGCGCAATGGGCGAAAGGCCGCGTGGACATTCGCCTGCTTCCCAATCGGGGGCGCGACATAGGCGCTAAATTTGTCGGCTTCCGCGACGTTTACGAACGCTATGAGCTGTTCCTTCATCTTCATACGAAACGCTCGCCGCATGGCGGTGAACCTTTGGCGCGCTGGCGTGACTATCTCATCGACAATCTGTTCGGTTCTCCGCAAATCGCCGCCTCCAATCTCAGTCTGTTTGACGATGCGCGGATTGGAATCGTTTTCCCCCAGCACCTGTTTGAACTACGTGGCGTTCTGAACTGGGGCTATGATTACGACCTGGCGCGCAAGCTGATGCGTCGCATGGGCGTGTCGATCGACAAGAATCTGGTATTGGAGTTTCCTTCAGGCTCGATGTTTTGGGGCCGTAGCGCCGCAATTCGGCCCTTGCTGGATATCGGCCTGGAGTACAGCGATTTCCCCGAGGAGCGTGGACAGATTGACGGCACGCTGGCGCATGCGATTGAGCGTTGCGTGCTCATGATAGCGGAGTCGAGGGGCTTCGAATGGTTGAAGGTAGTCCGGCGCGATCTGTATCCTGCGCAAAAGACCGTATTGCAGGTAGCGACTCCAGCGGACATCCCGCAACACAGATTGAAAGTCTACCAGCCCTGCCTGGCGGCGGTTGATATAGAGCTGCCGCCTTTTTCCCGATTGGTAAAAGAGACGCGTCCGATCCCGGTCTATCCGTCGCGTAGCGCGCGGCCGCGACTGAATCTGATCGTTCCCACGATAAATCCAAAACAGACCTTTGGCGGCGTCGCCACGGCGCTTGGGCTGTTCGACGAAATTGCGGAAGCGCTTGGGAAGGGCTTTGATCGCAGAATCATTGTCACCGACGCCGAAATCGAGCAGGCGGCCTACGCCAATTTCCCTGGTTTCACGCCTGCGCCATTCGCAGCCAGTCTGGACGAGCCCGGGCGCACAATCATTGATGCGAGCGAACGCGACGGAGGGCGGCTCGATCTGCGTGACAATGATCTTTTTGTAGCTACGGCCTGGTGGACGGCCGAATTTTCGCTGGTTTTCGAAAACGAACGGCAGAGGTTTTTCGGAGGTCGCAGGCCGTTTGTTTACATTATCCAGGACGATGAACCCAATTTCTATGGCTGGAGCAGCAAATTCATTATGGCCGAGGCGACCTATCAGCATCCGCAAGAGACAATCGCGATCATCAATTCCGAAGAGCTTTTTAGGGTGATGACGGCCAAGCATCAGTTCCGCGCGGCTTTTTGCCTGCCATATCAGACGAATGAAAAAGTCGCCGCGATGCTGCGTCCAACGCCAAAAGAGCGCATCATTCTCGTTTATGGTCGGCCGGCGGTCATACGAAACGCCTTCGAACTGATTTGCGCGAGCATATGCCGATGGCAGCAGCGCGATCCGATCCGCGCAAGCCGGTGGGCGATCGTATTTCTCGGCGAGGAGTTCGAGGCGGCCTTGGCCTATCCGGTGCAAAACGCGACAGTGGGAGGCAAGGCGACGCTATCCGCATACGCGGACTACCTCAATCGTGCGTCTGTCGGCGTCTCTCTGATGGTTTCTCCTCATCCAAGTTACCCTCCCCTGGAGATGGCGGAGGCGGGCCTGCTCACCATCGCCAACGACTTCACGGGCAAGCAAATGCGACGCAGATGCCCCGACATCGTCGCGCTGGAGAGGCTGGATACGGAAACATTGGCGCAGGCTATTGAAAACGCGGTCGAAACGATGGAACCTTTGATCGGAAAGATCGCGCCGCGCCGTGTGCTGCAGACGCCGCAAGACGGTTCCTTTCCGGAGCCGCACCCCGAAGAGATCGCGCGCCTTTTACGCGCCAGCATCGGAGCTGATTTGGATGCACAGGCGCGCGTTCTGGAAATAAGTGGGCAAAAAAGTTTTTGAGTTTCGTTGAGTCGTGGTTCAAATGAATTGGAGCACTGCCGTCTTGTCGGAAGAATGCAGTGGTGTGAATATTCCCTGCTAGAGCGGAATTCGCTCCGGAGCAATGACACGATTAACGACGGCGGGAGGGGCGGCGGGTGGCGGACAAGAGACTGAATAATAGTCTGTTAGCCCGACCAGAGCGCATATTGTTCCAGCGCATAGTGCGCGTGTTGCCTCGATCCGTACAGCCCTCCCACCTGACCTTCGTGGCGGTCTTTGGCGGGCTTACCGCCGGCGTTTCGTTCATTTTATGCAATTTCTCAGCGATCTTTCTTCCCATCGCGCTTGGCGGAATTATCCTCAACTGGTTCGGCGATTCGGTTGACGGGCTGCTGGCTCGCGTGCGCAGCCTCCGTCAGCGCCGCCACGGCTTTCTGTTCGAACATTCCTGCGACCTGCTTGCCCAGAGCGCCATGGTGATAGGGCTTGGCTTTTCGCCATACCTCACACTCACTTCGGCGTTGATGCTGCTTTCCCTTTATTTGTTAATGAGTTCCTATACTTATCTGCGCATCACGGTCGAAGGCGTACACAGGCTGTCCTACGCAGGACTTGGCGCCACAGAGTTTCGAGTCTTGCTGGCGATTTGGCCGATCCTTGTTCAGCTCAGCGGATGGCAAGTTGCAGACAGCCGCATCCTGGGCATGACCGGTATCGATACGGTCGTGGCATTTTTGTCACTCTGCATTTTTTTCGCTTTTATCATTGTCATGCGCCAGGATCTCCAACGCATAGACGAGCATGAAAAGCGTTTTGAGAAAATCTACTCCTGCGAAATCTCAAGCCATGTCTCGGAAGTTTCCGTCGATGCTGATCATGACGCCTCGCCTGTCAGCGTGAGAGAGAGCGGGACTTAAGCGGCGCATAGCTGAAAGAGCGAGAAAGCTAGCGCTTTTTCCATGAGCGGCGCCTTTGACGCCCTTGCCCTCAAAAGGCATCTGACTTATACAGCCCAAATCCCACAGGCGAGAGTTTAAACGGCGTCTGCTTCAAGACGTCGTTCCGGTGGCCGATCCTTCGGCCGCAAACTGCTTTCGCCGAGGCTTAACCGGAGCAAAACAGATGGCTTTACCCGATTTCACCATGCGTGGCCTGCTCGAAGCCGGCGCTCATTTTGGTCACCAGTCGCACCGCTGGAACCCGAAGATGGCGCCCTACATCTTCGGCGCCCGCAATAATATTCATATCATCGATCTCGCCCAGACCGTCCCTTTGCTGCACCAGGCGCTGAAGACGATCTCCGACACTGTCGCCAAAGGCGGGCGCGTATTGCTGGTCGGCACCAAGCGGCAGGCGCAAGAGCAAATCGCTGACGCCGCCAAGCGCAGCGCGCAATATTACATCAACTCCCGGTGGCTTGGCGGCACGCTGACCAATTGGAAGACGATCTCCGGCTCGATCCAGCGCTTGCGCAAGCTCGAGGAAATGCTGGGCGCGGGCGCGTCGGGCGTTACCAAGAAAGAGCGCCTGTTGCTGACCCGCGAGCGTGACAAGCTCGAGACGGCTCTGGGCGGAATCAAGGACATGGGCGGCACGCCCGACCTGATTTTCGTCATTGACACCAATAAGGAAGCTCTCGCGATCAAAGAGGCGAACCGTCTTAAAATACCGGTGGTTGCGATCCTCGACACCAACTGCGATCCCGATGGCGTGACGCATCCCATCCCTGCCAACGACGACGCTGGCCGCGCCATCGCCTTTTATTGCGATCTGGTCGCCCGCGCGGCCATTGACGGCATCTCGCGCAGCCAGGGCGCTGCGGGCGTCGATTTTGGCGCGGCTGAAGCGCCGCCGGTCGAGCCGGCCCTTGAGGCTGCTGAGTCCAGCGGAACGCCGGTCGAGTTGTTCGAGCTCTTGTCCGCCCCGCGCGGCGCTCCCGACGATCTCGCCAAGCTGCCCGGCGTGGGTCCGCAGATCGTGAAGAAATTGAACGACGGCGGCGTTTTCCACTACTGGCAAATCGCTTCGCTGACTCCGGCCGACGTCACGAAGCTCGACGCGGACCTGAAGCTCAGCGGCCGCATCGCCCGCGATAACTGGGTCGAACACGCGCGCACGCTCGCGTCCGCCTGATCGACGTTTTTCCGCGCAGTTCGCGCCGCAAGCAAAGGCAGTTGAGCGCCGGTCCAGTTCGGGCCGGCGCTCTTTTCAAAAAAGCTCCGCCGGGACGGCCGCCCGACCAAGCGTCGCTGTCCCTTCTATGCGCGCCGCAGCAAGCCGATGTCCTGACGCTGCGACGCCCCGCAAACCAAAGGAATTTGCCCATGGCCACGATTACCGCCGCTCTTGTGAAGGAATTGCGTGAGAGCACTGGCGCCGGCATGATGGATTGCAAGACCGCGCTCACCGAAAACAATGGCGAGATGGAAGCTGCGGTCGACTGGCTGCGCAAGAAAGGCCTTTCCAAAGCCGCGAAGAAGGCGGGTCGCGTCGCAGCGGAAGGCCTCGTCGCCGCCCTGACCGGCCCGAAGGGCGGCGTGGTCGTCGAGGTCAATTCAGAAACCGATTTCGTCGCCCGCAACGATGACTTCCAGACGCTGGTCCGCAATATCGCGCAAGTCGCGCTGGCGAGCGGCAAGACCGACGTCGAGGTTCTGGGCAAGGAAGCCTATCCCACCGGCGGCACGGTCGCCGAGGCTGTGACCACAGCCATCGCCAACATCGGCGAAAACCTGACGCTTCGTCGCGCCGCAGGTTTCACGGTGGGCGAGGGCGTCGTGGGCCGTTACGTCCATACCCAGATTTCGGACGGGCTGGGCAAGATCGCTGTCATCGTCGCGCTCGAGTCCAAAGGTGACAAGGAAGTGCTCGCGACTTTGGCGCGTCAGCTCGCCATGCATGTGGCTTCAGCCAATCCGCTGGCGATGACCGCCTCGGAGCTCGACTCCGCCACTGTTGAGCGCGAAAAAAACCTCCTGGCGGAGAAAAACGCGGGCAAGCCGGCAAATGTCCTTGAGAAAATAATCGAATCAGGTCTCAAGACCTATTACAAGGAAGTTCTGCTTCCCGAGCAGGTCTCCAACCACCCGGATCACGCAGGCAAGACCGTTGCGCAGGCCGTGAAGGAGACCGAGGGAAAAGCGGGCGCGCCAATCGCCATCAAGGGCTTTGTGCGCTATGCCTTGGGCGAGGGCATTGAAAAGGCTTCGGGCGATTTCGCGGCTGAGGTTGCGGCCGCTGCAAAAGGCTGAGATTTGAACGCGGCGCAAACGCGGCCCGCACCCGGCGCGCCCGACCGTCGCTTGCGGTCCGGGCGCGTCTTTTTGTATGGAGACAAGGCAGTGTTAGCGACCTTGATCGAGAGAAGGATGGCATGACGAATTCCACCCCGGCGAACAGTTGGAAGCGTGTGGTCGTCAAACTGTCCGGCGAGGCGCTGATAGGCGATGGCCAACATGGGCTTGACGCGCCCACGCTGGCGCGTATCGCCCGCGATCTTGCGATCGCAGCCGGCAGTGGAGTGGAGATTGCCGTAGTCGTCGGCGGGGGCAATTTTTTTCGCGGCATCCAGGGCGCCGACAAGGGCATTGAGCGTGCGCGCGCCGATTCCATTGGAATGCTTGCGACCGTCATGAACGGCCTGGCGTTGGAACAGGCGATAGAGGCGCAAGGCCGGCAGGCGCGCGCACTGTCATCAGTTCCGATGCCTTCGATCTGCGAATCCTATTCTCGCCGAGCCGCGTTGCATCATTTGGCAAAGGGTAGGGTAGTGATTTGCGCCGGCGGGACGGGCAATCCTTTTTTCACCACCGACACGGGCGCCGCGTTACGCGCCGCCGAAACTTTCCGCCGACGCAGTGTTCAAGGCGACGCAGGTCGACGGCGTTTACACCGCCGATCCCAAAAAAGACCCTTCGGCGCGGCGTTATGAGGTCTTGACCCATGACGAGGCCATAGCCAAAAATCTTGCAATCATGGATACGGCGGCGTTTGCTCTCGCCAGAGAAAACAAGCTTCCCATAGTCGTGTTTTCCATCCGCGAAGAGGGCGCCATCGCGGCGACGCTGAGCGGCTTGGGGCGCGCGACGCATGTCGTTCCGTAAAGCTCCGGCGGCGGCTCGCGACCGCTTCGACCGACGCCGGAAACTATTAGTCGGCACGAAAATTCAATAATGTGGCGGTTATATCCACTAAGGTCCGTCAATAACTGAAACCAGACGCCAACGGGTTGTTTCATCATGAGTCAGACGTTCGATCTCGCCGAATTGAAGCGCCGGATGCAAGGCGCGCTCGCTACACTGAAACATGAGTTTGGCGGTCTGCGCACTGGTCGCGCCTCGGCGTCGCTGGTGGAGCCCGTCCATGTTGACGCTTATGGGCAGTCGACGCCGCTAAATCAGGTTGCGACGATCAGTGTTCCCGAAGCGCGACTTATTTCGGTTCAGGTTTGGGACAAGGCGCTGGTCGGCGCCGTGGACAGAGCGATTCGCGACGCCAATTTGGGGCTGAGCCCGAATGTGGAAGGCCAGACGCTTCGTATCCGCACGCCTGAGTTGAATGAGCAGCGGCGCAAGGAGCTGGTCAAAGTCGCCCACAAATATGCCGAGGAAGGCAGAGTCGCCGTGCGGCACGTGCGCCGGGACGGAATCGATGTTCTTAAAAAGCTTCTGAAGGATCATGCGATTCCGGAGGATGACGAAAAGCGCCACGAGGCCGAAGTGCAGAAAGCCACCGACGACGCCGTTCACGAGATAGACGCCTTGCTTGCCGCCAAGGAAAAGGAAATTATGCAGGTTTAGGCCGGATATACCGTGTATAAGAGTGCAGCATCCCCAGCGCGCATTGGCTGCTCCCAAGCGATGATTGCACGGAACATGCGATATTGGTCACGGTTTGGAATGTGGAAATGGCGGACAGCGACGTTTTGGCATTGAACGGCGCCGCAGTGGATGCGGGATCCAGTCCGCGTCGCACTCCTCGCCACGTAGCGTTGATCATGGATGGGAATGGTCGCTGGGCGGCACAGCGCGGCCTCCCGCGTTTCGAGGGCCATCGACGCGGCGTCGAGGCTCTCCGTCGCGCCGTTCGCGCGGCGATTGAACTGGGTATTCAATATCTGACGGTATATTCTTTTTCGGTTGAGAACTGGTCCCGGCCGCGTGAAGAGGTCCAGAGTCTTCTCGGCTTGTTGCACCGGTTCATTCGCAACGATCTGGCCGAACTGAAAGCCAATAATGTGCGCGTGCGGGTTATTGGCGCCCGCGCCGACCTTGAGGCCGACGTCGCGGGCCTGCTGCGCGAAGCCGAGCAACTGACCGAGGACAACACCGGGCTGACGTTGGTGGTCGCCTTCAACTATGGCGCAAGACAGGAGATCGCCGCCGCCGCCCGCGCGCTTGCCGAAGCGGTCGCAGCTGGACGCCTGTCCCCCGGCGACATAGATGCGGACGCGATCTCCGCGCGCCTGCACACGGCCGATATCCCGGACCCGGATCTGATCATTCGCACCTCGGGAGAGCAGCGGCTCTCGAATTTTCTGCTATGGCAAGCGGCTTACGCGGAATTTGCGTTTTTGCCCATCAACTGGCCGGATTTCAACAAGGTCGCTTTCGAGGCCGCGATTGACGATTATGCGCATCGCGATCGCAGATTTGGGCGAGTTCAACCTGTGGCCTGCGCCGCGAAGACCGCTTCATGAGCGGTTGCACAGACGGCGAAGGCAACTCATTCGGGTCGTCCACGCGCGATCAAAGCGAGCCGCGCCCTCCGGAAAAGAAGCCGGGCGGCTTCAGCGATCTCGGCCCTCGGGTCGCTTCGGCGCTTGTGCTCGTCGCCTTGGCCGTCGGGGCATTGATAGTCGGCGGCGATTTGTTCGTGTTATTCTGGTTGCTCGCCGCTTTCGCCATCAACTGGGAGTGGCAGGGGTTGGTCGGCGGCGAACGGCGCTTCGCCCGCGTCGCCGTTGGTGGCGTCGCGCTCGCGGCCGCAGCCGGTCTCGCTCATGCGGGCGCGGTTCTCCCCAGTCTTCTGGTCCTTGCGCTGCTTGCTGTTGTGACGGCGATTTTGGGTGGCGTCAGCCGCAAAATCTGGGCTCTTGGCGGCGTGTTTTATGCTGGAGCGTTGATAATTTCCGTGTGTGTCCTGCGCAACTCGTCGGATGTCGGCCTGCTGGCGATCGCCTGGCTGTTTGCCGTGGTGTGGGGCACTGACGTTTTCGCCTATTTCGGGGGACGCATGATTGGCGGCCCCAAGCTTTGGCCGCGGGTTTCGGCGGGAAAAACCTGGTCGGGGACGCTGACGGGCGTGTTTAGCGGCGCCTTGCTCGGGTTGGCGATCGCTCATATCGGAGCCCCGGCCGTCGTCAAAAACGTGCCGGTGTTCTTCGCAAGTTTGGCCGCCGCCGCACTGGCCCAAATCGGCGACCTCGTGGAGAGCGCCGTCAAGCGCCGCTTCGGCGTTAAAGATTCGAGCCGGTTGATTCCCGGGCATGGCGGCGTGATGGATCAACTCGACGGCTTCATCTTCGCAAGCGTCTTCGCGGCGCTTCTTGGGGCCATGCGCGGCCTGTCGTCCACGGCCGCCGGGGTCTTCTTCTGGTAGGACGGAAAATCATGCGTTTGAGTGAAAAAGCAGTGGACGCGGGTTCCAGAGCTAGGCCGCAGCGACGCATCGTGCTGCTGGGAGCCACGGGCTCCATAGGCAAATCCACAATTGACCTCATTGAGCGCAATCCCGACAGCTTCGTGGTGGTTGCGCTCGCGGGTGGTCGCGACTTTTCGGCGTTGGCGCGGGTCGCGCGCGCGGTCAAGCCCGAGTTTGTCGCGATACGCGACGAGGCCGGCTACGCCGCGCTGAAAGACGCGCTGGCCGGAACCAATATTCAGGTCGCTGCGGGCCGCGAGGCTGTGATCGAGGCGGCGTTGCGCGAAGCTGATCTCGTTGTTAGCGCGATCGTCGGCGCAGCGGGCGTTGAGCCCACCCATGCCGCCTTGGAGGCGGGCCGTGACGTCGCCCTCGCCAACAAGGAATGTCTCGTCTGCGCCGGTGTGCCCTTCATGCGCACGGCACAGAGGTTGGGCGTCAGACTGCTCCCCATGGACAGCGAACACAACGCCATTTTCCAGGCGCTGGGCGGAGCCGATCCGGCGACAATCGAACGAATGATCATCACTGCCTCGGGCGGTCCGTTCCGCACATGGACCAAGGAAGCCATAGAGACCGCTACTATCGCCGAGGCGCTGAATCACCCGAACTGGTCGATGGGACCCAAGATCACCGTCAATTCCGCCACCATGATGAACAAGGGCCTGGAACTGATCGAAGCGCATCATCTCTTTGGGGTGCCCGCCGAAAAGCTCGACGTCGTGGTGCACCCCCAGTCGATCGTTCATGGTCTTGTCTCCTTCGCCGACGGCGCCGTAACGGCTGGCATGGGGGCGCCTGACATGAGGGTGCCCATCGCCCACTGCCTGGGTTTCCCAGATCGAATGGCTGCGCCCACTCCCCGGCTCGATCTGGCGGCGATCGGTTCGCTCACTTTCGAGCGGCCGGACTATGACCGCTTTCCCTCGCTCAAGCTCGCGCTGAACTCGCTGGCCTCCGGCGGCGGACTTCCAACCGTGCTGAACGCCGCTAATGAAATTGCGGTAGAGGCGTTTCTTGCCGGCAAAATCGCTTTTGGCGGAATCGCTCGCCATGTGGCGGAAGCGATCGACGCAGCGCTCAAGGACGGCTCGGCCAAAGAGCCCGCCACAGTGGCCGAAGCGCTCGCCGTTGACCATATTGTGAGAGAAAGGTCGCGGGCCATCTTGGCCGGGTGATCCGCTTCGGGCATGTTAACGCTTCAGTAACCAAAACGAGGCCAGCGATCGCGGGCACTCAAGGTAAACTATGCGTCAGCGTGCAAGGAGTTGAAATCTGATGGGTTTCCTCATGACTGTCCTAAGCTACATTGTGCCATTCATTGTCGTCCTGAGTGTGATCGTATTCGTTCACGAATACGGCCACTTCATTGTTGGACGGCTCTGCGGCGTTAAGGTTGACGCTTTCTCGCTCGGGTTTGGCCCTGAGCTTTGCGCCTTTGACGACCGGAAAGGCACCCGTTGGCGGATCGCAGCCATTCCCTTGGGGGGCTACGTGAAATTTCACGGCGACGCCAACGGAGCGAGCGTGAGCGACCCCGAGCTTCTGGCGGCAATGCCGCCCGAGGAACGCGCCGTTACATTCTACGGCCAACCAGTATGGAAGCGAGCGGCGGTCGTTTTCGCCGGCCCGCTGTTCAATTTTTTGCTCGCTATCGCAATTTTCTTCGGATTATTCGCAGCCTTTGGGCGACCCGTGATCGTCGAGGGCGAACCCGTTCTGGCGCCACGCATTTCTGTGGTCGACTCGGATCGAGCGGGTTCGCGAGCAGGATTTCTGCCTGGTGATGTGGTCCAATCCGTAGACGGGGAGCCGGTAGAGAGTTTCGGCAAGTTCCAGCGGATCGTCTCGGTGTCCGCAGGGAAGACGCTGAATGTCGTGGTTTTGCGCGACGGGGGCGAAACGAGCCTGACCGCAACGCCGGATCTGGTGGAAGCCGACACGCCAAAGGGCAAGATGAAGATCGGGCGACTGGGCTTGAAGTCCAGCGAAGACTTCCGCGACATGCAGATGCAGCCCTGCACGTTGCCGCAGTCGCTGGTTTTGGCGGTCGACGAGACGTGGACGATCGTCGAAAAAACAGGCCGTTTTTTTGGCGACCTGATCAGCGGGCGCGAGAGCGCCAGCCGGCTCTCCGGCCCCATCGGCATCGCCGAAGCGTCGGGTAAGATCGCTCAAAAGATTCCGACATTGGGCATATGGCCTCTCGTCAACTGGATCGCCTTGCTTTCAGTCTCGGTCGGTCTGTTAAATCTGATGCCGGTGCCGCTTCTCGATGGCGGGCACCTTTTGTTCTTCGCCATCGAGGCGTTGCGTGGCCGCGCCCTTAACGAACGCGTGCAGGAATACGCTTTCCGAAATCGGCCTGGCGATGGTCGGCTCTCTGATGCTGTTCGCCACCTATAATGATCTGGCTCGAAATCTGCGCCGACTGGTTGGCGTCGGGTCTTAGAGGCTGACTGAAAAAGAAGTTGAGTAATTTCAGCAGGCTGTGATTCCTTCGGATTTGCAAAATTCGAGGGGAGCACGATGGCTTGGACTGAAATCACCCGGCGCGAGTATCGACGCGACGGGTTGCGTTATGCAAGTCATTTGACGGACGCGGAATGGGCGCTGGTCGCGCCGCTTTTGCCGCGGGCCTCGAAGCTGGGTCGTCCGCGCGAAACCGACCTGCGGTCGGTCGTGAACGCATCCTCTACATGGCTTCCACGGGCGTTCCGACATAGCCAAAGGCTTCGAGCTTCTGCCGCGCCGTTGGGTCGTCGAAAGGACGTTTGCCTGGCTCGGTGGCTGCCGCCGTCTCGCCAGGGACTTCGAAGCCACGATCGCCAGCGCCGTCGCATGGGCGCTCGTCGCGCACATCCGCACCCTCACCCGGCGCATCGCAAGGACCTGAACCAAATGGTAACCATTTTAGAGTCCAACTCTTAGGCAGCAAAATTCAAACATATTCTCAATTCCGCCCATTCCCTCTTAATAGGGGAGTGGGCGGACCACTTTTTGCTGGAGTCTGGGCGCCAGTGTCTATTCATAACTAACAAAGTCATCTTTCCGCAGGTACGCTTTAACCTACTGTTCTCCATGAAATGTGGCTTCATCGCCACGGCTTCGACAAATTGCTGTAAGAAGTCTTGTTACGCATTTGCAGCGTTCGTTAAACCTTGTAGAAGGGATAACGGATCCGCGGATGCCGCGTGCGGCGCGTCATTTGCGAGAGAACCGCGTCGCGCTTCAGGGCGGCGTAAGTTGCGAGGATCAGGGTTACATGCTGTCGACCAGAGCTATTTGCAGACGTACTTCTTTCGTGGTCGCAATCCTCGCCGCATTGATCGGCTCAGCCGCCTATGCCGCTCCCTCCGATATCGAAGTCGTTGGCAGTTCACATAGCGATGCTGATGTGATCCGTTCCTACTTCGCCGGCACGAGCGAGGCCGAGGTGCAGGCCGGCCTGGAGGCTTTGAAGGCCAGCGGCCGTTTCACCAATGTCTCCGTCTCCCGCAGTGGTGGGCATGTCGTCGTACGCGTTTCTGAAGGCACGCAAATCAATCGCGTCGTCCTCGAGGGCAACAGCAAGGTCAAGAGCGACACGCTGCAAACCGAACTCCGCACGAAGGCGCATGGTTCGTTCAGTCCTCAGATCGCCGACCAGGACGTCGCCCGAGTGACTGAAATCTATAAGCGCTCCGGTCGCGCCGCAGCGAAAGTGACATACCGTACGGTGGCCTTGCCGAATGGTCAAATCGACGTGGTCTTCACCATTGTGGAAGGCGACAAGACTGGCGTTAAGGAAATCAAGTTTATCGGCAACGACGTTTACTCCACGAGCCGCCTTGTCGGCTTGATGGAAACGACAGAAATGAACTTTCTGTCCTTCATCAAAACCAGTGACGTTTATGATCCCGATCGAGTCGCCTCCGATCTCGAGTTGGTGCGTCGCTTCTATCTGAAGAATGGCTACGCCGACTTCCATGTCGTCAACTCCGAAGCTATTTTCGACGCCGCACAGGGTGGCTACATCCTCGCGATTACGATTGTGGAAGGGCCGCAGTACCGCGTCTCCAGCGTCGATTTGGAATCCCATCTCCCGGACATAGATCCGGAGACTTTGCGGCCTTTGGTGCGGCTCGCGCCGGGCGACGTCTATAACGGTGACGCCGTTGAAAAGACCGTGGATATTCTGACGCGTGAAATTGCACGCAAGGGCTACGCGTTCACGCAGGCTCGCCCGCGTGGCCAGCGCAACGCCGCAGATCACACCGTCGCGATCAAATTCGTCCTTGACGAAGGTCCGCGAAGTCTATGTCGAGCAAATCAACATCCGCGGCAATAACAAGACCCGCGAATATGTGATTCGTCGTGAGTTCGAGCTTGGCGAAGGCGACGCCTATAATCGCACGCTGATCGATCGCGCCGAGCGTCACCTTAACGGCCTTGGGTATTTCAAAAAGGTCAAGATCACGAACGAGCCGGGGTCCTCCTCGGATCGCGTGATCATCAATGTCGACGTTGAAGAGCAACCTACGGGCAGCTTCAACGTGTCGGGCGGTTACTCGACGACGGAAGGCTTCATCGGCGAAGTTTCGGTATCCGACAGCAACTTCATGGGACGCGGCGAGGCAGTGCGTCTTTCGGTCAATGAAGGCCAAAGATCGCGGGGCGTGAACTTCAGCTTCACAGAACCTTATTTCCTCGACCAGCGCATGTCGGCCGGCTTCGATCTCTTCGCGAAAAAGAGCGACGCCTGGAATTATTCCTACTACAGCACGACGTCGTACGGCGGCACGCTGCGGCTTGGTATTCCAATTACCGAAGAGATCAGCCTGTCGCCGCATTATTCGATCTACAACACCGAGATTTCAATTCCCAATAACTCCAATCATCCTTATGCCGACTGTCAGAATCCAATCCCATTCTATACGCCGGGTTTCGGCTATATCTTCGCGCCCACTCCGAGCAGCCTCAATATAATCTATAACTGCATGAGCAACGGCGAAGCGTCGCTTGCGATCAAGGATGCGGAAGGCACGATTACGACGTCGCTGGTTGGATATACTCTGTCATTCAACAATCTCGACAATTTCAAAATGCCGAGAAACGGCATCAGCGCAACCTTTACCCAGGATCTGGCGGGTCTAGGGGGCGACACGCGCTATATCCGCTCCTCTGGCGACATTCGCTACTATCATGAGATTCCCTATCTTTCGGATTTTGTTGGGATCGTTCGTCTACAAGGCGGCGATCTGACGGGAATCGCGGGTTATCAGCCGCGCGTGTTCGACAACTTCAATCTTGGTCCCAGCCTGGTTCGCGGTTTCGCGCCGGGCGGCATCGGCCCTCGCGACGTTTCCAACTGGACCAGCACTCAAGGCAATTCCATCGGCGGCACGGATTATATCGGTGGTACGCTTGAAGTGCAGTTTCCGATCTGGGGCATACCGAAGGACATTGGACTGCGTGGCGCATTGTTCACAGACGCCGGCTCGCTCTGGAATTATCGGGGGCAGACCAATTTCAGCAAGACGCTCTACGGCATTCCGAATCTGCCGTGCACACTACCTTACACAGCGCCTACCTACGGCCAGGGCAGCTGCTTGGTCATGACTCCTCTGACCGGCGGCAGCTCCACCGATACCTTTAGGATCCGGCAGACAGTGGGCGCATCGATCCTATGGCAATCGCCCCTCGGTCCGATCCGCTTCGATTACGCGGTCGCCACGATGAAGAGTCCCTACGACATAACTCAGCGCTTCCGCTTCTCTGGGGGCACCACCTTCTGAAGCTAAACAAGCCGGGACCGTTAAGGTCCCGGTTTTTTGTGCGGCGCAGCGTTAAGCCTCCTCGCAACAATTGTTGAGATCAAATTTTCTGCGGATGGACTACCTCGGCGCGGACCGGATAAATTCAATATTGGCAAGTTTTCCTGGGTAAGCGGCAACGGCCCTTGCTTAAAATGTCGGTGCGGGCGACCGCAATACGACCGCACGCTTTTCTTTTCGAAGCCTTGCGCGCCGCCGATTGCCGTCAGCTAAGACTGCGGATATGAAGCTTGCGGTGAGAGGCGGCGAGGCGCGGACATTGACGGCAGCGGATTTTTTCGAACCTCCTCGCGCCGTGTCCATCGCGGAGATTGCGGCGCTATGCTCCGCCCGCATTGCTGGCGCGGGCGATAAATCCGAAGTTTCTGATGTCGTGATCAAGGGCGTTTCTTCGCTTGAAGACGCTCGCGCGGGCGATCTGACCTTTTACGACAAACTGCGTTACGCGCCGGTTTTAGCGCTTTGCCGCGCCTCTGCGTGCTTTCTCAGGGAATCGGACATTGCGCTTTTGCCGTTCAGCGTGACCGGATTAATCGTCGCGAAGCCTTCGCGCGCCATGACGCTGGCGACGGCGCATCTGTTTCCTGTCGCATTGACCCCCGCTTCGCTTTTCGCCGCAAGCGGCGTTTCTCCCGGCGCAATCGTGCACCCTCAGGCAAGGTTGGAGACTGGAGTCATCATAGACCCGGGCGCGTCTATCGGTCCCTTCGCGGAAATTGGCGCCGGGACAATCATTGGCCCCCATGCTGTTGTGGGGCCGCATGTGCGGATCGGGCGCGGCTGCTGTATCGGCGCGCATGCCAGCATCACTCATGCCTATATTGGCGATCGCGTGATCATTCATCCGGGCGCTCGGCTGGGCCAGGATGGCTTTGGCTTCACGCTGGCGAGCAGGAGTCACCTTAAGACTCCACAACTAGGGCGTGTCATCGTTCAGGACGATGTAGAGATTGGCGCCAATACGACTATTGATCGCGGCGCGCTGCGAGACACAATTATTGGCGAGGGCGCCAAGATCGACAATCTCGTGCAGATCGGCCACAACGTCATCATCGGAAGAGGCTGTGTCATCGCGGCGCAGACCGGCGTCGCCGGATCCAGCGAGATCGGCGACTTCGCCCAGGTCGGCGGGCAGGCGGCGATCGGCGGACATCTGTCGATTGGCGAAGGCGCGGGGATAGCTGCAAAATCAGGCGTCATGCGGGATGTGCCAGCTTTCGGACGCTTTGGCGGGGCGCCCGCGCGGCCGATCCGCCGTTTTCTGCGCGGAGAAGCTTTGCTGGAGCGACTTAGCCGCCGGAAATCAGACAAAAAGAGCGACAAGGTTTGAGCGCAAGGACGCAAAGACGTCCTGCGTTAGGGGAGCAAAAAATGAGCGATACGACGACGAACGCCACGCTTGAGACTTTGGACATTCTTCGCATCCTCGATTACCTGCCGCACCGCTATCCCTTCCTTTTGATCGATCGCGTTGTCGAAATCCGGGGAGATAAATCCGGGGTAGGCATAAAGAATGTCACGATCAACGAACCGCAGTTTCAGGGGCACTTTCCCCAAGCGCCGGTGATGCCGGGCGTGCTGATGATTGAAGCAATGGCGCAGACCGCCGGCGTTATCGCGATGCATGCACAAAAGGCGACTCAGCGTCCCAAGACCGTTTACTTCGTCACCATCGACAAGGCGAAATTTCGCCAGCCTGTCGGGCCGGGCGATCGCATCGAATTTCACATGACCAAGACCGCGAACAGGCGCAAGATTTATTGGTATGAGGGTCGGGCGATGGTCGACGGCGTGCTGGTTTGCGAAGCGCAAATCAGCGCTATGGTCGGCGCCTGACATGGCGCCGCGAGGTCGCAGGATCTCGCTCGTCCAATTTGGGAATGTGGCGCCTTGAACGCCCGCACGCATCCTTCCGCCGTCGTCGGGACCGGCTCCCGCTTTGGCGCCAATGTGGCTGTCGGCCCTTTCTGCTGCGTCGGGCCGGAAGTTGAGCTTTGCGACGGCGTGGAGCTTGGCTCCCATGTCGTTATCATGGGCAAGACGCGCATTGGACCACGGACGAAGATCTTTCCTTTCGCCTCCATCGGCGCCGCGCCTCAAGACCTGAAAGCGCGGGGCGAAGAGGGAAGGGTGGTCGTAGGAGCCGATTGCCTCATCCGCGAGGGCGTCACCCTTAACGCCGGCACGCTCGCAGGAGGCCTCGAAACGCGCATTGGCGATCGATGCGCGTTACTAGCTTATAGTCATGTCGCGCATGATTGCCGCCTCGGCGAAGGCGTCGTCCTGTCCAATAATGTTTTGCTGGGAGGGCATGTTCAAATCGGCGATCACGCGATGATCGGAGGCGCCAGCGCCGTGCATCAGTATGCGCGCATCGGCGCTCACGCTTTTGTCGCCGGAATGGCGGGCGTGGAGGGCGATGTGCCGCCATTTACGCTTGCCGGTGGCAATCGCGCGCATTTGTTTGGCCTTAACGTCGTTGGTCTGCGGCGTCGCGGTTTTTCCGCCGAGCGTATCGCGAAGCTGCAGAACGCATATCGCATTTTGTTCGGGATCAAGGACTCTGAAACGCTCTTTGACCAGCGCGTGACGAACTTGGTAAAACTCCACTCGGGCGACGCGGATATAGAACTTCTCGTCGAATTTCTGCGCGCAACGTCAAACCGCCCTCTTTGCTCTCCGCGCGCGCGTAGGATTGCGGAGCCGTGACGCGAATATTCATCGTCGCCGGCGAAGCGTCGGGCGATCATCTTGGCGCGCTGCTGATGCGCGCGCTACGCGCGATAGACGGCGATGTAACCATTCAGGGCGTCGGCGGCGGGGAGATGTCGCGCGAAGGGCTATCCTCCCTGTTTCCCTTCTCCGACATTGCGGTAATGGGGTTGTTTCCAGTAATGGCGCGGCTGCCGCGTCTCCTTGCACGTATCAATGAGACGGCTCAGGCGATAATTGCGGATTCCCCGGACTGTTTGGTTCTGGTCGACGCCCCCGATTTCACGCATCGCGTGGCCCGTCGCGTGAGGGCGTTTCTGCCGCACATGTTCATCATCAACTATGTCAGCCCGACCGTCTGGGCGTGGCGTCCGGGGCGGGCTCGAAAGATGCGCGCCTATATCGACCATGTGCTGGCAATATTGCCTTTCGAGCCGGAAGCGCTGGCGCGGCTGGGTGGTCCGCCCTGCGATTATGTGGGCCATCCGTTGATCGAACATATCGGCACGCTCACGCCGCAGGACGGCGAAAAGATTCCGAAGGGCCCTTTGCTGATCTTGCCCGGTTCACGGCACGCTGAAGTGAAGCGCATGATGCCGGTTTACGGCGGGGCGGCGGCCTTGCTTGCGCGGCGCTTTCCTGGTCTTGATATGGCGCTGCCGGTCGTTCCGCATGTGGAAGAAACGGTGCTCGAAGAATTGGCGAGTTGGCCCGCAAAGCCGCGTCTGCTGTCGCAGGCGAAAAAATTCTCCGCTTTTCGCAGCGCTCGCGCGGCTCTCGTTACATCTGGAGCCGCGACGCTGGAACTGGCGCTGGCAAAGGTTCCTATGGCTGTGGCCTATAAGGTTTCGCCATTGGAGAGCCTGCTAAAATTCCTGGTGACGGTCGATTCGATCGTCTTGCCTAATCTGATCGTCGGCGCGAGGCCCGTCCCGGAGTTTTTCCAAGACGCCGCCACGCCGGAGGCGCTTGCCGAGAGCATCGCTCAGCTACTGGCGGAAACTCCAGCGCGAGCCGTGCAGCTCGCCGCATTCCAAAAATTGCACGAGAAAATTCTCTCAGGTGGCGCGGCGCCGAGCGCGCGGGCGGCAGAAATCATTATGGACCACGCTTTGCGCGGCCAAAGGTCGCGCGGAGTGAATTGATAACGATTAAGCTTGGCGCCGCCGAATTTTGAATTATTCTAAGTAGTGACGCTGAGGCGCGCCGCGCGGCGGACGGTTAGCGTCACCAATCAGGAATTCGAATAGGGAGCAACAGGTTATGGCTACGCTCAAGGGCAGCAAGACCGAAGACAATTTGAAGGCCGCGTTCGCGGGTGAATCGCAGGCCAACCGCCGTTATCTGTATTTCGCCCAAAAGGCCGACGTCGAAGGCTATAACGATGTGGCGGCCGTTTTCCGCTCGACGGCGGAAGGTGAAACGGGTCACGCCCATGGCCATCTTGAGTTTCTCGAGACCGTTGGCGATCCAGCCACGGGCCTGCCGATCGGCAAGACCTCTGATAATCTGAAAGCCGCCGTCGCCGGCGAGACCCATGAATACACGGATATGTATCCGGGCATGGCGCGCTCCGCTCGCGAAGAAGGCTTCGAAGAAATCGCGGAATGGTTCGAGACATTGGCCAAGGCCGAGCGTTCTCACGCCGGGCGGTTCCAGCGTTCGCTCGACGAATTGAAGTAAGGCCGTTTCCCTCCCACTCAAGCGGGACGACCAACTCGTTACGCCACTCCTTCTCCTCCGTTGAGGGGAGGGGGAGTGCATTTACGGAAAGCCACGGGAAAATTATGCGGGAAGGCAGCCTGGACGCTCCTACGCGGCATCCGATCGATTGGCAAAGCGCTGACTTCTACGATGAAGCCAAGCTAGACGCTGAGATGCGGCGCGTGTTTGACATCTGTCACACCTGCCGCCGCTGCTTCAATCTGTGCGACAGTTTCCCGCGTCTGTTCGATCTCGTCGACGACTCGAAGAGCGGAGAACTCGATACAGTCGACAGCAAGGACTTCAGGCCCGTCGTTGACGCCTGCACTCTGTGCGACATGTGCTTCATGACGAAATGCCCTTACGTGCCGCCGCATGAATTTAATATAGATTTTCCGCATTTGATGCTGCGCTATCGCGCCGTCGAGGCGAAGCGGGATGGAGTAAGCATCAAGGATCGCGTTCTGGCGCAGACGGATATCGACGGCGCAGTCGCAACGCATGTGTCGGGCCTCGCCAATTGGGCAACCAACCTCGGCAATAAAACCTTGCGAAGGTTGCTGAGCAGTCTGCTTGGCTTAAATCCCGAGGCGGCGCTTCCGAAATACGTCAGCAAAACATTGGAGGCGGAAGCGAAGGACAGCGCCCCGGCGCGCGTTCCAACGGCGCCGGCCAAGGCCCGTAAGGCTGTGCTCTACGCCACCTGCTACGGAGAATATAACGACACGTCTATCGGCAAGGCCGCGCTGGCGGTGCTCGCCAAAAATGGCGTCGAGACCAAAGTCTTGCACCCGCACTGCTGCGGCATGCCGAAGCTTGAGCAGGGTCTTATCGGCGAGGTCGCTGACGCCGCGAAACTCGTCGCCGCAGCTTTCGCGCCTTACATCGCGGAAGGCTACGACATCGTTGCGCTGGTGCCATCATGCGCCCTGATGCTGAAATTCGAGTGGCCGCTGATCCTGCCGCATGACGAGAGCTTGAAGCGTCTGGCTGCGGCGACTTTCGATCTTTCCGAATATGTCGTCGACATTTCGCGCAAAGAAGGGTTGGCGGAAGGCGTCAAACCGATAGACGGCGGCGTCGCTTTCCATGTCGCCTGCCACTCTCGAGCGCAGAACATGGGACAAAAGGGCGCGGAGCTTTTGCGGCTCGTGCCGGAAGTCGATCTCACCGTGATCGAGCGCTGCTCCGGCCACGGCGGGGCCTGGGGTTGCAAGGGCGCCAATTTTGACACCGCGCTAAAGATCGGCAAGCCCGCCGCCCGGCAAATCGTCGGCGCAGGCAAGAAATACATGGTTTCGGAATGTCCGCTCGCAGGGACGCATCTTGCGCAAGGCGTCGAACGTCTCGGCGGCGACGCTCCGCAGCCGGAGCTGATCGCGCACCCGATCGAACTGCTGGCGCGCGCTTACAGTGCGGGTGATTGTGGGAGTAGTTCCGACGCCAAACCTTCCCCCGCTTTGGCGGCAGAGAGAGCAGACCCGGCGCCCGAGACAGGTTCCGCGTAGCGAAGGCCATCTTCCTCCGCCGCGGCGAACGTGTGGACGCCTCGGGCGAAGATGGATGGAGGGGGCTGTTGGAGCAAAAAATGACAAACAAGCACGAACTGACAGCCGGCGACATTCTCCCATGGGCCGATTACGCCGCCGCCAGAACGGATCATCGCCGCCGGGTGAGCGCCATGAAGCGCAACCGCCGGGTCGAAGTCGGGCCATATGTCACTTTCTATTTCGAGAGTTTTGAGACGATGTGGCTGCAAGTGCAAGAGATGCTGCACATCGAAAAGGGCGGGGCCGAACAGCTCAAGGACGAACTCGAGGCCTATAATCCGCTCATACCCAAAGGCCATGAACTGGTCGCGACCTTCATGATCGAGATCGACGATGCGCTGCGCCGCGCGCGGGTACTTGCGAACCTTGGCGGCATTGAGGAGACAGCGTTCTTCCAGCTGGGCGGCGAAAGAATCCCTGCGCTGCCCGAGGCCGACCAGGACCGCACCAGCGCGGAAGGCAAGGCCAGCTCGGTGCAGTTCGTGCATTTCCCGTTCACGCAAGCGCAGATCGCCGCCTTCCGTCAGCCCGGCGCGCAGGTGATCCTCGGCCTCTCGCATCCGGCCTATAGCCATATGGCTGTTGTGCCGGAGGCGACTCGTGCGGAGCTTGCGGGGGATTTCGCTTAATATGGTTCAGTGATCAACCCGCGACGCCACGCGCTCTTTTCGTTGCCTCTCAGGCGTGGTAAGCGCAGTGCCTCACTCGTGCGCGTCACAGGACCCGGCTGCGCCAAAAGGCGTGGAGGAGGCCGGAAACAGCACAGGTTTCGCGCCCTTTGGCATAAGAGGAAAATAATGAGCCAGTCCGGATTCTTCACCACCCCGCTCAGCGATTCCGATCCCGAAATCAACAAGGCGATTGAACTCGAACTCGGCCGCCAGCGCCATGAGATCGAACTGATCGCTTCGGAGAACATCGTTTCGCGCGCCGTGACGGAGGCCCAGGGCTCGGTTCTCACCAACAAATACGCCGAGGGCTATCCGGGCAAGCGCTATTACGGCGGCTGCCAATTCGTGGACATCGCCGAAAATCTGGCGATCGAGCGCGCCAAGAAGCTGTTTGGCTGCGGCTTCGCCAATGTGCAGCCGAACTCCGGCTCGCAGGCCAACCAGGCCGTGTTCCTCGCGCTCGCCACCCCGGGCGACACTTTCATGGGTCTCGATCTCGCCGCCGGCGGCCATCTGACGCACGGCTCGCCCGTGAACCTGTCTGGCAAGTGGTTCAAGCCGGTTCCCTACACGGTGAGCAAGGACGACAATCGCATCGACATGGAACAGGTCGCCGCTCTCGCCAAGGAGCACAAGCCGAAGATCATCATCGCGGGCGGCTCCGGCTATTCGCGCATCTGGGACTTCGAGGGCTTCCGCAAGATTGCCGACAGCGTCGGCGCCTATTTCATGGTCGACATGGCGCATTTCGCCGGTCTCGTCGCCGCTGGCCTGCATCCCTCGCCGTTTCCGCACGCCCATGTCGTGACCACCACCACTCACAAGACGTTGCGTGGCCCGCGCGGCGGCATGGTGCTGACCAATGACGAGGACATTGCCAAGAAGATCAATTCGGCAGTGTTCCCCGGCCTGCAGGGCGGCCCGCTGATGCATGTCATCGCGGGCAAGGCAGTGGCTTTCGGCGAAGCGCTGAGGCCTTCGTTCAAGGTCTATCAGCAGCAGGTGAAAGACAACGCCCGCGTGCTGGCCGAGACGCTTGTCGCGGCGGGCCTCGCCATCGTTTCGGGGGGCACCGACAACCATCTGATGCTCGTCGATCTTCGTCCCAAGAAGATCACCGGCAAGGCTGCGGAAGCCGCGCTCGGCCGCGCGCACATCACCTGCAACAAGAACGGCATTCCGTTTGACCCCGAGAAGCCTTTTGTCACTTCCGGCATTCGCCTGGGCTCGCCGGCTGCGACGTCGCGCGGGTTCGGCGTCGCGGAGTTCAAGCAGGTCGGCGGCTTCATCGTGGAAGTCCTCGACGGCCTCGCCGCCAACGGCGAAGCCGGCAACGCCGCGACCGAAGCTGCGGTGAAGGAAAAGGTCCACGCCCTGACGGCGAAATTCCCGATCTACTAAAAGGAGTTAGACTCCCTCAGCGCGCCCTCTTTCCCCTCAGGGAAAGGGGGCGTCTTTGCAAAGGCCACAAGATGCGCTGTCCTTATTGCGGCTCCGCCGACACGCAGGTGAAGGATTCGCGTCCCGCCGAGGATAACTCCTGCATAAGGCGCAGGCGCGTGTGCCCCGTATGCGGGGGGCGGTTCACGACTTTCGAGCGGGTGCAGTTGCGGGAACTCGTCGTCATCAAGAAATCCGGCCGTCGCGCGCCCTTTGATCGCGACAAGCTGATGCGCTCGCTTGAAGTCGCTCTGCGCAAGCGCCCGGTGGATCCCGAACGCGTCGAGCAGATGGTCAATGGCGTCGTACGCCAGCTGGAGAGCTCCGGCGATCCGGAAGTCGAAAGCCGTCAGATCGGCGAACTTGTTATCGAGGGTCTGCGTTCGCTGGACCCTGTGGCGTATGTCCGCTTCGCATCGGTCTATCGAGACTTCCGCGAAGCGAAAGACTTCAACACGTTGCTTGACGAACTTGTGAGCGGCGGCACGGATGCTTCCGAAAAACCCGAACAGAATTCGTCACAGACACCGTCGAAGGAAACGGCGCAGGCCGGGAAGGCGCCTGAACGGGCATGACAGCAGCAGACGTAGACGCAGCCTACATGACTGCGGCGTTGGCGCTTGGACGCCGCAATATGGGCCGCGCCGCGCCCAACCCGGCGGTTGGCGCGCTGGTGGTGCGCGAAGGCGTCGTTGTGGGACGCGGCTTTACCAGCGTTGGCGGTCGCCCGCACGCCGAAACCATGGCGCTTGCGCAGGCAGGCGAGGCGGCACGCGGGGCGACGCTATATGTCACGCTGGAGCCCTGTTCGCATCACGGAGAAACCCCGCCTTGCGTCGACGCAATCATTGCCAGTGGGATAGCTCGCGTTGTCACAGCCATGGATGACCCCGATCCGCGAGTTGCCGGGCGCGGCCATGCGTTGCTGCGTGAAGCAGGGATTGACGTCCTTCCGCATGTGCTGGAGCGCGCCGCGCGTAGAGACCATATCGGCCACACGGTACGCTTGACGGAAGGTCGCCCCATGGTGACCCTGAAACTTGCGCAGACTCCTGACGGTTTCGCCGCCGGCGCTCTGCATGACCCGCGTCTGCACATCACGGGGCCGCTCGCCGACGCCTATACCCATATGCAACGCGCGCTGCACGACGCCATAATGATTGGCGCCGGCGCTGCGCGCGAAGACGATCCGCTGATGACCGTCCGCCTCCCCGGCATGGAGGACGAAAAGCGACTACGCGTCGTGCTCGACTCGCATCTTTCCCTGTCGCGAGGATCTCGTCTAGCCGCCACGGCGAGTCAGATTTCGACACTTGTCATTGTAGGGCAGGGCGTCGCTTCCGATTCAATCGAAAGTTTCATGGCCGCGACCGGAGCCGAAGTCGCGCGCGTGCGCACGGATATGCTTGGACGCATCGCGCTGGAAGCCGCATTGGCGCTGCTGGCGCAAAGGGGCGTTACAAGAGTCTTTTCCGAGGGAGGGCCACGCGTCGCGGAAAGCCTCATAACGGGAGGTTTCGCGGACGAGGTAATCTTGCATAATGGCGCAAAGCCTTTCGGCGGCGCGGGACGACTCGCGTTGCGGCCAGCCGCGCAGGCAGTGCTGGAGGATGACCGGCTTTATCGCATGGCGGAAAGCGCGCAGTTCGGCCCGGACCGGATGACGCGGCGCGAGAGGGTCGCCTGACATGTTTACGGGAATCATCACCGATATGGGTGAGGTCGTTTCCGTCGAGGAGCGCGGAGCCTTGCGGCGTCTTCGCGTCGCCTGCGCCTATCCGGCGGAGACCATCGCGCTTGGTGCATCCATCGCCTGTTCCGGGCCGTGCCTGACAGTGGTCGCGGCAGGGCAGGACGGCGGGCGCACATTTTTCGAAATCGATGTGGCGGCGGAAACGCTGGCGCGCACCACGGCGGCGCAATGGTCCGCGGGAACGAAGATCAATCTCGAACGCGCGTTGAAGATCGGCGACGAGCTCGGCGGCCATATCGTCACCGGCCATGTCGACGGGATGGCAAAGATCGTCTCGCGCGAGGATTTCGACGGGATGGCTCGTTTCGTGATCGAGGCGCCGCATGACCTTGCGCGCTTCATCGCGCCGAAGGGGTCCGTGACGCTGGACGGGGTTTCGCTGACCGTGAACGATGTCGACGGCGACCGATTCTCCGTGCTGATCATCCCTCACACGCTGAGCGTAACCACGATCGGCGAGCGCAAGACAGGAGATGCGTTCAACCTCGAAGTCGACCTGATGGCGCGTTACGCTGCGCGTCTGACCCAAATGGGTTCTCCCACTTAGTCAGGTTCGTGTGGAGCCATTGCAGGGCATAGAGAGCTAAATATTCCAATCGCCACATCATAGCCCGAAGCGCCCGAACCATCGAGTATCTCGCCTGTTTTGAGATATTTGATCATGTATTTGGTGATATTATCGTCTGTTTTATGCTTGTTTTTGCCCATGAATTGAAAATGGTTCCCGGAGAAGTCTACGAACTTGCCTGAATGGCAGTCGGCTGAAATCGTTTCTTTCTTGCCGGTTGAGTTCTCATCTATGCAGGATTTTGAGTAATCCTTACCATATTGGCGACAAAACTGTACAGCGCCGTCATGGCCGCGTATGGCGTGAATGACCGCAAGCGCAGAATTTATACCTTCTTTGGAAAGGATGTCGTCGTACATGCCCACGCGGCTGCCGTAAAATACGGTCTTGTTCGGATCGGGCTCTGGCGGCGAGCTTTCCAGAGATACCGGGTCATTCAGGCTCCAGGCGCATAAAACGCCTTTATCGACCTCCCAGCAGGCGTCCGATTGATAAGCCTGGCCGAGATCGACTTTGCTTACATTTTTTGGACGCCACGAGAGGTTGCCTCCGCCGAAATGCCGCTTCCTTCGTTATCACGGACTTCAAAGGATCCCTGACCGTCCTTTGGAACAAATGTGCAAGGGCCGCCCATATAATGCACGCCATCACTCTCAAAGAGGCACTGGGCGGTTCTAGTTCCGGCCTCCGTCGCCAGAGCGGTCGCAGTCGTCAGAGCTAATGCAGCGGCGAGGAAACATACACGCATCTGGCCTCCTAAGACTGCTTCCCATCATCCGACATCGGGTGCAGGTCGCGCACCATCGCGCGCATGCGCTCGTCGAGGACATGGGTGTAGATCTGCGTCGTCGAGATGTCCGCATGCCCGAGCAACTCCTGCACGACTTGCAGATCTGCGCCGTTCTGCAAGAGATGGCTGGCGAAAGCGTGGCGCAGCGCGTGTGGATGGATATCGCTCGCGGAGATGCCCGCCGCAACCGCCGCGGTTTTCAGGTCGCGCGCGAATGCCTGGCGGGTCAGATGGCCGCTATCGCTGTCTGAAGGAAAAAGAAAGGGAGTTGCTGCCAGCGGGGGGCTTTTCGCCTCAAGTAGCGCGCGATAGGCAGTGATGGCTCTCCTCGCGTGTTCCGTCAGCGGCACGAGTCGCTCGCGCCCGCCCTTGCCCTTGATTGTAATGAAGGGATCGCGCGCCCGGGCCGCGCTTTTGGGTAGGGACACCAGTTCGCTGACGCGCAAGCCGGTGGCGTAAAGCATTTCCAGCAGCGCATGCATGCGAGCCGCGCGCATGCGTTCGCCGAGCGGTCGCTTTTCGTCGTCGATCCCCTCTTTGGCGACACTCAAGAGGCCGTCGACCTCCGCCATCGACAAAACTCCGGGTGCGCTTCTGCTGCGACGGGGTCCTTCCAACGCGGCGGCTGGATCATCGGCGCGATGCCGGTCGACATAGAGAAACTTGTGGAATTGACGCAATGCCGAAATCCGCCGCGCGACTGTCGCGCTTGACAATCCCTGTGCACTGAGCGCGGCGATATAGTCCCGCAGGCTTTCGGTCGTCGCATTGACCGGTCCAATGCCTGCGCGCCCGAGGAAGTGAACGTAGTTCGTGAGATCGCGCCGGTAGGCGTCCTGCGTATTGGCGGCGGCGCCGCGCTCGGCGGCCAGCATTTCCAGGAAGCAGTCGAGTTGGCGAATGGCGCTGGGATGAGCGTTCACGTTGCGCCTTCTCGACCGGTTTACTTATTGAGGCGCGCCGGAGAAATGGACTGTGTCATTTCGCGCGGCTGGGGCGTCACGAAGGTAACCAGCGCCAGCATGGCGCCGTAGGCGAGGGCGGCCAATACGCCCACAGTGATGAGGAATTGGATGAGGCTAGGCACGGGATCGGCCTCTACAATGCAGGAACAACACCGCACCTGCTATCGCCCGAAGCGGGGACGATTGCAACAGTCGAGGCGCTGGCGCCCTGGGCGATGAGGCGAACGAGCGGGAAACTGCCGGACAGCTGATATTTCGCGCTACCGCAGAGTTCCCTCCCGAACCTCATCATAATCTATCGAACCACGACACGCGCGCCTACATCCACCCGGTCATAAAGATCCGTCACGTCCTCATTCATCATGCGAATGCAACCCGAAGAGACATTCTGACCGATTGTGTAGGGCTCGTTGGTGCCGTGGATTCGATAGAGCGATGATCCCAGGTATAGCGCCCTTGCGCCCAATGGATTAGCGGGGCCGCCCGGCATGAAGCGAGGCAGATCCGGGCGGCGAGCCAGCATTTCTGGTGGCGGCGTCCAGTCTGGCCACTCGGCTTTGCGGCTGATGGTTTTAACGCCAGACCACTCGAACCCCGGCCGTCCCACGCCGATGCCGTATCGGATGGCGCGACCGTCACCTTTTACGTAATAAAGAAACTTGCTGCCCGTATCGATAACGATCGAGCCGGGCTGTGCTCCGGAGTATTCGACTTCTTGCCGCTTATACATCGGATCAATCTCGCGACGCACGTCTGTTTGACCCGGCGCCGCGATCGCCACTTGCTGGCGGTCGCGCTGCGAATATTGCTGTGAGCCATAGCCGCGCGGGGCTGGGTTGCCGCCCGTGACCAACATCTCAAGAAAGCCGCCGCCCAGGGCCGTTTGCCCCGGCGCATCCATGCCCACGGGAATATATTGGGCTTGCGGCGGATCATTGGGTGCACTTCCGGCGCCGAAAAACGGGCCGGCTTCCGATGCAGGGGAATTCGCTAAAAGCGCGGTCAGCGCAGTCACGCCGAGAGCCGAAGGAAGACGCATGTGAAGCATGAACGGATACCATTGCCACAGCGCGCCGCATCGGCGCCGCCCAAGAAGAAGTATTTGAGCATAGTCTATAAAATGTTATCGTAAATTGATAGCTTTCACTGTGGTTATCGATTTGGAAATTGGTTGTTTTGCTTGGTGACTGCTTCGCAAATATTCATGATGAATGACCAGTTAAACAACTTTATTTGTATTGCGGGGGCCACATCTCAGGTTCGCTCAATTGACGTGTCGCGCGTTCGTTGTTGAGGGCATTCCCTTCTTGACTCGCACTGGCGGTGCGAGGCTTAGTTTCACTTAAATTCCAGCACTCGATCTCATTCCAAACGCGAAGGCGCCAGGTTCCGCATGAGGAAGTTTTCGGCCACGAAAAGCGACCCCGCCAATTGGGCGCAAGCCTTTCAACAAGCGGTGCAGTCGTATCAGCGGGGTAACCCGGCGCGGGCCGAAAGCCTTTGCAATCAGGTCGTCGCGAAGGAACCGACTCATTTTCAGGCGCTTCATCTGCTGGGGATTCTCTGCCTCCAGCAAGGTCGCAACGTCGAAGCTCAGCAATATCTCGGCAAAGCGTTGCAACTGCAACCTTTCGACATCGCAATTCTGACAAATGTCGGAAACGCGCAAGTCGCGTCAAGGCATTATCGGGAGGCTTTGTCGAGCTATGACAAAGCGCTTGCTTTGAATTCAAACCATCCGGAAGTGCTGCATCGGCGGGGCAATGCGTTGATGGCTCTCGGTCGCTCGAAAGAAGCGCTTTTGAGCTACGACAGAGCTTTGGCGACCAAGCCCGATTTTGTCGACGTGTTGAACAATCGCGGCAATGCGCTGATGACCCTGGACCGTCCGGCTGAAGCGCTGGCGAGTTATGACAAAGCGCTGGCGCTGAAGCCGGATCTTTCGTCGGCGATTTACAATCGCGGAACGGTGCTCGTAGCCCTAGGCCGCCCTCGAGAAGCGCTCGCGAGCTATGACAAGGCGCTGGCCCTTAATCCTACTAACGCCCAGGCTTTTCTCAACCGGGGCAATGCGCTGCTGCTCCTCAATCTTCCCATAGAGGCGCTATCGAGCTACGATCGGGCGTTGGCTCTGAAACTGGACTACCCGGAGGCGCTCAATGGCTGCGCCAATGCATTGAGAAGTCTCCACCGTTACGAAGAAGCGCTGGCGCATTACGATAGGGCGCTGGCCGCCCGACCTGATTATGCAGAAGCGGCGTATAATCGAGGCAACGTCCTGATGGACCTGCGTCGGCCGGCGGAGGCGCTGCTGGCTTACGACAAGGCGCTTGCGCTGAGGCCGCAGTATCTGGAAGCGCTCAACAATCGGGGAAACGCCCTGATGGAGCTGAAGCGCACCGAAACCGCATTGCAAAGCTATGACGAGGCGCTTGCGCTAAATGCGCGCTATGCCGAAGCGCTTAACAACCGCTGCAATGCCCTCCTTGAACTCAATCGCCCAATGGAAGCATTGACGAGCGTGAACGCTGCGCTATCCGTAAGACCCGACTTTTCGGAGGCGCTCAACAACCGCGGCAATGCGTTAAGAAGCCTTAAGCGACCCATGGAGGCGCTAGCCTGTTACGATCAGGCTATTTCATTGAAATCAGACTATCTGGAAGCGCTGAATAATCGCGGCAATGCGTTAAGAGACCTCAAACGTCCTGCTGAAGCGCTCGCCAGCTTCGACGAGGCGCTCGGGCTAAAGGCGCATTACCCCGAAGCGTTGAATAATCGCGGCAATGCCCTAAGCGATCTAAGGCGTTTCGAAGAGGCGCTTGCGAGTATCGACCGGGCGCTTGCATTGAAGTCGGATTACCCCGAAGCTCTCAATAATCGCGGCAATGTCCTTGGCGATCTTGATCGGCCCGATGAGGCGCTGACAAGCTATGATGCAGCACTCGCTCTAAGGCCCGACTTCGCCGAAGCGCTCGACAACAAGGGCGGCATTTTAATGCAACTCGGGCGCTCGGAAGAAGCAGTGGCTTATATTAATCGAGCGACGGGGCTTGCGCCGGACAGAGCCTTTTATTTCTATAAACTGGCGTTATCGAAGCGGTGGAAAGTCGGCGATCCGCAGTCCCTGGCGATACAGGAACTGGCCAAGCGTAAATCGTCACTCGCTCCAGAAGAGCAGATTTATCTGCAGTTCGCATTAGCCAAAGTTTACGACGACATTGAGGACCATGCGCGATGCTTCGCCAGCCTTTCGGAAGGCAATGCTCTAAAACGCGAAAGCATATCTTACGATGAAGCCGCCATGCTGGGGATGTTCCAGCGCACGCAAAAGGTTTTTGACGCCACTTTTATGCGCGAGCGCGTCAAAATGGGCGAGCCGGACTTAACGCCGATTTTTATTCTCGGAATGCCCCGATCCGGGACTACGCTGATCGAACAGATCGTCTCCAGTCATCCGAGCGTTTTCGGCGCCGGAGAAATAGATGACTTCAGCCGGGTCGTGGGGGAATTTTGCGCTGGAGCCGGCGGCGGTTTTCCCGAAGCGTTTTTCCAGGTGTCCGCGCAACAGTTACGCCAAGCCGGCGCAAACTATTTGGAGCGCATTCGACGCGCCGCGCCCGGGATGCGGCATATCACGAACAAGATGCCGGATAACTTCCGCTTTGTGGGTCTCATTCATCTGGCGCTGCCGAATGCGCGCATCATCCATGTCCGCAGAGATCCGGTCGATACCTGCTTTTCCTGCTTCTCCAAGCTGTTTGTGGGAGAACTGGGCTATATTTACAGCCTCGGGGAACTTGGCCGTTATTACCGAGCCTATGAAGAATTGATGGCGCACTGGCGTTCCGTGCTCCCGAAAGACGCCATGCTTGAAGTGCAGTATGAGGATGTTGTCGCCGACATCGAAGGACAGGCTCGAAGCATCGTGGCTCATTGCAATCTGGAGTGGGATTTGCGATGCCTTGATTTCCATCGGAAAAAAGGGCTGGTGCGCACCTCAAGCATGCTGCAAGTGCGTCAGCCGATCTACAACAGCTCCATCGGACGTTGGCGAGCCTACGAGCCATTCCTGGCGCCATTGCTCGCGGAGCTTAAAGACGCTTCCCGCCAGGCGCAAGCATCAGACGGGGGCGATTAGCTGGAATGCTCGTGACGGGATAATCAAAAACAAGATGGTCCGATCGAACCGCTCCCTAAAGAGACGTATCCCGCCTCGCGCCGCGCACGATAATGGCTACGCTCTCGTCGTCGTCATCTGGGGTCTTGGAATCATAGCCTTGCTGGTAGTTTCCTTCATGGCCACGGCCAGGTTGCGCATGCAGGCCTCAAACAACATTGCGGGAGCGGCTCAAGCGGATGAGATTGCCCAGGCGGCAATCAACCTTGCGATAATGTCGCTTTACAATGAAAGGCAGATTGCCCAGCAGCCCCCCCAGCAGACTCCGGGAACTCTCCCGGTCCCCACCGGTCCTCCGCAAAGGGTCATTCACGGCGGGGAGCCTCATATTTGCGGGATTGCGGGCGCCGCGCTGTCGGTCGCAATAGAGGATGAGGGTGGAAAGGTTGACATCAACGGCGCCTCGCAGGCGTTGATCAAGGCGATGCTCATGGGATTCGGCCTAGGTATGAGCGACGCGGATATGGCGGCTAACGCGATTGTGGCGTTCCGCACTGCGCCCGGTTCCGTCGCGCAGGCGCCCAACCTTGGGCCCGGCATCAATCCTCGGACAAAGCAGGCTCTCTTTCAAACGGTGTTTGAGCTCGATCAGGTTGAGGGGCTCGATCCTTCGCTCGTTCGCGAGATAATTCCGTTTGTGACCGTTCATTCACGCCGTCCGCGCGTCGATGCTGAAACTTCGTCACCGGCGCTGTTCGCTGCGCTTGCGGGCTATAAGACTGACGAGGTTTACGCGCTGCGCATGGAGCCGTTTCCGAACGCGCTGGATCGTTCGGACCCGCGTTTCCCGGCAGCGTTCAAACAGAACGGAGACAGCGGCGTTTTCCTTGTGCACGCAGAAGCTCGCATTTCGACCGGACAAATGAGCGTGCGTGAGGCAGTCGTCGATTTGAACCAGGAAACCGGCAGTCTTTTTGCAATCCGGGAATTGCGTCGCGGCGCCGCACGATACGCCAATCAGTTGCGCGCGGCACAGTATCAAGGGCTGCCTGATTGCTAACCCGGCCCACCATGTCGCTCCGCTAGAAATGCGACTCCGGATTGTCTTCTTCCGGGCGGATTTCATGACGAAACACCACGGGCATTTGCGAAAGTACGAACAGGAAGGTCAACGGCAATATGCCGAAGACCTTGAAGTTCACCCATGCGTCTGTGGTCAATATGCGGCGTAGCACTTCATTGAGACCGGCAAGGAAAAAGAAGAAAAAGCCCCAGCGCCAGGTCAGTTTTCGCCACCCGGCGTCGTCGACGTGGAAAGCCGCGTCGAAAATGATCGGCAGCAGCAGCTTGTCGAAATAAAGCGCCCCCAGCAATGCTGATCCGAACAGTGAATAGAGGATGGTCACCTTCAGCTTGATGAAGGTTTCGTCCTGGAGCAAGAAGGTCAGGGTGCCGAACACCAGAACGAGCGTCGCAGTGACCACGGGCATGACGGGCAGACGCTTCGTAATGCTCCAGGACACTCCGAGAGTCAGGAGCACGCCGACCATCAGCGTGGCGGTAGCTGCAAAAATGCCGAATTTTTGGTTCGCGATAAAGAACACTGCAAGCGGACCAAACTCCAACGCCAATTTCAGTCCTGGGCTTACTTGCTTTGACTTCTCCGCCGCTGGCTCGGCGGATGAAGCCTGCTTAGGTTTTTCGAGAGCCGTTTCCTGCGTCATTGCCTGGTCTCCGCCGCAGACTTTGCGGGGTCAGATTCCTCGGGGTCGAGCCCCGCGATAGCGCGCGCGAAATCGCGAGCAGTGAAAGGTTCGAGATCTTCAGCGCTTTCGCCAACCCCCACGAAGTGTATCGGGAGAGCGAATTGCTCGGCTATCGCGACAAGAATGCCGCCGCGCGCCGTTCCGTCCAGCTTGGTCATCACGAGGCCCGTGACGCCGGCGATTTTGCCGAAAACGTCAACCTGAGCAAGCGCGTTTTGGCCAACGGTCGCATCCAGCACCAGGAGGACTGCATGGGGAGCCTCAGAGTTGGCCTTTTTCATGACGCGAATGATTTTTTCTAGTTCGGCCATGAGTTCGGTGCGGTTTTGTAGACGTCCCGCAGTGTCCATCAACAATACGTCCGCGTTTTGCTCGCGCGCCGTCTTTATTGCGTCAAAGGCGAGCCCCGCCGCGTCGGCGCCCTCCTTGCCGGCGACGACGACCGCGTCCAGGCGATCGCCCCAGACCCTCAGCTGCTCGACAGCGGCGGCGCGGAAGGTATCGCCGGCGGCCAGCACTACACTTTTTCCTTCGCCGCGCCACTTGGAAGCAAGCTTAGCGATGGTGGTGGTCTTTCCAGAGCCGTTGACTCCCACGACCAGCACCACAAATGGCCGCTTCGAGGCGTCCAGGTCAAAGGGCAGGGCGACGGTGTTGAGTATGCGCTCGACCTCGCGGGCGAGGATGGCGCGGACCTCGTTGGGCTCAATGTCCTTTTCGTAGCGCGCGGCGCCCACCGCCTTGGTGATGCGCGCCGAGGCGGCGACCCCAAGGTCGGCGCGAAGCAGCACATCCTCCAGTTCCTCCAGCGTAAGCGCGTCGAGCTTGCGCTTGGTGAAGACGTCGGCGATGCCTTTGGTTATCGCCTGCGACGACCGAAAAAGGCCGCCAAACAGCCGCTCCCGCCAGCTGCGTTTGGGGGGCGGCGCCTCTTCTTGTCCACTTTCGACCTGAGGCGCCGGCGCTCCGGCGCCGCGACCAAAGAGGCGCGCGAAAACGCCCCGCTTTTCCGTAGCCCCGTCTCCGTCCTTGCTCATTGGTTTCCTCTTTAAGCGGCTGACCCGTACACCAGACTGTGCGAAAGAACTAGAGTGAGCGAGTTGATGGAGTTGTCTAATCGCTACCCGGTTTGCAAGCCTTTTCTCAAAGGCAACAGCCTCTCCTGGTTGCTGTTGCGAAGCGGGAGCCCAAAGTCGTGTTATCTATCCCGTTAGTTGAGCCTCTACGCGCGTCCGTAGGCGTTTGCCGGAAGCAGGGTCGTCTTCGCGGTCGGCACAAAGCTGCCGCATGATGGGGCTTCGCAGGTTCGGCGTTCCAATGTGGACGACGCAATCGGCGGGCGTTAACCCCGGTTGCACACCATCAAACGGAATCGCCTTGCCTACGTCCCGGCAGGGACGTCTTCGCGCGTCCAGTCGTTGGACGCTAACAGGTCTGCTGGTCAAATCTTCTTTGATAGCGCCTTGTTCGACCAGCTCAGGCAGTGGAGCCTGGGAAATGCTCAAAGAATTCGCCTGACTTCAGCATTGCATGCATAATGACGGAGAGCTTTCGGGCCACGGCCACAGCCGCACGTTTGAACCCGACCCTTTCCCTCAACTTGAGCCCCCAACTGCGCAGGTTGCTGTCGGCGCAGCTGCGCGTCAAGATCACAGTGGCGGCTTCATAGAGCAGTCCCCGCAAGTGCGCATCACCACGCAGTGAGATGTGACCGTTGTAATCGACCTCGCCAGATTGATACCGACGTGTCGTTAGTCCCAGCCAAGCCCCAACGGAACGCGACTTTTTAAAGTTCTCTGGATCTTCGATAGCGGTCACAAACGAAGTTGCGGTGACTACGCCGACTCCCGGAATCGACATGAGAAGACGGCATGGCGCGCTTTGTCGGGCCGTGGCTATCAACTGCCTACCGAGCTTGGCTGCTTGTTTGCGTATCCCGAGCCAAGCTTCCAAGATCGTCATGATGATCCGCGAAAGCGCCTCATTGCCGTCCAGTAACTCACGCACATTTCGTTCAAATGCGCCACCTCTGCCCGGAGGAACAACCAGTCCAAACGTTTTCATCAGCCCGCGAATTTGATTTGAAAGCTCGGTGCAGATTCTGATCATTTTTGTCCGAGCCGCCACAAGCGCGCGGGTCTGCATACTGTCATACCCTTTCACGCGCACTTCGCGGTAAAAGCCCGCCTCGGCCAATTGGGCCAATCCATCGGCGTCGTTTGCATCGGTTTTATTCGCCGCCATGTTGAGAACGGCCTTGGCGTGTCGCGCATCAATGCAGATCGCGGGGAGGCCTTCCGCACTCAGCGCGTGATAAAACCACACAGACAATGGACCCGTTTCGAACACCATTCGCTTTGCGCCAGGTGCGCGCTTGCGCACAAGAGTCGAAATCACATGCGGGTCGGATTTGCACTTGCCACGCCAGATCCGCCGGCCGTCGCGTCGAATGGAAATTGCAGTCTCTTCCAACGAAACATCAAGACCAATATATTCATCCATGGTTGCTCTCCGTTCGATGCTGGGCCTGACGCCACGTCGTGAGCCCGTGACTTCATCCTATCGGGGAGCAACCACCTTCAAAATTGCGAATGATATTGGCCATCGGGGTGATCCGCTTCCGCGATTACCCCATTGTGGACTGGAACCGAAGGCGAAAGACCGTTCAGGGAAAGACAATAGCCGCGCTTTGGCGCGGTTTGCGCTATATGTCGCCGGCGGTCAGCGCCTATACGCATCAGCCTCAGAAATAAAGAGTCCTTCGCCTTTGCCCACCTTGGTTCTCACGCCCCTCATCGTAGCCACAGCTCTGTTCATGGAAAATCTGGATGGAACGGTGCTGGCGACAGCGCTTCCGGCCATGGCGATCGACCTCCATGAGGATCCGGTGGCGCTCAAACTTGCGCTGACCTCTTATCTGCTGGCCCTGGCGGTGTTCATCCCGCTCTCGGGCTGGGCTGCCGACAAATTTGGCGCCCGCAAGGTTTTTCGTGGGGCGATCCTGGTTTTCACTTTTGGATCCATCCTGTGCGGACTCTCTTCATCGCTGCTGGAGGTCGTCTTGTCCCGCGTCGTGCAGGGCGTGGGCGGCGCCATGATGGTTCCAGTGGGGCGCCTGGTCATTTTGCGCACGGCTCCGCGCGCTGAATTGGTGCGCGCATTGGCGTGGCTCACGATCCCCGCGTTAATTGGGCCTTTGATCGGCCCGCCGCTTGGCGGCTTCATCGCCACTTTTTTTCACTGGCGTTACATCTTCTGGATCAACGTTCCGATAGGCGCTCTAGGCGTGCTGCTGACAAGCCGCTTCATCCCCGATCTGCGGGAGGTGGACGTCCGTCCGCTTGATCTGCGCGGAGCCGTGTTGACCGGGGTCGGCCTTTCCTGCCTGGTGTTTGGCTTCAGCGTCGCGGGCAGGGGATTTGCTCCACCGCCGGTGATCGCCCTGCTGCTTCTCACAGGCTTTGCGGCGCTGTTGGCTTATACGCGCCACGCACGCCGAGCTTCCTCTCCTATTCTCGATCTGGACCTGCTTTCAATCCCGACCTTTCGAGCTGCCGTGTTCGGCGGCTTTCTGTTTCGCGTCGGCATAGGCGCGATGCCTTTTCTGCTGCCTTTAATGTTGCAGGCCGGCTTTCATTTGAGCGCATTTCAATCAGGTTCGCTCACCTTCGTCGTTGCGGCCGGCGCGATGGCGATGAAGACAGCAGCGCAGCCCATACTTCACGCTCTTAGTTTTCGCCGAGTGCTGATCGTAAATGCGCTCGTTTCCTCAGCGTTTCTCATCGCCAATGTCTGGTTCACGATGGAAACGCCGCATTGGATCGTCATGGCTGTTCTGCTGGTCGGCGGCTTTTTTCGCTCGCTGGAATTCACGGCGCTGAACGCCATCGGCTATGCCGAGATCGACCAGCGCGCGATGAGCCGGGCGACCAGTTTCTCGGCCGTAGGCCAGCAATTGTCCCAATCCGCCGGCGTCGCCATAGGCGCCGCCGCGCTGGAGATCTCGCGCGCCATGCATGGCGGAGGAGAGTTGCTCGCGACAGACTTCACGCCCGCCTTTCTTGTTATCGCAGCGGTGTCGGCGACGTCGGTTTTTTCTTTTTTGCCGCTCGCGACGAGCGCCGGCGATGAACTCGCGGGAAGGGGCGCTTTTCCCGTTCGATAACGGCTTGTCGTTATGCTTCCCGAGCTCTTCCTCTGAATCCCGTTGCGAGCACGTAAAGCTCGGCTGACCCGGCTCGGCTCGCCGCCGGTTTGACGTGGCGGACCAAGGCGAAGTCGCGCTTGAGTCGCGCGAGCAGTTGGCCCTCAGTGCCGCCTTGCAACACCTTGGCGACGAAAAATCCTCCAGGCGAGAGCACTTCGCCCGCAAAATCCGCCGCCAGATCCGCGAGCGCGACGATTTTCAAATGGTCGGTAGCTTTGTGGCCGGTGGCGTTGGCGGCCATGTCCGACATCACACCGTCGGCTTCGCCGCCAAGCATCGCCTTGATAAATTCGGGCGCGTCCTCGTCGTTAAAATCCTTGACCGCGAAAGTGACGCCGGAAATCGGTTCCATGTCGAGCAAATCCACGCCGACGACTTTCCCTCGTCCTTCTCCGACTTTGACGCGGTCGGCGGCGATCTGCGACCAGCCGCCCGGCGCCGCGCCCAGATCGACGATGCGCATCCCAGGCTTCAGGAGATGATAGCGGTCATCCATCTCCAGCAGCTTATAGGCCGCGCGTGAGCGGTAACCGTCGCGCTTCGCGCGGGCGACATAGGGATCGTTGAGCTGGCGCTGCAACCACAGCGTCGAGGACAGCGAGCGTTTGCGGGCAGTCTTTACCCTTACCTTGAGCGAGCGACCACCCGCGCGTCCGTCGCCGCCGTCGGCGCTTTTTGTCATGCCAGAACCTTCTCGCTTGGGGCGAATAGACCGGATTCGCTCGGCTCCATCACAAGGTGGCGCTGATGGAACGCCGCAAGCGTGCCACGATGCCCGATCGAGATAATCGTTGTGTTCGGCAACCGCTCACGCAGGATCTTGTACAGCTTTGCCTCAAGCGCTTCATCCAGCCCAGAGGTCGCTTCGTCAAGAAACAGCCAGTCGGGCTTTTCGAGGAGCGCGCGCGCAATGGCGACGCGCTGCTGCTCGCCGCCCGATAGGCGCTGGCCCCAGCTGTTCTCCTCGTCCAGCCGCGACACAAAGGGCGCAAGCTGCGCAGCCTCCAGAGCCTCGAGCATCTCGCCTGTTGAATAGGCTTCCGTCTCGTAAGGATAGGCGATTGCGCTGCGCAGCGAGCCGATCGGAATGTAGGGGCGTTGCGGCAAAAGCATCATCTTTGCGCCGCCGGGAACGCTGATCAGGCCCCGACGATAAGGCCAAATTCCTGCAATGGCGCGAAACAGCGTCGATTTGCCTGAACCGGATGGGCCGGAGAGCAGAACGGATTCTCCCTGGACGAGAGCCAGATGTTTTGCGTTCACGATGGAACGACCGCCGGGGAGCGCGAGCAAAACGTCTTGAAGCAATACCGGAGAGCCCGCGGGCGCAAGGGTCACCACTGCATCCGCGCGCCGCGCATCGGCGGAGTCGATCGCGTCATCGAATGAAGTCAGGCGATCCAGCACCGCTTTGAAGCTGGCGAGCGAGGTGTAATAGGTCACAAAGAAGTTCAGCGCTTCCTCGACGCTGCCGAACGCCCGCGCCGTCTGGCTCATGATCCCGAGCTGAATCTTTCCGGCGAAGTAAAACGGCGCTGTCAGGATGTACGGGATAATGGGCGACAATTGCCCGTAGGCCGATGTGAAGGCCAGCAGTTGCTTGCGCTTGTTAACCAGCGCCAGATAATTGCCGATGATCGCCGCGAAGCGGCGCGTCAGCGACATCTGCTCGGCAGGCTCTCCGGATAACAGGGCGACTTGCTCGCTATATTCGCGCAACCGCGCCAGCGAAAAGCGAAAATCCGCTTCGCGTCGTTGCCGTTCAAAATAAAGGGCGGTCAGTGAACGGCCAATAAGGAAGGTCGCCAGCGTTCCGACCGAAGCGTAGATCAGCGCCACCCAGAACAGGAAGCCGGGGATATGGATGTCAGTCCCCGGCAGCGGGTAATTGCCGGATAGGTCCCAAAGCACGATCGAAAAGGAAACCAGCGAGCTCAGGGTCGAAATCAGCAGGATTGAATAGGAATAGATGCCGTTCGCTTCCCCGCCGCCGCTAATGAAGTTGTTGATGTCCTCGGCGATGCGCTGGTCGGGGTTGTCCGTTTGCCCGCCTTCAAGAGTCATGCGGTAGTGGCTGTGATGACCAAGCCAGTGCGACACGTAGTGTTGAGTGAGCCAGCGCCGCCAGCGAATGATCAGCATCGACTGCATGACGAATTCGATCACAGCGCTTGAGATATATACGAAGGCCCAGGGCGTAAACACCATCAACAACTGGCGCCAGAACTCCGGCTGGTTTTTTTCCTGAATGGCGTTAAACCAGTCCCGGTTGAAGAAGGACAGGCGTACGGTAATGCCTACCTGCCCCTGATTGATCAGCACCAGCATGACAATCATCGTAATGGCGAGGACGCGCTCGCGACCGGCCCAAACGCGAAAGCCCCAAAATCGTGACTCCGTCTCATGCGTTGAGTTGAAGAAAAGATCAGCGATGCGCGTCGTCTGCCGAACCACGGGGAGATGCGAGACCGCAAAGACCAATATCGAAAACACGGCCACCGTCAAAGCCATGCTTTCCGGCAAAGTGTAGTCCTTGAGAGCGGCGGGCCAAAACTCCTCAATCTCGATGAGGCGGACTAGGCCAAAAACGATAACCTCTGAGGAGAAGATACAGACGAATATTTTCAGAAAGCTGGAAATCTCGGCGCCGCGCCATGTCGTGTAGGCGCAGATCAGAGCGCCCGCGGACAGCAGAAGCGTTTCAGGATCGCCCCGATGTGCACCCACTATGAGCGCAAAAATAGCAAAGACACCGACCGCCACGCCTAGTTTCCGCATATTTATCCCCAGTGCGGGCACTGCCCCGCATAACGTTCGCGCCGTTTCGGATGCGACCCGGCGCGACTCCATCTCGCGATAGCGCGAGTTGAGCTCCGAGAGAAGCCGTTTTGAGGCGAATTGTCATCGAAAACGCGCGGAATTGGGGCAACGGAAGCTGGGGCGCGATTAGACCGAAGTCTATTCTTCTTCCTCGGACACGGTTTCGCCGTTTATATGAGCGACTAGAACAGGCGATGCCTTGAAGGTGAGAACTTTGCGGGGGGTGATGGGGGCTTCTACGCCAGTTTTGGGATTGCGCCCGACACGTCCGCGCTTGCTGCGAATGTTGAACGTGCCGAAGGAGCGCAATTTCACCTGTTCCCCGCGAACAAGAGCCTCACAGATCTCCTCGAAAGCGGTGTCGAGAATTTTGCGGGCTTCGGATCGGGACAGTGTTGGGCAGCAGGCATACACCGCCTCACGCAACGCAGCGCGAGTCAAAGTGCTCCCCTGTATTTCTTCCTTCATCACCATTTGAGAATTGCAACTGGTTGGTTGACCAAATCTTGGTCATGAAATTTTTCAGGCACGATGATCTCCCGATCCGCTAGCGTCCTAAACGATGACTTTAGCCAATCGCCTTCGTGGCGCAAGCTTTGCGAGCAGGCAGCCTAATAATAAATCAGAAAAATGCAAGAGCTTCTATTGATTTGCTAAAATTGCACTCTAAACACTTTAAATCGTAATAAACAGGGTCGGTGGTAAGTGTTTGAATCAAGATGAATCCCCGGCGTCCGCCGGCCGCCGCTGGAAAACTCCGCAGCGGGCCGGCGAACGTAAAGGCAAAGTCTTAAACAGACAACACGACCTTATGTTTGGCGACTGGTATCATGGATCGTATCTTCCTGATGCGCTCAAGGTCGACGTGAGTTGATACGAGGCCAGGACCCTCGGACGCCTTGGCGACCACATGCCCCCACGGATCGGCGATCAGGGAATTGCCGTAGGTGAAGCGGGTCTCATGCCCGGCCTTGTGCGCTCCGGTCTGCGCGGGCGCGCAGAGATAGGCTTGCGTCTCAATCGCCCGAGCGCGGCACAGCACTTCCCAATGGTCTTTTCCCGTCACCAAAGTAAATGCCGAGGGCAGGGCGATCAGATCCACGCTTTTATCCGCGAGCGCCTGAAACAGATATGGGAAACGTAGGTCGTAACAGATAGCGCAGCCAATCGTGACGCCTTCGCAATCATAGGTCACGACTTCGTTGCCCGGCTTGAAAGCGGCGCTTTCATGATATTTCGCCCCATCCGGGGCCGTGATGTCGAACATGTGAATCTTGCGATAGCGCGCAACTTCCTTGCCGTCGCGATTGAAAGCCACGCTCGTGTTGTGGATGCGCTCCTCGCCCGGAATCTTCTCCAGAATAGAGCCGGCGTGGATGAAGACGCGATGCTCGCGCGCAAGATCCTGGCAAAGCGCGTAGGCGTCTCCGCCGGGTAGTTCTTCCGCGGCAGCCATTTTCTCGGAGCGCGTCCCACCGATAAAGTCGAACACCTCAGGCAGACAGATCCAGTCAGGACGCTCTTGCGCCACCGCTTTTTCAATGAGCGCTTTCGCGCTAGCCAGATTAGCAGCTTTATCGCTAATCGAATTCATCTGGATCAGTGTGACTTTCATGCGGCGGACTCGGAGGTTTCGTGAAGCGACTAGCCAAGCTACGCGCGAAGCATCGGCGTCTCGGTTAACCTGATACTAAACGCTTGCAGCCACTCCCGCTAGGCGGCGTTTTTCGACCAGCGCAAGACGGGCTTTCTCGCAGCCTGCGTCTCGTCCAGCCGGCGGCGCGGCGCATGTTGCGGCGCGGCATGGAACTGCGCCGCCTCACCCGCCAACGCCCTTTCGCCCAGACGCCGCAACGTCGCGATGAACTGGTCGAGCGAAGCCTTCGACTCGGATTCTGTTGGCTCGATCAGCATGGCCCCATGCGCGACAAGCGGGAAATAGACGGTCATCGGATGGAAGCCTTCGTCAATCATCGCCTTCGCGAAATCCAGAGTGGTCACTCCGCTTCCCGCCAGCCACGCGTCGTCAAATAGAACCTCATGCATGCACTTGCGGTCGCCAAACGGGGCGCTCATTAGGTCACGCAGTCTGACCCGGATATAATTGGCTGAGAGAACAGCGTCACGCGAGGCCTGCGCCAACCCGTCACCGCCATGCGCCAGCATATATGCAAGGGCGCGAACGAACATACCCATCTGCCCATGGAAAGCGGTGATGCGGCCAAAGCCTTGTGTGCTTCCGGCGTCCTCTTGTAGCAACAGGCCATCGCCCTTCCTGACGAGCAATGGCGCGGGAGCGAAGGGTGCGAGACGTGAGGACAGAACCACGGGCCCGGCGCCCGGTCCGCCGCCGCCGTGCGGCGTCGAGAATGTCTTGTGCAAATTTATATGCATGGCGTCGACGCCGAAATCACCGGGCCGCGCGACCCCGGCGATAGCGTTGAAATTGGCGCCGTCGCAGTAAAAATAGCCGCCCGCGTCGCGGACCAGTTTGGCGATCTTCGCAATATCGCGTTCGAACAGGCCGCAGGTGTTGGGGTTGGTCAGCATGATCGCCGCAACGTCCGGGCCAACGACCGCCTCGACTGCTTCGGCGTGCACTGTGCCGTCGGCGGCGGCAGGAATGGTGCGCACCTCGAAGCCGAGTAGCGCTGCGCTTGCTGGATTTGTGCCGTGCGCTGACTGCGGAACCAGCACCGTCTTGCGGGTCGCGGATTCACCGCGCGCGGCTATGACGCTCTTAATCGCCATGAGGCCGCAGCTTTCGCCATGAGCGCCAGCTTTGGGGGAGAGGGAGAGCGCCTCCATATTTGTCAGGGTCAACAGCCAATGCGTCAGCTGCTCCATCACTTCCAGCGCGCCCTGAATGGTGGACTGCGGCTGCAACGGATGAATGTCGGCGAAGCCCTCGAGCCGCGCCATTTTTTCGTTGAGGCGCGGATTGTGTTTCATCGTGCAGGAGCCGAGTGGATAGAGGCCGCCGTCTATCGAATAGTTCTTGCGCGAAAGTCGTACATAGTGCCGCAATGTTTCCGGCTCCGAAAGACCGGGCAGGCCGATCGGATCCTTGCGCTCCAGTCCGCCAAGAGCCGATTTGAGCGGCGCGGGTTCTTCTATATCGACTCCGCTGGTCTCTAAGCGGCCGATCTCGAACAGCAGAGGCTCTTCCACCTCCAGCCCGCGATTGCCGGTGAAGGTCGCCGGCGCATCCGCTACGGCCAGTTTGGGTTGATCAAGCATCAGAGCGATTCCTTCAGTTCCGCGACCAGAGCCGCGCGATCTTCGCTGGTGTTCATTTCCGTGCTGGCGACCAGCAGCAGGTCATCGAGTCCCGCGCCGGGCAGGAGACGCGACACCGGGACGCCTGCGAGCACGCCGCGCCGCGCCAACCGTTCCACGATTTCCGCCGCGTCGCCCTTCACGCGCACCGTGAATTCATTGAAGAAGCTTTTGTTGAGCGTTTCCGCGCCTTCAACCTCCGCAAGCATGTCCTTCAGCGCGACCGCATTGGCGTGATTGACCCGCGCGAGTTGACGCAAACCGGTTTCGCCGAGCAATGTCATGTGTATGCTGAACGCCAGCGCGCAGAGCCCCGAATTGGTGCAGATGTTCGATGTGGCCTTGTCACGGCGGATATGCTGTTCGCGGGTCGATAACGTCAGCACATAGCCGCGCCGTCCTTCCACATCGATTGTCTCGCCGCAAAGCCGGCCCGGCATCTGGCGCAAGAATTCCTGCCGCGTCGCGAACAGCCCGACATATGGGCCGCCGAAATTGAGCGCGTTGCCGATTGACTGGCCTTCGCCGACAACAATGTCGGCGCCCATCGCGCCCGGCGAAGACAACAAGCCCAGCGACACCACTTCGGTGAAGACCGCGATCAGCAGCGCGCCATGACGATGGCAAGTCTCGGCTATTGGGCGAAGATCTCGCAGATTGCCGAAGAAGTCGGGCGTCTGCACAATCACGCAGGAAATGCTGTCGTCGATCCGCGCGACCAAATCTTCGGTGGCCAGCACATCCGGCTCCAGGGTCACTATCTCGTCTTCGGCGAGGCGGGAGATTGTACGCGCGACTTGAGTGTAATGCGGATGTAGGCCGCCGGAGAGCAGCGCCTTGCGCCGTTTGGTGATGCGATGCGCCATCAGCATGGCTTCGGCGCAGCCGGTGGAGCCGTCGTACATCGAGGCGTTGGCGACCTCCATGCCGGTCAAGGCGGAGACCTGCGTCTGAAATTCGAACAGATACTGGAGCGTGCCCTGCGATATTTCCGGCTGATAGGGGGTATAGCTGGTGAGGAATTCCGAGCGCTGGATCAAATGGTCGACGCTGGCCGGCACGTGATGTTTATAGGCGCCGGCCCCGACAAAGAACGGGACCCGACCCGCCGGAATGTTCTTCGCCGCCAGCCGCGCGAGATAGCGCTCGACTTCAATCTCGGACTTTCCGCGCGGCAGGTCGAATTCGCCTAGCGGGCCTCCTGGCGTCTCGGCGAAAAGTTCCGCTATATCGGCGACGCCAATCGTGACGCGCATCGCATCGCGGTCGGCGTCGGTGAGGGGATGGTAGCGCATCTTGATCTCCTGGCTGGAACCCTTAAAGGCTCCGCACATGGGTTTCGTAGCCGGTTTCGTCGAGTAAGCCTGTGAGTTCATCAGCGTCGTTCAGGCGCAGCTTCACGAACCATCCTCCGTCGAGCGGGCTTTCATTGACCTTCCCGGGCGTTTCTTCGAGTGCGCTGTTCACCTCGATTACTTCGCCGGAAACCGGCGAGAACACTTCGCTGGCCGCCTTAACGCTTTCCACCGTTGCAAGCGGTTCGCCTTTGCGGATTTGCTTGCCGACCGGGGGCAGCTCGATGAACACAATGTCGCCGAGTTGCGCCTGTGCGTAGTCGGTTATGCCAACAACGCCAGCGTCTCCATCAACGCGGACATATTCATGATCAGTGGTGAAATGCGTATCGGACATCAGTGATCCTTTCGTAAGTGAACGTAGCGATGCGGCACAAAGGGCAGTTTGGTCACAACGAGCTCTACTGTTCTGCCGCGAAGTTGCGCGCTGAGCACGGTTCCGGGCGCCGCGAACGCGCGGTCCACATAACCCATCGCGACGGGCCGCGAGAGGCTGGGCGAAAAGCCGCCCGAGGTGACGATTCCGGCTTCGCTTCCATTGCCCGAAAAGAGCGGCGCACTCTCGCGAAGGGGGGCCTTTCCCTGCGGAAGCAAACCCACACGGTTTCGCGCCGGGCCATTCTCGAGCGCGTTGCGAATGCGCTCGGAGCCTGGAAACCCGTGCTGCGCGCGTCGACGCTTGCCGATTGAAAAGGTCAAGCCCGCCTCAACCGGATCGACGCCCGCATCGAGATCATGGCCGTAAAGGCAGAGACCCGCTTCCAGCCGCAATGAGTCTCTTGCCCCCAGCCCGATCATCTCGACATCTGGATGTTCCAGCAGGCGCAACGCGAATTTTTCAGCGATGGTCGCTGGCAGCGAAATTTCGAAACCGTCTTCTCCGGTGTAGCCGGAGCGCGTGACGTAAACGCCGGCTCCGTCGTAATCGAAGGCACTCCAGTCCATGAAGCTGAGCTCTTCAACCCCGAGAAGCAAGGGCTTCAGCGCATCCACTGCGCGCGGGCCCTGCAGGGCCAGCATCGCTCTTTTATCCAGCACTTGCAGCGAGGTCTGAGGGAGCTTCTGCGCGATCAGCGCGAAGTCGGCATGCTTGGTGGCGGCGTTGACAACCAGAAACAGGCGCTCGTCGCGACCCGGAAGCCGCGTCACCATAAGGTCGTCGAGAACCCCGCCCGATTCGTTTAACAGTTGCGTGTATCGGGTGCGCTCGGGCGCAAGCTCCACCAGGTCGGCGGGACAAAGCGCCTCCAGCCCCCGCGCGACGCCCGCGCCCGCAAGGATGGCCTGTCCCATATGCGAAATGTCGAAAAGGCCGGCTTTGGCGCGCGTGTGCAAGTGTTCGGAGACTATCCCCGTAGCGTAATGCAACGGCATGTCGTAGCCGGCAAACGGCACCATGCGAGCGCCGAGCCGCCGGTGCATCGCATCGAGCGGAGTTGTCGCAACAGGAGTTGTTGGGGCAGGGGCGAGATGGCTCAAGGATTAGCTCCGGGACAAGACACGGCCGTGCGATGAAGGATTGCTCCACATGCACGCCCCCTCTGTCCGGGATACCTGAGAGATTCCCCGCTTTACGCGAGTTTCGCCCTTCGGTGGACGCTGGCGAAATGGCCGCAGCGCCGCTTTCCAGAGTTTTATAGATTTCGCGCGGTTCTTTTGCCTGAGCGTTTCCGGGGCGGTTGCGCCTTCGGCTCTGGCCCTTGCGGCCAGCATCTCCCGCGTGAAATCAAATCAACTTCCTTTGAAGATGTGCCTCTCCTCGCTTTGCGTCAAGCTAGAGAAGACCACATCCGGAATTTTATTCGCATTTGTAGCGCGCAAAATCGAATGCGTTTTCGCGCAAGATCAAATGCGGGTGCCCCTCGTTCTTGTTCGGGGGCGATTTGAAGGGTCGTTCAAAGGGGCGTTGAAGGCGCTTTGAATAGCCCCTCACGCCACCGTCAGGCCCACCCCAAAATCCTCGCGATGGAATAGCCGACCCAGATGATAACGAGGGCGGCGACGTAGGCTGCCCCGAGAGTCAACTCCACGAAGGAGTCGGACATGCGATCCTCGGCTGTGTAGCCTCCCCTATGGGTGACCCAGCCCAGCGCGAGGATCGCCAAAGACACCAGCGCCGTCAGGCCGCTTGCGATGTGAAAGCCCATCTCTCCCTCCCCTACGCCATGCCCAGCGCGGACATGTACAGCTCAAGGATTTCCTCTTCCTCCTGCCGCTTGCTTCTGTCCTGCTTACGCAGGGCGATGATCTTCTTGAGCACCTTGGGGTCGAAGCCCGTGCCCTTGGCCTCGCCGTAGATGTCCTTGATGTCGTCGGCGATGGCGTGCTTTTCCTCTTCCATCTTCTCGATGCGCTCGACGAAGGCCTTCAGATGGCCGCTGTCCACTGTGCTCATGTCCTACCCCTGTTGTGGCTGACCCGTGGCGGAAACCTTCAGCCCGTGCGGCCCCCATTCGAATTCGCGGGTCTTGACCGTCCAGGCCGTGTCGTCGTCGTCGCCAAAGCCCTGCGTATTGACGACGCCGCCGGGCGCGACGGCCACAAGGCCCGGTCTGAAGGTCCAGCTGGCCTGGCGGCTGTCGCGGTCGAACTTCTGCTTGCGGCCATTGGCGTGCTGCTGCGCCTCGGTCTGGGTGCCCAGCAGATGCACGTGATAGAAGTCCGGCGCGCCCTGCTGATCCTCGCCGGTCGTGCTCTGCACGTCGTTGCGCTGGGCCTTGGAGCGGTCGTAGAAGGTGCCGTGACTCTTGTTGCGGTCGTTGCGGCCATTGCTGTCAAAAGAAAAGTCGTCGCAATCCTGCGGCGCTACCCTGCAGCTTCCCGCCTGTGCGCCGCTCGCCGTGGTCCCCGCGCCCATCGGCACGACAACGAGATTGCCGTCCTTGACCGTCGCCAGCGCCCCGTAATGGCGGGCGAGCCGCGTCACCAGATGCATGTCCGACTCGGTCGTCTGCGCCACGATCTTCTCGATCTTGATCGAGCTGATGCTCTGGTCGACCGAGGCGGTCAGCTGATTGTCCTGCGCCACCTGGTTGAACACGTCGCCAAGGGTCTTGGGCGTCGTCCAGCTGCGGGTCTTCTGGCCCTTCAGGGTTTTCTTGAGGTCCGCCGCATGGCCGCTGACATGGAAGGTCGCGAGCGGCCCCTTCTTGGAGACGTTGAGGATGATGAAATTGCCCACCTTGACGATCCCGGTCTCCTGCCAGCCGAGCGCCACGGTGACCGTCTGGTCCGCCGTCGGCTTTTGCATCTGGCCGTCATAGTTGGAGATCACCAGCACCAGCTCGTCGGCCTTCTCGCCGTCGTTCTCGGTGATCGAGCCGGAGATCGAGCGCTGCGCCACCTGGCTGAGCGCATTGCCGCCGATCGACACATTGACGACCGGGGTCATGACCAGAGGCTCACGCTTGGGATCACGGCCGGAGTCGGCGGCGCGATATCGGGCAGCGTGATGATCAGGTTCTCGGGCAGCAGCGGCCCGTAATCGGCGAGGCCGTCGTTGGCGTTAAGGATCGCCTCGGTCGTTCCGCCATGCTCGGTCCCGTAGGCCCAGGCGGCGATGGCGTCGACCATGTCGTTCTGGCGGGTCGTATAGCTGCGGGGCATCGCTCCTCCTTATGGCCACGCCGCGAATATCTGGCCGTTTCCGTCGTCATGCGGCAAAAAGTGCAGCTCATATTCGATCTTCTGGCTGTTGCCGGCGGGGTCGGGATAGCTCCCGGTCTTCTCGGCGTGCTCCAGCCGGTAGGGCCCCTGGATGTCGCCGTTGATCGAGAGCAGCGTATAGACCTGGCCCGAGGAGCAATCGGCCATGATCGCCTGCACCTGCGCATCCTCGCCGCCCATCATCGCCAGCGGATAGACCGCGCCGCGCAAGACCACCGGCTCCTCGCCGGGGCCGAGATATTGCCCGACGGGGCGGCGGCCGATGATCTCATGCTTGGCCCAGCGGCCCTGCGCGGTCTGGCGCAGCTCCTCATAGGCCATCGAGCCGATGGTGAAACGGTGCGGACCCCAGCCCATCAGCACGGCGCCGGACATCAGTGGACCTCCGTGCCGTCATGCAACGAGCCAAGGCCCGAATGCACCGAGGCGGCGGTAGAGCCCAAAGTTGCGAGAGCGGAACGCGCCTGCGCGATCTTGGAAATGAAAGCGTCGAGCGAAGATGTGTCGACCTTTGGAGACGTCGAAATATTGAGCGCGGCGGACATCGCCGCGCCCGCCTCCGTCGCCTTTTGCTGCGCCGCCTCGATCTCGGAAGTGTCCACATGCGGAGTGGACGTCTGGTTCGAGCCCTCGGAGCCTGGAACGCCATTTATATTGACGAAAGAGGGCGATGTTTCGTTTCCGCCATAACCGATAGACATCGGCGCGCGCGGGCCTCTGAGATGCGGGCCCATGTCCCCATAAGTGTTTTGGCCATTCTTCCTCCCGATTTGAGTGTGGAGAAAGTCCGGGAATGCGTGATGCATCTGTTCCATTCGCTTCCAGCTAGCGCTGAATGGTTCGTGCTGTTGCGGTTCCTCCGTCGGAGCCTTTTCCCAGGGCATGAGAAACCGGCCTCTTTCGTGGAAAATTTCCTTATGTATTTTCTCCCTTTCGGCGCGAGCAAGTTCGGGGCTTATGCCCGCGAGATAGCCATGGATCTCGTCGCGGTAGTCCCAAAGGCCCTTCATCACTACGCCAGCGAGTCCCCCCTTAACGACCGCTGATACGAGGCCTCCCCCTACCGCTGCAGTCGCCGGCGTTCCCGCCATTCCCCCGGCGAAAACGGCCCCGGCTTTTTCGATCGCCTTGCGCGCCACAATGCCGGCAAGCGCCCACATTCCCATCGTGGCCCCTGCTGTTCCAGCCGCGACCGCTCCCGCATGTTTTTCCGCGAAGTCGCCCGCGATGTTGCCTGCGTTTTCGGTGTAGGCGGCAACCTTCTTGTCAAGCTCCATCCACGGAGTGGCGGCTTTGATCATCGCCATGTTCCAGGCGTTGGCGGCGCGCTCATGCGCAGCGGCGGCCGTGGAGTTATTCGCGGCATAGGACTCGCTGGCGATTTTCTCGGCTTCGGCGTCCGACGGCATGAACTCTTTGAGCTGTTCGCGCATCTGACGCCATGCGTCGAGACCCGAACGGAAATAATAATCCCGCGCGATTGCGCCCAGCTTCTTGACGTCCCCGCCGATCACTTGCCCGCTGGCCTCATCGACCTTGCCTGCTTTGCCGCCGAGCCCCTGAATTTTATCGGTGAGAGCGTTCAGCACAGCGAAGAGGGGCTCCGCGCCCTTTTTCATCGCCTCCGCGCGGACCTTATAGACGTCGACGCCCAGCTCCTTTTCGATCCTCTTGGCCTCGTTGGGATCGGTCAACTTGGTCATTATGTGACGCAACCGCGTGTCCGCTTCGCCCGGCGATCCCGTGACCTTGCGGAACATCTGCAACACGGCGGGAAGATCGCGCGCGGCCTGCTCGCCGGTGAGCCCATAGGAAAGCCCGAGCCCTTCGAGCTTTGGCAAGCCCATGGCCATGTTTTTCAGCTCATAGGCGCCCTTCTTGCCCTGGGCGTAGTTCACCTCCAGCGCGGTTATGGCCTGCTGCGCATTGAGTTTGTTCAGCTCCATATAGTGGAACATCATGTTGTAGAGATGCTCAGGGTCCGCCTCGGAGGCCTTGGCCAGACGGGCCAGCCTCTCCCGAACGGGGGCCAGCCTTTCAACGAAGTCGCCGCCGCCGAGAGCCACCAGCTCGCGCTCGCCGCGCGCGATCTCTTCCCATTTCACGCCGCTGTTCCGCGACGCGGACAGAATGCCGCCGCTGATCTTGCCCTCGCCGCCGATCAGGCCGCCGGCAGTGGCGATAGACTGAACGATCTTCTGATGTTCTCGCGCGAGTTCGAGAGCCTTTTCCTGTCCGCGAACCATCGCGGTGCCGGCTCTTTCGGCAACGACAGCGGCGAATGCGTATCCGGCGGCCGATTGCGCCGCGTTCATCTTCGCCATCTGCGCTTCCTGCGCGCGCAGGGCTTCCGTCGTGGCCTTTATCTGCTTCTGGTTTTCAAACCAGTCGCTGGCTTTCACACCGCCGGAAAGACGCTGTTTGTTGAGCCTGTCGGCCTGCTGCTGGAGACGCCCGAGTTCGCTCTCGACGTTGCGGAGCGGCCCCGTGGCCTGGTCGACCAGCTTGAGGATCATCTCGACTGACATGCCGCTCATGACAGCCTCACGCTGGCGTAGATGATCTTCAAATGCGCCTGGGCGCGCTTATGCAGCCTGTCGATCGTCGAATAGGGCTGCGCGCGCACCCACGCGGGGTCGTAGTGAAAGGCTAGGCCGATGTCGTCGAGGGCGCCGTTGAGGTTGCGCTCGCACCGAACAAAAAACTGGTGGCCGCCTCCACCAGCGTCTGGGCGTCGTCGGAGCGCATGGCCGCAAAGACGACGCGGTCGATCGGCGCGCCCGCGGCGGAAGACAGCTGGATCGCCGCGTCGACGATGCCAGTGCCCTTCTTGTCGGAATAATAGCGGGTGAGATCGAGGCCCGTCGGGCAGCGCACGTCGATAGCCGTATAGACGACGCCCTTCAGCTTGAAAGGATGCATCAGCACGATGTTCTTGGAGCCCCAGCCGTCTCCGGCGTCGAGGTCCATCACTGGGTCCGGCGTCGCGACTGCGAGCGCGGCGGCCACGGGAGCGGCGGGCTGCGCGACCGCGGCCGCAGCGTTGGGCGCGGCGGTCGCCGTATCGGCGAGAGGCGCGGAGGCGGCCGGAATGGCCACGGGCGAAACGGGCGCGTTGGCGTTGCTGTCGTCCATAAAACTCTCCCTTAAAGTCCGAGCGCGGCCGCCACGGCCGCATACATATCCGTGCCGCCGACGTTGTAGACGCCGTTCTGCGCGTCGAGCTGCCAGACCAGATTGCCGTCGATCGTGTAGGTCAGCGCCGAGAGCGCCACCTTCATTTTCACGGTGGCCATCTTGCCGGGCTCCCAGTCGCCCTGGTCGAGTTCGGTCACTTCGCCGGTCATCTGGATGATCGCTGTGTGCTGGGCGTTGTTGTCGCCGTCCATATAGCCGCGCACCGAGAAGGTGAGGTTGCGATTGCCCAGATAGAGGCCGCATTGATTGAGCAGATTGGGGTCGGTGGCGACGAAATCGCCGTCCCAGTCCATGCTCTCGTAGCCGAGCGCGATCTTGCGCGGCATCAGCATGCCGCCGCCGCGATGCTCCTCGGTCTTCTTTTTGAGCTTGGGCAGCGTGGTCTTCTTCGAGGCGCCCGCGAAGACGGTCCCGGCCACGGCCACCGAATAGGCCTGGAGAGTATAATCGAGCTGCGTTCCGGCGGCCATGGATCAGGCTCCCCTCAGAGGTTATTGGTGTTGATCAGCGACGTGAGCGTGTTCAGCTCTTGCGTGTAATAGGCGTCGTTGAGCTGGCTGTAGTAGACAATGTCCTGCATCGGCGCGGCCGGGGTCGGGTCGATCCGCCAGCAGTAAATGCCATTGGCCATCTGCTGGGCGTTGTTGTCGTTGGGGTCGAGCCAGCACTGGCCGCCGACGATGATCCCCTCGTTCTTCAATGACTGGAAGAACTGGTTCGCGGCATAGGTCATGTCCGCGAGGGTCTGCGGCGTCGGGTCGGCGTCGACCCATTGCAGCGCCACATTGTCCAGCGCGTCATAGATCGCGTCGCAGGTGGTGCGCACGCATTCGAACTGCAGGCCGGAGGTGTTGGACGAGAGGTTGAGGTTGCCCCAGCGCCGCCAGCCGCCGATGCCGTTTCCGGTCTGCTGCCCCATGTTGATGATGGTGGCGATCTTGTTGGAGTTGAGCAGGTTCGCAAGGCAGGTATAGCTGTTGTCCCAGTCTACCGGCGTCGAGACGCCGCCGACATTGATCTGCTGATTGGACGGCGACCACCAGAAGCCCTTGTTCTGCTGCACCCAGGCGAGCAGGCCGGCCATGGTCGCCTCGGCCGGATCGTTGATATAGTCGCCGGCGGCGGTGCTCCAGGCGAGCACGTTGGGATAGAAGGCGACGACGCGATCGGAGCCGAAGTCGCTCGCCCACAGCAGCGCGTCGGCGTAGTCGGACGGGGTGGAGGCGTAGATGCGCCCACGCAGGCTCTCGGCGATCGGGACCAGCGCGGAGACGACCGGGTTGGCGCCGACGGAGCCGGAGGGGCCGCCGACCCGCTGCGAGACGAAGCCCGGGGCGATCAGCGTCTTGGGCTGCACGCCCAGCAGCGATCGCGCCTGGAGAAAGCCATAGATGCCCGTGCCGCTCGACTGCGAGCCGATCACATTGTTGAGCTGGGTGTCGAGATCGGTATTGGCGGCGACATTGATCACCACCACATTGGCGCCGGCCTCATTATAGATATCGGCGATCGCCTGCGGCAGCGTGCCCGTGGCGCCAATGCTGGCCGCCATATTGGGATTGGTGAGCAGCACCGGCTCGTTGAGCGGGAAGACGTCGAGGTTGGCGAGCGGCGCGGTGCCGATGAGGCCGACGGCGGCCTGATCGCCGAGGACGGGCGACTGGATCGCCTGCGTGCCCTCGATGACCTGAGAGCCGTGGAAGAACTGGAGCGGGGTCGCCGTCATGTTTGAAAGCCCTTTGAAGAGCGCTTGACGCGCCCTTTGCGTAAGGACAATCTATTGAGGCAGGCCCCCTGTGATTGAGGGTGGCGCGCGCCACCCCTCACAATTTACCGCATGAAGGCCGCGATGGGCGCCAGCGCCTGCAGCGTCTGCGGGGTGATGCCGGGATTGTCGGGAAGCTGCAGCTCCGGCTCGGTGAGCGGGATCAGATCGAGGTCCAGCCGCTTCGCCTTGGCCGCCATGGCGGCGACCTCGACGTGCAATTTGGTCTCGGCTTCCTCGGAACATTTGCCGGCCCCGCAAATCGCCTCGCGCACCTGCCGCACCTCGGCCTCGAAAGGCGCGAGCGCGGTCTGGATGCGGGCGAGGTCCTTGCCCACGGCGATGCGCACCTTGTCGGAGAGTTTGAAGGGCTCGTTAAAGCCGCTCTCGCGCTCGCCGTCCTTGATCTTCTTGACCGCGCCCTGTGAGATCGCCTTGAGCGCCGCCTGCACCTGATAGGCGTCGTCCACGGTGAGCGAGACGGGCTCGGCCCGGGCGCCGCCGGCGAAGGCCAGCGCGGCGAGCAATGTAAGTACAGCAGCCCTCATGTCACTTCCCCTGATTGAGACGTTCGGCGACGCCCTTTGAAACGGTTAGACCCGCGTCCTCCCTGGCCTTTCTGGCGAGGTCGCGGGCCTCATATTCGGAGGTGACGGCCTCGCAGTGCTCCCATCCGCTTTTCCATTTCCGGGCGGTCACCGTCCTGATCGACATGCCCGGCTGCACGTCGACCTTTCCGGCGCAGGCGTCGACGGCCGCCTGCAGCTCCTGATCGGTGACCTGCTGCGCCTGCGCGGCTCCCGCAAGCAGGAGCGCCGCGCCAATGACAATGATGCGTTTCATATGCATGATCCCGTGGTTGTCTTCTTGATGAAATTGCCGGAGGAATCGAGGCAGAGCGACGCCGCCGGGGTTCCGGTGGAGAGCGCCGCGTCCTGCATGCCGCCCGAGAACACGTTCTTGCCCGAGCCCTGTGGCAGAAAGGCGAGATTGACATTGGCGTCGGCGCCGGTGGCCTCGATCGTCACCGCGCCGGAGCCGGAGACGCCCGGCTGCACGATCAGCCCGTCGACATAGGTGCTGGCGACGGCGACGTCGAACATCACGAGATTGGCGCTGTTCGAGAGCGCCATGCCGGTGTTGCTGAAGATGAGCTTTTGCACCGCCGCCGACGTGTTGACCGTCGAATAGAGAAACACCCCCTGCGTGGAGGCCGCGCAGTTGGACGGATAGGAGGCGGTGTTGGTGCAGTAGAACCAGCCGATGGCGTCGTTCATCGGCATGATGATGGCGTTGGCGAACTGGCCCGAGGTCATGCCGTCATTGCCGAGCAGCGCATTGTAGTTGAACTGCAGGCCGCGCCGGAACGGCGCATTGTTGTTGCCGATGGCGATCGCCACCGAGGCCGGCTGCGCCGAGTAATGCGAGGTGCCGGTCACCGGGTCATAGCAGAGATAGGTCCCCGCGCCGCAGCCGCCGCCCGACTGCACGTAAAGCCCCGCCGACATCGTGCCGCCGCCATAGGACATGGCGTAGGGGTCTGTCGTCGGGCTCGTGCCGAACTCGGTGATCTCCAGCTCATTGGTGACGGAGGCGCCCGCGCCCGGGAAATGACGGTGCTCGTCATAGAACGCCCAGGCCCCGGAGGGAAAAGCCGTGTTGTCGTTGAACGCCCAGGCGTTGACCGCCGCGCACATGCCGCCGCCGGAGCCAATGTTCTTGGTGCGACACGCCGCTGAAATCGCGGGTCCCGAGCCCGAGGGGCTGGTCATGTCGCTCTCAACCAGGATTGTGTTGGTCGTGGAGCCGCCATAGGCATAGACCTGGAGGAAGTCCGTGGTCGGAATATAGGTCGCCGCATGCGAGGCGGTGTGGGCGTTGAGGCCGCTCCAGCTGTTGGAGCCCGCCAGCAGGCTGCTGACCGCCGCCCCCGCGCTCGATGCGCTGGCGGCCGCCGAGGTCGCGCTGGTCGCCGCCGCGCTGGCGGAACTCGCCGCCGATGTCGCCGACGTCCCCGCGCTGCTGGCGCTCGCCGCGGCCGCGCTGGCGGCGCTGGTCGCGCTGCTCGCCTGCGTCAGGGCCACCGCCGCGCTCGACGCCGCATTGGCCGCCTGCGCCGAGGCCGTGCTCGCGCTGGCGGAAGCCGCCGTGGCGCTCGCCGCCGCTGCGTTCTGCGAGCCCAGCGTCTGGCTGGCCAGAGCCTGCGCCTGCAAGACGGGGGTCATGACGACGGGCGGACCCCAGACGCCGGAGATTGGCTTTGGCCCATAGACCGCGCCGGCGTTGGCGTCGAAGGCCCAGTCGCAGACATTGCCGAGCGAGGGCGACGGCGCGCCCGTGGTCGCCAGCACCGAGCAGCCGGGGTCGCCCTGCGGCCCCATCGGCGCCGGGGCGGAGCCCGAGGGCGCCGGCGACCAGCCGCCCGCCACAGCGGTTGCGGTGGAGAGAAACAGCGCGAGGAGGATGCGAATGATCATGGAGCGGATCTTCATGGAGCTTGCACCGTGAGAGTGACGGTCGCTATGGCGGTGACCTGCGGCCCGAAATTGCCGTCGCGCGGGCGCGTCTGGAACAGCGTGCCCGTATAGGCGCCCGGAGGAACTTGCAGCAGCTGCTGCACGCTGGCGCGAAACAGCAGCGTGACGATGCTGGTCCCGTCCCAGTTCGTGATCGCGCAGGATTTGACCGTGTCTGCGGTGGAGAACGTCAGCCACGCCATCTGCGTATTGACGGGATCGAGCAGCGCCAGCGTGAAGACGCTGCCGTCGGTGCGCGGGTCAGCCGGCTCGGTGATCCCGAATGTCTGGGCGATGTCGAGGCTCTCTCCCTGGACGGCGCCCCAGGGATCTGCGGCGGGCGCATTGGCGCTCATGTCGGCCTCAGCTGTTGACCGGCCACGCCGGGATCGGCGCGGGCGGCGCGTCGATCTGCGCCGTGGTGGCGATGGTCCCGGCGGCGATCGCCGTGAGCAGCGGGCCCAGCGTCGCGAAGGTCGACTGGATGAAGGTCTGCACCGCGGCATAGATCGCCAGCACCTGCGCCGAGGTCAGCGTCACCGCGCCCGTTGGTTGCGACCAGGTGAAGCTGGCCGCCGCATTGCCGGAGGCCAGAGCCGCAGCGCCATTGAGCCAGGCGAGCGAGAGCGCGTCCATCGCCGCCTTAACGCTCTGCGGCGCGCCCGATGTGCCGATATTGACGGTGATCGAACCGGTGGCGATGGCGAGCTGCTTGGCGCTGGCGTAGGCCAGCAGCCCCGCCTGCGTCGGCGCCGGGGGCGTCGGCGCGGCATAGGCGGCGACGGCGCCATAGGTTCCGGCGGCCGCCGCCGTAAACAGAGCGGAGCCTTGCTGAACCGTCGTCCATGTCAGCGCCCCCTCGAAGGGAACCTCGATGTCGATCTGCGTCTGCGCGGCGTTGGAGTATTTTGGGTTTTGCGGGACGAGAGCGGTCATGGCGAGCCTTACAGAACGCGCACGAAGCGCAGGATATGGGTGGAGTAGTAGTAGCCGCCGGAGACCGCCTCGGCGCAGCAGAGCCAGCCGACCAGTTTCCAGGTTCCGGTGACCGTGCCCAGGATCGCGCTGCAGGGCGTCGCGACCGAGCCGAACTCGCCCCAATTGGTGCCGTTGAGGCCAAAGCCGCCGATCACGTTCGAGGTGGCGTAGGGAAACACCGCGCTCTGCAATTGCGAGGCGGCGTAATTATTGCCGAGCGAAAAGCCGCAATCGCCGGGGTTGTAGCCATAGGTGCAGTAGATCTGCACATCGGCGAATTGCCCGACATTGACGCCGGGGCCGCTTTGCGCGGCGACGCCGGAGGCGAGATCCTCGGGGGTGATGAAGGCGGGCGACGGCGTGCTTGGCGCGGTGACGCCGGCCTGCGCTTCGGCGGTGGTCGCCGCGCGCCCGACGCCCAGCGCGCCCGTCGTCGCCGTGTTGACCCCATAGCTGTTGGAGCCCGCGTTGAAGAACAGCGGGGCCAGCGCGGCGGGGATCACCGGCACCACGATCGCGGCGATGGTCGCGCGGATCGCCGCCAGCGCGGCGTAGATCTGTTGCAGCGTCGGCCAGGGCCACAGGAACCCGCCGCTATCGGGAGCGCCCGCCGCAAATTCGGCCGCCGTGGCGGGGCGCCCCACGCCGATGTCGGCGGCGTCCCATCCCGCGCCCGTCGTGTCGGAAGCGGGCTGCACCGCCTCGGAAACGCTGATGGCGGTGTGCTCCATGCCGCTCTGGTCGACGGTCTGCGTCGCCACGATGGGGGCGACCGCCGTGACCTGATCGGCGTTGATCATGTTGCGCACTTGCAGCAGCGTCGCGAAGGCGCCCGCCGGGGCGGCCAGAGCCACCGTGCCGGCCGAGAAGGCCCCCGAGACGAAGAAGGCGACGTCCGTCGTCGAACCGTTGGCGGTCACATATTTGGGCATCGCCGTGACGCCCGCGAAGGCCGGGACCCCGTTCTCGTCGGTGACGATGAACTCGGTCATCCAGAAGGGGCCGATCTCCACGTCATTGGCGTCGACGGCGGGGATCACGCAGAGGATGTCGAACTGCTGGCTGTTGGTCGGGTCCTGCGTCACCCCCTGCACGCACTGGCCGCTCCAGACCTCATGGGTGACGGCCTGGTTGTTCTGCACGGTCGAGATCGACTGCGTATTGCCGTTGTTGTCGCCGACGATCACCGTCGCCTTGGTGAAATCGACCTCCGGGAGCGGATTGGCGGTGCCGATGCTCGCCTGGATCGCGGCGAGGCGCGCCAGATAGCCGGGCAGCGGGACGGTCGCCACCTGAATGCCGTTGATGGTCGGGAGACTGGTCATTGCGGGGCCACTCTATTGGTCATAAGGAATCGGCTGGTCGCGCCGACGAAGGGCGCAGGCGGCTGCGGCGGCGTCACCATGCGCGAGGTGATGGAAAAGCTGGTGGAGGCCCCGACGAATATCGGCGCCGGCGGCTGGTTCACGAAGACCCGCGCATGCGGCATGTCCCGCACATTCTTGCGCGTCAGCGCCGAGGCCGTCACAGCGTCGAGATCGGGTCCCTGATCGCCGGGATCAATGACGCTCTGGACGACGAAATAAGGGAAGCGGAGGTCCTTCTCCTGCCACCATTCCCTGATCTGGATGGTCTGGCCGGTGTCCTGCGCGATCTCGCCTTCAAGCGCCTGCGGCGTCCCATAGGACGTGTGATCGGTAAAGGAAGAGGCGATCTTGGCCCGATTGCCCGCGTCGTCGCCGGGAACCCAGTGATGGATCGAGCGCTCCCAGGCCAGCAGCGGCACGAAGGCGTCGTCGCACTGGAGCGGGTCGCGTTCGCTGCGCACGACCTGCGTCGGCGCGTCGAGCATGCGCGCCGAGGTCTTCGACATCGCGCGCATATAGGGCGTCGCGGAGGCCGGCAGCAGGTCCTGGTCGTCGCCGTTCCAGCTCATGGGTTCACCCAGTCGAGATTGACCGAGCTGCAGATGGGCGCCTCGAAGGGGGAGCCCGCGATCTGTGGCGGCGACGAGAGATTGACGGCGCCCGAGAAGGGCTGGCGCAGCGTGACGCCCTGCACGAGGCCCTGCGCATTATAGCCGACGGCGGCCATGACGCCGCCAAGGTCGACCGCCGCGCCAATCGACTGGCAGGCGGAGGCGTAGGCCTGCGCGCGCGCCCATTGCGCCGCCTGCACGGTGGGCCCGTCGGCGCCGGGCGCGAGGATGAGGGTCGCCGAGATTTGATACTGGATCAGCGTCGCCGGAACGATGTTGATCCAGTCGTTGACCTTGCGCGTGGCGCGCGTGTTGATCGCGGCTTTGGCGGCGGCCAGCGCGGTGAGCGGCACGGCGCCCGTGGCCCCTGCGCCCAGCAGCACGATGCGCACTTCGCCGAGCGCGACGCCGGGGGTTTCATGGCCGTAGACGACGGCCTGGGCGATATCGACCGGCGCCGATGTGCGCGCCTCATAGGCGTAGCCGCCGTAAGAGCCGCCGCGCGAGAGATATTCCCAGGCGAGCTGGGCCCGCTGGCGCAGGCTCGCGTCGGTTTCTCCGGCCACGCGGGTGGTGGCGTAATTGGCCGCGACGACATCGAGGTCGGAGCCGACCGCAAAGGCCAGCGAGGTCGCCAGCACCGCCTCATTGATGCGCTGGCGGACCAGGCCCTCCCTGTATGTGTCCGTCATCTGCAGCATCGAGCCGGGGGTCGAGGTCAGCGTCTGGACAGTGTAGGTCGGAAGGGTCGGATCGGCCGCGACGGCCGCCTGCCAGTAGGTCAGGAACGTCGCGAAACGCGCCGCGAGAATGGCGTCGAAGGTCCAGGCCTCCAGCGCGGCGGGCGCGGGCAGCAGCGAGAGATTGGGCAGGTTGAAGCCGCTCATTGGAACGCCCCCACAACCTCGACGCCCGCGCCGGTCTGCACGGTCGAATAATCGCCCGAGAGCGCGTTGGGATAGAAGACCCCGGTGAGCTGGAAGATGGCGACGCCGTCAGCGCCGAGCCGCAACACCTTGACATTGGTGAGCCGGTAGCCCGGCTCCCATTTGCGCAAGGCTTCGGCGATGGCCATGAAATGGTCCATGATCGCCAGCTGGTTCTGCGGCGCGTCCTGCAGCGACGGCGCGTCGGAGCCAAAGCTGCGCCCGAGCACGAGGGAGCCGATCGCCGTCCGCGCGATGAGCCCGATCGACTGGGCGCATTCGTCCCAGCCGGTCAGCACAGCGCCCGTCCTGGCGTCGATCCCCGCGCGCATGGATCAGCTCGCCGTCGCAGGCGCGGCGGGAGCCGCAGGCGCGGCGGGAGCGGCCGGCGCGGGACGCGGGCCGTTGCCGGGCGCGAGCGTGAAGGTCGGCGTGACGGGCGTCGTCACCTCGACGATCGAGCCGACTGTCGCCCCGGCGGGCGCGAGGGCGACAATCTGCTCCAGCAGCAGATGGGTCATCGCCGCCGGCGGAGCCGCGAAGACCTGGCCGAGCGGCCGCCGGCCGCCATGGATGCGCAGGCCGCCGCTTGGCTCCTTGGTGACGACATAAAGCTGGGTCGGGACATTGGCGCCGGAGGTTCTCACCTTGCTGCGCGGGGGGACTTTAACGACCATGAAAACCTCCTTTAAATCCGGTTAAACCGTGCTTAACCGGGCGTGACGGCGGTCGGGACCAGCACATAGGAGGTCCCGCCGATGATGATCTTGAGATTGCCGAGCGACTGCACTTCCAGATGCACGATCTGGTTCGGCATCGCCCGCACGGCGGCGCCGTCGGCATGGGTCAGCTCGGCGTTGGCGCCGGCGTTGACGGCGGTCTTGGCGTTCGTGTTCTCCAGCGTGGCGAGCGCGGAATTGGTGCGCAGATGATTGCCGTTATTGGCGGCGCGCAGATCGTCCGTCTCCGATGTGGAGGGCGCGGGGTTCGCGTCGTGGAAGCCGCCCGGCAGCACGAAGCCGTTGGCGGGGTCGCCCGAGGGGCAAAGGAGGGTGACCTGCTGGCCGACCTTCAGGGGCGCGTAATCCGCGCCATTGCCGGCATGCCAGCCGACCGGCACGCTATGCGTCGTGTAGCCCACATCCAGCACCGCGCCATTGACGGGATCGAAGCTCTTGACGGTGCCGGTCTGCACCAGCGCGGCGAGGCGGCGATGCAGTTCGGCCACCTGATAGGCCATCGCGTCATGGGCCTCGCGCAGCGCGCGCCACTGGGCCTTGTTCATGGCTGATACCCCGGGAGGTTCGGGGCGTCAGTCAAAGGGTCCGCGCCGGCGACCGGCTGCGGCGGTTGTCCCGCGACCGGCGTGTCGATGAACAGCACGCCGTTGATGTACAGCTCGGCCAGAGCGGCGATGGCCTGATTGACCGAGCCGCCGATCGGGACCAGCGTCACCTTGGAGGTCCAGGTGACTTCCCACAGCGCCATGCCCTGGGTGAAGAAAGCCTCCGAATATTGATTGATCGAGCGCAGCTTCTCGGGCTGATAGACCCCGTCGAAGCCGAAGCGGTTGCTCATCAGATTGAGCATCAGCGCATTGGCGATCAGCAGGCCCTGCACGTCGCGCGGGACCTTGGTCTGACTGGTCGGATTGATCGTGTCTCTCGTGACCACCACGGCGGAGAAATTGACGGGGAGCACGATCCCGAGATTGTTGCGCTCGGCCGCCTCGACGCCCATCACCGCGACGCGAATGGCCGGGGTCAGCGTGGCGAAAGCGGCGACGTCGGCGGCGGTGAAGGCGCCGCCATGCGGCTCGATCGACGGCACGCCGGGGATGTTGGCCTTGAGGTTGGCGACGACTGCGGAGCGCAGCGCGGCGAGATCGCTGGCGCCGCTCATATTTCACTCCTCGACGCATGCGCCGATCCGAAAACCGCGTGACACTTTTCGGGCGCATGCGTCATTGCAGCACCTTCCCGAGAAAGCCTTCGGCGGTCTTGACCATCTCGGCCTTGTTGGCCTCGGACATGCCGACATATTCGCGCGCGGGAATGGTGACGGATTTCGTGAACACCTTGCCGCCCGACGCCATGAAGCAAAGGACTTTGGCGTTCACCGGCTTGATGGTCGCGCCATATTGATGCACGCGCGCGCCGATCCAGCCGGAGCCCCAGCGCGCCTCGCTCTCGCCGGACGTATAGTCGATGCTGCGGGCGAGATGCGCGCCAGTGACGAACAATGCGCCGCGGCCGTCGCGGGTCGGCTTCCAGGAAGCGCCTGCGGGCGTCGTCTTCTCCACTTCGATGCGCTTGCGGGTCTGCTCCTGGCCGAGACGGCCGAGCCCGTCCATCAGCTCATGCTTGTTGAGCACGGAGGCCGAGGAGAGTTTCGCCAGCAGCCCGTCGAGCCCTGACGTGTCGATGCGAAAGGACACCCCCTCCATCACATCGCCCTCAGCCGGTTGCGCGAGAACTCGCGCTTGTCGGAGGCGACGATCGCCTCATTGGGCGAGACGGCGGCGGCCGGCGCGCCCGGCGGCGGGTTCTGCGGAATGTCGGCCCAGCCCTTGGCGACGGCGTCGAGGAATTTCATCGCGGCGTCGACGGCGTCCTTGACGATCTCGTTGCGCGCGCCCGGCGTGTTGGAGAGTTCGCCCATCGCAAGGTCGCAGCATTTGCTGGTCAGCAGAATGAGGCCGTCGGGCGAGGCGTCGAGGGGCAGCGTGTAGCGCTTGCAGAAATAGGCGTCCATCAGCGCGGAGGCGTTGGCCAGCGCCATGGCGATCTTCTGCTCGCTGCGCGTTTGCGTCAGCGGATCGAGCGCCGCCAGCGTCACGAGATCGGCGCCCCATTTGTTGTCGAGATCGCTTTCGAGAGCATAGGGCATGACGCGGGTTCCCATGGACAGGCGCGCGGGTTTGGATCCCGCGCGCCGTCAGTTTCGGCTTCAGTGCTCTTGGTGGTTATGGCTGGTTGCGGGGGCAGGATTTGAACCTGCGACCTTCTGGTTATGAGCCAGACGAGCTGCCGCTGCTCTACCCCGCTAGAAACCTTTTCAGGAGACGTGCAGTCTCGGATCGGCCTTGATCGCCGCGAGCTGCTCGGCGCTGATGGTCGAAAGGTCGACGACCGTCGCCGTCGGGCCAAAGAACTGGCCCGCGCGATAGCTGCCCCTGGGAGGGCCGACGACGGTGATCGTGTCGCCCTTCTTGCCGGCCTTGACCGGCTTGGCGGGAGCGGCCTCGGCGGCCGGCGCGGCGGTTGAAGTATCGGAAGCGGCCATGTAAACCTCGTTTGAAAGGGCTTTGAAGGCGACCGGATCAGGAGAGCCAGGGCACTTCGACGAGTTCGACCAGCTTATAGAGCGTGTTGCTGGTGGCGTTGATCATCTGCGCCTCGATCAGCGCGCGCGCGGTCCAGATCGTCGAGGGGCCGCAGAGCATGATGTTTGGCTTGACCCCGAGCTTGCGGCCCTCGTTGGACTGCAGCTGCGTCATGCCGGTATAGAGCGCCTCGACATTGGCCGCCGTGACCGGCTGCTGGCTCGCCGCCGCTGTCTGCCAGAAGCCGTAGCCCCAGCCTGCGCGAAGGTCGACGCCATAGAGGAATTCCTTGGTCATGAACACATGATCGGAATTGTTCGGATCGACCTTGGTCACGAACTCCGGCTTGCGGCGCCATTGCCAGATCAGCGGCTTGACCGGGCGATTGGTGTCGATGAGGAACCATGCCGGGCCCGTGCCCGCCTGAAGATTGGAGACGGTGGTCACGCCGGTGTCGCCGGGAACGCCGACCGGATGGTCCGCGTCGAAGAAGGGCTGGCCGTCAAAGCACAGATTGGTGAAGCCGCCGTTGAGGAAGGCGAAAAGGTTCTCGTCCGGAAAGCCGGTGACGGCCTTGCCCATCATCTCCATCAGCGGCGAATAGACGCCCCAGCTGTCGTCCTCGATATCGTCGCGCGGCACGCCCACAGTCGATTCATAAGGCTGGTTGGTGACCTCGTAGCCGTCGGTGAGGATCGACTTGATCTGGCGATCGCCGATCCACTGGCGCAGCTGCGGGAACTGGCCCATCCAGGCGTAGAGGTTGCTCTTGGAGGAGGACGGCACTTCCGTCGTGAAGCGCTGCCACAGGGGCGCAACGCCGCCGTCGAGACCGCGTTTGAAGGCGGCGCTGTAGAGCGTGTTGAGAAAGTTTATGTTGTCGCGATTGATGATCATAACGAGGCTCCCGGCGGCGCGCGCCTAAATCAAACGGCGATCAAAGCCGCCTTAGATGGTGACCCAGACGCCCTGGGCGTCGACCTGGAACACGACGCCGGCGACCGAACGGCCCGTGGCCAGCGCGGAGACGGTCTGATCGTCGAGCACATAGGCGTTCTGCCCGACATTGGCCTGCGTCAGCGGATTGACCGTGTCATTGGCCCAGCGGAAGGTGCCGCGCTCGACGTCGACGAGCTGCCCGCCATTGGCGCCCCCGACATTGGAGACGGTGGCCCTGGCGCGGCCGACGGCGATGAGGCCGGCGGCGGCGTTGCCGGGTTCGGCCCAGCCGCCCGCGGCGAGCACGACCTGCGCGCCCTGATAGATGGTGACGTTGGCCGCGACGGGCAGCTGGCGTCTGACGCCGTCTTCCGACGGCGTTGCGGTGGGGGCGGCGAGAGCGGTCATTTACGGGTCCCTTCAGTTCGCGGCTTTGGCGGCGCGGGCCTTCTTGGCCTCAAGGAATTCTTTCTCGGTGACGCCGCCGAGCGCGACGAGGCGCTTCTCCTCGGCGTTGAGCTGCACGTCGCCGTTCTGCTCATCCTGCTGCCTGCGGGCGTCGTCGAATTTGGAGCCGTCGAAGAAGGAGGGCGTCGCGGCGACGAGCTGCTTGACCTGCTCGAAGCCTTCGTCCGTGGCGCAGAGCGCGAGATAATGCGCCTTGCTGGCCGGGGCGACCTTGCCGCCCTTGACCGCTTCGTCGAGGAAGGCGGTCACGTCCTTGTCGCGCGCGGCCTTCTTGTCGGCCTCGATCTGCGAATTCAGCGCCACGAACTTGCCGTTGAGCAGATCATAATCGGCGCGCGGCACATAGAGCGTCAGCGACGGCGTCGCCGACTGCGCGGCGTTGAGCGCGGTCTGCAATTTGTCGAGCGCCGCGACGGCGTCATTCTCGCTCGCGGTCTCGGCGAGGCCGAGCTTTTTGAGAAGTTCCTTCATGACAGGGTCTCCGGTCGCCGCATTGAGAGCGGCCATGTTGAAATTGGGGCGGTTGACGAGACCCGCGCCGGCGAGCTGCAGCACGGCGCCGTCCTTGTCCGCGATCAGCGCGGGCGAGACATAGCGATAGGACTTGGCGTTCAGCGCGGCTTTGCCTCGCGGCGTCCAGGCGACGCGGCCCCATATGGCGCCCGCGCGCACGTCCAGCTCCTCGATCCAGCCGGCGGCCGGACTTCCCTCCCCCTGCGGGGCTTTGAGGAACTGCGCGTGATTGATGTCGATCGGCAGGGAGAGCCCCGCCGCATTGAAGGCCGCGACGACATGATCCGGCTCCTTGAGCGAGAAGACGCGCCCGTCATTGCCCTTGATGCGCGGGCCTTTGGGGACCAGCATGATCCAGTCGGGCGCTTCCCCCTGCGCATTGAGCGCCAGCGCCAGGCCTGCCCCGAGGGCGGGTTCGCCGGCTGCGCTATTCAATGCAAGGCGGGTTGCTTTTTGCGTCGTCATGAGGCGACAATGGCGCAACGGCCGCCCCGTGATTGAGGGTGGCGCGCGCCACCCTGCGCAAGTTTTCAGCCCCAAAGCAAAGTGAACGCTCAAAGGAGCGTTCACATGATCCGCCGTCTCATTGCGCTATTGCTTTTCGCCGGCCTCGCCGCCTCCGCAGAGGCCGCGCAGCTTCCCGTCACCGCGACCGCCTGGGTCGATCTTGGCGCGGCGCCCGTGATCGTCTCGCCCTATCAGGGCGGCGACGTCTATCTGCTGCAGGCCCCCGCCGCGCCGCTCACCACCGCGCTCACCGGAGCCTCGCGCATCGGCCCCTCGACGGCGGCGGCGGCGCAGCAGATGACCTTCTACGGGAGCAATCACGTCTACGCCATCGCGCCGCCCTGGAACGTCTGGCCGGTCTATGTCGACGTCGAGACCTTCACCACAGGCAGCTCCACGGCGCCCGCGCTGGCCAGCGACGGCGGCGCGCTCGGTCATATCACCAACTGGCCCGCGCTGACGCCCGACACTTCCGCCGGCGATCTGCATGCGACCAATCAGGGCGTGGCGCAGCTGCACGTCGACAATGGCGCGGACGGAACGGGGATCACGCCGCCGACGGGAGGCAGCGGCATCAGGGGTTGGCTTTCGGGGATCTATCAGGCGCTGACGGGCAATCTCAACGTCAAGATCAACGCAGGTCCGGGTTCGTCGGCAGCTGCTCCCTTATCAGTGGCCGGAGCGTCGAGTTCGACACCCGCCGTCACGCAGTCCGACACGGCAAACATATCTCCCGTCACCAACTATGGGATTTATTTCCAAGTTACTGCGGTAGGGGGAGGAATTGTCGTTCTTTGCCATGCGGATGCGACGTGTCTAAATTTCGCAGTAAACGCAATAGGGCCGTGGACGGTCAATGGCAAGTTTAGCAATGTGAAAGTCACGGGAACTACCGCGACAATCACCAATATTGCAGCATTGAACTGAGGGCGCGACCATGAATAACATTCTCTCGCGCCTAGTCCTGCTGGTTGCTCTAGTCTTCGCGCCTTGTGTTCACGCTCAGTCATATGGCGGCGGATTTAGCGCGCCTCCCCCGCTGGCTCCTGCTCCCTATCTAGGTGTAGTCGCGACGCGCGGGGCGGTTGGACTTAATGCTTTGGCTGGCATTACCCACCTAATGAACCGAACGGGGCATGTGGCGACGCAGAATTTAACGGCCCCACAGGTTGTATGGGCGAATTGGTATGTAAACAGCAGCACGTTCCTTGAGGCCAATACGTCTGGAACAATGACGATCACGGCGTCAATCGAATATCCGGTTGGCACGTTTACACAATTGAAGTTTTCTGGAAGCGCGTCAGGTTCCGTCGCGGCGGGCAGTAATATAGTTTCTGACGCAGCCGCCCTGAATATACCGCAGGGGGCGTTGTTTTATGTGCGGTCCTACCAGACTTTTGCGGCAAGCAGCACGTTCCCGTCATTTTACCCAGGTGCAGTGTCGGGCGTTGACACAGCGAATTGGACTGTTGGCGATTTGACTATGGGCGGCACTGTGACGGCGCAAAGTGCTGGCTACTATGCGCCTCCAGTCGCAATTCTCAGCGTCACCACAGCCCCGTCGCTTTGTCTGGTAGGCGATAGCATCATGCACGGCTATGACGACTTCTCCACGATAACCACAATTTACGCGATGAACTCGTTGGCCGCTGGCGTTTATGAGCGCATGTTCAATGGGCAGTTTGGACTTATCAACATGGGCGTTCCGGGCGACGCAGCTTCGGGGGCTACGGTTAACTACACAAAACGCGCCGCGCTGGCTAACCTATACTGCACCCATATTATCGACGAGTATGGAGTCAACGATATTATAGCAGCAACGTCAGCAGCGACCATAGCCGGTTATCGAGCCACCATCGCCGGATTGTTCCCCGGAAAGACCGTGATCGGAACGACGATCAGCCTCTATACGACTTCGACCGACTCTTGGGCGACTACGGCCAATCAAACCGTCACAGCCAACGAGGCAGCGCGAGTATCGCTCAACGCCTTAATTCGCGCTGGAATAGCAGGTGAGTCAAATTACATTGATTACGACTTCATCCTTGATCCCGGCGCGACTGGAAAATGGCCGGTGAATGGGGCGGCGAACTACGCCACGCCAGACGGGGTTCATCCTTCCAGGATAATGTCCACGTTGGCGGCGCAACAATCCCCGGCGAAATGGATGATTAAGCGCACGCCGTAAGGCCGCTGACGCTTAATCATCTGCCGGGCTGTGCAAAACACCGCTCGGCGACCACCATATCCTGCCACTTCCCACGGCCCCATTCCACCCGCTGTTAAAACGCGCGTTAAAAGGCCATTGAAAGCCCTGGGCTGCCTTTTCCGAAATTGACGGGCGAACGGGCGTCGATCGCCCACGGCGCTCCCAGGGGCCTTTCTAGGGCGCGTCCTCGTCGGAGCGGTTGAAGCCTTCCAGATACACCGCGCCGCCGTCGTCCTCGACCCGCAGCCGCAGCGTCCATTCCACGCCGTCGATCATCCCGCGCACGACGTCGCCCTTGAGCCTGCCCTTGTCGAGAATGCGCTGCACCAGCTGATAATCGAGCCCCTGGTCCAGCTCGGCGGCGTCGGCGACTTTCAGCCGCAGCGTCTTCGCGCTCGCCCCGATCTTCGCGCCGATCTCCTCGGGGAGCTGCGCGAAGGGCAAAGCGATCTGGCCGCGCGCGACCATGGCGGGGTCGTCGCTCGACGGGTCGAAGGCGAAACCCTTGTCCGTGCCGCTGGCCGCAATGTGCTGGAACAGCTTCGAGCCCGTGAGGTCGGCGACGGCGATGCGCCTTGCGGTCTCGTCCATCGCGTCGATCTTGCCGGCGAGCAGATCGGCGGCCGTCTTCATGCGAAACTTGCCGGGGTTGTTGTTCCAGCCGGCGTCGATTCCGTTGGGCACGCGCGAGACTTCGCCGGTGACCTTGTTGACGAAATCGCGCGAACCAAAATCCTCCGGCTGTTCGCCAAAGCGCGGGCGGTCCTTGGCGGCTGATGAGGAGAGCTGACGCACGCGGCACTGGCACATCCAGCCATTGGGCGGGTAATGCGTGTCCCACCACGGATCTTCGACGGGCAGCACCGTGCCCACCCAGGCGAGATGCTCCGGCCGCTTATGCACGGCGGTGGAGATCAGATATTCGAGATAGGGCAGCACGCGGCGGGTGCGCCATGTGCGCTCCCATTCGCCGGCGGCGTAGGCGGTATTGACGTTGGCCCAGTAGATGGTCTGCAGGCGTCGGGGCGAGCCGAGTTGAACTTGCGTAGCCTTGCCTGTGAGGGGGTCGATCTGCGTCGCCTTTCCCCACCACCCCTTGGCCTTCAACAGGGGTTCAAGCCCCTTTTGAAACTCTTCGAAGTCCTGACGCTCGTCGATGGCCTTGGCGAGCGCCTCGTTGATGTCCTTCAAGACGTCATAGCCGGCGGATTTGGCCACCGTGAAGGCGTGAGCGTGCTCGTCGAGCATCATCTCCTGCCAGTGATGCGTCTCCTTGAGCCCCTTCTGCTTGAAGAAGCGCGTGACCTCGGAGGGCGGCTTCTTGAATTCATCCGGGGCGAAGGGGTCCGAGTCAGCCATTGCCGAAGGCCCGCGCCTTCATCTGCGCGATGGCGACGCGGCGCGCCAGCGGGCCGATCGGCAATTTGCCGGTGAGCTGGTCCAGCGCGGCCTTCGCCTCCTCCAGCGTGCCGGCCCTGGCGATCGCCTCCAGTATTTCTTCGACCAGCGGCGCCATCACCGGCTCCCAGTCCTGCGCCTCGTCGCGGCCGATGGCGTCGACGTCGTCCTCCTGGTCCACCGTCGCGTTGAGCGCCAGCGCATGGCGCGGGCGCGTCTCGCCGCAGCAGGGGCAGCCCTGCAGCGCATAGCGCGCGGCATTGGTGGCGGCGTCGGCGAGGCTCTTGTCGCCGGCGGCCTTGGTCTTCTCGCCGGGATCGACGCCGGCGTCGGCCTTGGGCATCTCCAGAATGGCGTCGCCGTCTTCCGGGTGCGACATGCCGATCTTCTCGCGCACCTCGTCTTCCTTGACCTTGAGCCCGATCGGCACCAGCAGCGCGAGCGCATTGGCCAGCGCCGCGACGTCCTGCGGCTCGGCGACGGGAAAGCTCACGCGCGGCGCCAGTTCGGCGTTAGCGAAGTTCAACGCGACGAAGGGCTCGATCAGCCAGCTGTTGATGGTGTTGGCGAGCTGGCGCGCGTCGTCCTGCAATATGTCGATGCGGATCTGGTTATGCACCTGCGCCTGCGCCAGCGAGCCGCCGTTCTCGACCGTCATGGTCTGGCCGAGAATGACCTTGCTCATCTGCTCGTCGCAAAAGCGCGCCATCTGCTCGAAGGGCGTGGAGGTCCCCGAGCCCGCGCCCTTGACCTCCAGAAACTCGATCATCATGGATTCGGGGATGATCGCCGCCGCGTCGCTGGCGATCTGCATCACCGCCTGCAACAGTTTGCGGCGCTCGTCCGGCGTGGCGCTGGGGTGATATTTGCCGACGCGAATGGGCATCCCGTACACGTCGAGGAACGACGCCCAGTCCTTCACCGCGTAATTCTTGAACAGATAATACCAGGCGACGAGGCGCGCGAAGCCGCCGCGGATCTTGATGCCGCTCTTGATCCCCGGGGTGTGGACGATCCATTTGCCGGGGGCCAGCGCCGCGCCGTCGATCGTGCCCAGCACCTGCAGCCGCAGCTCGTCGCGCGAGACATAATCGGAGGTGAAATATTTGGGGTCGCGCCAGACATAGGCCGGCTTCCACAGGCCGTCCTCCTCGCGCCAGACCATTTCCACCGCGCTGTAGCCCTTGCCGAAGGCGTCCGTCAGATCGCAGAGCATCTCGGCGAATTCCGGTTCGCTCACCAGCGCCTCGACGGCCTCCTTGACCTTCGCGCCGGCCTTTCCCTTCGCCGGGTCCTCCACCGAGGGGCGCAGCTGCGAGAGCGCGCGCTTTCTGGTGCCGAGCACCGAGAGGTAATGGGTGTCGCGCTCCTCCATCTCCTCGGCGAGCTGGAGGTAGAAGCGATGGTCGCCGCGTATCGCCTCGCGCAACAGCTCCGCGAGTTTTCCCGGCGTGAGGCCGGAGGCGACGGAGACGTCCCACATGCTCCGCACGCCGGCCAGCTCCGGCTGCGCGATCTCTTCCTTCAAATCCTCATGCGGGGTCTTGTCGGCGAGGCCGAGATAGCCCTTGAGCTTTTCGAGAATGGGCGTCGGCCCATGCATGCCGATGCGGTCGGTTGCGAGTTGATCGGCGTTCGGTGCGCGATTTTTCCAGATGTCGGTGATCACCAGCAGCCCTCATGCGCAAGATTGAAATCATCGTCGTCCGGCGCGCGCAATTCGCTTGTGCGTTGGCCGCGCAGCGTCGCCGCGCTCTCGTAATCGTAAAGCGCCACCAGCGCCCGCGTCGCCGCATAGGCCAGCATCAGCGCGACCGCCGCGTCGCCGTGGCGGTCCTTGGCGACGCCCGACTTCAACGCCGGCACATGCGGCACGCCGGCTTTCACCGCAATCAGCCGCAGATCGGAATGGATATCGGCGTCGGCGGGGATCTCGATGGCGTCGTCTTCAAAGGCGCTTTTAAGCGGCTGCGCATTCTCGCGATACCAGGGAATGTTGAGCATCACCGCTTCCGTGCGCTCCAGCCCAAAGGCCTGCACGGCGGCTTCCGCCAGCGACATGCCGAGCCCGGTGGCGTCGTGCTTTGAGGCCGAGAAGCGCGGCAGCCGCTTGCCGATATAGAGGATCACCTGCTTTTGCTGGTCGAAGGGGATGTTGCGCATCTCCACCACAAAGGGCGTGATGCGCCTGGTGGTGCGCGAGATCGCCAGCGGCCACAGCACGGTCAGGTCGGAGACGCGGCCATAGTCGCCGCCCATGAAATGCGCCAGCGCCGGGTCGAGCTTTTTGAGGATGGGCAGCAGCTCGCGCTCGCACCAGTCATTTATGTCCGCCTCGCGCAGATGCGCCGGCCAATGCATGAAGGCGTTGTCGCGCTTCAGGCGCAGCACGGGAATGTCGGCCCGCGACCTTGCCTCGATCAAAGGCGCGGGCAGGAACTGGCCCTCGCCCTCGCTGGGGATGCAGAAGAGTTCCTCGTCGGCTTTCTCGCCCTGGATCGCGACGATCTTGGCGCGCCACGCGGCTTCGGCCTGCGGCGACCATTCCTTGCCTTGAACCAGCAGGATGCGGCGCGCGAGCCCGTCATCGAGAGCGAAGTCGAGATCGATGCGCAGCAGTTTATAGGGCTTCTCGCCGCTGCGCGCCTCGTTGACCAGCCTGTTGAAGTAATTGTCCGTCCGGTTATGCGTCGAAATGACGATGACGCGGCCGCCCCAGTTGATCAGCGAGAAGGCGGCCTTCAGCAGCTCCTTGAGTTCATCATGGAACGCCGCCTCGTCGATGCAAACGAAGCCCTGCATGCCGCGCAAGGAGCGGGGCCGTGACGACAGCGCGATGATCTGAAAGCCGGAGGCGAAGCGGATGCGAAACGACTTGATGCTCTTGTCGGGGCCGTCCTCGAACAGAAATTCAAAGACCTCGGCCGCCGCCTCATCGAAGGACCGCGCCCAGCTGGCGCAGGTGTCGATCGCCTCGCGCGCCATCTCAAGATTATAGCCGATATAGAAGCAGTCCATGCCCTTGGAGACGCGCTCCATGCCGGCGATCAGCGCCATGGCGCCGCAGACCGCCCAGGTGACGCCCGTGCGGCGACCCTTTTCGACGACGGTCACGTCCTCATGCATGCAGCATTCGACGACGCGGCCCTGATAATTGAGCAATACAAAGGGCAGACCGCCTTTCTCGACGCCGCGTTCCGGCGGCAAAGGATGGGCGAGACGATGCGCGATCCATTCTTGTTCGGTGATGGAGCGTGGCGAGACGATCTCGGCAGGTGCGGTCATGCCTGAACTCCCTCGGGATGCTTTAGCGTGAACATCAGATAATCGGTGATCTCGCGATAATCGCGGCCGATCTCGAACTCGATGGCGGCGGAATATTCATCGCAGATCGCCAGCGCCTCATCCTTCGTCCAGAAGAGGCCGTTCACCTCCATCTCCATGCCTTGACGGAGTCGGACGGAGAGCCAGATGGTTTGCTTCTCGTTCATGACGCATCTCCCTGGTCGATCAGCTGGCGCAACCGAACGGCCGAAGCCTTGTCGAGGTAGTAGCCTTCGCCATAGGCGTTTGCGATGCGCACGCCATAGGGCGTGAAGATTTTCCGCATCAGGCAAATCTGCACGTCGACGTTCTTTATATCCAGGTCCTCATGCAGGAGCAGCCGCGCCAAACTCTCCCTCGTGACGGTCATCGGCGCGCGGGCCAGCAGACGCGCGGCCATCCGCTTGCCCGTCGGCCGCAGCTTGAAAGACGGCGGCCAGGCGACGGTGGGAGCGTTCGCTTCCTTCAGCTGGCGGACTTCCTCCTCCAGCACGCCGATGCGATCGCGCAGCGCCTGTTCGTTCATGGCGCGCTCCCGAATTTCCCGGTCTCATTGCCGAAGGCGTCCCAGCCCTCGCGGCGCGCCCTGGCAAAGAGTTCGATCTTGCGCACGCCGGGAAACATGCGCTCCAGCACGTCGTGCAGTTCTTCGGGCTTGCGCGAATGTTCGCGCGTCGCCGCTTCGATGAAATTGCGTTCGCTTCTGGACATAATCCGAGGCGCGCCGCGCGCCCCGGCGATATAGGGCTCGCTGGCGCAGCGCCACCAATAGCCGGTGCCGAAGGCCCATTTCGGATCGTCGCACTCCGGGGTCCAGCCTTTCGTGCGCTTCCCCCAGGAGCCGCAGGTCTTGTAGTCGAAGCCCCAGCGCTTCATCAGTTCGATGCCCTGCGGCAGATGCGTCGGCGTCGTCCACATCACCAGCGCGCAATTGGGCGCGGCCAGACGGTGGACGGGGAGCGTGAGCAGATCGTAGCGGCTCATCACGGCGTAGGGCGCGGCCTTGGTCTGGCGGCGCTCGCTATGGGTGGCGAAGGTCCACGGCGGATCGGCGAGGATCAGCCCATAGGCGCCCTCGCGCTCCTGCGTGATGAGGGAACCGCTCACGCGGCTATCGGGCGAATGCGCTTGCCGTCGAGGCGAAAGATCATGCGTTCAAGCCGTCTCGCGCATTCTCGCGCTTGGCCTGTCGCCCTGATTTGCCGCAGCTCGGCGCCAGAGTAACGGGACTCGCGAACGCGCCAGTGCTTGCCGGCGCGAGCGCGCGGAATATCGCGATAAGCATGCAGCCGCTGGGACCGGAGAGACGCCTCCACGGCCGCAAGAACGATTCGAAGTCCACTGTTGCCGAACATTGATCAGCTCCTCTGAATGCCAAGAATTTCCGCTTTCAGCTTGTCGACGGTGCCGGCGGTCAGGCCGGCCTTGCGCGCCACGGCGCCCGCTGCGTCGGCGGCCTTTTGGCGCGCCTGCTGCTCCGCCTCGACATGCGTGCGGCGGGTGCTCGATATCTTGGTGCCGGAGATCACCAGCGCAAAGGCGTGCGCCAGCTCCTTGACCTCCTTGGACGACAATTCGCCCTCATGCTGGCTGACGATCTCGGCGATCAGCGTCTTGATGAATTCGGCCAAGGAGACATTGCCCTGGTCGATGTTCTCGGGCGTCAGATGATCGGCGATGCCGGCGAAGATGGCGCGGCTCTCGTTTATGCGCGCGCTGGCGCGGCTGATCGCCATGGCCTTGCGGTTGAAGGCGCTCTTGGAGATGCCCTCGCAGCCCTTGGCCTCCAGCCGGTCGTTCAATTCGAAGAGTATGTCCGCCTGAGTGCGCTTTCTGGCGTTGAGTTCGGAAAAGGCCCAGACCAGATCGTCCTGCGCCTCCTCGGGCAGCAGGTCGAGACTGGAGAGGCGGCCGCGTCCTGCGCTCGCCATCTTAGGCCTCCGGGCTCGGGCGCTTGACGCCGGTGATGACGATGCGGCGCTCGACATGGTCGAGGCCCTTTTGCGTCAGCGTCGCGATCAAGACGCTCGCCGCCGTCGTCATGGTCACGGCGCCCATTTCTTCGAGCCAGCGCAACTCGTCATGCACCCAGTCGCGCGGCTTGTTGATGGCCCAGCGCAGCGCAAGGTCCTCCTGCAGCAGCGCGCTGTTGAGGCGGCGGTCCGACTGTTCGGCGAGGCTGCGCAGCATGATCAGCCGCGCATGCTCGCGCTGGATGTCGGCGGCGCTCATCTGCCCTTCCTCTCGGCTTCCTCGGCGCGGCGCTCGGCTTCCACCGCGCGTTCTTCCGTGCGCAGGTTCTGCGCGATCATCGCGCCCAGCCTGTCGAGCACGGCGTCGAGCTTGCTGTCGACGCGGGTGATCTTGATGTCGAGATCATGCATCTCCTCGCGCGTCGGCAGATGGCGCACGTCGGACTTCACGCCCGCAAGTTCGCGCTCGATGTCGTCGACGCGCTCGAACAGCCGCGTGCGATCGTCCTTCAATTCCTCGATCGCCTTGTCGTTGCGCTTGCTCGACGCGCCCCATATGGCGATCATGATCGCCGCAACGACTCCCGCCCATTGGCCGGCTGTGCCCCAGTCCATTTATTGTCCCCAAAAGTAATAAGTCGCGAGCGTGATCCAGAGCGGCGACGCCGCGAGCAGGCACATCAGAACCATGCCCGCGATGTCGACCGGCCGTTGCATGTCAGGAGGCGGCGGGAATGGTCTGCGAGGGCGTCCCCGAGGGCACGCTGCCGACGGCCGCCTGTATGCTGGTCACCAGCGGACAGAGCTGCGCGGCGACGGCGGCGTTGACGGCCAGCGCGTTCTGCACGCTGGCGGCGGCCGAGCTGCTCGGCGCGGTGATCTTGAGGATGTTGCTGGCGGCGCCCGTGGCGGCCGAGAGCACCGGCGAACATTCCGCCTGCACGATGATGTTGCCCACCATCAGCAGGTCCTTGCCGACGATCGGCGCATATTTCGCGACGGCGAGATTGGCCTTGTAGATACCGCCGGTCGCCTTGGAGAGCGAGCCGCTCCAGTTGACGGAGCCATTGGGATTTAGCGCGCAGCCTGTGAGCGAAGCGCAAAGGGCGAGCGCGGCGAAGAGTCGGGCGAACATGGGAGCGTCCTTAGTTTTGGCCGCACTGGCGGCGCAGGTTGCGATAGTCGACGATGAGCGGCGCGAGCGCGCCGCCGGTCTGGAGCTGCGCCAGCGCCGCCTTGATTTGCGCGGCGCTGTATTGTTTGAGCGCCGGGCAATGGAAGCCCGAGGCGGCGATCATCCGGGGCGCCGGGGCGGCGGCCTTTGGCGCTTCGTCGAAGGCGCAGCCGGCGAGCGCGAGCGCGCTAGAAGCGATGATGGCGCATGTCGTTTTCGACATCTTTCAGCGTCTCCAGTTTGATCATGCCGGCGGAGAAGGTCGGACGAAATCCGAGCCGCACGCAAAGCGATGTGAGCAATGCCTTGGCCTTCGCGCCCGAGGGGCTGTTGAGCCAGACGTCGAGCGCTTGCTCCAGCTTGATGCCGTCCTCGGCGACGGTGAACATCGTCGCGGCCGCGCCGACGGGCGCGCCGATCGGCGTGAAGGCGAGGCCGGCGGCGATGACCGGCAGCAGCGCGCCGATCAGATTGATGTCGTCCTGCGCGGCCATGGCGTCAGCTGCTCTTTTGCAGCAGCGCGATCAACGCCTGCAGTTTCGCGCCGAGGCCGATCGCGGTGAGGCCGAAGGAGATCGCGCTGACCGGCGAGACGTCCATGTGGATCTGCGAGGGCAGCCAGCCGAGCCAGCTCAAGAGACCTGTGAGGATCAGCAGCAAGCCGCCGGTAAACGTCTTGCCATTGCCGATGATAAGCGACCAGTTCATGCGCGTTGCTCCTAGTTGAAAATCGAAACGCCTGCTTGATGCGCAGGACCTACATGAAGGGGTTGTGGCCGTTCGCGGTGAGCGCGAAATAGACCCCGGCGAGCAGCGCAACGGCGATGACAGCCACGCCGCCGATCGCTCCTAAAATCCTAAGCACAGTCTCCATGCGCGTTGCTCCTAGTTGAAAGATTTGTTGTTGAGGGCGAGCCAGCTGACGAAGCCGACCCACAGCGCCAACGGCCAAAAGGCGGCGATCGCGGCCCTGATCCAGAACTTCACAGATCCACTCCCCAGCGCAGCGCGTAGGAAATCTGAAGGCCGACCTTTACGGTGAGGTCACCGAGAAGGCCAAAGAACAGCGCCCAGAACATCACGCGCATGAAGCCGAAGGGATCAACCATCGACGACTCCCGTGAGCCAGAGGACGGCCTTGATCGCGAGAGCGACCATGAGGAAAAGCGCTACCTCGACCACGATCCAGCCGAGGTCGCCGTCGTCGTCGTCGTTTCCTTCGCCGCCCATCACGCGCCCCCTTTCGCCCTGGGCAGCTTGACCAGCTGCTCCGCATGGAAATGCGCGCTCTGCAAATGCACGTCGGTGTCGAGCCAGATGCAGACGATCTCGCCTTCGACATTGCCCTTGTCGATCTTGTCGACGGTGAGCCGATCGGCGGATGAATTGAGGCGCACGATGTCGCCGACGTTGAAGGACTCGCTAGACATCGATCCCTCCGACGCCATGCTGCTTCATGTCCTCGTAAGGGTCGTAAGTGCTGGCGGGATACCAGTCGCCCGAGAACAGCGCCGGCTGGCGAAACACCGGCACGCGCTGGACATGATCCATGTCCTTGAAGCCATGCCGACAATGCGGCGTGCCCCAGTCGCCGCCCCAGATCAGCCCGTGCTTTCTGGCCAGCGCCTGCAGCAGCGTGTAATCGGCGTGCCAGTTGACGACGCCCGTGGGGCCGGTAATGCCAAGATCGCAGGCGACGCCATAGCCGTGGCAGCCGACGTCATGCAATTGCGTGGCGTGCTGGGCGAAGAGCTGGCGCTGGCGCGCCTGGCTGCGAAAGGTCTCCAGCACGATGAGATGATGGCCGTGCTCGCCGGCCTCCTTGATCAGCGCCTCCACCGCGGCTCTGGTGCCGGGCTCGAGATAGTCGAGGCTCTTTTGCGGCTGCACCGAATGGAAGATCGGAAGCGCGCGCAGCGATGCGTAGAAGGACATTTTTATCTCCCCAGAACCGCGACGCGGACGACGCCGGAGCCGACGCTGTGAAGGCCGACGGCCAGCGCCGCGCCCTTGGAGAGATCGAGCGAGCGCCCGGTCCAGCGGGCCGGCCCGCGGTCGTTGACGCGCACCACGGCGCAGGCGCGAAAGCACACGCGCAGCCGCGTGCCGAAAGGCAAGCTGCGATGCGCGGCGGTGAGGCCCCAGCGGTTGAAGCGCTCGCCATTGGCGGTGTGCGTGTTGGGCTCAAAGGCGGTGATGCGCCCGGCGCCATACCAGCTGGCGCGCATGGCGCGCTCATTGGAGCGCTCGCCCTGCGCATGCAGGCGATGCGCGGCGCCCCGGCGCAGCACGGCGTCGAGGAAATCGCCGAGCGTATCGGCCTGTGCGGGCGCCGGATGCATCGCGAAGCCGAGCAGCGCGAGGATCATCGCAATGGCGAGCAGCGCGCGGCAGAGGATTGGCGAAGAGATGAGATGGTTCAATGTCTCGCTCCTTGACTTGAAGCGAGACTAGGCGGGAGCAAATCCCGAAATAGGAGGGGCAGTCGCCACCCCTTGCGCTTGGCGCGCTGACAATGTGACCCGATTCAATCTTTAAAACAAGCGGCCTTGATCGTCGCCCTCGACGTCGCGCAGCCGGCGCTTGATGCGCTTCACCGTGGAGATGTCGACCCCGACCATGCGGGCGATCATATTGCCCGAGCGCTTCTCGCGCAAAAGCCGCATCGCCATGCGCCGCGCGCGCGCCTGGTGCTTGTGCGGGCCGAGCGGCACATGCAGCCGCACGCCGCCGCGCGCGGTGCAGCGGAAGTGCTCGCAGATCTTGTCGGCGGCCTCGCGGCCCACCGCTTGCGTGAGCCAATGATTGTCGGGCGCGCGCGCCGGAAAATGCGCCTCTATGCCGCCCTTGACCTCGGCGATCGCCAGCGCCGCCGGCAGGCCGGCGCAATCGGCGATCTCGCGCAATATGCCGGTGAGATAGTCGTGATCGCTCATCGCGGCTCCCGCAAGGGCGTCGGCGTCGTCTTGTCCATGACGGTGACGCAATTGCCTTCCATCACGACGAAGGTGAGCCCGTCGGACTTAACCGAGAAATTCTTGGCGTCGATCTGCTCTGCGCATCGGCTGGCGCGGCCGAGCGCATCGGAAAGCTGGCGGCGCAGCGCCGGGACGTCGAGGCCGCCGGCCCGTTCCAGAAAGCGCACCAGCGCATGATCGGTGATGTGGATGCTCACGCTTTCTCCTTGGGCAAGGTTTCGATGAATTTCTTCAAGGCGTCGCCATGCTTGTGCAGAAACTGCATGATGGCGATGCCCTGGCGCAGGCGCGCCTCATGCATCTTGGCGACCTCCGGCCGCATGCGGCTGTAGGGCGTGAATTTGAACGAGCCCTGATAATGCTGCAGCGCCAATTCCAGCTCTTCCTGCACGGCGCGGGGACTGGGGCGTGGTTCGATCATCGTGGTTTTTCCTGTCTGAGCGCGCGGGCGTATTCGCGTTCGCGCCGGCCCGCGATGGTCTCCAGCCGCGCCCAGCGGCGCTGCGCGTCGCGCGAGATCTGCAGGGCGAGACGCGAGGCCTCGAACAGCCGGGCGAAGAGTTCCGCGTCGGCGATGGCGTCCCGGCAGGCCCGCGCGGCGATGCGGGACTCGCGGGCAAAATGCAGCCGCTCCCTGTTGGCGGCGTCGGCGGCTTCGCGGGCGATGCGCGCCCTGGCCCCGGCGATCTGCGCAGGGGTCGAGTAGCGCGCCAGCGCTTTCAACTCGGCCCTTGTGCAGTCGTCGAGGGAGAGCACTACCGCCTCCACATCGCGTTAAAAGCCTTTTCAAAGGCGCTTACAGCCTCCTCGCAACGCAGCGCCACAAGGTCGTTGTCCTGCCGCGTCAGGCCGACGCGGGTGAAGTTGCCGGCGCCCGTGCGCAGCAGGGCGCCGTCGATGGCATAGGCTTTCAGATGCATCAGCGGCGCGGGACTGGGCTTGAAGCGCGCCTCGACATTCTCTTGCGCGAACAGCCGGTCGGTGGCGTCGCGCAGGAGCTTTGGCTGATGCGCGGCGCGGCCGTCGCGATAGATGCGCACCCTGACGCCGCGCTGCGCCGCCGCGGTGAGCGCCTCGATCACCGGAATGTCGGTGAAGACATAGGCGGCGAAGTCGATCGAAGTCTTCGCCTCGCCGATCAATCCGAGGTCGAGAGTCTCAAGATTGTCGAAAGGCGCAAAGCCCTGCGCGACGATCTCGCAGGGACCGGCGAGCGCGGGCGTTGCGAGCAAGAGGAAGGCGAGCGGGAGGTGTTTCACAATAGACCTTTCTCGATCGCGAGCCATTCCGGCATCGTGACTTTCACGAAGGCGCGCCCTTCGGCGCTCGGCTCTATCTCGATATGCTTCATCGGCAACCAGACGGCGTTGTCGCGTTCGCCGTCGTCGGAGACGAGTACCGCCTTATCGGTTTTGTGATGCAGTTGCATCGTGATGTCGTGGAGGTCGCTGCGCATCACTTGCCCCCGAAGATGCGCGTGAAGCGGCGCGTGACCCAGCCCGGCGCGACCAAGACGACAGCAGCGAAGAACAACAGCTGCGCACAGGCGAAGAGGCGGTCGACGATATGTTCGACGCCAAGGAAGAAGGGGTTTTGATGCTCCATCATTTTCCCGCCCCTTCAGGGAATTCCACCATCGCCTTCTTGATGACTTCGATGATCGAGCTGGGGTCCAGTTTGATCACCAGCGTCGTTTCCTTGCCTGCTTCCGCATCACGCGCGCGTTGCAACAGCGCGTTGTTCAACTCCAGCAGCTCCTGGATGCGCGCATCGCGCCTGGCGCAGCCCTGACATTCGCAATCCATCACGCGGCCTCCCTTTTCGCGGTCTTGCCCTTCAGGCGGCGCAGATGCTGGCCGAGCTGGCGGGCGCAATTGTCGAGAAACTGTTCGCTCTGTGCGCCGAGATTGGTCTGGCCGGCATAAACGCCGAAGACGAAGCCATGCTGATCGAACGTCGGCTCCAGCTCGATGATCTTCGCGGCGATCGCATAGACCACCTCTCTCTTCGCCAGCCAGCTCTGGGTGTGACGGCCCTCGCGCTTGGCGTCGGCGGCCGTCGGCCAATATTTGACGCCGCCGCGCGTCAGCCAGGATTTTAGCGCCTCGATCGCCTTGCGCCCCTCCATCGGATCGGTGAGGAATCGCGTGTGCGAGATCTGCGTCTGCTTCTCGACGAAGGCCAGCAGCGCGCGGTCGTCGGGGTTCTCGATCAGGCCGAGATTATAGCCCGAGATCCACAAGGCCCGCAGCACGCCGGCGTAAGGCCCGCTGACGGTTTCCGATGGTCCGCGCAGAGACTTGCGCGGCTCGCCGGCAAGTTCCCGCAGCGCGTCGATCAGTTCGCCCGCCTGCTCCAAGGAAAGATCCTTCGATGACGGAATCCCCTTGAAGGCCAGCGGGAATTTGGCGATCAGCAGCGCGCGATAATCGTCGTCGAGGAAGCCTTGCATGGAGAGCTGCTTGCGCAGCCCGTGGATGCGCTTGTTTTGCGCCAGATTGGTCATGCCGCCTGCTCCTCTTCGATGGCCCGCAGATATTCGACCTCGGCGACGACGCTGAGCGGCGGCTGGCGGTCGAGCCTCACCAGCGCATGGGTGAAATTGCATTTCAGCACCACGCCGCTGAGCTTTTGCACGCGCTCGTAATTGTCCTCATAGAAGACCTCGACGCGCTGCAGCGGATGGAAAGGGGTTTCTGTAGCTGTGGCCATTATGCGTCGCTCCTTCAGGCGCTCGCCAGATCAATCGTGATCGGGCTCCACGGGGCGTCGGGCGCGCGGCGCTCGAAGAAACGGACGTAGCTCTTGGAGCCAATCACGCGAATGGAGTCGCGAACGGCGTCCATGGCGCGGTTCCACCGAGCGTCGGCGATTTCCACGCGCAAGAGCATGAAAATCTCGGCGCGGTTGATCTTTCCGGTAGCGTCGACCTGGAAGGCTCTTGTCACCAGCGCGCGGATCTCGTCGCGCGAGTCGGACGCCCATTCGCGCAAGCATTCGTCCACGAGCGCCTTGGCGGCCTGCAACTCCGCGCCAAATTCGATCTGGTCTTGCACCTGGACTTGCACCTTGAGCAGACCGTCGAAACTCGTGAGCGTGATGTTGCCTTTCTGACCTCCGACCTTGGCTCCATATTCTTGCGCGACCAACGCCTGCAGCGAGCCGATATCGTCATAGGTATGCCCCTTGAATCGGGCTATTCGCTCTGACAATTCGCGCGCAAACTCGACCATCTTGCGCACGACTTCATCTTGCAGCAGGTCCATCGCTTTGATGGCGCTCTCAGGCACAAGCGCGCCGCGCGTGTCCTTGCGATAACGCTTTCCGCCGATCTCGTGGACGAATAACTCAGACATGAACGACTTCCTTTTCCAGTTGCTGCGGAGCAGAGGTCCGCGAGAGCGCCTCGGCCATGGCCATGATTTCGAGAATGGAGGTGCGGGAGGCGGCGCGTTCGCCGCCCTCCAGAATGCGCCGCGCGGTGGCGGCGGGGTCGATCTCGGGCGTCGTGAAGATGAAGCCGCGCTGGCGCAGCCGCGCCGCCACCAGACAGGCGGTGGCGAGGGACTCGGCGAGTTCGGCGAGGTCGCGGTCCGCGCGCATCTTCTCGCGCACCGTCTCGCGGCCATAGATCACCGTGGCGTGATCGCGGTCGAAATAGCGGCCCGTCGCCGAGGCGGTGTGATCGAACCAGGCTGAGGCGAGGAAGAAGCACATCTGCCGGGGACGGATCAGCGTGGCGTTGCGGCGTTGGCATTGCAGATCGGCGCGACTGACGCCGTAATGCTGCGCGACCAACGAGACAATGTCGGCGATCATCACCTTGACGGGAGGCTCGCTCATGAGGCGTCTCCGAGATCCCCGAGATAGCCGCGGCCGATCACGGTCTGCTCGCGGCGGAACACGCCGGAGAGGTCGACCACCTTGCCCTCGCGCACGCCCTCCAGCACCGCCGTCTGGCGCTCGACGTCGAGGGTCTGCGCCCCCGCCGCGATCTGCGCCTGCGCGGCGACATAACCCAACCGGATTACCTCGAATTCGCGCTCGAGCGCGCGGGCCATGTTTTCTTGCGTACGCAGCAGCTCTTCCAGCCGCTTCGCCAGCGCGTCGCTCATCGTAAAGCCGGTGGTCACATAGCCCTTGAAGAGATCCGCCAGCGCGCCGACGGCGCGCGAGAGATCATGGTCGCAGGGCTGCGGCGCATAGGTCTTGCCCTCTATGGCGTCGATCTTGCGCTGCATGACGTCGGCGCGCTCGGCCAGCGCGCGGGTTTCGCTCGCCAGCTCCTGCACCGGCGCGGGGTCCATGGCGACGCCGCTTTCCGTGTAGCGCTCGTAGAAGGTCGCGAGGTCGTGAAGGTCTTCCGCTATGGTTCTCATGCCGCTGTCCCTTCGAGTTTGAGCCGCGAATTGGCGCAGCCGGCGCGGCAGGCGCGAAACAGCGCGGTGCGCGTCGCCGAGGTGCCGACATGCTTCTTGGCCTGCTCGTCGAGGCAATGGCTGCGGCCGATCTCGCCCAGCACCGGGCAGTCGACCAGTTCGCCCATGAAGACGCCGCGAACGCGCGCCTCCACCTTGCCGAGATCGCCGGCGTATTTCGCGCGACACACGGACGAAATTACCGCGACTGAATAGGCCAGCCGTTGCGCGACGGAGGTGGCGCTGGTGCGCGTCGCCTCTATCGCCATGACCTCCACCCAGTCGGGCAGCGCCTCGCCGAAGGATTCTCGCGCGATGGCGAGAAAGTCCGTCTTTTGTTGTGGTGAAGATGTAACGTTAACGGACAGGGTCATGTGCGCGGCTCCGTAACCACCGCCTCGCCGAGGATGCGGTTCTTGTTGGGATCGAAGACAAATTCGGCTTTAAAAACCTTGGGCGGCAGAGGCCCGCTGTTATGGGCGCGCGAAAGCCGGTAGACGCCGGCCTTGGCGCCGGAACTCCCCTTGGCCCCGCGCTGATAGGGCGTGACCGCCTCGACGACGCCGGCGCGCATCAGCCGGCGCACATATTCCTCCGCCGTGCGCTGCCTGACCGGCTGTTCCTCGGTGGAGGCGGTGGCGGCCAGCTCCGGCAGCGTGAACTGCGAGAGCGTGCGCATGGCGGTCCAGCAGGAGAGCTGGATGGCGCCGCGCGCGCCGCTATAGTCGGGACGACGCAGCACCGGGGCCTTGCGCGCCATTTTCTTGATCTTGTAGACGGCGCGGATGGCGTAGCCGGCCTTGCGCGTGCCGGTCTGCACCAAGACGCCCTGGTCGAGCAGGAAGCGCACATAGGTCTTGACCGTCGCATAGGCCGCGCCGTCGGCGCAGAGCGAGACGTCGGCGATGGTGAAGCCCTTGGCGTTCATCGCCTGCATCGCCGCCCAATAGACCTCGGGTCCGCGCGGCGCCGCGATGGGGAGGGAAAAGGGGCGATGCATCATGCCGCGACTCCCCTTTTGGATGCGCGGAAATCGCGGAGCATCTTGAGGTAGTTGAGGCGCGCCAGCGCTTCCACAATCCGACAAGCGATCACCGCAACAGCAGGCCCTTCAAACGTTTTTAAATCGATCTCCCATTTGAGACGAACTAAATTCCGAGCCGCCTCCCTTTTTCCGCTGCCAACAATCGCGGCTAGGTTTTTACCCATGTCGGCGACCTCACCGAATCCACGCTCTCCAACGATTTCCTTGTTGATGGCGTAGCGGCACATGAATTCGAGTGATTGACGGCCCGTGTGTGATGTCAGGTGTTTAAGAACGTCCTTAACGATGCCTATTTGCATTGAGGCTTCAAAAGCAGTCTCTGGGATGAGACCGTTGAAGAATTTCTCCAAAGCATCGTGGATGGATTTCTCTGAAATCGATCTGGTCCACCGGTCCGCAATATCTTGAACGACGAACCGGCAGCCCCATGATCGTCGCAGACATTTGTCTTCGGCGGCCGTGTAGCCAAGCTGATCCATGACTTCCGCCTGGAGAACAGAACAAAAATAGGCGATGGTTTGCCCTCGTGCCTTCGCATTCTCGTCCCTGACCTGATTGGACGATATGGAGCCGACGCGCAGCTCGCACTCTTGGTTGAACGCGAGGTCTTTCTTGTGATGAGAGAAATAATGGGTCTCCACGTCGTCGATCGCGCGAACAACTTTGAAGACGGCTTCGCCGCAGTCCGGGCAAATTGTTTGGAAGCGCTCGCAGTCGCCATAGACGAGAGCGTGAGCGGACAGGAGTTCTTGGAGAAGGGCCGAGCGGGCTAATTTCATGCCGCCCTCCCGGCCTTGGCGGCGATCTGCAGGCGGCCGGAGCGGGCGCGCGGGGCGTCGCCGCTGTAGATCGGCCCCTTGTAGCTCTCGATGGTCAGCTCCTTGAGGCCGCTGTTGCGGGCCTCTTCCGCGGCGTCGTTGAGCGTCACCACGATGCGCCGCGCGCGGCCGTCGCCAATGACGCGGAACTTGTCCAGCAGCGCGTCGGAGATCGCGACATTGGGCAGGAAGATCGCCGCCAGCTTGCGGCAGTCCTCTAAATCGCAGGGCTCCGCGCCAAACCAGTCGAGCACGCGGTTATGCACGCGCTCGTAACGGGCGAGTTTTGTCGGCAGCATTTCCTCGCCAATGAGCAGCACGGGCACTTGGCTGTGCTGGGCCAGCTCGCGCACGGTTTCGATCAGCCCCTTGTCGACCAGCTTGTCGGCCTCGTCGATGAACAGCGGGCGGCGGAAATCCTCGGCCAGCATGGCGATCGCCTGTTCGGCGAGATCGGCCGTGGTGCCGCGCGGATCGGCCATGCCGCCTTCGCGCAATATCGCCCGCACCAGGCTCTTGCGGTTCCAGCTGTCGCCGACCTCGATGCGTATCGCGCGGGTCTTGTTCTGCGCATAGATCGAGGCGTAGCTCTTGCCATAGCCCGACGGGCCATGCATGACCCCGATATTGGGCAGGCTGGGCTTGCGGTCCTGAAGCTTTCGCACCTGTGCGAAAAAGCCCATCACATTCTTCAAAGCCGCGAAAGTCGTTGGCGGCTTGACGGCGGAAATGCTGTCTGACATTCTTTCCTCTGCAGGCTGGGTTTTAAAGGGCGCGTCGTGACAGCGGCGCGTCCTTTGCTTTTTCGAAAAGACTCAACGCAACGCGGCCTCGCCGAAATCCTCGAACATCTCCCGCACGGCGCGATATTCCGGGCCGGCCTGATAGGCGCCCAGCCACATCGCGTCTTCGGTCGATATCGTCTCGCCCCGCTCCAGCGCCGCCTCCAGTTGAAGGGCGCGGCGAAAGCGCATCTGTTTTGTCTCTGGCAGCCGCGCGATCGGCGCGGAATTCATCGCTGCGGCGATGACCTCGTCGTCGCTGAGCACGACATTTTCTCGCCCCTCATTCGTGGGCGCGGAAATTATCGTGGGCGCGTCGCTGAGCGCGTCTTTCGCGGCGGTCAGAGAGACCGTCGCATGCGCCTCATGGGCGCGCGGGAATTCGACCAGCTTGCCGGCTTCCCTGGCCTTGTCGCGCACCAAGGCGTCGACGGCTTCGCGCGGGGAAATCTTGCGCATGTCGCGCTTCAATTCGGCGAGCTTCTCGTCCGTCATCTCGCGCCGCATGGCCTTGGCCTTGGCGAGCGCCTCCTGCGGATCGACGCCGGCCAGCTCCGGACACAGGGCCTCGCCGATGAAGGCGTCGCCGTCGGGGGAGAACAGCCAGGCGCGGCCCATGTCCTCCGGGTTCATGCGCACGAAGACGCGCTCGCCGGGCAGGCAATTTGGCGCGAGATAGAAGCTGTGATTGATGCGCACGCCCTGTTTCGACACGGTGCGCATGCCGTCGGAACCGGCCAGCGGCGCCAGCAGCAGGTCCAACGCGCGAATGTCGCTCTCGGGAATCCTGCGCAGCTTGCCGGGGTAGCTGCTCGCCATTGCGAAGGGCGTCGCGCCCTTGATGCCGGCATGCGGGCGCATCGCGTAGCGCGCGCTCGCCCATTCGTCGCAAATCTCCTGCAATTCCTTGCCGGACAGCTCCACCTTGAAGGCGCTTGTGTCGTCTTCCTTGAGCCGCTGGGCGAAGGCCTTGCGCTCCTCGATCATCTTGCGATCGGCGACATTATGGCCGACGAACCCCGGCAGGATCGCTGCGCAATCATGCTGGAAGGTCTTCACCGCCCGCTCGATATGGCCCTTTTCCCAGGGCGCGAAGGCGGTGGAGAGTTCGATCTCTATGTCCAGCGCCGCGAACAGCCGCTGCGTCGTCTTGGCCTTGAAGTCGGAGCCATTATCAGTCTTGACCCGCTCCGGCACGCCCCAGGCGAGAATGGCCCGCCGCATCAGCAGCGCCACGGCTTCCGCGCGGGGCGTTTTCGACACATAGACCGAGAGCCGGCGGGAGAAGATGTCGACGCAGAGGTAAACGGAATGACGCCCGTCGACGCAGAGCACGTCGGCCGGCGAGGCGTCGATCATCCAGAGTTCGTTGAGGCGGGAGACCGGCGCTGAATTTGTCCCCGTGGGGCGGTATTTGCTGTTCCACTTGTCCGGGTTCGTCACCCGCGTCAGCAGCTCGGCTTCCTGCGTTTTAAGGACCTTTAAAAAGTGCTGCACGGTGCGCACCGGCGGCTGGTCGCCGGCAAATTGCGGGAAATTGGCCTGCAACAACCCCTGCATATGCGAGGCCGACAGCCAGGGCTGATGCGCAATGCGCGAGAGGATGAATTTGCGGATTTCCGGCGCGTCGAGCGCGCCCTTGCCGCGACGGTTCGCCCCCTTGTCCACCGCGAGCCGCGCAACGTCGCCCCTGGACTTGATGCTGCGCCAGCGCGCCAGCGATCCCATCGAAATCCTGCGCACGGACTGGCGCACCCAGGGCTCGATGGCGATGTCGCCCTTGTTGTAGAGCGCGCTGAACAGCCGGTCGGCGACATTGCGCGAGAGCGAGCCCTTCTGCGCGAAACGATCCGCCGCCGAGACCAGCGCCAGCCGCGCGTCGCGGCCTTCCACCGCGGGCAGGAAGCCCTGATCGCCGCCGGCGTCGCGCGCATCCGCTTCGGTGATGTCGACAACGCCCACCGTGCGCGCCGCATAGGCGGTCAGCGCTTCCGGCGCCAGCAAATCGACATGATATTCGAGGCCGCCGCCGCGTCCCTTGCGGGCGCGCACCAGCCCATCGCGGCTCTCCCATCCCTCGCGCTGCGCAATCGCCTCCCATCCGCCCCGCGTGGCGGGGAAGCCGGGGAGCGCCAGCGCAGCGAGGTCGGAGGTGGAGAGCCAGTCGCGCATCAGGCTTCGTCCTGCTCCGACGCCGCGATTTTGGGCGCGTAGGCCAGGCGATATGCCTCCATGAATCTCTTTCTGGTCTGCTTCGACGCCTTCTCGAAATTCTCCATCAGCGCCGTGAAGATGCGCGCCTGCGGGTCGTTGATCGGCTCTTTCTCGATCCTCGCGAGATACTTGCCCTGCAACACCGTGCGGGCCTCGCCGGACTTGATGTAGCCGGCGACCTGTCGCTGCTGCGCGGGCTCGATCATCGCCAGCGCGCGCAGTTCGACCTGGTTGTTCTCGACCATGGTGCCGCGAATGGCGGCGATGGCTTCCTTGTCGAGCTTTTCGGCGATCTGACAGGCGAAGCGAATGGTGCGTTCCGACCACCCCGTGCGGGCGGCGGCGTCCTCGTCAAAGCGGTCGGATTTCAAAATGGCAAAGTTTGCCATTTTGATTTTTTCCTTGAATCTATCGGTCTTGCGGTCGCCTCCGCGCGTCTCGGCGCGCTGCTGGTCGTAAAGCCTCTTGCGCTCGGCGAAGAACAGCGCCCGGTCGAGCGCATTGAGGTCGTAGCGCGCCAGATTCTCGTCGATCTCGTCGATCTTGGCCGAAATCGCGTCGGTGTCCCGCACAATGACGGTCTCGCCGACAATGAGCTTATCCCAGCCGAGCAGTTTCATGGCCGCGAGGCGATGGCCGCCGGCGATGAGGATGTAGGGCTCCTTGCCGTCTCCGCTTTCGTTTGTCCGCACCACGATGGGCTGAATCAGCCCCTTTTCCTTGATCGACTCGGCGATCAGCGCGGCGTGGGACGGATCGACCGGCCGCAGGCGGTCGGTATCGTCGATATCGTCGATGAGGATGGTTTCTTGGGTCATCGCGCGGCTCCCGCTTTTTCGGTCAACGCGACGATTTCTTCCTCCAGAGCGGCAATCATTTCCTTGCGAATAGAGTCGAGCGGATAGTCGCCGCTGATCGCGAAAGTCATTTCCTTCTTGGACCCAAACCGGACATATTTTTCTCCGGACTGGGTGAATGCGCTCACTGTGATCGAGCAGTAGATCGTTGAATCTTGGTCAGTCATTTGACCCCCTTGGAATGGAAGCAAAACTCGTAGGCGACGCGGACGCGGTTACGGGGATGGGAAAAGGGCGCGGCGGCCTTCGAAGACCCTGGGAGGCTGTGGAAACAGCCGCCGCGCCAGTCGGGGTCGGGGGAGAAAACAATGAGCGGCCCGACCCGATGCGTTAACCAAGCCTCAAGCGGCTCTGCGGCGCGGGATGGACTCGAAACGGCGCGAAGACATAGGCTTGACCTTTGGCCGCTCCAGCGGAGCCGTGGAGATCAGCTTGCCGTCCTCGTCGAACCACTGCGGCCAGAGTTCATTGAGCGGGAGTTCCAAAAACTCCGCGATGGCTGCGTTTGCGCGCGGGTGGGGCTTTATAAGCGCCCAAACCATAGTTGCTCGCTGGAGGCTTATTCCTCGCCCAACTGCGGCCAGACTCGCCCCCTTCTTGCGAAGGGCCGCAATAATGTCCTGGCGGTGCCAGCCTTCAGTTCCTTTATTTGACAAGACGCGCCTCCAAGCAGCAGTCCGTTCGAATCTGAACGGCGACAATCATTCTTGTTTGTATGATGTTCAAAAATGCACGCGCCTGTCAAGCTTGATTGGTCGAGTTCGTTCAAAAATGAACGAAGATCGGTGCGCCCATGCCGCCTGATCTTTTGGGATTGCTCCGCTCGCGAATTTCTGAGGCAATCGGAGGCAGGGATAAGGCCTCCTCTTTCGAAAAAGCATCCAAAGGACGCTTCAAGCGAAACACGCTTCACCGATGGATCGACGGGGAGACGTCTCCGGACGTTGCCGATCTTCTGGACTTGGCCGAATTTACGGGCAGAGACTGGCGATTTTTCTTTCCGGAGGAAAGCGCAGGAGCGGAATCGATTGAAGTGCAAAAACTCGACGTTCGCGCGGCGGCGGGCGGAGGCGCTCTTAATGATGACGCGAGGAAGAAAGCGACGCTGGCTTTTCCTGTGTGGATGCTGCGAAAGCTCTCCAAGAACATAGGCCGGCTGCGCCTTTTGCGAGCCGTCGGCGATAGCATGTTGCCGATCATTCACAGCGGGGCGCTGTTGCTTGTCGACGAAAGCGCTCGCGAACTACCGGAAAAGCCGCCAAGGCCAAAGGATGAGTTCGATCATCCCGACATTTATGTTTTCAGCCAAGGGGATGATCTACGCATTAAACGTCTGCGCATGACGCCGAAAGGCGACATTCTCATTCTTAGCGACAATCGCGCCTATGACCCGGAAACCTTGGGCAAGAAGGATCGACAAGGCTTCAAAATCCACGGTCGGGTGGTATGGTGGGATAATCGGTTGTGAGGTGAATTATGCTTTGGATTTTTTCAAAAGGATGGGAGGCAATAGGCATTATCCTATTAGCCGCACTCGCTTTTTACCTCAGTGGAATGGGTTTTGAGCAGCTCGCTTTGGCGCATCCGGACCGCAAGGAAAAGCTGGAAGTCGGAATGCTTATTCTCACTATAGCGTGCGGGTTGCTGGCGATCGTCGGCGCGGGACTGCTTTACTTGCTCCCATCCAGCGCCGCCCTTCGCTATCGCCACCGGCACGTACAGGCGATCATCGTTTTAAATGCGCTGCTCGGGTGGACTTTTCTTGGATGGGTCTTGGCGTTGGTCTGGGCTATGACTGCCGCCGGATTGAAAGACCTCTCGCCAGAAAACGAACCTTCCTCGGTCCCACAAAATATGAAGCTTGTTCCAGAGCAAGACCCGGACGACGACCTGATCGGTCGGCGCTTTCTTGGATGGCTCGGGGCCAAACTTGGCGCGCTATTTTCCCGCAAGGATCGGTCAAATCCGCTCTCCTGACGGCAGGAAAGTAATCAGTTTGCTTAAATTTATTTCGCCTTGCTTGAGATGATCTCTATTACGGGGGTCGCTACTACAACTCTCTTTTGAAATCCGGAGAGAGTGTCTTCTTCATGTGTCAATGGCGTGAAACGTATTGTTTTTAAGCACTTCTTCGAAATAGAGACCTTGGCTATCTCTCCGCATTGATCTTCCAGATCCTGCTTCGCAGAAGCGGGAGAAATGTCGAGGCTGTTGACCATTACATGCGAGGTCAGGCTAAGGCAGCGATAATCCTGCTTGTCCGCATGGAAACAGCGGACGTTTCGAACCTCTATCGCTTTTCCCTCAAATTTCCCAGGGGAGACAAAAAGGTCAGCTGCGTCGACAACTTTATATTCATTCGGCTTCGAGGGCTTGATGGCGTCACTGGTTTTGGTGCTTTCCCCCGTGATCGCCGGATTTACCTTGCTGTAATCAAACGAGTCCTTGTCACCGCTTGCCGCCTTTGCCGCCGCGTCGAAACAGGTCAGGCGCTCAGTATTGTCCTTCTTGGCCGCGCAGGCTGTAAAATCGCTCAAAAATTGCGCTTTCACACTTGTCGCGGTGAGTATGGTTGCTATGGCAGCAGCGGCGATAATCATGATCATTCCCAATGTTTCGAGCTAATAAGAGTTCGAGCATATAGCGACGCTTCGTCGCGGCCAAGGCGGCCTCTTTCAAAAGGGGTTGAACGTCGCTTTTGTTGTCACCTTTACAAATTTGGTAGACTATTGATGTATCGCCGCGCACTCTTAGAACTGCTTGGCTTTGCGCCTGTATTGGCTTTTAGAGCCGAAGCCTCGCGCCAGTTGCGAGTTCGCGCCCGCTCAAAAACGAAAAATCCCGCAACTCTGGGCTTTCTTCAAATCTTCGATTTTCCGAATTCGCTTTATTCAACGCATTCGATCTTGCGCGCCGCTTTTGGCCCGCGCCTGGCTTCGATCGCCCTCAGTCCCTTCCGAGATATGGGCTTCGACCACCAAATACCGTCTGATCTGATCTAATCCCGCCTAACGCATATGATCTTGCGGGTTACAGCATTACGTCTGACCCGGCTTGAGCCGATAAAAGATGTGATGGCCGATCACATCCATTTTAGTTAGGCTGCGCGCCCAGCGCGGCTTCACGTAATTGGCATGGTAATGCGTCGAGCGGCCAACGTCGGAGATGTAGGTTTCCCCCGCCAGCACTTCATCGGCGATGCGCACGGCGGTCGTCCATGAGTTCGCGCTCGGTGATGCGCAATGACTTTCCTTCGCAGGCAAAGGAGAACTGGCAGCCTTTGTAATGGTGGCGGTTCTGATAGACGACGCCGCAGATATTGGTTGGATAAAGCCCGCTAGAAACCCGGTTAAGCACGACCTGCGCCACTGCGGCCTGACCAGCTTCCGGCTCGCTCCGCGCTTCAAAGTAAACGGCTTCGGCGAGGCACCGTTTTTCGCTGCTCATCCGGTCTTGATCAATCATCGACGCATAGTCAGGCCTTACGCTCTCCTTCGTTGTTGAGGAGTTCTGCAGCGCCAGCGTCGCGCGGGGAAAAGAGGCCACCTCTATCGGCACAGAGTCCGGTTGCGCCGGGGTGGATGATCCGAGAGCTACGGCCCGCGCCACTTGCGGCGTGGCGCCGTGGGCGGCGCGTTCTTTGAGCGCTTCCACAGAAGCAGGGGTGGATACGGACGCGGCCTGCGCCGGCAGCGCCGCCGCGGCGCCTTTTTGCGTCGTCGTCTGAAGGTTTTCTTGAGAGTTTCCGGAATTGGCCGAGTCTTCCTCGCCGGGTAGGGAAGCGCGCGGCGGCAGCGTCACCTGCGTCAACGTTCCGGAGATGCTGAACGCCAAATCCGGCGAAACAGCTCCCCTCGTCAGGCGCGTCTCGAAAGTGGGGCGGATCGCAACCACCGGATCCCCTTTGCGCGAGCGGTCGATCTCGGGAAAGTTGGTCGCATTGGGCTTGAGTTCGATATGCGGTTCACGTTCGTCCGGAGGCGTATGCAGATCGAGCGGTCCGCCGTCGGTCAGGTGGGAAAGCTGTACAAGTGGGCGAAGTTGGCTATGGCCAGGTTCTCCAGACAGGGCGGCCGCGAGCGAGGTTGCGGTCGCTCCTCTAGCGCTACGCGCCGTCAACGGCGCCTCATTCCATCCATTCGCGGTGTCCTGTCCAGCGGAAGCTGTGAATGACACCAGCAAACCAACACCCAGACACCAGGGCGCAACGACATCGACCGACCAATTCGCATTCGACTGACGACGCATACTTATCTCACGCCTGGACGCCACGCTCAGCTACGGGCTCAGACGCAAGCGCCTTCGCCATCCAAATGCAGCCATTGGATGGTTTATCGCGCATTAGGCTTGCGGGATTGTTACCCGGGCAGGTGGGCGCGCGTTTCAGAATGGCGCAGGAGCCCGGCTATTCTCCAATGAGATGCAGAACGATCTCACGATGATGCGGCCGCCGTCTATGCTCGAAAAGGAACACGCCTTGCCACATCCCCAGCGTGAGCGCGCCTTCCACGAGCGGGATCGAGATCTGCGTTTGCGTCAGCGCCGACCGAATATGCGCGGGCATGTCATCAGGACCTTCGCTGTCGTGCGTATAGAGCGTGGAATCCTCAGGCGCCAATCGCTCGAAGACTCGTTCGAGATCGCGAAGCACGGAAGGGTCGGCGTTCTCCTGTATGAGCAGCGAGGCGGAGGTATGCCGACAAAATAAAGTCAGCAGCCCCGTTCGGATCGCCTGTTCGCGAACGAAGACCTGGACCGCCGGAGTGACTTCGTAAAAGCCTTGGCCCCGCGTGTCGACTGTCAAACTATGGGTGGCCTGGAGCATCGGCTTTCTCGGGCGCGGGTGAGTAGATAGCGGCGTTCTGCGCGAAATAATATCGCGCCGGAGTCCACTTGAGCCATTCATCGAAGCGTGGGCGGGCAAAAAAAACTTGCAATGTTATTTTCTTTTCTATTAGATCACTAAACTAATAGACTTAAACGGATCGGATCGGCGTGGACCACGCACTCGACGCTCAATGTCTCTTGCAAGCCGACGCGCTAGTTATGCTCGGCGATCAAGCCCGCTTGTCGCCGGACGAACGACGTAACTGGTGGGGCCTAAAGGAGTAGCGTGTGATGTTCGAGGTTCTCCATTCGATCAATCTGCTCTATTCCCTTTCGGGATTTGTGGTCGGCGGACTCGTAGGGTTTACCGGCGTGGGCGGGGGTGCCCTGATGACGCCTATCCTTGTCCTGATTTTCGGCATAGCGCCAACTACGGCGGTCGGAACCGATCTGCTTTACGCCGCTATCACCAAAAGCAACGGCACACTGGTGCACGCGCTGAACGCCAATGTCGACTGGCGGGTGACGCGGCGCCTCGCTGCCGGCAGCGTTCCCGCGACAATTGTCACGCTATTGTTTCTTTGGCGCCTGGGAGGGGCCGATTCCCACGCAGGCAACGGCTTGATCAATTCAGTGTTGGGCATTGCGCTCCTGCTTACTGCGGTTGCAATCCTGTTTCGCGGCGTGACGCTAAAATACATCGCGCGGCACACTGACGGCCTGACCGACGTTCAGACCGGTTTGCTAACCGTTATTTTAGGCGTATTTCTCGGCGTTCTGGTGACGATCTCCTCCGTGGGCGCGGGGGCGATTGGAATGACGGTGCTGCTTGCGCTTTATCCTCGCGCGCCTTCAGTTCGACTGGTGGGCTCCGATGTCGCCCATGCCGTGCCACTGACGTTCCTGGCGGGCTCCGGGCATTGGCTGATGGGCGGCGTGGACTGGAGTCTGCTGGCCGCCCTTTTAATCGGCTCCCTGCCTGGCATCGCTATCGGCAGTCATCTGGCGGCACGTGTCCCGGACCGCTTCCTGCGACCGGTCATCGCCAGCATATTAGCGGTCGTAGGCGCCAAACTCTCTTTGTGACCCAGATGGATGATTGGCTTTCGTGCGGAGAGCGGCAGCTGAAGTGGAATCAGTTAATATTTTGGCGCCAATGGTCATTTTATAGTCACGTTCCGCCATTAGAAAGAGAATCAGAATCTTCCAAGCGCGCGGCCACGCGCAGCGACGGGAGGTTTGAAGCGCCGGGCCGGATGTACGCCCGGCGTTTTCTTTTTTGCGACAATCCGCAAGCCAAAGCCGTCGATCGGTTTATCCGAAATTTGCCAGGCCTGGAAAGGTGTGCATCAGCCAGAACGAGACATTCTGAACGCCGCCCGTCCAGAAGACGACGCCCGTCAGAACGAGCAAGCCGCCAACGATACGCTCGATCTTGACGAAATGCTGTTTAAAGCGCGCGAGAAAGCCAAGGAAGGGCTCCATCGCAAGCGCGGCGGCCAGGAAGGGCACGCCAAGCCCAAGGGAATACACAGCCAGCAATTGAGCTCCGCGCCAGAACGGTGTCCTGCGTGCTCGCGATCGCCAGGATCGCGGCGAGTATCGGGCCGATGCAGGGCGTCCAGCCGAAGGCGAAAGCGAGACCCATTACATAGGCCCCGAGAAGCCCCATCGGTTTGGCCACCTCGGCGCGCTTCTCGCGATAAAGCAGGCCGATTTTGAACACTCCAAGAAAGTGCAGTCCCATCGCGATGATTACAGCGCCAGCTGCATAGGACAGAATTTCCTGATTGGCGCGCAACACCTGCCCAAAAAAGCTGGCGCTAGCTCCCAAAGCCGTAAACACTGTGCCAAAACCCAGCACGAAAAACAGCGCCGCTAAAAAGATGTCTCGTTGAGCGCGAGCTTTGGATTCGGCTGAAAGGTCCTCCAGGGTCACGCCAGCAATGAAGGTCAGGTAGGGCGGCACCAGGGGCAATACGCAGGGTGAGAGAAACGACAACAGCCCTGCCGCCGCCGCCGCTGGAAAGGAGACATCCGCCGCCATTATGACCTCGTTGTTTTTTGCGGCATGGAGCCGAGAGCAGATTCTGAAAAAGTTGATAGTCCTTTGCGACTAAGGACCCGCTCGTTTGGACTTTGAGCGATTTTGTGTCGGACGTGTTGGCGCCGCGCAATCGGACAGCGCCAAGCGCGCACGGTGGCAAACGCCGTAGCCTTTGTCCAGTAATTCCAGAGCGCGGGTTGACTGCAAATCGCGAACATCATGCGCGCTTCGCGTTCCGAATTTTCGCCGTCTGTTAACCAACTGGAAAAGGAGAATGGTTAACCTTTCGCTTCCGGCATTGCGTCGAGTGCGGAGATTTGAACCATGCAGAGATTATCTGAATGGAGCGGTCAAAACGACAGGCATCCCGCCATCGAGCGGCTACGTGCGTCGTTTCGCGGAACTATTGTTGATAATCCGGAGAAACGGCCTTTTGCGCGCGCGCCCCTCATTTCCTTGACGCGCCCGCCGCAGGTGACCAGCGGGCAGTTGCTGCGCATCTCGTTGTTGGTGCTTGCCTCGCTGATTTACACTGATCCTTCGCCTTTCGTTCCCAATTGGTTGAAAAGCAGCGTTCAGACCCATCTGTCCAGCAACAGAGGCGTCGACCCTGTTACAACGTCGCAGATCCCGATCACGAAACCTGATGATGCGGAAGAAGCGCATTAACCATAAATTAACCTGTCGGGCGCACTCTTTGATCGTCCCGCAGACGCGGGATTATTGGGTGGCTTCCACCCACTCGTCTTTGATGCCTCCCTGTCGAGAAGCCTCAGGAGCCGCTTAAGGGCGGCTCTTTTTTCGTGGCCCGCTCGGTCGCAGCCCCCACACCCATCGCGAAGAATGCTATCATCCCTCTGTGAGGCCGAGGCTTGTCATACTCGGGGGCTGAATTAAGGTTAAGAAAAGGCTAAGCGGGCGAGGCGCGGATAAATACGTTAGATTGCTAGTAATTGGAAATCACGGGGTGGGGCCCCGGGGTGAAGTTTCGCGAGCGAGCGTAGCATGCGTGTGAATGATAGTTTAGAGGGCGCACGGCAACCCGTGTCCTTTGTTGAGAAACTCGCTGGATCCGAAGCCTTTGGCGTGATGTTCCGGGAGGGCATGACGCTGGTCGAGGAAGCGGCGGCCTATCTCGACGGCGCGGGACGCGAAGAGGCCAAAGCTCTACCGCGCACTGAAGCGCTCGCTTATGCCGCCGAAAGCATGAGATTAACGACTCGGCTCATGCAAATCGCTTCCTGGCTGCTGCTGCAGCGAGCGGTAAACCAGGGCGAAATGACCCGGACGCAAGCCGCCAGCGATCGCAACAGGGTAAAGCTTTCTCAACAGGAGCTGGCCTCGGACCCGGACGTTTTTCAGCGTTTGCCCGAAAAACTTCGCGACCTTTCTATCCATTCCGTTCGCATGCAAGCGCGCATCATTCACCTCGACATGCTTATTTACGCGCCGCTGATCCGGGCGCAGCCGACCCCGGTGGCGAGCCCGATCGAAGAGCAACTCAAGATGCTTCGCGACGCCTTCGCCCCCAATTCCTGAGATCGTCCCAACTCCCGAGCCGATCTTTTGGACGAAAAAAGCACTTGGCGTTCACCGCCAGGAGCTTTGATTTTTTCCGCCGGACGAGAGGCGGCGATTACTTTTTAGCGAAGGACAGTCCGCCAAAACGAGAGTTGAATCGCGACAGGCGCCCGCCACGATCCAGCAATTGCTGCGAACCGCCAGTCCAGGCCGGATGGGTCTTGGGGTCGATGTCGAGATTGAGAGTGTCGCCTTCCTTACCCCAGGTCGAGCGCGTGAAATACTCGGTCCCATCTGTCATGACGACCTTGATCGTGTGATACTGGGGGTGAATGTCTTTTTTCATCTCGATTGACCTCTTTGACGGGCGAACAAGGCTTATCCCCGCGAAGATCGGCGCGGGATAGCGACCGGTTCAGAATGGTGATTTGGCTGGCTATTAGCCCATTGATGGCCTTTGGGCAAGGCGCCTGCTGGTCGTAGAGGTCATTTGTCGCCGAAATGCGGAAGGAATCGGCTCAGGCGGCGAGTATCCGGTGCACCTCATTCACGAGGTCGCGAAGATGAAAGGGCTTTGACAGAATCTTGGCCTGGCTCGGAGCATGATTATCCGGATTCAGGGCGACCGCCGCAAAGCCGGTGATGAACATCACCTTGATCTCAGGGTCGAGTTCGGTGGCGCGGCGCGCGAGTTCGATGCCATCCATCTCCGGCATGACAATGTCAGTGAGCAGGAGCTCGAAGGGCTCGACACGAAGCTGATCATAGGCCGCGAGCCCGTTATCGAAGGAGGTGACTGAAAAGCCAGCATGCTGCAACGCCTTGACCAGGAAGCGGCGCATATCGTTGTCGTCTTCAGCAAGCAAAATCTTGGCGGTGGCCTGGTCGGTCATGACGCTCCTCGTGTCCGTTTCTACCACTAATGCGGATTTTTAGTAAAAATCGGGTGAAAGGCGATGATTTCCAGTTAGAATAAACAAATGTAAGCCGAACGGGCTCCGCTTACAGCCAAAGTCGGCGCGAAATCCATTGAAAGCGGTTGCGCGGGGGGCGAAATTCTGGCTCCATCGCTTTGTAAATGGAAAATAGCGTTGGCCTAAAAGGCTACATAGCACAAGGCGGCAACGCATGGAATTAAAGCCTGGGCAAGATAACGCGGACCTTTGTCCTTCCATCGAGCCGGAGTTCGGAGCTCCGTTCGATCTGATCGCGCCTTCGGCTCCGTTATGCCCGCTGGTGTTTTCCTCGCCGCACTCGGGTTGCGTTTACCCGGCGCGCTTTCTGGATCAGGCTCGGCTCGATATCGCCAGCCTTCGGCGCTCCGAAGACGCTCACGTGGATGCGCTGTTCGCATGCGCCGCGGACATCGGAGCGCCTATGTTGCGCGCAAAGTTTCCGCGAGCCTATCTTGATCTCAATCGCGAGCCTTACGAACTCGACCCGCGCATGTTCGTTGAGCCGCTGCCCGAGTTCGCAAACACCAGGTCGCTGCGCGTCGCAGCCGGTCTCGGCACAATTCCTCGCGTCGTGACCGATGCGCGGGAAATATATTCGTGCAAACTGAAGCTGGCGGAGGCTCTGGGTCGCATCGACGGACTTTACAAGCCTTATCACGCAGCGCTGAACGATCTGATGGACCGCGCTCGTCAACAGTTCGGCGTAGCCGTGTTGATCGACTGCCATTCTATGCCCTCAATCATGGCGCGCGATCCGGGCGCGGGTTCTCGGTCCGAAAAACGCCGCGTGGATTTTGTGGTTGGCGACAGGTTCGGCGCAAGTTGCGACACCGGATTCGTTGACACGATCGAACTGCGATTGCGCGGTTTTGGCTATAATGTCCACCGCAACCGACCCTATGCGGGCGGCTTTATCACCGAGCATTATGGGCGTCCGGGAGCAGGATGGCACGCCGTGCAGATCGAAGTGGGTCGCAGCCTTTACATGAACGAAGGCACGCTGGAGCCCAATGAGCGGTTTAACGCGGTGGCTTCCCATCTTGGCGAGGCGCTGGCGGAACTGGCGCGCGATATTCCTCTGGGCGGCGCCATTGCGCCGACGTCGCGCGCGGCGGCGGAATAGCCTGAACAAACCTCTTCCTTGGAGTTTCAATAAGTGACAGCCGTCGATTTCGAAAGATTCGTCGAACAGCTCGCTGATGCATCAGCAGAAGCCATATTGCCGTTTTTTCGCACGGCGATCGCCGCCGAGGACAAGGCGCGGGGAGGCGCGGCCTTCGATCCGGTTACAGAGGCCGATCGGGGCGCGGAAAACGCCATGCGGCGGCTGATCCAGGAAACCTTTCCCGCTCACGGCCTCATCGGCGAGGAGTTCGGATCGCGTCACGACGACGCCGAATATGTGTGGGTGCTCGATCCTATCGACGGCACCAAGAGCTTCATTTGCGGATTTCCCACCTGGGGCACGCTTATTGGCCTCACCCATCGCGGCGCTGCGGTTTACGGACTCATGAACCAGCCCTTCACGCGGGAGCGTTTTTCGGGCGACGGGGAGGCGGCCTATTGGCGCGGGCCTGCGCGTCACGGGAACGGCATGGAGAAGCGCCCGCTGAAGACGCGCGCCTGCGCTGATCTTTCCCACGCCACCCTGATGACCACCTCGCCCCTGCTGATCGACGCAGAACTCCGGGACAATTTTCAGCGCGTCGAACACAGCGTCAGGCTTTCACGCTACGGCGGCGACTGTTACGCCTATTGCGCGCTCGCCGCCGGCCATGTCGACCTTGTCATCGAGACGAATCTTAACCCTTACGACATTGTGGCGTTGATCCCGATCGTCGAAGGCGCGGGCGGCATCGTGACGACATGGAGCGGCGAGAGCGCTGCGCAGGGCGGCGCCGTCATCGCCGCGGGCGACCGGCGCGTTTATGAGGCGGCGATGGCGCTGCTGGCGGGATAACCACGCGGCCCCTTACCCAATGATCGCATGCGGCACGAAGCGCGAGCGGTTTGAAGTGATGGGCGAAACATCTTCGCGTATTCCCATGCCGGCCGGCGCGTCGCCAACAATCCAGCTGCCGACGACCGGACGATGGCCATCGAAATCGGGCAGGAGACATAGCGCCTGACGCACGAAGCCCTCCGCGCCATATCCGTCTTTATAACCGCAGGTTTTCGTGCTGCCGTCGACAAGCTCCACATCCGCGCCCTCGCGCGAAAAAAGCGGCTTGCGGGCGTAATGCTCGCCGAGCTTAGCGGCGCGCGGATCGTCCTCGAAATAGCACGGAAGCAGATTGGGATGGTTCGGCGCCATGTCCCACAGCAGCGCCAGCATGCCTTTGCCGGAAAGGATCATTTTCCAGGGCGGTTCGACGAAGCGCGTGCGCAAAAGCGCGGGGGCCATGCCGAAAGGATCGGCGAACATCCATTCCCAGGGATAGAGCTTGAACATGTAGTCGATTCTTCTGCCCCAGCGGTCGACGTAAAGGGGGCCGTCGAGGCCGATGTCGCCCATGTCCAGCGCCTGTGTCTGCAGTCCGGCCTGCCGCGCGCAGTCTTCGAGATAGGCGACCGTGCCGGCGTCCTCGATGCTTCGGCTCATGCAGGCGAGATGCAGAAAGCGGCCAAGCGCAATCTCGCGCCAGCGGGCGATGAGTTTTTCATGCAGCGAGTTGAACTGATCCGCGCCCTTGGGCAAATGGCCGCGCGCGATCATCTGTTCGAGCCAGAACCATTGCACCACTGCGGATTCATAAAGGCTCGTCGGCGTGTCGGCGTTATATTCGAGGAGTTTCGCCTCGCCCTTGCCGCCATAGGCAAAGTCGAAACGGCCATAGAGCGAAGTGTCGCGTCTGATCCAGCTTTTCCGTATCGCGTCGAAGGCGAAGGAGGGAACGCCGAGCTTCGCCAATAAGTCGTCGCTGGCGACGACGCGGGCGACCAGCGCCAGACAAAGCGCATGCAGCTCCTGCGTCGGCTGTTCCAGCTTGTCCTCGATCTCGCGGAGCGAAAAGACATAGCGCGCGGATTCATCCCAATAGCGTTCGCCGTCCTGAGAAGCATAGTGGAAGCCGATTTCCCTGGCATGCGCGTCGAAATCAGGACGCGGGGCGGAATTCTCGCGCCTCACTCCCCGCCGCCTCCGCCATGCCCGCCGCCGGCGGCGCCAAAGCCGCCGAATGACGCGCTGCTGTGCGAGGCGGACGATGAGCCGGAAGATCCCCAGAAGCCGCCATGCCCGCCGCCTCCGTGGGAAGTGGAACTCTGGCAAGGCGCGGGGCCGGGATTTGAGCTGTCCTGCGGCGCGCAGTTTTGGCGATTGTCGAGACTCCGCAGCGCCTGCGTCATGGCGAAAAAGCCCAGCGCCGTCGCGCCCACGGTCCCGAGAGAAATCGCCAGCGTGCGCCTCTGGAGCGACGAATGCGGCTGCGGGCCTCCGGGGAGCCCTTGCGGAGCATGGGTGATGATGGGCGGCGGCTTGAAGCCGCGCTGGCCGAATGGCTTGGGCGGCGGCGCCATGACGTTACGGGCTCATACAGGCGGCGCTGATGACGCCCGCCGAAATCGAGACGGCGGCGACCCACAGCGCGGCGGCGAGGGCGTTTTGCTCAATGGCGTGCGAGAGCCCGGGATGCGCGAGACGCGCCAGCTGATAGGCGATCACCTGCGTCGCGAAGGCGACGAAGCTCCAGACGACGAATTCCGGCGCGCTCTGCGTGTTGTGAATCGCCCCCGCGAGCGCGATGGCGAAGCCGACGAGGCTGCCGCCTAAGGCCGTGGCCGCGGAGGCGTTGTGCTCGCGAACGATGAGCTCGAATTCGCGATGCGGCGTCAGCCAGACATAGACCGCGCAGAAGCCGACGCAAAAGGCGATGGACCCGGCGAAATAGGCCGCGAAGGATAAGAGGCCGGAAAGAAGCTCGGGCAAGAGAATCGCCCTCTTGGAGGAATGAAGCGCGGAGGCTAACAATCAGTATCGACGCGGGCAAGGGCCGGCGCAACTCGTCATGCGGAGACGCTGATATCGACGAGGGCGCTTATGCGCGGCGTGCCCGGATAGCCATGTTTGACGCGATGCGCTTCGTGAACTCCAAGCGGCGCGACTGTCATGACATTGCTCACGGAAATGTCGCCCACTACGCAGCTCAAAGGCGACAAGCGTTTGGGAAAGCATTGCGAAAGTCTCGCCGGATCGACGTCAATGCGCCCTAGCGATTTCATCTGCATGTTGGCGATGTGACGAGCGCTCAATGTGCCGGGTCCGGGCAACAGCCACATGCGCGGCTCCCGCAGTTCGGCCAGCGTGGGTTCGCCCGAAAAGGGCTCGCAAATGACGAGCGGCCGGTACCAGGCGAGATAATCAAAGGCGAGACCGCGTTCGGCGATGACGAGCGCGCCCCAGCCGTCCTGCCGCCACGCCTTGACCCACTCCCATTCCTTGCCGACGGCATAGGGGTTGATCGGCGCGCCTTTGCAGACGGGATAGATCAGGACTTCGCCCGTCTCCAGAAGCAGCTTTTGCGGCGCTTTGAGAAGCTTGCGTGGCGGAGCGTCCGTGATTGGCGCGGCGATGCGCGCGCGCAGCTCCTCCAGCATGGCCTTGCGCTTCACGAGCGGCTTCTCGTCCATGCCAAGCGCCGCCATGGCGGCGAGGTCGGCGCCGTCCGCGATAATCGCCAGAGCTTTTTCGCGCGCGCGGGCGCAGTCGATCCCGCGCTTGGCGAATTGATCGGCGATCGTCAGCCAGAAGGTCGTGTGATCCGAATCCGTTGGATCATCGTCGGCGGTGGGCGCCGTCGCGCAAAGAAATTCGAGCAGTTTGCCCGGTTCAAAAGGCAGGCGCGCGACCGTCGTCACGCTCGCGCGCAAATCCTGCGCGAAGTCGCCGGAATAAAGCGAAACGCCCCACGCTCCCATGTTTCACGGCTCCTTGATCCGCCTGAAGGAGGGGAGTTTGCGGGAATTTTTTTAACGGGAGAATAGCGGCGAAGCCAATGCATGCGGACATAATCGTATTGACATCGTGGTTACAAATGGACATATTTCCGCGCATGTCAAAGCCTCGCCCTTCGCCTTCGGAAAGCGTGAGCGCCGCCGCCGCCGTTGCAGCCGTGGAGCGTTCCGCAGCGTCCGATGCGAAGGGCAGCATCAACCTGCGCATCGAGTCCAATACCCGCCAGCTCATCGACGACGCGGCGGCGGTCCTCGGCAAGACGCGCACCGAGTTCATGATCGACAGCGCCCGCCGTCAGGCGATCGACGTGCTGCTCGATCAGCGGTTGTTCTCGCTCGATTCCGACCGCTACGACGCCTTCATGCGGGCGCTCGACAATCCCCCTGCGCCGGGACCGAAGCTGCGGTCGCTCCTGCGCCGGATTCCGGCATGGCAAAAGTAGAAGACACGCCGGAACGCCGCGAACCCAGTCTTTCAAGCCCTGTTCCCCTGACCGCCGAGCATGATCTTTCGGCTTTCGATTGCGGCGAGCCGGCGTTGAACGACTGGCTGCGGCATCGCGCCTTGAAAAACGAAAGCCGCTTCTCGCGCACCTATGTCGTCTGCGATGGGAACCGCGTCGTCGCTTATTTCTGCATCGCTGCGGGCTCGGTGGAGCGCGCGGCCGCGCCCGGCAAAGTCCGGCGCAACGCGCCCGATGCGATCCCCGTCTCGGTGATCGGGCGGCTCGCGGTCAGCCGCGATCACGCCGGCAAAGGTCTCGGCGCCGACATGCTCTCGGACGCCCTGCGCCGCATCGCGGTCGCGTCGCAAAGCATTGGCATCGGGGCCGTGCTCGTGCAGGCCAAGGACGAGGCGGCGAGACGCTTCTACATGAGGTGCGCGGAGTTTGTTGAATATCCGGCAGAGAGCCGGACGCTGTTTTTGCCGATTGAGACGGTGGTGGCGGGGTTTGGATAGCGAGCTGAAAGCGTCGACGCCGGCCTGATGTATCGACTGTTCTGGCCGGTGCGGCTCACTTTCCCTACGGACATGCAAACGCTAGTCTGCGGACATGTCTATCGAGCAAATCTTCAACATCTTCGTCTATTTTGATGGTGGCGTGGCCTGCGAATATGGCGTGCGTCATCACCAAATAGCTGGCAATGATATCGAGAAAAAGGGCTTCCTGCTGTGTCACGTCGAAACCGATCATCCGGTTGCGCAACGGTTCCCTCTACCCAGCCGATTTACGCCTTCCGAATGGCTCGCTGCGCAGCGCCTCGGCAACTGCCTCGGTTACTTCGAAGAAGCATTCCAGCTGTTTCGGGCACCGCCAGCGCCCATGCTTTGCGTTACTTCCATAGTGGACGGCGAGCCCAGGGCTGATCGTCGACATGGACCCGAGCCGTTCCGGGGCGAAGCCGTGTCCGCTTTGGAAGGATATGGAGTGGTACCGGACTATCTAGTCCACTATACCGATGGAAATCATTTCCGTTTCATCGAACTGATCCACGACGACTATTTCCAAGGTATTCGGACATTGTTCAATGCCGGGCTCTATGTCTCCTGCGCCAAACTCCTAATGTCGTGTGTGGACACACTCGCTTTCGTGGAATTTGGAGATACTCAAAGCAATTTCGCTAGTTGGCTGGATAGCTACGTCGATCTTTCACCCCATGGCATCACTTCAAAGGAACTTTGGGAGTTCCGCAACTCCGTCCTGCACATGACAAACCTCTCATCAAGAAAAATTGTGACGGGAAAAATATCACCCATCATGCCTTATGTCGGCACGCCCGATATGCTGCCTGTCGGACCGGATGGAGCGAAACCATTCAACCTTTATGGTCTCATCGACAGCGTTGCGACGGGCGTCGGCAAATGGGCGGAGTCCTATAACGCGGACCGGGACAAGTTCCTCAAGTTCATAGAACGCTATGACACAACTATCTCTGACAGCCGATTAGCTTATTTTTCCCGCTCGCACGATGCGGGGAGGAGATAATTTGAGCAAAGGATTCTCGGCTAGCATCACGCCGCCAATTTCCCTCACTCCCACTCAATCGTCCCCGGCGGCTTGCTGGTCACGTCATAGACCACCCGGTTCACGCCCTTCACCTCATTGATGATGCGCGTCGCCGCCCTTCCCAGAAACCCCATGTCGAACGGATAGAAATCCGCCGTCATGCCGTCGCTGCTTGTTACGGCGCGCAGAGCCAGGACGTAGTTGTAGGTTCGGCCGTCGCCCATCACGCCGACGCTGCGCACCGGCAGCAGCGCCGCGAAGGCTTGCCAGATTCCGTCGTAGAGGCCGGCCTTGCGGATTTCGTCGAGATAGACCGCATCGGCCTTGCGCAAAATGTCGAGCTTTTCGCGCGTGATCTTGCCGGGGCAGCGGATCGCGAGGCCCGGGCCCGGAAAGGGATGGCGCCCGACGAACGCCTCGGGCAGGCCGAGTTCGCGGCCCAGCGCGCGCACTTCGTCCTTAAAAAGTTCGCGCAAGGGTTCGACCAGCGCCATGTTCATGCGCTCGGGCAGGCCGCCGACATTGTGATGCGATTTGATCGTCACCGAAGGTCCGCCGGTGAAGGAGACGCTCTCGATCACATCGGGGTAGAGCGTGCCTTGCGCCAGAAATTTCGGCGCGCCGCGCCTGTCCTGCGCGATCTTTTGCGCCTCGGCGTCGAAGGTCTCGATGAAAAGGCGCCCGATGGTCTTGCGCTTGACTTCGGGGTCTTCGACGCCTTCCAGCGCGCCGATGAACAACTCCTGCGCCTGCACGTGATGCAGCGGGATGTTGTAGTGATCGCGGAACAGCGTCACCACTTCCTCGGCCTCGCCCTGCCGCAGCATGCCGTGGTCGACGAAGACGCAGGTGAGCGCGTCGCCGATGGCCTCATGGATCAGCACGGCGGCGACGGCGCTGTCGACGCCGCCCGAAAGCCCGCACAGCACGCGCCCGTTTCCGACCTGGGCCCGGATGGCCTTGACGGCCTCCTGTCGGAAGGCGGCCATGGTCCAGTCGGACTTTAGCCCGGCGACCTTGTGCACGAAATTGGAGATCAGCTTCGCGCCGTCCGGGGTATGCACGACTTCGAGATGAAACTGCACGCCGTAATAGCGACGAGCCTCGTCGGCGATGGCGGCCATCGGCGCGTTTTGGGATCTGGCGATGACCTTGAAGCCCTCGGGCAGGCGCGTGACGCGATCGCCGTGGCTCATCCACACGGGGTATTTTTTGCCCTGCGTCCAGACGCCGTCGAAAAGCGCGCTTTGCGCTACCGCCTCGACGTCGGCGCGGCCAAATTCCCGGTGATGTCCGGCCTCCACCTTGCCGCCGAGCTGTTCCGCCAGAAGCTGCTCGCCATAGCAGATCGCGAGGATCGGCACGCCGGAGTCAAAGATCGCCTGCGGCGCGCGCGGGGAGCCCTCATCCGTGACGGAGCAGGGGCCGCCGGAGAGGATCACCGCCCTGGGCTTGATCTCGGCGAAGGCCTTTTCGGCGCTCTGGAAGGGCGCGATCTCGCAATAGACCCCGGCCTCGCGCACCCGCCGCGCAATGAGCTGAGTCACCTGCGAGCCGAAATCGACGATCAGCGTCTTGTCGTGACGGTTGGCGATCTGGTGGTGGAAGTCGTCGGCGGTCATGGCTTGTCCTGATGAGCGCTGCGTCTGGCGCGGCTTTTTGGAGCCTGCCTTAAGAGAAGGGGGAGCCCGGCGCAATATCGCCCTTTTGCAGCGCCGCGACGAAAAATCCGTCGGTTCCAGAGGTAAGCGGGGAGAAACGCAGGCCCAGGCCATGAGGCGAGGCGAAGCGCGCGAGTTCCGGCAGTTCCGCCTTCGCGGCGATCGCCTCTGCGGGAAGCGCCGCAAACTCCTTGTGTCCGGCGAGAAACTCCGCGACGCGGTCTTCATTTTCGTCCCGCAAGAGCGAGCAGGTCACATAGACAATGCGCCCTTGGGCTTTGACGTAGCGCGCCGCGCGCTCAAGCAGCTCGCGCTGGTCTTTCTGGCGCAGTTCCAGCGCGCCGGGGGCCAGACGCCATTTGGCGTCGGGATGGCGCCGCCATGTGCCCGTGCCGGTGCAGGGCGCGTCGATCAGCACGATGTCGCATCGTCCCTCCAGATCGGCCAGCACATCCACCTTGCCGCGTGGCGCCCGCACCTGAATGTTGCGCGCGCCGGCGCGCTCCAGGCGCTCGTGGATCGGCATCAGCCGGCGGCCGTCTCCGTCATAGGCGTAGATCTGCCCGCGATTATGGGTCTGCGCCGCCAGCGCCAGAGTCTTGCCGCCGCCGCCGGCGCATAGATCGAGAATCTGATCTCCGGGTTGCGCGCCGCATAGCATTGCGGCCAGCTGCGAACCTTCGTCTTGCGTTTCGACAAGGCCCTTAACGAAAGCCGTCTCCGCGGCCAGCGGCGGGCCGCGCCCGTCGGCGCTAGGCAGCACCCGTAGTCCCAAGGGCGAATGCGGGGTGAACTGCGGGTTGAGATGGGCAAGTTTTTCCAGCGCCTCCTGGCGCGAGGTTTTGAGGATGTTAACCCTCAAGTCCACGGGCGCCCGGGCTGCGAGCGCAGCGCCTTCTTCTGGCGCTGTTTCCCCAAGCGCGGCCTCTAGTTTTTGCTCCAGCCATTCGGGATAGTCGCCGCGCACGTGGGGGGGCGCGCCTTCCAGCGTCGCCGTCTCCAGTCGCTCCCGCTCCTGCAGGGTCAGCGGAGCAGCGGCGTGGCCTTCGCCGGAAAACAACGCGCTTATAGAATCCACGCTCGCGCCTCGCGCCTCGCGCAGCGCGCCGAGCACGACGGCGCGCGCGGTATCCTCGCCCATGACATAGGCGGCGGAAGCGCGCTTTCTCAAAGAGTCGAAGACGAGGCTTGAGATCGAGGCGCGATCCTTGGAGCCCGCAAAGCGATGCGCCAGGCCCCATTCCTTGATGACGTCGCCTGCCGGGCGACGATTGTCGGCGAGCTTGTCCAATATTTCGATTGCGGCGGCGACTTGGGCTGCAGGTGTCATGTGGCCTTCGGGCTGAAGCTTTGGACGCCAGAGTGAGCGCATCGCGCCGATGGAGCGACTGCTCCAGCGCTACATATTGGGGTTAGGGTTTTTCGACTCTGGATGGAGTTGTGTCCCATGCAGGCGGCTCCATTGCAACAGTCTAGGGGTCCGGGGCGAGTGCCGGGCGCCTCCACGCGTCAGCGCCTCGAGCGGTCGGTTCAATCCTGCAACCGCTCCGCGTGATGTTGCGCGCGGATGCGACGAACCGTTCCTGTAAAAGAATGATAGACGACCGTTTCGGTTGTAATTGACGATTTTTCGAAACTTACGCCGTCAAGCAGCGGCCCGTCAGTCACCCCCGTGGCGCAGACGATGACGTCGTCTCTCACAAGCTCGGCGATGTCGTATTTTTTGCGTGAATCGGCAATGCCCACGCCGGTCGCGTTCGCCAGCCTGTCCTGCGTATCGAGCACAAGCCTGCCTTGCATTTGTCCGCCGACGCAGCGCAGCGCGCCCGCCGCCAGGACGCCTTCGCGGGCGCCGCCGCGACCCAGATACATGTCGACGCCCGTTTGAGCGGGTTGAGCCGTGAAAATGACGCCAGCTACATCTCCGTCGGAGATCAACCGAACGCTCGCCCCCGCCTGACGGCACTTCGCAATGAGCTCCGCATGGCGTGGACGGTCGAGAACACAAACCGTGATTTCGTTGGTCCCGACGTTCTTCGCCCGCGCCAACGCTCCAATGTTTTCGCCCGGCTCTTGGTCGAGATCGATCAGGCCGGGCGCATAGCCGGGACCAATCGCAATCTTGTCCATGTATACGTCCGGAGCGCAGAGCAACGAACCCGCCTTCGCCATGGCGATCACCGAGATGGCGCCGGGCATGTCCTTTGCGCACAAAGTGGAGCCTTCGAGCGGCGCTACAGCGAGATCCAGGCATGGACCTCCGCCCGCGCCAACGCGCTCGCCGACAAATAAAGGCGGCGGGCGGGCCTCGTCCTCATGCTCCCCGCTAACGACGACGCCCTGGATGGGCAGGCGTTGCAGTTCCGCGCGCATGGCGCGCGCAGCAGCCCGGTCCGCGGCCTTTTCATCGCCGCGCCCGCGCAGACGCGCAGCGGCCACAGCCCCACGCTCGGTGACGCGCGCCAGCGCCAGCGCCAGAAATCGTTCAATCGACTGTTCTTCGGCGAACGGTGTTAGCTCCAAGCAGTTCCCTCCAGCTCAAGGCGGACTGTCGGCCCTGCATCACTCTCGTTCGATGCGTATCACTTGAGCCCGCGCGCTGATCGTTCCGTCGTCGTATATAGCCTCGAGCGCCTCGCGTACTAAGTGTTCGCTTGTGGCATGTGTGATGAGGATAACGCCCACGGGAGCCCCGTCTTCGCGGCTGGCGCCACGGCGCCCCCCGTGTTGCATGATGCTTTCAAGCGAGATGCCGCGCTCCGCCATGCGCGACGCTATTCCGGCGAAGGCTCCGGGCACGTCAGGAACAGAAAGGCGGATGTAATAGCCGCCTTCATGGTGGCGGATCGGCGCGCGCACCAGTTCCGACAGAGCGGCGGTAGGCACGCCAAAAGGCGCTGACCGCACCCCTCTTGCTATGTCCGCGATGTCGGCGACGACGGCGGAAGCCGTGGCGTCTCCGCCTGCGCCCGGTCCCACCAGAGTCAACTCTTGCACCGCGTCCGCATCGATCGTGACAGCATTGAGTACGCCCATGACCTCCGCAACCGGACTTGATTTGCGCACCATGGTCGGATGCACGCGCTGTTCGACGCCATCGGCGGTGCGCTGCGCGACTCCAAGCAGTTTGATGCGAAAGCCGAGTTCTCCAGCAGCCTCGATGTCGGCGAGCGTCACCCGCTCGATGCCTTCGATGTCGATCGCATCCGGGGAGATCCTCACTCCGAACGCCAGCGAAGCGAGAATGGAAAGCTTGTGCGCGCTGTCAAAGCCGCCAATGTCGAAGGTCGGGTCGGCTTCGGCATATCCCAGTCGCTGCGCTTCGGCGAGGCACTCGTCGAAGGACAGCTCTTCGAGTTCCATGCGGGATAGAATGTAATTGCAGGTGCCGTTCAAAATCCCGTATACGCGCTGGATTGAATTGCCCGCCAATCCTTCGCGCAGGGTTTTGACGATCGGTATTCCTCCCGCCACTGAGGCCTCGAAGGCCAATGCGACGTGATTTTGCTCGGCCAGTTTCGCGAGAGACAGTCCATGTGCGGCCAGCAGCGCCTTGTTGGCGGTGACCACCGATTTGGCGTTCGCCAGCGCCGCTTCGACGCTGGCTCGCGCCGGACCTTCCGCTCCACCGATCAATTCCACAAAAAGATCGATTTTTGGGGAGGCCGCCAGAGCGATCGGATCGTTGAAAAACTCGCACCCGCTGAGATCGGCGTCGCGCTCCTTATCGGGGTCGCGCACGGAAATCGCGGTTACGATGATCTTGCGGCCCGTGCGCGAAGCAAGCGCCTCTTGCTGCCGGGCAAGCAGTCGCGCAACCGCTGCGCCGACCGTGCCGACTCCGGCGATGCCGACGCGCAATGTATCCGACATGGCTATCTTTCGTGTGGGGACAGGGAACCGGCCGGGACCGGCGCGGCGTTGCGAACTTGTGCCCGAATTTGCCGGACGGATCAAGAATCTCGCCCGGCAAGGCCGGGCTGCGACTGGCCGCGACGCGAGGTCGCAGGCCTCATAAGTCGTAACCGAGGCTTCGGCTATCGCCGATGGTTGTTTTCCGTCAGTCGCAACATATGTCTTTGAGCGATGGCGCGGCAAGGCTTGCGCCAGACGCTCCGGTCCGGCGCAAACTGCGCGGGCGTTGGGTGATCAAAAAAAGGGGAGGGCTGATATGCGACAGTTTTTGAATCTTTGTTTGGCAAACGTAGGGCGCGCGGTGTGCGGTGCGGTTTTGCTCGCGGCCTTTACGCCGGGAGTCGCTTCAGCCGGCGACCGAGCTGGCGTTTTGCAATGCCGCCTGTCTGGCAACAACATCACAATTATCGTCGAGAATCAGGAGATCGACTGTCTTTTCCAAGATGACGATGAAGGCGTGCGCCCCGTGCATTACGTCGGCAGACTATTAAAGGTAGGCGCAAATCTCACCGTGAACGGCCCCGGCGAAGTGGCGTGGGGCGTGGTCGCGGCGACCGACAAGATCGGCCCCGGCGCGCTCGCCGGAAACTATGCCGGCCCCAGCGCGACAGCCAAGGTCGTAGTGGGCGGCGGCGGCGCGCTGCTGGTCGGGGGATCAAACAACACGTTTTCGCTGCAGCCTCTGGAAGTGGAGGCGGGGACGGGATTGGGCTTTACTGCCGGGGTGGAGAGCTTGAGCCTCACTTATGCTCCAGATGCGCCGCCTCCAGTCTTTGTGCATCATTACCACCACCACCATCATCATCATCACCACCATCACCATCGTCACTATCACAACGATTAATCAGGGAATGGTGTGAGTTAGGTTGCGTGAAGGCAGGTCCGGTCTGGACGACGATTCAGGCCGGATCCCTGAATTCAAGCAGTCGATCCGTTGGAAAATCGTACAGCTTGCCAGTGTCGCGCCATTGCTCCGAGCAGAGGGGCAAGATCTTTTCGACAAAATGCTCCGGAACTCTCAAGGTCGCAGGATCTTCGCCCGGCATCGCCAGTGCGCGCATCCGCGTGCGTAGCGGTCCCGGATTTGCGAGCATTACCGTAACAGCTCCGGTTGTCTTTGTTTCCGCCGCATAGGTGCAGGCTATAACCTCAAGCGCGGCTTTCGACACCGCATAGGGGCCCCAATACGGCTTCATTTGCGCACGATGCGCGACCCCCGAAGTGATGAACAGGACGCGCCCGGCCTCTGAGGCGCGCAGCAACGGGTCGAGCGAGCGTATCAGCCGCCAGTTTGCGGTAACGTTGACGGCCATAACCTTGTCCCACTCTTTGGGGGACACATGGGCCAGAGGCGACAGCGGACCCAGAATTCCACCGTTTCCAACCAGAATGTCCAACTGCCCGTAACGCTCGAAAAGCATCGCGCCAAGTCGGTCAAGGGCGTCGTGATCCGCGAGGTCGCAAGGAACCAGCGTCGCCTGACCCCCGGATGTTTGGATTTCGTCGTCGAGTTCCTCCAGCGCGCCCTGGGTGCGCGCGAGCGCGATTATGTGGACGCCCTGACGCGCAAGCGCCAACGACAGAGCGCGACCTATACCGCGCGAAGCTCCGGTGACGAGGGCGATGCGTTGTGAAGGGGCCATCTGAAGGATCGGTTGGTCGCGGGCTTCAAACCCCACTGGTTCGGTGGAGTCCGACGGCAAATGCGCGAGCTAAGATACGGAATGTTTCAGCTGGCCTCCGCCAGCAGCGACAATTGAGCTCGATTTTCGGCGACTAGATCCGTGAGCGCGGTGGGATAGTCGCCCGTAAAGCAATGGTCAGTGAACTGCGGCTGTTTGTTGTTGCGCCCGGGTTCTCCCATGGCGCGATAAATGCCGTCGATCGAGAGGAAGGCGAGAGAGTCGCTGCCGATCCACCGACGCATTTCCTCGAGATTATGCGTTGCGGCCAGCAGCTTTTCTTTCTGCGGCGTGTCGATGCCATAATAATCGGGATTGGTGATCGGCGGCGAGGAAATAAGGAAGTGGACTTCGGTCGCTCCGGCGTCCCGCATCATCTGCACAATCTTTACGGAAGTGGTGCCGCGGACGATGGAGTTGTCGATCAGTATGACTCGCTTGCCCGCGACGACGGACCGATTGGCGCTGTGTTTCAGACGCACACCGATTTCGCGCACGGACTGCGTGGGCTGGATAAACGTGCGCCCGACATAATGGTTGCGGATGATGCCCAGTTCGAACGGAATGCCTGCTGCGCGGGCGTAGCCCAGGGCCGCAGGCACCCCGGAATCTGGAACCGGAACAACCACGTCGGCTTCTATCTTCCGTTCCTGGGCGAGCTGCGCTCCCATCGCCTTGCGCACCTCATAAACGGGGCGTCCATGCACGATGGAGTCCGGACGAGCGAAGTAAATATATTCGAAAATGCAGGGTCGCATCGCCTGTTTGGGGAAAGGCTTGATGCTTTGGAGACCCTTGTCCGAGATTACTACGACCTCGCCGTTCTCCACGTCGCGAACGAATCGCGCGCCCAGAATATCCAGCGCGCAGGTTTCCGACGCCAGAATATATTTACCCTCCAGTTCGCCAATGACGAGAGGCCGGATTCCCAACGGGTCGCGCGCGCCAATGAGCTTGTGATTGGTCAACACTACCAGGGCGTAGGCGCCCTCGATCTGCCACAAGGCCTCGATGAACCTGTCGATAAGCTTGTCTTTGCGGCTGCGGGCGACAAGGTGCAGGATGACTTCGGTGTCCGAAGTCGACTGAAATATGGCTCCCGCCTCGATAAGCTCCCGCCGCAGTGTAAGCGCATTCGTTAGATTGCCGTTGTGTCCAACGGCAAAGCCGCCTGTATTCAATTCTGCGAAAAGCGGTTGGACGTTGCGTAAAATGGTCTCGCCCGTCGTGGCGTAGCGCACATGGCCGATAGCGGCGGAGCCCGGCAGTCGCTTGATGGTGCTTTCCTTGGAGAAGTGATCGCCGACCAGTCCCAGCCGCCGCTCGGCGTGGAAGCGCGAACCGTCGAAAGAGACGATGCCCGCCGCCTCCTGACCACGGTGCTGAAGGGCATGCAGACCGAGCGCCGTGTATACAGAGGCGTCAGAATGGTCGAAAATGCCGAAAACCCCGCAATATTCGCGTAGCCGGTCGTCATCGAGACCGCCGAGGCTCTCAACACTGTCTGCGTCCATCTCGTCCGAGGGCGAACAACTCATCGCTTTAGTCCTCTCATTACGCGGGCCGGTAGGGAGTGCTATGCCTCATCTTGCTTTGTGGGCGTTCTTCCCGCCGGCGAGCAGAGCGTCCAGACGTTGCTGATCGGTCGACGCGGCGTCATGGCCTGAAGGAGCCTCCGTCTTTTTGTCGGACGCCGGAGTTTCTGTCTTTTTATCTGGCGCCGAGCCCGGGGGCTCCGGCGACTTGGAGTTGTCCGCGTCGCTTTCCGCCGGCGGCTCTTCGTTGGCGGGCGCAGGCTTTTTGGTCTTTATGCTGGCGATCAAGGCGTCAATGTCCTGGGGCACCAGATCGTGCAATTTTTCGCCGCCAGCCTCCAGAATTGGTTTCATACGAGCATTTTTGACCCATTCGGGCTGGTTCGCATCCGGCGCAAGCCAGCCGTAAAACACGAAAGCGACGACAGCGAGCAGAAAGCCGCGCACCGCCCCGAAGATAAAGCCCATGGTTCGGTCCAGCGCGCCAATTTTGGAGTCAAGGATCAAATCGGAGAGCTTCACCGTAATGATCGACACGAGGACAAGCGCGATCAAAAACACCGCCGCGATCGCCGCGCCCTGGGCAATATTTTCCTTGGGAACATGGGGCCGAATATAGGGGAGCGCCATAGGATATAAATAATAAGCGGCCGCTGCGGCCGCGACCCAGGAGAGGATCGCCAGCACTTCGCGCGTAAACCCGCGCAACAACGCGAGCAACGCGGAAATCAGCACCACGGCGATCACTGCCAGATCAAGATAAGACGGCATTTCATGGCCTCTCGTGTTGTCGTCCCGCCGGCGGGCTCTCGCGCCGGCGATTTACGCCTGCGGCGCGGGGCCGAGCGCCGCGCCGGGGAATCATTATTTCAAGGATCGGCGAAGACCCGCGGCTAGCATATAGTCGTCGAGAGTCCGCCTTCGCGAAGACGCCTAGCGCATTTTTCTCATAAACGAAACGGTCGGAACCGCAGCCACACAAATTTGCGGGTCTTTTTGTCAAACAGTCATGTTTTGGCGCCACACTCTGGCGCTTTTACCCGCCACGTCGGGATTTCCTGGAGCGGCGTGGCTCCGGCTTCGCTTTCCGACGCAACTTTGCCTCGGGTCTCCCGCCGCCGGCCGTGATTACTTCAAAACGCAATGCGCCGGCGATCGGCGCAGCTTCAACCAACCGGACTTCGATGTGGTCGGCGAGACGATAGGTTTCTCCGGAGCGTTTTGATGTCAAGGAATGCGCCGCTTCGTCATAGCTGAAATAGTCGCGCCCAAGCGTTGCGGCCGGTACAAAGCCATCGGCTCCGGTCTCAAGCAATCGCACGAACAGGCCGGAGCGCGTAACCCCGGAAATTCGGGCCTGGAAACGAGCGCCGATCTGATCCGCGAGGTGGGCGGCGACGAGGCGGTCCACGGTTTCCCGTTCCGCCGCCATGGCGCGCCGTTCGGCTGCGGAGATGCGGGCCGCGATCTCGGCCAGTTCGCCGACCGCCGTATCGGGCAGACCGCCCGGCCCAAGCTTGAGTGCGGCGATCAGAGCGCGATGCACGATTAGATCCGCATAGCGGCGGATCGGGGAAGTAAAATGCGCGTAACGGCGCAGGTTCAGGCCGAAATGGCCGTAATTCTCATGGGTGTATTCGGCCTGCGCCTGTGTGCGCAATATGATCTCATTGACCAGATTTTCGTGCTCGAGCCCTTTGACCCGAGCCAGAATCGCATTGAAGTTGGCGGGACGCACGGTCTGGCCTTTGGCGAATTTCACGCCGATCGTGGCGAGGAATTCCGACAGCGCGGATAGCTTTTCGCGGCTCGGTTCGTCATGGGCGCGGTAGATAAGCCTCTGCCGGTTCTCCTCCAGCGTCTCTGCAGCGGCCACATTGGCGAGTATCATGAACTCCTCGATCAACCGGTGCGCCTCGAGTCTGGGCGGGATGATCACGCGGTCGAAGGCGCCGTCGGGCTTGAGCAGGATTTTGCGTTCGGGTAAATCCAGATCGAGAGGAGCGCGCGTCCTTCGCGCATGTTTGCTCGCCTCATAGGCAGCCCAAAGCGGGCGCAACACGCCATCAAGCAATGGAGCCGTGGTCTCGTCGGGCCGCCCGTCGATGGCCGCCTGCGCCTGCGCATAATTCAGCTTGGCCGCAGAGCGCATCATAACGCGGTGAAAACTGTGGCCAAGCTTGTGCCCATCCTTGCTCAGCCGCAGCCTGACAGCCAGGGCAGGCCGATCCTCCTGGGCGCGCAGCGAGCAGAGGTCGTTGGATATGCGCTCGGGGAGCATTGGCACAACCCGATCGGGAAAATAGACCGAATTGCCCCGCTCGACAGCGTCACGATCAAGCGCGGAATGCGGGCGCACATACCAGGCGACATCGGCGATCGCCACCGTCACGATGTGGCCCTCCGGATTGTCGGGCGCATCGTCCGGCGCGGCGTAAACCGCGTCGTCGTGGTCCTTTGCGTCGGGCGGGTCGATGGTGACGAGCGGCAATGCGCGCCAGTCCTCGTGATGCGCGCCGAGCGTGACCGCGCCGACTTTTTCCGCCTCGGCGATGGCCTCGGGCCGGAACAGGTCGGGGATGTCATGCGCCCGCAAAGCTATGAGGCTGACCGCCTTCTCGCTCGTGACCGAGCCGAGATTCTCCCGCACGCGGACGCGGCCGGCGCCAAGCCGCGTTTTTCCGAGAAGATCGACGGAGACAAGGTCGCCATGTCTGGCGTCGCCCTGATCTTCCCTGGCGACAACCAGATCTCGGCCGGCCTGCTTTTTGTCAATGGGCTCCAGCCAGCCGGCGCCGCTTTCATCGACGCGCAGCACGCCCATCATGCGATGTCGTGCGCGCGCCAGCAGCTTGATGACGCGACCGGAATATGGCGGGTCCTCCGGTCCTGCATCGCGTTCCGGCTCGGTGCGAGCAAGAGCGCGGTCGCCAACGCCGGCCAATGGCTCGCCGGGTCTGGCGCGACGCGGCGCATGTATCAGAATTCGCGGGGCAGGGCCGAACTCGTCTTCATACCATTCCACTGGCTTCGCGATCAGTTCGCCATCGCCGTCCCGGCCGACGATTTCTACGAGAGCCACCGCGGGCAAAGCGCCGGGTTTGGTCAAACGCTTGCCGCGTTTCTCTATGGCGCCTTGCGCCGCAAGCTCGACGAGCAGCCGCTTGAGTTCGATCTTGTCGGACCCTTTTATCCCGAAGGCGCGCGCGATTTCTCGCTTGCCGATCTTGCCGCTTTGACCGGATTTCCGCAGCGCCTCTTTTTCACGCGCCAGAAAGGCCAGAATGTCTTCGCGCGTGGGGAGCGGACGTGGCTCGTCTACAGAAGGATCTCTTTTCGCCAATGCCAAACCTTTTGGCGCGGCGCCGGAGAGCGACCGCGCAGGGCTATTATACACGCGCGCGCACTGACAGGATACGTCGCTGGACAGCTGGGCGATTGACCTGCCGCCGGGCTTGCCGCAAACAGTTCTTCCAAAGCAAGGGATCTCCGGGCGCAATGGCCAAGGTCAAAAACATCACGCTTTGCGCGGACGATTTCGGTCTCTCCTACGGCGTCAGCGCCGGTATTCTAGAGGCTCTACGCGCAGGGCGGCTGTCGGCGGTTTCTGTTTTGGCCAACGGGCCGCGCTGGCCGGCGATGGGACGAGAACTTATACGCGGCGGTTTCGACGCGGACATCGGGCTGCATTTTAACCTGACGCTCGGCGGACCGCTGGCGGCGATGCCGGTTTTCGCGCCCGGCGGCAGCTTCCCGGGCGTCTGCTCGGTGATTCGCGCCGCGATGCGCCGCAAACTGCCGATGGAAGAAATCCGCGCGGAAATCGACCGCCAGCTCGACCGTTTCGAGGCGGTGATGGGACGTCCGCCGGACTTCCTCGATGGTCATCAGCATGTGCAGGCGCTGCCGGCCATCCGCGGAGCGCTGCTCGACGCGCTGGCGGAACGGCGGTTGCAGGGCAAATGCTGGCTGCGCGATAGTGGCGATTCACTGCACCGGATTCTGCTTCGCGGCGGGCCAGTTCGAAAGGCGCTAATCGTACGGGGCCTTGCGGCTGGTTTTCGACGCGCGGCGCGCCGGCGCGGTTTTGCCGTGAACGATGGTTTCGCCGGCTTTTCCGACTTTAATCCGGGTCATGACTACAGCCGCCAATTTGCTGGTTTTTTGCGAATGCGGGGACGGCGGCACTTGATCATGTGTCATCCCGGCCACGTCGACGAAGACTTGCGCGCGCAAGACCCGGTGACAGTCACGCGCGAACAGGAGCTGGCGTTTCTGCTTTCGCCGCGCTTCACCGAGATGCTGGAGCGGAAAAGGGTGAAGCTGGGGCGGCTTTCAGTCGAAGAAAATCTTATCCGACCACCACATCCAGCCCCAAATCCAGCACGCGCGCGGAATGGGTGAGCGCGCCTACCGAAATCAGGTCGACGCCCGTTTCCGCAATTTCCGCGATGGTCTCCAGCGTCACGCCCCCGGAGGCCTCGGCTATCATGCGCCCATTGATCAACGCCACCGCCTCACGCAGCAATGCCGGCGGCATGTTGTCGAGCAGCACAACCTCGGCGCCTTCCGTCAGCGCCTCGCGCAATTGGTCCAGCGTATCGACTTCTATCTCGATTTTAACCAGGTGGCCCGCAAACGCCTTGGCGGCGCGAAGCGCGGCGGCGACGCCTCCCGCGACGGCGATATGGTTGTCCTTGATCAGTATGGCGTCATCCAGACCGAAGCGATGATTGGCGCCGCCCCCGCAGCGGACCGCATATTTTTCGAAGGCCCGCAGCAGCGGCGTCGTTTTGCGGGTGTCGCAGACTTTTGCCTTCGTGTGAGCAATCTTTGCAGTATAACGCGCAGTCAGCGAAGCGACGCCGGAAAGCCGTCCAAGATAGTTCAGCGCCACCCGCTCCGCCGAGAGAATTGCTCGAGCGGACCCTTCGATATGCGCAACGACCGCGCCGGGATGAAGATGCGCGCCGTCGTCCACACAAGCCTCAAACGATATCGCCCGGTTGATCAGTCGAAACGCCTCGCGCGCCAGGGGCAGCCCAGCGATCACGCCGGCTTCGCGGGCGGCAATCACCGCGTTGGCATGGGCCGAGGCGGGGATGGTCGCCAGAGTGGTGATGTCGCCAGCGCGGCCGAGATCTTCGGAAAGAGCGGCGCGAACCGCCTCTTCAATCATCATTGGGGGCGGAGCAGGGTAGGTGGTCATGACGTCGCCTGCACTGCGATGTTTTCGACATCCCGAAGCGTAAAGCGCGAGCGTTGCGCCAATTCAGGCAGAGGCTCCGGGAAGTCGGAGCGAAAGTGCGCACCGCGACTTTCCCTGCGCGCAAAGGCCGAACCGGAGATGAAAAGAGCCGTGGTCAGCATGTTTTGCGCCTGAGCGCTTTTCGTTTGTTTTCGCAAGCGCAGAATTGCGCTTAGAGCGCGCGAAATCCCCGCGCCGTCGCGAACGACGCCGACATGGGCCGCCATCGTATCGCGCAGTTCTTCGATCACCGCCCGCTCCTTGTCGTCTCGCTGAAATTGCTTGAACTTCGTCACGACCGAGTGTCCGAACTGTTCGTGGACCCCGCTTTTCGCAATGTCCGCAGCTACGCGCGCACCGAGAACTATGGCTTCCAGCAGGGAGTTGGACGCGAGACGGTTGGCGCCGTGCAGTCCGGTGCAGCCGACTTCGCCAGCCGCCCAAAGTCCCGGAACGGAAGTGCGGCCGTTAGCGTCCGTGGCGACGCCGCCCATATGGTAATGCGCGGCGGGAGCGATGGGGATCACCGCCGTCACAGGATCAATTCCGACAGCCATACAACTTGCGTAGACAGTAGGAAATTTTTTGGGGAATTCTTCGCCGACAGCGGCCCGGGCGTCGAGAAAAGCCCCATTGCCGGAAGCGATGCTGCTGAAAACGCCTCGCGCTACAATATCTCGGGGCGCAAGCTCGGCGGCGGGGTGGATGTCGGCAAGAAATCGATGGCCCTCCCGATCCACAATCAGAGCGCCTTCACCGCGCAGCGACTCCGTCGCGAGCGGCGCGGGATCGACGCCAATATCCATTGCGGTTGGGTGAAACTGGACAAATTCGGCGTCGGCGATGAGCGCTCCGGCCCGAGCCGCCATCGCCACGCCAACGCCGCAGGCGTCAATCGGATTGGTGGTGACCCGGTAAAGATGGCCGATTCCGCCAGTAGCGAGCACGAGCGCGCTGCAAGGGAGGAAATGCTCGCGCCCTTCCTGGTCATAGCCGCTGACGCCCGCGACGCGGCCTTCGAGCATCTCAATTTCGTACGCGGAAATGCCTTCGATAATCTGGATCGAGGGAGTTCGCCGCACCTGTTGCGCCAGCGTCTCCATGATCGCGCGGCCGGCGGCGTCGCCCTTCACGCGCACGATGCGACGGTGCGAATGCGCCGCTTCGCGCGAGGGCTGCAAAACGCCTTGCGCATCGCGGTCAAAGGGCGCGCCAAAATCCGAAAGATCGTCGATGCGCGCCCGCGCCTCTAAAGCAACCCCAAGGGCTATGCCCGCGTCGACGATCCCTGCGCCGGCCGCGACCGTATCGGCGGCGTGAACTTCCGGCGTGTCCTCCTCGGAAACTGCTGCTGCGACCCCTCCTTGCGCCCAGGATGAGGCGCCCCCAACCCCCGACGGGGCGAGTATCGCCACAGGCGCAGGAGCAAGTTTGAGCGCGCAGAAAACCCCTGCGAGGCCGCCGCCGACGATCAAAATGGGAGACTTGGCCATGCTCACGCGCTCAGTCGACCGCAACGGCGGCCAGACGGGTCAGGGCGGCGGTTTCCTTCTCGATCGCCGCCGCAACCAGCGCACGAGTGCGTTGCGGCAGGGCAAGATCCAGCGCCGCCTTGTGACCGCGCGGCGACATCTTGCACAAGGTTTTTCCGAGGATGTCGATGACCTTATTGTCATCGTAACCGGAGTATTTTGCGAGAAACTCGTCAAAATAGTGCTCCAGAAACACAATGGCCGCGACATTCTCCAAAGCCTGCGATTCCGGGTCTTTTTTCAGCTGTTCCTTGCGGATCAACGCGCCGACGTGACTAATGTCGGCGTCGCCATAACCTTGACCGCGCATGATCTCGCCGACCAGCGTGGCGTGGTGAATTCGGCATTGCTTGCGCCAGTCATTATAACCATGACGTCCCTGCGGGTAATCCGCGCGTGAAATTTCCCATCGACGCAAATGTTGCGCGCGGGCCGCGATTTGGAGCAGGTCCGAAGCCTCTGGATAGGTCGCGGATAGCCTCGCGCTCATACGCCGCGCATACAGCTGTTCGAACGAGATTTCTTCTCCGTCTGAAAAAGATTTCCGCGGATCGTCGGCGTTAGAGGCGTCCACCATCGCGATTACGGCGGAAAGTCTTGTTGTCGCGCTCATGACTCGCCCCTTGTTTGGCGGAAGACGCGGATACTTATCTTCCCTCGCCGGAGCGATGCTGCTGACCGGGGAAAGCAGGACAGGGTGGGAACCCTTCGTCAGCCGACGTCGATCATGCGTTGCACGCTGGCGCGAGCCCGTATGGCCAAAAGCGGGTCGACCAAGACTTCATCTCGCATATAGAGCAGGCTGTCGAGGATTTTGGGCAAAGTGATGCGCTTCATATGCGGGCAGAAGTTGCACGGACGTATGAACTCGGTGCCGGTGGTTTCCGCCGCCACATTGTCGGCCATTGAGCATTCGGTGACAAGCAGGACGCGTGCAGGCTTTTTTGTGCGGACGTAGTCAATCATCGCCGCCGTGGAGCCGGCAAAATCGGAAATCTCCACCACTTCGCGCGGACACTCGGGGTGCGCGATGATCTTCACACCCGGACTATCCTCGCGATAGCTTTCGATTTCCTCCGCTGTGAAGAGCTCATGCACTTCACAGGCGCCATGCCAGGCGATGATCTTTATCTTTGTTTGCGCAGCGACGTTTTCCGCCAGATAGCGATCGGGGAGCATGATGACGCGATCCGTTCCCAGACTCTCAACGATTTTCAGCGCATTGGAGGAGGTGCAGCAGATGTCGACCTCAGCCTTCACTTCCGCCGAGGTGTTGACGTAGGCGACGATCGGCACTCCCGGGTATTCCTTGCGCAGCGCGCGAACATCGGCGCCTGTAATCGAGGCCGCCAGCGAACATCCGGCCTCTTGATCCGGGATCAGCACGGTCTTTTCCGGGCTGAGGATTTTCGAGGTTTCAGCCATGAAATGCACGCCGCCTTGCACTATTACATCGGCAGGAGAGGCTGCGGCGAGCTTCGCAAGCTGGAGGCTGTCCCCGACATAGTCGGCGACGCAGTGATAGATCTCGGGCGTCTGGTAATTGTGCGCGAGGATCACGGCGTTGCGTTCGCGCTTCAACTCGTTGATCGCCTTGACGTACGGCGCATGGAATGGCCATTCCACGGGTGGCATGACTTTGGAGACGCGTTCGTACAAGGACGCGGTCGCCGCTTCTACCTCCGGGGTCCATTCAAGATTTGGCGCCCGCAGGATCGGAAAGCGGGACCTTGCGCCCGTTCCCAAAGCGATCGCCGCAGGCGTAACCTTGCCGATGTGAAACGGTGTGTTCATCACGCGCTCCTGAGAATTAGGCCCGTCGATTTGGAGGTTCCGCGCCCGCACTTATGCTCGCTATGAGCATAAGTTGCTCGCCATATGGCGCGAGGCGCGCCCACCGCTGCGACAGCTGCGGACCACTGCAGCCCACCATCCGCTACGCATACATATGCTCGCAAGGAGCATATGTCAAGTGTTTCAGTAACTGAAGGCCGGACTGCGAGCGAAAGGGCGGTCAGACTGAACGAGAACTTAACCTTTTAGCATTTGGTAACCTAAACAGAAACTAAGTGAATTTTCCAAGAGGCGTTTACATTCGATAAAGCGCGTTCAGTGACGATTTGGATGCGATTTGCCTAATTTTAAAGCCGCTAGGATATGCAATGGCTTTGTCTTTCGATGGCGCTAAGATTCAAGCTTTGGCGGCGAACTCTTCTTTTGGGAATTTTTTGCTTGCGCGCCTGCGCACCTTCCTACGGATGCTGGATGGCGATCTGCTCGCTTTTGACGGCAGGAGGCCTTGCAGCGCGTTGCTTGGGCGTATTCGAACCGAACAGCTCAGTTCTGTCGCGAGCAATACGCCGCTGATGATGTTGGCGAGTTGCTTTAACGCCGCCGTATGGATCAGCGTCTCATTCGATACGCCGCTTTTCGGCCTGGGCGCCACTTGGGGCGTCGCAATCATTGGACTGAGCGGCTTCATCGGGATCAGACGACTTAAGAAGGAGAGAACGGAGTTTTCCACGCCCACGCAGCGGGGGCTGCGCGCCGCGACGGCTTACGCTTTTGCCTTCGGGGTTCTGTGGGCGCTGTTGCCCGCGTTGTTTTTTAGCGACGCCAGCTCGGGAGCCCGCCTGATCACCATTTTCCTATGCAGCGGAATGATGTTCGGGGGAGCTACGGCCTTGTGGACTGTCCCTACAGCCATTCTCGCCTTTTTGGCGCCGATCTTCTTCGGATCGCTATATGCGCTCGCCGCCGCGGAAATAAATGTGTTTGATGCGCTTGCTACGCTGCTTGTCACTTACACCATCTTCCTTTTCGAAACGAGCCTGGCTCGCTCGGTCGCCATGGCGAGACGTTGCGCAGCCTTGCTCGACGCTGAAAACAACGTGCTTAAGGACGAACTTACCAAACTGCCCAATCGCACGGTTTTTCGAGATGAAATGACAAGAGCGCTAGCGCGGCTTGATCGCTCCGGCGGTGGGTTCGCAGTCATGTGTTTTGACCTTGACGGCTTCAAGAAGGTCAATGACACCTTGGGCCACGCAGCCGGCGACCAGGTGCTGATCGAAGCTGCGCATCGCCTGAGCCAGTCCACCAGGAGCGTCGATACGCTGGCGCGTTTTGGCGGCGACGAATTTGCGTTGATCGCCACCGACATCTCCAGCCCTTCCCATGCGAAAATAGTCGCCGATCGGATCGTGCGGGCTTTCAAAGAACCGTTTGTAGTCGAGGGTAGCCTTCACAAGGTAACAATCAGCGTTGGCGTGGCTCTGGCTCCCACGGACGGCGTGGACGGGTCCGCGCTGCTACGCAACGCCGACAGCGCGCTCTACGCAACTAAACATTCGGGGCGCGCCGGCTACACCATGTTCCGTGAACAGTTTACTTTCGTCGCGGATCGGGCAACCCTGGAAATGGAGCTTGATCGGGCCTTGAAGGAACGCGAACTCGACCTCGTGTTCCAGCCTTTCGTAGATCTGAAAAGCCTGCGAACGACGGGTTTCGAATCTCTCTTGCGCTGGCGGCATCCGACGAAAGGGATTTTGAATTCGGCGCAGATAATGCCGCTGCTCGAGCGCAGCGGACTTATGGAGTCGATTGGGGTTTTCTTGCTCAAGGAAGCGGTCGCGATTGCGATGGGCTGGCCGGAACGACTGCGTCTCGCTGCGCCCGTGTCTCATCTGCAATTGCGCAAATCGGGCTTCGCCCAAAGCGTCAGCGAAATTTTGACGTCTTCGGGTTTGGACCCCTGCCGTCTGGAGCTGGAGCTCACTCAGGCCGCGCTGGTCGTCGAATCCCCTGAAGCCTTGCAGGAGGTGCGGCTGCTCCGCGACATGGGGGTCAGGACAGCGCTCAAAAATCTCGACGCCGGATATGGCTCGCTTGTCAGCCTCGTCGAATTGCCGCTTAACCGCATAAAAATCGACAAGCGCTTTGTGCAGGAACTGGAGTCGAAATCGATGTCGGCGTCGATTGTCCGAATATCCACCGAGCTTGCACGCGCCTTGAATCTGGAAGTGACAGCGGAAGGAGTGGAAAGCAGCGCACAACTCGACGCCATTCGCGCGCTTGGTTGCAAGGAAGCGCAGGGCGCGGTTTTCGGCGTCGCGCAACAGGGCCAGAATCTCGATGGACTTCTGGAGTTCATGCGCCTGGCGCCCAGGACCAGAAGGCGCCAGACAGCAAAAGTCGCGTGATGCCGATTCTTGGGCGGGGCGGTTAATTCGTCGATTTCTCTGCGCCTTTGAAAATGCTATCTAAGGCCATGCCTTCAGAAGCCCCGATTTACTATCCCCACCGCCATTTGCTCGGAATCGAGGGGCTGTCGCGCCTCGACATACTCGCTCTGCTTGACCAGGCGGAGAACGCCATCGAGGTCTCCCGCCAGGTCGAAAAGAAAAGCTCGAAGCTGCGCGGACGCACGCAGATCAATCTGTTTTACGAGGCTTCGACCCGGACTCAGGCGTCTTTCGAGATCGCCGGCAAACGCCTGGGCGCCGACGTCATGAATATGTCCGTCGCGCAGTCCTCCGAAAAAAAAGGCGAAACGCTGCTCGATACAGCCATGACACTTAACGCCATGCGGCCGGACATCATCGTGGTCCGGCATGCCCAGGCGGGCGCAGCGCATCTGCTTGCCCGCAAAGTGGACTGCTCGGTGGTGAACGCAGGAGACGGCGCCCATGAGCATCCGACCCAGGCTTTGCTCGACGCTCTAACCATTCGCCGCAACAAGGGGCGCATCGAAAGGCTGATCGTCGCCATTTGTGGGGACGTGCTGCACTCACGTGTCGCGCGCTCGAATATACTGCTGCTCGGCGCTTTGGGAGCGCGCCTGCGCGCCGTGGGTCCCTCGACGTTGGTTCCGCGCGCGCTTGAACGGCTGGGAGTGGAAGTCTTCAACGATATGGAGCGCGGGCTCGACGGGGCGGACATCGTGATGATGCTCCGCCTTCAGCGCGAGCGTTCAAGCGGGTCGCTGGTTCCAAGCTCGCGAGAATACTTCCATTTTTTCGGCCTCGACGAAGAAAAGCTCGCGCGGGCCGCGCCAGACGCTCTGGTGATGCACCCCGGTCCGATGAACAGGGGCGTCGAAATTGATTCGACCGTGGCGGATGGTCCGCAGTCCGTGATCCGAGAACAGGTGGAAATGGGGGTCGCGGTGCGGATGGCGGTGCTCGAAGCACTCGCGCATCATCTTCCAAACGTGTAATTATGAGGCTTAAGATTTGGCTCTCTACCTCAAGGGGTGAATGATGATGAAGCTCATCCGACTGGGCGGCTTGGTGTCCCAGTCCATTTTTCTGCAATTCGTCCATTTGGTGGGATTGGCCGCCTTTTTAATTGCCGCCGCTCTGGGGTATTTTCGTGTTCCGTCCTGGACCGTTCCGATCCTGGCGGTGGCGTTCGGGGTCGGCGCGGACAAATTGATCGACGTCACCGATGTAACCGGCCTGCTGGAGAAGGCCTCGAAGGCCAATGAGCGCGGCGGGTTTCTGATTCTGGTCTACGCGGTCATCACCGTAGTCGGCTATGTAGTGGGCGCGTACAGCCGTTATCACCAGGAAAAATTCAAAGCTCGGCCGGCGGCAGCAACGCCCAAACCTAATAAGAAATAGAAATAAGAAGCGGCTTCCAATTGATTTAATGCGGCTGGCGTCCGGGACGCCAGCCGCTTTGCCGTTAAAGTCCTTCGAACAGCGCTGTCGACAGATAACGCTCGGCGAAGGAAGGTATAATCAAAACAATATTCTTGCCTTCGGCTTCAGGCCGAGCGGCGATCTCAAGCGCCGCCGCCACCGCCGCGCCAGACGAGATGCCCACAGGAATGCCTTCGATGCGGGCGAGGTGCCGGGCAGTTTCGAAGGCGGTCTGATTGCCGATGGTGATGATTTCGTCGATCACGCTGCGATCAAGCACAGGCGGCACGAAGCCCGCGCCTATCCCCTGAATTTTATGTGGTCCCGGCGGGCGCCCGGACAAAACGGCGGAATCTTCCGGCTCGACCGCGACAATCCGCAAACTGGGGCGGCGGGGCTTTAAAGCTTGACCGACCCCCGTGATGGTGCCGCCGGTGCCGACCCCGGCTACGAAATAATCTACGACGCCATTGGTGTCGTTCCATATTTCCTCGGCGGTGGTGAGGCGGTGAATTTCAGGATTCGCGGGATTCTCGAACTGCTGCGGGATGACCGACCCGGGATTTTCGGCCTTAAGTTCGTTGGCCTTTGCCACAGCGCCCTTCATTCCCTGGGCCGCAGGAGTCAGCACGAGCTCGGCGCCGAGCAGCGCCAGCATCTTGCGCCTTTCGATCGACATCGACTCGGGCATCACGAGAATGAGCCGATATCCGCGGGCCGCCGCGACAAAGGCGAGTGCGATGCCGGTGTTGCCCGAGGTGGGTTCGATCAGGATCGTTTTGCCCGGCGTTATGTTGCCGTCCTTTTCCAGCGTTTCGATCAGGCTTACCCCGATGCGATCCTTGACGCTGGAAATCGGATTGAAAAACTCCAGCTTGGCCAGGAGATTGGCCTTCACCCCTTTTTCGCGCGCGAGGCGGTCCAGGCGCACGATTGGAGTGTCGCCGATTGTCTGGGTGATCGAGTCATAGATCCGACCGCGACCGGGTTTGGCGGGGGGCGTGTAATTGGGGCTTTGCGACACTTGGGCTGCTCCGTGTTTGTTCGCGTCGACTTTGCCTGGTCGCGCGCGGTTGGCTATTGCAATCTGCATGCTTGGCCGGGACGATAGCGGCGCCGCGACGAGCGGCTTCCTGATCCAGATTCGCGGTTCCCGCCTTCTTCGTCAAATGGTCGCCGCTTCCGCGATGCGCGCACTCCGAGCCGCTTTTTCTGCAACTGCAGGAAAGGGTAGGGCGGTCGTGGCCTTGATGCGCTCAATCGCGAATCTAGACACCACATTGCGCAGAGGAGTGATCGCTATCAATCTCTTGTAGAACTCGTCAAAGGCGCTCATGTCCGCAACGACCACGCGCAATATATAGTCCACGTCACCCGCCATCCTGTGGAACTCGACAACCTCGGGCATTTTCGCGACCTGTCTCGTAAATCTCTCGAGCCAGGAATCGGAATGCTCCCCGGCGACAATCGACACATATACGCTCAGTCCCAAACCAAGCTTTTCTGGCGAGAGCAGCGCCACTCTGCGCATAAGCACTCCCGCCGCCTCAAGCTTCTGGATACGCTTCCAGCAAGGCGTTTGCGACAATCCCACCCGCGTGGCGATTTCAGCGATTGGCACCGAAGCGTCTTCCTGAAGAATTGCAAGAATCTTGAGATCGAGATCATCCATGTCGTCACTCGGAGTTCTGTCGGCCTGCATAAGCGGCGCGATCTGGGAAGGAACCCTGTGGCGCTGGTCGCGTAAGGGGATATTGTTCCTATAGTCTATCAAAACTGTAGTTTTTGTCAAGTGAGATACCCTGAGCCGCGCATTGCTGGCGGATTGAAGCGGCCTGACGCAAACTGCTAGGGAATATTAAAAGGCTCTGATATGAGGACGTAATCGCCGTAATCGATCGGAATAACCCAGCCAAGGAGGAGGGGTGTTGTCGGATGCTGACCAAGAAAGCCAAATATGGTCTTAAGGCATTGGTCTATCTGGCGGGACTGGATCCTGGACAGACGGCGCTTGTGGCCGATATCGCGAATGCGAACCAAATCCCCAAGAAGTTTCTAGACGCCATTCTTGGCGAACTGCGCAATGCCGGTTTCGTTCACTCGAAGAAAGGCAAGGGCGGGGGTTACACATTGGCGCGCACGCCTGCCGAGATTGGCGTCGGCAATGTGATTCGCGCACTGGACGGCCCTTTGGCGCCGATTCAATGCGCGAGCAAAACAGTTTACCGGCGCTGTGACGACTGCGTGGACGAGTTGCATTGCGCCGTGCGGATGGTGATGCTGCAGGCTCGCGAAGCGATAGCCAGCGTTCTTGACAAGACAACGCTGGGGCAAATGCGGCAGATGGGGCTGGAAGGCGAATTGTTGGAAAAGCTGGATAAGGACTTTCCACCTCGGCCGGATGCGCCTCGTCTGGTCAAGGGAACGTCGCCGAGGCATGGACATGATGTGTGAGCGAATTTATAAAGCGTGAACACACGCCCGCCGCCGTATGCGCGGTTTTATCAATCCAATCTTCAAGAGGCCGGCTCAACGTCGGGAAGGAACAAATGGCTCAAGCAGCGACGGCTGACGCAGCGACCGCGCCGGCGACCTCCACCGCCGAGCCCGCGACCAGCGAAATTGGCAAGGCGACGGCGGCTTTGCGCAGGACAATGGTAGAGCGACAACTGCGTCCCTATGACGTGACCGATCTCCCGGTGCTCAACCGATTCCTGCAAGTTCCGCGCGAAATCTTCCTGCCGCCGGCGCTAGAAGCGGTCGCCTATTCCGACCTTGCTTTCCCCGGCAAAGGCTCCGTTGGGGCTGCTTCGCGCGCCATGTCAGCGCCGCTGGTGCTGGCGCGCTTTCTTCAGAGCGCTGAAATCAGGCCGCAGCACAGGGTGCTGGACATAGGCGGAGGCGCCGGTTACCCGGCGGCTTTGTTATCGGGCCTGGCCGCCGAGGTCACGGCTCTCGAGAGCGAACCCGAACTGGTAAATCAGGCGCGAGAGAACCTTGCCAAGATCGGCGCAACCGAGGTGCGAGTCGACTGTGGTCCGCTGGAAAAAGGCGTTCCCGAGGTCGCTCCCTTTGACGTCATTCTGATCCATGGCGCGGTCGAGAGTGGGCTGGAATTGCTGTTGCAGCAGCTTACGCCGAATGGACGTCTTCTGGCGTTCAAGCGATTGAATGGCGCCGGCGGGATGAAGGTTGTCAGTTTCGAACGTTCCGAGGGCAAGGCCGCGGGCGTGCGGCCGCTGTTCGACGCAACGGCGCCCTTGTTGCCACCTTTTGCGAAAGCCCCGGCTTTTGTGTTTTGAGGCGTGAGTTGATGGTCTGCAGGCTTATCCTCTGCTGAGCGACACGGTCTCATGAGTATTTTGTAGCGTTTTGTGGGTCTCATCTCCCGATGGCGACTTTGGGGCAGGCGTCGTTGCGGGTTCCGCGCCGGCGGATCTGGTCAGTTCGCTGACGAAAGATCCGATTTCGAGGGTTGAGATGCATAACCCGGCTAAGAGTCATGTTGTTGCATCAAGGCGTCGCTGGCCGCCAGCCTTTGGCTCCATCCGGAAAAATTTTAGCCGCGGCGATGGCGGCGCTGATTTGGCAGACGTGCGGCGGCTTGCCTGGCGCTCGGGCGGAAAGCATGAATTCCGCGCTAGCGCGAGCCTATGACAGCAATCCCGACTTGAACCAGAGCCGCGCCTCCGTGCGCGCCCGTGATGAAGACGCGCCCAAGGCGCTGGCGGGAATGCGTCCAAAGGCCAGTATTTCGGCTAGCGCGGGATCGCAATTTTCCTCGGTCAGAATTCCGGCGGGCCGCTCCACGACGGGTCAACGCGAATATTATTCCGATGAGTTCGTTGGAACCCCGCGGGGCGCCACGTTCAACGTGTCGCAGACGCTTTTCGACGGCGGCCGCACCGCAAATTCAGCCCGCCAGGCTGAATCTTCCGTGCTTTCCGCTCGCGCGTCCTTGCGGCAGACAGAGCAAACCATTCTGCAGACGGCTGCCACCAGTTACATGAATGTGCTGCGAGACACGGCGATCCTGGCGCTGCGAAAAAGCAATGTCTCCGTTTTGGCGGAGCAGTTGCGACTGACGCGCGATCGTTTTCAGGTCGGCGAAGTGACCCGCACCGACGTCGCTCAGGCGGAGGCCTCTCTTGCGCAGGCGCATTCAGATGTTTTCGCGGCGGAGGGCGTGCTGAAAATCAGCATAGCCGGTTATCGGCAGGTCGTCGGCGTGGAGCCAAAACGACTGGAGCCGGCGCAAGGCGTGGAAAAGATGCTGCCGAAATCCATGAACGAGGCGATTTCGATGGCGATCATTGAAAATCCGGCAGTCGTGGGAGCCCAACATCAGGTCGATCTGGCGGCGTTGGCCGTCAAGGTCGCCGAGAGCGCGCTCACGCCGACTGTTTCGCTAAACGCGCAGGTCGGGCCTCAGGTACCGACTCTTTTCTCGGTTTTCCGGGCTCGCGCCAGTTTTCGGCCCAGGCGACAGGCTCACTCAATATCCCGCTTTATCAGGGCGGCTCTGAGTATGCTTCGATTCGTCAGGCAAAGGAGCAACTGGGACAGGCTCGTTTGTCCGCGGATTTGCAGCGTGACAATATTCGGGTGAGCGTCGTTTCTAGCTTCGCGCAGCTGGAGACTGCAAAAGCCTCCATTGTTTCGAATCAGGCCACCGTGAAAGCAGCGGAGATCGCCTTGATGGGCGTTCGGGAAGAGGCGAAAGTCGGCCAGCGCACGACATTGGACGTCCTCAACGCGCAACTGGCGCTGCTGAACGCCAGGGTCAATCTGGTGATAGCGCAGCGTGACAGGGTAGTGGCTTCTTACGCGGCTCTGGCCGCGATAGGCAGGCTTACAGCTGGGGACTTGCGGCTGAACATAGTCGAATATGATCCCGCCGTTCATTTTGATCAGGTCAAGGACAAGTGGTTCGGAGTGGACACCCCCAATGGCCGGTGACGCTTCGATTTCGCTTCGGTTTCCGCGCGCCGCGTGACAGTGTCGCGTGAAAGGTGTGGAATTCGTTAAACAGTGATTGATTCGCGCCTCGCGCGAGGCCACACGGTAAGAAGATAAGATTCCTTTCCGGGCTCGGCCGGACAGGAGAGCTTGAAAAGAACGACTTATCATGAGCGTTTTGACCGCCCAGAATTCGCCCTCCTCGATTGAGGAAGAGCGCCGCGCCCACGAACCCTCGATGGAAGAAATACTGGCGTCGATACGGCGCATCATCGCCGATGACGAGAGCACCGTATCTGTTCGCTCCCAAAGAGGCGATCGGCCCAGTGAAGCTGCCGCAGACAATCGTCGCAGAGTCGAGCCAGAACCGCCTCCGGCGCCGGTCGCGACGTTAGCGCCCACGCTTCCGCATGGGGCCGAAGTCGACCACTATGAAGCAGTGGCGGACTACGAGGACGACCGGTCAATCAACGAGGAGCCTCTGATCGCCCGTATCGAGGAGTCAATTTCCGCCGACCGACCCGCGCTACAAGAGGCGATCAGCGCGGTCGACGAGTTGGAAACTCAGACTGATGATCTTTACGCTCCTGACGATGCAGAGCAGGGCTATTACGAGGAAGAGCCGGAGGCCTACGCTGCAGTGGAAACCGCTGCGCCCTTGGTTTCGCCGGACGCGGCCGCTTCGATCACTGCGCAATTCCAGAGCCTCGCGGCCAGTATGGTGATCAATGATTCGGGCCTGCTGCATGATTACGCGCGCGAAATGCTGCGTCCCATGCTCAAGGCTTGGCTTGACGACAACCTTCCTGTTCTGGTCGAGCGGTTGGTGCGCGCGGAGATCGAACGCGTGGCCCGCGGTGGCAGGCGCTGATATTTTTGAAATGCGACGTCGGCGTTAACGCCGCTTATACGTTGGTGATCGTATTTTAGCGGCATGTATCGTTTGCGCGCCATGCTTCGTCCGCTTGTCGTTCCTCTTGGGCTTTACAGTCTGGCGGGGCTTATCGCGAGCTACTTCATTTGGCACGGCCTGCACGGTCAGCGCGGATTAAAAACTGGCGAAGAATATGAGCAGCGTCTCTCCCAACTTCGTCTTGATCGAGACCTTCTGAAGCTCGAACGCATGCAGTGGGAGAAGCGGATTACGCTATTTCGCGGCGAAACTGTGGACGCCGACATTCTGGATGAGGAGTTGCGCGCATTGCTGGGACGCGTGCACAAGAATGAAGTGGTAATCCTGACGCCGACGGCAGACGGCGCCTCGGCCACGCGCTAATTTTCCTCAGCGACTCCTTGCGAAGCGGGCGTCGAAACTCACGGGCCCCAGCGGCTCGACCAGGCCCCGCGCGATCAAATCCTGAATATGAGCGAAAACGGTGAGCGCTGCCGCGCCATGGAGGCGCTTGTCCACGCCTTCATAGATGCGCGCAACCATTTGCGGAATAGTTTCGTCGCCTTCTTCAAGGCGTTGCAGTATCGCTGCCTCGCGCTGACGTCGATGATGTGCGAGCGCCCGCAGGTAGCGCTGTGGATCACGCACGGGCCCGCCATGCGCGGGCCAGTATAGGACATCATCCCTTGCGCGCAGCTTCTCGATCAACTCCATGTAGTCGCGCATGGAACCGTCCGGCGGCGCGACCACCGTCGTCGCCCACGCCATCACATGGTCGCCTGTGAACAGCGTGCGCTCCTCATGCAATGCGAAACAAAGATGATTTGCGGCGTGGCCGGGAGTCTCGACCGCCTCGATGGTCGCGGCGCCGATTTTCAATGTTTCGCCGTCATGCAGCACTCGGTCCGGTGCATAGATGCGATCATGCGAAGCGTCGAGGCCCGGGCCGGTTACAGCGAGATCGAGGGGCGGCGTATAGGGCGCGCAGCCGATGACAAGCGCGCCAGTTTTTTCGCGCAGGATGGCCGCCGCTGGCGAATGGTCGCGGTGAGTGTGGGTGACAAGGATTGCGGCGATTTTCTCTCCTGCTGTGGCTTTTAGCAGGGCGTCGACATGGACGGAGATTGCGGGGCCTGGGTCGATGATGGCGACAACGCCCACGCCAACAACATAGGTGCAGGTACCTGTGAAGGTGAAGCCGCTTGGATTGGGCGCGATCAGCCGCCGCGTCAGCGGTGACACGCGCGAAACGACACTGGGCGGGGTTGTGAAGGCCGTGTCGAATATTGGGTCGGCGCCATCATATTGCATTCGCATTAGGTCCGCGCTTGCAGAGCCGATCGGATCGCTCGATAGGGACAAGGACTTATAAGTAGGTCATAACGGAAACACGCTTCTGTTTGCCTGCAAAAGTCTGGCCAATTATCCAACGGTCTGATTTCATGATCACTCGCCTTGCTATTTCGGGCTATCGTTCGCTGCGCGACATCAAACTCGCGTTGTGGCCGCTCACGATCGTCACGGGAGCGAATGGCAGCGGCAAATCCAGTCTATATCGCGCCCTGCGCTTGCTAGCCGACGTTGCGCAGGGGAGGATTGTCCAATCCTTGGCGGCGGAAGGCGGGCTGCAATCGACGCTTTGGGCGGGCCCGGAAAAGTTCTCACGCGAGATGAGGTCAGGCGCCTATGAAATTCAAGGTCTTAATCGGAAAACCTCGATTTCACTTAAACTTGGATTTTCGGGCCCTTCCTATGGATTCGCTATCGACCTTGGGATGCCTCCCCACGCCCCTCCAAGGTGCTCGGCATTGATCTCGACCCGCAGATCAAGATCGAGAGTCTTTGGGTTGGGGAGCTACTTGGGCGAGCCAATCTTTTTGCGGAGCGGCGCGGTCCGGGCGTGCGCATAAAAAATGAGAATGGTGAGTGGCGGCAGGCCATGACCAGTCTGGACCCTTTCGACAGCATGATGACTCACTGCGCTGATCCGCGCGAAGGGATTGAACTTCTTCAATTGCGGGAAACCATGCGCGACTGGCGCTTTTACGACTATTTCCGGACGGATCGCGAGGCGCCCGCACGCAGGCCGCAGATCGGAACCTATACGCCAATTCTTGCGAGCGACGGCGGCGACTTCGCCGCCGCGCTGCAAACCATCAAGGAAATCGGCGACGCAGAGACTTTGAAGCAATCGGTTCTGACGCCTTCCCCCGGTCCCATGTCGAGGTTGCGCAGTCGGAGGGTTCCTACTTCGAGGTCGAGATGCATCAGCATGGGCTCTTGCGCCCCTTGCGCACCTCAGAACTTTCCGACGGCGCCCTGCGTTATTTGCTTCTGGTCACAGCTCTGCTGACGCCGCGCCCACCTAGCGTGATGATACTCAACGAGCCGGAGGTCAGCCTTCACCCCGTCTTCTTGCGCCGCTGGCTCGGCTCGTTTGCGTGGCCTCCGCGCGCACGCAAATCATTGTCGTTTCCCATTCCCGGGCTTTGGTGGAGGCCTGTTTGGAAGCGCCGCAGGCATGTGAAATCCTGCTGGAAAAGCAATTCGGCGAAACATTGGCTCCTGAGGCCAGTGCGCCTAAATGGGCATGGCCTTTGCGCTAAAAGCAGTAAAAATCCCTCGTAGATCGCCGCCGCCCGGTCACTTGAACGCAGACAGCGGCGAGAAGTAGTCGAAAATGTTACGCTTTTGTTGCAGGCGCGGCCGGAACCGCCTGCGTCGCGGCGGCGAGCGCGGCGCGCAATGCGTCCTCTTTGGTATGGTCGAACGACGTCCTCATCACCTTGCCGCCGACGCCTTTGAGATCTTCCAGGACTTTATCTGCTGTAAATTTCCGGATCAGCAGAAACAGCGCCGCGTTGCCCGGCTCCAGGCTTCCCGCAACCTCCTTCATAAAGCTGTCGTTGACGCCGACGTCCGTCAGCCAGCCGCTCATCGCGCCGGAAGCGGCGCCAAGCGCGGCGCCCGCCAACGGCATCAGAAAAATCAGGCCAATCAGCGAGCCCCACAAGACTCCGGAGACAGCGCCGACCGCCGTGGTGTTGATGAGCTGGTTGAGCCTTACGCTGCCGTCAGCCTGCCTGACGGCGATAGCCGCATCGCCAAGCTCAATAAGATACTCTTTCTGCAGATTGAGCACCTTCTGGCGAACTTCTTCGGCCTTGGCTTCGGTCGGAAATGCAATGACCACAAGATCGCTCATAGCTGTTCCCCTTTGAATTTTGAAAACTGATGCGGCCCTGAGCATCGGTTGCCCGCGCCTAGGACAGTTATCGTAACGACAACTGGAAAAACAATGGCAGGCTAAAACTTAGCTTGGATTTGGTCGGTTGTATGAACGGTCCGATCGTGGTCTTTTCAGTGAAAATTGCGGGCCCTGGGCGTCGACGCTCGCGCTCTTTCGATCTTGCGCAGATCGTCGGAAATATCGTCGACCTTGCGGGCGATGAGATGAATGACGCCGGATTCCCGCTGCACGTCTCCGGTGACGGCGACAAGCCTTGAGCCGAGCACTTCAACCCTTTGTTTCTCGAATAGTTTCGGCCAGACGATGACATTGGCTGCGCCGGTCTCGTCCTCGATGGTCATGAAGATGACGCCCTTGGCCGTGCCAGGGCGCTGGCGCATCAGCACCAGTCCCGCAACGGTGACGCGGGGCGTTAGCGGCGCATTGGAACGCGCCAGCGCTGCGCACGGTAAAATCCCTCTATTCGCCAGCGACATGCGCAAAAAGCCCACGGGGTGCCCCTTTAGCGATAGCGACAGCGCACGATAATCCTCGATCACTTCTTCGCCGGGCGGCATCGGCGGCAGCCTTGCGTCCGGCTCCAGCGGCGCGAAGGCAAGGGCGCGCAGCAAAGGCAGATCATCCTTGTCCCCGGCGCGGTTAAGTCCTGCGACCGCCCAGAGCGCGTCGCGGCGCGTAAGGCCGAGACTGGCGAAGGCATCGGCATGGGCGAGTTTTTCCAATGTGGAAGGCGGCAGGCCAGTGCGCAGCCAGAGGTCGCGGACGAAATCGTAGCCCGCGCCTCGCTGCGCGGCCAGAAGGCGCATATCCGCCTCGGCGGCCCCTTTGATCTGGCGAAAACCCAGACGCAAGGCGCGGCGCCCTAAAATATCCTGCGCCATCAACTCATGACGCGCGTGCAGCCGCCCGGACTCTTGCGCGGGCTCCAGCGTGCAATCCCAGTCGGAGGCGTTTATGTCGACCTCGCGCGCCTCGACCCCATGTTCCCGCGCATCGCGCAAAATCTGCGCGGGCGCGTAAAACCCCATGGGCTGGGAATTGAGCAAAGCGCAGGCGAAGACGTCGGGGTAACGGCATTTCAACCAGGCGGAGGCATAGACGAGCAGAGCGAAAGAGGCTGCGTGGCTTTCCGGAAAGCCGTAGGTGCCAAAGCCCTCGATCTGCCGGAAGCAGCGTTCGGCGAAATCCTGCGGATAGCCGCGCGCCGCCATGCCGGAAATCATCTTGTCGCGAAATCCGCTCACCAGTCCCGCGCGTTTGAACGTCGCCATGGCGCGGCGCAACTGATCGGCCTCGGCCGGAGAAAAACCCGCCGCGACAATGGCGATCTTCATCGCCTGCTCCTGAAACAAGGGCACGCCGAGAGTTTTGCCCAACACCTGCTCGAGTTCCGGCGAAGGATAGACGACCTTCTCCTTGTTCATGCGGCGGCGCAGATAGGGATGCACCATGTCCCCCTGAATCGGACCGGGCCGCACGATCGCCACCTCGATCACGAGGTCGTAGAAACATTTGGGCTTCAGACGCGGCAGCATCGACATTTGCGCGCGGCTTTCAATCTGGAACACGCCCACCGTGTCGGCGCGCGTGATCATCGCGTAAACGCTCGGATCTTCAGCCGGGATGGTAGAGAGGCGATGGCGCACGCCATAATGCGTCGCCAGCAGTTCAAGGCCCTTGCGCAGACAGGTGAGCATTCCGAGCGCAAGCACGTCGATCTTCAAAATGCCGAGGGCGTCGAGATCGTCCTTATCCCACATGATGGTGGTGCGGCCTTCCATCGCGGCCGGCGCCAGCGGGACGACTTCATCGAGCCGCGCGCGGGTGATGACGAAGCCGCCCGAATGCTGGGTGAGATGGCGCGGAAAGCCGACCAACTCCTGCGTCAGCGCCAGCGCCATAGCAAAACGCGGCTCATTGAGGTCGAGCCCCAGGCGGATCATGTCGGCGCGGCGCTGCTCCGGATTGGAGCCGCCCGAAGACAGCGCCGAAAGCCGGGCCAGAAGATCGTTTGACAGGCCAAAGACCTTGCCGATCTCGCGCATGGCCGAGCGCGAGCGATAGGTGACGACGGCAGCGGCGAGGCCGGAATGGTCGCGGCCAAAGCGTTCGTAGATATATTGAATGACCTCTTCGCGCCGCTCATGCTCGAAATCCACGTCGATGTCGGGCGGTTCGTTCCGCGCCGCCGAGACGAAACGCTCGAACAGCAGGTCGTGTTTGGTGGGGTCGACCTCCGTCACGCCGAGACAAAAACACACGGAGCTATTGGCCGCCGAGCCGCGTCCCTGCGCCAGAATCCCGCGAGAATGCGCAAAGCGCACGATGTCGTGCACGGTGAGAAAATAAGCCGCGTAGTTCAATTGCCCGATGAGCTTTAACTCGTGCTGCAGCAATTCCTGCACATGTTTGGGGACGCCTTGCGGATAGCGTTTTTTGGCGCCCTCGTGCGTAAACGCCTCCAGCGCCGCCTGTTCGCTGGCGAAACCTTCGCGCAACTCGTTGGGATAATCATACGCAACATCGGAAAGGCGAAACGCAAGGCGCTCCAGAAATCGTGCGCTTTCGTCCACGGCCTCCGGAGCTTCAGTAAAAAGGCGGGTCATCTCATCGGCGCTTTTGAGATGGCGTTCGGCGTTGGCGCTTAAAAGAAAACCGGCGTCCTCCAGCGTTACGCCCTCACGAATGCAGGCCAGCGCGTCGGCGAGCGGACGCCGCTCCGGCGCGTGATAATGAGCATCGTTCACCGCGACGAGCGGCAGGTCGAGTTTGCGCGCCTGCGTGATGCGCCGCCGCAGCTTTAAGCGCATATTGGCGTCATAAAGCACGGTGACGGCGAGCCAGAGCCTGTCCTTGAAAGCGGTGTAGAGCGCGGCGGGTGGCACGGCCTCGCCCAGCGCGATGAGCTGCTGGCCCTCGCCAAATTCGATGAGGTCGTCGGCGACCAGCGCGCAGTCGCCCTTTTGCGCACGCATATTGCCGCGCGTGAGCATCCGGCAAAGACGGCCATAGGCCGCGCGGTCTCGCGGATAACAGAGAATATCCGGCGTCTTGTCGGTGAATACCAGCCGCGCGCCGACTGCCAGCTGAAAGCGTTCGGGCGCAACGCCATGCGCGCGGAGATAGGAAAAAGCCCGCACGACCCCCGCCACCGAATTGCGGTCGGCGATGCCTATGCCGCAATGGCCCAGATCCAACGCCTGCGCCGCCATTTCCTCAGGGTGCGAGGCGCCGCGCAGGAATGAGAAATTGGTCGTCGTCGCGAGTTCGGCGTAGCGGGGCAGGGGGATGATCACGGGACGCTTCTTTTGTGGTTATATGTTCATGAATTGTTCTCTTTTTCGTGGATAAGTCAAGGGGGTCGGGACCCAACAGCGTCCCTACGTCTCATTCCGGCGCCGGCGGCTCTTCTTTTGGCGCGCGGCGTCTTTCGGCCTGCGCCGCCGCCTCGCGCGCTTCCGCCTCTTCGAGTTTCTTGCGCTTGCGGGCGTTTGGCTCGCGGCGAGGGCCTTCCACCAGACGCACCACGACGCCCCAGAGCGTGCGGACATCCTGCTCCGTCAGACTCATGCGGTGAAACATGTTGCGCAGGTTGCGCGCCATCACGGGCTTTTTGGTCTTGGGCCGGAAAAACTCGCGCGCGTCGAGCTGCTCCTCCAGAAACTCGAAGAAAGCCGCCGTCATTTCGCGCGTGGCGGGCGGCGAGCGCTCGCTCGTGTCGAAGGGCAGGGCGTCGCCATGCGCGGCGCGGAACCATTCATAGCCCGTCAGCAGCACCGCCTGCGCCAGATTGAGTGAGGCATAGGCTGGATTGACCGGAAAGGTGAGGATGGCGTCGGTCAGCGCCACGTCGTCATTGTCCAGCCCCGTTCGCTCGGGGCCGAACATGACGCCATGCTTTTCGCCCGCCGCGATCCGTCCCGCCATGACCGGCATCGCCTGAGAGGGAATATGCACCGGCTTCATCTGCCCGCGTCCGCGCGCCGTGGCGGCGTAGCAGAAGGTCAGATCGGCAATGGCCGCAGGCACGTCCGGGTAGACCCTGGCGCTCTCCAGAAGATGCACGGCCCCCGCGGCGGCAGCGTAGGCGCCCTTGCGATAGGCCCCGGTGCGCGGCCAGCCCTCGCGCGGGGCCACAAGCCGCAAATCGGAAAGACCGAAATTGGCCATCGCTCGCGCGCACATGCCGATGTTCACCGCGAGCTGCGGCCGCACCAGTATGATCGCCGGACCGCCTTCGAGCCTGGGCTTGGTGTGGTCGGTGCCGGCGCCGGTCATTGGAGCGGGTCGCCGTCTGGAGAGAAGGCGGCGTCCGTGTCTCGGCGGGAATGCGGAATATTGACAATCAGCAGCCGGTCTTCCTCGTAACGCATGAACAACAAATAGCCTCTGAAAGGGAAGCTTCTCAGCCCCGGCAAAAGGTTGTCGCGAGGCCGAACGACGGTCGAAGGCAGCGCCGCGATTTTTTCTATCTGGGTGACAATAGTTTCGACAAACACTCTCGCGCGCGCATTGTCGGCGAATTGCTCGGCGAGACATTCGAAAATATCGTCGAGATCACGCAGAGCGGCGTCCGACAGAATTAGATTATGCTTCAACGGCCTCGGGCCTCGAGTTCCCGAGCTTTCTGTTCGATGCGGGCGCGGGCGTCGGCGATCGTGTTTTCGCCCCCTTCCGCCAGCGACGCCTCGATTGTCTCGCGCAAGCTCTGGAATTTCGCCTCGCGCTCCTCGACAAGACGCAGACCCTCGCGCATCACCTCGGTCGCCGAAGCGTAGCGGCCTGATTTCACCAGCGCGTCGATAAACTCTTCCCAGCGTTTGCCCACGGATACGTTCATGGCTCTCCTCCCGTGGCTCCACTATAACACGATATGCGCATAGCGTGTCATTGCCGCGCCGCCCGCTCCAGATTGAGCGCCAGCAGCCTCGCCAGCGCGTCCTCGGTCGAAATATCCTCCGGCCAGCCATAGGCGGAAGCGACCGCGCGGTCGAGTTCGGCATGGGCGTTCTGGAGCCAGCTCGGGCGCTCGTTGTAGAGATTGGTCAGCGTGCGGGCTTTTAGTTTCGCTGCGGCCTCGGCGTTTTTGGGGAGGATGCGGTCGGGGTAACCGGGGACGACCTCGGGAACGATCTCCACGAGGTCGGGCGGGTTGAGCCACTTGCTTCGCAGCTCGTCGAGCCTCTTCGCGGCTATGGCGATTTTTATGGCGCGCGGGTCATCGGCGTAGTCGCTGGCGGGGATGTTGGGCGTGAGGCCCTCGGGGAAGGGGAAGGTTTCGAAAGTGGTGGTGGGGGTGTAGCGGGGGTCGTTGCCGACGCCAAGCCAAGTGCAAAGCCGCAGCGACCAGGCTTCGTGAAAGCGCGAGTGGAGAATGCCGAAGCTCGTGTCGTCGTCGCGGGCGATGGCGATGGCTGCACTATCGGGTTCTACGGTCGCCGCAAGCCAATTAAATAGTCGATGCTTGGCGACTCTCGGCGTCACGATGTAGCGCACTCCTTCTCCCGCTTGCGAGAGAAGGTGGCCCGCGAAGCGGGGTCGGATGAGGGATCATGGCGCGGGTCTTGGACATTGGCCCTCGCCCGTCGCGACTTCGTCGCGCCACCCTCTCCCGCAAGCGGGAGAGGGGAAGCCCCGAGAGCCTCGATCGCCCTCCACATCGCCGGGCGCGCCTCGACATGGCGCCACCAGTTCTTGCGATAGGCGTCGCGGCGGTTCTGATCGCGCTCCGACTTCACATGCTCAAGCACATAGGCGAAGGGCTCTTCATAGAGCGCCGCCTCCTGCTCGGTCATTTCGACGCCAAAGTCGATGATCCACATGTCGCGCGGGCGGCGGGTCACGTCGAGACCATTGACCCACGGCCGCAGCACGTCGCTGTTGGGGCGACCATTGGGATTGAGCGGCGCCCGCAGCCAGCTTCGCGCCAGATCGCCCGGAACGTCGAAGGCGCCGCCCTTGGTGTCGCCCATGAAGGCGACGCCTTCATTTTCAGCGAGGCGCTTCGCCTGCGTGATGTCGAATCCGCGCGCGGAAAGATCGGCGTTGATCGTTTCGACGGGGAAGCCGTCGAGGCGCTTTTGCGCTCGCGGCGCCCCCTCATCCGGCCCCGCTGGCGCGGGTCCACCTTCTCCCGCAAGGGGAGAAGGTGAGGCTGGCGCCCGTTGGTCTGCCGCAAGGGGAGAAGGGAGAAGCGGAGCCGCGCCGCCCTTCTCCCCTTGCGGGAGAAGGTGGCTCGCCGAAGGCGAGACGGATGAGGGGGCCGCGAGATCGGCCCACAGCGTATCGGCGACCATCTCCCGCTCTTGCAAAATCTCGGCGTTCCAGAATTGGCGCACCCGGAAACCCTGGCTCGCAAACCACGCGTCTCGCGCCGCATCCCGCGGGCTCTCCGCATGTTGCGAACCATCGGCCTCGACGATCAGTCGCTCCGAAGGGCAAACGAAGTCGGCGATATAATTTCCGATGGGCGCCTGCCGGCGGAATTTATAGCCCGAGAACCGGCGGTCCCGCAGAATATGCCAGAGGATTTTTTCGGCGTCGGTCGGCTCCTTGCGCATCTCGCGCGCATGCGCGCGCAACGTTTCTCCGCGCAGGCCGCGAAGCGCGCGACCAGCGCCCGGCGCCCCCTCATCCGGCCCCGCTGGCGCGGGTGCGCCTTCTCCCGCAAGGGGAGAAGGGAAGGCCCGCTGGTCCGCAGCAAGGAGAGACGGGGCCGCGAAACACACGATGCTCACCCGCACCGCCGCGCCGTCGAGTATCCAGGGCTCGTCGCTCCACGCCTCGAAGATCGCGTTCTGCTGCGCGATGGGCTCCAGCACGCGCCGGTTGGCGCCGCCGCGAATGGAATTGGTCGAGACCAACCCCGCGCGCTTCGCCCGGCCCGCGACAATCGCCGCCCACGCCTTTGCGAACCAGTAGCAGACGAGATCGGCCTCGGCGGGCACGCTTCCATCATAGGCGGCGAACAGCGCTGCGACATATTTGTCGCCGAGCCCCTTGCGCAGCAGCTTGCCGCCCAGAAACGGCGGATTGCCGACAATGAAATCAGCTTCAGGCCAAGCGGCTGGAATTGGCGCGCTCGGCTCCCCTCCCCCTTGCGGGGAGGGGTTGGGGGAGGGGGTTGCGCTTCCCTTCGCGAGTTTGCGCGACCCCCCTCCTTGATCCTCCCCCGCAAGGGGGGAGGAGACGCCAGCGATCGGCGCCGCGTCCCATGTCAGGATCGCGTCGCGCCGCTCGATGGAGTTGAGCTTGCGCAGGATCGGCTGCGGGCGGCTGTAGATGGCGTTCTTGATCGACCATTGAATGTCGCCGATCCAGATGGTCGTGCGCGCCAGCTCCGCCGCGAAGGGGTTGATCTCGACGCCGTGCAAAATCTCCGGCCCGACGCGGGTGGCGGGGCGGCCCAGCCCCAGCGTCTCGCAGTCGTTGATGGCGCGATATTCAATGTCTTTGACGCCCTGCAAGGCGAGATAAAGAAAATTTCCCGAGCCGCAGGCGGGGTCGAGAATGCGCAGCCTGGTCAGGCCGTCGACGAAATCGTCGCGCAGCGTTTCGGCCTTCGCGCGCGCCGCCGCGATCTTCTTGTCATGCGCGCTTTGGCCCGCGCGGCCGGCCGGCGCCGCCTCCCGCAGCGGCTTCATGATCTTTTCTATCTCAGTGAAAGCCTCCGCCCATTGCGCCCGCAGCGGCAGCAACACGACGGGCTCGACGATCATCATGATCTTTTCAGGATCGGTGTAATGAGCGCCGATCTGCGCGCGCTTGTCGGGATCGAGAAAACGCTCGAACAGCGTGCCGAAAATTGTCGGATCGATCAGGCTCCAGTCGAGACTGGTCGCCGAGAACAGCAGCTGGATTTCAACATGCTCCAGACCCAGCGCCGGCTTGCCGTCGAACAGCCCCCCGTTGAAATGCGCGATCTCGGTCAAGTCGAGATCGCCGCCGTCTTTCATGGAGTTCGAACAGTTTTTGAAAATAATCCCTCGACTTGTGCGGGCGCTTCTCGCAGGTTTGCAGCAGCTTTTTCAGCAGCCCTTCGGGCAGCAGCTTCACGCTGTCGGCGAAGAAGCAGAACACAAGCTGATTGACGAAATGCGCCACCGCCTCACGGTCGGGGTTTCGCTGCTGCAGCGCGTCGGAAATGCTCTGGAACTTCTTCGCCGCCTCGGCGGTGATCATCGCTCGCGTGCGGGTCGGCTTTAAAGCGTCGGGGTCGTGGAAGACCGCGTGGAGAATATTGAATTTATCGGGATCGGCGAGGTCTTCGAGCTCGAAGGAATATTTCTTCGTCTCGAGATTGGTCCAGGTGGTGAGGATCTGGAAGCGGATGGTGTCGCAGACGACCAGCAGCGGCGGGTGCTCCAGCGCCGCGGCGTAGCGTGTCAATTGAACCGTCGCCTCGTCGAGATTTCTGCGGCGCTTTTTATATTCCCAGGCGAAATAACCCTTTTTCCAGACGTCCGCCCAGCCGTCGCCGCCGCCGACGATCGCCGCGCCTTTCTCGAAGGTGAAGTGGTCGCCGGCGGGATCGTCTTCGGCCGGAGTGGGATGTCCGAACAGCCGGCAGAGGTCGATAAAATGCTCCTGCGCCGCCGCCCGTTCGGTCAGCGCGTGGGTCTTCCATTTGCGGATGAAATCTTGCGGGGTCATTTAGCGGGGGAATCGGGCCGAGGGCTGAATTGAAGGCCCGAACCTACTCCCTCTCCCGCCAAACCGGGAGAGGGAATGCTTTTGTCTCAGCTCCGCTTGGACATCGGCACATATTCGCGTTGCGGCTCGCCGGTATAGAGCTGGCGCGGCCGGCCGATCTTGGAGCCGGGGTCCTCGATCATTTCCTTCCACTGGGCGATCCAGCCCACCGTGCGCGCCACGGCGAACAGCACCGTGAACATGGTGGTCGGGAAGTTCATCGCCTTCAGCGTGATGCCCGAATAGAAGTCGATATTGGGATAAAGCTTCTTTTCGATGAAATATTCGTCGTGCAGCGCGATGCGCTCCAGCTCCAGCGCCACGTCGAGCAACACATCCTTGACGCCCAGCTCGTTCAGCACTTCGCGCGTCGTGACGTGCATGATTTTCGCGCGCGGGTCATAGTTTTTGTAGACGCGATGGCCAAAGCCCATCAGTCGGAAGGAGTCGTCCTTGTCCTTGGCCCGGGCGATGAATTGCGGGATGCGGTCGGGCGTGCCGATCTCCTCCAGCATCTTCAGGACAGCTTCATTGGCGCCGCCATGCGCCGGTCCCCACAGCGAGGCGATGCCCGCCGCGATGCAGGCGAAGGGGTTCGCGCCGGAAGAGCCTGAAAGGCGCACCGTGGAGGTGGAAGCATTCTGTTCGTGATCGGCGTGCAGGATGAAAATACGGTCCAGCGCCCGCGATAGCACTGGATTGACCTTGTACTCCTCGCAGGGAACCGCGAAGCACATGCGCAGGAAGTTCGACGTGTAGTCCAGATCGTTCTTGGGATACACGAAAGGCTGGCCGATCGAATATTTGTAGGCCATCGCGGCGAGCGTCGGAATCTTGGCGATCATGCGCGTCGAAGCGACCATCCGCTGGGTCGGATCGGCGATATTGGTCGAGTCATGATAAAAGGCCGATAAAGCGCCGACAGCGGCCACCATCACCGCCATCGGATGCGCGTCGCGGCGGAAAGCCTGGAAAAACCGCGCCATCTGCTCATGAATCATCGTGTGGCGCGTAATTCGATAGTCGAAGTCCGCCTTCTGATTGCCGGTCGGAAGTTCTCCGTAAAGCAGCAGATAGCAAGTCTCCAGAAAATCCCCATGTTCGGCGAGCTGCTGGATCGGGTAGCCGCGATACAGCAAAATCCCGTTGTCGCCATCGATAAAGGTGATCTTGGATTCGCAGCTGGCCGTCGAGGTGAAGCCTGGATCATAGGTGAACATTCCGGTCGCGCCATAGAGCGACCGAATGTCCATCACGTCAGGCCCGACAGTGCCCTTTTTGATGGAGAGATCGACTGTTTTGCCGTCGACCGTAATGGAACCCTTGGACTCCGTCATTGCTCCACCTTTCTTGACATCGCATTTGAAGCCTTTCGACCACACATTGATGCGGTGCATAACCGCACCCCTCAATTGGCGTAAATCGAAGAAGCATCTTCTCTAATTTGGCCCAAAATGCGAGTTGTGCATCGCACAACGCTATAACAACGCTGCGCCTTGTCAAGCGACGCTGAAGCTAGGCAGCAGTCGCCTCTCTCCATTGAGGGCGTCAGTCTGGCGGCGCCTCGACGAGACTCAGCTCCAGACGAGCCTTTTTAGTCAGTTTTGCCGCGACCATGCTGTACGATTGGCGGATATATAGCTCCAGCTCTCTATCGGTCAGTCCCGTCTGCGCGTGATGCTGAATCCATTTCATCCCGCGCGACGCAAGATAGGGCGCCGGGCGCAATCCCGGCTGTTCCTTGAGCATTTCGTAAGACATGGGAGTCACCTTGAAGGTGAAGGCGGCCGCAGCGCCGTCCCAGCCGCCAATCGCGAAGACTTTGGGGCCGATTTTCCAGACATGCGAGCCGCCCCACTGGTTGACATAGCTGGCTGCGGGCAAAGCTGAGCAAAAAGCATTGAACTCGTCATGAGTCATCGGCCGCTCCCTCTCACTTGGGGACCTGATCCATCAAACGCGCCAAGCTTTCCTCGCGGCCGAGAATCTCCAGCACCTCGAAAATCCCCGGCGAGGTGGTGCGGCCCGTGAGCGCGGCGCGTAGCGGCTGCGCGAGATCGCCAAGCTTGATTGAAAGCGACTCGGCAGTCTCCCGCACGGCGGATTCAGCCGCCGCGGCGGTCCAGTCGGGCAGAGCGGTAAGACGCGGCGTCAACGCCGCAAGCCGCTCCCGCCCCCCTTGCGCCAGAAGCTGCTCGGCCTTCGCTTCCAGAGGCAGCGGACGCCTGGCGAAAAGGAACTTCGCTCCGTCGAGCAATTCGTTGAGTGTTTTCGCGCGCGCCTTGAGCCCTGACATCGCCGCCAGCAGTTGCGCCTTTTTTCGTTCGTCGAGTTGTGCAGCGATCTCTGGCCCACCTTTAAGATAGGGCAGAGTTTCCACAAGCGCTTTCAGGAGTGGCGCGTCGTCCATCGCGCGCATGAAATGCCCGTTCATGTTTTCGAGTTTGACGAAATCGAAACGCGCCGGAGAGCGATGGACCTGCGCGAGGTCGAAAGCTTGGATCAGTTCCTCGCCAGCGAAAAACTCCTTGTCGCCCTGACTCCAGCCAAGGCGCGCCAAATAATTGCGGAGCGCCTCCGGCAGATAGCCCATCTCGCGATAGGCGTCGACGCCAAGCGCGCCATGCCGCTTGGACAGTTTGGCGCCGTCGGGCCCGTGAATCAGCGGAATATGAGCGAAGGCCGGCGCTTCCCACTCCAGAGCCTCGTAGATGTGCTTTTGCCGCGCGGCGTTGGTAAGGTGGTCGTCGCCGCGAATGATCTGGGTGACGCCCATGTCGTGATCGTCGACAACGACGGCCAGCATATAGGTCGGCGCTCCGTCTGAACGCAGCAGCACGAAGTCGTCGATGTCCTTGTTGGGGAACACCACGCGTCCCTGCACGGCGTCGTCGATGACGGTCTCACCGTCGCGCGGCGCCTTGAGGCGTATGACGGGCGCGACGCCGACCGGCGCCTCGGCGGCGTCGCGGTCGCGCCAACGTCCGTCATAGCGAGGCGGCCGGCCTTCGGCCTTAGCTTTCTCCCGCATTTCGTCAAGTTCGTGCGCCGAGGCGTAGCAATGATAAGCGGCGCCTTTGGCGAGCAATCGCTCGGCGACTTCGCGATGCCGGGCGGCGCGCGAAAACTGGTAGACGACATCACCGTCCCAATCGAGCCCGAGCCAGCGCAGCCCGTCGACAATAGCTTCCATAGCCTCTTTGGTAGAGCGCTCGCGGTCGGTGTCCTCAATGCGCAGCAGCATCTTGCCGCCGCGCTTTCTTGCATAGAGCCAATTGAACAGCGCGGTGCGCGCGCCTCCGATATGCAAAAAGCCCGTGGGCGAAGGCGCGAAACGTGTGACAACCTGTTGCGACATTTATGGAACCAGTCGGGATCGGGGAAAGCGGGAGCAACCGGCGAGAGGCGAGTTCGAGCCGGCGCGCCGCCTTTTAGCATGGGCGGCCCGCTAATTCATCCGGGCCGCCGACTGCGCATGGCGAAAGCAGTTTTATTGACAAATTATGGCGTGGGTTTAGCTTCGAGGGATAATTCCGCCGTACGTTTCCCGCTGCAGAGCGAAGAAAGCTAACGGCGCCCGGGGTCGGCTTTTAGCCACCCATCGTCAGGGGTCGTCGAAGCGCCGTGCAGGATGTCGCCAATTCCGCATCGGACGCGCTCGGCGGAGCGGGGCAGGGCCGCACGCCTTTCCTGGGGACGCAGGTTTTGAGCTTGCGCGCAGCGGTCAGCGCCGCTTACGCAAAAGAAGCCGCACTGCGCCGGCCCTTTTTGTGGACGCCAGTGGCGGCGGGCGCGGGCGCGCTGCTGTATTTCGCGGCCGACCAGGAACCCTCGCTTGCATTTGCGCTCGCGCTTTTTTTGGCTTTCGCAATTGGCGCATGGCGTACGCGGGCCCATCCACGCTTTCACATTCCGCTGTTGCTGGTCGCCTGTCTCTCCGGCGGATTTTTCTCCGCTGCATGGCGTTCCGCGCGCGTTGACGGGCCCATCTTGCCGCGCATTGGCATTGGCCAGCTCACTGGCTTTGTCGAGGAATTGGACTTGCGTCGCGCGGGTGCGCGTTTTGTCCTGCGCGTCGCTAGCGCCGAAGGTCTGCCGGGCGACGTGACCCCTGCGCGGGTGCGTCTCACAACGCGCGGCGAGCCCAATTTCAAAGCCGGTGACTTCATCGCTCTGAAGGCGCGACTCTTGCCGCCAGCTCATGCGTCGCTGCCGGGCGGTTATGATTTCGCTCGCGATGCGTATTTCATGGGAGTTGGCGCTGTCGGCAATCCGTTAGGACGCATCGAAACCATGCCGCCGCCTGATCCGGCGCCCTTGTCGCTGAGGTTTTACGCGGTCATCGACCGCGCTCGCAACGCGCTGGCCTTGCGCGTTTTCAACGTATTGCAGGGGGATACAGGCGCCATCGCAGCCGCGATGGTGACGGGCAAACGCGACCTTCTTTCCGAAAACGCAAAAGAGCTGATCCGGCGCGCCGGCATTTTCCACATCGTCACCATTTCCGGCATTCAAATGTCGCTGGTCGCGGGGATTTTCTTTGTAGGCCTGCGACGACTCTTTGCGTTTTCACGCACGCTTGCGCTGAATTACCCCATCAAGAAATGGGCGGCGGCGCTGGCGATCATTGGAGCCATCGTTTACGACATTGGCACCGGCTCGCGCGTCGGCACCGAGCGGGCGCTTGTCATGACGCTCGTGATGCTTGTCGCGGTGCTGTTCGACCGACCGGCTTTTTCGATGCGCAATCTGGCTTGGGCGGTGTTCTTCGTCGTCGCCTTCGAACCGGAAGCGCTGCTCGGCGCCAGCTTTCAGCTTTCCTTTGCCGCCGTCGCAGCGCTGATCGCGGTCTATGAAGCGCGCAATGAACAACGCCAGCGCGCGGCAGACATCTGGATTGGGACGGCTTCGACGGCGCCCGAGAGCCTGTTCGCGCGGTTGCGTCGCGGCGCGCTGTGGGGGCCTGGCGCTGCGCTGTTCGCGACCTTTTGCGCGACTTCCGCGACGGCCTCCTTCATGGCGAACGACTTTCACGAACTCAGCCCTTACGTCCTCGTCGGGAATCCGCTCACGCTCGCCATTATCGAATTTTTCGCCGTACCCGGCGCTCTGCTCGGCGCAGCGCTTTATCCGCTCGGGCTCGATGGATTCGTCTGGCATTATCTTGGGCTTGGGATCGACCTTATCACAGCCATCGCAAAGCTTATTGGAAGCGCGCCCGGCGCCAGCCTACCGGTAAAGAGCTTCGCGCCTTGGGCGATATTCTTTTTCGCGCTGGCCTTGCTGTTTCTGGTGTTGTGGCGAAGCTGGCTGCTGCGCGCTCTGGCCATTCCACTTACGTTGATCGGGCTGCTGGGAGCCTCGAGCGGGGAGGGCTTTGACTTAGCGATAGCGCCAAGCGGGGAAGCTGCGGCGCTGAGGCTGCCGGACGGCGGTCTAGCTCTACTGGGTCGCAAACCCAGCGCTTTCGCCGCCGAGCAGTGGCTTCGGGCGGACGCCGACGCGCGGCCCGCTGGCGACGCGCGAGGCGGTGTAGCCTGCGACGACTATGGCTGCGTCGGGCGGGCCAAAGACGGGCGATTCGTGGCGCTGGTCGAAAAGAGAGCCGCACTCATCGAGGATTGCGCAAGAGCCGCCATTATGGTGACGCCCCTCTTCGCGCCTGCAGGCTGCGGCGCGGCGATAGTCATAGACCGGCGCAAGCTTGAGGAGACAGGCGCAATGACGATGCGCTTCAAGCCGCAAGGCGTGGAATGGACTGCGGCGCGTTCGCGCGGCGAGGACAGGCCGTGGTCTCGTCCGCCGCCCCCGCGCAAGACAGTGGCGTCGCCGGCGGAGGCGGAGAAGCCCGACGATTTAAGCGGGGCGGATGAGTAGGAGCGAGGCTTCGTAGCGCTTGCAGGACTTCACGGAATGGCGGTGGGGGAAGGTAGCCCTAGCGTTCTCGCGCGGGACCGGTGAGTATCTCTCAATACTTCCGCAGCAGGCTCACCAGTTTGCCCTGAATCCGCACGCGATCAGGCCCAAAGATGCGAGTCTCATACGCCGGGTTGGCCGCCTCCAGGGCGATGGAGGCGCCGCGCTTGCGCAGGCGTTTAAGCGTCGCCTCTTCTTCGTCGATCAACGCCACGACTATATCGCCGCTGTCGGCCTGTTCCTGCTTCTTTATGACCACAGTGTCGCCGTCGAATATCCCGGCCTCGATCATCGAGTCGCCGCGCACCTCGAGCGCGAAATGTTCGCCATTTGAGAGCAGATCCGGCGGCAGGCTAATAGTGTGGCTGCGCGACTGGATCGCCGAGATCGGCGTGCCGGCGGCGATGCGGCCCATCACAGGGATGGCCACCTGCTGGCCTTCCATTTCCTCCTCGCGTTCATGCAGCGGGCGCACGCGCCCGAGATTGCCTTCGATGACGGATGGCGAAAATTTGCGCGCCCGATTCGCACCCGAGGGCGTCGAGGACTCGGGCAGACGCAGCACTTCCAGCGCGCGGGCGCGGTTGGGCAGACGGCGGATGAAGCCGCGCTCCTCCAACGCGAGGATCAGCCGGTGAATGCCGGATTTAGAGCGCAGATCCAGTGCGTCCTTCATCTCGTCGAAAGAAGGGGGGACGCCGGTCTCCTTAAGGCGCTCATTAATGAAACGCAGGAGATCGCTCTGTTTTCTTGTCAACATTCCAAAAACCCCCGTGAGCACTCGGCCGAACTATGGCCGCCGCTCATAAACAAATCATGAACGCCAGCATAGGCGTTCTTGCTGCGTTCCGTCAACGGGGAGGAGATATTATACTTTGCATACCCACATACAAATGCTAGAGGTTAGCGGCTAAATCATGGGCCTACAGATTCACAGCGATTTTGCGCGGGGCCATGATGGCGAAGCGTCCGGGTTGTCCGGTCGCCGCCTATGGAGCCTGTGGGATATGTTGAAGGAAAACGCTCTCGATTTTGTTGAGCTTGGAAGATCGCTGTATGATGTAACGGCACTTTTCGGGTGGAAAAAATATAATGAAAGGGACTTGGAGACGGGAAATAGTGTATTAAATGTCGATGGTGAAATATTGGTAAAAAATGAGATTAGAAAAATAATAGACATGGCCGAAAGGCTTAATCTCGTTGTGTCCAAGACAGTCGCGAGTCGTCTGCTTGTCCCCGGTGCTTTACCTCAAAATGATGGTCAATTTGCTGTTGTAGTTGATATATTCAAGAATGAGCTTCGCGCGCAAACATTCCTCTTTGTCCCTCCGCACTTGGCTAAATTCTATGAAAAAACAGATATCATTAGCGACAATGTTAGAGAAAGATTCCCATCTGCATCAGAGGAAATAGTTACTGCTGCAACATCTTTGGCTGTCGGCGGATACACTGCCTGTGTATTCCATAGTATGCGAGCTGCGGAGATCGGGCTCCGGGCGCTCGGTTCGGAACTTAAAGCGAAAGTAAGCACAACCATTGATGAAGCAGATTGGATGGAAATAATAAACGGCCTAGGCAAAGGAATCGCTGCGATAGAAAATCTTCCTAAGTCAACCCCGCATAGGTCAGACGATCTTCAATTCTTCAGCGAGGCCGCAGCGCAATTTAGATTTTTCAAGAATGGATGGCGGGTGCGGGTTGCCCATGCCCGCGCCTCATACAATGAGAATCAGGCAACCGACGTCCTTGAACATGTTAGGTCTTTCTTTGAGATTTTGGCGACGCGGTTGAGCGAATAGCGTCTGCCTTGGCAATCGCGCGGATTGTTTCTGCAAGATGCTTATCCGTTGCTGCGGCGCCAATTTCTTTCGCCGCTTCAAGGAATCGTTCGAACTGAGGTTTTTCGTCAGGTTTAGGCGGTGATTTGCGAGGCATTAGCATGATCCATCAGCATTGGTGTGGTCTCCACAACGGGCCGGCTTATGTTCCGTCTCTCTGCACATGTGGGGCGTTTAAAGTTGGGCATAGATTTGGGAGATTTGTGGATCGTGTCTGTTGTAGCCCGGCCGGGGACCTGCGAAGCTTTTTCCCGTGGGCGTTGCATATGAGATGCTACCTACGAGGAAAGAGCGCCAGCCTGCTTCTCCGGTTGTTTGATAGGCTCGCAATAGATCATGCCCTTTCGTGTCAAGGCCATAAACGTGAGGTTCTACCTCGCGCAGCTCCCCATCCTACGACAGAGAAATAGTGCTGCGCGAGGTGATGGCGCTCAAAATATCGCGGTTCATGGCGATTCCTTTTTTGGCTTCAGCCGCTTCTCAGTGACGAGTCGTTTGATATGTCAGTCTCTTGCCTTTGACGCCTTTTAGTGCTCGGTCTGCGCGTTCAGTATCATCGCAGCCGAGTTTAACGCGGTTGCTGTAGCGGAAATCAAATTCAGCGAGATAGCGGTGAAGGTGCTTCTCGGAGCAATGCTGATAGACGCCCTTCATGCCCCGCTTGAAGATCGAATAGTAGCCTTCGACGGTGTTGGTGTGGACGATGCCGCGAACGTATTCGTTGCGAGCGTGGTTCACGGTCGAATGGCTGGCGAAGTCGGCGCCCACAACGGGATACCAAGCGGCCTGATCGCTCATCATGGCGGTTTCGCGGGCCACATTGGCTTCGACGATCGGCTTAATGGTGGCGATGCTTGCCCCGTCAAGATGGAAGCTGCGAGCCGATCCGCCGCGTTGGACAAGGGTAAGGACGACGTTCTTGTGAGCGCTGCCGCCGCGCTGTTTCGGAACGTCGGCAAGCTTTCCGATGTAGGTTTCATCGGCTTCTACAATGCCACCCGCGCCGCCCATTGGGGCAAGGGAGCCGTCGCGCATGGCTTCGCGGATGCGGTGGCACAGAAACCACGCGGTTTTCAGAGTAACGCCCAAGGTGCGGTGAAGCTGGTTCGAGCTAATGCCCTTTTTGGACGAGCAAAGCAGATGGATCGCTTGCAGCCACAGGTGAAGCGCCACGTGCGAGGATTCGAAAACGGTCCCCATGCGCACGGTAAATGGCTTGCGGCACTGGTAGCACTTATAAAGCCCGACGCGGGTGGATTTGCCTTGCATCTTGGAAATGCGATCGAAGCCTCCGCAATGCGGGCAGACAGGGCCTTCCGGCCAAAGAGCCGCCTCGACGTAGGCGAAAGCAGCCTCTTCGTTTTGAAAGTGTTGAGCGGTGAGAATTGGGGTAGCCATGACAGTCACTTCTCTAGTTGAGCTACGGCCTGTTCGAGTTGAACGATTAAATGCTTGGCGAGAGCGACAGGAAGCAACACGCCAATTTCGCCAATCTCGCCACGGGCGGGTGGCGATTCGACTGCTACCTCGACCAGCACTTCTCCATTGCACACGGTTGCTGTGGGCGGCGGCTCGGCGGCTAAGTAGTGCGGCGCTGGAGCTTGAGACGTTATGGCCATAGCGAAATCTCCTATGGCTCAAATCCTATATGTCGGGGATGGGTATGTCAAGTATAATATCGCCAACGGGGAGGCGATTATGTAGTTTGCGAACCACGGGCGAATCGGGTAGTAGGTTGTATTGGATACAACCGGAGATTCAATCATGGCAGACGCACCCGTAGTGCATATTGGTGAAAATACAGCAGAAAAAGTCGCCTTTGAATTGATGGAACTCATTGCGGGAATTGAGCATGTCTCAACGACATCAACTCATGCTTCAGACCTGAAAAACGAATGGTCAAAAGCTGATAGGAAGTGGGTCTTAGATACTTACAGCGAGTGCATCGAAACCGTTCGCGGGCATCGCGCCAAGCCAATTAAGTGGCCTTCCGAGAATCCTCGTTCGTGATAAATATATAAATATTATTTGCGACTTCGATAACGCGCTCGGATGGAATATTCAAATGCGTGGCGATCTCCACGCATTTGAGCCTAATTTCTTTATCGCTCATCTGTCTTGTCCTCTTGGTTCGGTTTGTCAGGATTTGGCCTGGGTATCGACGACGATTCCTTATGCTTCGCCACCTTTTTCAGCATTTCGTCAAAATGCACTGGATCGTCGTCGCAGCCGAGTTCGCGGGCCGCTTCGATGAAGGCGTCAGATTGACCCGATTCCGCTTTAGGTTTTTTCTTCAACTTTATCCTTAACCGAAGTTGCTTTTCTTTATGTAAGATAAGGCGAAATTTTCGATTATCTTGTCTGCTTCGACATCCTCCATAATAGCCAATAGAGGCGGGGAAGCAGGAAGAGGTGGGGGAACTGGCGGCCGGCAGATTTTCAACTGTCGCCCATCCGACATCGGAATAAAACCGTCCAATGACAACAGATCAGCTCCGTCGAAGGTGTGCAATTCATCAACATTATTCAGCGCCGCCGTTGCAGCGTGAATAGCATCCTGAGGCTTCCGGAGATTTGGGAATTTTCTCAGCAGCCGCCGAGCTACAGTACCAACGTCCGTGTCAACCTGAACTCGCTTCACAAAGTCTTGCGCTATATAATCCTCGAATGCAATATCGTCGGGCTGATCTAATCCAACCTGCTCCTCCGGGCATTTGCGCTTAAAAACCTCTGCTAAGGTAAACGCTGAAGTCCATATCTCTATTTTTCCTTTTTGCGCTTCCTCTATAACGTGCTTCAAAGAATCAAATCTCCCCGGCTCTTGCTTTATAAGGCCGATCCACGCACAAGCATCCCAATAGTATTTTGGCTTATTGGCCAAGCTCGCCCTCTCTCAACCGATTAATGTATTCATTGACGGACAAGCGGCCCGTAAAATCTGCATCCTTTATATCGTGAACAGTCATGCTTCTGATCTGAACGGTTACTACAGACGTGGCCTTGACGCGCGCAATCGCCCCAGCGGAATCGTAAGAAATCGTTCCTTTAACAACGACTCTCTTTCGGTCCCATACATCCTCAAACCGCGATTCCTCGGAAATATTGTGCTTCAAAGAAGCATCGACACGGCACCATATTTCTTTACCGCTCCTGCGCTCCCTCACCAAGATTGCCGGCTGGTTATATTCCGTCCCTACTTCAAGGAGATCCCCCTCAATGGAGCCAATCTCTTCACGGCATCGATCCTTTAGGACAAGCGCATCAAATTCACTCTCTTCATTGGCAAGAGCGAGAATCCCAACAGAAGCGGCGGATGGTGTGATTAATATTGGGGCGTCAGATGCATCAAGAATCGCATCTGTTCGCCCGATTCCATTGGTGTTACGATTAAAAATACGCTTGTAAGTCTCACGTCGGCGTTTGCTGACGCCTATTTTTGGCCTGACACCAGACGTGAACGACCTAAGCTGTTCCGCAATCATCCGTTTTTGAACCCGCGCGATCATAGAAACGTCAATGGACGCATCTAAACTCACTGCCTCACCCACAATCGTTAACGGAGAGTTGGTGCTGGCAAGTTTCAAATTCCAAAGAAGCTCGCTTCCTTCCTGTTCTTCTGGCGTCAACAGGTCAAAAAAATCCAATACCTGACGCATCGCGTCCTGAACCGTTAAAACGTCAGGATGCGACGCAGACGGGCGGATAGTGATTGTTACACCATCTGGCGCGCTGTCAGGTTTTGTCGTCACGCTTCTTAACCAAATGACTGCCTATAAGTTAGCCGCTTGCCCACGATACCACTTAGTGCCCGCTCCGTCCTTTCCAAATCGCTACAGCCGAGCTTAACGCGATTCGAATAGCGGAAATCAAATTCCGCCAGATAGCGGTGCAAATGCTTCTCTTTGCAGTGCTGGTAAACGCCCTTCATGCCGCGCTTGAAAATCGAATAGTAGCCTTCGACGGTGTTTGTATGGACGATGCCGCGAACGTATTCGTTGCGAGCGTGGTTCACGGTCGAATGGCTGGCGAAGTCGGCGCTCACAACGGGATACCAAGCGGCCTGATCACTCATCATCGCGGTTTCGCGGGCCACGTTGGCTTCGACAATCGGCTTAATGGTGGCGATGCTCGCACCGTCGAGATGGAAGCTGCGAGCCGATCCGCCGCGTTGGACAAGGGTCAGGACGACGTTCTTGTGAGCGCTCCCGCCGCGCTGTTTCGGAACGTCGGCAAGCTTTCCAATGTAGGTTTCATCGGCTTCGACAATGCCGCCCGCGCCGCCCATAGGGGCAATGGATCCGTCGCGCATGGCTTCGCGGATACGATGCGCGAGGAACCACGCCGTCTTGTATTGAACCTGAAGCACGCGGCTTAGCTGATGCGAGCTAATGCCCTTTTTGGAGGAGCAAAGCAGGTGAACCGCCTGCAAGCACTTATGCAACGGGACGTGAGCGGACTCGAAAACAGTGCCGACCTTCACGGTGAATTGCTTCCTGCAATCCGAGCATTTGCGCAGGCCAAGGCGCGTCTTGCGCAGGTCGTAATGCTTTCCAGAGACGGAACCGCAATGAGGGCATACCGGGCCTTCCGGCCACAGTAGGCGCTCCAAATGGGCGAAAGCGGCGGCTTCTTCGTGGAAATGGGCTTGCGACAAGACAGACATAGCTAACTCCTTGATTCAGAAGTTAGCCCACCTTTCGTGGTTCGTCAACTACATAATCGCCAACGGGGAGCCAGCAGATGACGGCATGCAGCAAGTGACTTGTTTCGGCGGGGAATCGCGAAACAGATCGGGGGCCACGTTCTGGTTGCGGCGGCCGGCTGACCGAGTTTACTCTGCGCTTGCACAACGCTGCATGACGACGGGTCAAAGCAGTTGGAGCATCGTCGGAGCGTGAATATGCGCCTGCTCGTGATTTTTGCAGCTTGGGCGCGAGATCAACAAGACAGCTCTTGTCTTTGGATGGATTGGTATCGCGGAATTCTGGAAAAGGAATTCAAGCAAGACGATAAGGTTGTCGTTGTGGGGTGGGACGCTGCCGCCAATGTCGAAAATTGCTACAGCGATTTGGCGAACCTGCTAGAGATTCGGAGAGTTCCAGAAAAACTGCACATCAATTCCGACGCCGCGCCATTTCAGCTGGCGCTTAAGCTTTGCAGAGATATCATTCCAAATTATGACTATGTTTTATTCATGCACACCAAAGGCGTCAGTTACCCTTATGTCAATTTTGAATGGTGGCGATCGAGCATATCGAGAACCGTATTTGATCGCAGTTTGATCGCCAAATTGACCGAGAGCGATGGAGAGAGTCTTCTTGCTGATACCGGTCATATGATTGTATCGGCAAGATCCATTGAGCTTTTCCGAAACTTCACCCAATTGATTGGACTGAATGTTTCAACATTTTTCTTTTCCGCCACACGGACAATATTCTATTCGCCAGCCAAAATTTTGTCGGACCTTATCAATAAACTTCCAGAAAGTTTTTGGACGGAAAATCTTGTAGCCTTAGGAGCAAACAGGTTTTTCTTCGAAGCTCCTTTTCCGAGCCTTTTGGTGATGCTAGGCGCAAAACCGGTGTTTGTTGGGGGCGCAAAGCTGAATGAAAATGTAAACCCTTGTGCTTGCTATGACTTTGATCCAATCCACAACTCGGCGGTTGTGCTGGATCAATATGAAAAGTGGCTGACGGAAGGTGTTAATTATGTGCAACCGCCTGTTCCCTATGTTTTTGGAAGCTCCGATGACGTTTTCAAGTTGCGCATAAGTTTCCAGCAATAGGTCGGAAACTTGCGCCGACCGCTTTTCGATCGCTTGCAACAGGCCTTTTTCAGCGGCGCGGGATCAGCTTGACCCGACAACACCTCCGAGCTTGCGCGCTTCTTTCTTCAATTGCTCGAGTACGAAAAATTGATCGAATAGGTCAGGCCGCGCGGAGGCGGAGGGAAGGGCGCGGCGCGGCGCACGCCGTCCATCGCCGCCGCGTCCAGCTCCTGCAGGCCGCTCGACTGCCGCACCCCGATTCGAGTCAGATTGCCCTTGATGTCGACGTTGAACACAAGAATCCCCTCGCGGTGGATGTGTTCGTCCTTGACGCTTTCGGGCAGGTGCATGCCCGGCATGATCAGGCCCCAGAGAATTGAAAGATAGGTCGTGTTCGCCGTGCCGCCGGAGACCGGCGCCGCCTTGGCCGCGCCGCTGAAGAGATAGTCCGGCGCGGGGTCGGGATCGGCGAGTTCGTCCGCGATGGATTTGGCGCCCTGCCGCGTCTCGCCCTTCGTGTCGGACTGGGTTTCCTTTTGCTCCGGCTTTTCGCGGCTCACGTCGGCCTTCTCGATAACCTCGGCGTCGGGCTTGTCCTCCACCTGTTTAAGCGTCGGAGGCTCCTTCGAGACCTCGGGCGCGGCCTGCTGCGCAGGACTGGGCTTTTTCTCTGGCGAGGGCTTTCGCGCGGTCTGGTTAGTCGCCGGCCCCTTGTGCGCGGCTTTGGTCTCCTTGTCCGGCGCGGTGCGCTCGACCTTCTCCTTGTTCTGCGCGCGCGGTGCGTCGGTGGCGGGCTCCTCGTAGGGCTGTTGCTGTTGCTGCTGAGGCTCCGGTTTTTTTTGCTCGGTTTTGTGTTGCTCGGCCTTTTTCTCTTCGGGGTTTTTTTCCTCGGGCGGTTTTTCCTTGGGCTGCTCTTGCTTAGGCTGCTCCTGCTTGGGCTGCTGCTCAGGCGCCGGGGGAGGTGGCGGAGGAGGCTGCTGCTGCGGTTGCTCGGTGATGACCTCGACTGGCGTTTCCTGCAATTGCATTTCGTGAGGGACGAAAATGGCGTCGAGGATGATGAGAAGCGTCAAAATCCCAACGTGAAGCAGCAGGCAGACTCCGAGAATGGCGAGGAAGCGGCTGCGCTGTGGAGGCGGAGGCTCCGGCCGCGCAACCATCGGCTCCACGGGCTGGGCTTCGAAACTCACGTCAAATTGCTGGAGCTTGGGCGCTGGAGCGGCTTGCAACGGGGATCGTCACGCTTTTTGGGTCCTGCCTGGATCGGGCAGCTCGGCGAATGATTTGCGACAGTGCCACAGCGGCGGCCTCGCCGCCAGTCGCGTCGCCTGCGCAGCAAGCGTAAAAATTGGGCCGAAATGCGCTGCCGATGCTCACTCGGCCGCGCGAAGCGAGTCGGCCTCGTTTAGATGTCCGGGAATGAAGGCGTCGAAAGCCGCCCAGAACAGGGCGCGCAATTGATCGCGCTCCATCATCACCTCGTGCCTTGCGCCGGGGATAGTGATGAGTGTGGCGATGTCGAGGCGTTGGGCGAAGCGCTCTATCGCCGGCGTCGAGACCAGCTCGTCGCGCCCCGAGGCGATCAACAATGTCGGCGTGCGCCACCGGCGCGGATAGTCCGGATCGTTGAAGCGCTCCATCTGACGAAAGGCCGCGTTCGCCCATCCGACAGTCGGATCTCCTATGCCCAGTCGCGGCTCCTGCGCCAGGACGCCGGCGCTGCGGGCCAGACGTCGCGGGTCCGATGTGAGCTTGTTTCCAGCGAACTGCAATTCGACGAGCGAGGCCTCGCCGCCGCCGGGGATGAACATCGCGCCAAGCCCAAGCATGTCGAGTGTGTTGGCGAGGATTCGCGAGCCCAGCGGAAAACGAAGCCCGTAGAGGTCGATCATAGGCGCGGTCACGACCAGGCGAGCGAATTGAGCTCCGCCGTCATGAGCATTTTCGAGCAGAATGGCTCCGCCCATTGAATGGGCCAGCGCAAACCATGGCTTGGGGCAGGCGAACAGGGTCGTTTGGTGGAGAAAAGCGTCAAGGTCGCGCTGATACTGCGCAAAATCGTCGATATGACCCTTGCGCCAGTTCTGGAGTTCACGCTCGGAGCCGCCCTGACCGCGCCAGTCCAGAGTGACGACTTCAAAGCCGCGGGCAAGCAACTCCCCGATGGTCTCGAAATATTTTTCGATGAACTCGGCGCGTCCCTGAAACAGAGCGACGGTCGCCCGGGGCGGCGCCGCAGGAGAGAAACGGGCCATGCGCAGGATTGCACCGTCGGCGGCCGTCAAGGCATAGAGCCGAGCTCCCGGCGGGACTGGATTTTGTGGCGTTGAAACTAGTTCGAGCATTTTTGGGTTTTCTGGCTTTAAGGCGAGACTCTAAAGGCGACGTCCTAGCGCATCATTTAGCGCGTTTTATCACAACGCTTATAATTGCCGCTTAAGACATCAGCTGCCTCTTGCACGACAGAAAACGCTTCCCAAATCTCCTTCAGCGCGGGCCATACCGGACGCGCCTTCAGGCGAAACCCGCGGAAAGTCCGAAGGGAGCGCCCTGACAACTGAACCCATGTCGCTTCAAATGGAGGATATGCAATGCGTGCTTTCGATCTATCGCCCTTGTTTCGTCAGACTGTTGGATTCGACAGGCTGATCGACACGCTGGCGCAAAGCGGTGGCTTTGAGCCTGCGCCGAATTACCCACCCTACAACATCGAGCGGACGGGCGAGAACGCCTATAAGATAACTCTAGCAGTCGCGGGTTTTGGGCGGGAAGACCTTTCGATCGAAACCCGTGAAAACACGCTGACGATACGCGGCGCGCAGACGCCGGTCCCGACGGATTCCGGGCGAGAGTTCTTGCATCAGGGCATAGCGGCGCGAGCCTTTGAACGTCGCTTCCAGCTTGCCGACCATGTGGTCGTGACGGGGGCCAACCTCGAAAACGGCCTCCTGCATGTCGAACTCGTGCGCGAGATACCGGAAGCGAAGAAGCCGCGACGCATCGACATCGGAACCCCCAAAAGCGTAGCGCCACAGCCCGTTCAGGCCAAGGCGGTCGAGGCTCAGGCCGCCTGACGCGCTGCACCGTCTGGAGAAAATGGAGGCGCCTGCCAAGGCGCCTCTTTTTGTGGCGTTATCCCCCGGTAGGCTTGAATGCGCCGCCGTCTGGGCGGGGGGAGTCCGCCTGCGGCGCTTCAACGCGAGTCGATCCCAGAATTGGCGAGACCGGCTGTTGGGGATTGAGAATCTGCGGGGGTGAGGAGGGCGTCGGCGCGGACAACGGGGGCGGGGCGGTCGCGACAGCAGGCTTTGGCGGAGAAGGCGCCGCCCCCGGCGGCGGGACGATAGCGCGATGGGACGAGCCATGCGCATTGGTAGGCGGCGCAGGCAGCGTTGGGTTGTTCGGGGGCCGCGCAGTTTTCCCCGGCTGAGACGCATCATTGGCCGACCGCGGGGAGTCGCGAGCTGGCGCGAGCGGAGCGGCGCCGCGAGGTGCGAGCGGTGTTGGCTCCAGCCTGGCGCGGGAAGGGGACGGAGAAGCCGACCGTTGTTGGGCCTGCCTCGGGACCTCCGGCGGAGCGGAGATTACCTTTGGCTCCGGCAAAGGCTGGCGCTGAGGCGAAACCTTTGGGGGCACTATACCCTCGCGAAATGTTGGGCGTGGGTGAATCGTCGGAGCATCCGTGTCGTTGCGATCCTCGTCGAAGTTTCGCGCGTACGGTTGTCCCTCCATTCGTCGCGCGTAGATGACGTCTCCGGCGTAGGGATCGATGAGGAAGCGCATCTTCACGCCGGAAGCGTCAACGCCTGTGGCCACGATATTTTCTTCCCGGGATTCAATCCTGCCAACAAGCCGGAAGCCTTCCTCCCCGAGTATAGTACTGACCGCCGCCCGTGAGGCGTAAAGCGCGCCGGCTGATCGGTATCGATCGCGATCATATTGGCGAGGCCTCCGTTCGCGGTAACTGTCGGCGTCGGGCTGGTAATAGCCGTCGACGTAGGGACGGGAGTAGAACTGTGCCGAAGCTGCTACCGGCGTCAAGGCGCTGCTCGCGCTCATCAAAGCGAGTAGCGCCCAGCTTCTGTGTCTTTTCTGCCCGCTAACGCATGAACTCATGGCCAGCTGCTCCTGAGGTTGTCCGCCGCCAAGGCCGAAGCTGTTAGGTGAATGAGGCGAGGTTGGGACCAAACCGGAGCCCTGGCGGGGCGAACGGCCCTTTTTCGCCATGCTCGCAGCTTGCTTGTGCCGCGTGTGCAAATCTGGCAAGAATATGCCATCATGAATGGTCAGCCATGCTGACCATTCGACATCAAGAAATTACACAAGGCCCTGTAATGTCAGTCGCCGGTTCGCTGCGGTCAGCGAGCGGGTGAAATCGGAGCGCGCCCGCGGCTTCTAAACGAAGTCGCGCGTAATGATGCGTGGGGCCTAAGGGACGATCATGGCGTTGAATGAGAACCACCGACACGCGAGCCCTCGCACGGGAGACGCTGATTTGACTAAGATCGATGGACGCGATCCGCTGCTTCCCAAAGCCGAGGGTCTTTACGACCCGTCGAAGGAGCACGACTCCTGTGGCGTCGGTTTCGTCGCAAATCTCCATAATTCGCGAAGCCACGACATTGTGAAGATGGGACTGCAGATCCTTCTGAACCTCGATCATCGCGGCGCTGTCGGGGCCGATCCGAAGCTCGGGGACGGCTGCGGAATTCTTGTTCAAATCCCTCACCAGTTTTTCGCCGAGGAAACAGCCAAGCTCGGGTTCTCGCTGCCTGCCGCAGGCGAATATGCGATCGGCCAGTTTTTCCTGCCGCGCGACGCCGACGTTCGCGCCAAGGCGCGAGCCATCGTCGCCGCGGCGGTCGAGGCCGAAGGCCTGACTGTTCTAGGCTGGCGCAACCTGCCGGTCGACTCCAGCGATCTTGGCGACGCCGTGCGCGCCGTGGAGCCCTTCCACGCGCAAATTTTTGTTGGACATGGCGCCGATGTGAAGGATGCAGTCGACTTCGAGCGCCGCCTTTATCTCGCGCGAAAGACCTCGTCCGGCGAGATTTACGCTCTGGGACCACTTGGCCGCGAGCATTATTCCGTCTCGATGTCTTCGCGGACTATCGTTTACAAAGGCATGGTGCTCGTCAGTCAGCTCGGAGAGTATTTCCTCGATCTCAAGGACGAGCGTTTTGTGTCCGCATTGGCGCTGGTTCACCAGCGTTTCGCGACCAACACATTCCCGTCCTGGCGACTCGCGCATCCCTATCGCTTCGTCGCGCACAATGGCGAGATCAATACGCTGCGCGGCAATTTGAACTGGATGGCGGCCCGGCAGGCCTCCGTGGCGTCTCCGCTTTTCGGCAAGGACATCAGTAAGCTGTGGCCCATCTCGTACGAAGGCCAGTCCGATACAGCCTGCTTTGACAATGCGCTCGAGTTCCTGGTTCGCGGCGGTTATTCGCTCGCGCACGCCGTAATGATGCTCGTTCCCGAGGCCTGGTCGGGAAATCCGCTGATGGACGAGCATCGCAAGGCTTTCTATGAGTATCACGCCGCTTTGATGGAACCGTGGGACGGTCCGGCCGCAATGGCTTTCACCGACGGGCGCCAGATCGGCGCCACGCTGGACCGCAACGGACTGCGCCCGGCCCGTTATCTGGTGACGGACGACGGACTGGTGGTGATGGCCTCCGAGATGGGCGTTTTGCCCATTCCGCAGGAAAAAATCGTCACGAAATGGCGGCTGCAGCCCGGCAAGATGTTGCTTGTCGACCTCGAGAAGGGTCGCATCGTCTCCGACGATGAAATCAAGTCGTCACTGACGTCTTCGCATCCCTATCGCGAGTGGTTGGCTCGGACGCAGATCGTGCTGGAGGATTTGAAGCCGGTCCAGCCGAGCGCCTCGCGCGCCGATGTCTCCCTGCTCGACCGCCAGCAAGCTTTTGGCTATACGCAGGAAGAGCTTGACCTGCTTGTCTTCCCGATGGCCGTCACCGGTCAGGAAGCCGTTGGCTCAATGGGAACGGACACCCCTATCTCGCCGCTCTCCAACAAGGAGAAGCTGCTTTACACCTACTTCAAGCAGAACTTCGCGCAGGTCACCAATCCGCCGATCGACCCGATCCGCGAAGAGCTGGTCATGAGCCTCGTTTCCTTCATCGGCCCGCGTCCGAATATCCTCGACCATGAAGGTTCGGCGAAGAAAAAGCGGCTGGAGGTGCGACAACCGATCCTGACCAGCGCCGATCTGGAAAAAATTCGCAGCATTGGCCATGTCGAAGACAGTTTCGACACCAAGACGCTGGACTTCACTTACGCGGCTGAGAAAGGCGCAGACGGTCTCGCAAAGGCGTTGCAACGCCTTTGCGAGCGCGCCGAGGAGGCCGTGAATGGCCGCTACAACATCATCGTCTTGTCCGACCGCATGGTTGGTCCTGATCGGGTGCCAATTCCCGCGTTGCTCGCCACCGCCGCCGTTCATCATCATTTGATCCGCAAGGGCCTGCGCACCTCCGTCGGGCTGGTCGTGGAAACCGGCGAAGCGCGCGAGGTGCATCACTTCGCTTGTCTCGCGGGTTATGGCGCGGAAGCGATCAACCCCTATCTGGTCTTTGAAACCCTTGCCGCTTCGACCCAGCATTTTCCGGCCGACGTCAGCGGGGAGACAGCGATCAAGCGCTACATAAAGGCGGTCGACAAGGGGCTGTTGAAGGTCATGTCCAAAATGGGCATTTCCACCTATCAGTCCTACTGCGGTGCGCAGATTTTCGACGCCGTGGGACTGTCGCAGGCCTTCATCGACGAGTATTTCGCCGGAACCACGACTCGCGTCGAGGGCGTCGGCCTCGCCGAGATCGCGCGCGAGACCGTGCGCCGGCATAGACTGGCCTTTGGCGACGCGCCTGTTTATCGCGACGCGCTGGACGTTGGCGGCGACTATGCTTACCGCATACGTGGCGAGGCCCACAGCTGGACGCCGCAAACCGTTTCATTGCTGCAACATGCGGTTCGCGGAAACTCGCGCGATCAATATCGCGCCTTCGCCAAGATATTGAACGAGCAGGAAGAAAATCTGCTCAATCTGCGCGGTCTGTTCCGCATCAAAGGCGCCGACGAGGACGGGCGTAAAGCCGTTGCGCTCGAGGAAGTCGAATCCGCCAAGGACATCGTCAAGCGCTTTTCCACCGGCGCCATGTCCTTCGGGTCGATCTCGCGCGAGGCGCACACCACCCTCGCCATCGCCATGAACCGCATTGGCGGCAAGTCGAACACCGGCGAGGGCGGCGAAGAAGCGGACCGCTTCAAGCCCGAGGCGAATGGCGACAGCAAGCGATCGGCCATCAAGCAGGTAGCTTCGGGCCGCTTCGGCGTCACCGCGGAATATCTGGTCAATGGCGACATGATCCAGATCAAGATGGCGCAGGGGGCCAAGCCCGGCGAAGGCGGACAATTGCCCGGCGACAAGGTCGATGCGGTGATCGCCAAGGTGCGCCATTCGACGCCCGGCGTCGGCCTGATTTCGCCCCCGCCACATCACGATATCTACTCGATCGAGGATCTGGCGCAGCTGATCTTCGACCTCAAAAACGTCAATCCGCGTGCGGATGTGTCGGTGAAGCTCGTTTCGGAAGTCGGCGTCGGCACGGTCGCCGCTGGCGTCTCGAAGGGGCGCGCCGATCACGTCACGATCTCTGGCTATGACGGCGGCACGGGCGCTTCGCCGCTGACCTCGATCAAGCATGCCGGCAGCCCTTGGGAAATCGGCCTCGCCGAAACACATCAGACCCTGGTGCTGAACAATCTGCGCTCGCGCATCGCGGTGCAGGTGGACGGAGGCCTGCGCACCGGCCGCGACGTTATCGTTGGAGCCTTGCTCGGCGCCGACGAATTCGGCTTCGCTACCGCGCCGCTGATCGCCGCTGGCTGCATCATGATGCGCAAGTGCCATCTTAATACCTGTCCGGTCGGCGTCGCCACGCAGGATCCAGTGTTGCGCAAGCGTTTCGTCGGCCTGCCGGAACATGTCATCAATTTCTTCTTCTTCGTCGCCGAGGAAGTTCGCGAACTGATGGCCTCGATGGGCTATCGCAGCTTCGATGAAATGATCGGGCAGACGCAGATGCTTGATAAGGAGCGGGCGCTAAGCCATTTGAAGGCGCAGGGACTGGACTTCGCCAAGCTATTCCACAAAGCGGCGGGGGAGGGCGACGCCATCCGCCACAGCAAGCGTCAGGATCACGGGCTCGACAAGGTGCTGGACAACAGCCTGATCGAGAAAGCGCGCCCGGCGATCGATCGGGGCGCCAAGGTGACCATCGACACTCCGATTCGCAATGTCGACCGCACCACCGGGGCCATGCTGTCGGGAGAGATTGCGCGCGTCTATGGGCACGCCGGCCTTCCTGAAGACACGATCGACATTCGGGCTGTCGGCACCGCCGGGCAGAGCTTTGGCGCCTTCCTGGCGCGCGGCGTGACTTTGCGGCTGGAGGGAGAAGCCAACGATTACGTCGGCAAGGGCCTGTCGGGCGGCAAGGTCATTGTCTACCCGTCGCGAGAGGCAAGAAAAATTACTCCGCATCAGTCGATCATCATCGGCAACACCGTGCTCTATGGCGCGATTGCCGGCGAGTGTTACTTCCGCGGCGTGGCGGGCGAGCGATTTGCGGTTCGTAACTCGGGCGCCATTGCGGTTGTCGAAGGCGTCGGCGACCACGGCTGCGAATATATGACTGGCGGCGTGGTGGTAGTTCTAGGGCAGACGGGCCGCAACTTCGCGGCGGGCATGTCGGGCGGCATCGCCTATGTGCTGGACGAGGACGACAGCTTCTCGTCGCGATGCAATCTTGCGATGGTGGATCTCGAACCTCTTTCGGAGGAGGAAACCGCCATGACCGAGAGCTTCCATCAATCCGGCGATCTCGAAACACATGGCCGGGTGGACATCATGGGCGACATGACTCGTTTCGATGTCGAGCGCCTGCGCCAGCTCATCAGCAATCATGCGCGCTATACCGAGTCCTCGAGGGCGCGCGAGATCCTGGAGAACTGGGAATCGTATAAGCCGAAGTTCCGCAAGGTGATGCCGGTCGAATATCGTCGCGCCCTGACGGAACTCCTGGCCAAGGGCAAGGCGCCGCAAAAGCTCAAAGCAGCAGGCGAGTGACATGACATTTCGCGCCGCGGCCTTTGCTGCGGCGCAAATCATATTCCGCGCAAATGACGAATAGCGTCAGTTTTGTGGGGCAGGTTGAATTACAACCCACGTTCGGCGAAGGCTCGCCGAAACCTGGGTGAACGATGAGCAGCGAACGCGATGGGCAAGGTTACGGGTTTTCTTGAAATCGACCGGCAGGACCGCAAATACAAGCCGGCCGCCGATCGCATCCGTCATTACAAAGAATTCGTAATTCCTCTTTCCGAGGAAACCATGCGCAATCAGGCGGCGCGCTGCATGAATTGCGGAATTCCGTTTTGTCACAATGGTTGCCCTGTAAATAACCAGATTCCGGACTGGAACAACCTCGTCTATGAAGGGGACTGGAAGCGCGCGCTCGCCAATCTGCACTCGACCAATAATTTTCCTGAATTCACGGGCCGCGTCTGCCCGGCGCCTTGCGAGGCGGCTTGTACGCTGAATCTGAACGACCAGCCGGTGACCATCAAATCAATTGAATGCGCGATCATAGACCGGGGCTTTCGAGAAGGCTGGGTGGTTCCAGAGCCGCCGCGCCGTCGAACCGACAAGCTTATTGCGGTCGTGGGGTCCGGCCCTGCCGGACTTGCGGCGGCGCAACAGCTCGCGCGCGCAGGCCATCGGGTGCACGTTTTCGAGAAGAACGCCAAGGCCGGGGGCCTGCTGCGCTATGGAATTCCCGACTTCAAGATGGAAAAGCATCTTGTCGATCGCCGCGTCGAGCAGATGGAAGCAGAAGGCGTGGTCTTCCACTATGATTTGAATATCGGCGTCGACATGAGCGTCGACGACCTGGTTTCCGCTTACGACGCGATCGTGCTTTCAGGCGGAGCCGAGGCTCCGCGCGACCTTCCAATACCTGGGCGCGACCTCAATGGCGTTCATTTCGCCATGGATTTCCTGCCTCAACAGAACCGTCGCGTCTCCGGCGAGCCCGTGACCAGCAACGCGCCCATTTTCGCTTCCGGCAAGAATGTGATTGTGATCGGGGGGGGCGACACCGGGTCCGATTGCATAGGCACTTCGCGCCGTCATGGCGCTCTGTCCATCACCCAGCTCGAGATCATGCCGCGCCCTCCGGAGAAGGAGGACAAACTTCGCACCTGGCCCGACTGGCCGCTGAAGTTGCGCACCTCCTCCTCGCACGAGGAAGGCGCGGAGCGCGAGTTCGCGGTGAGAACATGCGGGTTCTATGGTGTCGACGGCTCCGTCAAGGAATTGCGCTGTGTGCGCGTTGACGACAAAATGCGGGACATTCCCGGCAGCGAGTTCTCGCTGAAGGCGGATTTGGTTTTGCTGGCGATGGGCTTTGTATCGCCAATAAAAGAAGATCTATTGAATAAACTGGATATAAAACTGGATCAGCGCGGCAATGTGGCGGCGGATACGCGCTCCTACAAATCTTCGCGGGACAAAATCTTCGCCTGCGGCGACATGCGGCGTGGTCAGTCGCTTGTGGTCTGGGCGATCCGCGAGGGACGTCAATGCGCGCATGCGGTTGACGAATTCCTAATGGGCGAAACAACTCTGCCAAGGTGAGGAAACATGCCGACCGGTAGCACTAAATCCTGGTACTGCGAACATATTGTCGGCGGTCCCTGGTCATTCGCGATCTTAATTCTTCCACTGATCGGAGCGTATTACTACGGACGAGGGCAACACAAGATCGGATGGATATTGATCGGCCTCTGGTTGCCGCTCCAGATTGGCATGTCCTATGTCAACAATCTGGTCGTCGAGTGTCCAGAGCTGGACGCGCCGTTAACGACGGGGCAACCGCAATAATAAAAAGCCCCGGAGCCAACCGGGGCTTTTTTGCGCCTCAAAGCACGACGACGGTAGCGCCGACTTTCACGCGGCTGAACAGATCGGTGACGTCCTGATTCAGCATTCTGATGCAGCCCGAAGACACCGCGTGACCGATGGTCCATGGCTCATTTGAGCCGTGAAATCCGGAACCCGGTGTCGTGGTTGCCCGAATAGAGATACATCGCGCGCGCTCCGAGCGGGTTGTCTTCGCCTCCAGCCATGTAACGCGGCAGATCAGGACGGCGCTTGAGCATGGCTGACGGAGGCGTCCAAGAAGGCCAGCTTTCCTTGCGACCGATGCGCGTGCGCCCGCGCCAAGTAAAGCCTTCTCGCCCAACGCCAACTCCATAGCGCCACGCCGTCCCGTTCGGCAAAGAGAGATAGAGCGCCCGCTCCCTTGTATCGACTGTGATTGTGCCGGGGGACTGATGGGTCGGGTCTTCGACCAGTTCTCGAGTCGTTTCCGGATATTCTCGCCCGAGCCGCGTGTCATCCTGCGGGGCGTAGGTCTCCCGCGCGGGCGCCTGGTTTTCGAACAAGGCTAAAAATGACCGTTCGTCGGCTCGGGCGGGCGTCGGGGCGAAACAAAGGCTAAAGAAAGCAAAAGCCAGCAAGCTAAATAGTGGCATACGCGCCTCCCACTCTGTCGCCATCGCGGCGATCTTTTGGGAGTTAAATGCGCAAGCCAGACAATTGGTTCCACTCACGCTTGCGCAGGTCTTAATTTCGCCCCAATTTAGTTGTCGCCCGGCGCGACTTGTTTGTTTTCGGGCCGGGAGAAATCGTCCGCTCGACCGCGTCGCGCAGGTTGGGCGCCGCCCTCAATAAAAACATGCTGGGCGACTGCCCGTTCAACAGAACCGGCCGCAGACTGGCTCGCGTGCTTGTCGCGACGAGCGAGTTCGTCCGAAGCCAGAGAAGACGCTCCTGTGAGGGGCTGCGCCTGTCCAATCGCTGGTCGATCCTGTGGAAGACTTGGGGCTGCCGGAGGCGGTTCTCCTTCCGGAGAACGAAAGACCACTGGGGCAGTGGGAGAAGCGGGCGGAGTCGGCGTCGTGGCTGCGCCCGCGGGCGGGGACGCGCCGTCCGCGCCAGACTTGGGTTCCGGCGTAGCCGGCTGTAGTCGGGCGTCATAAAGGCGCTTGATTTCTCCTTCGACAAAAAGTGCGAGCTTGCGCCCGCCGGCGCCCGTGAAATGTACGCCATCTTCGCTACGAAGCTTGACGTTCTGGCCGTTTATGTCAGGACCGAAGGCGCTGTACTGCCCATGGTCGTCAGCGAATTTGTCCCACAAATCCACGAAGGAAATATTCGCGGCGGCCGCCCTTGCCCGGTAAATTTCATTGATCTGCGCCATGTCGGCCGAGAATTTTTCGGCCTTCATCACAGGCAATCCGACCCAGACAAGCGGGATGTTCTTGTCCTTGAAAGCTTGAATGAACGCGTCGACCCGCGCTGCGTAGACCTCCCGCCAGCGCGGGGAAAGCGGATCCAGCGTCTGTCCGCCCTCGCTGACTGATTGGTGGTCGTTGCTCCCGATCATGACGATCGCCACATCGACTTTTTGCGATCCCGCCGCAATGTCGCGGGCCGCTTTGGTCCAGTCATAAAAGTCATTTCGCACCAGTCCGGAGCTTTCCTTTCCCTTGTGCAAAACCCCAATTTGCGGCGTCTCCTCAAAGGATTCTTCAAGTCCGTCGGCGAGAATCTGGCCAAGCGTATCGCCCGTCACCGCCACGAAGAAATTCGCCTCGCCCGGAACTTTCTCGGGATGGCGCGGCGTCTCTTGAGCGGTTGTCTTATGCTGCGACTTCTGCGAATGCGACAGACGCGGCGCGTGAGACTCACTGTAAGGCGCGCGACGCTCGGGAATGTTTGGTCGGGGTTGCCGATAATTTGGGGCTTGCCTTTGAATAATATGGCGAGAGCCGCCGCCAAACAACCCGCCGAAAAAATCCGAAAACGGATTTTGAGCCCACGCGCTAACGGGCCACGCGATCGCCGCCAGCGCAAGCAGGACCATAATCGCGCGGGCGCAGGAATGTAGCCGCTGTCGGAGCTCTTCGGTCATGGCGAGATTATAGCGGATAGGCGCGAATTCGTAAAAACGCGGTCTTGACGCGGATGCGTGCTTTAGCGTCATTCTGCGGTCAGGGTTTGGCCGCTGGAGGGAATGGATGTTACGCGCGACTACGCTCGTTTTGGCGCTCCTCGGATTTTGTGCAGCGCCCGCGACAGCGAAGGAGCCGGGGCTAGCCGACACGCCGCCGGCCGAAGCGCGGGGCCTGGTTCCCTATCTCGGTGTCGTTCCGGCCTGTGGCGAAGCTTTCGTGCTGGCGCGCATTCAAAGTGAGTTTGAGCATCGGGAAAGCGTCTACTGGCAGAGCGGGCTTGTAATCGAGGGCTTTGGCGAACCCCACGAAATTGGGTTTCGCAGCAATGGCCTCAGCTATATCCCGCGCCGGTATTGTCGCGCTCAAGCGCTGTTGAATGACGGACATCTACGCGACGTGACCTATGAGATAGCCGAAGCTCTCGGATTCATCGGGATAGGCTATGGCGTCACCTGGTGCGTAACGGGTCTTGACCGCAATCACGCTTTTTCGCCTGCTTGCAAGGCCGCCGGTCCCTAAGTCTTGCCTGGAGCTTCCGTTATGATCATGCGAACTTTTCGCAGCCTGCTCGCGCTTGCGGCGATAGCCTCTGCGGCGCCGGCGTCCGCACTTGACAACGGCTGCCTGCTTGACCGGTGCGCCGATCAGGCCCCGGCGGCCGTCGCCCCTACGGCGCCAGCGCCTTCGGAGCCTGCAGAGAGACCGCGCTTTGGCCCGCCTGCCGCCAGCGGAGAGTTTGACTTCTATGTGCTGGCGCTTTCCTGGTCCGCCGGTTTTTGCGAGTTGAGCGGCGGCGGCAAATCGCAATGCGAGCCCGGCTCCAAACTGGGCTTCGTCGTGCACGGACTATGGCCGCAGTACGAACATGGGTTTCCCAGCAATTGCGGGGGGGCGCCGACAGTCTCGCGGACAGCGCTGGAGCGCGCCAAGGGCGTCTACCCCGAAGACGGCCTTGCACGGTATGAATGGCGCAAACACGGAACCTGCACCGGGCTGAGCCCCGGCGATTACTTTGAGGCTGTCGCTCGCGCCCGAAATGCCGTGACGGTTCCTCCAAGTTTCGCGAATATCGCGGCCGACGAGACTCTTGCGAACTCTCGACATTGAGCGCGCCTTTCTCGAAGCAAATCCCCGGCTGCGGCCGGGGATGATAAGCGTTGGCTGTGAGCGCGGACTGCTGCAGGAGGTGCGTATTTGCCTCGCCAAGGATTTGCGCGACTTCCGCGCTTGTCCCGAAGTTGCGCGGCGAGGTTGCCATGCCCGTGAAATCCGCGTTCCCGCGCCTTATTGAACATGAATTACCGCCATGCATTTCATGCCGGCAATTTCGCGGATGTGTTTAAGCATGCGTTTCTGGCGCGGTTGCTTGCCTATCTTGCGCGAAAGGAAGCGCCCTTCCGCGTAATCGACACTCACGCGGGGGAGGGCGCCTACGACCTTTCGGGCGACGAGTCGGAACGCACCGGCGAATGGCGCGGAGGCATAGGGAAGTTCGCCGATGTTTCCGCAGCGCCGGCAGAAGTCGCCATTCTGCTTAGACCGTATCTCGACTCCATAGGACCGGTGGCGGAAGGCCGCCCGTTGCTCTATCCGGGCTCGCCTTTACTGACACAAAAGCTGATGCGCCCAAATGACCGCGCCATATTCTGCGAGTTGCGCGAGGATGCTTTTGTCGCGCTGCGCCGGCGCTTTGCGCGCGACAAGCGCATCAAGGCGATTCACATAGACGGTTATACCGGCGTAGGGGCTTTTGTTCCGCCGATGGAGCGGCGCGGGCTGGTTTTGATCGACCCACCTTTCGAGCGAGTCGACGAGTTCGATGCGATGTTAGAGGCGTTTCTTGCAGCTTGTCGCAAATGGCCCACGGGAATCTACGCCTTGTGGCATCCTATCAAGGACGTTTCATCGGCCAGGGCCTTCTTCAAGGCGCTTCAGGAACACGGCGTCCGTCGAGCGCTTCGGCTCGAAATCTGTATCGGCGGCGCTGGCGAAAGGTTGACTCGCGCGGGACTTATCGTGGTCAATCCGCCTTATCTGTTCGATAACGAAGCCCGCACGCTGCTGCCATTTCTGACCGAGCGCATGGCTCAAGGGCAGAGCGCAAGCTTTGCAGTCGAGGAACTGACGGGGGAGTGAGGCCAGTCAATTCGCGACCGCGCCAACCCGATTTCGTCACAAGCCGTGGCGTGGCTGGAAGATCCAGTAGATAATGCCGACGGCTGCGCAGGCTGCGCCGAACAGGAAGACGATGTTTCCCATGTATTCGTCTTTCATGTTCAGGCCGTACAGACTTATCACCAGCCCCACGATCGCCGCATAAAGCGACTTCTGGTCGCGCTCTGGCTTAGGTCGCTTCGTCTGCCCTAGGGTTTGTGGCATGGCTTCCTCGTCAAATGTCTTCCCGTTCGGTTCAGCGAGCTTCAGCTCATACTTCTTAAACGACAGACTCGCGGTACAAGCGCAAAAACCAAGGATCGCCGGCTCATGCTCATTCTCCGTTATTCTCCTGCCTCGCCCTACGCCCGCAAGATTCGCATTGCCGCAGACATCCTTGGTTTGACGAATCGCATCGAGATTGTTGGCGTCGATCTTTCCGATCCCGCGGACAGCATACGCTCGCAAAACCCGCTCGGCAAAATACCCGCGCTGGTTCTGGAAGATGGCTCCTCGCTGTACGACAGCCGCGTCATCGCCGAATATCTCGACGATCTAGCTGGCGGGGGGAGGCTCTTTCCCGCTGACCCGGCGCGGCGTTTCCCGGCTTTGCGTCTGCAAGCGCTTGGAGACGGGATCAACGATGCGGCCTTATTGATCCGCTATGAACATTCTGCGCGCCCGGAAGCTATGCGCCATGCTCGGACGATTGAACTCCAACAAGGAAAGATTGACCGTGGATTGGCCGCGCTCGACGCCGCGCCGCCCGGGGGACCGGTCGATATAGGGCATATCGCAGTCGCAACCGCGCTCGGCTATCTGGATTTGCGCTTTGAAGGCGCGTGGCGGATTGGCCATCCCAAGCTTGTAGCTTGGCTAGACGCGTTCAGCCTGGCGACGCCTTCATTCGAAGCAACAAAGGCGTGAGAATCGCGCGCGGACATGCCGCGCGCAGTTTATCAGGTTGTTGGCGCTTTCCAGAACCGTGTCGTCTCCAACGGCCTTCGGGGCCGCGCTGACTTGCGGCGGGGTGCCATCAGAGGCAGGCGGAATACGAAGTACCTGCCCGGGATATATCAGGTCGGCGTTCTTCAACAGCGGCCTGTTAGCCTCGAAAATCTCCTGATATTTCGGGCCATGCCCGTGTCCATAAACCGCCTCGGCGATCTTCCACAAGGTGTCGCCGGATTTCACGGTGTAGAAGCCCGACCCCGGCTGCGGAGCGGGAACGGCGATATTATTGATGACCTTCGTGACCCCTTTGGTGTTGCCGACCGCGAGCGCGATTTTTTCGGCGTCCGGCGTTGTAGGCGCGGAGCCGCTGAGCGTCACCGTAGAGCCGTCGACGGCAATGTCGACTTTGGAGGCGTCAAGTCCCTGCTTCGTGATCTCGGCCTTTAATGCGTCAGCCGGAGCCGCGGCCGTTTCCGTTGCGCCCGCTGGCGCCGGCGCCGCAGCGTTCTTCTTCGTCAAAAAATCCAAAATGCCCATATTGATCTCCTCATTAGTCGCAACTGAAACGCAGCCACATTTGCGAGCCGCCATGAATATTATAGGCGTGCTAAGCTCCGCGCATATGTAAAAAGGCCCGGAGCGCCGAAGCGCCGAGCCTTTTATGACTCCTTTTTTGGACGATGGAGAAGCGTTCGACTTTGAAAGTAAAACTCCGGTAGGTGTTTAATCTAGACCGTTTGCCCCTCGGATGTTTTTTTAGAAGTGATAGTTCACGCCGACTTTGACTTGAGAATTGTCGACCCCTGTCTGAAGCGCGGCCGGCGAAAATCCAAAGTAGCGGTCGGACCCTACCGAGGTGAACAAATACTCGGCCTTCGCAGACAGGTTGTTCGTCAGCATGAACTCAAGCCCGGCGCCCAGCGCCCACCCGGTCTGGAAAGTGGATTGCTGCCCCGCGAAGCCAGTCCAGATATTGCCGAAAGTAACGGTGTTGTTGCTACCCGCAAAGCCGCCGGTAATATAGACCAGCGCTCGATCGAAAGTGTAGCCGACACGGCCGCGGATCGTGAATAGGTCGTCGATGCGGCTGGATGTTGCAAACCCGTAATAGGGCAATTGCGAGTTTTTCATGCCGCTGAAATCGAAATCGCCTTCAAGGCCAATCAGAAGATTGGGGGCGACCATGTAGTTGTAGCCTCCAGTGAAACCGATAAGGCCCCCTGTGGCGCTGCCGAGCAGTTGACTTCCGCCGTCGGTGAATGACCCGAATCCTATCCCGCCGTTGAGGCCAAGGTAAAAGCCTTGCCAGTTGGACACAGGCGTTGGCGAATAATAGTCCTGCGGCGGCGGCGCAGCGCCGCGAGGCAAATCCGCGGACAGCACGGGCGTCGCCGCAAGGACGAAGGGCGCGAGCAGCGTCGCGAGAAGGGCCTGTCTCATTATACTCAACTCCACTTACGCGCCCCAACGGTTTCGTGAGGCTTGCAACTCGTTACAGGACGGCTGAAGCCGGTTGTTTTGATAAATCGAATTAAAATCATTCAGGTTAACAAGACCTTTCAATTAATGATGCGCGATGAGAGCCAGAAGTAGCAATATGACAAGCTTAAAGTATCAAATACGGCCCGATTTTGTTCTATGCAGACTTACCTTGAGTAATACTTGCTGTAGGCGCTCACAACTTAGAAACAGAGACGCCGTTTTTGGTTGATATTGGATAATAAAGCGTCAATAACCGGCTATAGGGAAAACGAGTCGCAGAAGGCAACGCAGCGCCATGCGCCACAGGAATCGGCGCGGGTTCAACGGGAAGCGAACATGAGCGAGGCGAAAGGTCCGGTGCTGGTGACAGGCGCCGCGCGGCGCATAGGCCTCGCTATCGCTCACGGTTTCGCCAGCAATGGACATCCGGTGGTGATCCACTCTTCGCGACGATCCTTGCCGGAGGCCAAACTGGCCGCTGCAACTCTCATCAACCTCGACGCCAACGCCGCTGCAGTCGCTTGCGACCTCGCGGACGCGCAAGAGACGCTAGCGTTGATCGAACGCGCCGAAGCGGCCTTCGGCCCGATCGCGATTCTGGTCAATAACGCCTCGGTTTTCGAGTTGGATAATGCTGAAGATTTTTCGCTTGATGTGTATGAACGACAAATGGCGGTCAATCTGCGCGCGCCGCTCATTCTTGCGCAGTCATTCGCAGCGCGGCTGCCCTTGGGGGTTGATGGAGCAATAATCAATGTGCTCGACCAGCGCGTATGGCGTCTCACGCCGCGATACTTCACCTATACGATTACAAAATCCGCGCTGTGGACCGCAACGCGCACCATGGCGCAGGCTTTCGCGCCAAACATTCGCGTCAACGCCGTCGGACCGGGGCCGGTGCTGCCAAACGCATTTTACGGCGAGAAGGGATTCGCGGCGGAAGTGGCCGGCGTTCCGCTCGAGCGTCCGACGGAACTCTCGAGCGTCGTCGATGCGGTGATGTATCTCGCGCGAGCGCGCAATGTGACAGGTCAGATGATCGCCGTGGACAGCGGCCAGCATCTCGCATGGCGAACGCCTGATGTTTTGCCGGAGTAGCGCGGCGTGGGTAGCGCAAGCTGCGCCTCATACCTCGTCTGCAGATACGACGAACAAATTGCGCGGCGAGGCGACCAACGCGTTGGGGGAAAGAATCCAAACACCGGCGGTGACGTCAGAAGACGCACTTTGAGACCCGCCGAGCAATTTGATCAAATCTGACAGCTTGCTCACTTTCAGCTTTGTCATCAAATTAGCTCGATGAACCTCAACGGTTCTTGTGCTTATGCCGAGTTCATGCGCGATTATTTTGTTTCGATGTCCTTTGGACAGACCCGCCAGAACATCACGCTCCCTGCCAGTCAGTTCCGATAGCTTCTGCTGGAACGATAGCGCCTCCGTTTCATCCGGATGTTGATCCTTCCAGGCCAACGCTTCGCGGATCGAATCCAGCAAGGCGTCGCCGTCGAAAGGCTTCTCGAAAAAACCGACCGCTTCTTGCTTTATGGTTTCAAACAATAGCGGATCATCTGCATTATCGGTGACGGCGATAATGGGAATATGGACGCGCCGCTGCTTTATCTCCGCCAGCAAATCCAGACAGCTGGTTAGCGATGCACGTTCAGTCGTTATCACGCAACTGATGTGCTTCAAGTCAGTCGCGTGCAAGAAATCTTGTGTGGAGCTATAGTTGCGAAAGGCATATCCCTCCGCCCTCAGCAAGAGGTTTAACGACTCTCGGACGAGCAGGTTATCGTCAATAGCGTGAAGGGTGCTGGGGTTTCCTTTCGCTATGCCACGCTGCTCGGGCGATTTGACGTGCCTTTGGCGTAACCGCCGTCGCGAAGCGCGCGCAGTGCTTGGAATCCTTTGAGTTTGCGGAGGCATAGTCGGAGTCTCGATAGTCAGAACTGTTGCGTCGCATCGGATTTATCCCTTCGACGCATCCAGAAAGGCCGGCGCCTTATTGATCGGTAAAGCCCCGATCCATAAGCGCTTCTGACTACGACAGTGCTCGAGTTCTCTCACCTAATTCTTCTTCGAATATTCGACATTGGGCGCAATTTTATTAATTATGTCTGGAGCGTTAAAGCTCGACCGTGTATTCCAGCACAATGTTCTAACGCGTTTTCAATGATTATTCGCCATTGTTTTCCGGGAACCGCACATGTGCGACAGAGCGCGAGACGTCGGTTTCACAAGAGCTATTGATCAAACAAAAGGCCAAGAATCTCGGTCAGCTAAACACTACAAATAGGGATCGCCTCCCATGCGCCGCGCCAGAAACTCTTCAATCCGCGCTTGGCAATCTTCTAATTGTAAATTCGATCCGGCCATCCTCGAGTTCGCGCCAGAACTCAATTTCCGTCATGTAGGCGGCTTTAGGGTAAAGCTCGAACCATTCACGAGCTTTGTCGCGCGCTTCTACCCTGGCCATTGTGAAGGTCTCGCGGCGCCACCCGTCGCTGCGGCCCGAAGGTCTGGACAGGCGCGCTCTATGCGCAATTCGCTTGGCGACATCGCTTGGCTGTTTCGTATCGACGCCCATACAACGCCTCCGCACGCGGGCTCTTGCCAATCCAGCCTAACGCTATTTTATACAGAAAGGGAGTCGCAACATGACCGGCTCGCTTGAAGGAAATGTTAACGCTGCAAACGGTTTGAATTTCGCCTAATCAGGGCGCTTCTGCGCCACCTCTTCCAGCAATTGCATAACTGTGCGCGGATCGCGCGGAAATCCAGCTCTGATCCAATTTGCTTGCAGGCGCTTGAGCGCGGCGCCCAGCGCCAGACCTGGGGGAACGCCCAGCGCGATAAGATCGGCGCCCTTCACCGGGAAGGCCGGAGCGTCAGCGTCGTGGAGAAACAGCGCAGAGGCGCGCCAACCCTGATCATCCCGCGGCGAAAGGCTATCCGCCTGGGTTAAAGCCAGCGTGTCCGCCGCGCTGAGTCGCCCATGCAGGAACAGCATTTCGTTAAGCTCCTGCGGAGAAAAGGGAGCCTCGCGGCCGTGCAGACGCTCGATCAGCGTGGCGTCCAACGCGAGCCGAGCATGTTCTGCATTGGAAAGACGCAGGCGGTCGCGCAAGCGCTCCGCATCCTCGCTCACGACGACGGCGAAGGCCGCAAGCCGTGCGATCGGATCGGGCCTGACGTCGCAAGCTTTTTCGAACGCGGCGAACCGCTCCAGCCGGGCCGGATAAGCCATGCCGAGCAGCACTTCGGTGAAACCGGCTTGCGACATCTCGCGCGCAGTTTCCACGGCGCGGCGCGTGACCAAAACTTTAAGCAATTCCGCCCGGATTCGCTCGCGCGACAGAGCGCTCAAGTTTTCGCGCGCCAGAATGGCCGCATGGAGTCCGACCGGATCCAGCGGACCTTCGCCGATCGAGGCGTGAAAGCGGAAAAAGCGCAACACCCGCAGGTAATCCTCGGCGATGCGCGTCGCCGGATCCCCAATGAAACGGATCTTTCGCGCCGCCAGGTCAGCTTCGCCGCCAGTATAATCATAGAGGCGCCCGTCCGGGGAAAGCGAGAGCGCATTGACGGTAAAGTCGCGGCGCAGCGCGTCTTGCTCGAAATCGGCGCCAAAGCGCACTTTGGCGGCGCGGCCATAGGTTTCGACGTCATGACGCAGCGTCGTCACTTCGAACGGGGCGCCATCTACGACAATGGTCACCGTTCCGTGCTCGATTCCCGTGGGTATCGCCTTTAATCCGGCATGACGGGCCGCGTCGGCCACTGCGTCCGGCAGAGCTGTGGTGGCGACGTCGATTTCGTGGGGGACCAGACCAAGCAAAGCGTCGCGCACGGCGCCGCCGACGACTCTCGCCTCGCAGCCTGTCGCGCTCAACGCCGCAAACAGGCGGACAAGCTTGGGGTCGCGAAGGATACGGGTGACGTCGCTCATTCGAAGCGGCCCGGAACAAGTCGCCCATTGTCTATGTGGGCAGGCAGATAGGTTCCTTGATTGCGAGGCCCAAGCCCGAGCAGCAAAATGCCGCCTACGGCCGCGAGAAGGCCGGCGATGGTGAGCGTGGACACGACGCCCCTGTGCCAGAGCTCGGCAACAAAGGGCCAGCGCATCTGCAGCAGGTGGAACACTGCATAGAGCACGAAAGGAGCTGAAAAGAGCAGGGTGGTTTCAACGACTGCGCGCCACATGGGCGGAAAAGCCTTTGCTGGCGCCGGGGAGGCGCTTGTTTGATTTTGGCCCTTATACACGCTTTGGCGCGGGCGCGCAGGCTGAACGCGTTACGATTAATTCGCGAAGAGCGCCCACAAAACGAGGTCACGCCATAATTCCCGCTTCTTTCGATTAAACATTGTGGGCGCGTGGGCTTCCCGCTTTAATCTCGACAATCCCGCCCGACGTTCTAAGCTATCGTCAGGCGCGAGCGACCGCGCTGCTATGCGATTCCGCCTGTTTGCCCTCTAGCCAGAGCCCTCGCCTCCATGACCCAGGACCAGCCCATCGCCCTCGACGCCGCCGTCATCGCCAGCGCCGACCGCGCGCTCGACGAGATCCGCCGCGCGCGCGAGGCTGTCGCGAGCGTGATCTTCGGCCAGGAAGAAGTCGTAGAACAGGCGCTCGTGACATTGCTGGCGGGCGGCCATGGTCTGCTGGTCGGCGTGCCCGGCCTCGCCAAGACCAAGCTGGTGGAGACGCTAGGCAAGGTCCTTGGCCTCGACACCAAGCGCGTGCAATTCACGCCGGACCTTCTGCCAGCGGATATTCTGGGGTCGGAAGTGCTGGAGGAGGCGGCCGACAAATCCCGAGCCTTCCGCTTCATCCAGGGGCCGGTGTTCGCTCAATTGCTGATGGCCGACGAGATCAACCGCGCCTCTCCGCGCACCCAGTCCGCCCTGCTGCAGGCAATGCAGGAATATCACGTCAGCGTGGCGGGGCATCCGCATGACCTGCCGCGACCGTTCCATGTGCTGGCGACACAAAATCCGCTCGAGCAAGAAGGCACTTATCCGCTTCCGGAAGCGCAACTCGACCGCTTTTTATTGCAGATCGACGTCGTCTATCCCGACCGCGCCAATGAGCGGCGGATTTTGCTGGAGACAACCGGAGAGCGCCAGGTTGCGCCCAAGCAAGCCCTGACAGCCGATGAATTGCAGAACGTACAAAGGCTGGTTCGCCGGCTGCCGGTCGGCGAGAAGATCGTCGACGCAATTCTCGATCTGGTGCGCGCGGCGCGACCGGGCGACGGCGATCCAGAGATCGCACCCTACATTTCCTGGGGCGCCGGCCCACGCGCCGCACAGGCGCTCATGCTGGCGACGCGGGCGCGGGCGCTCGTCAATGGCCGGCTGTCGCCATCGCTCGACGATGTGGCTGCGTTGGCGGGGCCAGTGCTGAGGCATCGTATGGCGCTCACCTTCGCCGCGCGTCGAGAGTTCACCATCGAGACTATAATAGACAAGCTTGTGGAACGGCTGGGCTGAAATGGCCGCAGCCGCCGCGACAACACACTGGTTCGACCCTCTGGCCCGGCGCACCGAATACGCGCCGGATAACGAGGCGGCGGATGTGGCCGATCGACTTCCGCGTCTGATCGCCAAGGCGCATGAGGTTGCTGGAAGCGTGGTACACGGCGTCCATGGGCGCCGCCGCGCGGGCGTTGGCGAAGATTTTTGGCAATACCGTCCGTTTGCGACCGGAGAAGCCGCGCATAAAGTCGACTGGCGCCGCTCGGCGCGCGGCGATCAGCTCTTTGTCCGCGAACGCGAATGGGAAGCTGCACAAAATTATTTCGTTTGGATGGACGGCTCGCCGTCGATGGCCTTCAAATCCTCGCTGGCGGGAGATTACAAGATCGACCGCGCCACGGTCCTTGGGCTGGCGATAGCGGACGTTCTGGTGCATGGCGGGGAGCGCGTCGGCGGGTTGTGTTTCACGCCCGCGCTATCGGTGCACAATATCATAGAGCGCCTCGCCACTGCGCTTGCCGAACAAGCGCCCGTGGATCGTCTGCTCGACATTCCTCCCGCCACATCTCTGCCGCCGAGAGCCAGGCTGATCCTGATCTCCGATTTTCTGTGCGATGTTGATGCGTTTTCGGTTCGACTGCGCGAATTCGCCGATTCTGGAGCGCGCGGCGCGTTGCTCATGACCCTCGACCCCGCGGAGGAAAGCTTTCCCTTTTCGGGCGAGACCCTTTTCCGAGACACCGACGGCGGAGCCTCCTATCATGCTGGCGACGCACAAAGCTTGCGCGAAGCTTACGCGGAGCGGCTGGCCGAGCACGAGGCGCGCTTGCGGGCAATGGCGCAAAGCGCGGGCTTTCTGTTCCTCAAGCATCACACCAATCGCCCCGCGGCGGAGGCGGCATTGGCGTTGTTGATGGGCCTGAGCGAAGGGCTGGAGGCGCATTGATGGGCTTCACCTTCGCAGCGCCTTTGGCGCTCCTCGGCCTGCTCGCGCTGCCGGCCATCTATTGGCTGTTACGGGTCACGCCGCCGCCTCCGCGGGAGATTTTCTTTCCGCCAGTGCGGCTTTTGCGCGGTCTCAAGCAGCAAGAGCGGACGCGCGCCAAGACGCCTTGGCCGCTGCTGCTTCTACGTCTTGCGATAGCAGGTCTGGCTTCGCTCGCCATGGCCGGCCCTGCCTGGAGTCCAAACTCTGCGCCACTCGCCTCTGGCCCCATGCTGCTGGTCATGGACGACGGCTGGGCCGCCGCGCCCGCCTGGGATAAGCGCATCGCCGTCGCCGAAAATCTTCTGGAGGGCGCATCGCGAATGGGAACCCCGGTCGCGCTGATGCTTGCTTCCGAAGGAGTGGCGGCTCCACAACTAACTGATAGCGCGAGGGCGTTGGAGCAGTTGCGCGCGGCCCGTCCCAAACCATGGCTCCCGGATCGTGGTCCCATGGTCTTGCAGGTCACTGCGTTCGCGCAGGCTCACAAGGGGGCGCGGCTCGCCTGGATTAGCGACGGGCTGGAGCAGGGCGGCGCCGCTGCATTTGAAGCAGCCCTGTGGGAGGCCTCAAAGCTAGGCGCAAGCGTTGAAGTCTTTTCAAGCGACCTGGCGCCTGTTGCGTTGCAGGGCGCGGTCAACGACTCTCGAGCGCTTGAAGTTTCCGTGCTGAGCGCCGGAGTCGGGCGAAGCGGGATGGTCGAAGCGCTTGATGACAAGGGGCGCGCAATCGCTTCCGCCGTCTTCGACTTCGAGGGGTCAGCCACCGCCAAAGCTCATTTCGATCTTCCGGTCGAATTGCGCAACGAAGCGAGCGTTTTGCAAATTGCGGGAGAAAAGTCAGCTGGCGCAGTGGCGCTGCTTGACGCGCGCGGCCGCGTGCGGCGTGTCGCGGTCGTGAGCGGCGCCGGTGACGAGGCGCAGCCTTTCCTCTCCGCAGATTACTATCTCGCCAAAGCGCTAGCCCCTTTCGCATTGCTGCTGAACTCCCGAACTAATGAAGCGGATCCGGTGTTGGCCGCGCTTGCCGATCGTCCCAATGTGCTTGTGCTCGCGGATCTGAATGTGGCTCCCGGCGAAGCTTTTGACTCGCTCAGCAATTTTGTGGAGCAGGGGGGTGTATTGCTGCGCTTTGCCGGGCCGCGCCTCGCCAACGCCACCGATGATCTCACGCCCGTGAGACTTCGACGCAATGGCCGTGTGCTTGGGGGGGCCATGTCTTGGGAGACTCCTAAACGCTTGGCTGAATTTGAGCCATCGAGCCCTTTCTTCGGCCTGGTGGCGCCTGCAGAAGTCAACGTAAGCCGCCAAATTTTGGCTGAGCCGGATCCCGGCCTGTCGGCTCAAACCTGGGCAAGGCTTTCCGACGGCACGCCGCTGGTGACCTTTGAACGGCGCGGGAAGGGCATTATCATACTGTTCCACGTCAGCGCCGATATGACATGGTCGAATCTGCCTATTTCCGGCCTGTTCGTCGAGATGCTGAAGAAGATCTGCGCCTTGTCAGGCGAGAGCGCCGCTCAGGGCTCAGCCGACAGCGCGCAAAGCGATCGCTCGGTGTTGACGCCCTTGCGCACGCTGGATGGCTTTGGCGCTCTGGGCGCTCCTCCGGCGACAGCAAAACCGATCCCTGCGGATTTTTCAGGACATGCAGATGGCGAACATCCACCGGGGTTTTATGGCGCGCCGAGGGCTGCAGTCGCCGTGCAGACGGTCGCTGAGGGCGATGTCTTGCGCGCACTGGACTTCTCGACCTCGAATCTCACGCTGCACAGCCTGGATATGCGCGGGGGCGCGCGCGATCTGCGGCCCTTTCTGCTTACGCTGATTTTCCTGGGCCTTCTTATAGACTGGCTTGCCTTGTTGCGGTTGTCGGGGCGTTTGACCCTGGCGCCGGCAGCCTTGAGCATAGGCTTAGCTCTCGGCATAGCCGCGCCAGCGCCTCAAGCGCGGGCCGAACCAGCCAAAGGCGCCCCTGCTGGCCAGCGCGACCGCGAGGCGGCCCTCAAGACCAGACTCGCCTATGTAACCAGCGGCGACGCCCGTATCGACGAGACCAGCCGCCTCGGACTGGAGGCGCTGTCGCGCGCGCTAGACCAGCGAACTTCTTTCTCGCCCGGGGAGCCGGTCGGCGTGGACATCGGTCGAGACGACCTCGCCTTTTATCCAATGCTCTATTGGCCGATCAATGCGGCGGCGGCGCAACCCGAGCCAAAAACCGTCGCGCGCGTCGCCGCATATATGCGTCAGGGGGGCACCGTCGTGTTCGACACACGCGATGCATTGACGTCTCGGGCGAATGCCGCGCCCACGCCGGAAACGCTCTGGCTGCGAGAAGTGACCAAGGGCCTTGATCTTCCGGCGCTTGAAGTCACGCCGCGAGATCATGTGATCACCAAGACGTTCTATTTGCTAGACGGTTTTGTCGGGCGTTACGCGAATGGGGACACCTGGGTGGAGGCTTTGCCGCCCGAGCCTGCCAATGGCGCAGCGCGACCGGTGCGCGCGACCGATAATGTTTCGGCTGTCGTGATCACGTCGAACGATCTCGCAAGCGCCTGGGCGCAGGACAAAAGCGGTCAGCCACTGTATCCTCTGACGCCGGGCGGCGGACGCCAGCGCGAAATGGCGCTGCGCGGCGGCGTGAATTTGGTGATGTATACGCTCACGGGCAATTACAAATCCGACCAGGTGCATGTGCGGGACCTTTTGCAAAGGCTCGGACAATGAGAATGCCTCATGAGTGAGCTTAATCTCGCCTTCACGCCTCTGTTGCCCTGGCCGGCGCTCGCTCTGCTCGCGGCCGCCGCGCTCGCAGTCCTCGCCTTTGCCGTTTACGTCAAGCAAAAGGGGGCGGGCTGGCGGGCCATCGCACTCGCGCTGTTGCTTGGAGCATTGACCGACCCGGCGCTGGTGCGGGAACAGCGAGAACCACAAAAGAGCGTAGTTGCTGTCGTGCTCGACCGCAGCGAGAGCCAGACGATTGGTCGGCGCTCGGAACAGGTGGATGAAGCGCGCAAGGCGCTGGAGGAGGCCTTTGCGAAGTTTCCGGACATCGAACCGCGGTTCATCACAGTAGGAACGGGCGGCGACGGCACTCTGCTTTTCTCCGCGCTATCGGATGGTCTTAAAGACGTGCCTCCAGAGCGGGTCGGCGCGGCGATCATGGTCACTGATGGTCTTGTACATGATATTCCGGCTCAAGCGGATTCGCTTGGCTTCAAGGCGCCATTGCACGCCCTGATCACGGGGCAGGAAAAAGAACGCGACCGCCGCATAGAACTCGTCGAGGCTCCGCGTTTTGGCGTCGTCGGCAAGGATCAGATTTTGCGCGTGAGAGTGATCGACAGCGCTGGCGGATTTGATCCCGTGTTCATCGACGCGCGGCGCGACGGAGAGGCCATAGCCACGCGCCGCGCACGACCGGGAGAAATTGTCGACATTCCCGTTCATATTGAGCACGGCGGCTCCAATGTCGTCGAGGTGGAGACGCCCGTGGTCGAGGGCGAGTTGACCGAGATAGACAACAGGGCGGTGGTCGTCATTGAGGGGGTGCGCGACCGGCTGAAAGTGCTGCTGGTTTCTGGCGAGCCTCATCCGGGCGAGCGCAGCTGGCGGAACCTGTTGCGCGCGGACGCTAATGTCGAACTGGTGCATTTCACCATTCTGCGTCCCCCGGAGAAGATCGACGGAGCGCCGGCGTCGGAACTGTCCCTCATCGCTTTTCCGACAGCCGATTTGTTCGGGCGCAAGATTAACGATTTCGATCTCATCATCTTCGACCGCTATTCGAACCAGACGCTGCTGCCCAGCGTCTATTTCGACAACATCGCGTCTTTTGTCGAAAACGGCGGGGCGTTTCTGGCCGCCGTGGGTCCCGACTTCGCTACGCTGGGCGGGCTATACTACTCGCCGCTTTCAAATATCCTGCCCGCGCGTCCCGATGGAGCGCTTTTCGAACAAGCGTTTCGCGCGAGGGTTAGCAAAGACGGCGAAAAACATCCCGTCACCAGGGGACTTGAGGGTTCGCGCTCGACACCGCCGGCTTGGGGCGAATGGTTCCGGCAAGTCGACGCCAGCGTGCTGAAAGGAAACTCGGTGCTCGCTGGCGCCAATGACAAGCCGCTGCTGGTGCTCTCGCGCGAAGGCAAGGGGCGTGTCGCGCTGCTGCTGACGGATCAGATGTGGCTGTGGGCGCGCGGTTTCGAGGGCGGGGGCCCGCATGTCGATTTGATGCGCCGCCTCGCCCATTGGTTGATGAAAGAACCGGAGCTGGAGGAGGAAGCCCTCCGCGCGAAAGCCCGCGGACGCGAAATTTCGCTGGAGCGTCAGACCCTCAAAGACGAAACGTCGCCGGTATCCATCGTCGCGCCCTCCGGCAAGCAGGAGGAAATCGCGCTGGAAATGAAGGAGCCAGGCCTTTCGCGTGCAAGCTTCACCGCCAAGGAGATGGGGCTTTATCGCTTTGAGAGCGGCGGCCTGTCAGCGCTGGTGAATGTGGGACCGGAGAATCCGCGCGAATTCCGGGAAGTTGCGTCGACGCCGGAAAAATTGCGCCCGCTCGCCGAGGCGACGGGCGGTACGGTGCGCCGACTGTCGTCTGGAGCCTCAAGCTCCATAACCTTGCCACGCCTCGTCGAATTGCGCGACGCACACAGTTTCGGCGGCGCCGACTGGATCGGCGTAAAGCGGGGGATGGCCAGCACGCTGAAGGGCGTGGAGACAGCGCCGCTGGGCATAGGCCTTTCGGCGTTGCTGGCGTTGTTGGGGGCCATACTGTTTGTCTGGACCTGGGAGGGGCGGAGATAGTCTAAGCACTCCACCCAACGTATTTTTCCGGGCAAAGGATTAAGTCGCAGAAAAATATCTCGCTCGAGGCGACGCACGGACCGCGCCCTGGCGGACGTCCGTCGCGCGATTTTCCGCTCGGCTCTCTCGTTTCAGGAAAGCGCATTAAGATATATACAGTGTCGCGGCTCGCCGCTTCCCCGGTGTTAGAGCGCGAGGATTCTTTTGCAGGTTATCCATCTTCAGGAAACGCCTACCGATGAGACTTTTGACGAAGAGGGCTATCTGGCGGCTAACCCGGATGTCGCGGCGGTGGTGGCGGAGCGCAGACTCGCCTCCGGTTGGGCGCATTTCAAGAAATTCGGCCGCGCCGAAGGGCGGCGGCAGTGCGTGCCGCCGCACCGGCGCGTATTTGTAGAAGATCCCATCCCGGCCATGCGCGCCCAGAAAATGCAGCGTCTGGCGCCACTTCTGGCGCGACCGCCGCTCCGGCTGGATTCAGCCGGGCGAGCGATTTACCTCACCGACGAATTGCGCAAGCGGTATGATCTGGCTGACACCGAGCTTGCCAGCGAAAACGGTTACGACGACGAGACGACGCAGCTTCTTGAGTCGGTCGAAACGGGCTTGGTTCTCGACGTCGGCGCCGGCAACAGACCCGCCTACTACAGCAACATCGTCAATTACGAGGTCGTCGATTACCCCACAACCGACGTTCTCGGCGTCGGCGAGGAGTTGCCGTTCAGGGACAATTCTTTTGAAGGCGTCATATCAATCGCGGTGCTGGAGCACGTGAAAAACCCCTTTCTTTGCGCGAGCGAAATCGCGCGCGTGCTTAAACCGGGCGGCTGGTTAAAATGTTGTGTGCCATTTCTTCAGCCCTTTCATGGCTATCCCCATCACTATTTCAATATGACGCATGAAGGCTTGCGAACACTCTTCGAGCCTTATATCGCCATCGAGCGTCAGGAGGTCACGCCTCCAACGCATCCTGTGTGGGCTATCGCCTGGCAGCTGCGCGATTGGGCGAATGCGCTGCCGCCGAAAGCGCGCAAGGAATTCCTCCGCGAGCGCGTGAGCGATCTCATTGCCCATCCCGCCGGTTTGCTGCAAAAATCCTGGGCGCGTGAACTTCCGATGAAAAAGCAATTCGAGCTCGCCGCCGCAACAATTTTGATCGGGCGCAAGCGAGACGAGGCATGATTTCGCCGCGTCTATTGGTTCATGAAGGATTGGATGGCTGGCTCTTTTTGACGGGCGGCACCAACTTCGTCACAACGCTCTATCAACGAGAAGCGGGCGGTCTGCCCGATACGAAGCTGCGTCGCTGGCGCGATCTGATCCTGCGCCGCATCGAACGGGCGGAAGCCTTAGGCAGCAGATACGCCCACATGATCGTTCCCGAAAAGCTAACGATCTATGGCGACAAGCAGGGGGAGCGTCTAGTCGATCCCGAGCTCGCGCCAGCGATCCGTTTGCGGGACATGATTGCGCAAACGGGGGCTGCAAAAAACTATGTGGATCTCGTCGCGCCCATGCTCGCAGCGGCGGCGATGCAAGACCTCTACTGGCGTACCGACACCCATTGGAATGTCGAAGGCGTGTTGCTGGCTTATGGCGAGTTATGTCGCCGTCTGAACCTCGTCCCTGTTGAAGATTTGCGCGAGCGGCCCAGCCGCCAATTCGAAACCGTCATGGATCTGGGAGGAAAACTCGATCCGCCGCGCTGGGAGTCGATCGAGGAGCGCGAATGGGCGCGCGATGCGACGCGTATTTACGCCAACCAGGTCGCGCATTTTATTGACCAGGCGGAATATAACGCTGCTATCCACGTTGGCGCACATGCGAAATTCATCAATCCCTCAGCAAAAAACACGCAAAAAACGCTCCTGTTCGGAGATTCATTCTCGACCCCGCGCACGCACTTATTAACAGGTCTCTTGGCTGAGACGGTGCGTGAACTCGATTTTGTCTGGTCAGCCAACATTGACTGGGATTTTGTGGCCAAGACGAAACCAGATCTGCTGGTCTTTGAAATTTCTGAGCGATTTATGGCGTTGTTGGCGAATGATCGCTTCAGTCTGCCGAGAACCGAACTGGCGCAGGCCGTTCGCGCGGCGCGCATCCGGTGGAAGCGGAAATGGACCGGATTGCGCCGCGAGTGACTCGCGCGCTTTACAAGCAGCGCGTCAACCAGTCCTCGAGGTATTGGCGCGATCGCATCTCGATGAGCCGAGAAACCGTGCGCGGGAATTCAAGCGCCTCGGCTCCCTGTTCGGAGCGATAGAGATCGCCGGGCTCGGCTTCTGCGCTAAGGATCAATTTGGTTTTCGTATCGTAAAGAACGTCGACCAGGGTCATGAAGCGCTTGGCCTCATTGCGCCGATCGAAGTTCATCGCTGGAACGTCGTCGACGATGATGATGTCGAAATTTTTCGTCAAAGCCAGATAATCCGCGGCCCCTAAAGGTCGCCCGCAAATCTGCGAAAAATTGAAGCGGGCGATCCTGCCGTGCGCCTGAGGAATTTCGATCTTGCGCCCTTTTATGTGCAGACTTGTTGGAGCGAAGGCTCCCGCTCCCATATGTGCGGTCAACTGCGCCTGCGCCGCAGATCTGGCCGCAGGGTCGGTCGTTTTGAAATACACTTCACCGACGCATTTTTTCTCCATCCGGAAATCGGCGCGCGCGTCCAGGTGGACCACTTCCATATGTTCCAGCAGCAAATCGATGAAAGGCAGGAATTGATCCCGGTTGCGGCCGCCTTCGTAGAGGCGTCGGGGCTCGACGTTGGATGTCGCTACGACAATGACCCCTGCGGCGAACAGCCCCGAAAATAGCCGAGCCAGGATTGTCGCGTCCGCGATGTCCGACACCGAAAACTCGTCAAAACACAACAATCTGGTCTCGCCAGCCAATTCCTGGGCGACTCGCGAAACCGGGTCGCCGCCGCCATTGCCATTCCGTCGCGTTCGATGGAGGCGATCATGAACCTCGCTCATGAAGGCATGGAAGTGCACGCGCCGCTTGCTGTGCACCGACGCGGCATCAAAGAAAAGGTCCATCAGTGTGGTTTTACCGCGCCCGACGTTGCCCCATAGATAAATCCCGCGGAGTGCGTTTGATGGAGCCTTGCGTCTTAGCAGAGACAGGACGCCAAGGGCGGCGCGGACGGGCGCCGGGCGTGTCAGATCCCTGGCCAGTCGGTCGAGCGTCTCCAAAGCTGCGAGTTGCGCCGGATCGCGCTCGATTACGCGGGCGGACGCCAGCGCATTGTAACGGGACAGCAGAGACAGTGACTTTCCGGACAAGGCGCTTTTCCGTTTGGAGAGCAGTTTGGTCGCAATCGGCAGGCAGCCCGCTAGAGCCGTCGCATTCTTCCGTTCGTTGCGGCAAACGCTCCTTCTCGCAATTCGTAATAGAGGAGACGATCAGGGTCCACTGGTCCCGGCATGGTGATTTTTCCGCGCGGCACCCGCCTAAATCCTACACGAGAATAATAATCCTCGTCTCCAACGAGCAAAACCAGCGTGTGGCCTGCGTCGCGCGCTGCGTCGAGTGATTTTTTCATCAACGCTTCGCCGACGCCCTGAGAGCGGAACGCCGGCTCGACCGTCAAAGGCCCCAGCAGTAGAGCAGGGGAGGCGCCAGCCAGAATCGGCGTCATTCGATTGGCTCCCACCAGCAGAGTGCCGACCCGCGCAACGAAAGACAACGAAAGGTCAGAGGCGACGCCTTCCCGCAGCCGGTACGCCGTGCGCGCAAAGCGACCAGGACCGAACGCGCGCTCATCGAGTTTCTCGATGGCAACTTCATCGGCGGCCGACATGGGAGCAAAGCGCAAAGCAAGGTCGATCATCCGGGCGCGATAGCACGAGCAGGGCGGACCGCAAAGACCGCAAAGCGGGAGGAGGTTGGCGGCTGAGTAGGAAACGTGGCAGTCTGCCATCGGCAGCGCTAGGAGATAGGCATAGTGGCCAATGCGCAGATTCGTCTTGCGACGCTCGACGACGCCGACGCTATCGCCCGCGTGCTGGTCGACGCGTGGCGAGAGTCATATGCCCTGCTGATGCCTCGGGAAGCGCTTGAGCTTCTCGATGTCGAAGAGCAGGCAATGCGCTGGCGGGAAACCCTCCAAGCCTATTCGGAAGATAAGGTTGGAGCAGTTTTCGTGGCAGGAGGGCAGGGAGAGGCTCCTTTCGGCTTCGGGGCATGTGGTAGGCAACGCAGCCCGCGCCTTGAGGACGCTGGTTTTCCAGCTGAATTTTCATCGCTTTATATTTTGCAGCGAGCGCAACGGCGCGGACTCGGGCGCGCTTTGATGCAACTTATGGCGACCCATCTGCAAAAAAATGGTTTCGCCAGCGCGTCCGCGTGGGTTTTTCGCGACAATCCCGGAGCGCGCCGTTTTTACGAGGCGGTTGGCGGTTGGCGCACCGGGATTGAGGGAGAGTGGTCCATTCTTGGAGTGACGCTTGCGGATATGTCCTATGGTTGGGAAGATTTGACGGCGCTGGCTAATTCACCAGTAGGGCGAGACCGTTGCGCCCCTTAGCACTTCCGCGAGCCTTGCTCGCGTTGCGCGCGTCGTGTCCTGCGGCAGCGCATCGGGCGAAAAAAATCCTGCTTCGGCAATCTCCCGGTCGGGAACATGCGGAGCAACCTGTCGAAACTCCCGCACCACGTAAAGGGCCACATGGTCGCGGGGGGAAGCGCAGCGATTGAGATAGATCCCGTGCAAGGCGGGAGAGGCGCCGTCCAAGGCAATATTGCCTTCCTCGCTGAGCTCTCGCGTTATCGCCCCTTCCAGCGTCTCGCCGCCTTCCACCCCGCCCCCGGGCAAATAGTAGCCGTTTACATAAGTATGGCGCACGAGCAGCACGTTACCCTCGCCGTCTATGACGAGGCCGCGCACGCCGAGCGTCATCGGACGCTGAAACAAGGCTCCTAGAGTTATAATGCGCGTGATTAAGTTCGCGCCAGATTTGTCTATATTTTGTGTCATCGCCATCGTCGCAGGAGTTGTCGACGCAATCTATGGCAAAAACCTTCCTAACATTCTAGAAACTTTAGCCGTCTCTTCCTCAATATTGGAGCCAGATCGCTTGAAAGCCTTCTCGGACCTCACCGAACGCGAAATTCTAGCGCTAGCCATCACCTCCGAGGAGGAAGATGGCCGCATTTACATGAGTTTCTCGGAAGATCTCGCGGAACGCTACCCGGCGTCCGCCCAATTCTTCGAGCAAATGTCACTGGAAGAGACCCGCCATCGACATCTTTTGCTGGAGGAGTATCGGAAGCGTTTTGGCGAACATTTGCCGCCGATTCGGCGCGAAGACGTAAAGGGTTTTTTGACCCGCCGCCCAGTCTGGCTCACCAAAAACCTCCCGCTCGACACGATTCGCAAACAAGCGGAGACAATGGAGTTTGAAAGCCGCCGTTTCTATGAAAAGGCGCGCGACCGGACGACGGACGTCAGCGTTCGCAAACTTCTCGGCGACCTTGCGGCGATGGAAAGCGGCCATGAGAAAATCGCGGGGCGCATTGGCGCCGCCACTCTGACCAAAACTGCCGTGGAAGAGGAAGAAGAAACCCGCCACCGCATGTTCGTGCTGCAATATGTGCAACCGGGCCTTGCCGGATTGATGGACGGCTCCGTTTCGACGCTCGCGCCCTTGTTCGCGGCGGCCTTCGCGACTCAGAACAATTTTCAGACTTTCCTCGTCGGTCTCGCCGCCTCCATCGGGGCCGGAATCAGCATGGGCTTCGCCGAAGCGCTTTCCGACGACGGCTCGCTTACCGGGCGCGGCTCGCCCTATCTGCGTGGCGGCGTTTGCGGGCTCATGACTGCTCTTGGAGGGCTGGGCCACACGCTGCCTTATCTCGTCCCGGATTCGATGCCCAACCATTTTAACATCGCCACAGGCATTGCCTCGGTTGTGGTGTTTTTTGAGCTTTGGGCGATCGCCTGGGTCCGTGCGCGCTACATGGACACGCCGTTTCTTCAAGCGGTTTTTCAGATCGTGCTGGGCGGCGTAGTGGTGCTCGCCTCAGGCATATTGATCGGCGGAGCGTGAATGTGAGCTTTCTCCTCGCCCATCTGTCCGACGCTCACATCGGACCCATTCCAAGGCCCAATTTGGCGGAACTCATCGGCAAGAGGGTCACCGGATATGCGAACTGGCTGCACAAGCGCGCCGCGCAGCACGACATGAGCCTGCTCGGACAACTTGTCGACGATCTCCTCGCGCAGAAGCCGGACCACGTGGTCATGACGGGCGATATCGTCAATATTGGCCTTCACGGAGAGATCGCGTTGGCGCGGCAATGGCTGAGTTGGCTCGGCGGCCCGGAGGCGGTGAGTTTTTCGCCCGGCAACCACGACGCATATGTTCCAACGGCCATGCCGCTTCTGACGCGGACTTTCGCGCCCTGGACCACCGGCGACGACGGCTCGAGCGCATTTCCGTACCTGCGTCGGCGCGAGGGCGTCGCATTGATCGGCCTTTCCTCTGGCGTGCCGACAGCGCCCTTTGTCGCTTCGGGGCGACTGGGAGCGGAGCAATGCGCGCGGCTGGCGGCTCTGCTGGAAGCGACAAAGGCTGAAGGATTGGCTCGCGTCGTGCTGTTGCATCACCCCCCACATCGCGGCGGCGCGCGAGCGCTGCGCGGGCTTCAGGACGCAGAAGCCTTCGAGGAGATCATCGCTCGCCAGGGCGCAGAACTGGTGCTGCACGGTCATAACCACAAGCAGAGCTTGCACTATCTCCCCGGGCCCGAAGGCAAGGTTCCGGTGGCGGGCGTCGCCTCGGCCTCGGCGCGCCCAGGGTCGCATCATCCTGGCGCGGCGTATAACTTGTTCAGAATCGCGCGGGAGGGCGCTACGCGGCGCATAAAGCTGCAAACTCGCGGTTTTGATGAGGCGAAGGGCGCGTTTGTGGATTTGGGCGTGCTGACCTTATAGGCGGCGCAGAGTCGTCAATGCGCGGTGAAGTTTCGATAAACCCACACCGCTAGCAGACCCAACAGCCCAAAAAATGTGACTGACCCGAGCAGCTCGACAAGAAACAGGAAAACTTGCATGGCGCGAAGGTTGAAATTCTTGCGCTTTGTCGCTCCGCCTGCGGATGATTCGAGCCGTGCGGCGGCGCGCGCTGCGCCGGCAGCCCCGGCGCCGCTGCTGGCGTAGTCGACCGCGAGCGCTTTCTCCCGCTCTATGAGGCGGTGCGCGATATAGGCCGTTACAGCCTCGACAATGACTTCGGGCTTTTCGCTCTCGCAAATTGTGATGCGGCCATGTCGAGTGTCCTGCACGAATCGATAATTGCGTCGGTCCCGGCCCATTTCCACAAAACCGATCTGATCGACGAAAAGGCGGGGCCTCTCTCCCGGAGACACCGCTATGTCGAACAAATCGCAGTCCTGCGGCAGTTGCGCGATCACCGGATCAAGCTGCTCGCGCAATATCTCGAGCCGGGCGATTTCGGCTCCGCGCAGGTCCGCGATCACGCTGGCGTGCTCGGCGCTTTCAATGCGGGCTCGACTCAACGCCCTCGAAAGGCTCGTGATTCGGCGCTCAAGATTGGGCGGCGGAGTTGGAGAACCACCGCCTCCGGGAGTCGCGGAAGCGGTCAGTTTTCCCTTTAGCGCACCAGCTTCAGCTCGCGCAGCCTCTGAAGAAAAACTGTTGTCGCGCCCGGTTTCATCCATGTTGGTCACGATTTCCGCCCGCTAACGACGCGCAAATTTACATTTTTTTTACTATAGACGCTTCCGGTCCATCTGCGAAGTGCCGTCCGCCCGCACGGTTTCCGTATTGAGCGGGGGGTCGACTTTTTTTCTGCCTTCCGGCATGGGAAGCCATCGCCGCTGATTCCGGCTAAGGCAAACAAAGCGCCATTCAAATGCGGGCGCGCGAGGAAGCGTAATGGCGGCCATCGACGTCGAGGCCCGATCTGCGGGTCACACTCTGGAGAGATCGCTGATTGGCGCCGGTCTCGTGGCGGCGGCGAGCTTTGAGGCGACGAATGGACGCAGTCACGCGTTGCTGGCCGGAGCCATCGCCGCGTTGGCTCTTTATCTGCTTCGGTCGCACCAACTGCCCGGATCGGCCAGCCGACTGACGCGCGGCCTGGAAGCCGCCGCTGATTTTCTCGCTGTCGCCGCGCTGGCCGCTCTCTGCGATCCGACCGGCGTTCTTTGGCGAGCTCCGACATCGCTTGAGAATTTATTCACGCTTACGCCAAGCGGAGCTGGAACCGCGAGTTTTCTCTATCTGACGGGCGCGATTACGCTTGTCGGACGCTCGCCATTGGCGGTCCGTGGCGCGTTATTCCTGCTCCCCTTCATTTTTTCTCTGCTCATTTCCCTCGGCTCGCCGGTAGCGGTTGAGCTGGGGCGCCTAATCTTACTGGGCGTCGAATCGCCGGAACTCGTCAGGACCATCGCGGGGCGTTGTGTCATACTGTTTATTCTCAACGAAGCGGTGGTCGTCGGCACGCCGCTGGCGCTCGGGCGTTTTCTGCCCCGGGAATGGCGTCCTCACGGAGTGCTGTTTCTGGCGGCTTTGTTTGCCGCGACAACGCCTTTCATAGCCAGCACTGTCTCTGCCTATTTTGCGCCGCACCTGCCCACGCCCTTAGCGCAGATCGCAGCCGCGCTGGCCTCCGCCGTCGCTCAAGCGGGGCTGTGGGGAGAAACCTATCTCGTGACGCAATCGCTGGCTGGCCTGCTTCGCGGAGCGGCCTCGCTTTCGGTCATCGTCTATGGCGACTGGAAGAGCGGCGCCGAGAAAGGCTTTGTTTATGGCCTGGTGTTCATGGGCTTTCTGCTCACCGCCAATCTCGTGGTCGGCTTTTCGCCGGCAGCCGCCGCCATCATCGCTACGGGCCCGCTGAGCGCCGCGATATTGGGCGCGCTGCTGTTTCCTCTGGCGAGAACCATCGTCGAAAGCACGGATTCTACTTCGCCGTTTTTTGGCCGGCTCGAACATCAATACAGAACAAACTCAAATTTCATCCGCGGCATTGTCAGCGGCTTGGGGGTGTGGCTGGCGCTTTTTATCGACCTTCCAGAAGCGGCTGGTCTGGATCGCTTTTTGTTTGGCGGCCTGGTCGGCGTTTTGGCTTTCGCGGGCGTGGACGCCGCGATCGACGCCTTTGAACTGAGACAGGGACGCCGGCATCACCTCCGCAGCTGGCGCGTCTACACGCTTGGCGCAATCCTCGGCGGACTCGTCGCCGGCGCCATCGCTTGGTATCTCGACAAGGGTCAGCTCTCGACCATCATCACGAAATACTTCGCCTATGTGTCACTCGACTACAAGGCCGATGGCAGGTCAGTTAACGCCTACATAATCCGACCCTTGTTCTCAAAATGGGGCGCCACGGATCTTGGGCTGGCCGACGGCGGCGTTCGCACGTTCTATGACGAGTTGCTGTCGGGCGTTATTCAATGGGTGTTCGCCGCGCCGCTATTTTCAGTCAACCTGTTCTTCCTGACAGCGCTGATGCAGCGCAGCCTGAAACCGCTACGCCAGCTCGCGAGTTCTCGAGGGGCTCGATCTTCTCGTGGAGAATGCTGTGCGCGTGCTGCGCTGGGGCCTCTGGATGGCTCCAGTCATCTATTCCTTCCTCAAGGCTGCGCCCGATCCAACCTGGTACAATCAGGACGGTCTGGTGCGCACGGCTGTCGCAACATGGATGTATTCAGTCCTTCCGGACAACGAGTTTCGCAGCTGGAGCCTCGATATTTTCACGGCGTTGTTGGCGTTCGACGGACTGCGCGTGCTGATCTGGTTCGATCATATGGGCCTGCGTGTCGCCACGCTGGTCAATCTGTCATTCATCGGCGGCGACATAGCCGACGAAAAGGCCGCCCGCTTTTTGGGTAAGGCGCAAATCAGCAGAGCTATTCCGGAGGGAATTCGTCGCTTTGGCACCTGGGCGCCCTTGTTGCTGCCGTTCTACATCCCGCGCGGCGCGGAATGGGACAAGGCATGGGGAGCCGCCGAGCAGATGAGCGCCATGCGGCCGCCGTCCTACACCTATCTCATCAGCGGCTATCTGATTTATGTCGGCGTTTTGGCGCTGGCGTTGATTGTTTTTCTATTGGTGCAGCTCGCGCGCGCCGGCAAAATCGCTCTGCCCGGCGTAACTGGTCCCGGCGGCGCGCCGGGGTCGAAGCCGTTGCAATTGGCCAACGGCCTGATGACGGCCGAATGGTTCGAGGACGGGCAGGGCGCAGCGCGTATCGAAGGCGTCGCGCGGGGTGGCCCGCCGATCGATCTGACGCGCCGTCCCGACGATCACGCGCATCCGCGCGGGCGTTTCCTGTTTTTACGGGAAGGCGATGGACCCTTGTGGTCGCTGGGCCAGGCCGCCACCTGTGGCGTCACGGGCAAGGCCGCGCTGAGCCATGAAGGTGAAAACTGCCTGTTTTTTCTAACCCGTCAGCAGGGCTTCGATATCGAAGCAAAGGTTACGCTCGCCTCCAATGAGGCGGTTGAAATAGGTCGGCTGCGCCTTGTCAATCTCGAGCAGCGCGCGCGCAAAGTCACGCTCGCTTCAATGCGCGAGTGGGTTCTCAACGAAACCGGCGTCGAGCAGCGCGACGCCGCTTACAACGCCATCCATGTCGGCACGTGGTTCGTGCGTTCCCTGAACGCGATATTCGCTCAAAATCGTCTGCTGAAGGGCGGGGCGCGACGTCATTCGGACAGGCGACTGTCGCCAGAGGTCGGGTTTCACGCCATAGGCGCCGCCCCGGGAACGACGATCAGGCTGCTTGGCTATGAAGACGTGAAGTCGCGTTTCTATGGCCTGGGGCCGACCAATGCGCCCGACAGTCTATTGGGACTGACGGAGCCACGCGACCCCCAGGACGAGGGACTTCTGTACGGATTTGATCCCTGCGGCAGTCTCAACATCGAAGTCGAGGTGCCGGCTGGCGGCGCGGCCGAGATCATCATCCTTGATGGCTGGGCGCGCAACATGGGCGTCGCCACCGAAACTATCGCCCGCAATCTGGGGATCGCACCCGTCTCGCCGGAAATCCTTGACCGCGCCTTGTCACGCAGACGCAAACTTTTGGCGCCCCCGGTTCCGGCGAAGCATCGCTTTGCATTTTCCGGGGATGGCCGGAGCCTCACGACAACCCCCGGGACGCCGCGACCCTTTTCCCACGTCATCGCCAATAGTTTGGGGCTTGGCGCGGTTCTCACAAATGACGGTGATATTTTTTCCTTTAGCGGCAACTCACGGCTCAATAGTTTCACGCCGTTTCGCCTGGGTGAAGGGCGCATGGCGCCCGCCGGTCAGGCGATCTATGTTTATGATCTTGCGCGCAAGGACGCCTTCGCCGCGACCTTCGTTCCGCTGCGCCGCCGTGATGCCGAATATCAGGTGATTTTCGAACCGGGCGTCGTAACTTACCGCTCCGAACGCGATCATCTCGAACTCGAGCTGACCGTTTTTGTCTCAAAATCTCAGCCCATTGAATTCAAACTCTTGCGCATACGCAACAAGTCCGATCACGAGCGCTTGCTGGAGATCGTGCCGATGCTGGAAATCGGTACTGGGCGAAACCCCGAACGAAAGCCTCGGCAATATCGAAACAGTGACCGAAGACAGCCTCAAGGCGCTGTATTTCCGCAATCCATGCAACTATTTCGTGCAAGGCTGGGCTTTTGTTTCGACTTCGCTTGATACGGAGTTTGCGGAAACGTCGCGCCGTCGTTTCCTGGGGCAGGAGGGTCGCGATCCCGCTTTGCCTTACATGGTTGAGCATGGTCATCCCGACGCGGGCGCTCCGGAGCATCAGCGCAAGGTCGCGGCGTTCTGCGGCTCCATCGATGTAGCGGCAGGCGGCGAGGCTTTGGTGGTGCTCGCTCACGGACAGACGGATTCGCTCGAAGACGCCAAGAAGCTGGCGGCGCTGGCTCGCGATCCGGGATTCGCTGAAGCGGCTTTGGCTGAGAGCAGGGCAGCCTGGGACGCCGAAACCTCAGTGCTGCGGATAAAAACCAACAAGCCCGAACTCGACCACACGGTGAACAACTGGCTGCCTTACCAACTGCTGGCTTCGCGCTTGTGGGGCCGTACTGGGCCCGCGCAACGATCTGGCGCCACGGGTTATCGCGATCAGTTGCAGGACGTGATTCCTCTCATCCATCTCGCGCCAGAACGCGCGCGCGCGCAGATTTTGCTTCATGCGGCGCATCAATTCATCGAAGGCGACGCGGTCAAATGGTGGCATCAGGCGCCTAATGGCGGCACAGGTCTGGGCGACCGCACTCATGCCTCGGATCCGCACCTCTGGCTCCCATATGTGACCGCACGTTATGTGAACGGAACCGGCGACGCGGCGATTCTGGATTGCGTCGAGCCCTTCCTTGAGGCGCCGCTTCTCCCGAAGGACCGGGAGGGCGAGGCGACAGTGCCGCTGACGTCCCGCGATAAGGACACGCTGCTGGGCCATTGCGCGCGCGCTATCGACTACACTCTGGCGCGCTTCGGCGACCACGGCCTGCCCTTGATGGGAACAGGCGACTGGGACGACGGCATGGATCAGGTCGGCGCGCGCGGTCGTGGCGAAAGCGTCTGGATGGGCTTTTTCCTGCACGGGATTCTGCTCGACATGGCGCCGTTGTTCGACGCAAAGGGAGACGGCAAACGCGCCGCGCGCTATCGCGAGGTCGCAGAAAAACTCCGGGCGGCGCTGGAGCAATGCTGGCGCGGCGACCGTTATCTGCGCGCCTACGCCGATGATGGGGGCGAGATTTCGCCGATGAGCGCGATGACGTCGTCGTGGCCAGTGTTGTCGCGCGCGGTCGATAACGCGCGCGGACGGGAGACGATCGAAAACGCTCTGAAAATCCTCGCGCGACCCGACCGAATTCTGCTGGTTTCACCGGCTTACACGGAACATTCCAACCCCTATCCGGGGCGCAGCGCGGATTATCCGCCCGGCGTGCGCGAAAACGGCGGGCAATATTCGCATGGCGTGTCGTGGTTCGTCGACGCGCTGTCGATGCTGGGAGCGAACGCGAGAGAGCAGGGGGATCGCGCAGCCGCATCCGAACTCTTCGCGCGAGCCTATGAAAGCTGGATCGCCATATCTCCGCTGTCCAAATTCACGACGCCTGAGCAAGCTGACATTTATGGCCTGCCGCCGCATCAGCAGCCGGCGGACGTCTATGAAGGTGAGGGCTATGAGGGACGTGGCGGCTGGGCCTGGTACACCGGCTCGGCGGCGCGGATGATCTCCGCCATCTACGCCCTGCTCGGCCTGGAGTTCGAAAATGGCGAACTCAGGTTGCGCGCGGATGCATTTGACGCCAAGGCAGATCTGGAACTCGAGAGCGTGACTTTCAAAGGCAAGACGATGGAGCGGAAGAATTTGGCAAAGTAGAGCAAGAAAAGTGATGTTGGCGCATTTGGTTACAGTGACGGCCGGGCCTGGCGCCGATTTCTTAGGATAGCCGCAAAGACCATAACTCTTTCCGATCGCATTTAAGGATGATGCGTACTTTGCCTAAAACTAGGGTCCAGACCCATAAATTGCTTGGCTGATTGATCTGGTTGTGATTCACGGTTTCCGAAAGGAACCGCCGATGATTCTGGACCAGTTCTGGCTGACGGACGCGCAGTTTTCGAAGATCGCGCCGCATCTTCCCACCGACACGCGCGGCAAGGCGCGGGTCGACGACCGCCGGGTCATCAGCGGCATCGTTCAGGTGCTCAAATCCGGCGGGCGCTGGATCGACGCTCCGCCGGAATACGGACCGAAGAAAACTCTCTACAATCGCTACGTCCGCTGGGCCGCGAAAGGCGTGTGGATGGACCTGTTCCACGTGCTCGCGCAAGCCGGCGGGCCGCCCGTGGAAGTCCTGATCGACTCCTCGGCGGTGAAGGCGCATCGTTCGGCGAGCGGCGGTAAAGGGGGGAGAAAAATCAGGCGATCGGTCGCTCGCGCGGTGGACGCACGACCAAAATCCACGCGCTGACCGACGCGAGCTGTCGCCCCATCGCCTTCATGCTCACGGGCGGCAACATCGCCGATTGCACGGCGGGCGCCGAACTTCTCGCACGGCTTCCTCCATGTGAAATCCTGCACGGCGACAAGGGTTACGACAGCAACGCGATCCGGCGGCAAGTCGAGAAAGACGGCGCGATGCCGAACATCCCGCCCAAGGCCAACCGCAAATGGAAGAACTGCTTTTCGCCGTTCCTCTATCGCAATCGCAACGCCATTGAGCGCATGTTCTGCCGGTTGAAGGACTTCCGGCGCGTCGCCACGCGCTACGACCGAAACGCCGCCAACTTCCTCGCCGCCGTTTGCATCGCCGCCACCGTCAGCTACTGGTTATGAGTCTGGACCCTAAGCCAAAAAGTTGTTGCCAGCGCATAAATTATTAATAATCTATTAAAATCGAGTTTTTGTACGTGAGTTGAGTAATTACGTGTGCAGGCGAGTCGCCTTGTTCCTGATTTTATCGTCGACGCTATTGGATAGGTCGGCTCAGGCTGGCGCATTACTCATGCCTGAAGGCGAAGGGCAGCTTATCGTTACGACAACTTTCGCTGACGCCGCCGATGCATTTGACGCCCGAGGCCGCCTCATAAGGACGCCGCCATACAGCAAATTTGAAGTGCAGAGCTATGTCGAATATGGAGCGGCCGAATGGCTTACCGTAATCGGCGAAGCCGGCGGCATGGATTTCCACGCTTCCGCCGGGCAGGCGTCGTTGGCCGCGCCGCAGGGACCCCAATACAGCGGATTGGGGCTTGGAGCGCTCGGAGGACGCGTCCCAATAGTCAATTTCCAAGGCTATTTTATCTCTCTGGAGGCAAGTCTGCGCGCCGCGTCAAGCCAGAGCGCCCAGACCTTCCTCGACATGAAAGACAGATGGCAGGCCGACGTCCGCCTTCAGATGTTTCACTCGATCGAGCTTTTTGACCTCAATGGTTTTTTCGACTCCCAGTTCGGCTACCGCACGCGCGGCCAAAACGGCGACGAAGCCCATGTCGACGTAACAGCCGGACTGCGGCCATGGACCAATCTCATGCTTATGGCGCAGGCCTTTACAACCGTGTCTCTTTGGCAGAACGGCGGAAATAACGTCTTCTCCCAAAAGTTCGAGGTCAGCGCGGTTTATGATCTGAACCAGACCTTTTCCGTACAGCTCGGCGTCATCGACGCTCCAATAGGCATCAATTTCCCGGCGGAGCGAGGGATCGTCAGCGCCATATGGGCCCGGTTCTAAAGGGATCACGTCTCGCAACACATGCAGCCGATCATCTCCACGCACCTCATCGACAAAACCGTCATCACTCACTTCTCACAAGCCGGGTCGTCTCGGCATGAGCGACATCTCTAACGGGGAGAGCAGTGACCTTTCTAATGGGGTTCTACATGAGATGTCGGCGCAGTTTAGAGAAGTCCTTTTTTCCGCAATTTAGAAATGTCCGTCCCGGGGAGCCCGATAGTCGCCTTTCCTGTTGGTTCAGCCACAATGTTTGCCGTCGAGGGGCGACGCGGCGGAGCTGGTCGGGGTTGCGCAGCCGCGTCGTCCCTCGACTATCTCACCCCGTCTTGAACAAGTGCCCGCTCTGCCCGCGTCGCCTGGGCGCTTTCTTGCTGCGCGCCATGTCCAACTCCTTCTGCCGTTCGGCGACATAGGCCAGCACCGGTCCAAGATGTTTGTTTTCGACGATCGCCGCCTGATCGACCTGCTGCAACCGGTCGAAGGTCCGGTAGGGCAGGTCGACGCCCTTGTGCCGAATAGCCAGTCTTCCGTCGGGATAATCGACCACTGTCACGCGATTCCTCGCCAGACCCCGCGTCAAATCATTCGGTTCGAGAATGAAAATCACTTTGTCGTATTGCAGCGTCAGACTGTTTGAAACCGTGCGCTCTTCTTTCCAGGCGAAGGCGTCGTCGATGCTTTCATGATCGGCAAGAAGACGATGCAAATCCTTGTCATTGAACGGCGGCCGGGCGAAGCGGGCATTATGCGCCGCGATGAACTGCGGCAAAAACGCGTTGCCCGCGGCGCGCGTCGAGATTCCAGCCAGCCGCAGCTCTTTCACCAACCGGTCCTGCAAAGTCAGGTTCGCCCGCTCGACCCGGCCCTTCGCCTGGCTCGTGTTGGCGCAGATGATGTCGATGTTCAGTTCGTGCAGCGCCCGGCCAAACTGGGTCATACCGTTGCCGCCAAGCGCGTCCCCTTTGTTCACCCGAAACGTCGAGTGCTTGTCGCTATAGAACGCGACCGGCTTGCCATGACGCTCAATATAGGCGCGCGTCGCCGTGAAATAATCGAAAGCCGATTCCGTCTCGACGAATTGCAGATGCATCAAACGGCTGGTCGCATCGTCGATATAGACGAGCAGGGTGCAGCGCGGCCCGCGGCTCTCGAACCAGAAATGGTCCGATCCGTCGATTTGCACGAGTTCGCCGACACTGTTGCGGCGATGCCGCGGCTGATGCACGGGCTTCATCCGCTGTTTGCGGTCCTTCCACAGCCCCTCGGCCATCATCCACGACCTGACCGTCTCTCGGCAGAGGCGAATGTCGTGCAACGCCGAAAGCTTCTCGGACGCCAGTTGCGGGCCAAAATCGGCGTAGCGTTCGCGAATGATCTCGATGGCCTTTTCGCGCAGCTCAGCCGGATAGCGCCGATTGCTCGGCTGTCCACGGCGGCGCGAGATCAGGGCTGCCGGACCTTGCGCGAGGTAAGCCTTCGCCAGTCGCCGAACTTGTCGTGGGCAAAGCCGCAGTCGGGCCGCAGCTTCCGAAACCTTCAATCGCTTCTCAGCCAGATCGCGCAACACCGCCATACGGTCGATCTCTGTTCGACTCATCACCAAAACCGTCATCGACCGCCAACTCCAACTCGCCTGAAAATGGCGCGGGGAGTGACATCTCTAACTGGCGGGATGAGGACATCTCTATCTTGCGTCTACATGAGAAATTCGCATAATCGATATTATGGAACCTAATATCGATGTGATCTTGAACCGGAAAGAGGCTATGAGCCGCAAATTCTTTCGGGCATGACGAAATCTATCACCGAGCCGCGCCTTCAACCGCGCGCGGCCCTACAACGTCGATAACAAGCCGCTGAGAATTGTTGTTCAAAACGGAATCCGCATTCCGTCGAAGGCCGGCGTCACATTGGGTGGGCACATTGCCGCCAGCGCGTCGTAGTCCAGGTCAACATGCAGATCCGTGAGGACGGCCCGGCGCGGCTTTAGGCGCTCGATCCATTCCAGGGCCTGAGCGACCGACAGGTGCGAGCCATGCCGCTGGTGCCGCAGCGCATCGATGATCCACAGATCAAGGTCTTCAAGATATTGGAGGCTCTCCGCCGGGATTGCGTGCAGATCGGGCGTATAGGCCATATCGCCGATACGAAATCCGAGCGCGTCCATTTCGCCATGCTCGAGCCGGAACGGCGTCGCCTCGATGTTTCCGCCGGGACCTGCGAGGAAGGTGGGACGGCCGAGGTGGAGCCTGTGCTCTGTTAGCAGCGGAGGATAAAAGCTGCCGGGCGGCGTCTTGAAGATATAGTCGAATTTCGTTGTCATCATGTGCGAGGTCGGCTCGTCCATGTAGGCGGGAATCTTGCGGCCGTTCATGATGACGAGCCCGCGCACGTCGTCGACGCCATGGGTGTGGTCGGCGTGCGGATGTGTGTACAGAATGGCGTCGAGCCGCTTGACCTCGGCGTCGATAAGCTGCTCGCGCAGGTCAGGGGACGTGTCCACGAGAATATTGGTCGAGGCGCCGTCCTCGCCCTGCGAGATAAGAACCGAACAACGGCGTCGGCGGTTCTTCGGGTTGGCCGGATTGCATTTGCCCCAGCCCTGCCCGACGCGCGGCACGCCGCCCGAGGAGCTGCAGCCAAGGATGGTGACCGTGCGCGTCACGCCGCCATTTCCTGCTGCCGAAGCGGCGGCATCTTCGAGAACAGCCGCAACGCATTGGCCGTGGTGGCCGCCGCGAAATCTGCCTCCTTCATGCCCTTGAGCTGCGCCAGCGTCCGAGCGGTGTCCGCCACATAGGCCGGCTCATTGCGCTTGCCGCGATGCGGGGTCGGCGCGAGGAATGGCGCATCTGTCTCGACAAGAATGCGCTCCAGCGGCACGGTCGACGCCGTGTCGCGCAGGCTTTGCGAATTCTTGAAGGTCACGACGCCGGAGAAAGAAATGTATAGCCCCAGTTCCACGGCGGTCTCGGCCAGCGCCCGCGAGGCGGTGAAGCAGTGGAGCAGGGCCGTGAAAGCCCCCTTCCCCATTTCGTCGCGGAGGATCGCCGCGCAATCCTCATCGGCGTCGCGCGTGTGGATCACGAGCGGCAGCCCGGCAATGCGCGCGGCGGCAACATGATTGCGGAACACCCGCGCCGCCGTGTCCTTTGGCGCGTGGTTGTAATGATAGTCGAGCCCCGCCTCGCCGAAGGCCACGCATTTGGGATGGCGCGCCAGAGCGACCAGTTCCTCCGGACTCGCCTCGGCTTCATCCAGCGCATGGTTGGGGTGCGTGCCGACGGTGCAGAACACGTCCTCGTAACGCTCCGCTATCGCCGCAATGGCGGCGAATTTGGTCACATGAGTGGAAATGGTGATCATCCGCCCGACGCCAGCGGTATGAGCCCTTGCGACGATCTCCGCCTGTTCCGGCGCGAAATCGGGAAAGTCGAGATGGCAGTGGGTGTCGATGAGCATGAGAGCGGTTTACTCCGAGACGGCGGCGAAGGGAATAATGCTTGAGAAACGAGGGGTCTCCACTTCTAATTCGCCTTGACCGCCGTCCAGGCGCCCCCGGCGCAGAGCAGGCTGTTGGAGGTCCAATTGCCTGTTCCGGCGTTTTGCTTGAGCGTTCCATGAATTTGGGCGGCGTAGCCCAGCGCGGTTATCGTCATCGCGACGCCGCCATCGGAATTGACCGCGCCGACGGCTTTGGGCGGGGGGTCGGTCACGCCAGCGACTTTCGCCGCGCGCCCCGCGATGACCGCGAGGAACAGCCGCCGGCTGCGACGTGGACAGAAGGTGCTGGCGACGGCGGCGTCGATGATCCAGACGCCGTTGAAAGGCTGCGGCTGGGACAAAGAAGATTGCCCGTCCGCTTCGCCCGGCGCGAGCGATAGTGTCGCCAGAAGGGCTAAAACGATGGCCGCGCTTCCCCTGGGGATTCCCCTCCCCCTCCACAAACCCTTGAACCGCCGGGCTCGGCGCGAGAAAAGGCGCTGGATGTCGATGAGCATGGGAGCGGTTTACTCCGGGACGGCGGCGAAGGGAATGCTCACCGCCTTATTAGCCCCAGGGATTGAGGATGTGGACGCCGGTCGGCTCGAAATCGGCAACGTTGCGCGTCACGATTGTCATGCCATGCACAAGCGCGGTCGCGGCGATCAGGGCGTCGCGTTCCGCGCGAGGGTCCGGCACATGAAGCCTTGCGCAACGAAGCGCCACAGCGGCGTCTATCGGAAGTATTCGCCCTTCGAACCGCGGCAGGATTTGATCGTCGATCCACGCCCGTAAAACCCGCCACTGGGCCTCATCCTTTCGCGCGATCGACAATGCGCCCAATTCCAGCTCCAGCAGCGTGACGGCCGAAAGGAAGATGCTCGCGAGCGGCGTCATCGAGGCCCACGCCAACACTTTCCGATCGCCTTTTTCCGGGCGGCGAAGCTCGGAAACGACGTTGGTGTCGAGCACGAACATCAGGACAAATCCGGGATGCGGTAAATATTGCCGGCGCGCGGGGCCTCGAAATCAAAATCCGGGGCGTCCGGCTGCGCCAGCGCCTCGCCAAGCGTCATCCGGCCGCCCGTGAGCTTGCGATATTCCTCGATGCTCAACAGGACATGCGCGGGCTGCCCACGATCGGTGATGAACACCGGCCCGACCTTGGCGGCCTTCTTGGCGCGGCCCACATCCTGATTGAATTCCCGGCTGGACAGGGTAGTGATGGGCATGGCGGCGCCTCGGTTTGCGATTGTAGCAATGTTACTACAATGCGGCAGACGAGGCAAGCGGTCGGTAGCGTCCTAAATTGGTTTTCTTGGTATCGCCAACGGGTCTTTGACCGTGTAGCCGTGAAAGTCGGAAAAGCGAATCTCGAGCTTAGCCCATGAAGAACTTTTTCGCATTTCTTCGGCAAGCCGGTGATAGTGGTCGAGAGCTTCCTTCGCTCTAGGGTTGGCGTGAGCGTGTTTGACCAATTCGATGTAGTCAATCTCGCGCCAGTCTTTCCTATTGCGCATAGTTCGTGTCCCTTTGATCCGCCATGATCGCCGCATCCTGCGGCGCCCGAATCTGGTTCTAAGTGAAGCGCCGAAAAGATTCTCTTCCTGTCGCCTCCCTCAATACGCGAGGCCCACGCATCTGGGCGCGGTAATTTGGCGCCAAGCCTTTATTCCCCGATACAAGCCTCGGAAATAACGGCGCAGGGGCGATTTACGCCGGGAAGGCGGCGATGGGAATAACGAGCGATCCGCAGCTTACTTCAAACTCAATCGTCTTGTGACAACGTTGTTGAAGAGCACATGTACCAACGCGCCGCCGATATCGTCCCTACTCACCGTACCAGTGATGCTCAAAGAATTGGCCAGTTCAGTAGCCGCTGCCACATTGGGCTCGTCAAACATCGGTCGAAGGTTCATCACGTATGAGACAACAGGATCTCCGTGAAGCAGTCCAAGTCGGTATTCGGGGTCCTGTTCTCTTACGAATCTCTCGCACAAATCATTGAACTGTATTGAGTAGATGCCGACATCCTTGAGCGATTCAATTAGCACTCTACCATATTGATCGCTTGTCAGATTACCGCCCGTAGCAACTCGCGAAATTTGCGCCCGACTGCAATGCAAAATCCAATGACGAATGGGTCGTATCGGAATTGGGGCGCCCACGGCTCGTAAAGCTCATGGCGGGTAATAAAGGGACGCAGCATCTTCGTGCTTTCTCGACGCGCTTTAGCTATGCGCCAAATGTCGAACACTTAACTTCCCCCCTCCTCCTCCACAAATCTCGGAAACACCGGCGCGGGCGCCGGCAGCTTCGCGCCCGCGACCAGCGCGTGGTCGGCGCTGGCGTGGATGAATTCGCGCGCGTCCTTTGGCACGGCCAGCAGGTCGAGCAGCGCGCCCGCGCCCGCCGGGATGAAGGCTTGCAGCGAGATCGCGAGACGGCGCAGCGTCTCGGCGGTCACATAGAGGATCGTCTCCATGCGTTCGGGATCGGTTTTTTTCTTGGCCCAGGGCTCCTGCCCGGCGAAATAGCGGTTCGCCTCGGCGACGACGCGGAAGATTTCGGCCAGCGCGTGGTCGGGGCGATAGGCGTCCATCGCGCGGCGGGCGATCTCTATGACGCCGCCGGATTCGTTCAGGATCTTGGCGTCCTCATCCAGGATCGCGCCCATGCGCGGGACGGCGCCGCCGCAGTTCTTGTTGATCATCGACAGCGAGCGCTGCGCCAGATTGCCGAGGTCGTTGGCGAGGTCGGCGTTGATGCGGTTGACGATGGCCTCATGCGAATAATTGCCGTCCTGCCCAAAGGGAATCTCGCGCAGGAAGAAATAGCGCAGCTGATCGACGCCATAGCGTTCGGCGAGTTCGATCGGATCGACGACATTGCCGACCGACTTCGACATTTTCTCGCCGCGGCTGAAAAGAAAGCCATGCACGACGATGCGCTTTGGGAGCGGCGCGCTGGCGGACAGCAAAAAGGCGGGCCAGAAAATCGCGTGAAAGCGGGTGATGTCCTTGCCGATCACATGGGCGTCGGCGGGCCAGAAACGGGCGAGCCCGCCCTGCCCGGTCAGCCAGCCGGTCGCGGTGATGTAATTGGTCAGCGCGTCGACCCACACATACATCACGTGGCTGGCGCCGGTCTTCGGGCTCTGCGGAATGGCGATGCCCCAGTCGAAGGTCGTGCGCGAGATCGAAAGGTCGGCGAGGCCACGCTTCACGAACGCGACAATTTCATTCTTGTAATGCTCTGGCGTGACGAAATCGGGATTGGCCGCATAATGGGCGAGCAGTCTGTCGCCATAGGCGGAAAGCCGGAAAAACCAGCTTTCTTCCTCCACCCATTCGACTGGCGTGCCGGTGGGCGCGTATTTCTTGCCGTCGCGCAGGGTGAGTTCGTCCTCGTCGTAATAGGCCTCGTCGCGCACCGAATACCAGCCGGCGTATTTGGAGAGGAAAATGTCGCCATTGGCCTCCATGCGCCGCCAGATTTCCAGCGCGGCCTGCTTGTGGCGCTCCTGCGTCGTGCGGATGATGTCGTCGGCCCTGGCGTTCAGCGCCTCGCCCATGCGCTCGAACTGCGCGGCGGTGCGGTCGGCGAGGCCTTGAGGAGTGAGGCCCTCGCGCTCGGCCGTGCGCTGCATCTTCTGGCCGTGCTCGTCCATGCCGGTGATGAAAAGCACGTCGAAACCCTCAAGCCGCTTCCAGCGCGCAAACGCGTCCGTCGCGACGCGTTCATAGGCGTGGCCAATGTGAGGCGCGCCATTCGCATAGGGAATGGCTGTGGTGATCATATAGGTCGGACGCTGCGTCATGGGCGCGGGTTTACCGTGCTTTGGCCACGCGGGAAAGCGGATAAAACGGCTAACGCCCCGGCTCTTGCGGGCGAGCGGTATCGTCCATCACGCCCATGATCTTGCGGAACAGTCCCGGCGTCAGCGCTGAGAGCGGGTTGACGCGAACGGTCGGCGAGCCGAGCTGACCAGTCACGCGGTAATTCAGCGCGAATATGCCTTCATGCGCGCCTCCGGTCAGTATCTGGCCAAAAACCGGGATGTTCGAAACCAGATTGTTAAGCCCGTAGGCAGGCACATAGGAGCCTCCTATGTCGACCGTCTCGCGCGCGAGATCGACATAACCGTCGAAGGTCAAACCCATTTCAGGTCCCGACATGATGCCGTCGCGTAAAGACAGTTTACCCCCCGCCCAAGCGAAATCGGCCTGTAGCCTGGCGACCCGAACCGATTCCGGGTCGAACCGAAAACCACCCTTCTCGTCAGCTCTGGCTGCGCCCTGCGCCATTAACTGACGCATCGCCGGCTCATTCTTCAGATAAAAGTCGCGCACATGCAGCACGCCGTCGGAACGCCCCTGCCCCAACTGAATGCGGGCGTTAAGCACGCCAGAGTCCATGCGGCTGTAAAGATCGAGAAAGGATAACAGCGCGCCGCCGTCGGCGCTGGCAATCTCCACTTGCGGCGTTCCGCTTTCACCGCGCGCAATCGCAATTGCCAGTTGCTCGCGCCCGAAATGACCGGACAGAGAAAAGACGCGGGGCCGGCCATTCCGCCGCTCCCATTTGAAGTCGACATTGGAAAGTATCTGCTTTCCAAACCCCGTGACGATGGGGGATTTCAGATCAAGGTCCAGGTCGTCAAAGGAAATCGCGGCTTTGGCGCCGCTTTGACCCGCCTTCTCCACACTTGTCGAGGTCAGCCCGCGCAGCATCGGGCGCGCGTCAAGATTGTTCCCCCGCACGATCAACTTGAGCGCGTCCGATCCTCGCTGGGCCTCCACCTTTGCGTCGTCACCCGGCGACAGCCGAAATTGCGAAAACTTCGCGGAGCGGAATGCGCCGTCTCGCGCCAATTCGACAACGCCGCTGAGCTGCGTTGCGCCAGCTTCGAGGCCGAAACGTTCGAGCGTGATGCCATCCGGGCGTCTGACGAGCGTAAACTGGGCCTTGGCCGCTTTGCCGGCCGGCTTGACGACTCCCGGCAGAATATTGTCGAGGGACGCGCGCGTAAGATCGAGTTCGACCGGCGTCTCCGCTTCATTGATCGGTAAGGGCGTCTTCACCAGCGCAGTCACAGGTCCGGTGACGCCGGGCAGCGCGAACCCGCCCCTTGCGCGGCCTGCCTCGTCCAGCACAACTGAAAGCTGCGCCTGCGTGAGGGCGCCGTCTCCGGGCCCCCGCCTCACGTCGAGCGCCGTCGCTCCGCCGAAGAGCCGCCCTACGCCCGTGATTCGCAAGCCGTTGGCTCGATCATGCACAATGTTCAGAACACCATTTTCGAGCCGTTCCGTCCCCAAAAAATGCTCGATGGAGAGGTTGCTGGCGTTGGCTTCGATAGCCACGATCGTATGGTTTGGCCGCGCGCCTGCGCCGATTTCGAGGTCCGCGTGCAATCGTCCGTCGATCTGGCCTTTAAGTTGCGCCGGATCGATCGGCAAAGCCGCGTAAGGGGCGAGACTGGGTATGGAGAGGACCTCGGCGACAGCCTCCACGCTCCCGGCCAGACGCACGTCAAGCTCGGCGGGCGAAGGTTTCAGCGCATTGTCTTTGATCACAAACCTGCCTTCGCTCACATTTACGCGGCGCTCATGCGAGGTTTCCAATACGGCAGTGGCGTTCTCCAAAGCCATGGTGCGGCCAGTCAGCCGCAGATGTGTTGAAAGGTTGCCGAGCGGCGGCAGTCCGGGGATCAGATCAATGAGCGTCGCATTGATTATGTCGGCTTCGCCGTAAATCGCTTTGTCTGGCGGCGGTAGCTCGTAACGCATCGCAACGATATCGGCTTGCGTGAAATCCGCCTTGAATTCACCGTGCCGTATAGTCCCCGTCGGCGCGTGATCCGTTAGCCAGTAGCGCACGGGCGTTGCCGAATGCGTCGGCAACAGCCGCATCATCGCCGCGATCTGCGTGTTCTCGAAGGTGAGTTCGTAAACGACGTGCGGGCTGTTCGCCCATTCGATCACGGCCGATCCTGCGAGGTTCACATCGGGTGCGGCGAGTTCGAGGCGCGAAATGTCGAGTCTTTGTTGCGCGAGGGAAAGTTGGAGGCGCAAAGAGGAGCGGTCGAGCCGCAGCGTTTGCTGGCCGGCGCGATCGGGACCGACCAACGCCGGTTTTGCGAAACGCAGAGAAGCGACCCATGAATCCGAGTCCGGGCCGGAGTCGACGCTTTGCGCTGCGCTTTCGGAAGTCGGTGGCGCGATGGCGCCTTCCAGCGTCATGTCCAGGGCGCCAGTTTTGATTTCTACGGGCGAAATTATGAACTGCCGGTTTTGTTTGTCCCAATGCGCGGCGCCGGAAACTTCTCGGACCATTACCGGCTCGAAGTCCGGCTCGTCGAGCCGGAAATAGCCCTTGCCGAGGCGCGCCCCCGCGCTCGCCTCTGTAACGCGCCCTTCGGCGCTCAACACGAAATGCAGCTCCGCGGACAATGGCGCGTCTGTGTCGAAAGGCAGCTTCCGCAGGCCTCCAAACAATGCGATGTCGTCGATTGAGAAATCATGCGCTTCGGCGTCGAAATTGCGCTTCGAGCCAGGGAGCCCGTGCGCTGACGCGACGACTTCCCAGCGACGCGTCGCTCCAGTTGCAGCGAGATTGAATTTCATTCCCCCTAAGCTTTTGTCGAAGCTCAGCGTCAGATCGTCGTAACTGATCACCCGATCTACAGTCCGATCGTCGATGACGAGACGGCCATGAATAACTCCAACTCGGTCAATGGCGCCGATGACGCTGTCAGGATTCGTCGCAAGGTCGCTCAAGACGCGCAGCGCTCCGCCAGCTCGCGCCAACAGTTTTGCGCTCTCGGGCGGAAGACCGCGCGCGGCATTGGGTTGGGCCTCCGGCGCGGCGTTATTGAGGGGAACTGCATCCTGCGGCGCAGTGCCAGCTGATATAGAGACGCGCCCGTCGGCCATGACCGCGAGACGTAATTCCAGGTCCAGCATTTCGAGGCGGCGAGGTTTGACCGTTCCGGCGAGCAACGATCGCAAATCCACGGAAAGCTCCGCTCGGGGAGCGGCGACAATGGTGCGGCCGTCCGACTTTACCGTCAGTCCCTGAACGGTCAGCGTCGGCCCATGGTCCGTATTGGCGACTGCGACGCCGTTCAGGCCAAAATCATATCGATGCGCGTACAAATCATTGAGAGAAGTGACGATGATCGGCGTCAGCCAATCAAAGCCAATCGGTCCGCGTGACAAGGCGACAAGAAATCCGCCAACCAGCACACTCACCACCAAGAGGATCCCGATACCGAGACCTCCAGCTCCACGCACGACCCGGCGCGCGCCGAGCGATAGACGCGGCGGTTGAAATCGCAGCGCCGCAATTCCGACTCGTTCGCTCGAATCCTGTCCGTCGCCGGCTTGTTGCTCTGTCAAACGGCCCCGCCAAAAAAACAGTCTCGACGCTCCGGGCGCCCTGCTTCATGTCACTATGCACGATCGCTGAGCCAAAACGATGGCGCCTGGCGTCGCAGCACATTTAAAGAGCAGCGCTCGGGTAGAAATGGCCCTTGCCTTGCCCGCAAAGCTTTGCAAACTGGTTTCACGCTAAGATTGAACGCCAGGAAGGGAAAGCGCATTGACCACCGCAACCACGGCAAAGCTTCAAGAAGGCGATATCGCGCCACCATTCACACTGCCCGGCTCCGCAGATGAATCACATTCGCTGACGGACTTCAAAGGCAAAAAATTAGCGCTTTATTTTTATCCGAAGGATGACACTTCCGGCTGCACGAAAGAGGCGATCGAGTTCAACCACCTGCGCGCGCAATTCGCCAAAGCGGGGGCCGCCATCCTGGGCATGTCACCCGATTCGCCCAAAACACATGACAAGTTTCGCGCAAAATACGAGTTGGCGATTCCGCTCGCCTGTGATGAAGCCAAAGAGGTGTTGAGCGCCTATGGAGTCTGGGTCGAGAAAAGCATGTATGGCCGCAAGTATATGGGCGTCGAGCGCACGACTTTTCTCATCGGTCCGGACGGTCGCATCGCCAAAATCTGGCGCAAATTAAAAGTGCCCGGTCACGCCGAAGACGTGCTCGCAGCGGCTAAAGCGCTCTCAATCCCGTAAAAAGGGAATTCACTTGGCTTCGCTGGCGGGCGGTGGAAGCGCGTTCGGCGCCGCTGCGGCCTTCCTGGCGAGAAGTTTTTCTACCTCTTCCAATCCCTTTTTGGCCGACGCCAGCTCAGGCTTTAGCTTTAGAGCTGTCTCATAGTCCTGTTTGGCATGCTCGAGATCGTGTTTGCCGCGATATGCATTGGCACGATTGAGATAGGCTGCGGCATAGGTGGGATCGAGCTTTATCGCAGCGTCAAAGGCGCCCACCGCGCGGTCAAAGTCGCCTTTTCCGTGATAGGCGAGCCCAAGATTATTACGCGCTTGCGCCGACTTCGGCTCCAGCTTGGCGGCCTCGCCAAAATCGGCGACAGCATGCTCATAATCTTTTTTTGATTGGTAATATGCGCCACGGGCGGTGAACGACGCCGCTGAGCGCCTGTCGTTCTTCACCGCTTCATCCAGGTCGGCCAATTCCTTGACGGCATCTCCCTTTTGCCGCCAGGCAATAGCGCGCGCGACATATGCTGGGGCGCTTTTGGGGCCCAATTTTACAGCTTCGTCATAATCGGCGATCGCATGGTCGTAATCGCCTTTGACGTAGTAAACGCCGCCACGACCAAGATAGGCGGATGCATCCTTTGGTTGCGCAACGACAGCCGCGTTATAGTCCGCAAGCGCGTGGTCAAGGTCGCCCTTCCCCCGGTAAGCTGCGCCCCGCGCAGCTAGAATCGCGGCGGATTTGGAGTCGAACTCCAACGCTTTGGTAAAATCGACGATCGCATGGTCCCAATCTCCCTTCGCTTGATAAGCTCCGGCGCGATTGGCGTAGGCCGCAATCTTGTTGTGCCTGGATTCTCTGGCGAGATCATCAATGACTTGCGTGCAACCTGCAATTCGGCCGTCCACATCCGCCCCACGGCAGCTGGTCCAGCCGTCCCTGGCGTGCGCGGTTGAAATCGAAGAAAGGACAAGCGCGGCGCTGAAGGCTCCGAACCGGAAATGCAAGCTAAACATTGACTTCTCATCCCCGAGGCGGCTACGGCCGTTAAAGTTGATCATCTTAGTATGATATCCTGTTTGTGCGTCACCGCAACATCAATTCTCATGATTTGCAAGGTTCAAGGACGCCTGCGGAGGTATGCGAAAAGAGCGCGGTCGAATTGGTTGGTCGGGGACAAGAAGGCTTTTTCGCGTCGAATTTGTGCACAGCTTTATATAAAACCTCGCGCTGAATTTCGTTGGACTTTTCAATAAGTTGTCTTTTGATCGCGCCTTTCCAGCCGGCCCACGGGAGTTAGGGTAGTTGTCATCGCAGCGCGAATCGCATCTTTGTTCGGGAAAGTAGCTTGACGTTGCGTGTCGTACGAAGAGTCAGCGCCGGAACTGTTCACCGGACATCACCTGCGGCTTTGTGCCGCTGGCCGGAAGTCAAATGCGTGGGACTCTAGTCTTCATCGGAGCGTCAGATGTTAGCAGGTAAATTAGAGATAGTTCGCGACGAGCAAAACGCTGCGAACCTGATTAACTTGCAGGATCTACAACGAAAATTGTATTTAGGCCTGGAGAAAAACCGTAAGGACGACTTCCCCAACTCGCGCCCTGACTTGCCCGCTGCGCTTGATCTCATTTCCAAGGTCGCCGGCGCCCTGGAGCTTATGGAAAAGCGCGCGAGGGACATTGAAGAATGGGCCTTGGGCACTATCCAGCAGTTACGCAACGATCTGGCTTCGTCGGAGGCGAGAGCTGCTGATTATGAGGACCGAGCGCGTGAAACTGAACAGCTCGCGCGGGAGCTTCAGTTCAAGCTATCCGCGGCGGAGCAACGCGCAGCGCGGGCGGAAGAACGCGTTTCACGCGCCGAGGAGCGCGCTTCCAGAGCCGAGGACGAAATAAAGAAATCGGAAACGCGGACGCTGCGGACCGAAGAAAGGCTTTCTCGAACCGAAGAGGAGCTGAAGCAGGCGGAAACGCGCGCCCTGCGTGCGGAAGAACGGATCTCTCGCGCCGAAGAACGGGCGTCGAGAGCCGAGGAAGGCGCGAGCAATACGGAAGCATGGCTGGAGCACGTGCATGACGTGATCACCAAAAACCTCTCCAGCGCTGTTGGTGTTTTGGGAAAGCTTAATCCAGAGACCGACGTCGTGGTCGAATTAAACAAGAAAGTGGCTGGCCTGTCTGGCAGAGATGGCTGAAACGCCATGCGTAACGGCGAAAGTTGACGCCTGCGAAGCTCGCCACTTCGGGTCCGGAGCCGGGGAGCGCGTCGGCGATGTCCAGATTAGCTCCAATGCAATGACCGGCGCTCCAAACCAGATGGCAAAAGCGTCCGTCGCGGAAGCAAACCGCAATTGACCGCTCTCAGTGGCATAAAATCCTTGCTTTTCCGGCCTCGCCTCATGCTAGAAGCGTATCGGCGCGGAAAAAGTAGTGAAAGCGCAGAGCGCTTTTCCAGTAAATCGCGAAAAAATTAGCAGTTTCAGGAGACGGTCGGCGCCAATGGGCCGGCGTTCGTCCCACAGCATTCCTTAAGGGGAACCTGATGCCCGAAGTCATCTTTACCGGACCGGCAGGCAGGCTTGAAGGCCGCTTTCACCAGTCCGCGACGCGCGGTGCGCCCATCGCGATCGTCTTGCATCCACACCCGCAGTTCGGCGGGACGATGAATAACCAGATCGTATACCACCTTTATTACGCTTTCGCCGAGCGCGGCTTTTCGGTGCTGCGCTTCAATTTCCGCGGGGTCGGCCGCAGCCAGGGGTCGTTTGACCACGGCTCGGGAGAGCTTTCCGACGCCGCTGCGGCGCTGGACTGGGCGCAGGCCGTCAATCCGGAGGCGCGCGCCTGCTGGATCGCCGGCGTCTCCTTTGGTTCCTGGATCGGCATGCAGTTGCTCATGCGACGGCCTGAAATCGAAGGTTTCGTCTCGGTGGCCCCTCCGGCAAACCGGTTTGACTATTCCTTTCTGGCGCCCTGCCCTTCCTCAGGCCTATTTATCCACGGTGATCAGGATCGTGTGGCTCCGCTCAAGGAGGTCACCGGCCTGATCGAAAAACTCAAGACGCAAAAGGGCATCTCGATTGAACACGCCGTTGTGAAGGGCGCCAACCACTTTTTCGAGGACAGGATAGACCCGCTCATTGCCGAGGTCGACGCCTATCTCGACAAGCGGCTCGGCAACCCCCCGCGCATCGCCATCCCAGCGCGGGGCGACTAACGCTTTATCCGGTTTTTGTCAGGGCCGGGACAATCCGCTCCTGAATGATCTCTGGATCTAGCGGACCGAGGATCGAGACCTCGATCGTGGGTCCCGGAGCGATGACGAAGCTCGCAGGAACGCCACGAACCCCGAGCGCCCGCTGCAAAAAGGCGTGCCGATCGGCGCCGACGGCGCGGTAGGGATTGCCGTTGCGCAAAAGGAAGTCGCGCGCGTGTTCGGGCTCGTCCTTTACGTCGGCGCCGTAAATCGGCGCTAAGCCCCGCGCGGCGAGATCCACCAAAAGATCATGCTCCTCACGGCAGGTTGGACACCAACTCGCCCAAAAATTCAGGATTGAGCGGCGCCCCGCAAGGTCGGACGCGGAGAAGCCGGGCGTCGGGGATCCGTCTGGACGCGTCAAGCCGGGCACCGCTTCAAGCTCGAAACTTGCTAGCTTGAACGGATTGAACAGCCGCGCGGTCAAATCCTTTTGCGTCCATATTTGAGCGGTCAGCACTGCGCCAGCGCCTACGGCCACGCCACCCAGTGCGCCGAGAACGAGGCCCCGACGTGAGGGAGCAATGTTATGCTGCAACGCAGCAATTTTGGGATCATTTTTCATATGTTTTGATCGGCGGGCTTGCCAGCCGTCCCACGTCCGAGGAATTCCATCCTAATAAGCACTAATTTGCGACCGCGCCAAAACGCCACCCGGCATGGGCGCGGGCGCACCAGTGGTCGTCGGAAAGGTTAAAGGCTTCCCTTCCAACACACGCGCAGCGAGAAACCCAAAGGCTTGAGCCTCCAGGAAATCAGATGACCATCCGACCACTTCTGCTGTCGTCACCTTGCACGGCAATCTAAGAACCAATTCCCGCACCAATATGGGATTGCGAGCGCCGCCACCGCAGACGATGAGAATCTGGGGCTCTTTGGGCAGGTGAGGAAACAGCCTCAGAACCGATGCGGCAGTGAAAGCGGTCAATGTTGCGGCGGCGTCCTCAGTTGAGAGATTACGTATTACGTCAAGTGAAAAAGTGTTTCTGTCTAAAGACTTTGGAGGAGATACCTCAAAAAATGGATGAGCTAACAGACGCAGCAATGCAGCTTCATTCACGCGGCCTCTCGCGGCGGTGTGACCGTCCCGATCAATTGGCGCGCCGGTCCTCTGAAGCATCAGATCGTCGATGAGCGCATTGCCCGGCCCCGTGTCGCAAGCGATGGGTTCGTTCCCATCGGATATGTAGCTTACATTTGCGACGCCGCCAATATTGAGCAGGGCGACCTCTCCCCGCAGCCCTCCGGCTGCAACCAGCGCGCGATGAAACACAGGCACTATAGGGGCGCCCTCTCCCCCGGCGGCAATATCCGCCGCACGAAAATCATAGGCGACATCCAAGCCGAGCCGAGCCGCCAAAGCCGGTCCATCGCCGATCTGGATGGTCAGGCGCTGCTTTGGGCGGTGCAGCACAGTTTGCCCGTGGAAACCGACAACTGAGATTGTGGCGGGGTCCATGTCGTGATCTCTAAGGAGGCTTTCTACCGCTTCTGCATGCCGATCCGTGACCATGCGCTCGGCGAACGCGAGCACGCCCGGGCGGGCGTCACGATCCTCTAAAGTCGCGGCTTCTGCGAGAGCGCCACGCAACAATGCACGGTCCGCGTCGGAATAGGGAAAGGCGGCGACGGGGCCAAATGAAAGATTGGTTTCGCCGTCGGTTTCGACAAGGGCGGCATCGACCCCGTCCATGGAAGTGCCGGACATAAGTCCAATGGCGCGGTATGTGGGCAACGCGAGAACTCCTCTGCGCAAACCGCCGGAAAACACCTCGGCGGACAGCTGAGAGGCTACGATAAGGAACCCCCGCGCGCTATACCGTCCAGGCAAAGAAGCGAGCTGGCGCGGTCAGCCTTTGCGCGATAGCGGTTGTCGCCAACCGCTCCCACTCCAGTCACTACAGCTTTGATTTATCGGCCGCTGCGGCTAAATGCTGACCCGGCCTTGGTGATTTTGCCGGAGCCTCAGCCCTCGCCAGAGCGGCTTTTTGGAGCCGAGCCGAGAAATCTCGCGAAAAACTCTGGCCAAAAGCGGCCTGTTTCTGGTAAAGGTATAGAGCGCGGGACTATATGACATTCAACTGGCACATCCCCTTCAAACCCTTTTGGCCGCTTCCGCGCGCCGAAAGGCTTTCGCTTGGGCGTATTGCATATGGCATAGCGGTCTTGCCGTTTTTGGCGGAGACGAGCAGGTAGACATGAGCAAAGGTAAGGATTTCCGGGGACCGAGGAAGCGCGGTTTCGACGACGACGGTCCCTACAATTACGATTCCCAGCGACCCAGTTGACCGCAGCAGCGATCGCCTTTTGGAGGCGGCGGGTTTCCCGACCTACCGGCGCCCGTTTCCAACGAGCCCGCGATCGACGCGGTCGTCAAATGGTTCAAGTCCGACAAAGGCTTCGGCTTCGTCGAGCTCGGCAACGGAACGGGCGACGCCTTTCTCCACATCGGCGCTGTTCAGTCCGCGGGCTATGAAACTTTGCCTCCCGGAGCCAAGCTGAAGGTTCAGGTGACCAACTCGGTCAAGGGTCAGCAGGTCGCTCGTGTGCTTGAAGTCGATCTTGCAGGAGCCGCCGAACGCGCCCCGCCTCCGCCCCCGCGTAGCGGCGGTTTTGGTGGCGGCGGCGGTTTTGACAGCCCGCGTCCGCGCCGTCAGGCGCCCGATCCTTCGAGCGCTGTGACCGTGGCTGGAAAAGTGAAGTGGTTTGACGAGACCAAAGGCTTCGGATTCGTTCAGTCCAACGACGGCGGCAAAGATGTATTTGTCCATATCTCCATTTTGGCGCCTTCGGGAGTCAGCCGTCTCGCCGAGGGGCAGCCGGTGACGATGCAGGTGGTGGACACGCAAAAAGGCCGCGAAGCGCTGTCGATCATACTTGACTGAGCCCGATCTCAACCACAAAAGCGCCGCGATGCTCGGGAGGGTTTCGCGGCGTTTTTTTTGACGCTCCTTCTTTTCCCGCGCAGTGACGGACATTCCTATGAACATCGAGCGCTTGATCGAGATCATGGCGGCTCTGCGCACGCCGGGGACGGGTTGCCCGTGGGATCTCGAGCAGAATTTTGCATCCATAGCGCCGTACACGATCGAGGAGGCCTATGAGGTGGCCGAAGCGATCGAACGCGGCGATATGGACGACCTCAAGGATGAGTTAGGCGATCTGCTGTTGCAGGTCGTATTCCATGCGCGAATGGCGCAGGAAGCGGGAGACTTCTGCTTCGAGGACGTCGCACAGGCGATCTGCGAGAAACTCATTCGGCGACATCCGCATGTTTTCGCGCAAGTGGACGCGCTAGATGCGGACGCTGTTGTGGCGCAATGGAGCGACATAAAGGCGGCCGAAAAAGCCGCGCACGCCGCGCGAAAGGCTGCCAAGGGCGAGGCGCCGGCTCCACACAGCGTGCTGGACGGCGTTCCCTTGCCCCTGCCCGCACTGACGCGGGCCGTAAAGCTTCAACAGAAGGCGGCCAAGGTTGGATTCGACTGGGCAGACGCTAGGCTGGTGCTGGAAAAGCTCCATGAGGAGACTCTGGAAGTCGAAGCGGAGCTTTCCGGCGAGGTGGGCGCGCGGCCATCAAAGGAATTGGCCGAGGAAATCGGCGATCTTCTTTTCGTCGTCGCCAATCTCGCGCGCCACGCCAAGGTCGACCCGGAGCAGGCGCTACGCGGCGCCAACGCCAAATTCGATCGGCGCTTCCATCATATAGAGTTGCGGCTGGCCCAGGCCGGGCGCACTCCGGTCGAAGCCACTCTGGACGAGATGGAGGCGCTGTGGGTTGAGGCCAAAAAAATGGAGAAAGAATAACAGGGCGCTACGCAATTTCGCCATCGGACCAAAATAGCCTCAAGCTTTACGTTTCGCCGCAGGGTCGACTGAATGAACACGAAAGACGCCAATACGCGCTATAGCGGCGCTGCTCAATTTTTTCATTGGCTGTCGGCGTTGCTCGTCGCGAGCGCCTGGCTGCTCGGCCAGTTGCGCGACGAATTTGCAAGCGGCGAACCCCGCCGCGTGGTCGACTTTCTGCACATTTCTGCGGGCCAGCTGATTGTCGCAGTGCTAGCGCTGCGCCTCATCTGGCGCTTCATTGCGCCCCCGCTCCCAATGGCGCCGACTGCGGCAGGCGTCTGGGGCGACCGCGCGGCCAAACTCGCCCATATTTTTCTGTACGTCCTGCTCCTAGCGGTCCCGATCGCGGGAGTCGTCACGCTTTTCGCAGATGGCAAGCCGCTGCCGCTGTTCCGTTTCGGCGAAATCCTCTCCCCCTGGATTGGAGACAAGGCGTTCGAACACAAGGCGAAGAAAATACATGAATGGCTGGCGAACGGGCTGATCTTTCTCGCCGCGCTCCATGCGATCGCTGCGCTGGCGCATCATTTCCACTTCCGCGATGGCGTTCTGACGCGCATGACGCCCAAGTGGATTGTAAGGTGACGTTTGAGCACTCAAGCGTGGGCCTTCACACTGCGCCCTTCGAAAATACCCTGAGCACGACCACCCCAGCCACAATCATTCCAATGCCGATGAGTTCTCCGGGTCCCAGCGCCTGCTTGTAATAGATCCAGCCCACCAGCGAAATCAGCGCGACCCCGACCCCGGACCACACGGCATAGGACACGCCCATCGGAATGACGTTTTGCGTCAGCGACAAGAAGTAAAACGCCATCCCATAGCCAATGACAACCATGACCGAGGGCCAGAAATTGTGGAAGCCGTTCGTCGCCTTCAGCGCGCTGGTGCCGGCGACTTCCGACAGGATCGCGATGGCGAGATAGAACCAGGGCATCAGCTCGCGATCTTCGCGGCCGGGAAACGGCGCGCCAGCTCGCCATAACGCTCCGGCGCGACGCGCAGCAGTAGTTTGAGATCGCCTTCCGCTGTCGGCTCACGCTCCAGAACTTCAGCGTGAGCATAGGCCCAGGCTAGTCCCTCGCCATCGGCGCGGTTTAGCGTCAGCGCCAGGGTCACGCGGCCGGCGGCGAGCAGCGTTTCGATCCGTTGTAGCAACGCATCCAGCCCCTCCCCGGTCAATGCGGACACAAGCGCGGGGCGCTCCGCCGCATTGTCCCGCCGCGCTGAAATTCTAAGGCTTTCCAGCCGCCCCGGCTCGATGGCGTCGATCTTGTTCCACACCTCGATCATCGGCTTGCGGTTCTCGCCAGCGAGGCCCAACTCTTCGAGGATTGTCTCCACGTCGCGGGCCTGCGCTTCCCAGTCTTCATGGGAGATATCGCGCACATGCAGGACCACATCGGCCTGCGTTACCTCTTCCAGCGTCGCCCGAAAAGCGGAAATAAGCATGGTGGGCAGATCGGAGATGAATCCCACTGTGTCGGAGAGCAGCGCCTTGGCGCCATGCGGGAGGCGTATTTGCCGCAAGGTGGGGTCGAGCGTCGCAAAGAGCAGGTTTTCCGCGAAAACGCCTGCATTGGTAAGGCGGTTGAACAGCGTCGATTTGCCCGCGTTGGTGTATCCAACCAGCGCTACAACCGGATAGGGCACGTCGCGTCGAGTTTTGCGATGCAGTCCGCGCGTGCGCTTGACCTTATCGAGATCATGCTCGATCCGGCGCATGCGTTCCTCGATCAGGCGGCGGTCGGTCTCGATTTGGGTCTCGCCGGGGCCGCCGAGAAAGCCGAAGCCGCCGCGCTGGCGTTCCAGATGGGTCCAGCTCCGCACAAGCCGCGACTTCTGATATTCCAGGTGCGCCAGCTCCACTTGCAAGGCGCCTTCCTTGGTGCGCGCTCGCCGACCGAAGATTTCCAGAATGAGCCCGGTGCGGTCGATAACCTTCGTGTCCCAAGCTTTTTCAAGGTTGCGCTGTTGCACCGGCGACAAAGGGCAGTCCATCGTGACAAGCCCAACCTCCTCGGCCTTCACAATTTCGCCGATTTCCTCAACCTTGCCTTTGCCGATGAAGGTAGCGGGACGCACTTCGTTAAGAGACACGCCAATTTCGCGACGCACGTCGAGATCAATAGCAAGGGCAAGCCCTACGGCCTCTGCAAGCCGGGCCTTGGAATCACGGACGGACATCTCGCGCGAAGGCCTCGTCGGGTAAGGCCCAACCACGAGCGCACGGGTTCTGCCGCTCTGGTTGCTTTCGGACGTTTCCGACCGCCCTGCTTTCTCCTCGCTCAACCGGTCCTAAGCCCTTCTGGAAACGACGCGCCAACTGGCCACTGCGCCTCAACGCCCGATATAGGCAACGGCTCTTGTGATATAAACAGCGGGGCCCAATGTTGAAGTAAAGGCGGCTGCTCAATCAACGCTTTTCGGCTGCAGCTTCAGCTTCCTCTCCGGGTTCGAACATATGTATCGGATGCCCCGGCATGATGGTGGAAATGGCGTGTTTGTAAACGAGCTGTGAGTGGCCGTCCCGCCGAAGCAACAGGCAGAAATTGTCGAACCAGGTCACGATGCCCTGAAGCTTTACCCCATTGACCAGGAATATAGTGAGTGGGACTTTATTCTTTCGAACAAAATTCAAAAAAGTGTCTTGCAGGTTCTGCGCGCGCTCCGACATCGGCTATCCTGTTCTTCTTGTCTAGCGAGCCTAACCCGGCGCCGCCTCGAGTTCGTTGTCTCGATTCCAAACCATAATTTGCTATTAGAGCGCGACGGCCTTCGCGGCGCAAGCTTCAACTGCACCACAACGGAATCTAGCGCCCCTGACGTTGCATTGGGGACGCTCGTGCGTCTGGTGAGTCCGCCTGCTGGAGACGTCATTCAATCGCCAGCGATTTCAACTTTCTGTGCAGCGCCGACCGCTCCATGCCGATAAATTCCGCCGTACGGGAAATATTGCCCGAAAAACGGTTGAGCTGCGCAATCAGATATTCCCGTTCGAATACTTCCCGCGCCTCTCGCAGAGGCAGGCTCATCAACTTTTCACCGCGCACGCCGGCCGGAGTTGCAGGCACCAGTTCGCCAACGTCCGATGGTAACATTTCAGCGGTGATTTCGGCCGAGGGATCGCCGGAATTCAGAATCATCAGCCGTTCGACATTGTTGCGCAGCTGGCGGATATTGCCGGGCCAGTCGTGCAATTGCAGCACGGCGAGCGCGTCCTCGCTGATCCGCCGGCGCGGCATCCCGGAGGCGGCGGACATGCTCTCCATGAAATAATTGATCAATTCCGGAATATCCTCGCGTCGCTCCGCGAGTGAGGGAACGCGCAGCGGCACTACCGCGAGACGATGAAACAGATCCTCGCGAAGAGCTCCCTCCTCAATCGCGAAGGCAAGATCTCGCGCCGAAGATGAGATGATGCGAACGTCGACCTCGACCCGCGTCGAACCGCCGACACGCTGAAACGTCTGGTCGACCAGCACGCGCAAAATCTTGGCCTGGGTGTCCTTTGGCATATCGGCAATTTCGTCGAGAAACAGCGTGCCGCCGTGCGCCTCCTCCAAAGCCCCGACTTTATGCACGCCGGTGGAGCCTTCGAGGCCAAAAAGCTCCGTTTCCATGTTTTCCGGCGTGATCGTCGCCGCGTTGAGGACCATAAACGGCGCTCCAGCCCGCGCGGAAGCATCGTGAATGCAACGCGCCGCCAGCTCCTTCCCGACGCCGGGCGAACCCGTGATCAACACCCGAGAATTGACAGGCGCCACCCTTGCGATCATTTGCTGCAACTGATGCGCCGCCAGCGAACTGCCGACAATGCGGTCTAGCGCGCCCGCGCGCTGGCGCAGCGCCGAAAGTTCGCGACGCAGCTGATAGGCTTCCAGAGCGCGCTCGGCCACCAGCATCAAACGGTCGGCCTTGAACGGCTTTTCGATGAAATCATAGGCGCCCATGCGAATTGCGGTGACCGCGGTCTCAATATTGCCGTGACCGGAAATCATTACTACCGGCAGGCTGTTATGCTGTTTCTGAATTGCCTCCAGCACTTGAAGGCCGTCAAGCCGTGAACCCTGCAGCCAGATATCGAGAAACACCAGATGCGGGCGCCGCGCGGCGATCGCGGTCAGCGCTTCGTCCGCGTCTTTGGCAGTTCGGGTTCCGTAACCCTCGTCGCTCAATATGCCGGCTACCAGCTCTCTGATGTCTTCTTCGTCGTCGACGATGAGAATGTCGCTCGCCATCACGCCCCACTCTGTTCATTTTGTATCGACTGTATTGGGCTTTCCGGCGCACCCTGCGTCGCCGGCGCAGGAGCCGCAGGCAGCATCAGGCGAACGCAGGCGCCCCTGCCCTCCGGCGCATCCAGCAGCTCCAGCCTTCCGCCATGATCTTCGATGATCTTGGCGACAATCGGCAGACCGAGTCCTGTGCCTTCCGCGCGGGTCGTCATATATGGCTCGAGCAGACGCTGACGGTTCACGGCCGGGAAGCCCTTGCCATTGTCGATAACATTGAGCTCCACCATCTGGTCGCGTTGGCGCAGCGAGATGCGCACCACTCCTTTTCCAATGTTGTGCCCGCCCTCCTCTTGCTGCGTGTCGTGCAGCGCGGCTATGCCTTCAATCGCGTTCTTTAGGATATTTTGCAGCGCCTGAGACAAAAGACGTCTGTCAAACAGCGCGAATAATGAGGGTCTTGGCAAATCTTCCTCGATGTCGACGTCGGCGTTGCCGACGCGCATCAGAAACGCGACTTGCCGCACGCACTCACCCAGATCGTCGCGTTCGAGCCGCGCCTTGGGCATGCGCGCAAAGGATGAAAACTCGTCGACCATGCGTTTGATGTCGTCAACCTGACGCACAATTGTGTCGGTGCATTGATCGAAAATGTCGCGGTCCTGGACGATGAGCTTGCCGTATTTGCGCTTCAATCGCTCCGCCGACAGCTGGATAGGCGTTAACGGATTCTTGATCTCATGAGCGATGCGCCGTGCGACGTCCGCCCAGGCGGAGCTGCGCTGCGCGGTGACCAGATCGGTGATGTCGTCCAGAGTCACAACGAAATTGGGATGTCCTTCTACGGCGCGAGCAGAGGTTACGCGAATATTATAGGTGCGCTCGCTGACACCACGTTTGATCGTAAGCTGACTTTGGATGGAGCGCGGAAACACTTCGGCCGCGTCCTTCAGGATCGGCATTATCTCCGGCATCGCGTCCTGAGCCTGCGCGCCCACAACTGTGGCGTCTCCGCGTCCGCCCGCTCGCAGCAACTCTTCTGCTGAGCGGTTGACGACGTTGATCGCTCCATTGGCGTCGACGCCCATCACCGCCGCCGGAACGCCGGCGAGCACCGCCTCGGTGAATTCGCGACGCTCGTCATTGATGCGATTGGCCTCCAGCAGCCGGTTTTTCTGCACGTCGAGTTCCGTGGTCATCTTGTTGAACACGTCGCCGAGGCGCGCCAGATCGCCATGCGACCTGTCGACGTCAACACGCACGTCGAGATTGCCAACAGAAACCTGATCCGTCGCGGCGATCAAAGTGCGGATAGGCGCCACAAGACGATTGGCGAAATCAAGCCCGACCCATACCGACGACAACAGCATGATGGTGGTCAGGAGTGAATACATGGTGACAAACGCACGCTTCACCGCCGCGCCGAAGGTTTCGAAAGCGTCGTAATTGGCGATCAGGATTTCCGCCTGTTGCGGAAACTCGACGGCGAAAGGGTCGATCGCCCGCGTGACATAAAGAAACGTGTCAGGAAAGGAATTTAGCGAACGGATCGCAACGAAGGTTTTGTCGTCGTCGATCAGCAGACATAAGCGTTCGCTCTTCCGCGCATTGTCAAACTCCGACTGCGGTGGAGCGATGATGATTGCGGAGGCGGCCCCGGCGCCGGCGACGTCAATGCGATCGAGAATTTCACCGCTGGGCTTAAGCAGCGCGGCTGTGGAAAAACCGAGAAATCGCGCGCGCTTCGCGAAGTATTGGTGAAACCTTCCGCGATCGACGATGAACAGGCCGCTCGCGTCGTCGAGGTCGGAAGCGGTAAGTTGCGCTTCTTGCAACAGCGCACCGCACTGAGTTTCGCGAAATACCCGCGCCGCCTCGGCCGTATTGTGAACGAAGCCCTTCACATTGGCCATAATCGCGGGATTGAGCGCGCGGTCCAGACTTACCGAACCCACAACCGCGAGCACCAGAGCGGGAACGAGGGCGACAACCGAAAAGAAGCCAACGGTGCGCATATGCAGCCGGGCGGCGGCCTCTCCGGCCCGCCATGCCTTGAACAATGTCCAGGACTGGCTGAACACCATTGCGGCGAGGACGATAAGCGCCGCGCCGTCTACGGTATAAAGCGCCAAAAGCGTGTCGCTGGTCGGCGCCAGCGGACCGAACTCCGCCATGACCAGAAAAGTCGCAAGCGCGCAGGCGACCGCGACGACGACAACGATCGGGCCGAGCCACGGCCTGAATAATCGCCTCTTTCGCGTCGCCGGAAATCTTCTTAACTGTTCTCCTGCACTGGACATGAGCCTGTATATGCCGGCGGCTCAGCGCTCGCAATGAGAGCCCGGTCTTCGAATTGGAAAGCTTGGCCAAACTGAAGGCGGCCTGGATGTAGCCGTCGCTGGCGCGAAGCTGCGCCCGCGTCGGCGGAATAATCCGGTTTCCCTTACCTTGGGGAGCGCATCAGCCTGATGTCGAGATCATTGACCTTCTTGCGCAGCGTGTTGCGATTAAGGCCCAAAAGCTCCGCCGCTTTGATCTGGTTGCCGCGCGTCGCGGCCAGCGCCGCCGAAATGAGCGGTATTTCGATTTCCCGGATAATGCGATGGTACAGGCCCGGCGGCGGCAGTTGATCGCCGCAGTCGCGGAACAGTTTGGCCAAATGCTGTTCGACCGAGCCAGAGAGCGTTAACCCGCTTTCCAGTTCGCGGCTCGATGCGCCGGCTCCTGGCCCATTCGCAGTCCCGGAAAATAGATTTCGTTCCCCGCCACGGGGATGGTTCTCGTGATCAAGTTCGATCTCGATCAATTGTTCGGAGACAACCTCTTGCGGATGCAGCGCGGCGAGCCTGCGGATCAAATTTTCCAGTTCGCGAATGTTGCCGGGCCAGCGATACCGCTTCATGCGGTCGAGAGCTGCCTGCTCGATATATTTTTGCGGCAAGCCTTCGGTGACTGCGACCTTGAAGAAATGGTTCACAAGGTCCGGAATGTCCTCGGCGCGCTCGCGCAGGGGCGGAAGCCGCAGCGGCACGACGTTGAGCCGGAAATACAGATCCTCGCGAAACAGCCCTTGCTGGATCAGCGTGCGCAAGTCCTTGTTGGTGGCGGCGATAATGCGGACATTGGTCTTGATCGGCGTGCGCCCGCCGACCGTGGTGTATTCTCCCTGCTGCAACACGCGCAACAAGCGGGTTTGCGCTTCCATCGGCATGTCGCCGATTTCGTCAAGGAATAGCGTGCCGCCCTCCGCCTGCTCGAAACGCCCGGCGGAACGCTGGGCGGCGCCCGTAAATGCGCCCTTCTCATGGCCGAACAGTTCGCTCTCGATAAGATCGCGCGGAATCGCGGCCATATTTATGGCGACGAACGGCCCTTTCTTGCGCTTGCCGTAGTCGTGCAAGGCTCTGGCGACCAGCTCCTTGCCAGTCCCGGACTCGCCGTTGATCAGCACGGTCAGGTCAGTCTGCATGAGCCGCGCCAGCGAGCGATAGATTTCCTGCATCGCGGGGGAGCGCCCGACAAGCGGCATCCCCTCCATTTCCTCGGGCGGCGTGCGGTCAGCGTGGTTGCGCGGCTCGGCCATAGCGCGGCCGACAATGCCCACCAGCTCCTTCAAATCGAACGGCTTGGGCAGATAGTCATAAGCGCCTCGCTCCGATGCGCGGATCGCGGTCATGAACGTGTTTTGCGCGCTCATGACGATTATCGGCAGTTCAGGCCGCAGCTTCTTTATGCGCGGCAACAATTCGAAGGCATTTTCGTCGGGCATGACCACGTTGGTGACGACAAGATCGCCTTCCCCTGACTGGACCCAGCGCCAGAGCGTCGCAGCAGTGCCGGTGGTTCGCACCTCGTATCCCGCGCGCGAAAGCGCTTGCGCGACTACCGTGCGGATCGCGGCGTCGTCGTCGGCGACCAGAATTTCGCCATGAGTCATGGGCATCGTCTCCAACCTTGAGCGCTCTTCGACTGCTCGCGAGCAGGCCGGGCAAGTTTCCTAAACGCTGTCGACGCGAACTGTGTTTGACACCGCCGAACCGCCATAAGGCTCGCTGGATGTTTGGATGTTATCGATAGGTGGGCATGAGTATTCGAAAGGTCGTTCTTCTTGGATGCGATTCGCATTCGATAACGCCGCCGTGGTCGTTGACGATCTTCGCGACTAGTGCAAGACCCAGGCCAGTCCCTGAAGACTTGGTGGTGACAAAGGGATCAAACAAATGCCCGGCGATGTCGTCGGGCACGCCGGGCCCGTTGTCGCAGACGCGAAACTCGAGTGGAAGGCCGATGGGACGCTCCGAACCCTGCGGACGCAGGCTGACGCCCGGACGAAACGCCGTGGACAGCTCGATCTCTCCATCCACCGCGTCGCCGATCGCTTCGGCGGCGTTCTTGACCAGATTCAGAAACACCTGCACCAGCTGATCACGATTGCCGGCAACGGAGGGAAGCGAAGGATCGTAGTTTTCGACGAAACGAATATGACGGCCGAAACCGCTTCGGGCGACCTGCCTTACATGATCAAGAACCGTGTGGATGTTCACTTTCTCTCGCGTTAGCGGCCTATGATCGGAGAAGACTTCCATTCTGTCGACAAGGCGGACAATGCGATCGGTCTCCTCGCAGATCAGCCGCGTTAATGCGCGATCTTCGTCACCAAGGCCCGCCTCGAGCAATTGTGCGGCGCCGCGAATTCCCGAGAGCGGATTCTTGATCTCATGCGCCAACATGGAGGCCAGCCCGGAAACTGAGCGCGCGGCGCCCCGATGCGTGAGTTGCCTGTCTATTTTATCGGCAATTGTACGTTCTTGCAGCACAACCAAAACGGCGCCGTCGCTTTGCGGCAGAGGCGCGCAGTGCACGTCGACTCGACGGTCGCCGCCGGGACCTGGTCGTCCCATATCCACCTTGTACTCGTTGACTGCGGCTCCCCGTTCCCTGACATGATCGATCAATGTCAGGAGTGCCGAACCGAAAGGCAGCAGGCGCTCCAGCTTCTGACCCACCAGAAGCGACTTTCCGCAGTCAAAAAAGGCTTCAGCCGCGGCGTTTGCATCCGCAATCGCTCCTTCCTTGCTGACGGCCAGGATCACATGAGGCAAGGTTTCCAAAATGCTGGAACGATTTTCGTCCCCGAACACCGGCAAAGCGCCCTTGTTGCGCGGGGAAGAGATTTTAACGCGGGCGGACTGTGTCATGCTGCTTCCTCGCGTTCAGGGATTTCAAACAGACGATTGATCAAACACCGCGCGTCTTTTGATTCTTCAGCGGTGACCAAAGCGTTGCGCAGGTCGGGATAGGTCGAAAGCCCCGCATGGTCGGCGTAAGCGGCGAGGTGTTTGCGGGCATGACGCAGACCCGACCCTGATCCCATAGCTGCAAGCAGGCTTTCCAAATGTTCGAGCGCCAAAGCGCCCCGCTCCGCGCGAGACGGTTGTGGCCGCAGACGTCCGGTGGCGAGATGATAAGCAATGTCGCCGACGAGCCAGGGACGTCCCACCGCCGCGCGACCGACCATCACGGCGTCCGCCCCCGAGAGGCGCAGCATTTCACTGGCGGCTGATGGACTGTCGCAATCGCCGTTGGCGATCACCGGAATCGTGACGGCCTGCTTCACGGCGGCGATGGCCGCCCAATCGGCCGTTCCCTTGTAAAACTGCTGGCGGGTGCGGCCATGCACGGTCACGAGCGCGGCGCCTTCCGCCTGCGCCCGGCGCGCCAGCTCGGGCGCGTTGCGGGAGCCGTCGTCCCAGCCGAGCCGCATTTTGACGGTCACGGGCGTCGCAACCGCGCCGACGGCTGCGGCGATCAGACGACTTGCGTGGTCCAGATCTCGCATGAGAGCGGAGCCGGCCAGACCGCCCGTCACCCTTTTGCAGGGGCAACCCATATTGATGTCGATCCACTGCGCTCCGCTGTCCACCGCCCGCCGAGCCGCCAAAGCGATGCCTTCGGCGTCGCGCGCGGCGATCTGCACGACTCGAAGACGGGAGCTCTCGCCAGACAAACGCAGCCGGGTTTCCCTGTCGTCGCGAAAGATCCCGGCGGCCGTGATCATTTCGCTGACGGTGGCCGACGCGCCAAAGCGCTCGGCAATGCTGCGCATGCCGGGGTCGGTGACGCCAGCCATTGGCGCAAGCAAGGCCCGCCCGGACAACGACAGTCCGCCGACGTACAAACCCTGGTTGCCGCGGCCGCCTAATTTTTCAGCGCTAATCATGCTGCCTACAGTATAAGCACGCGTTCTTCGCGCATGCAACATCTGGCAAGCGACGCAACCGCTGCAGCGTTGCGCCTCGCTCCGCGGCGAGCTTTAAATCGCGCCCGCGTGGCCTTGGCGTTGAGGCGATTGACGCGCCCGCAAAAACGCGACAGAGCAGCGGTATGACCGCAACTTCCTCTGTCGCCATCCTCATCGTCGCGGGCGGACGCGGCTCGCGCGCCGGCGAGGGTCTCCCAAAGCAGTACCGCCCCCTCCTCGGCCGGACCGTGCTGGCCCATACGTTACAGGCCTTGCACGCCGCTGCGCCGCAGGCCCTTCTCGCCACGGTCATCCACACAGACGACCGCGCGCTTTATGCTGAGAGTCTCGACGCCCTGCCAACAGAAACGCTCGAAAGGCTGATCGAGCCCGCCACCGGCGGCGCCTCGCGGCAGGAGAGCGTTCGCAACGGGCTCGAGGCGTTGGCCGTACTCCCCAAAGCGCCAAGAATCGTGCTGATCCACGACGCCGCCCGGCCCTTCGTCGACGCCGGCCTTGTTGCGCGGGCGATCGACGCGGCGCTCGACCATGGCGCGGCAGCGCCGGGTGTTGCGCTGGCCGATACAATCAAAGAAGTTGACGCCGCCGGCAAGGTCACAGCCACGCCGGAGCGGGCGCGGCTGCGCGCGGTGCAGACGCCGCAATCCTTCGCTTTCGACCTCATCCTGGACGCGCATCGCGCGGCGGCCAGCAAGGCGCTGGAGTTCACCGACGACGCCATGATCGCCGAACACGCGGGGCACGGCGTTCATATCTTTGACGGCGCCGCGGGCAATTTCAAACTCACGACACAGGAGGATTTCTTGCGCGCGACGTCTTTGCTGCTGAACGCCCTCCCCGATGTGCGCTCGGGACAGGGCTATGACGTCCACGCCTTCGCCGACGGAGACAGGGTCTGGCTCGGCGGCGTCGCCATTCCGCACAGCCACGGCCTCGCCGGCCATTCCGACGCCGACGTGCTGATGCACGCCATTACCGACGCCATCCTCGGCGCCATCGCCGACGGCGACATCGGCTCGCATTTCCCGCCGTCTGATCCGCAGTGGAAAGGCGCGGCTTCCTCTATCTTCCTCGCCCACGCTTGCAAGCGCGTGCGCGAGCACGGCGGCATGATCGCCCATATCGACGCGACCATCGTGTGCGAACTGCCCAAGATCGGGCCGCACCGCGAGGCCATTCGCGCCAGCCTCGCGCAGATCATGGAGATGGACCTGGACCGCGTGGCGATAAAGGCCACGACATCGGAACGCCTTGGCTTCACCGGCCGGCAGGAGGGCATGGCTGCGCTGGCCATCGCGACGGTGAGATTGCCGGGGTGAGGCGCCGGGGCGAGACCGGCCCTTGATTCCGCTATCGGCTAAACCAAAAATTACGATCCTTCCCCTAGCTTGCGGCGGCGGTTTGAGGCCGCCTTGCCAGCAATTATTTTGGGGAATTTTTCCATGTCCAAGTCCGTATTGGGCTTTTCAGCCCTCGCCCTGCTTCTCTCCGCCGCCGCTCCCACCCTCGCCGCCAGCCAGGGCGCCGCCTTTGTGTCGGGTCAGGGCAGCGACGCCGCCGGTTGCGGCTCGCAGACCTCGCCCTGCCGCACTTTCCAGTTCGCGCATGACAAGGCGCTTGGAGCCGCCGGCGGCGTCATCGTCGTGCATGATCCGGCGAATTACGGCGCGCTGACCATCACCAAGCGGCTCGCCGTGCTGAATGACGGCGTGGGAACGGCGGGCATGGGCGCCGGGCCGGGCGGAACCGCCATCACCATCAACGCGGGGCCGAGCGATGTCATCACGCTGCGCGGACTGACGCTTGAAGGCCTCGGCTCCGCGAGCACGGGCATAGCCTTCAACAGCGGCGGCAAGATCGAGATTCAGAAAAGCCTGATACGCAATTTCACGCAGACAGGCATAATCATGACGGGCTCGGCCTTTACCTATTCCATCTCCGACACGACTGTTTCGGCGCTGCCGTACAGCGGCGCGGGCGGCGCCATCCTCGTCTATGGCAAGGGCTCGGTGGTGGGGACATTGGAGAATGTCGATGTGAGCGGCAACGGAGGACTCGGGCTGTCCCTTTCCGCCACCAATGCGACTGTTCTGAACAGCAAGATATCGAACATGGCGGCTACGGGATGCAATGCGACGGTGCGGCCAATGTCTCCATCGTCAACACGACTATCAACTACAACAGCGTGGGCGTGAACGTGATGTGCAACGTCGTCTTGTCCAGGAACACCATCCAGTACAACCAGATCGGTCTCGCCCTCGGCGTCGTTGGCAACGGCTCGATGTCCTCATACGGCGACAACGACATCAACTTCAACGCGCTGCAAGTGGGCGGCGGCTCGCTGGCCCCTGTCGCCAAGCAATAAAGGCCGCGCGCAGGTGAAGGCGGCTATTGGCGCGGAGGCGAAGCAAAAATGAGGATGAAGACAGTCCTTGCGATCGCCTTTTTAGGCGGCGCCGTCGATGGCGCGTTAAGCGCCCGTTACCCATGGGCGGGAGACGGCGCGGTCATCAATATTTTGGTGTCCCTGGGCTCCGGCCTGGTGATGCTGCTCGGGGTCTCGCCAACTGTCGCCATCGTCGCATTCCTGCGGCGGCGTCGAAACGCAAATCAGGACGCTCGCCGCAGTTGAGCGGACGCGGGATCGGGGCGATAAAGGCGCATGAACGCCGATATCGCCTCCCTCGCGACCGCCCTGCTCGCCGCCTGCCGCGAGACAAAAATCATGGTCGCCACGGCCGAGTCCTGCACCGGCGGGCTGGTGGCGGGCGCCATCACCGACATTGCGGGCTCTTCCGGGATTTTCGATCGCGGCTTCGTCACCTATTCCAACGCGGCGAAGATGGAGATGCTTGGCGTCAATGGTGCGACGCTCGAAACCTATGGCGCGGTGAGCGCGCCGACGGCGATCGAGATGGCGCGGGGCGCGCTGGAACATTCGCGCGCCGATATCGCGGTCTCGGTCACCGGCGTCGCTGGTCCCGGCGGCGGCACGGCGGAAAAGCCGGTTGGACTGGTGCATTTCGCCTGCGCGCGGCGCGGCGGCGGGACGGCCCGGGCGGAGCAGCGCTTTGGTCCGCTGTCTCGCGACGAAATACGAACAGCTTCTGTGCTTCACGCGCTGAACATGCTGATCGAGGCGGCTCAGCCCCGCCCGTAGACCTGATCGGCGCGCTTGACGAAGGCGTCGGAATATTTGTGGAACGCCGTGTCGAACATCGCACCCATCAGCATACCGAGCGCCATGCTCTTAAACTCATAGGCGATGAAGAAATCCACCACAGAGCGCGGCTCGCCGTTCGGTCCCGGCGGCTCGTCTCGAAAATTCCAGCGATTGTCCAGTTTCTTGAAAGGGCCGTCGATATATTCGACCAATATTTCGAGCTTCGGAGAATTGCAGGTCACGCGGCTGGTGTAGCGTTCGCAGATCGCGCGAAATCCAACGTCCATCTCGGCGACGATAACCTCCAGTCCCTCCCCTGCCCGTGTGCGTCGGCGCACGCGCATCCCCTCGCAGAGCGGCACGAACTTGGGATAGGCCTCGATATCGCTGACGAGGGCGAACATTTCGGCGGCGGAGTGATCAACCCTGCGGCGATTGCGGAAGCTTTTCATGAAAAATCCTCATAGAGCAATTTTCCCTGTTGTGTCAGCTCCCCTTGATGCAAGTTGCCGAATGCCTTTTGAGGCGCCCTGCCAAGTTGAGCAGCCTCCACGCGACCCCGCCTCTTGCTTTCCCGTTTTCGGGGGCACAGATAAGGTCGGGCCGCCTGTATCGGGCCCTGGGCCGAGACTTCGGTTTCGCCCCGACTTCGGGGAAAAAATTTTCAATTACGGAGGAGCGACATGGCGACCAAGACCGATTTCACCGCCGACGAATGGAAAAGCCTGCTGGAAAGCCCGCTTCTGGCGGGATTCGCGATTAGCGCGGCTGATCCCAGCGGCTTTATCGGCACGATCAAGGAAGGCTGGGCCAGCGCCAAGGAACTCGCCGCCGCCAAAACCAGCGCCAACGATGAACTGATCAAGGCGGTCGCCGAGGATCTCTTTACTGCCGAAGGACGCACCGCCGCCCGCGACGGCGTGCATGCGCTCGTCACCGGCGCGCAATTTAGCGAATTGAAGGACAGGGCGCTTGCCGAGTTGAAGCGAGCTGCGGGGATCGTTGACGCCAAGGCGCCGACGGATGCCGCGGCCTTCAAAACCTGGCTTGCGCACATCGCGCAACTGGTTGCGGAAGCTGCTGCGGAGGGTGGCTTCCTAGGGTTTGGCGGCGTTCAGGTCAGCGACAAGGAAAAAGCGACCCTGGCCGAACTCAATAAGTCACTGGGCGTCTGAGCTGGCCTGAAGAGCGGACAACGCCTGCGGCGCCTCAAAGTCCCTGGAATAAGGAGGCAGCGATAGCCTGAATGTAGCGCCGCCCCCAGGAGTGTCCTCCACGATGATGGCGCCATCCAGCGCTGTGGTCAGCTCCTTGACAATGGCGAGGCCAAGCCCCGTTCCTGGCGCGTTCTCGCCGTTTCGCCAGAACGGCTCGAAGATCATCTCATGAAATTCCTCCGGCACCCCGGCGCCGTGGTCGACGACATCGATCGTCACGCTCGGTTGAACCCGAACGAGCACAATTCCTCCTTGAGGTTCCGCGCGCAGTGCATTGTCGATCAGATTTGCGATAATGCATTCCAGAACACGATGGTCCGCGCGCACCAGCAGCGGCGACGAGAGAGAGATAAACTCGATTTCGCGATTGTTAGCGATGACCAGCGGCGCGTAATCCGCTACCAGCGCGCGCCCCATCGCAACCACATCGACAGCAATGTCGAAAGGCGCGCTATGTTCGCCGAGTTGCGCCGCCATCAGCAGTTGATCGACGATCGTCTGTATGCGCCGCACGTCGCGCTGGAGCTCAGTCTGAGATGAAATATCCGCCAAGGCGTCAATACGCGCTCTCAGGATCGCGACCGGCGTGCGCAGCTCATGAGCCGCATTGGCCGTAAAACGCCGCTGCCGCGCCGCGCCGGCGTCCAACCGTTCCAGAGCCGAGTTCACCGCCTCGACCAGCGGGAGGGTTTCCGTGGGAATGTCTTCAAGCGGAATCCGCTGATCCATCGAGTTCATGTCGATGCGCGAAGCAGAGTTGGCAGCGCGCAGCAACGGCTCAAGTCCTCGACTGGCCGCGGTGAAGGCGATCAGGGCGGATGCTCCGAAAACAGGCAAGAAGTAGATCAGATTGTCGCGCGCATTATCGCGGAAGAAATAATAAAGATCGCTGAAATGAAATTGATAGCCTTAGGTCACGATAATCACGCGGCCAAGCGGCGTATCTGCCTTGGTCAAGGCGCCGCGCAGACTACGGTCCGTCGCTCCATCCATGGCGAAGTTCATGGAGAAAGCCTTGATGCCGCGCATGAGGTTGAGCCAGGCGACCAGATCTTTGGAGGATCCGGCGAAAGCTGAGGTTTGAGCCAGGTCGAACACAGCGAATTTGAGAGGCGGATTTATTTTCAGATGCGCCCGCAACGCAGGATTCGGAAGAATATAGGGAGCGCCGTTAGGGTCGAGCCTGAGCGATTCAGACACCTGCGCACGCGCGCGATTTTCGGCAAGGTCGTCGATTTTCATGTCGAGATCGACTCGCAAGCCCGTCAAAGCCAGCGGAATGTTGACGATCCAGACCATGACGTAGACGAGCAGTTGACCGGCCAGCAAATAGCCGACAAGTCGTGAGGAGAGTGACAAACGCATCAGGGCTGAGACTTGGCGAGCATATAGCCAATGCCCCGAATAGGGTGGATCGTTACTCCAGCGTCATTCTCATTCAAATGCTTGCGTAACCTTGAAACCAGCGCGTCCAGAGCGTTCGACTGAAACTCGTCCTCGCCGCCGTAAACTTCCTGGATCAGCGTCTCGCGCGGCGTTGCGCGCCCGTCGCGACGGATCAAAGAATCGAGCAAGGCGAGCTCGCGTCGGTGCAACACCATGGGTCGGCCATGGACGAAAACCTCACGCAACCTCAGATCGAAGGACAACGCCCCGACGGTGACCGGCGGTTCCACTCCGCCGGCGCCGATGCGGCGCAGATTCGCGCGGACCCTTGCGAGAAGTTCGTTTATATCGAAGGGCTTTGTCAAATAATCATCGGCTCCGGCGTCAAGTCCGATGATTTTGTCCGACACCGCGTCCAGCGCAGTGAGCATAAGCACGCGTACCCCCGGATGCGCCCGCCTGATGTCCGGAATGAGAGATACGCCATCGCCGTCGGGCAATCGCCTGTCCAGCAGCGTCAATGAATATGAGCGGGAGCCGATAGCCTCTCGCGCCTCCCGTAGCGTAGGCGCGAGATCGACTTCGAATCCGCAGCGCTGGAGGCGCTCGCTGACCAGTTTTGCAAGTTCCACTTCATCTTCGACGACAAGAATGCGCATTATTTCCGCCTGTTTGCCGATCGCAGCGGGTATAACCCTCCGCACGGCCGTTATTGCGCGCAAGCACCCTCAGCGGGGGTCAGATCAGGTTTGTGGCGACCTGGTTGTAAACGGTGATCAAGCCGCTGCCGACGGTCTTCATCGCAGCGATAACGCCGATCGACACCAACGAAGCGATGAGGCCGTATTTGATCGCGGTGGCCCGCTTTCATCGACAGAGAAGTCACGTGCGAGTTTCGTCATTGCCCTATTCTCCATATTCCGGTTTGATCCTCAATTCCCTCTCGGGAATTCGACCCATTTGGATCGTGCTGATTGAAATTTCTGTTAAAAGAATTGCCAGTATAGGCTCAACAGTACAGAATAAATCTCGGGTAAGCACACGATCATTCCGGCGTCATTTCAATGCAATGTTCGCGTAATCTTGTCGTTTATTATGAAGATCGAAAGCTTCTTTGCGCCGAGGCTGCCTGGCGGCGGATTTACGAAAATTGACCGCGCTCGCCGCCAAGTCACGCCTGTGTAATATTTGTTTATGCTTCAGATTCTGCTTAATCTTCTCGTAATAGTCAATCAAACTAACGAGTTCTTCTCGCTCAATCTCTTTTGACGCAAGCGCTCGAAGTCCGCGCCCGCATGGTGCGACGACCGCGTGAGCGGAGACGCCGAAACCATATGAAAACCCTTGGCGTACGCCAGCGTTTCATAGGCTGCGAACGCCTCCGGCGTGATGAACTCGACCACTTCATGATGCTTGCGGGTGGGTTGCAGATACTGCCCGATAGTCAGGAAATCGACCTCGGCTGTCCGCAGATCGTCCATCACCTGCGAAACCTCGCCGCGCTTTTCGCCCAATCCGACCATCAGCCCCGATTTGGTCACGATATCGGGGTCGATTTCCTTCACTCGTTGCAACAGACGTAACGAGTGGAAATAGCGCGCGCCTGGACGCACAGTCGGGTAAAGTCCCGGCACGGTTTCGAGATTGTGATTAAAGACGTCAGGACGCGCTGTGACGACGGCTTCCAGAGCCCCCGCCTTGCGCAAAAAGTCCGGCGTCAAGATCTCGATTGTCGTCCCCGGACAAGCTGATCGAATCTCTCCCACCGTTTGGGCGAAATGCGCTGCGCCGCCGTCGGCGAGATCGTCTCGGTCCACCGAAGTAACGACCACATGGGTAAGGCCCAGCGCCAGAGTGGCCTGCGCGACCCTCTCAGGTTCGGTTCGGTCAAGCGGCGAAGGCATGCCGGTCGCTACGTTGCAAAAGGCGCAGGCCCGCGTGCAAACCTCGCCCATAATCATGAACGTAGCGTGTTTCTTTTCCCAACACTCGCCGATATTGGGACAGGCCGCTTCCTGGCACACGGTCGAAAGACCGCTTTGCTTGAGCAATTCGCCGGTTTCCCGCCATAACGCCGAACCGGGCGCCTTGACCCTGATCCACGGCGGCTTGCGGGCCACTGGTTGATCCCGGCGATGGGCCTTTTCGGGATGACGTTCGGGCCGCTCGCCCTCCCGGCTCCGCTTACGCGGATCGTCGTTGATGAGATCGAGAATCGTGGTCATGGCGGCCCTTTCGCGCGAGGCGCCCTTAGATATTAAGCGCCCGCCGCGCGATTTGCGAGGCCGGGCTGACGCAGCTCAATGAGACAAAACGGGAACATTAACGCGTGAAGGCGGCAGTCCTTCAGGATTAAAAAACCACACAAGTCTACTATTTATAAACCACACAGACTCGCGATTTATAGTTAATCCTGATAAATTATGTTTTACAATGTGTTACAAAGCTAGAATAAGAGTCTGGTTGAGCCGGTTGTTCTTCCCGCCAGCGCAGGTCGTCGAGCCCGAGTCACTGGACTCGCGCTTGCGCGCAGGAATGACGGCGGAACGGTTTTCAATTCCGGACACGCGGCCTTTGACAAAAAAACGCCCGGCGATGGATGCGCCGGGCGTTCGGTTGATCGAAGCTTTATCTGCGGCCGTAGTAACCACCGTGATAGACCGGCCCGCGGCCATAATACCCGCCCCCGCCGCCGTAATATACGCCGTAGCCGTAGCCGCAATCATTGAAATAGCACGGATGGCTCATCGCTCCGGCGAGCGCGCCGCCCATCATCGCCGCGGCGGCCGCGGCGGCGGATCGCCGCCATAACCACGCCGATAATAGACTTCCTGCAGTATCGGGCCGGAGTGCGATAGGCCCGGCGTGGCCGGAGCCGCGGGAATAGCGGCGACGGGCGCTGTGAGCGTCGCGAGGACCGCGCCAGCGGCGATGAACCGAAGCAAATTCATGTGATACTCCTGAATGCATGTCTTCAGGGCGCGCGAAGCGCCCGCTCAGTCGAATGAGTCAGCGGCGACCGGCCAGATGATCGCGCAGCTTGTCGAATGTCGCCTTCTGCTTTTCGTCGAGCGTATTGTAGAAAGCGATCAGCTTCGGATTTTCGATCTTGAGCGCCTCAAGCCGATCTTCGAGGAAACGCTGGTGAAAATGCAGACGCGCTTCGAAACCGGAAAGGTCGGTCTTTTCGGCGCAGACGCGGGATTTGATCATTTCGATCGCCTTGGCGCGGGCGTCCTCGAAATCCTTAAGAACGGCCTTTTGCGTGTCGTTCAGCGAGAGATGCTTGGCCATCGCTTGGGACATTTTGCCCTCTCGCTCGACCTTGCCGGTCTCTTCGGCGCAATAACGCTCGAGGGAATGGGACGGATGGTTGGCGCTAACCTGAGCTTGCGCCGTAGCCGCCGTTGCCAGCGCGGACGCCAGGACCAGCAGCGCGATCTTCGTTTTACCCATTTTGTTCTCCTCGAGCGCCGGAAGCTTAGCGCTCCGGCAAACCAAAGGTTACGGTAGGGTGACGCGGATTGGCGCGACCGCAACGGGTGCGATCTTGTGGGTGTAAGCAGTCATCCCTGTTGAAGATTTTGCAATGTGGCGCAAGAGCCTCCGTAAGGGGCATCTGAAGCTCGGCTCGCGCCAGCCGGCGATTTCTACCGAATCGCCGGGTTGAAAGAGAATGCCGCTTGGACAAATCTCGTCGCTTTAACCCTACAAATGCTCCACCGCGATCACGCCGGGAATCGTCTTCAGCGCGCCGGCCACTTCCGCGCCGACGGGATAGCCGCCCGGTAGTTTGATCTCTATTTCTTCGCCGGATGCGTCGCGCATCACGACGAGGGAAACCTCACCTTCTCCCTTGCCCGTCAGCTTCGCCTTTATGCTGTTTACTGGGGATGCGTCGCGCAGAAAAATCCGCAGGCCCTTTTGCGCCTTGGCCGCCGCCGCAGCAAGTGGTTCCACCGTCACTATCCGCGCGCGCACCTCGTCGCCCTCCAAATTCCCCGAAAGCGTAATCAGCAGCGCCGCGCCTTTCTCCAGCTGGTCGCGATACTGCGTGAGCCCTTCCTGGAACAGGATCGCCTCATACTGCCCCAACTCGTCCGAAAGCTGCACAATGCCCATCTTGGAGCCAGACTTCGTGCGGCGCTCTGCTCGATCGAGCACGACCGCCGCAAGCCTGCCCGCCGAAGCGCCGCGCTTGACCGAGGCTACGAAATCACTCCAGCGCTGGAGTCGCAGACGCCCCATGACGCTGCGATAAGCGTCCAGCGGATGCCCCGAGAGAAAGAACCCCGCCGCGTCGAATTCCCGGCGCAAAAGCTCCGAGGCGGTCCAGGGCGCGGCTTTTGGCAGCGCAAGCTGCTCCGCCTCGTCCAAGCCAAACAGCGCATTCTGGCCCAGCGACCGCTCGTCCGCCTGGCGATTGGCGCTGGCGAGAATGGTTTCTATGCCCGAAAAGACTCTGGCGCGGTCCGGATCGAGGTCGTCGAAAGCGCCGCAACACGCGAGATTTTCGAGTACTTTTTTATTGACCTCTCGCGGATTTAAGCGGCGCGCGAACTCAGCGACGCTCGCAAAAGGCTTGTCTCCGCGCGCGGCGACAATGGAAGCCGCTTGCCCGTCTCCAACCCCCTTGATCGCGGCGAGCGCATAACGGATCGCCAGCTTGCCGTCGCGCCCCGGCGCGACATCGAAATCCGCACCCGAGCGACAAACCGACGGCGGCTCGACATTGATGCCGAGACGCTGCGCCTCCTGTCGAAATTCCGCCAGCTTGTCGGTGTTGCTCATGTCGAAGGTCATCGAGGCTGCGATGAACTCCACGGGATAATGAGCCTTGAACCATGCTGTATGATAGGCGATGAGGGCGTAAGCGGCGGCGTGGCTCTTGTTGAAGCCATAATCGGCGAATTTGGCCAAAAGATCGAAAATCTCGTCCGCCTTGTCACGGCTTAATCCGCGCGCCACTGCGCCGCCCACGAAACGGTCGCGCTGGGCGTCCATCTCGGCCTTGATCTTCTTTCCCATGGCGCGACGAAGGTTGTCGGCCTCTCCCAGCGAATAGCCGGAAAGCACCTGCGCGATCTGCATCACCTGTTCCTGATAGATGATGACGCCAAAGGTCTCCTTCAGGATCGGCTCGATCATGGGGTGAAGATAGTCAGGCTCCTCGTCGCCCAGCTTGACCGCGCAATAGGTCGGAATATTCGCCATCGGCCCGGGACGATAGAGCGCGACCAGGGCGATGATGTCTTCAAATCGGTCGGCGTGCATCTCGACCAGCGCCTTGCGCATGCCGGCGCTTTCCAGCTGAAACACCCCCACTGTCTCGCCACGGCCGAGCATCTCGTATGTCATTGCGTCGTCGAGGGGAACCTTGGCGAGATCGAACTCCGGATCTCGTCTTTGCACCAAAGTTGCGGCCGTGGACAGCACAGTCAGGGTCTTCAAACCAAGGAAATCGAATTTAACCAAACCCGCAGGTTCAACCCACTTCATGTTAAACTGGGTTACGGGCATTTCTGATTTGGGATCGCGATATAGCGGCGTAACTTCATCTAATGGTTGATCTGCGATGACGATGCCTGCGGCATGAGTTGAGGCGTTTGAATAAAGGCCTTCGAGCGATCCCGCGATCTTGAACAGACGGGCGACTCGCTCGTCCTCGGAGACCGCTTCGCGCAGTTTCTGCTCGCTGGCGAGGGCCTCGGCGAGCGTCACGGGCTTGGCCGGATTCTGCGGCACGAGCTTGGCGAGTTTATCCACCTGCCCCAACGGCATCTCCAGCACGCGGCCGACGCTGCGCAAGACGCCCCGCGCCAAAAACGAACCGAAGGTGATGATCTGCGCGACGTGATCTGCGCCGTAGCGGGCGCGAACATAATCAATCACCTCGCCTCGCCGGGTCTGACAGAAGTCGACGTCGAAGTCGGGCATCGAATTGCGTTCGGGGTTGAGAAAGCGCTCGAAAAACAGTCCAAACCGCAAGGGATCCAGATCGGTGATGGTCAACGCGTAGGCCACCAGCGAGCCCGCGCCCGAACCGCGTCCTGGCCCGACTGGAATATTTTTGGATTTCGCGTGTTTGATGAAGTCGGAAACGATCAGGAAGTAGCCCGGGAAGCGCATCTTCTCGATAACGCTCAACTCCAGCTCAAGCCTGTCGGCGTAGTCCTTGCGGTTCAGTCCGGGCGCCGGTCCGCTCGCCTCAAGTCGCGCCTCGAGGCCGTCCACCGCCTGTTGGCGCAGCTCTTTCGCCTCGATTTCATCGAGCTCCAGCGTCACTCCCTCGGGCGCCCTGCGTATGAAGCGCGGCATGATCGGCCCCCGCGCGCGCGGCCGGAAAGAGCAACGTCGTGCGATTTCCACGCTGTTTTGGGTTGATTTCGGGCAGATCGGCGAAGAGCTCCAGCATCTCCCGCCGCGTCCTGAAATAGTGCGTCGGCGTCAGTCTGCGGCGCTCCGCGACGCTGGTGACGGTTCCCCCGGCGATGCAAAGCAGCGCGTCATGCGCCTCGAAGTCGCCCGCCGTGGCGAAAAAAGGCTCGTTTGTCGCGACAAGTGGCACCCCCCGCCGATAGGCGAAATCCAGCAATTGGGCCTCGACGTCACGCTCCTGGGCGAGTCCATGCCGCTGGATTTCGATATAAAGCTTGTCGCCAAACAGGCGCTCCAGCGCCTCGAGTTCGCCCTGACGCGGCTTCGACGCGCGACTGGGCCAGCAAAAGGTCGAGCGCGCCCTCGGGACCGCCTGTCAGAGCTATGAGGTCAGCGCCGTCGCTCGCGAGATCCGCGATGGTCACGGTAGGAGATTTGCCGGGCTCCGCCGCAAGGTAAGCGCGCGAGCACAAGCGCATCAGATTGCGGTAGCCGGCCTCCGTTTTCCCAAGCAAAACAATGTTGCCCAGCCCCCCTTCCCGCAGCGCGCCTTTGGCGTCGCCGAAATCCACTGTGAGCTGCACACCCGGGATGCTCTGGATTCCCGCCTTCGCGGCCTTGTCGGAAAACTCCAGAGCGGCGAACAGATTATTAGTGTCGGTCACGGCAAGGGCCGGCTGCGCGTCATATTCAGCAAGCTTTATTAGCTGGCCGAGCGGCAGCGCCCCTTCACGCAGTGAAAAAGCGGTGTGCACATGCAGGTGGATGAAGCCGGGGTCCGAAACGATCATGGTCCAGTCTACCGCATCGCCCCGGACTATCGCGAGTTGATAGAAGCGGCGTTACAGCTTGCCGTAGACCACACGGGTTCCGCAGACCATGTCATGCAGGGCCTTGTGCTCGTCCGTCCAGAAAATCATCAGGAAGCCGAAAAACAAGGGGAGCGTTGAAAGCAAATAGGCGAAATTGCGCAGGATCGCGAAAGGCGCGTCGACGCGCTGGCCATTGGTCCTGACGACATAAATGCCGCAAATCCTCTTGCCGGGCGTCGCCTGCCAGGGTCCAGCGGAAAAATAGGCGTAATAGCCCAGCGCGATCGCCGTGCCGATGATGTTCACCGCCAGAGTATTATTGTTGAGAAAAGCCTCACTCTCGGCCGAGCCGAAGATCGAAACCGCTACGACGGCGAAGAGCGCGCCCGCAATCCCAACCAGCAGCACGGTCAACGCGTAATCGATGGCGTAAGCGCCCAGTCTGATCCAGAAGCCCGCAAACTTCACATCGCTTCTGACTTCGCGCGCTCTTGCGCCGGCGAAAGGAACGCTGGCCGCGGGGTTCGCGGCAGTTCTGAACGAGGCCGCAAATCCGGTGTTCTCGATAGGGACCCAATCGGGCGCCCCAACAAGATTGACGTTGGAAATTCGTGTCACAACGCCGTTTTCGATCATTTCCTTTAATTTGGAGCCCTTGATCGGACCAATGATGCCGGAACCATCATGGACATAGAAGAGCTGCTCCAGCGCATCCGACGACAGCGGCGGGCTCAGAAAATCCGACACTTCACGATTCTCCAGACTGGCGCGCTTGGGACTTCAAGGACGCGCGACACGCCAACTCGCCGTGGAGCTTCCTTGCTGAGGAGGGAATATACCCGCGCAGCGTCGCTGTCGAGGCAGCGCCGAATGCTTCGCCGCGACGGAAGAAGGTCCTTTCAGGCCTTGCGAAAGCAAAAAGCCTGGCCAAACGAATGTTCGGACCAGGCCCATGATTCGCGGCGAAAAGCAGCGGTGTTACGCAGACGGCGTGAACGCCTTGGCCGCGGACTCGACCGGCTTCAGCACTTCCTTCGCGAGCGCAGTATAAAGCTCGCCGAGCTTGGTGGATTCCGCGATGAATTCCTCGTAGGACGACTTGGCGAATTCCGACTGCAGCGCAATCGCTTCATCGATCTTCTTCACGCCGACCAGCTTCTCGGCGAGTTCGCGGGTCTTCTCAAAAGACTTCTTTGAATAGTCCGTCGTCTCGGTGGCGATGCCCTGCCAGCTCTTCGCGATAGCGTCCGTGGCGGCGGTGAAAGCCTCAAACTGATCCTTGCCGAACTGCTGCACGCTTTCGAAAGTGGCGACCATTGGGTATGTCCTCAATTTGCGGCGCGCCGCAGGGAAAAACACCAACCTTTGGCGGAGACGAGGCGCGCACTGTTTACGCTTTTCTGTATACCGCACCGCACAATAATCTGTCAAGCCTTATGTTGCAATGCAAAAACACCGACAAATTCCCTTGCGCAGCTTAACCGACAAGTAACCGAGTTCCGGTATCGCTAGGCACTGTGATGTTTTGGTGACGCATCGCCCGAAAGAGGAGCGTCACCGAAGCCGGTTTGTGTACAGATTACGGACGAGTAAAATGGCTATTTTCGGTTCAAGCGTGCATGTTCGGCGTTGGATATCCGGCTGGCTTGGGCTTCTCGCCGGCATCCTTTTGATAGTCGCCTTCGCTCTTCCCGCCGAAGCGCGGCGCCACTATCACCACCACTCCCATCACAGACATGCAGTTACTTACCACGCGCACCATCGCCACGGCTCCCGCCACGCACATTTCCGTCGCAATAGCCGACATCAACCGCATTATGCTTATGCGCGCGCGGAAAGCGATGACGGCGAGATGGTCTCGCCCAGCGGAGTCGCAGCGATTGTCGTTGATGGCAACAGCGGCCGCACGCTCTATTCGCTAAACGAAAATCAGCCTCGCCACCCCGCGTCCGTGACCAAGGTGATGACTCTTTATCTGCTGTTCGAGCAGCTCGAGAAGGGTCGCCTGCGTCTCGACGCTCCCCTGATGATTTCCTCCCACGCCGCCGCTCAGGCGCCGTCGAAGCTGGGTCTGCCGCCGGGCGACACCATCGACGTCGAAAACGCCATCAAGGCGGTCGTGACGAAATCCGCCAATGACGTCGCCGTCGCCATCGCCGAGAACATCGGCGGCGACGAGGAAAGCTTCGCGCAGATGATGACCAGCAAGGCTCACGCGCTGGGCATGCACGGAACGCATTTCGCCAACGCATCGGGCTTGCCCAATAGCCAGCAAATCACGACAGCGCATGATCTCGCCGTTCTCGGACGTGCAATTCAGGATCGCTTTCCACGCTACTATCGTTACTTCTCGACCCATTCATTCGCCTATAACGGCGCGCTGCATCGCAATCACAATCACCTGCTGGGACGCGTCGAGGGCATGGACGGCATCAAGACCGGCTATACGCAGGCATCGGGCTTCAATCTGCTGACCTCCGTGCGGAGAGACGGACATCACATCGTCGCCGTTGTGCTCGGCGGAAAGACCGCTGGCGCGCGCGACCGTTTGATGGCGAACCTGATCGAGGACCATATCGATGAAGGTTCTGGCACGCGTACAGCACGCGCCATCACGGAAGAAGCATCGGTCGAACACGTCGCAGTCGCCGAGACTGAAGCTCCCGCCCGATCAATGGTCGCTGAAGCTGAGCTGGCGCCGAAGCCGCAACCTGTGACGGAGGCGACTGACTCCGCTGAGGAAGAGGAAGTAGCGCCGGCTCCACGTCAAGCGCGCCTTCAGAAGATCGCGCTCGCGGCTCCTCCGACGCCACCAGCGGAAATTGCAGCGCCGCAGCGTGAGGACAAGGCTCGCCCGGCTTTCGTTTCAGGGGTTCAGAAGCGGGCTGAGGCGAAGGTGGAGCGCAAGTCGCGGGCAAATGAACATGCACGCGTCGCTGTCGATGGTTCAACCTCGCATGTGACTGGAAAGGCCGGTCGAAGCGAAACAGTCGCGGTGACGACCCCTTCCGCCGTCAAACATGCCGAACTGGAACGCTCCCAGATCAGCAGATGGGACGCCGCCCGTCCCTCACATTCTGGCTGGATGATCCAGTTGGGCGCCACGGATGACGCTGGCAAAGCCACTGAACTCCTGAGCCGCGCGCGCACGCAAGGCCATGCGCTTCCCGCCACCGCCAAGGGCTTTACGGAGAAAGTGCAGAAGGGTCACGAAACGCTTTATCGCGCGCGCTTCGCCGGGCTGGAAGAGCAATCGGCGGAGTCGGCCTGCAAAATGCTCAAGCGTTCCGGCTTCTCCTGTTTCGCAACGAAGAACTAAAGGTCGTCGCCATGGTCTTCGTTTCGCACGCCACAAGCTTAGCCAGAGCGTCCGAATGGATTGGCGTTCCCAGGAGGAGACGCGCCACCAGCTTCTCAGCCATGGTGACGACGCATCAGGACATCCTTAGCTTCGTTGACTCGAGCGGCGAGGTCCGTCGTTCCGCCGTGATCTGGATGCAGCTTCTTCATCAGATCACGGTGCGCCCGCGCTATTTCGCTCGCCGGCGCGCCCTTTTTGAGGCCCAGTATTTCATACGCCTCATCCTCGGAAACCGAACCGCGCCTGGGGGCGCCGACGCCACCAGAACCGCCGGGCCGCGCGTTTTGCTCACCCTGTCCTGCGCCACGCCATCCGGGAAACCGGCGGTCGAGATACGCCTCTAGAAGTCTTGCGCCTTCTGGATCATCCGAAAGGCATACGCTGTGTAACTCCATAAGTTGCGGCCGGGTGAGCGCGTCCAGCTGCTTTCCTTCATCCGGTCCAGCGAGAATGACGCCGCGTATGGCGCCGCTGGCGCGGTCGAGCTCCATCTCGATCATCGCCGAGCGAACTCTGGAGACGCCGGCGCCTCCGCGCCCGGCGGGCCTAAACCCGCCGAGAGAAAACCCGCCGAGCCCCAGCATCCAGAGACCGACGCCCCAGAGCGCCAGCCCAAGCCCCAATGCTCCCCGCAAAAACAACAGAGCGCCGAGCGCGAGGGCCGCGAAACCGCCAAAGCCCTTGATCGAACGCGCCAAAACAGCCGGCGAAGCCCGCGTGAAGCTTTGGAGCAAATAAATCGTCAGGAAAACAACCAAAAATCCGGCAAGGATGGGCATGAACGGTTTTCCTTACTAGCTGCGAGCCGGTTCACGCTGAGCGAAGTGGGCGCCAGTATCAAGCATGGTTCTCGGCCGGATCGCCTAGCGCGAGCGCAGCCTATATTTGAGACAAAAGCAAGCGCGCCGCGGCTTCGCCCCGCTCCGACCTCTTTTGAAGCTCCAAGCGGCCGCCCGCGGCGTAAGCAGCAGCGGCTTTCAGCAGTTCCGCCAGCCGCCCTGGCGCGCTGGAATCGAACGCCGCATATGCGCCGCCTGTGATACGCGCGATCTCTCGATAGGCTGACTTAACGCCGGTCTCGTTCCCTTCCTGAAACATGAAGGCCTTTACGCCCAGAAGTCCGAGCTCGCCTGCCACGACGCCAAGATCGTCCAGCGGCTCCTCCATCGCGTCGCCGATATATATAAGCGCGCCCACAGGACGTCCGCGAGTTTCATCGCGCACGTGGCGAAGCACCTTGCCGATCTGGGTGCGGCCTGCATGACAGGAGATTTTCGACATGAGCGCGGCGAGCCCCTGCCCGCCCGTGACGAAGCTGGAAGCCCGACACTCCGAGAAGCCGCGAAAATAGACGAGTTGCACTTCCAGGCCGCCCTGCGCCGCAGTTGTGGCAAACATTTCGCCTTGAATGGATAGCGCCAAATCCCAGGTCGGCTGCCGGCTCATGGTGGCGTCGAGTGCGAACACCAATCGGCCACGTGCTCCGCTTTGCGCGGGCGCCAAGGAGCGCGCCTCCTTCAGAAAGGCCTCCACTGCCGGATTTTCGCCGCTTTGCGTCAGCGGCCCCTTGTTGCGTTTCTCATCCAAGGCGGTTCACGTCGTCTGTTTAAACCATTATAGCAGATCGGGCGGCGGCGGCGACAATGCAAGGGGCGTCGTTCACGGGGCTTGGCCAGCGCAGGACCGAAATATCTGCGCTTCAGCTCAGAAGAAAACCCGCCGACGCGATGTATATACTCCTTATAACACGAACAGAGGAGGTCCATTCATTGACGCAAAAGCAGGCGCCTCTCCAACCCCGCATCGCTGCTATTCGCGCCGACGCGAGCGAGAGCGTTCAGGCGTTGATGGAGTCCTTCGCGCTTGACCTGCATAGTCAAGGTTTTGTCGTTGCGGGGGTGATTCAGACGCGCGTCCTTGACGAAGCGACCGGTCGGCGACGCATCGTGCTGCGCGATCTGCAAACCGGCGAGCATTATCCAATCTCCCAGGATCTCGGCCCAGGCTCGGTCGCCTGCAATCTCGACGCCGGCGAACTCGCTCTTGCCTGTGCTTCCGTAGAAAGCGCGGCGCGTCGGGGCGCCGATCTGATAGTGCTGAGCAAATTCGCCAAACAGGAAGCTTCGCGCGGGGGCTTGAGCGACGCCTTTCGCTGCGCTGTGGTGGCTAAGGCGCCAGTTATCGCTTCTGTATCGCCGGACTTTCTCGATGAATGGAGCGCCTTTGCGGGTCACCTCTCGGAATTTATCGAGCCCTCGCAAGAGGCGCTCGCAGCATGGTGGAGGCGCGCGCATATCGAGTAGCCTCACCTCACGGGTGGGGCATACATCAGGCCTCCGTTCGTCCAGAGCGCGTTTTGACGGCGCTCCATGGCCAGCGAGGAGCCGTGACCCAAATTCCGCTCGAAAACCTCGGCGTAATTGCCCACCAGCTTGATTACCCGATAGGCCCAATCGGCGGAAAGCCCGAGGCCATCTCCAAAGTCGCCGTCGACGCCCAGCAAGCGGCGAACATCCGCATGTTCAGACTGCAGGGCTTTGTCGGCGTTTGCGGAGGATAAGTTAAGCTCCTCTGCGTTGAGCATCGCGAAATGCGTCCAGCGCACGATGTTGAACCATTGATCGTCGCCCTGCCGCACGATCGGACCGACTGGAGCCTTGGTAATTAGCTCGCCCAGTATCGAATGGCTTTCGGCTTGAGCCAGTCTGGAGCGGACGACATGCAAACCGACAAGATCGGCCGACAAGACATCGCATTGCCCGGCTTCGTAAGCCTTCGCCGCTTCTTCCAAAGAACCGAACAGGCGCGGCTGATAAGTGGCGTCGCGCCTTTGGAAGAAGTCCGCCAGATCCAGCTCCAGCGAAGTGCCCTGCTGCACGCAGACGGCCAAATCCGCGACATCCTGCGCCTTCTGGATATCCAGCTTGCGCCGCGCGAGAAAACCCTGTCCGCCATAAAAGGTGATCGCCGCATAGAGCACTTGTTGACCGGCGTCACGAGCCTCAGACCAAGGCGCGCTGCGAAGCAGCAGGTCGACATTGCCTGACCGCAGCGCCCCAATGCGCTCCTTTGGCGCGAGCGCAGTGATTTGCGCCTTGCCGGGATCGTCGAATATCGCGACCGCAAGAGCGCGGCAAAAATCCACGTCGAAACCGGTCCAGGCTCCCGATTCATTCTGTTCCGCGAAACCCGGCGCGGGGGTCGAAACGCCACATACGACCGAGCCGCGTTTTTTGATTTGCTGCAGTGAAGAGAGCCGCCCCTCGCTCTGAGCGATCGAAGGCGAGAGCGGAGTAAGGCAAGCGGTGAGCGTCACGAAGACGGCGAAGAGCAGCGTTCCGCCCCTCTGTGCAAACAAAGGAGGCTCATGCGCGCGGCGTTCAAGAACGGGTTCGCGCGGCTCTAACTTAAATTTTGGGATTCTCATGCGAACTGGTTGTGTCTCGGCTTCGCCGCGCCAGTAGTCTAGTGTTGCGCGAAATGCCCGCAGGGGGAGCAATGACCAAGCCTACCAAAGAAACAAGGCGGAAAAATAGTAGCCGCACCCGTTTTGTCCATGCCGGACGTAAGCCCGGTGACCAATTCGGGTTTGTCAACACGCCGGTCTATCGCGGCTCCACCGTGCTCTTCGAAAGCGCCGAGGGGTTTCTCTCCCACAGCCAGCCTTACACTTACGCGACAAAAGGCACTCCGACGACCCGCGCGCTGGAGGAGGCTTGGAGCGAAATCGCGGGGGCAGAGCTGAGCGTGCTGACCTCCTCGGGCCTCGCAGCGATTTGCCTCGCGCTGATGACTGCGACCAAGGCGGGCGACCATCTGCTGGTCTCTGATTCCGCCTATCAGCCGACCCGCATGTTCTGCGACGGAGTGCTGAAGCGGTTCGGCGTCGAAACGCAATATTACGACCCGCGCCTGGGCAGCGGCGTCGCCGCTCTGTTCCGCCCCAACACCAGCGCGTTACTCGCGGAGTCTCCGGGCTCTCTCAGCATGGAGATTCAGGACGTCCCGGCTATTGCGCAGGCCGCCGCCGCGCAGGGCGTTTGCATCGTTCTCGATAATACGTGGGCGACGCCGCTGTTTTTTCCCGCGCACGAGCGCGGCGTCGATCTTAATGTCGAGGCGGGCACCAAGTATCTCTCCGGACACGCGGATTTGATGATGGGGCTCGTGTCCGCCAATAAGTCCTGGGCGCGGCGGCTGCGCGCGACCTATGACGCCTTCGCCATGTGCCCCGGCGGCGACGATGCTTTTCTCGCTTTGCGCGGCCTGCGCACGATGGAATTGCGCGTGCGCGAACAGGAGCGAGCCGGCGTCGCCCTGGCGCAATGGCTTGAGCAGCGCCCGGAGGTGTCGCGCGTGCTGCATCCAGCCCTGCCCTCGCATCCCGACCACGCGCTGTGGAAGCGGGATTTTTCCGGCGCTGCCGGGCTGTTTTCGGTCATCCTCAAGCCCGTGTCCAAACAGGCCGTGGCGGCCTTTCTCGATGCTTTGGAGCTGTTCGGGATCGGCTATTCCTGGGGCGGATACGAAAGCCTCGTCATTCCCTTCGACTGCCGCCATGCTCGCACAGCGACGCGATGGGCGCCGGAGGGTCCAGGCTTACGTTTTTCAGTCGGATTGGAAGATGTGGCGGATTTGCAGGCAGATATCGCCGGCGGATTCGAAAAGATGGGGGAGACAAGCGATTAGGCGCTCAGGGGGGAGCAGCTTGCCGCGTCCGAAGGCGAGTATAAGCGTCTTGAGCTCGGGTTCAGTCACTTCCTCGGCGGCGTCCGCGCAGGTAAACCATTGTGTCACGCGCTGCCCTTTTTCCGGCCAGCGTTTGCGCTGACGCAGCACATGCAGCGGGAACACATCGACGCGGCACAGGATCGCAGCGCCGTTCTTGAGCCGCTTGTGGTAGTGAAACGAACCGATCTTCGTCTTTTCGATCTTGCCGATCAGCCCCGCTTCCTGCAGCGCCTCAAGCGCCGCCGTGGCGTGGGGTTTGCGCCCTTTCATCGGCCAGCCCTTGGGAATTACCCAGCGCCGCGTATCGCGCGAGGAGGCCAGCAGAATCTCGACGCCAGCGCCAATACGCCAGGGCAAGGCCGCATATTGCTGGCGGGGCTCATCGCCTCCCGGCGCCTTTTTTTTCTGAACCTTTGGGTATTTCATAGGAAATACCTCGCTAAAGCGTAGCAGAGCGCGGCGATAAGCGCCGCCATTGGCATGGTTATGACCCAGGCGACGACGATGTCGCGGGCGATGTTCCATCGAACCGCGGAAACGCGCCGCGCCGCGCCGACGCCGACGATGGCGCCGGTGATCGTATGCGTCGTCGACACCGGCACGCCGAGACCAGTAGCGAGAAACAGCGTGATTGCTCCGCCCGTTTCGGCGCAGAAGCCTTGCATCGGCGTGAGCCGGGTTATCTTCGAGCCCATCGTGTGAACGATGCGCCAGCCGCCCAGGAGCGTTCCCAACGCCATGGCGATTTGGCAGCAGAGCACTACCCAGTAAGGAACGGTGAACTCGCCCACGCCCCCCGCATGGGCGTAGAGCAGCACTGCGATGATGCCCATGGTCTTTTGGGCGTCATTGCCGCCATGCCCCAGCGAATAAAGCGACGCCGAAAAGAATTGCAGCCAGCGAAAAGTCGCGTCGACGGCCGTAGGGGTCTCCCGCACAAACAGCCAGGAGACAATCAGCACCAGCAAGAGCGCAAGCGCAAACCCGAGCGCAGGTGACAGCACGATCGCCGAACCGGTCTTGAACAGTCCGCTCCAGACAATCGCCCCGCTTCCGCCCTTTGCTGCGCCGGCTCCGACCAGGCCGCCGATCAGAGCATGAGAGCTCGACGAGGGAATCCCCACCGCCCAGGTCAGCAAATTCCAGCTAATGGCGCCCATCAGGGCGCCGAAAATCACGAAATCGTCGATAAGCTCGGGCAAAACGATGCCCGATCCAACAGTTTTGGCCACGTGCAGGCCGAAAAACAAGAAAGCGATGAAATTGAAAAACGCGGCCCAAAACACGGCGTATTGAGGCCGCAGGACACGTGTCGAGACAATCGTAGCGATGGAGTTCGCTGCGTCGTGAAGGCCGTTGAGAAAATCGAAGGCCAGCGCGACCACAATGAGGCCAACGAGCGCAAAGGAAACGTCGTGCAACGGCGACTCCTGATTAAATGTGCTCGATGACGATGCCGCTTACCCGGTTGGCGACATCCTCGAAGCCGTCGACGACCTTTTCGAGATGTCCATAGAGTTCCGCGCCCACGATGTAGGCCATGGGATCGTCATGGCGATGCGCGATGAACAAAGCTTTCAGCCCTTGGTCGTAGATCGAATCGGCCTCGTCCTCGATTTTGGAAATTTCCTCGCTGAAAGCATTGAGCTTCGCCGCATTGGGTCCCATCGTTCGCAGCAGGGGCACCGCGGTTCGGGTCAATTCTGCGGCCTGCACGATTATGTCGCCCATGCGACGCATCGGCGGCTCGAATTCATGGGTTTCGTACAGCAGCGTCGCTTTCGCGGTCTGATGCATCTGATCAATGGCGTCATCCATCGCCGTGATAAGATCGCGGATATCGCTTCGATCAAATGGCGTGATGAAAGTCCGGCGGATCGCCAAAAGCACGTCGCGGGTGATATCGTCCGCCTGGTTTTCAAAGCGTTTGATTTCACGACTCCGTTCAAACACGCCATCGCCGCCCTCGAGCAAAGAACGTAACGCGCGGGCGCCCCCCACAAGCGTTTCCGCGTGCCGTTCGAACAGATCGAAAAAACGCTCCTCCTTGGGCATGAGCGCCTGAAACCATCCCAGCATGCGCGGCCCTCTTGGTGCGACGTTGTCACAAAAATGTCATAAATAGGCAAGGCGTTCGAATAGCCCTTCGCCGGAGCTCTGTAAAGCTCCGGGCGCAGCTGTCGTTTGGTCGGCCCTTTGGGAAAAAAACGGCGGCGGGTGCTTGCCGTCCCGCCGGCAAACATACCTTCCGACTGCTTATTTGTCGGCGAGCGTCGCCCTGTGGAGGAGACCGCCGAGGAGGCCTCCGGCCAGGGGCGCAACCCAGAAGACCCAAAGTTGCTCGAGCGCCCAACCGCCGACGAACAATGCCTGACTGGTTGAGCGCGCCGGATTAACCGAAGTATTGTCCACCGGGATCGAGATGAGATGGATCAAAGTCAAAGCCAAGCCGATGGCTATGGGCGCGAAACCGGCGGGAACGCGGGCCTCGGTAGCGCCGAGAATGACCAGCAGGAAGAACGCCGTCAAAATAGTTTCGATCAGCACGGCTGAACGCAAGGTATAGCCCTCCGGCGAGTGCTCGTCATATCCATTGGCCGCGAAGCCGCCTGCTAACGAAAAGTCCAGCTTGCCCGAAGCAATCAGGAAAAGCGCGCCCGCGGCGACCGTCGCGCCAACGACTTGCACGATGATGTATGGCCCCAAATCTCTCCAGGAGAAGCGCCCAGCCGCGACGAGGCCAAGCGACACCGCCGGATTGAAGTGGCCGCCCGAGATTGGCCCGAAGGCATAGGCGCCGGTAAGCACGGTAAGGCCAAAGGCCAGCGCTACGCCTGCAAAGCCGATCCCCAACTGCGGGAATGCGGCCGATATCACGGCGCTGCCGCACCCGCCGAACACGAGCCAGAATGTTCCCAAAAACTCCGCCAAAAGTCTTCGTCCCAAATGATACTGCATAGCGTTCTCCTAAGTGCGATGACTGAAATCCAGCAAATCCCGCGCCGTTAGCGTTGATTTCATGAACAAGTGGCGACCCCGGCAGGATTCGAACCTGCGACCTTCTGCTTCGAAGGCAGTTGCTCTATCCAGCTGAGCTACGGAGCCGGACGTGTCGGCGAATTGGTGGAGTATGTTCGGAAAATCGTAAAGTTGCGAGCCCTTTAAGCGCCAAGCCGACAATTCGCGGATTATTCAATAATTTGCAAGCACATGACGGCACGGACTGGACTGACGGGACTGACCTCGCTGCTGCCCTGGAGGAGCGCACCGCTGCAAGGCTGTCCGGCGAGGTAGATGGAGCGAACCTGCCCCAGGCGATCGAGGGGAGCGTGCGACCAGGCTTCCTTCAGCGATCGCCTTTCTGAGAAGTCCCGTGACGCTGAGAGTTGGAGATCGATACGCATTCGTCCCTGTGCCAGGCCTGTATGAGGGCGTTCAACACATCCTCGAGTTCGTCGTCTTTTTGAGAAATGATCGCTTCCGCGGCTTCAATCCAGACCTTGCGCTCCTCGTCGGTTAACCCTTTCAGAAGATCTGAGTCGCGTAGCAACAAACTGCGCATATGCTCCCGAAACACCTCCACCAGGCGTGCGCGTCCAACCGCCGCCTGAGCCTTTAAATTCGCCCGCCACCGGGCTTGTCGCTCATTGTTCGTCATCGCCATAGCCGCCTGTCTTTCCCATTGAAGCCGTTAATAACGGCGTTAATAACAATGTTAGTAACGGGCGTTAGTAATACCGTTATTAACGTAAAAGCAGAAATTTCGTTACTAACGAGGCCGTTTCGGTCCGTTATTAACGCTGTTATTAACGAGATTTCGCTGCAAAATCAATCCCACGCGAGAGCCGAACTGCCTCTGCTGGAAAAGATGGGCCGGTTGAAAGAGGTGGCCCGCCCGGAAGGCGGCGGCGACTGCGGCCATTGCTCGGGAGATCCTGGGGAAAAGGACGATTACGCGTGTTGCGCGGTCCCATGAGAATGCCGCCGCACCCTCATCCGATGGCCCGAAAGCAGAAGGGGTCGGATGTTGCGAGACAATAGCCAGCAAACTCAGCCCCTCAACCTTCAGCGATTCAGGCGACCGCAATAGGCCGTCAAGTGTCGATGTCCGCGCCGGGGCTACACGCAGGCCGCAAGCGCAGCCATTGGATGGATCGCCTTCCCGCAGATTGCAGGATGGAATTATGGAAATTTTGGAACGATAAGAAATCTCAATGGGCTCATTGGTCAAAGCCGCCGAATCCGAGCGAAATCAGCTGGGAGCGGCGGAGACATGAGCCTCGGCGCAAGGCAAAGCTTGCTCTAACCTTTGGATGATCTGGTATTTTTCCAGCATTTCTGAAGCGGCCTGATGAATCCTTTTCCATCTTCAGTCGATGTAGGGGCTTCGAAACAGGAATCATCGCCTTGTGGGAGAGCTGATGGTTGCAGCCCGCCCTCTTTCATGCATTTTTCGACATATTCCCCGATTGCAAAATGCTTTCTTTCGTCCGTTAACGTTGATGTCTCCATGGCGCTGTGGCCAGCGAGCTGGCAGTCGGTGATGATCTGTCCCATCACGTCATCTTTTGCTTCACGCCCACAGCCGGATAACAAAGCGATGCCTGTCACAATAAGTAATACGGATATTCTGGTTGACTCATCATACATGGCCCGCTCCCTAATTTTCACCCCCTGACTTTGGGGGCGCTTTTTGAGTTGGCCTAGTGTAGTCGAACATTGGATCAATGCGAAGGCGCCTCACATCTCAGTCAAAAGCAGCAATCTGACATCGCCAAGCAATCTTTAAAAATTGCACGCGGAAACGAAGGCGGAAGTGTCGGGTAGCCTCGCTCGTCAAGTTTCGGCAGGAAACCAATTTGTCGTTTGCTTCTTCAATTTCGCATGCGATCGAAAAAGGCAAATGAACCATTGTCTCGCCGCCGATCACAGCGAAAACCCTGCCAAGGATCTCAACGAGCGCTTCTCTCATTTTACGCGCTGAAATGGACTCGCTCGTTTCAATCTTGAGCCAAGCCAATATCTTCCTGGAATCTGTCACCGCTGGTGAACGGGGAAACGTCCACTACATAAGTCGTGGATGGGGAACTGACCATGGGTTTGCTTCGCAGGTGGAAGCTGATCGTAACTCTCGTTCTATCTGTCGTCGCCTTATATGCTGGGCTCTGGCTGTTTTTGACGCAGTCGAATGTCGCGGACCCGGTAAAGAAGGCTCCACCTCCAACGCAAAAAAACCCGGTATAGGCATCCAGCAGATAGGGGCCGGCTGTCTGCCATTTTCCAAAATGACTTCAACGCCGATTTTTTTGCAGGACTCATTGCATCGCGCACTGCGTCTAAATTATCCGCGACATCTCAGATAATTGATTTGTTGGCGACCCCGGCAGGATTCGAACCTGCGACCTACTGCTTAGAAGGCAGTTGCTCTATCCAGCTGAGCTACGGGGTCGAAACCGACCGGGTCAGTGCGTCCAAAGGCCGATGCGGTTTGTCCTGAAATTATCCGAGTAAGAGGCGATGCGCCGTTTGGCGGTCGCAGGCTTCGGCTCTTCGACGCGATAGGCGATTCCGTTGCGCTGGGCGTAGGCGATCGCCTCCTCCTTCGTGTCGAAGGTGAGCCGGATCTGCGACTTCATGTCCGAGGAAGAGGTCCAGCCCATTAACGGATCAATCGCCCGAGCGGATTCAGCGTCGTAGCGCAGCACCCAAGCTTTTCCAGAGCCAGGGGCCGACTGGGTTGCGCTCCCGGAAGGACAGAAAATGCGTGCGGTCATGTGGCCTCGGTTGATGTTTGACTAAAAAACTCCAACCCACAGCCGCGGAATCGGCTGCGAGCCTCGGGTGGATGGTCGGGGCAGCAGGATTCGAACCTGCGACCTGAAGTACCCAAAACTTCCGCGCTACCGGGCTGCGCTATACCCCGTCCGACGATGGCGCTTCGCGCTGACCGCCCTACTCCCGTTCGGGCCTTGGCTACCATGCTCCCGCGCCGCTCACAAGGGAAAGACGCGCACTGCAGCATTTCTTGGACCAGGTCTGGGCGGTGAACCTTCCTGTTTTTCCTGTTCAAACCGAGTGGATTTGAGCCGTGGGAATCACACCGGCAAGGTTACGCTGGCCCGCAGGCCCCCCAGAGGGCTGCGCGCGAGCGTCAACTCCCCGCCGTGTGTTCGCGCAATGTCGCGCGCGATGGCGAGGCCAAGACCCGAATTGCCATGATCCTGGTTGCGCAACTCGTCGAGGCGATAAAAGGGGCGGAAAGCGTCCTCCAGCCGGTCGACGGGAATGCCGGGACCGTCGTCGTCAATACTGACGTTCATGCTCTTTCCGTCATTCGCCACGAGGAAATCAATGCGCTTTCCGTAACGCTGCGCATTGCTGACGAGATTGGCGAACAGGCGTTTTAACGCTGCCGGTCGGGCCAACATAACGGGGTCGCCGGTAAGCTCCAGATGCGCCTCGATGCCCAGTTTTTGCGTGTCGCCCTGCAAGTCCTTGAGGATCGCGCCAATGTCTGTCAGCGCTGAGGCTTCGCCGCTGTCTCCTCTGGCGAAAGCCAGATAAGCTTCAACCATGCGCTCCATTTCGTCAACGTCCTTGCGCATCTCAACCGCTTCATTGCTCTGCCCCATCAAAGCCAGAGACAATTTGAACCGCGTGATAATGGTGCGAAGGTCGTGGCTGACCCCGTTTAGCATGGTGGTGCGCTGTTCTATCGCGCGTTCAACCCGGCGCTTCATTTCGACGAAGGCGGCGCCGGCCTGACGCACCTCGCGGGCTCCTCTTGGGCTGAAAGCGACGTCACGGCCCTTGCCAAATTCCTCGGCCGCCCTCGCCAGCCTCAGGATTGGCCGGATCTGGTTGCGCAGGAATGAGGTCGCGATTGCGATGATCACGACCGAGGCGACGGTGGTCCAGATGAAGAAGATATGGGAGTTGGAGGCATAGGCCTGCGTTCGCGAGGTGAGAACCTGCAAGGTCGCGTTGTCGAGAGCTACCCGGATCTCGACAACATTGCCGCGTTCCGTGGTGTCGATCCAGAACGGGTATTTCAGTCGGCTTTTGAGCTCTCGTGTGAGCGTATGGTCCAGCAAGGAGAAAAATGGCTTTGGCGCGGGCGCCGGCAAAGCCTGCTTGTCAAGCACCGCCACTTGCATATTCAGGTCCAGGATGGCGATGCGAGACAGAATTTCGTGGCTCTGGTCCTGCGGAAAGCTGGTGTAAATATCCGCGACGGCGGCGACATCTCGGGCGACCGCAGCCGACAGACGGTCTGTGATCGCCTCCCAGTGGCGCTCCATGTATACGTAAGCGACCGCCGATTGCAGCAGCACGATCGGCAAGATCACGATCAGCAGCGCCCGGGCGTAAAGCCCCTTCGGCATGCGCTGATGCAACCAACCGGCGAAGCCGCGCCACAATCGGCGCAACGCCGCGAATGCGTCGAGAAATCCCATGCTCATCGCGATGCCCGCTCTTCCGTTGCGCCCTGTTTCATACTTTCCGCGATCAGGCGATAGCCCTGTCCTCGGTACCTGTCTGGAGGCAATGCGAGGCGCCGTCAATTTTCCGCCGCAAGCGCGCGATCTCTACGTCTACGCTGCGCTCGCTTGGCTCGATCTCGCCGCCAGCTCCTCGCAACGCGAGAGTTCGCCTCGAGACGACGCCGCCGCCCGCCAATATGCTCAAGATATCGCGCTCGCGCGTCGTCAAATGTATCAGCCGTTCGCCCTGCCGCAGAACGCCACTTTCTGGTTCAAAGCAAAAATCGCCAAATCGCCTTAATACCGGCGCGGCGGGCCTGTTTGAACCTGTCCGGGTGCGCCGCAGAATACTGGCGATGCGCAAGGCCAGTTCGCGCGGCTCAAAAGGTTTGCCGAGGTAATCGTCAACGCCCGCCTCCAACCCTTCGACGCGGTTGCTTGTCTCCGACAACGCGGTCAGCATCAGGATCGGAGCCGAGCGCATTGGCGCGTCGCCGGCCCGAAGACGCGTCGCGAATTGCAGGCCGGTCTCGCCCGGCATCATTACGTCGAGCACTATGAGGTCGAAGAGAAACACGCGAAGCCGGGTCATCGCTTCCGCGGCGCTGGCCACAGCGCTGACCAAATAGCCCTCGCTGACGAGAAAACGAGACAGAAGGCTGCGAAATCCGCCTGTCATCGTCAACCACAAGAATATGGGGCGCTCCAGCCGGGTCGAGCACCTCCCCGGTCATTGATTCGAACTCCGCTCGCGTGAGTAGTCCGCGAGCGCGAGGAGCCTCCGTTGCATCCCCCGCCCGCGAAAGGTGTTCGCGGACGCCGCGTCGGTCCTCTTCGTCGATCATCGCAAGCAAAAAGTCCGTCGCGGCACGGCGCTCCTCCGAATCCAGACCATCGAGAACCCGCACAAAACGGGCCGACTGCAAACGCGCCAGTTCATGCGCCAGCCACGCGCCCTTGGCGCTGGGAAACAGCAGCCGCTGACGCCGGTCGACGGCTCCCGACCGTGCCTCGATAAACCCGCCATCCAGCAAAGGTTTCAGCACTCTGTTGAGGCTCTGCTTGGTGATTTTGAGGATATCGAGCAGCGCTGCGATGGCGAGACCGGGGCGGCGGTTGACGAAATGCAGCACGCGATGATGCGCCCGCCCGAAGTTGTAATTTTCCAGTAGTCGGTCGGCATCCTTTACAAAGTCCCGATAGGCGAAGAAAAACAGCTCCATCATGTCGAAAACCGCAGCCTCTCTGCCCGGCGTGGATTCGTCCGGCTGGTGCCCCGGCTTTACGGAAACGAGTTCGGAAACTTTATGCTGGCCGCGGTCTGCTTTTGCTTGCGCCGACAGGATCGTCCTCCTCAAAAAAGGCGCCGAAACGCTGGTCGCCCCTACCCTTCCGGACTTTCGGCCGCGCCATCCACTGGCCGCAAGTTTATGTCAGCTATATTGACATATTTCCGGGCGATAGCTAGTGGATTGGCGCATTGCGCCGCGCCGTCTTGGCCGCCGCTGGCTCCCCCCGGAGACTGTCATGTCTATGCCGCCCTTCGATCAGCGCGATGGCTATATTTGGTTCAATGGCGCGCTTGTTCCCTGGCGGGAAGCAAAACTGCACGTTCTCTCTCACGGCCTCCACTATGCCTCCAGCGTCTTTGAGGGCGAGCGGGCTTATGGCGGGGTCATATTCAAGTCGCGCGAACACTCCGAGCGTTTCCGGCGTTCGGCGCAGATCCTCGACTTCGAAATTCCTTACAGCGTTGAAGAGCTCGACGCCGCCAAGGATGCGACGGTCAAGGCCAATGGCATGCAAAATTGCTATGTCAGGCCTGTCGCCTGGCGCGGCAGCGAGATGATGGCGGTCGCGGCTCAAAACTCCACGATTAACGTCGCTATCGCGGTCTGGGACTGGCCGAGCATGTTCGACGTCGAAACCAAGATGAAGGGCATCCGCCTCGACATCGCGGAATATCGCCGCCCCGATCCCGCCACGGCGCCTTCGATGGCCAAGGCCGCCGGGCTTTACATGATTTGCACGATCTCGAAACATCGAGCGGAGAGGCGTGGTTATGCCGACGCGCTGATGTTCGATTGGCAGGGTCGCGTCGCGGAATGCACCGGCGCCAATGTCTTCTTTGTGAAGGACGGCGCGCTGCATACGCCGATCGCAGATTGTTTTCTCGATGGGATCACGCGGCGCACGGTGATCGATCTCGCCAAGCGGCGCGGCCTGACGGTGATCGAGAGGCGCATCATGCCCGATGAGCTGACGGACATGGAGGAATGCTTCATTTGCGGCACCGGGGCCGAAGTGACGCCTGTGGCCGAAGCCGGGCCGTATAAATTCACGCCGGCCGCGATTTCTCGCCAGCTGATCGAGGACTATTCCAAAGAAGTTTTGCCATAAATTAACGCTGCCCGCGCAAATCCGGCCCTTGCGATTGATCGCACAACCCTTGCTGATCGGGGCGCTCGTTTTGTGAATAGCGAGCACTGCTGTAACGCGTTTCACCGAATTTATCTAAAACCCGCCTGAAGCCATCAACGCATTTCGCGCGCGCCGCAGAGGATTGCAGCGGACACCCGATACTCCTAACCGACGCCATCATATTGAAACTAAGCTGACTCCTCGCTCGCGTCCGTTTGTTTCGGGTTAAAATCCAGGTCCGCCCCGTCCTGGTTAATTTAACCGTAACCATCAATGCGGCGAATTTATTCGCAAATTGCCAGCGATTTAGAATTTTTGCGGAAGGATTCATTAAGGAAAGATGAACATCCTCACGCCTCAAGACGCGCCATTTCGAGACAACTTAGGCGCTCTTTTCGAGGCTGACGATGAAAGCAAAATTAACAAATCTCCTTCGACGCGGTTCAGCGTCAAACGGCGCAACAGGCGCTCTTCGTCATTTTGTCGCCGACAAAAGCGGTTCGACGATCGTCGAATTCGCGATGATCGCGCTGCCGCTCTTCTTCATGATTATCGGCATCATCGAAATCGGCTATGGCAACTTCACCCAATCGCGGATGGACGCCGCCATCCAATCCACGGCGCGTCTCATCATGACTGGCCTGGTGCAAAACACCCAGAACAATGGTCAACCTCTGACCGCGCAGCAGTTTCGCGATCAGATTCTGTGCCCCAAGTTGCCCTCGACGATGAACTGCAACAATGTGTTCGTGAACGTCCAGGTGTTTTCGGAACCCACCAGCACGGGCGTTCCCTCTCCCTATTTGCAATTCGTGAATGCGTCGGGGACTGGACTCGTCACGCCTGCGCTCGACAACAATCTCAATGGTTACAACGTCGGAACTGGCGCCAGCTATGTCGTCGTCGATGTCGTCTATCCACTGCCGCTGCTCGCGACCAGTTATCTGACGCCTGACGCCATGATCTACCAGGGCCGCCGGTCACGACTGCTGCAATCGACGGTCACTTTCAAAAACGAGCCCTTCTCGATCAACTAATACGTCCGCGGAGTGCTGAACATGTTGAAGTCGCTTACTAAATTCAAAACCTGCAAGGGCGGTCTGGCCGCTGTCGAATTCTCGATGGCTTTGCCGTTTCTTCTAGTGGCCCTTCTCGGTTTCTTTGAACTCGATCGCTACCTTGCGATGACGCGCAAACTGGAGCTTACCGCCAGCTCGATAGCCGAGATGCTAACACAGTCGCAGAGCGGCGTCATAACGCCAGTCGATGTCACTTTTGCACAAGACTCGACGATGGTTCTCTTCCCGGCCGTTCTCGCGGACAGCGCGCGCAAGGGCATATCCTGGAGCAACGATATCGACATTTCGATGAGCAGCATCGTTTTCAGCAAGGTCGACCCCAACTGCACGACTGCCTGCACTTACAACGCTCAGGTCGCGTGGAGCAGTGGCTCCAACATCGTCTCGCGCCCCTGCAACACACTATTGCAACCCGTGGCCGATACGCTGGCCCCTTCGCCCTCGACCCTGGCGAGTGACGCCTTCGGGCCTGTGCCGGTGATCTCCGTTGACCTCTCCTTCAATTACACACCGCTGTTCGCAGCGAGCTTCATGCCCGCCGTCACCATCAAACGATCAGCTTACATGCAACCCCGTTACACTCCTGGAAACGCTTATCTGAAATATTCGGTCGCCGGCGGCGACTCCCTAGTCACCACCTGTCCAGGATTTTGATCATGCGCAATATTTCCGACAAAAACTGCAAATCATGGATCGTGAACGAAAAAGGGTCCGTGGCGACCATCATGGGGTTGGCGGTCATTCCGATCATGCTCGCGTCGGGCGTCGCCGCCGACTACGCGTTGGGCCAAAGCGCCAAGACGCGACTGAATTCCGCAGCCGACTCGGCCGCTCTCGCGGCGATCAAGGCTGCCGAGGCGACGATGATCGCGCTTTCCGCCAGCAACCCGAACGCCAGCTCGCAAGCGATCGCCGATGGCGTGACGCAGGGAGGAAAATCGTTCCTGGCTCAGGCCGGCAAAAACGGCGTAAACCTCACCAGCGGGCCATCCGTGGCGGTCACAGTGGTTGGACGCACCATATCGGCGACCGCTTCTTACACCGCCGCTGTTCCAACCAATTTTGGCAGAATCGTCGGATTCAACAGCATGGCGTTTCAGGGAACTTCGTCCGCCTCGCTGACAATGCCAAAATATCTCGACTTCTATCTGCTGCTTGACGTGTCCGGTTCGATGGGCCTGCCCTCTACCGCAGCGGGCGAAGTCGCGCTCGCAGCCGTCAATCCCGACGATCGAGTCAACTATCCCACAGGATGCCGTTTCGCTTGCCATTTCCCGGGATCGCAAGGCTACACGGTCGCGCGCGCCAACAACATTCAGCTGCGGGTGGACGCAGTCGGCGCCGGCGTGGCGGCGCTCATGAGTCAGGCGCAGCAGACGCAATCTCTTCCCAACCAATACCGGGTTGGCGTCTATCCCTTCATCGAACACGCCAACACTTTTGTCGATCTCACCTCGGACCTCGCCGGAGACTCATATTCAGTCGCCAGCGCGATCAACTACAATCCGGCGACAGGCTCCACGGACTTCGGCAAGCTTCTCAACTCCGGCAACGACAGCGTGTTCGCTTCTTCGCTGAACCCCAATTACAGGGCCACCTCGAACTCGCCGCCAGATATCAATCCTATGGGCGCCGGCGGCACGCATATTGAAAATATCTTTGCCGACATAAACACCAAGATCGTCACGGTTGGGGACGGCTCAACGCAGGCTTCTCCGCAACCCTTCGTTTTCTTTGTTTCGGACGGGATGGAAGACAGCCAGTGGTATGTCACCGCGACGGGTCAATGGCCGGGCGTTACGCCCTATCCGACGCCCCCCGGTGAGACTGTGTCAATTCGCGCGATGGACCAGACTCTTTGCAGCAATCTGAAAAGCCGGGGAGTGACGATCGCGGTGCTGCAAATTCCCTATCCTCCTTTCGTCAATCCAAAGACTTTCGCGAATAGCCAGGAGTTCAAGGCCAACGACGCCCAGCCCAATCTGTCGCCCGCAATGCAGCAGTGCGCTTCGCCGGGCTTCTATACTTACGCAAGCACGCCGGCAGAAATCGCAACCGGGATCCAAAACCTGTTTTTCGAGGCCGTGCAGCTGGCGCGTCTGACGCAGTGACAGGGCGCAACTACGACGAGCGCGATCATTCAGCGCTCCTGTTACGATAGCGATTTTTTCAGCATGGCGGCGAAATCCGCCATGCTGTTTTGCTGTTCATGATTGTCGAAGCTTCGCAACGAGGTTTTTTCCCCGACCAGCCGCGCTGCCGGCGTCATGCTGTAAAAGAACCGGGCTGGCGACCCGCAAAAAAACGCCCCGGTCCAGGCCCGGGGCGTTTTGTTTCGAACGGCCTCAGCGTCAATACGTGCTGCAATGGCAGCGCTTGTGCACCGTGCGATATTGCGTGGTGGGCAAATATTGGATGTGCTGGTAGGCGCGATAGGTCGTCACGGGTTCGTATGTCGTGCGGACCGTCGGCTGATAAACCGTCGTCGGGACCTGATAAGTTTGCTCATAGGTCTGACCGTAGCCATAAGTTGCCGCGGGATAGTAGCTTGGGGCGTAAGTGTTTGCCGCTGTGTAGGCTGCGGGAGTGCCGGAGGCGTAATCGTTATAGTAGTCCGCGTCGCCATAATAAACGCCGCCGCCGCCATAATAGCCGCCCCAATAGCCTCCTCCGCCATAACCGCCGTAGCCGCCGTAGCCATAGCCCTGGTTCCCGCGACGATAGCCGGCATAGGCGCCATAACCGCCCCTCTGCCCGTAGCCGCCGTAACCGCCATAACCGCCGCCGTAGCCACGCTGTCCGCCAGCAGACCAGTGCTGACCTAGTCCGGCGCCGAAGCTGCTGCCGCCAACCCAGTGGCCACCGCCGCCGCCATAACCCTGACCGCCGACGTTGAAACGACCGCCTCCACCATAGTGGCCGCCTCCGCCACCGCGTCCACCCGCCAGCGCTTCTCCAGCGCTGAGCGCCACCGCCATAGCCACGCCGGCCAGGCAGACGCCTCGAAGTTTCGAATTGAAACGCATTTTCTTGCCCTTTCGTGTCGTATCGGGGCGAATCCCCGCGCAAACGGGAGGAATCGCGTTTTTTCGGGACGCCTGACCGGCGTCTCGACGACAGGGGGCAATTAATGGTCCATTAAGGTCGTCCTACGCGCTCAGAACGACGCTGCTGCAACATAAGGTAAAACGGGCGACTGCCCGCTCAGGCGCCGAGGCGCGCCTTGATGGCGTGCTCGGCGAGCGTCTTCCCGAGCGACCAGACCGCCGAAGGCGCCCGATGCGCGTCCCCAATTACGGCGGCGAAAGAAGATTCGATCCAGTCGCAATCGGCGTCGGTAATGGTAAGCGGCGGCAGCAGCTTGATCGTGTGATTGCCGTGCCCGGCGACCTGGGTCAGAACCTTGTGATCCCGAAACAACGGAATGCTGATGAGCTGACAGAACAGACCTGAATTTACGGTCTCCAGGAGGTTCCACGCGGCTTTGAGCTTTAGCGATTTGGGCGGACCGAATTCCACGCCGATCATCAGCCCCTTTCCACGCACATCCGCGACGAGTTCAAATTCCGACGCCATTTTCTTGAAGGACTCAAGCAGACGACGCCCTTGCGCGGCCGCATTTTCGATTACCTTTTCTTGCTCAAGAACTTCCAGGGTCGCAATGCCCGCCGCCATGGCCATATCGTTCTTGGAAAAAGTCGAGCCGTGCACCACGGCCCGATCCATGCGGTCAAAGACTTTGTCGAACACCCATCTGCGTGTCAGCACCGCGCCGACCGGCACATGCCCGCCAGACAGCGCCTTTGCCAGGACGACCATGTCGGGTTCGACGCCATAGTGGTCTATCGCGAGAAAAGCGCCAGTGCGGCCGACGCCCGTCTGGATTTCGTCGGCTATGAACAGGGTTCCATATTTGCGGCACAGATCAGCGACGCCGCGCAGATAGTCGTCTTGGGGGATGTTGACGCCCTTGCCCTGGATCGGCTCCACAAAGAAGGCGGCGATGTCGCGGTTCTTCAGCGCCTCTTCCAGCGCGGGAAGATCATCGAATGGAATCTCGCGGACCTCCGGAATCATTGGTCCAAAACCCTTCTTGAAGATCGCGTCGCCATTTATCGACAACGACCCATAGGAAAGGCCGTGAAAGGAATGCGCGCAATGCACGAGGCCCGAACGTCCGGTTGCGGCCCGCGCGAATTTAATCGCCGCCTCCACGGCCTCCGTGCCCGAATTCGCAAAGAAAACCTTTTCGAGCCAAGGCGTGTGTTTGAGCAGCCTTTCCGCCAGAACGCCCGCCAGGACCGACACGTCGAGTTGAACGAGATTGGGCAGTTCTCCATTGAGGACGCCAATCAACGCGTCGCGCACCTTCGGGTGGTTGCGGCCTAAGGCAAAGACGCCCCAGCCGCTGAGTAGATCGAGATAACGGTCGCCCGCGCGATCATAGAGATAAGCGCCGACGCCCCGGTTGAAGCCAACGTCGTAGCCGATTGTTTTCAATACGCGCACCCACATCTCGTTGAGATGTTGCGAGTGCAGCGAGTATCGCTCGTTCTCGCGAGCAGCGGCGAGCCCCACGATGTCCATAGGCAACTCGGCGTTCGTCGGAACATTCATCCAAGCGGCTCCAAATTTATTCTGAACTGTGGCGCCTGGCGCATCACGGAAATTGGCCAAGCTTGAGCACCCCGAGTGGCTAAGATGCGCGAGTTATCTGACTGTTCCGCCCTATTGGCGGACGCCAAGCGCAACTCATACCCAAGATTGTTTAAATAGCTTTTTATAGTATCCACGGCGCGGGGTCGAGTAGGTCTCGTCGCCCCCGCGACGCGGCGCATTTCTTGATCTGGGGCAAGGCCGCGCGAAAAAATCGCGTTTGCGCACCCATTTGCCGCAATCGAAAAAAGCTGCGCCCGCTCTGTCCACAACAAAGCGCGAATGGTTAAAAAACTAAGTTGGACTAGCCGCTGCGAATGATATGTTTGCTCCTAGTGATTCACCGCAGCGACGCCGATTCGGTCGAGACGCGGCGTTTATTTGAAAGTCGCGTCTTGCGCTGGATCAGCAGGGGGGTTGGTCAGTTGGGAGTTAAATCTGATTTTCAGGACGAGTTTGGGTTGCCGGCTGCGAGCGCGGAAGGTGAGGAAGCTGGACTCGATCTCGTTGAAGTTGGCGGCTCGATCAAATGGTTCGACGTCGCGAAGGGATATGGTTTTATTGTCCCGGACGACGGCTCAGCGGATATTCTTTTGCATGTCACGACGCTTCGGCGTTGCGGCTTCCAAACTGCTCAGGAAGGCGCCCGCGTCGTTTGCGAAGCCCATCGCCGGACAAAGGGCATGCAAGTCTTTCGAATTGTCGTGATGGACGAGTCGACGGCAGTGCATCCATCCCAATCCTCGGCGGGACGCACGCACACGCAGGTGACCCCGACCGGAGGCTATGAAATAGCCATCGTTAAATGGTTCAACCGCGTCAAAGGATTTGGCTTTCTGACTCGCGGCGAAGGCACTGAAGATATTTTCCTCCACATGGAGACCGTCCGGAGGTTCGGACTCGCCGAGTTGAAGCCGGGCGATAGCGTTCTGGTGCGCTATGGCGACGGACCAAAGGGGCTCATGGCGGCAGAAGTTCGTCCTCTTGAAACCAAGGGACCCTCCTCGCATTAATGACGGCTTTCGGGCGCTATGACTTTCAGCGCCTGCTTTCCAACGCAGGCCTTCAGCCATGAGCCAAGCGACGCAGCGATCTACTAGCCTGCGACAGGTGATGTTTGTGCTTTGCGCGACAGTAATTGTCGCTTTGACGCTGGCGGCCGAAGCAGCCGAAGTCGCCCTCGAGCCTCTTGAGATTGTGACTTCGACCGGCGCTCATAAGTTCCAGGTGGAAGTGGCGCGAACGATGCGGGAACGCGAGCGTGGACTGATGAATCGTCGTTCCATGCCGCCCGACCAAGGCATGTTGTTCGACTTTCACGTTGAACAGCCGGTCACAATGTGGATGAAAAATACTTACATCCCCTTGGATATGATCTTCGTCGCGCGCAACGGCCGCATCACCGCCGTGCAGCGGAACGCGGTTCCAATGTCAGAAACTATCATCCCCTCTGGGCCGCCCGCTTACGCCGTTATTGAACTCAACGGCGGCGCAGCGCAGGACATTGGAGCGAAAGTCGGAGACCTCGTGCGGCATCCGACCTTCAAGCCCTAAATCCATTCAGTGCGTAGCTCACGCGCTATGGTGCTTATGTCCGTAATCGTCATCGACTTCATGGTGAGAATGGGGGCGGCCCGAGCGCTTGCGCATCCCATCCAACAAGCGCTGCGCCAGCGAAACAAAAGGCTCCGTCACCCGCACCAGATCTTCGGCGCGATCAACGAATTTCTCTCCGCGGCTTAATTCCCGATCCAGAGCGGTAAGCGCTCTTGCGTGTTCGCCTGCCCGATCCTCTCTCCAGGCCTCCAGCACACGCTTCCAGGCGTGCGCCAGCCCCTGAAGCTTGAGCGCCCCGACAGGGCCGTCACTGTCGATGTCGGCAGCTTCCAGCATGAATCGCATGGAGTTGACTATTTCCCGGTTAAGGGCGCTGCCGGCCAGCGGGTCCTTCGCCGCCCAGTCGGAAATGCTGACAACGGCGTCCCTGTACGGCTCGAGCGCATCAAGACGATGCGCGAGCACATGGTAAAGTCTTTCGCGCGAGGGCTCATCATCATAGGCATGAGACAGATTGTCGAGCACTTTTCGATCAATCCGGCGCAAAAATGCGCCGAGAACGGCGCCTTTGGACGGAAATGCGTCACGAAAATCGGCAAGAGACACGGCCGCTTCACGCGCAATGTCGGTTATGGAGGTCTCGTCGAAGCCGCGGCGGGCGGCAAGCCGCAGTACGGCGTCCACAATAGCATCGCGCGAATTTCCTGCCGGTTTCGCAGAAGCGTCATTAGCGCTTGCGCCCGAAACATCCCCGTGGCCGCTTGTCATGTCTAATCTCCTGAAATTTTACGCTTACGGGCGCTTTCCGGTCGTTCGTACCACTTTGCGAAGGTAAATAGTCCCGCAAAGGCCATCGTCCAACTATTCCCGCGGAAATTGAACCTGGCGGGGAACGCTCTATACGCCGGATCAGCCGGATAGCTCGTCGGCGCGGCGCCGCGCCGACGCTACGGCGCGTTCCAGCAGAGGTTTGAGTCCATCCTTCGCCATCAGGATGTCCAGCGCCGCCGCTGTGGTCCCACCAGGCGAGGTTACATTTTCCCGCAATGTGGCGGGAGAAATTTCCGCCGCGCGATGCATCAGCTCCCCCGCCCCCGAAACCGTGGCGCGCGCCAGTCGCATTGACAGGTCTTCCGGCAGGCCAGCCGCGACTCCCGCCGCAGCCAGACATTCCGCCAGATAAAAAACGTAAGCGGGACCGGAGCCCGAGACTGCAGTAACGGCGTCGATCTGATCCTCACTCTCAACCCACTCGACAGTCCCGGCGGCTGACAGCAGGACCTCAGCAAGCGCCCGTTGCGTTTGCGAGGTCTGTTTGGCCGCGAAAGCGCCGGAAACGCCCCGCCCGATTGCGGCTGGGGTGTTGGGCATGGCGCGCACGAAAGCTCGCGCGGACAACCGCGATGAAAGGTCTGATATGCGCTTGCCAGCCAGAATGGACAGGATAAGCGTGTCCGGCCCTAACAGTGGTTTCAGCGCTGGAGCGACGGCATCCAGCATCTGCGGCTTGATCGCAAGAAGCAGCACGTCGACCGGGCTCGCGTTCTCTGCGATTGCGGTCGCCAGTTCGAAGCCCTTCTCGCGGCATTGGTGCGTCACCTCTGGCGCCGGGTTCGGCTCAATGACGAGAACCTTCCCCTGCTTCTCGCCGCCGCGCAGTCCCGCCAGCAAGGCGGAGCCCATTTTTCCGGCGCCGACCAACGCCATGGACACGGCGGAGATGTCGACTGGTGGTAGCCCGTTCACGCCTCGCCCTTGGTCTCGAAAGTTGCGGACTCCAGTGCATCTTTAGCGTTTTTACCGGCCCAAAGCACGAATTGAAACGCCTGATAGTATCGCTCGCAGGTGGTAAGAGCATTGTCGAGAAGCGCGGCGCATTGCTGCCCAGAGGGCTGCGCGCCGCCGACCAGCAACAATCCGTGCCGGTGCATCACCACTGCCTCGTTTGGCCACAAATCAAAATGGCCTACCCAGAGCTGTTCGTTGATCGTCGCTATCAGAGCCGCGATCTCGGCTCGACGGCGTTCCGGCACCTTCAGATCGAATGCGCAACTAACGTGCAGAGTTTCCAAATCAGCTAGCCATGTGAAGGCGACATGATAGTCCGTCCAACTTCCCGCCACTAAAATGGAAATTTCATCTTCGTCGTCGCGATCGAAAGACCAGTCGTTCGTGGCGGCGAGTTGCTCGACCACGTCGACCGGATGTTCCGCCCGATCTTTCTCTTTTTCCGATACGATCAGCATGAGCTAACCTTTGGTGAACGCCCCAACACGCGGCGGTGGACATAAAGCGGCGTTGCGACGCGAGGCGCCAAGGCACAACAACCGTAAGCAGCCTGGATCGAATCGTTACTCGCTGACTATAACCGATCCGATTGAATCCGGGCCAATTTCCGCAACGGCTCGCTTTGCCGCGCGCCATCCTTCGATCGCCGGGACAGTGTAAGATTCGTGCGCCCGGGTCTAGAGTCGCACGGCCTCATTCCACAGTTTGCACGCCGAACTATACGTAAAAGCTTTGGATAACCAAGGATATGGCCGCCGCGCCGCAGAGTCGCTGCTCGAAAAAGTCATACGTCGCGAATTGGGTAGGCCCTCGATGGGGTGCGAATGCAAATTCTGGACTCAGAAAATGAAAACGCGGCCGGGCTCCAGGCCGCGCATGTGGTCTGATGCGTTGAGCGCTAGACAGGGCGATCAAGGCTGCATGATCACCGGCGAGCCGACGCTGACGCGGTCATATAAATCAGCGACGTCTTCATTGAGCATTCTTATGCACCCATAGGAAGCAGCGGTGCCTATGGAGGAGCGCATCTTGTGGGTGGTGCCGTGAATGGCGACCTGGAAACGATCCAGAGTCAGCGCGCGGACGCCCATCGGATTGTGCGGCGAACCGCCTCTGATGAAATTTGGGAGCTCAGGGTGATCATGCTTGACGATCGGCGGCGGCGCCCAGTCAGGATTGACGTATTTGCCTTCTATGGCTGCGTAGCCAGACCATTCCTTGCCAGATTTTGGCACAGCCACTGGATAGCTGATGGCGACGCCCTGGCCCACAACTAAAAACAGCTTGCGTTGACGCGCGCTGATAACAATCGTTCCCGCCCGCACCGAAGGAGAAAAGGAAACCATGTTCCGCGCCGCCGCCTCCTGTGGCGCAGCTATGGCGCCACAGCAAACAACGGCGCCGGCGGCCAGTACATTTAAAACGCGCGCGTTAACACCGCGCCCAAAAAGGAAAGAACGGCCCATGGGCTTCACCCTTACGCTTGGCCCCCGATAGGCCAAATAGAACATGACAAGATTCATTCTATCTTTCGCCGCATTTTTGTCTAAACCTTCTTAGACTTTCGGTTAGTGGATATCCCTAAGATTTCCTTAAGTGTTGCGGTTCAGCCGCAGCCACGAAAGCTCCGATATCCGGCCTCGGCTTTTCACTGAGTCCTACCTCTCCGCTCGCCCGGAAAAATCGGTCCCGACGAAGCGGCGGGCGGATAGACGCGCAAAGTCAGAGCATCACAGCCCGCCAAAAGTCCCCAACCCAATTCAGTCGCGAGGAGTTGTCGTGTCCGAGGTTTTCATAAGCTACGCGCGCGATGACAAGGAGCGGATCGCTCCCATCGTGGAAGGATTGAGATCTCTCGGCCTCGCTGCATGGACCGATGGCCCCCTCAACTCGGGCGAGGATTGGGATGAGGAGATCGGGCGACGGCTTCGAGAAGCCAAAGTTGTGCTGGTATGCTGGAGCAAGGACTCCATTCACTCCGTGCGCGTAAACGGCGAAGCATCCGTTGCGCAGTCGCAAGATAAATTCGTGCCTTGCCTGCTTGAAGAATGCAACGCGCCCGCGCAGTTTCAGTCTCAACAGGCGGAAAATTTCTCCGGGTGGACAGGCGGATCGGACCACGCTGGATGGCGAGAGCTTGTGAAGAGGATCTCCGGCTTGGTTGGACGGCCCGGGCTTCCTTCCCTGCTGGACGCAGTCGGGGCTGCGGACGAGCGTGAGCGTTTGGCCTGGACGCAGAGATTTCCTGAAGATCCCTATGCCGATGTGCTTCGCAACGAGATTGAGAAGAAAGAGCGGAGCCGTTTTGAAGTTGAAATGGCTTCCGCGCGCAAGGCTCTCTCCGATGCGACGACGCTAATGGAGCAATCGAAAAACGGCGTGCTGATGCAGTGCTCCACCGACTTCGAGAATTGGATCGCCGACCTTAAGACCGCCTCTTATGACACGCGTCCTAGCGTCGCCCACGCGCTTTCCTCCCCCGAAGAATGGCTAAATACGAGAGCCGTTCAGCGCCTCGCACTGGAGCGAGACACAGCGTTGAAGGAGAAGCTAGTCGCCCTTGAAGCGCGTGATGCAGCGCTAAAAGAGGCTCACAGCGCACTGGAAACACGTGAGGCGACGCCGAAGGAGCCGTCAAAGCCTCCCGAGATCAGGCGACCGCAGTCGGCAGCTATGACCGGCCGGCCCTGGATCATCGTTGCATGTCTTGCGTCGCTGCTCGCGGGGGGCGTTGGTTACCGAACCATCGCCGGGTCAGGCGACGGTGGGGCTGAAGTTGAACGGCACCTGGATCAGAGCAAAGCCGAGTTGCAGAAAGCAGGCAGCGAACTTGCGGTTGCACGGGACGACCTCGCTGCGCGGCTGAAACAGAGGGACGCCGAACTCGACGAAAAAATCAGGGCGCTTGGCGCGTTGCGCGAAAACGACGACAAATTGCAGGCTGCGTTGAAAGCCGCGAATGCGCAGATTGAAACTCTCCAGCACACGACTTCTGCCGCTGCTGCAAAGACACCCGAGCCAACGCCTGCAATGCCGGCAGTTTCGGCGGAGGAGAAGCGTCAGCGCGCTAAATTCAGCGTCTTCGACAGTGGAGATCTGCAAGGAAGTGACATTGAGAAGATTTCAAGCGCCAGCGCTCAGGATTGCGCCAGCGCCTGCAGAAAAAATCCCGCCTGCCGCGCCTATAGTTACGACAAATGGAATCATTACTGCTTTCCAAAATCGAGCGTCGGGCTTTTGCGGTTGGAGCCACGAGCGGTTTCGGGGGTCATAGAAGGCGAGCCGGCTCCCAGAAAGGCCGCGTCCCGCATTACCATGGAGCAATATCACAGCAGAGCGTTCCCTGGCGGTGGTTTCAAGACTCTGATTGTCGAGCAGCCCGAAGATTGCCAGGAGATTTGCCGGCAAGAAGAAGCTTGCGTGGCCTACACATTCTTTTGGAGGAATAGTAGGTGTCAGCTGCTGGGAAAAGCGGGAGAGTATTTTCTCAACGAGGACGCGGAAAGTGGCGGAAAGAAACAGGCGCGCTAGAAATTATCGAGGATGACTCAATCCCCTCCCCTTATCTTTGACCGGGCTCTGATCCGCGCGCGCCTCGTCCGCGCAATCGGTCGTGACGCGCCGGATTTTCTGATGCAGCGCGCCGCTGACGACCTTGAAGACCGCTTGTTCGCGATCCGCAGGGAGTTTCCGCGCGCGCTGGATCTGGCCACGCCGACGCCGCATTTCGCCAAAACTCTGGCCGCAAGCGGACGTCCTGCGCCGCTGCGCGCTGCAACGGCGTTCTCGCCCGGCGAAGAAGGCGCACGCATCGTCGCGGACGAAGAAGCCCTTCCTTTCGCGCCGGAATCCTTTGATCTGGTCGTGTCGGGCATGGCGCTGCATTGGGTCAATGATCTGCCAGGCGTTTTCGCGCAGGTTCGGCGATGTCTGGCGCCTGACGGGCTGTTCCTAGCCTGCATGGCCGGCGGTTCCAGCCTGATCGAGTTGCGCACGGCTCTGGCGCAGGCGGAATCGGAAATCTTGAGCGGCGCCAGTCCTCGCGTATCGCCCTTCGTCGAGGTGCGCGATCTTGGTTCGCTGCTGCAGCGCGCGGGCTTCGCCTTGCCCGTCACCGACGCCGACGTCTTCACTTTGCGTTACGACTCGATGTTCGCCCTGTGCAACGAGCTGCGATCCATGGGCGCCGCCAATGCGCTTATGGCTCGCTCGCGCCGCCCCTTGCGCCGGTCGGTGCTTTTGCGCGCCGCGCAAATATATGCGGAGAAATTTTCCGACCCCGACGGGCGGGTGCGCGCAAGCTTCGAAATCGTTTGGCTTTCAGGCTGGACGCCGCATGAAAGCCAGCAAAAGCCGCTGAAACCCGGCTCCGCGCAAATGCGGCTGGCGGACGCGCTGAAGGCGGGACGCGGCGAAAGCTGAGCGCTACCCGTTCCGTATGGTCTGCGCGATCCTTTGGGCCGCAACCGCTGCGCCGTCCTCTTGGGTCACAATGACGCCGACTTCCTTCGCGCGCTCTCCATACAGTGGAGTATCCAGCAGCGCCCGCAGTTCGCGCGCAAGGCGCGTCGGATTGATCGCACGTCCCGCGAGCGTGCGCGCAACGCCCAATCTTCCGAGGCGCGCGGCGTTGTCCTGCTGGTCGCCCAGAAAGGGCGTGACGAGCTGCGGCTTGCCCGCGCGCAAAGCCTGTCCGCTGGTGCCCACGCCACCGTGATGCGCGACGGCAAGCGCGCGCGGAAACAGCAGCGAATGCGGCACATAGGGCGCCACATGCAGGTCGGCCGGCGCGCCGGCGCGCAGCCTCGCCACATCCTCGGCATGGGCGAGCAGGACCGCGCGCACGCCGAGCGCCGCGCAGGCCTCCATGCAGGCGCGATAATGCTCCTCATGGCCATGCGCGACGAAGCTGCCGAGCGTGAATACGACCGGCGCCGGACCCTGCTCCAGAAATTCCTCAAGCGCCTCCGCCTCGCTCTCCTCCAGCGGCGCATTGCTGTCGTGGAAGCTATGTCCCGCGACGAGCACATTCCCGTCGCAGTCAAGGTCCGCGCGGAGCAGCGTCGGCGAATGCAGCGCGATCGTCGCGACCCCGGGCGCAGGTCCGTGGAACAGCGCGTAAGGTCCGCGCGTCGGCAGGCCAAGGCTTTGGCGGAACCGCGTTAGTGGCGCCGCCCAAAATTCGGCGAAGCGCCCGAGCAGGCCGAGCAGCGTCCGGTTATAGGCCAACGCCAGACGTCCTCGCGGCGAGGGGACAAAGGGAAGGCCAGAGGCAAAGGGCGGGTCATAGGTCGAGCAGAGCAGTACCGGCGACAAAGCGACGACGACGAGTGGCAAGCCGCGTTTTTCCGCCGCCGCATGGGCCGCGAAGGCGATGCTGTGCGCGACAATCGCCACGGCGTCCTCGCTGGCGGCAAGTAACTGGTCGTAGGCCTCGCGCAGATGGGGGAAGATGACGTCTTTAAACAAAAAGCCGTTGTCGGCGCTCATTCGCCGCGCCAGCCCGCCAAGATCAAGACCGAGGCGATCCGTCACCTCCTGCAGATCAGGCGATATCGCCGTAAATCCAAGCCCCTGCGCCTCGACGGCCTCTCGATGGTTGGAAGAGGTGGCCAGAACGACCGCAAATCCCTCGCGTTGCAAGGCCTGTCCAAGCGCAATGAAAGGATGGAGATCGCCCAGAGAGCCGAAGGTGGCGAGGAGGATTTTGGGCAACGCCGCGCGCATGGGTTGAAGAGTCCCTGAAGTGTTTGCAGATTTATACTCGAATTGCGGGCAAGGGAAAAAATGCGATGTTTCCGCCGGGTGAACCGCTCGCCCGCGCGTGATATAAGTCGGCTCCGCAATCTTGAGGTCACTATGTCTCCTATTTCCGCTCTGGCCGGCCCAACGCCGTTCTCCGCCTCCGCAAAGCCTTCGCTCGCCGGTTTCACCCGCGCCGAGATGGCGGAAGCTTTGCGCGCGCTGGAGCTGCCGGAGCGCGAATTGCGCATGCGCGTTTCTCAGCTTTGGCACTGGATCTATTTTCGAGGGGCCAGCGATTTCGCCTCAATGCTCAATATTTCCAGAGCCATGCGCGAGCGGCTGGACTCCTCCTTTTCGCTCGATCTGCCCCAGATCGTCGAGGAACAGGTCTCCACAGACGGAACGCGCAAATGGCTGCTGCGACTCGCGCCGACAAGCGATTCCGATAAACTTGCCGAAATCGAATGCGTCTACATCCCCGAGAGCGATCGCGGCACCCTCTGCGTTTCCTCTCAGGTCGGCTGCACATTGAACTGCAGCTTCTGTCATACCGGCACGCAAAAGCTTGTGCGCAACCTCACCGCTCGGGAAATCGTCGGACAGCTGATGGTCGCGCGGCGCAGTCTGGGAGACTTCCCGGGGCTGGAGCGACCCACTGACGGGCTCGTGCCTTCAGGCGAAGGCGTTCGCGCGGTATCGAACATCGTCTTCATGGGCATGGGCGAGCCGTTGTACAATCTCGAAAATGTCGAGGCCGCGATCGAGATCATGGCCGATGGCGACGGGCTCTCGGTCTCGAAGCGTCGCATCACCGTGTCCACCTCCGGCGTCGTGCCGCAGATCGAGCGTCTCGGCGCGGAATGCGGCCCCATGCTGGCGATCTCGCTCCATGCTGTGCGAGACGAGTTGCGCAACGAGCTGGTGCCTTTGAACAAGAAATATCCGATAGCCGAGCTTTTGCAGGCCTGCCGCGAATATCCCGGCGCGTCCAATGCGCGCCGCATCACCTTCGAATATGTGATGCTGAAGGGCGTCAATGATACTCCGGCGGCGGCGCGGGAACTGGTGCGGCTACTCAAAGGCGTGCCGGCCAAAATCAACCTGATTCCTTTCAATCCCTGGCCGGGCGCGCCTTACGAGTGCTCCGACTGGGAGACGATCGAGCGCTTCTCCGACATCGTATTCAACGCCGGCTACGCCAGCCCGGTCCGCACGCCGCGCGGTCGGGACATTCTGGCGGCCTGCGGTCAGCTCAAGAGCGAAACGGAAAAGCTGCGCGCGCGGGCAAGAATGGTCGCAGAGTAAAGCAAAGCGGAGGCGAACGGGCGGGAACGGCCAGCTCCTCCATTTCGCCGCGCAGAAAGGCCGCGATTGGCTTAGACTTCGACCCCGCCGCGGCCGTGGTGGAGAACAAGGCGAAGCTATGGCGCTTCCTCGCCGGTCCGGTATAGACTTATTCATTATCTTGAGCGAACCAATTTTCAGTCGGGCTGAAATGAGGGGGCAAAATGATCAGTCAGTTTGCAAAAATCACCATCAGCCTCGCAATTTTGACTTGCAGCTTAACTGGAATCGCTTCCGGAGCATCGGGACCGGTGAGCGAACAGGAAGCCTACGATATTGGCAGAGAGGCCTACGTCTACTTTTATCCGCTCGTCATGATGGACGTAACCCGCAAAGTCATGACCAACGTCGAACCCGGAAAGCGAATTGGCGCCGGTCCTGCCAATGAATTCTCTCATGCGCGGGAGTTTCCGCCCGCGGATTTCCATGACGTGGTGCGTCCGAATTTTGATACACTCTACTCTATCGCGTGGCTCGATTTAACCAACGAGCCAGTGGTGATGTCGGCGCCGGATACAAAGGGTCGCTACTATCTTTTGCCATTACTTGATATGTGGACCGATGTTTTTGCGGTCCCTGGCCAACGCACCACAGGCACAAGGGCCGCTCAATTCGCCATTGTTCCGCCAAACTGGAAAGGCCGGCTGCCACGCGGCGTCAAGAAGATCGAAGCGCCCACGCCCTATGTCTGGGTCATCGGCCGCACGCAGACAAATGGGCCGAAGGATTACGACGCCGTTCACGAAATTCAGGACGGTTATAAGCTCGCTCCGCTGTCTAAATTCGGAAAGCCGACGAAACCTGCGGCGACGAAACTCGACCCCAGCGTGGACATGAAGACCCCGCCGCTTGATCAGGTGAACGCCATGCCCGCGGGCAAGTTTTTCGCGTATGCGGCGGAATTGTTGAAAATCAATCCGCCGCATGTCACGGATTGGTCGCAGATCGCGCGCTTCAGGCGCCTCGGCATCGAGCCCGGCAAAAGCTTCGACCTCGAAAAAGCCGATCCTGCCGTGAAGGGAGCGCTGGAAAAGGCGAGTGTCGACGGTTTCGCCAATATGAAGGCGAAGATTCCGACGCTGGCGCGCGTCGCCAATGACTGGCAAATGAATACGGACACTATGGGCGTTTACGGCGACTATTATCTCAAACGCGCAATGGTCTCTCTTGTCGGACTTGGCGCCAACCAGCCCGAGGATGCGATCTATCCCTTCAGCCTTTTGGACAATGAGCATAAGCCCCTCGAAGGCGCAAAAAAATACCTCCTGCATTTCACGAAAAGCGAGTTGCCGCCGGTCGGAGCCTTCTGGTCGATTACGCTGTACGACGACAAAGGATTCCAGGTCGCAAATCCTTTAAATCGCTTCGCCATCGGCGACCGCGACGCGCTGAAATACAATGCCGATGGCTCGCTCGATCTCTATATCCAGAGCGCCAGTCCCGGCCCCGACAAGGAGGCGAACTGGCTGCCTTCGCCGGCTACCGGCGGTGAAAACATCACTATGCGCCTTTATGCGCCCAAGGCCGAGGCGCTGGACGGTCGCTGGGCGTCCCCGGCGATTAAACATGTGGAGTGAGCAGATCGACGCGGTCGGCTTAAGGTCGCGCCGAACGCCGCCAGCCCCATAGCGCCAATGTCGTCAGCGCGAGGCATACGACGGCGCTCCAGACTGCAAGGCTGAGACCGAAAACCAGCAGCGCCGGCTCATCGCAACGCACGGGTTTCACTCGTTTCAACTGCGCCAGGAAGTCATCTGGAGAAAGCACTCCGGTCAATGCGCCCGTGCACTCGGTCGGCCCGGGCCAAAGGTGGAATTCGACGCCGGAGTGATAGGCGGCGATCGCCGCGCCTGCGGAAAAAGTGAGCGCCAGAAAGAGCAGCCCCCGCCGCGCTAATTGCGCCCTGCCCCGCCAGGCGGCAAAAGCCGTCAATGCCGCAAGCGCAATGCCGATGTAATAAGGCTTGCGGCCCAGAAGGCAGAGTTCGCAGGGAATGTAGCCCATCGCCTCGATGGCCCAGGCCCCCGCGATCGTTCCGCTCGCCACGACGAGGATCAGCAAGGCGACAGCGCCCGGCGCGTTGCCCCGCGCCCATTCGATCAGTCGCGACATCAGAAGAGTTTGACGGCGACGACAAAGCCGCCGACCACGATGGCCGCCAACGACCCCATGAAGAGGCCGAAGTGGCTCTCAAGCTTTGCCCGAATGGGATCGCCAAAGTGGTTCAGCGCGGCGGCAAGCAGGAAGAAGCGCCCGCCGCGCGTAATTGCCGACAACAGGATAAACAAAGGGAAGTTGTAGGCGAAAAGGCCCGAGAAGATCGTCACCAGCTTGAACGGGATGGGCGTGAATCCCTTCACCAGAATGAAGATTGCCCCCCACTTGGCGTAAAATTCGCGCATGGCGTCCATCTTCGAACTCATAGCCATAGAGATGGATCAACCATTGCCCCACTGTGTCGTAGAGCAAGGCGCCAATGGCGTAGCCCAAGGCCCCGCCCGCCACCGAAGCGACGCTGCAAATCAGGGCGTAGCGCCATGCTTTCCTTGGCTCGGCCAGCGACATGGGCACGAGAATCACATCCGGCGGAACAGGAAAAAACGAGCTTTCGGCAAAGGCGATGACGCCGAGTGCAAGCTGCGCGTGCGGGCTTGCGGCCAGCGCCATGGTCCAGTCGTAAAGCTTTTTGAACATGCCCCACCGATAGCACCCGCTCGATGCCGAAGATAGAGAGGCGGGCGCAGAGGAGCTTTACCTAAAGAAACTTGATGGCGGGTTGACGGCGGCTTTTTCAAAGCTAATATCCGCGCCGCGCGCCGGCTAAAGCCGGTCCGCGCCCCTGTGGCGGAATTGGTAGACGCGCTCGACTCAAAATCGAGTTCCGCAAGGAGTGCTGGTTCGACTCCGGCCAGGGGCACCAAATCGCTGTCCAGCAGCGTCCAGAAAACACGTGAAAACAAGAGGTTAGACTGGGCTGGCGCGAGCGCTCTTCGCCGCTTCACTTATTCGTGCTGCGTCCGAACTAACTCTGCTCGGACCCGCAAACGGAGTGCGCGCACGTCGATCAACGACTTGTGGGGACACGCGCGACATGAGGCGTCCAGCTGGCCAGTAAGCAGTTGCTCTCGCAATTCTCGTATCTCCGGTCCATTTAGTGTTTCCGTTAACGGACTGTCTCTTGAGATGGAGCCGATAGGTTGACGGGCGCAACACGGTCTTATCCCGCGTGTTGAGTTTACCATCGCAAATAACCAAGGGTCCAGACAGTTCCGTGTCGCTCTGTCCGGAGTGGGCTCGATTGTATAGATTTTAGTCACGGTGCAAGCTCTAATTTGCGTTACGATTCACTATTTCCGCTAGATCACCCGCTATGTGAAGCGAACCGCCCGCATCACGGATCATATCTTCCACCTGTTTCAACAGAGTGCAGAACCGAGCCAAATCCTCATTATTCAGCGCTGCGACATTAGTGACCTCGATTGTTCCGGGCGGGGTTGGCCATTCGACCAAATTACAAAACACATAATCGCGGACGCCACAGTCTAGTCCAAATCTAACATAGTCCACTATGCCAAGCGCGACACGATTACTGACTACACAGCTCCAGATAAATTGAGGCTTAGGCAAGCAAAATTCGCGTGCTTTCATTTCTATTTCTTTCATATTATTCAAAATAATTTCGAGATCAACTTTACGACGAAGCCGCTTGAGTAGTGCTTTATTGTGTGTATCGACACTTACGTGGATATATGACATTCGAGCCATCGTACCAAGCTCTTCCGGCCGAAGCGCGCGCGCCAAATTTGTAGTTATTGAAATTCCAAATCCAGCGTCTAATAGCGCGTCAACCCGCTCTTGCCATCCGGGCACAAATGTTGTTTCGCCATGCCCATTGACCGAGACCGACTGGACACATCTTTCTTTCATTTCTTCAATAAAATGATCGAAGTTGGTAATCTCCAAATCTCTTCCATCGTAATCCGGCTGACTAACAGCGCAATAGACACAACGTAAGTTGCAACGCGACGTAAATTCTATATTGATATGAGGGGTCACCGAGCTAGTGAGCAGGTCAACTGCGGCCCACGAACGCAATAGGTTGCTGTGCTCTATAGACTTCCCGTTTTGAAATCGGATATCCAGCAAGCTTGGATCGAAAATCTCATCGCCGCATGGCAAGGGGATACGAAAGGCATGATGTCCTGACCCGATACCCGCAAGTTCAAGATCCCGACGAAATTCATCGGCGACAACTGTTCCGCAATTCGATCCATCGTAATTCATTGAAACGACCGCAGGAGCATAGTCTCCAGTAAAAGCCCAGCCACATATTAAACCTTCTTCGTCGATCTTATCGATCCGTCCAAGGGGCTCAACAGTAGGACTGCCCACGCCCAACAGCTTGGTAAATCCTGTCTTAACGGATTGTTTGAGGCCCATTTTTGTTCGAGGCTCCCGACACGGCAGGAACAGTTGCTTCTTGCTGTTCCTCTCTCGCTAAGGCAGAGCTACTGCGCCAGCATTCGTGCGCGTGAATTACTTGCGCCAATTTGTTGACACCAATCTTGCAAGAGGCGCTGCAATTGTCCATGCTTCTTTTTTGTTGAGCTTTGCGTCATAATGAGCAGCAAGCCAGAAGGGGTGCGCATTCTCGATTACGGGCCCTTCTACGTCATACAGCGCTGCGCTTTGTGGATCATGCCGGACGGCGCCGAGCGGTGGCGCTTCGCCTATCGGCTCACCCGTCTTCCAAAGGCGCTGCGCGAGGCGTCTATCCAGCGACGGAGCTTCGCGAGACGCCCTATGCTCGCCGACTTTTAGGACGGGCCCGTTCGTCTGATTGCTTTGTCGGCGGCAAGCGCGCGGAAACATGGCGGCGAAGTCGTCGTGCGGGAGGGACCTTTAAGACAACACACTGAGCCATGCGTTTGCGTCCCGCAGGAAGCCTGCTTTGAAATTATAGCACGGTAGGCTATCGTTATTGCACAACGGCCTTGGCCGTTGCGCGAAATTTAGTTTTGGGCGCCCGAAAAAGAGAACATCTTAGATATCGCCTCATCATCTCCGATGATGTTCGTGGACTTGACCTCGATATCTCGAAAGAATCTTTCCAACCCGTAGCCTGCGAGATCAACATTGCTGAACTCGGCAATGATCGAAGTCATGGTCCTGCTTCAATTTATTATTGGAGGGGTCAAGATTTGTAATCAACACAAGCCCCGTTGGGGGGGCGTCGAGCGCATAAATTTTGAGGTCCGGTCGGTGGCGCGTCAGAATGACCAGCGTTTTCCATACGTCGCCCGCCCACCATTCAGGATGAGGAGGAGATGGCCAACGGCTGGGGTCACTCGGATTTCGCCGTCCAACGTGAAGGTCGGTCGGAATGCAATCGTGCAAGGCGACAATCGAGTTCGCGTGACAATATGGCTCGATATTCATGAAATCTCGTAACAAATACTCAAAATGATGCAAGCCATCCAGGAAAGCGAAATCCACTTTCTGTCCAAGCAACATTTCGGGGTTGTACTTTGCGAAAAAATCGTCGCTCGTCTCCTGATACATAAGACAGGCTGGCTTCTCGCCTACGACATCGCAGCTCAATCGAAACCCCGGATCGACAGCCAACGAGGCGCACTTCGCCAGAGCGAATGTCGTTCCGTGAAGAGTGCCAATCTCAAAATACGTTTTTGGCTTCAACGCGTGATGCACGCGATGCAAGATGGAATGATAAAATTCGCCGGTGTGATCGGGTACCGAGAGCCATTCGTCGTCGGACATAACGGTGTTCCCATTAGGGTCCAGACTCATAACCAGTAGCTGACGGTGGCGGCGATGCAAACGGCGGCGAGGAAGTTGGCGGCGTTTCGGTCGTAGCGCGTGGCGACGCGCCGGAAGTCCTTCAACCGGCAGAACATGCGCTCAATGGCGTTGCGATTGCGATAGAGGAACGGCGAAAAGCAGTTCTTCCATTTGCGGTTGGCCTTGGGCGGGATGTTCGGCATCGCGCCGTCTTTCTCGACTTGCCGCCGGATCGCGTTGCTGTCGTAACCCTTGTCGCCGTGCAGGATTTCACATGGAGGAAGCCGTGCGAGAAGTTCGGCGCCCGCCGTGCAATCGGCGATGTTGCCGCCCGTGAGCATGAAGGCGATGGGGCGACAGCTCGCGTCGGTCAGCGCGTGGATTTTGGTCGTGCGTCCACCGCGCGAGCGACCGATCGCCTGATTTTTCTCCCCCCTTTACCGCCGCTCGCCGAACGATGCGCCTTCACCGCCGAGGAGTCGATCAGGACTTCCACGGGCGGCCCGCCGGCTTGCGCGAGCACGTGGAACAGGTCCATCCACACGCCTTTCGCGGCCCAGCGGACGTAGCGATTGTAGAGAGTTTTCTTCGGTCCGTATTCCGGCGGAGCGTCGATCCAGCGCCCGCCGGATTTGAGCACCTGAACGATGCCGCTGATGACCCGGCGGTCGTCGACCCGCGCCTTGCCGCGCGTGTCGGTGGGAAGATGCGGCGCGATCTTCGAAAACTGCGCGTCCGTCAGCCAGAACTGGTCCAGAATCATCGGCGGTTCCTTTCGGAAACCGTGAATCACAACCAGATCAATCAGCCAAGCAATTTATGGGTCTGGACCCTAGTTAGGTTTCGGCTATTCTCTCTGAGCGCCAATCTGAATACGGACCGAGGCGGCGGGGCGATTTCGTTGACTTTCGTGATGGTCTCTAGAGCGCAGGAAAACTCATCGCAGTCGACCGAAAATGTAATACGCTCCCAGTCCGGTCTGCCATCGTCCTGCTCAAATTCTCGGATGGGGAAAAAACCGTGCCAGCGATGTCCAAATTGGAAGCAGGCGCCGCGCATCCAAGGGTCTGAGAACGGCAAGATTTCCAGAATGCTTGCACCGGCTTCACAAAAGCCGATGTTGGCGAACCCGGCTCCCGCCTCTCCAACGATGAAGCGAGCCGCCGCCATTCGACGTACTTGCTCCTCAAACGGCATATTATCAGTGCAGATGACATCAAATCCCAGCCGTCTTGCCGTATCTTCGACTTGACGGCGGTTACGCAGAATACGCTTGGTTGATGTGCCTCGAGACAGGAAGACACGCTCTCCGCCGGAGGCCCCGGAATCTCCCAAACGGAAGCGAATTAGATCGAAAACAGTGCGTGCAAATCGGGTGGGATAACGCAGGTGCAACGACACCATCGTTGTGCAGAGTATTTTGCGGAAACGAGTCGGTCGTTCAATTGGCATATAATAAGGCAACAGGTCCAGGGCCTCAAGAATTTTGGATTGCCAATCGACGAGCGGTTGCCCGACAATGCGAACGTCGTTTCCGAGCAAACGATGATGCATGACGACCCCCGCGAGTCCGTCATATAAGAAATGTCCATAATTTGAGAAACCCGGTCCGCACACTGGCAAAGCAGTGATTTCCGACTCTTCCAGAGCTGGGGCAAAGGCTGGAGAAAGAAAGACCTCTCCATTCGAGTCAGCAGTAAAATGCCAATCATAATCGGCGACGACCGAAGGATGGGCAATGTTATCCATTGCAGGCTGAAAAAAGCGCAATTCGCTATCTAGAATAGTCATGGAGTTAGGCATAAGCGTTGCGTTGTTCAATACGAAAGACTTCACTTCCCGGGTGGGAGCGGCGCCCTTCGCAGAATCTATTAGTAGAGGATCATAGCCCGGACCAAACACGTTCACGCCACGCACCTGCCCAACCGATACTTGTTCCACCATCCGCTTTTCGGAGTGAAGAAAACTGCCGTCTGTCACAGAATTTTGCGCTAGCAGACCCAAAAAATCTTCCCAGCGGTTCATCCTCTGCGGAAAAACCTCCGGAAGCGGCATTACGCTTTTCCGAAGTGTGGCGGCCTTGAGAAAATTGAGTCTGTAATCGGGCAGCGGAAAGCGTTTGGAACCAATCTGGCGCAAAACAGCACCGAGCGCCCTGCGAAGGCTTTGAGAGCGGACGGACGCCGGACTATCTTGCACAAACTGATGCTGCAGGGGAAAGACAATGACCGACGGATCTACAATTTTTGCCAATTCCAATATGGCGGCGCCGTACAGGGCGACGACGCCTCGTTCGGTTAGGATGAGATAGCCATTACGAAGATGCCTGCGCGCCGCCTGGATTGTGGTTTCTGTTTTTGATTCCAACATGGTCGCTCATCTCTGCAATTCTTCAAGATTAATTCGGTGGACACGCCAGGCGCACAAAATAGCGCAATAATCCGCAGTCGCGATTGATTGAGTTGCACTACTCTCTAGCAGACATGCAGAGGTGCAGATGCTGAATTCGAGTGCAGTCGCCGTGGCGGGTTGTCGCATGCTCTTGCAGAAGATCGGGCGAGACAAATGTTCAAAGCGTGAGCGTCGGCGCGTCGTGGAGTTTGTCCGCACGCGGGATACTCACGAAAGCTACGTTTCAAAGATTTCTAATCGGCGTCACGGTCGTTCTGGCGACACATGCTATCTCCGTTACGCCGCTTGCGGCCCAGACCTTCACTGAATATCCGATCCCCGTCCTTATTGCTTACGCCCAAGCTATCACGGCGGGGCCAGATGGCGTGACATGGTTCACCGAATACTACTCTAACAACATCGGGCGTCTGGAATGGTCAAATCCGCCGGTGACCTGGGCGATCGCCGGAGTCGGGGATTTCGACGGCGACGGCAACGCCGACATCCTCTGGCGCAACACCAACGGAAACGCGAACATCTGGCTCGACAACGGCGCCGCGATCGCTTCGAGCGTCAGCCTGGGGAATGTAAGATGAGGCTGGCGCAGACAATGTCGTCCAACACGCGCCGCGCCCGTAGCCCGGTGGTCGCACCAAGGCACATCACTCATGTTTAGAGAATTCATGGCGATGGGACTATTTCGCCGCCGCGGAGCGAAAATCGCTTCTTCAATTGTCCTCTCAGCTTTAGTGCTTAGCCCGGTAGTCAGCGCCGAGCCTGCAACGAAAGGCACGGGAGTTTCGCCACTGGATTTTGCGCTGCCCTCCTCCAAACAGTCCACGCTTCGCGTGCCGGGGCCACCCCAAAGCACCCCCCCTGACGCCGCCGCAAGGACCAAAGCCCTCCCCGGCACAGGGGCAGCCGTCTCCGATTCCCGGCGCAACTCCGTCCGCGCACTAGTCTGTGCTAGGCGGCAGGCGTCACCAGATTAGGGCGCATCGACGGGGATCGGCGCTAGAGTTGATGGCGGACTGTCTGGCAAGGGGTAACGGAATTTTGAACCCACAGGAGCGCGCCGAGACCATAATAACTGGGCGCCTCGGCAGATTTGAGTCCACGCTGTCGTTGAAAAACTATTCGCGCATTCCAACGGAGCGAAGTGATCCATGTATCCCTTCAGAAGTCCTTCTTTGACGACCTCGACAGTGCCCGAGGCGTGATCGCTGTCAGCCAGAACAACCCAAAGCAGAGTGGCGGGGCCAATGGCTCGCAGGGCGCCGTAGAGCTCAAGCATCTCATCCCCTGCAGTTGCAAAGCTGTCTTTTCTGACAAGAATAACGCGCTCAGAATTGATGCTATCAAGAAGCTTCGCGCGTAAATACTTTATTTTGCCTACCTCTGAAGCTTTCAATGTCTCAGGGTCAACTTCATCAACACTCTTAAATGTATGGTAGCACATCTCATAATCAGCTATTTTTACCATGTACTCACCATCTACAGAAACAATCTCTATGTCCAATTCGATATCTCTGAGTTGATTGCTTAGCGCTTTAATTAGCTGGCGGTGTTCAGAGTAGGTAAATCTCAAAAACCCGGATACTTCTGCACCACAGGCGCGTTGGAAAAGTCCGAACTCGCAATTGTCGCCAATGCTTTCAAAGAACAGTAGAAGCTGATCGGGAGGCAGCCCCAAGTCGACATTTGTATTGTTTAGCTCTATTCCAGCTTCATCCTCGGCGAGTGACCAATCTGAAAGCGTCTCATATAAAAGATAGCTGGCTCTGTTTCCGGGCCGGCGGGTGTAGGGACACGCCCGGCATGGGATGGGCTGATGGTCCGAGTTTACGGCCAATCGAAAGTCGGCATAGGGCTTGCTGACCCAGATATCTTCGAGACTCGCCTCGCGCAAACTGCCGACTTTCGTGCCCGGCAGGCAGCAGGCCTGAACGTCTCCATTGCCCAGAACCACTGCCGCCGACCACGGTTCGAAGCAGGGGCGATGACCCGAACGTAAGGGTCTATGTTCGAAGGCCTCGGGAATGGCGATACCAACGCCCAATCTGTTTGCTAGATCGAGCGCGTCTATCCTCGCGACGTTAAACGCCTCTTGGTCAAACCAGAGCGACTCCTGGGCCATGTCAGGCGTGTAGGCCTCAACATGCCGACAGGCAATCACGTCGGCTTCGAGTTCAGCCGCAAGCTCAATGAATTCTTCCAGCTCAAACAGATTACTTCGCATCAGAGTGAACCCAAGGAACAAAGCTATTCGTTTTTCTGCCTTTTGTTCTCGTCTGATCCGTTGAAACTCCCGCACATTATCCAATACACTATTTAAGGCAGGCGACCCCTTCCTAATTCTGTTATAAGTTTCGGTCCTTGCAGCGTCGAGCGAGACATTAAGCATCGTTATTCTGGAGTCGACGAGCTTCTTCGCTCTGTCACTATCCAGATATATCCCGGTCGTCACCATTGCATACGGAACATCAAGATCGATAAGAAAATCAAGCTCGCCGGGCCACCGATGATCCGCCCATAGCAGATCGCCGCTGTAGTCTGTATAAATAACGTCAATAAGTCCCTTTTTACATAAATCCTTAGGGTCCAGACCCATAAATTGCTTGGCTGATTGATCTGGTTGTGATTCACGGTTTCCGAAAGGAACCGCCGATGATTCTGGACCAGTTCTGGCTGACGGACGCGCAGTTTTCGAAGATCGCGCCGCATCTTCCCACCGACACGCGCGGCAAGGCGCGGGTCGACGACCGCCGGGTCATCAGCGGCATCGTTCAGGTGCTCAAATCCGGCGGGCGCTGGATCGACGCTCCGCCGGAATACGGACCGAAGAAAACTCTCTACAATCGCTACGTCCGCTGGGCCGCGAAAGGCGTGTGGATGGACCTGTTCCACGTGCTCGCGCAAGCCGGCGGGCCGCCCGTGGAAGTCCTGATCGACTCCTCGGCGGTGAAGGCGCATCGTTCGGCGAGCGGCGGTAAAGGGGGGAGAAAAATCAGGCGATCGGTCGCTCGCGCGGTGGACGCACGACCAAAATCCACGCGCTGACCGACGCGAGCTGTCGCCCCATCGCCTTCATGCTCACGGGCGGCAACATCGCCGATTGCACGGCGGGCGCCGAACTTCTCGCACGGCTTCCTCCATGTGAAATCCTGCACGGCGACAAGGGTTACGACAGCAACGCGATCCGGCGGCAAGTCGAGAAAGACGGCGCGATGCCGAACATCCCGCCCAAGGCCAACCGCAAATGGAAGAACTGCTTTTCGCCGTTCCTCTATCGCAATCGCAACGCCATTGAGCGCATGTTCTGCCGGTTGAAGGACTTCCGGCGCGTCGCCACGCGCTACGACCGAAACGCCGCCAACTTCCTCGCCGCCGTTTGCATCGCCGCCACCGTCAGCTACTGGTTATGAGTCTGGACCCTAATTTCAGAGCGAACCTTACTATCGAGACGATGCGCTTCCTTTCTTGTTTCTCTTGAAATGCAATGAATGCAGTTAAGGTTGCATTGCGTCACTGGACTATAGAGAAGGCGTCTGGGCACAGGCGAACTCGAGACCGGCGGCGAATATCCGAGTTTCGCTACAAGGCCCAAATCTCCCTTAGACTGCCCCTGGTAAAGACATGCCAAGTGCCCGGGAATTCGCTCATGGTCATCCGCCAACCAAACGGTGGCGACGTTTCCCCAGACGGCATCTGAAGAGTGAATCTTCAGCATAAAAATTTGGTCGACCGAATTCTCGATCGGTGAAAAATACAGATCAAAATCCTCATTCTCCGGCATAACCTCCGCGGTCTCGGTTACAGCAATCACTTCCTCAATACTTGATGTGGTCGCTGTAGGGCCAGTGAGACGATAGAGAGAGAAAGAAAGCTGGGAATTTATCCTCTGCCAATAGGTAGCAATTGGCAGCGATACGAAAGAAAAATAGTCGCCCTGAACCTTAAATATTTGGAAGACGTCCGTCCCTGGATGGATTGGTCCCGCCACCTGACGCATGAAGCACCCTTTTTAAAGATTCCATTGCGAAACCTCCTCGCGTCGACGAATTGCTTGCAACGAAGTGCAGAATCCGACGCGACTCAGAAATCACAGCCTTTGGTTTTTTACATGAGATCGCTGCGCCGAGTGTCTTTTTGTCTCACGTCTGGCGATGGTCCCCCGTACGACATCCGCCTCTCGGGTCGGCGTCACATTCAGCCTGACGGACTTGATGGAATGCCCGCGCCAATCTAGCGATGCTTATTTCGCGAGCTTCGGCGGTATTGCTCGCGTTTACTTCCCCCAGATGTGCGCCCAAATATTCAACTCGGGGGCGGACGTGAAACAATTTGTTGGGATATCATTTGTTATCTTGGCGAGAATAGCAATCCGCAGCAGGCGAAGAATGCAGTTTCTTCAACCAGCGGGCGAGACTACGAGTCATGATAGTCAGTTAAGTGGAAAGTCGTGAGTTATGGCGTACGCGTTTGCAAAGCGGATCAAGGATGGTCGTCATCGTTCGGCGACGGTCGTCGTCGACACTCCCCCCAACACACAAATCGAAGTCATAATGCCCTGCACGACGCTCGCCGAATTCGACAAAGCGATGGAGCGGTTTGAACAGGACCTCCTCGAGGCGAAGAAAAAGGCCCGCGAATGGATCGCCTTTGGATTTTCCGCGTAGCCTTCGGCGAGTAGCCGGCGGAAAACCTATTGGAGCGCGTGCGCCAGTTTCGCCGCTTCGTCAGAGCCGATGCGGAAGGTCGCGCCGTCGTCTAGTAGGACCTCCACCGCCTCCAGGCCCCCCACATTATAGAGCCAGCCGCGCGGCGTGAGGTGAACGCCCCATCCCCACCACCATTTGTTGACGGCCGGAGTCGCGCTGGCGATTGCCCGACGAGGGACAGACTTCCGCCAAATCCCAGGACCAAAATACCAGCTCAAGTCCTCCGCCGTCACCTCGACGGTAAGGGAGGAAAAGACCCAGCCGATTCCGCCTAGCAGGATTCCAAGCGGAAGCAATGGAAGCCAAAGGCCACAGGCGATTCCCGCAGCCAGCATTCCCACCGCCGCCGGAAGCATTGTCAGGCGCAAAAGCAAGCCTGTCTGCGTGTGAGTATAAAAAGACCGCAATCGGATGCTCCCTTTACCTATGTGGCAAAAAACCCTTTCGCGGGGGTGCGCGACCCGGCCTTGGGCTTCGCGTGGACGTGAGATCGATCCATTTACGACCTCAACTGCGAATGACGCCTTAACGCCCCTTGCAAGCGCGCCTGCTTCGTCCGATGTTTTCCACAAATTGGCCTTGCCGACCGGAGTCTGCGCCCGTGTCCTACCCGTTACCTGTTCCGATCAACCGTCTGAATAAAGCCGATCTCGCCGCGCTTGAAGGCGCGGTGACCGCGCTGGAGAGATCCAGTTTCGCCAAAAGGCTGTCCAGTCTGGTGGGTCAGCAGATTGGCTTCGCGGGGCGTGTTTTGCCCGAAAAGCTTCAACAATTGAGCGCGCTGGCGGCTCGCAGGGCGTTGCAACAGGCGCTTGGCGTGGCTTTGTCGAGCCTGAGGGGCAGGCCCGTCTCCGATATGCGCGCACGCCATCGTCAATTGGCGATGGTGTCGGGCGCTGTCGGCGGCGCGATGGAACTCGTCAGCCTGCCGGTTGAATTGCCGATTTCGACAACGATCATGTTGCGGGCCATCGCCGATATCGCCCGCGCCGAGGGCGAGGACCTCACCGACCCGCACGCAGCAATGGCTTGTCTGGAGGTATTCGCTCTCGGGGGTCACGGCGAAGAGGGGCGAGTTCTCGAGGGCGGCTACCTCGCGCTGCGCAGCCTGTTCGCCAAATCCGTCTCGGACGCGGCCGCTTATGTGGCTCAAAGGGGCGTAGTTTCCGAATCCGCGCCCGCGCTGGCGCGGCTGGTGGGAATTGTCGCCGCGCGCTTTGGCGTCGTGGTGTCGCAGAAAACGGCCGCTCAGGCGGCTCCCTTGATCGGCGCGATCACAGGGGCGGTGATCAATCTCGCTTTCACCGAACATTTTCAGACGATCGCGCACGGGCATTTCGTCGTGCGGAGGCTTGAACGCGCCTATGGACCCCACGAAGTTCAGGCCGAATATGCCCGCATCGCTCGCGCAGCGGGTTTTTGGCCGCAACAGGCCGCAGGAGCGGCTTGAAGAACTTTTATTTTTTGGTGCGCACGGCGTCCAGAAGATTGCCAACCTGGCGGTTGTAACTGATGTTCGCTTCATTTTCCTCGAGCACGACGGCGTCGGCATTCGCGAAGCTTTCCGGCAATAGCTCAAGGTCGGTCGGAAGCCGCTGGCCATTGCCGATCTCGCCGGGAGCCGTGAGGAAGCGCGTCAGCGTGATGCCGCCGGCGTCGTCGCGCACATAAAACCAGTAGTCGATTTCTGGCGGACAGGGCGATTGCGCCGCGACCACGATCAGTTCCCGAAGGAAGCTGTCGCCTACCAGCAACAGCCTCGGCTTATGCGGACAGGTAGCCTCGCCGTCACGACGCGACACCGCCGCCGTCGGATAATGGTCGTCCGGCCAGAACAGATTGAGCAGATCGAGGAGATCACGATCGGTTCCCTTCGCGACATCGTCTTCGCGCCAGTCGAACTCGTAATTCCCGATGGGCGAAGATCCGTTCTCCGTCTCGATGATCCGCGTCATTTCGCGCATGGTGAGAGCGGCGCCAAGAAGATTCCAGTGGATGCCGCCACGCGGGAACAGATCTATCGGATAATTCGTCTTCTCCTGCCGCAGCAGCCTCGCGCTATCGACATAAGGCGCGCCCCGCTGCTCCAACGCGGCGCGGAAGGGCGACAGTTTGTCCTGCGACAGGTTGCGGATAAGAACCGGGCAACTGCGGCCAATCGGCAGATATTGTGGAGCATGCGCTGCTTTTGAAGGGGAAATGACATAGACGAAGCCCCTGCCCTGCGCCTTGGCCGTAGCCGCGATTTTAGAGACGCTGTCAGCCCAAGTATTTAGCCGCGCCCCGTCAGGCGCGCCGCCGCGAGAACAAAACTCCTCAATATAGCCCGTAGCGAAGAGCTGCTCTTGCCGGCCTATAGCGATATTGGCGGCGCCCGAGGCGCGAAACAGCGAATACATGAGCTGGTTCTTCGCCCGCACGGAGATCGGAAAAACCGGCGATGTGCGGCCGAGGTTCATTGAAACGATGCGCTGCGTCTCACCAGAAAGGAATGTGGGCAACGTCCAGGGCGCCGCCTCGATCTTCGGCACGCCGCTTAACGGCTCCGCGCTGCGAATACGCAGCTTGGGCCAGTCTCGTTCCACCGCGAGGTTCCACAGGTTGGCGAGGAACAGAAAACCAACGAGACCCGCGCAGGCGAAGATCGGCAGTCGTTCGAGGAAGCGTGGGAACAGCGCCAAAGCCATGGGCTAAAACCTGAAATAGATGAAAGGCTTGAACGGGTCAGCGACACCTTTCGCGAGCGCAGCGATAAACAGCAGAGCGAGCAAGGTGTTCGCAATGAACGCATGGCGCCGCGCCAGAGCCGGCCAGCTGAACCCCTCGACATAGAGGGCCGCCCGCTGCGCCACACAGACTGCGGCGCCGATGAGCGCGACGAGCCAGTAGTAGGAGGGAACCATCTGATCCCCGGGCGCGACGACGGAAGGCTGCGCCATCAAGGCCAGCATCCCTCCTGCTTGATGCAGCGAACTCGCACGGAAGATGGTCCACCCGACCATGACAATGAAAAAGGTCACGAAATTGGCGAGCCAGCCCGGCAGTCGCCCGAACGCCCGCAAGAGAAACAGGCGGTCAAGCACGAGAAACACGCCGTTGTAGGCGCCCCAGACGACATAGGTCCAGGCCGCGCCGTGCCATATCCCCGAGGCGAGGAAACATAGCCAGAGATTGAGATGCGTGCGCAGCTCCCCCGCCCTGTTCCCGCCAAGCGGGAAATAAAGATATTCGCGAATCCAGCTGGTAAGCGACATATGCCAGCGGCGCCAGAACTCCGAGATGCTCCGGGCGATGTAGGGCTCGTTGAAATTCTCCAGCAAGCGGAAACCGAACATGCGCGCCAGACCAATGGCCATATCCGAATAGCCGGAGAAATCGAAGTAGATCTGGAAGGTGAAGAAGATTACGCCCGCCCACGCCTCGGTAAAGCCCAGCTCCGAGATGTCATGCGAAAAGACGAGATCTGCGCCTCCCGCCAGCGCGTCGGCAAGAAGCAGCTTTTTGATTACACCCAGCATAAAGCGGGAAAAACCGGCGACAAAATCGTCGACATGAGCTGGGGGACAGGCCTCCATCTGGCTGGCGATGTCATGATATTTGATGATCGGCCCAGCGAGGAGCTTGGGGAAAAAAAAGACATAGAGCGCATAAAGCGAAACGGTGCGCGCCGGCTTTGTGACGCCGCGATAGATATCGACGAGGTAGGTGATTTTCTCGAAGACTATGAAGGAAACGCCGATCGGCAACGCAATCTTTGGAATCGGGATCTGCACAAGATGCAGCGCGTCGACATTTTCGATCAGGAAACCCGTGTATTTGTAATAAATCAGCACGCCAAGATTGGCGCAGACTCCCAGAGCCAGCCATCGCGAACGCGCTGGACTTCCCAAACGCGATTCGAACACCCGCCGCGCGACGAAGAGATCAAGCGCGACGGAGGCGAAGACCACCAAAACGAAGACCGGCTCGCTCCAGGCGTAGAAGCCGATGCTGGCGAGCAGCAGTGCCATCATCCGCCAGGCGTGGCGACGCTCCACGGCCAGATAGAAAAGGTAAACCGCCGGCGCGAACAGGAACAAAAACAGCGGTTCGTAGAAAAGCATCCGGGTCCTTGGGCGCTGGCGAGGGCAGTTGGGTCATAGCAGAGGCGCAGCAGCGGCTGCAAGGAAGCGCCCTTGCGCGCGCCAGCCCCAGCCGCTAACAACCCGCCCATGTCCGACGATTTCGCTCCAAAGTCAGAATTTCTCGCCACGCTGATTTCGCGCGGCTTCATACACCAATGCTCCGATTTCGCCGGGCTGGATGCGGAGGCGCGCAAGGACGGATTTTCGGCCTATATCGGCTTCGACTGCACCGCTCCGTCCCTGCATGTCGGGTCGCTCTTGCCGATCATGCTGCTTGTCTGGCTACAGCGCGCAGGCGGCAAGCCCCTGCCCCTGGTCGGCGGCGGCACGACGCGGGTCGGCGATCCTTCCGGCAAGGACGAAAGCCGCAAGCTGCTGCCCATCGAGCAGATCGACGCCAACAAGTCCTCGATCAAGCTCATTTTCGAGAAGTTCCTGCGCTTTGGCGAAGGCGGCGGCGAGGCGCTGCTGCTCGACAACGCCGACTGGCTGGCGGGCCTCAATTATATCGAGTTCCTCCGCGACGTCGGCCGGCATTTCTCGGTCAACCGCATGTTGACGATGGATAGCGTCAAGCTGCGCCTTGAGCGCGAGCATGAGCTGTCCTTCATCGAGTTCAACTACATGTGCCTGCAGGCCTATGATTTTGCCCAGATCAACAAACGCCATGGCGCTGTGCTGCAAATGGGCGGCTCCGACCAATGGGGCAATATTGTCATGGGCATCGACCTTGGCCGCCGCATGGGCTGCCCTCAGCTCTATGGCCTGACCTCGCCCCTGCTGACGACATCCTCTGGCGCCAAAATGGGCAAGACGGCTGCGGGCGCGGTCTGGCTCAACGCCGATCTGCTCTCGCCTTACGATTACTGGCAATACTGGCGCAATACCGAGGACGCCGACGTCGTTCGATTTCTGAAGCTGTTCACATTCCTTTCGATGGACGAAATCGGGCGGCTTGGCGCGCTGGAGGGTGCGGAGATCAACGAAGCCAAGAAGACGCTGGCGACCGAGGCGACCGCGCTCGTGCATGGCCGCGAAGCCGCCGAACAGGCCGCGGCCACGGCGAGGATCACCTTCGAGGAAGGCGCGTTGTCGCTATCGCTGCCGAAAGTCGCGGTCAGCGCGGCGGAAGTTGCGGCGGGGCTCGGCGTGCTGACAGCTTTCGTGAAAGCGGGGCTTGTCGCCTCTACAGGCGAAGCCCGACGTCAGGTAAAGGGCGGCGGTTTGCGCGTCAATGACTCGGCCGTCACCGACGAGCGCGCCGTGATCGGCGACAGCGATTTCGAGAAGGACGGCGTGGCGAAACTGTCGCTCGGCAAGAAGAAGCATGTGCTGCTGGAGCGGGAAGGCTGAGGCCCCTACTCCGTTAAAACCTCGCCAATCGCCGCCCAGGCCTCCAGCTTGCGCGCGAAGTCGAGGCTTGCATGGGCGGGGCTCGTGGAAGGCAGTCGCAGCATCGGAATCGGATTGCCCAATCCCGGCGCGACAAGATCCATGAACAAGCGCTGCGCCGTCGCGCCATTGAAGCAGATCAGCTTGATCTCGCGATGCTTGTCGAAAAACCGGATGAAGTCGTTCGGCGTCACGCTGGATTTGTCTATTTTCTGATCGAGGCTCCCCGGCCTCTTCGCGCTGGCGCAAACGTCCCAGAGCGCGACCCGGCTCTCTACGAGACGTTGCAGCCGTTCCGCGTAAGCGTGCTCCGGCCCGGCGTCAAAAAGGCTGCCCATCAAGGGCCAGAAGGCGTTGCGCGGCTACGCGTAATATTGCTGTTCCTGCAGCGAGCGCTGTCCGGGCAATGATCCGAGGATCAGCAGGCGCGCATCGCCGCGCGCCGCCGGCGGAAAGCCGGACGAACGCGCGACGACGCTGGCGCCGGAGCGTGGTGAACTCATTGCGTGAGGAGGCTAACCGAAACGCCGGCTCCCGTGCAAAAATTCCATGTGGACGCGACGACGTAATCGGCTTGCAAGCCGCAGTAACCCGAGGCCGCGAGTCCGAAGGCGTTGGCGTTTGCGAGTTTCGCGGCATAGATCTTGGCCAATTCAGCCGCCGACGAAACCGAGAAGGACTTTGACGCATTGGTGACGCCAGCCTGCAGCGGCGAGGCGACGCTGGTGCCTCCGACAATGCCCCAACCGCCATTGCCGCTGTCATAGACCCAGACGCCGGTCTCGGGATTGGCGAGCGCCGCGACATCCGGCACGCCGCGCGTCGAGCCCACGACGGAAGCCAGCGCGGCTTGGTAGGACGGACGCGGCGTGACGGCGCTGGAACCTCCACCGGCTTCGCTCCAGGAAACTGCGCGGGTGAAAGCAAAAGTTTTCAGATCGCGCGCAACGCTTATGCCGCCGACCGCTACGACATTAGCCGAGGACGACGGCCAGCTGACGCCTGGGCTATCGCCCGAGGAGGCGAAATACACCACGCCCGACGTCGCGAAATGCGAGTCGTAGCTCGTCTGGCCGCTCCATTCCGAGCTGCCCCAGCTCATGGAGACTTCTCCGCCGCCCGCCTTCGCGACCAGCTTGCTGGCGACGTCCACCGCGAGCAGAAGGTCTGAAAGCGACGACGACGCCGCTTCCACGAGATAGAGCGTGGCCCCCGGCGCCATCGCATGCGCCATTTCTATGTCGAGCATCGACTCCAGCTCCCAGCCGGAGTTTGCTGCGGGCTTCGTTCCGCTTGCATAAACGACCTGAAATGTAGACGCAGTGGGAACCGGCAATCCGAATTGCTTGCTGTAAGCCTGAAGGTCCGTCAGAGCATTGGCGTAATTATAGGCGTCGACGATGGCGATGGCGCGGGAGCCGGCCTTTGAGACGGTTGTCACGATATTGGGATTGCAGCCATTGGCAAAGGCCGCCAGCCCATGAATGCATGCAAGCGATGCAGGGGTCTCATAGGGGTAGCCGGCGTATGGCGGCAACCCGGTCGCCGTCGCCGCGGGATGCGCTGTGAAACCGGGAGCCGCCGCCGCTCCAGCGGCCGGTAAGATAAATTGCACGTTGGTATGTGCAGCGACGCCAGTATCTGCTGACAGCTGCGCGCTGGAAGCCGGAACGACGATGGCATGATCGCCGCGCGGCTTGATTTCCGCGCCAGACAGAATGCCGGCGCTGATTTGTTCGAAAGCCTGCGCAGCGCCGGCTTGGACGATCAGCCCGCATAGCGCAGCCCGTGAGATGAAAGCGAATTTCATAGAGGTTCCCTTTCTCGAACGAGTAATCCGACGGATACATCGAGAGCGGGAACATTCATAGTATAGATGAATAGAATACCGGGTGAAAGTCGACCAATTGTATTGATGTAAACTGTAAACGTGGCGATTGCACTTCTTAAATGACAACATGATGGACTTGTATGCTTGATGAAACGCGTACATTTGTCAGCTGCACTTTTGAACTCAACGCGAAATGAAGCCGCACCGCGTCCGCAAGATCTCAGCGTCCAACGCAATCAAGTCGCCTTTCAGCAGCCCGATTCTTTCTTCGTCATTGCCTTCAAACACCGTTCCGAACGCCATAGGCACGCCCAATGCGCGTGTGTAATCGCTAGCGTGAATTTGGTCCTGTCGCAGGTTGGCGAAAACGAGCTCTTCCTGCAGGGTTGCGCGCGAGGCGAAAAGCTGCCCGCAGTCCATGCCAGTAAAAATCGGCGCATTCGGGTAAATCGGCTCGATGTCGCGAGCGGCGCGCGCACAACCTGAAAGCGCATATGCGCAGAAGAGAAAGCGCACGAGCCAAAGGACCTTCATCAAATCTTTCCTGAGCGGGCGAAATCGCAAGGCGGTCTGCGATCCTCGCCTTGTTTGCTCCAGAAAGCTGATGCGTAGCGTTCGCTTTTCTTTACCCTCGAGCCGCTTTTTCCAGACGCTCAAAAATTCCCAGCACCAAAGCCTTTTTGTCGAAATTGAAAGTCTCGGTCTCGCGCGCCGCCTGTCCGATTTCTTCCCAGGCCGCAGCATAGCCGATGAGTTTCGCCGCGCCCTCCCCGGCCTGCGCACGAACGCGTGTGTCCATAAACCTGTGCAGCGCGCGCATGAAGGTCTCGTAAGCGGATTCGTTGTCGCGACCCGTCAGCCGGTCGGCGAGCGCATGAACGGCGCTCCAGTCGACCTGCGGCAGTCGATCAAACAAATTGCGCAGCGTGCGGTCGAGAGCGATGCCATCGCCATCCAGCAGTCGCAAGGCTTCGCGCACCGAACCGTGCGCCTGGTGCGCCGCCTCGCTGATCGTTGCGTTCGGCGACTCCGCCCACTGCGGCCCGAGCGTCTTCACCGCTTGTGCGATGTCGGCGGGCTGCATTGGCTCCAGCATCAGGCGACGGCAGCGCGAGCGGATGGTGGGCAGGATGCGTCCCGGCTGATGTGCGATCAGAAGAAACAGGGCGCGCTCGGGCGGTTCTTCGATAAGTTTGAGTAGCGCGTTGGCGCTGGAGCGATTCAGATCATCAGCGCAATCGACGATAGCGACGCGCCAGCCGCTTGTCCCGGAGCCACGATGCAGGGCGTGAATGATTTCGCGAACGTCGTCGATGCGGATTTCGGTGTAAAATTTTTTGGTTTTCTCATTCCAGCTGCGCCGAAGGAGAAAAATATCCGCCAGCGCCAGGGAGGCGATGTGACGCCCCGCAGGGCTGTCCGCTGGCACGAACAATGACTGCGCCTGTTGGACATCCGGGGACAACGGATCTGGATGTGCAAGCAAAAAACGTGCAAGGCGCCAGGCGAGCGTCGCTTTGCCAATGCCCTCGGGGCCACCGAGGATCCATGCCTGCGCCATTCTGTTCTGGCGATAGGCGTTCAGCAGCGCCTGCTCCGCCGCCGTGTGGCCGAAAAACTCCAGGCGCTCGCGCGGACGCGGCGCATCGTCGAGACGGTCGCTTTCCGGGGCTCCGGCCTCTTTGCTCATAGCCGCTGTATTGCGCTGGAAGGGCCAAGAAACCGCGCCTCGACCAATTGCCAAATCGCTTGCGCAACTTCTTCCTTCGGCGACAGCGCGTCGACGACGCAGCAGCGATCCGGCTCGCCTGCCGCTATGTGCAGAAAAGCCCGCCTTAATCCCTCGTGAAAAGCGACCTCTTCGCGCTCGAATCTATCAGGGACGGATTGAGCTCCCCGCCGGGCAGTCGCCCTCGCCAAACCATCCTGTGCCGGCAGGTCCAGAAGAATGGTGAGATCGGGACGCAAAGCGCCGAGCGCAACCTGTTCCAGCAGCGCGATCATGCGCGGATCGGCCTTGCCCATGACGCCCTGATAGGCGCGCGTCGAATCCGAGAAACGGTCGCTTAAGACAATCGCGCCTCTTTCGAGCGCGGGCGCGATGAGCGTGTCGATATGGTCGATACGTGCAGCGGCGAAAAGCACAGCTTCTCCAAGAGGCCCCAACCCCGCGCCACGACCCGAAAGGAGAAACTCGCGTAATTGCTCAGCATGAAGGGAGCCGCCTGGCTCTCGCGTCGCGACGACTTCAACCCCGCTTTGAGCGAGGCGCTGAGACAGCAGGCGGATCTGCGTGGACTTGCCGACGCCCTCGCCTCCTTCGAACGTGATGAGGCATCCTTTCCGCGCGGCCGGGGCGCGCGGCGACGGCGCCGACGTGCTCATGGCTTCTTTGCGAAACGGGAGTGGACGAACCCGGCGGCATACTCATAGGCCGCGTCGAAAGCGCGGCGCGCGAGCGAACCTTCCTCGACGCTTTCGCTGGCGACCAGCGGCTGATCTAGCACCACGAGATTGCCGCGCCTGATCTCCACTCGGCCCACTTTGGCGCCGGCTTCGACCGGCGCGATCAAAGGCCCCTCATAAACAATCTTACCGGAAAGTTTTTCCGAACTGCCGCGCTGGAGCAGCGCGGTCACATCCTCCGTCGCGGAAAGCGGCACGCTACCTTTGGCGCCGCCGTAAACCTGCGCCGTGCCGATCGGCTCTCCAGCCTTGAACAGCGCCTTTTCTTCGAAATTGCGGAACCCCCATTGCAGCAGCTTGCGCGCCTCGTCGGCGCGCTCCTTAGCCGTGCGCGCGCCATAGGCGGCAAGGATTAGCCGGCGCCCTTCCTCAACCGCAGAGGCGACAATTCCAAAGCCGCTTTTCTCGTCGATGTTGCCGGTTTTCAGACCGTCCGCGCCGATGCTCATGTTCAGCAGCGGGTTGCGGTTCGGCTGTTTGATCTTGTTCCAGGTAAACTCTTTTACGCCAAAATATTTGTAATAGTCCGGGTATGTCTTGATGACATAGGTGGCGAGTCGCGTCATGTCGCGTGGAGTGACCTTTTGATCCGGCCCAGCCTGCCCCCAGGGATTGCCGAAACTGGATTTGGTGAGCCCCAGCTCGGAAGCCCGTTTGTTCATGCGCATGACAAAGGCTTCCTCGGCGCCAGCAACACCTTCGGCGAGCGTGATGGCCGCGTCATTTCCAGAATCGATCACCAGCCCGCGAATAAGGTCCTCCACGCGCACATGCGAATTCACTTGCAGAAACATCGACGAGCCGCCCGACTTTACGCCTCCGTCCCGCCACGCGTGTTCGGAAACGGCGAATTCGTCGTCGAGTTTCAACCGCCCTGACGCGAGTTCCTGGAAAACCAATTCGGCGGTCATTATCTTGACCGTGGACGCCGGGGTCACCTGATCGTCGGCCCCCTTCTCGAAGAGAACGGCGCCTGACCCCGCGTCGACGAGGATGGCGTTTGGAAAACTGGTTTGAAAAGTCTGCGCCCCCGTGGGGCCGCAAGCGAAGATGAAAACCACGAACGCGAAGAAAATAGTCAAGAATTTCATGATGCTGTTTGACACGGGCTTGGTTCCGCTGCGCAACGTTCGACAAAGAACATGGCGCGCCGCGCGCTGGAATGCAATCGCCTCGCGAGGCTCTTTAAGTCCACTGCGGTCACGACCGAAATCTGATCATGACCGCGAAACGCTTCAGTTTCAGTTCATCGCCTGCTTGTCGTTGTTCTTGCTCAACGTGGCCCCCAGGTTAGCTGGCCGGGTGGGAGGCAAAGGCGTGGCGAGCGGATGGGCAGCATGGACCGATTTAACCGGCGTGAGATCAACTTCTCCATTTTCCGCATCGAGCGGGGTCGGCTTGTCCCCGATGGACATCTCCTCCGGAGCAGTCCTCGCCACGGGTTCCGCATTTTGTTCCGCAGAACTTTGCGTCCGACGCGTCGTGCCAACGGTGGCGACGTCGCGGTCCGCGTCCAGCTCCGCGGGGCGGTGGGGTGGTTCGGCGTAAGCAACGCGAGTCGGCGCGGAGGCCTCTGCGATCATGACCGGAGGCTCCATGCCTGGAAGGAGCGCCGGCAGGCCGTCGGTTCGCAGGGAGGCCATGAGTTTGGCGTTGTCTGAACCCTCGAGTTCGGCGCGGCCAATCCACTCCACTTTAACCTGCGCGGTTCCAGCGCTGCGGAAATCGAGCGCTTCCGCCACACGCTGCGATACGTCCATCACCCTGCCGCCATGATAGGGGCCGCGATCGTTGACGCGAACAATAATAGAATGGGAGTTGCGCAAATTGGTGACGCGCGCATAGCTCGGCAGAGGCATCGTCGGATGCGCTGCGCTGAGAGAATTACGGTCAAAAATTTCGCCGTTAGCCGTCTTGCGACCATGGAAATCCGAGCCGTACCAAGATGCTGTGCCCGAAGCGGCATAGGCTCTCTCGCTGGGATAATACGTCTTGCCTGCAATCTTGTAAGGCTTCCCGACCTGATAGCGTCCGCCCCCTGGCGGGATTTCCTCGCCGTCGGCGACAACTCTGGGGCTCGCGCGGACGCCATAGCGCGGATCAATTCCGCCACCCTCGCGGCTTGCATAGCGCTGGTTGGCGGGAGCGCCGGCGCAGCCCGCGAGCGCGCCCAAAGCCAACAAGACCAGAGAGTTGCGCAAGAAAGGGATGGTGTTCGGAGAGGGAACGTCGGAACTCATGAACGCGGACACATTTCCATTCTTGGTGGATGATCGCATTGCATGGTCCTTGTCGATCATTACGACGAGTTAAGCGCCGGACCGGGCCAAACTCCCGCGATCGATGGCGCATTTTCTCTAAATTGCATTACTCGGTCGTTAACGCTGGCAGAATACTGACGCCGTTCACGAAAGCCCCTTAACAAAGCGGAAGCTTTCCAGTTCGGTTGCCAGAAGGCCTTCAGATTGCGACAAAAATGCGACCGGCAGCCGCCAGCCGGCGGTCGAGAGAGCGTCCATGCGACTGAAGATGAGAGATCGCAGAATGACCCATCTTTTCAAATCGGTGTGAAGCTTTGGTTATTTTGGGAGCATCGCGTGGGTCATGCTATGCCTTAAGTCCTGACTGCGGTGGGATGACGCTGCCGACCTTTCAGATATGCACGGGCGCCAGATCGACGATTTGCGCATCGATCTTTTCGACTCCGCGAAAGGAGCCCACCGAAAGACGAGTCGCCACATGGAAGGTCTGGCCCCGACCTCTCAGAAGCGCCTCCCCAAGCGGCGAGGCGAGCGCACGAAAGCAGATCGCATCCAGACAGGCGCCGTCTCCAGACTGCAGTCGGGCCCGGACGTGATCTGTGCCGACGAGCGACGCATTGGCCAGCCGGTGTCCAGACAGGGCGAATATCGGCTCCGAATTGCCCTGCCCGTACGGTCCGGCCATTGCCACGCCCCGTAGAAGCTCGAAGCTGGCTCCACGCGCGGTTAATGAGGCGTCGATGGACAGGATGTCGTCCCGCCGACGCGTCGCGAGCTGAGCCTCCAGTTCGCTGTTCATGAAGTCGCGGAATTCGCCGAGTCGCTTCCGCGCGATTGTGACGCCAGCCGCCATCGCGTGGCCGCCACCTTTTGAGGCGACCCCGGCTTCGACGGCTCGGCGCACGACCAAGCCAAGATCCACGCCACTTAAACCTCTACCTGAACCTGTTCCATTTTCATCTTTAAAAGCAATAGCAAATGCTGGAATGTTAAACCTGTCTTTTAACCTTGAGGCGATGAGCCCGACCACGCCAGGATGCCATTCCTCTCCGGCCACCACGAGGCAGGAAAGGTTGTTGGATCGTCGCGACTCTTGCTGCGCCTCCGCTTCCGCCAGCTCAAGCGTAGCTTTTTCTAGCGCCTGCCTTTCGCTGTTCAACCGGTCCAGCTCGCGAGCGATAGCGGCCGCCTGCACCGCATCTTCCATCATCAACAACCGGGCTCCAAGCGCCGCATCACCTATCCTGCCGCCTGCGTTTATGCGCGGCCCGAGCAGAAAACCCAAATGATAGGGTCGCGGCGGCCCATCCATTCGGGCGGCATCCATCAGCGCGCTGAGACCAACTCTCCGCCGGCCGCGCATGACGGCCAGCCCCTTGGTGACAAAGGCGCGATTGAGGCCGCTGAGAGCCGCGACATCCGCCACCGTCGCCAAAGCCACGAGGTCGAGGCTCGCCAGCAAATCGGGAGCCGGTCGCGACGTGTTCCAATGCCCGCGACGCCTCAATTCGCGGTTCAGGGCGGCAAGCGCCAAAAAAACCACCCCCGCTGCGCATAGCCTGCCCTGCCCCGAAAGATCGTCCTGCCGGTTGGGATTTACGACAGTGGCGGCCGGCAGAACCTCGGGCGCCTGATGGTGATCGAAAACGATGGCGTCCATCCCCAACGCCGCCGCCTCCGCCAGCGCCTCGTGGCTGGTCGTGCCGCAATCAACCGTAACCAGCACTCGCGCGCCTCTCGAAAAGAGGTCGCGGATCGCCTCGACGTTGGGGCCGTAGCCCTCAAGAATGCGGTCGGGAATATGGATGAACGGCCGGGTAGCGCCCGCCGCGATCAAGAATTCTGCGAGCAGGGCCGCCGAGCAGGCTCCGTCGACATCGTAATCCCCGAATATCGCGATCTGTTCGCCTGCCTCGATGGCCGCTGCAAGTCGCGCTGTCGCCCGATCCATGTCGAGCAGCGTGAGCGGATCTGGCATCAGATCGCGCAAAGTGGGATCGAGCCAGCCCAGGGCCGTCTCGGTCGTCACGCCCCGCCCAGCCAGTATTCGCGCCAAGACATCGTCGAAACCATGGGCCTGCGCGATCGCTTCCGCCTGAGCTTCTCCCGCTAGATCGAGGCGCGTCTGCCAACGTCGCCCGAGGAGAGAGCGCTCCACCCCCAGAAAAGCGTCGGTTGATTGAGAAGACATGAGAAACTCTAAAAACAGCTAACCCGAGGAGTTGCGCCACTCAGTTCTACGCACAAGCAGCCGGGGTCAATAAGTCCGAAGCTTCCATCGGCGTCAACAATCGCCCCTCGCCTCGCGCTTGAAGACCCTTGCGCGGCGGCGCATCGCCCGTAATCCTTATTCGCATGAGCGAGACGATTCTGCTGAGCAACGACGCGGGCGACCGCGCGACAATCGACACATTCGGGGCCGAGTTGATGTTCTGGCGTGTGGGCGGGGTCGATCTCGTCTGGGCCAGGAACCCCACGATTTGGGATCAGAGCGCTCCCATATTATTCCCCGTTGTAGGTTGGACGCGCGACGGAAATGCGCGCGTCGGGGGAAAGGACTTCCCGCTTTCCTTGCACGGCTTTGCCTGGAAGAAACAGTTTTCGACTGGCGAACAGGCCGCAGATTTTCTCAGGCTCGAGCTTGAGGCAGATGATGAGACCCGCGCGCTTTATCCTTTCGAATTCCGGCTAACGGTCGAGTTTCGACTACTTACGGGAGGTCTGGAGAACACGCTGGTCGTCACCAACAAGGACTCCGCGCCCCTGCCGTACGCCTGCGGACTGCATCCGGCTTTCAACTGGCCGCTCGACGGCTCCGACGCTCCTCACAGCATTGTCTTCGACCGAGCAGAGCGCGCCGAGGCTCCTGTCATCGCTCCCGGCGGGCTGTTTTCAAACAGGACCCGACCGGTTCCCATGCGCGGCCACATTCTGCCTCTCTCGCAAGAGCTGCTAAAAGACGAAGCCTTGTGTTTTCTGAATGCGAACAGCCGGCGCCTCGCCTTTGACAATGGCGCGGGGTCGAAGCTGACAGTGGAGCTGGAAGGCTTCCCGCACATCGCTTTTTGGTCCCTCCCGCCGGCGCCCTATCTCTGCATAGAGGCTTGGACCGGACATGGAGACCCGGAAGATTTTTTTGGGGAACTGGCCGAAAAGCCATCCATGCGGCTACTGGCGCCCGGAAAAAGCTCTCGCCATGCCGCTATATTCCGCTTTGAACGAACGGGCGCTTTCACATAGTAAGATGATCGAATAAATCGAACTCGCCGCCGCCTGCGGGCAGACGGCAAAGATCCGGCGGAACGGTCATTGCTTATCCGACGCGCCCTGCCGCCCGACCGAGGACCAACTGGAATGACGATAGCCGCCAATGTGATCGCCGCCATCGGCAACACCCCCTTGATTGAACTGCAAGCGGCCTCGAAAGCGACGGGCTGCCGCATTCTCGGAAAGGCGGAGTTCATGAACCCCGGCGGTTCGGTCAAAGATCGCGCCGCGCTTTACATCGTACGTGATGCGATTGCTCGCGGAACACTCAACCCCGGCGGACTCATAGTCGAGGGAACTGCCGGCAATACCGGCATCGGCCTCGCTCTGGTCGCCAATGCGCTTGGTTTTTCAACGGTTATCGTGATTCCGGAAACGCAGGCGAAGGAAAAGAAAGACATGTTGCGCCTTCAAGGCGCCCAACTGGTCGAGGTTCCCGCCGTCCCCTACGCCAATCCCAACAATTACGTGAAGCTTTCGGGCCGTCTGGCGGAGCGGCTCGCGAGAGTAAACCCGAAAGGCGTCATCTGGGCCAATCAATTCGACAATCTCGCCAACCGCGCTGCACATTTCGAGACCACCGGCCCCGAGATTTGGGACGAGCTTGGCGGCGAGATTCATGGGTTCATCTGCGCTTGCGGCACCGGCGGCACGCTGGCGGGGGTGGGTCTCGCTCTCAAAGAGCGCAACAAAAATATCAAGATCGGCCTTGCCGATCCGATGGGTGCGGCGCTTTATTCCTGGTACGCGCATGGCGAGCTGAAAGCCTCCGGAAGTTCGATAACTGAAGGTATCGGTCAAGGACGAGTCACCGAAAATCTTGTCGGCGCGCCGGTGGATTTCGCCTGTCAGGTTCCCGACAACGAAGCATTGCCGATCATTTTCGATCTCGCCCAAAATGAAGGGCTGCTGCTCGGCGGCTCATCGGGAGTCAATGTCGCCGGCGCAATTCGGCTTGCACGGGAACTCGGTCCGGGCCACACAATCGTTACGATCCTCTGCGATGGCGGCGGTCGCTATGCATCGAAGCTGTTCAACCCCGAATTCCTGCGCGAGCAGAAACTGCCGGCGCCCCCTTGGCTGGAGCCGAAGGCGGCGATCGATCCGGGGTTTGTGTAAAAATCGCCTTGCGACCACGAAGGAACAACATGACTCGCCATAGCTGGACGCTTCCAATGGCTTTTACGCTCGCTCTTTGCGCGGCGCCCCTCCTCGCGGCCAGCGATAATGACTGGAGCGATTGCAAAAGCGAGGATGCGGGCGCAAGGGATCGCATCATCCTGGCCTGCGGACGAATAGCATCCAATAAAAAGACTCCACCGAAAGATCGCGCCGTCGCCCTGAACAACCGTGGCAACGCCTATCAAGGGAAAAGCGAGTTTTCCCGCGCCATCGCCGATTACAATGCCGCCCTGCGCCTCGACCCAACCATCGCGCTTGTCTATGTCAACCGCGCCTTCGCGTACAAGGACACCGGCGACTATGATCGGGCCATCGCGGACGCTGACCGGTCTATCGAGCTCAACCCGAACAACGCCGTGGCTTTTCGCGCCCGGGGCGACATTTACAAAGCGCGCGGTCACAAGGCCAAAGGGGACCTCGACCACGCCATCGCCGATTACAACGAAGCAATCCGACTCAATCCGCAAGATCCATTGACCTACCGCAACCGGGGCCTTCTCTTTGAGAGCAACGGCGACAGCGCGCACGCCACGGACGACTACAACAAGGCGCTCGAGCTGCGAGCAAAGTAAGTCACGTCGCGCGGACAGCGATTTGCTCCGCCAGAGTCAGGTCTTCCGGCCGATTGAAGTTGAAAAACGGATCGTACGGGTCGGTAGGCCACTCGACCACAACGGAGTCATAGCGTCCGATAAAGCCCGAAACCTTACGGAGCCCTTCTTCCACCAGCGCGCGCCGCAGATCGTCGCGCAGGGTCACCGGCCATAGCGCTATGGCGTGGTGATCTCGGTTCGCTGAACTGGCGACGGCAATTTGGGCGCTACCAGCCAGCGCGCTTCGCAAGCGTGCCACAAGATCGTGCGGAATGAACGGCGTATCGACGGGAACGCTCGCGACGTACGAAATGTTCCGAAAGTTTGCGGCTACATAATCCAGGCCGGCCAGCACACCCGCGAGCGGTCCAGCGAAGCCGGGCACGCTGTCGGGAACGACGGGCACATCAAAAGCGGTGAACCGCGCCGTGTCTCCATTGGCGTTCAAAACCAGCCCTGCGCATTGCGGCTCAAGACGCCGCAGGAGGCGCGCCACAACGGGTTCGCCCGCCACTTCGATAAGCGCTTTGTCGACGCTTCCGAGCCTCCGCGCCAAGCCGCCCGCCAGAACCAGTCCGTAGGTTTCAACCATGAAGCTTTTTCCCCACGGTAATTGCCTCTATGTAACTTGGACGAAGCTCCCTCTACCCAGGGAGAGTATGCGCCCAAGGAGGATGGATATATGCCAATTCGCCGGATTGTGCTCGCCTTTGCTGCTCTATCGACGCTGAACCTTGGCGCCCTCGCGGCAGAGAAGGCGCCCTTCACTCCGAAGGGATTCTCCGCGGCGCAATCGATCAACGATCCAATTCTCGTGGACATTACGGCTCCGTGGTGCCCGACATGCAAAGCGCAACAACCAATTCTGGAGAAGCTGGAAAAGGACCCGAAGTATAGCAAGCTGAAGGTGTTTCAGGTGGACTTTGATAGCCAGAAAGACGTTGTGCGCTCGCTGAAGGCGACCAGGCAAAGCACCTTGATCGTCTTCAAGGGCGCTGTTGAGACGGGCCGTTCCGTTGGCGATACAGATGCAGCATCGATAGCCGCCTTGCTCGACAAGGCTTTTTGAGGGTGAAATGAACTTCACCGCCTCGGGTCTCGCCGTGCTGGCAGGAATTTTGTCGGTACTCTCTCCCTGTGTTTTGCCGCTGCTTCCTCTGGTGCTGGGCGCCGCCGCCTCGCAGCACCGCTATGGACCGGCATTTCTCGCGCTTGGAGTGTCGATCTCTTTCGTCTCCCTTGGACTGTTCATCGCAACCATTGGCTTTGCGATCGGGCTCGACGAAACCGTGTTTCGCTTCGGCGCAGCGGCGCTGATGATTCTCGCGGGCGTGGTCCTTGTGGCCCCGCCACTGCAAACGCGCTTCAGCGCAGCCGCCGGTCCACTCAGCGACAGGATCGACGCCGCCTTTCGCGGAGTTCCAGCGGCGGGCGGGCTTGGCCAGTTCAGCCTTGGACTGGTTCTCGGCGCCGTATGGAGTCCGTGCGTCGGCCCGACGCTTGGCGCCGCCTCGGTGCTCGCCGCAAGAGGCGAGAATTTGCGCGAGGTTGCAATTACGATGGGATTGTTCGGCGTCGGCGCCGCACTGCCGCTGCTCGCGCTCGGGATGCTGTCGAGGCAGGCCATGCTGCATTGGCGAGACAGCTTGCTTGGAGCCGGCAAGCGAGCCAAGCAAGCGCTCGGCGCACTCTTGATACTGATGGGCGCGCTGATCGTCAGCGATCTGGATAAACGTCTCGAAGCCGCACTTGTCGACGCGTCGCCGCCATGGCTGACGGAACTAACGACGAAATTCTAGCCGCGCCTCATTTCGACATGCAATCCTTGATGTCGCTGGATGTCTTCATGCGTTCGAAGGTGTCCGTGCAAAAACGCTCCAGATCGGGCCGCAATTTTTCATTGCCAGCGTTGGCGCGAATGCCGCTGGCGCCTTCCAGCAATTCCTTCTGAGCCGCATGGACGCGGTCCGGCGACAAAAGCGAGGAGCAGGACTTCGTATTTCCTGAGCAGTGCGTCACAAGGGGGGATCCCGGTCGGATCGACCGCCAGAGCGGGAGTGACGGCGAGGAGGACGAGACCGAAGGCAAAGGTAAGTTTCACAGCAGCGCGTTCCTTGTCGAGCGGGTCGAATTTCGCGCAGAACATAGAGACACATTGCAAAAAATGAAACGGGCGGCGGGCCTTTCTTTGGACCCGCCGCCCCATTCTCCGACGCTGGTTGTCTCGCGAACGCCGGAGCATGCCTGCCCCGAGGACTAAAGCCCCGCGAGGTAACTGGTGGGATCGACCGGGGTCGAACCCTTGCGCAGCTCGAAGTGCAGCTGCGGCGAAGCGACATTGCCCGACTGACCCGATTTGGCGATCGCCTGACCCCGGGTGACGTGATCGCCACGCTTCACCGAGATATCGCCGTTATGTGCATAGGCGGACACGAAGCCGTTGGGGTGACGGATCAACACCAGATTGCCGTAACCTTTGAGTTCATTGCCCGCATAAACCACCGTGCCGCCTTCGGCCGCCTTGACCTGGGTGCCTTCCGGCACGGCGATATTGATGCCGTCGTTGCCGCCATTGGCAAAGCCCTGGATGATGCGCCCTCGCGCCGGCCAGCGGAACTCAGGATGAGCGCTGTCCGAGGCCTTTTCCTCTTCAACCGGCGCAACCGATGCGGTCGTCGTGGTCTTGTCCACCTTGCTGGACTCGACGACCGGAGGTTCGGCGGCGGCGATCTTTGCGGACTCATGTTTTTCGGGAGCCTTTGCCACTTTGGGGGTCGGAGCGGGAGCTTCGGCAGCAGCAGGCGCGGGCTCTGCCTTTGCGACGCGGGTCTTCGGCTGCGGCGCGGGCTGCACGTCCACAGCCTTTTCCGCCTTGGCGACATGAGTTTTCGGCTTGGCTGCCGGCTTTGTGTCTTCCTCCTCGTTCGCCTTGGCGACATGCTCTTTGACGGGCTTGGTCTTCGCCACCGCCACGGGCTTGTCTTCCTCGTCGTGCTTCTCGGCCTTGGCGACGTGAGCCTTCGGCTTCGCCGCAGGTTTCACGGACTCTTCTTCATCGTCCGCTTTCGCGAGATGCGCCTTGGCCGGCTTGGTTTTTGCCGCAGCAACCGGCTTTTCTGCCTCTTCATCTTCCGCTTTGGCGACATGCGGCTTGGCTGGCTTGGCTTTCGCCGCAGCCGCAGGTTTGTCGTCCTCTTCCTCTTTGTCCGCCTTTGCTATCTTAGCGGGCTTCGCCACTGGCGCTTCGACACGCTTGCCGCTGGCCTTTTTCGCGGCGGGCGCCTCATCGTCGTCCTCGTCGGATTTTGCGGCCTTTTCCGGCTTGGAAGGCTTGACGGCCGCCTGTTTGGGTTCGACCTTGTGCGCAGGCTTGGCTTCCGGCGCGTCTTCTTTTGCTACATGCGGCGCAGGAGCCGCCTTGGGCGCCGCTGCGGTTGCACGATAGACCGGGATGACGAGACGGGCGCCCGGCTGCACTTGCTGTGCGCTCGAAAAACCGTTCACTTTCAGCAAGGCATCGGCCGGCACGCCATAGCGATTGGCGAGCATCGCAGGGGTTTCGCCCTCAGCGACAGTAATGGGCGTGCCGCCCTCCGCGCTCCAGTGATTGTAGCTTCCGCCCGGCGCCGCCGCCTGCTGAGCGACAGGAGCGGGACGCGGCGCAGAGGCGCTACTTGTCGGGGGCGCCAGAGGCTTTGACTGGATCGGCGCCGAATTTGGCGACGCTGAGATCGCCCCGGTCGGCGCGCGATCGACGGAGCGCTGCGCGCGGGATGTGCTGCGCGTAGGGCCGTGATCGAAAGGATCCGCGAAAGGATCGGCCGAGAAGCGGCTCGCATCGGAACAGCCTGCCATCAAAGCAGCAGCCCCTGCGGCCAACATGAGTTGCATAGCGACCCGTGAGAATAAAACTCGACGCATTATTGCCATGACGCGACCCACTCAAACTCTAACGCAACGACCTGTTGTAGTCAGAATCCGGTTAAGGGAGCGTTTAAGATGAACGCAGTCTCGCGTTCGAAACTAAATTTGTAAGCATAAATCGCGATCGGGACTTTACAGCACCAGAGCCGGTCCGCTAAGGCCGGCGCCCTGACGGCAGTCTCCCCGGTCGGTTTCATCGAGCCGCGAGCCAATGCGCTCCAGCCGGAACAACCGCGCGCATCGGCGGGCGCCCGCCGCAACGGGTAGAAATCGCCCGAACACCATGACGCCGCCCGGAGCGAGCCGCTGCGCCAGCGCCGCGGGAGTTTCTTCCAGCGACATATGCAAAATGATGCGGTCGAAGGCTCCCAGCGCCGGATCGGGCGCGAGTCCGTCCCCGAAAAGAACCTGTGCGTTGGCGATGGACAAGGCCGCAAGCCGGCCTTTGGCTTCAATCGCCAAGCTCTCATAGCGCTCGATGGAAACGACCTCTCGCGCGAGTTGGGCCAATACCGCCGCGCTATAACCGGAACCGGAGCCAACCTCCAGCACGCGATGCGTGGGCTTCACCGCCAGCGCCTCCAGCCAGCGGCCAAGCTCGGCAGGCGCCGGCATGGTCTGGCCGCAATCTATCGGCAACGCCAGGTTGCGATTGGAAAGATCGCGAAAGCGATGCGGCGAGAATAGTTCTCGCCGCACCCGCTCTATCGCCCGCATCAGCGAAACGTCACGTACGCCGGCGCTGCGAAGTTGCAACGCGAGCGCGGCGCGCGCCTCGACCGGCAGCGGCTCCATGCCGAAGGTTTCGCTCATGGCTTGACCTCGAAAACGCTCGCCAGCGAAGTGACGGTCGGATGGTCGGTGAAATCGAGCTTGAGAGGCGTGACGGTGATCTTGTTTTGCTCCAGCGCTTCGAGATCGGTCCCGGGACCCGGCGTGAAGTTGCCGCGCTGAAAGGAAATCCAGTGATAGGGATTGCCGCGCCCGTCCTTGCGGTCCTCGATCCTCATCAGATCATTGCTGCGACGGCCCTGCATCGTCACCGCGACTCCCTCCACCTCATGCGGCAGGCAATTGGGAAAATTGACGTTTATCAGAACATTGGGCGGGATTCCGGCGGCGAGCAGCTTGCGCAAAACGCCAACGGCGTGGGCCTCCGCGCAACTCCAGTGAATGGTCTGGCGACCAGCGAAGAAATCATAGACTTGCGACAGGGCTATGGAGGGAATGCCCAGAATCGTGCCCTCCATCGCGGCCGCGATGGTGCCGGAATAAGTCACATCCTCTGCAACATTCTGGCCGCAGTTGACGCCGGAAAGCACGAGGTCCGGCGGACGGTCGAGAAGCTTGCGCACGCCCATGATGACGCAATCGGTCGGCGTGCCCTTCAGCGCGTAGTGACGCTTTGAAATCTCGCGCAGGCGCAGCGGATCATTGAGCGACAGCGAATGAGCGACGCCCGATTGTTCGGTCTCGGGCGCAATGACGAAAATGTCGTCCGAGATTTCGCGCGCAATCTTTTCAGCGATTACGAGACCGGGCGCGTGTATGCCGTCGTCATTGGTGATGAGTATGCGCATGGAGATGTAACGCCGATCCTTGTTATCCCAGCAATCCGCCCTCCCCCTTGTGGGGGAGGGTCAGGGTGGGGGGTCGCGCAATCTAGACGAAGCTCCGGCGACCCCCCTCTCCAACTCTCCCCCGCAAGGGGGGAAAGGGTAGAGATTGTTGTGCTTGCGCGAATTGCGGACAACTACCCCCGCGAAATAACCTCCACCCCGCCCATATAGGGCCGCAACACTTTCGGCACCTCGATCGAGCCGTCCGCCCGCTGGTAGTTCTCCATCACCGCGACCAGCGCGCGGCCGACCGCGACGCCGGAGCCGTTGAGCGTGTGCACGAAGCGCGGGCCGCCTTCCCTGGGGCGATAGCGCGCATTCATGCGGCGCGCCTGAAAGTCTCCGCAGACCGAACAGGACGAAATCTCGCGATATTTCCCCTGCCCCGGCAGCCATACTTCGAGATCGTAAGTCTTTTGCGACGCAAAGCCCATGTCGCCCGTGCAGAGCAAGACCTTTTGATAGGGAAGCTCCAGCAATTGCAGCACCTTCTCGGCGCATTGGGTCATGCGCTCATGCTCGGCGAGCGACTGCTCGGGCGTCGTGATCGAGACCAGTTCGACCTTGAAGAACTGGTGCTGGCGAATCATCCCGCGCGTGTCGCGCCCCGCCGCGCCCGCCTCGGCGCGGAAGCAATAGGTGCCGGCGGTCATGCGAAGGGGGAGCTGGGATTCGTCGATAATTTGGCCGCCTACGAGATTCGTCAGCGGCACTTCGGCGGTGGGGATGAGCCAGAGGTTCGTTTTGGTGGCCCGCATTTCAGCCAACGCCGCTGCTCGCTCAATCTTTGAACCGCGAAAGCCTTGCCAATAATTGACAAAGCGCGGGTCAAGGTTAGTTTGCACAAATTCGACCAACTGCGCGTCTGAGTATGTCGAATTGTCGTGCGAAAGAAAAAATTGAGTGACCGCATTGCTGTATGCGGTGACGAAATCGGCCTCGTCGCTTGGACGAAATGTCTCAAACTGATCTTCCCTAAACTTCGGCAATTGCGCCGTTCCAAACATCGCGTCGTCGCGCACGAGCAGCGGCGGATTTACTTCCTGATAACCATGCTGGTCCGTGTGCAGATCGAGCATGAATTGCGCCAGCGCACGCTCCATGCGCGCGAGTCTGCCCTTGTTCACGACAAAGCGCGCACCGGAAAGTTTCGTCGCGGCCTCGAAATCCATCAGGCCGAGGCCCTCGCCGATCTCGAAATGCTCCTTTGGCGTGAAGTCGAATTTCTTCGGCTCGCCCCAGCGCAGGGCTTCGACATTGTCGTGCTCGTCCTTGCCCTCGGGCACGGTCTCCAGCGGCGCGTTGGGGATTTCCGACAGCGCCTTGTCGAGCGCGGCTTTTGAATCGCGCTCGGCGGCCTCCATCTGAGGCCATTCTTCCTTGATCTTCGCGACTTCCGCCTTCAGCGCATCGGCCCTGGCGGCGTCCTTGGCCTGCATCGCGGCGCCGATTTCCTTGGAGGCGGCGTTGCGGCGTTCCTGCGCCGCCTGCAATTTGCTGATCGCCGCGCGGCGACTGTCGTCGAGCGCCAGCAATTTCGCCGAAAGCGGCTCAAGCCCGCGCCTTGCGAGGCTTTTGTCAAAGGCTTCCTTGTTCTCGCGAATCCATTTGATGTCGTACATGAAATTGCCCGGCGTTCGGTGGAGAATCTTGCGGGGTTTGTCCCCCAGGCGAGGCGAAGGGTCAACCCGCGTCTTTATTCCCTCTCACCACAGGCGAGAAGCGGATGCTATGCCCCGCCGCTTGCGGCCGCCTGCGCCGCAGCGCGCTTCTTCTCAATTATTCGCACCGAGAAAATCGAGGCTTCGTAGAGCAGGATTCCCGGAATGGCCAAAGCAAGCTGGCTGAATACGTCAGGCGGAGTCAGCACCGCCGCGACGATAAACACCAGCACGATGGCGTAGCGGCGCTTCTCGGCAAGAAACTGCGACGACACCAGCCCCACCTGCCCCAAAAGCGTGAGCACGACCGGCAGCTGGAACACGATTCCAAACGCCAGCACCAAAGTCATGATCAGCGACAGATATTCCGAAACGCGCGGCAGAAGCTCGATCTGCGCCTTGCCCGGCTCGTTGGCCTGCTGCATGCCGATAAAAAAGCGCAGTAAATTCGGCGTTACGACGAAATAGACCAGCAACGCCCCTGCCGCGAAGAATATCGGTGTGGCTATGAGGTAGGGGCGGAAAACCGCGCGCTCGTTCTTATAAAGGCCCGGCGCCACAAAAGCGTAAATCTGTCCGAACACCACCGGGCAGGACAAGAACGCAGCCGCAAACAGCGCGACCTTCATTTGCGTGAAAAAATATTCCTGCGGGGCCGTGTAGATCAGCTTTGCCTCCGCCCCCGCCACGTGCGTGTAGGGAATGACCAGCAGATTATAAATGTCCCTGGCGAAGTAGAACGAGATCAGAAACATCACCAGAAAAGCCAGCAACGCGCGGATCAACCGCTCGCGCAACTCCATCAGATGTTCGATCAAGGGCGCCTTGGTGGCCTCGATATCGGCGTCGGTCATACGGTGGGCCCGTCGTGCGGCGGAACCGGCGCCGGACGCGCGGGCGGAAGTTCAACCTTCGCGGGCTCCTGAGGCTTGGGCGGTCCTTCAACCGCATCGGTGATCTGCTTGCGCGCCTCCGCCATTGGGTCGAAAGCGCCGTTGAGCCCTACCCCCGCAATGGCGGAGTCGACTTCCTGCTTGAGGTCTTTCCTGAGGTCGTGCAGTTCGGCTTCGCGCATCGCGTCCATGAACTGCCCCTGAAATTCGGCGGCCATGCGCCGCATCTTGCCGGTCATCTGGCCAAGCTGGCGCAATACGCGCGGCAAGTCCTTTGATGGAATCGCCACCAGCGCAACGATGCCGATGACGATCAGCTTGCCGGCGTCGAAATCGAACATTTTGCTATCCGCGCGAGGTTGCAGCGATGAGGATTCGACGCGCCGGCCGCCCCAAAAGCCTAAAGCTTCTTTGCGTCGCTCGCCTTGTCGAGAGTGGCGTGATCAGCGGCGAGACGCTCGACCGATTTTGGCGGCTCTTCGGAAACGGAAGCAGGAGCGTCCTCCTCGGCCATGCCCTTCTTGAAGGCCTTGATGCCCTTGGCGACATCGCCCATGACGTCGGAAATCTTGAACTTGCCGCCAAACAGCACGAACACGACGCCGCCGACGATGATCCAGTGCCAGATTGACAGGCCACCCATGGCGCAACCTCCGAAAACGTAAGGGTTGCAGCTGCAACCGGTTATTTGACGGGGAAACTAGGACGCCGGCTGCGTAAAAACAAGAACAATCAGCCTGCTTGGACGCCCGTGGCCCTTAATAGGTCTTGGACAGATAATCGACGATGATCCCCACATCGGCGTCGCTGATCGGCGCGTGATAGGAACGAATCATCTTCTTGACCTCGCCTTCCCAGAACTCCCGCGCGCGATGCGGCGGCTGCGTATTTATGTAGTCGACTGAATGGCACGTGGAGCAATTGTTCTGCGCCGTGTCCACGCCCTCCCCCGCTCGCAGCGTCGCCTCCTCATCAGGAAGTTGATAGGACAGAGGCTTGGCTGTGCTTCCGCAGACCCCCGACAACAATGTTGCGGCCAAAATAACGACGAAAAGATGGGAACTGCGCAAAGTCGCGTCTCCGCTCAGGAGGCCAGCACGCGCACCGTCTCCACCACGTTGCGCATATAGCCGGGAGGATTCCACAGGGGCTTCATGGGTTGCGATTGGCCGATGCGGTTGATGGCGCGCACCTTTAGCTCCTGCTCTCCCGCCGGAAGTCGCATTTCGATCGTCCATTCGCGAAAGGAGTAACGGCCGATATCAGGGCCAAGACTCGCCGCTTGCCAGCTTCGGCCTCCATCGGCGGACAAAAGCACGTCCGTGACGCCATATCCGCCGTCGAAAGCGATGCCTTTCACCAGCGTCGCGGCTTTCGCCTTCACCCTGGCCCCATCCGACAGACTGGTGATGAAGGAGCGTACATTGTAACGGGCAATAGGGATAGTCGAAATGGGCTTCTGGCCCGGCTCGGTGCAGGCGCAGGCATTGTCCGGAATCCGATACGCGCTGGTCATCCAGTAACCATCAAACACGCGATCGATCACGGTGATCTCGTTCAGATGCTTGACCCAATAGGTTCCGTAATGGCCCGGCACAATGAGCCTCAGTGGAAAGCCGTTGAGCCAGGGCAGAGCTTCCCCGTTCATTGCGTAAGCGAGCATGACCTCGCCGTCGCGGGCGTGATCGAGATCGAGAGCTTTCACGAAATCCGGCGTTTCAGGGAGCGCCGGTCCGTCAAGACCGTTGAAAGTGACCTGTCGGCTCCCAGCCTGAACTCCGGCCTTGTCGAGCACGGCCTTTAGCGGAACGCCGCGCCAGCGGGCATTGCCCATGGCTCCGTTCGCGAGCTGTCCGCCAGCGACGCGCGGCTCGACGAAGCCCCTGCTGTTGCCTGAACACTGATTGACGGCGACAATTTCAAGCGGCTCAAAACCGGTCTTGAGGTCGCTCAATGACAGCGACAGCGGCCGGTCGACTTTACCTTTGACCTCGAGACGGAAGGCGTCCGGATCGATGGAAAGCGGAATGTCGCCAAGGTGGTAACGAACAAAGAACGCGTCGTTCGGTGTGATCGCGCCTTCGTTGAAAACGGAGAAGGGCGTTTCAAGCTGCGGCGGACGGCTCGTAAGCTGAATAAGCGGACGCTTGCCGGGGTAACGCACCAGGCGCCGCTCGCCATTGGCGAAAGGCAGCGTCGCCATGTCCGTGGCGGCAAAACTTGATGCGGGCGGCAAACTCATCACAGCCGCAGCTTTAATAAAAGCCCTTCTGTCCATCATGGCCTTATAGCTTTCATTCCTCGCGCGACCCTTCATTCATATGTCTGGATCGCACGGCTGAACCACGCCGACCGCCCGTTTAATCTCCCTCGAACTCCTGTTCCGGCTCCGATTCCGACAACTCTCGCGACTCGGGAAACTCCATCTCGAGCAAAGCGGGAGCATCCTCTTCCAATGGCTCCTCGTCATCAGTCAGCTCCGCGTCGTCGCTAGGCTGCGGCACGCGGAAATCCTTCGGCAGGCGCCCGTCGAAGAGGCCCGCACCTTTCAATTCTTCGAGTCCCGGCAGATCGCCGATTTGCTCAAGGCCAAAGTGCATCAGGAAAGCTTCGGTCGTGCCATAGGTGATCGGCCGTCCGGGCGCCTTGCGGCGTCCGCGCAAGCGCACCCAGCCAGTTTCCAGCAGCACGTCTAGAGTCCCCTTGGAGATGGCGACGCCCCGAATGTCCTCAATTTCGGCGCGCGTGACCGGCTGGTGATAGGCGACGATAGCCAGGGTTTCCAGCGCGGCGCGCGAAAGCTTCTTTTCCTCGACCTGCTGGCGGGCCAAAAGCCAGGCAAGATCCGGAGCGGTGCGGAAAAACCATTTCTTGCCGGCGCGCGCGAGATTGACCCCGCGCGACGCGAAATCCGCGCGCAACCGCTCCAGCGCCTCGACGACCGCCACGCCTTCAGGCATTCTCTGCGCGATTTCCGCCTCGTCCAGAGGTTCGTTTGCGGCAAACAGCAGGGCTTCTATGATTCTGACGGCGCTGTGCAATGCGTCCTCAGCGCGCCTCAACTCCTCGTCGCTTTCGGCGTCGAATAATTCGATCTTTTCTGCGGCCTGCGCCAATGCGCTTCTCCCCGATACTGTATCAGCGCCTTTCCGCCCACGGGCCGGGCGTCATCACTCGAAGTTAAACGATTCGGCGTCGTTGCGAGGCGTTTCGCGTCGTCGCAGCCAAATTGTTGAAAAAGCCCGATCCTGCCGCAAATCAAACCTTCCCTCGCGCACCATTTCTAGCGAGGCGGAAAATGCGGAGGCGCGAACGGTCCGCGCGGTCGGAAGATCGACGCAAAATTGCAGCAAATAATCGTCGAGCACCGTCCACTCCAGCGCCGCTCCCGCGAGCCGCTCAAGCGCCTCCCGCGCCTCTGCGAGCGACCAGACGGCGCGCTGGCGCAACGTGACCCTGGAGATCGCGCCCTTCTGTCGCTGGCGCGCATATGCCGAAAGCAGATCGAACAGAGTGGCGCGGTAGCTGGTCTGGGAGGAGGTTTCTATCCCCTCCGTCGCCCCACGCAAAAACATGTCGCGCCCAAGCCGGGCTCGGTCGGTCAGCTGGTCGGCCGCACGGCGAATCGCCTCCAGCCGGCGAAGTCTGTCCGCCAACGCGCTCGCCAGATCCGCAGCGGAGGGCTCTTCGCCTTTTGGCTGTTCGGGGAGGAGCAATCGAGATTTGAGATAGGCGAGCCAGGCCGCCATCACCAGATAGTCGGCGGCCAGCTCCAGCCTCACGCGGCGCGCGGCGTCGACAAAGGTCAGATATTGTTCGGCCAAGGCCAGAATGGAGATGCGGGAGAGATCGACCTTTTGGCGGCGCGCGAGTTCGAGCAAAAGGTCGAGTGGACCTTCAAAACCATCGACGTCGACCAGAAATGCGGGCTCGCTTTCCCCTCTATCCGGTTTCTCCGTCGCCTCGAACGCCAGCTGACGCGCCATAACTATAAAGTTCTCCCCGACGCGGGCGGAATCCGCCCCAACGCGCCGGAGATTGGGCTTTTTAGACCGTCATCGCAAGCGCAGCGTCCAATTGGCGTGCGCCATCCACAGCATTAAAGTCCCCTCCAGGGGGAATAAGGCGCGCCAGCGCCGCCTCCGCCCGCTCCAGCGCTTGTCCGGCAAGATTCGGCGCGCCTTCCGCCACGGGCCACGCCTCGGCGAGATCGCCGTTGCAGTGAAGCACGATGTCGCAGCCGGCGGCTATGGCTCCCTCGGCGCGCTGGCGAAAACCACCTTTAAGCGCCTTCATGGAAAGATCGTCGGTCATCAGCAAGCCATTGAAGCCAATGGCTCCGCGAATGATTTGATTGATCACGGTCTTTGATAGAGTGCCCGGCGCGTTCGGATCCAGCGCGGTGTAGACGACGTGCGCCGTCATGGCGAGCGGCAGATCGGCATTGGTGATAAAGGGAGGAAAATCAATGCGTTCCAGCTCGTTGCGCGATGCGTCCACAACGGGCAGCTCGAGGTGACTGTCGGCGCGCGCACGTCCATGTCCCGGGATATGTTTGATTACGGGAAGAACGCCGCCCGCGAGCAGCCCCTCCGCCGCCGCTCGGCCGATACGCGCGACATTCGAAGGATCCCGGCTGTAGGCGCGGTCGCCGATGATGTCATGTGAACCCGGTTGCGGAGCGTCGAGAACAGGAAGGCAATCAACGGTAATGCCAACTTCACGCAAATCTTGAGCGATCAACCGCGCGGCGAGCCAAGCAAGCCGTTCAGCGGCTTCGATCGACCCAGCTACGCGCTCGAAAGTCGCGGCGGAGGGATATTTGCGCCAGTGCGGGGAAGTCAGGCGCTGCACGCGGCCGCCCTCTTGGTCGACGAGAACAGGTGTGCTGGCGTCGCCAATTGCCTCACGAACAGAATCCGTGAGGCCTCTAACTTCATCCGGCGCGCCGATGTTGCGCTTGAACAGGATGACGCCCCAGGGGCGCGATTCGCGAAGGAAAGCGCGCTCTTCCGGCGTGAGCGCCACGCCGGCCAAGCCACAGATGAAGGCGCGGGTCATGCCGGCGACGCCCGTATCAAGCGTTTAAAGCGCCTCTCCATCTGAAGGCCTCCTACTGAATTGGATTGGATCTGAGCAACAAACGGCGCGTCATGCTCATGACGCGCCGATGGATTTAGCCCGTCGCACCCAGCCTCTCTCGAGGTCAGTTGCCCGCGACGAAGCAATTACCGCCGCTGGATTTCACTTTGCCGCAGACGCTGTTCGCAGCTTCTTTGCTGATGCCGCCGATGCGAACGCGATAGACCGTTTTGTCGCCCACCTTGGCCATTTTGAATGAGGGATGATGCCCGCCAAGCTGCGCCCCGTATTTCGAGGACACTTTCGTCACCAGAGCATGCGCCTCGGCTTCCGAAGTGGCCGCGCCGAACTGCACCGCGAAGCCGCCTTTTTCAATCTTCTGCGCGGCGGGAGCGGAGTTTGCTTCAGCCGGCTGGGCGTTATCTTCAACGGCGGCGACTTTTTGCGGAGGCTTGGCTTTGGCCTTGACCTCCGCCTTTGGCGTTGTCGCGGGTTTGGCGGGACTTTTCGGCGTGGTCGAGACTTTCTTCGCAGCCGCCTCGCGAGCCTGAGCGCCGGTGGCCTTGACCACTGCCGCCGGAACTGCGGCCCCCTCGATCACAGTGCCGTCAGGCCGGACAGAAACAGTTTTTACCCGCTTGGGTTCTGGGCCCGGCACGGCCGCAGGCTCATGAAGAGCGTTAACAGGCCCCGCCCCAAGCTTGACCGCACGCGGCTCCACCCTGGGATCAACGGCCTGTTCCTGATGCGAAACGATCTGCTTCACCGGAGTGCTTTCGTGCCGGTCGAGCACTGTCGCATCCGGCTTGTCTACGCTTGCCTCCGCGTCGGCGGCCGGCTGCACCTTGGTTGGACCGTCCGGGGCGTTGATGGTCGCAATCTCGCGCGAGCCGATGGAGCCGTTGCGATGTGCGAACGACCAGCCGATTCCTCCGCTCGCCAAAAGCGCGATGGCCGCCACGGCGTGCCACGGCCGCAAAGAAAAACGGCGGCGCGCCGGCTGAACCACGTCAGCAGATTCGCCGTTGGCGCCATAGTCCAGGTAAGCCGCCTGCTCGTCGCCCCAGTCTCCCTCGCCCACAGCATGGCTCTGGCCGGCCGAAGCCTGCGCGCCAAATTGTGGAGAAGCGCGCTCGTCTCCGTAGGACTGATCATCGTCGTGAAAAGACTTCAGCTCATCCTCGGGCTGGATGTGCGCCTCGACGAAGGCGCCACGAAGCTCCGCCGCGAAAGAGTCCTCTTCGCGCTGGGGGCGCCAATTTTCGAACTCCGATGACCGGGAAGACGGCTGCTTGGCCGCAAACACCTCGTCATAGAGATGCGCTGCGCGGTTTTGCTCTTCCCCGTGCATCAGCCGCGCAAGCTCGCTCAACGGATCACGCGGAGATTTATTATTGGGCTCCGAGCCCCGCAGACGCCGCTCGAAATCGCTGATGTCGATGGCAGCGCCTCTGTCTGTAGACTCGCGCATGGCTACCTCGCCTGTTTTTCGGGGCGTGAAAAATTAATGGGCCGAGCGCTTTTCCTTACCGCCGCCAACAGCGCGACAGCAAGAGAATCAGCGCATCTCGTCGGGCGCCGTCACGCCGAGAAGCTTCAGGCCCGACGCCAGCACGCAGGCTAAACAAACAACCAACGCAACACGGGCGTTCGTCAAATCTCTCTCAACGGCATTAACAAACCGTAATTGTGGCCGATCTTTGCCTCGGTTCCAATGGGCATGGAACGTGCTGGCGAGTTCGTAAAGGTAAAACGCCACGCGATGGGGCTCGTGCGCCGCCGCCGCCGCCTCGATAAGGCGAGGATATTGCGCGATCACTCGGGCGAGCCCAATCTCGCTGTCGTCTTCCAGCAGGTCGAGCGGGGCGTGCAGCAGAGCCTCGGGTTTCACGTCGAGGTCAGGAAAAGCCGCCATGGCTTGACGCAGCACGGATTTTGCCCGCGCATGAGCGTATTGCACGTAAAAGACAGCATTGTCCTTGGACTGCTCCAGCACCTTGGCGAGGTCGAACTCCAAAGGCGCGTCGTTCTTGCGATACAGCATCATGAAGCGCACGGCGTCGACGCCAACCTCGTCCACCACCTCGCGCAAGGTCACGAAATCGCCTGAGCGCTTCGACATTTTGACCGGCTCGCCCTCGCGCATCAGCTTCACGAGTTGACAAAGCTTCACGTCAAGCACGACCCTGCGTTTGGACAACGCCGCCACCGCCGCGGTCATTCGCTTGACATAGCCGCCGTGATCCGCCCCCCAAACATCGACGAGAGTCGTGTAGCCCCGATCGATCTTCGCCTTGTGATAGGCGATGTCGGCCGCAAAATAGGTGCTCGAGCCGTCAGACTTCTTGAGCGGACGGTCCGTGTCGTCGCCCCATTCACTGGAGCGGAACAAGGTCTGCTCGCGATCCTCCCAGTCGTCCCCCATCTGGCCCTTGGGCGGGGGCAGGCGCCCCTCGTAAACCAGGCCCTCCGAGCGAAGCTGCTCGATCTGGCGGTCGATCTCAGAGACGCCGTTTTTCATGTCGTGCAGGGTGCGCTCGGAAAAGAACACCTCATGCGTTATGCCAAGCGCAGCAAGATCCTCGCGGATAAGCGCCATCATCGCATCTATTGCGATGTCGCGCACGGGCTCCAGCCATTCACTCTCGGGCTTGTCCAGCAGGGTCCGGCCATATCTGGCCGCTATCTCCTGCCCTGCGGCCTTGAGATAGTCGCCGGGGTACAGGCCTTCGGGAATAGCGATCATCTCTCCAAGCGCTTCGCGGTAGCGCAGGTAGGCCGAGCGCGCCAGCACATCGACCTGCGCCCCGGCGTCGTTGATGTAATACTCACGCGTGACCTCGCAACCCGAAAACTCCAGCAAATTAGCCAGGGCGTCGCCAAACACCGCGCCACGTCCGTGACCGACGTGCATGGGTCCAGTGGGATTCGCCGAGACATATTCGACATTGACCTTGCCGGAGAGCGAACCCGCCCTGCTCCGCTGCACGCGTCCAAAGTCGGCCGGCGCGCCAAGAACCCCCCGCATAACGTCGCGATAGAGCAAGGGCTTGAGCCTAACGTTAATGAAGCCCGGCCCTGCGACCATCGCCTCCGCCACGCCTTCGCTTTCCGCAAGCGCCATGGCGATCTCCATCGCGAGCTGGCGCGGATTGGAGAAACTGGCCTTTGCGTCCTTGGCGAAGACCATGGCCGCGTTGCAGGCCAGATCGCCCATGGAAGCATCCTTGGGCGGCTCCACCACAAAACGCGCCGCATCGAGCACAGGCAAACGACCCGAAGCCGTTATGCGAGCGAGAATTTCGGCGATGCGGTCGTGAAAGATCTGAAAGATGTTCATGTTCTATGGTTTGAAGTTGGCGGACCGGGAACTGCGCCAGTAAAGATGGGCGAAACGAAGGCGCCGCCGGGTTTAGCAGAATGGGCCGGCAAAAACACCCTTTGGCGAACGGCCGGGTGAAAAGGGAGATGCCGGAAGAATTGCCCCCTAAAACACAACGGCTTTGCCTGAAAGCCGCCGGTATTCGTTGAGGGCGTAGCGGTCCGTCATGCCGGCGATGTAGTCGGCGACGACATGCGCCCGCGCTTCCATTGCGCTGGCGCTGGCCTGGGCGGCCCACTCCGGCGGCATGAGGCCGGGCGACTCCAGAAAGGTGGGAAACAGCCATTCGATGGCGGCGCAGGCCTGATCTCGCGCCGCCACGATTTTTGGATGGCGATACATGTTCGCGAACAAAAACGCCTTCACCTCTCGCTCCGCCTTTGCCATGGCGGGAGAAAAAGCCACCGTAGGCCCCGGCGCGCGGCGTATGTCCTCGGCGCTTTTCGGCGCAGCCTCGGCGAGTCTCGCCCGAGATTCGTCGATCACGTCTTCGACAAACCGGGTTATGACGCGGCGGGTGAGCTCATGTATCACCCTTGTCTTTTCGAGTCCGGGATAGAGGCCCTCGACTTCGGCCAGCAGCTCTCCGATGAAGGGAACTCCGGCGATATCCCCGAGATCGAAGAGGCCGGCGCGCAGGCCATCGTCTATGTCGTGAGCGTTGTAAGCGATGTCGTCGGCCAGAGCGGCGCACTGCGCCTCAGCCCCGGCATAAAATTCCAGTTCCAGCGGGTAAATCGCGTCAAAACGCGCGATGTAAGGCGGCAGCGGGCGTTTTGCTCCCGGACCCACAAGGGGGCCGTTGTGCTTGACCAGCCCCTCCAGAGTCTCCCAGGTCAGATCCAGCCCGTCATAGCGCGCGTAGCGGCGCTCCAGCTTGGTGACGATGCGGAGCGCCTGGGCGTTGTGGTCGAACCCGCCAAATCGCGCCATGCACGCGGTCAGCATGTCCTCGCCGGCATGTCCGAACGGGGTGTGCCCGAGGTCATGGGCGAGGGCCACCGCTTCGGCAAGGTCCTCGTCGAGAGCGAGCGCCCGCGCCAGGGCTCGGGCAATCTGCCCGACCTCGATGGTGTGCGTGAGGCGGGTGCGGAAGTGATCGCCGTCCAATGGCACGAAAACCTGCGTCTTGTGGGCAAGACGGCGGAAGGCCGTGGAATGCAGCACGCGGTCGCGATCCCGCTGGAACGCGCTGCGCGTGCGCGAGGCGGCTTCCTCAAACATGCGCCCTCGCGTGAGCGCTGCGTCACAGGCGTAAGGCGCCAGAGGCAGGCGGACCGCCAAGCTTGATGCTCCTGTCATTGAAAGGTCAGTGCTGCGTAACTATGATAGGCGTGATTAGCGCGTCCGGCGAAGAATCCGCAAGTCTCTCGCATTGCGATCGTTTTAAAAAAGGCAGGGATCACATGAGCGTCGAACAGGCTGCAAAGGTAGTCGAGCTGACCGACACGGCCGTAAAGCGTATTGCGGCGATACTCGCCAAGGAGCCGACGGGCTCGGTATTCCGGGTTGGCGTTGACGGCGGCGGCTGTTCGGGTTTCCAGTATTCTTTCGCCGTGGATCCGGCGCCGGGCGCGAGCGACCTCATTGTCGAGCGCGAGGGCGCCAAGCTTGTCGTCGACGAGGCTTCGCTTTCTTTTTTGCAAGGCGCGCGCATAGATTTTGTCGACGATCTTATGGGACAAGCGTTCAAGATCGAAAATCCGAATGCGGCCTCCTCCTGCGGCTGCGGCGTAAGTTTTTCGATCTAACCGATTGACCAACCACTCGGCTGCCGGCGGCGGCCGGCCCGGGGGATTCTCTTGGACGCGCTTTTCATCGGCCACGCCTATATCGACGTCAGCATGATCGCTGACGCCCTGCCCCACGGCGACGAAAAAGCCGTGGCGAGGGATTACGCGGTTTCCTTTGGCGGCAATGCCGCGACGGCGTGCTTCGCCTGCGCCAAGCTCGGCCATTCCCCGGACCTGATGATTCCCGTGGCGCGGGACTGGCTGGGCCATATGTTCATGGACATGGCGGCCACCTACGGCCTGCGGGTCCATTCGAGGCGCGTTGCGCGTTCTTCCCTGTCCTTTGTATTCCCGCAAAGCGGCAAGCGGTCTATCCTTCGCGCCCGCGACGACGCCTACCTCCAGACATTCCCTCGCCTCGACCTTTCCATCACGAGAATCCTGCATCTCGACGGTCACATGGGGGACGCCGCAATCTTTTACGCAAAGGCGGCGCGCGAGAAAGGCGCGCTTGTTTCGTTGGACGGCGGCGCTCTGCGCCCCGGCGTGCTGGAGCTGTTGGACTTTGTGGACGTGGCCGTGGTCGCGATGGACCTTTGCAGGCAGATGGAGCTTTCCGAAGCGGAAATGTTGGCCTTTCTGAAGAGGAAAGGCTGTCGGATAGGCGGCGTCACCAATGGCGAGAAAGGCTTGCTCTGGTACGACGAGCGAGGCGTGACGCAGCGATTGCCCTCGCTGCGCGTGCCGCCGGAGAAAGTCATAGACACCTCCGGCGCGGGCGATATCTTCCACGGAGCCTATTGCGCGAGTTTCCTGGACGACCCCCAAGCGCCCTGGCGCGCACATTTCGAATACGCGCGTGCGGCCGCTGCGCATAAGGTGCAGCACCTCGGCAATGAGGCGGGCCTGCCCTCGCGCTCAGACATAGCCCTGGCGCGCAAGCATTTCGCACCCCTCGAATAGCCGGGAAAAGCAAAGTTTTGCATATGGTGCGCAAAGGGGGTTGGCAAATCGCATCAACCCTTGCTATATGCCCGCACCCTAGATGTTCCCCGATAGCTCAGCTGGTAGAGCACGCGACTGTTAATCGCTAGGTCGTAGGTTCGAGTCCTACTCGGGGAGCCATTAACCCAACATCGGCGAGAAGAACTCTGCACCGCAGCGGATCGCAAGTCCGACAGATCCGCCGCGCCTGGGAGATTTCCGCAACCGTCGGATCGACAAGCGAGGCCGCGAATGGGCGCTTATCCGGAGCCGCCGCTTCAGGCGATTCGTAGCCCCGGCTGAACGGAGGCCCGCTGAAGCCTGGCTTCCTCAACCATCTTGATGAACTGCGGTCGCGCGTTAGTTAGGGGGCAAATAAGAATAAACGGCGCACTATCTCTCCTCAGCGCGCCGACGCTTGTGGAAGCGAAAATGTCAGAGCACGCCCGTAAAAATGACAACGCCGGAATCACGGTGTTGGCCGTGATCTTCGCTTTAATTTTTTCCGTAATTTTGTTTAACAAGTTTGTGGAGTGGGTGGGTCCTTATTCCGGCGGCTTGGGTTCGCCGGAAGTTGGGAAGGACCTGTCGCCCCGCCGATAGAAGCATTGGACAAAGGGACCGGTTAACGTCCCCAAGCGGCCGCAAGCGAATAGTCCCTGGCCCTCGCGCAGGCGAGTGTCGGCTATATGGAGTTAGTCACGGCGCTAAACGACGAATTGGTCACCTTCCCGTAACGTTATTTTATTCGCTACTCCCTGCGGGGCTAATCCAATGCACCAGCTCTCCAACATTGGTTCGCTCCGCGTAACATTTCATTTACTTTGGTCGCACAGTCTGGAGTCATGCGTTTCCTTACCGCCTTATCAATTCTGATTTTTGCATTCGCCCTTGACGCGGGAGCCAATCATTTCCGCTATAGCGAGGCGGCGTTCACCGCCGCAAAAGGCGCCAGCGACGAAGCAAATAGGCTACTGGATTATTGGATTTACCGGCCAATCCGGCGATAGGCGGCGTCGGGGTTCCTCAAACCGGTCACATTATCAAATTATTGAGCCACGAGGCGTATTACTCTGACGTGTTTGACAGAGAATTCGCATGCCGAACTCATCCAGGCTGTTGTTCACGGCAATTGTAGCTGGCGCCATTCTGAGCCCCGCGGTGAGTAGGGCGCTAATAAGCCAGGTATGGGTCTCCGGTCATGGAACCGACGCGGCCAATTGCGGCGCAACCACCTCTCCCTGCCGCAGCTTCCAATACGCGCAGGACCATGTCCTCTTGGCCGGAGGTGAGATAGATGTGCTCGATCCCGCTGATTATGGCCCGGTTACGATTACGAAGGCGATCAGCATCGTCAACGACGGCGTTGGCGCGGCGACCATTGTCCAAAGCGCGGCGGGGATGAATGCGATCACCATAAACGCGGGCGCTGGCGACTCCATCCACTTGCGCGGTCTTAGTCTTAACGGTCTAGGCATCGCCGCCAACGGCGTTGCGCTGAGTTCAGCGATGCAGGTCGATCTCGTCAACTGCGTCGTGCGGCGCTTCATGAGCCATGGTGTGGATCTGGAGCCTATAACAGCGCTGAACTTCACGATCACAAACGTGATTGCCTCAGAAAACGCGAATGCGGGAGTAAATCTGCATCCCTCGGCCAGTCTTGTCGGATCGATCAACGGATTGAACGCCAGTTATAATGTCAACGGCGTTCAGCTGGCCGGGGACGTGGCGGCGAGTTCCGCCAACATCTTCGTCTCTGTCGTTAAAAGCGTGGCGACGAATAACAACAATGGCTTTGCTGCATTTTCCGCCTCCGGTCATCCGAACGCCAAAATGGCGGTCAGCGACTCTGCGGCAAGCGGCAACGGCGCCGCACTTTATGCGGGCGTGGGCGGTCAAATAGCGGTTGCGCGTTCAAACCTCGTGGGAAACGGCGATGGGGCCTATAGCGGGGCTCCCGGAAGCATCGCCACGCTGGGCGACAACAACGTTATTTTCAATGGAGCGAATCTGTCCGGCCCCGGAGGCGCGACACCCTATCCGCAGAAGTAACGCGTTCCTATTCCGCGCCCCGCAAATGAGACACTCGCAGAGGCACAGGCGGATGAGAATAGTAGAACAGCGCGTATAGCCGGTCGGGCGTGAGCGTCGCCAGATTGTCTCGCGTCAACCGCGTCAGGGCCGAGATCATCGGCTCCTTGCCGACCATCGCCTTTGCGAAATCGTCCGCCTCAAATTCGGCGCGGCGCGAACGCCAGGAAAGCAGCGGCGAAAGAACATGCATGACCGGCTCCTTGGCCAGAAATGCCGCTATAAGCGCCAGTCCCGGTTCGTTGGGCAGACTGAAAACAGCGGCAAGTCCGCTCGGCCCCAAGGCCCAATGCAACACAGCGAAGCCAACGAAGGCGATTACGGTCGTCAACGCAAGCATCTGCCTTATGTGGCCGAATTTGAAATGCCCGAGCTCATGAGCCAGGATTGATTCGATTTCTTCCGGCGTGTGTTTCGCCAGCAGCGTGTCGAAAAAAACGATGCGCTTGGCTTTGCCGAAACCGGTGAAATAAGCGTTGCCGCGAGACGAACGCTTCGAAGCGTCCATGACGAACAAGCCGCGCGATTCAAATCCGCAGTTCTGCAGGAGGCTTTCGAGACGGCGTTGCATGGCCTCATCGGGGAGCGGCGCGAATTTATTGAACAGGGGCGCGATAAACGTCGGATAGATCGCCATCATGGCGACGATAAAGACGATGAATCCGGCAAAAGCATAGAGCCACCAATAGTCCGGAGCGGCGCGCAGCAAGGCGAACATCCCGTAAAGCAACGGGGTGGCCACGAGGATTTCCAGCGCTCCCGTCTTCAGCCGGTCCCCGAAAAATGCGCCGACGCTTTGCCGGTTAAAGCCAAAACGCGCTTCCAGCCAAAATGTCTCGGCGAGTTCAAACGGCAGTTCCAGCACTCCCGCGATGAGGCCGAACACCACCATAAGCGCCACGCTTCTGGTGAGGCCGGGCTCAACGATCCGGGACACGTCCCAGTAGAAGGGCGGAAGCCAGAGCAGCAGCCAGGCGAGCGAGAGGATGCCGTCGAACACCGTTGTCGCGATAGAGAAACGCGTTTTCGCAACCGTGTAATCGGCAGCGCGGCGGTGCTCTTCCAAACTCACTTCCTTGGCGAAATCGTCCGGTACGCGACCCCGATTGAGTGTGACCCGTGAAAGTTGCCGCAGGCGAAGATAGACGCCGAGCCCGGTGGACAGAACAATAGCGACGCAGATCAGGACGGCCAGCGGCGTCATCTAAAACTCCTCTGAGGCGTCAACCCGGGGAACGCCCAGGGCACGCAGTTATCCGGCGCAATATAGGCGTTTGGCGATCGAATGCGAGTGTGAAAGCCCGCTCATGGCGGCCTTTACGGCGCCTTCAGGAGCGAGGCAGCCCTCAGCCATGCGGCAAAAGGAGGTCGCGGGCCTGGTTCAACGCCGCGGCGCGTTCGACCGAACCGCCATGGTCTGGATGAGCGGTCTTCATTCTTGTGCGGTAGGCGCGTTCGATCTCCGCTCGGCTTGCTCCAACGCCGACGCCCAGGGTGGCGCATGCCTGCGCAAGCGGACTCCGCACGGGCGCCCGTGTTTTTGATGGATCTCGGTAGCCAAAGCCGTGGGCTTGACCTCCCGCTTCGGCCTCGGAAAATTCATGCTGCCCCGAGGATGGAGCAGCGGTCGCCGAGCCGCGAGCAAATGCGGGACGACGGCTCGCCTTCGCTTCCTCGGCGATCACGCCGAAATCCAACATCGCCTCCTTTAGGCGATAACCCATGTCGTGCATGCAAAGGGCGACAAAAACGCTGACAAGCGCCGCCAATGCCGCGCGAGCGACCATTACCGCATCGGGGAGCGCGGTTTGTATCCGACCGCTTTGCCGCCAGGCCTCGCCGTGGGAAGAATGCCCTCTTCCAATCCCGATCCAGAAAGTCGCGACTTGGTTTAGGCGCTGAGGGGTTAATTCAGGAGCCAAGGTTGGCGCGAAAAAGACCAGGGATGCGCCTGCGATCCAGAAAAAATGCGTCCAGCCGCGCGTTCGCCTGCTGACAAAGCCGCGCCAGCAAAAATAGAGGCCCGTCGCCAACATCGCGGCATAGGCAAGATGCGTCTGAGTGGCCACGAACTGTTCCAGCAACACGCGACCATCTTCAGTCGCCACAGCCTGCAACGGATATTCCCGTTCCGCCACCGCCCGCCAGACATGCAACAGGTCGACGCGCACCGGCCGGAGTTCGCCCGGAGCAATCGCAAGGAGAATGAGCAAAGGCGCCAGCGTAGCCACAAATATGGCCACGCCAGTCATTGTCAGCGGGATTGCGACGCCACGCGAATCATATTCGCCGGATTTATGCGGGCCTGCTTCGAACAGATCGAATGAGATAACGCCACTCCTTCGATAATCAGGCCGCCAGCACCTTGCGACCACGGTTCATCAGGGCGAAAGGCGCACCGCTCAGCAAAATGTCTAATTCCTCGAGACGCTGATGCCGCCCGTTTATCGACAGGCGAGGTAGCGCGTGCAGATGGTTGGCATGTTCGGCAAAGAGCATGCCGGATCTGGTGGTGACGCCGCTGCCAAAGCCGAGTTCCAGCGCAAGCTCGAATTCGCGCTTCCCTGCAGACGTTGCATCGCCGACAGGATAGCAGAAGTGACGCGCATCCACGCCCAGTCTGCGCGCAATGGCGGCCCTGCTCTCGGCCATCTCTCGAATTGCGGCTCCGGCGTCGAGCTTGGCGAGACGCGGGTGCGTCACGCTATGGGCGCCGATGCTCGCCAATTCATGACAAGCTAAAGGCGCGAGCCCTTCCCAGTCGAGGCAGAGGCTCGCGGTGAGCTGGCGCGGGTCGATGCGCGCCTCGGCGCAAAGCGTTAGCGCCACGCGCAACAGCTCTTCCTCCGAACTGTCGCGCAGAAGCCAATAGAGATCCGTAAAGGCGGCGTTCTTTTCTGCGGCGCTCGCGCATTGGGCGATGAAGCGTCGGCCGCCGGCGATCACGTCGATACGCTCCAGACGACGGATCGATTCCTCAAGCTCCACCCACCACATGCGAGCCGCTCCTTCGGCGAATCCGGCAGTCACATAGGCGATGAATGGAGCGCGGTGGCGCTCCAGCACGGGCAACGCATGTTCCACAAGATCACGGTAACCATCGTCGAAAGTCAGCACGACAAAAGGCGCTCGCGAATTATCGCCTTCTCGCAACTCCGCCAGGGCGTCGTCCATGGAAATGATGCGAAAGCCTCGTTGACGCAGATGTTTGAGCAGCGCATCGAAAAAGTCGATCGAAATTTCGAGGCCGCGATTGGGCTCGAAACTTTGTTCCAGGCGATGGTGCACGCGATGGAACATCAGGATGGCGCCAACGCCGCGTGTATATGGTTCTGCGAGACGATGCGCACCGCTGGCGCGGAAAAATCCCATGCCCGCTCCAATGGCAATCTCTCGCCATGTAGTCATTTCCACGTCCTCCGGCGCTTACGCTGCGGCGTCAACAATGCTTATTTTTGATCTTGTCCAGTTCTCATTGACCTTTTCTTGTTATGGACAAGGAAACGCAGGTTTAGGGGAAATTTGAGCGCGGCATGGTTACCAAACTCGAAACCTCAGAAGACACTGAAATGTCGAGTTTCGAGGTTTTGACGCGTCTTGCCGACGCGTGCGACGATTGGCGGGCTCTCTATGCCTCATCGCCGGCGAGCCCTTATCAAAACTATGACTATGTGGCTGGCTGGTTCGAAACGATTGGTCGGCGTTACGGCGTGGAGCCCCTGATCATCGTCATACGGCGCCCCGACGGGGAGCCGCTCGGTTTGTTTCCTTTGTGCACACGCGATGTTTTCGGTTTACGCGTCGCGGAATTTTTTTGCGGACGCGAAAGCAACATGAACATCGGCCTGCTTAGACCCGGCGCGAACATCGATCCCGAAGCCCTGCTGCTGGCCGCAGCGCGCCGACAATTGAGACCGCCCGATCTTTTCTATCTGCGCAATCAGCCGGCTAGTTTCGAGGGCGTGAGCAACCAGCTTGCTCAAATCGCAGCCAACCCCAGTCCAAGTTTTGCCTATGGCTCGCCCCTGCCCCGCGATCTGGCGACCCTCGATCAGCAGTTTTCCAAAGATACGCGTAAAAAGCTTCGCAGCAAGCTGCGACGACTTGAGGCAATGGGCTCACTAGTATTCGAACACGACGCGCGCGGCGCGCGAGCGAAAGAAATCGTCGCGGCTTTGGTTGCGCAGAAATCGGCCCGGCTCGCCATGATGGGCGTCGGGGGAGCCTTTGACCAGGCGACGATGCAGGCCTTTCTCGATCGCATTTGCGACGCCGGGGCGCTGAAAGCGCATGCACTCAGCGTTTCCGGACGCATTGTCGCGACTTATGTAGGTTTGGTCCATTGTGGGCGGTTTTCCGCGCTGTTGAACTCCTTTGACATGGACGCGACTATCGCCCGAAGTTCGCCATGCGATCTTCTGCTGCACGTTGTATTGCGTAACCTCGTCGAGCGAGGCTTTACTTATTTCGACCTCGGCGCGGGCGAAGCAAGATACAAATCCGCGGTCTGCGAAGATACGATTGAACTCTACGACTCCGTTATTCCAGTGACCGCCCTTGGAGCAACGGCCGCTCCGATATTTCAGGCGTTTCTGACAGCGAAGAGAATCGTCAAGCAGACGTCGTGGTTGGCGCAGGCGCTGGCAAGGTCGCGACGCGTCCTGCGGTTCTAGCGTTATGCGGCTACGAGATCGCCGGTCGCGTCTTCGATCAATTGCACATCGCGGTGGACGTGCGAAAGCTCGTCGAACATTTCGTGCGCGGCCGGATCAGCGTCACGCAGTAAAATCTTGTCGAACATCGACGAGAAGCGGAATACGTCCGAAGTTGCGCCGATTGAGAAGACGACAAAATCATAAGTCCGCGCCAGCGCATCGACCACCATCGCTACGTCAAACTGCTCAGCGCCGTGATCAAGTCCGGGAGGTATCAAGTGAAGATGCGAACCCTTGTCCCGATAGATGACTTCGCCAAAGTCCGCGAGGCCTGACACAAGTTCACGCAAGCCGCGGGGTTGCCGGTCGTTGAAAGTGACGAGCTGGTCGATAATGGCTTCGTTTTCGTTGATGCTGACGAGCACAGCACGGCCGCGCCGCGCGAGCCCTCGAGCCAGCGCCAGCACAGTGTTAAAAGCCGCTGGACCTGAGTTGCCGCTGGCGATCAATACCTTCACGCAACGCGTCTCGAGACGCGCGGCGTCTATGCCGCCGATCACTTCTCTCTCGTCGGCAATCTCCCTGTCGGCCTCGCGTGGAAAAACCTTCTTCGAAGGCGCTTCGCTTTTCGACGCCTCTTCAGTCATTTGTTTCGCGCTCACGCCATTGCCCAAGCTTGGATCATTTCCTTCAACTTGCGAGTCATCGCTCGCATATTTCTCCGGCGTCATTCGCCACGCGGTTTCATCCTTGACCGCCGCCGTCGCGAAAGAGGCTGGGGCGTCAAGCTTGGCTCGCGGCTCTACTTTGGCGGAGGTGACGTGAGCGCGACCCGACAGCATTTCACCAGATAGAATCACGCCGGTCGACAAAATCAGCGCCGCCAGCGTCGCAAAGGCGGTGATCGGAAGTTTCTTCGGGAATGATGGCATTTGCGGCGCCAGAGCGCGCTGGAAAATTCGTGCGTCGGCCGGCGTGCCCTGCGCATTCTCGCGCGCCAGCGCCTCCTGGTATTTGGCGGTCGCGCTCTCCAGTTGCTCCTTGTAAAGCCGAGCCGTGCGCTCCAGTTCGCGCAATTGCACATCGTCAGCGTCTGCGGCGCCAACTACCTGCTTTTGTGCGTCTAGCGCCCGAGTCAAATTCTCTACTCTCGCGCCAGCGATGCGGGCTTCGTTTTCCAGCGTCCGCACCGTGCGTTCAGCAGCGGAGCGGCCCTGCATGTCGAGATCGGCGAGTTGCGCCTGCAATTCCTTTATGCGCGGATGCCCCGGCAACAAGGTGCGTGACTCCAACGCAAGCTGAGCGCGCAAAGTGACGCGCTGCTCCAGCAACCGGCGAATGACCTCATTATTGGCGACGTCGGGAATGTCGCCGATGCGATTTTGACGCAACATGTCGCGCAGCAGCCTGGCTTTCGCCTGGGCATCGGCCTGCGCAGTGCGCGACAACGACAATTGCGTGTTGAGGTCGCTTAAATGCTGGGCGTTGATCGTTGTATTATTGGAGCCGAGCAGCAAGCCTGATTTGACACGAAACTGCTCGGCGCGCCCTTCGGCGTCGGCAACCTGCTTACGCAGCTCTGCGACCAGGGACGCAAGCGTTTTCGCCGCGCTGCGCGCGTTGTCACGCTTGGCCTGTTGCTGGAACTCAAGATAGGCTTCTGCGACAGCATTCGCGCCGCGCGCAGCGAGGTCGGGATTGCGTGAGGTAAATTCAATGGACAGAACGCGCGTCTTCGTGGGCGACAGCACACTCAGCTTGTCGGCGAAGGTTTCAAGCATTCGATCTTCAGGAGACAATTGAGTAGGGTCGCGCATAAGCCCGAGCAAAACAAGCGTACGCGACGTCAGTCCCATGCCTTTGGCGAGTGGATCGAATTCGTCGTCGCCCTGCAACCCCAGCATCTTTATGACACGGCGCGCGAGATCGCGCGAGGTCAACAACTGTATTTGACTCTGCACGGCTTCAGCGTCGGGAAGAACTTCGGTCACGCGTTCGGTCTTGTCGGCGCGGGGAAGGAAGTTCTCCTGATTTTCCAGCAGAACGCGCGCTTCGGCGCTGTAACGCGGTTTGACGACATTGACAAAGATGAGCGCTCCGGCCAGCGCCGCCAGGGTCGGGCCCAGCACCCACCATCGCTTGACGGAGAGTACGCGCAGGATGCGAGAAAGATCTATCTCTCCCGTCAAGCCCCTTTCGCCATCATCATTCTCGCCAATACGCATCGCCTAACTCCGATCGACACTAACGGGGTGTAACCAACTATGGTTGCGGCGAGGTTAATTGCCTTCTGCGCCAGGCCCAGTTCGGGATTTCAGTGAGCCTTTGTTAACCACGTGCGCATAAAAATCGGGGAAGGTCGCCGCCGCGAAAGCAATTGTAACCAGAGTCGGATCGGAAATGACGAGACACAAAGTTCTCCTCTCTTGCCTGCTTATGTCGGCATTTTTGTCGAGTTGCGCAGCGCCCGGAGACTATCGGCCCGAGCTTCTGATCCCGCCACCGGAGCAGCGCTACACCCTCGCCGCCGGAGACCGGCTGCGGGTCATCGTATTTGGGCAGGACGCCTTGTCGAATTCCTACGCCGTCGATGGATCTGGCCGCATTTCCATGCCTTTGATCGGTTCCGTGCCCGTCTATAATCGCGACCCCGCTTCGGTCGAAAGGGAAATCGCGGAGCGTTTGCGCGCCGGATTCGTGCGCGACCCGCGTGTCTCCGTCGAGGTCGAAGCATTCAGGCCTTTCTTCGTGCTGGGCGAAGTCAGCTCCGCCGGTCAGTTTCCCTATGTGGAGGGAATGACCGCCCGCACAGCCGTGGCGATCGCCGGAGGCTTCACGCCACGCGGATATCAAGGCGGCGTAGACCTCACGCGCGTAATCGACGGGCGTCCCGTCACGGGACGCGTGCCGCTGGACACTCTGCTGCGACCGGGCGACACTGTCATGGTGCGGGAACGCATCTTCTAATTCGGCCCGCGTGGGGGAGCTTCTTCGGCCTGCGAAACCTGGCGAATGACACCTGGGCGGATGCAAATGGACATCAAACCGCCGTGCGTTGATGAGACGACGCGACGGAGATCCTGCCGCAGCGAGTTTGAACAGGAGCAACAAAGCATGTGCGCCCTAGCCGTAAGCCCGCAAAACAAGCGTGAGCGCGAGGAGCCCGAAGGCAAGACGACGCCGCATTCCACGCTTGCGGAAATCGCCAGCAATGGAGCCCCCAACAGAGCCTATTCGCCGATCGTGCTCGCCGGACTTGTACGTCTGATTGAGTTTTTGCTGTTGGCGGCGGCCGGTTTCGCTGTGCATGAAATCCATGTAGCGCCTTTATGGGGCCACGCCGTCGCCTATCTGATCGGCACCCCCGGCATGGCGTTCCTTGCAGTGATCACATTGCAGGCGCTCGGCCTTTATCATGTGTCCGCCTTGCGCACGCCGGTACGCCACGGTTTGAAGATCGCAGGCGGCTGGACGTTCGTTTTCGTCATTGCTCTCGCCGGAGTGTTCTTCCTCAAGCTTGACGCTAATTTTTCGAGAATATGGCTGGCGGGCTGGTATCTGAGCGGCCTAGGTCTGTTGTTTGTCGAGCGCTTTGCTGTCGCTGCTTTGGCGCGCACGCTCACCCAGCAGGGTAAATTGGACCGCCGGACCGCAATCGTCGGCGGCGGCCCCGCCGCCGAACCGGTGCTGAGCGCGCTCGCCGCGCAGGACGACGGCGACTTACGGATTCTCGGGGTGTTTGACGACCGCTCCGACATGCGCTCGCCCGATGTCGTGGCGGGATATCCAAAGCTGGGGACTGTAGATGATCTCGTTGAATTCGCCCGCCACACGCGGCTGGACCTTGTGGTCTTTACTCTTCCCATTTCGGCGGAGGAACGCCTGCTGCAAATGCTGCGCAAGCTGTGGGTGCTTCCCATCGACGTCAGACTTGCGGCGCATACCAACAAGCTGAGATTTCGACCTCGCTCCTACTCATACCTTGGCGACGTTCCGGTAATCGACATTTTCGACAAGCCCATCGCCGACTGGGATGTGCTCATCAAGGCGGCGTTCGATAAGATTGTCGGCGCGCTTTGTCTCCTGATCCTGTCGCCCGTGATGATCGCCGTCGCCGTCGCCGTGAAGCTCGACTCGAAGGGGCCCGTACTGTTCAAGCAAACGCGCTACGGCTTCAACAACGAGAAAATCGAAATTTACAAATTCCGCTCAATGTATGTTGACCAGTTAGACGTCGACGCGAAAAAGCTTGTCACAAAAGGCGACCCCCGCGTAACCCGCGTTGGACGCATCATCCGCAAAACTTCGCTTGATGAACTGCCTCAGCTCTTCAACGTTGTGTTCAAAGGAAATCTGTCATTGGTTGGACCGCGCCCGCACGCGATGCACGCGCGCGCAGCCGATTACCTTTACGACGAAGTTGTCGACGGCTATTTTGCGCGCCACCGGGTCAAGCCCGGTCTTACTGGCTGGGCGCAAATAAACGGCTGGCGCGGTGAAACCGATACTCCCGAAAAGATCCAGAGTCGTGTCGAACATGATCTCGACTACATTGAAAACTGGTCGCTGTTACGCGACATCTATATTCTCGCGCTGACGCCTTTCGCCTTGCTAAAATCGGAAAACGCGTACTGAAAGTCGTCGAGGGGCGCTTTCAAGAAGGAGAAGTGTTTGCGCCGCGAAAATTACCTGATCGCGCTGATCGCCGCGCTACACGGCGCCGCTGGCGTTGGCCTCGCCGCTACAGCCGCACACATCGACAACAGCGCCTTGCTCGCGACGTCGAGCCAGTTTTTGATGGTTCATGCGGGCGCCGGACTGGCTCTCGCCGCGCTTGCCGCAGTTTTTCCAGCGCCGAACAGAGGCTTGGTTTTCTCCGCTTTCGCGCTTCAAACCGGCGTTACGCTGTTTTCGGCGGATCTGGCGCTGCGCGCCCTGGGATCTGGAAAGCTGTTCCCCTACGCCGCACCGATCGGCGGATCGACGACTATTTTGGCCTGGCTGGCCATCGCGGCCTGCCTGGCGCTGCGTCTTGCGACATCCCACGGCAAAAATTAAGAGGCCTCCCGAGTTTCTCCAAATGCAGTCACCATAACAAACTTCTTCCGAGAGGATCGATTTGAGAGGCGTCCTAACGCCCCGTGGAAAAAGGGCCGCATCAACCAAAATAGCCGGGGTGCAAGCTGGACAATAAGGCTCTTCCGCAGCACCATGCCTTATGCACAGTCCCGATAATTCCATTGGCGACGATCAATTCAGGAAAGCCGCAGAGCCCGACGGCGCCGCGAGCTCCCTGGATGGACTGCGCATACTTATCGTCGAGGACAACCCGTTCATCGCTTTGGCGCTAGAAGAAATGCTTATAGAACATGGGCTTGTGATCGCAGGCGTCGCCAAGAACCTGGAAAGTGCGCTGCGCCTGACCAATTCCACGCAATTCGACCTTGCACTGCTCGACGTTAACATTGGCGAACGAAAAATCGACCCCGTGGCCGAGGCGCTGACTCGCCTGGGCACGCCTTTCGTTTTCACCACGGGCTGCGGCCGGGCTGGCTTGCCGGAAGCCTTTCTCGACAGTCCGATTGTGGAAAAACCCTTTTATATCGAGGAAATACTCGACAGCCTGCGTAGCGCCTACGCCAACGCCCGAGGCGGCTCCAGATAGCGTCGCAGCGTTATTTACTACTCAGGCAAAAAGCATTCGCAGCGCAAATCCGTTCTCTTACGGTCTTGCGGTCGTCATTCGGCTAGCTTACTCATTGCTTAAATATGTTAGCGTTCCATTAACGTGAGTTAACACCGATGGCGATCACGTCTCGACTGTTTCCTATTATTTCCTCCTTTTGTGATTCCCGGCTCCGGCCCCATTCGAGAGCCGCCGTGACCACCGGAGCGGCCATCGTCGTGCTGGCGGCGACGCTGCTGACTTTCGAGGTGCCGGAAAGCCTCGCTCAAGGCGGGTTTTTCGACGCGCTTTTTGGTGGTCCAAGACATCAATACATCGTGGAGCCGCTGCGCTACTTTCACGGCAATGGCAGCGGCTATAGCTACGGCTATGGCTATGGCTGGCGCAGCCGTCACTATGTTCGTCGCCACAATGCGCATCTGTATGCCCATCGTTTCAGGCACGAGCGCCTCGCACACCATCACAGCCATCGCCTCGCCGCCCAGAGGCCAGTTGCGGTCCCAGAGTTCCATCGGCCGCCCACGGAGGCGGCTAACGTCGACACGGGGCAAAACAGCAACAACACGCTGGGACGTCGCACTGTTTGCGTACGCACTTGCGACGGATATTTTTTCCCGGTCGCCAATCTCAAGCACAACTCGGATATCTCATCTCATCAGGCGGCTTGCGACACGCTTTGTCCCCAGGCCGAGACGAAACTTTTCGTGATGCCCGCGGGCTCGGAAAACATGGATGAAGCCGTGGCGGCGGGCGGTGGGGAGCTTTACTCTCAACTCGTAGCAAAAATAAATGCTTCCGGAGACAAGGCAAAATCCTGTGGTTGCCACTCTGTCGCAGGAGATCCCGTCGAGTCGAAGGCAGTGTTCAATGATCATACGTTGCGCGTCGGAGACTCCGTGGTGACCAGTCAGGGCGTTCGCGTGTTCAAAGGCGGAGCCTTTCCCTATAACAGCAGCGACTTCATGTCGCTGGCGGAAACTCGCAATTTACCGGCCGAGAAACGCGGCGCGCTGGCGGCGATCGACCGCGTATTGAAGACACCGCACGGTCGGGCAGCCTTGCTGTCGGACAGGCTTCACGAAAAGCAATTGCAGCGGCGCCATCTTCGCTCAGATCTTGGAGACGGCCTGCGGTTCAACTGATTATGCGACGGCAGGACACCGCGCCTTGTTGTCGCCGTGCTTGCGCGCAAGAAACAGTGAAAGCCAAATAAGAGGCGCCCGCAGGCGACTTTTTTTCTGAGATTCTGATGAACAATGTCCCCGGACAGCGTCCCGAGCAAGATCCCTACGTCAGCCCTTTCTCGAGACTCCGGATCTTGAAAAATGTTCCGCGGGCGTTTGCTGGACTGCTTGCGGTTCTGCTTGTCTGCGTGGTGGCGCTTGCTTCGATCGGCTTTGCGCATTGGACCTTTTCTTCCGAGGCGCTTATCGGCGAAGTCGCCAATCAGGTTTATGGCTCGGCAGGTCTCTACATCGCCGCCAAGGGCCGCTCCACCTTCTCGCTGCTGCCCCGTCCGCATATCGCTATTGAACGAGTCGCCCTGGCTGACCCCGGAGCTTTTGTGACTTTGGAAGCGGATCGGCTTGATGGAGACGTGCGCCTGCTTCCCCTGCTGGCCCGGAGACTGGAGATCGACCGATTGACGCTGACGCGGCCGGCGATCAGAGTCGACCCGCAGAAGGCGCCCAGTCTTGGGGCCGTTCCGGTCAGCATTCCATCGCCAGCCACGCCACGCGCAGGGCGCAAGGCGCGCTTTGGCACGGTGTCGCTCGTGGATGGCGCGATCACTGTACTCGGCGAGAAGCCACAAGCGATAGGCAAACTCGATGCGACGCTGGAGTGGCAAGAGTCGGCGACCCCCGCGACTTTGACGGGGGAGTTCGATTGGCGAAACGAACATTTCCGAGGACTATTGTGGATCGCCCGTCCCGACGTGTTGAGGCATGGCGACCAAACGCCCCTGAGTCTGCGGTTGGATGGCGACTCGCTTCGTATTGAGGCCGAAGGAATGGCGCAGGCCGGTGTGATGCCGCGTTATACCGCCCGCGTCGCGGCCTCTGCTCCATCCCTGCGTCGGGCCTTGGCCCTGCTAAACATTTCGGCGCCGCTGCCCGGTCCCCTGGAAAACTGCGAACTGGCTGCGCAAGCCAGTTTTGGCCTCACGGACATACAGTTTTCGCAGCTGAAGTTCCTCGCTGATAACAATGAATTTGAAGGCTCTTTCGCGCTTAGCCAGGAAGATGGCCGCGCTCGAATCAAGGCCAATATTTCGAGCAGATTTTTGTCTTTGAAGCCGTTGCTCGACTATTTTCCCGCATTGTCGAACGGCGACGGACAATGGAGCCGGGAGAATTTTGATCTGCCGGATCTGGCCGGGACTGACATCGACTTGCGGATTCGGGCGACTCACGCGCATTTGTCACGGCTCGCGATCGATGACGCTGAGATTAGCCTTAACATGCGCGCTGGCAGACTGGATTTTCAACTGGTCGAGGCGAAGGCCTACAAAGGAGCGATCAAGGCGCATGCGACCTTCGCCATGGGCGGTCAAAACAACGTCGAAGCGCATGCCGAGGTGCAAAGCGCCAGACTGGATGCGGGCTCCCTGCTGTGGGATGCGATCGCACATGAGGACATCACAGGCTCGCTCGATTCAACGATCGCCTTAAACGCCGTCGGCGACAGCATGGCGGCGATGATGCGCGATCTCGACGGAAGGGCGAGCCTCACGCTAACTCAAGGCGCTATCGCTGGCATCGATTTGACGCGGGCCATGAGTTGGGTCGAAAAGCGCCCACTTTCCAGCGCCATGTATATCCGCTCCGGACGCTCCTCGGTCGAGAAGGCTTCGGCGACGGTCAAAATCATGAATGGCGTGGCGACCGTCGAAGATGGCTCTGCTTCTGGTCCAGGTTTTTCACTTGCCTTTACCGGCTCGACCCGTGTGCTCGACCGCAGCCTCGCGCTGCGGGCCCAAGTCTACGCGGCTGACGAATTGGGCGTGGCTCGATCAAAAGGCCAACAACTCACTTTTGAACTCGTAGGTCCTTGGGAAGAGCTCAATTTTATTACGGACGCCAAGGCCCTGATTCGTCGGTCAGGAGCCGCCGCGCCTCTGCTTCCGCCGTCAGCGCCTCCGATTGAGCCTGAAAATCAGGCGAAACAGCGATAGCCCCGGTTTCTGGTCTAAATCGCGTGCGCCAGGACCGCGCGCAGATAAGATTCGCGTCCGGGCGGCATCGGAACGCCGCGCGGCGCGAAAACATCGCGATTTAAAAAATGGCCGGAGAGCCGAAACGCCGCCGCGAGTTCGGCGGCTTCGGGCTTTGCAAAACTGCCGTCGCGTAAAAAGGCGGGATAGGCCATGAGCCGGTCGCGCCACGGCTCGCCTGCATCGCGACTGACGGCCCGACCGGATTTCGGAGAGACATAGACCAGGTCTTCGCAGCGTCCCGTCAGGGCGCAGGCGTGGAGATCGAGTCCGAAGCCCAAAGCGCCCAGCAACGCAATTTCGAACCGGGCGAGCAGCGCCGGCGCATGTTCGGTGGCGCCAAGCTGGTCCGCGATAAGTCGCGCCATCTCGAACATATGGCCGTTGGGATCACGCTCCGGCAGCAGCCTCAGCAATGCGGAGAGAAAAGAAACGCCATGCAGCGCGAAACCGTGATCAATCAGCCGTGCCGCTCGCGATTGTAGCGGCTCGACAGTATAAGCCCCAAGCTGGTGATCCAGCCGCGCTCGCCAAAGCGCCTCAACCTGATTGCCTGGTTGTAGAACAGCGCGAAGCGTCCTGCCGGCGCCGCCGCGAACAAGACCCAGATGGCGACCATGAGCCTTGGTCATCAATTCGAGGATGACCGCGGCCTCGCCGTGACGGCGCACGCCAATCACAAGACCTTCATCCCGCCATTGCATGAAAGGCTATACCTCGGACAGTTTCATATCCGTCTTGTATTCAAGCTCTTCCACGTCCTTCGTCAAGGCCTGTCCACAAACCACCCTCCCTTTGGCGGCGTCAAAAGTGAGAGTCGGCGAGCCATAAAGGGACCAGCCCATGCTCAAGGCCTGCGTGACGCGATGGCAAAAGGACACGTCGTCGGGCCCTGTCAAATAGCGATAAACGGTCAAGCTCTGTTTGGAATTGGAAGACGACATTCCGTACCTCATCGCTTCTTAGGCGAGGCCAGCGCCCGCCCCCGGCCAAAAATATCAGCATCGAATATGCTTAGCTTGATTCCGCCTCCGCGCGGAACTGCTTTGAACGCGCAAGGCTAACGTCATTCGTCCCTGGGAAAATCCAGCCTCATCTCCCGATAGCGCTCTGGATCGTCAGCCCAGTTTTCCCGCACCTTCACAAACAGGAAAAGGTGAATCTTCTGATCGGCCGCCTCCGCGATTTGCTGCCGCGCCGCCTGCCCGATCGCCTTTATGGTGCGACCGCCTTCTCCGATGACGATTTTCTTTTGTCCATCGCGCGCGACGAATATCGTCTGTTCGATGCGAGCCGAACCATCCTTCTGGTTCGTCCAGGAATCAGTTTCGACGGTTGATTGATACGGCAGTTCGTCATGAAGGCGCTCGAATAATTTCTCGCGGGTGATCTCCGCTGCGAGAATTCGCATGGGCGCGTCCGATAGTTGATCCTCGGGATAGAGCCATGGAGACGCCGGCATCCGTTCGCCGAGCTTTTCCCGCAATTTCTCGACGCCATCGCCATTCAGCGCCGAGATCATGAAGGTGTCTTCAAACAAGCCCTGTGCGTTCAACTGCTCCGTCAGGGCAAGCAAGCTGTCGCGAAGAACAAGATCGATCTTGTTGAGCACCAGCAATTTCGGCGCGCGCGCCTGCTGCAGCTTGCTCAGAATGGCCTCAACCTCCTCGTCGAGCCCTTTGCGCGCGTCGATCAACAAAGCCACCACGTCGGCGTCAGTCGCGCCCGATAGCGCGCTTGCGACCATGGCGCGATCAAGCCGGCGTTTTGGAGCGAAAATTCCGGGAGTATCGACCAGCACGATCTGCGCGTTGCCGGAGATGGCGATGCCGCGCACAAGCGCTCGCGTTGTCTGCGCCTTGCGCGAAACAATGGAGACCTTGGCGCCGACGAGTTGGTTGAGCAGCGTCGATTTGCCGGCGTTGGGCGCGCCGACGAGCGCTACGAATCCGCAGCGGGTCGGGTAATCATGTTCGGTCTCTTCACTCATGAGCCGCCTTTTTGAAAATCTATGCCTTCTCGATTGAGGAAGGCTTGAGCGGCGGCCTGTTCGGCGACGCGTTTGGAGGGGCCAGCGCCTTGAGCGGCGGGAAAGCCGTCAACATCGACCAGAACCGCGAATTGAGGCGCGTGGTCGGGCCCGCTCCGCGAAGATAATCTATAAAGCGGCGCCGCAAGGCGACGGCCTTGCGCCCACTCCTGCAGAGTTGTTTTGGCGTCCTGGAGACGACGACCTGGCGTTCTCATCCGATGGCTAAAGGCGGTCCGCACCACGCGCTCGGCGGCGCCGCCGCCGCCATCGAGAAAAACAGCTCCAATAACCGCTTCGCACGCATCTCCGAGGATTGCGTCTTTATCTCGTCCCCCAGCTTGGGCTTCCCCGTCTCCCAGCCGGATGAACGGCCCCAAATCCCAATCCCGCGCCACCTCGGCGCAGGTTTCCTTGCGCACCAAGGCAGCGAGACGCCGGGACATCAGACCCTCGCTATCTTCGGCAAAGGCGTCGATCAGCATATGCGCGACGGCCAGCCCCAGCACGCGGTCGCCGAGGAACTCCAGCCTTTCGTACGACTGTGTGCGAGAAGTCGCCGCGCTGACATGGGTCAGCGCTAGCTTGAGCAGCTCCCGGTCGTTGAAGCAATGCCCGATTCTCGCCTCAAGAACCGACAGATCGCCGCCAACGCCTTGAGTCATGGCCAATGCCGTCAATGCGCGGACTTCAGCAGTCGCTCCCAGCGCACGGACCATGGCCAGCGCCAGAACGCCAATGCAGATTCGTCCTTCTTCACCGAGAAAAAGATCCGTTCGGCGCGCCCGACGAGATTTACATAGGGCACGAAACCCACGCCGCCGAGTTCGGGCGCAATGCGAGAGTCGGTGGAGTTGTCGCGGTTGTCGCCCATCATGAAGAAACTCCCCGGCGGAACGACAAACAATTCGGTGTTGTCATTGATCCCGTGGTCGCCCTCAATCTCGATGATCGTGTGCTCGACTCCGCCCGGAAGAGTTTCCTTGTAAGTCGGAACCTCGTTTTCACGTCCGTCGCGCCCTTCGGTGCGGGCTTTCGCGATCGGCTCGCGCGGGACAATGACATTGTTGATGTAAAGCCGCCCGTCGATCATCTGGATGCGGTCGCCGGGCAGGCCGATGACCCGCTTGATGTAGTCGGTTTCATTGTCGCGCGGCAGTTTGAAAACCACCACGTCGCCGCGTTTCGGCTCGGAGCCCAGAATCCGGCCGGAGAACAGATCCGGCCCGAAAGGAATCGAGTAGTTCGAATAGCCGTAAGAATATTTGGAGACAAAGACATAGTCTCCGATCAACAAGGTCGGGATCATGGAACCCGAGGGAATGTTGAAGGGCTGAAACAGCAGCGTGCGGATGACGAGCGCGATGGCGAGCGCCTGGATGATCACCTTGATCGTTTCCAGCAGTCCGCCTTCATCGCGCGGTTCGGCGTGGACCTTCGTATTCAAGCCGCCATTCTCCTTATGTTTGGCGGCTCTGTCGCCGCGCCCGTCAGTTTGCCTGTGAGCCTGTAGCCCCGCTCTAACACGCCGTTGCCTCGATGAGAACCAGCGCCTGTGCGTAGGGCTCCTCGTCCGTCAGGGTCAAATGCACTCGCCCCTGCATGCCCGGGGGGGTGATTTTGGCAAGCTGCGCAGCGGCGCCTCCCGACAGCTGGAGCTTCGGTTGACCGGTCGACAGATTGATGACGCCCATATCCTGCCAGCCCACGCCATGATTGATGCCTAGGCCCAACGCCTTGGCGCAAGCCTCCTTGGCCGCGAATCTCTTGGCGTAGCAGGCGGCGCGAGAAGTCTTTGCGTCGCAATATTCCCGTTCCGCCGGTGTGAACAGCCTTTGCGGAAATCGCTCGCCATGACGCTCTAGTGCGTCCGCGATACGGCGTATATCGCAAAGGTCGACTCCAAAGCCGATGATCACGACGCGTTCACGCTGGCGCGGCCCTCGTTCATCGCGGCTCGCATCAGCCGGATCGCTTCGGGCAGCCCTATGAAGACCGCCTCGCCAACGAGAAAATGGCCAATGTTCAATTCGACCACCTGTGGGAAAGCGGCGATGCGGCGCGCGCTATCGTAATCCAGACCGTGGCCGGCGTGAACTTCCAGTCCGCGCTCGGAGGCGGCGGCTATAGCCTTTTCCAGTCGCGCGAACTCGCGCTCCGCCCGATCCGCATCGCCAACTTCGACCGCGTGGCACCACGCTCCTGTGTGAAGTTCAACGACGGGCGCCTTGATTGAGTGGGAAGCCTCTATCGCCTCCTCGCTCGGTTCAATGAACAGGGACACACGAATCCCCGCTCGCTTCAATTCGTCTACAAAGGGAACGAGGGAGTTATGGGCGCCGAGGACGTCGAGCCCGCCTTCCGTCGTGCGTTCGGTGCGCTTCTCCGGCACCAGGCACACAGCGTGCGGCTTGATCTGCAAGGCGATGTCGAGCATCTGTTCGGTCGCCGCCATCTCGAAATTGAGCGGCTTGCTGATGTCTTTCTTCAGCCGAGCCATGTCGGCGTCCTGAATATGGCGCCGGTCTTCCCGCAAGTGGGCGGTAATTCCGTCGGCGCCAGCTTCGATCGCCAGCAACGCCGCCCGCAACGGATCGGGTCGCGGCCCGCCACGTGCGTTTCTGATCGTCGCCACATGATCGATATTCACGCCAAGACGGAGCGGCGCCATTCTTTTCTCCTCACCCGATCACTCGCTCGACTTTACTGACCAGGGGACTTGCCCGAAGACGCGCGATAACATCGCCCAAATGCTTCAAATCCGCGACTTCCAGATCGAAGGTCATCTCGCGGAAATCGGGAGAATGCGCGGTAAAACCGATATTGTCGATATTAGCGCCGGTTTCGCCGATGAGCGTCGCCAGCGCGCCCAGAGTGCCGGGTTCATTGACCGCCATCGCCACGACGCGAGCGGGGAACAGTTCGCGGCTTTCTTCATCCAGATCCCAACGCACGTCCAGCCATCGGTCCGGTTGATCGTCAAAGTTGGTCAAGGACGGCGACTGGATCGGATAAATGGTGATGCCCTCGCCCGGCGTCAGAATGCCAACGATGCGGTCTCCGGGCACGGCCCCCCCGTGCTCGGCGAAGCGGACCGGCACGTCGCCACGCAGGCCACGAATCGGAATGGCGCCGCCTTCGCTTCCCGGCACTTTGAAAACAAGGTTGGTGTTGGCTTTTACGTCGAACCAGCCGGGTTCTCCGGGGCCAGGAGCTGTCTGAGCAGCCTTGCGTTCTTCGCTGAAGTCCGGGTACACGGCCTTGACCACGTCGCCGGAATAGATTTCCCCGCGCCCCACCGCCGCGAGAACATCGTCAACAGAAGTCCGCGCCAGACGCGGCAGCACGCCTTTGAGCTTGTCATCGGCGTAGGCGCGGTTGGCGCGGGCGAAGGCGCGTTCGACGATCTGCCGCCCAAGCCCTGCATACTGCCGCCGGACCGCTTCGCGCGTTGCCCGCCGAATCGCGGCGCGCGCCTTGCCCGTAGCCACCGCCGCTTCCCAAGCCGTGGGAGGAATGTGTCCCTCGGCCCGCACGATCTCCACTTCGTCGCCATTCTGGAGCTGTGACAGCACCGGGGCTATGCGACCGTTGACTTTCGCGCCTACGGCGGAGTTTCCCAGTTTGGTATGCACTGCGTAGGCGAAATCAATCGGAGTGGCGCCCCGCGGCAATGCGATCAACCCGCCCTTGGGCGTGAAGCAGAACACCTGATCCTGAAAAAGCTCCAGCCGCGTGTGCTCCAGGAACTCTTCCGGGCTGTCGCCGTGAGCCAACAGATCGAGCGTTTCCTGTAGCCAGCGATAGGCGCGGCTTTCCTTGGCGAGATCGTCGCGACCCTCCTGCCCCGTAGCGTCCTTGTAAAGCGCATGGGCTGCGATGCCGAAGCGCGCGATTTCATGCATCTGCGCGGTTCTTATCTGCAGTTCGACACGTTGATGGCCTGGCCCGATCACAGTCGTATGGATCGAGCGATAGTCGTTCTGCTTCGGCGTTGAGATGTAATCCTTGAAGCGTCCCGGGACACTGGGCCACTTCGTGTGAACGACGCCGAGCGCGCGATAGCAATCCTCGACTTCGCCGACAATGATGCGAAACCCGAAAATATCCGAAAGCTGCTCGAAGGAGACGGATTTGCGCTCCATCTTCCGCCAGACGGAATAAGGCGTCTTTTGCCGCCCGGTCACCGCCGCTTCAATGCCGCGCTCTGCGAACTCCCCAGTCAGCTCTTCTTCGATTCGCTTGATTATGCGGCCGTTTTTTGCGCGCAATTCATGCAGGCGCGTTTCGATGGTCTGATAGGCCTCAGGCGTCAAATGGCGAAAGGCGAGCCCCTCGAGCTCCTCACGCAGCCGCTGCATGCCGATGCGGCCGGCCAGCGGCGCATAGATGTCGAGAGTTTCCTGCGCGATGCGGGTTCGCTTCTCGATCGGCACAAAATGCAGGGTGCGCATATTGTGCAGACGGTCCGCAAGCTTGACCAGCAGCACCCGCACATCTTCAGCGACGGCCAGCAGAAGTTTGCGAAAATTCTCGCCCTGTCGCGCCTGTTTGGAGACAAGATCGAGCTTGTCGATCTTCGTCAGCCCGTCGACAAGCCGCCCAATCTGCTTTCCGAAAAGCTGATCGATTTCTTCGCGCGTCGTGCTGGTGTCTTCTATTGTGTCATGTAATACGGCGGCGACGATGGTCGCGTCGTCTAGCTTGAGATCTGTAAGAATAGCTGCAACTTCAAGAGGATGCGAAAAATAAGGATCGCCGGAGGCGCGTTTTTGCGCCCCATGCGCTTTCATTGCATAAACATAGGCGCGGTTAAGCAGATCCTCGTCGACATTCGGGTTGTATTTGCGAACTCGCTCCACGAGTTCATACTGACGCATCATCCGCGTTTAACCCGTGATCGAAACTCAGCGCCGGGAGCGCCTGCTGGCGCTCACTTTGGAAATACCAGCAAAACCGTCGCCAACCGAAGTCGTCGAGCCAGTTACTCGCCCTCGTCCTCGACTTCGGCGGGCGGCACAAGCCCTTCGAGACCGCGCAACAGATCCTCTTCCGTCATGCGGTCGAACTGGGTGTCGCTCCCGGTAAATTCTGCGCCGGCAGCGGACGAAAGCGCGGGGACCATCTCGCTCTCGGGCTCGTCGACCTCGACGTGGCGCTGCAAGGAGTGAATGAAATCTTCTTTCAAATCCTCTGGCGTAAGCGCTTTTTCGGCGATCTCACGCAGCGCGACGACGGGATTCTTGTCCTTGTCTCGCTCGACGAGAATGCTTTGGCCAGACGAAATGAGCCGAGCGCGATGCGCGGCGAGTAAGACTAAATCGAAACGGTTTTCGATCTTGTCAACGCAGTCCTCGACGGTGACGCGCGCCATCTGCGACCAACTCCTTGTTTTTGGGAATGAGCCGGGTTGCTACTACAAATCCGTAAAACAGGCAATGCCTGTCTAAAATATTGCCCGCGGAGCGGGCATTAGTAGCTTGAACGCCACAAGACGTCCACTTTAGCTCATTTTTATAAAGATTTGTATTTAACAATTGGATTTAGCTCTTGACGTCGACGCTTTGGCGCCCGATTTGGATACGCTTAGAATGATCCTGTGGTTTCGACCCCGGGACCAGCGGCGGCATCTTGAGGCGCGGTTCCAAGCGCCAATCGGAAAAAAAGGCGAATCAAAAGAGCCTGTAATAGAAGCTGTCGTACGATAGCCGGGCTGAATAAAGTCGGAAATGATCTTCAACTGGTTTAAGAAGGTCGTAACACGATTGGTTAGCCCAGTAATTTAGAACTCTCTGACCCAAAGTGTGAGAATTAAAATGGCAGACCAGGAACGGATTGCATTATTTATTGATGGCGCAAACCTCTATGCGACAGCGAAGTCACTTGGATTTGATATCGATTATAAGCGCCTTCTCCGCGAATTCCAGAGCAAGGGAACGCTTATTCGCGCCTTTTACTACACTGCGCTTATTGAGGATCAGGAGTATTCTTCGATCCGTCCGCTGATCGACTGGCTGGATTATAACGGCTACGCCGTCGTCACCAAGCCCACCAAGGAGTTCGTGGACTCCCTGGGCCGCCGCAAGGTCAAGGGCAATATGGACATCGAGCTTGCGGTCGACGCGATGGAGATGGCCGAGCATATCGATCACATGGTGCTTTTCTCCGGTGATGGCGACTTCCGCTCGCTCGTGGAGGCTGTCCAGCGCAAAGGCGTTCGCGTTTCAGTCATCTCCACGATCACCACGCAGCCACCGATGATTGCCGACGAACTGCGCCGCCAGGCTGACGAGTTCATCGATTTGATCCATCTTGTGGGCAAGATTGGCCGCGATCCCGGCGAGCGCGCCGAGCGCATGCAACGGTTCCAGGAGCGTCGCCCGATGCCGCAGACCGCTACTCCAGGCCACGAAGACGGCGAAGAATAAGAGCTGATCTTAAGCAAAAAAGCCGGCGGGGCGACTTGCCGGCTTTTTTATGTCATCTTTTTTGGTTCAGGAGCTTGAGAGCGTTTTATTCGCGGACTCAGCCCTTATCCCGGAGCAGCCTTCCTTTTTCCCTGCTCCAGTCGCGTTTTTTCTCGACCTCGCGCTTGTCGTGCAGTTTCTTGCCGCGGGCCAAAGCAAGATGCAGCTTGGCTCGTCCGCGCGCATTGAAATAAATTCGCAAAGGCACAATCGTCATGCCTTCCCGCTCGATAGCCTGAGAAAGTTTGACCAATTCCCGTTGCTTCAACAGCAGCTTCCGCAGCCGTTTGGGCTCGTGGTTGAAGCGGTTGCCTGCCAGATATTCGGGAATCGTGGCGTTGACCAGCCAAGCTTCGCCTTTCCTGTCTACGTGGGCATAGCTTTCCGCAATCGTCGCCTTGCCGGAACGCAGCGACTTCACCTCTGTTCCGGTCAGCGCCAGACCTGCATCGAAGGTTTCGCCGATCTCATAATGAAAGCGCGCCTTGCGGTTCTCGGCGACAACCTTGGAATTCGGGTCTGGTTTGTGAGCCACTGCCTGTCCTTATCCCTCCAGCACGCCGGCTCTGACCATGGCCGCGCGGATGCGGTCCTTGGTGGCCTGCGTCGACGGGACAAGCGGCAAGCGAACTTCTTCGGAAGCCTTGCCGAGAAGCGAAAGGCCATATTTCGCTCCTGTCACGCCAGCTTCCAGGAAGGTCGCGACCTGTAGGGGAACGAGTTTGTCCTGAATGGCCAACGCAGTTTTGAAATCGCCTGCGAGCGCGGCATTTTGCAGTTGGGCGCAGAGCTTGGGAGCTATGTTCGAGACCACGGATATACAGCCGTGGGCGCCTGCCGCCATGCAGGCCAGCGCGGTTATGTCGTCGCCCGAAAACTGGATGAAGTCAGACCCCATTGCCTCTCGCTGAAGGGAGATGCGGGCGACATTGCCTGTCGCATCCTTGACGCCAACGATATTGCTCAGTTCGGAGAGACGTTTCATCGTCTCGACGCTCATATCGATCACCGAGCGCGGCGGAATGTTGTAAATGATAATCGGGATCGAAACCGAATCAGCGATCGCCTTGAAGTGTAGGTAGAGTCCTTCCTGATTAGGCTTGTTGTAGTACGGCGTCACGACCAGTAGACCATCGGCGCCCGCGCGTTCCGCATGACAGGCTAGCGCCACTGCCTCGCGGGTATTGTTGGACCCTGCCCCCGCAATCACAGGAACCCGACCGCGCGCAGCCTTTATTGTCGCGGTGATGACCGCGCCATGCTCTTCATGAGAAAGAGTCGGGCTTTCACCCGTGGTTCCGACAGGAACCAGGCCATGCGTTCCGCTTTCTATTTGCCAGTCGATCAAGGCGCGCAACTGTTCAAAGTCGACGACGCCGCCCTGAAATGGCGTGATCATCGCCGTGATAGACCCATGAAAAATCGCCGTTTTGCTCATTATATCAACGCTTTCTCTGCGCCTCACAGCCGCCGCATTCGCAGCCCATTGATTTGGTCATGCTGTCATAGCCGCTGGCCGCCTTTCAGGAAAGAGCCTCCATTGGATTAGCTAAGTTGGCGCCGCGAAAAAAGGACCTGCGCGAGAATCGAGATTTGAAAGTCAAGGGAACGCATCTGCAGACTTTCGCTGTGGTTGACCATTCGTAAACACAAAACATGCACGATCGTTGTTCGGAACAGGAGCGCGGGCTCATGAGATTTGCCAGGCCTTTCCAGATTACTTCGCGAACGGCGCTTGGCCTTGTCGTTGGCGGTGTCGCGTTCTTCGCGCACTATAATCACACAGATCGCGCCCCTCTTTCCTCGAAAACTTCGAACAGACTGAATTACCTGAGCTTCAAGGCCTTTGGCCCCGAGAGTTGGCGAACCAGTCCCGGAGCGTTGAAGGAAGCCTTGCAACGAGAGCCGTCGAGCGACGTTGAGGCGGCGAGGGAGTCTGCAGAATCGAGTTCTCCACTGCTTCCTTATGCTTTGAGAAAGGCGCCCATCGGACAAGAAGACGATGAAGTTGTGGCGCTTGATTTGACAATGCTGCTTGGCGCCGACGCACCCGGGTTCATGCACGCGCTAGCCGCATACAAAACGGGGGATTTCACCGCGGGCGACGCTGCCGCCTCAACGCTTAAAGAAAAACTCGCGATCACCGCCGCGCAGTGGGCCGGCTTGCGCACGCATTCACGCGAAGCGGGTTTCGCGCGTCTCAATCAATTCATGTCGGCGCATGCGGATTGGCCGGCGCAGGAATGGTTGCGCCGCCGCACGGAGGAGACGCTGCTCGGCGACCGTGTTTCAGACAGCGCCGTTAAAAAGTTTTTTCTTGAAGCAAAGCCGTTGACGCCTGCAGGCAAGCTCGCATTGGCCCGAGTCCTTGGTCGCGAGGGAGACTTCGACGCGGCCAGCGCACTGGTGCGCGACGCATGGCGCGAGGGCGACCTCAACGAGGGCATGGAAAGCCTCGTGCGTAGGGAATTCGCTGATTTTCTGACGCCCGCCGACCATAAATATCGCGCCGACCGATTGCTTTACGCAGAGAAGAATGGCGCTGCATTACGGGCCGCCGAACTCGCGGGCAAGGATGTGGCGCTGCTCGCGCGCGTGCGGGCCGCCGCAAACAATGATTACGGCAACGATAAGCTGTTCGCGACCGTTCCGCCTGCTTTGCAAGGCGATCCAGGTCTGCTGTTCGCGCGCGTGCATCTGCTGCGCAAGCAGGAAAGAATTGCGGAAGCCGGCGCGCTTCTGCTCAGCGCTCCGCGCGAGCCTGAACGGGTGATCGACGGCGACGCCTGGTGGACCGAGCGCCGCTTGGTGGCGCGCAAGCTGCTCGACCTGGGAGACGCGAAAAACGCCTATGCGATTTGCGCGCAGCACCTCGCTCACAGCGTGAGCGCAAAAGTCGAAGCAGAGTTCCATGCCGGATGGATCGCCCTGCGTTTCCTGCACGACTTGCCCGGGGCCGAGCGTCATTTCGATTTGCTTTCGCAAATCGCTGAGACGCCGATTCAGAAATCTCGCGCACTTTATTGGCGCGCGCGCGTAGCCGAGGCGCGCCACACCCAGCAGGAAGACAGCGTCGCCCGCGCTTATTATACGGATGCGGCAGCACACTCCACGACATTTTACGGCCAGCTGGCGCTCGCAAAGCTAGGTTCTGACGCTTCACCGGTGCGGCCTGCTCCCACGCCCGCGGAAGGCGACGCTCGCGACGAGTCCGTGCGCGTTGTAGAGCTGTTGTTCGCCGCCGGCGAAAAAGAATCCGCCGCCGCGCTCGCCGCCGACGCCGCCAAGCATCTGACCAGCGAGGCGCAGGTTGCAGCGCTGGGTCAGATCGTAGCGCGTCCTCGCGACGCCAAAATGTCGTTGACGCTGGGCAAGCTCGCCTCCTATCGCGGAGTCGCCCTTGATGACATCGCGTTTCCGACCTATGGCGTGCCGCATTTCACGACGTTGCCAAACTCGGCGTCGCGTTCGATTGTTTACGCCATCGCGCGTCAAGAGAGCGCCTTCGATCCACACGCCGTGTCGAGCGCGGGTGCGATGGGCCTGATGCAGATGATCGCCTCAACGGCGCGCAGCACCGCCTCACGTGCAGGCCTCGGCTTCGATCCGCGCAGAATGTTGAGCGAACCCGCTTTCAACGCTCAGCTCGGCGCTGCGCATCTGGGAACTTTGCTGAGCGAGCACAAGGGCTCCTATCTGCTGACTTTCGCCGCTTACAACGCCGGAGGAAAGCGGGTGAAGGAATGGATCGACGCCTATGGCGATCCACGCCACGCCAATGTCGATCCAATCGACTGGGTGGAACGCATTCCCTTCTCCGAAACGCGTAATTATGTGCAGCGTGTGATGGAGAATTTTGTGGTCTATCGCGCCAAGTTCGGCGACCACGAAACGCGCGAGCCGCAAATGGATCTGGCGCACGCCGAAGTCGTCAGGAACGGCGATCCCTGATCCCCCTTGCGGCGGACTATCGCCGTAAAACGCCGACGCAATCTCGTTGCATCAGAAAGCGAGCGCTCCAATCGCCGCTGCGCTCAACAGGCAAAGATCGTGCAGCGCCAATGCGGCGCGTGGCGGCCGACCTTCGTCGTGCAGCAGACGCATTGCGCCAATATTCACCAACGACCAGCCCACGGCGATGGCGACCAAAGCAATCGACACGCTTGCGATGGACGCGCCGGCATGCAGAACAGCCGCTGCGATCACCATGACCAGCAGGCCGCCAAATATGCCGCCAGATATCGGCAAAAGCGTCGGCCACCGCGCCGTGATCGCCGCCGGCCCATACATCGCAAGTAGATGCCATGCCATCGCGGCGCCGACGAACCCTCGAGAAGCCGAGCAAAGAGACAAGGCGAGCGGCCCATGCAGCATTCCGCCCGCCATGATGAACCAGGCCACGGAACCCGCCAGCGTCGCAGCGACAAAACGCAGTGAAAGGCCAACTCCCGGCCTTGGTTGGCCTACGGGCGAAGCGATGGCATGTGGTAACCGGGTGGACAGCCAAAGCGCGGCGACGTGCAGCAAGGCGGCGCCAATCAACAATTGACCCACGCCGCTGCCGAAAAACGCGCCGAGCCCGATAATCGCAGGCGCTCCGCCCGCCGCCGCGGCGCCTCCGGCGAGAACCAGCAATCCGCCTCGCGTCGCAAGCGCGGAGCCGCGCGCCGCGATGTGACGATAGAAGAGGCTGAACCCTTGAGCGAGGCCAAGCCAGAAAGCGCCAAGGCACAAGGCTCCGAAAACGCCATGCGAAGCTCCCCAGGCCGCGAGCAGCCCACCCGCGACGCCAAGGCTTGAGCCCAGAGCAAAGGCCGAACGCCGCCCGAAAGCGTCAATCAGAAATGCAGCGGGGAAGGTCGCGACAGCCGCGCCGACCAGCAACAACGCATAGGGCCAGCCCAAGCGGCCCGGCGTCGGCGCGAGGAGACTACTCGCCTCGGGCAGCGCGGAAAGCACGAGAGCCTGCGCCAGCACGGCAAGTCCGAATCCCGCGGCCAACCGCCATAGATCATGCACATCGAGTGCGTCCTCGTTTTTCCCGGCGGGACCGCAAACGCAGCTCAATTCGCCCGGACGCACAGGCAAGTCGTCATAATCCTGCGCGCTCATGGCTTGTCCTCGATATCCTCGTCGGACAAGACGCGCGACGCGGCGCCATCGAGATCATCGTATTGCCCGGAGTTGAGGGACCACAGGAAACCGAGCAGCCCGACAAAGCCCAGGGCCAGTGCAAGAGGCACCAGAAATAGCAAAACGGTCATGGCGCGACCTCGCAGGTCGTTATAGAGGCCGCCGAGGCGGTTTCGCGCGTCGCCGCGCCCGCGCGCAAAGCATTGAGCGTAACTAGCAGCGAGGAGCCGGACATCGCCGCGGCGGCTATCAGCGGCGTCAACAGGCCAAGCATCGCCATTGGAGCGGCGACCGCATTATAAAGAACAGACAGCCCGAGATTTACTCGCATGATCCGCCGGGCGCGCAGGCTCGTCTCCAAAGTCGCGAGCACGGGAGCGAGATGTTCGCCCAGAAATACAGCGTCCGCCGCCGCCTGAGTAACCTGCGTGGCGTCTATCGGCGACATCGAGGCGTAGGCGCTCGCGAGGGCTGGCGCATCGTTGAGACCGTCGCCCACCATCAACACCTTGCGGCCGGCTTTGCGCAGAGCCTCCAATCGATCAACCTTTTCGGCCGGCCTCAGTTCTCCTCGCCAATCCGTGATATTCAGCGCACGGGCGACTGTTTCGACGGCCTCGGACCGGTCGCCCGAGAGAATCTCAATCGCAAAGCCGTTCTGTGCAAGCGCCGCCACCGTCTTCGAAGCATCGTCACGCAATACCTGCCGCAACTGGAACAATGCGTGACGCTCTCCGTGCCGAAAGGCGACGACCGATATGTCCGGCGCCAGAACTCCCAGCGCCGCGACCTCTTCGTCGAGCCCGCAGAAGGCCGGAGCGCCGAGCCGCGCCTCACCGCCTTCAACCAGCGTGCGCACCCCCTGCCCTTGTTCTTCTGTAATGTCGGTAAGCGTAACCGCATCCGGGCGCGTGGCCGCCACAGCGCGCGCAAGAGGATGACTGCTCCCACGGGCGAGACCCGCCGCAAGTTCAAACAGATCCGAAGCGATATCCTGGCTGTTGATGACGCTTGGATGCGGCGAAGTCAGCGTGCCAGTTTTGTCGAACACCACGGTGTCGATTTCGGCGAAGCGTTCGATCGCGTCCGCGGCGTTAAGCAACACGCCACTACGAAACAATGCGCCGCTCGCCACGACCTGCACCGCAGGGACAGCAAGCGCCAAGGCGCATGGGCAAGTCACGATAAGCACCGCAATGGCCGTCACCAGCGCATCATGCAGCGACGCTCCGAACCAAAGCCAGCCAAGCAGCGTCGCCAACGCTGCTATATGCACCACGGGCGCATAAAACTGCGAAACCCGATCGGCAAGACGCACATAACGGGAGCGCGCGGCCGTCGCCTTGTCCAGAAGGCGCTCGATCTCGTCGAGCAATGTGCCGCTTCCCGCGGCTTCCACTCCAAGCGTCAGCGCGCCATGATAGTTGAGGCTACCAGCGAACACCCTGTCGCCGTGCAAGACGGACCTGCGCGCTGTCTCTCCGGTAATGACGCTTTCATCCAGCGTCGAAGCGCCCGCCACGATGAAACCGTCGGCCGGCAATAGCTCTCCTGGACGCACCAGCACCTGGTCGCCGCGACGAAGCTGCTGCGCCGGAACCATTGTTTCAACGCCATCCGCCGACAAACGGCAGGCGAAAGGCGCGCGCAGCGCCGCGAGATTGGCGGCCACGGCCCGCGTCTTGCGGCGCATCGCGGCGTCCAGATAGCGCCCGAGCAGAAGAAAGGTGAGCAGCATGATCGCACTGTCGAAATAAGCATGCACAGCGTGAGTGAGCGTTTCATAAACCGACATCGCCAAAGCGAGCACGACGCCGAGCGAGATGGGGACGTCCATATTGAGGCGTCCCGCGCGCAGGGCGGAAAAGGCGCTTTGAAAAAAGGGCTGGCCCGCGAAAGCTGCCGCCGGCAGAGCGATCAGCGCCGAAATCCCATGGAACATATCGCGCGTCGCCGGATCAATGTCGGCGCTCTCTCCGACCCAGACGGAGACCGAAAGCAGCATGATGTTCATTGCCGCAAAGGCAGCGATGGCGAGGCATCGAAGCAGCCGCTTCGACGCCTCCTGCTCCGCGCGTTCGCCGCCGGCGAGTTCGAACGGCCTGAGACGATAGCCCATGCGGCGCAAGCGTTCGAAGGCGCCAGTCAACTCAAAGGCCTCTTCCCGCCATTCAAGCGAAAGACGCCTGTTGGTGTAATTTACGCGCGCAGCGAGCAATCCGGGAAGCTTGCGCAGGGCGGATTCGATTTCGCCGATGCAAGCCGCGCAGGTCATGCCCTCAATGGCCGCCTCGAAGCGAAGCACGCCATCCTTGTCACGCATGACAAGCGCTTCATGGTCGAGAGCGGGAACGCTCATGGCTCAGTCGATTTTCAGGCGGCTTTGGGAGCGGAAAATTTCGCGTCCGCCCTGCTCCGCCGTAAGCACGAGATCGCGCACGCCTGGCGGCGCCGCCACTCGGGCTTCGTAGCGGCCAGGCGCTGTTTCCTGAAGTTTCACCGACCGGTCCTGCTTCTTGTCGACGGGAGAGGCCAATGTAGCCGCGAGCGCAATCGCTGAAACTTCTGCCCCCTTGGCGTCGTGCGCCGTCACCAGAATCCGCGTTTCGCCAGGGCCCGCCCTTTCGAGCGATACGTCGACTTTCCATCCCCGCGCCGCCTGTTCGCGCGCGTGAGCGATATCGCTGTTATACGCGACGCCATGCTCGTAGGGGTGGGGTTCGACCTCTCCGCTGAAGGTCGAGATCGCCGAATACGCCATATAGGCGTTCACACTGAAGATGACGCCGAAAAACCCCAGCAGGATCGCCAGCACTTTCCATCCTGTAAGGGGCTTGCCCTGGTCCGGCGTTTTCAAATTCGGCACGAGATCACAAGATGACATCTGCGCTCTCCGTTAGTGACCGCCTTTCTCATGGAGAGAGAGGCGGTCGATTGATATTCACGGCGGGCCGTCAAGGCCACAGAAACACATCCTTGGCGGATATGGTCTTGTCACTATCGACCTCATGCGCGGTAAAGTCGACGGCGACCGGATTCTTGTCGGCGTGCGCGCCATGCATCGTCAGCAGGACTCGCGCCTCGCGGGTTTGGTCCGCGCCAACGTCCAGGACTATACGCCCCTGAGCGTCTTTCTCGCCGCCCACAACTTCAACCTGAGCGCTTGGCACTCCGCCGATCTCGAGCGCGAACCGCCGGGTCTCTGGCTTCATGTTGGAAATGCGGATGGTGTAGGCGTTGCGTACGCCGCCATCGCTCAGTTTCACTGTCAGCGGATTGCGGTCATGCAACACATTGAGATGCAGATTGCCGCGCGTCGCCAGCGTGAAGATCATGAACCCGCCGATCGCGAGGATCAGGGCGGCATATAATACAGTGCGCACGCGGATTGGCTTGTATATGGACGGCTTGCCGCACTCGCGCCGCGTTATGTTCATCTCGGTGTCGTAGCCGATTAACCGCGGCGGACGGCCGATCTTTTCCATAACGGCGTCGCAGGCGTCGATGCAAAGGCCGCATTGTATGCAGCCAAGCGAAGCGCCCTGCCGAATGTCGACGCCGGTCGGACAGACCGCGACGCATTGACCGCAATCCACGCAGTCGCCCGCCGGAAGCCCTTTCGCACGTAGTTGCACCGCGTGCTTGAACGACTCGCGCGGTTCGCCGCGATCGTAACGATAGGTGACATTCAACGCATATTCGTCGGTGAGCGCCGCCTGAATGCGCGGCCAAGGACACATGTGGAGACACACGCCTTCGCGCATAAATCCGGCGAACACGAGCGTCGTAAAAGTGAATATTCCGATCCACATGTAGGCTTCGCCGGAGCCCGGAGCGAAGGTGGCAAGGTCATGCACGAGCGTGGGCGCGTCGGCGAAATAAAGCACCCAGGCGCCGCCGGTCCACCAGGCTATCAGCAGCCAGAGAAGATATTTCGTGGCCTTCTCGCGAACTTTCTGTGCGGTCCAGGGGCCCGCGTCCTTGCGGATGCGATCGCGCGCGTCGCCCTCTATCCAGCGCTCTGTCATCATGAACAGGTCGGTCCACACCGTCTGCGGGCACATGTACCCGCACCAGATGCGGCCCGCCACAGCGTTCATGAGAAACAGCGTCAGAGCGGCGATGATCAGCAGCCCAGTGATGTAATAGACTTCCTGCGGCCAGATCTCGATGAAGAAGAAGTAAAAGCGGCGATGCGGCATATCCAGCAGAATGGCCTGCGTCGGCTCGTTGGGACCGCGATGCCAGCGCACGAACGGCAGCAGATAGTAGACCGCCAGCGTGAACAGCTGGATGCCCCATTTGATGCGGCGGAACTCGCCATCGACTTTCTTGGGATAGACCTTATGCGCTGGGGCCACCAACGTGTCATGCTCGCCGCTGTCGGGAGCAAGCTCTGAAGTGGACAACTGAACGCCTCTCGCTTTGAGTTCTAAATAGCTTGGGCGCGCCAGCCCCGCTTCGAGGCTGGCGCGGTTTGATCTATTGGCCGCCGCCTAGCGAGTGCACGTAAACGGTCAGCGCCTTGATTGTGGTTTCGTCGAGGCGACCTTTCCAGGCCGGCATCACGCCGCCGCCGCCCTGCATGATGCGATTGACGATGGTCGGCTTGTCGGAACCATAGAGCCAGATAGCGTCGAACAGATTGGGCGCGCCGACTGACGGGTTGCCCTTGCCCTCGGCGCCATGACAGGCGGCGCAGTTCTCGTTGTAAAGCTTCTCGCCCGCAACTTCCGGGGCTAAAGCGTCGGGGAGATCGGCCATCGTGCGCACGTAGTCGGCGACGTCGGAAATCTGTTGCGGCGTAAGAATGCCGTCGCGACCAAACGCCGGCATGGCGCCGCCTCGCGTTTCCTTGTCAGCATCCCAACGAACGCCATGTTCAATGGTGTTCTGGATGTCGGGTAGCGTTCCTCCCCAGATCCAGTCGTCATCGTTCAGATTGGGATATCCCTTCGCCCCCTGCCCGCCGGCGCCGTGACATGCGGCGCAATTATTGAGGAAGGCCACTCGCCCCACCGTGCGGGCAGCAGCGAGAAGTTCGGGATTTTGTTCGATCGACGCCAGAGGGGCGTTTTTGATTTTGGCTAGTATCGGAGCGCGAGTCTCCTGCAGCGCGGCGATGTCCTGAACCACCGCAGCCCGCGAATGCCACCCCAGAACGCCCTCGGTTGCGCCATGCAACAGCGGCCACGCTGGATAGACCACGCAATAGGCTATTGCCCACACCACCGTCGCGGCGAAGGTCCATACCCACCACCGCGGCAAAGGCGTGTTGAGTTCTTCGATGCCGTCCCACTCATGCCCGGTCGTGTGCATGCCGCTATGGTCGTCAATGCGAATCTTGCTGTCGTGCAGTTTGTCCACGGACATTTTCAGTCCTCCCGCAGGGGAATTTGAGCGGCCTCGTCGAATTGCTTGCGGCGGGAGGGCCGCAAAGCATAAGCGAGCGCCACGATAAAGATCAGGCCGAAATAGGCGGAGCCCCAGCTTGCTGCGAACTCACGCCATGCTTCGAAAGTGGAGACGTCTCCGGTTGTCATGTTTGCTTCCTCGGACGAGCGTAATTTGGGCGGGCGTCCAGCCGGACGCCCTTTACCCATCACCTGATGTTCGCCTTGTCATCATAAAGTTTGAAGTCCACCGACACGCCAAGATGTTGCAGATAAGCAATTAAAGCGTCCTCTTCGGTGGCTGCGGTCTTGCCAGAAACATCTCCGAGCACCGCATTGGGATAGCGCTTCTGCATCTCCGCGCCGCCGGGATCGTCCGCTCCCGTCTGCGCAGCGAGATCCGTCGCAGCCTTCTCGATCTGCTCGTCGCTGTATGGCACGCCGACGACCCGCAGCAGGCGCATCTGTTCAGCAAGATGCGCGCTGTTTAGCGGCGTCCTCGAAAGAAAACCGTAGCCGGGCATGATCGACGACGGAACCACTGCGCGTGGATCGCGAAGATGGTCGCGCTGCCAGTCGTTCGAATATTTGCCGCCAACCCGCGCCAGATCGGGACCATTGCGTTTGGAGCCCCATTGGTGCGGGTGGTCATACATGCTCTCCGCGGCGAGCGAGTAATGCCCGTAGCGCTCCACCTCGTCGCGCAGGGGACGGATCATCTGCGAATGGCAGGTGTAGCAGCCCTCGCGCACATAGATGTTGAAGCCGGCGAGTTCGAGCGGCGTATAAGGCCGCACCCCCTCCACCTTTTCGATCGTGTTCTTGAGATAGAACAGGGGGACGATCTCGACGAGGCCGCCTACTGAAACAAGCAGCAGGATGCCGAGCAACAGCATGATCGAATTGGTTTCGAGCAGCTTGTGCAGTCCTCCCGAGGAGGGAGCATGTTGGGTCGTGTTCGACATGGGCTCTTCCTCACTCTGCCGGCATGGGAGCTGCGACCGCCTCGAGAACCTCTTCGGTCCGGGGCGTCGTGATGGTCTTGTATATGTTCACCAGCATGATCAGCATTCCGATCACGAACAGACCGCCGCCAGCAGCACGAATGAGATATTCGGGATGCAGCGCTTCCGTCGTTTCGACAAAGGAGTATTCAAGGAAGCCCTGCGGCGTGTAAGCGCGCCACATCAGGCCCTGCATGATGCCGGCCACCCACATCGCCGAGATATAGAACACGATGCCGATGGTCGAGATCCAGAAGTGCCAGTTGACCAGCTTCAGCGAGTAGAGCTTACGATTCCAGACCCACGGAATTAGGCAATACAGCGCGCCAAAGGAGACGAAGCCGACCCAGCCGAGACTGCCCGAATGCACATGGCCGATACCCCAGTCGGTGTAGTGGCTGAGCGAGTTGACCGCCTTAACGGACATCAACGGGCCTTCAAAGGTCGACATGCCATAGAACGCCACCGAAACGACCAGCATTCTCAGCACAGGATCGGTGCGAAGTTTGTCCCACGCGCCGGACAGGGTCATCAAGCCGTTGATCATGCCGCCCCATGAGGGCATCCACAGCACCACAGAGAACACCATGCCGAGCGTCTGCGCCCAGTCGGGCAGCGCGGTATAGTGAAGGTGATGCGGACCCGCCCAGATATACAGGAAGATCAACGCCCAAAAATGCACGATCGAGAGGCGATAGGAGTAGATCGGCCGCTCGGCGCGCTTGGGTATGAAATAATAGACGATGCCAAGGAAGCCCGCCGTCAGGAAGAAGCCCACGGCGTTATGCGCATACCACCACTGGATCATCGCATCCTGCACGCCCGACCAGACAATCACCGACTGCGGCGAGAACACCGAAATGGGAATTTCGCTGTTGTTGCCGAGCACCAGCACGGCCACGGTAACTATGAAAGCGAGATAGAACCAGTTAGCGACGTAGATATGCGGCTCCGCGCGCCTCGCCAGAGTGACGAGGTAAACGAGGAGGTATGTCACCCAGACGATCACGAGCCACAGGATCGTGTACCATTCCGGCTCCGCGTATTCATGGCTGCGCGTAATGCCGAGCAAATAACCCGTGCCCGCGATCAGGATGAAGAAGTTATAGCCCAGCACCACGAACCAGGGCGCGAGTTCTCCCGCGATGCGCGCGCGGCTTGTTCGCTGCATCACATAGAAAGAGGTCGCCAGCAGCACATTGCCGCCAAAGGCGAAAATCACCGCCGAAGTATGCAGCGGCCGCAAGCGACCGAAATTGATCCACGGCAAATCGAAGTTCAGGATCGGGAAAGAGAGTTCAAGAGCCAGATACAACCCGACCAGGAATCCCGCCGTGCCCCAGAACAATGCGGCTATCGAGGCGAACTTGACCGGGCCGTAGTTGTAGTTTGGCCGTCCCTCGATCACGAGCGGCGTAGGCCCCGCAGGTCGGGCGTTATAACGCAGATTGATCGCAACGACCGCCAACAGCGAGCCAAGCGAAAACACCGCCATGTGAAACGCGTAGGCTGGCGTATACGCTCGGGAGGCGACGAAAGCGGTGGCGACGGCAAGCGCCAGGAATATCGCCGAGAGCGATATTTCGCCGAAGGTCCGCCGTTTCGGAATTAAAGGCAGCCGCTCCATGGTGTTTTGTCCTCATTATTTTTAGCGTGCATGCGCGAGATAGCGGAATGACGCGGGAAACGCATGCGAATCTCCCGCAATGTCTCTGCGAACTGAAAAATAATGCTACGCCGCACAACCAGAGAATGGATTGATAAATATCAAAGAACAGGCCGTTGCCTGCCTGCTGCGCGAAAAAGTCACATGGGGAAAATCGACCCTTGGCTTTCGCCGGGAATGACGCGGAATCGGATTTAATAACGCTCTTTTTATGACCATTTTTGGCAATCATGGGTCTCTGTCGCGCGAATTTGACGCAGGCGCGCTGCGCCACAAAGGAGACTTTCGCCATCAGCGCGAGGCTTAAAAGAATCAAATGCTCCCGCTGCTATAACCCTGTCAGCAAGGTCTGGCGATGTGATAGCCGAGCAGAGCTCCAAGCGGTCCGGAATGGCGCAGTTCCGTAAGGCCAGTGAAATAGACGCTGCTGCCCGAGTACGGATAGCCAAGATCGCAATGTGGATTTTCAGCCGACATCGCTGTGTTTTCCCGTAATTCCAACGGAGCGAGCGCTGAGCTTGGAATATAGCCGCGCAGTTCATCGACGGCGACGAGGCTCCACCCGCCGTGCGAACTTTCGACAAGCACCATCGCCCCCGCCGCGAGGACTCCATAAATGCGCGCATTTACAGCGGGCCGAGCGCGAAGTTCGACGCTCCCGACCAAGGTCTCAGCAGCGGCGGACCAGACGACAACAGCGCTTCCGACAAATCCGATGATCAGGTGAATCGCGAAATTTGTTGCTGAAAATCCTCGCCGCATCGAACATTCCTCCCAGTTCTCGACTGGCGATATGGAAGGCTGAAGTTGTCCTCCGAATCGTCACCCTGCAAATTAAGCCCACTCCATCTGACGTCCAACTGTGGCGCGGGTTGCGGAAATAACAGGGGGCGCTGATAAGCTTAAGCTATAGTTGGGGAGTCTTAACGGGAAGCGCTTCGCGGTCGCGTAAAGATGACACTTTTGAAATATAAGTCCCCCGGGCGGCTATGATTTGGGCGACGACTTGTGAACAAGGCATTATCAAATTTCATTTCCCTGGCGCGCTGGATAGCGGCTCTGGCAGTGCTGATCGGTCATGCCGGGGTGCTGATCCAGCTTAGCGACATAATGGTAGGACCACATGGGCCAGGCGTATACGCATGGTGGTTTCTCGCCAGCTTTTCTCATCAAGCGGTATTGGTGTTTTTTGTAATTTCCGGATTCCTAATCGGCGGCGAACTCTTGGTTCGGAGGCGCAGGACAGCCCCCTTCCTGCGGGACTATATGCTCAACCGCTTTAGCAGAATTTATATCGTTCTGATTCCCGCGCTCGCATACGGATTTCTCATTGATCTCGTCGGCAGGCGGATATTTCCAAATTCTGGAATCTACGACGCGCCCTTTTTCGAGGGAGTCTTCAATCCGCTGAACATTCTCTGGTCGATTTTGCAACAACAGAGCATATGGGCGCCACAAGCCGGCACGAATGGTCCGCTATGGTCTCTCGCTTGCGAGATGTGGTATTACGTGACTTTCCCGCTGCTCCTCCTGCCTTTCGCAACCGCTTATCCTAGGGCTGTCCGTTTCGCCGTCTTCGGACTCGGTGCGCTGGCGGCGACGATCATGTCTATTCCCGAAAGCTTTTTCCTTTTCGGATATGGCGCCTGGGCGATCGGAGCTTTCACCCGTCTCGCGCCACGCCCCATGATTAAATCCACTCTGCTTTCTCTCGGGATCTTTTTGATAACGGTCACAGTTATGCGTCTCGCAGCGCGAGGTCCAATAATTGTCGCGCATCCGATTATTACGACGCTCGCCGACCTAGCAGTCGTCGCAACATTCGCCAATCTTCTTTTGACGCTCCGCTTTTCAGATGAAAACGGACTCTTTGCCGAAATCGGCTCCGTTCACCATCGCTTGTCGGACTTTTCCTACTCGCTATACGCCACTCATGCGCCTCTGGTGTTTTTCGTCTGGGCAGGAGTTGGCAGCCTGCTGGGTCGCGATTGGTATAAGCAACTCCCAACGCCTCTGCATTGGACTCTCGCCTTTGCGGTAATCGTTAGCGCCATCGCTTTCGCCTACTTTTTATCGCGCCTCACGGAAGCGCGAACCCGGGACTTTCGGGAGTTTCTCCGCGGAGCCATTGCACGGGCAAGCCGAAGGAGAAACGTCAGGGGCGCAACTGCTGAAACTTCGCCTACAGAGGGCCGAACGACTGCCGAATTGGTTCTCGAGCGCGAAGAGTCCTGAAATTTTACAGAGGTGCGGCTCTTGGTCAGCGGCAAAATGCTGCGGTCGCGGAACGCTATTAAGACACGCGATTGACGCGCTTAGAGTTGCGGAAACCCGACAATCAGGCTCAGGAGGAGGAGAACGCCGGCGATAATCATATCTGCCGCCGTCATTCCGCCGATCCAAAGCCCGACAGCAATTGCAGTCTCAACCAAACGAAGCTCTGTGCGAAGCTTCTCAACTCCTGCGCGAAGACGATGGGTCCAGGTCGATCTTGACGTGGACTGAACCGGCATGATGATTTCCTGCGTCGCCAATTTTGCGTTTGTGAAGGTTTTTGATTTCTTACGCGCTGCGGCGCGCCTCTGCTGTCTGCTTTTCTCATACCCACGATCCTGTCTTCGCCCGACTGATTCCGCAACGCATGGCGGACCCTGGATTGGTGGATAACGCGCACCGCGCCGCGCGGCTCAATAGCCCGCACTCGTGCTGGAGGGCGTTTGCGCCATAATACCGCGGTCATTGCCCTCGCCTTCTCAAACGAAACTGACTTATGCTGCGGTCCAGACAGCTTATGGCTTGGATTCGCCATGCGCCGTTTGGTCTGGAGAAAGCATGAAGCCGGCATTTTTCCGCCTACGGGCGCATTTTTTGGTCGCCTTTTTCGGCCTCGCCGGCTTGGCTGCCGGATTTTCAACAACCTCAAGCTGGGCGGACGACGGCGCAAAGTCTGCGTCCGGACAGTTTTCCCTGAGCGACCTTCCGGCTGATCAGGACGGCGAAGCGATCCTGACGACCCCGGTGGCGGGACGCTACAGCGTGCGCGCTAAAAGCGCCTCGGGCGCGCGCATCGAAATCATCGACATGATCGAAGGACCCGGGGAATCCTCAGGCGCTCCCGGCCAGCGCGACGGTCGCATCGACACTCTGCTCGACAAGGGCGCCTATAAAATCCGTGTCTCCAACGCCAAGGGCGCAACCGGCAAGGTGCATCTTTCGGCCGAAGCTTTTATCGAGGTTGACGCGAAACGTCCTCCACTCGTCGCCGGAAGGATTGAAAGCGGTGAACTTGGCGACATGCAGCAGCGCTCCTACGGTCTGGAGGTCGGCGCGGAAGGCCGGGTAGCCCTTGAAGCCGTAGGCCGCGCCCTGCAAGATATGCGGCTGTGGAGCTCCAGCGGCGAATTGGTCGACCTGGCCTTCGACAAGCGCATCGTGCAGCCGAAGCCCGGACACTTCATGACGCGGATCGGGCTGGAGGGCGCATTAGCGCCGGGCCGTTATCTCGTGACGGCCTACGGCGCTCCGCCGCTGGTTTGGTCGGACAGCGCGACCGCTCAGCCCTTCATGCTGCGCCTGCAAACCTCATCCCCTATGGACGCCGGAGTCACCGACGGCGTAATCGGGCCGTTTGGATCGGCGCGCTACGCCGCCCCGGGAGAATACACCGCGTTTCGGCTCGAACTGCCTCAGCCGGCGAAGGCTGGCCTGGACGTGCGGCGCGCCAAGGGCGCCAATGCGTTCGCCCCGCTCGGCGTCAATAATAGGGAGCCCGCTGTCACGGTTTATGCGCCGGGAGACGACAAGGAACCGGCGCAAATTGAAGTCTCCGGCTTCGAAGGACAGGCCTTCACTCTTCGCGCTGTGCGGCAGAACACGCATCTCAATTTCGAGGCCTCCGGCCCACACCTGGTCGGCGTCGACCTCGCCGGCGATGGCGGTGATGAAGTTCCCGCGAGCGTGTTGTTCGCCCGGGTGGAAAAAGACGGCAAGATACGCGTGCTCGCCTCCGACATGCCGCGCATAGCGACGGGCCGTCCCTGGCGCGGCAAGTTCAATTTGCGCGGCCGCACGACCTTGCTTTTCGAGGCGAAAGACTCCGGGCCGGTGGCCATCGACGCGAAGGGCGTCAAGCTGCATGTAAGCATTGAACCATCCCTCGGAGCGCTCGCGCCGCGCGCGGACGGTAAAGATCCAACGCGCTTCGATTTGCAGGCGGGCTTTTATACGCTCGTGCTGGAACCGCAGGGCGACGCGGCGGGCGTCATTGACCTGACGCTTGGAACGCCGGGCGTCGCGGCGCCCGCGCCTGCAACCGCGCCCGAGCGGATGGCCATTTCATTTGGCCAACAGCAGCTCGAACTTTCCGGTTCCTATCACATCATCGGCAACATTGCCCCGCAATTGTTGATGGGACCTCGAATTGTCGCCTTGCCTGCCGACCTCGCGACAGCGCCACTACCCCTCTGGCAAGGAGCGAATGAGAAGCTCGTAATTCCGCTGCGCGCGCCAAAGAACGGGAAGATTGTCGCCAGAGACAGCAAGGGCGCCGACGTACCCTTGAACCTGAGCCCGGAGTTGGTCCAGAACGAAATCCCCGTCGTCACCGCGACGATAACGCCAGCCGCCAAAGATCGCGCGCTAGCGCTCGTATTTGTCGCGGCCCCTGCTTCGGCTGTCCAGGGCGAGGAGTTGCCGACAAGCGGGAAGGAAAAACCGGGCGCACCGCGCAAACCAGCGGCAGGCCGCGCCGCCCTGAGCGCCGCGCAAGCGCATCCGATCTTTTTCGATCTCGGCAGCGACGAGACGCAGGAAGTACGTTTCAATGTTACACAGGGCGGCCTTTACCGCGTCGAAACGCTCGGTCGTCTGCAGACTGCGGTGAAGATCGGCGCGGCGATTTCGACAAATCTTGCATCGGGAGAAAACAACGGTCCCGGACACAACGGCCTCGCCACCACATATCTGCGCGCCGGCGCCTATCGCGCTGCTGTCACCGCCAAGGAGTCATCAGGGCATCTTGGCTTCTCCGTAGCGCCGGCGACTTTAGTCACGACGCCAAAGCTTGACGATCAGGGCAGTGTGCGAGCGACGCTCGCGCCGGGCAAAGGCGCGGTTGTGCCGATCGAGATCGCGCAAGACGGCATCTATCGCATAGACCTCTTGGGCCTTGGCCGCCGCTGGCGGGCGCGACTGGAGGATTTGGGGGGTTGGCCGCTTACGAGGCCGGGGGAACTGACGCGATTGACGCGTAAATTCGAGAAAGGGTCCTACCGCCTCGTCGTTACTCCGGAAGATGTCGAGGCGCGACTTGTGGCGCGTTTGCGGAAGAACCCGGCGCCGGTGGAGCTATCAGGACACGGGCCGCATGCCCTGCCCTTTGAAACAGCGCGAAAAATGCAATGGCGCGAGCCCCAAACGCCAGGCGCCGCGCGAGAATCGGATGTCTGGACCTTTACCTTGAAGGGCGAGTCCGATGTCACGCTCACGATCAGCGAAGGCATGATCGGCGAGATCCTTCGCGGCGACAAGGAAAGCATGGGCAAAGCGGCGGACGGCCACGACTTTAAAGGCAAGTTGGCGGCGGGCGATTACCGCGTCGAAGCGCGCGCGCTTACCCGCGATGATCGACGCGACTACGAAATCTCGCTTTCATCAACGCAGTTGCAGCCCGGCGCGCCGCGATCGGTTGAACTTCCCGCGACATTGTCATTCGCGCTGGCGCATGACGCTGTGGTCGACATTTCGAGCTTTGGCGACAAGGCGACGCTGGGCGTGCTGAAAAATGCCGGCGGCGCCACGTTAGAGAGTTCTGACCGGCGGCTCTGACGACTGGAACGTCGCGCTGTCGCGGCGGCTTCCTGCGGGAGCCTATAGTCTGGAGCTGAAAACGCTCGGAGCCAACCCACAGAGCGCCCCGGACGCGCAGGACAATAGTTCGGAAGACAAGAGCGTTGGGGAGACGGAAAACAACGAGCAGAGCGGCGTCGAACTGCGTCTCGCATTGCCCGAGGAGTTGGACGAAAGCGCGCTGGTCGCTGTAGGCGCCAGAACTCTGAGTGGTCCCCGCGCGCATGTGCTCGCTCTGCCCGCGGCGCGCGAGGCGAGCCTCATGCTTGTCTCGGCGCAATCCTCCGCCGAAGTCGCACTATCTATCGAACGCCGAGACGCGGACGGAGCATGGCGCGTCGTGGGATCGCGACGCGGCCTTGCCCCCGTGGCGGCATGGCCGGCGCCGAATGATAAAAGCGCATGGCGCGTCGTCGCCTGGGTCGTGGGCGGAGGCGAGGCGCCTATAACCATCGCCACGCGCATATTGGAGCGCCGGGCGCGCAATGGTTCCGGCCTTCCGCTGGAGCCAGTCGAAGGCGCGCCCGCGCCGGTGTGTGCGGGGCTGGCTCAACTTCCCACGGCGTCGGTCGTGGAGATTGCATCGTCGGCGGCAGGTCTCGCCGTCGGTTCGGCGCCGGGCGAGCTTTTGAAAAGCGTTCACGCCGGTGCGCTTGCGCCGCAATCGGAACGTTTGTGGTTCGTTGCCCCCGGCGACTGCAAAGACGACGTTGCCGTCAAAAGCATCGAATGGCGCGGCAAGGAAATCGTCGTTGATCTTGGAGCGGGTGAAAGGGCGGAAATTCCCGCGCTGGAAGCGCCGAAGGGCAAGTCTCGGCTTTGGCTGGCGCGGTCTATAGTGGGCCAGGTCGGTCTCGACGCCGGCCACGGCATGGCCGTATCCGCTCACGCTACGCTCGCCCTTGCGAGCGACAAGCCGGTCTATCTTTGGGAGACGTCTGGCGGCCAGTCCACGCGCGTCGCTCTGCGGGCCATAGACGTTGATGTGGCGCCTCTCGCCCAGGGCGGCGCACTTTTTCACGCGATCCTTCCGCCCTTGACTGCGCAACCCGTGACGCTCGCCGTCGGCGAGGCGCCGCTGGAATTGCAGTTGCCCGCCGAAGTCGCCGCATTCGCCTCACCGCAAGAGGAGTCGGGCCTCGCGATTTACGGCGGCGCTTCTTCCCTGTCAGCGACCTATCACGGCGCATTGAAGAAGGACGCGACGCTTTGGCTCGTCAATCTCTCGAATGCGCCTGCGCCCGTTTCCGCCGCCGTCGCCATGGGCGCGCGCGAGACTTTGACTGCGAACCATCCGTTGAAGCGCTTTTTTGGCGCCGGCGGAGAGATTGTCGTTCCCGTAGCGAATTCCGGCGACGCCCGACTGTTTGTGGTTGGAGGCGAGGCGCGTTTCCTGTCGCAGGATGGGCGCGTTTCTCGCGGAGCGAACGCCACGGGCGCGCAAATGAACTTGGCTACCCTTGAGATCCAGGGTTCCGGCGTCTTGCTGTTTGATCACCCGCCCGGGCTGTCGGCGCTTTGGCTGGAAAGCATCGGCAGGGAGCAAAAGCCACTGCCATCCAAAGCTCTAAGCACGCCCCAGCGGGTGGTGCTCGCGGGTGACTCGGCGAGTTTTGCTTTGCATCAAATCGCGCCCGCTCTGCTCACTGTCCGCGGTGGCGCGCCGGCAATTGTCGCCTTCACGCAAAACGGGCGGCGCGATCTGGAAGCCTTTCCGACGGGCGTCGAGTTTCGACGCTACATGGCTGCAGGGGACGCGACGCTCGATGTTTTGTCGGCGGGCGAGGGTCCGTTGAGCGGCGCGCTGGACGCTTTTACAACCGCCGTCATCCCGGCGCATGAGGGCGTCAACGACGCAGTGACGCTCGCGCCGGGAAGCTCCGCGATATTCGCATTTGAGGTGCAGCGGGAAAGCGAGATGGGATTGGGGCTGCGCACTGAGCCCGATCGCGCCGAGATGCTTCTGCTGGACGCTGCCGGAAAGCAGCTCGGCGAAGGCGTCGAGCAATCGCACAAGCTTGCGGCCGGGCATTACTTCGTCGAAGCGCGCATTCCCGCAGATGCGCCTTCAAGCGTTGTGCGACTCTCCATTTTTGGCCTGTCGCCGCCGCCGGCCGGGCCCCCCGACGAGATAGTAGCGGAATATCTGGACAAAGCCGGCCTTAAAAAAGCGAAAGCGCGATAGAAAGCCCGAGGCGTTCCAATGAAAAGATTTTTATTCGCTTTGTGCGCAGCGGCTTCGGTGTTTCTCTTGGCGCCGGAGCTCGGAGCGGAACCCGCGCCAAGTTTCGATCGCGTTCAGCGCGCCGATGGCGCTCGCGTCGTGCCTGAAAAATTTCTGCGCGACTGGGACCCGATAACGATATTTTTTGACGCCGACGTCGGCGCAAAAGCTGGCGGCGCGGCCGACTCGCACGAAAAACTCGCGACGCTGTCTCCGGAACCGGCTGGCGAGTGGCGCTGGCTCGGACCGCGCGCCTTGCAGTTTCGCCCTGCCGAGCCCTGGACCCCCTTGCAGCGCGTTACGATAAAGTCCGGCGCTGCGGAAACCCGGCTCATTGCGTTGCTGCCAACGCCAAGCTCCACTGCGCCCGCAGACGGTGCGGAGCCGATCCCCGAGCTTTCGCAGATCGCGCTCGCCTTTCCTTCGCCTGTCGCCGCAAAGGCGCTGGCGCGGCTGCTCACCATCGAACTACGTCCAGCGCCAGGAATTTCGCCGCAGGGCGGCCAGATTCTGCAGGCCGCCGACTATCAGATTCTGCCGCTCGAACGTGGCGCGCGCGCCGATGCTCAAACTTATGTTATCAAGTTTCACGAGCCCATCGTGGATGGTCGCGTCGCTATCTTGCGTCTCAAACTCGCGGATGAGCCGGGCTTTGATGAAGAAATTTTCGAGCTTCGCACGCGCACCGCGACCCCCTTCACCGTGACGGATGCAACTTGCGGCCGTGGCTGGAACGACGACAAGATCGACAATGTGCTGCGTTGCGCGAGCAGCGGCGGCGCGGCGGCCGCCGCGCCCGAAAGCGGGGAAGAGGACAACGACGCCGCCTCGCCCTATGCGCCCGCCAACAAGCGGCGCCTGTCGCTACAGTTTTCCGCCGAACCCGCCGAAATCGATATTTTGCGCGCGCGCCAAGCATTGCGGATTTCGCCGCCCGTCGACGATCTCGCTGTGGAAGTGGAGCATAAGCGCCTCAAGATCACCGGCAAATTTCTGTCCGACCAGATCTATGAACTCGCGATAGCGCCCGGCTCGCTGCGTGACGCCCGCAAACGTGTTCTCGCAAGCGCTTTTACTCAGCGCTTCGCCTTCATGCGCGACCCGCCAGCTCTACAATGGGACGCCGGCTATGGCCTGGTGGAGCGCTTTGGCCCGCAACTGCTGCCGCTGCGGGGGCGTGGTTATGAGCGCGCGGATGTTCGCATCCACGCCATAGACCCGCTGGCGCGCGACTTTTGGCCCTTCCCTTCAGAAGGTCTGGAAACCGAGGACGCCAGCGCTCCCGCGCTGCCCGGCAATGAGCCCAAGCATTGGAGCGAAAATGCCGACATCGAAGCCGACGCAATCAAGGAGCGCATAAAGGCGCTCGGCTCGCCCGCAGTGTCTCGGCTGATTGACCTGCCGCTGCGGCGCGGCGGAGCAGACGCCAAATTCGGTCTCGATCTGCGCGAGGATTTCGGGCGCATCGCGGGTAAGGAGCAACCCGGCACATATCTCGTCGGTCTGCGCGCGCCTGATGAAGCTGCGCGCCATTGGCTGCGTGTCAGCGTTACGGATCTGACTCTGAGCGCCATCGAAGAGCCGGGCCGCGTGCGCTTTGCCGTTACCTCGCTCGCGACTGCGCAACCCGTCGCAGGCGCACAGATACGCATCGACGGCGTGAAGGAAGAAAAATTCGTCGCCCTGGCTCAAGGGACAACGGACGCCTCCGGCTTTTTTACGTGGAGCCTCGCCAAGAGAGCGGAGGCGGATCTTCGCCGCGTCGTCGTCACCAAGGGCATCGACACCCTCGTCGTCGACCCCGATAACGCCCCCTCGGAATATTCCAAGGAAAACTGGTCGAAGCCTGAGGCTGCGTGGCTCGCCTGGACCACTGACCCGGAACAACAGCGCGTGCAAAAACCCCGCACGCTTTGTCATCTTTTCACCGAGCGCCCCATCTACCGCCCTGAAGAGCCGGTCCATATCAAGGGCTATGTGCGCAGCTATCGCGGCGGCGTCCTCAGCCTCCCGAAAGCGGGAGGAACGCTCGTCGTCACAGGCCCCGGCAATCAGGAGTGGCGCATTCCGGTGAAGCCCGACGCCAGCGGCGGGTTCTATCACAAGTTCGACGCACAGACGGCGGCGACCGGCGACTACTCCATCAAATACGAGCCCGCCGGCGTAAAGCCGAAACCCAAGGAACCAGCAAAGGACGCGAACGCCGGGGCGGGCAAGGAGGCCGACAAAGAAGCGGATCAAAAGGGCGATCAGCAGGCGGAAGCCAGCGACGACGAGGCCGACGCCGCTCAGGCCGTCGTGCCGGAAGACCTCTCCTGCGGGAGCTTTCCGTTCAAGAAAGAAGCCTATCGCCTGCCGACCTTCGAAGTGGTGCTGAACGCGCCGCAAATGGTTCCGCTGGATGGCGAATTCAACGTGGATCTTCTGGCGCGTTATTTCGCCGGCGGGTTGGCGGCGGACCGTCCTGTTAAATGGCGCGCGGCTCAATTTCCCTATGTATTCACGCCGCCGGGTCGCGAGGGATTTCTGTTTTCGACCGACGCGAGATTTTCAGGCGAGGGCAAATTCAAATCGACCGCAGTGCTTGAGCGCGATCAGCGAACCGACGCCGGCGGCGCGGCGCGCATGAGCTTCGATACGACGATCGAGCCAACGGCGCAGCCCCGCCGATATTCGATTGAAGCCACCTGTACTCGGCGACGACGGCATCGAAGTGCGCAATGTGCAGAACGTAATCGCAGTCCCGCCCTTCGTGCTGGGCGTCAAGACTCCGCGCTATGTCGAAAAACCCGGCGCGATTGCGCCGGAGCTCATCGCGATCAATGGCAAGGGCGAACCGGTCGAAGGACTGGAGATGACCTTGCGCTTCCTCAAGCGCAACTGGATTTCCACTCTGCAAGCCTCGGACTTCGCGCAGGGCGCCGCAAAATATGTGACGCAGGTCGTCGATGAAACCTTGCTGGAGCGCAAGGTGATGAGCGCCAAGGAGGCGCAAAAGCTGGCGCTGGAGGCCAAAGACGCCGGCGTCTATGTCGTGCAGCTTGAGGCCTTTGATCGCATAGGCCGCCGCCAGCAGGTAAGCGTCGATTTCTTCGTGGGCGGCGATACTCCCGTCACTTTCCAGCGTGCGCCGTCCTCCACTGCTACCATCACGCTCGACAAGGAAAAGTATGCGCCCGGCGAAAGCGCCACGCTGCTGGTGCAGTCGCCGTTCCAGAACGCCCGTGCGCTGGTCATCGTGGAACAGCCGGGCGGAGTCTACGACTATCAGTTCATCGACATCGCCAACGGCTTTGGCCGCTATGCGCTGACTTTGAAAAAGGAACAGGTTCCAAAACTCGCCGTGCATTTCCTGATCATGCGCGGGCGTCTGAAGGACAGCGCGCCGACCGCCGCCGCAAATTTTGATCAGGGCAAGCCCGTGACCATCGCGGCGACCAAATGGGTCGAGGTGACGCCGGTCAAAAATATCGTGACCGTGAAATTAGAGGCGCCGGCGAAGGCGCGCCCCGGCCAGGAAATCGAGGCGACGCTGCGGCTCAGCGATGACGCTGGTAAACCGCTAGCGGGCGAGGCGACTTTCTGGATGGTCGATCAGGCGGTGTTGTCGCTGGCGAAAGAGCAACCGCTCGATCCATTGCCGAATTTCATCGTGCCGCGGGAAACCACACTGGCGGCGCGGGACACGCGCAACATGGCCTTCGGCGTGATTCCGCTGGAGGAAGCGCCCGGCGGCGACGCCGCACTCGAGGAATGGGGCGCGGAAAATAATATCTCCGTGCGCAAGAATTTCACGCCAGTGCCGATCTATCTGCCCAGCGTCAAAGTCGGCGCCGACGGCGTGGCCAAAATGAAAGTGAAACTGCCCGACACGCTCACCGTGTTCAAGCTGCGCGCGAAGGCTGCGAGCGGAGCCGACCGTTTTGGCTACGCGGGCGGCGAAATGCTCATCCGGCAGGAACTGGTGGCGCAGCCGGCCCTGCCCCGCTTCGTGCGTCCCGGCGATACGCTGGACCTGGGTCTGGTGGCGCGCGTCGTCGAAGGTCCAGGCGGTTCGGGGTCGGCGACCATCGCGGCGAAGGGCCTTGATCTTCAGGGCGCCACAACCCAGAAAATCGACTGGGCGCAAAACAAACCCGTTCGTATCGATGTGCGTGCGACCGTCCCTGAACAGAAAGCGGGCGCCAACGACGTCAAGATCGGATTCAGGATCGAGCGCGACGCCGATCATGCGCGAGATGCGGTCGAGATTGATCTGCCGGTGCGGCCGGACCGCGCTCCCGTGCGGCGCTATGAGGTCGTGGACATAGCGGCCGGCCAGAGCGCCACCCTTGCGCCCGTTGCCGACGGCTTGCGGCCAGAGAGTTTTTCACGCCGGGTGGTTCTGGCTGGCGATCCTGCGTTGGTGAAGCTGGTGGCGGGCCTTAATGCGCTCGTCGAATATCCCTACGGCTGCACCGAGCAACGCCTGTCGCTCGCGAGTTCGGGACTGGCGCTTAAAGCATTTGCCCCGATCCTCGCCGCGGCGGGGCTCGAAGGGCGAGTTGACGCCAATGTGAAGAACACGGCGCAAGCAATCGAACAGGCCATCGATCCCGACGGTCTCGTCGCTTTCTGGCCACGCACGCAGGGAAACGTCTCGCTCACCGCGTGGTCTTACGCTTTCCTGGTCAAGGCTGGAAAGGCGGGCGAAACCATCGACAAGACCTTGCTGGATCGCCTCGGCAATGCGCTGAAGGCGTCGCTGCGCTCGGATTATCCGCGCCTCATTACCGGCGACGAATTGCGCGAGCGCATTGAGGCGCTGGCGGCGATGGCGGAGGGTGGAAAACTGGACGATTCCTATGTCGCCGAATTCGCGAGACAGGCGGACTTTCTTCCAAACGCCAGCGTTGCGGAAATGACCAGCGCTGTCGCCAGCAGCAACGGCTCGGACCAACGCGTCGTGGCTTCTTTGCTCGACGCACTTTGGTCGCGGGTCAAGTTTTTGCACCGCAAGGGCGAACAGGTTTATGGCGGACAGGCGGCCGACGGCGGCAGTCCGATTATCCTGCCGTCTGAAACCCGCTCCCTCGCCGAAATGGTGCGCGCCACGGTCATTGCAGCGCCGAGCGATCCGCGCACGCCCGTGCTTCGAAGCGCGCTGCTGCGACTCGGCGAGGGCGACGGCTGGGGCACGACCAATGCGACCGCCGCCGCGATCAATGCTCTGGCGGAAGGCTGGCGCCGGCCGACATCCCCAATCGCCCTGTCGGTCACGCAAGGAGCCGATGCGCGGCAGACGCATACACTAGATGCGAACACGCCGGTGCTGCGTATTTCCAGCGCGGACAATACGCCGATGGTTATCGCCAACAGTTCCAATGCTCCCATCGTCGCGTTGGTGGAGACCAGCTTTGAGCCCACTGAGCCGGGGGCAAAGGCGCCGGCGCGCAGTGAAGGTTTCGCGCTGACCCGGGCGCTCTGGCGCGTTCCAGCCGGCGGCGCGGCGGAGAAACTTGAGCCGGAAACTAGTGGCGCCATTCAACTGAAGCAAGGCGACGTGATCGAGGAAACCGCTGAAGTCGTCAACCCCGAGGACCGTACGCACGTCGCGATCTCGCTGCCGTTGCCGGCGGGATTCGAGCCGCTGAACCCTAACATCGCCACCGCGCCGCGCGAGGCGCAACCGTCCTCGGCTCCAACCCTTGCGCCCAGTTGGACCTCCTATGGCGACGACCGAGTGTTTTACGCCTATGACGCGCTGCCAAAGGGGAACTACCGCTTCGCCTTTCGGGCAAAGGCTCAGATTGCAGGCTCCTTCACGCAGCCGCAAGGACTCGTGGAGACGATGTACAAGAAAGGCGTACAGGGCGCGAGCGCAGGGGCGCGCATCGAGATCGCGAAATGAGACGCGCGATCACGCGCGCTGTTCTGACTGCAATCGTAACTGCCGCCGTGGGTTTTGGCGTCTGGCTCGCATGGAAATCCCTCGTGAGAGCGGACTTCATTGCCCCGCGCGCTACTGAAATAATTTATGATCGCAATGGAGCCTTTCTGACGCAGGTCGCGCATGCCGGGATGGATGGATACGGCTACTGGCCGCTGACAAAAGTCCCGCCGCGTTTCGCGCAGGCGACTCTGGCGCTCGAGGATCGGCGTTTTTACGCGCATAGCGGCGTCGATCTTCTTGCGATAGTTCGCGCGACATGGAAGAACGCCGCAAGGAGCGGATCGCGCGAAGGCGCCTCCACCATAGCCATGCAAGTCGCCCGCATGCAAAATCCGGCGCCCCGCGACCTGGCCAACAAGTTCATGGAAGCAGCCACCGGACTCGCGATGATCTGGCGCAACGGCCGTGAAGCGACCCTGGCGCATTATTTGCGCCTCGCGCCTTATGGCGGAGGAAGCCACGGCGCCGCGCATGCAGCGCGCTTTTATTTCGACAAGCCGCTCGACGATCTCTCCTGGGCCGAGACAGCGCTGCTCGCTTCTGTTCCGCAGTCGCCCGGCCGCATGAATATTGCGCGCGAGAGCGGACTGAGGCGAGCCGCACACCGCGCCCGAAAGGCGCTCGACGAGTTGCAACGCGAAGGCGTCATCGACTCCGCCCAAGCGGCGCTCGCAAAGGACCAACTCGCCGCGATGAAGCCATTCGCCGCGCCGCGCCGCCCCGAAGCGCTGCACCTCGCCTTGCGGTATGAAAAGCTTCTGCATGAAGGCCGCATTAAAACTGTCTCCGAGAATGATTCCCGCATTCACGCCACCGTGGACCTTCGTCTGCAAGAGCAGATCACCAGACTGGCGCGCCGTTATCTTGGCGTCTTTCGCGGAGCCGGCGCGCGGCAGGTCGCTGTGATGGTGGCGGAGCGAGGCGGAACGCCAGCAACCGCGGCTAACAGCATTCTTGCGGAAGTCGGCTCCGCCCGCTTCGATGGCGCCGACGCGGGCGCCTTCGATTTCACTCGCGTCATGCGGTCGCCAGGCTCTACGCTAAAGCCTTTCGTCTATGCGCTGGCCTTTGAACGCGGCGCGCTCAAGGCCATCGACCTGCTCGCCGACATTCCCGAAGGCGCTTCAGGCGTCAATAATGCCGACGGGGCCTTTCTGGGGCCGATGCTGCCGCGTCAGGCGTTGGCCAATTCGCGTAACGTGCCCGCCACAAATCTCCTGCGCCATGTGGGGATCGAGGCTAATTTCCATTTCCTCCACGACCTCGGGCTGCACGACCTTGAGGCGCCGGCGGAGTCGTTCGGAATCTCCATGGCCATAGGCTCGCTGCCCACCAAACTTGAGCGTTTGCTTCGGGCCTACGCCGCGCTTGCTGACGACGGCCTCTTGTCGGAACTAAGGTATGCGCAGGAACAACGGCCGGCCATCCCGCGGCGCGTCATGTCGACGGATACAGCGCGGCTCGTCACCTCTATTTTGGCCGACCCCCAAGCTCGCTTGCCGACCTTCCCGCGCTACGGGCCGCTGGAGTATCCTTTCGCAGTCGCGGTGAAAACCGGCACCAGCCAGGGGCACCGAGACGCTTGGACGCTCGCGTTCTCAAAAAAATTCGTCATAGGCGTGTGGCTCGGACGCGCCGACGCCGGCACCATGAAGGAATTGGGCGGCGCGGCCTCGAGCGCGCGTCTCGCCCATGCCATCCTCACGCAATTGACTGGCGGCGTGCGCGGTGAAATGGAGGACGCAAGTTTTCCGGCGCCGGAAGGCCGAACTGCAGTCGATTTATGCCTTGGAGCCTGCGCTGGCGGCGCCTGTTCCGAGACAATTCGCGAATGGGTGAAGCCCGGCGAGACGTTAGTCGCCGCCCCCGCCTCACCCGCGAAAGAGACCGAGGAAACGCGGCTCGCCATAGCCACGCCAGAGCACAACACTCACATCTGGCGCAATCCCGAGCAACCCATGGCGCTCAACAAGCTCGCACTGAAGCTGGTTCCTGGAACGCAAGGAGTTCAGATCGTCTGGTATGTCGACGGCGAGCCGTTTCAGACTGCGGAATCCGGCGAGACCGTGTTCTGGCCACTCAAGCCGGGAGCGCATCACATTCAGGCGCGCCTGGCTCTTCAACCGGGCGCGTCGCGAACAGTGAGGGTGATGGTGGAGTGACGCAAAAATCATGTTGGAACTACGCGGCGTTGGACGCCGCTCTCCACGGCGCCATTGCTGGGCCAATGGCTGGCCGAAATCACGCGCAACCTCTCGAAGCAGGGTTGAAGAAACTGTGGTTGGAGGTGGCTCTTCAGGGGTAACCCCCTCTCGCGTTTCACCCTGGCGGCCACGGAACACCCGGACACATGCGCCTCTCCATGACCGCGCAACCGAATTATCGAGCGGTCGAGCAGTCCACCTGAATGGACTGGATATTTTTATGAAATCGATGGGGAGTACCAGACGCATCCGGGACGTCCGACGAGGCTGTTGTTGCAAAAACATAAATAACTTCAAGATATTATGAGTTTTTGCATCGCGCCCATCGAATTCCGCAGAAGTGGCTGATCCTGTCCTACCTGCCCGTACAGGTAGCTAAATAATCAACTGTCTTCAGCTGTCCTCAGCCCACAGCGCCGAGGAGAATTCAACTCGTCCGCCCATGCGATTCCGCTCCGCTATCACCAAAACCCTTCGGGCCGATGACGTTGCCACCGCCGAAAATTACAATACTATTTCTAATGCGAGGTTCTGGATCGAGCTTCGGTGGAAGCGGGTCGATGCAGACGTAAGCGAATTCCAGAACATGGAATTCGAGGAGGTTACCATGAGTAAACTGATTCAGCTTCTTGGTATGGCTGCAATTATCTCGACGGCAGGCGCCGCGTCGGCTTTTGCTGGAGACGTGGGTTGGCATCACATTGGCGGCGGTTCCGCACCGGCGCCGGCAATTGGCGCGTCAGCGCTCGGGATGTTCCTGGCAAGCGGCATAGCCTTTTACGTCCGTCGCCGTCGGGGCAAATAATAACAGGGCAAGTCCGACGACTTGGAAGGCCGCTCGCGCGCGAGGAGCGCTGCGTTCGTTCGAAATTCGGGAGAGTTCGAAGGGGGAGTGACGGGTGGATTTGCGCTCCATCCGGCGCCCTTGAGCACAATAGGTCGTATCTGCGGACACCGAAAAGCAAAATAGCCTTAGAATTATAATATTTGAGAACTCTATGCACAAAATGGTTTCAAGCGACTCAGCCGACCGAAATCCTTCGGTTACTGCTTGGCTGAAACTCGTCGATGGAGATGTGCTGCTTGTTTTTACCTTGGCCCTCTTTGCAGCCGGCAGCATGCGTTTTTTTGAGGCGGGTCTATATAATGCACAGAAGGTTTTAGAGGTCAACGCCGGAGAACTACTAGCGTTTGTCGCCATATACTCTGTCATCAAGTCGAAAAGCGAAACTATTGTCCTTTCCAGGGCAGACTTTGCAATACTGTCAGCTTGTGCGCTTTCTTTCCTGCCGCCAGAGCCGCGCCTCTCATTTTTGGGCGCCGCAATCGCGGGCATCTATTTCTGGAGACGAGCCGGGCAAAATACTCAGCTTGCTTCGGTGGGTCAGCTATGGGTGGCGGTTTCGGTTTACGAGTTGTGGGGCCCTCTATTTTTTCGAATTGTTTCCGCGCCGATTATACAGGCGGAAGTCGCTCTCATAAGCAAAGTCGGCGAATTGCTCGGCTTTGGGTTAAATATGGATGGGGTTCTGCTTCGCTCGCCAAGCGGGTGGTTTGTTATAGTTATCGAAGGTTGTTCGTCATTCCATAATGTGTCGCTGGCACTGCTTGTATGGCTGTCGCTCCTCAAGCTGGGCGGGGCCCAGGTAGGCCGCTCCAATCTGGCGGCGCTCGGTGTCGGCGTTATAATGATCGTTTGTCTCAATGCGCTTCGAATCCTGCTGATGACGGCTTCTGAAGAGGAGTACGGGTTCTGGCATACCGGGAACGGGGCGATCCTCTTCTCCTGCTTAACTCTGGCGGCCATCTCCTTTCCTACGATGATTTCGTTGCGGCGACGGGAAAATGAATAATTTTCGCATTGGCGCGATTCTGATCATCCTCGTCGCATTCGCCGGCGGGAGTTGGTCGCGATTCTACTATTCGGATTCACGAGACGTTGCATCCTCGGTTACGTCCGCCATAGAGGTAGGCCGAACGCTGGAAAACTCTGAACTGAGAGTGACGGGTTCGTTCGAGGAGCCGATGGGAGATTTGAGCCTGATGGGCTATGAGGTTTCGCTCCCAACCTGCTCCGCTCCCCTCGCCGTCCTGCCGATCCCGGTGAAGAATTCAGCAATTCCCAACACGTATCGCTATAGCGAAGAGGAATATAACAGTTCCTATATCTACAACGGAACCGCCTACCCGGAGTCCGGGATCAGTTATAGATTGCGCTCCCTGCATATTTTATACAGTATTCAGGCCCTTCTCGGTCTTATGAAGCATCAGCAGTTTGCGTTTTATTTGAAAGTGTGGACCCCTCCAGGCTGCCCCATGATTTCAGCTTCGCAAGCAGTGGCTTTGGAGCGAGGCTTGACAGCCAAGAGCAGAAGCTGACTCGAAGTAGGTCCAGCTCACAGCGGAAACGGATCTCGAGCCCATTCGATTTGGTCGGATGTCGGGAGGATCACGCGCCACATATGGGCGGAAAACATGCAAGCTGTGCGTAACGAGGCGCAGCAAGCCGCGGCGGCGATATGAAATTGGTGGAGCTGCGGGGAATCGAACCCCGGACCTCTGCAGTGCGATTGCAGCGCTCTCCCATCTGAGCTACAGCCCCGGTCCGACGGGGTGACTACACGGCGGACTCATCCCTGTCAATTGCTTCCGCGTCTTGCGTTGGAACGCTGCCGGCGCCGCCGCAGTTTTCTCGCGCCAGACCGCCCCGGCGTTACGCCGCACGCCCAAGGATTGCAGCGCGAGCGGCTTGGGGCTAGACACTTCACCAAACCGTCAACGATCGGAACCTGCGCAATGTCATACGCCATCGTCAACCTGCTTCTCACGGTCATCGACATCTATTGGTGGATCGTGGTCGCCTCCTTCGTCATGTCCTGGTTGATAGCCTTCGACGTCATCAACACCCGCTCTCAGGCGGTCTATTCGATCCGCCGTGGGCTTGCTGCCATGACCGAGCCCGTTTACGAGCCAATACGCCGGATCCTGCCAACTTTCGGCGGTCTGGACTTCTCGCCAATGGTCGTCATCCTGGGCCTGCAATTCCTCAGCAACGCCATCACGCATAGTTTCGCCTTTGGCTGAACCGGTTCCTGGCGCGGCCTGGGTTGTCGAGCCCACGGGCGTCGCGCTCTGGCTGCGGCTGACGCCCAAAGGCGGCCGCGACGCGCTGGAAGGCGTCGAGACTCTGGCCGACGGGCGCAGCGTGCTCAAGGCGCGGGTGCGTGCGGCGCCGGAGGACGGGCGCGCTAACGCCGCGCTGGTCGAGCTGGTGGCGAAAGCCCTGGAGACGCCCAAAAGCGCCGTCTCCCTCGTCGCGGGACACACAAGCCGCGTCAAGAAACTTTTCGTCGCGGGCGACCCCGCCCGCATCAAAGAGGCGCTGGCCGCACGGCTGGAGAAAAGCAACCGTTGAATAAGCAATGGCGGAAATCATGACGAAGACAAAATCGAATATCGGCAATTTTTTTGAGGATTTCTCACTCGGCCAGGTGATCCGCCACGCCGCGCCGCGTACGGTGACTTCAGGCGAAGTCGCGCTTTATACGGCCCTGTACCTGCCGCGCTTCGCCGTGCAGTCGTCCAAGGCTTTCGCTCAGGCGATCGGCTATAAAGACGCCCCGATCGACGACATTCTGGTTTTCCATTTCGTCCTCGGCAAGACCGTGCCTGACGTGTCGCTGAACGCCATCGCCAATCTCGGCTATGCCGACTTCAAATTCATGGCGCCCGTCTATCCCGGCGACACGCTGACCGCGACTTCGGAAGTCATCGGCCTTAAGGAAAATTCCAACAAGGAAACGGGCGTCGTTTACGTGCGCTCGACCGGCAAGAATCAGCGCGGCGAAGTCGTTCTCGACTATGCGCGCTGGGTGATGGTGAAGAAGCGCGACAAGAACGCGCCAGTCGGACCCGAGGTCGTCCCTGCCCTCCCCAAATCGGTGTCGCCCGCCGAGCTTGGCAGCGCGGTGCCAAAACTCGATATCGCGGCCTATGACAGGGTTCTGGCCGGCTCCCCCTACTTCTGGGGCGATTATGAAAAGGGAGAGAGGATCGACCATATCGACGGCATGACCGTCGAGGAGGCGGAGCATCAACTCGCGACGCGTCTTTACCAGAACAACTCCAAGGTCCACTTCAATCAATATTACGAAGCGCAGGGACGCTTTGGAAAGCGCATCATCTACGGTGGCCACGTGATCTCGCTGGCGCGCGCTTTGTCCTTCAACGGGCTGGAGAACGTCTTTCACATCGCCGCAATCAACGGCGGGCGCCATGTCAATCCGCTCTTTGCCGGCGGCACGGTGTTCGCCTGGAGCGAAGTGCTGGACCAGGCCGAGATTCCCGGGCGAAGCGACATCGGCGCGCTGCGCCTGCGGCTGGTGGCGACCAAGGACAAGCCCTGCGCGGAGTTTCCGCTCAATGGCGCCGACGGCACACCGGACCCGGCCGTGCTGCTGGATCTCGATTATTGGGCGGTGTTGCCAAGGTAAGCAGGCACACCAAGGGAAACCGTCCGTGTATACGCGCGGACGGTTGGGTAAACCTGTCAGCTTCGCGGCTTCACCGCCACCCGCATATCCGTGATCAAATCCTGCTCAGCCGTGTCATAGGGGTTGTTGCGATAGATTTCGAGCGCAGGGCGGTCGTCGCGTTCATAGCCGCTGCCGGGAAGCCAATCGCTGAAGAGCTTGGGGAAAGCCTCGGCGATGCCGCTATAGGGTCCGACGAGACGATAGCTGCCGTAGAGTCCGCCTTCAATGTTCAGTATCTCGACGCCGTCCGACGCGGGCGGCTCGTCAAAAAACGACAGGCCAGCGAAGTAGACGACCTTGCCCTGCGCATCTGGCGCCTTGCCGCAGGCGCCGACCGCCAGTTCGATTTTGCCGGTCAGCCCGCGCTCCACGGCCCAGGCCCAAAGCCTGCCCCAGACCTCTCCTATGTTCGTGACCGGCCCTTCATAACGCAGCGCATGGAGTTGCAGCGGCGTCTGTTCGACAATGTCGACCTGCATGTTTCCCTCCCTGGGGGCGTATCGACGCTATTCTACGTCACCCCCGCGCTCGTGAGCATATGCGCGAGCGCCTCAGGATAGATCAGCTCTTTGGAGGCGGCGATTTCTTCCGGGCGCCACCATTTCCAGCCCTGCACATAGTTCTTTTCGTCGGCGGTGAGCGCGCCGAGCTGCGGCTCGAAATTCTCGCAGCGCACGAGATAATAGCGTTCGACGGCCTGACGCCAACCCGATGCAAGTCGCAGGGGAAATTCGCGCGAGGCAATTGGTGGGCCGAGCGTGATGTCCTTCAGGCCGGTTTCCTCCAAAACCTCGCGTCTGGCGCAGTCTTCGAAACTCTCACCGCTCTCCAGCGCGCCGCCCGGCTGTCCCCAGAAGTGCGAGAAGCCCTGCGCCTCGACGTCCGGCAGGATACTGCTCGAAAAGCGCAGCAGCAAGGTTTCGCTTCGAGGGTTGACCAGCATGACTCTCGTCGCCTCGCGGCGGGGCAGCTCAAGTCCTTCGTAGGGCGCGATGACGGGGTTGCGGTCCCCTTCGCGCGCCCAGTCGACCAATGACCAATGCCCGTCTTCATAGGCGACCCAGTTTGGGGCGGCGTTCATTACAGGGTATTCGCGCGTCTCATCGAGCCGCTTGCCCGTGGCCATGCGCCAGGCAATGTCGAGCGCGCCCGCATGGGCGACGACCAGCAAAGTCTCGCCGGGATGGGCCTCCGCGATCTTGGTCAGCGCCGCCCGCACTCTGGCGGCAAAGCGCATCAGGCTTTCCCCTCCCGGCGCTGCATAGTCGGCCCGGCGGGCAAGATAGTGCTTATAATCCTCCGGAAAACGCGCAGCGACTTCCGGGTGGCTCAGCCCATGCCAAACGCCATCGTGCTTCTCCCGCAGCTCGGACCTCTTGACGATCTCAATGCCCCGCCGCGCGGCGTGCGGAGCGGCGGTAGCCATCGCGCGTTGCAAATCGCTGCTGTAAATGTGATCGAAATGAGCGCTCGCCAGCTCCCGGCCCAGCGCCTCTGCCTGCAACAGCCCCTTCACATTCAATGCTATGTCGAGCTGCCCCTGAAATCGCCGTTCCAGATTCCAGTTGGTTTCGCCGTGACGGGCGAGACAGATTAGCGTGCGGGTCATGTCGTCTTCCGAAGCGATCGCGGCGGTAGTCTCGTCTTTCGATGAGGGCTATCTGCCCATTTAACGGGCGCGGCAAGTCGAAAATCCGGTTTTTGACCGCACTGCGGCAAAACGCCCGTTCCGGACCGGCCCTCCCTGAACGCCTGCAAACCCAATTCCGCCGTCGAGGCGGAATCTCCTGCTGAAAAAGTAGGATGAGAATTCTTTCAGTGCTTCACGCCGCTTGAAAATTCGCCCGCGCGCACCCGCTCCGGAAGCCGTTCGGCGAACGACGCCACGTTTTCCTCGCCATAGGTTGCAACCAGTTCGCGCAAAGCCGCGGCCAGCGCCGCATGGGCGAAGCTGTCGCTCTCAATCCCCGCAAGGATCGCCTCCGCGAAGGCTTCCGTGACATAGACCAGCGCCGCGCGATGTTGCTCCGCGCCTGCTTCGTCAAGAGATGTTGGATTGAATTGCGTCATGAGGAACACTTTAAACAAGCTCGCGCGACGGCGCGAGACGCGTCTTTCCAAAGGGTTAATGTGCGCTTCTCAATTTATTCATGGATTGCCGTAACGCGAGACCACATCTCGCGAAAGCTTCTCGGCCTCTTCGAGATAACGCGAGATAATAAGCCGCGCATTGGGCGTACAGGAGCGATAAGTAAGTTCATAGCCGCGAAATCCGCGATTGAAGGCCGCGGTCAATTTCTGGCGGCGCGCGCCGGCTGGGGCGGTAGAGTCGCGCAGCTGCGCCATTTTGCTGCGCCAGTCGTCGCCGTCGCCGTCGCCACATAAATCTCGCAAAAAGGAAAGCCCCCCCAACACTTCGCCCAACCGCATCAATTGCGCGTCATAAGGCGGAGGCGGCGGCTCGGGGGGCGGAGGCGGCGGCGCTTCCGGCTTTTTGGACTCGGGTTTTACTGGTTTTTTTCGGTTTTCCTGGCGGCGGCGAGGCGCCGGCTTATGTTTTTCGTCCAGGGCCAGACGCACCAAGGACTCTTTGGACGCCGCCACGGTCACATCGCTGGCGGGCGCCTCCCGCGCAGCAGCATGCGCGGAGTAAAGTAGCGCGGCGGAGATCGCGACGGTGCAAGCTTTATGTAAAAGCCTCGCGGAACCGCTCATGGATAAAGCCGCTGCTTGGACCACGGCTCTCCGGCGGCCGGGCGCGTGAAGCGTACGCGATCATGCAGCCGGAAAGGCTTGTCCGCCCAAAACTCCATCGCCAGCGGAACGATTTGGTAGCCACGCCAATAAGGAGGTCGAGGAATATCGCCGACCGCAAATTTGAGCGCGAAATGCGCCACGGCTTTTTCCAGGGCGAAGCGGCTTTCCAGAGGGCGTGACTGTTGACTTGCCCAAGCGCCAATTCGACTGTCTCGCGGTCGGCTTGCGTAATAGGCGTCCGATTCGGCGGCGCCCAAGGCGAGCACAGGGCCGCGCAACCGAACTTGCCGCCTTAGGGATTTCCAGTGAAACAGACCTGCCGCCTGCATATTGACGGCTAATTGCGAACCCTTCGCGCTTTCTGCATTGGTATAAAATATAAAGCCAGAATCACTCCAGCCTTTCAGGAGCACCATCCGAGCGTCCGGCAGCCCACCAGCGTCTGCCGTCGCTAGCGCCATGGCTTCCGGATCGTTGATTTCTTTGGCCTGCGCCTCGCCAAACCAGTCACGAAACAGCGCGAAAGGCTCTGTTGCGTCCACGAAGTCACCGGGCGTTAACGCGTTCAAGGGAAAATCCTCCCGTGAGGCCTGCGAGAGCGCAGGTGGAGTTGGTAAAGGGTGAGCTTTGCATCGATCCATCGCCAGAGATAGCGCTCCGGGCGGATTTCCTCAAACTCCGCGGCGCGTAGCGGGGTTTATGGGTGTGCTGCTGGTGGCGAGCACCTTAGGAGCCTGTTCCATCGCCATGCCCTCCGGCGACAGTTGGCGCGCCAATTCAGAACGATGTCACCGGCTCGATTCACAAGGCTCCGCCCGAACTCGCGCGCGGTCTCGAATACGAAGATCAGCGTCGCGCCCTTGCTGCGCTGGGAACGGCGCTCGATCCTCAGGGCGCGGGCGGCAGCGTGAACTGGGACAATGCGCAGAGCGGGGCGAAGGGCAGTTTCACTCCCGTCGGTCCTGCATATCCGATAGACGGCAAAATCTGCCGGGCTTTCGTGGCGGATGTATCAACGAAGGAAGCGCAGGAGCGGCTGCAAGGCGCGGCTTGCCGGGAAAAAACCGCCGAATGGTCGTTGTCGGAAGTAAAGCCCTGGCGCAAAGGATGACGCGGGCGTTCTGAGATTTGCCCGCCTGATCGTCAACTTCCAACAACGCCCGACGCGGTTCAGGCCGCGCGCATCTTCGGCCCCAGCAGTTTGCGGTTCATCAGCACTTCCGCGATCTGCACCGCATTGAGCGCGGCGCCCTTGCGCAGATTGTCCGAAACACACCAGAAGGCGAGACCGTTGTCCACGGTCGGGTCCGCGCGGATACGCGACACATATGTGGCGTCTTCGCCTGCCGCCTCATGCGGGGTGATGTAGCCGCCGGGTTCATGCTTGTCGATCACCAGCACGCCGGGCGCCTCGCGCAGAATGGCGCGGGCTTCCTCGGGCGAGATCGGCCGCTCGAATTCGACATTCACCGACTCGGAGTGGCTGATGAACACCGGCACGCGCACGCAGGTGGCGACCAGCTTGATCTTCGGATCGAGAATCTTCTTGGTTTCGGCCACCATCTTCCATTCTTCCTTGGTGAAGCCGTCCTCCATGAAAACGTCGATCTGGGGAATGAGGTTGAAGGCGATGCGCTTGGGGAATTTCTTGGTCTGCACGGCGTCGGAGACGAACACCGCACGCGTCTGGGCGAAAAGCTCGTCCATCGCCTCCTTGCCGGCGCCGGAGACGGATTGATAGGTCGAGACGACGACGCGCAGGATCTTCGCGGCGTCATGCAGGGGCTTGAGCGCCACCACAAGCTGCGCCGTGGAGCAGTTCGGGTTGGCGATGATGTATTTCTGCGTGAAGCCGGCGACGGCGGCGGCGTTCACCTCCGGCACGATCAGCGGAACCTCGGGGTCCATGCGGAAGGCGCTCGAATTGTCGATCACGACGCAACCCTTTGCCCCGATATTCGGCGACCATTCGCGCGACACGTCGCCGCCCGCCGACATCAGGCAGATGTCGGTGTCGGTGAAGTCATAGGTGTCGAGATGCCGGCACTTCAGCGTCTTGTCGCCGAAGGAGACTTCCTGGCCGATGGACCGGGACGAGGCTAGCGCCACGACTTCCGACACGGGAAAGCGACGCTCCGCCAGAATATCGAGCATTTCGCGGCCCACGTTCCCCGTGGCGCCGACGACCGCAACCTTATAAGCCATTGTTTTCTCCGTCCGGCCGCGCAGTGGCCGGCCTGGAATTAGCTAAGATTTCAGCGTCAGAACGGCAGACCGACGGACATTCCGCCGGTCGGCGTGACGCCGATGGGACCTTTGGAGGGAGCCCCGCTCGGCGATTCGCGTTCTTTTTCCTTGGGCGGCGTCTTGCCGGGGGACCATCCTTCGAGTTCGCCAAACTGGCGATCTCCGCCGGGTTTGCCGGTCTTGGCGGCGGGAGCGTTCGCCTGCTGCTTTGTCTGACTCGCCTTTTTGCCCTTGACCTTGGCGCCTTCGCCCGTGGTGTCGATCGTCTTGGGGTCGAGACTAAGCTCCTCCGCGAATGCGACAGGCGCCGCGACGGCTCCAATCACCACGGCGGCAATGAGAAGGGTCCCACGAAAACGCATAGCGGAATTCTCCATTTAAGGGATGGAACTTTCCCCGTAATTTGCCTCTTGGACCGAATGAAGGCAACCGCCTCGCCGCATGAAGGGCGTTTCTCGACTATCCGAGCCGGGCAATCGCCATGTTCTTGAGTTCCGAAATGGCTTTCGCGGGCTCCAGGCCCTTTGGACAGGCTTTGCTGCAGTTCATGATGGTGTGGCAACGATAGAGGCGGAACGCGTCATCGACATAGCCCAGACGCTCTTCCTTGGCCTCGTCGCGCGAATCCGAAATCCATCGATGGGCCTGCAAGAGCGCCGCCGGACCCAGATAGCGGTCGGAGTTCCACCAGTAGCTCGGGCAAGAGGTGGAGCAGCAGGCGCAAAGGATGCACTCGTAGAGACCATCGAGTTTGGCGCGCTGCTGCGGAGATTGCAAGCGCTCTTTTTCGGGGGCTTTGCCTGCCTGCAGCCAGGGTTCGATGGCCGCATGCTGTTCATAAAAGCCGGTGAGATCCGGCACGAGGTCTTTGACCACCGACATATGCGGCAGCGGAAAGAGCTTTATCACGCCCTCGATCTCGTCCATGCCCTTGGTGCAGGCAAGCGTGTTGGTCCCGTCGATGTTCATCGCGCAGGAGCCGCAAATGCCCTCGCGGCAGGAGCGACGGAAGGTCAGCGTCGGGTCGATCTTGTTCTTGATCCAGATGATCGCGTCGAGAACCATCGGCCCGCAGTCAATGGCGTCGACAAAATAAGTGTCGATGCGAGGATTCTGCGCGTCGTCCGGGTTCCAGCGGTAGATGCGATATTCGCGGATGTTGGCGCTGTCCGGGCGCGGCCAGGTCCTGCCCTCGGTGGGCTTGGAGTTTTGGGGTAGCGTGAATTCGACCATTTTGCCCTCAACTCTTGTTGTTACCGTGAGCGGAACGATCTGTTTCGAGAGTTATTCGTTCCCAAACTATGACGAAGGTATTATTCGAGCACTCCTGCAAGTTTAGAAAATGTATACGAATCCCTAGTTTCTCGCATTCTTATAAATGAGATGTCGTTCATAGACATAACCCGCTCGAAATGCAGCCGAGCCTTTACAGGTTTGTCTGGGGCCACGATCACAAATTTGTCTGCTCTCAAAGCTTGACGGTAGACAAGCAACTGACCAATAGCGCAGTGGAATGACGCCGGAGACTTTTCTGTTTTAACTTCAAAAAGTATCTTCTTACCATCTTTAACTACAACTAGGTCTGGACGAACAACATCACTAAACTTGTCGATCCTCCAACCAAGCCTTTCTAAAGCAAGTAGTAATGCCCCAACAATTGGAGCATGCTTCGGATCGACCGAATGGCCGTCCCGAGAAAAGGACACCATAGGGCCGGGATCAAACGCGTTACGCCCTAAGGGAGGCCGCGACACATCTTTTGCCGGGGAACGCGAAGATTTGCTAGCTCCAGAGTTCGTCCGAAAGGACCTAAATCTGAGCATGTTTCGCTGAATTTTCAAGGCGCTTAAGGAGCTATAATAAAAATCTCGTTTCACTGGGACGCCAGGTACCCGCCCTCTGCCAAATTCCGCAATTTTGTCAAGGTAAAAGAACTGCCGAAACTTTCCGTGTCCGCTCGGCGCTTGTTTGATATCAACTTCTCCAGTTAATGTTGCTACAAATAAGGGCCGATGATGCTGCGCATCGCCTATCTTGTTGAAGACACAAACAACATACTTCACGCCGTTACTATTGAGCTTGTTTGGATCTTTGCCAACTGGCCACCATCCACAGCCTCCTTCCTGCCGCATGTCTTTCAACGTCTTACTGCTGAATATAACGATTGTATCGGGCATTTGAGCGCTTCACCTTAGTAAACTCGCGCCTTCGGCTCGATGTATTTGACCTCGTCCGTCATCGTGTAGGAATGCACCGGGCGGTATTCTATCGACACGGACTTATTGCCAACGTCGATTGTCGCCAACGTGTGCTTCATCCAGTTTGCGTCGTCGCGGTTAGCGAAATCTTCGCGGGCATGGGCGCCGCGCGACTCCTTGCGGTTTTCCGCCGAGACTATCGTCACCGCCGCTTGAGCGATCAGATTGTCGAACTCCAGCGTCTCGACGAGATCGGAATTCCAGATCAGCGAGCGGTCTGTGACCTTGATGTCCGCAATTTCGCGCCAGACGGCGCCGATCTGCTCGACGCCTTCAGCCAGAACCTCGCCGGTGCGATAGACCGCGCAATGGGTCTGCATCGCGCGCTGCATCTTGTCGCGCAGCACCGCGGTCGACGTCCCGCCCTTGGCGTTGCGGAAGCAATCCAGCCGCGAGAGCGACAGTTCGGCGCTGTTGGCGGGCAGCTCCGGCAGCGTTTCGCCCGGCTTGACCAGTTCCGCCGCGCGCAGGCCGGCGGCCCGTCCAAACACGATGAGGTCGATCAGGGAATTGGAGCCGAGACGGTTTGCTCCATGCACGGAAACGCAGGCGGCTTCGCCGAGCGCCATCAGGCCCGGCACTACGCTGTCCGCGTCGGCGCCCTTCTTGGTCAGCACTTCGCCGTGATAATTCGTCGGTATGCCGCCCATGTTGTAGTGCACGGTGGGGATGATCGGGATGGGCTCGCGCGTCACGTCGACGCCGGCGAAAATCTTGGCGCTTTCGGAAATGCCCGGCAGACGCTCGTGCAGGATGGCAGGGTCGAGATGTTCGAGATGCAGATGGGCGTGGTCCTTGTGCTTGCCGACGCCCCTGCCCTCGCGCACTTCCATCGTGATTGCGCGCGAGACCATGTCGCGCGGCGCAAGGTCCTTCACGCTTGGCGCGTAACGCTCCATGAAGCGTTCGCCCTCGCTGTTGGTGAGGTAGCCGCCCTCGCCGCGCGCGCCCTCGGTGATGAGGCAGCCGGCGCCATAAATGCCGGTCGGATGGAACTGCACGAACTCCATGTCCTGCAAAGGCAGTCCGGCGCGCAGAACCATCGCGTTGCCGTCGCCGGTGCAGGTGTGCGCCGAGGTCGCGGAGAGATAGGCGCGGCCATAGCCGCCGGTCGCGAGCACCGTCAGGCCCGCACGGAAGCGGTGGATTGTCCCGTCATCCAGTTTCAGGCACACGACCCCGCAGCAGCGCCCTGTTGCGTCCATGATCAGGTCGAGCGCGAAAAACTCGACGAAGAACTTGGTGTTGTGCTTGAGCGCCTGTCCATAGAGCGTGTGCAGCATGGCGTGGCCGGTGCGGTCGGCGGCGGCGCAGGTGCGCTGCGCGGGTGGGCCTTTGCCATAATCGGTGGTCATGCCACCGAAAGGACGCTGATAGATGCGGCCGTCGTTGGTGCGAGAAAAAGGCACGCCCCAATGTTCGAGCTCGTAGACGGCCTCGGGCGCGTTGCGACAAAGATATTCGATCGCGTCCTGGTCTCCGAGCCAGTCGGAGCCCTTGACGGTGTCGTACATGTGCCATTTCCAGTCGTCCGGCCCCATATTGGCCAGCGCGGCGGCGACGCCACCCTGCGCGGCGACAGTGTGCGAGCGGGTCGGAAACACCTTGCTTATGCAGGCGGCGCGCAGACCCGCCTTGGCGCAGCCGACCGCCGCGCGCAGACCCGCGCCGCCGGCGCCGACCACCACGACGTCGAAGCTGTGGTCAAAGATCTCATAGGCTCGGCCATTGATGCTGGCGCTCGTCGCCGCCCCGCCGTTTGCAACCATCACAGCGCCTTTTTCAAGCGAGAGAATTGAACCGCCGCGCTATTTGGGCGCCGCGATGATGAGAATCGCCAGCGTCCAGATGACCGCGATAGCGAGAGACGCCCATTTGTTGGCGCGAAGCGCCTTTTCCTTGAGCGCCTCGTCATGGATGTAGTCCTCGATAATCGACTCGGCGCCGTTGCGGGCATGCAACGCCCCAATGACGATGAAGGCTATAAGCACGAGAGCCGGAATGGGGCGGCCGATTTCGGCGCGCGCCGCCTCATAGGACTTGCCCGACACCACGACCAGATACCATCCCGCCAACAGGCTGAGCGGCGCGAGCGCCCAGGAGGACATGCGCATGAACTTGTCATGCACGGCGCCCGACGTATCCGAGACATAGGCCGCGCCGCGCCCGGTCCTGCCACTGATGAATTGCGTTGACATGGGTTGCTTTCTCCAGACGCGCAGCCGCTCAAGCGGCGAGGGTCGACAGGATCCAGGTCAGCAGCGTCAATATGATTCCGCCGGCAAGAGTCCCTTGAGCCAGCAGCTCGCGACCTTTGGGATCCATGTAAAGACCCCGGTCCCATAGCGCGTGACGTATTCCGCCGAGAAGATGATGGAACAGCGACCAGCTGAAGACCAGCATGATGAGATGGCCAAAGAAGCCGTTCACAATCCATGAAAACGCGGAAAACGTAACGGTCCCGAAGGCGAGCGCCAGCAGATAGACCGCCAGCAGAGCAGCGCCAAGGTAAAGCGCAACGCCGGTTATGCGATGCGCCATGGACATAAGCATGGTCAGCATGGGTTTGTAGACGGTCAGATGCGGAGAGAGAGGCCGCTTTTCCGCCGCAGCGTCTAATTCGGCTTGCGCCATGGCTTTTCCCTTCCCACAGCCGAGCTGGTCTTGTCACAGTAGTTAAATCAATCGCCTCGGCGCCGCAACTGCGAAGGGAATTTCTTTCGCCGGCGAGGATCGGAGAATGACAGCCTTTGCGCAGAGTAAAGAAAGGTTTCCGGATCTTGATTTGGCCGTCGCCTCATCCGCCATTCCCCGCTCCCAGGCGTGGCGCGCGCCATTTCGCTGCGCCCAGCCCGGCAAGCGCCGCTGCCGCACAGCCCGCGCTCGCCCAGAATGTCTTCGCCGCGCCATAGTGGTCCCACAAAACCCCAGCGATGAGGCTGGAGGCGAGCGTCGCTACGCCGCCCGCGAGGTTGAACACGCCAAAAGCCGTTCCGCGCAGCTCCGCCGCGGCGACGTCAGCGACCAGCGTCGCCAGCAGACCCTGCGTTAGGCCCATATGCAGGCCCCACAGCGCGACGCCAATCGCAACGCCATACAGCCCGCTCGTCCCGGCGAGCACCGCGTCGGCGGCGATCAGCAGCAGCAGACCGACAGCAAGTGGCGTCAAGCGGCTGCGGCCATCGGAAATCACGCCGGCGGGATAAGCCGACAAAGCGTAGACTATGTTCATCCCGACCAGCACCAGCGGCGCGAGCGCGATGGGCAGCCCTGCGTCGCGGGCCCGTATGATAAGAAAAGCTTCGCTGAAGCGCGCCAGAGCAAATATCGTCGCGACGATGACGATCAACCAATAGGGGCCGCCAAGGCGTCGCAGCTCCTCGATGTGCAGCGGAAAGCGAATTTTGCGCAGGCCCTCGGCGCGCTCGGGCTCTTTGACGCCGACCACCAGCAGCGCCACCGCGAGAAAGGCGGGAATCACCGCGACCCAGAACACGGTTTTGAAATTATTCGCGGTAAACCACATCAGGCCAATCGCCAGCGCCGGCCCCACAAAGGCGCCGACGGTGTCGAGCGACTGGCGCAAGCCGAAGGCGGCGCCGCGCAGTTCCGGCGGGGCGATGTCCGCGACCAGCGCGTCCCGCGGCGCCCCGCGAATGCCTTTGCCGATGCGGTCGACAAAGCGCGCCGCAATCAGCAGGTCGATCCCTTGCGCGAGTGGAAAGGCCGGCTTTGTAAGCGCAGCAAGGCCATAGCCAATAGCGGCCAGCAGTTTGCGTTTGCCAAACCAGTCCGACACGGCGCCCGAAAAAATCTTGACGATGGAGGCGGTGGCTTCGGCTATGCCCTCGATCGCCCCGACGCCGCTCATAGAGACGCCAAGCACGCTGACCAGATAAACCGGCAGCAGCGCGTGGATCATCTCGGACGAGACGTCCATCAGCAATGAAACAAAACCGAGCGCCCACACGCCCGCGGGGATTTGGCGCAGACGGCTGAACATTGCTTTGGCTCCCACTTTCGGCGACGCCTCGCTTACCACATTCCGAAGCCATGCTCGCCACTTGTGCCTTTCGCGAGGATCTAAATTTGGGCGCCGCAGCAATGCTGCTCTAATATAGGCCGACTCTCGAATCACGCGATCGGCCTGCTTCATGTCCGCCACTCCCCTGCCCGCGACCGGTCAGCCTGAGCCGAGCGAGACCGCGCTGCTGACCATCGACCTCGCTGCGCTGGCCGAAAACTGGCGGTTGCTGGCGAAGCTTTCGGCGCCGGCGGAGTGCGCCGCCGTGGTCAAGGCCGACGCCTACGGACTCGGACTGGCGCCAGTCATGCGCGCTTTGCTGGCGGAGGGCTGCGAGACCTTCTTCGTCGCAACGGTCGCCGAGGGCGAGCGCGCCCGCGCCGTCTCGCGCGAGGCGGCGATCCATGTCTTCGACGGGCTGGCGCCAGGAACCGCGCTGCGCCTCAAGGCGGCGGGTCTGCGCCCCGCGCTGAACTCGATGGCCGAGATCGCCGAATGGGCGGGAACCGGCCTCGCGGCGGCGCTGCATTTCGACACGGGCATGAACCGCATGGGCCTGGCCCTCGCGCAGGCCGGGGCAGCGGCGCGGGCGATAAAGCCCTGTCTGGTGATGAGCCATTTCGTCTCCTCGCAGAAACGCGACGATCCGCGCAACGACCGCCAGATCGCGGAACTCGCCGCCGCGCGCGCGCATTTTCCCGGCGTTCCGGGGTCGATCTGCAATTCCTCCGGCATTTTCCTGCCGCAAAAACCGCTGCTGGAGCTGACCCGGCCCGGCTTCGCGCTCTATGGCGGCAATCCGACGCCGGGTCTCGCTAATCCCATGCGGCCGGTGGTCCGGCTGCAGGCGCGCATCCTCTCGACGCGCGAGATCGGGCCCGGCGAGAGCGTCGGCTATGACGCGACATGGACGGCGACGCGGCCGACGCGCCTCGCGACGATCGGCGCCGGCTACGCCGACGGCCTGCCGATCGGCGCCTCAAGCGGGGTCGCGAAACCGGCGGCGGAGGCGCTGGTTGGCGGCGGGCGCTGCCCCATCGTCGGCCGCGTGTCGATGGACTTTATCGTGCTCGACGTGACGGATGCACCGCAAGCCGCCGCAAGACGCGGCGAATGGGCGGAAATTCTGGGCGAGGAGATAAGCGTCGACGAACTCGCCACGCGCGCGGGAACCATAGGCTACGAGATCTTGACGCGGCTGGGGGCAAGGTACGAGCGGCGGTATGTGGGGGGATAGAGCACAGAGCGTTGGTGAAATCAGACGCGCAGGCAAGGCGGATTTGCGCCAGAAACGGCCGCCAATGCCCGAATGACGAGCGACTTTCAGTTACGTTGCGACTGGATTTTGTTGCAGAAATTAAGATTTCTACACCTGATCACGGAAGAATCTTCAAGTGCGAGACGGTTGCGTCACTCACCGGTAAGAAACCGAGTTGGATGTAAAGAGCCGCCGCTTCGCGGGTATCTGTCCGAAGCCGGACGAGTTGGAAAATGCCGTTGGCCTCGTCAAGGAGGCGCTTGACGAGGGCCGAGGCAATGCCGTTGCGGCGGGAATCCTGTCGGACAAATAGATGGCGTAACCGGCCTACTTCATCTTGGGTCGTGTAGGGGTCATGGTTGAGGCCGCAAAATCCAAGAAGTCGGCTTCCTTGAAAGCCACCCAGAAATAGCTCACCCGGTCGATCAAATCTATTTGCGGCGGATAGCCAGTCATCAACCAGCTTGTCAACAAAACGGAATCCCTCGGCTGCGGCTTCTGCTTGGAGCGCTTCCATGTCGGGATGAAGGCCTGTCACGGGCGCGATGTGAAAAACCGTCGTCATCCGCAAATTATACCGCATGACGTGCTTTGGTGAAGCGAGTCTTCGTGTGCAGAAGTCAACAATTTCGTTCTAAATCCAGGGCATTGAAAAATAGGGGCATTTTCGGTGCAAAACTCCGGCGCGAAACTAATGCGTTGATTGGCGGCTTGGCCAAGGCCAAAGGGGACGGCGGCTCGACGCCAAACTCGTCCAAAATCAAATCAAACGCAAATAGCGCGCTGTCCTAAACGGAGCGCATGCCCCGCCCGTCCCCTACCCCCGCGCAAACCACGGATCGAGCGCGGGAAACCCCTCACCGACCAGCAAGTTCACCGTCTCGTAGAGCGGCAGGCCGACCACCGCCGTGTAAGACCCGATCAGCTTGACCACGAAAACCCCGGCAAAACCCTGGATGGCGTAGCCGCCGGCCTTGCCGCGCCATTCGCCCGTGGCGAGGTAAGCGCGGATTTCCGCGCTGGCCAGCCGCTTGAAGCGCAGACGCGCCTCGACCAGTCGACGGCGCTCGGCGCCGCGCGGGGTGATCAGGCTCACCGCCGTGTAGACGCGGTGCTGGCGCCCCGAGAGAAGCTGGAGGCAGTCCTCCGCCTCTTCCAGGGTTTCGCATTTGGGCAGCACCCGCCGCCCCACGGCGACGACGGTGTTGGCGGCGATGAGATAGGCGCCGTCCAATCCCGGCTGCAGGCTCTTGATCTTCGTCGCTGCGGCGGCTTTTTCGCTCGCCAGTCTCACGGCGAGACTGCGCGGCAACTCGAAACGCTGCGGCGTCTCGTCGATGTCGGCGGGAAGCAAAGCGTCGGCCTCAAGCCCCGCCTGTTGCAAAAGAGCAAGGCGCCTCGGCGAGGCGGAAGCCAGAACAAGCTTGGGACGCCGTGGTTCTGCAACGATGGTTTGGGCGGGTTCGGCTGTCACGAAAGGCGCTCCGCCGCGGGGGAAATTAGCGGAATCGATAGGTTATGCGACCTTTGGTCAGGTCGTAGGGCGTCATTTCCACAAGCACCTTGTCGCCTTCGAGCACCCGGATGCGGTTCTTGCGCATCTTGCCGGCGGTGTGGGCGATGATTTCGTGATCATTCTCGAGCTTGACCCGGAACATTGCGCTGGGCAGCAGCTCGGTTACGATTCCAGGAAATTCAAGCAATTCTTCCTTGGCCATGTGGTTCCTTCTTTAAGACGCCTCGCGCGGGCTTCAATCGATTTCGCGCTGCGAAGCGCCCGATTGGCGCGGACCCTAATCGAGAATGGGGGATTTGTGAACCGTGGCGCGGAGGGAAAACGGCGAATTAGGGCCGGAATACGGCGTATACTTGCCCCGCAAGCGGGATGCCCCTCACTTCGCCTTCCCCTTCACCGCCCGAGTTCCGGGCTTGCCCATGGTCGAGCGCGGCGCCGGGCGACCAAGCGGTCTGGCCTCGCCGCCGCCGAAGTTGTGCGGCCCCATGTCGGCGTCGGTCGGTTTGCGCGCGCGAGAGCCGGGGACGGCCTCTTCCCCGGCGCGACGGGAGCCGGAAAGATATTTCAGCGGCCCTGCCTCGGCCAAAAGCTCCGCCCGCTGCAATCGCTGGATTTCATCTCGCAGCCTCGCCGCCTCTTCAAACGCAAGGTCGGCAGCCGCAGCCTTCATGCGTTTCTCCAGATCCGCGAGCACGGCCTGGAAATTATGCCCCGGCACGAGATCGACGCCCGTCTCGACGGTCAGATGATCCTGCTCGTAAACCGAGCCGAGTATATCGGCGATCCCGCGCTTGATCGAAGCCGGCGTGATGCCATGTTCGGCGTTGTAAGCCTCCTGCTTGGCGCGGCGCCGGTTGGTCTCGTCGATCGCGCGCTGCATCGAGCCGGTAATGTGATCGGCGTATAAAATCACGCGCCCGTCAACGTTGCGCGCCGCGCGGCCGATGGTCTGGATCAGCGATGTCTCCGAGCGCAAGAACCCTTCCTTGTCGGCGTCGAGAATGGCGACAAGGCCACATTCGGGGATATCAAGACCCTCGCGCAAAAGGTTGATGCCAACGAGCACATCGAAGGCCCCGAGCCGCAAGTCGCGAATGATTTCGATGCGCTCGATCGTGTCGATGTCGGAGTGCATGTAGCGCACCCGCACGCCGTGTTCGTGCAGATATTCGGTAAGGTCTTCCGCCATGCGCTTGGTCAGTACCCGTGACGAGCGCGCGATATCCGACCTGCGCATTGGCGCGCGCTTCGTGCAGGAGATCGTCGACCTGCGCGCGCGCCGGACGAATCTCGACGGGTGGATCGATCAAACCGGTGGGCCGGATGACCTGCTCGACGAAAACGCCGCCTGTCTGCTCCATCTCCCATTTGCCGGGCGTCGCCGAAACGCTGACGGTCTGCGGGCGCATGGCGTTCCATTCCTCGAAACGCAGCGGACGGTTGTCGAGACAGGACGGCAGGCGAAAGCCATATTCAGCCAGCGTCGCCTTGCGGCGGAAGTCGCCCTTATACATTGCGCCGATCTGCGGCACGCTGACGTGACTTTCGTCGGCGAACACCAGCGCATTATCGGGAAGATATTCGAACAATGTGGGCGGCGGCTCTCCGGGCTTTCTGCCGGTGAGATAGCGCGAGTAATTTTCGATGCCGGCGCAAGCGCCCGTCGCTTCCATCATTTCAAGATCGAAACGCGTGCGCTGCTCCAGACGCTGCGCTTCAACGATGCGGCCGACGCGGTTCAACTCGTCGAGTCGACCGCGCAATTCGTCCTTTATGCCCTTGACGGATTGCAGCAGGGTCGGGCGCGGCGTCACATAATGCGAATTGGCGTAGACCTTCACGAATTCAAGATCGACCGTTTTCTTGCCGGTGAGCGGATCGAATTCGTATATCGCCTCCACCTCATCGCCGAAGAAGCTGACGCGCCAGGCGCGATCCTCATAATGCGCAGGAAAAATATCGACCGTGTCGCCACGTACGCGAAAAGTCCCACGAATGAAATCCGCCTGGACGCGGCGGTATTGCAGCGCGACGAGATCAGCGATCAACTGCCGCTGTTCCAGCTTTTCGCCCAGCGTCACGCCGAAGGTCATGGCGGTGTAGGTTTCGACCGAGCCGATGCCGTAGATGCAGGACACCGAAGCGACGATGATGACGTCGTCACGTTCCAGCAGCGCGCGCGTGGCCGCATGGCGCATGCGGTCGATCTGCTCGTTCACAGATGATTCTTTTTCGATGTAAGTGTCCGACCGCGGCACATAGGCCTCGGGCTGGTAATAGTCGTAATAGGACACGAAATATTCGACGGCGTTATTGGGAAAGAAGCTCTTGAACTCCCCATAGAGCTGCGCGGCGAGCGTCTTGTTGGGCGCGAGAATGAGCGCGGGCCGCTGTGTCCGCGAAATGACTTGCGCCATGGTGAAAGTCTTGCCCGAGCCGGTGACTCCGAGCAGCACCTGGTCGCGCTCCTGCGCCGCGATGCCCTTGACCAGTTCCTCGATCGCATGAGGCTGGTCGCCGCAGGGTTCATATTCTGAAACCAGTTCGAACTTGACGCCGCCCTCCGATTTGGGAGGCCGATCGGGTCGATGCGGCGTCCAGGCCGCCTTGTCGCGGATATTCGGGTCGCCAAGCCGAAGCAGCCGGTCGAGGCTGTCGATGGTGGCCTGCACGCCGCCAATATGGTGATCGTCGACTGCCGCATCCGCGCCGTCGACCGCGTCGCCAAGGCCGTATTTCTTTATGTCTTCCTCATCGAGCCCTGTCACCAGCCCAGCGTCATAAGGCGCCTGCGCCGCTTCCTCGAAGCCGGCAGCGGGTTCGATCAATCCGGGGCTTAGCAACCGGGCAAGATGCGGCGACAGGGGCGAAAGCTCAGGCTTGGCAGCTTTAGCCCGCGTCGAGCGAACCGGGGATTTGGGGGTTTTCTTACTGGGTGTGGCCATAGACATTCTTTGAAAGGCCGGTCGCCGACCGGCTGCTCGCGCAATATGGAGCGCCTTGCTCTTGTATGGAAGGGCGCCCGCGGAATGTGGATCGCACCAGGGGGCGCACGGCGCCGATTGTGCTATATCTATGAAGGAACTGCACGGTCCGGGGTTTCTCCGGCGGCGGCGAACCGAGCGAGGTCTTGACTGATGCATCGCAAAAAAACCAATTGGATGAAGCTAGTTGCCGATTCCTTCAGCCTCGGCGTAAGGGCTAATCAGGTGATTGCGCTACGAATGGCGACATTCGCCCGCGGCGGCGCCAAGGCTCAGGCCGAGAGCAAAATGATGCTCGACGAGAAGGTCAAGGCCGCTATCGACGCCAATATGGCGGCGGCGCACAGCATAATGATCGGCCAGCCGCACCTGGCGCCCGGGCGTGCGATGACCGTCTACCGGAAGCGCGTGCATAAGAATTTGAGCCGCCTGTCCAAAAAAGTGTGAAAAGAATCAGTTGCGCGGCGTTTGCTGACTTGCTTCGCGAAAGCGTGCAAACTGCCGCGCACATGGAAACCAAGCACTCGAAGACTCCCGACCCTGTTCATCCCTCACGGCGGCGGACCCTGGCCCTTTATGGACCGGGCTTTCGGCCCTCCGGGAATATGGGACGGCCTGCGCGCCCATCTCACCGGCCTCGCAGAGACCCTTCCCGCGCGTCCCAAAGCGGTTTTGAACATTTCCGCCCATTGGGAAACGCCCCGCCCGACCGTGGACATAGATCCCGCTCCGGCCCTGCTGTTCGATTACTACGGCTTCCCGGAAAACACCTACAAGTTGCAGTATCCAGCGCCCGGCGCGCCCGGACTGGCCACGCAAGTGCGAAACCTGCTCGAGGCCGCCGGCCTGCCCTGCGACGAGGCGCAAGGGCGGGGCTTCGATCACGGGGTGTTCATCCCCTTCATGCTGATCTATCCGAACGCCGATATGCCGATCCTGCAGATGTCCTTGCAGCGACACGCCAGCGTGGCGGAGCATCTCGCCATAGGCCGCGCTCTGGCGCCGCTGCGGGAACTGGGCGTGCTGATCGTCGGCAGCGGCATGAGCTATCACAATCTGCGCGAGTTCTTTTCGCCCAGCGAAGCGGCGCGAAAGCCCGCGGCGCTATTCGACGAATGGCTATTGCGGGCAGTCGAGGCCGCCCCACGGGAGCGCGAGGCCATGCTGATCGACTGGCGCAACGCCCCCGGGGCGCGCGAGAGCCACCCGACGCCGGAACATCTGGAGCCGCTGTTCGTCGTCGCTGGCGCGGCCGGAGAGGATCGGGGGCGGAGGATTTTTACCGACGAACTTGCGGGAAAACCCGTGTCGGGGTTTCGGTTCGGCTGAATGAGGGCTGCGCTTCCTTCTCCTGTGGAACGGCAGAACGCGGCTCCGCGAAGTGGACTGTGAATCTTCGGCGAGATTCAATCTGGACGCAGCTTCCCTCATCCGACCTCGCTAACGCGAGGGCCACCTTCTCCCACAAGTGGGAGAAGGAAAGGCGCGCCCGGCGGAGGTGGTCAATGCGTGAGATGGTCTATGATGGGCCGCAGCCATTCGGCAATATGCGGGTATTTCGCCATTAGCTCGAATATGACGCCGCCCGCCAAAGCCCTTTTCGCCCATTTCGCCAATTCTTCGCCGTCTTTTTCGCCGTCCTTAATTCCCTTGATGAAGCCGTCGGCAAGTTTCTTCGCGTAGGCTTTGTCTTTCTTCTTCGTTGTTTCCGAATCCGCCTGCAAGGCCGACTCGGCCATCCGCTTCACGACGTTTTCGCTGCTCGTCACCAAATCCTCGGCGAGCGAATTGGCGCTGCCAGCCGCCTCAACCGGCGAGGCGTCGCCAGAGGGCTGTTCAAGCCCCTTCGCCATTTCCTGCAGGACGGCGGGAACGGCCGCATCGACGCGCTTGCTGGCCTCGTCCTCGCTCAGCGCGGCGGCGAGCCTGGAGCCGAGGATCGGCGCGGCGGCGCGCTGTTCGTCGTTGAGACGATTCTTGTCGGCGTTTTGTTTGAACTTCCGCCACTCGGGAAACTGCCGCATGGTGCGGTCGAAGGCGCGGATCGCGCCGAGATAGCGTCCGGCCAGTAAATCCGGCCATTCGGCGGCGACGGTATTGCCATAGAGTTCCAGCGACTCCTGCTGGTGAGCCAAAAGAAACAAACGCTCCTGCGTCGGGCGCTTCGTTGGAATCTTTTCTTGCAATTGATGCAACAAGGCGATGACGCGCTTGTCGATATTCGCCTCGCCTTCGAGATCCTGTGCGAGTTCCTCGATATGCGCGCGTAGAGCTTTCAAGGAGGCGTTGAGTGCACGCGTGTCCAATTCGGCTTTAGCAGCAGTCGTGGGAAGCGTGATCTTGCCGTTCTTGACGATTGGCTCAGCGGCGGCGGGCTCTTGCGGTGGCACGCGCGCCTTTCGCTTCGGCTTCAGTTTTTCCAATTGTTCCTTGATCCACGCATTCGCCACCGCCGGGCTTTCGTTCCATTTTTCCAGCGGAACGGTTGCGTAGACGAGTTCGGTCTGTTCACTGACGGGGCCGCCTTTGAGGAGGTCCTCGTACCATTTGATCCAGACGTCCCAGCGCTCGGCTTTAGGCAGCGCCGCGCGCAGACGCCCCCAATTGGCCGAGGCCCAATTTGGCTTGGCGCCATTTCGCCAAAGCGGCTGCTCGGCGAGATCACACAAGGAGCTTCCGCCGTTGATCGACGCAGCGTTCGCCGAGACAGCGGACCATATGACGGAAGCGGCTAGGGAGGTGGCGGCGTTGACGGACATCGCGGAGGCAAAAGCTGCGTTAGTCGCGCGTACGGCTGATTCGGCGGAGGCGGCGGCGGAGGCGGCTGAGGCAGCGGAAGCATGGCCAGCATAGGCGGAGGCGGAACTAGCAACGTAGAGCCGGGAGGCAGCGTCGGCGGCGTTTGCAGAGTGAAGCTCTTTAGCCCGGCTCGGATATTGCCCGCTACCAACGCTATTGCGGTGGCGCGAAACAAGGCAGAAGCAAATGCCCCGAATTGCCGCGCTCCTTCGGAGTTTTTTATTTCGGAACCGCGTGGCTCCGCGAACGGCAAAACTCGCAATGCCGATCGTGCGGCTAAGAGAACGCCAACCTCGCGGGGCTGCGTCTCAAGCCATCGCCTGAGTCCTGCCTCATCGTTAAACCGGGGCGACGCTCCCCCTGCCCCCGCTTCATCCGCCACGCTGAAATGCTCCGCTGAAAATCGACTTCGCGCGCCCAAGCTAACACGGGTATCCCCGGCCGCAAGGGAAGCCGCGAACGGCGTGAATCTCACGAAGGTTCGCGGAACAGAAAGCGCCCGCAACCGACTCCGCTTCGCGAAGCTGCATTCTCCCGTTCCACGGGAGAACGACGCGCGCCCCAAGATTCCACTTCAAATCCAGAACGCCGCATCTGGCCGCCCCGCTCCTCCGCCCCAGTTTAATCCCATTGGACGGCGAGGCTGCGCGCTCAAGCTTGCGGCAATGGAGACTGGCAATGGTTATTGGCGTTACGCATATACAACCGATCGTCTCGTTGATCGCGGGCGTGCTCATTCTGGTCATGCCCAATTTGCTAAATTACATCGTCGCGATCTTCCTGATCATATCCGGCATTCTTGGGCTGGGACTTATTCATTGAAGCGGACGGACCGGCGCCCACAGGGAAACAAGGCGTCACAACTCGGCTTCAATTCTCTCTGACGTGTCGACGCCGTTCACTTCAGTTGCTTCGGGCCTGGCCGCCTCCAAAGCTTCCGCCAATTCGCCGGCTTCGATCAGCTTGGCGCGGGCCTCGGCGGCCTCGCGCTGGCGGTTCCACATCGCGGCGTATTCGCCCTTTCGATCCAGCAACTCTTGATGCGTGCCGCGCTCAGTGATGCGGCCGTGATCGAGGAAGATGATTTCGTCCGCCTCCACAACTGTCGACAGGCGATGCGCAATGACCAGCGTCGTGCGGCCCTTCGCGACACGGCGCAGCGCTTCCTGAATTTCGTGTTCCGTGAAGCTGTCCAGCGCCGAAGTCGCTTCGTCCAGGATCAATATTGGCGGGCTTTTCAAAATCGTGCGCGCGATTGCGACGCGCTGTTTCTCGCCTCCCGAGAGTTTCAGTCCGCGCTCGCCAACCTGCGCTTCATAACCATCTGGAACCGTAGCGATGAAACGGTCGATCTGCGCCAGTCGCGCCGCCTCGCGCACTTCCGCGTCGCTGGCGTCCCAACGTCCATAGCGAATATTGTAGCCGATGCTGTCGTTGAACAGCACAGTGTCCTGCGGCACCATGCCGATCGCGGCGCGCAGACTCTTTTGCGTCACCGCGAGTATGTCCTGACCGTCGATCAAAATGGCGCCGCCCTGCGGTTCGTAGAAGCGAAACAGCAGGCGGGAGATTGTGGACTTGCCGGCGCCGGAGGGTCCGACAATGGCGAGCGTCTTGCCTGGCCTCACCTCGAAACTTACGCCCTGCAGGATCGGCCGCTTCTCGTCATAGTAAAAGCGCACGTCATTGAACGCGATGCGGCCTTCTTTCACCGAAAGCGGCGGCGCGCCGGGCCGGTCGGCGATCTCCGGGTTTTGCCCGAGAATCGAGAACATGCGCTCGATATCGACAACCGCCTGCCGCACCTCGCGATAGAACGTGCCCATGAAATTGAGCGGTTGATAAAGCTGAATCATCATCGCGTTGATCAGCACAAAGTCGCCGACAGACGCTTTACCCGCGCGAATATCGTAAACGCACATGGCCATCACCATTGTAAGGCCAATGGTGTAAATCGCAGCCTGTCCGGCGTTGAGAATGGCGAGCGACGTATAAGAGTCGATGCTGGCGCGCCGATAGCGCTCCATTGATTTGTCGTAGCGTTCGGCCTCGCGCTCTTCGGCGCAAAAATATTTTACTGTTTCGTAATTAAGCAGGCTGTCGATGGCCTTGACATTAGCGTCGATATCGCTCTCGTTCATCGAGCGTCGAATGGCGATGCGCCAGTTGGTGGCGATTGCCGTATAGGCGAGATATGCGACAATCGTGATCGCCGTGACAAACGCGTAGCTCCAGTCGAACTGCACGACGAACACCGCCAAAACGAGCAGAAACTCGACGATCGTCGGCGCGCCGGACGACATCACGAGACGCGACAATGTTTCGATGGCGTCGCGACCCCGTTCCAGCACCCGCGTCAGTCCGCCAGTTTTGCGGCTGATATGAAAACGCATCGACAATTCATGCATATGCACGAAAACGTCATTGGCGAGCCGCTTCACCGCATGCATGGCAACGGCCGCGAACAGCGCGTCGCGAGCCTGCGTCAACAGCGCTTGGACGATGCGCAGCACGCCATAAAGAACGGTAAAACCAACGGCCCCGGCAAGCAGCGATGGAACCGCCTCCGCGCCCTTTTGCCCGACCGCATCCGCCGCCCATTTGAAAGCATAAGGCGCCGCCGTGTTGACGAGTTTGCCGATGACCAGCAGGAGGAAGGTGAGAGCGACCCTGCGCTCCAGATCGGGCCGGCCCTTGGGCCAGATATAGGGCCACAGATGCGCTATCGTCGCGACAAGACTGGCGTCCTTCAATTCCGGCGCCTCGGACGCGCCCCCACGATTGCCGGAGGCGCGACTTCCCATTCTTAGCATGTTCCATCCATTTTGAGCGGGGGCCTCGCCGAACGAGACTTTCGCGTCATATAGGAGTTTTATGCGGGCGACGCACCCCGCAACACAAAAAAGCAACGCTTGAAACTTATAATCCCGCGCATAAGAAGCGCCGGGAAACGGGATGAATCATGACTACCATTAAAAACATTTGCGTTTACTGCGGTTCTTCGCCGGGCCACGATGCTCATTATGCGGCCGCCGCGCAGAGCCTTGGGACTGAACTGGCGAAGGCCGGCATAGGCCTTGTTTTCGGTGGAGGCTCCTGCGGCTTGATGGGCACTGTGGCGCGCGCCACGCTGGCGGCGGGCGGACGGGCGACCGGCATTATTCCCGGTTTCCTCGACGATCGCGAAGTCGCGCTGACCGGGCTCACGGAGCTTAAAATCGTGCCGGACATGCACAGCCGCAAGCAGCTGATGTTCGAGAAAGCTGACGCCTTTGTGGCTCTGCCTGGCGGTATCGGAACTCTGGAGGAACTCGCGGAACAGCTTACCTGGATCCAGCTCGGGCGCCACGCCAAGCCGCTGGTCATCGCCGACATCGGCGGTTTTTGGCGCCCCCTGCTCACGCTGTTTGCGCATATGCGGGGAGAAGGATTCATCCGCGCCGGATACGAGATGCGCTATCTCGTCGCCGAGCGCATCGAGGATGTCATCCCCATGATCCTCAAGGCAGGCAAGCGCGCGCGCGAGGGTGCGGAGAAGGCGGAGGTTATCGAGCGACTGTAAAGCCTTCCCGCCTAGTGGCGGGGCGCGAAACTAAACGGCGCCTTCCCGCAGCAGCTTATAGACAATCGCGTCAATCAGCGCCTCGAAAGAGGCGTCGATAACATTCGCCGAAACTCCGACCGTCGACCAGCGCTCGCCTTTGCCGTCCGCGCATTCCACGAGGACGCGCGTCACGGCGTCGGTGCCGCCCTGAAACACGCGCACGCGATAATCCACGAGCCTGACGTCCTCTATATAGCGCTGGTAGCTGCCAAGATCCTTGCGCAATGCAAGGTCAAGCGCGTTAACCGGACCATTGCCTTCGGCCGCGGAAATGCGCGTTTCCCCATTCACGCGCAGCTTGACGATGGCTTCGGCGCCCGCGTCCTCGAAACCGCCATTGCGCGCAAAACGCCGATCCACCGCGACGCTGTAACGCTCGACATCGAAGTAGTGCGGCGTTTCGCCCATCACGCGCTTCGCGAGTAGAAAGAACGAAGCATCAGCGCCTTCATAGGCGTAGCCTTGCGCTTCCTTGTCCTTCACCTCGTCAAGCAGTCGCGCGAGACGTTGATCGTCCTTTTCGAGATTGACCCCAAGCCTCGTCAGTTCCGCAATGATGTTGGACTTGCCGGCCTGATCCGACACCAGCACGCGGCGACGGTTGCCGACGCTTTCCGGCGCGACATGTTCATAGGTGCGCGGGTCCGTCATCACGGCGGAGGCGTGAATGCCCGCCTTGGTGGCGAAGGCGCTGGCGCCGACATAGGGCGCATGACGATTGGGTGCGCGGTTCAGCAGCTCATCGAGCGCATGGCTCACGCGGGTCAGATGGGTGAGCTTTTCCGGCGTCACGCCAATTTCGAAGCGTTCGGAAAACTCCGGCTTCAGTAGCAAAGTTGGAATTATCGTCGTCAGATTGGCGTTGCCGCAGCGCTCGCCAAGCCCGTTGAGCGCGCCCTGAATTTGGCGCGCGCCAGCGCGCACAGCCGCCAGAGAATTGGCGACCGCCTGCCCCGTGTCGTCATGCGCATGGATGCCGAGCTTTTCGTCGGGGATGATCTGCGCGACGCGGGCGACAATGCGCTCGACCTCGTGCGGCAATGTTCCACCATTGGTGTCGCACAGCACGATCCAGCGCGCGCCGGCGTCATGCGCCGCCCTGGCGCAAGCAAGCGCGTAAAACTCGTTGGCTTTAAAGCCGTCGAAGAAATGTTCGCAATCGACGGCGCCTTCCTTGCCACGCGCGACCGCCGCGCCGACGGATTGTGTAATGGCGTCCAGATTGTCCTCTTCGGTGGATCGCAGCGCGACGCGCACCTGGTAGTCCCATGCCTTTGCGACAAAAACCACTGTGTCGCTTTTGCAATCCAGCAGCGCAGCGACGCCCGGATCGTTTTCGACTGAACGCCCTTGCCGCCGCGTCATGCCGAAGGCCGCGAAGCGTGCGCGAATATTGGGCCGCGTCGAGAAAAATTCCGTGTCCTGCGGATTGGCGCCGGGATAGCCTCCTTCGATATAATCCAGGCCGAGATCGTCGAGCATGGCGGCGATCTGCCGCTTGTCCTCGAGCGAAAAATCAACGCCGGTGGTCTGGGCGCCGTCGCGCAGCGTGGTGTCGAACAGCGTCAGCCGTTGCTTGGTCATTGCGGGCGCCCCTGCGCGGCGCCTTGCGGCGCGAGTTCCTTGGTCATTGTCGTGTTGCCGAGCCATTCGCCGCCAAGCACCGCTGTGTTGCGGCTTTGAGGGATATAGCCATGCGCCGCGAAAAACTCGCGCGCGGCGTCGGATGCGTCGACGCCAAACTTTTGCGCGCTGCGCGCGGCGCCAAGCCTTTCCAGCGCATTCACCAGCGCGGAGCCGACGCCGCGCCGGGCGAACTGCGGATGCACATAAAGCATGTCGATCTGCGTGTTGTCTTTGAGCGAAGCAAAGCCGGCGATCTCGCCGTCAACCAGCGCAACAAGCGTCAGGCTTTCCCCAAGACGCTTCTCCAAAGCCGCTTCGTCGCCGACGCTCGCGATCCACGCCGCGAGTTGGTCCTCGTCGTAAAAGTCGTCGGCAAGAGTCACCACGCTGTCGCGGAACAAGGCTGCAAGACGCGGCGCGTCCGCCGGCAAAAACGGCCGCAGTCCTGGAGCTGTTTGAGCGGCCGCCATGCTCAGATCACGTCCCAGAAATGCAACGCAGCAAGAATGGCGAGCGCGAGCACAAGCAGCTTGAAGAAAAGATAGCTCAGCCAGTGCGCAGGAAAAGGCAGCGATTTTTTCCAGTCGTCAGCCATGATCATTCTCCTTGAACTCAGAACCCCACCCGTCGCGCTACGCGCGCCACCCTCCCCGTAAAGGGGAGGGATGGGGACTGCATGATTGTCGTGGATCAACTCAAATGCTTCGTATTGCACCAACGACGCAGCCCCGAGTTGAACTCATCGGGCTCGCATCCCTCCCCCTTGCGGGGAGGGTGGCGCGCGCAGCGCGACGGGTGGGGGCCGCAAGCGCAAAAGTCATCGCGACGACTCCAACCCAGCTAAATGCTCACGCGCCCGCGCGATGATCGTCTCGATGACCGCGTCGAGATCGGCCTCGATCTCGTGGTTCCAGAAACGCAGTGTGCGAAAGCCCAGCGCGGCGAAATGCAAGTCGCGGCGCGCGTCATGCGCCAGCCTTTCGTCCTCGCCGTGCTGCGCTCCGTCCGCCTCCACGATCACGCGATATTTGAAGCAGACGAAATCGGGAATATAGCCCTCCAGCGGCGCCTGACGGCGAAAGTGAAATCCCTGCGGCCGCAGTCTGCGCAACTGCGCCCACAGCTTCACCTCCTGCCGCGTCATCGCCTTTCGCAAGGCGCGGGCTCTGGCGTTGGCCATGGCGGGCTCTTGTGGTCGAGAACCCCACCCGTCCCCGCTTCGCGGGGCCACCCTCCCCGTAAAGGGGAGGGATGGGGCTGCATGAACATTCGAGATAATTTCAAATATTCCGGTCTGCATCAACGCCGAAAAAAAAGGTCGACTCATGGGGCTCCCATCCCTCCCCTTTACGGGGAGGGTGGCCCCGCGAAGCGGGGACGGGTGGGGGGCCGCGAGCGCGAGACTCACCGCTTGACCTCCCATGTCGTCGTGCCGTCCTTATTGTCCTTGAGCGCGACGCCCATAGCGAGAAGTTCATCGCGGATGCGGTCGGACTCGGCCCAGTTTTTTGCCGCGCGGGCGGCGTTGCGGGCTTCGATCCGGCCCGCAATTTCGCTTTCGTCTTGTTTGGCGAACACCTTGAGAGTGCGTTCTCGGAACCACTCATTCTTAGTCGAGCACATCAGTCCGAGCAATTGCGCCGAGCGTTTAAAGCGTCGCTTCGCTTCCGCTTGCGCGGGCAATTCGGGGCTTCTGAACAGCGCTCGAAGACGCGTAATCGCGCGCGGCGTGTTCAAGTCTTCCGCCAGCGCGTCGATTACTTCTGGATCTGCGCTCTCTGCTTCGGACATGCTGGGAAGTAGTGGTTCGTTCGTATCCGCCTCAAGGTACCAGCGATCCATTGTCCGCTGTGCTTCTGTAAGCGCCTGAACAGTGAAGTCGAGAGGCTGCCTGTAATGAGTTGTGAGCATGGCTAACCGCAACACTTCACCCTTCCAAGATTGGCCCCCAAACTTCTTCGTGTGGAGCAACTCATGGATCGTCACGAAATTCCCCAGGCTCTTGGACATTTTCTCGCCCTCGACCTGCAGGAATCCGTTGTGCATCCAGACATTCGCCATCACGTCTGTGCCGAAGGCGCAGCGCGTTTGCGCGATTTCGTTTTCGTGGTGCGGGAAGACGAGGTCGATGCCGCCGCCGTGGATGTCGAAGACTTTGCCGAGGTGCTTCCAGCTCATCGCCGAGCATTCGATATGCCAGCCGGGCGCCCCCTGCCCCAAGGGCTTTCCCAGCCCGGCTCATTTTCCTTCGACGGCTTCCAGAGTACGAAGTCCATGTCGCCGCGCTTGTATGGCGCGACGTCCACGCGCGCCCCCGCAAGCATTTCGTCGAGCGAGCGGCGCGACAGGCGGCCGTAGTCTTTCATTGATGGCGTATCGAACAGCACATGGCCGTCGGCCGCATAGGCGTGACCGGACGCAATCAGCCGCTCTATGATGCGGATCATCTCTACGATATGTTCCGTCGCGCGCGGCTGCACGTCGGGCTCCAGACAGCCCAGCGCCTTCACGTCGGCCTGAAAGACCTTGTTGGTCTCTTCGGTCAGTTCGCGAATGGAGATTCCGCGCTCCGCGGCGCGCGCGTTGATCTTGTCGTCGACGTCGGTGATGTTGCGCACATAGCGCACGTGTTCGGCGCCATAAAGATGCCGTAGCAGCCGATACAGCACGTCGAAGACGATGATCGGGCGCGCATTGCCGATATGCGCATAGTCATAGACCGTCGGGCCGCACACATACATGCGCACGTTTTCGGGATCGAGCGGCGTAAAAACGTCTTTGGTGCGCGTAAGCGTATTATAGAGCTTGAGCGGCGGCGACATGGATGTTCTCAAACCTTCCCCGGCCGGGGCGTCGCTTCATGTCGGGATGAGACGTGACGGCTCCGGCCAGCTGTTGGCTAGCTGATAATGATCCGACCACAAGGGGGGTTGCGGAGCGTGAGCGTCATGGCCGCGACCATGCGCCGCGTGGCGCGGTCCGTCAAGTAAAACTGCCAGCGGTCGGCGGGATTCCAAAAAGTTAACAATAATTTTACCGCGCGAGACTAAACAAAAAAGCCCTACCGAGGCGCCTCGGGGTCCGATTTGAAGAGGCTTAGCCATGATGTCGCAGCATACGAAGTTTGAACACTCGATCTGGCCGAGCATCCTCGCGCCACTGCTGGCCGGTCTTCTCGTCGCGGCTGTCTACAACGGCCACAGCCAGGCTGCGCCGGCCGCCGCTCAGCGTACCGTTTATGTTCTCAACGACCACGAAGGTTACGGGCTTGTCGACTGCATCTCGCAAAAGCGCGAATGCGGCAAAGTTGTCGCAGACAGCTGGTGCGAGGCCCACGGCCACGGGCCGGCGCTAGCATTTGGCGGCGCCAACGACGTCACGGGCGCCATAGCCAACGCACGGGCGACCAAGACAGAGCCCGGCGCGGCGATGGTCAGCTGCTCCGAATAAGCGGCTGCGACAGCGGCTTATTTTTTTATATAATCGGCGCAATGGGCGGGATCTACGCCGCCCCAAGTCTCCAGCGACAACGCTGACGTCGAGTTTTCCGGGCTTCCTTCGACAAGCTTGTCGGAATAGACCATGTAAACCAGAACGTTACGCTTCACATCGCAGCCGCGCACAATCTGCATGCGCTTGAAGAATAGCGAGCGCTTCTCGCTGAACACCTGATCGCCCTGAGAGAACTTCTCCTTGAATTTTATCGGGCCGTATTGGCGACAGGCGAGCGACACGTCCGAGGTATTCTCGGCAAGGCCCAGCGCGCCCGAAACCCCGCCCTTTTCATGGGCGGTGAAGTAGCAGGCGACGCCGTCGACTACCGGGTCGTCCACGCCATAGGTCGCCAGCTTGTCGTTGGGCGTGAGCAGTTTGAAATCGGTCGATTGCTTGAAAATGAGGTCCGGCCCGCCGTCCGCGGCAAGCACGGGCGCAGTTCCAAAAAGCGCAAGCATCGCGACCGCGATCCGAATATTCTGCATTTGCAACCTCATGTTCAAACCTCCACGCCCTCGCGCCGAGCAAGCGGCGACCTTGAAAATAAAACCTGTCTCTCATCTCAAGCCGCGCGTTTCGATCGAAGTTCGCGCGGCGGATGAAACGGCGACCGCAAGCTTGCGGTAGCGCCAATATTGGGGATGTTCAGCATCATTGGAAGGGCCAAACCGAAATGAACCGCAAAATTCAACGCGGGCGCCTTGTTAGCGACAAGAAGCCGGAGAAATTATGCGCGAATGCGCCCCGCTGATTCGCGGCAAGGCGGTCATCTTCGTCCCATGCAGAACGAAGAAGGGATACGAGAAATTCATTTTAGCTTGAAAATCCTGACGAACGGCCTTTCCGCGAGACTCAAACGGTCGGCCTTTGCGCTGTGCGCCGCCGCCACGCTCTCCTGTCACGCAGGTTTCGCGCGGGCGGAAAGCGCTTACTGCAATGATCTTAAGGCTCAAATCGCTCGCGCGGACTCGGGCGCGTCCCAGCGCTATCGCGCCGCCGCCGGCAAGCAGACGAGCGAACTCAACCGCGCCATCGATTACGCGCACAGGCTCGGATGCGATCGTCAGCAGTTTTTGTTTTTTGGCAATTCACCACCGGCCCAGTGCGGTCAGATCAACGCGCGCGTTGCGCAGATGCGCGCCAATCTTGGCGCCTTGCAGCAACAGGGCGATGGCGACACAGGCATAAAGCAGTCCCTGCTCGCACGTTACGATTCGGAATGCCGCGACCGCCCGATCGCCTCCCCTACCCGCGCCGCGCCGCGTAATTTTTTCGAGGAATTGTTCGGCGTCGCTCCACCCCAGCAGGCAAACCCTCATTTGCGCGAGGTTCCGCTGGAGGACTCCAATTCGGATTCGATGCACAGTCTCGAGGGCCAGCCGGATGAAGAGGTCTTCGATGACGGCCATCCCGCCGGCGGAAGCGAAGCCATCTGCGTACGCCAGTGCGACGGCGGCTTCTTCCCCGTGAGCTACTCGGCGCGCCAGAATAATCTCGACGACCTCAACACGCTATGCAAAGCGCTTTGCCCTGGAGCGGAGGCGACGCTTTACACCAAGTCGCCCTGGAAGGACATCGACACGGCCGTGTCAATCAATGGCGATAGCTATAACGAGCACCCCAACGCTCTCAAATTCCAAAAGATTCGCGACGCCTCCTGCGGCTGCAAACCACCGGACAAGAGTTGGGCTGAGGCCTTGGTGGAGGCCGAACGCATCCTCGCTGCTTCGAACAGCAAGGATAGTGTAGTGACCGCAGAGCAGGCCGAGCAGCTTTCTCGTCCAGTGACCGCCGGCGCGGCGCGGGGCGCACGCAGCCAATCGACGCGGCGCGAGGTCCAGACCACAAACGCAGGGGCCGGCGCGCCTGCGCCGCCTCCCGCGACAAGTTCCCCGGCCACCGGCGGCGAGGCGCAGAGCGTTACGCGCGAGGTGGTTGGCCCGGACGGCGTCAAACGCCGGGTGCGCGTGGTTGCGCCGACGCTTTAGATTTGTCGTCGGCGCGACGGGTCAGGCTTTGCCCTCATAGAAATCCCGCACCAGACGATCAAGCAGCCTGACTCCCCAGCCCGATCCCCAACTCTGGTTGATGTCGCCGCCCGGCGAACTCATGCCCGTTCCGGCGATGTCGAGATGCGCCCAGGGAGTCTTGTCCACAAAACGCTCTAGAAACTGCGCCGCCGTGATTGAACCCGCATGTCGACCGCCGGTGTTTTTCATGTCGGCGAAGCGCGAGTCAATCATCTTGTCGTAAGCCGGCCCCATCGGCATGCGCCAAAGCTTCTCGCCAGAGGATTCACCGGCCTTGGTGAGACGCTGCGCCAGTTCGTCGTTGTTGGAGAAGAGACCAGCGTATTCCTGCCCCAACGCCACCAGAATCGCGCCTGTGAGTGTCGCCAGATCGATCATGAACACAGGTTTATATTGTTCTTTTACGTACCAGAGCGCATCAGCGAGCACGAGGCGCCCTTCCGCATCGGTGTTGATGATCTCGATGGTCTGTCCCGACATCGACTTGACGATGTCGCCGGGCCGCTGCGCCTCGCCGCTCGGCATGTTTTCGACCAGACCAAGAACGCCGACCACATTCGCCTTCGCCTTGCGCGAGGCGAGCGCGTGCAACAGTCCCGTCACTGCGGCGGCGCCAGCCATGTCGCCCTTCATGTCCTCCATCGAGGCGGCGGGCTTGATCGATATGCCCCCGGAGTCGAAGACCACGCCCTTGCCGATGAACGCCAGGGGCGCCGCGCCGGGCTCGCCACCGTTCCAGCGCAACACGACCACCTGGCTCTCCTGGGTCGAGCCCTGGCCGACCCCCAGAAGTGCCCGCATGCCGAGCTCCGCCAGCGCTTTCTCATCAAGAATTTCGACTTCAACGCCGAGCGAAGCCAGCTTTCCCGCTCGCCGAGCGAACTCGACAGGGGTGAGAACATTGGCGGGCTCATTCACAAGCGTACGCGCGAGCAGGACCCCTTCGGCGACGCCGGCGGCCTCCGCCTGCGCCAGCTTGGCGGCGGCGACATCGCACACCGCCAAAGCTATCTCGCTGGCTCCTTCCCGCTCCGCGTCGTCTTTCTTCTTTTTGGTCTTGTACTGCTCGAATTTATAGGCGCGCAGCCACGCTCCGAGGGCGAACTGGCCTGCCGCTTCCCCCGCGTTCGAAAAACCCTGCGGCGCGTCAAAGATTACTATCGCATTGGAGCCGGCGCCCAATTTGCCGGCCGTTTGGCCGCCAAGCGCGATAAAGTCCTCAAAATTCTTTGGCTTATCGTTGTCGGCGCCCTCGCTGGCAGGAGCGACGCCCACCCCGAGCACCAGAAGACGCGAAGCTCCGGGAAGTCCGGCGGGAGCAAGAATTTCCAAAGCCGTGCCGGATTTCCCAGTGAATTTGGCGAACGCCGCGGCGCGCGCGATCTGAGCGCTGGCGTCGTGCAGCAACGCCTTGGTCTGCTCGCCAAAGGCCAGTTCGGAGCCGGAATAGACGACCAGCGTGCGCGGTCTGGCTCCATCCTCCGCAGTCGCCAACCGGCTTTTCGCGTCATCGAAGGGCAGCAACTCGAACTTGACATCAAGTGACATATTGGCCTCGCGGAAGGCGCTGGGGCCGGTTCAAGCGGCGCCGCAGTGCAAAGGAACGCGCGCACTATTATCTTCGCGCCGTCCGGGGTCAATTCAACAAGATGGTTTTTACCTCGCCGCAAGCGCCCAGTAAAAGCCGTGATGCAGGCGCAAAGCCCGGAATGCGATCCAGAGCGGTTGCATGCGGGGTTGCGCGCGCTGCCGAGAGCGTCTAGCCATTCGTTGCGGGATTGCAGACACCTTATCCAACTGAAGGCACATGGCAAAACAGGCGCTTATTGTGTTCCCCTCATGGAGCGTCAGGGGAGTCCGCCGATGATCGGCGCCACGCTATCGCGCTATTTGGCATGGCGATTTCTTCGAACGATTCTCGCGATTTTCGTCACTATTTTCTGCTTGATGTTCGTCATCGTCTTTGTTGAGCTGCTTCGCAGAGCCAGCGACAACCCCGACGCCGGGGCCGGCACGGTAGCGCTGATGGCCCTTATGCGCGTCCCCTATCAGACCGAAACAATTCTGCCCTTCGCCGTGCTGTTTGGAGCCATGGCGACTTTCGTCGATCTGACCCGCAAACTTGAGCTGGTCGTTGCGCGCGCCGCGGGCATGTCCGTATGGCAGTTCCTGGCGCCGCCGCTGCTGACCGCCTTTCTGATAGGCCTGCTTTCCGTAACCGTTTACAATCCCATATCGTCGTTGCTGAAACAGCGCTCAGATCAAATGGAGCTGGATCTGTTTGGCGTGCAGGGCAGCGTGAGAATAGACCACGGGGTTTGGCGTCGATATCACGGCGTGGACGGGCTGGCGGTGATTCACGCCATGAGGTCTTCGCATGGCGGAGCCGAATTGTCCGACGTGAGCGTCAACATCTATGCGCCCGAAGGTGGTTTCATCGAGAGGGTTGAAGCTGTCCGCGCGACCCTGCAGCCTGGGGCCTGGCTGCTGGAGCAAGCCCGCGTGACCGCTCCGGGAGAGCCGCCCGCTCAGGTTGGGGCCTATCTTCTCGCCACGGACGTGACCCCGGAAGAACTCGCCGCAACCTCCGCTTCGCCGCAGGCTGTCCCATTTTGGGACTTGCCAAGAATGGCTCAGACGACCCTCGAGGCTGGATTGGACGCTCTGGGTTATCGCCTGCAATTTCAGAAGCTTCTGGCGCGCCCCTTACTGCTTGTAGCCATGGTTCTCGTGGCCGCATCCTTTTCATTAAGATTTTTTCGATTCGGCGGCGTGGCCAGAACCCTTACAGGTGGCGTCGCAGCCGGCTTCGTGCTTTATATTATAACGGAAGTTTTCTCCGACCTCGGGGGCGCTGGAACGATAAGTCCCGTTCTCGCCGCGTGGTCGCCTACGCTCGTCGGGAGCATGTTGGGTACTTTGTCGCTCTTGCATTCGGAGGATGGCTGATGAAAGTCCATCACAACCTCCAAAGTATTGCGTTGCGTGCAACGGCGGCCTCGGGACTGAAGCTTCAGCCCGTGAGGGCGGTTGGCTACGTATTTTCGGCGCTCATGGTCGCCGCGTTTTTCTGTTTTTCCTTTTCCACGGCCACTCTGGCCGCAGAGCAAAAACCGGGCCAACCAGCCGCGCGGATGGTCGTGGAAGCTCGGGAACTCGTATACGACAAGGACAAAAACACCGTCTCGGCCGGGGGAGACGTGCAGATCTACTACAAAGGGCGGCTTCTGGAGGCGGACCGCGTCGTCTACGACCGAAAGACAGAACGCGTGTTCGCGGAAGGTCACGCCCGCCTGACCGAGACAGACGGCACCGTCGTTCACGCAGAACAATTTGATTTTACAGACGATTTTAAAGACGGGTTCATAGAGAGCCTTCAGGTCGATTCTCCCGACAACACACATTTCAGCGCCCCTCACGCAGAACGTTCGGCAGGCGAAACCACTGTTTTCGACCTAGGTTCCTACACAGCTTGCGAGGCCTGCAAGGATGACCCTTCACGCCCGCGCACGTGGCAGTTACGGGCGAAAAAGATCATCCACGACAACACCGAAAAGATGATCTACTACGAGGACGCCAACCTCGAATTTCTCGATATTCCGATCGCCTACGTACCGTTCTGGTCCTCGCCGGACCCTTCGAAAAAGCGCCAATCGGGGGTGCTGACTCCGGTGTTCAGCTATCGCAGTCAGCTAGGATTCGGATTCGGACTGCCTATCTATTGGGCGCTGGCGCCTGATTATGACCTGACCATCACGCCGACTTACTTTACACAGCAAGGCCCGTTTCTTTCGGGCGAATTCCGCCAGCGCTTCGAAAACGGCTCATACTGGGTTCGAGCGGAAGGTACGCATGTTGGCGACCCCGGGGCTTTTTCTCCAGCGCCGCTCGGCGCCGGCGATCGAAAATGGCGCGGCTCGGCGCAAAGCACCGGCGAGTTTTTTCTGAACGACGAGTGGCGCGTGGGATGGGACCTTACCGCGCTGTCGGACCGCTACTTTCTGCAGGACTACAAGCAGCACAACACACTGTATCAAAATTACTTTTTCCGCGAGGCGTCGTCGACGGCTTATTTGACCGGCCAAGGAGACCGCAGCTATTTTGACTTGCGCGGCTATTATTTTCAGGTTCTATCGCCCAGCGACGTGCAGTCGCAGCAGTCGATAGCCCATCCTATTCTCGACTATAACCGCGCTTTCGACATCGATCCCGCAAAGACCTTTGGCGTCGGCGGGCAACTCGACGTAGACGCCAATTTCACCAGCAGTTCCGCTCAGACCGCGAATTATGAGTCCATTCAGCCTCGCACGCTGGACAGCATCTACGGACTATACAATGTCTGCCAGATTTACGCGCCGGCGACTGACCGCTCCAAGAGCGGGTGTCTGCTGCGTGGCATTGGCGGCGACTACGAGGCCGCGACCCTCGAGACTTCATGGAAGCGCAAGGCGATCGACCCGCTCGGCGGCGTCTGGACGCCCTTCGCCTTTGCGCGGTTTTCCGGCTCCTACCTGAACTACGACACCCAGGGACTGGACCCGATCTACAACAGCAGCTACCTGCCCATTCCCAATGGAGCTCAAGGCCTGTTTGTGAATGGCGCCGACAACGCCTTTCGCGGTCAGGCGACTCCGGGCGTCGGCGCCGAATGGCGCTATCCCCTGCTCGCGCGCAGCGGCCTCGGCGACATGGTGATCGAACCAATCGCGCAGTTGATTGTGCGACCCAATCAGTCGTCGATTCCCTCGCTGGTGAATATGGACGCGCAGAGCCTCGTGTTTGACGACACCAATCTTTTCGAATGGAACAAATATTCGGGTTACGACCGCTTCGAGACGGGAACTCGAGCAAACTACGGCGGCCAGGCGACCATGACCTTCAGCAATGGCGCCTACGTCAACGCCCTTATCGGGCAGTCGCGTCAGGTCGCCGGAGCCAATCCCTATGCAGTCGCGGACGCAGCCAACGTCGGTCTTCAGTCCGGCCTGGACACGCGCACCTCGGACATCATCGGGCGTGTGGCCATCGCTCCGACGAACTACCTTACTTTCGTGGCCAAAGGCCGTTTCGACAGCGACAGTCTGGCGGCGAGAAGAATCGATCTGTTTGCCTCCTATAAGATGCAGCCGCTGACCCTGGAGCTTCACTACGCCAACTACACGGCGCAACCCGAGATCGGCTTCGACGTTCGGCGTCAGGGCATGGCGATCAACGGCCGCTATGATGTGACGAAAAACTACTTCCTCTCCGGCAACGTCACCTTCGACATGAGCCGCTATCTATATAATTCGCTAACGACGGATCAGTTTTCCACCAGCTTGCTGACCGGCGTGAATACGACCACCTTGACCGGCGTGAATGTGACTGGCACGGCGCCGGTATTCTCCATCGCGGCGATGGGCTTCGGCGCAGGCTATCATGATGAATGCACGGAGCTGTCCATCAACTATACGTCTATTTACGCGCCACAGGCCTCGACTGGTCTGCCAGCGCGAAACCAGACAGTCATGCTGACGCTGAAGTTGCGCACGCTCGGCGAAATCAAAACCGGCGTCGGCCTGGGTTCGACGCTGGTCAATGACGGTGTGCGCGCGACGCCATGAACGGCGGCGCCGGAACCGATAAAGGATAAATCATGCGTTCTACGAAGCTGTCCCTTTCCGTCTGCGCGATCGCCTTCTTCGCGACTTGCGCTTCCTTGCCGGCGAGTCCGTCGGTAGCCGTTGAATTTACCGGCGAACAAAAGGCCGAAGTCGGGAAAATCGTGCACGATTATCTTCTCTCGAATCCGGAAGTCGTGAAGGAAGCGATCGATGAATTGAGCAAGAAAGAAAAAATCGTCGAGGCTGCGGCGCGCGAGAAAGCGCTGACGAAGGACTCTGAAAAATTGTTCAATTCGCCAAATCAGGCGGTGGTCGGCAATCCAAATGGCGACGTCACGCTGGTAGAGTTTTTTGATTACAACTGCGGCTACTGCAAACAGTCCCTGGCGAATGTCGCGAAGCTGATTGAATCGGATCCGAAGGTTCGTGTGGTGCTCAAGGATTTCGCTATTCTTGGACCGGATTCGCTTGAAGCTGCGGAAGTCGCCACAGCGGTAAGATTACAGATCAAGGGACAGAAATTCTGGGATTTCCATCGCAAGCTGCTGGCGACCCGCGGACATATCGGTAAGTCGCAGGCGATCGCCGCGGCCAAAGAGCTCGGCGTTGACATGGATCAGCTGGATAAGGATCTAAAGAGCCCAGCCATTCACGAAAGCCTCGAGGAAGTCGACAAACTGGCGGACAGCCTGCATTTCAATGGAACGCCGTCATGGGTAATCGGCAAGGAAGCGATCGTCGGCGGCGTTTCCTATGCGGAATTGAAAAGCAAAGTCGACAATATCCGAAAATGCGGCAAGGCGACGTGCTGAACTTCTCCTTTGCAGAGCGCCTGTCTCAGTTCACAATTCATGAACAAGCCTCAGCTGCGTCGAACCCGAGGCCATTGGTTCGCAGCAGTGTTGCGAAGAAGCATTGCAGCGATGCCAAAACCTTACTGGGACTTCCTTTGCGCCGCTGATCGGTCTATGAGAATTGTATCGGCGCACAGCGCCAGTTTCCCGGTGCTGCGATGTTAGCCGTCCATGTTCTTAACGGCCCAAACCTGAATCTGCTCGGCGCGCGCGAGCCAGATATTTACGGACGTGCGACCCTCGACGACGTCCGCACGTCGCTTGCCGAGCGCTGCTCGGCCGCGGGCGTGGAGCTCTTGTTCAAGCAGTCGAATTTTGAAGGCGATCTCGTCACCTGGATACAGGAGGCAGGCGCCGCCGGCGTTCCAGTGATTTTGAACGCTGGCGCGCTGACGCATACGTCGATCGCCCTTTACGATGCAATCAAAGGTTCACAGGCGACCGTTATCGAGGTGCATCTCTCGAATGTTCACGCGCGGGAGAGCTTTCGCCACCAGTCCTACATCACGCCTGTAGCGCGTGGCGTGATCGCCGGCTTTGGCCCAATGTCTTACCTGCTAGCCCTCGAGGCTCTATTAGACAACGCAATAAGAAAGACCTGAGCATCCATGGCGCGCAAAACTCAAAATACCCGTTCCGCCACAAAATCTGCAAAAACTGGGCCGCGCATAGCCGTGGCGCGGACCAAGACCGCTTCCACCGCCGCTCCGCCGCCCGCGTCCAAGGAGCAGGAGTTGTTGCGGCTTGTTGCCGGGCTCCTGACCGAGAGCGATCTCACCGAGATCGAGATCGAGAAAGGCGACCTGCGAATCCGCGCGGCGCGCATGCCAGCGGCGGCGCCCGCCGTTTTCAATTATCCAGCGCCGCCGGCTCACGTGCCCGTCGCCGCCGCTCCGGCGGCAAAAGCTGCGCCGACCCCCGCGCTTCCTGAGCCTTCGGCTCGCGTTGATCATGCCGACGCGGTGAAGTCGCCGATGGTGGGGACGGCATATCTCCGCCCCAATCCCGATTCCAAGGCCTTTGTCGAAATCGGCGCGCGGGTGTCTGCCGGCGACAAGCTCTTGCTTATCGAGGCTATGAAGACCTTTAATGATATCGTCGCGCCGAAGGCGGGCGTGGTGACCGCCATACTCGTCGAAGACGGCCAGCCGGTCGAATATGGCGAGCCATTGCTCGTGATCGAATAGGCGACGCCGTAACATGATCGAAAAAATTCTGATCGCAAATCGCGGTGAAATCGCGCTACGGATTTTGCGTGCTGCGAAGGAGCTTGGAATCGCAACCGTCGCGGTGCATTCGACCGCCGACGCTCACGCGATGCATGTGAAATTGGCGGATGAGTTGGTTTGCATAGGCCCAGCGGCGGCGCGGGATTCTTATCTCAACATTCCGGCGCTGCTTTCCGCCTGCGAAATAACCGGCGCAGACGCTGTGCATCCCGGGTACGGCTTTCTTTCCGAGAACGCGCGCTTTGCTGAAATTCTTGAGGAGCACGCCATCACCTTCATCGGCCCCAAAGCCGAGCATATCCGCCTTATGGGCGACAAGATTGAGGCTAAAGCGACCGCCAAGCGCCTCGGGATTCCCTGTGTGCCGGGCTCCGAAGGCGCCCTCACGTCCGAGCGTGAAGCGCTGGCTGCGGCGGAAAAAATTGGCTACCCGGTTCTGGTGAAGGCGGCTTCAGGCGGCGGCGGACGCGGCATGAAGGTCGCCCACGACAAGCAGGAGTTGCTCCACGCCGTCGTGTCCGCCCGCACTGAAGCGAAGGCCGCCTTCGGAGACGACACAGTCTATCTGGAAAAATATCTGCAAAAGCCGCGGCACATTGAAATCCAGATCTTTGGCGACGGCAAAGGCGAGGCGATCCACCTCGGAGAGCGCGATTGCTCGCTGCAGCGCCGCCACCAAAAAGTCTGGGAAGAGAGCCCGTCCCCCGCGCTCAATGACGCGCAGCGCGGCGAAATCGGCGAAGTTTGCGCCAAGGCGATGCGGGAAATGCAATATTCCGGCGCCGGCACGATTGAGTTTCTCTACGAAAACGGTGCATTCTATTTCATCGAGATGAACACCCGCATTCAGGTTGAGCACCCGGTTACGGAATCCATCACCGGCGTCGACCTTGTAGCAGAGCAAATCCGTGTGGCCGCCGGCTCGCCGCTATCGCTGAAGCAAAAAGACATCACCTTGTTCGGACATGCGATCGAGTGCCGCGTCAACGCGGAACATCACTCCACCTTCCGCCCCTCCCCAGGCCGTATCGCCTATTACCATCCGCCGGGGGGCGTCGGCGTGCGCGTCGATTCCGCCGTCTACCAAGGCTATACGATTCCCTCCAATTACGACTCGCTGATCGGCAAGTTGATTGTGCATGGTCGCAACCGCACTGAAGCTCTGATGCGTTTGCGCCGCTCACTGGACGAGTTCATTGTCGATGGCGTCGACACCACTCTGCCGCTGTTCCGCACTCTGGTGCGCAACGCGGATGTTCAAAACGGCATCTACGACATCCACTGGCTGGAACATTTTCTGGCGACCGGCGGCATCGAGCCAAGTTTCTGACGCAAATCGTCTCGTCCTTCGCCGATTTTCAGCGGAACGGCCTTTGCGGGGGGAAGCTTTGTTCCCGCAAAGACTATCAGAAAGCGCTCTAACCTGCGCGCCTCAATACCAGGGTCGTGGTCCCCAGCCATAGCCGTAGGGGCGCGGATAGGCGTAGACGACAGGCGCCGGCTCAACCACGGCGACGGGGCCGGGGGCCGGTCCGGGCCCTGGACCACCGACATTGTTCCCTTTCGCCGACATGCATTGCGCGTAAACCGTGTCGTAGCGCCCCTGAATTGACCCGCCAGCGGCGTTGGCGTTGCCGGCGCCGACGGCGCTGCCCACCAAAAGACCCGAGCCCGCGCCGATCGCCGCGCCTGTGCCCGCATGATGGGTCGCCGCGCCGATTACCGCGCCCGTAGCGGCGCCTAGCGCTGTGCCTACCACCGCGCTTCCGACGGCGGCGTCATTGGCCGCCTGGCCGGGGGATTGTCCCCCAATTGCGGCCTGTGCCGAGCCTTGGCAATATTCGTCGTCTCGCTGGAATGACGAGTAGGATTTGCCCTTGCCTGGCATAACGGGCACCTGCGGAACGGCCGGGCCCGTGCTGGCGCAGGCTCCAAGCGACAGGCAAAGCGCGCCGACGGAAAAAATTATCGTTGCCGATCTTACAGTCATCTCAGGAAACCTCTATTGGAACGACCTCCTCGCGAGGGCGTCCATTCGTTCGGAAGCGCCTTTTTGGCGATCTCAGGGTTCGACGATCCGTGACTATCGTCGAGGATAGTTACGGCCCGGTGAATCAAACTGCCATGATTTGAGCGCTCCTTCCCTTAGAGGATTGAATCAAGTCGTTTTTGAGAAACATCTTTGATCGGCGCTTTTACTCTCGCCTGCCCTCTCGCCAAACCGCGTCAATGCGATAAACTCCTCACCATGTCCCGCGCCGATGCAAAATTCGAGATCACGCCGCAAATACTGCTGCGCGCCTATTCCATCGGCCTGTTTCCGATGGCCGAAAGCGCAGATGACGATCAACTGTTCTGGGTGGAGCCCGAAGAACGCGCCGTATTTCCGCTGATTGATTTCGTCGTCTCACGTTCACTCGCCAAAACCGTGCGCTCCGATCGCTTCGAACTGCGGGTGGATTACGACTTCGACGCCGTCATAGAGGCATGCGCCGCCCCCGGGCGCGATCGCGAAAGCACATGGATCAACAGCGAGATTCGCCAACTCTATCGCGCCCTGTTTGAACTTGGAGTCGTGCACACAATCGAGTGCTGGCGGGAGGGACGTCTGGTTGGAGGACTGTACGGCGTCGCCCTGGGCGCGGCTTTTTTCGGCGAGAGCATGTTTCATCGCGAAACCGATGCTTCGAAAGTGGCCCTGACCCATCTCGTGGCGCGTTTGAGGGCGGGCGGCTTCCGACTTTTGGATACGCAATTCATGACGCGGCATCTCGCCTCGCTGGGCGCCGCAGAAGTCTCCCGCGAGGAGTATCGCCTCCTGCTGGACGACGCGATGTCGCCGCCCGTAGGCAATTTCTGGATCTGGCCCAAGTCGAGCCGCATGACGGGCGCTGCGGCGCTGGCGGCGCTCGACCGCTAACGACGATAAAAAATGCCGCCTTCAGGCGGCTGTCGCCAGCGCGAAACGGGGAAGAACCTGGCCCAAATAGCGTCGCGCAGCGCCAGTGCGCGCCTCCGTCAGTCGGGAAAACCCGAAGGCCAGGAGCACTATCGAGCTGATCACCGCCGCCAAAGCCATCCAGTGGGTCGGGGTCGCAAGTTGCTTCGCCCATTCGGGGCCCAACCAGGAATCCGCGATCGCGCGATACAGGATCAGCATCGGCATATGAATGCTGTAGAGAGAAAAGGAGAAGTCCGCGAGCGTGCGATGGAATTGCGGTCGCACCAGATCCCAGCCCCAATCCGGCGAATGGCGGACGGTCAACATCAGGTTGGCGAGGAGGGCCGAGCACAACAGATCGGCGACGTCCTGCAACCATGGGTGCGCGGCGAGCAACGGCCCGCGCACCAACAGGCGAACCGGGATCAGCGATCCCAGATAAAGCGCGAGCGAAAGCCAGCGCGAAGCGATGAAAGGGCGCTTCGGCAAGGTGGCCAAGGCCCCGATGACCCAAAGCAAAAAACCGAAGCGGAACCACGGCGAAGCCGACGCGAAAGTGACAAAGATCGCAACGCCGAGCGCGAAGGAGCCATAACGGAGCGGCTTGGAGTAATTGCGCGCAAGCGGCAGCATCAACAGCGGGAAGGTAATGTAGTACCAGAACTCGCAGGCAAGCGACCAAAGCGGGCTGTTCGTGCCGTAAAAGACACTGAAAATCTCCTGTAGATTTAACACATTCGCGACGAAGACGTTGGCGCCGAAGTGGCCCTGGAACAGCGGGAGATCGTAAAACGTGGGAGTTGGCAGGCTGCGGCCAATGCTGTCGGCGACGAAGGTGAGGACGAGCGCAGGAACGACGACCATATAGATTCGCGCAAAGCGATGAATCAGATATTCGCGCAGAAAATCCTTGCCCTTGCGGATGCTGGCGAGCATGGCCCCGCCTACCAGATAGCCCGACATCACAAAAAAGCCGAGCACCATCTGGTGGCCGAATTCGAAACTCATGAAGAACCACCAGACATAGACCGGAGCGGCATGGGGCGCGGTCATGATGTCGGCAAGGCTTACAAAGGTGTTGGTGGCGTGAACGGAGATAACCACCAGCGCGCCTATCCAGCGATAGGCCTCCAGCATTTGCGACAAGATTAGGGGCATTCGATCCTCGGCTGGGTGAAGCGCAGCTTTATAGACGCTTCGGATCGGCAGGGCCAGTTCAGCGGACTTCATACTGATGAAGTCAAGCTTAAGGTTAGTTCTTCGCGCAAAAATATCGCCAGAGCGCTACCGATCCTATATAAGCGCCCGCATAGAGGCCGGCCGGAACGCCTTCGCGCGACTTGATAAGTGGAGTTAGGAACAGTGGACCGTTGGAGCCCCAGCAGCTGGAGAAGCAAGCCGATCGAGCAGACGCCGGTCTACCGCGACCAGTGCGTTCTAGCCGATGTCGAACGCCAGCTGGCCGGATTTCCCCCGCTGGTTTTTGCCGGAGAGGCGCGCAATCTGACCCGCGCGCTTGCCGACGTGGCCGCGGGCAAGGCTTTTTTGCTCCAGGGCGGCGATTGCGCCGAGGCTTTCTCTGAGCACAGCGCCGACAATATCCGCGATTTTTTCCGCGTATTCCTGCAGATGGCTGTGGTCTTGACCTTTGCAGCGGCCTCGCCGGTGGTCAAGGTCGGACGCATCGCTGGACAATTCGCCAAGCCGCGCTCATCGCCAAGCGAAAAACATGGCGATGTCGAGCTTCCGAGCTATCGGGGCGACATCATCAACGACATCGAGTTCACCGAAGCCGCGCGCATTCCCAATCCCGAGCGGCAATTGCTGGCCTACCGCCAGTCTGCAGCGACGCTGAACCTTATCCGCGCTTTTGCGGCCGGCGGTTTCGCCAATCTTGAAAACGCGCATCGCTGGATGCTGGGCTTCGTAAAGAACAGCCCGCAATCCGAGCGCTACCAGAAACTGGCCGATCATATTACCGAGACGCTTGGGTTCATGCGGGCTATCGGGCTCGACCCGGAGCATCACCCGGAGCTGCGTCAAACGGACTTCTATACTTCGCATGAGGCGCTGCTGCTCGGCTATGAGGAGGCGCTGACCCGCGTCGATTCCACGACCGGGGATTACTATGCGACTTCCGGGCACATGATCTGGGCGGGCGACCGCACGCGCCAACCGGACGGCGCACACATCGAATATCTGCGGGGCGTCAAGAACCCGCTTGGCCTCAAATGCGGCCCGAGCCTGACGCCCGACGGTCTGCTGCAGCTGATCGACCTGCTGAATCCCGACAACGCGCCGGGCCGCTTGACGCTGATTTGTCGTTTCGGCGCGGATAAGGTCGAGGACAAACTGCCGGCTCTGATCCGCGCAGTTTCGCGCGAGGGCAAGAGCGTGATCTGGTCTTGCGACCCGATGCATGGAAACACGATCAGCGCGAGCGGTTACAAGACGCGCCCCTTCGACCGCATCATGATGGAAATTCGTAACTTCTTCGCCGTTCATCAGGCGGAGGGATCCTACGCTGGCGGCATTCATCTGGAAATGACCGGCAAGGATGTGACCGAATGCACCGGCGGCGCCCGGGCGATCTCGGAAGAAAACTTGCGCGACCGCTATCATACCTATTGCGATCCGCGACTCAATGCGGAACAGGCGATCGAGGTGGCGTTCCTGGTTGCGGAGCTGCTTAAGGCCGAGCGCCTCGCGCGCGGCGAGAAGCAGCGCGCAGCGGCAGAGTAAGCGGAAGCACCCTCGGGGCGAGGCGCGCAGTTCATGTAAACGATTTGCGCGGTCCTCTGCCGAGTCAGCCTGCTGTCGTCGTCTCTTCCTCGCGGACAGTCATCTCGTTGCCGTGCCAGACGAAATCGTCGAAGAGGCAGGCGTCGACAAACATGACAGGCAAAATTGCGTCGCGCATGAGCAACGCGAAGGGCGTGCGCCAGCTGAGCGCCCAGCCGCAGATGCGCGCCAGCAGCATTTCACCGCCATATAACGACCCCAGGATCGCCGCCACGGTCAGCGCCACGTCGCCCTCAAACAGTAGCGCCGCATAGGCGCCGAGAAAAACCGGCGCGAAGCTGCCGTTTTGAAACTCGGGCGCAAAATATCCCGGAAAGGTCACGCGCCGCAGCCGCGCCCACCGCACATGCCGCGAATAGACTTCACGCCCCGTGCGCAAACCCAATGGCTGTTCGAACGGCATGTCCACAAGCCGAACTTTGAGGCCTTGCGCCCGAATGATTTTTGTCGATGCCGCATCTTCGGCAATTTCTGCGGCGAGCGAGCGGATCCCACCGGCGCGCTCCAGAACCTCGCGCCGCCACATCATGTTCTTGCCTTGCGCAAAACCGATTCCGATCGCCTCGGCCCCATATTGCCAACGCGCCTGGAACGTATTGAGAATCGCGCATTCTACGCTCGCCCAAAACCCGTCCGGCCTGGAGCCGATCGGCATGGATATGACCAGACCGGCGTCGTGGCGGCGGAACGCAGTCAGCATGGTTTGGAGGTAGTCGCGCGGAGGCAACGCATTCGAGTTCCGCCAAAACGATGTAGTCATGTTTAGCGGCGTCCCATCCCTTTACGCAATTATTGAGCTTGGGATTGACGCTGACATAATCGTCGCCAATCAACAGCCGGCTCGGAACCAGCGGATATTGCGCCATCAACCGCTCGACCATCGGGATTATCGGGTCATGAAAGCATTGCACGCAGAAAAGCAATTCGTAATTCGGGTAGTCGAGTTCGAACGAAGCTCGCAACGTCTCTTCGCTGAAAGTTTCCAGACCTCGTAACGGACGGACGATCGAAACGGGCGGCGCGTGTTCCGGCGCCGCCAGGTTACGGGGACGCGCTCGACATTTGTGCGCGGTCACGAACATCGCGGAAAAGTTGAGGACCAATAGCGTCAAACACCAGAAGGCGCATATATAAGCGACGATTGTCATTTTTGGCGTCTCGTCAGGCTTGCTGTCGGCTCAGAGCTTTAAAGGGCGGGGACGCAAGCTGCGCGTCGGCCATGACGAGCCGAAGGCGGAGCAATCCGGGAGGAATCGCACAGCTTTGGTTCGCCTGATCCCTTCTCGGCGCCTCTGTGCGCCGCCGGCTCGACCTGCTGAGCGCCTCGGGCCAAACGTCACGCTTGGCTTGATCGCCGATCCGCAGCCCTGGACGCGGGAGGCCCAATATTCCACCTGACATTTGCGCCCCGTCTTGGCAAAAGGGTGATAATGCGAGATTTCGCTCCCGCCGGGAACGCCCCGAAAACCTCTGTTGAAGCTTGCTCATGACAACTCCAATCGTAAGATTCGCGCCCTCGCCCACCGGCCGAATTCATATCGGCAACGCTCGCGTGGCGCTGTTCAACTATCTCTTTGCCGTGACGCACAATGGAAGATTCGTGCTTCGTTTCGATGACACCGATTTTGCCCGCTCCACGGCGGCTTTCGCGCAAGGCATCGAAGTCGATCTGGCCTGGCTCGGCGTTTCGCCCCATCTCACCTTGCGGCAGTCGGATCGCGCCGAATTTTATGAGGCGGCGGCGGAACGACTGCGGGCGACGGGACAGCTTTATCCCTGTTACGAATCGCAGGAGGAGCTGGAAAAGCGGCGCAAAATGCAGCAGGCGCGCGGTTTACCGCCGGTCTATGATCGCGCGGCTTTGCGCGCCACGCCGGAGGACCGCGCACGCTGGGAAGCCGAAGGCCGGAGACCACATTGGCGTTTTCTGCTCGAAACAAAAACGGTGGAATGGACCGACCTGATCCGCGGCGAGTCGCGTATAGATTGCGCTTCGCTGTCAGACCCGGTGCTGATCCGCGAAGACGGCAGTTTTCTTTACACGCTTCCTTCGGTCGTCGACGATGTCGAACTGGAAATCAGCCACATCATTCGCGGCGAGGATCACGTCACCAATACGGCGGTGCAGCTCCAACTATTTGAAGCCCTGGCGCCGGAGCGCCCTGCCCCGGTTTTTGCGCATCATAACCTGCTGATCTCCGGGACAGGAGAAGGATTATCAAAGCGCACCGGCTCGCTGTCGATCGCCTCACTGCGAGAAGAGGGGTACGAACCGCTGGCCGTCGCGTCTCTGGCGACGCTCACCGGCTCGTCCGAATCGGTGCGCGCCGTCCGATCGCTGGACGAGCTGGCCAACCATTTTGACCTTGCTCATGTATCGCGAAATCCGGCGCGTTTCGATCCCGCCGATCTTGCGACGTTGACCCATCGCACGCTGGCGATACTTTCTTACGAGGACGTTCGTGAGCGTCTGGCCGCGCATGACATCGTGGGTTTCAAAGCCGAGCCCTTCTGGCTCGCAGTCCGAACCAATATCTCGCGTTTCGACGATGCGCGGGAATGGTGGCGTGTTGTCGAGGGCGAGGTTTCGCCCGTCCGCGAAGACGAGGAATTGCTGAGCGCCGCTCTGGACCTGCTGCCTAAAGAACCTTGGGACGCTGCGACATGGGGCCAATGGACCAGCGCAGTGAAGACTCTGACCGGCCGCAAAGGCCGCGCCTTGTTTCACCCTTTGCGCCTTGTTTTGACTGGCGCCCAGACAGGGCCGGAACTGGCCGCGTTTCTGCCTCTTATAGGCCAGGCGAAGACGGCGGCGCGGTTGGCGGGAAATGGAGGAACGGCTCAAGAGGAGAACAAGGGGTAATACAGCGCTTCGCACAACGCCGCTTTCAATTTCCGCTTATCTTCGCTCTGTCCGTTGTCACGGCGAGCGGCGCGGGAGCTGAAGTAAATTTCGGAAGAAACGTCTTCGTCGGCGGACACGATTTTTCACATCAGCACTTCGACAAAAACCATCGAGCGAAGGGCTATCTTTACAACGAAACGCCAAAACACGCCAAATTTTATTGGCGCGCCGACGGGCGCGCAGGACACGAAAAAATATGCCATTTGCGCAAGCTTTGAGCCCCATACCGATGGCTCGCTGTATCTAGTAAGCGTTCTTGCCGGTGAGCAGCGCTAGCGGCGTCATAAGTAAAATTCGCAGATCGAACAGCATCGACCAGTTTTCGATATAATAAAGGTCATGCGCTACACGCTGTTCAAGTTTTTCCGCCGTATCGGTTTCGCCACGCCAGCCATTGACTTGCGCCCAGCCGGTAATGCCTGGCCGGACGCGATGACGCGCAAAATATCCTTCGACCACATCATCGTAAAGGCGGTTTCCGGCCTTGGACTGCAGCGCATGCGGGCGTGGACCCACCAGAGAAAGATCGCCTTTAAAGGCAACATTGAAAAGCTGTGGCAATTCGTCGAGCGACAATTTGCGGATAATGCGCCCGACACGCGTCACGCGCGGGTCGTTCCGTGTGACCATTTTGGCGCCGCCGGCGTCGAGTTGATCGACATACATCGACCTGAACTTATAAATCTCGATCTGCTCGTTGTTGAACCCATAACGGACTTGTCTGAAAAGCACGGGTCCCCGTGTATCGAGCTTTATCGCCAGGGCGATCAAAGCCAACAGCGGCGACAGAACTATGAGGCCAAGTCCTGCAAGGAGGCGATCCTCGATCGATTTCAACGCCACGCTCCAATCGGACATGGGTTTGTCAAATATCGGAAGAAACGACACGTCGCCGATGTAATTGTATACGCGCGAACGCAACTTCAACTTGCTTCCCGTGGCGGCGATGCGCACATCAAGGGGCAGCACCCATAGCTCTTTCAAAATATGCAGAATGCGATCTTCCGCTGCGCCCGGCAGCGCTATGATCAAAAGATCGACGCGCTGTTCACGGCAGAAATCCACCAGATCGTCGAAACGTCCCAATTTGTGGTAGGGCCCGACGTTCTCGGGTGAGCGCACGCCGTCGCGATCGTCGAACAGGCCGAGGATCTGGATCGCTGCGCTGGCCGTGCTGTCCAGGTGCTTGATCAGTTCATTCGCGGCGTCTCCACCGCCGACGATCACGGCCCTGCGCGCCAAACGTCCCTCGCTCGCCCACCGGGCCAGCGTGCCCGCGACGGCAAAGCGCGCCAGCACGCAAAGACTCCACGCGGAAAGAAACCAGTAAAGCAGCCAGTTTCTTTCAGCCGGCGAGTAGGCGTCCAGCAGTGCGCTGCAAACAATCAGCCCGGCCAGAGACATCATCAACGCGAGAGCGAGTTCGCCGGCCTGTCGCGGCGCTGAAGAAAGGGCGCGAATGGTGCAGGCCCAACGCGCACCGAGGATCGCGAGACTTGCCGCAGCGACTCCGAGCGAAATCAGCATCAGCCATCGAAGGGAGCTCTCATCGGTAGACGACGCGTAGTGAGTCGCGACTCCCGCCCCCGCGATAACGAGGACGTCCAACAGCAGAACGGTCGAAATTAGCGAGGGTTGGGAGATCAGACGATGCGGCGGCAAGACAGGCGCGCGTTTTACGGCGGCGGGCTGACCATATTCGCTCTGTAATAGGGTCGACGGGACCACGTTATTCATATTGCTGATGCTCGAAACGCGGACTCGCATACTCCCGCCGGCATCTCGGCGGCGGTCGCCCCGACAATCCCCCCAAGCGGTAAAGATTTTTTTACTGGGACGAACGAAATGAGCGCGCAGCTATTGCTCCGCTCTCATTCGGCTTGCGGCCTTAAAAGACCCGGCGAACTACCCCGCGCCATTGCCCTTGCCGCCATGCGCGGCGACAACATCGCGCGCCAGGCGGCCGGTCACTTCGGCCAAGTGGTCGAAACGCGCTTCGTAAAATCCCGCCCCAGCGGTCGCCGAGCGCAACTCCACGATCAGATTGTCCATCTCGGCTTCTGGAATCACTGCTTCCAGCCGATCCCATCCTTCCCACCCCTCGCGCGCGCTGAAGCCCAAAATCTGGCCGCGCCGGCCCGATACAATGCCGGTCGCGCGAGACATTCCTTCGCTGGGCGTAAAAATCGTCACCGCCAGCATCGGCTCCAGCAAGACCGAATCCGCCAGCGACAGCGCTTCGCTCATGCCAACGCGGGCCGCCGTCCGGAAGGCCATGTCAGAGGAGTCGACTGTGTGATAGGAGCCGTCGGTCAGCACGGCCTCGACATCGACGACTGGGAAACCCAGCGGACCGTGCGACAGCGCGTCCTGACAACCCGCTTCAACCGAGGAGAAATATTGCCTGGGCACGGCGCCTCCATGCACCCGCTCGGAAAAGGCGAAGCCCTCCCCGCGCGGGCGCGGCCCGACTTCCAGCGCCACGTCTCCGAACTGACCGTGCCCGCCAGACTGCTTCTTGTGCCGACCGCGCACTGAAACGGTTTTGCGGATCGTCTCCTTGTAAGCGACGGTGGGCTTTTGCACCTCAACGGCGACGCCGAAGCGGGACGCCAGACGCTCCAACGTCACTCGCAGGTGCATTTCGCCCTGCCCCAGTAGTTTTATTTCGGACAGCTCCTGATCATGCACATACACTAGCGATGGGTCTTCATCGACGATCTTGGCAATGGCGCTCGCCAGTTTCATCTCGTCCTTGCGGTCTTTTACCTTGAGAGCCAGAGCATGCACCGGCGCCGGAGGGCCTACCGACGACTTCTTTGCGTCTTTGACCCCGCCGCGCGGATCGCCTGACAAAGCGTCGCCGGTCGACGCGCTCTCAAGATGGCCGAAAGCCAGCGTATCCCCTTCGACGGCTTCGCTGCGTTTTGACGGAACCCCGCCCAGCAGGCGCGAAAGGCCCGAAATTTTCTCTTCGCCGCCGGGCGAAAGCACCGACTGGCCATCGACAAATGTGCCGCGCAATACGCGGGCGAGCGAGAGTTTGCCGCCGTGGGGCGTGTGAATGGTGCGCATGATTCGCGCCAGCGGCGGGCCCTTTTCTGGGACGCCAAGGCGCGCGCGGGTCTGTGCAATCCCCGGCGATTCGTGGCGAAGCGCCTTGAGCAAACGCGTCACCCCGGCGCCGCGCGCCGCCGATCCGATGAATAGCGGAACCACCTGCCCGGCTTGAAGCTCTTTGGCCAGATCGTCGAACACTTCGTCGCGAGGCGGCTCGATCTCGGAGATCAACTCCTCCATCAGATGGTCGTCGTAATCAGCGAGGCGCTCCAGCATCGAGTAGCGCTCTTCCTTTTCCTGCGCCGCGTCGCCCGACGGAATAGCGACGACTTCCGAAGGCGCGTGCTCGCGGTAGACGTAGGCGCGTTCGAGCGCGAGATCGATGAAGCCGATCGCGACGCCGTTTTTCCAGATGGGAATTTGTCGCAGCAACAGAGGCGCACGTGAGGCGGGTTGCAGCATCGCGAGCGTCTCGCGCACGCCGAAGCTCGCGCCGTCGACCTTGTTGAGAAACAAAAGATGCGGCACGCGCAGTTCTTCGAGTTCACGAAGCACGAGCTGGAGCGAGAACACCTTGCGAGGATCGGCCTCGCAAAGGACGATTGCGACGTCGACGAGCGGCAAAACGTTGCGCGCCTCGTGCGAAAACTCCAAAGAGCCCGGAAGATCGATGAAAGTATACTGATCCCCAAGATAATCGGCGTGGCCAATATTGGCTTCGACGCTCATTTGATGCGCGCGCGCCTCGGGGCTCAGGTCGCCGACCGTCACGCCTTCGCGGACAGCTCCGGCGCGAGCAAGCAATGCTTCGAATAATTTTGTTTTTCCGCTCTGAAAGGGGCCGATCAGCGCAATCAGCCGCGGCCCCGCGATTCTTCTGCCGTGGTCATTTTCACTTCCGCCCATGGCCTGCTCCTTGTGCCGGAGCCAGAGTTTGCGACGAGCGTCCTTTGGACGCCATTTGGTCGGCTCCGTTGGAGGGATCGTCCCACCAGAACGCTCGAAGCGCAAGGCGAAAGCGACGTATTTGAACGGCTTCCATCCGTTGACAAAGCGCGTTAGAAAGCCGCACCCTCACTATTGGAGCCTTAGCCTTTATGCGTCCCAGCAAACGCGCTCTAGACGAAATGCGTCCCGTCAGCTTCGAGCGCGGCGTCGCCCGCTATGCGGAAGGCTCCTGTCTCGTGAAATTCGGCTGCACCCACGTGCTTTGCACTGCGACACTGGAAGACAAGCCGCCGCCGTGGCTGCGCGGTCAGGGACGTGGCTGGGTCACCGCAGAATACTCGATGCTGCCCCGCGCCACCCATACGCGCACAAGGCGCGAATCCACCTCAGGAAAGCCGTCCGGCCGCACTCAGGAAATCCAGAGGCTGATCGGCCGCTCGCTGCGCGCGGTAACCAATCTGCCACAGCTTGGAGAACGCCAGATCATGATCGATTGCGACGTGATCCAGGCGGATGGCGGCACGCGGACCGCCGCGATCACCGGCTCCTGGCTGGCGTTGCGGGACTGTTTCGAATGGATGCGCGCGCGCTCGATCATCAAGGATAGTCCGCTGCGCGATCACGTCGCCGCCGTTTCCTGCGGCATTTTTAACGGCAAGCCGGTTATCGATCTGGACTACGCCGAAGACTCCACGGCGCAGACCGACGCAAACTTCGTGATAACGGGCTCCGGCGGTCTCGTCGAAATCCAGGCGACCGCGGAAGTCGCGGTATTTTCGCCACAAGAGCTAAAATCGCTGCTCGAGTTGGCGCAAAGCGGCGTCGCCGATCTGGTCTCCCTGCAAAAGGCGGCGTTGGCGTGAGCGCGCGCAAGATCGAAGGGCGTCTTGTCATCGCCTCCCACAACCCTGGGAAGCTCTGGGAATTACAACAGCTGCTCGGCCCCCATGGCGTCGACGCGGTAAGCGCTGGCGAGCTTGGCCTCCCCGAGCCCGAGGAGACGGAAACGACGTTTCGCGGAAACGCCCTCCTCAAGGCCAGGGTGGCCGCCACTGCTGCGGGCCTGCCTGCCTTCGCTGATGACTCCGGACTGTGCGTGGACGCATTGAACGGCGCTCCGGGAGTCTATTCCGCCCGCTGGGGCGGAGAGAACCGAGACTTCGGCGCAGCCATCGCTCGCGTTGAACGGGAACTGAAGGAGAGCGGCGCAACGCCGCCGTATACCGCGCATTTCATCTGCGCCCTCGCGATCGTCTGGCCCGACTGCCACGCGGAGGAGTTCGAGGGGCGCGTGGACGGGGTGCTGTTGTTTCCGCCGCGCGGAACCAAAGGCTTCGGCTACGATCCGATTTTCTTGCCGGACGGCCTCGACAAGACATTCGGCGAGATGATGTCGGCGGAAAAACACGCGCTGCCAGGCGACGGCTCAATCGCGCTTTCGCACCGGGCGCGCGCGTTTCAGGCGCTGGCCCGCGCCTGTCTTGCGCCGCAGCAAAAATAACGCTGCGAAATCGCAGACTTAAGCGAAGGCACTGAAATCTATGTAAAAACGATTGACGGCAAGCGCACGAACTATACGGTTCTCCAGCGTATGCGAGGCGGTCGGCGGTAAAACGCGGACACGAACAGCAGTTTGAAACTGCTCGGCGAGGAGCCGGACCGCTTTGAACAACACGCAGTACGGAGATGAAATTATGTTGGAAGACTTCAAAAAATTCATCATGAAAGGCAATGTCGTCGATCTCGCGGTGGCGGTGATCATCGGCGGAGCGTTCGGCAAGATCGTCGATTCGCTCGTCAACGACGTCATCATGCCCGTGATCGGCGCAATTACCGGCGGAATAGATTTCTCAAATTATTACCTGCCACTGTCGAAGTCCATTCACTCGGAAATGACCTATGACGAAGCGAAAAAGGTCGGCGCCGTGCTCGGCTGGGGCCAATTTCTCACCGTCGTCGTCAACTTCCTGATTCTCGCCTTCGTGATCTTTATCGTGATCAAGCAGTTCGAGCGGCTGAAAAAGCCCGCGCCCGCCGCTGCTCCCGCTGAGCCTCCAAAGAGCGAAGTCTTGCTTACAGAAATCCGCGATATCCTGCGAAGCCGCTGACTTTTGTTTTTCGCGCGCGGACCGTCGCGGCGCGCGGAAACACAGAGCGCGACGAGTGGCTGGCGACGCGCGGAGTGACCTTTTCCGCGCGTCATGCCATAAGGAATCATGGCTGCGACGATTCGAAACGCATTTGATCCAGGCTTCGGCGTCTATGTGCATTGGCCGTTTTGCCTGTCGAAATGCCCCTATTGCGATTTCAACAGCCACGTGCGTCGTGGCGATGTCGATGAGGACCGTTTCGTCGACGCTTTCCGCGCGGAAATCGCTCATCGCGCGGCGCTGACCCCGGGCCGGGAGGTGCGCTCGGTATTCTTCGGCGGCGGAACGCCCTCATTGATGGCGCCAAGCACAGTAGAGGCGATTCTGGACGAGATCGCCAAGCACTGGACAATGGCGAAGGACGTCGAAGTCACGCTCGAAGCCAATCCAACCAGCGTCGAGGCTTCACGCTTTCGCAGCTTCAAGGCCGCTGGCGTCAATCGGGTTTCGCTCGGTATTCAGGCGCTCAACGATTTCGACCTCAAAAGTCTGGGCCGACAGCACTCGGTGGCCGAAGCTTTGACTGCGCTCAGCATCGCCAATTCGGTGTTCGCTCGCACCTCCTTCGACCTTATCTATGCGCGGCCAGATCAGACTATGGCCGGTTGGCGCAAGGAACTGGACCTCGCTCTCGCCTACGCGCCCGAGCATCTGTCGCTTTACCAGCTCACCATCGAGCCCGACACGATGTTTGAACGCATGTTCAACGCAGGCAAACTCGTCGTGCCGGACATGGACGCGCAACGAGCGCTATGGGACGTGACGCAGGAAGCCACCGCGCGCGCCGGACTGCCTGCATATGAAGTGTCGAATCACGCGCGGCCCGGCGCTGAGTGCCGCCATAACCTCGTCTATTGGCGTTATGGGGAATATGCGGGGGTCGGCCCCGGCGCACACGGTCGATTGAATACTCCGCGTGGTCGTCGCGCTCAATCCACCGAGCGCCATCCGGAAATGTGGCTTACCTGCGTCGAAACTGAAGGCCACGGGTTGGTCGAGGACGATTTGCTCAACTCGGAGCAGCAGGGGGACGAGTTTTTGCTGATGGGACTGCGTCTGCGCGAAGGAATCGACCCGCAGCGCTATTTCCTTCTCACGGGCAAAAAGCTTGCTCAATCCCGCATCTCGGAACTGATCGGCGACGGTCTCGTCGAATATACCCGCGAAGACCGCCTGCGGGTGAGCTCTGAAGGGTTCCCGGTGCTTGACGCAGTAGTCGCCGATCTCGCCGCGTAGCCTCGCTTCCTTGCGTTTGTCGGCGACATTGCCTACATACCAGTGGTCGCTTTGGCGCGGGGTGGAGCAGCCCGGTAGCTCGTCAGGCTCATAACCTGAAGGTCGTCAGTTCAAATCTGGCCCCCGCAACCAAGCCCTTCCTTTAAAAACACAGCTCCTTGGCCGTCCATCTTTCCGTATGGACGGGGTTGGGGCTCGCGAAGCGTCACTTCCCACCTTCCGACATTATTGGCCAGGCTCAGCAGGTTGCGCTAAAACTAGCAGCCGGCGCGTTCAGCGCGCGTAAAGGCGAAGCTGATCAACCCTCATTGGCGCTCTTTTTATGGCTGAACCGATAACTGTCCTTATTTCGTCCAGAAACCGGCCTCTCTATCTCTGGGCCTGTCTCGATGCGCTTTACGGACGCACGCGCTTTCCTTGCAGGTTCATACTGGTCGACATGGCTTCCGACGACCCCGGTGTGGACGAAGTTCTCCGCGGCTTCGAGCGGCGCCAGATGTTCCATTCGATTCTGCGCAGCGACAGAAACGACATGAGCGCATTCGCCGAACTCATTTACCGCGAACTCGAGAATTGGGGCCCCTATTTCGCCTATATTGAAAGCGACGTGGTTGTCGAAGACACCGATCCCTGCTGGCTAGAGCGGATGGCGGCGCTGATGGACTCAAATCCACGACTGGCGATGCTGGGATCGGCGATTGATCGCCGCGACTTCGTGGAGCCGGAAGCGGTGGAGCGTCTCCGCGAGGGTGAGGATGTCGAACGCTGGAGGGCGCTTATAAAGGCCGACAGTCCGGAACGACGACAGGATGTATCGGTCGCCGGGGAAGAGCCAGTGTTTCATCCTCACAATCCGGCGGGCCGCTTGTTGCTGCTGCGCGGTGAGGCGATCAGAAAAGTAGGAGTGGCCCAGGACACGGTGCTGGATCGCCTGCTCCGGGAAGCGGGCTATGAAACCGCCATTGCGGTTGCTGTGCGGCACCGACACCTGTCGCTGGTTCAGGTTTTCGATTATCCCGAATATGACATGTCGGCGCGCAATCGCTTCATGGCGGAGGTCGATCGCCTGAGACGGGAGAGTTAACCTTCACGGCCACACAGCATTTTCGATTAGGCGACCGCCGCGACCGCTTTAGCGATTTTCTCGATATTTTGCACCGCAAGGTCGGGCGCCACCGGGAGACCGACGAGACGGGACGCCGCGTCTTCGGAATTGGGCAGACTGACGAAAGAGCGGCGAATCAAATAGGGTTCTTTGTGCATCCCGCTTCCGTACCAGAACCTGTGCCCTATGCCTTCCGCCTCGAGACGAGCGGCGAGAGCTTGAGCTTTCCGCTCAGTTTCACATTCGAAAAGGGCGTAGCATGAAGCTGTATCGGGCGCGCCGATGAAGCGACCGCCTAGCCCAAAATTCTCGAAGCGCCGGCGGTAATTGTCCGCCACGGCTTGCAACCCCTTAGCCTTTTCGTCCCAGCCATCAAGTTCCGCAAGGCCGACCGCGGCGTGATATTCACTCATCTTTCCGTTGATGCTCGCAGCGCGACACTCTCGCGTCCGGTAGAAGCCAAAGTTAACAGCCCGGACGACGTCTTTCGCGAGGTCCTGGTCGCTCGTGAGGACGCAACCGCCCTCTCCGGTCCCGAAACTCTTGGTGGCGTGGAAGCTCAACGCTACGGGGATTTCTCCGAGTAGAGCCAAAGGAGCGAAGCTCGCAGCCTCAAAGCAAGCGGCGCCGTCGATAACCACGCCGACTCCCGTTGCGTCACGAAACTCTCGCCAGCCGGATTGAGCGACGCCGCGTCCGAACGCGCCGACCGGAATGACCAGGCCAATTCGATCGAGCGAGGGATGCGCCAGAGCTTGAGCCGGCTCAAGTAAAAGGCTTTTTTGGTCGATGTCGGCGAATTGAACTTCATAACCGCAGGCCTCCGCCGCGACCGCTGTCGCGACAAAACTGTATCCCGGCACAAGCGCGAACGGACGATCTTTGCCGGCGCGGCCGACAGTCGCCAAAATCGCTCCAATCAAAGCGGCAGTTCCGGACGCTGCTGTAATCACGCTTTCGCCGGGCAACGAGAAGCGCGATCCAAGCCGTCGGCTCAGCTCCAGTGCCAGCGGTCCAAAGTTCGCGTAAATACGATTCGCGTCAATCTGGCGCAGATACGGAAGAAGCCTGTCCGCGGCCGCCAGTCGTGGTTGCAGCACAGGCGTCGGCGGCGCGGTGAATGATTTGGTCATTCTCTATTAATGCTTGCTTCGATTATTTCTCAAGGAGAGCCGGCATGATTTCAGCACATCGGGAAGCGAGAGTAGAGCTCATCTATCGAGTTCAGCGGCGGCGGTTCCGGAAACCAGGCCAGTAAAAGCAATAGTTGTGCACTTGCCGACCCACACCGCCCAATTCCTTTTGTGTTGCTATGCCTTAGGCTGCGCTCGCGCACTTTGATGGTGGATGGATGAATCCAACAGAACCACCATGCCGGCAGGCCTCGCAACGATGAAATGCCCCCCCGTCACGAACGAGGCCGCCACTGGAGCTTTGCCAGAGCTTTTGCGGTTATCAAGCCGTATGGCTGGAAGATTCTCAGTTGACAATCCGGGCAAACTTTCTTTCATTGCCTACGCGCTTTCACGTACGTTGGATTCCCCCAAATTGTTAGAGGACTGCAGCTTTGGGGTGCGCGAAAATTTACAAATGCGTGGTAGTCAAGGCCCGGTTCGAATTCTGCAAAGGATGGCTTATGTCGAAAAATAACAAATCCAAAGCTTTGGCGCAGCCCCTTCTCGCTGCGCTGCTTTTATCCGTCAGCCCCGGAGCGGTGATGGCCGCTCAGGACTTGGCCAGCCAGCCAGGCGCCGTGGTAATGCAGCCCCGCCCGGGCCTTCCCACGATCATCAACCCCGCTTCGGGCCAGGTGAAGCCGGGCCACTTTCATACCAATATCAAATTGGTCAAGCCCGCCAAGGCTTTCCCGAATGTTCCGAGCAATGTCGTTGGACCGCCTTACAGCGGCTATCTGTACGAGACTCCGGCCTCTCTAGCCTGCATTTACGGCCTTGTAGCACAGAGTAACGGCTGCAATCCGAACCTCGTTTCGACCGTCACGAGCGGAGGCTCCAGGGCTATCGCCATTGTCGACGCTTTTGACTATCCAACAGCTACGACCGACCTGAACGCCTATAGCGCCCAGTTCGGTTTGGCGGCGGCAAACTTCACGGTCATTTATGGTACCGGAAATCCGGCAAACGGGTGCGTGAGCGGAGCCGCCCCGTCACCCTCAACCAATGGCTGGGACATCGAAGCCGCTTTGGACATCGAGATGGCGCACGCCATGGCTCCGTCGGCGAAGATCTACCTTGTCGAGGCTGCGTCGTCGTCGTTTACCGACATGTTCAACGCTGAAGCAGTCGCTACGAAGTGCGTTCAGTCGCAGAGCGGCGGCGAGGTTTCTAATAGCTGGGGCGCTCCCGAGTTCTCCTCGGAAACGACTTATGATTCTGTCTTTACCGGAGCGGGCGTTGCGTATTTCGCCTCCGCTGGCAACTCTGCAGGCGTAGAATATCCCTCGGCGTCCCCGAACGTCTTTGGCGTCGGCGGAACAACGATCAGCCGCAACCAGACGACGGGCGCCTATCAAAGCCAGACAGTCTGGAATGACTGGGCTTACGGTTGGGGCACGGGCGGTGGCCCGAGCGCATACGAAGGTCAGCCTGCTTACCAGAGTGGCATTTCGGCTATCGTCTCCGGTCATCGTGGCGTGCCTGATCTCGCTGCGATCGCCGATCCGTTGAGCGGCGTATGGATCTATAACTCATATTCTGGGGGAGGGTGGGGCACCGTCGGCGGCACCAGCGTAGCCGCTCCGCTCGTGACGGCCATCGTCAATCGGGCGAGCTGGTTTTGGGGCGGCAGCTTCGCCGGATTGACGAACCTTTACAATCTTGCGAGCCAGAACAAGCTGATAGGAACCTACATCACAGACGTCAACAACGGTCTTTGCGGGCCCGCCGGCGCGGGCGGCTTCGGCAATGGGTACGATCCCCAATGGATCGAATACAACACCGGTTCCGCTTGGGATTGGTGCACCGGCTGGGGTACGCCGCGCGGATCGCACGCTGGCCACTTCTAAGAGTTAACGATGGCGTCGGCGGGCAACCGTCGACGCCACCGCGCCACAGTCAGTCACCCAAACAATTTCGGCTGGCTTTTCCCAGTTTTTAAACTTTTTGGGAACGATTTTCTTGGAGCATTTTGCAACCCAAGAGCCGCAGCCATGCTGGCCCCAAAAATCACGATATCCGACATGTGCACCGACCTGTTTCTATCCCCGCGCCACCGGTTCAAGTGGCGCGCGTGTCGAATGCAATCTTCTTCCCGACAGCGCATTCGCAGCCATCGCAACATGGCGTCGCGCAACCGCCCTTGCCCTCAGCGGCAGGAGGACCCACTCCCTCCTCGCGCACGCTGTATGAATCCACTTATGACGCTGTTTACATTCCCGTGGTCTTGGCTACACTTAAGCAATTGTGTCGAGGTCGTCGGCACTTAACGCGCTTGGCGTTTTCCAAACCGTCGGCTTCGCGCCCGGGCGGATCAACTGGCGGTTGAAATCTACTGTCGCCCTTGAGCAAGGCCGGGAAATAACATGAGTTCAAGTATCGCGAGTTTTATGGAGATCGAGGCGCCGATATATTCCGGTCTTCAGGAAGCTGTAACGCCGTTCAACGTCCATCCAGCGGTTGAACGCGTCACCGCAAAGAAAATCGCGCTTCTGGTTCTCGGGATGCACCGTAGCGGGACCTCGTCACTCGCAGGGACACTGGTCAAGCTGGGAGCGAAAGCGCCAAACACCCCGCTGCCCCCGTCCGCGGACAATGAACGCGGCTTTTTTGAATCATTGCCTATAATGCAGCTCAATGACGAGATACTGGCTTCTGCAGGCAGTGTCTGGGACGACTGGCGGGCTTTCAACAGAGGCTGGTTTGCAAGCGGGGTCGCAGCGGAATTCGAGCAAAGGGCTGTCGCCACGCTTGCCGCCGAGTTCGGAACAGCGCCTTTAGTGCTGATCAAAGACCCACGATTTTGCAGAATGATGCCTTTTTGGTCCAAGGTTTTCGATCAAGCAGGCTATGACATCCGCGTTCTTATACCGGTGCGCTCCCCTCTTGAAGTCGCCAGATCCTTATGGCTGAGGAATGGATTTCCCATATCCAAGGGCCTGCTCATGTGGCTACGACATGTGCTCGATGCGGAAGCTGCAAGCCGCCAGCACCCCCGGGCGGTTCTTGATTGGTCCGAGTTTCTCGCCGACTGGCGACTTGCGATGACGCGGGTAGAAAAGAGGCTACGGCTGAATTGGCCGTGCGAGTCCGACCAGTCCGTCGCGGAAATAGACCGCTTTCTTTCGCCGGGCTTGCGGCACAACGCGGTCGACTTTGAGGATTTGATTATCCACAAGGATGTAAATGAATGGGTTCTGTCCGCGTATAAGGCAATCATAGCCCTCTCGATCGAACTCGACCTCCAGCAATGCGCGTCGCACGCTCGACGAGGTCAGGACTGAATTCGAGAAAGCGTCGAACATATTCGGCAGAGCGCTCGTTGATTTCGAAGATAACGTAACTCAATGGCGCCAACAGAGCGAAGTCGCGCAGTTGGAGCGTGACGCCGCTCAGAGCGAAAGAGACAGGCAAATCGAGGAGGCGGCCCGCCATCACCAACAGGCGGAGCACCTCGCCAGCGAACTCGGCAGAGCGGTAGCGGAAGCGAACGAATTCCGCAGCGCTGCAGAAGCTCTCGCCATCAATCGGGACGCTGTCGCGCAGGAGCGCGATCGGTTAGCCGCCGAGGCTGCCGCACTTCGCCAGCATGTGGATCTGCTCGCCGTCGAGCGCGAAGCTTTAGTCAGGGAACGTGACGCTTTGCTCTCCCTCCCGAGCCAATCTACCGCCGAAACTGAGAGCGAAACACCAGGAATTCCAGGGCAGCCGGAGTAGCAAACTCCCCTTTATTGCAGTCGCCCTCCCTTGCACCGGCTCGAGCACATACTAAATCTATGCCCGCCAGCGACCATCAGGCTGGCTGTCAACTTTGGAGCCAGTTATGGGCTGCTATAAAAATTCCCGCACTTGGTCACCGCAAGGTGAAGGTTCATCATGGAGCGGACAAGGCGGACACTGCGGGCGTGCTCACTGGAGGCCAGCGGAGATCGCAGCGATGGTGCTGGGCTTTGTCGTTTTCTGGCCGGTAGGCTTGGCCATTTTGTTCGCGAAGATGTGGCAACGTAGCCATGGCTCGGAAAGCGACCTGATTTCTTTCTTGCGCGAACGGGCCGACCGCTTTCAGCAGAACTTCCGTCCGGTGAGTGCGGGAGCCGGGTTCACCGGATGGAGTTCCACCGGAAATTCCGCTTTTGATGAATGGCGAAAAGGCGAGCTTTCGCGGCTCGAAGAAGAACGCCGCAAGCTGGCTGACGCAGAACGCGACTTCGCCGAGCACATAGAGACTCTCCGCCGCGCCCGTGACCGTGAAGAATTCGAGTCCTTCATGCAGGCGCGCAGGGGCGGTACGGGCGCCTGAGATCATTGCCCGACGAAGAGTTATTGGGCCGCGCAGCAATGCGCTATAAGGCGGCCCATGACTTCGCTAAAATCATCTCGGCGCGCCGCAGTCGCCCCGTTCATCGCTATGGATGTGCTGCGTCAAGCCAGACGTCTCGAGCAGGCGGGCCGGCACATCGTCCATATGGAGCTGGGCGAACCCGGCGCGCCAGTACCGTCTCTCGTTCGAGAGGCGGCGATAGTGGCGTTACGAGACGGTTCCATCGGCTATGGCGAGGCGTTGGGCGAATTCGCGCTACGTTCGCGCATCGCGCGTCATTATGATCAGCACTATGGGGTCGATGTATCGCCTGAGCGCATCATCGTCACCACAGGCTCTTCCGGAGCCTTCCTTCTCGGCTTTTTATGCGGTTTTGACGCTGGCGCGAGAATTGGCGTCATTCAGCCGGGATATCCTGCCTACACCAATATTCTGGAAGCGCTTGGACTCGCCTGCGCGCCGATTGAAGTCGATGCAGAAACTCGCTTTGCGCCCACGGCCGCCCTGATCGAAGCCGCGCACCGTCGTGAACGCCTTGATGGCTTGTTGTTAATGAGTCCATCGAATCCAACCGGGGCGATGGTCGCGCCGGAGGAACTCGACAAGATTTGCGCCTTTTGCGACGACGCCGGCATTTTGCTGGTAAGCGATGAAATCTATCATCGGCTGGAATATGAGGGGCGCGCGGAGACGGCGCTGCGCTTTTCGCGTAAAGCGATTATCGTCAACTCATTTTCCAAATATTATGCAATGACCGGCTGGCGGCTCGGCTGGATGGTGGCGCCCGAGACTCTGACCAGGCCGCTCGAGCGTCTCCAGCAATCCCTGGCAATCTGCGCCCCGACGTTATCACAACGAGCCGCAATCGCCGCTTTCGATGCGACCAGAGAGCTAGAAGAAATTAAAGCGGGTTACGCGCGAAGCCGAGCGTTGCTTTTGCAACGCCTGCCGCAAATCGGACTTCCCCGCTTCGCGCCACCGGATGCCGCCTTTTACATTTACGCCGATGTCTCGCATCTGACGCAAGATTCAAGCAAGTTTTGCGCGGATTTGCTCGAGGAGGCCGGAGTAGCGCTGACCCCGGGGGTGGATTTCGATCGCGAACGCGGAGCAGTCACGTTGCGACTTTCTTACGCCGGACGCCCGAGCGACGTAGCTCTCGGCATCGAACGGCTCGGCGCGTGGCTGAGCCGTTCGCAATAGCCTTTATTCGCCGCCGCCCAGCGTCGCCTTAGCGCGCTGCCACCAACCGCCTTTTTTGGGCTGCGCTGGGTCTGCGCTCGTTATCACGACCTCGGTCTTGGGGCGCGGGGCAGGTTCCGGCGCCGGCTGAGCCGGGGGACCGTCCGCCACAGCCTCCTTAGCCCCCGACTCTTCCACCGGCGGCGCCTCGTTTCCAACTGCGACCGGCGTCTGCGGCGCGCTTTCGCTGTCATACTGCTTCCCGGTCTCGCTCACTGCCGCCGCATCTGCATGAAGCTCAGAGGCTAAAACAGCAGGCTCGTCAAAGCGAGGCAGATGCGCTTCGCTTGGGGCGATGAAGTCAGCGCTATATTGCGCCCCCTGATCCACCGGGAAAATCTCCGGCTCTTTGTACTCCGGGGCAAGCGGAGTCGAGCGCGTCCAGCGTCCCGGCCCTCGTCCACGACCGCGGCCTTGTCCTTCCCGTTCCGGGCGGCGACCTTCTTCAGCAGTTGGCGTTCCTTCGAGATGGGCCATAAAGCCCAGAGCCTCGTCGGACGGTTGCTCGGCGCCGGGCTGGGCCAGTTCGCCGATAGCGCCGTTTCCACCGCCGCGGCCGCGTCGCCGCCGGCGTCGCCTCGACCGCGCAAAGGCTTCACTGTCCTCTTCGCCTTCGGGACGCGGCTCTGCGTTGGCGTCCGGTTCGACGTTTTCGCCCCGCGCGGCCTGTCGCTCGAAGCTCGACCTTTCGCTTCGGCCATGGCCTCGGCGGCTTTCGCGAACCGGCTCAATAACCGACTCCACTTTCGCTTCGAGCGCCGGAGGTTCTTCCTCGACAATCTCTTCATCCAAAAGATCGACGCTCAAGGAATCGACGCGCAAATGTTGCGGGGGCGGCGCGCGAACGCCGGAGGCCAGTTCGCCCCTTTCCAGCGCATGATAATTGGCGCCCGTCAGCGAGTTCGTCCGCGCCGACGGTGATGTGCACACCGAAACGCTGTTCCAGATCGTGCAGATGAGTTCGCTTCTGATTGAGAATATAAAGCGCAACGATGGCGCGGGTGCGCAAGGTGATGTCATGCGCGGAACTGCGCACCAACGCCTCCTCGAGGACGCGCAAAACATGCAGCGCGATCGAGGCCGTCGATCGCACGGCGCCGGAACCGGCGCAATGTGGACAAGGAACCGTGGAGCCTTCAATCACTCCGGCGCGAATGCGCTGGCGCGACATCTCGAGCAGACCAAAATGTGAAATCCGTCCGACCTGGATCCGCGCCCGATCATTCTTCAGCGCGTCCTTGATACGACGTTCGACCGCTCGGTTGTTGCGGCCTTCCTCCATGTCAATAAAATCGACAACGATGAGGCCGGCAAGGTCACGCAGGCGCAACTGGCGAGCGACCTCGTCGGCCGCCTCCAGATTGGTGCGCAGCGCGGTGTCCTCGATGTTGTGTTCGCGCGTGGAACGACCCGAGTTAACGTCGATAGCGACCAGCGCCTCAGTCTGATTGATGACGAGATAACCGCCTGACTTCAAAGTCACCTGGTTCGAGAACATCGCGTCGAGTTGCGCTTCGACGCCCAATTCGGCGAAGATCGGAACGGGCTCGCGATGCAGCTTCACGTTTTTGGCGTGGCTCGGCATCAGCATGCGCATGAAGTCACGCGCCTCGCGATACGAGTCTTCGCCGGCGACGACAACCTCGTCGACGTCCCGCCCGTAAAGATCGCGAATTGCGCGCTTGATCAACGAGCCTTCCTCATAAACCAGAGTCGGCGCGCTGGAACGGAGCGTGAGCTCGCGCACATTTTCCCACATGCGCAGCAAATACTCGAAATCTCGCTTCACTTCCGCTTTGGTGCGGGTCGCGCCGGCCGTCCGCAAGATGACGCCCATGCCCTCCGGAACCTCGAGGTCGTGAACGATCTCCTTCAGTCGCTTGCGATCCGCTCCGTCCGTGATCTTGCGCGAAATGCCGCCGCCGCGGGCTGTGTTGGGCATCAATACCGAAAAGCGCCCGGCGAGCGAAAGATAGGTGGTGAGCGCCGCGCCCTTGTTGCCGCGTTCTTCCTTGACGACCTGCACCAGGAGCACCTGGCGTCGCTTGATCACTTCCTGAATCTTGTACTGGCGCCGCGATCGCGTATTGCGAAAAGGAACTTCCTCCATCGCATCGCCGCCGATGTGCTCCACATGATCAGCTTCGTCGTCATGCTCATGATCGTCGTCGTGATCATCGTCGTGCGAAGGACGCTCGCGCGCTTCCTCTCGCGCCCGCTCATGTTCCTCGTCGCGTTCATCCTGGCGGCGGGCCTTGAGCTCGTGATCCTGCTCGACGGGCTCGAAGCCGATCTCTTCGGCGGAGCTAACCTCGACAACCCCGAAACCCGAGGGGTCGATGGAAATCAGCGGCTCGGCGCCTTCCACCCGCGACTTGGCGCCTTCCTGTTCCTTGAGTCCTTCGTCGGACTGTCCTGCCTCCGCGTGAACTGTGTCGTTCGGGATTTCCTTCGCCTCTTCGAGAGGCGCAGGCGATTCCCGATCAGGAGCAGAAAAAGCAGTCTCCCCGGGTTGCGCATCCGGGATCTGGAACTCAGCGGCGACTGCGCCGCCGCCAGATGTCTCAAATCCCTTAATTTGTTCGGCGTGCGCCTCGAATGGCTGCATCTCGGCAGCTTGCGCCTCCGCGCCTCCGGCCGATTGCTGCTCTCCCTCGAAGGACGACGACTCAGGAGCAGTTCCGACTATCACGCCGTCGTCGCGGACAGACCGCTTCTCGGCGCCATCGGCATGCCGACGCCGCGAACGTCTGCCGCGCCCCTGCTGCTGCGGACGGTGCTCTTCTTCTTCGGCCTGACGATGCGCCCTGCTTTCCTCCTCAAGGAGAGCAATACGGTCGGCGACCGGGATCTGGTAATAGTCGGGATGGATTTCGGCAAAAGCCAGAAAACCGTGCCGATTGCCGCCGTAGTCAACGAAAGCGGCCTGGAGAGAGGGCTCCACGCGGGTGACTTTGGCGAGGTAAATATTGCCCCGCAACGGTTTCTTGTCTGCAGCTTCGAAATCGAATTCCTGGACTTTGTTACCGCGTAGCACCACCACCCGAGTTTCCTCCGGGTGGGAGGCGTCTATAAGCATCTTGTTGGCCATGTGAGACTCTTCTGCGCGTCGCGCGTGGCAAAGCCGGCGGCATCAGCCCGGACTCGTCGTGAGGTCCGGCGACCGCTGTTCGGCTTAGCCATTCTGCGCTAACGCGTATGTCTGGAGAGAGAGATGAAGCTGTGTGACCGCTTGTACGCTGACCGGCCCGACGACCGGCTGACAGATTCTCTGGTCTATTGACGCTTGAGCGGCTGGCGCCCCCGCAAACGTCGGTTATAGAAACAGTCTGACGGGCCACGGCGCACGCGCCAAACGAAGCGATCGCGGCTTTATGGCTCACGAAACGCATCGCTGGAAAATCGCATGCCATGGGCTTAGCCATGAAGACTGGCCATGAGCTCGTCACAAAAAACCTTTCGGGCGCCATCAACGGCACACAACTAAACTTGGTCAACGCATCCGGCGCGACCGAAGTGTTTGGCTTTCCTTGGGCAGGCGCACCGGCCTTGAACGAGGCCGCAGCGCACGAAGTTGCTAGGCGCCACCTTCCATAGGAGCCATTCTCTACATAACGTCTGCGCTAAATTCCCGCAAGCGCGCCTCTTGAAACGCGGATAATCGGAGGCGAACCCACGACCGTTAGAAAACTCTGGCTAAGGCGCCTTGATAAGGTTAACCGTCCCGTAACCTGGGGCTTTCAAATTCGGTTATGGCTGGTCCTGCTCGATTGCTGCGCCGCCAATGGGGTTTATTGAAATGAAAGACGATTCGCGTTTGCGAGCCTGGACCCCTTGCCTTGTGGCTGCAATTGTAAGCGCCGCGTTGGTGGGCGGAGCGGGCTTTGTAGCGCCGGCTCGAAGCGCGGATGGCCCGATTGCGGCGCCGACGACTGCGGCCAAGACTGAGGCGATAGCCGCCCGTCTTGAACAAGTTGGAGACCGCACTCGTCTGCTATTTGAAATGTCTGGGGCCGTACATGCGGAGGCTTTTGTGGTTTCCGGGCCGGATAGAATCATTGTCGACCTCCCGGAAGTTGCTTTCCGGCTGGATCCGACCACGGGTCGTCTCGCCGATTCGGGTAAAACCGCCAGCGCCTCCGCATCACTCGTAAAATCTTACCGCTTCGGGCAGTTTGCGCCCGGCCGCTCACGCGTCGTAATCGATCTTGCCCGCCCGGCCAAAATTTTGCGGGCTGAAAGCGTCGAACGTCCACAAGGCCAAAGACTTGAAATCGATCTCGCGCCGGTCGACGCCTCCAAATTCGCCGAAGCCGCAGCGGAGCATGCTCGCGCCGTCGCCAACACGCCTGCCCTGCCTCAAGATGCTCAATCCAAGCCCGTCTTGAGCGAATCACGCAAGTCAGAACTCCAGCCCCTGCTCGTCATCGATCCCGGTCACGGAGGCGTTGATGTGGGCGCCGCCAGCAAACATGGCGAATTGGAGAAAGCCATCGTCCTGGAATTCGCCAAGACACTAAAAACGAAGATTGAGGCGCAAGGTCGTTTGCGCGTGCAACTGACGCGCGGAGACGATGTCTTCATCGCTCTGGACGACCGTGTGCGCTTCGCGCGGCAACAGGGGGCCGCGCTGTTTATGTCCATCCACGCTGACACGCTGGGCGAGCCGAATGTCCAGGGCGCTACGGTCTACACGGTCGCTGCCCGCGCCTCAGACGCCGAATCGGCCCGCATTGCCGAAAAGGAAAATTTCGCCGATCAGGCCGCAGGACTCGAACAAACAGCTTCCGCCGAAGAAATAGGCGATATCCTGTTCGATCTCACCCGCCGCGAAACCCGCGCTTTAAGCCGGGATTTTGCATCCACCCTTGTCGCTAAATGGCGGGACGCCGGAAGTCTCAACAAGAACCCCAACCGATCGGCGGGCTTCGTCGTGTTGAAGGCGCACGACATTCCTTCCGTCCTGCTGGAACTTGGATATCTCTCCAGCGAAAAAGATCTCGCCAATCTCACCTCTCCCCAATGGCGAGAGCATGCCGCGCAGACAACCGCGGAGGCGATAGAGGCCTATTTCGCGTCGCGCGACCGCGATGCGCAGGCGCGGTCGCGATCGGTCGAAGCGGCGTCCCGCCCACAATAAAAACATAAAATACGCGCTTGAATTGGCTTCGCCCCTTGCGGCGGGAGCCCGCTCATCTTCTATTTGGCGGCTTTCTCCAAGAAGCACTGGATCGAACGACGCCGCAGATGCTAGAGCAGCTTTTCATGAAAAAGGTTGGCGCGGCAGCTATGTTTCGCCGATGTTCGTCGCCATGTTAATGCGGCTTGAACAGGCGATACAAAAGAATCAGCAGGCCTCATCCGTGCTTTAAACGTGGCATGGAGAGGTTCAGGAAAGGCGAAGGACGATGGCCTGAAGCCGTCGCGCTCGCTACGACGAGGATATGATTGATGCGATTGCTCGCCAGATTTCTGGGCTTTCTCTTCGCGACGGGAACGATAGTCTTTCTGATTGGCGCCGTCGCCGTCGCGGGCCTGGTCTATGTTTTCTCGAAGGACCTGCCTGACACGGCGCAGTTGCGCAATTACGAGCCTCCCGTGACAACAAGGATGCACGCTGGCGACGGTTCTATTCTTGCAGAATATTCGCATGAGCGGCGTCTATTCTTGCCCAGCTCGGCGATCCCGCCGCTGGTCAAGCAGGCGTTTATCTCGGCGGAAGACAAGAATTTCTACACGCACAACGGCATCGACCCGGAGGGCGTCGGACGCGCGCTCACGGTGCTGCTGCAGGGAGGCCGCCACGTTCAAGGCGCCTCCACCATCACGCAGCAGGTGGCCAAGAACTTCCTGGTCGGCAACGAGCGGAACATCGAGCGCAAGATCCGCGAGGCTCTGGTTTCGTTCAGAATCGAGGCGGCCTATTCGAAAGACCGGATTCTCGAACTTTATCTCAACGAGATTTTCCTTGGCCTCGGCAACTATGGCGTTGGAGCTGCGGCGCTCAACTATTTCAATAAATCAGTAAACGAGTTGACCATCGCAGAAGCCGCCTATCTCGCGGCCCTGCCCAAGGGACCGAACAACTATCATCCGTTCCTGCACCGCGATCGGGCTATTGAACGACGCAATTACGTGATCGACCGTCTCGTGGCGGACGGTTTCGTTTCCGCCGCCGACGGCGCCAAGGCTAAGGCGGAACCGCTCGGCGTCAATCCGCGCGTTCTCTCGCCGAACACTTATGTCGCGGGCTATTTCGCAGAAGAAGTCCGACGGGAACTCCTCGAGCTCTATGGTGAGAAAAAGCTCTACGAGGGCGGCCTTTCGGTGCGAACCACCCTCGACCCCAAGCTTCAGGCGCTTACCCGCAAAGCGCTGGCCGATGGTCTGGTGCGCTTCGACGAAGCGCATGGCTTCCGCGGCGCTATGAACCACATAGATATTTCCTCCGACTGGGGAACGCCTCTCGCCGCGATACCATCGCTTGGCGACGTCAGACCTTGGCGCCTCGCCGTGGTTCTGGACGTGAACGATGCACAGGCGCGCATCGGCCTCCAGCCGCCACATGAAAAATCCGGAGAGGTCGCTCGCGAACGCGAGGCCGGAATCCTGCCGGCGGAGGGAATGCGCTGGGCCGGCCGGGGCGTGCGCGGCACGCTCACGCCGGGTGACGTCATCTATGTAGAGCCAATGGCTGGACGCGCGGGGCAATACCGCCTGCGACAGATCCCTGAGATTTCAGGGGCCATGGTGGCCATGGACCCTTACACCGGCCGTGTCTTCTCGATGGTCGGCGGCTTTTCCTTCGATCAGTCCGAGTTCAACCGGGCGACGCAGGCGTTGCGCCAGCCGGGTTCGTCATTCAAGCCCTTCGTCTACGCGGCGGCGCTCGACGGCGGCTATACGCCTTCCTCGCAGATTCTTGACGAGCCCATTTCCATCGTTCAGGCCGATGGATCGACCTGGAGCCCGGAAAACTTCGAGGGCGGCCACGGTTCCGGCGCTCATCCGCTGCGATATGGCGTCGAGCATTCAAAAAATATGATGACCGTGAGGCTGGCCAAGGACGTCGGCATGCCGATCATTGCGGAATTCGCCAAGCGCTTCCGCATTTACGACGATATGCCGCCCTATCTCGCCATGTCGCTGGGCGCGGGCGAAACCACCCTGATGCGCATGGCGACGGCCTATTCGATGCTCGCCAATGGCGGAAAACGCATCAAGGAGACGCTGGTCGACCGCGTTCAGGATCGTTGGGGCCATACGATCTATCGCCATGACGACAGGCAGTGCCTCGGCTGCGACGCGCCCAAATGGGACAATCAGAACGAGCCCAAGCTGATCGACAAGCGGGAACAGGTAATCGACCCGCTCACGGCCTATCAGATCACCTCCATCATGGAGGGCGTGATCCAGCGAGGCACTGGCGTCTCGATTAAAGCCGTCGGCAAGCATCTCGCGGGCAAGACGGGCACTACCAACGAAGCGAAGGACCTCTGGTTTATCGGCTATTCGCCTGACCTCTGCGTAGGCGTGTTCATTGGCTATGACCGGCCGCGTTCAATGGGCGACCACGCTCAGGCCGCGCTCTACGCCGCCCCGATTTTCCGCGACTTCATGATGGTCGCGTTGAAGGACAAGCCGGATGTGCCCTTCCGCGTGCCACCGGGCATCAAGCTGATTTCCGTCGACCCGCATTCGGGTTTGCGCTCTTCGGGGAGCGGCTCCATCCTGGAAGCCTTCAAGCCCGGAACCGCCCCGCCGGACTCCTACAGCGGCGGCGGCGGTGGTGGAGGCGGGTCGCATCAACACAGCGATTCTCCGCAAAACATCGACCAGAAGGTCGGCGGCGGCCTCTACTAAAATCGGCTTATAACAACTATTGAGCGCGGAGCGGAGCTTCGCCCCTACTCTTTGGCTGCGCCCGATGCTATTTAGCGGAGCGAAACCGCCTCTGGAGCGTTCGGCGATGAAGTGGGAAGATTTTCAAAGTTCGGAAAACATTGAGGATCGCCGCGGCGATAATCAATACGCCGACGCGGGGTCGGGTCCGCGAATGGGCGGAGCTGGCCATCTGGGGCTGGGCACGGTCGTGATTCTGGGTCTGATCGGCTATATGACCGGCATTAACCCCGCCGTTCTCATCGGCGGCGCGGAAATGCTGAATAATATGCGCGGCGGAGGACAGTCGACCGCACAGCGACAAACCGCGCCCCGCCAGACCAATGCTGGTCGGCCGAACGATCAATTAGGACAGTTTGTCGCCAAGATCCTCGGCGAAAATGAGGAAGTATGGTCGCAAGTGCTTCCGGCGCAAAAGAACATCCAGTTCCGGCCGCCGACGTTGGTCATGTTCGACGGACAAACAAACTCGAGCTGCGGCGCCGCGCAATCGGCGATGGGGCCTTTCTATTGCCCGCTCGACAAGAAAATCTATCTCGACACCTCATTCTTTCGTGACATGAAGACGCGCTTTGGCGGAGGCGGCGATTTTGCCTACGCCTACGTCATCTCGCACGAGATGGGTCACCACATCCAAAATCAGTTAGGCATTCTTCCCAAAGTGCACGAGGCGCAGGAGCGCGCCTCCAGTCGCGCGCAGGCCAACGCCCTCTCCGTTCGCATCGAGCTGATGGCGGATTGTCTCGCGGGGGTCTGGGCTGCGAATGGCAACGCCAAACGGCAATTCCTCGAAGCTGGGGACGTGGAAAAGGCTGTTGCGACCGCGCAGGCCATCGGCGACGACAGGCTGCAAAAAGCTTCGCGCGGCGTCGCCGTGCCGGACTCCTTCACGCACGGCTCCTCGGCGCAACGCGTGCAGTGGCTGCAGCGCGGGCTGCAGTCGGGCCAGATCGACAGCTGCAACACTTTTTCGCAGCAATAGGCCGCATCGCCGATATCAAGACAGTTAATCCGGCGCCTGAGGGCGCCGGCTTTTCGCATCGTCTCTTCGCTGCTCAGCCGCATTTGCGCGCGCGCGCGTTCAGATTAGCGCGGCACAGGCGGCGCGCCAGGATCGCCAGTTCCGCTGTCTCGACGTTCCTTAACGCTTCCCTGCGCGCGAGCAGACCGACCGGCCGAGCCAGATTTGGCGCCAGGCGTGTCAAGAGGCTGTCTGGGGCGACCCTCAAGACAAGGCCGCGCTCGAGACCCTCAAACGCCAATGCGTCGCGGGCCTCTTCAACGAAGCCTCGTTCTACTGCGTGACCAGCGACGAGCAAAAACACGTTAGCCTGCCGCACCTTCGCCAATGCAGCGACAAGTCCCTGCGCTGCCGAACTGTTCTCGATCAATTCGCAACCGGCCTCGTCTGCGATTTTTCCAAATCCGGCGTCCGTCGGCCCGACGAGCACAGCATCCGCGACGAGCCCTTGCACCGCGCCGTAGACCAGCGACGCCAGGCTACGCACAACACGTTCGTGCCGCAGCGGTTCGCCGCTTTGCGACGGCAAGGATACGGTGTCATAGCCGAGCAAAATGACCGAGAGCATCATGCCTCTCCGTGAGGGTCCGAGCCCGCTCTCATAATCAAAGCGTGGCTCCAGATCGACGATTTAGCAAAATCCGCCGCCAAACGGAAAGCACGCCCCAAGCCAAAAATTTCCGCCTCGACAGGCGCGACAAACAATCGCCTGTTTTCCCATTGCGGCCAGCTCACGCATTTGTCACCATCGCTCAATGATGCAAGGCCCCTACCCCGTCGAAATTCTCACCACCGCCCAAATGGCGCAAGCGGATCGCCTTGCCATGGCCGGCGGCGTGCCGGGCATGTCGTTGATGGAAAAGGCCGCAGACGCGGTTGTGCGTGTCGCAAACCAGATCCTTCAAAAAAGCAGCGGGCGTCGGGTGCTCGTGCTTTGCGGTCCGGGCAACAACGGCGGTGACGGCTATGTGGCCGCGCGGCTACTGCGCAGCCCACGCATAAAGGTCCGCGTGGCGGCGCTAACGCCACGCGAACAGCTCCGCGGCGATGCGCTGGCGGCCGCAACCGCTTGGGACGGCGCCGTGGAGTCCGCGGAAACGGCCTCTTTTGACGGGGTCGATCTCGTTGTTGACGCGCTGTTTGGAGCGGGCTTGTCGCGCGATATTCAGGGAGCTCCCGCGGAACTGATCACGCGACTCAACCGATGGCGACAGGAGAGCGGACAGAAGATCGTTTCGGTGGATATTCCCTCCGGCATTGACGGCTCTACCGGAGCGCTGCGAGGCGTGGCTGTAGAGGCGGACGCCACAGTGACTTTCTTCCGACTGAAAAGCGGTCATCTTTTGCTGCCCGGGCGTTCGCATTGCGGATACTTGACCTGCGCCCACATAGGCATTCGCTCCAGGGTGCTCGATGAAATTGCGCCGCATACTTTCGTGAACGGGCCTAGTTATTGGCTGGACGAGCTGCCTTTTCCAAAGATCGAGGGACATAAATACGCGCGCGGGCACGCTGTCGTTGTGTCCGGCGGAGCGTCGTTCACAGGCGCGGCTCGACTGGCGGCGAACGCCGCGCTGCGCGCCGGGGCGGGTCTGGTCACGCTGGCAAGCCCACGCGACGCCATGAAGTTAAACGCAAGCGCGCTGACGAGCGTGATGATCCGCGAGGCCGACGAGGCGGCAGGCCTAAATGCGCTGCTCGCAGACGCCCGCATAAATGCGGTGGCGCTGGGTCCGGGACTTGGCGTTGGCGCGGCGACCCGCGATCTGGCGAACGCGGCGCTGACCGCAGGACGAGGTCGTCGCGCTACGGTGCTTGACGCCGACGCGCTGACAAGCTTTCAGGAGGAGCCGCAAAGTCTCTGGCGCGCGATCAAAACTGCGCCCGGTCCCGTTGTTCTGACTCCGCATGCCGGCGAGTTTGCTCGTCTGTTCAGCAACAAGGAAGAGCCTCCAGGCGATGCGCCTTTGTCCAAGCTCGACCGCGCGCGCGCAGCCGCCCGCGAAAGCGGCGCCGTCTTGCTTTACAAGGGACCAGACACTGTGGTGGCGGCGCCCGATGGGCGCGCGACGATCCTTCCCTGGGCTCCGCCATGGCTTGCGACGGCGGGGTCAGGCGATACGCTCACAGGCATTATCGCCGGTCTGCTCGCACAAGGAATGGAGCCCCTTGCCGCTGCTTCCTGCGGCGCATGGATGCACGCGCGCGCCGCTGCGATTTTTGGACCCGGCCTGATCGCGGACGACATTGCGGCCACTTTGCCGGTAGTTTGGCGCGAATTGTCGGAGCTTTCGGCCTAGGCGACTAGAACTTGAAGCGCCCTGCCACCGAGATTTGCCTGGCGCGGCCCAGTTGCGGTCCGTTCAACTCCTGAAACACCGCCCCTGAGTTCGAGCGCGAAGCGTCCCAAATACATTGCGCCCCATGACCACAGACCAAACATGCCCGTATCACCTAGGGGTCGGCCATGGTTGCGATGATAAACCCGGCCAAGTTTGAGACGCAGTATGTATATTATTTATATAGACATTTGCACAAGTTCCTCTGCACCAAACAACAAGACTCCTGCGGATGCAATGTTGTGATGCAAAGCCCGTTGCTTACAAAAACCGCAGTTTATTGCATAGCCTACGTTATGTATTTAATTTACATATATATTGACAGAAACGCGCACCGCCTGCGTTTCTGGACACCGCGAAAGGGAGAGCGAGATGCAAGCCAACACCGCAGCTTCAGTAGAATTAGACGACATCGAAGCGCTGGGCGTAACTGAGTCGAACGCTAACGTCGGAGTCGCTCCGGAAAGCGCAAGCGTGCTCCTCCACGTTCGCTTTCGCCCAGACGCATCCATTCTGCAAATCGACGAGTGCCCCGAAGATCTAAGCATTGACAGCTGGTTCAAACGGCTTTCCGCCCGCGCTGGCGACAAATATGCAACGCGCGCCGGTGGGCGAGGCTTTTTCCGCCTGTCACGTATGGAACTGGACGCGCTGAAAACGCAGCGGCCCAATTGATAAACGCGGGGGCCGATGTTGCAGTGGCGAATAGTCGGCCCCAATTGCTTTTTTCCGCTCGGCCGCCGCAACGAATGACCAAAATTGCAACTGGAATTTATTGCTTAATGAGCCTTATATAGAGCAGCCATATTTTCTGACCGGGTGGTGACGCTGGCTGCTGTCTCTCGAGATGTCAGCCAATTGTGGCGGTTTGCCGGGCTCGCCATCAACGTCGATCGGACATTTCATGAAACTCAAAAAAACTCTGGCCGGGATCATTGGAGTTGTAGTCGCATGCACGTTGCAGTCCCGGGCTATGGCCGCACAAGTCAACGTCGCGGTAGCGGCGAACTTCACCGACGCAGCCAAGGAGATTGCAACTGCTTTCAAAGCGAAGACCGGTCACGACGCATCGCTGAGTTTCGGCTCCACGGGACAACTCTATACGCAGATCACTCAAGAGGCGCCCTTTCAGATTTTTGTGTCGGCCGACGAAGCCCGGCCGAAAAAGGCGATCGAAGACGGGTTCGGGGCGCCTGATAGTCTTTTTACCTACGCCATTGGCAAACTCGTCCTGTGGAGCAAAAATCCTGACCTCATCAAGGGCCCTGAAACCCTGCAATCCGCGGTGTTCACGAAGCTTGCATATTGCAACCCCGTCGGCGCCCCGTACGGAGCTGCAGCGGTCGAAACGCTGAAGGCGCTTAACTTGTATGACCGGCTGCAATCGAAGCTTGTACAGGGCGAAAACATTTCTCAAGCGTTCCAGTTCGTCGACACCGGCAATGCCGAACTGGGCTTTGTCGCTTTGTCGCAAGTTGCAAAGAACGCCGCTGGCTCGCGCTGGCTCGTTCCGCAGAATCTTTACACGCCAATTCGACAAGACGCCGTGCTTCTGAAAAACGGAGTCAACAACGACGCCGCGATCGCATTCATGAACTTCCTTAAAGGCCCGCAAGCTCGAAGTCATCATTGAAAAGTTCGGCTACGCCGTCGACGGCGAGCATTAGCGCAGTCATGACGAGCCTGCCTTCCGAAACATGGATCGCGATCCGGCTGACGATCGAGTTGGCGACGCTCACGACAATCATTCTGCTTATTGTGGGGACCCCCATCGCATGGTGGCTCGCGCGCTCCCGAGCCTGGTGGAAGGAACCGGTGGCGACCATCATCGCCCTGCCTCTCGTTTTACCGCCAACCGTTCTCGGCTTTTATCTTCTGATAGCGTTGGGACCGGACGGACCGGGCGGCGCAATCGCAGGGCTTTGGAATCAACGCACGCTCGCGTTCACATTTGAAGGTCTGGTGATCGGCTCAGTCGTTTATTCGACGCCCTTCGTCATCCAGCCTATACGCAATGCGTTTGAAGCCATGGGCGACAGGCCGCTTGAAGTCGCGGCCACGCTGCGCGCTTCGCCCTGGCGCGCTTTCTGGACGGTCGCTGTTCCCCTCGCCCTTCCCGGCTTCCTTACCGGCGCCGTGCTGGGCTTTGCTCATACCGTCGGTGAGTTCGGCATCGTATTGATGATTGGCGGCAACATTCCCGGAAAGACGAAAGTATTGTCCGTCGCGATCTACGATTACGTTGAAACCATGCAGTGGCGCGAGGCCACTGTTCTGGCCGCCGGCATGGCCGTTTTCGCTTATGCCGTAATCCTTGCAATGACGTTGCTGGAGAAGCGCGTCGCGCGTGGGGGTCTATGACGACGTTAACAAAAATCAAAGCAGCCTTTCGTGGAAGCGTCGGCGCTTTTAGCCTTGATGCGGCGTTCGAAACACCCGCGCGCGGCGTCACGGCGCTGTTCGGACCGTCAGGATGCGGCAAGACAATGGTGTTGCGCTGTATCGCCGGGCTTAACAGGCTCCCGGACGGATTCTGCGCGCTCCATGGCGACATATGGCAGGATTTGACGTCGTTCCGACCGACTTATAAGCGACCGATCGGCTATGTGTTCCAAGAGGCGAGCCTGTTCTCGCATCTCTCCGTGCGGCGCAATCTGCTGTATGGCGCAAAGCAAGCCGGACGAAGCGCTCAGCATGACGAGATTCATCTCGACGATGTTGTAGATCTTCTGGGGTTGGCGCAGCTATTGGACCGATCGCCGACCAATCTCTCCGGAGGTGAGCGCCAGCGCGTCGCAATCGGCCGGGCGCTATTGTCGCAACCTCGGCTCCTGCTGATGGATGAGCCGCTTTCGGCGCTCGACAGACTGACGAAAGACGACATCCTGCCCTTTCTCGAGCGGCTGCATGAAAGCCTTTCGCTGCCTGTCATCTATGTCACCCATGATATGGAAGAGGTCGAACGCCTCGCCGACCATCTTTTGCTGATGGAAGCGGGACGAATTATCGCTTCGGGACCGCTGGCGCAGCTTCAAAGCGATCCTGATCTCCCTCTCCTGAAGTCCAGGTCGGCCGCCGTCAGCCTCAATGCGAAAGTTGAGAGCTATGATTCGCAATATGGCGTTGCGACTTTGCGCGTAGCCGGAGGGACTTTCGACGTTCCGACATCGAGAGTGCAGCCCGGCGAGTTGCGCAGACTGCGCATCCTCGCCACTGATGTAAGTCTTGCGCGCCAAGTCGCCTCGCGGAGCACGATCCTCAACGTCTTGCCCGCACTCATTCTAAAGGTAGACCCGTCAGATGGAAACCAAATGACCGCAGTGCTGGGCCTCGGTCACGACGGGAATGGCGCGCGGGTGCTCGCTCGCGTCACCCGCAGGTCTTGGGATCTGCTCTCGCTCCAGACAGGCATGGAGGTTTTCGCACAGGTTAAGGCGGTCGCCTTTGAGCCTGGACGGACAGGGCAAAATCTTTCCGCGCGCGATCAATCCTGATTTGCGCGCCTGATTCTGCTTGCAGCGTCTCCTTTTTCAAGACCTTTTTTAGTCCCGGCGCCAGCAGCCTGCTCCTGGCCGCGACGGGCAAGCATGTTTAGCAACCCTCTTCCACCAAAAAGCACTTCCCTCAGTGTGGACCATTTCTTTGGGGGCGGACCGGAGGAGGAGGCGGAGGAGACTGGCGGTGCAGCAGCGCCGGTGGCCCCGCATTTGGTTGCATTTGACCCTGCGGTTGCGGACGCTCTTGTGTCTCTTGGGTTTGATGGTCAGATGGCTCCGGATAAAGAGAAATCTGAACTGTTCTGTCGTCGCTTTGCAATATCACTTCCGAGTTCTGCATTCGCGTAACTTTCCATCCGTCGATCTCATCGCCCACAGCGCACCATTTGCCTCCCGGCGTCGAGCCAGAAACTATAAAAGCGCTTTGGACGTCCTTATATTTAGCCAGTCCCAACAGCTTGAGATTCGTCGGCGGCGCCGCCGGAATTGGCGCGGCGGGTGAGGCCTGTTTTTTATCCTTGGATAGGTATGGCCTACGCGTCTTCGAAAAAATTGGACGGGTCAGTGTCTGCACATCTGCGTCGGCGGGCTTTGTCGCCAAGGCCTCGTATTGCGTGAGCGTCGGCGGCCGCCAGTCAGTGCGTATTTCTTTTTCGGCAAATCCTACCGAAAGAATTCCTCTACCCAGCACAGCGAGTCCAGCGAGATCGAAAACTCCTAACGCAATTAGCGCGCCCGCCATCAGCGGCGACAGTCGGAAACGATGCAGCAGCGTGGCAAGACTTTCCCTGTTGAGCTTTTGTGGGGCTATGCGGCGAAGGTTGTCGCGCACGCGGCGCAGCGCTGACGTGGCGTCTCCCCGCACGCCGGGCTTGAAAAGCGCGCTCAGTTCATCCCGAAATCGGTTAATCCTCTCGCCGAAAGACTTCCGCCCGTTTTCCAAACGACGATTGCGCCCAAGGTCTTTCAGTCCACGCCCCATTGTGTTCGCGGCGCTAAGCGTTACGCGCGCCACTGTCTTAATCCGATTCTGGCCGGCGACCTTCGCTTCCCCGGCGCCGAACCGACGCCGCTGACGTTCGTCACGATGCGGCGAACTCGCCGCTTTCCGCTCCTGGAGCGACTTTTCATCAATCATCCTAGGACATTACGACGCCGCACGGTCGCAGGGGAATAACAAATCTTTTGCCAATTCAAAAAACCAATACTGCGCCCGCAAATCGGAGGAAACACCGGTTTAGATTCCCTAGAACATACCGTTGAGTCAATAACTTCCGATACACTCAGGTGAGCTGACGCGCGACAGCGCCGGGCGCAGCAGCGGCAGCTTCAGAGCACAAACACAGCGCAAACGACATCGCGGGCCAGAAGGTTGTTTGCGTGAAGCTATACTTTAGTCTGGCAGTATCGCCCGTCCGGCCCCATAATAGAAAAATGGCCGAGCTTGAACGATTCACCTACCGGGTTTTGCCGGACCTTTTGGGCGTCCGCCGATTTCGATGGACGGTTTGCGAGGGCGAGCAGATCCACCTTCGCTCTCCTTGTTCCTACGCAACGCGCCGGGAGGCCGAGATTGAAGGCGGCAAGGCGGTGTTAAGGTTCACCAAAACATGGCCTGGCCGCAAATGACAAAAAATCCAAACGTCACCGTTAATCCGTGGGGTGATGACGGCCAGGAAAATTGCGGGCGCGTTTCGTGTTTGGTTCGCCTGCTCTATGGCCGCCGCAACTTTGCTTCCGCCCGTTTAGCCACATAGAGACCAGCATTGGCGGCGGCGTGACGGCGGTTCCGTGGCGCCTTGCGGAGCTTCAACCGCTTTTGAACAGCTATTGCGTCGTCGTAAGATCGCGTTTGCAAAAACACCTGGAGTTGTGGCGTATCTTGTTTTGCGGTCGTCAATCGTTAATTCAGACACATATTGTTCGCAGTGGGTTTTGTTTGATGAGCGCCGACGTCTCCGCGCACTGGCGAAGACATTCCCCGGGCCAATCGCGAAGAATTTACGACAGGAAGCCAAAATGGAATATCGACGTCTCGGACATTCAGGTCTGCGCGTGCCTGTGCTGAGCTTTGGCACAGCGACTTTCGGCGGCGGCGACGACTTCTTCAAAGCCTGGGGCTCAACTGACTCGGCCGGCGCTGCTCGGTTGATAGACATCTGTCTTGAGCACGGCGTATCCTTCTTCGATAGCGCCGACGTTTATTCGAATGGTTTGGCGGAGCAAATTCTGGGCGACGCCATCAAAGGCAAACGCGACCGGCTTTTGATCTCCACCAAAGCCACTTTCCCGACCGGGGAGCGACCGAATGATTTTGGCTCTTCCCGCCAGCATCTGGTTGATGCGGTCGACAAAGCCCTGAAGCGGCTCGGGATCGATCATATCGATCTCTTCCAGCTTCACGGGCAGGACCTTAATACGCCGGTCGAGGAGACGCTTTCGACCTTGAGCGCGATCGTGCGATCCGGCAAGGTTCGCTATATCGGCTGCTCCAATTTCTCGGGTTGGCATCTGATGAAGTCGCTCGGGGTTTCCGACCGTTATGGCTATCCGCGCCATGTGGCGCATCAGGCATATTATTCTCTGCTCAACCGTGACTATGAATGGGAGTTGATGCCGCTTGGTCGTGATCAGGGCGTCGGCGGCATGATCTGGAGCCCGCTTGGTTGGGGTAAGCTCACCGGCAAAATTCGTCGTAATCAGCCAGCCAAGCCGGGAACTCGAGCGCATGATATTGCCGGCACCGGCCCACACTTTGAGGAGGAGCGGCTGTTCCGGATAATTGATGCGCTGGACACAGCAGCCGAACAGACTGGAAAGTCTATTCCGCAGGTGGCGCTCAACTGGCTCCTGCAGCGCCCCACCGTTTCCAACGTCATCATCGGCGCACGAAACGAGTTGCAATTGCTCGAGAATCTTGGCGCGGTCGGCTGGAGTCTGACCGAACAACAAATTGCAGAGCTTGATGCGGCAAGTGATGTTCCCGCCCCCTACCCCGTCTGGCATCAGCGCGGCTTTCCCAATCTGAACGAACGAGGCTGATCTGGAGCTCTTAGAAAGGGAAGGTCTTACGTCGGTTCAAGAAAGCAGTCGCCCAATTGGCGACGAAACGCGCGCGGCGCGTCGCGGAGGAAGACCATGGCAACATCGAAGACCATCGCCGCCCTGCTCGGGCCGACGCTCGTCGCCACCGCCGTGATGGTGCTGGCCAATCTCGAAGCGATGCCGGACCTTGTCGAGGGGATGTCCAGAATCCCGATGCTTATCGTGCTCTCCGGCTACGCCGCCTTCGTGCCCGGACTGGCCATCGTCTATTTCCACAATCGGTGGACCGGCGGCTGGCCGGTGCTGGTCACTTTGTTCGGATGGCTGTCTCTGATCGTCGGTCTCATTCGAATGCTCTTCCCCGTGCAGTTGGCGGGGATCATAACGAATGTGATCCCATCGCTTCCCATCGTGCTGCCCGCGATCGGGATGGTTTTTCTGCTGCTTGGCGGGTTGCTGTCCTTCAAGGCCTACGGGCGCGAATGACTTTTCGGTCGGAGCGCGCCAGACTCCATTTTTGGGACGCCGTCTGGATTAGTCCGAGCGACTCGCTACTGATCCGCCCTATCGCGAAGATCATGGAAAAGCTTAGCCAATGTCTTGCACACTTCGAACTTCAGGAGCGACCTGGAGATCGACGACCTTCTCCATAAAATGATTTTAAGGCCCGTCGCCATCTTCAGAAAAGGCGAACTGCGCCTGCCGTCGCGGCCAAACGCCGACCCAATGACAAAATCGGGCGCGAATTTCGTGGTCAGCGATGCCGACATCGCCAGTTCGATCGGCAGGCGCACGACGCCTTGACCTTCATGCAGGAAAACGAATTACAGCTTGCGGCGATCCGAGCCTTTCCCGGTGTCGAAGATATGGGAATTGATTTCTGCTTGGGCTTCGATCCATCAGATGCAAGCAAATCGGCAGATCTTTCCAGGGATGTGATCGCTGCGGCCGGTGCGCTAGGACTTTCCATTCAGGTTTCGGTCTACGCCGTGTCCCAGGACGAAGCTGCGGCGGCGTCTCGATCATCTAAGCGTTCGCAAATCAAGCACTTGGCGGAGAGGGAGTCCGCCTAACCATGATCCAAGCCGGTTTTGGATTGTTTGCCAGATTCTTTGTTTTACTTAGCTTTTTTGCAAATTCCGTCTTCCCGCGTCCGCCGTTGTCCGCTACAATCCGGGTCGAATTGTAAGACCAATTGTAAGACCGGATGGCGACCATGGCGGGCGGAATGCAGAAACTCACGGCGCGAGCGGCGGCGACCACGAAACCGGGTCGCTATGGCGACGGCGCAGGGCTTTATCTCGTTGTCGCGCCGAGCGGCGCCCGAAAATGGGTTTACCGCTTCACATTCGCCGGCAAGGTGACAGAAACCGGGCTCGGATCGGCGGACGTGGTATCGCTCGCCGATGCTCGGGGCAAGGCGCATGAAGCCCGAAAAATGCTTGAGGCGGGGAAAAACCCGATAGAGGCCAAGCGCCAAGCCGCGATAATCGACGCGGGAAAACCGACGTTCGGCGCCGTCGCCGAGGCGCTCATGGCGGCCAGGGAAAGCGAATGGCGCAACCCCAAGCATCGGGCGCAATGGCGCATGACGCTCGAAACCTATGCCGCGCCGCTCTGGTCCCGGCCCGTTGACGAAATCGATACAACGACGGTTTTAACCGTTCTAAAACCGGTTTGGCAGGCGAAGCCCGAAACCGCCTCGCGCTTGCGCGGACGCATTGAAGCGGTTCTCGACGCGGCCAAAGCGCAAGGCCATCGATCCGGTGAAAACCCGGCGGCGTGGCGCGGCCACCTCGCCCACCTTTTGCCCAAGCGCGGCAAGCTCACGCGCGGCCACCATGCCGCGATGGCCTATGCCGACGTTCCGGCCTTCGTCGCGCGATTACGCAAACGGGAAGCCCTCGCCGCGCTGGCGCTGGAATTTTGCATTTTGACGGCGGCGCGTTCGGGCGAAGTGCTTGGGGCGCGATGGTCGGAAATCGACCCTGCGACCAAAGTCTGGACGGTTCCCGCCGAGCGCATGAAAGCAGCGCGCGAGCATCGCATTCCCCTTTCCGAGCGCGCGCTGGCCATCCTTGAAAAGCTTTCCGAGGCGCGGACGGACAATCTAATTTTCCCCGGCCAATGCGCCGGCAAGTCGCTTTCCAACACAGCGATGGAAATGCTTTTGCGCCGGATGGATCAAGACGCCGCGACGGTTCATGGCTTCCGTTCGGCTTTCCGCGATTGGGTGGGCAACGAGACGCATTTCCCGCGCGAGGTCGCCGAGGCGGCGCTTGCCCATGTTGTCGGCGACAAAGCCGAGCAAGCCTACCGGCGCGGCGACGCGCTCGAAAAGCGGCGAGCGCTTATGGCGGCTTGGGCGAACCATTGCGAGCCGAGTAAAACGGGAAATCTCATAGATTTCAAGCAAAAGGGCGCTTGAATTGCAAGTCAACTTAACGGGATGATAGGTAGTGTCTCAGTTTGAAATTTAGCCGTATTCAATGGGCCGAGTTGCAACAATCTGCTGGGCATCGTCCATTACGACACGCGGCAGCTTGCATGTTCCGATCAGACCCTTGGAGATTTCAAAGCGATCTTTGATTAGATCGCCTATCTCGCGAGCCTGCCTCATTCTGCCGGGAGGGGCCGCCCATGTGATTATTTTGGACGGCGCAAGGGTCATGACCGTTTCGATTGCGGGTATTTGATCTGTATCGGCTGTTATTAAAATCATTCGATCAAAAACATCTGTCACGGCGTCAGCAACCATGTTTACCGCAATTGCAACATCAGTTTTCTTCTCTTCGCGGAACGGGCAAATATTTCCTGTCCGCGAACAATGCCTATTTGACTTCTTAAAATTCCCAGGTGTGACAGTGACACCGCGCGCTTTAATCGCGGTGATATACGCTTCATGCCGAAGTCTTTTTTGATCGTTCCAATCAACTACCGCAGTAAAATAGTGACACTTTGCAAGTATTTCCCCGTTTTTAAGAAATTGCCTGCTTAAAGCCATAAGGTTAAGCCATTTTAACTTATTGTCTCTCAGGTCGTCTATAGCGTGATAGAGATTGAAGCCATCAACATAAACGACAACTCTTGATGCATTTGCCATTGACAATCCATGGTTTGTTGCTTAAATTCAGCCTCGTGATTCACCCGGCCTTAGCAGCTGGAAAAGGGGGCTAAACCGTAAGGTTGGCCCCCTTACGTTTTTAAGAGCCTTTTTTGTAAGGCCCGCGCTTTTTAGCAGGTTGGTCCGCATCCATCGCCTCGACAATATCAGCCCAGTTCATGACCGCATTGGAAATGCAGGCAGCCATGGCCGGGGTAACGCGAAGCGTCTTTTGGATTCGTATCCAGTTATACCAAACCGCATAGATGGCGCCCATGTGCGCGTGGTTCTCAAACTTTTTTGAGAACGCATTTGTGAGCCGCGTGAAGCGGCGATTATGCGTCGGCATGGTGAGGTTGCTACGTTCAACGTATGATGTCGAAACGTGGTTCAAGTCGAGCTTGCCTTCGATCTTCGTCTTCTTGATGCCAGTGCAATCCGCAGGTGAATATCGGCCTTTGAAGCTTTCCGGCGCGTTGCCATAGAGCTTGATGAGCATGCCGTAATCAATGTCAGCACCGAACGCGCCTTCGACCGCTTCAAGATAACGTTTTATTCCACCATTTTTCCGCCGCCTTCTTCGCAATCTCCGCGCGCCGCTCGGGCGTCATGCCCTCGGCGCACTTCTTCCCGCCAGCGCGGCCTAGCTCGGCTGCCGCTTGGTTCTTGGTGGGGGCGTTGCCGAAATCCTCTGGCTCGTCGCCCGTGGCGATCCGCATGACTTTAACGGCGTTGCCGATTACGTCGGCGGGGCGCTTCTCGCCTTTAGGTCCGGTGGGCATCATTGAGCCTCTGGTAGCTTGCATCCCGTCATGGCGCAGATGGACGAAACGAACGCAATGAGGATTTGTTCGTCGGATAGGTCGGAAAAAATAGGGAAGTCCGTGGCATTGCCAGCGGGGCCTTTATCGAACGCCTCGACGCGCACAACGTTCAGATATCGGCGCCCGGCGTCTTCGCCCAATCCGCTTCCGCGTCACGATGCTGAATCCAGGCGCGTTTAAACCCACCGGGGCCGATCTCCCATTCGAGATATTTTTGGCCCTTGCCATCCTTCTTAATCTGCATTTCACGCCCCGCTGCTTTCCGCTAAGCATACCACGGAATGAGGGCGACGCGAGCGGGCGTCAAGAGGGCTGAATTTCAAACTTCAGATTCTACCAGCGAGCCAGCGGCTTTCACTTCCCAATAGCTCACCGATCGGTGATGACATTGAGAGGCGAGCTGGGCGTCTTGGTGATACCAGCCTCGCGCCCACAATCCCGCCACTTCCGTCCGCCGGGCCGCATATGCTAGCGTTTAAGGCGGCGTTCGGCTTGGCGGGCCATCTCTCCAGCAATTTGCGACAGACGAGGCGTTTCAATTTCATGTTTGAGCAAACCTTCAAGAACATCGACGACGTGCTGTGGAAAGAGGCCGGCTGCACCACGGAACTCGACTACACCGAGCAGACTTCGTGGATTTTGTTTCTCAAATATCTCGACGATCTGGAGAAGGAACGGGAGCTCAACGCACAGCTTCACGGCAGGACATACGCCTATATCATCGACCCGCCGCATCGCTGGTCGAAATGGGCGGCGCCCAAGACCAAGAGCGGCGAATTCGATCATAACAAGGCGCTCACCGGGCCGGACCTTATCGCCTATGTCGACGGCGAATTGTTCCCTTATTTGCGCGGATTCAAATCGCGCGCCGAGCACGCCGACACGATCGAATACAAGATCGGCGAGATATTCGGCGAAATCAAAAACAGGTTTCAGAGCGGCTATTCGCTTCGCGACGCGCTGGAGTTGATCGACCAGCTTCGCTTCCAAACCCAGGCGGAAAAGCACGAGCTTTCGCATCTTTACGAAGCGAAGATCAAAAACATGGGCAACGCCGGGCGCAATGGCGGCGAGTATTACACGCCGCGCCCGCTCATTCGCGCGATGATCAAGGTAATCAAGCCAAAAATTGGCGAGCGGATTTACGACGGCGCTTGCGGCTCGGCGGGCTTTTTGTGCGAGAGCTTCGATTATCTTCGCGCCAGGAAGGGGCTGACGGTCGCCGATTTGAAGCGGCTTCAGGAGCGCACCTTTTACGGCAAGGAGAAAAAGAGCCTCGCCTATGTCATCGCCATCATGAACATGATCCTGCACGGCATTGACGCGCCGAACATCGTCCACACCAACACGCTGGCCGAAAATATCAGCGATATTCAGGACAAGGACCGCTTCGACGTGATCCTCGCCAATCCCCCGTTTGGCGGCAAGGAACGCCCGGAGGTGCAACAGAACTTTGAAATCAAAACCGGCGAGACGGCGTTTCTCTTTCTCCAGCACTTTATTAAATCGCTGAAAGCCGGCGGGCGGGCCGCCATCGTCATCAAGAACACCTTTCTGTCGAACAGCGACAACGCCAGCGTGAGCCTGCGGCGCGAGCTTTTGACAAGCTGCAATCTGTTTACGGTTCTCGATATGCCGCAAGGGACGTTTCAGGGCGCGGGCGTGAAAACCGTGGTCTTGTTTTTCGAGAAAGGCGCGCCGACACGCAAAATCTGGTTTTACAAGCTCGATGCGGGCCGCACGCTCGGCAAGACGACGGCGCTCAACGACGCCGATCTGGAAGATTTTGTGCGGCTTCAGGCGGATTTCGAGGACAGCGACAATTCATGGAGCGTGGACGCCAAGACCATCGACGCCGCGACCTATGACCTTTCGGTGAAGAACCCCAACAAGGCGGAAGAAGCGGCCTTGCGCGACCCGCGAGAGATTATGGAAGAAATCGCCGCGCTGGACGCGGAGAGCGCGGAGATTTTGGCGGGTATTAGGGGGCTGCTTTGAAGGGGTGGGATGTCAAGCCGCTTGGATCAATCGCCAAGTTTCGCGGCGGCGGAACTCCATCGAAGGACAATGCCGCGTTTTGGACCGGAGACATTCCTTGGGTGTCTCCCAAAGACATGAAATCGAGGGAGATAGGTTCTTCGATCGATAACATCACGCGAGAGGCGATCGAAAACAGCGCCACGTCACTCATTCCAAAGGGCGCAATCTTGATCGTTGTTCGCTCTGGAATTTTAGCGCGGACAATTCCTGTGGCGATTACAACGCGACCGCTCACTGTGAATCAGGATATTAAAGCAATATGCCCGGACCGGGCGTTGGACAGCCAATTCTTACTATACTTCATGCAGCGATCTGAGCGCGACATTCTGAAGCTTGTAACGCGCGGGGCGACGGTCCATCGCATCGAAACGGATACCATAAGGAAGCTTGGGGTTCCCCTCCCCCACTCCCCGAACAGCGGCGGATTGTGGCCATTCTGGACGAGGCCTTCGCGGGGCTGGAGGCCATGCGCGCCAATGCCGAAAAGAACCTCCAGAACGCCCGCGACCTCTTTGATAGCTATTTGGATTCAATTTTCATTCACAAACACGCAGGATGGACGATTAAGAAACTTGGTGTTGTTTGTGAGCAAATAACCGACGGAACGCATCTTTCGCCAAAGTATGACGAAACAGGCATACCAATGCTGGATTCAAAGCACATCACCGAAGGGTTTTTTATTGATGATAGCGAGCCAGAAAAATTCATTTCTCTCGAAACTGATACCATTCTATCAAAACGATGCAAGCCTCGTGCTGGAGATATTCTTGTCAGTAGTAGAGGCAGCATTGGAAAGATTGCCATCGTCCGACCGAAACAGGATTTCAACATAATGGGAAACATGATTTTAATAAAACTCCCGAATAATTTCGACAGACGGTTCGTCGCTTTTTATCTTCGCTATCAGGTGAAGCACTTAGAATCCATTGCACGGGGCGTTGCACAAAAAGGGTTATATTTAAATCAAATTCGAGACTTTGAAATTCCCACGCCGAATGCGGCTGAGCAAACGCAAATAGGCGAGCGCCTTGAGGCCTTGTCTTACGAAACAACTCGTCTCGAAACTCTCTACCGCGAAAAGCTCGCCGCCACCGCCGAACTTAGGCAATCCATCCTGCAAAAAGCCTTTTCCGGGGAACTAACTTCGGCGGAGACCATCGCCGCATGAACGAAGCCGAAACCCGCGCCGAGTTGATCGACCCCGCGCTAAAGGCCGCTGGTTGGGGCGTGGTGGACGCCAGCCGCGTTGGCCGCGAAGTCGGGATAACACTGGGCCGGCTGGAGGGTGCGGGCCGGCGCGCCAAGCCGGAAATCGCCGATTATGTGTTGATCTACAAAAACACCAAGCTCGCCGTCATCGAAGCCAAGCGGCGCGGGCTCGCCGACACGGAAGGCGTTGGCCAGGCCAAGCGCTACGCGCGCAAGCTGCAAACCCGCTTCGCCTTTTCGACCAATGGCGTCGGCGTTTACCAAATCGACATGCAAACCGGCGCGGAGAATTCCGTTTCCGCCTGGCCCTCGCCGCAAGAGCTTTGGGCGCTCGCCTTCGCGCAAGAAAACGCCTGGCGCGACCGCTTCGCCGCCGTCCCGTTTGTCGAAAAGGGCAGCGACTGGACCGTCCGCTATTATCAGGCCAACGCCGTCAACAAGACGCTGGAGCGCGTCGCCGACGGCGGCAAGCGCGTGCTGCTGACGCTCGCCACCGGCACCGGAAAAACCAGCATCGCCTTTCAAATCGTTTGGAAGCTGTTCGAGGCGAAATGGAATCTTTCCGTCGAGCCCACGCGCCGCCCGCGCATCCTGTTCCTCGCCGACCGCAACAACCTCGCCACCCAAGCCTATAACGACTTCAGCTCTTTCGCCGCCTTTCCCGAAGACGCCTTCGCGCGCATCAAGCCGGAAGAAATCGCGCGACAGGGCCGGGTGCCGAAAAACGCTAGCGTGTTTTTCACGATTTTTCAGACCTTCATGACCGGCCGCGACGCCAATGGCGAGCCCGCTCCATATTTCGGCGAATATCCGCTCGATTTTTTCGATTGCATCATCATCGACGAATGCCATCGCGGCGGCGCCCGCGACGAAAGCAGATGGCGCGGCATTCTCGAATATTTCTCGCCCGCCCTGCAAATCGGCCTGACGGCGACGCCAAAGCGCACGATCAACGCCGACACCTACGCCTATTTCGGCGAGCCGGTTTACATCTATTCGCTAAAGGAAGGCGTCAACGACGGCTATCTGACGCCGTTCAAGGTCAAGCAAATCGCCACGACGCTGGACGATTATGTTTACACGCAAGACGACGAAATCATTGAAGGCGAGGTGCAAGAAGGCAAGCGCTACACGGAAGCGGAATTCAATCGCATCATTGAAATCAAGGAGCGCGAACGCTACCGCGTGAAACTGTTCATGGACATGATCGACCAGCGCGAAAAGACGCTGGTCTTTTGCGCGACGCAAGCCCACGCCCTCGCCGTCCGCGATCTCGTGAACCAAATGAAAACGAGCCAGGAGCCCGATTATTGCGTTCGCGTGACCGCCGACGACGGCAAGATCGGCGACCAGCATTTAGAGGCGTTTCGCAACAACGAAAAGACCATTCCGACAATTCTAACGTCCTCGCAAAAGCTTTCGACCGGCGTCGACGCGCGCAACGTCCGCAATATCGTCTTGATGCGCCCCGTCAATTCGATGATCGAATTCAAGCAAATCATCGGGCGCGGCACGCGGCTTTACGACGGCAAGGATTTTTTCACGATCTATGATTTCGTGAAGGCCTATGAGCATTTCAACGACCCCGAATGGGACGGCGAGCCGCAAGAACCGGAACCGCCCGGGCCGCCGAGGCCGCGAGGCGAAGAGGAAGCAACGCCGACGCCTCCCGACGGCGGAGACGAGGGCGAAGAAGGGCAGCCGACGAAAATCAAGATCAAGCTCGCCGACGGCAAGGAGCGCACCATTCAAAACATGGTGGCGACCACCTTCTGGAGCCCGGACGGCAGGCCCATGTCGGCGGCGCAATTCGTCGAAAGCCTGTTCGGCGAGCTCCCGCATTTCTTCAAGGATGAAGACGAGTTGCGACGCATCTGGAGTCGGCCGGATACGCGCAAGGCCTTGTTGCAAGGCCTCTCCGAAAAGGGCTACGGCACAACTGAGCTTGAGGCAATCAAGGCCGCGATCAACGCGGACAACAGCGATATTTTCGACGTGCTGGCCTACATCGCCTTCACCCAATCGCCAAAGACAAGGGCGGAGCGGGCGGAGGCGAGCAAGACCAGCATCGCGACGCATTACGATGACAAGCTACAGGCCTTCCTCGATTTCGTGCTGGCGCAATATGTGAGCCAGGGCGTCGAAGAGTTGGATCAAGAAAAGCTTGGCGCACTTATTGCCCTGAAATATGGCTCAACGCATGAAGCGGCGGAGACCTTGGGCGGCGTGCCGGTGATTAGGGACACCTTCGTCGGGTTCCAGCGGTATTTGTATGAGACATGAAGCTGTGGGTGAGTGAGTTGGCGTGGAGTGATTAACAGCGGTTGTGGAGCTACCCTTTGCCTGCGTGCTAGCGTCGCTGGCCAGCCCAGTTCACGTCCGTTCCTGCGATGGCAAAACCTTCGCGCTACGACGCGCCGCGTGCGCAAACTATTAGTGACGTAAAAGCGCGTCCTGCCCGCGCTCGATATCTTGGAGCCGGCAGTGCACCCTCGACTTTGGCGGAGTCCGCTATGGATACAGACGAAGACCAAGAAGACATTTTTACATTCAGCGAGGAAGATCGGCGATCTATTTTAGCATCGATCGGGCTTGCAAACGGCCCTGTTGCCAATAAGTTGATCGTTGGATGCGAAATTGCAACGGAAGATGCACTACATAATTGGTCATATTTTTCGTCGCTTCCGAATGACAAGGAAACGAGACGGGTATGAACGAAATATTTTGGCACATCTCGGAAATAATTCGAATTGCATCTTTCGACGATAATATTGAAGTTAGAGATAAATTTTGGAAATTGGTGCTTCTAAATCGACGAGGTGAGCTGCCTAGCTGGAGGTGGTATTCTTTCAGGCGATTGTTCAACCAGCTCATATTCGCCGGCAATTTTATTTTCGCAGTCCTCCATGGGCATAAAAAATCTGTCAGACTTTGTGACGAAAATTTTTCAATAAAATCAAACAGAGAGCTGACCGGAAATAGATACCTAAAAGATTTGGCTCTGGTCTATTGGTATGCCTTCGGAAAACCTCCCGGACGCTCGAAATCCACTATCGGACCGTTCGTTAAATTCGCCCATGCGACGATGGTCGCCTTCGCGGGAGAGTTGGCCCCTTCGATAGATACGTTAAATGAAAGATGGGCACGTCTCGACTTCGATCCGCGTAAAGCACGCTTGAACGAAGCCGCACTTAAAGACTACTGCCGGAATAGGGGAATTGAATACCCCTATTAGCAACTTCTTTGCCCCGGGGGAAATCATCCAATGTGCGCGGTGTCTTTGGCCCCGGGGCGCGAATAGGGGGAATTGGAGAAGTTTGTTCCCTTATTGTCCGCATCAATTTCCTGCCATTCATCTTTGGCCACACGCTACCGTGGTTGTGCAAGGATGAAAGCAAAATGCCTCAAGACCTTCTCCGCGTTCGCCCCGAAGAAAAGCTCGCATTTCGTGTCAATGAAGCCGTCGCCGTATCCGGACTCTCGCGCTCAACAATCTATGAACTGTTGAAAGCTGGCAAGCTTCGCGCCGTCAAGATTGGCGGGCGGCGCCTAATCTTGCGCGAAAGCTTGCAAGCGCTGCTTGAGGTAAACGCCGATCGCCTCGTTTAACCCTGAACCGTGCGATGGCGCGCTTTCGTCACAACGCCACGGGGCGAAGCACAAGAACGCTCGCCGATAAGCGCGAACGCTCCCGTATCGATCCTCCGAAGGACGACCCGTGGGCGTTCATTCCGCTTTCTGTTCTCGAAAGCAATGCTTGGCAATCGCTTTCAATCAACGCTCGCCGCGTCATCGAAAGGCTGGTTTGCGAGCATTTTCGTCACAACAGGCTTGAGAATAGCAATCTTCGCGTTTCGGCGCGCCAATTTCACCATTGGGGCGTGACGAAAGACTGTTTAACCCCCGCAATTCGCGAGCTTGAAGAAAGAGGGCTTATCGAAGTGTGTTCCGGCGAGGCGATAGGCGCATTGCGTCCGCCCCTGCTTTTCCGGCTGACCTTCTACGGCACGCTCGAAAAGTCGGCCACCAATGATTGGCGGAACTGGACTTCGCAACAATGGCCGAACACGCCTAGCAGGCAGAATATTATAGATGTCCCTAAAAGTAGGGACATCCGAACACCCGTTTTGCAAACCGAAAAGGGCCAAAAAGGCTGCCCTCTGTCCCGTGAAGTAGGGACAGTGGACGCCGAAAAGTAGGGACGTGCTTTTTCTCAAAGGGCTGCGGAAACCGTATTCGCGGCGACATTCAGCCGGCCTCCGACCAATCTGTTTTTCAACTGTATTAACAGTTGCTGCCTGAGAGACGCTTGAGAATTTGCCAAGGGATTTCGATGCATGAAAAAGGAGCGAAAATGAGCTGGCCCCACCCCTCAATGACACGATGGCTCATGAACAGCCGGCGCTCGACGACGGGCGACCTGCGACGGTTTGGCGTTCACGAAATCGTTGCTCATGGCCTAACGCAGCGAGGCGCCGGCTTTACGTGGGGTTGGAGCCGAGACGGCGAGGTGCAAGCCTCGATTGGCGCCAGCGTCCAAGGTGACGAAAACCACACTGTATTGGCCCTGGACTACACGCTTAACGGCTCGGCTATGAGACAACAAATTCGTCTGGCGGCCTCCCCTTGTCGCTTTGGCGGCGTGCGCTGGCTCGCCATTTGCCCAAGCACGGGCCGGCGCGTCGCGCATCTCTATATCGGGGCTTCGGGCGCTTTTTCGCGCCACGCCTATCGCCTCGCGTTCAATTCACAGCGGGAATGTGCGCTACATCGATCCTTGCGGCGGAGGGACAAGGCGCTCGCGAAATTGAAATCCGACGACCCGGAGTTTTTGCCCCGGCCGAGGGGAATGCATGCCCGGACCTATGAGAGGCTACTAAATGGAGTTTGGCGGGAGGAAGACTTTTTCGATGCTGCGGCGAAGGCAAGATTTGGGTTCGCGATATGAACGCGGGCCGGGCATGGCTGCGATACCCTTTTTAGGAGGAGTGACGGGAGGATTTTTGGTGATGCTCCTAGGGACTTCAAAGCGCCATAATTCTCCTTAGCATTCCCCGGATGCCGTTGATCTGCCAAATCATAAAAGAGCATGGCTGAATTACTAAAAATAAAAGATAAGGTTGCGCATCAACATTTTCTCCATGCTTGACTTCCGCTTCAAGAGCTACAATCGGGGTTCCCTACCGCGCGTAGGAAAACTGTGCTCATATAAAATAAAATAGGCAACAAAAGGCACATTGGGAAATGTCTGATAATTTAGCCCCAGCGGACAGCGACGACAAAGAGACGGTCAGCGCGTCCGGACAATTGCTGGCAAACGAAATTCACTTTGCAAGCGCGTTTGTCACTCCGTTCGCGGCTGCGGTCGCAATTGAGCTGGAGGAATTCGGTCTCTCCAAACAAAAGATTGATGAAATCATGTTGCGGAGCGCCGAGAGGTTTGGTGCCATGAACGGTGAAGAGCCGCGTGGTCTTGTCCGGCATGAAACGTATCGCGAAACGGATAGCGATGACAAAAGCGCACACTATCTCGGATGGTTCAAGAGCGCTGGTGGCCAAGCTTACGATTTCCTGGCGTCAGTCGTTGTGAAACATGGTCCTGACTTGGTAGATAAGCTGGCTCCTGTAGTCACGGATGCCTTGCAACAGGCGCTTTCCAATTATGTCAAAAGCGCGACTGGATCGAACCGGGGAACCAAGTCGAAACCGACGCAAAAATCACGGCGGTGACGCATACGCCACGTCCAGAAAAGGAATGGACCGGGCTTTCGTCTGACCCCGCCAATGGGGACGACGGCTACGGGCCACGGGCCGCTAAAGGCGACTCGTCGTTCGCCTCGCCCGCAGTTCCTCAAGAAGCGTCGCCGGTCAATATCTGCTCCGCTACGCTCATGAAGCCTCATGGCGCGAAGATCATCGCCGCATGAGCAACGGCGACCAAGTGTTTCGGATTGCTGGCCTCGCCAAGAAAGCCAAGCCGAGCGTCGACTTTGGTGGCTGTTGGCAGCGCCATTTGGCGGCATAAAGTCATTATGCGAATCTTTTCGACTGTACTTTGTTGAATAATTTGTCAAGATAGTATATGCGGTGGCATAGAACGCTGATCCGTTGACAGGTCAGGTTCAGAACTGCGAAGCTTCCTAAAAGGAGGTTCACGCGGGAGGGAACAATGACTGCGCGAACTAGACAGGAAGAAGTTGACAGAAATTTTGAAGCCTTCAACAAAGAGCTTCCAAAACTGCTTTCTACGCATCAGGGTAAGTATGCTTTGATGCGCGACGCCGAAATTAAGGGGTTTTACGATACGGCGATTGATGCGTTCACTTCCGCTAACCAGCTTTTCCCAGACGGACTGTTCTCAATTCAGCGAGTTACGGAAAACTCAATAGATTTAGGATTTTATTCACATGCCGTGCATTTGGGGGCAGCATAACGGTTCTCAGTTGTTCTTGATAGTTACGATCTTACCCGTAACTACCAATGCAGCCCCGGGGGTTCCACTGCAAACGCCACTAAATCCATATAGAGCTTTAGTCGACACTGGCGCGACAACTACTTGTCTCTCGCAATCCTGTGCATCGGCAATCGGCCTTGTGCCTATTAGCAAGGTAAACGTCCACGGTGTTGGAGGGCCGGTAGCGCAAAATTGTTATCTTTTTCGTCTTGGGTTTCCACTCGCGGTGCCGGCTGTCGGAATTCCAATAAACGCTCCTCCTCCGGCACCGGGTCAGCAACAGGTCGCATTACATATAGTGAACAATCCCATTCAAGGGTGCGAGTTCAGTGCCGGATTAGGCTTTGATGTTTTACTCGGAATGGATGTCCTTGGGCAGGGATCACTTGTCGTCCAAGGGAACCAAACATTCAGCTTCTCTTTTTGATTTAACCTATCAATCTCCACCTCGCCGGCATGCCTTCGCCGACCTTTTCGACGCTCTTCCCCGCATTGTTTTGGAGCGAGGCGTTCACCCCGCCGATAAGGTCGCGGACGGAACTTAGGGGTTGCGTTCTCGGCACCGGCGGCGCGGATCATGGCTTCGGCTATCTCGCGCTGTAAGGGGTTCTCCGCAACTCTGAGCGCGTCTATCGCGTGCCTAAAGGGCGTCCCCCGCTTGAACCAAGGATTGCTCTTATAGCGGCGCTTCATGGAGATCTTGCGCACGTCATAGCTCGGCGCGAACATCCTGATAACCGCTTCGACATGCTTCATGTCTTCGGCGAGCTTTTCGGCCCGCTTGCGGTTTTCGAATATCTGGCCGCCTAGATCGGCGTGAAGCTTGATGAGCCCTGAGAGGATCGGGTGGTTCTGTTCCATGCCTTGAAAAGTAGGATGGACCCTATCAGATTGCTTGTGGCGTTTGCGCCATAGTACCGTTCCGACTTGTTTTGTGGCCAAGCGCGCCCGGGATAATTTTGTCAGCCGACAATGGCCGCGTCGTCCGCCTTAGTCCGTAAAAATCCACAGCAAGCGCCGCCGAATTGTAAGACCAATTGTAAGACCGAAAGCGGCGGCTGATTTTAAATCAAAGAAAATCAATTGGTTTTAAAAGCAATTGGCGGAGAGGGAGGGATTTGAACCCCCGATACGGTTGCCCGTATGCCGCATTTCGAGTGCGGTGCATTCAACCACTCTGCCACCTCTCCGGTGAGCGGACATCCCTTGCCCTTTGCGCAAGGCAAGGGCCGCTTTGTGGCGTCGGGCCAGATAGCACGCGGGGGAGCGGGCAATCAAGCCGCTAATTCCGCCGCGGAGAAGTCCGCTTCCACCAGAGGTGCGGCTGCTTCGGGAAGCGTTAACCTTAATGTCGTCTATTCATCCGCAGAGGCCGCCCTGCCCGCGCGATCCCGCGTAACGGGCCGGTTGCGGAAATTGATGAATATTGGCGACGCCGGCTTTAACGGCCGGTCAGGAACTGCGACATGGCGCTGCGTGATCAGTCTTATCAGTTCGTCGAAGTCTCCTCCGACTTCTTGGTGCATGTCACGCGTGGGCAATATCGCCGTCGATTCGAGATTTCACCGCTCGCGCTGTTCGGCGGGGTCGCCGCGCTGGGACTTGTCGCCGTCACCGTGATTGGCGCGGCCGCTTATCTGATGTTCCGGGACGACATGCTGGCCGGCCTGATCGAACGCCAGACGCAGATGCAATACGCTTACGAAGATCGTCTCGCGGCGGCGAGGCTGCGCCTTGACCAGGTGACCAGCCGGCAATTCATCGACCAGGACAGCGTCGAAGGCAAAGTACAAAATCTCGTGATCCGTCAGGCGATGCTCGAAACCCGCGCAGCCGTGGTCGCGCAGCTCGTCCAGCATACGGCGCAAGATGCCGCCGGAAGCATCAATGTCGCTCCTCACGCGATGGACGCTTCCGCCGGCAGGCACACGCCCGCCACGGGCAAGTCCGGCGCGACGCTGGTGGGCCCTGCAAACGGGGCCGCGCTGATGGCCACGCCAAAGGCTGCGCAAGGCGTGGCGGACGACGTCCTGTTGCCGCTGACCGGCGGCAAACCGCAACCCGAGGGAATGGATCTGCGCCTTGGACACGATGCGGAACCGGAAAAGCCGGCGCCGGCGCGCAAAGGCCAGGATCGCGCCGCGATCGATTCCGCGGCTCTTCCAAAATTCGTTCAGTCCAGCCCTGCCCTGGCCGACGCCGCAGACCCCGGCCTGCCGATGCCTACCCGCCTGGCGAGTCTCGTTGTGTCTCTTGACCATGTCGAACGGGATCAGGCGGTGCGCCTTTCCGGGATCGTAAAGCCCGCGCTTGACGCCGCTGGAAAATTGCGGCGCGCTTTCGACGTTGCGGGCCTTCCTGTCGATCGTTACATCTTCAAAGCTAGGGCGCGTAGCTCGGCTTCGGCCGTGGGGGGTCCTTTTGTCCCCGCGGATCCAAGAACTGGGAGCAGCTCATTCGAGGCCGACCTCGCCACTGCGCAGAACGCCGTCGCCACTCTCGACGGATTGCGCCGCGCGCTGCCGAGCGTGCCTTTGCGTAAGCCGTTAAGCGGCGACTTGCAGATGACCTCGACCTTCGGCTATCGCACCGATCCTTTCCTCGGCAAGCCCGCCCTCCACAGCGGCGTCGATCTGCGCGAGGAATATGGGACTGCCGCCCGCGCCACCGCCGCCGGCGTCGTCACCAGCGCCGGCCCCATGGGCGGTTACGGCAATATGGTCGAGATCGATCATGGCGGAGGGCTCGCGACACGCTATGCGCATCTTTCATCGATCGCTGTGACGCCCGGACAGCAGCTATCTCCCGGCGCCGTCGTCGGCCGCGTTGGCTCGACAGGACGCTCGACAGGTCCGCATCTGCATTACGAGGTGCGCATTGACGGCGAGCCGGTCGACCCCACCCGCTTCCTTCGCGCTGCCTCGGCGCTGAACGGGATTTCGCAGTAAGCTGCAAGCCTGTCCTGCTCAGCGCTCAAAGCCGATTCCACTTTGCTTCAAAACGCTCTAAAGACGAGGCCATGAGCCTCACCTCCAAAGAAATAGAACGCTACGCGCGCCATCTTGTGCTGCGTGAAGTCGGCGGTCCGGGGCAGCAGAAGCTGCGCAGGGCTCGCGTGCTTGTTGTCGGCGCCGGAGGACTTGGCGCGCCAATACTGCAATACCTCGCCGCCGCGGGCATTGGCGTCATCGGCATAGTCGACGACGATGACGTCTCGCTATCGAACCTACAGCGCCAGGTGATCCACGGCACGCCAGACATCGGCCGTCCCAAAGTGGAGAGCGCCCAAACAGCGATCGCTCGGATCAATCCCCATGTCGTGGTGGAGCCGCACCGGTTTCGCGTTAATGCGGACAATGCGCGGGAACTTGTCGCGGATTACGACATCATCGCCGACGGCTCGGATAATTTCGCCACGCGCTATATTGTGTCGGACGCCTGCTATTATGAAAAGCGCCCGTTGGTTAGCGCAGCGGTGGGCGGCTTCGACGCCTCGCTGACGACGCTGCGGCCCTTCGAGAACGCAGTCGACGGCCGCCCCAACCCCACCTACCGCTGCCTGTTCCCTGCCGCGCCGCCGCCGGGCAGCGTCCCCGCATGCGAGGAAGCGGGCGTGCTCGGAGCCTTGACGGGAGTGGTCGGCGCGATGATGGCGCTTGAAGTGCTTCGCGAGATTGTGGGTTTTGGAGAAGGGCTGGTGGGCCGCCTGCTGCTGATCGACACACGCGCAATGCGCTTCGAGACGATCCGCTACGCCTACGACCCCGACAATCCGCTCTCGGGCGCGAAGCGGTCGACCGAATGAGCGACGTAGGTCACACTGCGGCGATCACCGCGATCTCGACTTTGTAATCGGGGGTAACGAGCTTCGCTTCGACCGTCGCGCGAGCGGGCGGATTGGACTTGTCGACCCAAAGGTCCCAGACGCCGTTCATCTCTGCGAAACTGGCTATGTCCGACAGATAGATTGTCGCGGACAGTATTTTCGCCTTCTCGCTGCCCGCTTCAGCCAGAATTGCGTCGATCAGGCCAAGAATTTCCTGCGTCTGATCCTTCACTGAACCGCCTTTCGCCTTTTCCGCAACCTGGCCAGCCGTATAGATCGTGTCGCCATGGACGACAGCCTTGCTCATGCGCGGGCCCGCGCCAATCCGCCTGATCTTGGACATTTAGTTCTCCTTCAAGTTTCAGGCGGTTTAGGCGAAGCCGCCGAGCGGAGCAAGGCGCCGACAGCCGCAGCGAAGGCAAAAAGAATACGTGGCGGGGTCTGGACAAGTGGACAGGCCCTTTCTATAAGCCGGGCTCGTTGCGCCGCTGGCGCACGCGCCCGGGTAGCTCAGTTGGTAGAGCATGCGACTGAAAATCGCAGTGTCGGTGGTTCGATCCCGCCCCCGGGCACCATCAAATCAAAAAGTTGCGATATCACGCAGACTTGCGAATATCGGGCGCGGACAACGGACTGGACAACATCGGAGAGATTTCGAGAGTCGGTCTTCATCATCTCTCCCCACGATGCTCGATCTGGATCGAACGACGGCTCTTCAGCCAAAAAGCGCTTTAGGACGCCCGACTCTCAGATGCAATTAGCAGAGCTTAAGGGACTCCCTTGGTGAGATTTCCGCGTTAGGTGACTCTCGATGGGGGAAGAGAGCCCTGGCTGCTCAAGCCGCCAGATCAATCCGGCCGGTGACGCAAAAGCTGTCGCCACTTTCGACGTTAATTGATTGAATTCGCAATGTTAAGAGCAAGGTGACATCGAGGGGCAGATGTGCGACAACAATTAACGGAAAGCGGCCCAGCGTTTATGTAAATGCGGATTTTCGCCAGGTCGGCGCCACTACCATGCCGACATGCGAGACGTAAGCAGTCGCGCCAAATTAAGACGGCAGAGCAAAGTCTCATTGAAAGATCGGTCACGGTTTGGAAGATCCGTCACGGTTCTTGGGACTCGCGCCACTTGAATTGCTGGATAAGGCCAAATGTGGATCGTCCGGTTTGCGCTAAGGTTTCCGCACACGTTTTACGTGCTGGCCATGCTCATCCTTTTCCTCGGCGTGACCTCGATCTTCAGCATGTCGACGGACATCTTTCCCGAGATCAACATCCCCGTCGTCTCGGTGATCTGGCAGTACACCGGTCTCAGCACACCGGAGATGGAACAGCGGGTCACGACATACAGCGAGTATTCGATCAGCTCGAATGTTAACGGCATCAAGGAGATGGAAGGGCAAACGCTCAATGGCGTTTCCGTTCAAAAGATATTCTTTCAGCCGGATGTGAGTCTCGATCTGGCGATCGCCGAGATCGTCTCGGGCACGAATTCGATCCGAGCGCTAATGCCGCCGGGAATCCAGCCGCCGATCATCGTGCAATATAACGCCTCGAGCGTGCCGGTCCTTCAAATTAGTCTAAGTTCCGCGACGCTAAGCGAGCAGCAGCTCTATGATTACGGCATTTATCGCCTGCGCCAACTGCTCGCGCCCATTCACGGCGTCACGCTGCCCACGCCATCTGGCGGCAAGTATCGACAGATCATGGTCGACATCAATCCCGACAAGCTACTGGCCAAGGGACTGACTCCGCTCGACATCGTGAGCTCGGTCAATGCGCAGGCGCTGACGCTGCCTGCGGGCACGGCGAAAATCGGCGACAAGGACTACAACGTCCGCACCAATGCGCTGCCGCTGACCATAGATGCTCTCAACGGCCTTCCTGTGAAGTATTCGGGCGGCGCGACCGTGTTCCTAAAGGACGTGGCGCAGGTCCGGGACGGCTCTGCGGTTCAGCAGAACATCGTGCGGGAGAACGGCCGGCGTTCGGTCTTGATCTCCGTCATCAAAAACGGCAACGCCTCTACGGTCGACGTCGTAAGGCGCGTGAAGGAAGCGCTGCAGACCGCGCGCAAATCGGCGCCTCCTGGCCTCGAGATCAAGGAGCTTTTCGACCAGTCCGTGTTTGTCACCGAATCGGTCAACGGCGTCATTCGAGAAGGCGCCATCGCGGCCGGCCTGACGGCGTTGATGATCCTGCTGTTCCTCGGTTCATGGCGATCGACGCTGATCGTCATGGTGTCGATTCCGCTCGCAATCCTGAGTTCCCTAATCGTCCTCTACCTTCTCGGCGACACACTCAACACGATGACCCTTGGGGGGCTGGCGCTCGCAGTCGGCGTCCTCGTCGACGACTCGACGGTGACCATCGAGAACACGCACCGCCTGCTGACGGAGGAGAAAAAGCCGCTGCCTGAGGCGACGCTTCATGGCGCGGCCGGGATCGCAGTCCCGACTCTCGTCTCGACGCTCGCCATCAGCTGCGTGTTCACATCCGTGATCTTTTTGCAGGGTCCGCCGAAATATCTGTTCACGCCGCTCGGCGCGGCGGTCGTGTTCGCCATGCTCGCGTCCTACGCCCTGTCCCGCACGCTGACGCCGGTCATGATCGGTTTGCTGCTCCAGGGCGAGCATCACGGCGCAGAGGGGAGCGGGACCGGCTTTTTCGTCCGCTTCAGCCGGGGTTTCGAGGAGAGATTCGAGCGATTCCGCGCCGCGTACATAGACTTGCTACAGGTCGTGCTCACACGCCGGCTTGTCGCCCCGATAGCCGCCGTCCTCGTGCTTACGCTGGGCGGCGTGATGTACCTCTTCGTTGGCCGCGATTTCTTTCCCACGATCGACGGCGGTCAGATCGTGCTGCACCTGCGTGCGCCGCCGGCCACGCGCATCGAGGTGACCGAGCAGATTTTCCAGGCGGTGGAGACCAAAATCCGCGAAGTGATTCCCGCAAAGGATCTTGAGCTTATCGTGGACAACATTGGCCTGCCGGCGCGACTTTACAATCTTGCTTTCTCGGATGGAACGACGATCGGCGTCAACGACGGCGTGATTCAGGTCGCGCTCAAGGAGGGTCACGCCCCCACGGCCGAATATGTCCGCCGGCTGCGCGAGGAGCTGCCGCAGGCCTTCCCTGAAGACATTTTCTATTTTCAGGCGGCCGACATGGTCACGCAGATCTTGAATTTCGGCATTGCGGCGCAAATCGACGTGCGCACTGTCGGATACGACCGGGTCAAGAACTTGCGGATCGCCCGCGAGATGCGGCGCAGGATTAGCGAAATTCCCGGGATCGCCGACGCCCATCTGCAGCAGGAAGTCGACTCGCCCGAATTTTTCGTCGATATTGATCGCGCCCGCGCCATTCAGTTCGGACTGAACGCGACGCAAGTCGCCAACAATCTCAATGTCAGCCTGGCGTCGTCAGAGCAGGTGTCGCCAAACTTCTGGACGGACCCAAGCTCAGGCATCCCCTACTACTTCACCGTACAGACGCCGCAATATCTCGTGGATACGATGAATGCGCTGCTCGACACGCCCATCTCCACGGCCACGGCGCCGACGGGAGACCCCATCCCGGCGATGCTAAGCAGTGTCGCAACGATCAGACGCGATTCGGTTCCAACCAACGCCAATCACTCCAACGTCCAGCCCGTCTACGACATCTTCGCCAATGTGCAGGCGCGCGATCTGGGCAGCGTGTCGGACAGTCTGAACCGCGTCGTCGCCGACTTCGAGAAACAGCTTTCGCCCGGGAATTCGATCAGGATCTCGGGCCAGATTCCCAGCATGATCGACGCCTTCAGCAACATGGAGATCGGTCTGCTCTTCGCTGCGGTCTTCGTCTATATGCTCATGGTCCTCAATTATCAGAACTTCGGCGATCCACTCGTCGTCATCCTCGCGCTGCCGGCGACGTTCTGCGGCATCGTAACAATGCTTTTCGTCACCGGCACAACGCTCAGCGTGCCCTCTCTGATGGGAGCCATCATGGCGGTCGGCGTCGCATCGGCCAATTCGATCCTTCTCGTAACCTTCGCGCGCGAACAGCAGCTTGAGGGGAAGTCGGCCTTCGACGCCGCGATCGCCGCGGGCCGCACCCGCATCCGGCCCGTCTTGATGACGGCGATGGCGATGATCGTCGGCATGGCGCCGATGGCGATCGGCGGACCGGGTGAGGAGCAGAACGCCGCGCTGGCGCGCGCGGTTATTGGCGGCCTCCTGTTTGCGACGCCAACCACGCTGCTGCTCGTCCCTTACCTGTTCGCCGTCCTGCGCAAGGGCAACGATGGCAAGAAGGCGCACGGCGTCTTCGCGGAGGAAGTCTGATGGCCTTGCATGATCCAGCGCCGGCGATGAGCGTCACCGCCGACGCGCCGGCAGCCGGCGGCGCACGCGTCGCCCTTGCGTCGCGATGGCGTGGACTGTCCGGCACGCGGCTCTTTGGCCTGGGCGCGCTGCTGCTGCTTATCGGGGCGCTTGCCTGGGGCGTTTGGACTCACTACACGCAGCATAGCCAGGCCATCTTTGAGGCGCAAAAGCGACGCAGCTTCATCCCGTCCGTCCGGGTCGAAACCGTTCGGGAAAGCGACAACGTGATTCGCTCGACGTGGCCTGGCACCAATTTAGGGTTTGAACAGGCGAATATTTACGCGCGCGCCACGGGCTATATCAGCACGCGCAATGTCGATATCGGCAGCAAGGTGCGCGCGGGCGACGTGCTCGCCGTGATCGCGGCGCCCGATCTGGACAAGCAGCTGACGCAGGCGAGAGGACAGCTCGTGCAGATGCAGGCCGCGGTCGAACAGGCCAGGTCGACCGCCGAGCTCGGCCGCGTCACCACCTCGCGCAGTTCGAAGCTCGCCAGTATGGACTCGGTGAGCAGGCAGCAGGCGGACAACGACCGTCTGACCTATGCCTCCGAGAAGGCGGCGGTCTCCGTAGCGCAGGCAAACGTCGTGGCGCAGCAGGCGGCAGTGGACCGCCTCATGCAGCTGACGGGGTTCGAGAAGGTCACGGCGCCCTTCGACGGCACGGTCAGCGCACGCTTCGTTGACGTCGGCTCCCTGGTCCAGGCCGACACCGCCAGCGGGACCTCGCTGTTCACGATGATCCACAGCAATGTGATTCGCGTGCAGACCTACGTCCCGCAGGACCAGGCGTACGGCTTGACGGCCGGGGTTGAGGCCCTCGTCAGGGTACCGGAAATGCCGAAGCGCGGCTTCCCTGGAAAGGTGACGCGAGTGGCTGGGGCTCTTGCGCCTGGAACGCGAACGCTTCTCGCCGAGATCGACGTCCCTAACCCCGACAATGTCTTGACGGCCGGAACCTATTGCACCGTAGAGCTGAGGATTCCGCGCAAGACGCCTTCGCTGATCGTCCCTGCCGACGCCGTCATTTTCAACCAGAACGGCTTGTTGGCTGCGGTTGTCGAAAGCGGCGTAGCCCATATGCACAAGATCACCATCCTGAGGGATTTCGGCAGGGAGGTCGAGGTTTCCGAGGGCGTGAAGGCGGGCGACCAAGTCATCATCAGTCCCCCCGTCGATCTCCAGGAGGGCGCCAAGGTGGAGATACGGACGCCGCCGCCCGAGGCGTCGCCATAAGGAGGGTGGTGGCATGAGATTGCTCGTTGCTCTCGGCGTCGTCGTTGCGATGGTTCTGCTCAGCGCCGCCGGGGCGAACGAGCGACGGCCTCTAAAAATCGGCATCTTCGCGGATTTGTCTTCGGTTTATTCCCGCACTGGCGGTAAGGGCGCGATTGAAGCCGCACGCATGGCGATCGAGGATTTCGGCGCCGTCTCAGGCGGCCCCGTCGAACTCGTTACGGCCGATCCCGAAAACAACGCCGAGCGCGGCGCTTCGATTGCCCGGAAGTGGTATGCCGAAGGCGTCGATGTGATCGCCGACGTTCCAAATTCTGCGGTGGCGCTGGCGGTTCAGAAGGTGTCCCGCGAAGCCAAGAAGATCGTCCTCTTCTCGAGCCCCGCCTCGGACGATCTCACCGGACCCAACTGCTCTCCCTATTCCGTTCATTGGACCTATGACACCTACGCCGCAGCTCACGGCACGGCTCAGGCTATAATGAACGCCGGCGGCGACAGCTGGTTCTTCATCACGGCGGACTACGTTTTCGGCGACGCTATGGAGCGAGACGCCAGCGATGTGATCCGATCGCAGAGCGGCATCGTGCTCGGCGCCGTAAGAGCGCCTCTCGGCACCCTGGATTTCACCGGATATCTGCTGCAAGCCAAAAACTCGCGCGCCAAGGTCGTCGGCCTTGCTATCGCCGGCCAGGACATGATCAACGCGATCCGCCAGGCGAGCGCTTTTAGCATCGTTCAAGACGGTCAGCGTCTCGTCGGCTTGCTGGTCTTCATCTCCGATGTGCACAGCCTCGGTCTCGACATCGCACAAGGACTCCGGTTGACGTCCGCCTACTACTGGGATCAGAACGAAGCCACGCGCGCCTGGGCCAGACGCTTCTTCAGCAAGATGAAGAGCATGCCGACATCGGTGCAGGCTGGCGTCTACGGAGCCCTCACGCATTACCTGAAGGCTGCAAAGGCGACGGGCGGCGCCGACTCGGACGCGGTGATGGCGAAGATGCGCGAAACGCCCATCGAAGATTTCATGACCCACGACGGCAAGCTTCGCATCGACGGCCGGGTCATGCGCGACATGTATCTGTTTGAAGCGAAGACGCCCGCCGAGTCGAAATATCCCTGGGACTATTTGAAACTGTTGCAGACGATTCCCGCTGCCGAGGCCTTTCGGCCTCTCAATGAAGGCGGTTGCGCTCTGGTCTCGAAGTGATCAGGCCATCTGAATGCGCATCACTCCGCCGCGCAGCACTTTTCCTCCGCCGTAATCGCCGGCGGGGCGCCGGGCGGTATCTTCGGCAGCAGCGCTGGGCGCGGCGTCGCTTCGGCGGGTGTCGGAAGCTTCGATCTGTCCCAGCCGCCGCCGAGCGCTTCGATAAGCGCGACGCTCGAGGCAAAAAGGCTCTGCCGCGTCGTCAGGGCCGACTGCTCGGCGGCTAACAACTGCGCTTCCGCGACGACGACAGTGGTGAATACCGTCCATCCGACTCGATACTGGTTCAAGTAAAACCCCACCGATTTGCGGGCCACCGCAACCGCTCTCTCCTGCGCTTCGAGCTGCCGCCTCTCTTCACGGATCGCGGCGAGTTGATCTTCGACCTGACGAAACGCAGCCAGCACAGTCTCGCGATAATTGGCGACGCTCTGGCGATAGTTTGACGTCGCGTTGTCGACCTGCGCCGAGCGCAGCCCGCCCTCGAAAACGGTCTGCTCGGCCATCGCGCCGAGGGACCAGAACTCATGCGCCGGATTGATCGGAAGCGGCACGAACCCCGTGTAGCCGAAGGTGGCCGAAAGCGTGATGTCTGGATAGTAAGCCGCGAGCGCCACGCCGATCAACGCGTTTTGCTGCTGCATCATGCGTTCGGCTGCGGCGATGTCGGGGCGTCGTTCGAGCAGCGTCGTCGGAACCTCAACGGGAAAAGCGGGAATGTTCCCGACGAGCCCCGCCGGAGGGAGCGAGAGCTCCGCCGGCGCCTTGCCAATCAGCATAGCGATGGCGTGCTCGAGCTGTGCGATAATGACGCCGGTGTTGATCGCCTGCGCCTCCGTGGCGAGGAGCTGAGTCTCGGCCGCATTGACGTCCGCCGCCGCGATGCTGCCAATTCTGTATTGGTTGCGAACTATTTCGAGCGTCTTCCGGTATTCCCGGGCGGTTTCGTCGAGCAGCCGCTTCAGGGAAACGGCGGCGCGCCGATTGAAATAGGCTGTAGCGAGCGCGGCCTGCGCCGCGAGCTTGGCGTTCGCGAGATCCGCAGCGCTCACTTGAACGCCGGCGACGTTGCTCTCGATCTGTCGGCGAATCTTGCCCCAGATGTCGACCTCCCAGGTCAGGTCGGCGTGCGGCGTGTAGATTGCGGTCACCTGGCCATTAGTCGCGGTCGTCGTCGTTGGAGTGGCGATGCCGGGCGCGACGTTGGGGGTTATCGCGAAACCCGAATCAAGGGCCTTGCCGGTATATTGGCGTGAAGTGTTGTAGCCCGCGCCGATGGTCGGAAAAAGCGCCGCTTCCGCCTGCCGCACGAAGGTGCGGGCTTGTTCGTAGGCCTCGACGGCGGCGACGACGGTCTGGTTGGAGATTTCAACCTGCAATTCCAGCGCGTCGAGAGCAGGATCGTTGTAAACTTTCCACCACGCGTTGGCGTCGACGCTGTCGCGTGGCGCGGCGAGCTTCCAGCCCTTGACCAGATTGCCTTTGAGCTCCTTGAATTTTTCTGGCGCCGGAACAGGAGGCGGGACATAATCGGGGCCAACCATGCAGCCCGCGAGCGCGAGCCCCGCTGCAAAAAAGGCAAAGCGAGCGAGCCTCATCCGCCGCACGGAAGCGATGAGCCGGGCATCCACCGTCGGCTCGATCACGCTCGTCATTTTTCCCAAGACAAGCCTCCCAAGCCCTCGGTAAAGAATCGCAGCCCCGACCAGCGAACTTTCGTCCCATCGCTGCCGTCCAGATGTCGACAGGTCAACGCCTCGCAATAAATTTCCCCAGAATTGTGGCGCCGCCTTAGGTTCGGCAGCTCAGCCGCCGCCGTCCTTGCAAAACTTCAAGAACATGAGCTGAATTGCGCCGACCGGTCCATGCGCAAGTTTTAGGCTTGCCTCAAGCGTCTTCCCGTCGACGTCGGGACATTGCAACGGGCCAAAGACGGGACCATCGGCACGCCGCGAAGATTTAACAATGAGGCGATTTTGTCCAGGGTCCGAAAGCAAAAAATCGGGCGCGACGAGCCCTTGAATCATGACAGCGGGCCCTGAATCGAGACCGCTGCGTGCTCGAGACGATCAGCGGGAAGTTGATGACGTCCCACTCTGTCGGCCGCTTCTTAGATTGCGGCTTCGGATTCACCCCGCTTCCCCGGGTTGCTGTGTTTCCAATAGGCCAGCACCATCAGACCGATCAACACGCCGCCCAAAATAAACGGCGCCCACTGCATAAACGTCGCCCCGACCGAAAATTTGAAAGTCTGGGTTTCGTTTTCGCCATTGTCCTTCGTGAGGGTGACAAGACCCATAAAGTGACCGTCTTTTGGATATTCGTGCTCGAAGCTCAGGGTCCCCGTCTTGTAAAGCTTTGCCGGAAAATGCACCTCGGTTAGAGGATCCAGGTTCGAGTTGAGATCGATAGGCGTGAGGGGATCGCGAATGATTCTGATCTCGATAGGCATGTCACGAAACTTGGGATTCTCGATGTCGAAACCATGATCACCTTGCCCGTGGCGGGTATCTCCTCGCAATATTCACTGCGGGACTTGCCGGGCAGATAGGAGGTGATGTAAATCATGTCGTAGCCAAACATGACCATGCACATCTTGCCCATGCTCATGGCTTCGGGGCCGGCCCCGCCTTCCGCTTTCGCCAAAGGAGTCGAGCCGGCAAGGAGCAACATTGCGATAATGGCTGCGGAGAAGTTCCGCAAAAAACTCTTTTTCATGATTGAATCCGTCGTGACGCGCTGAGCGTTCCTGTGTTGAAGCGCGAACTCAAAAGGCTTTGGTCCGTGCCACACCGAATGCCCCTGCTCCGCTGAGTCCACAGATCGGAGAAACAGGCGGGAACGGCATTTGCTTCCATGTAGTCGCGTCTCTCCGACATGACCGGCGCGAGGACAACGATCATATCGGGACAAGTTTTCCTATATATCTTGTCACGATATATTGCAACGCGATCCGAAGTCGCTATGGTGCTTCATAGGCCTACATCAGGCTCGGCGAAGGGCTGCCGAAGCTCCTTTGCAGCGGCTGAATAGGCGCCTGAACTGAAATTGCCGTTCCGCCCAATTTGAGACTATGAGTTCTATTGTGATGATGCGCAGCCAATGGGCGTTAGGAGATTTCGTGACAAGCGCGACCAGACAAGCTGAAAGAGACACGAGCGACGACTTCATGGAGCCGACGCGCGAAGAATTGTCAGCGCTCGCGCTGTTCCGTTTCGCGCTGCGAAAATTTTTGGCCTTTAGCGAACAGGCCGCGGCCGATCTTGGCGTCACCATGCAATGGTATCAGGCGCTGCTGGTGATAAAGACCCATGCCCCTGAAGATCACATCAGCGTTGGGGGACTCGCCGAGCAACTGATGATACGGGACCACAGCGCCGCCGAACTTGTTTCAAGGCTTGTTCAAGCAAAACTGGTGAGGAGAAAAACCGATCCCGGCGATCGTCGCCGATCGCTTATCGTCATGACACGGGCTGGCGATCGATGTCTCGGTCGATTGGCGGCGGTGCACCTCGAGAGACTGCAACAGAACAAGGATGCCTTCTTGAATCTTTTCACCGTCGCCAATCAGTAACGTTGCTTCCTTTCAGAGACTGCTGAAGGACAGTTTGCACTCAAACTTGGCTTTTCATATCAAACTTACGAACCTAGCGTTGCGCAACCGCTTCTGCGGCCAAGATAAGACATTGCGATCAAACGAAGCAAACCCCTAGTTGGCTCAATAACAAATACGAATTCCCTGATAGCGAACAACGTTCCCCCAGGCGTCCAGCCTGGGTTGACGAGTGAAATAGCATCGCGTGGAGTCGTGATAGTCATAAGAGCCATAACCGGATGGATAACCTCCGTAGTAACCCGGTTTGGTGTCTAGGCTGCCAGCATGTGAGCCGCCGCCCATTAGTCCGTTTTCGCCTCCCCCGCCCCAATATCCACCGCTCCACCGTCCCCCGTAGTCGTGCTCTCCGATCCCGCCGGAACCATAACCGCCGCCTCGTTCCCAATCTTGCGCCCAGGCAGTCGTTGTAACTATCGTAGCAAGCAGCAACGCCGCGCCTACGCATTTGCCGAAAGTCCCTTGCATGTTCGCTCCTCGGCGCAGCTAGAATCCGCCATTTGTCGCCAGGTGATGCTATCGGAGTTAGGATGAAGCGAGCCCTAATCCACCTACATAGAGAGATCCGTTCTCAATCGCGCGTCTCATTCTTTGTAGCGTTAGGAATTTCCGCCCTAGGCGCGACGACATTATCGCTTTGGACAATCTCTGGCTTTCGCTGCTCTTCCGAGGGTGCTTCATTTTTCGCCGCTGCGGCTTTGACCATTACCTCTAGTGCAGCCGCCACCGCTGGGATGCCGATCCTTTTATAATGTTGGACCTGGAGATCGGACGACGGATTTGAAGATTGCGCTTTGGCGAAAGGTTTTGACATTGCGGCGCCCTTTTACTGAAGCAGGACATCGTGAGGTTTAGCGAATCCTAACAGAGCTTGCCGGCGGCGGACTTCGGCCGGGCCGGATGGCCACGAACAAGAGTGAACTGTAGCGTCCAAGGCTGATTTGTTTGAAAAGAGCTTCCGCAAACGCTGAATTTGACTAAAGGTGACCGATTGGTCGTATCGTGCACAGCTTGCGCTAAATCCCCATGCAGCCCTTTGGGATACATCGTAGACCGACATATAGGTACATCTAAATTCTAGAAAATTGCAAGTGATTTTTGGTATACCCACCGCGCACTGCCTTCGTCCCAAGCGGAAGACGAGAGCTAAGCTGGCGCCCGGAGCGCCTCGGTGGTCGTAATCACGTTGATGGTGCGCTCCTCAGCAGCGCCGCCGAAAAGCCGTGACGCCACGGTGCAGGACAAATGTTATTCCTGGCATTGTTAGCGGCGCTGCCGTTTATCTATTTCACGATTAGCACCGGACAACGTGCGAGTTGCACAAGTTGATCGGCTCGGCTCCCTATCAAGCGTTCATATAACGCCGAATGACCTACCGCCCCAATGACAAGCAAATCGGCGCCGAGATCGGCCGAAAGTTTGACGATATCCCGCACCGGATGACCTTTGATGGCATGGGCGTGAATTTCCACCTGTTGCTCGTTCGCTATAACGCGTGCACGTTGGATAAGTTCTTCGATACGACGGGCGGTGTCTCCAGTAGGCTGCCGAGCATCGTCAGGGGCTTCCGGCGAATAAGGCGCTTCCTCAACGCTCACCATATGGAACTCGGATTGGTTCTGCCTGGCGATTGCAAGCGCCATCGTCAATCCACGCAATGCTGCCTTTGAGCCGTCGTTCGCAAGGAGGATTTTGCCGAACTCCGGACCGGTGATCTTGGCCTTTTCCTCTTTCACGACGAGAACCGGACACTTGGCGAGTTGCATCATGCGATCCGCCTTGCTTCCAAGCAGGCGCTGGTAAAAGGTCGAATGACCGCGCGCTCCAAGTACGAGCAAGTCTGCCTCGAGGTCGGCTGCGAGCGTGACGATATCCCGCACCGGATGCCCTGTAATGACATGAGTATTTAGTTTTACCTGAAATGTTTTGGCCATAGCGCGCGACCGCTCGAACAGGTCCTCAATGTGTCGCCTCGTCGCATTGAGCGTCTCGCTAACCTCTCCGATGGATTCTGGAAGGTAGGGAACCTCCTCGACGCAAACCATGTGGAGTTCTGAACTGTTCTGCTTAGCCAACGCAAGCGCCCACGTCAGAGCCCGGAAGGCGTATTTGGAGCCGTCGTTGGCGTGCAGGATTTTGTCGAACATTGAAGGCTTCCCTGATTATTCGCCTTTTGGCAGTTCTGCTGACTTTGCCTTGGACAAGAGGTGATGGGGCACAAAGAAGTTGCTGGCGATCATTGTCGGTATGATGCCGGATGCAATGACCGCGCCCACGAGCACCGAGTATTGGCTTCTATCGATAATGCCATGCGACAGGCCATACAAGGACGCGATCGCGCCAAACGCGAGTCCCGACGACATCAGGAGGCAGGAATACATACCTTCGATATGTGGAGAGCCAAAAAGCCTGGAGACCGGATACACAGCGAAGCTCTTGGCGGCGACCTTGCCCAAAAGGAGCGCGAGGAACGCGATCGGCGCAGTGACGATTGCCGGTATTGACACAAGGTAGCCTGCGCGGATGAAAAAGAAAGGCGTCAACACCCCAAAAGTAACGGTGCGCAAACGTCTGATCAGAACATGATCCTTGCCAACGGCGTTGGCAAGCGTCATGCCGATGATATAGGCGGGAAGCACGGCCTCGCTCTCGGCCCAAGTCGCGAGCGATCCCAATGCAAGCAGCGAGACGAGCAGGAATTTGGTTTCAAACTCGGATGGCCGCCCGCCGAACATCTTGAAAAGAAGCGGCGTAAACTTCGCAAGCGCTACGCATCCAACTGCGGTCGCGACGACAAAAATCACCGTTCTAAAGCTGAATGGGGAAAAAATCAGACCCAACGCCACAACGTTTCCAAGATCGGTGACGAAGCAGGCGCCAAGCAGCGTCTTGCCGAACCCAGTGCCATTTAAACCATGCTGCATCATTTCGGTGTAGATGACCGCCACCGAAGTCCCCCCCAGAGCGACGCCCGCAAGCCAGCTCGGCATCACACCCCATCCGAGAACATAATGGCTGACTGCCGCGCAAAAGAAGAATGGCATGAGAAAACTGACGGCGCCCAGTGAAACCGCTTCCTTCCATTTGAGCTTGAGAACCGCGGGCTCGAGCTCCGCGCCTGCGAGAAAGGTCAGCAGCATTACGCCCACGCCCGAGAGAAACTTGACCCACGGTTCGTCGGTGCCAAGGACTTCAGAGCCGATAGTGGCCGCCAGGACAAGTTGTGCGAGAGTTCCGATGACGACTTCCGCCATTGCGGAGGAGATGCGGAGCCACATCGCCAGCGCGCCAGCGATCAACGCGAGGCTTAACCAAACTGCTGCGAGCGCCCAAACCTCGGTCATAATTCACTATCCTTTTTTATGGTCATCTCAAGGTGTTACGCCCGAGATTCCCTGTGCGCCTTCAGGTTAAACGAGTTAGGCCTCTCCGAATGGGGATTGCCGAATCGAGCCAACATTTCTGCGCCATTTCAGGCGAGATTCGGAACTTCTATCAGCGCCGTCCGATGTTCTCGGTCGCTGCGCCGAATGTCTAACCAAAAGGTAGCCCAACGCCATACGGTCAAAATCCTCTGGAGCCTTCATGTGCCGTTCGAAGCTGGTGAAAATCTGCCGCAAACACTCGCTCTTTGGATGAGATGAGGGATGGAACGACGAGCTGTGTCATCCGGCGAAAGCCTAAAACCGATTTGCTGTTTAACCTTCCCCCATCTGCACTGTCGTACCCTGCCGCAATGTCCAAGCACGAAGCCGAGCGCAGATTAATCGTGATACGATGCAGTTGTTCATAACGCAAGTGGCGAAGGAGAAAATCGCTCCTAATTAAATCGCGCCAACCTCCATTGGGCGCCAATCGATATCGAGTCAGTTCAATAGTCTCATACAGCGCGCGCCACTTGTTAGTCGCTTGTCGAACAGGGTCCCGCCGGCGCATCGGCGGCGCCGACGATATTTTTTCTGATGATTTTTTCGATCCGCGCGTTTGCCTCGCAAGGTCCGTCGTCGAAAATATTGGGTTGGCCGAGGAAGCGTTGACGGGCAAATCCGTCTTGCTGACGTCGATGGAAATGACCGAGGGTAAGCCCGGCGGCAACGGCTGCTTTTCGATCTCATCGGCTCTCCGCGAGATGCGCGCGCAATGCGATTCGCGAGACGATCTTCTGACAGGCCTGTCGCCGCGCCGCACATGATGTGGACGGCCTCTCCTCAACAGCATCGACAGGGTGTGGCCCGGAGCCCGCCGCGCGGCAGGGGACTATATGAGAAAATTATATTGCGCTCGAAGCGAGCAAACTCGATGAAAGCGCTCGCCCCAGGCGGCAACCTCGTCGAAATCATCGCAAGAACATATGGTCACACAGGTTAGCAGCAGCAGGACCTCGGCGAGTGAATACTGGCGCGCCAAGACTCGCGCTCGTCCGAGAGCTCGGAAAAGTGCTCAAGCAACAAGGTCAGACGATCCCGAGGGGCCTTCTCGTCCGCGAGCGTAAAAGCCAAATCGCCCATGGTCGCGCCATCCATGAGGCGGCTCTCGCGAGCCGCCCCGATGGAAGCCGTCAGTATTTGGCGAGCAGCGGCGCGGGCGCGAAGCTGTTGAAATGATAGTTTACGCCGAGGCGGACGACATTGCCGTTGAAATCGGACCTGACGCCCGCCGAGGACAGAGCGTGCTCCTTGGCGTTGGAGTACCACAGCGGGCCGATGTTGGCGGTGTTCGCCGTGCCGAGATCGTAGTAGAGATATTCGGCCTTGACGCTCCATTTCGGATTGAACAGCCACTCGATGCCGGCGCCGGCCGTCCAGCCAAGCATCATGTCGGTGAAACCATAGGCGCTGTTGCCGAGATAGAGCATGGGGCTTAGCGTCGGAGCGAAGTAGGTCGCGTTGAGGTCGTTCTCGCCGAACACCGCGCCGCCCGTGGCATAGACGAGAAGGTCTGGCGTCGCCAGATAGCCCACCCGACCGCGCACCGTGCCGAAGAAATGCTGATTGCGGCCCGTCTGAAGATAAGTGAGCGGCGAGCCCTGCCAGGAGGCCTTGCTGCTGTTGCCGACGCCAAGCCCCGAGAGGTCCGCCTCCAGGCCCGCGACGACGCTCTGATTGATCTGCCTGTCGTAGCCGACTTGCGCACCGCCGATGATTCCCTGACTGCCCAGGCTGACGCTGGTGGGGAGGCCGCCATGCGCATAGAGGTACGGTAGCCCGCCGGCGCGGGCGGCGGAGGTGCCGGCGTAGGTGAAGTTCGCGCTCTCGTTGGCCGCCCACTCGAATCCGCCACTTACGCCGACATGCACGCCGTCCCAGGGCATATGACTCGAGCTCGAAGCCATAGCCGGCGCCGGCTCTTTGAAGATGCCGGTCTTGGAGACTTTCTCTACCGTCTCCTCCTGGCCGACCTTCCAGCGCAGCGCCATGCCGGCCTGCCAGACTTCTCGAAAGCTGCGGGCCGTTCAAGTTCTGATAGACCGGAACGCCGCCTTCCAGTCCGATCGAGAACGCCGGATAGCCGAAGAGCTTGCCGTCGATGTCGGCGCCACCGAAGACCTGGAGGACCTTGCCGCCCCAGTTCTCCGGATTGGCGCTCGGCAGCTTGCCGGCCTCATACCAGCCGGCGCCGACGATCGGACTCTGGACGTTGAAGTTCAGGCGGACGGTCGTCGTGAGTCCCGGGAACAAAGTATAGCCGACCCAGCCGTTCAGCTCCTGATAATTGCCCCAATTGTAGCCCTCGGGGTTAACCGTGAGCGGCAGGCGGGCGCGATAGGAGAGGCCCCAGGACCAGGCATTGATCGCGCCGGCGTAGAGGATGCCGGGCAGCACGTCGAAAGTGCCGGTGCCCGTCTGCATGCCGTAGAAGGCCCAGCCGACATTGTAGCCTCCCGACGTGTTCATCACGGCGCCGCCCATATCGTGATTGCTGCCGGTCGGGAAGGACATGCCGAGATTGATTTTGATGCGGTTGACGTCATCCTGATAGGCGCGCCAGACGACGGCCGCCTGCGTATCAAGCAGGCTGTCCGTGCCCGGGTAGCTCGTGCCGCGCGTGACGAGATTTGACGAGCCATACATGGTCTCAAGGTGGGAGTGCTTCTCCTGCGTGCCGGTGAGAATGACGATGGACACGTCCTTCATGACGCCATAGGCGAGCGTCACGGCTTGCGCCTCACCGAACAGAGCCGACGGTATCGTGGTATAAGGCACCGTCGGATTCCAATACCAGCCGGGAAAAGTGCTCGCGACCTGCTGCGTCGTAACGCCATGCGTTCCGACGAGCATGTGCGCGCTCTCGCCGAATTGCGGAATGACGGAGATCGTCAGATGGCCCGGATCGGGCATCGCGTCTCCGAAGACCGCAAGCGGCACCGGCGGAGGGTGAAAGGACGTCGGATCGTCGGCGGATGACTTCATTGCGAAAGACGGCAATGCGAGAGACGGCCAATCCTCGGCCTGCGCGCTCGCCGAGGCGACGGCGACAGCGGTCGCCAAGCACGCCGCCTTCGGCAAACGCCTTCCGATTCTCCGATTTCGTTTCACCTTGCGAGGCATTTTTCCGTCCGATCGTCTCGTTGCGGCGATCCATTCGATGCGACCCCACGTCACATGCGCGATTCACCGGCGCTATGCATATAAATTACAGTTCGCGACCGAAGTCCGACAACTATAAAACTTGTGCAATGCTGTGAATTTTGAAATGCGTGATATATTTGCAACGTGATGCTTTGTTTTTATGAAGAGATGCGAAATTACTATGGACGTGAGAAAACGCCCCGTCTCTTTGTTCGATTGTGAACAAAGGCAAGTCGGAATTGTCGCACTGCGTCGTTCGGCGTGCACGGTGGGGTCGACGAAGCACGTCCGAAGCCACGGCGTCGGCAAGATGATTTGCGCGCCGTCGTCGAGCGTCTCTTCAAAAGAGCGATCGTTTTCGCAAAAACTCCGACATCGCCGCGGGACTGCGCTCCTTGACATGGCCCGTCAGCACTCGCGACAGAGCCGGCAGCCCGCACGCGATCGCTGGCGTCACAATGATGGAGGCGCGTTTAGTGACGCTGGAGCGCCGAGCGCGCACCTAAGCGTCGCAGGCGTTTCGCCAAGCAGCTGCTGGCCAGGAAATGCGCCATCAGGTCCATGTCGTCCGTGACCGCTTTTCCCGCAATGATCTGAACACGCGATTTACAAGCCCGAGCTTGTTTCTCGCCGGACATTTCTTCAAAATCGCAGTGAATTCGTCGCGTGGACAAGGGGTCTCATACACCCTCTCCGGAATCAGATCCGTTAATCCCATATCGAACAGTCGTTGTGTTATAAATCGAAAGTTCGTCGGCGTGAACTGCCAAGCGTGAACGTCTATATACTGGCCGATAGCCCCAGCGTACAACTTCTCGGCGGAGGCGGTGCGATCGTCAATGCCCTCGAAATAACCGGGGTCCGAGTGATCGCCGCGCCAGTGACGCATTGAGTTGTTGTGGGTCGCTATGGCGAGCTGGTTGATTACGGCGGCCAGACTATGCGTTGTCCGCCGGCCTTTGAACGCTTCCAGCACTTGCGAAATCTTGGAGGGCTCGATGAAGTGATCGAAGCAGTAGCGCTTGTCTGGTATTATGACAAAATACGATCCATCCTCTTCGAGAATTGCGCTGACATCCTGTAAATGACGGATCAGGTCGGGTTGATGTTCGATACAGTGCGAACTGACAACGGCGGAGAAGCGCTCGTCGACTATTGACAGATCGCCGATAGGAGAAACAAAATCAATCTTCGGCATCGCTTTTATCGTATAGCCGACAGCGTGTGCTCTTGCGCTCAACTCTTCGCTGTTGAAAAGATCGAAGTATTTCACATTGGGTCCTTCTACGGCTGGGCGGGAGAAGGGGCCAATTTCAAGAATGGAGTTTGCCTTGTCCACAAGGGTGAGGAAATTTTCCCGATGCGCGGCTTTTGAAGCAACGCGCCCTTCCCTGCGGCCGTAATTTCGCCAGTGCGCCCTTAGCTTTCTGTCGCTTAGCCCGCTTAGGTCTGTATAGCTCTCACGATAGAGTTGGACGTCAAACTCTTCGGGCAGCTGAGCATTGTCCATTGCTACTTTGTCGCCTGATTTTCGGTTGAACTGCTGCCCAAATCTGCGACAGTTCGGCATATTTCGCAAGGCGGAGCTGCCTCTGCGCATCATGGTATCGAATGAAGCTTACGCATTACAGCATTCCGCCCGCGCCGGTGCAGCGCCTCGAGAGATAGGAACAAGTCGCCGCGCCAACGCAAGACTCCTTTCACCGGCCTATGCGAAAACCTTCCGCGCGCAGACAAGTTGCGAAGTTATCGAGATTATTATGGAGCTGCCGAGTGATTAAAAATATTCGCGCGATAACCATTGCGGTGGCGCTGTCCTGTATTTCCATTGCCGGCATGGCGTCTTCGGCGGCGGCTCAGACCACGGCCTCTGTGACAGTGAACGCTGCAAGCGGCCTGGCCACCATCCCTGGTCCCGCCTGGGGGCTGAACACGGCGATTTGGGACAGCAATCTGCTCGACGCCGGCGTGCGGGGCTTGCTGACGAACGCTGGCGTCGCGACGCTGCGCTATCCCGGTGGCTCGACCTCGGACGTCTACAACTGGCAATCCAACTCCATCGTTCCCGGTCAGGGAAGCTATGCGAATCCGAACGACAACTTCGACGCCTTCATGGGGCTGGTCAAAAGCATCGGCGCGACGCCGATCATCACCGTCAACTATGGTTCCAACGCCGCAGGCGCCGGCGGCGGCGACCCGAGCTTCGCCGCGTCCTGGGTGCAATATGCGAACATCACAAAGGGCTACGGCGTCAAATATTGGGAAATAGGCAACGAAATCTATGGCAATGGCGAATATGGCGCGTCGTGGGAGACGGATCTGCACGCTGCGCATGATCCCGCCACCTACGGCAAGAATGTCGCGCTATTCGCCGCCGCGATGAAGGCGGTCGATCCGTCGATCAAGATCGGAGCAGTCTTGGCCGCGCCCGGCAATTGGCCCGATGGCCAATTGCCGGACTGGAACAGCAATGTGCTTGCGCAATGCGGCTCCGCGATCGATTTCGTCATCGTCCACTGGTATCCGCAAAATCCGGGCAGCGAATCCGACTCCGGCCTTCTCGCTGCGCCCCAGAACGCGACTACCGGCATCGCAGCCATGGCCTCGAAGCTGAAGGCGCTGATCAGCCAGTACGGCGGCGCGAAAGCGGCGAGTATCCAGATCATGGTCACCGAAACAAACTCGGTATCGTCCGATCCGGGCAAGCAGACGCTTAGTATCGTCAATGCGATGTTCGTCGCCGATGATATGCTCTCCTGGGTGGAGAACGGCGCAACCAGCGTCGACGTCTGGGACCTGCACAACGGAGCCGTTGCAGGGAATACATCTCCTGGCCTTTTCGGCTCGGCGACATACGGCGACTATGGCGTTCTGTCGAACGGGTCGTCCGAACCCGCCGCCGACACGCCCTTCGCGACCTATTACGGATTGCAGATGGTGTCGCTCCTGGGGAAGGCCGGCGACGCATTGGTCGCTACTTCATCCAGCAACAGTCTGTTGACGACGCACGCCGTCCGACAGGCGAACGGGAACCTGTCGCTCCTTCTGATCAACAAGGACGTCAACAACACGGTCAACGCCAATGTCTCACTCTCGGGCTTCAATCCCTCGGGTACGGGAACAATCTTTTCCTACACTCCCACCAGCAACGGCGTCACTTCCACTAATGTGAGCGGCCAGGGAACAGGTTTTTCGATCACGGCGCCGCCCTATTCGCTAACGACGATCGTGCTTGCGGGAACGTCGACTCCGCCGTCTCCCGCTTTCACCCTGTCCACCAATCCGACCAGCCTGTCGATCGCCCAGGGCGCGTCCGGCGCCGCGACGATTTCCGTGACGCCATCCGGCGGATTCAGTGGGAATGTGGCCTTTGCCTTGAACGGCGCGCCCACGGGAGTTTCAGCGACGTTCAACCCGGCTTCTTCATCGACCTCCACATCGCTCACGCTCGCCCCCAGCGCCTCGGCGGCCCTCGGAACCAGTATCTTCACTATCACCGGAACAAGCGGCGCGCAGAGCGCGACCACCGCGCTCGCGCTGACGGTCAGTGGGGGCGGGACGCCTCCAGGGACAGGCCCGGCGACCTTTACCGGAAAGGCGTCCACCAACAGTCCGTGGTTCGACGAAGACGACGTCATTCTTTCCACCTCCGCCCCGATCACCGCGCTGACGCTGACGATCACCGTTCCCGCTACGAATGTGACCTACAATGGCTCCTACAACACATTCGGCGGGCAGATCGTCGACGGCTTTACCGGCGGCTCCAATCTTGTCTATTCCTTCACGCTAAGCCCCGGCCAGACGATCGGCGCCGGCTCCTTCACCCTCGCGGCCGAAATGAACGGCAACGGCGCGACGCATGACGTGTCCGGCAACTCCTGGACCGCCACCTATACCTCTGGCGGTGCAACCTACACGCAGTCCGGAAAGTTTGGAGGCGCGTCGCCCCCGCCGCCTGCGCCGTCACCTAATTTCACCCTCTCCAGCAATCCGACGAGCCTGTCGATTGTGCAGGGCGCCTTCGGCGCCGCGACGATTTCCATCACGCCCACTGGCGGCTTCAATGGCAATGTGGCCTTTGCCTTGAACGGCGCGCCAGCGGGAATTACGGCGACGTTCAACCCGGCTTCCGCGACGACCTCGGCATCGCTCACACTCACCGCCAGCGGCTCGACGCCTGTCGGAACCAGCAACTTGACCATCACCGGAACCAGCGGCGCGCTCAGCGCGACCACGCCGCTCGCGTTGACGATCAATGGAAACGGGACCCCTCCGGGAACCGGTCCGGCGACCTTCCTGGGCCAGGCGTCGACCAACAGTCCGTGGTTCGACGAAGACGATATCGTCCTGACCACGACTGCTCCGATCACCGCGCTGACGCTGACGATGACCATTCCCGATACGAACGTGAGCTATAATGGCGCCTACAACACCTTCGGCGGGCAGATCGTCAACAGCTTTACCGGCGGCTCCAATCTCGTCTATTCCTTCACGCTAAGTCCCGGCCAGACGGTCGGCGCGGGCTCCGTCACTTTTGCGGCGCAAATGAACGGGAACGGCGCGTTGCACGACGTCTCGGGCAACTCCTGGACAGCGACCTATACCTCGGGCGGCGCGACCTATACGCAGTCCGGGAAGTTTTAGAGGTGCGTCTTCAACGACGAAACAAGCTCCAGACAAGCTTTTCACACTATGTTTTTGAATGAGCCCGATTCAGCACATCGTCAGCTCGCCAAAAACAACTTTGTTCGTCGCGTCGACGACGGCTTTAAAGGAGATGCCCGCATGGCAATTTTCGGAGTTGGTGGCAATACTCAAAATTTGGTTCAGCAAATGCAGCAACGCCGTCAAAACTCCGATGGGGCGGAAAATGTGGCGCAATCTGGCGAATCCGGCGGCGCCCAACTATCTGCGACAGGATTTCAAAGTGCGCTGGGAGCGTTGCAAGCCGTGGGCTCTACGCCAAATACTCAAGGCGGCGGCTTGCCGGCGCCCCTGTCCTTTGGCGCTGGCGGTTCTGGTTCCGCGTCCACCGCGCCAATCCTGTCCCCCATCAGCGGGGCGCCTGTCAGTCCGCCCTCCCCGGTTCTCCCGCCCATAAGCGGAGCGCCCTTGGGTCCACCTTCCGCCCCGGTTCTTCCGCCCATAAGCGGAACGCCCGTCAACCCGCCGTCATCTGGGACCAACTAGTCGCATCGCTGATCGCTAGCGTTCAAGAAGCGCGTCGTTTCGATTGCGGCGCGCAACAGAGTTGATATCCCCTTGCGAGCGCGAGCCGCGACGTCCAATATTCGGGCGTGTCGGCCGAGAGCGAAAGGGGAGCAAAATGTTGACGCCGAAAAGCGCAAGGCTGATCGTTGCTGGCGTCGCCGTTTCCGTAGCAATTTTCTTGTCGGTGACCTACTACAGAACGTCCAGCGTCTCCGATGAGAACCAAACGTTCTTCATCAACCTGGCCGACGACGCCGAGCGGTTGAACGCTACACTTCCGGAAATGGTCAGTGAGAACATCCGGCTTGACAAAGCCACTGCCGGACCGGGCAACTCGTTTCATTACAACTATACAATTGTCGATAATGACGCAGCGACAAAAATAGCTGGCGACCCCGACGAGCTCGGAAAACTCAAGACGCAACTACAAGAACGCGTCTGCAATCTCATGCCTGCATATCGCGCGAATGGCACCATCGTAAATTATGCGTTAAAGGACAATGCTGGTGCGTTAGTTGCTGACATCTCGATAAATCCCCGGGACTGCGAGTGAAGGGTGTTGCGCGGATGCTCGAAGACGCGCAAGAAGCCGGCGTCTGTTTCGGTCGCTACACCGACCGCCCAAATCCCTCCAACGTGCGGTCCATGACGCCTCCCCCACCATGGCTATGGGCCGCCTTTACGCTGTCAGCGGCCGGCGGACAGACGTTACGCAACGCATTGCAGCACGATCTCGTCGATCGCGTAGGCGCAAGCAACGCGACCTTCGTGCGCTTTCTGTTCGGCTTTCCTTTTTCGCTCGGTTTCCTCGCGCTGGCTTGCGTCGCGACCGGCGTGGTTCCGTCGCTGCCGAGCGGCGCCGCATTCATCTATGTGATCTTCGCCTCGACGACTCAGGTGCTGGCGACCGCGCTGATGCTGCTAGCCATGCGCGAGCGGTCTTTTATCGTCGCCACCGCTCTGACCAAAACGGAAGCCGTTCAGATTGTCGTGTTCGGTCTCGTGTTTCTTGGCGATTCCGCGAGTGCGGCGCTGCTCGTCGCAGTGAGTTCTGGCCACCATCGGCGTGTTCGTTCTCTCCTTCCCAGCCGTGACAGTAGCCACGCGCCGCGACACGAGTTCGAATTGGCGGGCGGCAGCGTTTGGTCTGGCCTCGGCAGCGGTCTTCGGCCTGTCTACCGTAGCGTTTCGAAAGGGAGTTTTGGCCCTTGAGGGCGGGTCGTTCTTTGTGGCGGCCGCGCAAGAGCTTGCGCTGGCGCTCAGCTTGCAAACGCTCGCGATTCTGACTTGGCTTGCGCTCGCAGATCGCCCTGGATTGCAGGCGATCATCAGGGAATGGCGTTCATCGCTCTCGGCCGGATTTACGGGCGCCTTCGCCACACTGTTCTGGTTTTCCGCCTTCGCGCTAGAGACTGCGGCGCGCGTGCGCACGCTCGGCCTCGCCGAAGTAATCTTCGCACAAATCATCACCCACCGCATGTTTGCGCAGAGAACAAGCCGTCGCGAGGCGCTCGGCATTGCCTTGATTTTGGCGGGCGTGGCGCTGGCGCTTAACGGGCGGTAAAACCTCCTCGCGCGTGGAGCACTTGACCTTTCGCCCGAAACCTTCAAAACCATCCGCGTCCAGAAACGCAGAAGGCAGGCACATGACGACGCCCATCGACGGTCCCAGAGTTCCGGCGAAATCCGGCGCCGCGAAGCAGCTCGTGATTTTTCTGCACGGCTATGGCGCCGACGGCAACGACCTGATCGAAATCGGACGGCAATGGCGCGGTTTTCTGCCGGACGCAGATTTCGTGTCTCCACACGCCCCCGAGCGATGCCCTATGTCGCCAACTGGCCGGCAATGGTTCCCGCTCACCATGCGAGACCCGGAAGAGCGGTGGCGCGGGGTGGTCGCGGCGCGGCCAACGCTCGACGCCTTCATCGATCAGGAACTCGCCAAACGCGGCCTGGACGAGCGTTCGCTGGCGCTGGTCGGCTTCAGCCAGGGCACGATGATGGCTTTGCATACGGGCCTGCGACGCAAAATCCCGCCACGCGCGATCCTGGGCTATTCCGGCGTGCTCGTCCTGGGGCCGGAAGCAGCGGGTGACGCCCGCCCGGAATACAAAACTCCTCCGGCGATTTTGCTGGTTCACGGCGAGGAAGACCCGATGATTCCCGCGGAGGCGTTGTTCCTCTCAACGAACCTGCTCGCGGAGATGGGGCTTTCGGCGCAGTGGCACCTCTCGCCTGGATTGGAGCACAGCATAGATAACGCCGGTCTTATTCACGGCGCGCTTTTTCTGGCGCAGAGCTTTGGCGTACCCGTGGATTTCGGCCCGCGCGCAGCGGCGGGAGCTCGTTAGGCCCCCACGGGCTCCATTTCGGGCTCCATAACCACTGCGGCGCGGCGTACCGCCCGGCGCAAGGCTATCGGACGATAAAGCTGCTTAGTCGCCTCCACCACATGGACCCCGCCTCCTGGCAGAGAAAAGCGCCCCGCTATGCGCTCGAAAGCTGGCGCCGAGCGCAGCAGCGAAGGACTGCCGAAGGGCGGCACATAAAGCGCTTCGCCCCAGAAAACCGGCATGAACAAGGTTTCCTGCAACAGATCGTGCAACTGTCCGCGTGAATAAGGGTGGCCATTGCCGAACGGCGTGGTGTCTAGCCGCGCCCAAAGCCCCGTGCGGCTCGGGGCGACGATTATGACTCGCCCTCCCGGCGCAAGAATGCGCCAGATTTCCTCCAGCAAATCGCGTGGATGTTCCCCGGTTTCCAGAGCGTGAATCACCAGGATACGATCAACGCAGGCGTCGGGCAGCGGCATCATGGTGGGATCGACGAGGGCAGATGCTGAACGCCCATTTAGCGGCCAATGGACCACACCCTGCGCCGCCGGCATAAAGGCCAGCACGCGCTGCGCCTGGATGCCCACGAGATAAGGCGTCGCATAGCCGACGCCGACCACGCACATTCCGGCGGTTTGACCGTCCCAGCGCGAGCGCACCAGTTTTGATACGAGCCGCTGGGCTACTTGTCCCAGCGGAGAGTCGTAAAAAGCGCGCAAATCGACGACATCAAGCGACATGCGTCGATAATTGGCTTAAATCCGTATCAATGCAAGGAGCGCCGCTCCGCCGCCAAGACCGGAGGCGCTGCGCTTGGGTCATGAGCCGTCAAATGGCCTATGACGAAACGACGCAAGCCATGGGAGGCGCCGCATGGGGATCCAAATTCACCAATTCATTTGTCTTGAAGACAATTTCGGTATGCTCATTCATGATGATGAAAGTGGCGCCACTGCTTCGGTGGACGCGCCGGACGGCGAGGCCATCGCCGCCGAAGCCGCCCGCATGGGCTGGCGTATTACCCACGTGCTGCTCACCCACCATCACCTCGATCATGTGCAAGGGGTTCCAAGGCTGCAGTCGGCTTTTCCCGGCCTCAGCGTTTGCGGCGCGCGCAAGGACGCGTATCGGCTGGAGGGATTGGATGTTCAGGTCGAGGAGGGCGACCACGTCTTCGTGGGGGCTACACGCGCGCGGGTGCTGGAAACGCCCGGTCACACAACCGGGCACCTCGCCTATTACTTTTTGGCGGAAGAAGCCGTGTTTGTCGGCGACACTCTGTTCTCCCTCGGATGCGGGCGCGTCTTTGAGGGAACCATGGAGACCATGTATAATTCACTTGAAAAACTCGCGGAACTTCCGGACGAAACCCGCGTTTATTGCGGCCATGAATACACTCAGGCCAATGCGCGTTTCGCTTTGACCGTGGACCCGGACAATCCCATGTTGCTGGAACGCGCCCGCGAGGTCGATGCGTTACGGCAGGAGGGAAGATACACGCTTCCGACCACCATTTTGCTCGAGCGGGCTACAAACCCGTTCTTGCGCTCCGAAGATCCGCTCGTGCAACGCGCGATGGGCATGAGCGACAGCGATCCTGTCGAAGTATTCGCCAAAATGCGCGACCGCAAAAACAATTTTCGCGCATGAGCGGACCTGCTTCACAAACTGGCCTCAGCGCGCAAGAGATAATCGAAACGCTGGGCCTAAAGCCGCATCCGGAAGGCGGATTCTACCAAGAGACATTTCGTGACGAGCGGCTGGTGGCGTCAGACCGCGCCGCCTCCACCGCCATATACTTTCTCCTTTGTGGCGGAAAAAACTCGGCCTGGCACAGAATCGACTCCGCCGAACTGTGGTTCTATCACGCGGGCGCGCCGCTGCTTTTATCACTGTCCCCTGACGGGAAAACGCTGACAAACTACAGGCTTGGCTCCGATCTCCTTGCTGGCGAGCGGCCGCAGGGCGTGGTTCCGCCACACTGCTGGCAAGCGGCGCGCAGTCTAGGCGAATGGACTCTGGTGAGTTGCACGGTGGCGCCGGGCTTCGAGTTCGCCAGGTTTGAACTGGCTACGCCGGAATTTGCGCCCAAGGAAAAGCGCGGCGACCCCGCCTGACCGACCCCGCGCCACGCGTCTTTTCCGGGCAAATTCGCATACAAACGAAAGCGCACTAACTACAGTGATTGACCACTAACGGCGAATTTACTTCTTGTTGGTAAATTGCCGTTGAAACACCTTGCTCTTGTCCCGACCTGGATGCGTTCATGCAATTGCGACACCTTGCGATCCGGAATCCGCTCACGCCTCGATCTTCGGCCGCCGCCATCGAATCGGCGCCCTTGCACCTCCAGGTTCCGATGAGTGTTGCTGGGGCGCCCAGCGGAGGGACATCCAAGGTCGACCAGCAGGCCGTCCTCAATTCAATCGGCGAATTGATCTACGAATGGGATCTGATCACCGACCGGCTTCGGTGGGGCGACAATCTGACCGAGGTGCTGGGTTCCCTGGCCGAGGTGGATTTGTCCAGCGGCATGGCTTTTGGAGAGCGGCTTTCGGCTGAAAGCACGACCTCGCGGTACGACGCGATCGTCAAATCCGGGCGAACGGATGAAGGCGCCGGGGTGCCCTACCAGATCGTCTATGCTCTCGCTACGCCCCGTGAGAGCGGCGATTCCCGCAACATGTGGGTCGAAGATGTCGGCCGGTGGTTCAAAGGCGCCGACGGCCGCCCCGCGCGCGCTCATGGGGCCCTTCGCGTCATTACCGAGCGGCACCATAAGGAAACTCATCTCGCTTTACAGACGCAATTTGATCCCCTAACCGGCGTCTTCAATCGCGCGCATCTCACAGAGCAAGTGCGGCGCATACTCGACGCTTCCGAACGCAGCAGAAAGCCCTTCGCCGTGCTGCTGGTCGCGTTGGAAAATCTTTTTGCGCTCAACCGCACATATGGATACGACGCCGGGGACGAAGTCATCTCCGGGCTGGCGACTCGGTTGAGCGAAAATCTGCGCCTCAACGATCTTGTGGCGCGCCACGCCGGCAATAAATTCGCGCTGGTGCTCCAAGATTGCGACACGGAGCAGACCAAAGCCATAGCGCTCAGGATGATCGAAGTCGTTACTTCGGCGCCTTTCGAGACATCCGCGGGCGCCGTGCCCGCTACAATCCGCATAGGTGGGGTGGTCGGGCCGCGCGAGGGGCGCACCACCCACGTTCTTTTCCAGCACGCGGAGGAGGCGCTTGACGTCGCGCGTCAGCGCAATGGCGCCCGCTTTATCGCCTACACGTCCTCGCTGGCGCGCGAGGATGCGCGGCTTCGCGCATTGCAGGTCGCCGACAACATCGTTTCAGCGCTGAATGAACAGCGTGTCGAACTGGCGTTCCAGCCCATCGTGAACGCCAAGGACGGCCAAACCGCGTTCTACGAAGCGCTGCTGCGCGTCCGGCTGAACGACGGCTCGATGGTGACGCCGGGTTCAATCCTGCCGGTCGCCGAAAAGGCGGGCCTGGTTCGGCTGCTGGATCAGCGCGTGTTGGAACTTGCCCTTATCTGCCTTGGGGAGAATCCTTCGCTACGCCTTTCGGTCAATGCTTCGCTCGCCAGCATTCTCGACCCCGAATGGCCCGATCGCCTTTCGCTTGGCGTGCAGGCGCATCCCGGGGCTGCAGAGCGCCTGACGGTCGAAATTACCGAAACCAGCGTGATCGAAGATATTGCGACCACAAGCCATGTGATCGCCTCGTGCAAGAGGCTCGGAGTCAGGGTGGCGATGGACGATTTTGGCGCCGGGCACACTTCGTTCCGCAATCTCCGCGCGCTGGACTTCGACCTCGTCAAGATTGACGGCGCGTTTGTTCAGAACATCGTCAACTCGGCCGACGATCGGTTTTTTGTGCGGACCTTAACGGATCTCGCCCACCATCTTGACCTCAAGATCGTCGCGGAATGGGTTGAAGACGCGGAGACCGCGACCCTGTTGCGTGAATGGGGCGTCGATTTCTTCCAGGGCTCTCTGTTTGGCAGCGCTGAACCGGAGAAGTCCATGCCCTTCAGCATTGCGGCGCAGGTTGCGGCCGAACATTAGCTTTTATGCGAGAGACGCTTCATTGCTCGAACGGCCGCCGATTCGAGCTGAGCACTCACGCAGCTCAGCTGGAGCCAGAAATTCTATCGATGCGCTTATTAAGTTCGTCGAGCTGACGTTTCAGTTCGTCGACGTCAGACTGCTGCTTGGCGCTCGCGACCTCGGTCTCGTCGCCGGGGGCCGGAGCCGTGGTTCCCTCCGCCACCACGCCAAAGGGATTGAACATGCTCAACGCCTGGCGAAACACCACCATGTTTTTGCGGGCCTGCTCCTCCATCGCGGCGAAAGCCTGCCGGGTGGGTTCGCCGAAAGGCGCGACCCCCAGCGCGGAAGTGAACTGGTCGCGGAATTTCTGCTGGTCCCGCGTGAGCTTGTCGATCGAGAACTCCAGATAGCTTGGGACCAGCATCTGCATGGAATCGCCATAGAAACGGATCAGCTGACGCAGGAAGGAGACCGGAAGCAGAACTCTGGCCGTCCTTGCCCTCCTGCTCGAAAATGATCTGGGTCAGCACCGGCCGGGTAATGTCGTCGCCCGTTTTGGCGTCGCAAACAAGAAAGTCCTCGCCGCGCTTAACCATGGCCGCCAGATCCTCCAGCGTCACGTAGGTGCTCGTGCCCGTGTCGTACAGGCGACGATTTGCGTATTTTTTAATGGTGGTCGGTTTTTTTTCGTTGGCCATGATGCGCTTGCATCGCCTCCCCGTGACGGACCGCGCCCCTACGCGCTGCAGCAAAACGACTTTCCCGCACTGCAACGATAGTCGCAAAAGCCCCCCTGCGGCAATATTTTCGTCTCCGACGGCTTTCACTCCGGCCCAAACCGTGCAAAACGACGCTGGCGCATGCTGCGGTTTGGCGCATGACGCTCAACATTTTTGCCTGAGGCGCGGGAAAGCGCCCCTTGGCTGGAGCATCGAGGGAGATCGACATGACGACCGAAATCGTGATCGTTTCCGCGGCGAGGACCGCCGTTGGATCGTTCAATGGAGCTCTCGGCGGCGTCCCCGCCCATGATCTCGGCGCTGTCGCCGTGAAGGCCGCTCTCGAGCGCGCAAAAGTCGCCCCCGGCGATGTTTGCGAAGTGATCCTCGGTCAGGTGCTCGGCGCCGGTTACGGCCAGAACCCCGCCCGTCAGGCCGCCATCAAGGCTGGCATTCCCGATTCGGCGACGGCTTTCGGCATCAACCAGGTTTGCGGGTCAGGCCTGCGCGCCGTGGCGCTCGCCGCCCAGCAGGTTCAGTCCGGCGACGCCCAGATCGTCGTTGCGGGTGGTCAGGAAAGCATGTCTCTGTCCACGCACGCGGCGCATTTGCGCTCAGGCACCAAGATGGGCGACGTGAAGTTCGCCGACACGATGATCGTGGACGGCCTCACCGACGCCTTCAACAATTATCACATGGGCATCACCGCCGAAAACGTCGCGGCCAAGTGGCAGATCAGCCGCGCCGAGCAGGACGCCTTCGCTGTGGCGTCGCAGAACAAGGCCGAGGCGGCCCAGAAGGCCGGTAAATTCAAAGACGAGATCGTCCCTTACGTGATCGCCGGCAAGAAGGGCGACGTGACCGTTGACCAGGACGAATACATCAAGCACGGCGTCACCCTGGAGGGCGTTTCCAAGCTGCGCCCGGCTTTCACCAAGGACGGCACCGTGACCGCCGCCAATGCTTCGGGCATCAACGACGGCGCCGCGGCGCTTGTGGTCATGAGCGCTGCGGAAGCCAAGAAGCGCGGCCTGACGCCGCTGGCCCGCATCGTCTCCTGGGCTACGGCTGGCGTGGATCCGTCCGTGATGGGCTCCGGCCCCATCCCGGCCTCGCGCAAGGCGCTGGAGAGAGCCGGCTGGAAAATCTCGGACCTCAACCTGATCGAAGCCAATGAGGCTTTCGCGGCGCAGGCTCTCGCCGTCAACAAGGACCTCGGCTGGGATCCGTCGATCGTGAACGTCAACGGCGGCGCCATCGCCATCGGCCACCCCATTGGCGCTTCGGGCGCGCGCATTCTGACGACCCTGCTGCATGAACTGGCCCGTCGTGGCGGCGGCAAGGGCCTCGCCACGCTGTGCATCGGCGGCGGCATGGGCATCGCCATGACGGTCGAGCGCTAAACTAGGCCGGACCCGCGCCCTCTCCCCGGTTACGGGGGGAGGCGATTCTGCGCCCAAAATCGATTCAAAACACGAAAATTCAGACGAAGGGAGAAGCAAAATGGCGAGAACAGCAGTTGTGACCGGCGGCACCCGCGGCATTGGCGAGGCGATTTCCAAGGCGCTCAAGGCTGCGGGCTACAAAGTCGCGGCGACCTATGCCGGCAACGACGAAGCCGCCAACAAGTTCAAGGCCGAGACCGGCATCAACGTCTATAAATTCGACGTTTCGGATTACGACGCTTGCGCCGCGGGCATCGCCGCCATCGAGAAAGATCTCGGGCCGGTCGAAATTTTGGTGAACAACGCCGGCATCACCAAGGATCGCCTGTTCCACAAGATGGAGCTGGCGCAGTGGAACGCTGTCATCGGCACCAATCTGAACTCACTGTTCAACGTCACCCGCCCGGTCATTAACGGCATGCGCGACCGCAGCTTCGGCCGCATCATCGTGATCTCCTCGATCAACGGCCAGAAGGGCCAGGCCGGACAGACCAACTACTCCGCCTCCAAGGCCGGCGACATCGGTTTCGTCAAGGCGTTGGCGCAGGAGAGCGCCTCCAAGGGCATCACCGTCAACGCCATCGCGCCGGGCTATATCGCCACGGAAATGGTGAAGGCCGTGCCGCAGGACGTGCTCGACAAGCACATCATCCCGTTCATCGCGGTCGGCCGGCTCGGCGAGCCGGAGGAAATCGCTCGCGCCGTGGTGTTTTTGGCTGCGGACGACGCCGGATTCATCACCGGCTCCACGCTGACCATCAACGGCGGTCAGTATCTGGCGTAAGCCGCATTCAATCCCCGAGAAGTTTGATGGCGCCCGAGAAATCGGGCGCTTTTATTTGCCCGGAGGTAAGTTCAGAGAACGTTGACTTGACATGAGAGGGAATTCAGAACAATGTTCATGAACATTGTTCAAAACATGGAGTCGTCATGAGCATTTCTGCCCGCTCCCCTCGCCGCATTCCCCTCATGCTCAAGTTGGCCTACAGCGCCTTCATGGCCCTGCTAATCCCGGTTTACTGGGTGAATTTCGGCCTGACCAATTTTCTCTACTTCTGCGATATGGCGCTGATCGTTACCCTGTTCGGCGTCTGGCTCGAAAGTCCGCTGCTGGTCTCCATGCCCACCATCGGGATTTTGGCGCCGCAAATCCTGTGGGTCATCGATTTTGCCCTGAACCTGTTTGGCGTCCGCCTCACCGGCATGACCGACTATATGTTTAGCGCAGGCAGCCCCATGTTGCTGCGAGGACTGTCGCTGTTTCACGGCTGGCTGCCGTTTCTGCTGGTCTATCTGGTCCTTCGCCTCGGCTATGATCGTCGCGCCATCTTCGCCTGGACCGGCCTCGCCTGGACCGCCATGGTGATCGCCTATTTCTTTCTGCCCGGCCCGACGCCGAACGCCGGACTCACGCCGGTCAATGTGGATTACGTCTTCGGAATGAGCGAAACCGTCGCTCAGAACTGGATGCCCGGCTGGACCTGGCTGCTGATGTTGATGGCGGCGCTGCCGACGCTGCTGTTCGCGCCCGTGCATTTCGTCTTTGCGCGCATCTCTCTGCGGAGAGGAAGCGAACTCGGTTCAAGCTGGCGTGACCCGCTGACGACCACAGCTCGGCGGGGAATCGTGCGCCTTCCGGTGTGTGGCTCGCGCGTTGACAGCCGCGGCGCCCCCGACCTCACTGGGCGCGCGAGCGCCGCCGCGCCGCAAGCGGAGACGAGAATGAAACGCTTGATTGCCCCTGTCGCGCTGGTTTTAGTCCTGAGCTTAGCGCCCGCGCTCGCCATTGAGCCGGGCGTATCCGGCGTCAGGACGAAGCCCGGCGCGACCGTCAACAGCATGAAGGTGATCCCGCCGAGCATGGCCGCCGTCGGCGGAAAGCCGGTAGCAAAGCCGATCCACGCGCCGGGTCCGGTTCCCGCGCCCACCACCATCGGCGGCAAGACCCAAACGCCTGCCCCCGCAGGCGGACCGGCGGTGGCGCCGGGCGCGGGGCGTTAGGGAGAAGGCTCTGCGCGAACAAGCGCGCGGCCCTGCAGTTCAATAATGATAGCGGCATTGCGCGAACTGGAGGCTGTCGCCCAGCACGCGGTAAACGAGCCTGTGCTCGCGGTCGATGCGGCGCGACCACCATCCCGACAGATCGCCTCGCAAGGGCTCCGGCTTGCCGATTCCGGAGAATGGCGTGCGCAGGCATTCCTTGATCAAAACATTGACGCGTTCGAGCATCTTTCTGTCCTGCGCTTGCCAGTAGAGATAGTCTTCCCAAGCGCGCTCGGCGAAAACCAGCTTCATTCGATGAGATCGCGCTCGACGCCGGAACCCTGATCGAGTTCGTCAATCGCCTGCAACAGGCGCTCTGCGTTGCGCGGGCTGCGCAGGAGGTGCACCGTCTCCTCGAAGGAGGCATAATCCTCCAGCGACATGAGCACCGCCGCCGGTTTTCCCTTGTCGCGGGTGATGAGCACCGGCTCATGGTCCTCGTTCACGCGATCAAGCGTCGCGGAGAGGTTCTTGCGGAGTTCGGAATAGGAGGTCGCGCGCATTTGATGAGTATGTACGTAATTAAGTACTTTATCAAGCCGACGCTCCCGGCTAGGGATGCTGCAGCCTGTAAATGCGCAACGCGTGGCTCGCTACTCCGCCCGCACTGGCGTGGCTGTATCCCAACTGAGGCCCTAGCCAACCAGCTCTTTTACTGCGAGATTTTGCCACTCTAGCGCTACATTGCATGCCTCTATTTCCGGTAGGCGGGAAAGCTTTGCCGCAAGAACATCACCAGCGCGGCGATGAGCTGCATCAACGCGCTTAATCGGCGCAGCAATCGCGTGCTCGCGCGCTTCAGCAACATCAACTGCATCAACACTTTCAGCGGTATATAATGAAATCAGGTTGGGGTAGAGCATAGGATAATGCCTTTGGTTTGCAGGCAGTTGAATGCTCCCCCCCTACTCCTCCATCTTCAGCGCCGCGATAAAGGCCTCCTGCGGGATTTCCACGCGGCCGAACTGGCGCATCTTCTTCTTGCCTTCCTTCTGTTTCTCCAGAAGCTTGCGCTTGCGCGTGGCGTCGCCGCCGTAGCACTTGGCGGTCACGTCCTTGCGGAAGGCGCGCACCGTTTCGCGCGCGATGATCTTGCCGCCGATGGCCGCCTGGATCGGCACCTGGAACATATGCGGGGGGATCAATTCCTTCAGCTTCTCGACCATCTGCCGTCCGCGCCCGTCGGCCCGGGTGCGATGCACCAGCATCGACAGCGCGTCCACCGGCTCGGCGTTGACGAGGATGCTCATCTTCACGAGGTCGCCGGCGCGGTAATCGGTGATGTGATAGTCGAAGCTGGCGTAGCCCTTCGAGATGGACTTGAGCCGGTCGTAGAAGTCGAACACGACTTCATTGAGCGGCAGATCGTAGATCGCCATGGCGCGCTTGCCGACATAGTTCAGATCGGCCTGTATTCCCCGCCGATCCTGGCAGAGTTTTAGAACCGAGCCGAGATAATCGTCCGGCGTCATGATCGTGGCTCTGATCCAGGGCTCCTGAATTTCCTCGATCTTCACGACATCGGGCATGTCCGCCGGATTGTGCAGCTCGATTTCTTCGCTGTTGGTGAGCTTGATCTTGTAGACGACCGAAGGCGCCGTCGCAATCAGGTCGAGATTGAACTCGCGGTGCAGCCGCTCCTGAATGATCTCCAGATGCAGCAGGCCCAGAAAGCCGCAGCGAAAGCCGAAGCCCAGCGCCGCCGATGACTCCATCTCGAAAGAGAAACTCGCGTCATTGAGCCGCAATTTTCCGATGGCGGCGCGCAAATCCTCGAAATCGGCGGCGTCGACCGGGAAAAGGCCGCAGAAGACCACCGGCTGCGCCGGCTTGTAGCCCGGCAGCGCTTCGGCGCAGGGCTTTTTGTCGTCGGTTATGGTGTCGCCCACGCGGGTATCGGCGACCTGCTTGATTTGCGCCGTGATGAAGCCGATTTCGCCCGGTCCGAGTTGCGCGACGTCCTGCATCTTCGGCTTGAACACGCCGATCTTGTCGACCTCATAATGGGCGTCCGTGCCCATCATCTTGATCTTTTGGCCTTTTTTGAGCACCCCGTCGAATATGCGCACCAGCACGACCACGCCAAGATAAGCGTCATACCAGCTGTCGATGAGACCCGCCTTGAGCGGCGCCTTTTCGTCGCCCTGGGGAGGCGGAAGCCGCTTGACGATCGCCTCGAGCACCTCTTCGATGCCAAGGCCGGTCTTGGCGGAGATCAGCACGGCTTCGGAAGCGTCGAGACCAATCACATCCTCGATCTGCTGCCTGATGCGGTCTGGCTCGGCAGCGGGCAGATCGATCTTGTTGAGCACAGGCACAATTTCATGCCCCGCATCGAGCGCCTGGTAGACATTGGCGAGTGTCTGCGCCTCGACACCCTGGCTGGCGTCAACGACCAGCAGCGAGCCCTCGCAGGCGTGCAACGACCGCGAGACTTCATAGGCGAAGTCGACATGGCCGGGAGTATCCATCAGATTGAGGATGTAGTCCTTGCCGTCCTTGGCCTTGTAGTCGAGACGCACCGTTTGCGCCTTGATGGTGATGCCGCGCTCGCGCTCAATGTCCATGGAATCGAGCACCTGCTCGACCATGTCGCGGGCCGCGACCGTTCCGGTGAGCTGGATCAGGCGATCAGCGAGCGTCGACTTGCCGTGGTCGATATGGGCGACGATCGAAAAATTGCGGATATTGTCGATGTTGTGGGTGGTCATGGCGCACCCGATAGCAGCGCCAAGGCGTGAAGGGAAGAGCGCCGCCGCAGCAAAGCCCTGATTGCGCGTGAAAACCGCCAATGGCGCAAAAAATCCGCCGAAACGTTCAAGTTTCGGCGGATTTTGGTAATCATGCCGAACGGACGCCTATTTCTTTTCGAGGCGCGCTTCGATCTCCGACATGAGCTTCGCCAGGAGTTCTTTCGCGCGCGGCAAAGCCCAGTCTTTAGCCCATTTAGCGAAAGCGACGCCGAATTGCACAGCGAGGCAGCCGGTTTTAGTCGCCGTTTCCACGGTTTTATCGAACCAAGGCAGCGCCGGATGGTTCTCGGGAATCTTCGAGCGCAGAAAGGCCACGCCCGTCTTGGTCTTTTGCGTGATAACCGCCCACAGCAAAATCAGCGGATCGTTGCTTGGCCCTGCTTCGATCGCTTTACGCAGACGCGCGACTTCGGCTGTGGCCTCGTCCGCGCGACGGGTCGCCTCGGCAAGCGAACGCGTCGCTCCAGACGCCTCGGCCGCGAGCTTGTCGCGTTCGGCAGCTAGACGATCACGCTCCGCTACAGCGGCGTCGAGGCGTTCGCGAAAGCCGTCGCGCTCACGCGAAATCGCATTGGCTTTGGTGACGATCTCGGACTTTTCAAAAGCCTGGCGATCGCGGTCGGCTGTGACGCTTTTCAACTGTGCTTGCAATGCGCCGACATCGACGGTCGTGGCGGCCGCGTTCTCGCCTGCGGCGTTCTCATGTTCGTCAGACAGGGCAGCCTCCTGATGTTGAAGCCAGCTTAAGCGCGGGCGAAGAAAAAACAAAGCTCGAACAGTTGAACGGAGCGCCGAGCATTCGTTTAAAAATGATACACATTCGTTTTGGCGATTCGGCAACAAAAACTTTTCCGCGTCGAGGTTTGTTTTCCAAGCTCAAAGTCCATTTTTTGTTAAGGAAACACCGCGGAACCACCAACAAATCAAGGCTCTCTACGGTCATTTCTTTGCGGTTTCGGCGCTGGCCGCTTTCAGCAGCGCCAGACAATCCTCGGGTTTGGCAAGACAGTGGTCGCGCGCGGCGCCCATCAGTTTCGCGCTCGCCGCCCGTTGCAATGACACCAGGGAGTCCAGCTTTGCGCCTGCGCCCCGACGTTCGCCAGTCGCCGCCGCCTCGATGTGTGTCGGCACGAAAAGCTGTTTGAGGCTGTCTCTATTCACAGCGAAATAAACCAGGGCGATGAAGAAAACGCACTTAAGAAGAAAGCCCACGATACGCTCCGCTCTCGCGTGAATGCTCATACTGCGCCAAAGCGCTTTTGCAACGCATGACGACCTGCCCGCTTCCAGGACTTTTGCCGGCATTTCCTTTCGCAACAATGAATTTCCCGACTCTCGCGACGTGGGGCTGCAGCAACCACTTGCAAACCATGAGTGGAGATGGATCGCCATCCAAGGAACGGAAACGACATCGGGGCGCCGCGCTTAGCAGTCACTTAACGCCGATTTGAAAAGCTGGTTTTACAAGGAGCGTTGCTGTGCGTAACTCACTTAAATTCGTACCATCCGCCGTGCTGGAATGGCTGGATCTCCTGACGCCCGCGAATGGCGCACAAGATCCGGTGGAGCGGGCGCGTCAAAAATTCTTTGTCGCAGCCAGACTCGCCGTCGGTTTGAGCGTGCTCGCCTCCGCTCCGATCCTGTTGTTTATTTATGGAGCGCCAACGCTCCCGCACCTCGCGCAGTTCACATTGGCGCTAACCCCGCTCGCCTCGATCGTCGTTCTCAAAAGTTCGGGAAACTTCAGGCTTGCGCAGGATCTTTCGATCTGCGGCTGGCTCGCCCTCGCGGTCAGCGTCAGCGCTTCGACGACAGGTTACGAAGCTGTTTCGATCACTCTGCTTTCCATCGCTTTGATCGAAGCCGTGTTGACGATGGAGATCCTCATTGTCGCGGAGGTCATCGGCGCTGCACTTGCGTTGATCGTGCTGGGCGCAAACTCTTCGGCCGGCGCGCCCGGCGCCGGGACCAGAGAGAGCCTCGCAATGAGCATTACGCCATTGCTGATCTATATGGCGGCGCTCGCCGCCGGAGCTATTCTCGTCGAACATACACGAGCCCGCGCCGATCGCCGCAATGCGCGCGATTTGCGTCTGCTGACCGACGCGATTGGAGACATCGTAGTACACTTTGATCGCACAGGCGCGGTTTCATCGATCGTCGGCGACACATACAAGACCTATGGTCTTGAAATGCGCGATCTGTTCGGACGCGGCTTTTTCCAGCGCGTTCACGTGGCAGACCGTCCTGCGTTTCTCAAACTGGTATCGGATGCGATTTCCAACGAAGCGCCTGCAAACGCCGTGCTGCGCTTGCATATCGGCGGCGCGGAAAACTCCAGCAACGGTTACCGCGAACCGGTATTCAATTATTTCGACGCACGCACGTGCCGTGTTGAAAGCAACGGAGCAGACGGCCTCAATTCGACAGCTCCAGTTGTTTGCATATTGCGGGACGTCACGGCCGCGAGGCGGGCCGAAGAAGAGATTGCCGCAGCTCGACGGGAGAGCGAACTCGCAATGGCTGGAAAGACACGCTTCCTGGCCAATGTAAGCCATGAATTGCGCACGCCTTTGAATGCGATCATCGGCTTTTCGGAGATGCTGAGTAGCGAGGAGCTGGAACCACAGGAACCTGAAAAACGTAGAGAATACGCCAGGATCATCAGCAGTTCCGGACACCACCTGCACGAAGTCGTCAATTCCATCCTCGATATGTCGAAGATCGAATCCGGTTCGATGCAGATCTTCCCGGAGCCTTTCGCGATGCCCGTTCTTGTCGAGCAATGCTGCGACATGATTCAGATAAAGGCGGATCAGGGGATGGTCACGCTTGCCCGCGAATATCCGCTGGAGCTTGAGGAGCTTGTCGCAGACAAGCGCGCCTGCAAGCAGATTCTCATCAACCTGCTGTCCAATGCCGTAAAATTCACCCCCGCGAAGGGAAAGGTCACGGTGCGCTTGTGGCCCGAGGGAAACTCCCTCGCCCTTTCCGTTTCGGATAATGGCATCGGCATCGCCGCCAACGATCTTGCGCGCCTGGGCGATCCCTTCTTCCAGGCGAGTTCCTCCCACGACCGCGCCTACGAAGGCACGGGCCTCGGACTTTCGGTGGTGCGTGGACTGGTCGGCTTGCACGGCGGCGCCATCTCCATCGAAAGCGCTCTGAAAGCGGGAACGACGGTGACGGTGCGGCTGCCGTTGGACGGCCGTGGTCATCCGGAGCGGGTGAGCGCCAACACCAAGATTTAGACCATCGCGCGCCATAGCGTTGGACTGGGCCAGAACATCAGCCACGAACAGGAAATGGTGAAAAAAATTGCGTGAAGCTCTCGCCGCAACCAATCACGACTATATCGCCCGGGAAGAGCGCTCCGCCACGACGCGGCGACGCGACAAGTCGAACAAGGCCAAGCCCTCGATCTGGCGGCGCTTGTTTAGCGGCAGACGCACTCTTGGCGCCTTGTTTTTTCTTGGCTTTGCCGCAGTCGTCGCGATCGGCGTGCCGGTCAATGCGCTGTTCTTGCAGGACGGTCGGCATCCTGCGCCGATCTTCCATCAGGCCAGCGTGTTGCCGCAGCCGCAGCCCGCGCTGCAAGGCGAAGCGACTAGGCAGCGCACCGCTTCCGCCGCCGTCGCCAAAAGCGAAGCGCCTGCTCAGGAAACCACGAAGTCCGAGGCCGTGAAGGCGTCGGAAAAGACTCGCGACCCGATTAGCCAGTTATTGCAAGGCGGATCGACGCAAAAAAAGGCGGAAACAACCGAGAAAAACAAGACTGTGCTGGCCGCTCAGCGCGCTCTGGCCAAACTGGGCTTCGCCCTGCATCAGGATGGAGTGTTTGGCGGCACTACGCGCCAGGCGATCGAGAAATTCGAGCGCGCCAACGGCATGCCGGTGAAGGGGGAGCTTTCGGCGAAGCTCCGTCATTTGCTCAGCTCTCGCACCGGAATCGCCGTCAAGTAAGGCTAAGCGGCTAACCGCAGCCCCGCTTGAACTGAAGCGCAAAATCTCGTCGCGGCTTCCTCTGACTAAATTGGAGGAAACCGCGACAAGATTTTTTCTGCTATAGGGAGGCCTCTTTCCGCCCGTTGTTCGCGCGGAACTGCGGCGATTTTTTCCCGAGGCTTCATATGCGTTTGCGATCGGATATTTTTGTCGCCGCGCTTATACGGCAAGTCGAGATCCAAGGCGCCTTCGCGATGTTGCGGAGACGCGGCGCGGCAGAAGCGGGCGCGATTTTCGTTAAAATCGACAAACTCGACGGAACCGCCGCGTTATACGGCCCTGCTCCACAAAGCGAAGATCTTCCCGACGGCGTAGCGCGCCTGTTTGTTCGGCTGCACAGTGAGGAATGGCGCGAACCGCTGGAACTGGAAGAGCGGTTGCACCGCGAGATGTCCTTCGATCCCGATTTATGGATCGTCGAAATCGAGGATCGCAAGGGGCGCACATTCCTCGATACGGTTACGTAAGACGCCGCCCCTGCCCCATCACGCTAATTGGTCTAACCGCGTCGGTTTTCCCCCGCCCTGGATCTGCCGCGAACCTTTCCGCCACGCACTGGAGGCGACTGGCGTTTCCTCGCGCCAGGCTGCGCGGCGCAGAGCGTCGCGGTCCGATCGACCGTTGCCATTTATCGCAGCGACAATGCGCGCCGCAGCTCGCGTAGGCGTCGAAGACATCAAGGCGCGAAGCGCTCGCAATCTCGCGGTGTGCATGGCCGCGGCCTGGCGATGGCAGATAAATATCCTGGTCGCCGCCTCCAGATCGATCGCAAGAGCCACAAAGGTCAAAGCCAGCGCTTCTCCGCCTTCATCGAAGAAAATTCTCCGAACGCGGCTTTTACGCGCGTCCAGAGCGTCCGCGATACGCGAAATCGTTGCGTCATGATCGCCAGTCAGCCCCAAGGTTTCGAGCTCGGCAGCGAGAAAACGATCCACGCGCGCAGGGCCGTCATTGCCCTGTGACGAGAGCGCCGACCGGCAAGCGGCAAGAGTAATCTGTTCTCGCTCGACTGTGGTTGCGGCTAGAAACAACGGTTCTGGATCAATGTCGAGATCTTCCCGATCGAGCAGCAGGCGCGCGAGCCTTTGGTCGTCCCGCGCCACCTGGATCAGAGCTCGCAGCGCTGCGGAATCGAGATAGAGCTGCCGATTGGCAGTGAGCGCATAGAGCACGACGCCCTCGCTGCGTGCGGCCAGCGCGGCTACCGCGGCCCGGGGCAAATCCGAGCGGCGCGCGATAGCCGCCGCCAATTCCGCAGAACCATGCTCGGCGTTGGCCAGAATGTCTCCGATTGGCGCCTGGGGAGAAAACTCAAAAGCAATGCGCGCGCAGGTTCCTCCTTGATCGAACAATCGAGCAATCAGCTCCGGCGGCGTTTCCGGATGTCGGCAAAGAGGCTCTGCTATTTCAGCGACAGCCTCGGCATCCGTAATGTCGATCAGACCGCCCGCCAGCCGTTCAAATTGTAGGAGTTCGCTGGGCCTGTAATCGCTTCGCGCCACAAACTGCTCGACTATGGTCCGCAGCAGCGCGCGGTCGGCCGCCTGACGATCCCGGCTCGCAGAAAGCATTTTGTACGCACTCCATCAACCAACGCAACACTAAAGAGGATTATAGGCGACGGTCGTTGACGGAACATTAACCCTCGTCATTCCCTAATCGGATACAGACAGTCGACTCAGTTTTTGTCCTTGTTTAGACGGAGAATTGTACACATGGCGCAGATCATTCCATTGCAGTCGCGCGCGCGGGCGAGCCGGCCAGAGCCTCCGCACCAGGGCGGCGCGCAAATCCTGTTCTTTCTTGGCGTGCGTTACATGCGAATGGAGGATCCTCTTTTGACCCCTGGCGGCGCCCCGGAAGCGCAAGGCGGTCAAAACCCGGGCGGTAAAAAGCGTAAACGTCGGGCGCGCGCCTGAAGATCATGAACCGCAACATTCGGCTTTCAGTCCGTCAGTATTAGAACCCAAAATACTTTGTATTTGGCGCCCGGCGCATATGCCGTAGCAAGGCCCATTTTCCTCGCGCGCGGATCCAGCATGCGCGCATTATGCGGCGCAGATTGGCGCCATCCGGAAAAAGCCTCTGCGAGCGTATGATATCCGGCGGACACATTTTCGACCGCAACGTCGGAAGGGACGCCAGCCGCAGCCAGACGCGAAGCCAGTGAACCGCGCGCATTCTGATAGAGCGAACCGCGCCGCGCCATTTCCGTCGCTTGCGCCTGCGCCCCGTCCTGCAGTTTTTCATCCAGCGCCAGTGCGCCGAGACCGTTATTGCGCCGGTATAGCGAGATCATGTCTCGCGCAGCCTCGGCGTCGACTACGACGCCCTTTTGCGCAAGGGAACGATACATACTTGGTTCGGGCGACGGCGACGGCGCGCTCACGCGCTCGACCGGCGGTTCGCCGCATGCGGCGAGCGCGACCAAAAAAACTAATACGCATGCGGATTTAAACGCTCGCAGACTCATGCGGCCTTTGTGATCGGATTGGGTTTAGAAAGGGTGAATGTCGCAGCGGCCTGCGAGAGCGCGCGCCTTTACACGGTTTCAGCCAGCTCCGCAGGTTTTGCCACGGGCTCGACGACTTTATTCAGTTCGTCTTCCAAAAATTTCTGCTCGACAACGAGTTCCCGCGGCCGCGGCGGCGGCAAATTTTTCCAGCCCCGGGAATTGCACCACGGTCGGCGGGGTCGGTGCGGGCGAAATGCTGATGCCGGCGTCGGCGAGGCGCTTGTGCAGATCAAAGTGCAGATCGCTGCGAAGCCGGGTGGCCTGTTCGACGTCTTCCACAAAGCACCACAACTCAAAACGGAAGAGACTGGTCTCCATTGCTAAAAACATCACCTGCGGCGCAGGGATGCGCAGCACGCCATTCTGAGCCTTGGCAGCGGCGAGCATAATGTCGCGGATCTGTTCCGGATCGACGCGGGAACTCGGCGCCAAGGCGATCTTGATGCGCCCGACCTTGTTGTCGCGCAGCCAGTTCTTGACGACGCCCGTCACCAGGTTGGAATTGGGTACGATCATCGTTGCTCGATCAAAGGTTTCGATCTCGGTGGAGCGAACATTGATGCGCTTCACATAACCTTGCTCTTCGCCGACGACGACCCAATCGCCGACGCGAACCGCCCGCTCCCATAAGAGTATCAGTCCCGACACGAAATTATTGACAATGGACTGCAGTCCAAAACCGATACCGACAGACAGCGCGCCAGCGACGATCGCCAGCTTCTCGAAACCGAGTCCGAGTTCAGATAAAGCGACGGAGGCCGCGACGATGAAGCCCGCGTAACCGACGCTCGTGCCGATCGAGTTGCGCAATCCCATGTCAAGGCGCGTCAGCGGCAGGAAACTGCCGTCGAGCCATCGACGCAAGCCGTGCGCCGCCGCCAGAGTGATCCCGAACAAGGCGACCGCCGCCAGGGCGCTGGACGGCGAGATCGTTACGTCGCCGAACTTCACCGCGAAAAAGGACGACCGAAGGTTTGAAAGGAAATCGCCAGATTCCACGCCAAACGGCGCCAGCACGAGGAGCGCGGCCAAGCCGAAACACAATAGTGTCAGCGCCCCCGCTAGCAGCTCCGCGAAAGGTCCAAGCGACCGCCGCTCCATGCCCAGCATGGTTGACGCCGCGCGCCCGAGCAGACCCGTCGGGGCAAAAGCGACATTGATCCCGGAGCGCATTATTCGAAGCACAATCGACAACACGGCGATGACGACGAGCGTCCAGCAGAGTTGCAGCACGAAGAAGTTGGCGAAAGTGATATAGCCCGCCGCGCACGCGCCAACGACCGCCGCTACTGCGGCATAGCCAAAAAACTGCGTCAGCGAGAGCCAGTCTCGCCCGGCGCCTGAACGACCTTCTGCGCCGCGTGGAAAGGCGTTCAGCACCAAGACGGTGAGCGCAGCGCAGGAAAGCGCTCCAAGGCCGCGCGTCACAACCACGGCGCCAACGGCCGATTGCACGGTCTCTTCAATCTGCTCCAAAAGCCGCGTGACCGACAGTATCGCGGCGATGGCGGTGGCTAGTCGCGTCAGGCGCCTCGCCAGTGGATCGCCGGGATCCACCAGGCGCCAATGCGGATAGTCCGGCGCCATCATGGCGCGTGCGATTCCGTAGGCCACGGCGATGCGCCCTACGCCTTCCAAAAGGCGCTGCTGAATGGGCTCCAGCGTTGCGTCCACCAGATCGAAATTGTCGATCAGCACACCCAGCGCAATCGTCGCGCCGAGCGGCAGGGCAATCGTCACCAGTGCGGTCCAGGCGGCGCCGGCCGTTTTTTGCGTTTCGGTCGCGCGCACATTTGTTTCGGAACGCGTAAGCACGCGGCGCGCAAGGAGAACCAGCGGGGGGATCGCGAGGAGGATGAGCAGTGCGAGGCCGAAAAACTCTCCCTTGCCCGCACTGTTCAGCCGGCTGGCGACGATCTCCGCCCGCTCCTGAAAAAATACCTTCGCCAAGGCGAAAACGCGGGGGGTCTCCGCAACAGCTTCCTTCCAAAGAGTGGGGGAGAACATTCCGTTAGTGCGCAAAAACAGGGTTTTTGCGAATAGCCCGCGTTGGCGCGCCACAATGGCCACCATTACCTGTCGAGCTTCGACCAGCAACGACCGCGCACGCTTCAGAGTGGCGTCGATATCGTCGTAAAGCTTGCGCTGGTCCGCCCACTCCGCATTGACGCCGGCTGCAGCGGAGTTGCTCGCGGCGGGAGTTGTTTCCGGCGCGGCGGCCTGAGGCGCTGCGTCTGAATTCGGCGCCGCGCCAGGGGATGCGGTCGCGGGCGATTTTCCGTTCGTCTTGAACGGCGCCTTTGCGCCTGAAACAGCCAACGGCTTGACGTCGCCGTTTGCCGGCGCTTTTGCGCTCGGGGCCGGCGACGGCGCAGCCGGCGCAGGCGCTACGGCCGGTTGTGGCGTGGGCGCCGATGCGTCGGGCGCGGCGGGTTTGGCGTCAGTGGGTGACGAACCGAGTTCCTTGAGCCGCGCGTCGATCGCCTGAAGTCGAGGCGTCAGACGGTCAATCACATCCTGCAAGTCGCCCGGCAGCACCGCGACCCGCTCCCGCAACAGCTTTAATACATGTTCATTTGCGGTCGGCTCGCCAAGCGACTTCTCCACCTCGTCGAGCGTCGTCCGCGCGCGGTCGAGGATTTTGTTGTTTTTTTCGATCGCCGTAGACGCAGTGTCGGCCAGCGCCGAAAACGCGAACAGGACAAGACCTAAAAAGGAAAGCAGACGAAGCAGTTGCAAGCGCAAGGGGTAAATCCGGTTAGGGGCGATTCGAACCAACTATCGCACGGGACTGGGTGGGCGCGACAAAGCCAGAAAATCCGGGCTTTCTTTTGACTGCTCCTCTTTCCCCTCCTCCTCGTACCGATGCACGCGTCCAAAACGATCCACCAGCCGCCAGCGACCGTCCGCGAGGCGCGTGACCTGAGGTCCTTCAACGTTAACTTTGCCGAAGCCTCCGGGTAGGTCCAGCACATATCTGGGCAGAACATGCCCGCCGATCCTGTGTGACAGCTCCGAATAGATTTCTCGCCCGCGATCAAGTGACAGGCGAAAGTGACCCGTTCCCTTCGCCATATCAGGATGATGCAGATAATAGGGCCTGATACGCAGCGACACGAGCATGCGCATCAGCGATTCAAGCGTGTTCGCGTCATCATTAACGCCTTTCAGCAGTACCGTCTGCGACAGAAGCGAAGCTCCGGCGGCGTGCAGTCGCTCGATCGCCCGGCGCGCGGCGCCGTCGAGTTCGCGTGGGTGATTGACGTGGAGTGCGACATGCAGCGCCTTGCCGCTCCGCCGCAGCGCGTCTAGCCGCTCCGTTGTAACAAGATCGGACGCCGCGGTAGGCACGCGCGTATGCACGCGCAGCAAAGCCACATGCGGAATCGACGCGAGCCGCTCGGAAACGGAGCGAAGGCGCCTCCCCGAGGCGGCCAGCGGGTCGCCGCCGGTCAGGATCACCTCGAAAATCTCGGGATGAGCCGCAACGTAATCCAGCGCCGCCGCGATGTCAGCTTCGCTGAGCGCGCCGCCCTTGCCGCGCCCCACAGTCTCGCGACGAAAACAGAAGCGACAATAGACCGGGCAAACGCTCAGCAGCTTAAGCAAAACCCGGTCGGTGTAGCGATGCACCAACCCCGGAACCGGGCTGTGAGCGTCGTCGCCAATGGGGTCGGCGAGTTCGACCGGGCTTTCGACAAGCTCACGCACATCAGGCAGGAACTGCCGGGCGATGGGGTCGTTCGCGTCGGCGGCGTCAATGAGGCCGCCAAGTTGCGGGGTCACGGCGACGCTGTAGCGTGCTTCGACCGCGCGCAGCTCGGGCGTTGCCGCCAGCAAACCGCACTTCGAAAGATCGTCCACGCTAAGCAGCGTTTTGGCTGTCATGCCGCTTTCCAACAAGGCGTCCAGCCCATCCGGCTCAATAAGTCAGCAGCGGCGTTTGCTTGAACAGGCTGGGGGCCTCCAACTGGCTCAAAATGAAGTCTGCGACATCGGCGCGCGAGATTTTTCCTGCTGTAACGCCCTTGAGATCGGTGATCGCGCGATATTTCCCGGTGTGTGAGCCGTTGGTGAGAAAGCCGGGGCGAAGGATCAGCCAGTCCGCATTGGACGCTTTTATAAGCTCCTCTTCCCTGTCCTTGTCCGCATAAATTGTGGCAAGCAAAAGGGGCTGGAAAATCCTGTCGTAAAAGAATCCGCCGTGACCGCGACTGTCGCCTGCTCCGACTCCCGTCACTGATATGTATTTTACCTGCGGCGCGTTTTGGAGCGCCGCCAGCACATTACGCGCGCCTCGGGAAAACAGCTCAACCGGCTTCCGGGTCGGATTTACCCCCACACAAGTGCAAACGGCGTCTTGTCCGGCTATGGCCGCCTGCACATCGGCTGCCTTGCCGACATCGCCCCGGATTTTATGCAGGCGCGCGTGATCGAGCTCCAGTTTGGCCGGGTCGCGCAACAGCGCTGTCACCTCGTGGCCCCGCTCCAGCGCCTGTTTTACGACTTCGAGACCAATGCCCCTCGACGCTCCAATCACGACAATCTTCATTTCCACAACTCCATCCTAGCGGCCGTCTTGCGCCAGACGCGGGCTTCCATCAAAGCGTCGTCCCTTTTTCAGGAACTGGCGTCCACAGCACCTGTTCGATTTGCGTCGCGCCGGCCGCGAGCATCACGAGCCGGTCAAAGCCGAGCGCGATGCCACTGGCCGGCGGCATAACGGCCAGTGCGTCAAGAAAATCCTCGTCTATCGGATAGGGTTCACTGTAAAGCCGCTGGCGCACCGCGTTTTCCTCGACAAATCGACGGCGCTGTTCGGCTGGGTCGGTCAATTCGCCAAAACCATTGGCGATCTCGACGCCGCAGACATAAAGCTCGAAACGTTCGGCGAAACGAGGATCATACGTTTTGGGGCGCGCCAGCGCCGCCTCGCTGACCGGATAATCGGAAAGAATCGTCGCGCAGCCACAGCCAAGCCGATGTTCTATTTTTTCGGATAAAATCTTGCTGAAAACATCGGACCAGCTGTCGTCCGGGGTCACCCTGACGCCATCCTGCATCGCCGCCCTGGCGAGGCCGTCGCGGTCGCCCAGCAGAGGCTCAAGCTCGATATTGGCGTAGCGGTCAAAGGCCTCGCATACGGTGACGACCTCCGGCTCCTCGAAGGCGTCGGCGGTCCTGTCCCGCCAGAGGAAACTGTCCGTCCCCACCGCCTTGGCGGCCACCGTCAACAGGCCAGCGCAATCCTCCATCAACCGCGAGACCGGCTCATTGGCGCGATACCATTCCAGCATGGTGAATTCGGGATGATGCAGGGCGGAGCGCTCGCGGTTGCGGAAGACGCGCGCGAAGGTGAAAATCTTCTCCTCCCCTGCCGCCAGCAGCTTTTTGCAAGCGAATTCCGGCGAAGAATGCAGATAAAGCCGGCTTTTTCCGCCCCCCGCCCCGATCAGATCGACCCCAAAGGCCGAGATATGGGCCTCGTTGCCGCCCGAAACCGCAAGCGCGGCCGTTTCGATCTCGATAAAGCGCTCGGAGGCGAAAAATTGCCGAATTGCCGCTCCAATCCGCCCGCGAGCCTTGAGAAAGGGCTTGCGATCGGCATAAACATGCCTGTCCCACCAGGGCGAAGCGCGCGTCATTTATGAGCCGTCCGATTTTAGAGGGCGCCGCTCGGGGCAAGGATTTGCCGGGGCGGGCGAAGTGTGGTTTTAGACCGCACATAGAATTCGACCCGTTCATAGACCAGACGGGCTTGCGCCAGCAATCGCCATGGCGATCCCCAACGGATCGCGTCCAATTACGGTACGAGGAAAAAAACGTGAAAGTCATCGCCAGCAACATCCGCAAGGGCAATATTCTCGAAAGAGACGACGGCCAGCTCTATGTCGTTTTGAGCGCGGAGAGCTTTTTCCCCGGCAAGGGCACGCCGACGACGCAGATCGACATGCGCCGCATTTCAGACGGCGTGAAAACGACCGACCGCTACAAGACCACGGAACAGGTCGAACGCGCCTTCGTCGAGGATCAGGACTACACCTTCCTCTATGCGGACGACGACAGCTATACCTTCATGAATCAGGAAAACTTCGAGCAGGTCGCCGTTTCCAAGGAAGTCCTGGGCGATCAGGCGCAATGGCTGCAGGAGAACATGGTCTGCATCCTGTCGATGTTCAACGGCGTCGCCGTGGCCATCCAGTTGCCGCCGCGCGTGACCCTGGAGATCACCGAGACCGAGCCGGCCATGAAGGGCCAGACCGCGTCGTCGTCCTACAAGCCGGCCAAGCTCAGCAACGGCGCCCGCATCATGGTGCCCCCGCACATCCAGCCGGGCACCCGCGTCGTGGTGCAGACGGAAGACGGGGCCTATGTCGAGCGCGCGAAGGATTGACGCGATGAAGGCGCGCGGCGGTCGGGAAGATCGCCGCGCGCGGTATGATACGGGGCGGCGTTGGTTCTGCGGCGGCGCCGAGGGTGCGGTGTTGCTAAATTCTTGAATTTCGTGCAGGCCGCTCGCCGCGTTCGCCCGTGCTGAACCATTTCAAGCGAGCGGGAGGCGGTTCTTTAACAACCGTGATGGACATGCCCGCCTGACGCATACGGCTGCGGAAATGTCCCCCGTTCCCGGAGCCCCAAACGCCGAGGTATGCAGCTCCAGTCTCTTCGTTCTGAAAGTAAGCCGATCCGCCGAAGACCGCTTCGAGGCCAGCCGCCCCTTTTACACCTCCGCCGCCAAAAACAGAGATGACGATATCGAGCGGCGCGACGCTCGCGACCGTCTCGCTTCGAGCAAAGTTCTTGGTCCTGAAAACGTAAATCTGAATCGGCTCCATCATGGACACATTAGGTCCGAGGATGGTTCGTGTCGCAAGCCTCGACGCCGCGTGCAAAAATCTACAATGATGTAACGCGCAACACAGCGCATGATATCAATGGTTACTTGTTGCAAAACCTAGGTGCGAAACGCCTGCTTTTTCCGCTCCAGTAATAAAACACAGACTCCAGCCCCCGCATCACGGTTGTATCAACGTTTAGGTAAACGTCCGGCTGTCATTCCCGCGCAAGCGGGAATCCATCACAACGACCCGCGATTTTGCTTGCGGCTTTTAGCTTCGCTTGCGTGGGAACGACAGGCGTTTTACAGGCCAGCGTGATTCATGACCGGAAAATATCTTTCACTTCCCCGTGTCCGAGAGCAAAAACTCCCGCAACTTCTTCTTCAGCGCCTCCGTGTCCTTGATCTCACACTCCCACACCGTCAGCGACCGCCACCCCAGCGCCGCGAGCTTTGACGCGTTCGCCTCATCGCGGGCGCGGTTGCGGGCGATCTTGGCCTGCCAGTAATCGGCGTTGGCTTTGGGCATGCGTGCGCCGCGCGCGCAATCGTGGCCGTGCCAGAAACAGCCGTGCACGAAGATCGCGCGCTTTTTTCCGATGTAGGCGATGTCGGGATTTCCCGGCACGTCCTTGCGATGCAGCCGGTAGTGGGGCGCAAAGCGGCGCAGCAGCGCGCGTACGGCCAGTTCCGGCGAAGTGTCGCGCGATTTCACCGCGCGCATGATGGCGGAGCGCTTTTGGGGGTCTTCAGCGCTCACGCCGCCGCGCGCAGCAGCATGCTGCGCAGTAAGGGCTCCAGCACATGCGCCGCGATGTGCCTGACTGCGGGAACGACAACGCCGTCTCCGGTCAAATGGTAGGCCTCATTGTATTTTTCCGGCAGAATATATTCATCCGGCAGGCCCATAAGCCGCGCCGTCTCGCGCATTGAAATAAGCCGCGAGCGCACGCGATTATCCTCCACGATCACGACAAACTGCCGGCTGGAGCCGCCCGCTGGCGTGCGCAGACAACCCGCGACGCCATCGAAACGCGCCTCGGCCCGCTGGACTTTTTCGCCAGCTGAATTGTAGCGCGTGCGGCGATAAAGCGTGCCGACGGTTCTGCGGCCTGTCTTTTTCGCTTGCGCGATCCGAGTGAGATTGACCTCGCTCATCTTGTTGACCAGGGCCTGCGTTTCTTCGCGCGAATGCCAGGACACCCCTTTCGGTTCGTCCTCGATCAATTCGGCGAGCGTCGTGTTGCGCTCCCCCGGCGCGGGCAGCCGCCACCATATCCAGTTCTCGCGGAGCTTCGACGACAAGCGGTCCTGCGCCGTGCATAGCGCGCGCGTATGGAACAGTTCGCATGCGTTCTGCCCGATCAACTCGGGAGCCGGGATGACATCCTCGCTCACTGCAATAATAAAGAGCCGCGGCCGCGACTGCGGCAGAAACAGCGCCGCATCGATCACTACCGCGCCGAAGCGATACCGCTCTTCCGCGAGCGCCTCGCAGATGCGGGTAAAATCCTTGCCGCCATGCGAGGTCAACGCGCCGCAGACATTCTCGAGCGCAAGCAGTGGCGGCTGACGCCCTTCCGCGCGCAGCTTTCGTACGATGTCGAAGAAAGGCCAGAACGTGCCGCTGCGCTCGCCGGCAAGGCCCGCGCCCGCGCCCGCCAGCGAGAGGTCCTGGCAGGGGAAGGAGGCCCAGACGAGATCGGCATGGCCCGGTAATTGCTCCGGCTTGACGGCGCGAACATCTCCGATGTGCAAAGCCTCGGAGCCCCAGTTCGCGCGATAAGTCTCGCCTTTCTTGCGATCGAAATCATTGGCGAACAGACAATGCCAGGAGGAACCCAGCCCCGCCCGCGCCATCCCGCCGCCAGCGAAAAATTCGTAAAATGTTGGCTTGCCCATGCCCGCGACTCGTCCTTTGCGCGAAAGATAGCCGATCAGGAGCAAAAGATCGAAGCCGTCCCATCAATCTTATGGCGCCGCCCAAGGACCAACGCCATATAAGCTCTTGAAGACCTTTTGCGAGGAGAGTTTCATGCATAGCGCGGATGTGGCAATTCTTGGCGCCGGCATGGTTGGCGTTTCAGCAGCTCTGCACCTGCAAGCGCGCGGGCGCGACGTTGCGCTGATCGACCGACATGCAGCGGCGGGGCTCGAGACAAGTTTCGGCAACGCCGGGCTGATCGAACGCGCCTCGATATTCCCATATCTTTTTCCGCGCGATCCGAAAAAGCTTGTGCTCTATGCTTTCAATCTCTTGCCGGAAGCGCAGTATCATCCCGGCGCTCTGTTCGATGTCGCGCCGTGGCTCTGGCGCTATTACAAGGAAAGCGCCCCCGATCGAGTCGCCAGGAACAGCGCGGCGCTGCGCCCGCTGATCGAGCGCTGCATCATAGAGCACGAGGCGTTCATCAACGCCGCAGGCGCCGGCGAACTTCTGCGCAAGACGGGTTGGATCAAGCTCTATCGCACCCAACAGACGATGGACGTCGGGGCCGCCGAGGCGGAAAAACTACGCGCCTATGGCCTGAAGATCGACACGCTCGACGCCGCCGAACTCGCGCGCCGGGAACCTCATCTTCATGGCGCCGCCGGCGGCGTGCATTATCTAGACCCGGCGTCGGTCGACGATCCCAGCCGGTTGGCGCAAGTCTACGCCGATCTGTTTGTCGCGCGCGGCGGGCGCTTTCTAACCGGCGACGCGCATGCAATTCAGGAGGCGACGGACGGACGCTGGAGCGTCGCCACTCACGACGGCGCCCTGATCGCGCGCGATCTCGTCGTTGCGCTCGGGCCCTGGTCGGATCTGGTTTATCACGCTTTCGGCTACGACTTTCCAATGGCGGTGAAGCGCGGCTACCACATGCATTACGCGCCGCTACACGACGCCACGCTGGAGCGCCCGGTGCTCGACGCCGACAATGGCTATGTGCTGGCTCCGATGTCGCGCGGCATACGACTCACCAGTGGAGCTGAATTCGCGCGCCGCGACTCACCGCCGACGCCCGTGCAAATCGAACGCACCGAGCCAATCGCGCGCAAGCTGTTCCCGCTGGGCGAGCGGCTGGACGCAAAGCCCTGGATGGGATGTCGCCCCTGCCTGCCTGACATGCTGCCGATCATCGCTAAGGCGCCGCGGCATGAGGGGCTTTGGTTCGACTTCGGCCACCAGCACCACGGCCTCACACTCGGCCCCGTATGCGGGAGACTGCTGGCCGAAATGATGACTGGCGAGACGCCTTTCACTGATCCCGCGCCCTATCGCGCCGACCGGTTTTGAGAGAGCGGGAAACAGGGCTGACGCCGCCCGCCCTGCTCAAATGCAAGATGAGGAAGGCCCCGCCCTACATCTTGCCGCCGTTTTTCTTGCACTTGGAATGAAAATGCTTGCGGGCCTTGCCGTGGAGGTTTTGCGCATCAGCTTGTGCGTAACAATCCTTTGAAATCGAGGCCTTGTCATCCAGGGCGGCGGGCGCGGGGGCTGTGGCGCCGGTTGCGCCCGGAGCAGTCGGGGTAGCTGGAGCTGGCGTCTGCGCAAAGGCGCCGCCAATGCCCATGATCCCGGCGATTGCAAGCGTCGCTATGGTAGTTTTGAAGCGCATGATCTGATCCCGTGCTTGAAAAGGGCCATTGCGACCCTGCAACGAGAGTTATTCCCGCTAACCTGAACCGCGCCTGAAGAGACGTGTTCAGTGCCGGAAGTGTCGCACGCCGGTGAACACCATTGCGAGACCAGCTTCATCAGCGGCCGCGATCACGTCCTTGTCGTTGATTGAACCGCCGGGCTGAATGACCGCCGTGGCTCCCGCCGCCGCGGCAGCGAGCAGACCGTCGGCGAAAGGGAAGAACGCGTCAGAGGCCACAACGGAGCCTTTGGCCAGACTTTCTGAAGCGCCTGCCGCTTGCGCAGCGTCGCCAGCCTTATGCGCGGCGATGCGCGAGGAGTCGACGCGCGACATCTGCCCTGCCCCGATACCGACCGTCGCGCCGTCTCTCGCGTAAACGATGGCGTTGGATTTCACATGCTTGGCGACGCGAAACGCGAATTTCAGATCGGCCAGCTCCCGTTCTGTCGGCGCGCGTTTGGTCACGACGTCGAGCATCATGTCGTCGACGACGGCGTTGTCGCGCCCCTGTGCGAGAAAGCCGCCCGACACCGTGCGCAGGGTCAAGCCTGGCGCGCGCGGATCAGGCAGACCCCCAGTCAGCAAAAGTCGCAGATTTTTTTTGGCGCCCACCAAAGCGATGGCGTCATCATCGGCCTCCGGCGCGATGATGACTTCCGTGAAAACTTCCACGATCTTGCGCGCGGCGGCGGCGTCGAGACGGCGGTTGAGCGCCACGATTCCGCCGAAGGCCGAAACCGGATCGCAGCGGAGCGCCTTGAGGTAGGCCTCTTCAAGCGTCGCGCCCTCACCCACACCGCAAGGATTGGCGTGCTTGATGATGGCGACGGCCGCTGCGCGCGCGGGGTCGAATTCCGCGACGCATTCAAAGGCGGCGTCCGTGTCGTTGACATTGTTGTAGGAGAGCTGCTTGCCCTGCGCCTGTCGCGCCGTGGCGACGCCGGGACGCTTCTCACCGGTCAGATAAAAGCCCGCCGATTGATGAGGGTTTTCGCCATAGCGCATCGGCTGCGCCAGCTTTCCGCCCAGTGCGCGCCAAGGCGGCGTATTTTCATTGAGCGCGCCTGCAAGCCAGTTTGAAATTGCGGCGTCATAAGCCGCAGTGCGGGCAAACGCCTTTTGCGCGAGGCGTCGGCGCGTCGCCAATGTCGACGCGCCTTTGTTTGCTGCAAGTTCCGCAAGGAATTTGGCATAGTCGGCAGGATCGACAAGCACCGCTACGTCATCGTGGTTTTTCGAGGCGGCGCGGATCATCGCCGGACCGCCGATGTCGATGTTTTCGACGCATTGCTCGAACGGAGCACCCTGCGCCATCGTCGCCTCGAAGGGATAGAGGTTGACGACTAACAGATCGATGGGACGAATGTCATGCGCGAGCATTGCGGCTTCATGCTCGGGATTTTCTCGGATTGCCAGCAACCCGCCATGCACCTTGGGATGCAAGGTTTTCAGACGCCCGTCCATCATCTCCGGAAAATGCGTCAGATCGGCGATGTCTTTGACCGAGAGCCCGGCGTCCGCAAGCGCCTTGCGCGTGCCACCGGTCGAGATAAGTTCAACCCCATGAGCGGCGAGCGCGCGGGCAAAGTCCACTAAGCCGGTTTTGTCCGAAACAGAGAGCAGAGCGCGGGCGATGGGGCGCAAATCGACGGGCATGTATTTTCCTGGGCTGAGTTTTACCTTGCGGGCGCAGACGCCGCCCAGGGCGCTGTAACCGCGCCCGTCGCGAGCGGCGGGCTATCGCCCTATCATGAATCCGATCGCTTCGGAACCGGAGGGCTCATATCCGCCGTCTCTCCAACCCGCTTAAACGTCCAGCGCAGGCGTGTCTGCGGCGTCGCCGGGCCGGAAAGTACGATCTGCGTCGTCTTGCGAGCTCCTTCCGGCGAAGCGAAGAAGACGCTTTCTTCCACGCTGAGCTCGTAATTTGATGCTTCGAACAGCAGGCTGGCGCCGCTAGGCAGCATCAACTCCACCTTTCGGCTCCCCGCGTGCTTTTGCGCGCGCACGCTCGGATGCAGATGGAAGCGAAGCGTAAACTCCCGCGGCTCGCTGACAGCTACAACATCCTTTGCGACAATCAGCCGCTCCTGTCCGATAAAGCGCGCGCCATCCTGCGTCAGCGCCAGAGAGCGCTCGTGAATGAGTCCGAAGCGCCGCGCATAGCCGTCATGCGCAAGCTCTATCACATGCCTGGAGTTGGACTGACGCCGCTCCATGCGCAGATTTCGCGGCCCTCCCGTCATCAGCCCGGCAAGTCTTCCAGCGGTCGCGGGCAAAATGTCGCAGGAGGAATGGTCGTCTATCACGAGCGTGGAATGGGCCGCGCTGGCGCGCGCGTTTTCTCTGGCGGCTTCGTGCTGGACGTACGGAGCGCCGCAATTGACCACAACGCGTTCCGCTCCCACCGAGAATTCGAACGACAGAGCGCCAGCGTGTGCGGCGCGCGAGAATTCCTGCGGTGGCGGCGCTCCGGCGTCGACGATCACCAGCGCGCCTTGCGCAGTCATGCGCTGATAGCCGCAGTGCGGCGCGTTGGTTGAAGCGGCGCCGGGCGCCTCATGCATGAAGACGGTCGCAAGTTTGCCCGGAGCGGTCGCATCCATGCCGTTGAACAAAGCCAAGGCGCCGTCGCCATGCTGCAAAAGACGCAACATGGGAATCATGCGGTCGATAGCTCCGAGCAGCGCTTGCGGCGGATTGATTCCGCGCGCGGCATAAAGCTGGCGCAGGGGCAACAAATCCAGCAAAAGTTCTAGGATCGTCTTCGGATTGCGCCCGATGTGCCCGCCATCTCGGAATATCTGGCGCTCCAGCTCCTGCGCGAACATCCTGGAAACCCGCGATTTCGTTTCCGCGTCGACATCGGCGCAAATGCAAAATTCCAGCAAAGCCAGGGCGCAGAGCAGACGATCTGTCGCGCGCGCGCGGCGCCGGCTGAGCGCCAGCGACAAGGCCCTTGCGCCCTGCGCCAAAGCCGCCATGAAGCTTTCATAAAACTCTGGCTCGGCGCCCTCCAGCAGCATGGGCGAATGGGCCAGGAACGAGAGCATCCGGCGCGCGGCGACCGGGGGCTCCAAAGCCGGATCATTGGCGGATAGGCCGCGCAACTCGAAAAACTCGCTTACGAGCGCACGTGCATTCTCACGCGCCAGCATGGTATCCGCGACATGCAAATGGCGCAGCCATGAAAAGCCGGTTAGGGAGCGCCGCCAGGCGGCCGACGGCGGATCCAGATTAAACGGCGATCGACCGCGCGCATTCAGCGTTTTACCATCAAAAGAGAAATACCCGTCATAAATCTCGATGGCGACCGTGGCGTCGGCCGTGCGTATGTCTTCCGGCGCGATGCGCAGACGAACGGGCGCCGAGACCCGGATCGCCCGCACGACGTGAAAGGGCGCGGCCGCTCGGGTCGTCGCCGCTTCAGCGGCGCGAACCGCCGAGCGCAGAAGCATCTGCAGATGCTCTCGCATATCCCCTCCAAATCGCACGCCAGCGGCAAAGCGCTGCGGACGTGGTATTTCGCGCTTATGCAGAGTATAGCGGATTATCGCCCCTAGCGTATCAGCATCATTATGACTCTATTGGGAAATTTCTTGACGGCGCGGGTGCGCTTTGCCAGCAGTCGCGAAAATGGCAAGGTTCCGGGAGATTCGGGAGATTGATACATGCCGCTTTACAAGATAGACGGAATCCCTCCACGGTTGCCGCCGCGAGGCCGCTACTGGGTAGCGCCAAATGCGCAGTTGATCGGCCGGGTTGCGCTGGAAGAAGACGCAAACATCTGGTTCGGGTGCGTGCTTCGTGGCGACAATGAGTGGATCACCATCGGCGCACGCACAAATATCCAGGAAAGCAGCATCCTTCACACCGATATGGGCTATCCGCTCGATATCGGAGCCGACTGCACGATCGGTCATGGCGTGATTCTGCATGGCTGCACAATCGGCGACAATAGCCTTATCGGGATGGGCGCGACGATATTGAACGGAGCCAAGATCGGGCGAAATTGCCTCGTTGGCGCCAATGCGCTTGTCACAGAGAACAAAGTTTTTCCCGACAATTCGCTGATCGTTGGATCGCCGGCAAAAGTTTTGCGCACGCTTGGAGACGACGCGGCCGTGCGCAACCTGGAATTGGCGAAACATTATGTCGAAAACGCCCGCCGCTACGAAAAAGGGTTGGAGCTGATCTCCGGATGAAAAGCGACCGGCGGCGTTTGGAACGCCGCCGGTTTGTAGCAGTGACTGTCCGATTACTTCGACACGTAGGCCGGTTCGCTGGTCGGGGCGCCAATCGCAACCCACACATTCTGATTGGACTCGGACTGACGCTTGACGAAACGATAGGGAGCCTTCGTCCAGGGTTTTACTTCGTTAGTCAGATTGTCGAGCACGAACTCGCCGCGATTGGTCTTGATCGTGAGGATCGCATGGCCATCGCCATTGGCTTCCTTGACGACCGTCATCAACAGGGCCTGACGCGGGAAGCCCTCTTCCATCAGCATGCGGCGCTTCAGCAGAGCATAATCCTCACAGTCTCCCTTGCCGTCGGTGGGATAATCCCATTGATCCACCACGCCCCAATGATCCATGTCGGAAACAGGGGTGATGTTTTTGTTCACCCAAGAGTTGATCCGCTGGATTTTACGCATCGCCGCAGGTGTAAGATCGACCGGCTGCGCGCCAAGATCGTCGTCCTGGCACTCGCCCCGATAGCGCGAGCAAAACTCTACCCACCCATAGGGAACGCTGGTGTCGGCGCCGATCGAAGCGAAAGTGGCCCCATCGGGTCCGGCGACGCTCGGCGCTTCAATCGCGAAAAAGACCGCTGCCGCAATCGCAATGGCCAGGGTCGCTTTGGTGATGATGCCGAACATTTTCGCCTCCATTCAATAAACCGAGAATAGAGGCGTCGTTTTGCTATTGATGAAAGTAATTATGCGGCTTTTTACGCGAATTCGTTTAGAATTGTGGGGAGCGAAAGTAAGTATAATTTTTCAAAACAAAAAAACGTAAAATTGCGTACAAATATCTAAATAGCTGATTTACAATGGAATATAATTACACATTCAGCCAGGCGGCAGCGCCGAATAAACTGCGATTCTCTTACTTTAGTTCAAAGCTTAACGCGCCTCGGAGATGGTAGTTAACTTGGGCTGGCCGCCAGTCCCCTGCCCTCATTTTTCTTTCGTGTCGCATCGGCGACGCTCGCCACGGGCGATCTCAATGGGTCTGGGCGCCTCTCGCAACGGGCATGGAAGGGAGGGGATATTTGTCGTTCCGCCGAGTGCTGGTTAAAAGCTGAGTCGTGCTATTCTTCGATGGATTACTGGTGGGCGCGAAAATGAATCAGAAAAGCAGAATAGGAAACCGTTCTCACGTTGCGCCGCGTGACGGCTTAGTTTCCCCTTTCAGCGCAGCATTGCTTTGTGCAAGCTTGTTGTTATGCGGAACGGGGAGTTGTAACGCCCAAGGCCAAACGCGCCCGGCGGTTCCGAGCGCTGCGCAAGAACCCGATGTGCAAGGTCGCCAGAGCGAACCGGCGCTCGCCAAGGGCAAGGAGCCCCAGGCGCGCATTTCCAAGTTCGAGGCGCGCCAGTTTCGCCACGCGTGTCAGGAGAGAGCCAATGAGCGCGGGCTGAAGGGGGCGGACCGAGAGAGTTTCCTGACCCGTTGCTTTTTCGGACGTCGCGCGCAAAGGGGCGCCAGGCACGACTGCACGAAACAGGGCGCAGCCAAGGGTCTGGACAAGGCCGCGTTGCACGATTTCGTGCGCGAGTGCCTTAAAGAGCAACGCGCGCACTAGCCAGCATCAATCAAAAGATTGGCGGCTCGACGAGCTGTCGCGCTTACCAGAACTTCCGCACCTCGAACGACCGGCTGAGGGAAAGCCCGGCGGTAAACTGGTCCCGCGACCCGATCAGATTGGGAATGGGACTGGCGCCGACGCTGCCCGTAAGCCTCTGTAATCCACCGTAAATAGTGGCGTTTAAGTTTGGCGTGACATCATAACGGAGAGTCGCGACTCCCCCGGCGGCAGTAAAGCCGCCGCTCGCCTGATAAGGCTGAAGCCGACCGTTCAACTCCGCCTCGAAGGGCGTCACCGAAAAATAGGAATTGGCGTAGGCATTGTTGCCGAAATTGAGACGAGGCCCGAGAGACACGGTGAAGGCGTTCGCTCTGTTGTAAACATCGGCCCCTAGCGCGGCGACGAAGCCTTCGTGTCCATCAATGCCTTGCCGCAATTCGGCGCGTGTGCGGAAGTGATCCAGAGCGGAATATTCTGCAAAACCACCGATTTCGTGTGTAAGTCCAACCTGATGCACGCCGAAAAGACCGTCCCGATTGCCGCGACGGAAAACGAAATTGGCGACAGGCCCCATGCGCAGGCCGTTTTCGTCGAACAGGGGAAGCCCGAAACCGTCATCGGGAGTTGAAAACCGCTCGGGTTCGTTCGCGCCCCGGACGCCGACGATCGGAAACGGATAGGGGCGGAGCAGCCCCGAACCCGGAAAACTCGGCGCCACAGCGCCCATTGCGCCAAGGGTCACAATGTAGGCGTCCTCGGCTTTCTGGGGCGCCGCGCTGACCGGCTGCATCGGAGACGCCAACGTGGGCGGCGGTGCGTCGGCTGCAGACGCCGCGCCCACCGCGAATGCGGATGTAACTCCCAGAATTGCCGAAAAAATCCTTACCCTCATCCCTTGGACTTAACCTTTCAAAAAGCGCTCAGCGCCTGCAAAATTTAACAAACCAGGCCGCCCTTGACCATCCACTAGAGGTTGCGCAGTTATAGCTGCCTGAATCCAAAGGCAAAATTTAGCGGCGAGGCGCGGATGCTCAAGGAACGGCTCACAGCTTTCAGCGATGGCGTAATCGCGATTATCATCACAATCATGGTGTTGGAGCTAAAAGCTCCACATGATCCCGCGTGGAGCGCTCTGCTGCCGCTGGCGCCAACTTTTATCGCCTATGGGCTAAGCTTCGCTTATATCGCCATTTACTGGAACAACCACCATCACTTACTGCAGGCGACCAATCGCGTGAACGGCGCGATTCTCTGGGCCAACACGCATTTGTTGTTCTGGTTGTCGCTGGTTCCTTTCACCACGGCCTGGCTGAGCGAAACTCACTTCGCCAAAGCGCCGGCCGCCCTCTACGGGATCACGCTGCTTCTGCCCGCGTTGGCCTATTTCATCCTGTCACGGACGCTGATCGGCGCCGGGGCGCTTGATCCAAAGGTCGCTGACGCCATCGGCGCGGATGTGAAGGGCAAGATCTCGCTGGTTCTTTATGCCTCCGGAATCGCAATCGCCTTCGTGCAACCCTATGCGGCTATGACTCTCTATGCGCTCGTCGCTTTGATCTGGCTGATTCCCGACCGGCGCATCGAGAGCCGGATCGACTCGGCGCCTGAACGCGAAGAGGATCAGCCGTAAAGCCAGGCGTTGCGCGCCAGCATCCCCTGCCCGCCGAGCGTCTTGACGGCTATATCGCGCGCCTGCGCAATCGGAAAGCCAGCATGGAAATAGTCCCCTTGCCTACGAGAGGCGCGCTGCACCTTCGTCGCTCTGGCCAGACGCCTATCCTCGTAGGACTTAAGCGCCTGCGCCGGCGTCGCGCCAGCAGAGAAAGCCAGACCCAGCGCCTCTGCATCCTCAATGGCCTGCGCAGCGCCCTGCGCCAAAAAAGGCAGCATCGGATGCGCGGCGTCACCCAGCAGCGTGACCGCTCCATGGCTCCAGCTGCTCAGCGCCGGACGACCGAACAATGGCCAGCGCCGCCATGACATTCCTGCTTGGATTAGTTCCCGTAGCCCGGCGTCGCAGCCCGCAAACCCCGCGCGCCGCAGCAACGCCGAGCCGTCGACAGTCTGAGCCGAGTCGGCTGGTCCCTGCTGTCCGCCGTCCTCTATTATGACTACGGCGCTGATAATCGAAGCGTCACGCAGCGGATAATGGACGACGTGAGCGCCTTTTCCGAGCCAAAGCTGCGTCTCATGAATGCGCAGTCTCACCGGCGCCAGCTCCGCTGGAAGAATCGCGCGCCAGGCCGTGTGGCCGGAGTAAACGGCAGCGTCTTTGGCGTCGTGGGTGAGAAACGAACGCACCGAGGAGCGCACGCCATCCGCCCCCACAAGCGCCTCCGCCTCCAGATCTTCCGCGCTTTGCGCGCCATGCACGCGCAAATAGACGGAGCCGTTCTCCTGCTCGAAATCGCCCACGCGAGCGCCCGTGCGAATGGTTATCGCCTCGTTCTCGCGCGCCGCCGCAAGCAGGAGTTGCTGCAAATCCGCGCGATGGAAAAGCCGAAAGGGCGCGCCCCAGCGTTCCGGCGCAGCCCCGAGCGGCAGACGCGCGAGAACGACGCCATCCCTCGCCCGGCGGATATTGATCGCCTCGGGCCGCAGCGCGGCGGCGTTCAGCGCTTCGGTCAGCCCCAATCCCTGGAGAATTCGCCCAGCGTTGGGGGCGATCTGCAACCCCGCGCCCACTTCCTCAATGACGGGAGCGCGCTCCAGAACCTCGACCTTCCTGCCCGCTCGGGCGAGACAGAGCGCGGCGGTCAACCCGCCGATACCCGCGCCCGCGACTACGACAGGGAGGCCGGACACGTCGGGCTGCGTCACGGCGCGGCGGTCAGCAGCTCCGCCGGATGATAGACGCATTCGGCCGGGTCGGCGCCGCCGTGAAGCGAGGCGTCATAAACGTAAAGCGTCGAGCAATAGGGGCAGATCGCCTCGCTGGAGGCGCCCATGTCGAGAAAGACATGCGGATGGTCGAACGGCGGCAGCGCCCCCACGCACATGAATTCCTTGGCTCCGACGCGGACCTGCTTGGCGCCGGGCTGATTATGATAGTGGGGCGTGGAATGCTCGGACATGGCTCGCTTGTCTCATCTGAGGCCGCTTGGGCCTGGAAGCCTATGAGGGAGGGTATATTCCAGCGCGGGCGCGATGGATAGGGGAAATAGAGGGCCGCCCCGCCACTGAATAAAAAACAGCGCCGGACGTGAAGCCCGGCGCCGAATCCTCTGTGAGCGGTAGCGTCTAAAGGTCCGCCCCGCGCCTTACATCACATGGCTGAGCACGAAATACAGCGTTCCGGAGATCAGGATGGCGCAAGGGAGCGTCAGCACCCAGGCCATCAGCAGTTTTTGCAGGGTCGCAATTTGCACGCCGGAGCCGTTCGCCGCCATCGTCCCTGCAACGCCCGAAGACAGCACATGGGTCGTCGACACCGGCAGGCCGAAGCCGTCGGCCGCGCCGATGGTCGCCATCGCCACCAGTTCCGCCGCCGCGCCCTGGCCATAGGTGAGGTGCTGCTTGCCGATCTTCTCGCCGACCGTCACAACAATGCGCTTCCAGCCGATCATCGTCCCAAGGCCGAGGGCGAGCGCCACCGATACCTTCACCCAGGTCGGGATGAATTTCGTCGCCTTGTCGATGGCTGCTTTATAGGTCGAGAGCGTTTCTTTTTCGGTTGCCGAGAGTTGAGCTCCCTTGTCCTTGGCGAGAAAACGCAACGCCTCCGAGGCGAGGTAGATGTCATTGCGGGTGTTGCCCACCGCCGCAAACGGGATTTTGGAGATCGAACCGTAGTTCTCGATCTGGCTGGAAATGTCGCGAATGAGCGCGGCGAGCGACGGATAGGTTCCTTCGTTGAACTCATGTTTTGCAACATAATTTGTGACCGCCGGTCGCGGATCGCCAATAACCCGATAACCCGCCGCCTTGGCCTCCACCACCTCTGAAGCCGCCGCCGAAGCCTTGGAGAATTCCGCGACATGGCTGACGGGGAGCGCGCGGTTGAGCGCGTAGGATGTGGGCACCGTGCCGATCAGGATCAACATGATGAGGCCCATGCCCTTCTGACCGTCATTGGAGCCATGCGCGAAGGAGACGCCGGTGCAGGTCAGGATCAGCAGGCCGCGAATCCACCAGGGCGGAGGCGTCTGGCCTTTTGGCTCCTGATAAAGCTCGGGCTTGCGCACGAGGAACTTCATCAAGAGCAGCAGCAGGGCCGCGAAGGCGAATCCGACCAGTGGAGACAGCAGGAGCGAATAGCCGATCTCGGTCGCCTTGGCCCAGTCGACTCCGGAAGTCCCGTCGCGCCCGCGCATCAGCGCATTAACGACGCCGACGCCGATGATGGAACCGATCAGGGTATGCGAACTCGAGGCGGGCAAACCCAGCCACCATGTGCCGAGATTCCAGATAATCGCTGCGAGAAGTAAAGCGAAGACCATCGCAAAGCCCGCGCTCGATCCCACCTGGAGGATGAGCTCCACAGGCAGCAGCGACACGATCCCGAAGGCCACGGCGCCCGTAGACACCAGAACGCCAAGGAAATTGAATATGCCCGACCACACCACGGCGATACTGGCAGGCAGGGAATGAGTGTAAATGACCGTCGCAACCGCATTGGCGGTGTCATGAAAGCCATTCACAAACTCGAAGCCGAGGGCAATCAGCATGGCGACGCCGAGCAGCACGAAGGGCAGAAACGTCGTGACCGGAGCGCCGGTTTCCTGCAGATCGCGATATATGCTCCAGCCCGTATAAGCGAGGCCCAGCGCGGTCACGCCCAGAAAGATCAATACGCCCTGTACGCTCGCAGGCTGGTCCAGCTTCGGCTTAGGGTGATGCGCGCCGGCATCTGAACGCAATTCGGCGCCGGAGGTGAGGGACGTCATCGGGAACTCCTTATCAAGGCTCCCGTTGCCTAGCCGAGCTGCACGACAGCTCCATGACATTTCGATGACGGTTGGCGCCGGGGAGCTCTACGCTCGGCGGGTTCCTCACGCGGCGAGCCCCCTGCCTCAACCGGCGCGGCGGACAAACTCCATGACACGCGAGATCGTAGGAGCGTCCAGCAACAACGGCGCATGCGCCTGTCCCGCAATCGTATATTGCTCCATATTGGGCGCGCGGTCCGCCATTCGTTGTAAAATCTCGGGCGTTAAAATGTCGGAGTTTGCTCCGCGCAATGTGAGAAGGGGTCCGCGCGCCAGCGCCTCGAAGCCTTCCCAAAAATCATAGGGCTCCATATCTTCGCTCACATCGTCCAACGTGTGCGCAAGTGCGGGATCATAGCGCAGCGCTACCCTGCCCTCTTTCTCGACAAATGAATGCCGCGCGTAGATCTCCCATTCATGCCGGCTAACCGAGGAAAAGCGCTCTCCGGCCGTGAGGCGCATCAGGCCCACAGCGTCCTCAATGGTGGCGAGCGTCGGCAGCTTGCCGACATAGCGCTTGATGGCCAAAAGGCCGGGAATATGAATTGACGGGCCGATGTCATTCAGCACGGCCGCGCGCACCAGACCCGGAAATGCCTTGGCGAGACGCATGGTGTGCAGGCCGCCGCGCGAGGTGCCGACAAACACCGCGCTCGCGACGCCCGCGTCAGCGAGGAAACGCATTATGTCGTCCTGCTCGATGTCGAGATCGTAATGCCGCCAGTCTGCATCCCATTGCGACTGTCCGCGCCCTCGATGGTCCAATGCCAGTACGCGGCGCCCCTCACTCGCCAGCGTCCGGGCCAAAAGCTCAAAATCATCAGCGGGCCGAGTCAGACCCGGCAGGCAGACGACCGGACTCGAGGCCGCATCGCCGCCGCTCCACTCGAAATAATGCAGCCGCAGGCCGTCGGCGGATTGAAAGAAGCGGCTGAGAGGCTCGAGGCGGGGCTTGGTCATGCGATTCCTTATTTTTTATCGGTCACTTCACAAGCAGAGGACAGGACAGATCCCTCCCGGGCGTCCTTCTTGACTTCCCCTCTTGATCCATCCAGTTTCCGCGCGCTCGCGCCAAAGCGAAAACTACTCCGGGAAAGCATTAAATTTCCATGCGCTCTTATCTCGACTTCGAAAAGCCTGTCGCCGAACTTGAAACAAAAGTCGAGGAGCTGCGCCACGTGGCGAGCCAGGGCGACGCGGTTTCGATCGCCGACGAGCTAAACAAGCTGGAAGCCAAGGCGGCCAAGGCGCTTGTGGATCTTTATGCGGCGCTTACGCCTTGGCAGAAAATTCAGGTAGCCCGACACAAGGAGCGACCGCATTTTTCCGACTATGTGCTTCAACTCGTGACCGAGTTCACGCCATTGGCCGGGGACCGCGCCTTTGGCGAGGACCATGCCATCGTTGGCGGCTTTGGACGGTTTCGCGGTCAGCCGGTTTGCGTCATAGGCCAGGAAAAAGGCTCCGACACCCACAGCCGGCTGCATCACAACTTCGGCATGGCGCGGCCGGAAGGCTATCGCAAGGCAGTACGGCTGATGGAATTGGCCGATCGATTCGGCATTCCGGTGATCTCCCTGGTCGACACAGCGGGCGCCTTCCCCGGCATCGACGCCGAGGAGCGAGGGCAGGCCGAGGCCATCGCGCGCTCGACCGATGTCTCTTTGGGACTCGGCGTCCCCAATATTGCGGTCATTGTAGGGGAAGGCGGTTCGGGCGGCGCTATCGCCATAGCAGCCAGCAACAAGGTGCTGATGCTGGAGCATGCGGTTTACACGGTGGCCTCGCCGGAAGCTTCAGCCTCGATCCTGTGGCGCGACGCCAGCAAGGCGCAGGAAGCGGCGACCAGCATGAAAATTACCGCGCAAGACCTGTTGAAGTTCGGAATCATCGACGTGATCGTGGCCGAGCCCGCGGGGGGGGCCCATCGCGATCCCAAGGCCGCGATAGCAGGAGTGGGCGAAGCGATACACCATGAGTTGTCAAGTCTCGCAACCTGCTCGCGAGAACAGATTCAGACGCTCCGGGCGGACAAATTCATGGCGATTGGCCGCAAGGTTTAAGGGGCGGCTTACGAAGGCGTGGCGATTAACCGCGACTTACTGACATCGTTTGGTCTAAATCTTTTGGTTACTTTAACTGCACATGATCGGAGCTGATGGTGAAGTTCGTGTTACCCTGATAGCTGAATTTCACGAGTGTTACAGGCGCGCGAAGCGCGTCTTATAGCGGAGCCTGCATGACTTTACGTCGTCCTTTCCAGTTCTCCGCTCGCTTTGGCCTTCTTGCCGCCGTGGCGGGTTTGGCGGCCTGCGATGAGGGAAGCTCCCTTTCGCAGCGCGCACTGGCCCCCATTCCGTCCGAGACTGTGGCGTTGATGGAGCAGGCCGGCAGCACGAAGGAAGCGCCGACTCTGATTCGCGCCTACAAGAAAGAAGCCGAGCTCGAGGTATGGAAAATGCGCGCGGACGGGCGTTACGTCCACGTAAAGACTTTTCCGATGTGCCGGTGGTCTGGCCAGCTTGGACCCAAGACCCGCGAGGGCGACCGTCAGGTTCCAGAGGGCTTTTATTCTATCGCCCCCGGCCAGCTGAACCCGAATTCAAGCTACTATCTCGCATTCAACGTAGGGTACCCCAACGCCTATGATCGCGCCTGGGGTCACACCGGCGGCACCATCATGGTACATGGCGTTTGCTCTTCGATGGGCTGTTTTTCGATGACGGACCGGCAGATCGCCGAGATTTATTCCATTGTCCGCACCTCGCTGAACAACGGACAAAACGCGGTGCAGATGCAATCCTATCCGTTCCATATGACGGCGGAAAATCTCGCCAAGCATAGGCTCGATCCCAATATCGCCTTCTGGAAACAACTCAAAGAAGGCAACGACCACTTTGAGGTGACCCAGCGCGAACCCGTCGTCAGCGTTTGCAACAAGCATTATGTGTTCGACGCGACTCCGGCCAACGGCAGTCATCTGGACCCCGCTGGCGCGTGCCCCCCGCTGAAGCAGGATCCGCAAGTAGCGGCGCTCGTGCGCGAGAAGGAGGCGCGGGACAACGCTAAGATCGCGGAACTTTCGCAAAGTGTTAAACCTGTCCGGCTGGTATATCAGGACGGCGGCCAGCACCCCGCGTTCGCCTCGCGCGTGGCCGAGGTAAGCCGTCCGGAGGCCCTTGTTCCGCCAGCAGAGATCGCGTTGGAAGAAAAAGCGGTCCCGGTCAGGGCCAGGGCCAGGCTCGCCTCCAAAAGCCTGGCAGGCGTGGATTCTGTGAAGCCCGCAAGCGCCGATACCGGCAACACCGTGGTTGCGGCGACCGCCAAAACGCCCGAAGCGAGCGCGCCCTCGGCCGTCACAGCGCTCGCTCCCGAGGCCGAAACCGCTGGCAAGGGGTCCATCCGCGATTGGCAGAGCCTGCACAAAGAACCGGAACCGGCGGCGGCTATCGCAGGGGGCGCCACGCCGGGCGCCTCTGTTGAGAAGAAAAAGGACGCCGCCAAGAAAGCAAAAATTGGCTCGCTGGAGAAAGCGCTGCATGACGTCGAGACAAAAAAATAGTCTTAGAACCTTGCGGCGGCCTGCAGCTTTGACCTAGCCCAAGCTGGTCAACTCATTAATCAATATGCTTTCTCACGCCAGTTTTTTAGACGCGACTTCCAGCTAACCTGCTGCTATCAAACGATATTTCGCTGAACGCCCTAAAAGCGCCTCTTGACCCGTCTGCTGTTCTGGCCGACGCAACGCGACATTTGGAAGCGCCGACCCATCCTTGTATAGAGAAAAGTCAGCGATCCACGCGGCGTCCGGAGACGTCACGGGGCAGCCTACAGTTGCGTTTGGACTTTGAGGAAGAATTGAATGCTCGAGAAATTGGTGGGCTTTTGTCTGCGTTGGCCCCGAACGATCGTCGTGCTTTTCCTCGTCCTGACCGGCGTCGGCGCCTATTTCACAGCCACGCGCTTCGCAATCGACACCGATACCGAGCATCTCTTCTCGCCAAAGATCCCTTGGCGCCACAATGAAGCGGAGCTCTATAAGTCGTTCCCCCAGCTCCACGACCTGATCGTCGCAGTCATCGACGGAGACACGCCGGAAAAAGCCGAGGACGCCGCAAAGCGGCTCAACGATGCGCTTCAAGGCGCGCCTCTGATTTCCCGATCCTGGCGCCCGGACGACAACGACTTCTTTCGCACCAACGGCCTGTTGTTTCTGAGCGAGGAAGAAGTTCAGCACAAACTCGGAATGGTTGTCGGCCAACGCGAGATACTTCAGCCGCTGGCGGAGGATCCAAGCCTGCGCGGACTGACGACCGCCCTTGTGGCGAATTACAAGCAGGTCGAGCACAACCCGCGCGCTCTTGCGCTGTTTACGACCGCTCTGGACGAATTTTCAACGGCGTTTGAAAACGTGCTGGTGGGAGAGCCGGCCCGGGTGTCCTGGGACAAACTCCTCTCGGGCGGCAAGCCCGAAACTTTGACCGACCCGGCGCCCGACCTTCAGCGAATTGTCCTGATCAAACCCGTTATCGATTTTTCAGAACTACAGCCGGGGCAAGACGCGATCGAATTGGTGCGAAGGACCGCCGCCGAGCTCGAACTGGACAAGTCACAGGGCGTTCGGCTGCGACTGACCGGACAGGTGCCCCTCGCCGACGATGAGTTCGCAACGATCTCCGAAAATATGGGACGCAACCTCACGCTCACTCTGATCATTGTGACCTTCATCCTTTTTCTGGCGCTGCGATCGCCCAAGCTGATCTTGGCCGTGCTGGCGACCTTGCTCGCGGGCCTCGCGATAACCGCAGGCGTTGGCATTGTCTTGATTGGACGCTTCAATCTTATTTCTGTCGCCTTCGCGGCGCTTTTTATTGGCCTTGGCGTCGATTTCGGCATCCAGTTCGCCACGCGCTATCGCGAGGAGCGTCACAAGGGCGATGATCTCGACAAGGCGCTGCTGGGCACAGCGCGCGGCATCGGCATTTCGCTCACATTGGCGGCGGTGTCGCTGCTGGCCGGCTTTTTCTGCTTTTTGCCAACCGATTTTCTCGGCGTCGCGGAGCTTGGATTGATCGCGGGCGTCGGGATGATGATAGCCTATACGGCGACGCTGACGTTTCTGCCGGCTTTGATCAAGCTTCTTCGGCCGCGGGCGGAGCAGCTTCCACTGGAGACCACCTCTCTCGCCTTCATCGATCATTGGATCGCCCACCATCGCGCTTTGGTGATTATCTGCGCCGTCGCGACCGCACTCCTTGGCGGGCCGTACCTGATCCATTTGACCTTCGATTCGAATCCCATGGACCTGCGCAATCAGCATGTCGAGTCGGTCGCTACCTTTATCGACCTGTCCAAAAACCCAAAGACTGCGCCGAATACGATAGATGTTCTCGCCCCGTCGCTGGACGCGGCGCAGAAGCTTGCAGCGAAGATCGCCGCGCTCCCGCAGGTCGACCATGTGACTACGGTGGAACGTTTTATTCCTGAAGGACAGGACGAAAAGCTTCTGATCATCGAGGACGCCGCCAAGGAGTTGCGGCAAGTCGTTTCGCCCAAAATCAAGCCGGCGCCCTCGGACGCCGAAACTGTAAAAGCGTTGACGCTAGCCGCGAAGAACCTGCGACACGCCGGCAGCCGGAACATTCCACCCGCGGTAGCTCGTTTCGCCGAGTCGCTTGAGGCGCTCGCTGAATCCAATGAGCAAACGCGCGAAGATGCGCAAACGGCCGCTCTTGGCGACTTTGGCCGGTTGCTGAGTCAACTGCGGGAGGCGCTGCAAGCCAAGCGTGTGACGCTTGAAAATCTGCCCGCCTATATCGCTGACGACTGGATTTCCGCTTCCGGCCAGTATCGTGTCGAGGCCTCAGCCAAAGGCGACAGCAATAATCGCGAGATTCTGACCGCGTTCGCGGAAAGCGTTCAAAAGATTGCGCCCACTGCCAGCGGTGCGCCGATCGGAGTGCTGGAGGCAGGCAAAACGATCGTTCGCGCCTTCGTTCAGGCGGGGATATACGCTTTTATAGCGATCTTCATCATCCTCGTCGTTGCTTTGCGCAAAGCCACGGATGTCGCTTTAACACTGGGTCCGCTGGTTTTGGCGGGCGTCATGAGCCTCGAGGCTGCCGACTTCCTGGGAATGTCGCTCAATTTCGCGAATATCATCGCGCTTCCGCTGATGTTCGGCGTCGGCGTCGCCTTCCACATTTATTACGTGATAGCCTGGCGCAAAGGCACAGTGGATATGCTGGCGTCTAGTCTGACGCGCGCCATCTTTTTCAGTTCGCTCACTACCGGCACTGCCTTCGGCAGCCTATATTTCTCGAGCCATCCGGGTACGGCGAGCATGGGCGCTCTTCTGGCGATCTCGCTGTTTTTCACGCTGCTGGCGGCCTTTTTCGTCGTCCCAGCCTTCCTTGGACCGCCGCCGACGGCTGGCGGAAGACTGTCGCCCGGCGGGGCGCCTTGATGCTTCTTCTCCATTCTGCGCCGACTTGAGATAGGATTGCCTACCATGACAAAACCATTAAGCATCATTGCTCTTGTGCTGTTGATGGCGACTCCCGCCTTCGCTACCGAAGCGGTTTTGGGAGTCTGGCTGCGAAGCGGCCAGACTGGTGAAAAACTCGAATTTTACGATTGCGATGGCCAGCTCTGCGCGCGCGGGGTAATGCCTCAGCCCGATGGCTCGCCCCCGCCGGAAATTTTGCGTCGTGCTAAAAAAACAGCGCCCAATCAATGGAAGGGCGATCTGTTCAATCCTGAGAACGGCAAGCTTTACTCGGGCACGATCACGCTCGACAAGCCAAACCAGCTGACGCTGCGCGGTTGCCTCGTGGCGTTTCTGTGCCAGAGCGAAATATGGACGCGCGTCGTGAAACCGCCCGTTGGAACCGCTCATTAGAGTGCGGCCAATATGCGTCTTGCCGTCCCCGAGAACATCGGTCAATCAAGCCAAGCGCTTGCGCGGACGAATTTTCGTCCGCGCGTTTTAATACAATATTGTGGTGGATTGATTTCGAAGCAGCTTATCAGGCGGCTTCCAGATCCGGCGATTCAAAGAAAAAGCGAAGCACCTTGGCGTCGCCACTATCCTCGACCGGGATGTGCCAGAACTTTGAATCCATAAAGGGAAAACGCTCGAAAGGCAGGTGGATCTCGGTGAGCTGCGCGTGTTCGCGCATGCCTCGCATCATGGCGCGCTCCAACATTTCGAGCAGTTCCCGCTCATGCTCCGGCGCCTGCGTCACTGTCAACATGACATTGTTAGCAATCGGAAGTGCTCTGTCGAAAATCTGTTCGAAGTTCGCCGACGCCATGTGATTCTCCAAAGAGCAAAGTCCAACTTTCGAAGATAACGTTTACTCATTGCCCATCGTTCGACAACTCGAAACAATTGGGACGATTAAGCTATGGTAGCCGTCGTGCGCCGCTTTGTAATGATTGTCGACAAACTGTGTTATCAATCCGTTGTGCAAAAACCATTCCTCTGTATGATTTTATACTTTTTTCGCAGCGGTCCACCTGGCCACCCGCCTCAGCTCGAGCTTTCATAAGGCGATAGGAATACGACCCTATTAAGGTGAGTTAAGATCCGGGGCTCTCCATCGCTCGCCCCAGCGATCATCGAACACCAGCGGCTCAAGCGGCAGCCGGCTCGCCCACTTTTTCACCTCGAGTTCCGGGCGTAGATAAGCGCGATCCACATAGCCGACGCAGAGATAGGCGACGATCGCGATTTCTTCGGGAATGCCCAGAATGGTGCGCAAATCCTCGGGACGCAAAATACTGACCCAGCCGACGCCAACTCCTTCGACCCTTGCCGCAAGCCACAGATTTTGCACAGCGCAGGCGGTGCTAAGCAGGTCGGTTTCGGGCTGTTGCGATCGACCCAATCCGGTTTTGCCGGCGCGGGCGCGATCGCAAGTGACGCAGATGTTAAGCGGCGCCTTAAGTATGCCTTCCAGCTTGAGATTGCGGTAATGCGCGCGCCGCTCCGGTTCTATAACCTGCTCCTCGGCTTGCACGCTTCGCATGAAAGCCTCGCTTATGCTTTCTCGTAGGCTGCGATCGCGGACGAGGACGAAGTTCCATGGCTGCATGAAACCCACGGAAGGCGCATGGTGAGCCGCGTCGAGGACGCGCATGATCACCTCTCGAGGCACTTCCTCCTCTAGGAATTCATTGCGGACATCGCGCCGCTCGTAGATCGCGCGATAGACCGCATCTCGCTCCGCGCGCGAAAACTGTCCGGCGGGCGCAAGAGCAGTTCCGTCTCCGGCGTGTTTGTCTTCAGACATCTTGCTGAACGCCCAGCGCCTGACGCAAACGCTCCCACTGCGGGGAAGATGCGGGGATGCCGAAGCGCAGCCAATTCCGGCGCTCCGAAAAGCTGCGCGTCAAAATGCCGTTTCGTCCAAGATGCGCGAACCACTTTCCCGCATCTTCATTCGCGGCAAGTCTGAAGAGGCTCGTTCCCCCGACGAGGCCAAGGCCCGCGGCGATAAGAAGGCGGTCGAGGCGGAGGGACGCATCCCGAAGCAGTCCACGGCTATGCTCAAGCCACGCCAAATCCGGCAACGCCGCCACGCCAACAGCAAGCGCCGGGCCCGAGACGCTCCAAGGACCCAGTTCCGCGCGCAGTCTTGCGGCGATAGCGTCGCCACATAGCGCAAAACCGAGACGCACGCCTGGCAGACCATAGGCTTTGCCAAAGGAGCGCAGCACAATCACATTATCGCCGCCTCCGGGCGCTGCGCTGGCCTCGGAGCTAAAGTCGACAAAGGCCTCGTCGATAATCAGGACGCCGCCGCGTGGCGCCATTCTTCGCGCCAATTCAATCAATTGCGCGGGAGGGGTCACTCGGCCGTCCGGATTGTTGGGATTAACCACAACCGCTACATCCATGGCCGCAAGTTCGTCCAACGTCACGGCTGTGGTCACTTGAGCCCCGCCGGCGCGCCAAGCCGCTGCGTGCTCCGCATAGGTAAAGCCCAAGGTTGCGACGCGCCGCGCGGGAAAAAGTCGTGGTAAAGCCTGGATGAAGGCTTGCGTGCCCGGACCCGCAACCACGACGCGTTCCGCCGGCGCGCCGTAAGCGCAGGCGGCGATTCTCTCCAGCTCGGTACTGCGAGTCGGCATCGGGCAAGCGGGTCCAGACTTCACGCGCAATGGTCGGAAGCGGATAGGCATGCGGGCTTATCCCGGTCGAAAGATCGATCCACGGTTCGGGCGCATCAGGAAACCGCAGCCGCGCCGCATGGAGACGCCCGCCGTGCTCCGAAGGCGCGACCGTCATCGGGGCGCCGACGGAAACCAAGGAGCTGTAAGCGGGGCTCATTGGGCGATATCCATCAACTGGTCAAGGTCGATATGGCGTGCGCAATGCTCCGCCAATGCGTCAAGGGTCTGCTCGATCCTTGTCTCGTAGAGAAGCTTCGAAGGTGCGACCCCAAGCCGGCGCATGAGTGCTGCGCGTTGTGCGTCTTGCGCGAAGATTCCATGAACGTAGAAACCACAAACGAGCCCATCGCGCGAGGCCGCGCCGTCTACGCGGCCGTCATCGAAACGCAGCACCGGCCGTGCGCAATCCGCTCCGTCGGTCACGCCCATGTGCATCTCATATCCCTTGAAGCGTTCACCGTCCGCAAGGGTCGTCCCATGTGCTTCTTGAAGTTTTTTATCTCTTCCCAGCACAGTCGCCACGTTCAACAGCCCAAGTCCCTCCGCCTCGCTTGGCGGACCTTCGATTCCGTGGGGATCGGCGATGCTTCGCCCCAACATCTGGAAGCCCCCGCAAATGCCCAGCACCCGTCCTCCGCGCCGCAGATGAGCGGAGAGGTCGATATGCCAGCCTTCCGCGCGAAACGCCATCAGATCCGCGATGGTTGCCTTGGAGCCCGGCAGAATCACCAGCCGCGCGTCGCCCGGCAATGGCTTGCCTGGCGGTATGAAAACTACCGAAACGCCGGGCTCGGCTTTCAGCGGATCGAGATCATCGAAATTAGCTATATTGGGCAATAGGGGCACGGCAATTTTGACGCCCCCCTGTCCGTTGGTCTGGTGAGTGCGCAAACCGAAGGCGTCCTCCGCGGGAAGTCGAGCAGCATCCTGAAAGTGGGGCAAAAGCCCAAGCGGCCCCCAGCCCGTGCGTTCAGCCACAAAACGCATGCCGTCATCGAACAGCGAGGGATCGCCGCGAAACTTATTTACGATGAATCCCTGTATCAACGCGGCGTCGCCGACCTCCAGCACGGCTTGGCACCCCACAAGCTGAGCGATCACCCCTCCCCGATCGATATCGGCGACCAGCACGACGGGAGCATCGACGGCGCGCGCAAAACCCATATTGGCGATGTCATTGGCGCGCAAATTAATCTCCGCCGCACTGCCCGCGCCCTCAACGAGAACGAGATCAGCCTTCTCCCGCAGCCGCGAAAAACTCTCCAGGACCAGAGGCATCAGTCGAGCTTTCCAGCTTTGATAGTCCCTCGCCAGCGCCCGCCCCATGACCCGCCCCTGGGCGATGACCTGCGAGCCGCTGGAACCTTGCGGCTTGAGCAATACGGGGTTCATATCATTGCTTGGCGCCAACCGGGCGGCGCGCGCCTGCAACGCCTGGGCGCGGCCGATTTCGCCGCCCTCCAGGGTAACGGCCGCGTTATTCGACATGTTTTGGGGTTTGAAAGGTGCGACCTTGAGGCCACGATTGCTGAACGCACGCGCAAGCCCAGCGACGATCAAGGATTTGCCGACGTCGGAGCCCGTTCCCTGAATCATCAGGATCTTGCTCATGGCGACTCGCCTGCGCCAAGAAAGGCCATCGCCGCGTCGAGGTCGGCGAGCCGCGCGACGTCACTGGGCGCAGGCGGCGCCACGACAATCACTTCCAGGCGAAGTTCGCGCGCAGCCTCGATCTTTGCATAGGTTAGCGGGCCGCCGCTGTTCTTCGTCACCACCACGTCGATGCGATGTTCCCGCATCAGTGCGATCTCGTCGCCGCGCTCGAAGGGCCCTCGCGCCATGATCACATGGCGCCGTGGGGGCAATTCTTCGGCCTGCGGCGGCTCGATTGTGCGGATCAGATAGTGATGCTGCGGCTGAGCGCGAAAGGCTGCGACGCCTAGCCGGCCAATGGTGAGGAACACCCGGCGCGGATGGTCCGACAGCGCTGTTGCGGCCGTTTCCATATTGGCGACTTCGATCCAGCGATCCTCAGCCTGCGCGCGCCAGGCCTCTCGTCCAAAGGACGCAAGCGGCACGTCGAGCGCAGCGCAAGCCGAACGCGCATTGGCGGAAATTTGGGACGCGAAAGGATGCGTCGCGTCGATTACGCGCTCGATCTTTGCGTCCCTCAGATACCGCATCAGGCCGTCGACGCCGCCAAACCCGCCAACGCGCGTTGGGAGCCCGGTGTCCAGCGGCGCGCTGGTGCGCCCCGCAAATGACATCACGGCGTTGATGTGCGGCGCCTTTGCTATCTGAACGGCGAGCCTGCGTGCTTCGCTGGTGCCGCCCAATACCAGCACGCGCACGGGCTTCAAACCAGAGTCATTAAGGTCTCGCTCTTGAGGCGAAGCCGTCGTCACTCCGCAGCAGCCTTGGCGGAAATCGGCGCAGCGCGAAACTGCGCCAGCAACCGTTCCTCCTCAATCTGAGCGGCTGCGATATGTCGCGCTTTGATATGACCGAAACCGCGGATTTTTTCTGGAATGCGCGCCAGAGCGACGGCGGTCGCATGGTTCTCCGGAGTCAGCTTTTCCATGATTTCATCGAGCAGCGTCTCGTAATTGGCCAGTATCTTTCGTTCCGCGACGCGGTCGTGATCGAAACGGAAAATATCCAGCCAGGTGCCGCGAAGCGACCTCATGCCCGCCAACAGACGCAACACTTTGAATGCCCATGGGCCAAAAGTCATCTTGCGCGAACCGCCGAAGTCATTCTTTGGTTGAAGGCTTGGAAGCGGCGGCGCTACATGAAACTCCAGACTCAGATCGCCCTCAAAGGCCTCGGCGAGCTGACGCTCGAAAGCGCCATTGGTGAACAGACGCCCAACCTCATAGAAGTCTTTCGCAGCCATGACTTTAAAGAGATAGCGCGCTGCCGCTTCGGTTAATTGCTGTGACCCCGGCATGCGCGCGGCTTCAAGAGCCGCGACCTGTGCGACGCGTGCGCGATAGCGTTGCGAATAGGCGAGATTTTGATAATCGACGAGAAAAGCGGCGCGCCGCTCGATGATTTCATCAAGCGTATTCGATCTCTCGCGCGTTTCGCTGTGCGCGCGCAGCGACTCAGCGACAGCGTTGACGCTGTCGAAATCATGCGCGGCGCGGCGACCCCACATGAAAGCCTGCTGATTGTTCTGTACGGATTCGCCGTTCAATTCGATGGCGCGCAAAATCGCCGCGTCCGAAAGCGGCAGATAGCCCTTCTGCCAAGCGTAGCCGAGCATGAATATATTGGCGGCGATGGAGTCTCCCAGCAGCGCCAACGCCAGCGCCGTCACATCCAGAAAGTCCGTGCGCTCTCCGCTGACGTTCCGAATGGCTTGTTTGATCTCTTGCGCCGGTAGAATGAAATCGGGGTTGCGTTCGATGTCGCCAGGGAAAACCTCGGCGCTGTTGACGACAACCGCGGTGCGTTGCGGATCGATCGCAGACAGCACCTGCTTCGCTCCGGCCACAACCAGATCGCAGCCCAGCATCAGATCCGCTTCTCCCGCGGCTATGCGAATAGCATGAACAGACTCCGGAATGCGGCCAATCTTGACGTGGCAATAGACCGCGCCGCCTTTTTGCGCGAGGCCGGCCATGTCGATCACGCCAACGCCCTTGCCTTCCAGATGCGCAGCAAGTCCCAGCAGCGCGGAAATGGTCACGACCCCCGTGCCGCCGAGGCCCGCAATCAGAATGCCGTAAGGCGTCGCGCCGATCTCGGCCAGGGCTGGTTGAGGCAGCGCGGGTTGACTTGCCGCATCCGTCGCAGTCGGCAGCGTCGCCTTTTTCATGCGTGCGCCATGCACAGTCACAAAGCTTGGGCAAAAGCCTTCCAGACAGGAGAAATCCTTGTTGCAGGCTGATTGATCGATGCGGCGTTTACGTCCGAATTCCGTCTCCAGCGGTTGCACGGCGACGCAGTTCGAAGCCGTGCCGCAGTCGCCGCAGCCTTCGCACACCAGTTCATTGATGATGACTCGCGCGTCCGGATCAGGATATTTTCCGCGCTTGCGCAAACGGCGCTTCTCGGCGGCGCAGGTTTGATCGTAGATCAAAACCGTAACGCCGTCTGTCTGCGCAAGCTCGCGCTGCACCTCATTGAGGATGTTGCGGTGATGGATTTGGAGCCCGGGCGGCCACGCCGTCAGCACCGGATATTTCCCCGGCTCGTCGGTCACCAGCGCAATTTTCTTGACGCCCTCGGCCGCGACCTGATGCGCGATCGCCTCGACGGTCAGATCGCCCTCATGCTTCTGGCCTCCGGTCATTGCGACAACGCCATTGAACAGAATTTTGAAAGTGATGTTTGTCTTTGTCGCTACGGCGAAACGGATCGCAAGCGAGCCCGAGTGATTATAGGTGCCGTCGCCCAGATTTTGGAAAACATGCTTGCGTGTTGAGAAGGGAGCCTCGCCAATCCAGTTGGCGCCTTCGCCGCCCATGTGGGTGTAACCCTCGGTGGAGCGGTCCATCCACTGCGCCATGTAGTGGCACCCTATGCCGGTGTAGGCGCGCGATCCCGGCGGAACGTGAGTGGAGGTGCTGTGTGGGCAGCCGGCGCAAAAATGCGGTACCCGCACCGTCACCTCGGTAGTGGCCGCGCGCTTTTGCTGCAAACGCTCCAGTCTTGCGACGCGAGACTCAAGATTTGCGGAGCGATGCAGTTTTAGCAGCCGCCGTCCTATAGCGATGGCGATGTCGTTGGCGTCCAGCGCACCCTTGGCCGGGAAAAGCCAGTCCCCGTCCTCGTCTTTTTTTCCGATGCACAGCGGCTGATTGGGAGCGCCGTAAAGCTCTCCCCGCAGTTGCATTTCAATCAGTGACCGCTTTTCCTCGACGACGATGATGAGATCAAGCCCTTGCGCAAATTCACGAAGGCCTTCCGGTTCGAGCGGCCAAGGGCAGCCGATTTTGTAAAGCCGGAGCCCCAGATCGTTAGCCTTTACTTCGTCGAGGCCAAGATCGTCCATCGCCTGACGCACGTCGAGATAAGACTTTCCGACGGTGATTATCCCTATCTTGGCGTTGGGGCCGCCCGACGTGATGATCCTGTTGAGCCGATTAGCCCTGACGAAGGCGAGGGTTGCGTCGCGCTTGTTTTCTTGCAGCCGCGCTTCCTGCACCAGAACCGGGTCAGAGGCCCGTATGTTCAAGCCCCCCGGGGGCATCAGGAAGTCCTGAGGCGTGACGACGTTCACTCTGCCCAGCGAAGCGTCGACCGAGGCGGTCGATTCCACCGTGTCCTTCAGGCACTTCAGTCCCACCCAGACGCCCGCATAACGTGACAGCGCGAAGGCATAAAGGCCATAATCCAGAATCTCCTGAACCCCGGCGGGAGAAAGAATTGGCATCATTACGTCTACGAAGTGAAAGTCGGACTGATGCGCGGTCGTGGAGGACTCTGCGGTGTGATCGTCTCCCATCAGCGCGATGGCGCCGCCATACCGCGATGACCCCGCCAAGTTGACGTGGCGCAACACGTCGCCGCTGCGATCGACCCCTGGTCCCTTGCCATACCAAAGGGAGAATACGCCGTCATATTTGCCTTCGCCGCGCATCTCGGCCTGCTGCGCGCCCCAGATGGCTGTCGCCGCAAGATCTTCGTTTAGCCCCGGCATGAACAAAATATCGTTCCTGTCGAAATAGGCTTTGGCGCGATGCATTTGCGCATCAACTCCGCCGAGTGGGGAGCCGCGATAGCCTGTGACAAATCCGGCGGTGTTCAGACCGGCGCGACGGTCCACTTCCTTTTGCATCAGAAGCAGGCGCACGATCGCCTGCGTCCCGGTCATCAAAACGCGATCTTTGTCCAGCTCGTATTTGTCCGCGAGCGTCGACTCGACAAGAGCAGGGCCGATGTGCGAGACGCTGGCGAGACTGTCCGCCATATTTATGATTTCTCCTGCGATTGAGCCCATCGTCGCGTTGAGTTTGCTAATGCTTATTGGTTCACGTGGCCGCGTGATATGAGGGCGGAGCGACCCACGGCCCGGCCTTGCGCAAAGGCGTCACGCTCATTTCGCCGGACAGAAGATTTGGCCCGACAACGATGGAGACATTTTCGCCACGCGCATATTACAGCAATCGCCCACGAGAACCCATAATGCCAGCGGTATCAAGCGGCGGCGAATCCACGAGAAATTCTCGGTTAGTCTATCTCGGACGGGGCGACCTTTTCAAGGAGGCTTATGCTACCATTGCCGCCTCAGGTAAAGAGCGCCCGTCGCGCCCTTTTTTCGCCGCCTTCGCTACTTAGCCGTCAAACACTCATGAACCGTCGATTCCGGCTGCTTCCCAAAGTTTTCTCGCGGCTTTTCCTGGCGCCGCTGATTGCGTTCGCTCTCGTCTCCATGAGCGAAGCGCGCGCGCATCCGCATGTCTGGGTGGCTGTGCGCAGCGAAGTGGTGTTTGGTCCTGACGGCAAAATCATCGGCTTGCGCCATGCATGGGAGTTCGACGAGATGTATTCCGCCTTCGCGGTCCAGGGCCTGGGGAAGGACGGCAAACCGCCGACCAGCGAGGAATTGGCCCCGCTGGCTAAAACAAATGTCGAATCTCTGGCCGAATTCGAGTTTTTCACCTTCGCGAAGCAGGCGGGGACCAAGGTGAAGTTCAAAGAGCCAACCGAGGTCACACTAGAGGCTAACGACAAAAAGATTGTCACCCTTCGCTTTCTGCTTCCTCTGGAGACCCCGGTCTCCGCGCAAAAACCCTTCTCTTTTCAGGTCTATGACCCGACCTACTTCGTGTCATTCGGCTTTGAAAAACAAGTCCCCGTCACTTTAGCCAAGGCTCCGGCAGGCTGCTCTCTCAGCGCCCTTGAGCCTAAGCCGCTCGCGTCGGAAGAAAATAAGAAACTGAGCGAAGCGTTTTTCCAGAATTTCTCGCCGGGCGCGGACTTCGGGATCAAGCTCGCGACCCGCGTGGTCGTGGCCTGCCCGTGACGCCGGTAGTGCGCCGCTTCTCGACCATATGCCTCCTCGTCCTGGCAGCGCTAATCTGCTGGCAAGCAGCCGCAATGGCGCAGTCGGGGCGCAATCCTTTTGCGATCGCGGGCGGAGAGTTGACTGGCGCTGCGACCGGGCTTACCGGGATGATTCTGGCCTGGCAAAACAAATTTCACATGGAATTGCAGTCTGCGGTGAAAGCGATCAAAACTGGCGGGGCGGGTTTCTGGACGTTAGGAGCAGCCAGTCTCGCCTACGGTGTTTTCCACGCTGCCGGTCCCGGACACGGCAAGGCGGTGCTCGCTTCATACATGATCGCCAGCCGGACTGCGCTTCGACGAGGCATGGTCCTCGCGGCTCTGGCCGCGCTCCTCCAGGGGCTGGTGGCCATTGCGTTAGTCGCGATAGCGGCCGCGTTGCTGGGAGCCACGGCCACCCAGATGAAAGGGGCCGCGAATCACATCGAAGTCGCAAGCTATGGCGCCATTGCCCTGTTGGGAATTAACCTTGTGTGGAAGAAAGGCGCAGCTTTCTTTGCTGCAGCGCACACGCCGACTTAACGGGTCAGCCGCAGAGGACTGTATTGCGAAGCCGTGGACGATCCTCTTCATATCCATACGCCAACTTGCGGGCATTTTCATGCGCCAGACCCTGCGATTCTGGAGCGCGGATTTTCCTGGACCGAGGCGCTTGGAACGGTGGTCGCGGCCGGGCTGCGCCCTTGTTCCGGAGCGATTCTCATCCTTGTTTTCACTCTCGCTCAGGGCATGTTTTGGACTGGAGTTGCGGCGGTTATGCTCATGGCCGCAGGCACCGCGATCACAACCGGAGCGCTGGCCGCGGTCGCCGTCTACGCGCGAGATACGGCGCGGCGTCTGAGCAGTCCCGACCGGCGCTGGACGAGGCTTGCGGGCAGCGGCGCCGAATTGCTGGCGGCGGTCGCCGTGATGACGCTGGGCGTCGCGTTGCTTTGGGGCTCGGGCTTAGGCGCAGGGGTGTGAGTTTCAACATTCTTGCGGCGCACCATCGAAGTTTGATCAGCGGCTGCTGTTTGCCCGTGGACAAACGCTATCTTCACATAAGTCGGTTTTGATATTGACGCCCTGACAATCTGATCTCTCATACAGGCGCACGCATGACTGGCCTCACGATAGCGACAGATCCCTATGCAGCGCGGCCGTGGCTTGCGTCCTACCCGCCGTACGTGCCCGCTGATCTGGACGAAAAAAGTTATTCCACGATCAACGCGATGTTCCGCAAAAGCGTTTCGACTTTTGCCGATCGCCCGGCGCTCGAGTGTTTCGGAAAGCGCCTCACCTATTCGGAACTGTCCGTCGCGGCGGAAGCCGTCGCCTCATGGTTGCAGGCTCACGGGTTGGAAAAGGGCGATCGGGTCGCGATCATGTCGCCTAATCTGGCGAGCTATCCGGCAATCATATTCGGGACTTTCCTGGCGGGCGGCGTCGTCGTGAACGTCAATCCGCTGTACACGCCGAAAGAGCTGGAACACCAGCTTAATGACGCTGGCGCGCGTTTTATCTTCGTGCTGGAAAACTTCGCGCACACCGTCGAAGACGCATGGTCGCACATGCAACTCGAGCAGGCGATCGTCATGGCCCCCGGCGATCTTTTGGGACTGAAAGGCATAATAATTAACGCAGCGTCGCGCTGGCTTAAGCGCGCCGTGCCGACGTTCGCCCTTCCCGGCGCGGTGCGGCTCTCCGAGGTTTTCGAGGTAGGACGGCGGCGGCCATTGGAGCAGGTGGAGATGTCGCGCGACGACATCGCCTTTCTGCAATATACTGGCGGCACTACCGGCGTGGCGAAAGGCGCCGCATTGTTACACCGCAACGTGGTCAGCAATGTCGAGCAGGCGATAGCCTGGCTCAGACCTTTCGCAAATTCTCCGCAGATCATGGTTACGGCGCTGCCGCTTTATCACATTTTTGGCCTCACCGCCTGCTGCCTTGCGATGACCAAAATCGGCGCCTGCTGTCTGATGATCCCAAATCCGCGCGATATCGACGGCTTCGTAAAAACATTGCTTAAGTCTTCCTTCACGATGTTTTCCGGCGTGAACACGCTTTACGCTGCGCTCGCGGATCACAGGGATTTTGGAAAGGTAGACTTCTCGGCGCTGGTCTTTTGTCTCTCCGGCGGCATGGCGACGCTAGACATCACTGCCCGGAAATGGAAGCAAATCACGGGCAAGGCGATCATCGAAGGCTACGGACTCTCCGAAACTTCACCAATGATCTGCCTCAATCTTCCCCAACTTGAGGAATTCTCTGGCGCTATCGGCTATCCCCAGTCCTCCACGCATATCTCGATTCGCCTCGAAGACGGGTCGGTCTCGCCAATCGGCGAACGCGGCGAACTCTGCGTGAAAGGTCCGCAGGTTATGGCGGGCTATTGGAAACGGCCAAAGGAAACCGCTGACGCGATGACCGAAGACGGCTTCTTTCGCACCGGCGACATCGCGCTGATGAAGCCCGACGGTCTGGTCAAAATCGTGGATCGGCTGAAGGACACGATTCTGGTGTCCGGGTTTAATGTCTATCCAAATGAAGTAGAGAATGAGCTAGCGCTGCACCCCAAGGTCAAGGAAGTGGCGGTTATCGGCGTGCCGGACCCCCATTCCGGCGAAGCGCCGATGGCCTTTGTCGTGCCGCGCGACCCCAGCGTGACGCGCGAGGAGTTGAATGCCTTTGTGCATCAAAGCCTCACCGGATACAAAGCGCCGAAGCATTACGAATTTCGGGACAGCCTTCCAAAGAGCGCAGTCGGGAAAATCCTGCGCCGCGTGCTGCGCGACGAATATCTGGCGCGGTCCGCGAGCGCTCAACAAAAAGACCATGCGAAAGCCTGATTGAGTTCAGCGGCAAAAGTGCGACGCGGCGTCGTCAATCGCTGTATAGACAAGGTCGAGTTCTTCAGCCGTTATGCAGTAAGGCGGCAGCACATATATCGTCTGCCCCAGCGGCCGCAGCACCAAGCCGCGCGTATTGAAGAAACGCAGAAGTTCAAGCCCGATGGGAGCGAGATAGCCCCCCTGCGGCGCACGTAGATCTAGCGCCGTGATCGTTCCAAGGCGCCGCACGCCGGAAAAGCGCTCGTCGTTTTCAAAGCGCGCGATGCGGGCCTCCTGCAATCCGCATAGTCGAGCGACGCTTTCGGTTGCGCCGCCTTTATCCCATATATCGAGATTGGCGAGCGCCGCCGCGCATGCAATGGGGTTCGCTGTATAAGAGCTGGAGTGAAAAAAGGCGCGCGCGCGGTCGGATGAATAATGCGCGTCAAAAATTTCGGCCTTGCACATTGTCACCGCGAGCGGCAACGCGCCCCCGGTTATGCCCTTGGAATAGCACACAATGTCCGGGACGACAGCAGCCTGTTCGCAAGCGAACAGGGTTCCAGTGCGGCCAAAGCCTGTCATCACTTCGTCTGCGATAAACAACGCGCCGTAACGCGCGGAGATCTCCCGCATATCCCGCAGCGTCTGCGCGGAATAGGTCAGCATGCCGCCAGCGCCCAATATCAGGGGCTCAACCACGAAGGCCGCGGCGCCGGCTTTACAGGCCGCTTCCAGCTCATCAAGGCTTTGCTGTTCACTCCCCTCACACGGAAAAGGAACCCGAGTCACGTCGAACAGCAACGGCTCATAACTGGCGTTGAAGGCAGAACGCGCGCCCGCTGACATCGTGCCTACAGTGTCGCCGTGATAGCCGTGCTCCAGCGCAACTATTCGCGTGCGCGTTTCGCCCCGATTGCGCCAGAAACCGAGCGCCATTTTTATCGCCACTTCTACACTTGTCGAACCGCTGTCTGAGTAGAAGACATAGTCGAGACCAGAAGGCGTAATCTCCACAAGCCGCCGGGCAAGGCGCTCCGCCGGTTCATGCGTGAAGCCCGCGAAGATCACCTGATCGAGCGACTCGGTCTGATCCCTGATCGCTTGCATGATTTCGGGCCGGCGATGGCCGTGAGTGATCACCCACCAGGACGAGATGGCGTCGAGAAAACGCACGCCGTTTTCGGCCTCCAGCCAGCAGCCCTCGGCCCGCGCTATCTTGACGGCGTCGGGCTGAAGGGCGTGTTGGGTAAACGGGCGCCAGACTGGCGAATTGGTCACGAGCGTCATTGCGCCTTCCGCCTTAAACAAAATCTTCGACGGCGAACGCAGCCGAAAAGCATTGCCGCAATGACTCGCGCGTCAGATCGGGGAGCAGCGACAGGCGGCCCAACATCTTAACCCCGCCCATTTGCGAAATCGTCTTCTGCGTTTCTTCATTCGCTTCACCGACAAAGGCGACGCCGAGCAAGGAAATGTTCCTGCGGCCCAGCGCTTCGATCGTCAACAGGCTGTGATTGATTGTGCCGAGAGTTGTGCGCGCCACGAGAACGACCGGAAACGCCCATCGCGTCAGAACGTCGATCGTAGGCTTCTCGATGGTCAAAGGGGTCATTACGCCACCCGCTGTCTCGATGACAAGCGGTCCCGAACAGTCCGGCGGATTGAGCCGCGACGGATCTATGTGCACGCCGTCGAGCTGCGCCGCGTAATGTGGCGAAGCGGGCGTTCTCAGGCGCCAGGCCTCCGGCAGAATGCGCGCGGGCTCAAGCCCGGATAATCGCGCTACGCATTGCGAATCCGTTTCCCCTTTCAGCCCGGACTGTATCGGCTTCCAGTAATAGCCGTCCAGCGCGCCGGCCAGGCCGGCCGCGAACACGGTCTTGCCGACGCCCGTATCGGTTCCAGCGATGACGATGCGCGATTTCATGCCGGCAATCGGTCAAGCTCATGTGCGAGCAGCGCGATCATCGCGTCGATCTGTGCCTCGCTCACGTTGAGAGTTACGGAAATGCGCAAGCGCGAAGTGCCTTGCGGCACCGTGGGCGGACGTATGGCTCGAATGTCAAAGCCGCCCGCTTGCATCCGCCTCGCCAGTTCCAGAGCCCTGCCATCGGCGCCGACAATCACCGGCTGTATATGCGTTCCGGAAGGGTCCGCGACGCTGCGCAGGCCCTCGCCAAGGCGAGCCACACGCTTCGCCAGCGCAGCACGGCGTTTGTCGGCGTTCTCGACGATGCCCAGCGCCGACCGAATCGCGGCGGCCAGCAAAGGCGATGGCGCGGTTGCGAAGATGAATTGCCGGCAGCGGTTGACAAGGAACTCGCGCAACAGGCGCGGCAGACACACCAGCGCGCCGGAAAGCCCCAGCGCCTTACCGCAGGTATGCAATGTCAAGATGTTTTCGCGCCCCTCCAGCCCATGAGAAAGCCCACGCCCGCCGGGCCCGAAAACGCCTGTCGCATGGGCCTCGTCTATAAGCAAAAAAGCTCCGCGTCGCGCGGCGATCGCCGCCAATGCATCGAGCGGCGCCATGTCCCCGTCCATGCTGTATAGACTCTCGACCGCGATCCATACGCGTCCCGGGCCATCCGCCGCACGGATCGCCTTTTCAAAAGCATTGGCGTCATTATGCCGGACGGACTGACTGCTCGCGCGCGACAGACGCATGCCCTCGTGCGCGCTGGCGTGGATCAGTTCGTCATAGAGGATCAGATCGCCTCGCTGCGGCAACGTAGCAAACAGCGCCTCATTGGCCGAAAAACCAGCGCCAAAGAACAGCGCGCTCTCCGAACCGAAAAACCGCGCGGCTTCTTCTTCGAGCGCCTCGTGTTCAGGGTGGTTGCCACGCAGCAGGCGTGAGCCCCCGGCGCCGAGCGGAACGCCGCGCGCGAGGGCCACGCTGGCCGCATCGCAATATCCTTGAGATTCAGCGAGCCCAAGATAATCGTTGGAGGCAAAGTCACATCCTGCTCGCGCGGCCAACGAACGAATCCGATCGCGATCTCGCAGGGATGCGAGATCGATAGCGAAGGGGGCAAGAAAATCGCTTATTGGCTTGGTCAATCCGTTTCCTTTGGTCCTGAACCATAAGTCTTGTATCGCCTTGGGACGAGAGGCTTCAACTCACAGACCAAGCGCCTTGACGTCCTCCGCGCGGCGGGCCTTTTAGAAGTCTAAACCTCCTGCGCGCGAACGCATGGAAAGTCTCATAATTACTTGCGTTTTTACCTGTTCGGACCAATCTCACCAAATCCAAGGACCGGCCGTGACCTCTCCCACCGAAACCGATGAAGCCCCTTCCCGCGTGCCTTGGCCGCCGCTGCTATTTATCGTGGTGATCATTTGCGGCAGAACGCTGGAGCATTTCCTTCCAGCGCCCGCGATTCCGCCGGAACTAGCACATGTGGCGGGAGCTTTGCTGGTGTCGCTCGGGCTTGCCAATGACATTTGGTGCGCCATCACACTGCGCCGCCATAAAACGACGATTTTGCCACATCGTCCTGTTTCCACTCTGGTGACGAGCGGTCCGTTCCGCTATTCGCGCAACCCCATTTATGTGTCGGAGCTGGCGCTGACGTTTGGCGTAGGCCTGCTGTTACGCTCGCCCTGGATGATCTTCCTGACCCCGCTGCTCTTTTTCGCATTGATAAAACTTGCGATTGAGCCGGAGGAACGACATCTGGAAAAGAAATTCGGAGCGGAATTCCAGCAATACGTCGCGCGCACCCCACGTTGGCTATAGGGTGCCCCTCGCCCGATATTCGAAGTCAGCCGATAGAGTGTCAAATGTCAGCAACGCAAGAATTCAACCCAGGCGCGGCCGGTCCATCTGAAAAACTGGGCTTCAGCGTCCGGGGCATGACCTGCGCCTCTTGTGTGGCCCATGTCGAAAAGGCGGTTGCCAAGGTTGAAGGCGTTGAGAGCGCCAGCGTCAATCTGGCTACCGAAAGAGTAGATGTATCTTTGACCCCTGGCGCTGGAACCGCAGCAATAGCGCAGGCCGTGACTGACGCAGGCTATGAGCCCGTGATCGAGACCGTGGAGCTGGGCGTGCGTGGCATGACCTGCGCCTCATGCATTTCGCATGTGGAAAAGGCGCTGCTGGCGACGCCGGGCGTGCTGGAGGCGAGGGTCAATCTCGCAACCGAGCGGGCCACCGTGCGTGCGCTCAAAGGGCCGCAACTCATCGACAATCTGCGCCACGCCGTGATCGAGGCCGGTTACGAACCCGTAACGCAGGCCAGCGCTCCTGAAAGCGAGTTGCGGGAGGAAGAGAGCCGAGCGCTGTCCCGGCGGCTGTTATGGGCCGCGATCCTGACGGCTCCGGTCTTCGCGGTGGAAATGGGCGGCCATCTTATTCCCGGCGTGCATGAATGGGTTATAGCGAATATCGGCCACGAGACGACGTTATATCTCTCCTTCGCATTGACCACGCTGGTGCTGCTCGGACCGGGGCGCGGATTTTACGCCAAGGGTTTCCCCGCGCTGGCGCGTGGAACGCCCGACATGAATTCGCTGGTCGCAACCGGCACCAGCAGCGCGTATCTCTACTCTGTCGTCGCCACCTTCGCGCCCTCGCTGCTGCCCGTCGGCGCGGCCAATGTCTATTATGAATCCGCATGCGTGATCGTCACGCTAATACTCTTCGGGCGGTTCCTGGAAGCGCGCGCCAAGGGGCGCACGTCGGACGCCATCCGCGCACTGGCGAAATTGCAGCCACGCATCGCACACGTCGAACGCGACGGAGAAACGCTCGACCTATCCACTGACGAGGTAAGAGTCGGCGATGTGGTGTCGGTGCGGCCTGGCGAAAGAGTTCCGACAGACGGGGTTGTGACGCGCGGCGCTTCCTATGTCGATGAATCCATGATCACCGGTGAGCCCGCGCCCGTCTCGAAGAAAGAAGGATCGACGGTCACCGGCGCCACGGTCAACACGACAGGAGCCTTTGCTTTCCGGGCCACAAAAGTCGGCGCCGACACCTTCCTCGCCAACGTCATCCGCATGGTCGAACAGGCGCAGGGCGCAAAGCTGCCGATACAGGGTTTGGTCGACCGCATCACCGGCGTTTTTGTGCCCGCCGTGCTGGCCGTTGCGCTGCTGACTTTCGCAGTGTGGATGCTTGTCGGACCAGAACCGCGTCTAACCTACGCGCTGGTTAACGCCGTCAGCGTGCTGATCATCGCGTGTCCCTGCGCGATGGGGCTGGCGACTCCCGCCGCCATCATGACCGGCACGGGCCGCGCGGCTGAGCTCGGCGTTTTGTTTCGCAAGGGCGAAGCTCTGCAAACGCTGCGCGACGTATCTCTTATCGCGTTCGACAAGACCGGCACCGTGACGGTCGGCAAGCCGCAGCTGACCGACCTCCTGCCAATGCCTCAAGTCAATGAGGATGACGCCCTGCGGCTTGTGGCCAGTGTCGAGGCGCAGTCGGAGCACCCGGTCGCGCGCGCGTTGGTCGACGCCGCGAAGGCCCGAAAGTTGGAGCTTTTGCCCTGCTCCGACTTCGCGTCGATCCCTGGACTGGGCGTCACCGGCCTCGTCCAGCAGACCAAGGTCGCGGTGGGCGCCGAGCGATTCATGACCTCTCTGGGCCTCGACGCCAGCATGTTCGCTCAGCACGCGGCGCGTCTCGCTGGCGAAGGCAAAACCCCGCTCTACGGCGCCTTCGACGGGAGGCTGACCGCTATCCTTTGCGTGGCTGACGCCATCAAGCCGACCAGCGCAGCCGCGCTTCGGGCGCTCCACGACATGGGCGTCAAAACCGCGATGATCACCGGCGACGACGAAAAAGCGGCGCGCGCCATCGCCTCAAAGGTCGGCATCGACGAGGTGATTGCGGGCGTTTTGCCTGACGGCAAGGTTGCGGCGCTGAAAAGGCTGCGACAGGACAAAAAAATCGCTTTTGTCGGCGACGGCGTCAATGACGCCCCGGCGCTCGCCGCGGCAGACGCGGGAATCGCTATCGGCACGGGCACGGACGTGGCTATCGAAGCGGCCGATGTTGTGCTGATGTCCGGAGATCTGGCCAAAGTGCCGATGGCCCTCGCGATTTCACGCGCGACCATGCGCAACATCACGCAAAATTTGTTCTGGGCCTTCGCTTATAATGTGGTGCTGATTCCGGTCGCCGCCGGCGCGCTTTATCCTGTCAACGGAACATTGCTGTCGCCGATGCTGGGCGCGGGCGCCATGGCGCTCTCGAGCGTTTTCGTGATCAGCAACGCGCTGCGGCTGCGCCGTTTCAAGGCGTCCGACCCCGGTCCCGACCTCACCCACTTCCAACCGACTCCACCGCCAGAGATTGAACAGGAGAGCAAAATGAGCACGACTTTCGACGTGAAGGACATGACCTGCGGCAATTGCGTCAAGCATGTCACCAAAGCGGTCCAGACGGCGCAGCCCGGCGCGGAGGTGAAGGTTGACCTGCCCACCGGCAAGGTTGAAGTGACCCCTTCCCCGAAAGACCCCGCCGCTCTCGCAAAGGCGATCACCGAAGCGGGCTATCCGGCGCAACTCGCGCAATAAAGGAAACAGCGGCTTGTCTTTGCCAAGCCGATTTGTTAGACGCTGACCCGCCGGCGCTTCTTGACGAAGCGCCTGTGCGGTCGTGGCGGAATTGGTAGACGCGCTAGCTTGAGGTGCTAGTTGGGCAACCAGTGGAGGTTCGAGTCCTCTCGACCGCACCAATTATTCAAACTAGGATTTTATCCATCTCGGCAAGAACCGCCTCAACCTTTGACCGTAGCTCATCAGAAAAGCGCACAGTCATTCTCGCCATATATGCCTCTGCGAAAAATCTTAGTATAACTTTTTATTGTGAATCCTGTGTATTGCATTTGAACAACCGCTTTATGCTAAAGATCAACAGCTCAAAACTGTCCCGCGAATCACCTCGCCGTATAATCTTCAATGTGAAAGTATTTTTGTCAAAATTTACTTTGACTAATCAACCGTATTCGAATTGTGTGCGCTTTGCATTTATTGGCTTTCACTCTTTTCATGCACGTGGCCATGAGCACCCAGCGTCCTTGCGATGATCGGCTCGGTGGTGGATTTCCAGCCCGGCCCCGCCTGTTCCACCGGTGTCGGGCCGGGGCCGGGCACGGCCTGGACGACCCTAAATCCTTTTTCCTTCAGCGCGCGCAGGAAGTCAGGCAGCATTTTCGCGGTGCTGGATTTGGAATCGTGAAACAGCACGATTCCCTTGCCCAGTTTTTCGAGCCGTCCCATCACCAGCGCGAGTTCGCTTTGCGGAGTCATCGCCTGCCAGTCTGAGGCCCAGAGGTCCGCGCCGAACACTGTCATGCCCCGTCCGTGAACATATTGGAGCAACTCCGGCGTGTCGGCGAAGCCCGGAAAGCGGAAAAAGGCAGCGCGCGGCTTTGACGGGGCCTCGCCATAGGCGGCTTTGTCAACTGCAAGGACGCCGGCCTCTATGTCCGACTTCGCCGCTTCAAACGGCATCAGCCGCAGCGTCTTGGCGGGGTGGCTGAAGGAGTGATAGCCGACGGTATGTCCTTCCATTACCTCGCGCTTGACCGTGGCGGACATGCTGGTCGCATTGACGCCGATGACGAAAAAAGTCGCGCGGACGCATTCGTCTTTCAGCGCGTTCAGCACCTGCGCGGTTGTCGCTGCGGGGCCGTCGTCAAAGGTAAGCACGACCTCGTGGTCCGCCAGCGCCAAGGTGCGCGGATAGCTTTGCAGCCCAAGTGACAGCCCTTCCGCGCCATCAATTGGAATTTCACGCGAAGTGCCCAGTTTCTCGGGGCCGCAGGACGCAGCCGAGCCCGCGCCCGGAGAGGCGGCGAGAAACGCGGCGAGGGCTGCGCAGCAACAAATTCGACCGGATCGGGACATCGGCGCTTTACCGTTTTGATTTCGGGCGGGGGCGGGTTATGCACCCCTGATATAGCGAAGCGGGTTCGGTATGACGCTCGATAGTGAAGAAACGGCGACCAAGCCGGATATTTTCCGCGACGAGACCGGCGAACCCCGTCCGGACTTCGTGGCGTGCGTCGAGCAGGCCGTGTCCGAGGAGGACTTGCCGCGCGCCCAGGAACTCGTCGGCGCCCTTCATGAAGCCGATCTCGGCGCATTGCTGGAGCTGCTGGATCACGAAACCCGGCCTCGGCTGATAGCCCTGATGGGCGCCGACTTCGACTTCGCCTCCTTGACCGAGGTTGGCGACACGACCCGTGAAGACATTCTGGAAGAACTGCCGGTCGAAAAGCTCGCGGAAGCCATGCGCGAGCTGGAGAGCGATGACGCCGTAGCGATTCTGGAGACGCTGGAGCCGGAGGAGCAGGCGGAGGTGCTGGAGGCGCTCCCGGCGCATGAGCGCGTGGTGCTGCGGCGCTCGCTCGATTTTCCGGAAGACAGCGCCGGCCGTCTGATGCAGACGACGCTGATCGCCATTCCGACCTTCTGGACTGCGGGACAGGTGCTCGACTTTTTTCGCAAAACCGACCCGGAAGTGCTGCCGGATAATTTTTTCGAGGTGTTTGTCGTCGACCCCGGCTATCACCTGCTCGGCACGGTTTTTCTCGACGCGCTGGTGCGCGCGGTGCCGGGCAAGCGGGTGGACGAGATCATGCAGGCCGACCGCCGCCGCGTGCGCGCCACCGACAATTGCGCGGAGGTAGCGCGGCTGTTCGAGCGCTACAATCTCGTTTCCGTTCCCGTCGTGGACGAGGCCGAGCGCCTCGTGGGCGTCATCACCATCGACGATATCGTGGACGTGTTGCAGGAGGCCGCCTCCGAGGAAATCAAGGCGCTTGGCGGCGTCAATCCGTCGGAAGAGCTGTCCGATGACTTCTGGCAGATCGCCAAAAGCCGGTTCCTTTGGCTGCTGGTGAATCTGGGAACCGCTTTCATCGCCTCCTCGGTATTGCGATTGTTCGAAAGCCAGCTGCAGCAAATGGTTGCGCTCGCGGTGCTGGCGCCGATCGTCGCCAGCCAGGGAGGCAATTCGGCGACCCAAACCATGACCGTAGCCGTAAGGGCGCTGGCGACCCGCGAACTTTCCCGCACTAACGCCATGCGTATTGTCTGGCGCGAGCTGGCAGCCGGCGCTGTCAACGGCGCCGCTTTTGGCTTCATTACCGGCGCTGTGGCCGCCAACTGGTTTCAGAACATCGGCATAGCCCCGGTCATGGCTTTGGCCATGTTCACCAATCTTGTCGCTGGCGCGCTCGGAGGCATATTGGTTCCGCTCGCGCTCGTCCGCTGGAAGGTCGATCCGGCGGTTTCCTCTTCGGCCTTCGTCACCACGGTGACCGACGTTGTGGGCTACGGCGCCTTTCTTTCGATCGCAAGCTTGTGGTTTCATCTTTATTAAGCATGATTAGGCGGCGGCAGGAGCTTTAACGCCGCATTACCGCTTGAGGTATAATTTGACGCAATGTGCGCTCTGAACTCACCCCGTCCGCCTGCTTTTTCAACGGCGTCCCTGCTGGTCGCCTGTAGCCTGCTCGCCGCCTGCGGCAGCGGCATGGACCCCGGTTACAGCTACCGGTCGCCCAGGTTTGCGACCAGCGCGCCGCTCACAAACGCCAAGAAAGACCCCGGTTTCCTCGCCTACGCCGTGCCGGAATTGGACCTTGGCCAATATCCCGCGACGCTGAGCGCCCATTATGCGGTGCATGGGATCGACGTGTCCAAATATCAGGGCAATATCGACTGGCAGACCGTGAAGGATTCAGGGGTAGCATTCGCCTTCATCAAGGCGACCGAGGGCGGCGACGCAGCGGACTCAAAGTTTCAGCGCAACTGGGAAGGGGCGAGAGCCGCCGGGATTCCGCGCGGCGCCTACCACTTCGTCTACTGGTGTCGTCAGCCGCATGAGGAAATCGGCAATTTCAAAAGCATTGTGCCGGTCGAACCGGACGCGCTACCGCCCGTGCTCGACGTAGAGGCGACGCCGACCTCCCACACCTGCAAGCGCACGCTTTACCGCGAGGAAGTGCTTGTGGACATGCGCAAGATGCTCGAGGAGTTGGAGCGTCATTACGGTAAAAAGCCGATTATCTATTCTTCGGTCGACTTCTATCAGGCGATTCTGCACTCGGACGCCTTGTCGGAATATCCGATCTGGGTGCGCTCCACCAAGTACCATCCAACGGTGCGCTACGGTTCGCGCAAGTGGACCTTCTGGCAATATCGTTCGGACGGCAGTGTGCCGGGCATCCCCGGCGCCGTGGACCAGAACACCTTCCATGGCACACAGGAGCAGTGGCACAGGTGGCTACGCGATCAAACCGGCGTAAGCCATGCCGGCGCGCCGCAGGCTCAACGGTCGGAAAGGCTCGAGCCGGAAGCGGCGATCGGAGTTGAAGGTCCTTCTCAATAATCGGTCAGCCGCTTAGAAACCGTAGGCGAATTGCGCGACAAACTGATGCCGCTCGAAAGTGGTAAGGTCCATGCGGCCGCTGAACGCCTCGGGGACTTGCATAGACCAGCCCAGTTTGAAGTTCAGATCCTCCCTGATCTTCAAATAGAAGCTTGGCCCAATGAAAAGGGCGCGCCCGGCGAAAACGCCATTTTGGTCGAGCGCCGCCTCGCGCACTTCGCAACCAAGGAATATCCTTTCCCCCACGGCTGCGGTCAGGGCCGCCGAGATTTCGAGCGGTTGCGTGGCTTGCCATTGTCCGGACAGGCGGCTGAAGTTCGGTGCCACGGTGACGTTAATGGCGCCATAGAGCTGTCCGGGAATAAACGCCTTGTCTATGAGGAGCGCTAAGGGCAACGCATAGCTCTCGCCCTGCCCCGGCGCGGGGTCGCTGCTGCGCCTCCAGTAGGGAGCGAACGACAAGGTTAGCCCGATCGGCGCGGTGTCATGCTCCAAAAAGTGCCAGCGGAATTCGCCGACCATGCCGCTGTATTCCACACCTGTTTTGTTCGAAAGTCCCGGGGTATCGTGGACGCTGTAATAATCCGTCAAGGTTCCGATGGACGCGCGGAAGTTTTGCTCTACCCCATAACGAAAAGAGGTCTCATTGCTGAAGACCGAGAAGCTCCCCTCCCTGCCGAGCCGTGCTGTCGTGGCGTTTTCAATTTCACGCTCGCCTTTGTTGCCAATGTCGCTTCCCTCGGTGAAACCAAATATATGCTCAGAATCGATAGAGGAGCCGACTTGCTCCTCCTGAGCCTGCGCAGCGACCGGCAAAAGCAACAGGGCAGCCAGCAATGCCTCGCGACTCGATGTAGACGTCATTGCACGCTGTTCCCGAAACGCTCTTTCGCAGTAGTTTTTTCTTCTAATCCTTTCCTAGGAAATCCGCCAAGACTAGCCATAATGGGAAAACTGGTGTAAACGCCGCTCCTCACCTATTTTTGCTGACCGCGCCCTTTGGGCCTCGGCGCCCTCGGGAGAAGTGACAAATGGCCGTTCCGAAAAGAAAAACCTCGCCTATGAAGCGCGGGTTCCGCCGTTCCGCCGACGCGCTCAAGGCGCCGACTTTTATTGAGGACAAGGATTCCGGCGAGCTGCGCCGCCCGCACCATGTCGACCTGAAGACCGGCATGTATAACGGCCGTCAGGTGCTGAAGGTCAAGTCGCAGGAGGCGTGACGCTTTATCGGCTGCATTTCCAACGAAAAAGAGCGGATTCATCGGTGATTCCGCTCTTTTTGTATTGTTGGGAGCGTTATCGTCCGTTTTGGGCGAAAGCGAGAATCGGCATCAGGATCGCTCGTGGGGCCAGACGCGCGAAAGCGACCGTGAACCTGTTCATGATACCCGGAATCACCACCCTCTTTCCCGCCATTAGGCCCTCATAGCCCTGGCGCGCGACCTCCTCGGCGGGAACCAAAGAGGACTTCATCGCCGTCATGGCGCCGGTGAAATCGAACCCGGCCCTGGCCTGGAATCCGGTCTCCACCGGCCCCGGGCAGAGACAGGAGACCTTCACCCCTAAGGGCGCCATTTCCTGCGCCAACGCCTCGCTGAAGGAGCGCACATAGGCCTTGCTGGCGTAATAGATCGCGAAATTCGGACCCGGCATGAAGGAGGCGATGGACGCGACATTCAGAATAGCTCCCTTCGCCTCAATGATCGGCTTAAGAAAGCGCAGCGTCAGCGCCGTCAGCGCCCGCACATTGAGATCCACCATCGCAAGCTGCTCTGCTTCCCCAAGCTTCGCGGCGCCTCCGATGAGGCCAAAGCCGGCGTTATTGACCAATATTTCAGGGGTGAGCCCCGCCTGCGCCAGCGCCTTCTCCAAAAGGTCGACGGCCCCTTCCCTGCATAGGTCCAGCTCGACGACATGCGCCTTGGCGCCTTTTGCGGCGATCTCCGCGGCGAGCGCTTCCAGCAGGTCGCGACGGCGTGCGACGAGCACGACTTCGCGCCCCCCGGCCGCGAACTGGCGCGCAAGCTCCGCTCCAATTCCTTCGGACGCCCCCGTTACGATCGTCGCCTTGCGCAGGCTGGCGGGTAAGTCGGTCATGAGATTATTCCTTGGAGAGGTTAGCAGTCCCGTTAGTGCTTCGACCAGGGACCGGAGGAAGGCAATTCACTGGAAGTCGATTCTTGAGAATTTGCTTCTTGCTGCGCGTCCTTGCGCAGGTTAACGCGGTCGCGCGTCGACACGCCGAGCAGTTCCGCCACTCTCCAGACCACGTTTTCTTCAAACTCATGGATCGAACCGTCGACATACGCCATGTCCCAAAGCATGGCGATGACCTGCCGCCGTCCTTCTTCGTCAAGCGTTCGCTTGAGGACGCTGGTGAAACGGAACAGATCCACTGCGTCCCGCTCACTCTCCGCTGCGTGCAGGATCAATTCGCGCGCGGCGGCCCTGTCGAGCCCGAACCGCGTCTCGACAATGCTTTGCAGACGCTCTCGTTCTTTGGAGTCAAATTCGCCATCGATGCTGGCGATGTGCACCAGCAGCGCAGCGGCGGCCAGACGGTAGTCGCTGGCCTCAAAGCCTCTTTCTCGCGGCGCGCCGCCGGCGAGGTCGGTGAGAAAGTCCTTAAGAGCATTGAACATGGCGCGACCCCAGGTTCGCAAACGGTGACCCGGTATAAAGCAGCGCACCTCCAATGTGTAGCGCGCGTATCTTGGAACCGACGCCGAGGCTTAAGGCTTCCGTGCGCCCATTTCGTCGATGATTACTTCGCCACCTTCTTTTTTGAAGGGACCAATATCCGCCTTCGCCAAAATCTCCAGCACCTTTTCGGAAGGACGACACAGCCGAACGCCTTTCGGCGCTTCGACTATCGGTCTCTCGATCAAGATCGGATGTGCGAGCATGAAATCGATTAATTCCGCTTCCGTCCATTTTGGATCTGCAAGATCAAGCTCTGCATAAAGCGTCCCTTTCTGTCGCAACAACGCGCGTGCCGGGAGTCCCATGTCTCGAAGCAAAGCGACGAGTTTCTCGCGGCTTGGCGGATTTTTAAGATATTCGATGATCACCGGCTCCACGCCGCTTTGGCGGATCATCGCCAGGGTATTGCGCGAAGTCCCGCAAGCAGGGTTATGGTAGATTGTAACGGTCACGATTTTAGTCTCCGCATTCTCAGCTCGTCACTTTTGCGCGACGAAAAACAGGCGAGGATAACGCAGCAAGAATTTTCCGTTGGGCTGCGGCGCATATGCTTGTGAAAGCTCTGTGCGGTAACGCGCCAGAAATGTCTCTCGCTCCGTTTCCGATAAAGGTTCTAGAAAAGGTCGCAACTCCGCGCCTTCGAACCACTCGACGATGCGCTCCGGTCCGTCGACCGGATGGATATAGGTGGTCTGCCAGATGTCGAGCCTCGAGCAGAGTGGCGTCAACAGACTGTAATATTCTTCAAGCGGACCGATGATCGTTCTGGTCTTTGCGATCGGCACCAGCCGATCGGCCCAGGGACCGTCCGCAGCCACCATGCGCATCAACGCATGCGAATCTTCTTGCATATTGTTTGGCATCTGCACCGCAATGCACCCACCGTCAGTCAGGTGCGACACAAGCCGCACCAATAGCCCGTAATGCTCCGGCACGAAGTGCAACGCCGCATTGGCAAAGATCAGGTCCACTCTTTGTTCTGGACGCCAGAACTGAATGTCTTCTTTGAGGAATTTTGCGTTGGGCACGCGTTCGCGAGCGACTAGCAACATGTTGTCCGAGCTGTCGACGCCGATTATTGACGCGGAAGGAAAACGGCGCCTCAGCAGTTGCGTGCTGTTGCCGGGACCACAACCTAAATCAAAGACGGCTTTTGGATTAATATCGGGAATTTGAGCCAGAAGGTCACTCGCAGCCCGCGTGCGCTCATTTTCAAACTTCATATAAAGTACGGAATTCCAATCAACCACCGCGGCGACCTCCACATTTTCTTTGCGCCGGCAACTGCAACACCCCGCTTTTTGCGAAGTCTACTACAAGGCGCGGCGCTGTCGGCATCCAGATAATGTCCACGCGGGCCGCGGAAATTGTCGTCCGCCTATCCGCAACCTAGCGCTTCTTTATAGTTTACTTGAAGAGGCACGATGACAATATGAATGCATGTTTATTGTGGCGGCTCCTGCAAAGGGCACCAGGGAGGCGTCGACTCAAACTTGACGCGAATTGGAAGAGTAGCGCCGATGAAATCGTTCACACTTGTCTCGTTCCTTATAGGAGCAACGTTCGCGCTGATCCCCATCCATAGGCCATCGCAGGCGCAGGAGCGCGGTGAAGGTGTGACCCCCTTCGGTGATTGGCGCGGCGATGCGCCCGGCGTATTGCACCGAATCACTGTGGGAGACTTGCCAGCTCCCTTGGCGACTTCGCCGACGGCCTTGCGTAGCAGGGTTCTGCAGCGGCCACCCGGCGTTTCCTTGCGGGCGCCGGCAGGCTTTAGCGTGCGGCCGATAGCACAGGATCTCAAGGGTCCCCGCACGATGCGCGCAGCGCCGAACGGAGATATTTTCCTGGCGGAAAGCGAGGGGGGGCGCGTGCGCGTGCTGCGCTTCGTTTCCGGCGAGGACAAGCCCGCGAATAACATAGTTTTTGTAGACGGACTTGATCGCCCTTACGGCATCGCCTTCTATCCCCCCGGACCTCATCCACGATACGTATATATCGCGACCGAGAGCGCTGTGTTGCGCTATCCATACAGCAGCGGCGAGCTAAGACCTTCCGGCGTTAAGGAAAACATCGCCTCCTTGCCCGCGAGCGGGGGGCATTGGACCCGCGACATTGCTTTTTCGCCGGATGGCGCGACGCTTTACGTCTCCGTCGGTTCGGAAAGCAATGTGGCGGAGGGCGTCAAAGCCCAATCGCCGGCGGAAATACAGGCTCTGGAAAAAACGGAGGGCCTTGGCGCGATGGGAGGCGCAGAAAAGGGCCGGGCTGTTGTGCTCGCGTTCGATCCTGACGGCGGACATAAGCGCGACTTCGCCACCGGTCTGCGCAACTGCTCCGGCCTCGCGATTAGACCGGGCAGCGACGAAGTTTGGTGCGCCGTTAATGAGCGAGATATGCTTGGCGACGATTTGCCGCCTGATTATGCGACGAAAGTCAGGGAGGGCGCCTTCTATGGATGGCCATGGTACTACATCGGTTCCCACCCCGATCCGCGTCATTCCGGCCAGCGCCCGGACCTTGCAGATAAAGTCGCCGTGCCGGACGTGCTCATCCAGCCCCATTCCGCGCCGCTTGGCATAAGCTTTTACGATGGCGCCCAATTCCCTACAGATTATAAGGGCGACGCCTTTGTCGCTTTGCACGGCTCATGGAACCGCTCCAAAGACGTTGGCTATAAAATCATCCGTCTGCGCTTCAATGCTGGAAAACCAACTGGCGAATACGAGGATTTTGTGACCGGCTTTGTAATAGACAACGGCCATGTCTGGGGTCGGCCGGCCGGCGTCGTCGTCGCGCCTGATGGATCGCTGCTCTTCAGCGAGGACGGCGCCGGGACAATCTGGCGAGTGTCTTACACAAGCAAGTGACCAAAGTGTGCTTGCCGCGCGACCTGCAAAGTTGGGCGCGGCGCGCGGGTGGGATCTCGCGCGATAGCCCGCTCGCGCTTATATTCTCCGCAACATTTCGTGATTCCAGCCTTCGAGGACATGATGCGCAACCCCCCGCCCCAGACCGTTCGTCTGTGCGATTACCTGCCTCCGGATTTTCTTATCGATACGGTGGAACTGGACATATCGTTGAACAGGACGCAGACGTGCGTCATCGCCCGGCTGGGGATCCGACGCAACCGAAAGGGCCGGGCGGACGTTCCGCTGACGCTGGATGGCGATGGGCTGGTTCTGCGGGGGCTCAAACTCGATGGGCGTGATCTCGCACCCCAGGAGTATGAGGCCACTCCCGATAGCCTGACATTGCGCACCTTGCCCGCAGTTCCGTTCAGCCTGGAGATTGAAACGCTGGTGGACCCCACCGCGAATACCCAGCTGTCAGGACTTTATCGTTCCGGTTCGGCCTATTGCACTCAGTGCGAGGCCGAGGGCTTTCGTCGCATCACCTATTTCCTCGACCGGCCGGATGTGCTCAGCGTCTATACGACGCGGATCGAGGGCGATAAAACCGAAGCGCCGGTGCTGCTCGGCAATGGCAATCCCACAGACTCAGGCGAACTCGCGGGTGGCCGGCATTTCGCTGTTTGGAGCGACCCATTTCCGAAGCCGTCCTATCTTTTTGCGCTGGTTGGCGGAGACCTTGGCCACATCGAGCGCAGTTTTACGACAAGCTCAGGACGCAAGGTCAAGCTCGCTATTTATGTAGAACATGGCAAGGAAACGCGCGCCAATTACGCCATGGATGCGCTGGTGCGCTCGATGCGCTGGGACGAAGAAACCTTCGGTCGCGAATATGATCTCGACGTATTCAATATCGTCGCCGTGTCGGACTTCAACATGGGGGCGATGGAAAACAAAGGGCTGAATATTTTCAACGACAAATATGTTCTCGCCTCGCCGCAGACGGCGACGGACACGGATTACGCCGGCATCGAGGCCGTGATCGCGCATGAATATTTCCACAACTGGACGGGCAATCGCATTACCTGTCGGGACTGGTTCCAGTTATGTCTCAAAGAAGGTCTTACGGTTTTCCGCGACCAGGAGTTTTCAAGCGATCAGCGTTCGCGCGCGGTAAAGCGCATCAGCGACGTGCGCAACTTGCGGCTGGCGCAGTTTGTCGAGGATTCCGGTCCGTTGGCGCATCCGGTGCGTCCGGACATCTATCGCGAGATCAATAATTTTTATACAGCGACGGTCTATGAGAAGGGCGCCGAGATCGTCCGCATGTTGAAAAGACTGATCGGAGATGAAGCTTTTCGAAGGGGCATGGACCTGTATTTCGAACGCTTCGACGGAACGGCCGCAACTGTCGAGAATTTTCTCTCGTGCTTTGCTGAAAGCTCCGGCCGCGATTTGACCCAGTTTGCTGTATGGTACAGTCAGGCCGGCACGCCGCAAATCGACGTCGCGACTGCATACGACGCGGCTAAGAAGACTTTCGCGCTCACGCTGACGCAACGGACTCCGCCCACGCCGGGCCAAAGTGAAAAACGACCGTTACACATTCCCTTGGCGTTAGCGCTGTTTGACGATAAGGGCGTGAAACTTCGTCTTGCCTCCAGCGACGCAACAAAGAGCGAAACCACTCGCGGTCTTCTCGAACTGTCGACTGAGCGCCGTACGGTTCATTTTTCGGACCTTCCTGCGCCTCCGACGCTCTCGCTGCTGCGGGGATTTTCGGCTCCGGTTCGGTTGGAGCCTGCGCCAGCGAATGCAGAGCTTGAACGATTGCTCGCCTTCGACGATGATCCCTTCAACAGATGGCAGGCTGCGCAGAGCCTCGCGTTACGCTCGATTTTTTCTCGCGTCTCGGCATCGCGCGGCGAGAGCGCGGCGCATGATGACAGCGCCTTTTTCTCGGCGCTGCGGCGCGTGGTTACAGCCAACGACCTTGATCCGGCCTTTGCGGCGCTGGTCATTAGCGCGCCGACCGAAACGGATCTGGCGCGCGAAATGGGCGAGAATGTCGACCCTGACATTCTTTTCTCCGCGCGAAACGGATTGCGACACGAAATGGGGGACGCTTTAAGACCCGTTTTTGAGGATGTTTATGCGCAAATGGAAACGGCTACGACCTATTCGCCCGACGCCGCGAGCGCCGGACGCCGCTCCCTCCGAAACGCCGCGCTCGATTTGATCGCAGCCGCCGACAAAACGCTCGGCGCCAGCTTGGCGAAGCGCCAGTTCGACGCGGCGTCCAATATGACCGACCGGCTCGCTGCGCTCTCAACACTGTCACTAACCGGCGGCGAGCTTCGAGAAAAAGCCTTCGCAAAGTTTTACGATGCAAATGCAGGGGACGCGCTGGTCATAGACAAGTGGTTTGCTCTGCAGGCGACCATTCCGGAACCAGCAACGACGGAACGTGTCCGCAAGCTGATGACACATCCAGACTTCTCCTTGGCCAACCCGAACAGAGTGCGCGCGCTGATTGGCGCCTTTTCGGCGGGAAATCCAACACGCTTCCATGCTTTGGATGGATCGGGTTACGAGATTTTGACAAATGTCATTCTCGAATTGGACTCGAAAAATCCGCAGATCGCGGCGCGACTGCTCTCCGCCTTGCGAACGTGGCGCACGCTGGAACCGCGACGCCGCTCTCTCGCCGAGAGCGCGCTCAAGAGCGTTCTGGCGGCTCCTGAACTGTCCCGAGACGTGAACGACATTGCGACTCGCGCGCTCGGATGAGCGCGTGGGTCGCGATTTGAATCCTGTTCGCGATGCAATTCACATCTGCGACAAAAAAACTTGTGCATCTAACCGATTCATTTGCATAGAGAACGTCATTTACTCAAATTTAACGTCTGGACAATTGGCGTCGCGCAGATTCAGATGGCTACGAATCGAGGAAAGCACATGGCTGCTTTCCCTGCCTGCCTAGGTCAAAGGAGCAACGAATGGCGCGCCCACCCGCAGCCAAAGCGTTAAGTCGCGCAGAAACAGTGTGGGGTGCTTATAGCTTCGCTGACAAGAATGAAGGCAGCCAGCAACCCGACAGTATCTGGCTCAAGCGGCTTGCACTGGTTGCAATTGCGATCTGCCTGGTTGCCCTTGGCGAATTCGCCTTAACTGTCACCACCACGGTTCACGAGCAACTGCTGGTCAACGCCTCGGCTGATCTGGAGATTTTTTCCAAAGCGGTCTGGCGGGACCTTCGCGACGCCATTGAAACCAGCAAAACCACTTCGTCGCCCGGCGAGCCCATGTCGCATGTTGCGCCAGGACACGCGGCTGCACGCGGTCGACGCATATATGTCACCAACGAACAAGGACGCGTCACCGCTTCATGGCCGCAAGTCAGCGGTCAGAACGTGACGCTGTCCGACATTCTTGGACAGGATCCGCTCATCACCGAACTCGCCGACAAGTCCGGCGTTATGCGCATTATCCTGGGAGACGGGACGCCCGCTCTTGCTGTCGTTCGCAAATTGCCCCCGCCTTTCGGACAGGTCGCGCTCATCCATCCTCTTGACGCGGTGCTGGAGGAATGGCGCGCCGTCGCTTGGCGCTACGCCGGATTATTTGCAACGACCACAGCAATTCTCCTCGCAATCCTCACCGCCTATTTCCGGCAGGCGCAGCAGCGGCGCGTCGCGGAGCAGGTGAACGACCACATTAAACGCCGTCTCGAGACAGCCTTGTCGCGCGGCCGCTGCGGCCTGTGGGATTGGGATATCGCGCATGGTCGCATATACTGGTCGGACTCAATGCACGAGATGCTTGGGCGTAAAGCTGAAAGGCGATGTCTCTCGATAGGCGAACTCAACGAACTGCTTCATCCCGACGACGCCAACCTTGCCCATGTCGCGGAAATGGTCGCCAGCTCCAAGACGAGGAGCGTCGATCTTGAATTCCGCATCAAGAATTATCACGGCGAATGGGTTTGGCTCCGCGCCCGCGCCGAACTTGTCGAGGACGAACACGAACCGGGAAAACATCTTGTAGGAATCGCGGTCGATATTTCCGAGCAGAAGGCGCTTGCTGAGCAAACGGCGACCGCCAACATGCGGCTGCGCGACGCAATCGACGCCATCTCCGAAGCATTCGTTCTCTGGGACGCGCAAAATAAACTCGTCACATGCAATTCAAAATTTCTCGAGCTGCATGGTCTCTCCAGCGAGGTGGCGACTCCGGGAAACAGTTACAAGCGCGTCATGGCCTTCGCCACCGCGCCGCTTATCCAAACGGAGATCTCCGCCGATGACATTAGCTCCAGAGACGCGCGCACCTACGAAGTGCGACTGGTGGACGGGCGTTGGCTTCAAATAAACGAACGCCGCACCAGGGACGGCGGATACGTGTCGGTTGGAGCCGACATTACTGCGCTAAAGCGTCATGAAGAGAGCTTGCTTCTCTCGGAGCGCCGCCTTACCGCCAGTGTCGCGGACCTTATGAAGTCCCGTCAGACCCTGGAAATCCAGGCGCAACAGCTGGCGACGCTCGCCGAGCAATATCACTTCCAGAAATCCGAAGCTGAAGCCGCTTACATCGCCAAATCGGAATTTCTCGCCAATATGAGTCATGAACTGCGCACGCCGCTCAACGCGATCATCGGCTTTTCTGAAATGATGCTGGAGCAGCCATTCGGCGATCTGGGCTCGCCGAAATATGTTGAGTACTGCAAGGATATTCAAAAAAGCGGCAGCTATTTAAGCGCGATTTTGTGTGACATATTGGATATGTCGCGACTCGAGGTAGGCCGTTTACGGCTTGATGAGCGTGAAGTGAATCTCGCCGAAGCCATAGACGATGCTTTCCAGCGTTGTCGGGTAAGGGCGGAGGAAAAACGGATCAATATCAGTTGCAACGTGACGACCGCCCTGACTTGCTCGGGCGATCATGATGCGATTGTCAAGGTTCTGGGAATTCTTCTTTCCAACAGCGTAAAGTTCACCGGCTTCGATGGAAAAGTGCGCGTGCTTGCGCGCAGAGTCGGCCAGTCGGTGAATATTTACGTCGAGGACAATGGACAAGGCGTTGAGCGCGAAGCGCTGAAAAGGCTCGGCAACCCTTTCGAGCAATCTCGCGCCGTTTTCGAGAACGGCATGAAAGGCTCGGGTCTTGGCCTCGCGATCGCGAAGGCGCTTATGGATCTCCACCACGGATCTCTGCGACTGCGTTCGCGCGTCGGCGTCGGCACGGTTGTGCTGCTTCGTTTATCAGCAGGCGAAACCAAAGCCTGTGAGGCCCGCGACATCGCCCGGCTGCGCGACGCATCCGCTGCGATGAAGGTGCGCGCCCCCCTTCCGCTGACTGCGCCGATCCGTCCGTTTCACCCTCGCTCGGATCGCGATGTTTCTCCGGCGGGACGAAACCTCGGCAACGAAATGATAACGCGCAACCCCGGCGCATTGTCGTCAATGCGCAGCGCTCCATGATGCAAGTGGGCGACGGCGGAGGCGAGCGACAAACCTAGCCCGGAGCCTGGACGCGAACGCGAATTTTCCAGACGCACAAAACGGCCAGTCACCCGCTCACGGTCCTTCTGCGCCACGCCTGGCCCATGATCCGCCACTGAAATCTCGATGAAATTCCCGCTGTGGCGCGCCTGAACCGCAATAGACGGTTCGGCACCCTCCAACCCATATTTTATCGCATTGTCGACCAGATTGACCAGGACCTGCCCCAGTAACTCTCGATTGCCAAACACCAACAAACCGGGCTCAAGAAAAAGCTGGATCCGTGCTCCCTGCTCTTCGGCGACCGGTCCATAGAGTTCGACAATGTCCCTCGCAACCTCGCCCACGTCCACCGCGCTCATATTATCGCTGGAATAGCCGGCCTCCGCCCGCGCAATCATCAAAAGCGCGTCGAACACTCGGATCAAGCCGTCCGACTCTTCGATGATTGAGTTCAATGCGGCGCGATTTTCTTCCGGACCTGCATTGGAGCGCACCACCTCATCGGCGCGATTGCGCAGTCGAGTCAGCGGTGTCTTCAGGTCATGCGCAATATTGTCCGAAACCTCTCGCAAACCCGTCATCAGCTCGGAAATGCGTGACAGCATGGCGTTGAAATTTTCCGCAAGCCGATCCAGTTCGTCCCCGGCGCCTGTCACAGAAAGACGCTGGTCGAGATCGCCAGCCATGATGCGGCGCGCGGACGCCGACATGATATCTACCCGCTCAATCAGCCTGTGGGCGACGAAGAGGCCGCCCATCGTCCCCACTAGCACCAGCCAGAACAACGAGGCGCCAAGCCCATGCCGTAAAATCTTGCGCAGCACCTCGTGATCTTCGATGTCATGGCCGACAACGAGCCTGAATCCTCCCGGCAAGACAAAGAGGCGCGCCAGGGCCAGATGCGTGCCATCGTCGAGACCTCCGCTTCTTTGATATGTAGTTTCGATGAGCTCACCGCTTTCGGCCGGCAACATCGAAGAACCCGTGATATTGCCCGCGACGACGTCGCCGGTGTAAGTCGTGACGAGATAAATCGAGCTGCCCGGCGCTTGCACACGATGTTGCACGGCGAGTGCAAGCTGGCGGATTCCGCCTTCGGAATATTGCTCGGCGAGCCCTTGAATTTCCGCTTCTACTGTGTGTGAAATCTGCTCGTCGAGCACTTCCTTGACGCGCCAGCCCACGCTGCCAAGAACCATCCATGCGCCAAAGGAAAATAGCACAAGATAGGTCAGCGACAGCTTGAACGCTGTCGTTCGAAATAGCTTACCTAGCGCTTTCACGAATCATGTATCCAGCGCCCCGAACAGTGTGCAGCAATGGGGCCTCTTTGCCTTTGTCGATCTTTGAGCGAAGCCGCGAGATATGCACGTCGATCACATTAGTTTGCGGATCGAAATGATAGTCCCACACATTTTCCAGCAGCATGGTTCTCGTCACCACCTGACCCGCGTGTTTCATGAGGTATTCCAACAGGCGAAATTCGCGCGGTTGCAGCACAACTTCCTTGCCGGAGATAGTCACCTGATGGGATAAGCGATCGAGTTCGAGATCGCCAACCCTATAGACCGTGCTCTCTCCCCGCTGGCCGGAACGGCGGCGTGCAAGTGCTTCGACCCGGGCAAGAAGTTCGGAAAAGGCATAGGGCTTTGAGAGGTAATCGTCGCCGCCGGCGCGCAGCCCCTTGACCCTGTCGTCGACCTGCCCGAGCGCTGAGAGGATCAGCACCGGAGTCTCAACTTTTTGCTCCCGCAAACCGGAAATCAGCGAGAGCCCGTCGAGCTTGGGCAGCATTCGGTCGACGATGAGCACATCATAATCCCCCTCGCGCGCAGCAGCATATCCCTCCAAACCATCCAAGGCGTGATCGGCGAGATGGCCTTGTTCGCGAAAGGCCTTGATAAGATAAGCGCTGGCTTCCCTGTCGTCCTCAATAATCAAAATGCGCATGCCGCTCGTTCACTTCTTTCGCTCGCACAACTAATAAAGCCGGCAGGTGGCTCGTCACACCAGCAACGCGACTCAAAATTTATTCAGCCGTCATTTTAAACTGAGCCCCGGTTAAAGAAAGCGGCAGGCCGGCTCGCGGTAAGCCGGCCTCCGCCGCGCCGCGCCCGGTGGGGCTGGGACTTTCGGCGCTGTCCTTGCTACGAGGTCGCAAACCTGTGGGGAGGGCGTCTGCGACCTTCTTCGGCTTTACAAGCCAAAACGAGCAAGGCGTTCCTGCGGCGCAACCGACTTAGGAGGCGCCGATAGGCAAAGCAACAAAGCGCGTCCCCTCCGCAGACTTCACGCGAAGCAAAACGGAACGACGGCCGTCCTTACGGGCGGTGTCGACCGCAGCGGCCAGGTCCCCCCTATCATTCAGAGATTGGCCCCCTGCTTCGAGTATCACATCGCCCCGGCGCATACCCCTTTGCGCGGCTGCGCCATCGGGGTCGACATTGGTGACGATTAGTCCTTCGCCGGCGCCCGGCTTCACTTGCGCCAGGGGCGCGACCTCGACGCCGAGGCCCGCGAGCGAGCCACCCTGGTCGCTGCCGCTGTGCTCAGCGCGGGCTTCCCTCTCGTTTGGAAGGGTTCCCAGCTTCACCTTCACGTTTTTTTCGGCGCCGTTGCGCATATATGTGAGGTCAACCGTTTTGCCCGGTCCTAAAGCCGCAATCTTGCGCGACAATTCGCGCGGGGTTTCGATCTTTTCGCTGTCCACCGCGACGATAACGTCGCCCGATTTCAGCCCAGCGCTTTCGGCAGGACCACCCTTGGCCGGCTGCGCGACGAGTGCGCCCTTGGTCGACTTCAGCCCGAGGCTGTCGGCGATATCCTGAGTCACCGGCTGAATCTGCACGCCCATCCAGCCCCGCGAAACCGAGCCCTTTTCTTTTAGCGCCGCTACTACGTCCTTCGCCACTTCCGTGGGAATTGCGAAGCCGATGCCGACAGAACCGCCGGAGGGCGAATAGATCGCGGTATTCACGCCGATCACGCCGCCATGTGTATCGAAGGCGGGACCGCCCGAATTGCCTCGATTAACCGGCGCGTCAATTTGCAGAAAATCATCATAAGGGCCGGCCCCGATGTCACGGCCCCGTGCGGATACGATGCCTGCCGTCACGGTGCCGCCGAGGCCAAAGGGATTGCCGACCGCGATAACCCAGTCGCCGACGCGAGGATTCACGCTGGACCATTCCGCAAAGGGCAGATTGGCTCCGTCGTTTATCTTCAGCAGCGCAAGATCCGTTCGCTTATCCGTTCCGATGACCTTGGCCGGAAGATTCTTGCCGTTGTCCAGCGCAACCTCGACCTCGCTCGCATGTTCCACAACATGATTGTTCGTTACGACGTAACCATCCGGACTGATGATAAAGCCCGAGCCCTGCGATTGCATGACGCGTTTTTGTGGACGACCGCCGCCTGGGACTTCGCCGAAGCGTTTGAAGAAGTAGTACAGGGGATCGTCAGGCGAGATCTCGGGCATTTCGCCGCCTTCGCCGGCGCCTGTCTCGACGGACTTGACCTTGATCGCAACGACGGCGCCCTTAACACGCGCCACCAGATCCGCGAAGGATGCAGGGCCGACAGCCGGAGCATTGGCTTGGGAAACGGGCGCCTCGGCGCGTGCGGCGCCGATCTGCGATCCGCAGACGACGGAGCCAAGCGCCAGAAACGCCGCGGCCCCCAAAAGCGCCGCCTTTGAGGGCCGGCGAGAGGCGGAGCGCGTGACTATCACCGTCCGCGGCGCGCGCGAAACGCATTGCTGATTGGAAGAGGAGGAATTCAACATAAAGCTCGTCTCCAGCGAAATGGTGCTGCGCCGATTGGGCGACTGGTCAGGCGCTTTGTTCGCGCCCTATGAAGACGAAGATGGGTTGTTTCCCCTTGCACACCAGTGGAGACCGGATGAAACTTTGGTAACGTGGCATAGCTGCAGCCAGCGGGGCGCCCCTCTCGGCCATGGCCGACGCGCGATTAACGTAAAAACAGTAAACATTCGCATTGAAACGCCTCCGCCCTGGACTGCGCCGCTAACGGAGGTGGCGCTAGGGAGAAATGTGAGGCGCCCATAAGCTCTGACGCGGCGCGACCTGCGCCAGCTTGCACAATAACTCATTAAAAACACCGCAACCGGCCCGACCCCGCGCGCGAATCCGGCCGGCTGCCCGGTTGCATCAAGCCGATCCAGGCTTCGGGCCGCCGCGCGTTATGCCGACCTTGGCGGGACGCAGCACGCGTTCCCCTATTTGATAGCCGGGCTCCACAACCTGCGCCACAGTCCCGGCGGGCTGCGTCTCGTCAGGAATCTCAAACAAAGCTTCATGCTGATTGGGGTCGAAACGACTCCCATGCGCTTCAATTTTTTTAACGCCGAAGCGAGAGAGGCGAGAAAGGAAATCGCGTTCCGTGAGTTCCACGCCCTCGACAAGCGCGCTTACGTGCGGCTCCATCGCAGCGCGCGCTTCGGCAGGAAAATTGTCGATCGCGCGACGAAGATTGTCGGCAAGCGCCAAGGTCTCTCGCGCAAAACTCGTCATCCCATAGGTCTTTGCGTCAGCGATCTCACGCTCGGTTCGGCGACGCAAATTCTCCATCTCGGCCAGCGCTCGCAGCAACCGGTCCTTTAGCGCCGCATGCTCAATACGCAACGCCTCCAGTTCTGTCTGCGGGTCAACGGCGGCAGTGGGTTGCGCTTGCTCCGGAGTCGCGCCCGAAGCTGGGTTCTCATCCGGCGTCTGGTTATTGTTCTGGTCGCTCATGATCCGTCCAATTTCCCTTTTGCCCCGATATCAGGACTCATCCACAATAAATCAAGCCTTCTCCACTCATGGCAGGCGCGCATCTCTAGCGGTCGCCGCCAGGCGCGGGCGTTTTTGAAGCACGTCCAGCCGCGCGCCTTTCTCCAACAGGTGCAAAAATCTCCAGCAACTGGCGCCTGATGGTGGACTGGCGCGAAGGCAGTACCGATCTTTCCACCGGTCAAATCCTTCACATAGAGAACGTCGACCGCCCGCTCTCCAAAAGTCGTGATATGGGCCGACGTAATATTCAGATTGAGTTTCGAAATCGCGTTAGTGAGTTCGAACAGCAACCCTTCCCGATCAAGCCCGGAAACTTCAATGACCGTGAAGTCATTTGACAGACTGTTGTCGATAACGACTTCGGGAGCGACGGTGAAGGCGGAGGCCTGCGAAGATTTGCCGCTGCGGGCCTTGATTGCGTCGGAAATGACAATGTCGCCCCGCAGCGCCTTTTTTATGAAATCGGCAATGCGCTGGCCCCGACGCATCTCGTCGTCGTCCAAAGTAAAAGCTCTTGAACACAAGATCGTGTCCAGCGCCAATCCGTCTGCCGTTGTGAAAATATGAGCGTCGACGATATTGGCGCCGCAAGCCGCGCATGCTCCGGCGATCGTTGAAAGCAATCGGCGATGATCCTGGGCTATCACAGTCAACTCGATGGCGCCGCGCGTTTCGTCCAGATCGACGGCGAGGACCAAGGGCGAGCGTGAATCAGCGAGACTGCGCAACAACTCCGCATGGCGTATCTTGTGTTGAAGGTCCATTTTCAACCAGTAAGCGGGATAATGCCGCCGAGCGTAAGCCTCGAATTCTTCGTCACTCCAGTGGGAGCTTGCCGCCTTAGTTGCGTTGTGGGGGCTTTCTTGCAGCGCCGCTCGCAGCTCTTCCTTGGCGGCGGCGACTTGATTCTTGCGGTCGACGGCTGAATGGCCGCCGCCCAGCACCACTTCGGTCTCCCAATACAGCACGCGCAGCAATTGCGACTTCCAGGCGTCCAGCACCCCGGGACCTACGGCGCTTATGTCGCAAACAGTTAACACAAACAGCATTTTCAGCCGCTCGACCGTCTGCACGACTGCGGCGAATGTCTCGATGGTGCGCGGATCGGTAAGATCGCGGCTTTGAGCGACGCTCGACATCAGCAAATGTTGTTCGACAAGCCAGCCGACCGTCTCGGTCTCGCCGGCGGTGAAGCCTAACCTTGGGCAAAGCGTCAGCGCAGCCTTTTTGCCGGCGATCGAATGATCCTCTTTGCGACCCTTGGCGATGTCGTGCAGCAACAATCCGAGATAAAGCACCTTGCGATTGACGATGGTGGGCAAAATATCGCCGACCAAAAGCTGATGTTCGGGCCGACGTCCTGCCTCAAGATCAACGAGCGCTCCCACCGCGCGCAACAGATGCTCGTCGACAGTGTAATGATGATACATGTTGAACTGCATCATCGCGACGATGCGCCCGAAATCCGGGATGAACCGGCCAAGAGCGCCCGTCTCGTTCATGCGCCTCAGCACGGTTTCGGTCATATTGCGCGACAGCAGCAACTCCAGGAACAACCGGTTGGCTTCGGGGTTCGCGCGCAGATCAGCGTCGATGCGTCGCAGATTGCGCGTCACCGCGCGCAGCGCATCTGGATGCAGCGGCAGACTGAAGCGATCCGCCGTCCAAAACAAACGAACGATGTTGACCGGGTCGCGGGCAAGAGCGTCTTCGTCGCGCACACTGACGCGATCGTGGTCTATGAGAAAATCGCCTGAGAGTTGAGACTTCGGGCGACGACGCAAACGCCCCATCAAACGATCGAAAATGGCGCGTGGTTTGGCCTGACGCTCTTCCAGAGCGGCGCAAACAATCGCCGTCAAATCGCCGACATCCTTGGCGACAAGAAAGTAATGCTTCATAAAGCGCTCAACTCGCGACAATCCGCCGCGATCATGATAGCCGAGCCGAGTCGAGAGCGTCGGCTGAATGTCGAAGGACAGACGCTCCTCCGCTCGATTCGTTGCAAAATGCAAGTGGCAGCGCACGCGCCATAAAAATTCGTCGCATCGCTCGAAAAGGCTATATTCAGCTGAGGTGAACAGTCCCGCCGCGACAAGCTCTTTAGCCTCGCGCACATGGTAAACATATTTGGCAATCCAGAACAAAGTGTTCAGATCGCGCATTCCTCCTTTGCCCTCCTTGACGTTTGGTTCGACAAGGTAGCGCGAGGCGCCTGCCCGTTCGACGCGCGCATTGCGCTCGTCCAATTTCGCGGTGACGAATTCGCGCACGTCGACACGCACGATCTCGCGGTCGAAGCTTTCTATCAATTCATTGAACAGCTCACTGCTTCCAAGGATGAACCTTGCCTCCAGCAATGTGGTGCGGATGGTCATGTCGGCCTTGGCCTGACGCAGACACTCGGCCACGGAACGCGTCGAGTGGCCGACCTTTTGGCGGAGATCCCACAGCAGATAAAGCATCGCCTCCACGACGCTCTCGCCCCAGGGCGTTTGCTTGTAGGGCAGCAGAAACAACAGGTCGATGTCTGAGCCAGGCGCCAGCGCGCCCCGCCCGTAGCCGCCGACGGCGACCACGGTCAAACTCTCGCTGAGCGTCGGATTCTTGGCGACGTGAACATAGCGCGCCACGTAATCATGAATCGTTCGGATCAACTCATCTTCAAGCTCGCTCAGGAATCTTGCGCAAGCCAGCCCTTTGCCCCCGGCTTCCAGCGCGGCTCTGGCTACAGCCCGGCCTTGATCCAGCGCAGTCCGCAGCAACTCCAGCACCGCAGCGCGCGAATGTTCACGCTCCATAGGCGCTTCGCAGATCGAAATGATGCGCTCTCTCAGTTCGGCGTGCAACCCCGCCAAGCTTGGGGCGTGGACGTTCTGATTTTCGAAAGTGCGAAGTTGGGGCGTCGGTTGCGCATCCATAGCTTGCTCAGCTCCCCGCCCGCATAGCTTTCAGTCGCGCCTCGATCCCGTCGAGGATCGCCGGCGCGAGATCCGGCCCTCCAATGCGTTTTAGGGCGCGCAAGCCCGTCGGCGACGTTACGTTGATTTCCGTCAACCAGCCGTCGATCACGTCAATGCCGACAAACAGAAGCCCGCGCTGTTTCAGCTGTGGACCTAATCTGGCGCAAATTTCCCGTTCACGGTCGGTCAGCTCGGTCGCAGCAGCCGCGCCTCCGCGCACCATATTCGAGCGGATGTCGTCCTCCGCCGGCACCCGGTTGATCGCGCCCAGCGGCTCTCCATCCACCAGAAGGATGCGCTTGTCGCCGTCCACGACACGGGGCAAAAATTTTTGCACCACCCAGGGTTCGCGAAAGGTCACGCGAAACAGATCGAACAAAGAACCGAAGTTTGGATCGCGCTGCGCGAGCTTGAACACGCTGGCGCCGCCATGGCCGTAGAGCGGCTTCATGACAACCTCGCCCTGGCTCGCGCGGAAGCGTTCAATCGCCTCCCGATCACGACTGACGAGCGTTGGCGGCATGAGATCGGCGAACTCCATCACAAAGAGTTTTTCCGGCGCGTTGCGCACATGTCCGGGATCATTGACGACCAAGGTCCGCGCGCCCACGCGCTCCAGAAAATGCGTCGAGGTGATATAGGCGAGGTCGAAGGGAGGGTCTTGCCGCAGAAGGACCACGTCAACCTTTGCCAGATCAAGCTGGCGCGCCTCCCCGAGCTCATAGTAGCGCCCTGGCTCGTCGCGTACCGAAATCTCCTGACCTCGAGCGGTCAGGGTTCCCCCTTCAAGGGACAGGTGGTCAGGAGTGTAAAACCACAGCCGATGCCCACGCCGGGCCGCCTCAAGCATGAGCGCGAAGGTCGAGTCGCCGGCGAAGTTGATCTTGTCCAGAGGGTCCATCTGGACCGCAACCTCGAGCATGGAGCCTCCTTTTTGCCGGCGCTTGGAAAACGACGGATTTGCAAACTTGAGCGCACCAGCGCGATTCGCGCGCGAAAGGGCGGGCCTTTCGACCTAACGCCTTTTTCCTTCCGAGAGAAGCGCGCCGAACGCCGACAGAAATTGGAGCATTAACCAAGTATGAATGAAAAGTGTTTTAGAAGGAACCGATACGTAAATTTTTGGATCGGACGCCCTGCATGCGGAATCTTTCGATTGGCGCCGGATTGGTGCTTCGGCAACTGCTCTTTTTGACGCTGATGCTGTTCATGGGCGCGGCCGCCTATATGGGGGTGCTGAACGTGCGCGACCTTACCGCGGCGGCCAGCGTGACCAGCACGGGCCAGGCGGGAATGCTGATCAGCCACGCCCATGACGCGGCCAGCTCGCTCTCCAACCAGCTGGCTGTCGGAACGATTTTCGCTGCGTTGCTAATTCTGGGGGTTTCGGTGCCGACAATGAACAGCACCATTGCAACCCCCATCAAGAAAATCGCTCGCCAGATGAGCGATCTTGCAGCCGGGGACACCAGCATTGAAGTGCAGGACACCGATCGCCATGACGAAATCGGCGATATTTCCAGAGCGTTGATGGTGCTGCGCGATGCGGTGCGGGCGAACAATGAGCTCACCGCGGAGATCAAGGCGCGCGACGACCGTGAAGAGCGGCTGCGTCGCGAGGCCGCCATCCGCGACAAGGTCGAACATTATTCGATCGACCTCTCCGCGACGACAGCCAAGCTTGGGGACATGACTAAGCGCATGGCTCAATCTTCCGAGGACATGATCGGACAGGAGCGCCGCGCCCGCGCTGACTCCGACGTGGCGCGGACAGCCTCGTTGCAAGCGGCGAGCGATGTCGCCGCTGTCGCAACCGCTTCCGAACAACTTCTGGCGGCTATCGGCGAAATCAGCCGTCAGGCTGTGGAGTCGACCGCTGTCGTTCGTCAGGCCGTCACGGAAACCAACGGCTCCAGCGCGGAGATGCTGCGCCTGTCGGCCGCAGCCAATCGCGTGGGCGACGTCGTCAACCTCATCTCCCGCATTGCCGCTCAAACCAATCTTCTGGCCCTGAACGCCACCATTGAGGCGGCGCGCGCGGGCGAGGCGGGACGCGGCTTCGCCGTCGTGGCGCAGGAAGTCAAAAGCCTCGCCACGCAAACCGGCAAGGCGACGCAGGACATCGCCGATCAGATCGCGGAGATTCAGGCGGCTACGGACCAGTCCGTCGCCTCCATAGACAAGATCAAGCGCAAGATTGCCGAGGTCGAGCATATTTCGGCGATCATTACCAACGCCGTGCATGAGCAGGACGCCGCGACCAAGGACATCGCCCGCAGCGTGCGCTCCGCCGCCGATAGCGCCAGCTCCATGTCGGCCCATGCCGATCAGGTGGCCAACGCGATGGCGCAGACCGGCGCCGGCGTCGAGGCAATGGTGTCGATGGCGCGCGAGATCGACCAGATGGCCCGCCGGATGCACGCGCATACGGACGAGCTGGCGAGAAGTCTGGTGGCGTGATGGCGCAAACCGCCAGACCTTCTCGCAACTCGCGGCGACGGCGCTCCGCTGCGGACTGACCATCGCTTCACGCGACGACAGCGGCTATAGGCGCACCCACGCACAGTCGTCGATCCGAGGCGGCGGCGTTTCTCGCTCGCGCCAAAGGACCGCCGCGGTTCTGTGGCGGATGCTCACTCCGCCCCCGCCTGGGCGTCAACTCCATTCAAAATATCGCCCGGCCGTTTGAGCAGCGCATCCAAGGCTCCCACGCCCTTTGGCGCCGATAGCTTTATGTGCAGGCGCTTCGGACGCAGGATGAACGCGCCCGCCGCGTCGCCGATACGGCGAGCCTCGTCGCCATTATCCAAGGAGGCCGAAATGGCGCTCGCCACACCACGCGCATAGGCCGCGCGCAATTTGGCGACATCCCCGCCGCTCGCCTTCGCTTCCTGCGCGAGCAGTCGGTCGATCAGGCCGCCGCCTTCCACCGTCGCTTCAAGGCGCGTCAAGATCATCGCGAGAGCCGCCGCCTTGGACATAAGGGGGCTGGCTGAAAACACCGATGTGGACGCATTGCCCAGCGTCGCCGCCAGGGTGATCGCGCCCATGTCTTTGGAGTCGATGCGCAGTTGGTCGACGACAATCTCATGCTCCTGCTCGCGCCATTCGGCTTTCATTTCGGCGGAAACTTCGACTTCCTTATAGCCCAGCGCGGAAAGCTGAGCGGTCGCCGGAACCTCTCCGCGCGCGGAAAGGTCGATGCTGAAACGGTCGAGCCGCGCGGAAAGCTTGGTTGGCAATCCCTCCCGGTGGTTGGCGAAGTCCGCCCCCAGTCCGCCGATCGTGAATTTTATGCGCCCGTCGGACGCAGCGTCAGGCAAATCAGCCGTCAGATTGGCGAGTTGCGCGTGATCCAATTTCCACAGGCGCCTCTGGGCGGGCTTGATCAGAGTATTGAGATCGAGTCCTTGCAGGGTCAAATTCTGGAATGCGATGTGTCCGCCGTCGGTGCTGTCGAGTGCAAAGCCTTCAATCTTGGCCTCTTGCGCGGAACCGCCGATAAGCCTGTTCAGTGAGACGAGCCCGATTTTTATCGCATAGGGTCTGCTGGCAGGCGCCGACAGGCCGACGACGCTGAGGTCGCGGGCTTCGATCGAGCCAACTTCCACCGCCCCCAATGCGTCAACGGCGGCCAGCGCCAGCTCGGCGCTTTGTTCCTGCGTCGGAACAGCGCCGGCCGCGGGCAGGCGCCCGAGGAGGCGCAAGGGCGGCTCGGCGAGAGCTCGCGCACGCAGTCCTGAAGCGCTCACCCGGCCGAGGCGAACGTCAAAGCCGGCGTCAGGAAACACAAGTGAAACGCTTTCGATGGAAGCCTCTTCCTCAAGAGCTTGCGCAGTTTCCTTTTGGTCGCCACGCGGCGTGACCACCACATGGGCGAATTGGCGTAAATCAACGCCCTTCGCCGCAAGGCCGGAATAATGCGCCTCCATGCGCGCCCCGCCCTTGCCCGAGCCAAATTGCTCCAGTGCTGCGGCATGCATGACGCCCACACGGCCCGCCGAGACATTGTCGAGCGACACCTCGCGGTAGGTGAAACGCGCCTCACGGTCACCTGCTTTGGACTCCCCGCGAATTTCAGGAATGAGAATATGGGTGGCGGTCAAGCGCGCCAGCCGGTCGTCAAGCGAAGCCGCGTCTTTAGGGTCGAAAATACGGGCGATATCGGCTCCCGTGAGACTTGTCCCCTCCATGGTGAGCCGGGGAATCTGAAATCTTGTCTGCCCAATCTCGACAGCAAGTCGCTCCGCGACAACGGTTTTTCCCTCAGCCCGGGCAGCAGATCCGTGCCAGACCACGACAAGAATCACGAGCACTATCGCGAACAGGTTGAATCGGAATGTCATCGGGCGCGCTCAGTTAGGGTTTAGAAGAGCTTGCCCCTGGAGCAGACTCCGGTCCAGCTGTGTTTTTTGCTTTCAGGCGCAATTTGTCGCGGCCCCGCGGGTGCAGTGCGCTTAATTGGCATGCTAGAAACGACTCATGCGCAGACTCCTTCTCCTCAGACATGGCAAAGCAGACAGGCACTCCGCCGGCGGCGACCGGGAACGGCCGCTTACGCGCCGTGGACTTGAGGACGCCCGCCTCGTCGGCCAATTTCTTGCCGAGTTGGGACTGACGCCGGACCTTGCAGTCGCCTCCAACGCCCGCCGCGCGAAGCAGACCCTGGATACGGTGCTCGGAGCCTTTCCGACTCACGTGACCCATCTCATTGAAAACTCGATTTATCTTGCGTCGGTGGATCATCTTCTTGATATTCTCAGACAGGCCCCGGATAAAATCTCCACACTTCTGGTGGTGGGTCATAATCCCGGATTCGCCGAACTGGCCGTTGCGCTGGCCGGCGCAGGCGCGCCTGGGGAGATGTCTCAAATGCGAGGGAAATTTCCCACGGCGTCTCTAGCGGTCCTTGATTTTCCCAGCGGCGGCTGGGCAGGCGTCGACAAGGGCGCGGCGCGGCTTCATCGTTTTGTGACGCCTGGGGAACTTCGGGGCGACAGCCGCGAGGACGCGGAGTAGACCTGGCAACGGTCGAATATAGCGAACGACGAAATCATGGTGCTTGAATTACTGATGATGCTGTCGACGCTGGCGGCGCCGCAGGAAGCGCCCGACATGCGCGTCGCCCCAGCCTCTCTGCTAGCGCTGGCGGAGCCGCCGACCTATCAGCCGCTGGAGCGCGCGGTCGGCAATTGGCGCATGGAAAGCGCACTGGCGCTTGAACTCGCTCCAATCGGTGCGCTGCGCCAGGCCATCGGGCCTGAACCCAGCCAGACGCCGCGCTGCGTCAAGCTCAATAATTATTGGTGCATCAAGCGCGCAGGCTGGAATGGCGAAATAGCGTCCGACCCCGACGGTCACGTGGCCTTTTCGACCGCCGAGGAAGGAGCAGCCGTGGCGGCGCTGCTGCTGCGGCGCTATTACGTCGACTACAAACGCCATACTGCGCGCGAGATCGCTTCGCGCTGGGCGCCGGCGCAATGTTCCGTCTCCAGCAACCTGTCGCTCGGGGGACCATTGGTTTCGCGCGTCGGACTTTCGCGCATGTTGCCGCAACGCCCGTTGCCGATGGGATTGGCTCCGCATGGCATCGCAAACACGTTGCGGGCGCGCTGGCTCGCTGCGCACGGTCGCGGTGGCGTGGCGTTTGCCGCAACCCGGTTGCGCTGGCCCGCACGCCCAAGCAAACTGGATCTGGAGCCCGCTCCCGCCATCGCGCAAGGAATGGGCGAAACGCCTCACAAGGCGTCGATCGGCGGCGCGAGCGGAGCTATTGCGCCTTCACCGCCAGTCCCGCTCGCGGATTGCGCTGGGGACCTTATCCGCATCAATAATTATGCCTCGCATATCGCCGAAGGCGTTGCTACGAACCCTGATCAGGACCTTCATCTCTTTGATGAAGCGGGTCAGCCCAGCGAGAACCTCGCCAAAGTCATGACGAACATGGCCGCCGTCGAAATCGGCCCGTTGCGGGCTCGACCGGCGCTCGTGTCCTATGCCGTCTCGCAGTTGCGCCTTCTAACGGCCGCCGACACTACCATGAAATAGAAATCTGCATGTGTTTGCGTCACTAGCGGGGAGTCCGATTCAACATGCGCAACACAGCGTAGAGTTTCGGAGCTATCTCCACTTTTTCCCAAGCTGGTGATCCGCCTCATTTAGCGCGGGTCTTCATGCTTTGTTCAGCCGCAGCGCGGCATAGGAGGGTAGCGCCTCTTTATGCTAGAGAAACGGGCCAAAGCCGGGATGCCTTCACCGAGCAGCCCTATCCAGCGGATTTATCTATAATATGAACGACTTGTTCCCCACTTTGACGCAAGATCCAGCCACAGCGCGCGCGCCCAACGGCAGCGGCGATTTCTCGTCGCCCGCACAAGCAGTCGCGATTCTGCACGGCAAGGCCATGCCGGGGCTGTTGCGTGACGAATTGCTATGCGAGATTTTCGCGGCCTCGGTCGCCGCCTCTCCGGGCGCCATCGCCATGACGACGCTGGAGCGCCGCTTCACCTATCGGGAAGTGGACCTGCAAGCGGCGGCTATAGCGCATGGGCTTGTGGAGCAGCATATCGGTCCCGGCGACGTCGTGGGGCTCTGGATGGCCCGCGGGCCGGAGCTTCTGATCGCGCAAATCGCCATCGCCAAGACCGGGGCCGCGTGGCTGCCGTTCGACGCTGATGCGCCAGTGGAGCGCATCGCAGTCTGTCTAGCGGACGCGGAAGCCAAAGGCCTGCTGACCTCCCGCGCTTTCGCCCACAAGGCTGCGGGCGCCGTGCCGGCGCCGGTGCTGATCGACAGCGAGATTGCGCTGCTTCCCGGCGCCCCGCTGCCCGATGCGCGCGCGCGCGGCGCGACCCCGGACCATCCCGCCTACATGATCTACACGTCGGGTTCGACCGGCGTTCCCAAAGGCATCGTCATCACCGGACGCAATATCTGCCATTACCTGCGTTCGGCCAACGAGATTTACGCCGTCACATCTTCCGATGTGGTGTTCCAGGGCGCGTCTGTCGCCTTCGATCTCTCGATGGAAGAGATCTGGATTCCTTATCTCGTCGGGGCGACCCTGTTCGTGGCGACGCCGGAGGTCCTCGGCGAAACCGAGCAATTGCCCGATATTCTGGAGGAAGCAAACGTTACCGTGCTCGACACGGTGCCGACGCTGCTCGCAGTGCTGCCCCGCGACGTGAAGACGCTGCGCACGATCATTCTCGGCGGCGAAGCCTGCCCGCCCGCCATAGCCGAACGTTGGACCCGCATCGGCCGCACGATCTATAACAGCTACGGCCCAACGGAGGCGACCGTCGTCGCTACCGTCTCCGAAGTCTGGCCGAAAGAACCGGTCACAATCGGCAAACCGATCCCCAATTACACCTGCTACATCGTCAATGACGCTCTTGAACTGGTTGGTCCTGGCGTCGAAGGCGAATTGCTGATCGGCGGCCCGGGAATTGCGCGCGGCTACCTGAAACGCGACGAACTGACAGCGGAAAAATTCCTTTCCAATCCTTTTTTCAAGGGTGGCGTCGATCCCGTGCTTTATCGCTCCGGCGACGCGGTACTCCTCGATCGCGAGGGAAATCTGGCTTTCCGCGGGCGCATCGACGATCAAATCAAAATCCGCGGCTTTCGCGTCGAACTCGGCGAGATCGAGGCGGCGCTGTCGCACCACCCCGCCATCCGCCATGCTGCGGTCGTGCTCCGTAATGAAAACGGCCTCGATGAACTCGTCGCCTTTTTGACGATGGATGGTGGCGAAAAGCCCGAATCCCTGGAGCTTCGCGCCAAACTGCGCGAGACGCTGCCCCCTTACATGGTTCCTTCGCGCTATGAATTTGTCGAAACGCTTCCAAAGCTTCCATCAGGCAAAGTCGACCGTAAGGCGCTAAAGCGCATTGAACTCACCGCTCCCGCAGGCGTTGATGAGGAGCAGGAGATTCCCCGCGACGAGACGGAGGCGAAGCTTCTCGAGGCCGCCAAGCGCGTGCTTCCGCCCGGCGCTATTCCTTTTGACGCTGATTTCTTCACCGATCTTGGTGGTCATTCACTGCTCGCGGCGCGCTTCGTCGGTGCGGTGCGCGAGACGCCGAACCTCGCCTCGGTGACGCTGCAGGACCTCTATACCCACCGCACACTGCGCGCGCTGGCGGCGCATCTTTCCGGCAAAGCGGAGTTCGATCTTGCGCCGCAGGATCTCTCCTTCGCGCCGCCACCCTTGCTGCGTCGTTTTCTTTGCGGACTGGCGCAGGCGATCGCCCTGCCGTTCATACTCTCCATTGTCACGGCGCAGTGGCTCGGCGTGTTTATCTCCTATCAACTGATCACTACCGCCGACGCCACGCTGCTTGAGGAATCGGTGGCGCTTCTCGGCGTCTATCTTTGCGTGAATCTCGCCACGGTCGCGGTGTCGATCCTTGGCAAATGGCTGGTCATCGGCCGCACCAAGCCCGGCCGCTATCCGCTTTGGGGCATATATTACTATCGCTGGTGGCTGGCGCAGCGGTTGATTGGCCTCACCCACGCCAAGTGGTTCCAGGTTTCGCCGCTGATGAACCTCTATCTCCTGGCGCTCGGCGCGAAGGTCGGTCACGATGCGCTGATCAGCGAGTTCGACGCTGGCGCTATTGATCTCGTTTCGATCGGCGCGGGCGCCTCTCTGGGCTCCAAGCTGAAGCTCTCGAATGCCCGCGTCGAGGGCAACGAGTTGATCATCGGGACGATCGAAATCGGCGCCGACGCCTATATCGGCACATCCTGCGTTATCGAAGACAATGTGGCGATCGGCGAAGGCGCCGCGCTGGAGGATTTGACTTCGGCTCCCTCCGGTGCGCGGATCGGCGCGTATGAAATCTGGAACGGCTCGCCCGCACGCAAGACCGGCATGGTTGACGAGGCCGAGTTGGACCCACCCGCCACGGTCGGCGCAATTCAACGTCCCGTGATGACATTCTTATTCACGCTGCTGGTGCTGGCCATTCCGCCGCTTGGCCTGCTGCCGATCTTTCCCGCCTTCTATCTCTTCGACAAACTCGACGCATGGATGGGGATCGCGGAATCGAACCATCTTTATTACCTCGCCGCGATCCCGCTGTTCGCCTGGCCGACGGCCTTCGTGCTGGTGCTGGTGACCGTCGCCTTCATCATCGCCTTTCGCTGGATCGTCATGCCGACGCGCGTTCGCGCCGGGACATATTCCGTCTGGTCGTGGTTCTATTTGCGCAAATGGGCGGTTTCGCTCGCGACGGAAGTCACGCTGGAGACGTTGTCCTCGCTGTTCGCCACGCTCTATATGCGCAGCTGGTATCGCCTGATGGGCGCGCGCATCGGTAAGGACTCGGAAATCTCGACCAATCTTTCCGGCCGCTACGACATCGTGGAAATTGGCGAAAAATGCTTTATCGCCGACGAAGTCGTGCTCGGCGACGAAGATGTGCGACGCGGCTGGATGTATCTCAAGGCTGTGAAAACCGGGGACCGCGTATTTGTCGGCAATGACGCCGTGGTGCCGCCGGGCTCCGAAATTCCCACGGGGGCGTTGATCGGCATCAAGTCGAAACCGCCCGCCAACAGTGCGCTTTCGGAAGGCGATACCTGGTTCGGTTCGCCGCCCTTAAGGCTGCCCGTGCGCCAGAAATTCGACGCCGGCGGCTCCGCCTGGACCTATGAGCCGCCAGCCTGGAAGAAGTTTATGCGCGCGGCTTACGAGGCGGTGAACGTCTCGCTGCCGACCATGCTGTTCATGACCTTCGGCACATGGGCGGTCGAGAGTTTCGGCCAGTCCCTCGTCGATGGCGAATATCTCACCGTTGTGGAACTGTTCATCCTCGACTCGGTGCTGATCTCGGTGGCGATGACGCTTTCGGTCGTCGTCGTCAAATGGGTCACGATGGGGCGCTACGAGCCGCAGGTGAAGCCGATGTGGTCCTTTTGGGCCATGCGGACCGAAGCCTGCGCCGTGCTCTATTGGGGCCTAGCCGGCAAGGTGCTGCTGGAGCATCTGCGCGGCACCCCTTTCCTGCCGTGGACGCTACTGCTGTTCGGGGCCAAATTCGGCAAGGGCGTGTTCATGGACATGACCGACATCACCGAATTCGACTGCGTGCATGTCGGCGATTATTGTGCGCTCAACGCCGTCGCGGCGCTGCAGACGCATCTCTACGAAGATCGCGTGATGAAGGTCGGCCGCGTGCATCTGGGCAATGGCGTCTGCGTCGGCGCCGGCTCGACCGTGCTTTATGACACGCATATCGGCAATTTCGCGCGGCTCGGTCCGCTCACTGTGGTGATGAAGGGCGAGAGCATCCCGCCGGATTCGCAATGGGTCGGCGCCCCGGCGGAGCCCTCCTCGCAACGCGGGCTGGAGGCGGACGCGGCGGCAAGAAAGGCTGGGTGAGCGAGCCTTGGAAACCCGATTCAGTTCGAGTTGGAGTTTTGCGTCGCTACGCAATCAATGAACAGCCCGGCGCTCTTGATCGCGTCGTGGGCTTCGGCCATGCTCACGGTCGCCGCGCGGCCGACGCCATAATCGCTCAGTTCCTTGTATTTGTATCCTTTCGCCAGAAAGATCGGCAGCGCCTAGTCGACGCCCGGCGTCTGTTTTGCAAGGCGCGCAAAGTCGGACCGAACGCCCGAGTGCGTCTTCGCGATTTTGCCGCTACGTTCGACGATATAGGCCTCGGCGGCATAATAGGCCGACCGCGCCGCGATCGTCGCGAGTCCTATGGCCGCGATCTCTACAGCGTCGTCGAGATCGCCGCGCGCCTTAGCGCGGAAGGTGGAAGTTTGCGAGGTGGGTTTCGCCCGCCGTCAAATATGGATCGCCCTTCCAAACGCGTCCAGCACGCTCTCGCCCATCGCCTCCGACAGCGTGGGATGCGGGAAGACGCTGTGCATCAGCTCCTCCTCCGTCGTCTCCAAATTCATTGCGATGACGAAACCTTGTATCAGTTCCGTCGCTTCGGCGCCGATGAGATGCGCGCCGAGCAGGCGTCCTGTTTTGGCGTCGAATATGGTTTTCACCAGCCCTTCGGGCTCGCCGAGCGCGATGGCCTTGCCGTTGGCGCGCAGCGGAAAGCGCCCGATCTTGATCTCGAAACCGGCTTCCTTCGCGCGCAGCTCGGTGAAACCGACCGAGGCGATTTGCGGGTGAGAATAGGTGCAGCCGGGGACGCGGGACTTGTCCAGCGGATGCGGCTTCTTGCCGGCGATAGCCTCGACGCAGATGACGACCTCATGCTCGGCCTTGTGCGCCAGCATCGGCCCGCCAGCGACGTCGCCGATGGCATGGACGCCAGCGACATTGGTGCGCCCCAGTCCATCCGTGGCGATCACCCCGCGCTCGATCTTGACGCCCAGCGTCTCAAGCCCGAGCCCTTCGGTATTGGCGACGACCCCCGCAGCTGAAAGCAGTCGCTCCGCCTCGATCTGGCGGGAGGCGCCGTCCGCGCCGGTCAGCGTCGCGACGACGCTGTCGGCGCGCTTCTCGACCGCCGAGACCTTTGTCGCGGCGTAAATAACGATGCCTTGTTTCTCGAAACTTTTGCGCGCCAGCGTGGCGACTTCCGCGTCCTCGACTGGGAGTATCTGCGGCAGGGCCTCAACCAAGGTCACCTCGACGCCAAAGGTGCGATAGAACGACGCGAACTCGACGCCAATCGCCCCTGCCCCCACCACAAGCAGCGACTTTGGCGTCCTATCCGGTTTCAGCGCCTCGAAATAAGTCCAGATCAGCCGCCCATCGGGCTCCATGCCCGGCAATGCGCGTGGGCGCGCGCCGGTCGCGATGATGATGTTCTTGGCCTCATAGGCGCCCGGTCCCATGGCGCCTTTCGGAATGGGAGACTGCGGCGTGACGGCCGGCTTTTTTGTCGCCTCCACGACGATTTCGCCAGCGCGCGCGAGACGCGCTTCGCCGAAAATCACGTCGATCTTGTTTTTTTTCATCAGAAAACCGACGCCGGCGTTGAGCTTGCCGGAGACCTCGCGCGAGCGGGCGACGATTTTCACCATGTCGAATGAGAGATCCGGCGCAACAAGTCCATATTCGCTCGCATGCTGCGCGAGACGATAGACATCTGCCGAGCGCAGTAGCGCTTTGGTGGGAATACACCCCCAGTTGAGGCAGATGCCGCCCAGATGCTCGCGCTCGACCACGGCGGTCTTGAGACCAAGCTGCGCGGCTCTGATCGCGGCGACATAGCCGCCCGGCCCCGAGCCGATGATAATCAGATCATAAGGGTCTGGCATCGGGCAGCCTCGGGTAAGAGCAGCAAATCGAACGCGCTGACGGTTAAATTCTACGACGGAGCCCTGGCGAAGAGCAACCGGCCCTCGCGCAAGGCGCCTCGCGTCCGCAGGACGCTACTTCCGGCGAAACACCAATATCCGGTTGGAGTTGGTCCCTTTCGCGTTGTTGTGGACGCCCCAACAGTGGCTTGTCTTGGTGAACTGCTGAGCGTTCACGACGACGAGCGGCTTTTCGAATGGCAATCCCTCAACCGCCCTCCAGACAAGGCGCTCCAAGGCTATCTTGCCGCCGCGCACCTCGCCCACCTCGAAAGCGACATGCCCTCCAGGCGCTACAACGCGCGCAAACTCTTCAAAGCAGTCGCGCACCATCTGCGACCAGGCGGCTTCGCTGCGGTGTATCGAGATATTCACGCCTTCGGGATCAATTCCCGCGAACCAATTGCGCAGCCAGTTGTCGGCGGCGTATTGCACGATGTCCAGGAATGGCGGCGATGTGACGATCAAGCGAACCGACCCATTCGCAATGCTAGGGGTGTGAGCCGCGTCGCCGCTGGAGAGCAACGCCGGAGGATGCGGCGGCGGCGGTCCTTCAGACAGCAGCGCTCGCGATTTTTTATTGATCAGAGCCGCAACGTCTCGGGGCGGCGGCGTCTGGTTTCGTTTTGCATTGATCTTCAGCTGCGCTTCCACGGAAACCGCTTGATTGGGCGGCATCGTATAGACAGAAAAGAAGCCCGGCGAATGACCGGTGAGGCGATTGATCGCCACCATTCTGATCCAGTCGTCCACCAAATCGACATCTTTGTGGAGCGGCGCGCACGCGAGCAGCCAGCGCCGCAGACTGCAAATCTGCAATAGCGTGTGGGGATGATAGAAGGCGAGCAAGTCCTCGCGTTCAAGTGCGCCATTGGTCCAGTCGAGCTGTTTAAGCCGCGCTTCTATTGCTTCCAGCGAAGGAGGCGCGAGGCGGGGTCTGGTCAACAGCGCCGACAATGGATTTATGTCGTTGCCGATCGGCCTTCTGCCTTGCAAGGCCGCCTGTATCGGCGTGGTGCCGCGACCCATGAAGGGATCGTAGACGCTTTCGCCGGGCCTGGTGAGGCGCGAGATAAAAAACTCCGGGAGCTGCGGTTTGAAACAGGCGCGATAGCTGATCTCATGCAGCGCATGCGCGCGGCGCTGGCCCGAGGTCCAGAACTCATTGACGAAATAGGAGATGCCGTCCTGCTCAAACTCGATGGTTTTCGCGCCAAATTCATCGAAAATGCGAAGAGCGTCGGCGAAGGCGTCGTTTGATGCAACGGCGAAGTTTTTCATGGAAGGCGCGGGATGATGAAGCGGGGAAAGTCCTTATCCCGCTTCGTCTCGCGGAGCAGCGTTCTCCGACAAGTGGAAACAGGATGGGCGCCCCTCCCTTCTCCCGTGGAACGGGAGAAGCTGAACCTTGGCGTCAGCCAAGGTTCGGATGGGGGCTCTCGCGGCGTCACCGGTCCAAGCCCTGCGCCCACGCACCCTTTGTCTCGCCAATGAACTCCGCCAAACGACGCTCGTCGATCGCCTTGCGCAGTCCCGCCATCAGCTCCTGATAATAGGCGACATTGATTTGCGTGAGCAGCATCATGCCGAGAATTTCCCCGGCCTTGAACAGATGATGGAGATAGGCGCGCGAATAGTCTCGCGCCGCCGCACAGGAAGACTCCGGGTCCAGCGGCGACGGGTCCCCGGCGTGACGCGCGTTCATCAAATTGACTTTGCCAAAGCGCGTATAGGCGAGGCCATGGCGGCCCGCGCGCGTCGGCATCACGCAATCGAACATGTCGACGCCCCGCGCGACCGCCTCCACAATATCATCCGGCGTTCCAACGCCCATCAAATAGTGCGGCTTTTGCGCGGGAATGTGCGGCATCACCGTTTCCAGCATATCGAGCATCACATCCTGAGGCTCGCCCACAGCCAGACCGCCGATCGCGACGCCATGAAAATCCATGTCGCTGAGCGCACGCGCGCTCTCTATGCGCAGCGACTTTACCGCGCCACCCTGCACTATGCCAAACACCGCCCGGCCCAGCTCGGCGCCAAAGGCTTTGCGGGAACGTTTCGGCCCAACGCAATGACAAGCGCATAGCGCGCTCGGCTTCGGCGTCGCTACACGGCAGACGCACGCATTCATCGAATTGCATCTGAATGTCTGAGCCGAGAAGCCCCTGAATCTCCATCGAGCGCTCGGGAGTGAGCACATGCCTGGAGCCGTCGATGTGCGACTGAAAGGTGACGCCGTTCTCATCGAGCTTACGCAGCTTGGCCAGCGACATGACCTGGAAACCGCCGGAATCCGTCAGGATCGGAAAGGGCCATCGCATGAAGTGGTGCAGGCCGCCAAGCCGCGCGATGCGCTCGGCGCCAGGGCGCAACATCAGATGATAAACATTGCCGAGCAGAATATCGGCGCCCGCCGCGCGCACATCTTCAACGAACATCGCTTTCACTGTCGCCGCTGTCCCGACCGGCATGAAAGCGGGCGTGCGGATGACGCCGCGCGGCGTATTGATCTCGCCCCTGCGCGCGGCCCCGTCGGTCGCCCCGATCATGAAAGCGAAAGCTGGAGTCATTTACGCCCATCCTTGGCGCCAAGCACGGCGATTTTCACGACTTTGTAGTCCCCGCTGTCAAACTCGTTCCACTGCACCTTGAAGCCGGCGCCAATCACGATGACGACTTCACGTAAATTAGTTTTCCACTTTGCTTTTGAGGCCGCGCCGAAATCTATCGCTCCATCGCGCCGCAATATAAAGGGGCGGCAGTTATCGCCGTCGAGGCCAAATGAGCCGAACACATCCCAAACTGAAACAATTGCGCCGGCGCTTTCTATGCGCAGATCAACCGTCAGCGGCGCTTCGGTCGGATCGTCGCGCCACAGCGCCAGCAGACGAATGTCTCGATGCCCACTCATGCGCGAAACAGCAATGAGGCGTCGCCATAGGAATAAAAGCGATAACCATTTTTGATCGCGTGATCGTAAGCGGCTTTCATGCGGTCCACGCCGCAGAAGGCGCAGACCAGCATGAACAAGGTTGAGCGCGGCAAATGAAAATTGGTCAAGAGAATGTCGACCGCGCGAAAGCCATAGCCCGGCGTGATGAAAATATTGGTGCGGGCGCTATAGGCTTCCAGCGCGCCATCTTCCCGCGCAGCGCTCTCCAGACATCGCAGCGCCGTCGTGCCAACCGCGACGACGCGGCCGCCCTTCGCGTGAACTTCATTGAGCGCAGCGGCTGCTTCTGCGCTCAGCGTGGCGTGCTCATAGTGCATCTGATGATCTGCGGTGTCTTCGACCTTCACCGGCAGGAATGTGCCCGCGCCGACGTGCAGCGTCACACGGTGAATACTGACGCCCACGGCTTCAATTGCGGCAAGCAACTCCGCGGTGAAGTGTAGTCCCGCCGTCGGCGCCGCCACAGCGCCCGCCTCACGCGCGAACAGAGTTTGATAGTCGGTCTCGTCCCGATCGTCGGCGGTTCGCTTGCCTGCGATGTAGGGAGGCAACGGCATTGCGCCCAGCGCTTGAATGGCCTCATCGAGAATGGCGCCCGATAAATCGAAGGCCAGCGTCACCTCGCCGCTGTCGCCTTTGGCTTCGATGGCCGCGTCGAGAAAACCTGACTCGCCTCCTCGCTTCGCGCCAAAGCGCACGCGTTCCCCAAGCGCAAGCTTTTTGGCAGGTCGCGCCAGCGCGCGCCAGCGACTATGAGAGAGCCGCTCGATCAATGTCGCTTCGACATGCGCGCGGGTATCCCCACGCTGCCGATAGCCGGAAAGTCTTGCATGAATCACGCGAGTATCATTGACGACGAGCGCGTCGCCGGGACGCAGCAGGCCGGGAAGATCGCGCACGACACGGTCTTCCAGCGCCACCCCGCTGGCGGGAACCACCAGCATGCGCGCCGCGTCACGCGGGACCGCCGGGCGCAGTGCGATGACGTTCTGCGGAAGCTCGAAGTCGAAAAGGTCGACGCGCATATGAACCCTTGAATGCGGCGCCCGGCCCTCGCCTGCGTCACGGCCGGGACATACCCTGCCGTGATCTTGGGATCAGGCGTTGTTCTATAACGCGCTCAGCTCAGCGAGGCCTTCACGATCTTGTCCGGGTCTTTCACCGGCTCGCCGCGTTTGATCTTGTCGACATTTTCCATGCCTGCGGTCACCTGACCCCAGACCGTATATTGCTTGTCGAGGAACCGTGCGTCGGTGAAGCAGATAAAAAACTGCGAATTGGCGGTGTCGGGATGAGATGCCCGGGCCATCGAACAGGTTCCACGCACATGCGGCGCGTCATTGAACTCCTGCTCAAGGTTTGGATATTTCGAGCCGCCCGTGCCCGTCCCATGCGGACAGCCGGTCTGCGCCATGAATCCTTCGATCACGCGGTGAAACACGATCCCGTCGTAGAAACCCTCGGAAACGAGCTGCTTGATGCGTGCAACATGGTCTGGCGCGAGGTCAGGACGCAGCGTGATTTCGACATTGCCTTTGGTGGTCTCAAGCGTAAGCTTGTTGCCTGCTTCGGTCATGGTGTCTCCATGTGTGCGTGGGCGAGCGCCCCACCAGCGGAGAAGGGGTTGCGCTCGCGTTGTGTGACGGTCGAATCTCTCTTACCCGCTGCTTCTCCCACTTTTGGGAGAAGAAGCCCTTGCGTTAGCAGGGGGCGGGATGAGAGCCGTGGAAAACGACGCAACCTCAGCTCTCGTCGCCCGCGATGCGCAGCTTGACGACCTTGTCCGGGTCCTTCGGCGGCTCGCCGCGATGAACCTTGTCAATGAACTCCATGCCCGAGACGACCTCGCCCCAAACGGTGTATTGCTCCTCGAGATAGCGCGCCGGCGCAAAGCAGATGAAGAACTGGCAGTTGGCCGAGTCATTGTCCGGTCCGCGCGCCATGCCGCAGGTGCCGCGCAAAAACTTCTCCTTCGAGAATTCGCCCGGGATATTCGGCAAGTCGGACTTGCCGGTGCCGGTCCCGGTTGGATCGCCGGTCTGGGCCATGAAGCCGTCTATCACCCGATGAAACTTCACGCCGTCGTAAAAATGGCGCTTGGCCAGCGTTTCGATCTGAGCGCAATGCTTTGGCGCGAGATCGGGGCGCATTTTGATGACCGTGCGGCCATAAACGGTGTCGAGATTGAGGAGCTTGTCTTCGGCTTTGGCGATGGGGGCAGCCGTAAGCGCGGCGGCTGCGGAAGCGCCGGCGATGAGACTGCGGCGGTCGATGGTCATAGAGCCTCCCTTAGTTCTTGTTACTGGCGACGTTCTAACGCTCGCCTCAGCGCGTCGACGGAATGAGCCGGCGCGAAGTCGGAAATGTCGCCCCCGAGGGAAGCGATCTGGCGCACGAGGGTCGCGCTGATGTGGCGCACCCCGCCGGAAGCGGGAATAAAAACCGTTCTTATCTGCGGCGCCATGGTCGCGTTCATCCCCGCCATCTGCATTTCATAGTCGAAATCGGCGCCATCGCGCAAACCGCGCAGGATCGCGACCGCCCCCAGCTCCCGCGCCGCCTCGACCGCAAGCCCCGAGAAACTCACGACATCGAAGGCGCAAGGCGCGTTCAGCCCGGAGCAGGCCGTGCGAATAATTTCGGCGCGTTCCTCGAAGGAAAGCATGGGCGCCTTGCCGGGGTGGACGCCAATGGCGATCACAAGCCGGTCGAACAGCCCGGCGCCCTGGCGGATCACGTCCAGATGCCCGTTGGTGAGCGGGTCGAAGGTGCCCGTGTAGATGGCGGTGCGCGGCGCGGGGTGGGTCATGGGGGAGGTATAGGGGATTTTGCGATTGGCCGAAACGCGCTTATTTTAACTCGCTGACAGGGAAAGATCGTCACATGACCAAACTGCTCGATAAAGCGATCGAAAAGACTCGGGCGCTGCCTGAAGCCGACCAGGACGCCATCGCCCTGCTGCTGCTGCAAGCTCTTGACTCGGGAGACGATACCATCCCGCTCGACGCCGAGGCCCGCGCCGCTATCGACGAAGGATTGGAGCAGGCGCGGCGCGGAGACTTCGCATCGGACGAAGAGATCGCCGCGCTTTGGCGGCGCCATGGCCTGTGAGGCTGCGATACACGCGGCGGGCGCGGGAAGATATCGAGCGTATTTTTACCTATATCGATGCGCGCAGCCCGGCGGGAGCCGTGAGCGTAAAACGCGCTTTGAAACGAGCAATCGAGACAATCGGCGCTCTTCCCGCCAGCGGCCAGGTCTCTGGCTGGAAAGACGCAAGACAACGACCGGTAAACCCATATCCTTACATCGTTTATTGGACCGTCGAGCGCGACGAAATCTTGATCCTCCATATTCGCCATGCGTCGCGACGGAAACCGGGATAAGGCGCGCCGGAAGCAGCGCCTCCCCGGCCAAGGCCGCCGCCGCGAGAGCCAATGGCGCGAAGAGCGGGAGGTCGAGGAAGGGCGCGGCGGGGTGAGGTTTACGAGGTTGCGTGTCGCGGTTCGCCGGGAGAGAACATCGTCGCGCGAGCGCAACTACTCGAAAAAATCTTCATCAACTTTCTTGATTTGAAGCGTGTCCTCGACCCTGCATCCGACATTATGCCGGATCATGAGTTTGCTCAGATGCTCGCCATCGATCAACACGATGCGCTTGCTGAGGAATTGGGCCGTTTCGATCGCGGAAGGAGAAAAGCTGGAAGTCGTCACGAAAAGCCCCTTTGTCGCCTTGTGGCGGTCAAGGCTTCCAAAGAAATCGCGTATCGCGCCGGAGCCGATGTTGTTGCCGAGGGCATAGCGTTTGGCCTGAATGTAAATACGATCAAGTCCCAGCGAGTTCTTGGTCAACGACGCCATCAACTCCATCGTCGCCACTACGGCCAAGCGCGCGGCCAGCGTCGGCCACGGAACCACCGAAGCCCATGCTCAAAAGCAGATTAACGATTAGGCGTTCAAAAAAATCAGGCGGAGCGCGGCGAATTCGATCGAGCAACTCCTCAGCAAGAGAAGCCTCTATTTGACGATGCGCCGCTCGCATTGTTTCGTCGGGCGTCTGTGTCTGGGTTTCTAATTGAGGCGCAGCCGCATGCTGCTCGTTCCCCGTCTCTTGGGGTGATGGCCTACTAAATTTTTTAAACTCGTCGAACTGACTGAGAAAACTGTTGTCGATACGAGCCGGCTTCGCCGCCATGACTTGCCGCCCACGCGGCGTGACTTTGAAATAGCCGCGCCGCGTGCCTTCGATTAATCCGGCTTTTCCGAGATAAGTCTTCGCCCAATGCACCCGATTGGCGAAAACGGTTTGAGCGCCGGAGGGCAGGAGTTGCGCCCTTTCATTCGGCGTCAGGCCCAGTTCCTCCGCGAGATGCTCGACAACCTCCCCCACGCGCCTTTCGCCATTCAAACATGCCGAAAGAACTGGAAGCATCAAAGACTGATAATCAGGAATGGCCATTTCGGAAAACTAGCCGAAGTTCGTTGTCAATGCGAAGGCTTTTCAACCGCGCTGGAGGGCGCGCGCTCCGTCGAGGCCGAGCAAGGATGCGGCGGGATGATGTGAGGCGCCGTCACCCCTCCACCTCCTCCGCGCTCTCCTCTTCCGCGCCCACATCCCCGATATGCTCGACTGAAACAACCCGTTCGCCATCGGCGGTGTTGAATACGATCACGCCCTGCGTGCCGCGTCCGGCGATGCGGATGCCGTCGACAGGGCAGCGGATCAACTGGCCGCCGTTGGTCACCAGCATTATTTCGTCGCCATGCTCCACCGGGAAGGAGGCGATCAGCGCGCCGTTGCGCTGGTTCACAGCCATGGCGACGATGCCTTTGCCGCCGCGTCCGGTGATGCGATATTCAAATGACGACGTGCGCTTGCCGTAGCCGTTTTCGGAAACTGTCAGAATGATCTGCTCGGCGGCGCGCATCGCCTCGAAACGCTCGTCGGAGAGATCGACGGTTGCGCCCTCCTCCGCCTCGACCGCCGGCTCCTCTACGATCTCGGCCCCCTGCGCTCGGCGCAGAGCCACGGAGCGCTTGAGATAGGCCGCGCGCTCGTCGCCGCCGGCCTCAAAATGGTTGAGGATCGACAAGGAAATCACCCGGTCGCCCTCGGCGAGATTGACGCCACGCACGCCCATCGACGTGCGACCCTGGAACACACGCACTTCCGGTACGGCGAAGCGGATGCACTGGCCGTCCTTCGTGGTCAGCAGCACGTCCTCGGCCTCGCTCGCCGTCGCCACATCAACGATGGCCTCTCTCTCGTCCAGCTTCATGGCGATGATGCCGTTCCGGCGCACATCGGAAAAATCGGACAGCTTGTTACGACGCACCGAGCCGCGCGTGGTCGCGAAAATTACGTCAAGCGTCGCCCAGCTCGACTCATCCTCGGGCAGAGGCATGATGGTGGTGATGCGTTCGCCCTGCTCCAGCGGCAGCATGTTCACCAGCGCCTTGCCGCGCGACTGCGGCGCCGAGAGCGGCAGGCGCCAGACCTTCTCCTTATAGGCGCGACCGAGCGAGGAGAAAAACAGCACCGGCGTATGCGTATTGGCGACGAAGAGGCGGTGGACGAAATCCTCCTCCTTCGTCTGCATTCCGGAGCGGCCCTTGCCGCCGCGCCGCTGGGCGCGATAGGTCGAGAGCGGCACGCGCTTGATGTAGCCGGCGTGCGAGACGGTGACGACCATATCCTCGCGAGCGATGAGGTCCTCGTCTTCGACATCGCTGTCGGCATCGAGAATCTGCGTGCGGCGTGGCGTGGCGTAAGCCTCTTTGACCGCCAGCATTTCGTCCTTGATAATGCCGAACAGTCTCGCCCGCGAACCAAGGATTTCGAGATATTCGGCGATCTCCGCCGCCAGCTTTTCAAGCGCAGCGGAGATTTCGTCGCGGCCCAGAGCCGTGAGGCGCTGCAGGCGCAAATCGAGGATAGCGCGCGCTTGCGCTTCCGAGAGGCGGCAGTTGCCATCTTCGTCCAGCGCGTGGCGCGGATCGGCGATAAGCGCGACGAGCGGCGCCATGTCCTTGGCCGGCCAAACGCGCTCCATGAGGGCCTCGCGCGCGGCGGAGGCGTCTGGAGAGGTGCGGATCAGCCGGATCACCTCGTCGATATTGGCCACGGCGATGGCGAGACCAACCTGCAAATGGGCGCTGTCGCGCGCTTTGGCGAGACGGAATTTCGTGCGTCTCGTCACCACTGTTTCGCGGAAGTCGACAAAGGCGCGCAGGACGTCCCGAAGCGTCAGCATTTCAGGCCGCCGCCCGTTCAGCGCGATCATATTTACGGGGAAGCTCGACTGCAGCGCCGTGTGGCGCCAGAGCTGATTCAGCACCACGTCGGCCACCGCGTCGCGTTTCAGCTCGATGACGATGCGCATTCCGTCGCGGTCGGATTCGTCGCGCAGATCCGAGATGCCTTCGATCTTCTTTTCACGCACAAGATCGGCGATGCGTTCAACCAGCGCCGCCTTGTTCACCTGATAAGGGATCTCGGTGATGATTATGGCTTCGCGATCCTTGCGCAGTGTCTCGATGCGTGCAGTCGCGCGCATGATGATGGAGCCGCGCCCGGTGCTGTAGGCGTTACGAATGCCGCCGCGTCCCAAAATCGTCGCGGCGGTCGGGAAGTCTGGACCCGGCACGATCTCCATCAGTTCGGCGACGCTCATATCGGGCCGGTCGATGATGGCGATGGCGGCGTCAATCACCTCGCCGAGATTGTGCGGTGGAATATTGGTGGCCATGCCCACCGCGATGCCGCCGGCGCCATTGACCAGAAGATTGGGAAATCGCGCAGGCAGGACGGTCGGCTCATGTTCCTTGCCGTCGTAATTGGGCTGAAAGTCGACCGTGCCTTCATCGAGGTCTTCAAGCAGCGCCAATGCGGGTTTGGCGAGACGCGACTCGGTGTAACGCATCGCGGCGGGCGGGTCGTTGTCGACCGAGCCAAAGTTGCCTTGCCCGTCGATCAATTGCAGCCGCATCGAAAACGGCTGCGCCATGCGCACCAGCGCGTCATAGATCGCGGCGTCGCCGTGGGGGTGATATTTACCCATCACGTCGCCGACGATGCGCGCCGATTTTACATAAGGCTTGTCGGGCGTATGGCCGTTTTCGTTCATCGAAAACAGAATGCGCCGATGAACCGGCTTCAGTCCGTCGCGCACGTCCGGCAATGCGCGGCTCACGATCACGCTCATCGCGTAATCGAGGTAAGACCGCTTCATTTCATCGGCGATGGAAACCGGCCGAATATCCGAGCCTGAAGGGCCGGAATCGTCTTTTGTTGCGTCACTGTCGACCAATGGGGGCGCCAATCCGAATTTTCAGTTTAATCGTCCCCTTGCTATAGGCGATTCTCCCCTCGCGCGCCAGCGCGAAGGCCGGGAGAAGAATTATGAAAACCATACACTTACGAATTCGAAGCTGTGCCTATCGGTAAACAGTTCCGACCCCGGTGGGGATCGAGCCCGAGAGCCGGTTTTTTTGATTCGGCGGAGGCTCGCTGAAATTGAGTGTCAGAAGAACGTCTGTCCAAAAAAATTAATGGGGCGGCGTAAGGATTTACGCCGCCCCACTTGCTTTCTCCTAGACCGCCCCGCTCAACAGCGTCATCTGCAGCGCGCCGCGTTCACCCCTGAGCCTCGCGCAAAGCCTCGCGCGCCGAAATCGCCGACGCCGCCGCAGCTTCGTCTCCCGGTTCAACGAGTCCGAGAGGGTCGTCAAACAGCACCGCCGAATCTGCGGCCATGCTTGCGACCGGAACCGAGACTGCGTTCGCGGCGGAAGGTTGGGAGACAACGGACTTCGAAGCCTGATTCGGTAGATCGCTCGAAGCTCGCAAGTCCGAGGAGACGGCGGTCGGCGCCTCAAATCCGCTGGAAGCCCCGATGACTTGACTCTTCCTGTTTGTCGCACGCGACAGGTCCACCGCGACAACAGCTTGCGGCGATTGTTTGCGCATTCTGGCCGCTAGCTTGGCGAGCGCAGAAGCCGGAGACTCACTCGCGGACTCCGCATTTGCCTGAGCGGCTTGAGGCGCCTGCCCGCGCATCAGCGACGCCAGTTTGGATAACGCCGACCCTGGCGACTGCGCCGCCGCCTGCACTGTCGAGTAAGGCGCCTCGCCAGCGACGTCATTCGAGCTGGCCTTCATAGCGCCGTCATCTGGCGCTTTTTCGGCGGACTTGTGGAATATGCGGATGGAGGCCGCCTTTTCCCGAAGCGTAGCGAACAGAGAGCCCTTGGAGGCAAGCGCCTTGCTCTCCGACTGCTCCGCTATAGCGGCGGTCTGCTCCAGCGCGGCGCCGGCCGAGGCGTCTTGCGGCGCGGCGGCTTTGTGGTCCGCTTTCGCGAACTTGGCCCGCAAGGCCACCATCGCGCGTGTCCAGATGGGCGCGGAAACAGGCTTCACGGGCTGGACCGGCTTCTCCTCGCGGACCTCCGCTTTCGCAGGCTTGCGCTTTCTCGACACCCAGCGCACGCCCAACAGGATGATCGCCAAGCCTCCAAGCAACAGCTTCCACAGCTTCAGGACCTTCGCGACGACGATCGCCAACAAGCCGGCTTTCTTCGCGACGCTCGCCACGACGGCGGCGCCCGCAAGTTTCTTCAACGCCACGGCGCCGGTCAGCAGCCCAACAAGACCGTACCCAGCTACTCTGTCCATGGAAAGATCGGCGTCCTCATAGGTCTCGCCCTTGTCATAGACGATCGTATTAGCGAGCGTTGCGGCTTCCCCTTTGAAGTGGGCAAAGGCCGCTTCGTCGCCAGCGACGATCACCTTTATGGCGCCCTGACGACCTAGCGCGAAGGAAGTGCAGTTGACGATGCGATCTTCAGGTTTCTGCGATCCCTGACCCGTCGCTCCGATGCAAGAGCTCAAGTGGTGCTTCGCGTCATAAGTTGGGGCTTCCAGCCAGCCTGTCACTTCCAAAGGCGTGAGACCAAGCCGAATGCGCCCGGGATTCTGGGAGGCGACTCCGGCCTTGTAGGTCGCCAGCAAAAGGTTGGCGTCGAGCGACTTGCTCTCGTCGTCCTTGATGTAACCATCGTCCAGCAGGTCGACATAGGCCATCCATTGCGGTCCCCCAGCGGACGGCAGCACGACGCCTTGCGTAGCGTCATCCCAGGAACCCCGCTCCACGCCGAGCAGCTTGCGCGCCTGTTCCGCTTCGAGGAACACACGACCTGCCGGCAACCACATCGTCGCGCGCTCGGAAAGGCGCACCTCCGATGGTCCCTTGATGCCTCTTGCAAGCAGAATGTCATAGGCCTTCGCTTCTTCATTCTGAACCACGGCCGGCGCGATGGTCTGCGGAGCAACGGCTTCGGCCTGAGGCTTTGGCGCGTTTGGCTGGGCCTCGCCTTTGGCGACCAATGGCGCCGGATTTTGCTCTTGAGCGAGGGGAACAACAGCGGCGGTGGGCGCCTGAGCAGGCGCTAACGCTGCCGAACCTTGCGGAGCTTGTGCGACTACGGGCGAAATCGGCGTGGGATTCGAGGCTTTCGACGGGTCCGCCAAAGGTTCGCCAAGCACGATCGGTTTGGCGTCCGTTTCGGAGGCTTTGCCAATGGCGAGAGACGCCTGCGGCGGCGCAATAGCCTGAGGGGGCGCTCCCGCGTTCGTGACGGGTTGCAATTGGGTCGCGTCGGGCTGTATTGCCGACGCCGCGCTTGCCAAAGGCGCAGGATCGATTGCAACAGGCGAAGGAGCAGGAGCGCCAGCCGGACCCGAGTTTCCGGCGTTGGCGGCGGCGGGCTGTTGGGGAGCGGCGGGTTGAACCGTTGCCTCGATAGCCGCTGCAGAAACTGCAGAGGCTGGAGCCGTCGGCGCTGCGGCGTTTGCTGTTGGGTTCGTAACAGGCGCGGCGCTGTTTGCAGCGGCACTCACGGCAGGCGCCGCGGCTGTCCCAGGCTGCGTCTCGGATTGCCCGGGGACTTGTCCGGATGCGTTCTTGACGTCGGCCTTCTTCTCGCCCGAAACGGCAGTGTTGGACGCGGCATCTTTAACGGATTCGCCTGCGACAGTTTTCGCGGCCTCTTTCTGCGGGTCCTCTTTCAGCGCATCCACCGCCTTGGCTGCAGGCGTGGAGGGGACTTGCTGAACATCGGAGGATGCAGGCTCTGGGGCTTTCGCAGCGGCTTCTACAGGCTCCGCATCCTTTGCAGGCGCTGGCTTCGCGAGCGTCGCGGCGGCAGGCGCGGAGGGCTTCACGGCCGCGCCGCGCCACGGGTGCAGCGGCGCCATCTCAACGATGACATCTTCATATCCATGGCGGGAGGGCCGCTGGATCTCTTCTATGACGCCATCCGACTGCTTCCGCAGCTTTTCGCGGGCCTCGCCGACCGTAATCGCAAATATGAGACCGGTGACGGCGACAAGACAGGCGCTGAGAAAATGGCGCGCGATGCGCGGGCGGGCAAACGACATCAAGCTACTCCAACACTACGAGCGTGCCGTAGCTTGGGCGCCGGATGTTAAACAAAGATTTTAAAAATGCGGCTTTTATAGTTGTTACGAAATTTTAGGGTTAATGCGCCGCTAATTTTGCCGTTTCCTCTTAAAAAACCGGCAACGTATTGGCCGGACTGAGAGCGACGCTTTCGCCACATCCACATGCGGAGGTCTGATTTGGATTTTCAAAGACGAAAGTCGAGGAGAAGTTCTCGGTCTTCACATCCATGCGTGAGCCCAGCAGGAACAAGACCGCCTTCGAGTTCGACAATGACCCGCGCGCCGTCCTTCTCGACAACCTCGTCTCCGGGCTCAGGCTCGGCCAAGGCCATCTTGTAGGCCATTCCCGCGCAACCGCTTTTTTCGACGCTGACTCTCAGTCCAGTCGCGGGGGTCGCAGCCGTAACAAGCAGACCGCGCACCCGCTCTGCAGCCGCCTCGCTCAGGCTCAGCACGTTTGATGTCAAAGCTAGGCTCATTTCCAACTCCATTGCGTTCGCATCGCGTCGCATTTCATCATTTTTCAAGATACAGAAGGAATACGCCAACCTAGTAATTGGACCACAAACCCGGCGTAGCCAGCTCCATCAAATTGCCCTCTGGATCGCGAAAATAAAGACTCGCGCCACCACGCGGCCAGTTCATGCGCCCTTCTATCAGCACGCCACTTTGCGTTAGATGCAATTCCCAGGCCGCGAGATCGTCCCGAGCAATCGCCATTGCAAAATGCAGGCGGCCACTTCCTTCATGCGGAGGAATTTCTCCTCCTGGCAACCGCAATGTCTTGTCCGTGTCACCGCGCAAAAACAGCAACAACACACTGCCCGGACCACAATCGAGCGCGCAAAGCCTGTCGTCGCGATGGAGCGGCTTCAGCCCCATGGTCTCCTCATAGAAGCGAGCGGCGCGCGGAAGGTCTTTCACATAAAGCGCCGTTTCCAGCACACCGCCCAGCCTTGGCGCCAAGGCGGCCATAACCTAGCTTCCTCTTTCTCACCACATGTCGAGCGAAATTCTCGCCTCGTCCGACATCCGGCTTTGATCCCAAGGCGGATTGAAGACCATATGCACCTTGGTGTCTACGACGCCGGGAACGGCGTTGACCGCATTCTGCACCCAGACCGGCATTTCGCCCGCCACCGGACAGCCGGGCGCTGTCAGCGTCATGTCGATGTCCACATAGCCGTCGTCCGTTATGTCGACGCGGTAGATCAACCCCAGTTCGTACACGTCCGCCGGAATTTCCGGATCGTAAACGGTTTTCAGCGCCTTGACGATATCAGCGGAAAGCCGCTCCATTCCCTCTGGATCGCAACTGGGCGCCATATTGATCTGCGGCGCATTTGTGGCAGCGGGGGTCATCTCCAGGCTGTCCGTCTTTGTCACGAAGGCCTCCTTCAAGAAAACAGAGCTTGCGCCTTGACCAGCGCCTGGGCAAGCCGGTCGATCTCGCTACGAGTGTTGTAAAGCGCAAAAGACGCGCGACAGCTTGAGGTGGCGCCGAAATGAGCCAGCAATGGCATGGCGCAATGTGTTCCGGCGCGAACCGCGACGCCGGCGCGATCGATCACCGTTGCTATATCATGCGCATGCGCCGCGTCCATGTTGAAGGCTACGATGGGACCTTTGTCACGCGCGCGACCATAAATATGGAGGCCCTTGATAGCGGACAAACGTTCATGCGCATAGACGGTCAAATCCGCCTCATGCGCCCGGATCTCCGCCCGTCCCACGCTCTCCATGTAATCGAGCGCAGCGCCAAGTCCGACCGCCTGCGCGATGGGCGGCGTCCCCGCTTCGAACCGTTGCGGCGGAGCATTAAAGGTGACGCTGTCCCGCGTCACGGTTTCGATCATTTCGCCGCCGCCATTGAAAGGCGGCAGTTTTTCCAGCCACTTGCGTTTGCCATAAAGCGCGCCGATCCCGGTCGGTCCGTAAAGCTTGTGTCCTGTCACGATGTAGAAATCGACATCCAGCGCCTTCACGTCGACATCAAGGTGCACCGCGCCCTGGGAGCCGTCGACAAGCACGGGGACATCATGCGCGTGTGCGATGCGCGCGACCTCTTTGATGGGCGTTGGCGCCGCCACCACATTGGACATATGTGTCAGCGCAACAATCCTGGTCCGCTTGGTTATCAGCTTTTCGAAGGCGTCGAGCGAAAAATTGCCGTCGTCGTCAACCTCGATCCACTTCAGCACGGCGCCCTTGCGCTCACGCAAGAAATGCCAAGGGACGATGTTGGAGTGATGCTCCATCACCGACAGAATGATCTCGTCGCCCTCACCGATATGTGCAAGCCCGAATGAGGCCGCCACCAGATTGATCGCTTCGGTCGCCGAGCGCGTGAATATGATTTCATCGGCGGATTCGGCGTTTAAAAAACGCCGCAAAGTCTCGCGAGCTCCCTCAAAACCCTCTGTCGCCGCATTGGCGAGATAGTGAAGCCCGCGATGCACATTGGCGTATTCATGCTCGTAAAAATGCGTCAGTCTCTCAATCACCTGTCGCGGCTTTTGCGCCGAGGCGGCGTTGTCGAGATAGACCAGCTCCTTGCCATAGGGACGCTTGCTGAGGATCGGAAAGTCGCGACGTATAGCCTCGACATCGAACTCGGGAGCAGTCTCAGTCAGGCCGAACTGCTGATTCATTTCTCGCCCTTTCGCGCCGCCAGCCATGCCAAGACACGCGCTTCAACCGGGTCGCGCATCGCTTCGTCCACAATCCGCGCGGCCGCCTCGTTGGCGAAGCCCTGTATGAGCAGGGCCTCCGCTTCTTGGCGCGGCAGGCCGCGCGCTTGAAGATAGAACAACTGGTCTATGTCGAGCCGTCCGCAAGTCGCACCATGACCGCAGACAACATCGTCGGCGAAGATCTCAAGTTCCGGCTTGTTGTTCATCGTCGCGCCGTCAGCGAGCAGCAACGCCTTCGATTGCATGGAGCCATCTGTCTTTTGCGCTAGCTGCGCCACAGAGACCTTGCCCTGGAACACGCCGGTCGCGGACTCGTCCACGATATATCGGAAAAACTCGCGGCTCTTGCCGCCGGGGCTTTCATGCCGCACCAGCAGCGTCGTATCGGCATGGTCGCGCCCGCGCAGCAAGGCAGCGCCGTTGAAGGAAACCTCCGCGTCCCCTCCCCCCAGTGTCGCAAATATCTGACGGCGCAGCAGCCCCCCGCCTTCGATCAGACAGAACGAGTTTACCGCGCTCTTCTTTCCTAATGTCGCCAGCATTGAAAGCACCCGCACGGCGCCTTCCGCCTGTGGAGCAATGGTCGCGACATGCTCGATCTTCGCCCCATCGCAAACGGCGAGAACCAGCGCATGATTTTCCTGCGCGTCGGAACGCGCGAGGGGCTCGAGCGTCTCCAGCAGCGTGACCGAGGCGCCCTCCCCGATTATAGCCAGCGAGCGCGAGTAAATTGATTGCGCGGAACCTCCTGAAACAAGATTGGCGATCTCCAGCGGCTGCGCTGGCATGGCGCCAGGCGCAATGCGCAAGACCACCCCATCCTGCATCAAGGCCGCATTGAGCGCCACGACGGGATCATCCGCATCGCCCGCAAGAGCCGCCAATACTTCCGCTTCTCCCTGCGCCAACGCTTCCCGTAGGGACTGAACGCTCACGCCTGTCGGAATCGTGGAGAGATCAGAGAGATCGGAACGGAACGCTCCATCAAGCACGACAAGACGGCAAGACGCCTGTCCGCGCTCAAGCGCGGGCGCGGTCGTCACCCCGCCGCCGAGCGGCGCAACGCTTCGCAACGCAGCGCGCAAATCGGTGTAATGCCAGCTTTCCACGCGCTTGTTTGGGAGCCCCGCCCGCGCGAAAGCGTCCCAGGCGCCGCGCCGCAACGACCGTGCGCCAGCGTCCTTCATCGCGTCAAAGGAAGTCCTGAGGGCGGCGTCCGCCAATGTCGCTGTGTCGGTCATGGTCACGCCGCTTCAACGATGTAGTCTTTATAGCCGCTTTCTTCGAGTTCAAGCGCGAGTTCCGGTCCGCCACTGCGAAGAATGCGCCCCCTCGCCATCACATGCACCGTATCCGGTTTGATGTAATCGAGCAGGCGTTGATAATGAGTGATGACTAGGAAGCTGCGGTCCTTGGCGCGCAACGCGTTGACGCCATCGGACACAACCCGCAGCGCATCGATGTCCAGACCGGAGTCGGTCTCGTCCAGTATGCCGAGGCTGGGTTCCAGCAGCGCCATCTGCAAAATTTCCATGCGTTTCTTTTCGCCGCCCGAAAAGCCGCAATTGAGCGGTCGCCGCAGCATCTCCTGCGCGACGCCTAGCCGCGCCGAGGCCTCTCGCACGCGCTTCATGAAGTCGGGCGTCTGCAATTCCGCTTCGCCGCGCGCCCGGCGCTGAGCGTTGAGAGTCGCCTTCAGAAACGTCATCGTCGCGACACCGGGAATCTCGACCGGGTATTGGAAGGCGAGAAATACGCCCTTCGCCGCGCGCTCATGCGGCTCCAGCCCCAATACATTCTCGCCATTGAGCAGCACTTCTCCGGCGGTGACGTCATAGCCTTCACGCCCGGCGATGACATAGGAAAGTGTGGATTTGCCGGTGCCGTTCGGCCCCATGATGGCGGCGACTTCGCCGTCATGCACTGTCAGAGTGAGCCCGTCGAGAATTTTACGCTCGCCAATGGAGACGTGGAGATTTTTGATCTCAAGCATTACAAACTCCAGTCGATAGAATATTTCCGCGACGCTCTTGCCCGACCGCTCTCATCCCACGCTCCCCTCCAGCGAGATCGAAATCAGTTTCTGCGCCTCGACCGCGAACTCCATCGGCAGTTGCTGCAGCACGTCGCGCACGAAGCCGTTGACGATCAGCGCCGTCGCCTCCTCCGCCGAGAGTCCGCGTTGCATCGCGTAGAAAAGCTGGTCCTGCGAGATTTTCGATGTCGTCGCCTCGTGCTCGAATTGCGCGCTGGAGTTCTTGCTCTCAAGATAAGGCACCGTATGCGCGCCGCATTGATTGCCGATCAGAAGGCTGTCGCAATTGGTGAAATTGCGCGCGCCGTCGGCTTTGCGATGGGCTGACACCTGCCCGCGATAGGTATTTTGCGAGCGTCCCGCCGAGATTCCCTTGGAGATGATGCGGCTTTTGGTGTTGCGGCCAAGATGAATCATCTTCGTGCCGCTGTCGACCTGCTGGCGACCATTCGAGACGGCGATGGAATAGAACTCGCCTTGGCTATTATCACCGCGCAAGATGCACGACGGATATTTCCAGGTGATCGCCGAGCCGGTTTCCACCTGCGTCCAGCTGATATGCGAATTGCGTCCCCGGCAATCGCCCCGCTTGGTCACGAAGTTATAGATGCCGCCCTTGCCTTCGCTGTCGCCTGGATACCAGTTCTGCACGGTGGAATATTTGATCTCGGCGTCATCCAGCGCGATCAATTCCACCACCGCCGCGTGAAGCTGGTTCTCGTCGCGCTTGGGCGCCGTGCAACCCTCCAGATAGCTGACGTAGGAGCCAGCGTCGGCGATGATCAGCGTGCGCTCGAACTGACCGGTGTTCTTCTCATTGATGCGAAAATAGGTGGAAAGCTCCATCGGGCAGCGCACGCCCGGCGGCACGTAAACGAAGGAGCCGTCCGAAAACACCGCCGAATTCAGCGTAGCGAAGAAATTATCCGTCACCGGCACGACAGAGCCGAGATATTTCTGGACCAGCTCGGGGTGCTCGCGCACAGCCTCCGAGATCGGACAGAAGATTACGCCGGCCTTCGCCAGCTCCTCCTTGAAGGTCGTGGCGACCGAGACGCTGTCGAACACCGCGTCGACCGCGACTCTGCGATTTTCCACGCCCGCGAGAATTTCCTGCTCGCGCAGCGGAATGCCCAGCTTTTCATAGGTGCGCAGAAGCTCGGGATCGACGTCCTCGAGCGAGGTCGGTCCCGGCGTCGATTTCGGCGCCGAGTAATAATAGAGGTCCTGATAGTCGATCCGGGGATGCTCGACACGAGCCCAGTTCGGCTCGGTCATGGTCAGCCAGCGGCGATATGCGCCCAGCCGCCATTGCGTGAGCCAATCCGGCTCGTTCTTTTTTGCCGAGATGAAACGGACGATATCCTCGGAAAGCCCCTTAGGAGCCTTGTCCGACTCGATGTCGGTGGAAAAGCCGTATTTATAGGCGTCGACGTCGATAGATTCGACGGCGTCAACGGTCTCTTTGAGAGCCGCCATTCTTGTTTCTCCTCGTCACGGCGGGTTCAAGGCCCGTCGGCCGAATCTCCTGGGGACTAGCCCCAACTCAGGCGGCGGGTTGCCGTGACCTTATCCGATCCTGAACCCGTGCAAGAGCGATGCCGAAGAATTCTACATCCTTTGCGCTGGAAGACCAACCCAGACTGATGCGCAGCGATGCCGTCTCTTCGAGCCCCATCGCCGCAAGTACATGAGAAGTTCGCACCTTCCCCGAAGAACAGGCCGAGCCGGACGAAACCGCGACCCCATCCAGATCCAGCGCCATCACGGCGGTCTGGGGCGAAAAGCCCGGGGCCACAAAGGCGCTGGTGTTGGCGAGGCGCTCCCCTTCCCTTCCCAGGAACCGGGCCTGAGGCAGGATTTCGAAAATTCGTCTCTCCGCTGCATCGCGCAATTCGCCCAAGCGCGCCGCCTCCCCTCCACTATCAGCCATTGCTGCCGAAAAGGCGGCGGCGAAGCCCGCCATCGCCGCGATATTCTCGGTTCCCGCGCGACGGCCGCTTTCTTGACCGCCCCCACGCAAAACCGCCTCTCCTATATGGATATCCCCATGCGCAAAGGCCAGAGCCCCGGCGCCGGCAGGTCCTCCAAGCTTATGCGAGGAAAAGAACAAAACGTCGGCGCCTAATGTTGCGAATGTTGCATTGCAGCGCCCCACCGCCTGGGTGGCGTCACACACCAGCAGACCTCCCGCCGCGTGAACCAGCTCCGCCGCCCGCAGCACCGGTTGCACGACGCCGGTTTCATTGTTGGCCGCCTGCAAAGCCAGCAGGATTCGCTGACCCTTCGCGCGCTCCAAAGCCGCAGCCAGCGCCTCGAGGGAAAGCGCGCCCAGGGGCGTCAGGGGCAGCGTCTCAACCTGGGAGGCCGGAAAACGGTGACCGGAGAGCACGGCGGGATGTTCGCCGCCGGCCAGCAGCAGCTTGTCGAATGGCGCCGAGTGGCGGCCAAGCTGAAGATGTGGCGTAATCGCGAGATTGGCCGCCTCGGTCGCGCCGCTGGTGAAGACGAGGTTGCGCTTTGGCCCGCCGACGCCCGCCGCGATGACGCTGCGAGCCCGCTCCATCACGTCGCGCGCAGCGCGTCCTTCGGCATGGATGGAGGAAGGATTGCCGAGCACGTCCAAAGCCGCCAGCATGGCCGCGCGCGCCTCCGGCCGCAGCGGCGCGGTGGCGTTGTAGTCGAGATAGGCGCGGGAAATGGGCATGGCGTCATTTACGCCGACCTTGTTCGCCCAGGTCAATCAAATTTGCATATCGTCGCGCCGACCCTCACCCGACCCCGCTTCGCGGGGCCACCTTCTCCCGCGAGCGGGAGAGGATAAGGAGCCGACAGGTTCAGCTTCAACAATCTAAAAAGCACGGGCGCTTCCTTCTCCCACTTGTAGGAGAAGGTGGCCCTTGCGTCAGCAAGGGTCGGTTGAGGGTGCCCGCGTCTAACCCTTCGTGCCAAACACCCGCGCGAAAATTGTGTCCACATGCTTGAAATGGTAGGAGAGGTCGAACAGCTCATCCAGCTCCGCCGGCGAGAGCTTCGCGCTCACGTCCTTGTCGGCTCCGAGCAGCGCGCGGAATTCGCCCTCGCCGCGCCAGACCGGCATCGCGTTGCGCTGCACCAGCGCATAAGCGTCCTCGCGCGAGACGCCCTTTTGCGTCAGCGCCAGCAACACGCGCTGCGAATGCACGAGGCCGCCCAGCCGGTCCAGATTCTTCTTCATGTTCTCGGGGTAGATCAGCAGATTTTCGATCACGCCGGTGAGGCGGACGAGCGCGAAATCCAGCGTCACCGTGGCGTCGGGGCCGATCATGCGCTCGACGGAAGAATGCGAAATATCGCGCTCGTGCCAGAGCGCCACATTCTCCATCGCGGGGATCGCCATGCCGCGCACGAGCCGCGCGAGACCGGTGAGATTTTCCGTCAGCACGGGATTGCGCTTGTGCGGCATGGCGGAAGAGCCCTTCTGCCCCGCCGAGAAAAACTCTTCCGCCTCAAGCACTTCGGTGCGTTGCAGATGACGGATTTCGATGGCCAGCCGCTCCACGCTGGAGGCGACGACGCCGAGCGTTGCGAAAAAGGCGGCGTGGCGGTCCCGCGGAATCACCTGCGTCGATACGGGCTCAACCGCGAGGCCGAGCTTTTTCGCGACATGCTCCTCGACGCGCGGGTCGATATTGGCGAAGGTGCCGACCGCGCCGGAAATGGCGCAGACGGCGATCTCCTTGCGCGCCGCGAGCAAGCGCTCCTTCGCGCGCGAAAACTCGGCGTAGGCCTGAGCGAGCTTGAGCCCGAAGGTGACCGGCTCGGCGTGAATGCCATGCGAACGACCGATGCTCGGCGTGAATTTGTGCTCGAAGGCGCGCTTCTTGATCGCGGTCAGCAGCGCGTCGACATCGGCGATCAGGAGATCGGCGGCGCGGGTCAGCTGCACGGAAAGACAGGTGTCGAGCACGTCGGAACTCGTCATGCCCTGATGCACGAAGCGCGAGTCCGGGCCGATGAATTCCGCGAGATGGGTCAGAAAGGCGATGACGTCATGCTTGGTGACGCGCTCGATCTCGTCGATGCGGTCGACGTCGAAAGTGACGTGGCCGGCCTTTTCCCATATCGCCTTCGCGCTCTCCTTTGGGATGACGCCGATTTCGGCCAGCGCGTCGCAGGCGTGGGCCTCGATCTCGAACCAGATTTTGAAACGGGTCCGAGGCTCCCAGATATCGGTCATCGCCTTGCGGGAATAGCGCGGGATCATTGGGCAGCCTCGGGATGGATAAATGGGGGGAGGCGCGGCCCTAACACGCGGGTCAGGTCGATGTCCACAAGGCCGGGCGGCGCGCCGGCCGCGGGCCCCCAATGCGAGGGCCCGCTTTCGTTTTTTACTTGGAGTTCTGAGGGCAGCCGCACTTGGCGTCGCAAGCCTTCTTTGCTTCTTCGTTCTTGGACTGGTCGGTCATGTTGTGCTGCTTGCCGCGGATATATTCGTCGTCGCACTTGCCCGCGCAAATAGCCTGCTCGTCTTCGTTGCGGATGTCGCAAGTAACCGTTGTTACGGGGCTTTGGAGGCCGGTCACGGCCGCGCCCTCGAAAGCAAAAGAGGGGGCAATCATCGCGCCCAACATCAGAGCCGCCGCCAGAAGAATGTTCTTTTTCATCTTGGTGTTTCCTCGGTTGATTTATTTTATCGGGAACGTTGCCCCGGCGGCGGATAGGCCATGTTTTGCAAATTGCTGTCAATAGAGAGATTGGCTTACATTTTGTCGCAGAGCGGGGCGGTCCCGGCGGGCCGCCCCCCCGACGGCGCCCTACTCGCCCGCTTCCAAATACAGGGCCGCGCCCTTCTCCAGAAACTCGGCGCTTTTTTCGGCCATGCCCTGCTCGCGAGCCTGGATCGCGGCGGCCTCCTCGCGCAGGTCCCGCGTGATTTGCATTGAGCAGAACTTCGGCCCGCACATGGAACAGAAATGCGCGACCTTATGCGCTTCCTTGGGAAGCGTTTCGTCGTGATATTTGCGCGCGGTGTCGGGGTCGAGGCCGATGTCGAACTGGTCGTTCCAGCGGAAATCGAAACGCGCGCGGCTCATGGCGTTGTCGCGCTCGATGGCGGCGGGATGTCCCTTGGCGAGGTCGGCCGCATGGGCGGCGATGCGATAGGTGATGACGCCTGTCTTGACGTCGTCGCGATCAGGCAGACCCAAATGCTCCTTGGGCGTGACATAGCAGAGCATCGCGGTGCCGAACCAGCCGATCATCGCGGCGCCAATGCCTGACGTGATGTGGTCGTAGCCCGGCGCGATGTCCGTCACGAGCGGCCCCAGCGTATAGAATGGCGCTTCTCCACAGACCTCCAGTTGCTTGTCCATATTGGCCTTGATCTTGTGCATCGGCACATGGCCGGGACCTTCAATCATGACCTGACAGCCCTTGTCCCAGGCGATCCTTGTCAGTTCTCCCAGCGTCTCCAGTTCCGCGAATTGCGCGGCGTCATTGGCGTCCGCGTTGGAGCCGGGACGCAAGCCGTCGCCCAGCGAGAAAGAGACGTCGTAGCGGCGCATGATGTCGCAGATGTCGCTGAAATGCTCGTAGAGGAAACTCTCTCGATGTTTCGACAGGCACCAGCGCGCCATGATCGATCCGCCGCGAGACACAATGCCCGTGACGCGCGAAGCGGTCAGCGGCACATAAGCGAGACGCACGCCCGCGTGGATCGTGAAATAGTCGACGCCCTGCTCCGCCTGTTCGATCAGCGTGTCCTTGAACACCTCCCAGTCGAGTTTCGTCGCGTCGCCGCCGACCTTTTCCAGCGCCTGATAAATCGGCACTGTTCCGATCGGAACGCTCGCGTTTCGAATGATCCAGTCGCGGATATTGTGGATATTGCGGCCAGTGGACAGATCCATCACCGTGTCAGCGCCCCAGCGAATGGACCACACCATTTTCTCGACTTCTTCCGCCACTGACGAGGTGACGGCCGAATTGCCAATATTGGCGTTGATCTTCACCAGAAAATTGCGGCCGATAATAACCGGCTCGAGTTCGGGATGATTGATATTGGCGGGGATGATGGCGCGGCCGCGCGCGATCTCGTCGCGCACAAATTCCGGCGTCACGAATTCAGGGATGGACGCGCCGAAACTCTCGCCGTCCTTTATGCGGGCGCCCGCCTCGTCGAGCGCGCGCTCGCGGCAAATGTTTTCGCGATGCGCGACGTAAATCATCTCCTTGGTGACAATTCCCGCTCGCGCGAATTCGAACTGGGTCACAGGACTGGAGCCGGCGGCGCGATAGAGGACGCGCGGCGCTGGACAGGGCGGCACGAGATGATCGTCGCTGACGAAGCCATTGTCCTCGGGTTTCACCGTGCGACCCTGATATGACTCCAGACCCTGGCGCGAGGAAAGCCAGGGGCGCGCGACGGGAAGGCCTGCGGAAAGGTCTGGCGTAAAATCGCCGCAGCCATAGGGGCCCGAGGAATCATAAATGCGCAGCGGAGGCTCGCCCGCGGAAGGATCGAGTGCGATCTGCCGGAACGGAACCCGAACGTCAGGGGCGCTCGGTGGCGACGAATAGAGTTTTTGTGAACCGCCGATTGGACCAGTGGTCACGCTGACGGGCTTCGGCGGACGCTTGTCTTGCGCATTCATGGTCAAGCTCCAACGGCTGTGCGGAACAGGGCATGATTGCGGCGAATGCGACAAAAACCGACAGAGCAGCGCGCCTTTCCGGGGCTCTTTTCTGGTCGGTCTGGCATTCCCTCCGCCGGCATTACCCGGATCAGGTTCAACGGGTCCTTCTCAGCCGCTCGCGCGGCGCCCCTCGCCTTTATTGCAGGGTAATGGTTTGTTAGCCATGTCGCAAGCAATGATAAGGAAAGCCGGTTGCATCGCTTTTGGTTCCCCGCGATCACTGCGGAATATACGTGTGTGGCAAATACGTGACAATGCTTGGGAAAGTGGCGACATCCTTTGCCGTGGACTGCTAGAATCGCAAAGATTCTGTTAGCTAGGAAAATAGATTCGGATGGGCCTGTGCAAGCATAGGCGCAATTATCGCAACTGTTGGTAGCAGGTCGATCTCCATGAAACAAAACATCCGGCGCGTTTTATTCGCCTCATTGTCCTTTTCGGCGTTGATCCCTGCCGGCCCGCTTCTGGCCGCGGACGGCATTGAACTGATCGGCTATGGCGCGCGCCAGAAAGCCGTCGCAGGCGCGGATGTCGCCGACTCGGTCGACGCAATGTCGATGTCGATCAACCCGGCGGGCATCGTCGGCATGGATCGCCAGTACCAGTTCGGCATCACCGCCCTGCTTCCGGATCGGGGATATAACGCCAGCGGCCCGCTGGAAGTGCTTGCGCCCGGCAATGTGCAGAGCGGCCGACCAATCTTCCCGGTGCCCAATAGCGCCAATGTGTCGCCGATCGACGCGGAATCGGCCTGGGGCACGGTCTCCTATGGTAATGGCGGCATTAACACTGCGTACAGCATGGGCAATTTCAAACCGCCTATCTACGCCCCTCCGTTCCCTGGTCCCGGCGTCGCGTCGCCTCTGCTTGCGCCCTCGGCCGGCGGCCCGTTTGGCGGCGGTTTCGCCGGCATCGACTATCAGCAGGAATTTTTCAGCGTCGTTTACGCTCGCAAATTCGGCCCGGTAACGATCGGCTTCGCGCCGACGCTCGTCGGCCAGTCTCTGAATATCCAGGGCCTCAAGACGTTGGCCCCCTGGTCCAGCGATCCCTATCATCTCTCCGACAATGGCTACGACTATTCCTTCGGCGGCGGTTTCAGAATCGGTTTGCAATATGAGATCATGAAGGGTCTACGCTTTGGCGCCGCAGGCTCCACTCCAATGTTCATGACGCCTTTCGACAAATACGCGGGAGCCATCGCGGACCATGGCAAGCTCGACATTCCCGCAGATGTGACCGCAGGCTTCGCATATGACATCCTCCCGGATGTTACGCTGATGGTTGACTGGAAGCATATTTTCTATTCCGCCGTGCCGGCTCTTGGCAATTCGAGCGGCCCGCTCTTTCTGGGCGCGCTTGGCTCCTTTGGCGGCCCGGGCTTTGGATGGCGGGACACTGACGCCGAGGCCTTCGGCGTAGAATGGCGCGCCACCAAGCAGCTGACGCTGCGTGCGGGCTATAGGCATACGAGCCCGATGATCGGCTCGCAGGACGTCACGCTCAATGTGCTGGCCCCGGCGATCACCGAGCATCACGTCACCGGCGGCTTCAAATATGAGTTGACGAAAAACTCCTCGATAGACTTCGCGACGGTCTACGCCTTCAAAAATTCCGTGAGCGGGCAGGAGAGCGTGCCATATGTGGCCTTTGCTTACGCGCTGCCGTCGCCGCCCTACCCAATTTCTTCCTTCCCCGTGACCCAGTTACCCCACTATGGCGCGGGCACCAATGTCACGGCGTCGCTGAGCGGTCTCGAGTTCTCAGTCAGCTATACCTACAAGTTCGATGCTGGCGACAATTCCTGGATCCCCAGTCACTTCTGATTGACGCGGTTAAGTCACAGAGCTGAAACGCCCCCGGGAGTCCGGGGGCGTTTTTTTATCCTTTGACAATCGCCGGCGCGGCCCGCCGCTTCTGCGTTTCAAGCAGCGTCTTTACCTTCGCCGCAAGGTTAAGATAGATTGCCGCAAGTTTTCCGTGGGGATCGTCGCCAACCACCGGACGTCCCGCGTCCGAGGTCTCGCGAATTACGATCTCCAGTGGAATCTCGCCCAGGAAGGGTACGCCCAGCTTCTCCGCATCGTGACGAGCGCCGCCATGCGAGAACACGTCGGTGCGGCCGCCGCAGTGCGGACAAAGAAAATAGCTCATGTTTTCCACGATCCCGAGGATCGGCGCCTCGACGCGCTGAAACATCCCGACAGCGCGGCGGGCGTCAATCAAAGCAAGGTCCTGCGGCGTTGAAACGATGACCGCGCCGCTGAGAGGAACCTGCTGCGCCAGAGTGAGCTGCACGTCGCCAGTGCCAGGCGGCATGTCCACAACCAGCACATCGAGCTCGCCCCAGGACACCTCGCCGAGCATTTGCATCAAGGCTTGCGAAACCATCGGGCCGCGCCAAACCATCGGCACATCTTCATCGACAAGAAAGCCAATGGACATCACTTTGACGCCAAAAGCCTCGTGTGGAACCATCTTTCCGTTGACGACCTGCGGCTTTCCCTTCAGCCCGAACAGCCGGGGAGCGGAGGGTCCATAGACATCGGCGTCGAGCAGTCCGATACGCCACCCTTGCGCTGCAAGGCCAAGCGCAAGGTTAGCGGCGGTCGTCGATTTCCCAACTCCGCCTTTTCCTGAGGCCACGGCGACGATAAAACGCATGTGCTCCGTTGCGGCGAACATGCCTTTGCGCGGCGCAGTCTGGGCGGGATGGGCATGACCATGATCGTGTCGCTGCGCGGGAGCCGCCGTCCCGGACTGGGGCGCGCGCTCGGCGGTCAGCGTGACTATGGCCTTTTCGATCCCAGCGACCTGCCCCACCACAAGTTCCGCGGAGCGCCGCACAGTTTCCCACAGTTCACCCTGCGATGGATCGCCAATTATCGAGACGAAGGCTTTTCCGCCAGTAACGTTGACACCGCTAACGGCGCCACTGGCAGTCAGTGACCCGCCGCCGGGACCGATGACGCTCTCCAACGCCTTCAATACGTCAGTTTCATTCGCCACGGTTTCTGCTCCTTGCCAATGCTGTCCGCGCCGCTAACCGCCTTTGCGCCAGTCAAGCGGCTAAATGCGCTACTCGCGGGCGGGTCTCAAGCGTCTTAATTCAACGGGCTGCAATTCCGCGAACAGGCGATCAGCAAAGGCTGTGCCGCTCTGTCGCGGACAAATTCGTCGCTGCTCCACAACAGCCGCCATGTTGCTGGATCGCAGGACAGGGCGCATCGCCATAGGAACAAAAAAACCGCACCAGTCGACCGATTTTGGCTTCAATGTCGCGCCACAGGAGGTGCGATCGTATTGGACGCGGCATCAATTCAAAGCCATCGTCAACGTCTGACCGTGACCACAAGCTGGGAGTGGAGTTTCAACTGAAGTTGAAGCTGCCACTCATGCTGCTTCCGAAAATCACGCCTCGGCGTCGACGTCGACTCGCGCTTCCACCGCATGTTCGATCTTCGGAGTGCGCTTGAAGGGAGATTTGCGCCCTCGCATTGTCTGGACGATTTTCGCCCCGTTGGAGAAGGCGAGATAGATCATCAGCGGCGGCACCGAGGCCATCGTTTTGAGATAATTTTGAATCGGGCCACGCTTCAAGGAGATGTAGGGCGGTAAAGTTATGCCGAGGACGACGATCGTCGTCATTGCGCCAATTAATTCCAGCATTGGGAGATAAGGCGCAAGCGACCCGTGCAGGATGACGCCCAAAAATAAGGCCAGGACGCCAATAGCGGCCGCGGGAAAGAAAATCTGGTGAGCGACCAGGGCGATTGCGGCGACTCGCTGTGTCAATGTCCAGGGCGCCCGCCACAGCGGTATCACGGTCTTTTGTGCGACCTGAACAAAGCCGCTGGACCAGCGGCGCTGCTGCCTGCGATAGTCGCGCAGACCCTCGGGCACCTGCCCGGGAATCGCGGGGTCCGAAACAAAGATTCCGTGCCAGCCATCGAGAGCGGCCCGCACAGTGAGATCGAGATCCTCGCAAAGCGAATAATCCGACCATCCACCAGCGCTTTCGATAGTCTTTCGGCGCCACACGCCACCGGTGCCGTTAAACTGGAACAGCCACCCCACGCGGGCGCGGCTACGCTGTTCGACCAAAAAATGCCCATCCTGGACCAGGCCCTGCGCGCGGGTCAGCCAATTTTTTTCGTAGTTGGAGAATTCGCAGCGCGACTGCACGAACCCGGCCTTCGGGTCTTTCACGAGCAATGGAACCCCGCGCTTCAGCCAATTTGCGGGAGGGCGAAAATCTGCGTCCAGCATGGCGATGAACGGCGCATCTGAAATGCTCAATCCGTAGGCGCAAGCACCCGCTTTGAAACCCGCACGATCCGGTCGCCGAACGTGGGCGATATCGGCGCCATCGGCGCGCAATTCGCGCGCTACAGCCGCTGCGCGGGCTGTGGTTTCGTCTGTTGAATCGTCAAGCAACTGGATGTGCAGCTTGTCTTTGGGCCAATCGAGTTGCGCCACGCAGCGCAACGATTGCTCGGTGACCAGGGGCTCGTTGTAGACCGGTATTTGTAACAGGACATGGGGGAGTTCAGCGTCAGCAAAATCAATCGAAGCGGGATCGCGCGCGCCGCGCAGTTCATCCCATAAAAAGCGGGCAATCACCGCGATATAGCCGAGCCCGATAGCGATGAGGGCGAGACCGCAACCCAAGGCGATCACGTCGACGAGGAAGCGCAGGAGATCGAGAACCAAGCGTTTATCCTTTTTACTTCACCGCACGCGGCGCTTTAAGCGGCGCCTTTGGGTAAGCTACGGGCGCGATGTCCGCGCGCGCGTCAAAACATTCCTTCGCCCAGACGACTCAACTCGTTGTCCATGCATGCAACCAAACCGCGAGCATGACCGCCTCGCGGAACAGCAGGATCGCGGGCGCAGCCCATGATATGCGCCAACCCTTCGCAAAGGAAAGCAGGGTCTCCAAGGCCAGCCACAGCAATAGTGTCCCCGCCACAGCGTCAAGAGGCGTAAAGCCGACCAGGGGCGCCGCTAGCGAAGCAGCGATAAGCGCCGGAAAGGCTTGGCAAAACGGCTCTACAAGAAAGGACAGAAGCGCGTCGCCGCGTCGAATGACGCTCCAGCGAAGCTGGCGCTGGTATACGTCGATCATCGCACGCCGGCCAAGTTCTTGTCGCACCACACGATGAGAAAAAACCGTACGCAGACCGATTCGCGCCATGGCTTTCGCCATCGCATTATCCTCTCCTACCGTGTGCGAAATCGCTCCAAATCCGCCGGCGCGCAAAAAGTCGCTGCGGCGGAACAGCATTATCTTGCCCACCCCAAACCCGTGACCCAAAGCAGACGCCAGATAAAGCATGCGCGCATGGGGACCGTTTAAAATCGAGGCCTCTATGTGCGCCCCGAAATTCTCGGCCTTCGTCCCGTACGGTATGGCGCAGACCAGTCCGACCCGTTCTGTGAGTTGACGCAGATGTTGAGCTAGATCGTCCGGCTCCAGCACGGCGTTGGCGTCCTTCATGAAAATCGTGTCATGAGTTCGCGTCGGTGAAGGGCGCCACCAAATTGTCGACCTTGGGACTTTTGGCGGCTTTCACGGTGGAAGGCAAAAATCGCGTTGGAACCTGGGGATGACGAGCAAAGATTGCGCGCATGAGGCGCGAAGCCTCGGAATCCATGTCGACCGCCGACGCCAGCGCCTCGAACTCCGGATAGTCTTGCTTGAATACCGACTCCTGCGCCAGCTCGAAATTATCCTCGAGCAGCTTGACGGGCAACACCACGGACACCGGCGGCTGCATCCGATTTTTGGCGCGGCGCTCGGTCAACCAAGGCTGCAGCACCGTCGCGGCGCAAGAGATCACGAGCAGCAGAACGGCGACCACCCAGTAGAACGCGGCCACCCAAGGCAGCGCGTCGAAGAAGAGGGAGGGCGCCGCAGCCATCAAATGGCCTCTTTCTCGCTGGTCTGCGGCACGTCGGCGGTGAAGCGCAACATGACGGCGTCGACCCAGCGGGGCGGCAAGAAAGTGAAAAAGCGGAGCGCGTAATACATGAACAGCGGAAATGCGATTACCGGCTTGCGACGCTCCAGTCCGCGCTGGATGATTTCTGCCGCCTCCGTGTCGTTTATCGCGCCGGGCTGCCAAGATTTGGTGCGAGCGGACATCGGTGTTTTGACGAACCCAGGGATTATCAAACTCACGTCGACGCCATGCGGGGTCATTACGCCCCGCAGCAACTCGGCGTAAGAATGCACCGCGGCTTTCGTCGCGCAGTACGCTGGCGAAAAGGGCAAACCCCGGACGCCCGCCATAGAGCCGACCATCGCAATCGTGCCGGCCCCTCTGGCTGTCATCGGCGATATTGCTGGCTCAACGGTGTTGAGCACTCCGGTGACATTGATCGCAAGCGTAGCCCGAACAGAGGCAGGCGACTCCAATATTTGTCCCGGGGAAAGGCCGGTGGCGACGCCGGCATTGGCGATCAGAATGTCGATAGGCGCGCGCGCGAACGCCGCCTCGATCGCATCCGTCATGCCGGCTCGATTCTGCACGTCAACAAGCGCGGTTGCCGCCATACCGCCCTTAGCCCGACACTCCTGCGCGACGGCGTCGAGACGCACTGCGTCGCGCCCCAGCAAGGTCAGGCGCGCGCCACCCTCTGCATAGCGCAACGCCAGGGCGCGGCCGATGCCGCTGGAGGCCCCCGTTATAAGGATATGTTTCTCGCTCATGTCCAGCTTCCAGATACCGACGCGCGCAGGGTCGCCTCGGCGATTATCGCCGGCGCGCGAGATGCGCCGTGCGCATAGAGCCGCACAAATACGCCCTCCTGCTCCGACGACCGCATCACGCGACCCGACAGCGTGACTTTCTCGCCCCTCAGCGCCGGTTGCACGAAGGTCCCGCTCAACTGCGTCAGCATGAGATCGCTTCGCCACGCCCTTAGCATCGGTTCAAAGGCGGACAGCAGTTTCATACCATGCACCGGCGGCGCCGAAAGTCCGATGGAGGCAGCAAGCGCGTCGTCAAGATGCAACGGGTTATCATCGCCTGAAACCCGCGCATAGCGTTGCAACGACTGGGCGTCAAACGGACCGATCTCCGCGGCCGGCAGACGATCTCCAACGGCCGGCAGCCGTGTAGCGCCGTGTTCTGTCACGAAGCCGGTCCCCCAGCAAAAGCCGCGCGCGAAACAAGCCGCAGCAGGGTTTCGAACCGTCCTACCGGCGCGCCGTCCGTCATTGTCAACAGCGCATCGACATGCAATCGCGGCGGCGTTTCTTCGCGCCGCATCGAGACACGAAGCTCGTAATCCACATCCATTCGCAACGGCGTCACATAGTCGAATTGCTGCGACTCATGCACCGGGACGCTGTCGGCGCTAGCACAGATTTCCATGATGGCGCCGTGAAGTCGCGGTTCGCTCAACCATACCGCCGGATAGGTGAAGGGCACTACACCCGCTCCTTCGGCAAAACCAGTCTCACCGGCGAAATCCGCGGCCCGCGCCGCATCCACGCGGACGCGCACGGGCTTTAGCGAAAGCCCGCCTTCACCCGGCATGTTCAAGAGCCTGTACAATCAGCACCGCGTTGATGCCGCCGAAAGCAAAGGAGTTGGACATCGCCGCTTTGATCGCCAGTGGTCGAGCGACATTGGGAATGGCGTCGATCGGACAACGAGGATCGGCCTCCACGAAGTTGATCGTGGGCGGCGCAATCTGTTCGCGCAATGCATTGATGGTGATGGATAGTTCCAGTCCGCCGCCGGCGCCCAAAGCATGGCCATGCACGGGTTTGGTCGAAGAGACGGGCACCCGGCGGCCATAGTCGTCACCGAAGATACGGAGAATGGCTTCCGATTCGGTGATGTCATTGGCGTGCGTCGCAGTGCCATGCGCATTGATGTAATGTATGTCGCGAGGCGAGAGGCCCGCATCTTCCAGCGCGAGAGCCATGGCGCTGGAGGCGCCCACCACGTCAGGCCGCACGGGGTCCTTGGCGTCGCTGGTGGTGCCGTAGCCAGCCAATTCGCATAATGGCACGCGCCCGCGGGTCATTGCTGACTCCAGCGTCTCAAGCACGAACACCGCCGCCCCTTCGCCGAGCGACATGCCATTGCGACCCTTCGAGAAGGGTCGACACGCATCCGGCGTCATGACGCGCAGAGCCTCCCAGGCCCTGATTGTGCCATTGATGACGCACGCCTCGGAGCCGCCGACGATCGCTCTGTCAGCAAGCCCGAAGCGAATCATCTGCAAGCCAATGCCAATCGACTGCGTGGCGGAGGAGCAGGCGCTGCTGACCGCGAAGGTGGGGCCGAGGCAAGAGTAGCGCATGCCCACGGACGCCGCCGCCGAGCTGGGAATCAGGCGTGGAACAGTTAGCGGATCAGGGCGAATCGCATCGGCGTAGTAATGATACAGGCCATTATCGATGGTGGTCATGCCGCCGATGCCGGTTCCGATGATCACCGCCGTGCGGGAGCCGCCAATGTCGCTGCGACTATAGCCAGCCTGCGCGATCGCCTCATCCGCGGCGATGAGAGCATTCTGAGTGAACGGATCGCAGAAAGGCAGGATGTTGGCTTCGATATAGTCGGACGGGATGTATTCAGGGACCTGCGCAGCAATCCTGATGCGTCCATCATATGGTCGCGGAGTCTTGACCTCACGCACTTGCGTCAAACCGTCGCGCGCGGCGCGCCAAAGCTTTTCCGCCCCTATGCCGGCCGAGGAAACCGCCCCCATGCCTGAAATGACGATCCGGCGCGCGCCGGAAAACCCGCCGGTAGCCACGCCCGCGGCAGGCGCCGGGCTTTCGCCTGCGTGCGAACCGGCCATATTAATTTTTCTCTCTTTCTTTCACAATGTGATCGGCGATAGCGCCGATGAGAGTCTTGACGTCCCTCGCCTCTTGCAGCGAACCATCCATGGGGATGTAGACATTGAATTTCTCTTCCAGAGCCGTGAGAATCATAACGATGTCCACGGATTTAAGATCGAGACTCTCAATCGTTGCGTCCGGCGTTACTTTCGCGCGGTCTATCATGCCCTCTGATGCGATGACTTCAACGATTTCATCGACCAGTTTGGCATTGTCCTGCGGATTCTCAGTCACATTCACCTCCGTTCAGGGTCCGCTGGTCTCGGGGCGCAATTGCCGCATCCAGGCGAATCGCCGCTTTGAAACGGCGAGTTTCCTGGCGCATAAAACAGACGGGACGGGCAAAACTCCCGCTCTGTCGCCACATTTGTGTTCTTTGCCCAGGACGACCGAGCCTTGGTTACGGTGTTTGACAGCGAAAATAAAGCCCACCCCGTCCGGTTGCGACCGATTGGTATGGCTACAGGCCGTGCTTCGTGTCAAAAAGCCGCTAGAAGCGACTGCATGTTCGAGTGAGGACCATGACATTACAGGACCAGCACCTGGCCGGCGTTTTTCCACAGGCAAGCGAAGATCAATGGCGAAAGAGCGTTGAACGCGCCCTGAAAGGGGGCTCCTTCGACAAGCTGGTGGCCAAAACTTACGACGGCGCCCAGATCGCTCCACTTTACGAGCACGCGCAGAGTCCTGGCCCGCGCGCCTTGCGCCAAACCCCGGGACGCTGGTCCATTCTCGCTCGCGCCGATCTTGCAGAGCCCGAAGCCGCCAACCGTCAAGCGCTTGAGGATCTCGAAAACGGCGTGTCCGGCCTCCACTTGGTGTTTGGGGGTGCGCAAGGCGCTTATGGCGCCGCCCTCTCCAGCGACGCCGACGCCGCCCTCGCCCAAATCCTTGATAAGGTCCGGCTCGATTACGGAATCCCCGTCGTGATTGAAGACTCGCCGCGCGCGCCAAACGCTGCGGATGCGATCACGAGGCTGGTGGACAGAAATCACATCGAGCCCTCCATTACCCGCGTTTCTTTGGGTTTTGACCCCTTGGGCGCCCAAGCGCGGCATGGCTTCCTGCCCGCCCCGTGGAACGAGGCCGCCAAGATCTTCGCTTTGCGCGCGAAGAGCGCCGCCAAGGCAGGCTTCGCCTATGGAACCGTCGCCGCCGACGCCCGGGTCGTCCATGCTGCCGGCGGAACGGAGGCGCAGGAACTGGGATTCGCGCTTGCCGCGGGTCTTGCTTATCTGCGCGCGCTGACGGACGCGGGCCTGGATATCGCCGCCGCACGCGCCTTGCTGTTATTTCGACTGGCTGTTGACGCTGACGAATTCGTTGGCGTCGCAAAATTCCGCGCGCTGCGCCGACTTTGGGGGCGAATCGAGGAAGCCTGCGGTCTGAAGCCGGCCCCTGCCTTGGTTCACGCAGAAACCGCGTGGCGCATGATGACGCGGAGCGATCCATGGAACAATCTGCTGCGCGCGACGATCGCGGTTTTTTCGGCCGCCGCCGGCGGCGCCGACGCAATCACCGTGTTGCCGTTCACCCAAGCGCTGGGCGCTCCGGACGCTTTCGCCCGACGTCTGGCGCGCGACACCCAGCTGGTGCTGCAAGACGAGTCCTATCTCCATGTCGTCGACGATCCCGCCAGCGGCGCTGGTGGATTTGAAGCTCTCACCGACGGACTTTGTGAACGCGCCTGGGACGTGTTCCAATCGATTGAAACAGATGGAGGCCTATCGAAGGCGCTTGAAACTGGCCGCTTTCAGGCGAACGTCGCCGAAACCTTCGGACAGCGGGCCAAAAATGTCGCGCGCGCAAAGGACAAGATCACTGGATCCAACGAATTTCCCAATATTGCCGAAGCGCAGCTCAACGTGATCGCGCCTTTCGCGCCGGAGGCTGCTGATGCAACCGCTCCGCAAGGGGCGCATAAATCGCCTCTGTTAACGCCAAGGCGTCTTTCGGAGCCGTTTGAACGCCTTCGCGAAGCTTCGGACGCGCATCGTGCCGCAACCGGTTCGCGCCCCAAAGTGTTTTTAGCCAATTTGGGTTCGGTCGCGGCTTTCACCGCGCGCGCCAATTTCGCCAAGAACTTCTTTGAAGCGGGCGGCGTCGAAGCGGTTTTTGGACCGGAAACCGAAAACTCCACTGAAATTGTAAAGGCTTTTCACGAGAGCGGCGCTAAACTGGCTTGTCTTTGCTCTTCGGACAGGATTTATTGCGATGCAGCAGTTCCCGTCGCTATCGCCTTGTTTGGCGCCGGCGCCAGGCTGTATCTCGCGGGACGGCCAGGTGAGATGGAACAAGAGCTTCGCAAGGCAGGCGTCTCCCAATTCATATTCGCGGGATGCGACATGTACGATTTATTGCAGCGCGCTATCGAGGAATCCAAATGAAGCGGTTTTCCTTGCTCGCCGTAATTGCAATCTCATTTACTGGAACGTCGTTAGCGCAGCCCAATAATACGAGCGTCGCGCGAACGCCTGACGTCGGCGCTAATGGTTATGACGGCGCATGGACTTTCGAGACTACTACAACGGTAGGCAATTGCCCCGCGCTCGTCCCGAATTATGTGACCATTCGCGATCACCGCGTCGCATCTTCCGACGGCGCCGCGAATAATCCATGGGGCTATGTGGAATCCGACGGCACGATTGTCGCCCGTTTTTCAGACCAGGGCGGACATTTGGCGCGAGCTAACGGCCGTTTGCGTGGCGCAGACGGTAGCGGAGCATGGTCCAGCTCAACCGACATGTGCGGAGGCACTTGGCATGCCCGCCGCAGCAACACCGACCACGCCTCACAGTAAAACCTGCCTTCCGGGACCGCTGGGAGCCGCCCTCGAAATCGCGATTCACTGCGTCTCGTCGTCATCCCGGGGTTCAAGTTTTCCGGAGCGGGTGTTCTGCGCGACCGGGCGCCCCTGCACCGCGGCTTGAGTGGGGCGCCGCCGACGCCGTCCTTCTGATAGATATCCTCCCGGAACTGGGTGACGCCGTCCGGCGCGCCCCAGGCCGTGACGTATACCCAATAAACAGGCACTGACGGTTCGAGTTTTACGTCGACACGCTCCCCCGAACGAATCACTTCGTCGATGTGGTCGCGATCCCAGCCGGGATTCTCCTTAAGCAGCCACGCAACGTAGTCGCGAACATTCTGCAGACGGATACAGCCGGACGAAACGAATCGGAAATCGTCTCCGAAGACACCCTTCGCCGGCGTGTCGTGCATATAAACGCCGTAGGGATTGGCGATGTCGATACGCACCACGCCCAGCGAATTGAAGTCGCCGCCCGTGTCTTGACGGAAACGGTAATTCATCGCGTCCATGGACCGCCAGTTGATCTGCCCGGGCTGAAGCTCCTGATTTTCCTTGTTGTAGACGCGAATATGGTGGTCGTTCAGATAATTGGGATCCTCCTGCATCTTGGGGATCAGATCCTTGCGGATAACCGAGGCCGGCACGGTCCAGAAAGGATTGAAATTGATCTGGATGGCCTTGGTCTGCATGACCGGGGACTGGCGGTCGATTTTGCCGACGCCCGCAATGTGATGGGTCACAACGGCGCCATTTTCCACCGTCTCGACCAACGCCGCCGGAATATTGGCGGTTACGTAGCGATTGCCCAGATCGCGCGAAAAGCTGCGCAGGCGGACGAGATTCGTCTCCAGTTGGCGCAGACGCGCGTCAGCCGGCACATTGAGCGCCGTTATCGTCTGCTGGTTGACGACGCCCGTCTCATTGATGCCGTGGCGCGCCTGGAAGCGCCGCACCGCCGCCTCGACATAGGAATCGAAGACCGGGCTGCCGCCTGTCTCCGAGGCGATGTCGCCCGAAACAATCAGAACGCCGTCGAAGCGCGGTCACTGCGGGACCATTGGAGCCAAGCCGGAGCTGTTGTCCTGCTGGAACCATCGGCCAGCCGCCGTTGGCGACAATTTGCTGATATTGCTGGATAGCCGTCTCGGTGGCCGCGACGGTCTGTGTCGACAGAATCGGCGTGCTCGACCGCGATACAGTCAAACGCTCCGCCGCGTCATAACGCTGCGCCCATTCCGCCTGGCCGTCGTAGGGATCTTGGGAGCCGGCGTGGGCTGCGTGCGCGAATGCGAACAGCGCGGCAAAAGAAAGACCAAAAATCGTTGCCTTCAACAAGGGATAGCTCCAGTTGCGTTGATGTCCGCAAACAAAAGACAAAGGTGCGCCCCGCGCGGGATCGCCCCTATTTGAACTAAGAACTGCATCTTTAAGATTAACAAGGCCCGAATAGTCCGGCGTTTTTGTGGCCGCCCACGCCTCAGCCGCGGCGGAAGCAGGTCAAGGACTTTACCCCTCACCCTATCCTGCGCCAGCCGTCCATCGTCAGCCGCTCCTGCGGCAGGAAGCGCGCTTTATAATCCATCTTGGGCGAGCCCTCGACCCAATAGCCAAGATAAAGGTGCTCCAGCTCCAGCTCCCGAACCCGCGTTACGTGGTCCAGAATCATGAAGGCGCCGAGCGATTGCTGCACGAGTCCGGGATCATAAAATGAATAGACCATCGACAGGCCGTCCGCAAGATGGTCGGTGAGGCAGCAGGCCATCAGCCTGCCGGACACCTGCGCCCTGTATTCGATCAGGCGCGTCTCGACATGGCTGTCCTCGATCATCATTTGGTAGTCTGCGAACCCCATGTCGGCCATGCCGCCATCATGATGGCGTGCGCCAACATAGGAGCGAAACAGTTGATATTGCTCAGGTGTCGCGCGAGGCGCCTGCGGGTCGCCGAGGATGTCGCGGTTGCGTTTAGCCACCCGTCGCAGCCCACGGGATGCGACAAAATCTGCAACCTTGACCCGAACCGAAACGCAGCGCCGGCAAGCTTCGCAAGCTGGACGGTAAGCGATGGTTTGGGAACGACGAAAACCCGATTGCGTCAAAGTGTCGTTTAAGGCGACCGCCCGCCGCCCTATCAAGTGGGTGAACACCTTGCGTTCATCGCGTCCGGGCAAATAAGGGCACGGCGAGGGAGCGGTAAGATAAAATTGTGGCGCGTCGCGAAGTTCCCTGGTCACCTCGCTTCGTCCCTCCCAATCGACTCAGTGGTCTCTTGAGGACCAAATGAGCGTGCAAGCCTCGGCTCGGAGCGACGAAGCACGATCACATCGGCCAGAATGTCGTGAAGGCACCGCTTGTCCGACGTGATGAAAGTCACCAGCAGCAGTGGCGGAACCAATGTGGTGACATAGAACAGCACTGCGTGGACGGCCGCATTTATGAATGGGGTGGGACGCCCATCCATGGTGCGCATTTCCAGGTCCATGAACCGCATGCCGGGAGTCGCCATGCGCCAACCGGAAACAGTAAGACCGTTATAAAAAAAGGCTACGAGCGGAAAAATCGGCGGCAACAAGATCGCGGTCATGCCGAAGCTAAGAAAAAGAAGACCGACGAACAGCAGCGCGGAAAGCGCCGAGACAATGAGAAGGTCCAGAAAGACTGCGAAGACCCGGCGCGTGCGAACCCCGTCCAACGCCGCCCGCGGAATGCGCGGTGGCGCCACACTGCCTGTCGGGCGGCTTTGAAGTTCATCCTGCCCGCCGCTGTAACTCATGACCGCTCCATCGCCTGCCTTCTTTCGCCAATGTCGTCGACAAGGGCTCGGATTTCAAGCCGCCGCAATCGCATCAAAGATGTCCAGACATCAAAAAAGGCCGATGGCGCCTTAAAAGCGGGAATTGCAACTCGAAGCGACTTGACTGCGCAGGCGCGCCCGTTGCATGGCTCGGGAAATTCAGTCTATCCGCCGGTCAGGCGAAGACCATCGCTTTTTTTAGCGGACGCGCCTGACGCCAACCTTCCGGGATTTCGCTCATGAACAGCAATTTGGTCGATGGCGGCCACCTTAAGGCTTTTATCGAGCGTATCGAAAAACTCGAAGAGGAAAAGCGCGCGATCGCCGACGACATCAAGGACGTCTATGGGGAAGCCAAAGGCACGGGCTTCGACCCCAAGGTGATGCGCAAAATCGTTTCGCTGCGCCGTCAGGACAAGGGAAAGCGCGAGGAGGAAGAGGAGATTCTCGGACTCTACCTCGCCGCTCTCGGCATGGAGTGAAGCCTCCGGTAACAGCACGTTAACCATAAGTCCTTAACGCTGTTCGCGGAGCCGCGTCCCATGCGTGGCTCAGCGTCCGCGCGAGGAAATACGTGCCGCCCCGGAGAGTTTACAGCCGCGCCGCCGTGACGCTAGCGCTCGCTGCCTTGTTGGCGCCGGGGCGACAGGCGTTGGCGCAGACTTTTCCAAGCCCGACGCCGCCACCACTTTCCACGTCCGACGGTCGCGACGCCCATTCACTCGACGACGGCTCCCTCGCGACCGATCAATTGCGCAGCGGCCTCACCGGCGGCGACCCTCGCGCGGGGGCGGCAAATTATGGAACAGCGCGTCCCAAAATCAGACTGCCGAAGCCCTATCCGCCTGTTCGCTATCATGCCGGAGCGCCTCGCCCGCCAAAAAATCCGTTGCCGCCCCTCGAGGCTTACAAAACCTCGGCCGTGGCGCGGCGAGCTGCGCGCGTTCGCCGACAATCGGGAGAGCCGCCGGTTCCGCCCACGGTCGCCGTAACCCAGACAATCAAGGCGAAGCCCCGGCCGAAGGTGGAAATAAACCCTTACGATCCCGTGGGTATTGGTATCGGCACACTGCGATTGACGCCCTTCGTCGAGACTTCAACCGGCTATGACAGCAACCCTGATCGCCTCTCCTCCACAAGCAACCCGACGGGGTCCAAGCTGTTTCGGGCGGACGGCGGCTTCAAATTGCGTTCGGATTGGACGCGCGACGATTTTCAGGCGGACATGCGTCTCGGCTACGTCGACTACGTCGATTACCAGCAGGCGAACCGCCCGGACGGCGCGGGTGGCTTTGTCGGCCGCTATGACGTGACGCGCGATACCGCAATCGACGTCGCCGGCCATTTTAATCTCGACACGCAACGTCCCGGCGCCCCGGCGATCTCGTCGGGCCTTCCGAACGTCACCGTCACCAATCGGCCGATAATCTTCTCCGCTGGCGTGAGCGCCGGCGCGACTGAAAAATTCGATCAACTCGAGGTGTCGCTGCGCGGTTCATTCGACCGAACCATTTACCAGAACGCCTATTACAACGACGGCTCCACGCTAAATCTCGCCAGCACCGATTACAACGACTATGGCGTCACAGGCCGTGTCGCATATGAGATCAGCCCCAACCTCAAGCCCTTCGTCGAGGCGACCGCCGACACGCGCGTTCATGACGACTGGGTGGATCCCTATGGCTATGAGCGCGACAGCACTGGCATCGCCGCTCGCGGCGGCGCATCCATCAGGATCAGCGATCTGCTTCGAGGCGAAGCTGCGGGCGGCTATGCCGAGCGGGACTACAAAGACCCGCGCCTACCCCAATTGCGTGGTCCGACCATAGACGCTTCGTTAATCTATACGCCAACCCCGCTCACCACAGTAACGCTACGCGGTTCGACCACTCTGAACGAAACGACCGTCGAGAATGCTTCCGGCGCGCTGACCCACACGATTACGGGACAGATATCCCATGATCTCTTGCGCAATCTCGCAATCTCGGCGGTTGGCAGTTACTTCACCAATGATTACCAGGGCGCGTCGCTCTATGAGAAAGGCTATAGCGCTGGCGTGAAACTCGAATACAAGATCACCCGCTCCATCGCTGTCAGAGCCAGCTATTCGCACGAACGGTTGTCGAGCAATTCAGTCGGCGACGACTATACCGCCAACGTATTCCTTGTTGGCTTGAGAATACAGGATTAGTCGGGCGCCGAACCGGCCAGGCCAGGGAAGAAACGCGCCGCATGTGGATGATGCTCGTATTCGCGATGAACAGCGTGCTGAACTTTGTTGTCAGCCTGCTGGTCGCGAAATTTCTGGGGCCTGCCGAATATGGCCGCTTCATACTGGCGCTGTCTGCCTCCGTCATCATCCAATTGCTGTTGTTCGACTGGCTCCGATTTGCGACGACACGCTTCTATTCCCAGCGCGACCAGGCAGAAAAGCCGCAGGTGCGCGCAACGCTGGACCGGGCTTTCATATTAATCGCAGTAAGCGCCAGCCTCGCGGCGCTCGTCGTCTTTGCAGCGGGTTTGAATCTGCCGTTGTCACCTGATCTCGCCGCACTCACGATCGGCGTGTCGGTCACCAACGGGCTGTTCGACTTCGCTTGCGCACTGCTCCGCTCGCGCTTCCTGGACCGCCCCTACGGGGCATTGGTCATTGCTAAAAATATATTGGCGTTCTTGCTTACCGTAGGCGGCGCCGTGCTGTTTGGTTCGGCGAGCGTGGCGTTGCTCGGCATGATGGTCAGCGTTGCGGGCTCACTCGTCGCCGCGCGCACCGGATTGATCGACGACAATGCGCGTAACGGTAAACCGGAGCGCGCGCTTGCTTTGCGTTTCCTCTCCTATGGGCTGCCCATAATCGCCGCTAATATCCTGTATCAGTCGGTCCCGTTGCTAAACCGAATCGTCGTTTCGCAGTCGCTTGGCTTTGCTGAGGCCGGTCAGCTATCGCTAGCCTATGAGATTGGCGTCCGCATCGTCGGCGCCATCGGCTCCGCGCTCGACGTGATCTTGTTTCAGATCGCGGTGCTGGCGGAAAAGACCATCGGAGCCGAAGGCGCGCGGGCGCAGGTGTCGCGCAATATGGGCCTCGTCTTCGCCATCGTCGCCCCGGCTGTGCTCGGCTGCTGGCTGATCCTGCCAAGCTTCGAGCATTTGTTCGTGCCGGAGAATTTTCGCGGACCTTTTGCGCATTACTTCACGCTGATGGCCCCTGCCCTCATGGCTTTCGCCTTGATCAATTACGCACTCAATCCCGCCTATCAAATATCGCATCGTCTTGCGCCCCTAATCATCGGCTCTCTTGTCGCAGTGCTTGTCAATTTGCTCTCGATCGACTTCCTGCCTAGCGCTGGCGTCGACGCTACGAAGTTTGCCCTGGCCCAGTCCTTTTCGAGCCTCGCGGGCATGGTCGTCTTGTTCGCAATGTTGTCTCTGCTCGAGCCGATGTGGCCAAAAGCGCGCGACATTTTTGGTACGCTTGCCGCGAGCCTGTTGATGCTGGCGGTGGTTTTGCCCTTGCGCGGTCTGACGCCCGGCGCGATTGTGATGCTGGCGCAGATTATTCTTGGCGGAGCCGTCTATCTCGCAGCGGCGGCGGTTTTCGACATAGGAGGCTTGACGAGACTGCTGAAGCCTAAACTTCTGCGCGGACTTAGCGGCAGGGTTTAAGCGCCGCTGAAATGGGATCGCAATGTCCATTGATCCACAAGAGGAGACGCTGCGCTTTCTGACATCGCTCGACGGCGGCGACGGGATTTCCACGACCCATATTTCCCACGTTGTTCTTGGCCAGTCACGCGTTTTCAAGCTCAAGCGAGCCGTGGCCTTTCCCTATCTCGATTTCTCCACGGCCCAAAAGCGCCTCGCCAACTGCGAACGCGAGGTGGCGCTTAACCAGCGCACCGCGAAGCGCCTTTATCTTGGCGCGCACCGCATCACCCGCATCCATAACGACGGTCTCGAACTCGACGGTGAGGGCGAACTTGTCGACGCGGTCGTTGAAATGCGCCGCTTTGACGACAAAGCCTTACTCGACAAAATGGCCGCGACGAACCGGCTGACTGAGGAAATTGTCGAGGCGCTCGCGCGGCGCATCGCCGCTTTCCATGACCAATCCGAGATTGTCTGCAGCCCTGGCGGCTTCGAGGCGATGTCCAGAGTCGTCGATCTGACCGAAGTCAGCCTGCGTGAAGCGCCCCCTGCACCAAAACCCGCGCTCGACGAGCATGTCGCGCGATTGCGACAGTTGATGCACGGCAATGGTCCCCTGCTTGACTCTCGCCACGCACAAGGCAAGACGCGCCGCTGCCACGGCGATCTTACCCTGCGCAATATCTGCATGTTCGAAGGCGCGCCCACGCCTTTCGATTGCCTGGAGTTTTCCGAAGAACTTGCTTCCATCGATGTGCTCTACGATCTGGCGTTTCTGCTGATGGACCTTTGCCGGGTCGGGCAAAGCGCGCTGGCCAATATTGCGCTCAACCGCTATCTGGACTGGCGCGACGAGACTGACGGCTTGCCGTTGCTGCCCTTTTTCCTTTCATTGCGCGCGACGATCCGGGCCTATGTCGCCGCGCAGCAGCGAAACACCGCCGAAGCGGGCGGTTATTTCGATTTCGCGCGCGCGCTGACGCGAAATAGCATGCCCTGCGTGGTTGCGGTCGGTGGCTACAGCGGCTCAGGCAAATCCAGCGTGGCGGCAGCATTGGCGCCCCGGATTGGGTCCGCTCCTGGCGCGCGGACAATCAACAGCGACCGCCTGCGCAAGAAGCTTTTCGGCTTAGAGCCTGCTCAGCGCCTGCCGCCGGAAGCTTACTCTGGCGAAGTCTCCGCGCGCGTTTACGCGCAGATGCGCGAAGAGACCAACCGCATCGCGACTGCTGGTTGGCCGGTGGTGGTCGACGCCGTGTTTGATCTCCCTGAAAGCCGCGACGAACTAGAAAAAATCGGTCGAGACGCAGGCGTTCCCTTCTTGGGCTTCTGGCTCGACGCAGGTCTTGATGCTCGGGTGGGGCGAGTCGAGTCGAGGCGGGGCGATCCCTCCGACGCAACGCGAGACGTGCTGCTGCATCAGATGCAGCGCGATCCGGGCGAAATAAGATGGAGACGCATCGACGCCGACCGCGACCTCGACACAATCGTCAGGGAGATGGCGCATTTTGTTTCGTGAGCGTCCCCGGCAGCGCCTTGCTGAGGTAAATCCGCGCCGTCCCGAGGGGAAAATTTTCGATCCGCCCGCAACGGACAAATCCGCAGCGTTTGTAAAAGGCGGCGGCGCTTTCCTCGAATGTGTCGAGGTATATGCCGATGCAGCCTCGCGCGATGGCTGCGGCTTCGGCCTGCTCCATGAGGCGCCGTCCGAGTCCCTGCCTCCGCCAGGTCGGGGCGATAAAAAAGTGCCTTATATAGAGCCAACGCCAATGCGATACGCCGTTCACCCCTCCTGTCAGGACGCCGGCCGGATCGCGCGCCGTTATCGTCAGAGGCTGCTCATTTCGCGGGCCAAATCGGGCGGCCACCTCGGCTCCGAGCAATTCCATGATCTTTGTCGACTCATTCGCGTCATGGTGGAAACTGACGGCGCCGGGCGCCTGTTCAAGCGCCTGATTGCCGGCCATGATGGACTCCATGTTTAAAATCAAATCCGCCGCTACATTGTTGACCATCGCCGCGCTGGTTGCAATCACCCCGGACGCGTCGCACGGAGAGGAAGGCGGTTGCACGCAGTCCGTCAAACTCGAGGGTGCACGCCTGCATGACTACCGCCCCGTCTTTCAAAGCTGCACCAATGCAGCGGGCCAGCGCCGACTGGCCACGAGGCGCATGACTGCTGATGACGGGACACTGTTGCTCACCGTCGATCCAGAAACGCTCGCCACCCGCATCGAGCGCGCGCAATGCTGGCGCTGCGCCGACGCCTCCGACGCAGACGAGGCCGAAACTCGTTTCATCCGCGCCCTGCAACCGCCTCCCAGGAACAGCGGCACGCCAAAGGCGCTGGAAAACGCGGGACTGGTGCATGGCAAAGGCGCCGGCTCATTTATCACGGGCGATCTGTGCCCTAGCCGGAAACCGCTGGACCGCGGCTTTCTGGAAGCCCTGGCCAATCAGGGTCCAGGAACGCCAATTGCCCTCACTGTCTCGGGTTTATGGATTGTCCATCACGCGGCGGACTGGGAATGGCTGAAGAAGCGGGCCGAAAGCGGCGTGCTGGATATTACCTGGGTCAATCACTCCTACCGCCATCCCTACGTCAAAGGCCGCCCGGACGCCCAAACCTACCTGTTGACGCCCGGAGTCGACATGGACAAGGAGATTTTCGACACGGAAAAGTTGATGATTGTCAGCGGCGCGACTCCTTCGGTGTTTTTCCGCTTTCCGGGGCTCGTATCCGATCCGGCTTTGATGGATACCCTGCGAAGTCGCCATCTCATAGCTCTGGGAGCCAACAGCTGGCTCGCGCTCGGCCTGCTCCCGCGTCCCGGCTCGATCGTACTGGTGCATCCCAACGGCAATGAAGAGATTGGTCTGAAATTGTTTTCACGGCTGCTCGCACAAGATAGAATTCCCAAGCCTTTCCGTCCATTAGATGAAGCGCCCTGAACCGAGTTTGACCTTTTGCGGTGATTTTGCGCACGATAAATTACTTAATTGAGCCAGCGAATTTCCCAAAAAATCGCTTCATCTGAAAAGACAAAATTATTGGTATTTTTAGCTGCTCCTTGCGGCTCTCCGACCCTCGCATCATATTTCGGGACCAGAAACAAGGAGAAAGTCATGGCTTATCTGCAAGGGGTCGTGTATCCACCGCCAACAGCCGACTATCCCCCTGTTATCATTATATTTAAATCGGACGGCGAAATCCTGGCGGCGCGTGCGGCGGCTTCGATGCAGGCGGCGGAAACGTTTCTTGAACAGGTCATGGAAGAAGTCCAAGCTCAGCTGGACGCCAGCCTGACAGCAAAAAATCCGGACGACTTCGAAGGTTAAGTGCATGGCGAGGCCGCCGCCCCTCGATCGGCCGCGCGGAGCACTAAAGACATCTCCCTCTATAATCTCGGCCACGACGACCGGTCTTCAGGCGAGATTTTCCTTACATTGACAAGGATTGAGGCGGCTCTTATCTCTCCGGCTGAAAATTTGCGCCGAAACCTGTGGCGGCCCTCAAGGGCGGCAAGGCCCGGAGCAGGTGTTCTTTTGCTAAAAGCACGCCCGTTCTCAACGGTTTCGACGAAACGGCGCGCCGCGCCGTCGACCGGCGACGGTCCAGTCAGAAAGGTTCCTGCATGCTCGGCGCCATCGCCAAGAAAATTTTCGGCTCCGCCAACGACCGCCGCCTGAAGACGTATCAGCCGAAAGTCAAAGCGATTAATGCGCAGGAGCCCGAGGTTTCGTCACTTTCGGACGAAGCGTTGCGCGCCCGAACACAGGAATTTCGCGACCAACTCGCCGCCGGCAGAGCCCTTGACGATGTGCTGGTCCCCGCTTTCGCCACGGTGCGAGAAGCCGCCAAGCGCACGCTTGGTCAGCGGCATTTCGACGTGCAGTTGATAGGCGGCATGGTGCTGCATGAGGGCGCCATCGCGGAAATGCGCACCGGCGAAGGCAAGACTCTCGTCGCCACCCTCGCGGTGTACCTGAATGCGCTTAAGGGTGAGGGCGTCCATGTCGTGACGGTCAACGACTATCTGGCCAAGCGCGACGCGGAATGGATGGGCCAGATATACAACTTCCTCGGTATGACCGTCGGAACGATCGTCCACGACATATCGGATGAAGACCGCGCTGCCGCCTATGCATGCGACATCACTTACGGCACCAACAACGAGTTCGGTTTCGACTACCTTCGTGACAACATGAAATATGAGTTGTCGCAGATGGTGCAGCGCCGGCACTCTTTCGCTATCGTCGACGAAGTGGATTCGATTCTTGTCGACGAGGCGCGAACTCCCCTGATCATTTCGGGCGCGATCGACGACAAGTCCGATCTGTATAACTCCATCGACAAACTGCTGCCTGCGCTTACGCCGGAAGATTACGATCTCGACGAAAAGCAGCGCTCCATCAGCCTGACCGACGCCGGCAATGAGCACATGGAAGAATTGCTGACGCAGGCGGGCGTGCTCACCGAGGGGTCTCTTTACGAGGCGCAGAACGTCACCATCGTCCACCACGTCAATCAGGCTCTGCGCGCGCACAAGTTGTTCCAGCGCGACAAGGACTACATCGTTCGCAAGGGCGAGGTGGTGATCATCGATGAGTTTACTGGACGCATGATGGCGGGTCGGCGTTATTCGGAAGGTTTGCATCAAGCCCTTGAGGCCAAGGAACATGTTCAGGTCCAGCCGGAAAATGTGACGCTGGCTTCAATCACCTTCCAGAACTACTTCCGTCTCTACGACAAGCTGGCGGGCATGACCGGCACCGCCTCGACGGAAGCGGCGGAATTCGCTGAAATCTACAAGCTCGACGTCGTCGAAATCCCGACGCATCGTCCCGTCCAGCGCACCGACGAAGACGACGAGGTTTACCGCACGGCCGCGGAAAAACTGAAAGCCATCGCGGACGAAATCGAGGCGGCGAGCGCCAACCTGCAGCCGCTGCTGGTGGGCACCACATCCATCGAGAAATCCGAGCAACTTGCGGAGTTTTTGACCAAGCAAGGTTATCGTCAGATCGACTTCACCGATCCGAAGGCGCTGCCCAAGCTCTACCAAGCCGCACGATCCGGCAAACCGTCGAAACTCTTTGCGGTGCTCAACGCCCGTTTCCACGAGCTTGAGGCCTATATTGTCGCCGAAGCCGGCGTGCCCGGCGCCATTACGGTCGCCACTAACATGGCGGGCCGCGGCACCGACATTCAGCTCGGCGGCAATGTCGAAATGCGCGTCGCGCAGGAATGCGCAGGGCTGGACGGCGAAGCGTTACACGCCAAAGAGGCGGAGATCCGCGCCGAAGTTGCTCGCTTCAAGGACCAGGCGATCGCGGCCGGGGGCCTTTATATCATCGGCACAGAGCGGCACGAGAGCCGCCGTATCGACAATCAGTTGCGGGGGCGTTCTGGTCGTCAGGGCGATCCGGGCCGCAGCAAGTTCTTCCTGTCGCTGCAAGACGATCTCATGCGCATCTTTGGCTCCGAACGCATGGATTCCATGCTGGTGAAGCTCGGCCTTCAGGAAGGCGAGGCGATTGTCCATCCCTGGATAAATAAAGCGCTGGAGAAAGCGCAGCAAAAGGTCGAGGCTCGCAACTTCGACATGCGCAAAAACGTGCTGAAGTTTGACAATGTGATGAACGATCAGCGCAAGGTGATTTTCGAGCGCCGACGCGAAATAATGGCGGACGAAAATGTCGAGGAGCAAGTCGCCGACATGCGCGAAGAGGTGATCAACGCAATGGTCGCCATTCATATCCCCCACGACGCATATTCCGAAGCGTGGGATGTGGCAGGCCTCGCGGAAGAGGTGAAGACGAAGCTCAATCTCGATCTTCCAATCAAGGACTGGGCCGCCGAGGAAGGCATCGCGGACGAAGAAATTCGCGAGCGCCTGCTCAAAGCCGCCGATGGCGCCTATGCTGCGAAAGTGGAGAAAAATACCCCCGAATTGTCGCGCATGATCGAAAAGCAGTTCGTGCTGCAATCGCTTGATTATCTGTGGCGCGATCATCTCATCGCGCTCGACCATCTGCGGCAGGTGGTCGGCTGGCGCGGCATGGCGCAGCGCGATCCCCTGAATGAATATAAGTCGGAGGCGCTGGAGCTGTTCAAGACTTTGATGGGGCATTGGGACGAGCGCGTCACATCGCAGCTCATGTGGGTCGATGTGTCATTCGAGGCGCCGCCTTCCGCGCCGCCGGAGTTGCCGCCTTTGCACATGATGCACCCGAATCCCGAAGGTGTTGGAGTTGAGCAGGGAGCTCTTGCGGATATCAACGCGCGGCTCGCCTCGGTGGACTTCTCAGCCACAGCGTTGGCGCCGGAACCCAACCAGCCTCGCAACCCGCAGGACCCAAACACCTGGGGTAAGGTCGGCCGCAATGAATCCTGCCCCTGCGGCTCCGGCAAAAAATACAAGCATTGCCACGGCGCGCTGGCTTAATGGCGGCGTAACCGGCTCTTCTTAAGATCGGGGCCGGTCCGCCCAAGGTGGCTCCGAGGCCACAACTTCGTGGAGACTCTTCCATGTCCAACATCGATTTTTCAAAGGTTCTTGTCGCCCAAGGCGGCGGCCCGACGGCCGTCATCAACCAGTCGCTTGTCGGCGCCGTGCTGGAATCACGCAAATTTCGCGAGGTGGAACGAGTTTATGGGGCCTTTCACGGGGTGCGCGGCATAATAAATGAAGATTTTGCAGACCTCACCCAGGAAACGACCCATAACCTTGAATTGGTCGCGGGCACGCCCTCGTCGGCGCTGGGTTCGACACGCGACAAGCCCGATCTGAAATATTGCCAGGAAATCTTCAAGGTTTTGCAGGCGCACAAGATCGGCTGCTTCTTCTATATCGGCGGCAATGACAGCTCCGACACGGTGCGGATAGTCTCTCAGGAGGCCAAGTCGCACGGCTACCCGTTGCGGGCAGTCCATATCCCCAAGACCATAGACAACGACCTGATGGTTAACGACCATACGCCCGGTTTCCCCTCTGCGGCGCGATTCGTCGCTCAGGCCTTCGCCGGCGCTAATCTCGACAACTGGGCGCTGCCAGGCGTCTATATCGGCGTCGTGATGGGTCGTCACGCCGGATTTTTGACAGCCGCTTCGGCGCTGGGCAAAAAATTTCCCGATGACGGCCCCCATCTCATTTACATTCCCGAGCGCCCCTTCATCGTCGATAAATTCCTGGCGGACGTGAAAGCGACTATGGACCGCTTGGGACGTTGTGTCGTCGCGGTTTCGGAGGGGGTCAGCGACGAGAATCATACGCCGATCGCCGAGAAACTGGCCAAACAAGTCGAGCGCGACGATCACGGAAATGTTCACCTGGGGGGCGGCGCCCTGGCCGATAATCTCACCGATCTCATCAAGGAAAAGCTTGGTTTCAAGCGCGTTCGCGCCGACACCTTCGGCTATTTGCAGAGGAGTTTCGTCGGCTGCGTGTCTGACGTCGACCAGCGAGAGGCAAGGGAAGTGGGCGAGAAAGCGGTCCAATACGCCATATGGGGCGACCGCGATGGCACCGTGACGATTCATCGCACGGGACTGTATTCCGTCGATTATCGCCTCACCGCGCTTGAGGAAGTGGCTGCAAAGACCAAGGTAATGCCGGATGAGTTCATCAGCCCCAGCGGCTCCGATGTAACGGACGCCTTTCGCTACTATCTCCGGCCTTTGCTCGGTAGCGGGATGCCTGACGCCTACCGGCTTCGGCTGGCCCGGGTGCCGAAGATACTGAGCGCCAAAGCTTGAGATCAGCGCCCGTTTTATAGGCGCCATTCTTGCTTGCGTAGTCAAATGCTCCGCCAGTTGCAATCTGAACAGGCGGCTGTACATTGGTTTGGTCACTTGGCAGAGGCAACGAGCGGCGTCTTATCCGTGTGAGAAATCACGGCGCTTGGCTTCCACCATTTGTTAGGTAGGCGCCTGTAACAGTTATGGTTGGTTCGATTCGCCACGTGGGCTGAATTGATCGGGAGAAAAACATGAGCAAGGTCGGCAGCAGCGACTCTAAAAACACGCTCTACTGCTCTTTCTGCGGTAAGAGCCAGCATGAGGTGCGCAAGCTCATCGCCGGCCCGACAGTGTTCATCTGCGATGAATGCGTCGAACTTTGCATGGATATCATTCGTGAGGAGAACAAAACCGCGCTCGTCAAGCAGCGAGACGGCATTCCCACCCCCCGCGAAATCTGCAAAGTCCTGGACGACTACGTGATCGGTCAGTCCCAGGCCAAACGCGTTCTCTCGGTCGCTGTGCACAACCATTACAAACGACTGAACCACGCCACCAAGCATGGCGATGTCGAACTGGCGAAGTCGAATATTCTGCTGATTGGCCCGACCGGCGTCGGCAAAACCATGTTGGCGCAGACGCTCGCGCGGATCCTCGATGTTCCCTTCACGATGGCGGACGCGACCACGCTCACTGAAGCCGGTTATGTCGGCGAGGATGTCGAGAACATCATTCTGAAACTGCTGCAAGCGTCCGACTACAATGTCGAACGCGCCCAGCGCGGCATCGTTTACGTGGACGAAATCGACAAGATTTCGCGTAAATCCGACAATCCTTCGATAACCCGCGATGTTTCGGGCGAAGGCGTGCAGCAGGCCCTGCTCAAAATAATGGAGGGCACCGTCGCCTCTGTTCCCCCGCAGGGCGGACGCAAGCATCCCCAGCAGGAGTTCCTGCAGGTCGACACCACCAACATCCTGTTCATCTGCGGCGGCGCCTTTGCAGGACTCGAGAAGATTATTTCGTCGCGCGGGCGCAGCACCTCGATCGGTTTCGGAGCCAGCGTGCAGGCTCCCGACGAGCGCAGAACGGGAGACATCTTCCGCCAGGTCCAACCCGAGGATCTGCTCAAATTCGGCCTGATCCCCGAATTTGTCGGGCGCCTCCCGGTAATCGCGACCCTTGAGGACCTGGACGAAGAAGCTTTGAAGCGCATCCTCACCGAGCCAAAAAATGCCTTGGTTAAGCAGTATCAGCGGTTGTTTGAGATGGAGAACACCGAACTGACGTTCCAGGATGAGGCGCTCTCATCTGTCGCCCGCAAGGCGATCGAACGCCATACCGGCGCACGCGGTCTGCGCTCGATCATGGAAGGGATCCTCCTCGACACCATGTTCGATCTGCCCGGACTGGAAGGCGTGGAGCAAGTGGTTATCGGCCCCGAGGTCGTTGAAGGCAAAGCACGCCCGCTTTACATTTATGCGGAGCGTACCGAAAAAGCGGGCGCCAGCGCCTAGCGGCGAGTAAGAACGGGCATTTCGCGCCTGGCGAGACGCCCAACAAAGATTCGAGACGCCGGCGAGCAGGCCGCGTCGCTCCGAGCGCTTTACCGGCTCCTCCAAGAGCCCGCCGTATGCCACTGAGACACGCTGAGCAATTGGCGCGCAGCGGGGTTGAGCGTCTTGAAACACTAAGCGCCGTACCCATCTGTTGGGTTATGAAGTCTTCGAGCATAACTCCCCTTTTGGGGCGGCGCTGGAGACGAGCGAAGAGAAAGCGCGGCGGCGCAATGTTTGCTTCGTCGGGATGCGTCCAAATCGCGGCGAGAACCTTAAGGATTAGCAGATGACGAGTGAAAAGCGCGGCGCCATCGCACCAGGGACCATCGAAAGCTTTCCGGTCCTTCCCTTGCGCGATATTGTCGTCTTTCCCCACATGATCGTGCCGCTGTTTGTCGCCCGGGACAAATCGATTCGCGCGCTGGAGGAAGTCACAAAGACCGACCGGCCGATTTTGCTCGCGACGCAGAACAACGCAAGCGACGACGACCCCGCCACCGACGCGATTTACTCCATCGGCACCTTGGCGACCGTTTTGCAATTGCTGAAGTTACCTGACGGCACGGTAAAGGTGCTCGTTGAAGGCCAGACTCGCGCCAAGGTGCGCCGATATATCCGCTCTGATGATTTCTACGAGGCCGACGCCGAAGCGCTGAGCGACGAAATCGACAACCAGGTGGAAGTTGAAGCGCTGGGGCGTTCGGTCATTTCAGAATTCGAAAGCTATGTGAAACTCAACAAGCGTGTTTCGTCGGAGATTGTCGGCGCCGTTACGCAGATCGAGGACTTTTCAAAGCTCGCGGATACTGTCGCGTCGCATATTTCTGTGAAAATCTCCGAAAAGCAGGACGTGCTTGAGACCGTAAATGTCTCGCGCCGGCTGGAGAAATGTCTCGCTCTCATGGAGAGCGAAATTTCGGTCCTGCAGGTCGAGAAACGTATCCGCACGCGCGTCAAGCGGCAGATGGAGAAGACGCAGCGCGAGTACTATCTCAACGAGCAGATGAAGGCGATCCAGAAGGAGCTTGGAGACGAGGACGGCAAGGACGATCTGGCAGAGCTCGAGGAGCGCATCAAGAACACCAAGCTCTCGAAGGAGGCCAGGGACAAGGCGAGCGGCGAGCTGAAAAAGCTACGCCAGATGTCGCCGATGTCGGCCGAAGCCACTGTGGTGCGCAATTATCTCGATTGGATCCTTTCCATCCCGTGGGGCAAGCGCTCCAAGGTCAAGAAGGATCTGGTTCAGGCGCAGGAGGTTCTCGACTCCGACCATTTCGGCCTCGATAAGGTCAAGGAGCGCATCCTCGAATATCTCGCAGTGCAAACCCGCGCCAACAAGCTGGCCGGACCGATCCTGTGTCTCGTAGGCCCGCCCGGCGTCGGCAAAACCTCGCTTGGCAAATCGATTGCGAAAGCGACCGGACGCGAGTTCGTGCGCATGTCGCTTGGCGGCGTGCGCGACGAAGCGGAAATCCGCGGCCATCGACGCACATATATCGGCTCCATGCCCGGCAAGATCATCCAGTCGATGCGCAAGGCCAAAACGGCAAATCCGCTTTTCCTGCTCGACGAAATCGACAAGATGGGCATGGATTTTCGTGGCGACCCCTCCTCCGCTCTGCTTGAGGTGCTGGACCCGGAGCAAAACGCCTCGTTCAACGACCATTACCTTGAGGTCGATTACGACCTTTCCAACGTGATGTTCGTGACCACGGCAAACACGCTCAATATCCCCGCGCCTTTGATGGACCGCATGGAGATCATCCGCATCGCGGGCTACACCGAGGACGAGAAGGCGGAGATCGCCCGCAAGCATCTCATTCCCAGCGCGATCAAGAAGCACGGGCTCGCGCCAAAGGAATGGAAGATTGAGGACGGCGCGCTGAAAACGCTGATCCGCCGTTACACCCGCGAAGCGGGCGTGCGCAATCTGGAGCGGGAAATCTCCAATCTCGCGCGTAAGGCGGTAAAGGAGATTTTGCTGTCCAAAAAGGTGAAGCAGGTCACCGTCACGGACGCAAATATCTCGGACTATCTTGGTGTGCCGAAATATCGCTACGGCGAAGCGGAGCTGGAGGATCAGGTGGGCGCCGTGACGGGCCTCGCCTGGACCGAGGTTGGCGGCGAGCTGCTGACGATCGAAGGCGTCATGATGCCGGGCAAGGGCCGCATGACTGTCACAGGCAATCTGCGGGACGTGATGAAGGAATCGATTTCGGCGGCGGCGTCATACGTTCGCTCGCGCGCTGTCGATTTCGGCCTGGAGCCGCCGCTGTTCGATCGTCGCGACATCCACGTCCACGTTCCCGAGGGCGCGACGCCCAAGGACGGCCCTTCCGCGGGCGTTGCGATGGCCACAGCCATCGTCTCAGTGATGACCGGAATTCCGGTGCATCGCGAGATCGCCATGACCGGCGAGATTACCCTACGCGGCCGCGTCCTGCCCATCGGCGGGCTGAAGGAGAAACTGCTGGCGGCGTTGCGCGGCGGGCTGAAGAAAGTTCTGATCCCGGAAGAAAACGCCAAGGATTTGGCGGATATTCCGGACTCGGTGAAAAACGGACTGGAAATTGTGCCTGTTGCGCGCATGGAAGAAGTTCTCGCGCACGCGCTGGTCTCTCAGCCAACGCCCATCGTATGGCACGAGCCGCCACCGACGCTCGCATCACACAAGGGTGACGAAGACGCCTCCGGCGTGCGGGCCCACTAAACGAACATTGCGCTCCGCCGCTTAAATCGAGCCCCGCCCCGCTACAAAGCGAGGCAGGGCTTTCTTTTATTTGACGACAGAAGCCTGCGATCAACGCCCTACGACACCCCGTTTCCGGGCGGATTTCGCGCCTTCTCCCCATAATCGCCCGGGTTTCCGGGGATTTTTGAATGAGATCACGGCGCAGCCCTTGCAATTGCTGTGATTCGGGCTCACCGTCCGCGAACACTGGGGGCCGACGATTTGATCCAGACTCGTTGATGCGAGCGAGCTTAAGGCCTCATCGGCCGGCAATCGGTGAGAAGAAGAAGGAACAGGCCATGGTCAACAAATTGGAATTGGTCGAACACATCGCCGCCGCGACCGACACGTCAAAGGCCGCCGCTGCGGCGGCGCTCGACGCGGTGATCGAGGCGATCACCAAAGCTCTTAAAAAAGGCGAAGAAGTTCGGCTGGTGGGTTTTGGAACCTTTTCGGTTAAAAAGCGCGCCGCTGGCAAGGGACGCAATCCCGCCACGGGCGAGGAAATCAAAATCCCTGCGTCAAAAAGTGCACGCTTCAAATCTGGAGCGACTCTCAAGGCGGCGCTTAATAAGAAGTGAGCATTTCCAGCTGCTGCTGGCTTTAAGCGCCATGCAAAATTTTGTGGCCGCCGAAGGTTAGTTCCATCGGCGGCTTTTTTTGCGGGTGGATCGCCGGGCCTGGGGGTTGCCTTGGAGTGGCGCCATCCCTTAAATCTCGTTGACGCGACGCGTGCGGGGGGCGGTTAGCTCAGTTGGTAGAGCATCTCGTTTACACCGAGAGGGTCGGCGGTTCGAGCCCGTCACCGCCCACCATAAAAAACAAAGAGTTAAGAGCCAACTTGGTGAGCAATGCCTAGTCTAGGGAAGCTCCAGGGAAGCAAAAAAGACAGATATGCATATGGTTAAGCTATAGCTATATATATTCTATATAAGTCTATGATATATATTGATTATCTCTCGCGCGAGACTTTTTATAGGATCTGGAAATAATTATTTCACTTGGGCCTTCGCTGTCACAGCCATTGCTCAACCGTCAACCGGTGGTCCAGGCCTGCAGTCAGGCGGGCAAGGCTGCTGTCCGGAATAATGTGTGATTTGGTGGGATGCCGACGTGTGGGGGTGGTGTCCATGGAACAAGCGCGAGCGGCCGAAACATTTCCGCGCACTCCGTCCCTCCATCGAAGGCCGCCGCCCGTGTCGTATTGCGCTCATACCCCTTGCGACACTTGCGACACTTACCCGCAATGCGGCGTTGCGCCTCGGGTTTAGGCGGTTTGCCGCACTTCCGATCTGGTTGCGACACTTCGCGACAGTTGCGACACTTCGCTGCGACTATTGGCGCAAATTCTCCACCCTCTCGGTATCGCCGAAAGGGATAATGCTTTAATATGCTTGTCTTTCAATTAGTTACATTTATGTAATGCGAAAGGGAAGCTTAGGGGAAGCTTTGCCTCCCTGCTTCGATGCCAACAGCGCCCGGTCGCGCCTTGAGCGTCGCCTTATGTTACAATATAATATCAGTAGACTATTGCTTCGCGAGGGCCGCATGGACAATCTCGTAGGATACGCCACGACGCCGCGCGAGATTGCGATTTTGCTGGCCCGGCGGCGGTATCAACTCGGGATCACTAGCTTGCAAATCGATGCGATCGCCGGGATCGCAGACGGATTGACGAGCAAGATCGAGGCGAACACCAAGCCCCTGGGCTTCGTCAGCCTACCGAACCTGCTCGCAGCCCTCGGCCTCAAGGTGGCAGTGGTCGCCGATGACGCCTCCTTGCCGCGCCAGACGGTCGCCCTGATTGGCTCCAGCCGTGGAAAGCCCCGTTCTCCCGCTCCCGCTGCTGGCGGCGCTCCAGAGCCCTCGCTGGCCCATCCCGAGCCTGTCGACCTAGCAGCGTAACCACGCTGGCCCTCCCTTGAGGAGCATAGGAGCGCCAGTCTCATAGTATCGCGCAATTCGCGGAGGGGTGCCGGGGGGGTCGGTTGTGTGGACGGAGGGCCGCCACCCCACCCGGCCACCAAAAACCGCCTCGACCTCCCTGATCTCCAGGTCTAGACGCACGCCAGACCTTCCCAAAACACCCATGTCAGCCAAATTTTATCCATCCCCCGAACATCCCGACACAACACTGGCAAGCCCCAGCGTCTACCCCGCCGCCGGTCGATCCGCGTCTAATATTTCTATCCAATATAAAAGCAACGTGTAATAAAATTATACCAATCCAAAATATTTGCATCATTTTAACACTGCGCTGGCGAGATACGTTGCTTGCATCTATCGCTCATGGTAAATTGCTTCGCAATTTAGTTCGCCAATACAAGGAAAAATGACGATGGCGATTGCGCGTAAATTCTGCGAAATCTTATCCGTTGCCGACGTGCTGACGGTCATCGAGCAGCGCGCCAAGGAAAGTGGCATGCGTTTTGACGTTATCGTCGAGAAGGCTGGCGTCAGTCCTGCCGAATGGGCTGCCATCGGTGAGCTGGTTGGCGATCTGCGCATTACTCAGCTTCGCGATGTTGCTCGCGCTGCTGGTGTCGAGCTTTGCGCCATCGAGGCGACGGGCCATGCGCCTTGGACTGACCGCGTAGCGCCGACGAGCCATCCGCGCCGCGAAGAAGGTCTTTACGACCGCTTCCTGGCGGCCTGAGTCAAAACGCCGCATTCAAAGGTTCTGCTGACATGGCCAACCAAACACCGATCCGCCCCGCCAACTTCCGCGAGCTTTCGCCTTTGGCGCAACGCCGTATCCAGCTCGCCGAGCAAGAACAGGAGCGCGAGGTGGCAACCGTCCGTAGCGCGCCCCCGCCGTCCGGCTTTTCGCCGGTACAGCTGCGCGAATTCTATTTGAAGCGCGAGCGCGCCCTTCGGAATGGAGACAAGTCATGGACCTGATGAAACGAGGCCCCGGCCGCGCCGTCGCGCGCGCCCCTGCACTGGCTGAAACCATAATCGAGAGCGCGCCGCCACCGATCGCGAGCGAGCCTGTGTCGCTCGACGCGCGCCGGCTAGGCCGCAAAGTGACGAAGGGTCCGGTCTGGAATTACCCCGCGCCCGAATTGGCGGACAGCTATGATGACGATCTTCCTCCCGCAGCGTGACCTTGACTGGCGGTATCGTCTCAGCCTTTTAAGGAAGCGTGAGGATGTTATTGCAGCCTTCGCGGCGGATGCCCTCGAACGGCGTCGCGAACGGCGTCGCGAATGGGAGCGGGCCGACCGAGCCGCAAACCCTGAGCGTCATTATCGCAAAGCAAAGACCTATCGCACGCGCCATGCCGATAGCGAGGCCGCGCGTAGCAAGCGCTGGAGTGCTGCGCATCGGGGATCTGGCAAGCATCCTGACACAGCGTCACATTCTGACTAAATGACACGATGTGACGGGTTGCGGTGTCCCATCGCGAATGCCATTCCTGTAAAATGCTTGTTTTTATCGACGAATCGGGAGATCCCGGCTTCAAGCTCCTTAAGGGAGCGTCGCCAGTTTTTGTGCTGGCTATGGTGATTTTCGATTCCGCCGACGATGCTCGCGCGATGGACGATTTAATTGCTAAATCGAGAGTTCGTCGTATTCACAAAGGAGAATTCAAATTCAACAAGTGTCGTGATGAAATTCGCGACCTATATTTCGAAGAGGTTACTCGCGGACGTTTCCGAGTTCGCGCCATAGTGGTTAAGAAGGAAATTATATATTCTCCAAGACTTCAATCCGACAAGGAAGCGTTTTATGAGTATTTTGTAAAAACCATGATGCGAAACGACGGCGGGGCGCTTCGTAATGCTAAGATCATCATTGACGGTTCCGGGGATCGTGAGTTTCGCCAAAATCTTGCGACCGCGCTGCGCCGCCGGCTGCAAGATGGAGCCGTCAAAGATGTTACGTTCAAGGACTCGGCGGCGGTTCCGTTGGTTCAACTCGCCGATATGTGCGTCGGCGCTATCGCCCGGTCTTATCGGAAGGATAGGGCGAAGCATGACCGTTGGCGCGAAATGCTGCGGCTGCGGATAGAGGATGTTTGGAATTTCCGGTAAGGGCGCGCCCTCGCGTCCTATCTTGGCGGAACCAAGAACGCGCACCAAAGGGTGACAGTTCGGACCGCGAGGGCGACTTGCAGTCCGATACATAGGGACAAGAGCGGTAAACGTAAAGTTAAATCCGTTTTTAAAGGTGCTTTAAATTGCCTTTAAACGCCCCTCAAGTGGAGCTTTCCTTAATTTTCAATGCGGTCGTCACCTTTGGTCACTATCATTCCCATCCGGTCTTCCTCAACCTCACTCCGCTCCGCCGCCGTTTTTGGGACGCCAGCCGATTCGAGGGCGGCAGTTCTCGGCTGATCTTTTGTTGCGTTCCCTTCGCGCCTATCCAGCCAAAACTCGCGTCACTGCGCCCCCATTTGCATGTTTTCGTAGCTCTGCTTGCGCTGGAGCGTGCGCGCCGCGAACTGGTGCGCAAAAAGCCAAACCGCTGCAGTCTCAGTTCACAGCAGCCCCCGTGCTTCTGCGCCGAAACGCCCGAAATTTGCGGAAGCGCCAATGACAGTGAACACAAAAGCGCGGGGATACCACTCAGGGACGAACATTAAACCGACAGCCGTCCCATAGGGCATGAGCATTGTCGCGGTCGATTTCTCGGGAGTCCGCAATTGAGAACGACGTACCATTGACCCAGCAATAGAGCTTTTCAACGATTCCGCACGTTTCGTTCAGAATGTCGCGTTCATGCCCATATTTTACCGGGGCGACAGGGCCGGCCTTTTTTTCCGCTCTAGTAACAGATAGTGAATGCGCAAGATGTTTGTCGCGTAGGTGGCGTAGAGCTCTAAGCTTGCCTGACGACATGATGTCTCGGGCAGCTTGAATAGCGGTTTCTAACTCGACGCGGGTGCACACCGCTTGCTCGTCGCCAAACTGCTGATTGCTCCGTCGCACCGCTTCATTTTCCAAACTCTGCAACTCATGATTGTCGGAAGGATTCAGCAATGCAGTCTGACTATCCGCCCAATAGCTTCGCATTTCCTCGGCAAGGGCGCAGATTACGTCAGCACTGTCGATGAGTTCGACGACCGTGGGGATGCACTCTTTTTCGAGTCCTGGTGTATCCCACAAAGCGCAGAGCCGAATGATTTCGAGATGGTGCAAGCCACGCTGAAACACGTTGAAGGCGTTGGCTGCACGCGACGTTGGGATTTGGTCGGACAGGGTTGGGGAATAAACGATCACGGCGTTGTTCTCGTGCAATTCCAGCAAATATAGGAAGTGATCGATTACCTTGACCATGATAGCCTTTGCAGCCGCAACGCGTGCGGGAACCGTCATTTTATCTGCAAATTCGGATGGCTGCTTCACGGGATTAACCTCGAAATCGTCCAGCCGCTCACGTTATAGCTGCGCCCAATTTCCGCAAGAGTCTCCTCGCCGTGGTCGCGGGAAGAGCCAACTTGCATCGCGGAACTCATTTCTCTTCGATCGTTCGCAAGATTGCTTCGCAAGTCTCACGTGCCTCACGTCCGCACTCCGCATGACCCGTGCCGCCGTTAAAAGGGACGCGGCCAGGGCCGATCTGGACAGCCCAAAACCATCGCCCATCATGCGGGCCACCGCGCACGCGATAGATACGCGCCGCAGACAAGCCGCCGATTGTTAGCGACCAATCGTCTTCGAGAGCCTCGATCACGCCGTCGATACGCGCGAAGGCGGTCCGCCGCCACTTGAGAGCGGAGTGACCTGAGCGCGTTTCAAGCATTTTCGATCGCTTCGATAAGCGCCGGGTCATCGTCGCCAACGCCGGCCTTGTTTACTCGCGTCGAGACGATCCATTCTTGCAAAGCATCCTCCGGCGGCGAGTGCAGCAATTCTACAGGGGATTCGCCCCTCAACCATGCTTCGGCGTCGTGCCAATCGAGAATGACAGGCATGCGGTCATGAAAGCGCTGCATCCAATCATTCGCCGCGCCGACAATAATCGCCGCATTCGGAAGATCGTCGCCGCCATCAAGGCCGCTCCAATGATCCCATAGAGCCGCAAAAGCCAGAGGGAGGCCGTCGCGCGACGTAAAATAGTGCGGCGTCTTCGCCCCTTTCGCCCCTGTCCATTCATAGAAGCCCGATGCCGGGATGATACAGCGGCGATATTTGAACGCGCCGCGAAACATCGGTCTTTCAATCACCGTTTCAGCGCGGGCGTTGAAAGTAGAAGGAAGCTCTTTGAGCGGCTTTTTCCACCAAGAGGGCAAAGGCCCCAATACATCGGGACAAGCTCATTGCCGCGTTCGCCAGCGCGAATGACCTCTATCGGCGTCGTTGGAGCAATATTGAAACGCGGCGCGAGATTGCGCGGCTGCCCGATCAAATCGGCCAAGCGATGGATTTCCGCCCATGAGAGATTCTGTGTGAAGCGTCCGCACATCGCGGAGATCGTAGCGCGGTGCTGTGCAAACGCAAAAAGCGGCCGGCCTATATTCGCGCCCGGCCTGCTCTTCTAAAGCGCATTCACGTGGGAAATTCGGTTGATGCGGAAGGGCGGTAATCAAGGGGGCGGCGATTTTGGATGTGACGCCAGTTAGCAACGCGAGCGAGATTGACTGCTAGTGCGAACCGCCAGACCGGTGGACCAGCAAATTTTTGCGCGCGTTTCTGCGCGCTCAAGACTAAACCGCCGTCGCCCCGCCGCGGCCAGTCTATGGAGTTTATAGGGTGTTCTTATTTATACGGCGCTCAAGATTTAAGCTCACCCAATGCGTTGGAAACATGGCTGAAACGCTTCGGGCTTGCGGGCCGCGCCAAAATGCCGCAAGCCTTATAGGGACTTCGCCGGGCAAGCTTGGGGAAGTCATTTATTTGTAATACGTTGAAGGGGACGAAAATGGGACTTAAGCTTGTGAAAACCGCTGCGTTCGCTGCTCTAGGCTTGGGGGTTTCGTTGGTCGCCGCAACGGCCCAGACTGCCGCGCCTGCGGGCCTCACCCCGGACGCAATTCATGCAGCGATCGCAGCCACCCCCAAAGCCACTGGCGCTGCGGGAACAGGCTCGGGAAAGATTAGCGGCGCAGTCGCACCGAACTTTTCGTCGGGCGAATATGCCGAGCGTTGCTGGACCTCGATATGGTACTCGTCCGGCGGATATTACTATCAGTACGCGTTCAATGTCGACGGAACCTATCTCTATACTTATATCAACAGCGCTGTTGGGTCGTCGGCTGGCGACAATCTGCTCAACGTATGTTCCAGTGGCGCGCAATATTATGTCTGGTTCTCCAGCGGCAGCTGGTACGAGCTTCAAACCAAGTGAGCGGCTAACGCTACACTGGTGAGCTAATACGGCGCGGCGCGATGATTTCGCGTCGCGCTTTTGCGTTTAGTGCTGCAGTCACCGGACTTTCAGCTCCAGGACTCTGAAAAAATCGGTGACACGTTGCAGTTTTCCAACGCCCCGCAAACAACTGCCTATTTCTCCTTTGGCGGCGAGGCGAGCGTTGATCCAGCGGCGCAGCGCAAGCGCCTGATTTCATCCTTCACACGCTGCCAATGTCCCGCCGGTCTCTTGGCGTCAACAATATCCGGCGCGTCATGCTGTCGTATACGCGCCTCGGAATAGGCTTGGTCGTGGAATTGCTCGATTAGAGCCGTCGCGTCCAGTTTAATGAGGGATCGATATTCAGCGTGGCGGTGCAACCAGCCAATCATTGTCACGCCTTCCCGGCTGTGCGCCGATTGATCAGGAATAGGAAATAGATCGATCGGCACCCTTGCGACGTCGCGTTCATCATGCCTCCTTGGCCGGCAGGCGCATAGACTAATGCTAACCTATGATTTTCTGCCCGAGATTAAGTTGGACACGGGTATCGAGTCCAGTTTTCAACTTCCTCGGGTTTCCGAGATCGAGCCGAACGCAAAAACGGCCCGCCGAAGGTCAGGGCGGGCCACTTCTTAGCGTCTGTTAGGTCGATTTTACCGCAGCGCGTGGGGCTGTGTGTCAGCGCCCTTCAGTCAAGAGTCCCGCGCTTTTGTGTTTTTGACGCCGGCTGCGGCGGTCGCGACGGCTTTGGCCTGCTCGCGCACATAGTCGCGCAAGTGCTTTTGGCTGGCCGCGAGCGTGCTGCTTTCGGAGCCAGGCGGAGACGGTTGCTGGCCGGGGTTGAAGCTGTAGGATGGCTTCGGCGGGACGGATGCGCGGACGATCTTGGGGGCCATCTACTTAGCTCCCTTCTTCGCGGAGGCTTTCTTGGCGACCTTTTTGGCGGGTTTCGGCGCGGTAGCTTTCGCGCCTTTGGCTAACGTCTTCGCTTTCATCGTGTGGCCTTTCATGGGCTTTTGGTCTCTGTTGACGCAATCACTTCTGACGCACACGCTGTTGGCCGTCATTCCCTCGAATAAGCTCGGTGCGGGAAGGCTCGGCTTGCAGTTCGAGGGTTTGAGCTGCGTCGACGATTTCGCCGGGCGTAGCTCTCGCGCTGCTTGGGAGGCGTACGACAATGCCGGCCTGGAGCCTCTGACCGTCGCCGCCATGCAGATTGACCTGCAAATTGGTTGATCCACCGCCGTGGGAGTTCTCGCCCAGCAACGTCGTTGACGCTTGCAGTTGAACTTTCCTGTCAGCAGCCGTTCCGTCGCCTGGGTCGAAAGCGATCGCGGCAATGGTACGCGTCGCTTCTGGGGCCAAAGACTCACGGAATGCGCGCAACTGGCGAGCAAGCTCCTGGCGAAATAGCTGGTCAACGATTATGCGCCGCGCCTCGCGCCGCCTGACGCGGGCTGCGTCTGCTGCTTCGAGCATAGTCAGCGGAACGTCCACGCCCACGCGGAGCTGACGGCACCGTGTCGGGCTAGAGATTCCGTGCACCATGTAAGTCGCCATGAGGACATGGCGGGGCTGGAGTTTTGCCAGCTTTTCCGGCGCGCGATACTTGGTGTCGAGGCGCTTCAAGCGATTGCCGGCCGCAGCTTCGGGCGGCTTGATGTCGAGCATCGCTGTAATCAGTTCTTCGTCGTCGGTCGCCATGTCAGCGCGGTTTCCTTCCCACACGCGCATCAATCGCGGCCATGCTTGTCGACTTGTGTGCGTCCCAGCCCCTAGGCGGCGCGGGCGGCGCTAGAGGCTGCTGCGGGGGCAGCGCGGGGCGCTGGTAGGGAGTGGCTGCTGCTGAGGCCTTGCGCTCGTCTGCGAGGCGCTGGCGCTGGTTCGCTTCGGCTGCGATCTGATGCGGTGTTCGGTAGGTCAAAGCTGGCGCTCCTTAGCGGCGGATAGCTCGGGGAGTGGCGTTCTTAGGTGAAGGGGTGTCTCGGTCATCGGCTAGCCTCGCCTGCAAGGATGCGATCTATTTCGGTGGCGGGAACCAACACGCGCCCGCCAAGTCGCACAGTGCGGATGTCGCCCTGGTCGACTAGCTTCCGGAATGTCGAGCGGCTAACGTTGAGCAATTCGCAAGTCTCGCTGACATGGAACGCCATCGGCGGACGACGCATGGTCTCGGTGGTCGATTTCTCGGCGTGGCTCAATTTCGGTGCCCTTGGGTGACGTTGCCCGAGAATGAGTGACGGCGTTCAAACTCTCAACGCACTGGCTCGATTTGTGTGTGGTCGGGTTCCTTTGAGGGCGTGTCAGCCTTCGCGATCAAACGGACTACGCGGGGCCGCTTCGATATTTCGACAATCAAGCCATGCTCGATCAGGATGCGAACGGCCTCGTCTGCGACTATTTTCAGTCTAACTTGATATGGCCCGTTCTTCATAATTTCGCGGAATGCGCAATCTGCCCTGCCCCGCCCGTTCAGCCATTCGAGCAAAGCCGCCGCGCGCAATAGCCTCGGATCGAGCCGCGAGGCCGATTGCAGGCGCTTGGCTTCGGCGAGGTACCATCCCACGAGCGTGACGGCGTTCTCCATCGCGACAAGGCCAACTTCCTCGGCGTGAAGGTCATTGACGATCGTGAGTACGCCCGCGATACGCGCCGCATGCTCGGCGGCCTTCGACGCGAAGTCGCGGATCGGCGCAAGATCTCCGCTATTGCCGCTGCGCGATTCGACTTGATTGAAGAACCGCTTCCAAGTCTTCGCCGCGTCCTTTGACATATGGAGTTCCCGCGGCGCGAGCTCGTTAATCACTCCGTCGACCATCGGCGCGTCAGCTTCGAGAATGGATAGGATGCGCGCGCCGTAGGCGTTTATCGCTGCATCGTCATTTGGGTGAGGATCTCGATAGAGGCGCGTTCCTGCGATACTCACAGGCGCGGCAACAAGAACGCGGGACAAGAGTCCTTGGTCGCGCAAAACGGGATTGCCAAGGAAGCCCGCAGCGGCGTCAGGTTGGATCATGACGTGGAGCGACAAGCGCCGGCCCGCAAGGATCGTCACCGCGTCGAGCGCTCGAATGCGCTTAATTGGCGCTCCGTCCCAAATTCCAGAGAGTGCCGCCGCTGTTCGCAAACGGTTCTCATCGGTCATCCCGTGGCCGGCTGTGAACGTTCCGCCCTCGGCAGTGAAAACGCCAAGCGCGGGGTGCATGACGACCCAACTTTTCACAAGTCCTTCTAGCGTGAGGTCGCCCGACGTCAGAACTGGCGCGAGTGGCCTCTCTGGCTCTTCGCCAAGGAGCCTCAGCTTGCCCTTACGCCCGTCGAAGTCGAGGTTCTTGTCGTATTCGATCTTCTTCTTCTCGGCGTGCCACGCCGCAGAAGCAATTTTCCACGCCTTCAATTCGAACGCGTGGGCCTCCCGAAGCGATTTTTCGCGTTTTGAAATGGGCCAACCCGCCTCATTGTCGGCCGACGATTTGCGGTCGCCGGAACCAATCACGGTCGCAAAATAAAGTGACAGCGGTCGCTTCTGGCCGAACGGCAACATTACGTCTGCGTGCGCCTGCGCTGCGAGCGCAGCAACAGACAGCACGGATTGCGCGGCGATTTCTGCAGGGACTTGAACCTTTCCGACGATCGCCTTCGCAGCTGTCGAGAGAAAACCAAGTGCGTCGATTGGATATGGCGCAGCGCTCTGCAGAGGCGGGAATAAGGGCAGCGGATCGCCGGCTTCAGTGCGGGGGTCGAGGGCGGGCTCCCCTATTGGTGGCGGAAGGTCATCCGGTTCGCTCTCCCAAATGGGCGGTTCGTCGATGACGATGGGGTCCGGGTGGTCGGCGATGTCCGCGGCGGCGGGAGACGCCCCCCTTCTAAGGCGCTTAGTCTCCACGCCCTGGTCGAAACCGGCAATCTTTGCCTCGTGAATAATGCTCGCCACGGTCGTGCGCGCTCCTGAATATGGCTTCTTAAAATCGGCCCAAGTTTTGTCCTGATCGGATTGATTGAACTTCGCCGAACCCTGCGACCAGTCGTCCCATATGGCTTGCGACAACCCAGCGTCGTGGATTGCCGCGCCGTATCGAAACCATGTGTCGCGTGCGTCAGAGCTGATGAGTTTGAGCGCCATGGGCACAAGCTCAGCGTCTAGGTTTTTGCTGTCAGGGATCGCGGGGCGCGGTTTGACGGATGCAAGCGCACGAGCGCTAACGCTCCCTGCTTCAGATGGCTTGCCGTGTATGGCGGCCTCGGCCTCGTCGAGTGCAGCAAGGATTTGCGCGCGGGTATAGGTCGGGGGCGGAGATGTCGGCGTCGAGAACAGCGGAATAAACGGCGCGCCCTTCTGGTGCGGAAACCCCGGCAGCCGCATGACGCGGGGCAGATCGTGAATGGATTTGTCGGCGTCCATCAGCGCGATTAGGCGCTTTTGGATCGCGGTAAATTCGTCCAGGGCAATGCCTGAGACGCGCCAATAGAAGTGAGCGCGGCCGGGGGAGCTGGTGACCTTGGTTGATGGTGTAAGGCTAAAGCGATCGACATTGGATATCGGAACGCCGTCTAGGTCGACGAATACGGCGCGGATAGAGACGATGTTGCTTCTGTCGCGGCCTTTTAGGTCGGTTTCGTTGACGGTGACGAATATCCCCCTGCGATCACTCGAAGCGCGCTCGAGCTCGGGCAGCAGTTTGTCTAACGAGCCGTTGCGGATGAACGCCTTGTTTGGGCGCGCTGGCTTGAGGTCGTCGCATACCTGGAAGGTGAACTTCTGGACGCCTGGCGCAAGCACTTCGAGGAATGCGCGCGCCTCGTCGGCAAGTGGCGCGGGAGCTGTCGGCGACGTGTGAACATTCATTAGCCGCGCCCTCCCCGAAGCGCGAAGATCGACGGGGCGAACTTGTCGACGTCATTTGCGCGAATGAACTCGCAGGGCAGAGACGCATAGCGATCGAGGCATTCATAAACGTCCGCGCCTTTATCGATTTCCCTAAGAAACTCCAGGAGCGGGCGAGCGCCGAGCGCGTGAAGCTTTTCGACGAGGCGTTGAAGCTTGATGGCGTCGGACGCGGAGGGGTGCTGCGTTCCCATGTCAGCGCCTCCACCAAGTTGCGACCGCGAAGGCGGCAATCAAATCGGTGGAAAAATCGCTCGTCAGAAGTTCGAAGATCGCAGCGACGGTGCGGTAAAATATGCCGCCGCGCGGTATTTTCGGATTGCTTTTGCCACGGGAGCGAGGTATAAAAAAATTGTCTTGATCGTTTGAGACCTGGGGCATGTGGGCATGCTTTCGTGGTTACGGTTAGGATAGTTGCAGACGGGGTCGCAGCCGTCTGCGGCGATAGAAATTCAGAAGGGTCGACCGTGGGGACGGTCGGCCCTTTTTTTCTTATTCAGCCGCGACGAGATGTCTGGGGCGCTCGGACGTGCTGCGCGCTGCGCTCGTCTTTGCAGCGACCCAAGCGCGAAGAGCGGCGTCCTCATACATCGGCCAGCGGCCGACATAGACGATGCCGGGGCCACCTCCGATGGTCGCCATCTTCGCCAGCGTTGCTGGGCTGCAAGGGATGCCAAAGACCTCGCGCACGAAAGCTGCGGCGGCCTCACGGCGATAAAGTTTCGGAGTGCTCACTGCGTTTTTTCCCTTCTTCGAACGGGACCAAATGGGTTCAGTAGTCTTGGGCTTTCCCTGATTCGATCTCAACGCACCGAGGCAGAGGGGCTTTGCTGATTTTGTTGCAGTTTCAGTAGGTCTAAATAGTAATTTTGTTGGGCTTTCGCTTGATTATCTGTTTGATTTTATTTGTCATTTTTTGACCTATGCGTCCCCGCACGTATCATGCATGGCCCGGCCGTGCATAGCAACGAACGCTTAGAGAAGCATGGGCTCAAAGCTAGTCAGCGCCGTGTCAGCGCATTGGATTTCATGCAGCTGGCCGCAGAGTCGAAAACTCTCGCCGGGCTTTTGCAATCGCCCAAGATAAAGCCAGACACCGCGACCAGCTCCAGCCATGCGGACGCATAAGCCGGAACTGGCGATGTGCGTCGCGCATGATGGCGCGGCGATCGTAGCGGGCGTCAGGCACAGGCGGCGTCTGCGGCGGGCTGGTCCAGGTCGTAATCGGTGAGGCCGGTGGCGGTCCGATAGCGCTGCTCGCACTCATGCGAGAGGTTGAAAAGCTCCAACGCCTCCGCAGTATCGTACTCGTCCGGAACAGACATTTGCCAACGCAAGCAATCTTGTTGCTCCGCGAAGGAACGCAAAATGTTTTTTTGAAGCTGAGTAGGGTTGGCGAAGGTCAGAACAGGTGTATCTGTGTGCTTAGTCATCTTGCGATTTCCCTAGATTTCGCGTGGTGGTCAGGCCGGGCAGAGTGTTAGCGCGCTTTGTCCGGCCGTTTGTTTATGCAATTAGCGTATATCCTAGTAAAGAGTGAATAAAATTAGACTGTCACAAAGTAGAAACGTAAAATTAATTTAGACACTTATTCAATATTGGCATACTTTTATTATACCTATGCGCTCAATCAACGCGCAGCTTGCGGCCGCCGGGGAAGGTCACAACCTCGGCTGTGTTCTCGCCCATCGCTTTCGCGATCCTGTCAGCCACTTTGTCAGCGGCGGAAACAAGGGCGGCGTCTGGCCGGCGTATATAATGACGGGACGTAACACCGCGTCGGGCGTGCCCTAGAAGCTCGCCTGTCGTCGCGTCGCTATAACCCTCATCGGCGGCCGTGGATGCGAAGGTGCGGCGAAGATCGTGGGCGCGCGCATCGGACAAGCCGGCCGCATCGAAACATGCCGCGATTTGCTTTTTGAGATCCGCGCTCGATTTTCCGTCGCGCTTCGGAAAAAGATATTCGCTCTCGTTGCTCGGGAGAGCCTCCAGCAATTGAAGTGCGGCCTTCCCGATCGGGCGCAGGCTGCGACCTGTCTTGGTTGTCTCTAGACGCAAGCAACTTGTCGCGGCGTCGATTTCACGCCAGCGCAGTGCGCACGCTTCTTCACGACGCAGGCCGGTTAATGCGATCAGGCGAACGGCGGCGGACGTCATCGGGTGAAGCGGCTCAATTTGACGTAAGGCCTTTCCGAGTTCGCGCCAGCTCATCGGCATTGAGCGTCCTATCCTTGGCCTCGCCTCGGTGTTTCTCGACGCCACGCGCCGGGTTGGGTCCGCTCACGAGCCCTCGACGCTCCGCCCAAGTCCAGATCCCGCCCAACAATTCGACCGTGCGCGCTGCTGTCGCCGCTCCGCCTTCGACCCTGGCGACACCGCGCGCCTTCGTTTTCACTTCCTGCGCAGTCTTGCCGGCGGCGATCGCGTCGGCCATGCGCTGAACGGTCGATCGGGTGAGCTCCCGAGCAACCTTCTTTCCTAAAAGCGGAACGATGTGCCGCGATATGCGCCCCTGGTCGTTGTAGATCGTGGATTGACTTTTGGATTTCCTGAAACGTGTCAGGACCAGGCCGGCGCGGGCTGCTTCTATATATTGTACGCACAGCTCGGCGACCGTGATGGCGTCCCGTGATTCGTGGCGCTGTGCTGACGGGTCGCCGCCGTCTTGGGCTTCCGCCAGGAGACGGCGGGCCTTTGTCCGCGCTTCATCAGGCGTGATTGTGTTGATCTTGGCGAAGGCTAATCTCCGGGTCTGGCCCTGCTGGGTGCGGTACCTGGACGAGGTAGGACGCTGAGCCCGATGGCTTCATGCGGACGCCAAAGCCCTTCAAGTCATCATCCCAAGCGAAAACGTCGCCCTTGGTTTCGGGGGTCGGCTTAAGTGTGTCCACAAAGCGTTTGGTGATCTTTGGCATTGGCGTCCCCAAATGTCGCAACTGTCGCAGACTGTCGCAAGGCGTCGCATGAACTGCGGTTTTGGTTAATGACCACGTTTTCAGATAGTTACGTCCAACTGTCGCAACTGTCGCAACTGTCGCAGGGGTCCACACCTAAACATGAAGATTGATGGAGCCCGTTCGATACTAGCGAGGGGAAGCTGCGGGGAAGCAGGAGAGAGGAAACTGGGGTGAAGATGGCGGTAGCCCTTGTCGATTGCGGTAACGTGAAGATCATAGCAATTCAATATAATGTCAATGCGGGGAAGAATGGGGGAAGCTGTGGTAAAGCGTGGAAAGAGAATGACCACTTCGTTTACACCGAGAGGGTCGGCGGTTCGAGCCCGTCACCGCCCACCAGATCTCGCCCGCGCCAAACCACATCCGCGCTGATATATGCCCTTCACCCCGCGCGGCGAACGCATTAGGATTAAAGCCTGTAGCTAGACCACTGCGAGAATGGGCATGGGTAAAATCGAAACTGGAATTCTCCGCCTGCTCGCTCTGGGGCTCATGCTGTTGCTGAACGGCGCGTTCAGTATGGAGGCGCAGGCCGAGTCCATGAGCTTCCAGTTGGTGACGCTTGGAGGACGCCACTGCGGGACTCGCTGTCCGCAGGTGATTTCCGCAGAAGGTGAGATTGACGAAGGCAGCGCGGAAGATTTCTTGCGTTTTGTGAAGGAAAACGTCGGATCCGGAGAACTTCACGGCATCGTTCTTCTTGATTCTCCGGGAGGCCGTGTCGCGGCTTCGATGGAACTGGGGCAAACCATTCGTAGCCTGGGCATGGCGGTCATCATTGCGCGTCCGGGATCACAAACCGCCCTGAGTGGCGACCTGTTTTCTGGCCGATGTTATTCAGCCTGCGTCTACGCACTGATGGGCGGCCGCAAGCGCGTGATCCCCCCGCAAAGCCGAGTGGGCGTGCATCGCATGTTCAACTACACAACCAGCTTCAATCTGGCCGCTGGCGGCTTTGTGCGCGAACGCTACCTCGATGATGGAGACATGCGGGATAAGCTAGCGCGCTACAGCACGATGATGGGCGTCAGCGCCAATCTCATTAATCTCGCGGAACACACTTCTCCTGACCGCATCCACGTGCTGACAAGAGCGGAGATTTCGCGCTGGCGGCTCGGCTCCCAAAAGCTGTAAGCCAGCGCTTGCTCGCGTTTTCTTTGCCGAAGGCGGTTTCCGCTTTTGTTGGAAATGCGCTAATCAAAAAAATGGCGCTTCTCGCGCCTCAAACATGCAAGGCAAGACGCCCCATGAAGCACATTCTTGACGGACTCGAACAGCGGCGCGATTCAGCGCGTCTCGGTGGCGGACATAAGCGCATCGAAGCGCAGCATGGGCGCGGCAAACTCACCGCGCGCGAACGTATCGAACTGCTGCTGGATGGCGGCTCCTTCGAGGAATTCGACATGTTCGTGCAGCATCGCTGCACAGATTTCGGCATGGACAGCGGCGAGAAAATTCCGGGCGACGGCGTAGTGACCGGCTGGGGCACGGTCAACGGGCGCGCAGTTTTTGTCTTCGCCAAGGACTTTACGGTGTTCGGCGGCTCTTTGTCGGAGACTCACGCGCAAAAAATCACCAAGCTGCAGGATATGGCGCTCAAGAACCGCGCGCCGATCATCGGTCTGTTTGACGCGGGCGGCGCGCGCATCCAGGAGGGCGTCGCAGCACTTGGCGGGTATGGCGAGGTGTTTCAGCGCAACGTGCTGGCCTCCGGCGTAATTCCGCAAATTTCCGTGATTATGGGGCCCTGCGCGGGCGGCGACGTCTACTCGCCCGCCATGACCGACTTCATCTTTATGGTGCGCGACACCAGCTATATGTTCGTCACCGGGCCCGACGTGGTGAAAACCGTCACAAATGAGACCGTCACGGCGGAAGAACTTGGCGGCGCCTCCGTTCACACCACGAAAAGTTCGATTGCCGACCGCGCCTATGACAATGACGTCGAAACTCTGTTGCAGATGCGCCGTCTGATCGACTTCCTGCCTTCCTCCAATACCGACGAGGCGCCGGATTGGCCAAGCTTCGACGATCCCGACCGGCTCGACCTGTCGCTGGATACGCTGATCCCGGACAATCCCAATAAGCCGTACGACATTAAGGAGCTGATCACCAAAATCGTGGACGAAGGCGACTTCTTCGAGCTTCAGGATTCGCACGCCAAAAACATCGTAATCGGTTTTGGCCGCGTCGAGGGCCGCACGGTCGGTTTTGTCGCCAACCAACCGATGGTGTTGGCGGGAGTGCTAGACATTGACGCCTCCAAAAAGGCCGCGCGCTTTGTGCGCTTTTGCGACTGCTTCAATATTCCGATCGTCACGCTGGTCGATGTCCCTGGTTTTCTGCCGGGCACCGCGCAGGAATATGGCGGCCTGATCAAACATGGCGCGAAGCTGCTGTTCGCCTATGCGGAGGCCACCGTCCCCAAGGTGACCTTGATTACCCGCAAGGCCTTCGGCGGAGCCTATGACGTCATGGCCTCCAAACATCTGCGCGGCGATATGAACTACGCCTGGCCTTCGGCGCAGATCGCTGTCATGGGCGCGAAAGGCGCGGTTGAAATCATTTTCCGCTCGGATATCGGCGATCCGGAAAAGATAGCCCTGCGCACCAAGGAATATGAGGATCGCTTCCTGTCGCCCTTCGTGGCTGCCGAGCGCGGCTATATCGACGAGGTGATCATGCCGAACACCACGCGACGCCGCATCGCTCGCGCACTGGCCTTGCTACGGCATAAGAAACTCGAAAACCCATGGAAAAAGCACGACAATATTCCGCTTTAACCGCCGGATGAACCACGTGCGGCCGGGCGACGCGCTGCGTCGTCCGGCTTTTTGCTTAATGCCCCTAGAACAGCGTCACACTGGGAGAAGCCCGAAATTTGGGCGTTTATGATGGTGTCGCATGATTTCACGGCAGCATGCACAATTCGCATGACATCGCCGCTGTTCTGTCATATTGTCCGCTCGCCAGGTAGATTGGGTGCTGCCTCAGCGTTTGAGCGCATTTGGCAGTTCACCGCCCAGCTACGGTCCAAGTCGGGGAGGACGCCGGATCTATACGACCGTACGCAGCTTCATGCAGGCTAACCGCGCGGGAGTGGACTTAGAGGCGCAAAAGATCTCGAGCCATTTACGTTTAGACCGGTCAAGGACGGGGTAGCAAAGAGTGGGGAGAGGCGAGGCGCCGTCCCCGCTCTTTGTGTTTGTGAAGCTTCGATAGAGGCTTTCAGTAGCTCGATAGATAAGCACGATGCATTGCCGCCGCATCCACCGTCAATGCATCAGAGCGTCACAATGCTACAAACGGTATTGAGGTCGCAGCCCCTCCCCAAGTCAAATATTCCGCACGCTTGACGCAAGCGGCCGTCATTCCTAACTTCCTGGCTTACGTGCAAAGGAACTTCTCAAATGACCACCCATAAAATTACCGACGCCAGCTTCGAATCCGACGTCCTAAAAGCAACGGTGCCGGTTGTCGTAGACTTTTGGGCAGAGTGGTGCGGACCTTGCCGCTTGATCGCTCCGGCGCTCGAGGAAATCGCGACGGAGCTCGGCGACAAGGTGAAGGTGGTCAAACTCAACATCGACGAGAATCCCAACGTCGCGGGTAAACTGGGCATCCGCTCGATTCCGACATTGATCGTTTTCAAGGACGGAAAAGCCGCCGCGCAAAAAGTGGGCGCTGCGCCGAAGGGCGAACTGCTACGTTGGATTTCAGGCGCGATCTAACGCGTTCCCTGCAGCTCGATAGGGTCAAGCTGCACGCCCCTAAGTTGGACGCCGGTTTCCGGCGTCATACAACCTTTGAATCGTGACCACTCGTTGACATGTGTCCTCGTCATTGGGCGGTCGCGGCCTCTGGAACAAGGGGAGCTGGCGCCGATTTCCCGGCGCTGCCTTCATCCAGGGCTTTCGGCAGAAGATGGCGGGGAAGGAACCAGCTGTTTGCAATAACCGTCGGGGTGATAGCCGTCGCTATGATGGCGGCGACCAAGGTCGAATATTGACTCTCGTCGATGATTTTATGTGAAAGCCCGAAAAGCGCGGCGATGGTGCCAAAGGTCAATCCCGAAGCCATAATCAGGGTCGTGTACATCGCATCCTTGTGCGGCGCCCCGAAGGCTCTCGCGACCGGGTAAACGCTGGCGACCTTAGTCGCCATCTCGACGACCAGAAGGATGACCACGCCAACCGGCGCCATGATGACTGAAGCGATCGAAACAAAATATCCGGCTCTGATGAAATAAAACGGCGTCAGCAGCCCGATGACGATTGTGCGGAGCCGGCGGATGAGCGCGTGATCCCGCCCAACGCTGCCCGCCAGTGTCATACCAATAAGATAGGCTGGCAACACGGCTTCGCTATCCGCCCAGGTAGCCAGCGCTCCCATGGCCATAAGGCAAAACAACAGCATCTTCGCCTCGAACTCCGAAGGGCGCCCGCCATATTTGCGGAGAAGGAGCGGCGTCACGCGAGGCAGGCCCACGAAGGCGGCGGCAGTCGCCATTATGAAAATCACGGTCTTGAAAGTGAAGGGAGCAAAGACCAGACCGAGCGTTACGACTGTTCCCAGATCGGTGACAAAACAGGCGGCGAGAATCGTTTTCCCGAAATCAGTTTTGTTGAGGCCATATTCCATCATCACCGTATACACGACCGCGACCGAGGTCGCCGCTAACGCGATGCCCGCAAGAATGCTCGGCATGGTCTCCCATCCCAGGAGAAAATGCGCCGCCGCCCAGCAGCCGATGGACGGAAGAAGAAAACTCGCAACGCCGATTGACGCAGACTCCTTCCATTTCAGCCTGAAGACGTCGGGGTCGAGTTCGGCTCCGGCGAGGAAAGTGAGAAGAATGGCGCCTATTCCCGCTAGCGTCTTCACCCAAGGCTCCTGAACGCCAAAAGCCTCAGCTCCGATCGTGAGAGTGAATACGGCCCGCGCGCCCATGCCGACGATGATCTCCGACAAAGCAGTCGAAATGCGGAATTTATTGGACACGAGCGTCGCGATCAACGCGAGCCCGAACACCAAAGCAACCTGCGTCCATATCCCAGTCATGCTCGCTCTTTCTTATGGAGAGTTGTTTTCAGGTTCAAAGAAGCATTGGCGCGCAAACCGGCGGCGCCGGCTGGCGGCGCAGGGTGATCCACAACGGGACCAACTCTGGATCGAGAAGGAGCGTTCATTCTTGCGAAAATGCACGCAACTCCTCCCCGTAAACACGGCGCAGTAGGAGTTATCGGCCTTTCGGCGGTTTTGGGGAACTCCATCCCCTTTTGTTTCCGCCATTCTAGCCAAGAACGAGACAGTGGCAAGCGGGCACGACGCGCTATTTAATATGTGCTTTCGTCCATTTGGCGCGGTGCAGGAATGGAATGCTGCCGCTTTGGATTGAAAGCCTCAGCAAACTCGGTCGACGCCATTTTTGGCTTGTGGCAGCAAAGCCGCGCACTATCTTTCAGGCGCAACAGATCACCATAGCGTTCCAATATGACAGACGCGCAACAATCCCCGTCGCAATCAGCATTGAGAGATCGCCCGCTTTAGCGCGGCAACAAAAGGGGTAGGACTGATGGCCCAACGTATGCTCAAAACGGCAATCGTAACTGCAGCGAGCGCATGGCTCATTTTTATGGCGCCGCTCACGGTCGCCCACGCTGGCGAGAGCGCGCTTGACGCCTGTCGCAAATGGACGGGCCAGGGAGCTGGAATGCAATACAAATGCTTTGACTGCATGAAGCAGATTGGCGCGTGGCCGAACGAGCATTGGGTCAATACATGTGCGGACGACCATCGCTATCTCGGCTACGATCAAGGCTGGTTTTTCTTCAGTTATTGATTTTCTTGGATAATGAGTAAAACAAATTGGTCCGCAGCCCGGTAATCGAGCGGCGGACCAGAGAGTGTCGGAGGGGCAGTTGCAGTGCAGCATTCGCTGCGAGTTCTGCTCTTGATCAGTTGAAGGGATAGTAGCGAAGGCTGGTGAAGAACATATTCTCGGTGCCCTTGTAAGCGCCGCCTATGCCTTGGAAAGAGTCCCTGACAGTGTAGGAATATTGAGCGCCGACCCGAACCTTACCCGCAGGGCCGTCATAGAAGTTGTGCCAAATTCCGCCCGTGACCTGGCGAACGTCCTTTGTCTGACCCACGCAGGACATGATTGATCCCGATGAGGCGGCGCCTTCGAAGTTACAGCCCACGTTAACAGCGGTGGGGTTGCCGTAACCGAAGGAGAAAAGTCCTGCGGGCAAGCCATAGGGGTTCTTGCCATAATTCGCGTATCCATAGCTAGAGGCCGCGAACTCGCCACCAGCGAAAGCATAGATGTCCGTTTGAGGCGTCACATGGGCGGTGAGGCCGATCATGACCTGACGCTCGTGGATGGCCTGGGGGCCGCCCTGCCAGTTGAAAGTGGCGTCGGCGAGCGATGCAGCGCCATAGCGTCCAATGCCATTGCCGGACATGCCGGAAGCTTGGAAATCGAGCCATTTCGGAATGATCGAGACGATCACGCCGGCGACGGCGCCGCCCGCCCACTGGTCGTGGTTGCCGCCATAGGTGCGGTCATTGAGGTTCCGCAAGATGCCGCCACCTTCGAGGTGAACCGCGTGACCGGCGAAATCCGGATCCCAAGACGCCTTGGTAATCAGATCAGGAACGTCGTTGAAGGTCACCGCATTCACGGAGTTGTAGAGAGAACCGCTCACCGGCAACTGGTTGTAGGCGCCGGGCAAACCAGTGCCGGGGTAAGGCGCGGTCAGGCCGTTGACGGAGTATGCGGGCGTGGTGAAGTTGGTGTAAGCGGCTTCGGCGCCGATCGCGATCTGAGTGTTGTAAGGCAGATCCTTGCTCAGGCGGACGCCCGGTTGACGCGACCAGGTGAAGCCAGGCATGTACTGGTCGTCGATGACCGGCGGGGTGAGGAAGGTGTCCACCGTTGTTCCGCGTGAGTTCAATCCAACCAGCGAATAGGCCTGTCCGGCGCTGAAGTGAAGCCCGTAGTCGTTCCTGTCGAGCTTCATGTACAGCTCGCGAAAACGGAAGTTGAAGGAGTTGCTCTGCGTGAGAGTGGCCGTCTGCGCCGCCGAGAGAAAGTCGGCCGCCAGATATTCCCTCACATGCGTTGCTTCGTCTAGGTCAGCATCTGTCTGCAGGATGAAGCGGCTGCGGCGAGCAGTGAAGCGGGTTTCATCGCTGTGCGCCGTCGGATTGTTTTGATAGGGGATCTGACCGAACGGAGTGGCGAGATCAGCGCCGATGAAATGGTCGCGGTGGACCGTGCCGAATTCGAAGAAGCCGCCGGGAGTGACTTTGACGGCCTTGAAATAGAAGGCGGAGGGCCACGGAGCGCCGTCATCCGTGCCGACAGCTACATGATCGGCCGGCTGGCCGGCTACGGCCTTGCCCTTGACTGCCGCGACGCGCTCGACCTGCTGCTGAGTTTTCTTTTGGGTTTGCGCCTGCGCTTCGAGACGATTCTCCAGGCGCCGCAGCTGCTCCTTGAGCGCCCGGATCTCCGCTTTCGTCTCGGCGTCCGTTGCAAAGGCCGGAACGCAGAAGGAAGCCAACGCCGCTGCGGAAGACACGCCAGTCAGAAATCTTTTCAGTTTATGACGAGCGTTGCGTTTCATCGAATTATTCATTCCCAGTCTCCCCAGCCGAGGCTCAACTTACGTTTGCCGCCTGTTACTGCGTGAAGCGGTAGAAGGCTTTTGTGACACATTTAAAACAAGGGTTTTACAGGACGAAATTCTTGTTAACTTTGGCGTTTGGTGTGTCCTTATTGCCACAGCAAATTTGCAGTCTTTTCGAACATTCAAACAGCGAGCGCCATGACGTCGCAAAGCTGCATCCCTCTTGCAGTAAACTAGGCGCTTTGCTGGACATTGAAATTTTTGCCGAGATCTTCATCGAGCCCGCATCTGATAGGTACGACACCGAAGGTGAGTGCACTGAAAGGAGACGCTTATGCGAACGCGGCGGCAGATTGTTGGGCTCATGGGCGCGCTTTCCATGTCGACCCTGTTCGCCCGGGCGCAGGACTCTCAGCAATACCCGCTCGTGGCCGACGATGGCGCCGTCATCCCGAATTTTCGCGTTCCTGTTGAACTCGATCCCGCGACATTGCCGGGCGTAATCTGGAAAGGCGGCCAGTCAAGCGACGTCATACTCTACGAGTTCTTTGATTATAACTGCGGTTTTTGCCGCGCTGCGGCTCGGGAGATTGAGCTGCTACTGGCCAGCGACTCCAGATTACGACTTGGCCTCATCAATAACGCCATTCTGTCCATTGGTTCCGTGCAGGCGGCAAAAGTGCAGCAGGGGGTCCTTCGGCTGCACGGGCCCAAGGCGGCATATGATTTTCATTCGAGAATGTTCCGCAAACGCGGCCAGAGCGACGGCGCCACCGCGCTTGGCGTGGTCCGGGATATGGGCCTTGACCCCAAGCGCACTGAGGAAAGCGGAGACAGTTCCGCCGTTTCTTCCGTGCTAACGCAGCAAGCGAAACGCGCGGCAAGTCTCGGCATGGAAATGACGCCTTCCTTCGCCATCGCGGGGGTTGGACTGCTGGGCTGGCCGGGTCCGAAAGCGCTTCGCACTATCATCGCCAATTCCCGCGAATGCGATCACCCGCTATGCGACAGCAAAGATTGAACAAGCTCACGTCAGCCGCCGTTTCTAAAAACCGGGCTGTTGTGACTAATTCGCCACACAACGAAAGTCATCCTTTGGGGTCTTTGTAAGCAACTGATCGTAAATATGATTTCTTAAAACAACAAGAGAACTTCTCCTATCTCGGGAGAAATGCCGTTTGACCTTGATCAACTCGAAACTCGCCTCACCGCCACTCGCCTCTTTTTGATCACATCTTAAACGTAGCCCGAACTATGCGTTCGGCCCCTTGGCTTGAGCGTGTCCGAGTCACAGCGCTCACGCCAACAAGGAGACATGCTTGAAAAAAACAATTCTCAGCCTCGCCGCTCTATTGGCGCTTTCGCTCCCAGTGCAGGCAAAAATCTGGACCGGCAAGGCATCCTATTATGGACTGAAGGGCCGAACCGCCAGTGGCAGTCACGTTGGCGGCCTCACGGCTGCGCATCGCTCCTTGCCCTTTGGCTCCAAGGCCCGCGTAACCAATCTCAGCAACAACCGATCCGTTGTCGTCACGATCAACGATCGCGGTCCCTTCACGGGCGGTCGCATCATTGACGTGTCGACGCATGCCGCCGATCAGCTCGGATTCCGCTCAGCGGGCGTCGCTAAGGTGACGGTCGAGGCGCTGCGATAAACTCCGGCGGGCGGGGCTAAGCGCCGCCCGTATAAAATTGCGACACCGACGGCGCTGGAAATAAAGAATTTGTTTAGTAAAGGCGGTCGGACGCAATGTTAAATGCTTAGGTCTCAGCATATTGCTGCAGATCGAGCTTCAATCCCTAACAATAGGTTGAAAATCGAAACTGTTTTCAGTGCGTTGGCTTAGGCAAATCTTAAAGTGGCGCGCCTATAAAGCCATTACTGTGTGATCGTTCGAGTATGTGAGTAACGATATGACCGAGACGTATCGTCCGCGTGTCAAATATGTCATCGGCCCCGACGGGAGTCCCTTGACCATTGCCGATCTGCCTCCCGTGACGACGCGGCGATGGGTCATACGCCGGAAGGCAGAAGTGGTCGCCGCTGTTCGCGGCGGGCTTCTTTCTCTCGACGAAGCCTGCAGCCGCTATACTCTTACAGTCGACGAGTTCTTGAGTTGGCAAATGTCCATCGATCAACATGGACTGGCCGGGTTACGTACGACGAGACTCCAACAGTATCGCGCGTGACAAGGTAAGAACGTTGCATCAAAAAAAGCCGGCTCCCTTGGGAGTCGGCTTTTTAATTGCCTGAAGCGCTTCGGACGTTATGCGCTTCAGTCATTCCGGGGCAAAGGGGCGGCGCGCGCTTTCCGCAGCGCGTCGGCGAGACGCCCGCGCTCGAAAATCACAACCACGACCAGAGCGAACAATAACGGGATGATCAGATAGAACAGGCGCCACACCAGCAGCGCCGCCAGCACCTTGACCCGCGCGACATCGGGCATCAGCTTGATGAACAAGAGTTCGAACACGCCGAGTCCGCCCGGCGCGTGTGAAACAAGCGCGGCTGAAAAGGACAAAATAAAAGCGCCCAGAACCACGAGATAGCCTGGATTGCCCATTTCCGGCAAAGCGAAATAGATGATAGCGGAAGCGCCGATCAGCTCCAGCGGCGCGGCGAAGAGCTGCTGCTTCATGACTTCGGGTCTTGGATAGAGAACTTCAAAGCGGCCGATTTTGAGCGGCTTGAAGTGCATCAGCGAGCCGATGATATAGAGCGCCACGACGCCGAGACAGGCCAAGCCTACCGCGCGCGCAGTGTGTGGATGAGTAAAAATGTCGGGCAGGAATCCCGACAGTCGCTGCATGAGCTCTGGGTCATAGGTGAGCAGCAGACCACCGAGCAGCACATTTCCGAAGCCGAAAGTATAGGAGCAGAGCACCACCAGCACAGCGACCTGAGAAGCGGTCAGACCCTTGGTGGAATAGGCGCGATAGCGCACCATCGCCCCCGAAAACACGCTCGCGCCAATATTGTGGGAGAGCGCGTAAGTGGTGAATGAGCAGAGTGCGACGAAAGGCCAGGAAATGTGTTTTACGCCGAGATGCAACAGCGCAATCCGGTCGTACCAGGCGAGCGCCGCGTAAGCCAGCAATGTGCCTATGCCAGCGAAGAGATAATTGCGCGGTGAGATTGCAGTCAGCGCGGCCCAAACTTCCGCACCGACCGACTCGCCGCGGAATTCATGATAAAGGAGGTAGAAGGAGCCGATAACGGCGAAGAGGCCCAGAACCGGCCAGAGATATTCGAGTTTCTTTCTCATGCGGCCTATTGCGTTAGGGAACCAGGTCGCTCGCTCAAATGGCCGCAAGCAGGCCATGTTTGAGACTCTCCCTCGCACAGCCCCGCCCTGCCCGCAAGCCCCTTGCGGAAATTGCGCACTCCACTAGGTTTCGCTTGAGCGTCGCCTTCGGGTCAGCGCACAGAGGACGGATTTTCAGGCATGAACATCGTGAAACGTATTCAAGGCCTGATCCTCGCGCCGCAGGAAGAGTGGGAAACCATCGAAGCTGAGGATAAAAGCATCCTCGACCTTTATCGCGAATACGTAATCATCCTTGCGCTGATTCCACCCTTCGCGAATTTTTTCGGCGGTTATTTGTTTGGGTTTCCGCGCGCCGCCGCCCACGCGGGGCAACTCACTCTTACCGGAGGTTTGCTGCGTGCGGCGGTGCAATATTTCCTCAGCCTGCCGCTGCTTTATATGGTGGCCTTCGTAATTTCCAGCATTGCTCCGCATTTCGATGGAAAGTCGGACGACAAACGGGCGCTGACGCTCGCCGCATATTCCTACACGCCCGCTTGGCTCGCCTCGGCCTTCGGCCTTGTCCCCGGACTGCGCTGGCTCGACATTCTGGGTTTTTATGGACTCTATGTTTTCTACCTCGGCCTGCCGCGCATGATGAAATGCCCAAAGGACCATGGAGATATCATGTCTCTGATCATTCTGGTGCTTTCCGTGGCGACCGGCGCGCTACACGCCTGGATTGTTCGGCTGGCCGTACCGTGGCAGGCATTCTCGGGTTAAAGCTATTTCTCCCAGCGCGTGGCGGCGAGGTCGTCGCTTTCCTTGGCCTCGACCCAGTTGCCCGGACAGCCGTCCACGCGATGCTCTTTTTTCCAGAATGGCGCCTTTGTTTTGAGGTAGTCCATCAGGAACTCCGCGGCCGCGAAAGCTTCGCCGCGATGTCGCGCCGCGACGATCACCAGGACGATTCTGTCTCCCGGCCGGATCAGCCCGTAGCGATGGATAACGGTCACGCCCTGCAAGGGCCAGCGAGCTAAAGCCGCGCGTGCGACCGCCGCAATTTCCAGTTCCGCCATGCCCGGGTAGTGTTCGAGTTCGAGCGCCGTCAGCTCGCCTGCTTCATCGCGGCACAGCCCGGTGAAGGACACGAGCGCGCCGATGTCTTGTCTGCCGCATGTGAGTTGCGCCTCTTCATATGCGACGTCGAACGGCTCCAAGGTGACGCGCACGGTGGGCGCGACCATCTCAGCCCCCTGTCATGGGCGGGAAAAAAGCGATCTCTTGCGCCGAGCCTATGATCGATTCCGGTCGAGCGTGGCTTTTGTCGATCGCCGCGCGGATCGTCGCCGCGTTGGCGAAGGCGAGTGCGTAGCCCTCGCCGCGTGTCGCCAGCCAGTCGATCAATTGGGAAACCGTGGCGACATTCGCGGGTGGCGAGATTTCTTCTTCGGTCAGACCAACCTTCTCGCGCACGGAAGCGAAATAGACGGCTTTCATGACTCGTCGTCTCCAAGGTGCGGCCACCCCGCCACGAGATAATCGCCAGCGGTGTAAAGCGTCAGCACAGCGGCTATCCACAGCAACACTCCGCCGATCGTCACCGTGCCGGGCAACACGACCTCCCCCGCAGGACCGGCGATGAAAAAGCCCAGCGCGAACATCTGCACCGTGGTCTTCCATTTTGCGACGGCGCTCACCGGCAACGGCACCTTGAGATCGGCGAGATACTCGCGCAGCCCGGAAACAAGGATTTCACGGCACAAAATAATGATCGCCGCCCAGATGGTCCAGCCGACCAGCGTCTGGTTCGCCGCTACGGCAAGCAGCGTGGTCGCCACGAGCAGCTTGTCCGCGATGGGGTCAAGCATCTGCCCGAGCGGCGACTGCTGCTTCCAGATGCGAGCCAGATATCCGTCGAAAAAATCGGTGATGCAGGCCACCGTGAATACGCCGAGCGCAGCCCAGCGCATCCAGTGTTCCTGAGGCCATTGCAGAAGGAGGGCGACAACGGGCACCGCGAGCAATCTGCCATAGGTGAGCAGATTGGGCAGAGCTAGAGCGTGACGCATGCGTCGCCGTCTGGGAAAAGCCGTCTCGGTCATGGATAAAAGGGAATAGGTTCGCCCCCCGTTTTGTCAATAGAAGAAACCTTTTGCGATCAAACTGCGGGAAAATTACGTCGGAGCCATGGAAAACTCTACGCCGCTTCTGACGCGCCTTCCTTCATCTCGCCGAGGATCAGATAAAATCCAGCAATATCAATGCAACACCGCCATTATGGGGCGTTGCATTGATCTTTGGAGCGGCGCTTCGCTACCGAATGAAATGGATTATCTGATACGCACCCGCCGTTTGATGCCGTCCAGCCGCGTGGCCTGCCTCGCTTCAAGATCGGGTCCGTCGTTCGCCGAACGCGAACGAAAACCGCTTCACCAGAATTTGATCAGCGACAACAGCCCTTTTCTTAATGTCTTGCGGTCCAGCGCCTGCAGTTCTTGATAGGCCTCACGCGCATTGGCGCGAAGCGCGAGCAATTTCTCGTCAGGAACGCTGAAATCGATTACCGCCTGTTTGATTTCGCGGCGCGCCGCGTCAAGCCGATTCTGCGCAAAGGTTATCCTGGCGTTTGCAGTCATGGTTTCTCCTTGAATTTACGGCCTAAATCCGGGCTGGCCCACCCGCTTGGCGCTTGCGTTGGGCCAAATGCCGCCCCGCAGTTCAATGGGGCGCGCCTCCTCTAGGCCAAGACGCGCGATGCTTAAACCAAATTCGAACGCAATGAAACGGCCCGCCGACAGTAAGAGGACGGGCCGTAACGATTTTGCTTTCAACAGGAGTTTTTTGTTGTTCTCCCGTTATAGTGAAGCTAGGATTTCACCACCAGCCACCGAACAGACCGGCTAGCGGGAAAGTCGCTACGTCGGCAGCCGCCGCCACGGGCGCGGCTACGCCATAGCCAGCGGGGTTACCGGCATAGCCGTAGCCCGACGGGTAGCCATAACCATAAGCCCCGCACGTATTGCACCTGTTGCAGGTTGTACAAGCCGAATAATGGTGGTGCCAACGCCGCACCCAATGCCTATGGCAAGTCGACCTGTAATAGACGTCGGTGGTAAGCGACTGCGGCTCGACGACCTTCGGGCTCGCCATGCTCATCGGGCCTGCGGAGGCGCTGCCCGTGAAACAAGTTGCGGCCAAAGCGACGAAAGCGGCGCCTGCGAGGCCCGCGTAGGAAAGTTTGCGCATAGTTACATTTCCTAGTGCGTCGTCGGGACGGACCGAACTTACCCGCCCGAGGCGCATTCACGAGGAACCTGATCGCGAATGAAAACTCTTTCGGCCCTTTCGCATACTGAGGACCGAAGGACCGTTCCACTGAGTTCGCACAATCCCGCAATATTTCAATTGCGTGTTCCTGCACCTAGCGCACGTCATCGCCTTGTGTAGGGCCATATGGCCCCCGCCAGCCCTATTCGCTGATCATTAGAATTATGGCTTTGTAATTAAAGGCCCTTAATTGGCCTTATTTGCAACAACTGCTAAAAATAAGCGGTTTTCTGGAGGCCTCGGAGGGAATCGAACCCCCGTACAAGGATTTGCAGTCCTCTGCGTAGCCACTCCGCCACGAGGCCCCGTGCTGCGTCGCGGGGGGGAACCCGACCCGCAGCGCAGCGGCTATACAGGAGGCTCGCCGTGCGAGCAAGGCCGCCACATGGCGATTGTCATCCACGATGAAACGGGGAAAACCGGCATTCGGCCGATTAACTGCATGCTACCGGCTTAATTAACTATCTGATTGTGGAACCTAATTATTATGGTTTGGACTTGATGCTGATCGGCCAACCAGATTATAGGACAAGCGCAATGCATCATCCAGCGGGAAGCGAAAAGTCGGGCTGGTGCGCATTGAAAAGTGACGCAATTTTCCGCGTCGCCGTCGTAACGGTCGCCTCGGTACTGCTGTCCATCGCCATCACCGTCTGCGCCACCTTGATGTTTTTTGGCGTCGACTTCGAAAATGCGATCAGAATTGGAGAGGTTTGGCGTTTTTCCATGGCCGCCGGAATTGGCGTCCCCGCGCTGGTTTGTCCCTTGGTCGCATGGCGCATGATCCTGATGATGCGCGATCTGTCCGAAGCGCGCGCCGCGCTCGACCTTGCCTCGCGAACCGATCAGCTTACGGGACTGCTGAACCGTCGAGGCCTAGATCTTGAAGCGGAGCGCCTAGTCGTCGCCGCACGCCGAGACCGGCTCCCGTTGGCCGTAATGATTTGCGACATCGATTTCTTCAAATCAATCAATGATGAATTTGGCCATGACGCCGGCGATGAGGTCCTGCGCCATGTCGCCAGAGTAATGAGAGGTGCGGTCAGCGAAAGGAACGCGGTTCTGGCCCGACAAGGGGGCGAGGAATTCGCCCTCCTGTTGCCGGGGGTCGATGAGCGTGAGGCCGAGATCATCGCGGAAGACCTGCGCAGAGCCTGCGCCTCCAGTCTGATTGCCCTGGCGGCGCGAACGGCGCAGGTCACGATGAGCATCGGACTCAGCTTCAATGGAAGTCTTGACCTTGACTTTAGCCTGATGATGCGGCGAGCGGACGCGGCGCTTTATCGCGCCAAGCGCGGCGGACGCAATCAGGTCGCGGCTGCGTCCATATCTAGGTTTTCGCTCATCAACGGCGAAGAAATCTGCGGAAATGCCGCCCAACTTTCCACCTGCTAGTCGCTCCGGCCGGCGATGGCTGACCCGTCGGATTTGACACAGGCGGCCCCCTTGACCATGTTCCGGCCCGGTCGCCATGGCCGGGACGCGCAACCATTTGGCGAAATGTCCGGAGCTGAGCGGATTTGCAAGGATAGGTTGAATGAACGTCGTCATCGTCGAATCGGCGGCCAAGGCCCAGACGATCAATAAATATCTGGGCCGAGATTTCCATGTGATCGCCTGCTACGGCCATGTCCGCGATTTGCCGCCTAAAGACGGCTCGGTGGATCCTGACGACGATTTTGCGATGATCTGGGAAATGGACGCCAAGGGCGCCAAACGCGTCGCCGCCATCGCCGAACAGGTCAAAAAAGCGAGCAAGGTCATCCTCGCCACCGATCCGGATCGCGAGGGCGAGGCGATTTCCTGGCATTTGCTTGACATATTGAACAAGAAACGAGTGCTGAAAGACAAAATCATTGAGCGCGTTGTCTTCAACGCGGTCACCAAAGACGCCATCAAGGAGGCCATGGCGCATCCGCGCCAAGTCGACCAGGCTCTTGTCGACGCCTACCTTGCCCGCCGCGCGCTCGATTATCTTGTCGGCTTCACCCTGTCCCCGGTGCTGTGGCGCAAACTCCCAGGGGCGCGTTCCGCCGGACGCGTGCAATCGGTAGCGCTCCGCCTCGTCTGCGACCGCGAGCTTGAGATCGAAAAATTCGTCTCGCGCGAATATTGGTCCATTGTCGCGCATCTGAAAACCAAGGCGGGCGAACCTTTCATGGCGCGCCTCGTCGGCGCCGACGGAAAGAAAATAACGCGCCTGGACATCGGCGCGGGTGCGGAAGCCGAAGAGTTCAAGAAGGCGCTGGACGCAGCGAGCTTCACGGTGCGCTCCGTTGAAGCCAAGCCCGTCAAGCGACATCCATACGCGCCGTTCACAACCTCGACGCTGCAACAGGAAGCCTCGCGCAAGCTTGGCCTCGCTCCCGCGCAGACAATGCGGATCGCCCAAAGACTCTATGAGGGCGTCGACATAGGCGGCGAGACCGCCGGTCTCATCACCTATATGCGAACGGACGGCGTCGACATGGCCCCAGAGGCCATCGCCAGTGTGCGCCAGGTGATCACCAAGGAATATGGCGCGCGCTTCGTACCCAAAGTGCCCCGCAAATACACCGCCAAGGCCAAAAACGCGCAGGAAGCCCATGAGGCGATCCGCCCGACAGACGCCGCGCGCTTGCCCAAGCAGATGGCGAAGCACCTGGAGCCCGAGCAGGCGAAACTGTACGAGCTGATCTGGACCCGCACCATCGCGAGCCAGATGGAATCCGCGGAGCTGGAGCGCACGACCGTCGACATTGACGCCAAAGCGGGAGCGCGAGTGCTTGATTTGCGCGCGACGGGCCAAGTCGTGCGCTTTTCGGGGTTTCTGGAGCTCTATCAGGAGGGCCGCGATGACGAGGCCGACGAGGACGGCGGCCGCCTGCCCGCCATGGCGGAGGGCGAACCCGTCACGCGCCAAAAGATTGACGCGACCCAGCACTTCACCGAGCCGCCGCCGCGCTTCACCGAGGCGACGCTGGTCAAGCGCATGGAGGAACTGGGCATAGGACGCCCTTCCACCTACGCCTCCACGCTCGCCGTGTTGCGCGAGCGCGACTATGTGCGGCTCGACAAGAAGCGCCTCGTTCCAGAGGACAAGGGCCGTCTGGTCGTAGCCTTTCTGGAAAGCTTCTTCACGCGCTACGTGGAGTTCGACTTTACCGCCGACCTGGAGGAAAAACTCGACCTCGTCTCCAACAACGAGATCGACTGGAAATCTGTGCTGCGGGATTTCTGGAAGGATTTTTCCGCCGCCGTCGACGGCACCAAGGAGCTGCGCACGACTCAGGTGCTCGACAGCCTCAATGACCTTCTGGGGCCACATATTTTCCCCGCCAAGGAGGACGGCGGCGACCCGCGCGCCTGCCCGTCCTGCGAAAGCGGAAAGTTATCGCTCAAGCTTGGCAAATATGGCGCCTTCATCGGCTGCTCCAACTATCCCGAATGCCGCTTCACGCGCACGCTTTCGCCGCCGACCGGCGATGCGGCGGAAGGCGCGCGACCGGGCGTGAAAGTGCTGGGACAAGACCCCGAAAGCGGAGCGGAGATCACGCTGCGAGACGGACGGTTCGGCTGCTACGTGCAAGAGGGCGAACAGGTCGAGGGAGCCGAAAAGCCGAAGCGGTCCTCGCTTCCAAAGTCCATCAAACCGGACGATCTGACCCTGCAGCAGGCGATCGCGCTTCTGTCGCTGCCGCGCGAAGTCGCCAAGCATCCGACCTCGGGCGAGCCGATCGTCGCCGGCATCGGACGCTTCGGGCCTTACGTGCAGCACGCCAAGACCTATGCGAACATCGGTCGCGACGATGATGTGCTGACCATCGGCGCAAACCGCGCGATAGATCTCATCGTGGAAAAGGAATCGGGCGGAGGCGGTTCGCGCTTCGGCCGCGCCTCGGATCCGGGCCGTACCTTGGGCGACCACCCCGAAGGCGGCGCAGTGTCGGTGAAGTCCGGGCGTTTCGGTCCTTATGTGAATTGGGGCAAAGTCAACGCCACTCTGCCAAAGGGAACCGACCCCGCCAATGTCACGCTGGAACAGGCGATACCTCTGCTCGCCGCGAAGGCCGCGGGCGGCGGAAGCGCGGGCGGACGCGCTCTGGGCGATCATCCGGAAGGCGGCGCGATTACTGCCCGTGAAGGGCGCTTTGGACCCTATGTCAGCCACGGCAAAATCAACGCCACCCTGCCCAAAGGCATGACAGTGGACGAGGTGACGCTCGACGACGCCATCCGCCTGATTGAAGAAAAAGGGGGACCGGTAAAGAAGAAGAAGGCTCCGACGAAAAAGGCCGCCAAAAAGTCCGTCAACGCTGCGGCGAAGTCAGCGACCAAGCCTAAAAAGATTATTGAGGACAGCGATGTTGCGCCCTTCGACGACGCTGTGCCGGTGAAGAAGTCGACGGCGGTAAAGAAGGCGCCCGCGAAGAAGGCGGCGGGGAACAAGTGACTTCAGGCAGCGACTCGGCTTTCCGGTAAGCGAGGGGCGGGACGAGACGCGACAGAAAAAAGGCCCGGCGCGGTAACCCGCCGGGCCTTTATCTATTTTATTTGCAGACAGGCTTGCCGTTCTGGATCGAGCAGTGTGGCGCATGCGCCGCGGGAGCTCTCGCCACGGGAGCGGCAGGCGCGCGGAACGCAGGCGCGGCAGGAGCCTGAACATGCATCACGGGCGGCGCCTGAACGTGCGGCGTGGGCGATGTCGCACGCATGGCGGGCGGCGCCACATGTGCTACCGGCGGCGGAGCATGTGGAGTCGGCGGCGAGGCGGCGTGAACCGCAGCCGGCGGCGAGGCATGCGAAACTGCGGGCGGATGGCCCACCGTTTTGCCCTGCAGACCCGAAGGCTGACCGGGAGACGCCGCGCCCAGTCCTGTCGGCTGAGTCTTCTGACCGGCAGGCGCGGCTCCGTGGGGTCCCACAACGCCGGCGCTCGTTGTGGTCTGGGGAGTGTTGGGGGCATGTCCTGCCGGCGCAAGTATGTGCTGTCCAGCGGCGCCGGGCGATGGCGGCGGCGGCAAATTGGTCGGCAAAGCATGGTTGACCGGTGCAAGCCCGGTCGGCCTTCCCGGCGCGGCGACTGGAGATTTAGCAAGGAAATGCGGGAGCGAAGCCCCGATCGCCGCGCCCGCCGCGCCTGCGCCAATGGCGGTCAGCGCCCCGGACGAAAGCACATGGCCCTCTGGATTCTTGATCACCAGACTCTGTGCGCCATGGTCGACCACAACGTTGTTATGCAGGTTTTCGAAGTAAATATTGTTGGGCGGCGGCGCGATATAGGCCGGCGCCACGACATAGGCCGGTACTGGAACGAACGCCGGCATCGGCAGGATATAAGCGGCGCCGACGATGAAGGGCGGGGCCAACACCACGAAGTCCGGCGGCGGCGGCGGAAGGAAGTAAAGGGGCGGCGGCGGCGGCGGCGCGAAACCGAAGGCCGGGTCGTCGAAATAAAGGTACGGCCGGTCGACATAGACGATTTCTTCCGGCGGCGGCGGCGGATAACCCATATCCACGGGTTCGAAACCTTGCGGCGGCTCCATCGCGATCGCGCGATCCTCTAGCCGGCGCCTGACGTCCCAGGCGTGCGGCCCGTGCGGATAGCGGCGCAGATAGGACCAATAGGCGCCGGGCGTGTCCATGGCGCGCGCGCGCCGCCAGTATAACGCCTCACGCCTCGCCGCCAGTATGGCGCGCACGCGCTTCGCGGACGGCTCCCCTGGATATACGGCGAGATAATCCTGATAGCCTTGCAACGTGTCGCGCTGGATCGCCGACGTGTAGGCATCAGCCGCGCCCAACTGGGCGATGGGTTTTGCGCGCAAGGCCGAGTCGTCTTCGCGCGCGGGCGCCTCTGCTGTGCGTTGCAGGAACAGGAAAGCGCTGTCCACCTTTGAATTCCAGGGGATTTGCGCGCCCTTCGTTACTTCGGAAACGCGCAGTCGGGTTTCCTCAAAAACCTGCATCGGCGGCATTCCGCCCGCCCGAATCATTTCCGCCAACCCATGCGCATAAGCGCCGTAGGGGCCCGGCTCGACTGGCGCAACGGTTCCCGGCGCAGCGTTATAGGCGAGAAGCAGATTGGCGGGAGGCTCCACGAGCGCAAGACCGCCAGCGATTGGCTGGCCGCCCAGCGCAAACGGATTTTCCCGCGCGGCGTCTACGACCACTATCGTGGTCTTGAGGTTGAGACCAGCCAGCGGCTTCAGATAATCGGAGAGGCGCGCGGCCCGCACGGGAATATCTGTGTCACGCGAAATAACTGCATCAGTCGGGATGAGAAAATTCTCGCCCTCGAGTTGCATTCCATAACCGGAGAAATAGACGAAGGCGACCGTCTCGGGCCCGGAGGCTCCAGCCTTGTCAAGAAAGTCAAGAAACGCGCGGCGAAGCGCCTCGCCTTCAAGATCGCGGGCGCCAGTCACGTCAAATCCGGCGGCTTGCAGGGTCTGCGCGATGAGGCCCGCGTCATTGGCCGCAGTCGCAAGCGGCTTTGCAGGATAGGCGGCCTCGCCAATCACGAGTGCGATTCGCCTTTCGAGAGCGAGGGCGCCGGTTGCGCTGACCAGCCCAAGCAGTCCCGCGATCAGGCAGCTTAAAACAAGATTTCTTCTCATACCGGCGCTCCTGCCTGATGGCGTTATAGCGTTTTATTTTATTGGAATTAGAGAGCGAAGGGACTGAACGCAAACTGAATGGCTTGGCTACTAACAGGGCGAGAGCAGTCACATTCGCGTGTGACCAAACTTTGTTCCGGGTGCGTATTTTATAATCACATTGTGCCGTAAAATTGTTCAGCTTTTGCTTGCGGTCCTAAAAAGGAGCGCGTGCTAATTTGATTGTCATTTTTGGCACATTACTTGCTCATGAATTCAGCACTATGCCTAATACAGCAGCGTAAGCGAAACGATATGAAGCTCATCACCGCAATCATCAAACCGTTCAAATTAGACGAAGTGCGCGAGGCTCTTACCGAGGCCGGCGTGCTCGGCATGACATCGACCGAAGTCAAAGGCTACGGTCGCCAGAAAGGGCACTCGGAAATCTACCGCGGCGCAGAATATGTCGTCGCTTTTCTTCCCAAAGTGAAAATTGAAATCGCTGTCTCTGACGCCATCCTCGACATCGCTGTCGCGGCGATTCAGAAAGCTGCGCATACCGGCCATATCGGCGACGGCAAGGTCTTCGTCTCGCCGATCGAGCGCGCCTTGCGCATCCGCACCGGCGAGACAGACGGCGACGCGCTCTAAGGCGCCCTTCCACACCCAAGCCCATCCAGACAAGAGACAATTCATGCTGAAGTTTTTCACGGCGCTCGCCGCGCTCCTTTGCGCCGCGTTCGCGAGCCTTCCCGCAGCCGCGCAGGAAACCTCAAAAATCGATGGAGCGGACACCGGCTTCATGATCGTCGCCACCGCTCTGGTGCTGATGATGACCTTGCCGGGGCTCGCGTTGTTTTACAGCGGCATGGTGCGCAAGAAAAACATACTGGCGACTATGGCGCAGAGCCTTATCGCCACCACCATCGTTTCCATCCTGTGGGTGGGCATCGGTTATAGCCTCGCCTTCACTGGCGACAATCCATACATTGGCTCGCTTTCGCGCGTGCTGCTGGAAGGAATTGGCCTCGACACGGTGAGTCCCTTCGCCAAGACCATCCCCGAGATCCTGTTCATGGCCTATCAGATGACCTTTGCGGTCATCACTTGCGCACTTGTTGGCGGCTCGATCGCCGAGCGCATGAAATTCTCGGCTTTCATAATGTTTTGCGTACTTTGGATGTTCATCGTCTATATCCCCTCCGCGCATTGGGTTTGGGGCGGCGGTTTCTTGCAGACGCTTGGGTTGCTGGATTTCGCGGGCGGCACAGTGGTGCATATCAATGCGGGCGTCGCGGGCCTTGTCGCGGCTTTGATGATGGGCAATCGACAGGGTTTCGGGCGGGAGAACCTTTCGCCTTTTGACCTTTCTCTGGCGGTGATTGGCACTGGCCTGCTTTGGGTCGGCTGGTTCGGCTTTAACGGCGGCTCGGCGTTGGGCGCCAATTCGCGGGCTGTGTTCGCGATCGTGGCGACGCATCTGGCGGCCTGCTCGGGCGCTCTCATGTGGAGCGGCCTGGAATGGATTCAGCGCGGCAAGCCTTCAGTGCTGGGCGTGATTTCAGGCGCGGTGGCGGGGCTTGGCACGATCACGCCTGCGTCCGGCTATATCCTGCCTTGGCACGGGGTCGTCATCGGCCTGCTGGCCGGCGGCGTTTGCTACTGGTTCTGCACCGTCGCCAAGCATCGCTTCCGATATGACGACACGCTCGATGTGTTCGGCGTCCACGGCGTTGGCGGCATGCTGGGCACACTGCTCGCTGGTGTCTTTGCAACGCGGGCAATCACTGCCTCCGCGAGTGATCCGGGCGCTTCCGGCCTCCTTGAGGGCGACCTTCACCAATTCGTAGTGCAGGCTATCGGCGTTGGCGTAACCATCGTCTGGTGCATCATCGGCACCTATATGACGCTGACGATTGTGGGCTTTATCGTCCCGCTGCGCGTCAGCAGCGACGAAGAGCGGGAAGGTCTCGACATCGCCCTGCATGGCGAGGCGCTGCACCAGTGAGGCTGACCGCCGGCGGCTGTTGGGGTCGCCGGCGGAAATACGGTATCATATTACCTGAATGAAAAACACCAGGTATTTAAGGGGTTTTAAAAGGATCTGCTGTGCAATTTGTTTGACATCGCCGGCGCTCTCGCTTATCCAACCTCCACCCCGCCGCACCATGCGGCGTAAACGACACGCCACGGAACTTATTCCCCATGTATGGCAAGACCTATTCGGCGAAGCCCGCTGACATCGAAAAGAAATGGGTGCTGATCGACGCCAAGGGATTGGTCGTCGGCCGCCTGGCCTCGATCATCGCCCTCCGCCTGCGCGGCAAGCATATAGCGACTTTCACCCCGCACATGGATGACGGCGACAACATTGTTGTTGTCAACGCCGACAAGGTGGTGCTGACCGGCCGCAAGCGCGAGCAGAAGGTCTATTATCATCACACCGGATTCCCGGGCGGCATCAAGGAGCGTTCAGCCAAGTTCATCTTGGAAGGGCGCTTCCCTGAGCGCGTGCTCGAAAAGGCCGTGCAGCGCATGCTGCCGCGCGGGCCTCTTGGCCGCGTGCAGTTTGGCAATCTGCGAGTCTACAAGGGCGCAGAGCATCCTCATGTCGCACAAAACCCGACGCCGCTCGACGTCGCCGCGTTGAACTCCAAAAATTCCCGGAGCGCCTGATTATGGCCGAGACCACCCTCTCCTCCCTCGCCGACCTGAATCAGGCCGCCGCCGCAGCGCCCGAGGCGCCCAGGCATGTGCAAAAGCTTGACAAACAGGGCCGCGCCTACGCCACCGGCAAGCGCAAGAACGCCATCGCCCGCGTCTGGATCAAGCCCGGCACCGGCAAGATCACCGTCAACGGCCGTGACGTGGCCGTGTATTTCGCACGCCCGGTCCTGCGCATGATCATCCAGCAACCGCTCGGCGTCGCCAAGCGCGCCGGCCAGTACGACCTCACGGTTACGGTCGCCGGCGGCGGTCTGTCCGGTCAGGCGGGCGCCGTGCGCCACGGTCTCTCCAAGGCGCTGACCTATTACGAGCCCGAATTGCGCACCGCCCTGAAGCGCGAAGGCTTCATTACCCGCGATTCGCGTGTCGTCGAGCGTAAGAAATACGGCAAGCGGAAAGCCCGTCGCAGCTTCCAGTTCTCGAAGCGCTAAGGATCGCGCTTCAAAACGAACGCACGAACGCCGCGCTTTGCGCGGCGTTTTTGTTTTCTCGATACCGCCTCGCCAGCGCAGAACGATGCATTATGTCCAGTCTAACAAGAAGAAGATCAAGGATCGTTGCGACGTTGATGACATTATGCGCCGCAACTGCCGCCGTGGCTGAGCCAAACCCGTCTCATTGGTCAAATGCATTTGTCTCGCGCGTCGAAATATTCGCATTGATGCAGACCCTGAATGCCAATCTGCTCGCGAGCCGCAGCGCGACGGCGACTTTGGAAAAATGGTGCGCCGACCACAATATGGCCGGCGACCCGCGGCTGGTCGCCCAGCGCATTGGCGGCGTCGAAAAACCGGCCAGCAGGGAGACGCGCGCGCGTCTGATGATGGGGCTCGGAGAACCCGTTAAATATCGTCGCGTGCGGCTCTCCTGCGGAGACCATGTTCTATCCGAGGCGGATAATTGGTATGCCCCGGGCCGCCTTTCTGATGACGCCAACCGTCTTCTGGAAACCACCGACACGCCGTTCGGCAAGGCGGTTCAGGCTCTGAAGCCTTTCAGGCGCACCATCGACGTGAAGATGCTGTGGTCGCCGCTGCCGCAAGGATGGGAGTCTAAAGCCTCCGACACCCGCGCGGACTGCTCCACGGCGACCGGCGACATTTCGATTCCGCGTGAGATATTTGAACACCGGGCAATTCTCTATACCTCGGATCAGATGCCCTTTTCCGAGGTGGACGAAACCTACACGGGCGAGATCCTCGATTTTGAAACGAAATCGCCCACGGCACGGTAAGCTTTCAAAATCGAACCGATGTAAAGCGCTTCAAAGGCAAAGACTGCGGAGCCGCGTAATTCTCGCGAGCAATATGGTTTTTGTTCCAAACCATGGTAGCAAGCGCGAAAATTCGGGATGCGCCCGACCAGACATGGAGTCTGACCCAATGAGCCAAATGCAGGCTGTCCGTTTTTTCCAGGCGTGGGACACTTACGCCAAGGTCGTCGCCGCGAATTACATGTTTCATCGGGAGCTTGGCGTGGCGATAAAAGACGCGCTACGCGCGCGCTTCCTGGACCGCCCCTTTCCGGTTCTGGACCTTGGCTGCGGAGACGCCGCGACTTTCGCGCCTTTGCTTGAGGGCTTCGACCTGAAGAGCTATCAGGGCGCGGACCTCTCTGGAGAAGCGCTGGCGCTTGCAAAGAGGAAATCTTGCTTGTCTCCCCTGCCCCGTCGAACTGGTGGAGGGAGATTTCATGAGCGCCCTGGACTCCGCAAGCGCCCACGACGTCATTTACACGAGCTTCGCGCTTCATCACTTGTCGACCGAGCGGAAGGCCGAGTTTTTCAAACTCGCCGCGCAAAAGCTCAATCCCGGTGGATTGCTGTTGCTCGTGGATGTGACGCGGGAGGAAGATCAAAGCCTCGAATCCTACTACAGCGATTATTGCAGCTGGCTCCGCACAAATATGAACGCGCTCGATTCATTCGAACAGGATCAGATTTGCGATCACCTCGTGAACAACGATTTTCCGGAGCCCTGTTCTCTGCTGCGCACGCAAGCGGAAGCGGCGGGACTCCATGCGCTCGCCGGCGCAGCGCCACATAAATGGCACCGCCTTATGCTGTTTGCGGCGGCATGAGCGAGGAAAGGAGCCTCGATCGCGTCGACGCCAATCTGCCGGAACGGCTGCGCGTCCGGTGGAAGCGACATTCTCAGCTTTTGCTTAACTCTTTCCGCGATCGGACCGGACAAGAATTGCTCGAAAGAAGCGGCAATGCGATCGAGGAGGCTGAGCGACTTTTCCTTGCGACATTCGTCGTCGTCTCTCATGGAACGGAGCCGGACCCGATCCTCAACTGCGGCAACAAGGCGGCGCTAAGCTTATGGGAGATGAGCGCAGATGCTCTCATCATTACTCCTTCCCGCTCGACCGCCGAGCCGATGTTGCAGGAAGCAAGAGAGCATCTGCTCGAAGAGACCGCCAGCAAAGGCTTTGTTAGCGGCTACGAAGGCGTCCGAATTAGCGCAACCGGAAAGCAATTCCGTATTCTCGATGTCACGATCTGGAATTTGAGCAACTCATCGGACCGACCGCTTGGCCAAGCGGCGACGTTCCCGCGCTGGCTGGCTCTCGATTGACGCCGCAGAGGGTTTCGGTCCCGTGTTTCGCTGTAGCGTTGTCGCCACCGCTGGTGTTTATAGACAGCCCCTGAAAAAAGCGGCTCGAGGAGCCGTTTTTGGAGGAAGAGATATGGCCAGGATTTTCATCGACGGCGACTCCGGCACGACCGGCCTGGAAATCCGCGAACGGCTCGCCACCTGCGGGGAGTTGCAGATCGTGGCGATTGCGCCGGAGTTGCGCAAGGACCGGGACGCCAAGCGCGACATTCTGGCAAGCGTCGATGTGGCGATTCTGTGCCTACCCGACGACGCCGCGAAAGAGACCGTGGCGCTCTGCGACCAGCTTCACGACAAGGCGCCGCGCATCCTCGACGCTTCCACCGCGCATCGCATCGCACCTGGCTGGGTGTATGGCTTTCCCGAGATGTGCGCAGGTCAATCCGACGCGATCTCCAAAGCGGCGCGGGTCGCTAATGTCGGCTGCTACGCGAGCAGCGCCATCGCATTGCTGCGCCCGCTGGTCGACGCGGGGCTTCTTGCGCCCGATCACGCGCTGACGATCAACGCGGTCTCCGGCTATTCCGGAGGCGGGCGCCAGATGATCGAAGCCTATGAAAATGGCGAGGCGCCGGCCTTCGAGCTTTACGCGCTCGGCCTCGAGCACAAGCATATTCCCGAGATCGTCGCTTATGCGCGACTTCGCGGCGCGGCCGCTGTTCGCGCCGTCGGTGGGAAATTTTCGTCAGGGCATGTTGGTGTCGATCCCGCTTTTGCTCGACGCTCTCCCAGGCCGGCCAAATTCAACCGACCTGTATGACGCCTATGCCCGTCATTACGCGGGCGCCGCACATGTGCGCGTCTGCGTTCCGCCGCAAAATGGAAAACTCGACGCGTTGGCGCTCAACGGCTCCGACGACATGGAGCTTTATGTTTTTGGCAACGATGCTCGCCGTCACGCGGTGCTGGTCGCGAGGCAGGACAATCTTGGAAAAGGAGCCTCGGGCGCAGCGGTGCAGAATCTGGACCTTATGCTCGGGCTTGGAAGGGTCCAGCCCCTCCCTTACCTCTCCGTCCCGGCGTAGGCCTGCGCCGCCGCGGGCAATCTCGCTTCGACATCCTGATAGCGGCTGGTGCGGCTGCCCATCATATGTTCGAAGGCGTCATGCACCTCAGCCACCGTCCGATCCTTCAGCTTGCCGCCCTGGCGTTCATAAAAGATCGGTTTGTTGGCCTTGGCCGGCCCTGGCAGCAATTGCGCCGCCGAAGCTTGAGGCTCCTCGTCCATTTTCGCCATGAAACGCGCCGCGTCGTCGGGACCCAGAAAATGTATGAGATAGGTCTCGCCCGCCGTGAGCTCGCGCCCCAGCCGCTCGGAGATCTTGGCGCCATCATGCTTGAGCATTTCGGCCGCCAGCGCAGCGGAAAGATAGGGGTCGTTGCGCAGATTCAAGATTTCCGCCCGTTTTTGCGGCGCGACAACAGGCCGTTCCTCACCGCCGCTGATCGCCTTGGCTTCCTCTTCACGTCCATACCGCCAACCGAAAGACCGCAGGGCTTTTAGCCATGTGGTTTCCACGAACTGGAACAGGCCGCTGGCGGAAGAGGTGCTCGCCTTGGCGCTGGATGAAAAACTCGACTCCTTGTCAGCTATGCTCATGAGCAGCGCCGGATCGGAACCGGTGTTTTTTGCCGCCTTGACCACCCGCTCCACTATGGAGCTTTGCACGCGCTGACCGCCAAAGCGGATAGTCCCCGGCGGATCGCCGTGATCGTTGGCGCTCAACCGGCGCGCCCAGCTGCGCGCAGCCTGCTCCATCGAGAAATCGGCGTCGAGCGGAAAATTCTCGCCCTGGGCGAGCGTAATGAGAGGGGATGACGCGCGCGCCGGGCGGGTGGGCGACGCCGCGGGCTTTGCAACCTCGGGCCGCTCACCTCTCGCCGCGTAAATAAAAGCGCCGGCAAGGGAACAGGCCACGCACAGAGCCCGGGTAAGCGAAGGCAACCAGAGTTTGGCCCAATCGCTCTGCAGACGCTTTTGCGCCAACTCCAGGGATATTCCCGATCTCCCGAAATTTTGGTTGCAGGCGGCCGAGGGATAACCCTCCGATAAACTCATGCAGGAATCGCCCTGTGCTCTCGAAAAACGGTCGAGGCTTGAGGCTAACCGAAAGCAAAGGCGAAAAATCGACCGCTAGCGCCGCGTTGCAGCCATATTCAGCTCAAGCGAGAACTGGGGCGCATGCGAGGAAAAAGCACGGTTTCGCCGGTATTTGAGAACAGCTCAGCCTCAGCTTCGACACATTAGAGACACATAATTCCAAGCTGAAGCTTGTGCTGACTCGACGGGCGGACAGAGGGCCGCGCCCACCTTTTTCCAGCCCTCAAAACGGCGAGATGCTCGACACAGTTCTGAGCATAGCGGTCACCAGATTGGATTCTGCGCCCGGAGTCGGCGTTGCCCGCGTGAGGAAGTCGATCGGCTTGCCGTCTTCCAGACCATAATCCGAAATGCGTTGAACCTTTTTGTCTTTGTCAAAATAGATCGCGACGACGTGTTGATCGGTAATCTTGGGCTGCATGAACGCGAGCGCACGCTCGGTGCGCTGGCTGACGTAATACCAGGCGTCGCCACCAACCGTTGAGGTCGTGGAGGGTGTGCCGAGAATGCTGAGGACCTGCGGCGCGGGAAGCCCAGGCTTAACCTGCGCCATTTTGCGCTGGTCGAAAACCGCGCCCCGATTGACGACGCCGTCATAACCCAGACATCCCGAAAGCGACGCCGCCACCAGACCAGCGGCAGCCATACGGACGCCTATATTAATTAACGCCGCGCGTCGGGAAAAATTACGCAAGGCAGCCGCCGCCATTATAGATCTCCGCTATCATTCTGGAGGCGGAACGCCGGGCGGCGCCGCCAGAAAGGTGTTCTTCTTGCGATGCGTAGCCTCCGCCGCCAGTGAAAGCAAGCAGGTCGTCGGAGGGCTGTGTGATCCCGGGGATAGCGTGGACACCTTTGCTTGACCGCGTCCGTGACCTTAAACTGCCCATGCCGCCGGAAGCAAAATTCGAGAGCAGCCCGACCATGCAGAATGACCCTGATCCCCACTCAGCTCAACTTCCTCTCTCACGGCCCCTGGCGGTCGCCGCCGTTCCACCGGAAGGGCTGGATATCGTGATCCGGCCCAATGAGCACGAATGTGCGGCTTTGGCTCGGCAAAACGACGTACGCGCGCTGACCGACCTCGAAGCGCGCCTTCATGTCTCGCGCAGCGGCCGCGAGGGGCTGGAAGTCTCCGGCAATCTTCGTGGGAAGGTTCGCCAAACTTGCGTCGTGACGCTGGAAGACTTCGACTCTCTGATGGATGAGGCAGTGCACCAGCGCTTCGCCCCGGAGCGAAGCCCTGCCGCGCCTGCCCATCCCCGCAAGGGCTTTGAGACGTCACGGGAGCGCCGACAATCCGTCCGGGAAGCCGCATGGAATAAAAAGCGCGCGGAGCCGGAGGAGGAGCCGGCGCAGCATCAAATTATTGACCTGGATGTCGATGCGCCAGATCCGATCATCGGGGGAATCATAGATCTGGGCGCTACAGTTTCAGAGTTCCTGACCCTTAGCCTTGATCCCTACCCGCGAAGGCCGGGGGCAGTTTTCACGGAACCTGCGGCGCCGGACGACGAACCAAGTCCCTTCGCCGTGTTGCGTCAAATCGGTCCAAAAAGCGGTGAACCATAGTCCAGGGGGGCGCGTCAGGCGACAATTGTTCTTGCGCTGGCGCCTTCCTGATGGCAAGTCACGCGCGACAAAATTGAAGCGTTTGCGTCCAACGGGCGCAGCGCTACAAAAAGCGAAAATGTGCGAAAAAGCGTATTCTAAGCGTCAATCAAGCGCAGATGGACCAAGCTTGGAGCGCGCCTAAAGTCGCATTCGGGAGTTAGACACACCATGGCCCAACGGGTTCGGATCGCGCTTGACGCGATGGGGGGCGATTTCGGCCCCGCCACAACCATCGCCGGCGCGGCTTTGGCGCTTGAACGGCGTCCGGACTGCGAATTTCTGCTGTTCGGCGATGAGGACCTGATCCATAAGGAATTGGCTGCTTTTCCCAGTCTCGTGCAGCGCTCTCAAGTGCGCCACTCCGCCGTGTCGATAAGAATGGACGAAAAGCCCAGCGTCGCGCTTCGCCAGGGACGGCGCGTCTCGTCAATGTGGATGGCCATCGATGCGATCAAAAAGGGGGAAGCCGACGCCGCCATCTCCGCCGGAAACACCGGCGCCCTGATGGCGATGGCGAAAATCTGCCTCCACACGATTCCCGGCATAGATCGACCGGCGCTGGCGGCGCTCTGGCCGACGACGCGCGGCCAATCCATTGTGCTGGATCTTGGCGCCTCGGTTGGCGCGGATGCGAGACATCTTTTCGATCTCGCGATTATGGGATCCGCCATGGCGCGGATCATCCTGCATGTCGAACGCCCCACCGTTGGCCTGCTCAATGTCGGCACCGAAGAAATAAAAGGCGTTGAAGAGGTCAAGGAGGCGTCGAAGCTCTTGAGAGAAGCGCAGCTTCCCAATCTCGATTATCGGGGTTTTGTCGAAGGCGACAGCATCGGAAAGGGCGTTGTCGATGTTGTCGTAACGGAGGGTTTTGCGGGAAATATTGCGCTTAAGACCGCCGAAGGAACGGCGACGCAAATCAAGAATCTCCTTCGAGACGCGATGGGGCGCTCGCTTCTGACCAAGCTGGGAGCGCTTCTGGCGCGGAGCGCATTCGAAGAACTGCGGTCGAAGCTGGACACGCGCAACATCAATGGCGGTGTTTTCCTGGGCCTTAACGGGGTCGTGATCAAGAGCCACGGCGGCATGGACGCCCTGGGTTTCGCGCGCGCCGTCGAGATTGGCTATGAAATGGTGCGCGACGAATTATTGGCTAAGATTCGAGACACTGCGAGCGTCGCCCATGAGCATGACATCGCGATCGCTCCTCCAACCGACGCCGTGCGCTCGTAGGAAAATCATCGGTGACAGACAATCATAATGTTACGCGGTCGGTCGTGCGAGGCGTCGGTAGCTATTTGCCCAGCCGCGTCCTGACCAATGAGGACCTGTCCAAGCGCGTAGACACCAGTGACGAATGGATTGTGCAGCGCACCGGCATCAAGGAGCGGCACATCGCCGCCGACGGCGAAACGACCTCGATGCTGGGCGAAAAAGCCGCGCGTGCGGCGCTCGAAAACGCCGGGCTGACGCCAGCTGACATCGACCTGATCATTGTTGGAACCTCAACTCCCGATTACACATTTCCCTCCACCGCTACGCAAATTCAGGCGATGCTTGGGATGACGCATGGCGTCGCATTTGATCTGCAAGCGGTTTGTTCGGGCTTCGTGTTCGCACTCACGACGGCGGATAAATACTTGCGAAGCGGTTCGCACAAACGCGCACTGGTGATAGGGGCCGAAACTTTTTCAAGAATAGTCGACTGGACCGACCGTACGACTTGCGTGCTGTTCGGAGACGGAGCCGGCGCTGTTGTGCTGGAGGCGTCTCAAGGCGAGGGCGGCAACGCCGATCGCGGCGTGCTGACCACGCATCTGCGCTCCGACGGGCGCCACCGCGCGAAGCTTCATGTCGACGGCGGCCCCTCTGCAACTCAGACCGTGGGCCATTTACGAATGGAAGGCAAAGAGGTGTTTCGCTTCGCAGTCGGCATGGTGACTGACGTTGTGAAAGACGCGTTTGCAGCGACCGGTCTTACGGCGGAGGACCTTAACTGGTTCGTACCTCACCAGGCGAATCGACGCATCATTGATATGTCGGCTTCAAAACTGGGTATCGCACCCGAGAAAGTAATCGCCACGGTTCATCTGCATGGCAATACATCGGCAGCGTCGATTCCTTTGGCGCTCTCGGCGGCGGTCGCGGACGGCCGTATCAAGGCGGGCGATCTCGTAATGTTGGAGGCAGTAGGCGGAGGTTTCACTTGGGCGCCGCCCTGGTCCGATGGTAAGTTGGTGGTATTAAATAACTTTTTTCTGTAGAGCTGCAAGCATTAAGAATCTGAAGCAAATTACAACCTGTGCTTGATTTTTGTGTACGTTTCTGGAAGATTCTGTTCTGAAGATGATTTCTAGCACATAGCCTCAAAGTGCAATGACACCCTTGGATTTTGCTTGAAACGTTTCGGCGTTTTCTAACATGATGGTGTAATTGCGCTTTAGCTGTCTGCTTTGATTATTCGGCGCAATGTACAGGCCTTTAAATGTCGAACAAAACACTCCACTCTTTCCCGGCCCACGATAGTGACGCGCAAGACACAGTTTATTCAGATGACTGCGAATCTGAGGGCACCATTACTCGAGCCGACCTCGCCAGGGCGATCCAGAACGCTGTTGGTCTATCGCGGGCAGAAGCAAGTGAACTCACTGGAGCAGTCCTCAATGAAATATTCGAACAAATTGTAGCTCGAAAGGAAGTTAAGCTCTCATCTTTTGGCACTTTCAGCGTCCGCGAAAAACGCGAACGCGCCGGACGCAACCCCAAGACCGGAGCAAACGCAAAAATTTCAGCGCGCCTGGTGGTTGCCTTCAAGCCCTCGAATGTCTTGCGTTCTCGAGTCGCTGGAAACTGAAAACGCTATCCGCGCCGTTGCTGGCCGATAGCGGTTTTACTCAAGAAACAGCGCCCTTAGCCGCTGCCTTCCAGGAAGGATCGATGAATTTGGCTGCGTCTATCATCGCTAACGCAGCACTTCCGTTGTGGAACTCTTTTTTTGAGCTGCGCATCATAATCATCGCGTTGATCATAGGCTGCATTTTCTTTTGGCTCATAAGCCGAACAAGAATGCCTTCCGAAGACTCTGATTTTCATCCTGACGGCGAGCTTGCCGCCGCCGCGTCTGGTCAAGATCGCCGTCCCGCCGGGATTGATCGGACGGCTCCTCGAACGCTGGCGCAAATTCCATTTTCCCGCGACCCGACGCTTCCTCAACTTGCCGAACAGATCAAAGTCGCAGCGCAAGCCAGCAAACGCCTGGGTCGAACTATCGGCCTGATCTATTTCGAACTGACGGAAGAAGATAACCTGGTCGCAAGAAGCTCATGCTCGAAAGAGATTGAAGCGATGCTTGATGAGCTTCGACTTCAGCTGCGGGCCTCGGATCACATAGGAGTTTTCAACGGTAAGGAAATCGTCGTTTGCATCTGTCTGCTCATCTCTGCCCGAGATCTGGAAACCATTGGAAAGCGGCTGTTGAGCGTGGCCAGGGCACGAGGTTTCGTCGACGCTGATCCAACAATTTTTGCGATTGGATATGCGATTTATCCTCACCACGGATATGAAGGCGCGCAACTGATCTCCGCTGCGCGCGCCCATTACAAAAATCAGGCGAGCCAACAATAAAGCCAGGGCGTCCCACTCTCGCCTCGACAAGCGGGGGCCATCTGTGTTGTTGAACGTCATGGCCAGAACCCGTTCGACTTTCGTTTGCCAAAACTGCGGCGCGATCACCAATCGCTGGCAAGGCCGTTGCAACTCCTGCCATGAATGGAACAGCATCATCGAGGAAGACGCCGGACCGCCAAACGCCGTCCGGCACGGCCGGGGACGCGCCTTCGCTTTGGAGGGACTATCCGGCGAAGGTCAGGACGCCCCGCGCATCCTCACGGGCATCGAGGAATTCGACCGTGTGACCGGCGGTGGCTTCGTTCACGGCTCCGTTACGCTTCTTGGCGGCGAGCCCGGAATCGGGAAATCGACGCTGCTGATCCAGGCCTGCGCCGAATTGGCGCGACAGGGCGCTCGGGTAATATACATTTCCGGAGAAGAGGCCGTGGCGCAGGTGCGGCTGCGCGCGTCGCGCCTCGGCCTCGCGGACGCATCCGTGGAGTTGGCGAGCGCAACTCAGGTCGAGGATATTTTGGCGACCTGCTCCGCAGGCAAGCGGGCCGCGCTGATCGTCATCGATTCGATCCAGACCATGCACACGGAAGCGGTCGACTCGGCTCCGGGAACGGTGACGCAGGTGCGCGCCAGCGCTCAGGCCTTGCTTCGGCATGCAAAAAGCACGGGCTCGTCGATCATACTCGTCGGACACGTCACCAAGGATGGTCAGGTCGCCGGCCCTCGCGTGGTGGAGCATATGGTCGACGCGGTGCTGTCCTTCGAAGGCGACGGCGCGCATCATTTCCGCATGTTGCGCGCCTCGAAGAACCGCTTTGGCGCCACCGGCGAAATCGGCGTGTTCGAAATGACGGGACTTGGTCTGGCGCAGGTCGCCAACCCTTCCGCTTTGTTTCTGGCCGGGCGCGACTCCGGGCGCCGGGCGCCGCCGTGCTGGCGGGCATGGAAGGCCAGCGCCCCATGCTGATCGAGATACAGGCGCTGGTGGCTCCAAGCTCGCTCGGCACGCCCCGCCGCGCCGTTGTCGGCTTCGATCAAAGCCGCCTGTCGATGATCCTCGCCGTGCTGGAAGCGCATGGCGGCCTGAAGCTCGGAACGCATGACGTCTATCTCAACGTCGCGGGCGGCATGCGCGCCGACGAACCTGCCGCCGACCTCGCTGCGGCGGCAGCGCTGGTCTCTTCGCTCACCGGCGCGCCTTTGCCGCCAACGCAGGTCTATTTCGGCGAGATCGGACTGTCGGGCGCTGTGCGTCCTGTCATTCACGCGGGCGCACGTCTCAAGGAGGCGGGCAAGCTCGGGTTCAGCCACGCGGTGCTGTCGCAGATGCAGCAGATCAACGACGAAGACAAAACCGCAGGCGTAACCCCGCGTCTCATGAGCGACGTCGGGGCGCTGGTCGCGGAGATTGCAAGGTCCGCGCCGCGTCTGCGCGAAGGCTGACGGGCTTCACGCTTCGCTGATTTCGCGCACTTCCGCAAAACCGCAGGCGGCCATCGCCGCCAGCATATGCTCAGGCGGCGGCGCCTCCACCGCGACTGGCGGCTTGCTGTCCTGCATCGGGATGACCACGCCGCGCGCATGCAGGTGCAAAGGCGGCGCGTTCGAACGCTTCCCGTGGCCGTAAATCGGATCGCCGAGGATCGGCCAACCCATGGCCTGACAATGCACGCGCAGTTGATGCGTGCGGCCGGTGTGCGGCTTCAACTCCAATAGAGCGAGATCGCCGCCCCCTGCGTCGAGCCCGCGCCCCAGCACCCGCCAGCCCGTCTGCGAAGGAAGCCCCAAAGCGTCCACCTGCATCCACCAGCCGCGCGTGGCGTCTAGACGGCCAAGCGCGAGGTCTATCTCGCCGCTATCGCCTTCGGGCGAGCCCTCGACCACCGCCCAATAGGTTTTCTGGATGCGGCCCATCTTGAACAGCTTGCCAAGACGCTCCAGCGCCTTGCGGTGGCGGCCCAGGACCAGACAGCCGGACGTGTCCTTGTCGAGCCGGTGCGCGAGCGCCGGAACGCGCGGCAGGCCGAAGCGCAATTGGTCGAAATGATCTTCGAGATTGTCGCCGCCCTTGGGGCCGCGATGCACGGGCAGACCGGCGGGCTTGTCGACGACAAGCATCAGCCCGTCGCGGTGCAGCAGGCGAGAGAGAAGATCAAGTTCAGGCATCGAGGGGGTTTACGCGCAGCGTAATGGAGAGGCAAGTTTGACGGGAAGCGCGCGTCCCACGTTGAAGGGCGGCGGGCAAAACCTATTTGCGGACGCGAGCAATTTGGGAGCAACGCAATGAAGGCCACTCATTTTCGCTCGCTCTGGTCGGCCCTCGTCGGGGCCGTGGCGATGCTTTCCCTTTACGAGGCCACCGCTGGCCGTGCGTTTGCTTTTCAGGCTTGCGCGCAATGCGTGGCGGCGCAAGGCGCGATCAAGGTCAAGGACCAGGCGCCGGCGCTGCGCGTCGAATTTCGCGAATGGCCGACGCCGACGCGCGGAACGCATCCGCACGATCCGCTGGCGACGCCAGACGGCGCGATCTGGTACACGGGCCAGAAGGCCAATGTGCTCGGGCGGCTCGATCCCGCCACCGGGAAGGTGCATGAATTTCTTTTAAAGGAGCCCGACTCCGGTCCGCATGGCCTCGTCGCCGACAAGTCCGGGGACATATGGTTCACCGCGCAGGCAAAGGGCTATATCGGCAAGCTCGATCCCGCGACCGGCGCGATACGGGACTATGTTCCAAAGGGCGCGACGCGCATCGATCCGCACACGCCCATTTTCGACAGGAACGGCGTGTTGTGGTTCACCGCGCAGCAGGCCAATCTGATCGGACGCCTCGACCCGGCGACCGGCGAGATATCCCTGCTCGCCCCGCCGACGAAAGACGCGGCGCCTTATGGCATTGCATCCGGCGCGGACGGCGCGCTTTATGTCGCCGAATTCGGCGCCAACAAGATCGCGCGCGTCGATCCGGCGACGCGGAGCATCAAGGAATACACGCTGCCGAACGAAGACGCGCGTCCGCGCCGCATCGCCGCGACGAGCGATGGTTTCATCTGGTACACGGATTATACGCGCGGCCGTCTCGGGCGGCTCGATCCCCGCACGGGCGCGGTCGAAGACTGGCTTTCGCCCGGCGGCGCGCAGTCCGGCCCCTACGCCATCGCCACACTTGGCGACGGCGTTCTGGTACGTGGAGACCGCGGCCGAGCAGAACATGCTCGTGCGCTTCGCTCCAAAGGCGCAGAGCTTTGAGCAATGGCCGATCCCTTCGGGCGGCGGCGTCGTGCGCAACATGGTCGCGACACCAGCCGGAGGCCTCGCGCTAGCCTGCAGCGGCGTCGACAAGATCGCGCTGGCGACGGTTGTGGATGCGGGGAAGTGATGGGGATAAGATTGATCGCGGCGATAGAGCTGAGTAGATTCCGCCGGGGCTGCGCGGCCTGATACGAAATCCGCCTGATTGCTTCGTCAAGCGCTCCAGATCACGAACGAAAATTGAGTGGGCTCATCCCTCCCCTTTACGGGGAGGGCGGAGCGCGCGAGCGCGACGGGTGGGGTTTTCTTGGGAGACAACGGCACATCAACGCGCTACGCCCGGCGCCCCCCACCCGACCCCGCTTCGCGGGGCCACCCTCCCCGCCAGGGGGAGGGATGCGCGCCCAGCCGAGCTGATGAAGCGGAAAAGGTACGACTTGCGATGATAGGCCCCCAAACAGCGCCTGACTTTTGCAAACATCATTTGCATAGCGTGAGCGATTGAGAAACATGGGGCGCACGCCGAGCGCAGGTTCAGTCATCCCCCGAGTTTGCCCGCACCCGCTTGCCCATGCTCACGCGTTGCTCGGTCACGTAGCCGTGGCGCTCATAAAATTCGACAACAGTGGCATTCGATTCTCTGACCTGAAGGTTGATCTTACGACAGCCAATTGACCTAAGACGGTCCTCCGCTCCGCGTACGAGTGCGGACCCAATTCCCCGACGACGATGAGAATTCAGAATCGCTAACGCGTAAAGCCAACCTCTATGCCCGTCATATCCAGACATAATGGAGCCAACCACTTCGTCTCCATCCAGAGCAACGAGGAACAGTTCAGGTTGCACGGCCACCTTCGCCGGGATGGCAAATGCTGCAGCATTCCATGGCGGATCATCAGGGAAAGCTTCCCGCCATAGGAAATCCACGCCCCCAAAATGTTCCGAGCTGTAGTTAACGATTTGGATGCCCATCATTGCGGTCAAGTCCCGTCCATTTTCAAAGCAAGCTACAATCAATAGATTTGCGGCTTTGCTAGTCGATGCCAATTGCCCTCCCCTCACCACCGCCAGATCGCGCTGCCCCAGGTCATGCCGGCGCCGATCGCCATCATGGCGATCACGTCGCCTTTCTTGAGCCTGCCGGCGCGGTTGGCTTCGTCCAGCGTTATCGGCATGGAGGCGCTGGAGGTGTTGCCGTAGCGGTCGATGTTGATCCAGCATTTTTCCAGCGGAATGCCGATGGTCTCCATCGCGGACTCGATGATGCGCAAATTGGCCTGATGCGCGATGACATGCGTAACGTCGCTCGCCTGCAATCCCGCCAGCGCCAGCGCCTCCTGCACGACCTCTGGCAGCAGCCGCACGGCGACCTTATAGACCTCGCGGCCGCGCATCCTGATCTTGTGGCCATTGTCTTCGAGCATTTCCGCTGATAGCGGACGTCGGCTGCCGCCGCCGTAAATGCCGAGTATTTCGGTCATGGAGCCATCGGTGCGCAGCTTTGACGCGAGCAGTCCGCGCTCCGCCTCTTCGCTCGCGCCCAGCAATATCGCGCCGGCCGCGTCGCCAAACAGCACGCAGGTTTCGCGATTGGTCCAGTCGACCATGCGGCTTAATGTCTCCGCGCCGATGACCAGCGCGCGCTTCACGGCTCCGTTGCGGATGAACTGGTCGGCGATGACGAGCCCGTAAAGCGAGCCGGCGCAGGCCGCCGACACATCGAAGGCGAAGGCCCGATGCGCGCCGATCTTGGCCTGCACGAAAGCGGCGCAGGACGGCGTCGGCGTGTCGCCGGTCACGGTGCAGACGATGATAAGGTCAATCTCGCCGGCGTCGACGCCCGCAAACTCAAGCGCGCGCCGCGCGGCGACGGCGGCCATGTCGGAGGTCGCTTCGCCGTCGGCGGCGATACGGCGTTCCGTGATCCCGGTGCGGCTGACGATCCAGGGGCCATTGGTCGCCACCATTTTTTCAAGATCGTCGTTGGTCAAAACTTTCTGCGGCGCGTAAGCGCCTGTTCCTAGAATGACTGATGTCGGCAAATCTCAGGCCTCGTTGGCGCATGACGCGCGGCGGCGATTGGAAAGGCCTTGCGCCGGAGCGCCTGGGCTTCGCTTGTGACCAACGGCTATACATAATTTTTGGCCCAACGGCCGCAAATTTTGTGTCTGATCGGCGCCTGCTGGCGCACCGGACATAAGGCAGCGAAAACATGGGCTTTTTCTGGGGGCACGGCGCGCCGGCGGCGATTTCCCGCCAAGCCAAAGGTTAAAAAAGCATCGATAGTTTCGTTAAAAAACAATTCGTTAAGACTTGCGTCCTATGACTCGAAACCGCCGGAAATTGGGCGATGTCGAGGCTTTCGCTCGCCAATTTCGAGTAGCCGCCGCCGCGCTGCAAAGAGCGAACAGCTTGCGGAACAGCGTTTCGAGTACGGAGTAAACTAATGATCCGCGTTCTAGTCCTGGCCCTCGTGGCCCTGTATTCCCTGGCCGGAGCGGTCATGGCCGCCGACCTCCCCTCACGCAACGCGCCGCCGCCGGCCTATGTGCCTCCGCCGCCGCTCTTGACCTGGACGGGCTTTTACGCCGGCCTCAACATTGGCGGCGGCTGGAGCTCCAACAGCATCAACAACAATAACTTGACCGCTTACACGGACCCTGTGGCCGGTGGTCTCTTCCTGCTTCCCGGTTCGACCAATGGCGGCAGCAGCGCCGGCGGCGTCGTCGGCGGCGGCCAGCTTGGCTACAATTATCAGATCGGATCCTTCGTGCTGGGCGCCGAGACCGATATCCAGGGAACCAGCATGAGTTCCGGGGGCAATAACAATTATGCTCTTTATCCGAGCCCGGTCACGCCGGGCGGCGTTCTTGTCCCGCTTGCTCCCGGCGGCAATCCCGGCGTGGCGCTGAACTGGTTTGGCACAGTGCGGGGTCGTGTTGGCTTCCTCGTCATCCCGAACCTGCTCGTTTATGGAACCGGCGGCTTCGCTTACGGCGGGGTCAGCGGCGGCCTGACTGGGTTCGAGAACACCCGCACGGGCTGGACCGCCGGCGGCGGCGTGGAATGGGCCTTCCTCCCCAATTGGTCAGCCAAGCTCGAGTATAAATTCGTCGATCTGGACAGCGGCGGAGTCACGGGCGCCTACACTGGCTACAACTACGGCTACCATGACCATCCGCAGTTCAACATCGTGAGCGCTGGCATAAACTACCGCTTCAACTTCGGCGGCCCGTCCTACGCCAAATATTGATCTGCATCCCTGCGGTTAAGCAAAGCCCGGCCTCACCGCCGGGCTTTTTGCTATCTGAAGGCGCTGGCGGACCGGCCGCATAACTGCCGCGATTGCCATTCACGCTTCGACATGGCAAGCCCTCCGTCATGCAGGAAACATCCCCTACTTCGCCAGGCGTCACTGCCAACGACGCGCCGCCCAAAACTGCGCCGCCGCGCGTCTCCTTTGTGTCGCTGGGTTGCCCCAAGGCCCTGGTCGACAGTGAGCGCATCATTACGCGGCTGCGGGCGGAGGGATATGAGTTTTCGCAAAGCCATGCGGGCGCCGACGTTGTGGTGGTCAACACCTGCGGCTTTCTCGACAGCGCGAAAGCCGAGTCGCTGGAGGCGATCGGCGCAGGGCTGCGCGAAAACGGCAAGGTGGTCGTGACGGGTTGCATGGGCGCGGAGCCTGAAGAAATCACGAGGAAATTCCCCCATGTGCTGGCGATAACCCGCCCGCAGGATTACGAGAGCGTTGTTGAAGCGGTGCATCGCGCGGCGCCTCCGGCACATGATCCTTTCGTCGATCTCGTGCCGGAACAGGGCGTCAAGCTGACGCCGCGCCACTACGCCTATCTGAAAATTTCAGAGGGCTGCGACAATAGCTGCTCTTTTTGCATTATTCCCCATTTGCGTGGCCCGCTGGTCTCGCGTCCAGCCAGCGACGTCTTGCGCGAGGCCGAAAAACTTGTGCGCGCGGGCGTGAAGGAATTGCTGGTTATTTCTCAGGACACCAGCGCCTATGGCCGCGATCTGCGCTATGCGGAAAGCACGTTTCATGACCGTACGGTGCGAACGCGGTTCCTGGACCTTGCGCGCGAAATTGGCGACCTCGGCGCCTGGGTCCGCCTGCATTATGTCTACCCTTATCCGCATGTCGACGAAGTACTCGCGTTGATGGCTGAAGGCAAAGTCCTTCCCTATCTGGACATCCCCTTCCAGCATGCTTCTCCGTCGGTGCTGAAAACGATGAAGCGTCCCGCCAATGAGGAGAAGACGCTGGAGCGCATTCAGAACTGGCGTCGCCTCGTTCCCGACCTGACTTTGCGTTCCACTTTCATCGTCGGTTTCCCCGGCGAGACGGAAGAGGACTTCGCCTATTTGCTCGACTGGCTCGAAGAGGCCCAGATCGACCGCGCCGGGGCGTTCAAATATGAACCGGTGGCGGGCGCTCCCGCCAATGATCTCGGCCTCATCCCCGTGCCCGACGAAGTAAAGCAAAGTCGCTGGAACCGCTTCATGGAGCGGCAACAGGCGATCAGCGCAAGACTGCTCAAGCGCAAGGTCGGCAAAAGGCTTCAGGCGATCGTCGACGAAGCTGGAGGCGGCGCCGCAGGCGGCGCCGCTAAAGGCCGCAGCAAGGCTGATGCTCCGGGCGTCGACGGCGCCGTTCACATATCTTCGCGCAGGCCATTGCGCGCCGGCGACATCGTGAGCGTCAGGGTCGAGGGCGCGGACGCCTATGACCTCCAGGGATCCGCCGCATAGGGCAGCCACCACGGCCGGGCGGGGCCGATCCCGGCCTGAAATTGGCGAAAATTGCTGGTTTGCAATGCGCCGCCGAAGTCTATGTTACGGGCAGCAAATTTTTTGCTCAAGGACAGCGACATGACGCAAGATCAGCCCCCGACAGAGCAGCAGCCGCCAAGGCCCCCGCAATACCGTGTGCCGCGCGGGCTTTATTATTTAGTGGCGGGCGTTATGGCGATGTGGGTTTTCGTCACCTTCTTCTTCCGCAACCCATACACGCAAGCGGTTTCCAACGATTATTACGACAAGCACCCCTATGACGAGACCTCGGTCTGGGTGCTTGTGCTGGTGATCATCCCGATGATTGGCCTCGCCGCCTTCCTGAGCTGGACAAGACGAAAAAAAAGCGGCTGACCGAAGCCCGTCTAACGCGCGGCCCGCAGCAGGGTGGACGATTGCGACGTGCGCTTTCCGTGAAGATAGACGAAGGCCGGCGGGGGGGTGTTCGCGAGCAGGCCGGCGTCTTTCTCCAGCAGCCGCGACTTGCTGAAAACCTGCGCCGAAATAGCGCTGCCGCTTTTCCACGTGGCTCCGGGCCGGTCGATCACGGCGATCGGGACGAGCTGGGCGATCTCGCGCCAATGGCTCCAGCGATGGAAATGCAGAAGGTTATCCGCGCCCATGATCCAGACAAACCGCACGCCGGGGCAGCGCCGGCGCAAAAAGCGCACCGTGTCGTAAGTGTATCGCGTGTGGATTTGCGACTCGATCCCGCTCACCACGATACGCGGATGTTCAGCAAGTCTGCGACTAGCCGCCATACGCGTTTCTAGCGAAGCAAGCCCAGCCGTTTCCTTGAGCGGATTCCCCGGCGTGACCAGCCACCACAATCGATCTAGCCGCAGTCGCGCCAAGGCAATACGGGATACGAGCACATGTCCTTCATGCGGCGGATTGAAGGAGCCGCCGAACAGGCCGATGCGCATGCCGGGCGCGTGCGGCGGCAGTCTGGGGATCATTCGGTCAGGCTAATCAAGACCGCACCTGGCCAACGCCGTGCACCCGATATTTGAACGAGGTGAGCTGCTCGACGCCCACTGGGCCGCGCGCATGCATCTTGCCTGTTGCAATGCCGATCTCGCCGCCAAAACCAAACTCGCCGCCGTCAGCGAATTGCGTCGACGCGTTGTGCACGACGATCGCAGAGTCCACCTCCGCGAGAAACCGGGTCGCCGACGCCTGATCCTGCGTCACGATGCAGTCGGTGTGATGTGAGCCATGCGCGGCTATATGCGCCATCGCCGCGTCGAGGCCGTCCACGACGCGCACCGCGATGATCGCGTCAAGATATTCGGTGTCCCAATCTTCTTCGCCGGCGGCGGTTACGCGCGCGTCGACGGCCTGTGTTGCGGCGTCGCCGCGCACGGCGCAGCCTGCGTCCAGCAGCATCCGAACCAGCGGCGCAAGATGCGTCGCGGCGCAAGCCAGATCCACGAGCAACGTCTCTGCCGCGCCGCAAATGCCTGTGCGCCTCATCTTTGCGTTGAGCACGATGGTTTTCGCCATATCGAGATCTGCGGCGCCATGCACGAACACGTGCACAATGCCTTCCAGATGCGCGAACACCGGCACACGAGCCTCATGATGCACGCGTGCGACGAGACTCTTGCCGCCTCGTGGCACGATCACATCAATGTTTCCGTCCAGCCCCGACAGCATTGCCCCGACGGCAGCGCGATCGCTGGTCGGCACAAGAGAAATGACTTCACCCGGCAGGCCGGCGCTTTCCATGCCGGCGACGAGACATTGATGAATAGCCCGCGAGGATCGCAGACTGTCGGAGCCGCCGCGCAAGATAGTGGCGTTGCCGGCTTTGAGGCACAAGGCGCCAGCGTCGGCCGTGACATTGGGGCGGCTCTCATAGATGACGCCAACAACGCCGAGGGGCGTCGTAACGCGCTCGATGCGCAGACCATTGGGACGCTCGAAAACGGCCAGCACCCGACCCACGGGGTCCGGCAGATCGGCGATCTCCTCCACGCCGCGCGCCATCGCCTCGATACGCTTATGGTCGAGGGTCAATCGGTCCACCGCCGCCGACGACGCTCCAGCGGCCTTGGCCTGCGCCACATCCTGAGCATTGGCCGAGAGGATCGCTGCACTCGCCTGGCGGAGCTCCTGCGCCGCCGCGCGCAATGCATTGTTCTTCACTTCGTCGTGCGCCAGCGCCGCTACATGCGCCGCGTTGCGCGCCGCGCGGCCGATCTCGGCTATGAGGCTCTGCGTATCTGAGGAGTCGAGAAGTTGCGCTTGCGTCATGACCACAATGGAGGTTCAAGGTATGGAAGCTTAGAGCGCTACCACGTGGAGGGGCAGCACGAAAGTGCGGCGAGGGCGAAGGATAGCCTCATCGCGCGAGCGGCGCCGGTTGCACGACTATTTCGCGATCCGCGGGCCATTTCAGACGGTAAGCGAGATGTATATCCTTGCTTTCGCCCGGTTGCAGATCGAAATTCCAGCCCAGCACGCCACGCTTGTCCCCTGGCTGCTTTTCGCTTGGCGGCGTGGTGTGGGGGAGCGTCTCGACGGTGATCGCGGTGTTCTCAGAGAAAGGAATCTGATCGACCACGCTAACGCTGACGGGAAAGAGGTGAAGATTTTTTACGCTCGTTTTGAACTCTCGCGTGTCCGTCTTGGTCTGGCCAAACCATGTCGGCTCGTTTTCACTGCGCTTCACGGGAACGCGCAATACTTTGACCTTGTCGTCCGCGCCAAAGCCAAAGGTCGCGATTTCGCCCGGCGCAGTCAGTGCAATACGGCTCGCGCCCACGAACGCGCCATCACGTTGCACGGAGAGAACTCCTGGCAGCAGCGGGGCTTCCTCTCCATTGACTATGCGCGCTTCGAGATAGGCGGTCGGATCGAGCGCAGGCGCAGTGTGGATGGTAAGTTTGGGCTCCAGCGTTCGCGATGACAATAGAAAACTCTTCGGCGAACCGTCGCCAAGGGCGCTCGCGGACCCTGTAATCCTGAATGTCGCGGCATAGGCGTTCGCCTCGAGCTCTGCCGTGGTGGGTTTCGCCGGCGCATAGGCCAGACTGTCGGCCTCCTCGGCACGCTGAGCGCCGGCTCCGGCGGTCATCGGCGCGTTCTTGGCGCGCGCCATTGGCGCTGCGACAGGCATAGGCTCAAGGAAGGTGACCCGCTGTGGAGAAACTTCCGGGGCCGCTGCGCCGCCCTGCGCGCGCGTCGTGGAAACGGACAGCGCGACATCGCGCCAGTCCTCGCCGGTGTCCTGCGTCACCAACGCAAGGCGCAGGAGTTCCAGCGTCGTCTTCCTGTCCTTGTCGCCTGTGTCGAGGCGCGCCTCATAACTGGGTTTCCAGCTTGCGCCTCTCGTTTGGTAGGTTAACGTCAGTTTCGCTCGCCCACCGCTACGCGATTCCACGCCGACCGCTATGTCTCGAGCGCGCCTGTCCCTGAGGCTGCCGCCGCCCCCTTCGAGGCCGCGAATTTCCTCGTCAAGTTCATGCGCCTTGGCGCTGGCGACGCGCAGTTCTTCCCCAGCATTGCTGTAGGCCGATCCGATGGCGTCGAACGCCTTTGTCCATTCAGAAATAGGAAGGGGAAGCGTTTCTGTCGCCTTCCCTTCCGGACTCGCTTGCGCATAGCGCAGGATCATGGCCTGCTTGGCTTTAAGGGCCTCGATGGTGACCTCTATGCCTGCCCGCGCCGCACGAAGAGCTTTGAGCCGTGCGTCAATCGCGCTATCCGGGGCATTGCCGTGCGCCGGGGAGACGCGCGCCTCCACGGCTCCAATAGCGAGGGGCGCCTGCGCCTCACCCGCGGCGCGAAAGCTGTCGGGAAGCGCAGTATAGGGCACTCCATTGAAAAGAACCGTCGATTCGCCGGGGGGCAGTTCGACAATGGCCTCTCGTGTCACGCTGGCCGCATCCGGATAGACAGTCACCGCGCTGATGACGGATTTCGTCTCGATTTCTTTCCCGAAAGCGCCGCCAGCAAAGATGGGGGCGAGCGCAAAAGACAGGACCGCAACGTCAACGAGTGGCAACAATCGCATGAAAGCTCCTTAAAATTCCGGCAGGCGATGGAGCGCGGCGCTTATGGCGATTTGACGGCCGACCATAACGAAACCGCAGCGTCAACTCGGCCATAGTTTCGCCGCGGCAAGCGCCTAACTCCTTGAGTTCATGATGATTCGGCTGGGGCTTTGTATGAATAAACTGCTGTTAGCACTAACGATCGGCGCGTCTTTGACGGCCTGCACCCCTGAACGAGCGCTTGATGGCACGCTGGGAGCGGCGTCCGGCGCGCTTGTCGCCGGCCCGGTGGGGCTGGTTGCGGGTGGCGTCGTCGGCGCGACAGCGGGCCCCGCGATCGCGTCGAGTTGGGGAATTCGGCACGAATATCGTCATCGTCGACGTCATTATCGGCGCTACTACAACTAGTCGGCGCGACCGTCACTCGCCGCGCTTGTCCGTCAGCGTGTCGAGGAAGGCGACGATGGCGTCGACCTCGCTGTCCGAAAGGCGCGGCCTCTGACCCGGCTTGCGGTCGTAAGGGACTTCTTTCACGTTGGCGTTGCCGTGAAATTCTTTTGGCAAGTCGTCGAATTTCGCGGCTTTGCCGTCTGGCCCTTTGGGATACCATCGCTCTGGATTGGTGTCGCGCGTGGCGTAAAAGGCCACTGCGTCGCGCAAGGTTGAAAAAGCTCCGTTGTGCATATAAGGAGCGGTAAGCGCGACATTGCGCAACGTGGGGACCTTGAAGGCGCCACAGACGCCGTTTAAATCGAAGCCTTTGGGCGTTAGCGCCGCCAGCCCCTCGCGCTTGCACAACCCCAGATCAAAATTTTCGGGTTTCGCATTAGCGGGGATGGCGCGATTGCGCGGCGCGCCCAGCGTGTCGAATGTAAAGTCCGTAAACAGCCAGTCCTTGGGATCGCGCGATTTCAATTCACCGACATGGCAGGCGAGGCAATTGCCCTTGCGCGGGTTCTTGAACAACGCAAACCCTTTGGCCTCGAGCGGCGTAAACTTCGCCTGCCCACGCAGCACGGAGTCGAAACGCGAGGAAAACGGGTGGAAGGCCTGCGTGTTTTCGAAAGCCGAAATGGCTTTCATCAGACTGTCGAAGGCGGCGTCGGAATTGTCGAAAACATCCTTGCCGAACACGCCTCTCGCAAGATCCGCATAGGCGCCGTCGCGCACCTTGGCGACGACGGCAGCCCTGGAAGGATTGTTCATCTCGACGGGATTGAGCAAAGGTCCGCTGGCCTGATGAACAAGATCATCCGCGCGCCCGTCGCGGAACTGCCCGCCCACCGGCGTTTTTTCGACCTTGCCGGTCTCTTCGTCTTTTTTGTCGACGAAAGCAAAAGACGGGCTGAAAGACGCGTAAGTCAGCGACGGCGGCTTGCGTATCCCGAAGGAACCGGGAGCCGAGCCTTGCGCTACAGCGGCGATCGGCGACCCATTGTTGCCGGAAAAGGCCCGCGCTGGTTCGTGGCAGGAAGCGCAGGCCACGCCTCGCGGCTCCGAAAGCGAGCGATCCGAGAACAGCCGTGCGCCAAGTTGCTCCATGGGCGTCAGCGCTTCGCCTTCGGCCGCCTGAGCGGCGCCCGAAAGAAGAACGAAGGATACCGCCAGCGCCGCCGCTCCAGTGCGTGCGGCGCGCGAGACAGCAAAAATCGACACTGGAGAAATGATCAATGCGTCCACCTGGAGATGAAGGCCAAGAGCGTGTGAAAGCTATAAGTACACCGCCATAAGCCCGTCAATTTCAATAATTTGGAGGACTTCCAGACAAGACGTGGTGAATTGTCGCGCAGGAGCCGGAAGATGAGTGGGTATCTCGAATAACTTGCTTAGCTTCAACTCGGCAGAGCTAGGAATTTAAATTCGACTATACGCCGCGACGGTTAACTCGTGGTCTGAAAAAGGAGACCGGTTGAGAAGCTTTCGCGGCGCTGACGGACAAGGTTAGCTTTGTGGCCTGGTTGCAACACAAACCAACAAAGTGTTGCGGCGCTATGCAAAATTTGTCGCGACAATGCCGCGCAATTCTCCACGCCGGCGCCGCATAAATACTCGCCCCACTCGCAGCCGCTATGGATTCAAGTCGGCCGCTCCCGTCCTGTTCGGTCAAATATATCAGTTGTCTAGATCCATGACCTAAAGACGTGAGAACTGCCGCAAAGACTCCCACAATATGACTGTTGCCGGATTTATAAGCGGAGCGCCTAAGCTTTCATATTGTACGCATAAAGAAACCGCTACTGTCACATTAGGAAAACAGAATTGAACGCATTTGGCGACGCAAATATTCATTCGCAACTGCGCTTGGACGCAATAGTTGTTCTAAAGGGACTGCCTCATGCCGAAACGAATATCCACCTCCGTGATGGCGCTGCTCGCGCTGCAAGGCGCGGCGAGTGCGGCCGACCTTGCGTCAAAGAAAGCTCCACCCGTTGCGCCGCCGCCGATCTTTTCATGGGAAGGCCTCTATCTCGGCGTCAATGTCGGCTATGGCCTCAACACGATCTCGGAGCAGACAAGCGATTCGATCCCTGGCTACTCTGGCCTAGGGAATGCGGTCGCCGACTCGCAAAGCTATTCGTCGAGAGGTCCGACAACCGGTTTCCAGATCGGCTACAACAAGCAGTACGGCGCGTTCGTGCTCGGCGGCGAATGGGACGTGGGCTACGCCGGCCAGAACACCAGCAAGACGACTTACGGCACGCTTGGCCTGGCGACCGGCGGCCCCGTCCAGACCAACATACAGGACAGTTTCCGTTGGTCGTTGCGCGGACGCGCCGGCTACGCAGATGGTCGCGCTTTGTATTATGTCACTGGCGGCATGGTCGACGGCGGCTACGGCGTCCAGCACAATTATTGGAATGTCGCTGGCGTGACGCCCTATAATCCAGGCACCGACATCCCGGGCAATGGCGGCCAGCTGAATGTCGAGCGCTTCGGCTGGACAGTCGGCGCGGGCATCGAATACGCCTTCACCGACAAATGGTCGGCGAATGTGGAATATCGCCACAATGACTTTGGAACGGCGACGGAGAGCTCGGTCCAATTTCCAGGTCTGACCTTCCGTGAGCGGGCCACGGAGGACACCGTCCGGCTCGGCCTGAACTATCACACCGGGCTGCCCATCTTCGTGGTGGAACCGCCGTCGGCGGCGACTCCGAACTGGACTCCGACGGCCGTATCGGTGGCGCCCGCTCCTCCGCCGCAGGACCCGAGTTTCCTTGGTCGTCTCTACCACGCCTATGCGGACGAATGGGGCTACAACACGCCCTATTCGGATCCCAACGCTCCTCCGGGGCGCAGGCCCACCATCAATCCCGCGCCAGTTACCTCGCCACCTTATCCCTTCGTCGATTATTCTTTCGGCGGCTCGCAGTTGATCGGCGGGACGACGCCTAACTCCATCGACGCGCCGCTCATGAAGGCGCTGAGTCCGACGGCGACGGGCAAGTTCCTCGAAGACAACCACATCCAGATCTACGGCTGGATCAACCCCGGCTTCAACCTCAGCACGGCGAAATCATTGCCCGGATCGCTGTCAGGCGGCAACAACCCCGTCGCCTATTCCTACCAGCCGAACATCCTCCAGCTCGACCAGATCGTCGCGATCATCGAACGCCTACCGGATGAAGTGCAGAAGGATCACTGGGACTGGGGTTTCCGGCTTTCGCCCCTCTACGGCGAAACCTATCGCTACACGACCGCCTTCGGCTTCCTCAGCACGCAGTTGCAGAAATGGAACCTGTTCGCTGGCGTCGACATTCCGATGATGTATGGCGAAGTCTATATCCCCGGAATCATGGAAGGCGTGAATATCCGCTTCGGCCGCTATATCTCGCTGCCCGACATCGAGGCCCAGCTCGCGCCGAACAACTATATGTATTCGCATTCGATGACCTACGGCTTCGACAATTACACCAACACCGGTTCGGTGATTACGTTGCAGGTGAACAGGAATATCATGCTGCAGGGCGGGTTATCGATCGGCACGGAGGCGATGCCCTCCAATTCTCGAAGTACTTTCCTTCCGCCCGTTGCCGGAGGAACAATTTATCAGCCGGTCCCTGGCGTCTTCGCGGCGACGACGGCGCAACCCGCCTATTCGGGCGAAACCGATCCGGGCGTCAAGCCGACCTTCACGGCGTGCGGGCGCTATGAGACCGACAGCGCCTACGACAATCTCTATGTCTGCGCCAACGGCATCAACACCGGCACCTACGGCTACAACAATCTGCAATGGTACGGCGGCACTTACTACCACAAGTTCGATGAGAACTGGCACATCGCCATCGAAGCCTGGCACATGCATGAGGACAATGTGCCGAATATCAACAGCCCGTTCAACGGAACCATGGCCGGCGCGCCAAATCCCTTCTATTACATGGTCAACGCACCGGCTCTGGCGCAATGCCCGGGCAACACCCACCCGACCTGCACGGCGCGCGAGTGGTCGACTGTCACTTATCTGAACTACAAGTTCTCGCCGATGGACAACCTCTCCTGGCGCGCGGAATATTTCGACGACATCAACGGTCAGCGGACGGGAACCAGGACCGCGTTCTTCAACTACGCCATGGGTTGGCAGCACTGGTTCTCGCCGACCGTCGAAATCCGGCCGGAGATCGCCTTCTACAATTCACTGAACGCCCCGGCGTTCCAGGTCGCGCCGCCGCTGCTCGGCGGAGTAGGAACTAAGAGCCACATCGCGATCTTCTCCGCGGATTTGCTTTGGCATTTCTAGAAGACAAGGGGTTTGGGGATGGCCGCCAGCCAGACCCAAACCTCCAAGTTTGCGGACGCAGCAATGAACAATTCCTCCATGAGGAATTGTTTGAGTGCGATGATGTTTGATTAGCGTATTGGTTTCCCAGGCGATTATTTATGATTTCCTTATATGCGAAAGAAAATTCAATATGGCGCCCTTACGGAGGATAGCCGCAATGTTGCTCGTCGCAAAAAAAGAACCGCGGATCAGTCATTATGCGCATCCTCGTTATCGAAGACGAGCCTCATACCCAAACTTTCTTGAGAGCAGCATTGTCGGCATCGGGGCACGCGGTTTTACAAGCCTCGACCGGAGAGGAAGCTATCAGGTTCGCAACTGAATCGGCTCCCGACATTGTGCTTCTTGATCTCGGCTTACCCGACATGGATGGAAAGGAAGTTATTTCACAGCTGCGAGCACGCATGCCTGTTCCGATCATCGTCCTTTCGGCGCGCGACAGTGAGGCGGAAAAAATCATGACGCTCGACTTGGGCGCGAATGATTATCTCGAAAAGCCTTTTGTCATTGGCGAATTGATGGCGCGCATACGCGCAGTGCTGCGCAATGTGTCGCCAGACAGGATAATAGAGGCGGCTGACATCACTATAGATACGAGAAAGCGTTCCGTGATGAAGAGCGGGACGGCGGTCGAACTGACGCGAAAAGAGTACGAAGTTCTTGTTGCGCTCGCACGACACGCCGGACAGCCTCGAAGCCATGAGGAGCTTCTGAAGGTGGCATGGGGCGCGGGCAATCTCGAAGGACTCGGACATCTTCGAGTCGTCATCCGGCAGTTGCGCCTGAAGCTCGAGAACGATCCGTCTGAACCCCAAATTATTCTAACGACGCCGGGGATCGGTTATACTTTTCCCGGAACGCAGCGCTAAAAAAGCGCTGACGCGCGCTGAAAAACAGGCGCATCATCCCGCAGCAATCATGCATCAGTAAGACTAATGCGCTGGCGAGCAGTGGTCGCAATGTCCTCACTAACAATTGGCGACCTCCAGAAACCGCGGTTTTGCACCCTTGAAAGCTCGGCGTGATCTCGATGGGCTCTGACGCGTCGCTCCGGGCGTTATTGGTTCGATTTTGGCGGCACAGTGTCGGCCCTCTCGGCCGATGGCGTCATGCAACCGCGTATTTCGTCGTCAGCCAGACGAAGCGGCGCATATTGTAGACGAGATTGGCCAAGCCGATCTTCATTTTGGCTCTCGCGATCCCGATGGGACACCTCGAATTAGCCGTTCCGTGATTGCATGCGCGGCATGACGGAGGTGAAGCGCGCCGTTTTCGGCCGCGATATGGCGATCTTCGGAGCGCCGTGTCCGCCCTCGGGGCGGGCCTGACGGTTCATGCCGCTATGGGCCGCGTCATCAACCGGATGAAGCGCGTGACATTGTAGGCAATATTGGCGAGACCGACCTTCACCCTGGCTCGTGTTGCGCCGATGGTGCATCAGCACGGCGTCATAGGGCGGGCGGCCGCCCTTTGCGCCATCCGAGCGCTTCAACGCCGTCGCGAGCGCGGGCCGGAAAACCTCGAAGTCGATCAGTTCCTTCAGCCGCGTCAGCGGATCGCCGACTTCCGAAAGCTTCTGGTAACGCTCATCCAAATCGAAAAATCCCGGCTGCCGACCCATCGCGATTCTCCCCGCGCCGCGACGACGAGTGAATCACGATAACGCCAAAAGCGCGAGGTTTTTAGAGCTGGGATAATCTCCCGCAGGCAGCGGGACAGTGCTCTGTCATCCGCAATAGCCTTAGGGCCATTGGCCGTGCTGGAGGAGAGCGATCACGAGCTACTACGTTGGATTGGACGTCTCCGTGAAACTGACGGCGATTTGCATCATCGACGATGCCGGAAAAGTCGTAATGGAGCGCGTTGTCGCCAGCGATCCTGTCGACATAGGCCAATGCATCGAGGGAATCGACGGCGCTATCGGCCGCATCGGTCTTGAAGCTGGCCCTCTTGCTCCCTGGCTTTTTGGCGGCCTTGCCGAACGCGGGCTTCCCGTCGTCTGCATCGAGGTCCGCCAGATGAAGGCTTTTGCAAAAGCCTCGCCGATTAAGACGGACCGACGGGACGCGCGATTGATCGCGCAGGCGATGCGCGCCGGTCTGTTCAAGGTCGCCCATGTCAAGACGGATTACAGCCAGCGCATCAGACTGCTTCTGCGTCATCGACAGGCGATGGTTTGCCGCAACAAGGATCTGATCAACACCGTGCGGGGCACGCTGAAGGCTTTTGGCATTCGCACCGGCGGCGGAAAGAACACTTTGTTCGCCAAGCGTGTGCGCGAGGCGATCGACGACAAGACAATCCTGGCCATGACGGAACCGCTGCTCGTCGCACACGAGGATGGCCTGTAGTGGCGCTCACATTCCGCACCGGCGTCGATGTCGCCCATCGCTTCGACAAATCGCGACTTGTCGCCGCCGTCTTTGGCCTAACTCCGAGGGTGTACGCTTCCGGCGAGGTCGAACAGGTCGGGCGGATCACCAAATGCGGCGACGCCATGGTCCGCGCGCTGCTCTATGAAGCAGCCAATGTCATGATGGCCCGCTGCCGAGCAGAGAACTGACTTAGATCCTGGGCGCTCAAGGTCGCGAGACGGCACGGAGCAGGTAAGACGAAAGTGGCTCTGGCTCGGCGCCTCGCCGTCGTCATGCACCGCATGTGGGTCGATGGAACCGACTTCTCCATGGAAAGGCCAACGCCGATGACCGGCTGACGATTTTCCCCACTCGCGCTCGTCGTGAGCATGCCGAGAGCGTGTGGGCCAGAATGACTGCGTTGGACACCTTGCGCCAAAGAAGCGCGCTTTAGAGCTTGCAGCATTCAAACCCGCTGATCGAACCGCCCAGAATGCGGCGCCCTCCGCGGTGACCGCCGACAGAAGCGTGAAACCCGCATACGACGACGACAATCTCAGGGAGAGCACGTTGACAGATTACAGAAGGTCTCCAATTTGTATTCAGACCTTGCACGGCATATCCACAGTAAATGTTGAACCATTTTTCTCGTTGTTCTTCACATGAACATTGCCATTGTGCAGTTCAATCACATTTTTTACAAAAAATAGCCCTACACCCGTCCCAACAATCGCTTTAACATTGCTGCCCCGAAAATAACACTCAAATAGATGCTTGATATCCTGTTCCGGGATTCCAATCCCCTCGTCGCTTACAGACATAATGAGCCTGTTGCCTTCGACACGCGCCACAACATTGATCATGCCTCCGTCCGGAGAGTACTTAACTGCATTTGCAACCAAATTATTAAACACTTGGAAGAGCATATCCTTATCACCAACCATAGGTAGCGCTGTATAGCCTATATCTTCATAGATCATCGCGCTGGTTGAGATTTGTCGATGCAGTTTACAAACCTCGTGTAACAATGCCCGCATGTCGAATTCGCAGGGATGGAGATACAATTCAGGATTTTCGCCAATGAGCTTGCTGGACTGCAATATATTATCGATCATCACACTCATTCGTCTTATGGCCATTCTAATCTTTTTGGCCCTTACCGCGCTATTCTCATATGTCATTGGCTCCTGAGAATTGATTAGCCGTTGCGCATGGCCGTCAATGATGGTCATGGGCGTCCGGAATTCGTGAGACGCCATCGAGATAAAATTCCGCTGCTGCTGATTCAACCGTCGCTCGTGAGCAAGCTTTTCCTCAAGCATTTTCGCTTGCGACGCCAGCCCGCGCTGGCTGAGCTTTAATTCAATCGCGTTACTCTTAAAGACGGCCACCGCGCGAGCCATCTCTCCAAGCTCGTCCCGCCGGTCCGTATCGACGAGTTCAATATTCATTTCGCCGTGAGAAAGTTCGTTCATGAAATGGGAGAGCCTGCGCAAAGGGTAGCTAACCGCCAGCATAACAGACAACATTATTACTAAAACGGTAAGTCCACTTAAAGCGATAGCTATGCTAATATAGAGCCATGCTTCTCTAATGGCTGCAGCCGCGCGGTCACTGGCCTCCTCGGCATGCAGATTATTATGTTCCGTAAGCCGTTCAAGCAATTCGCTTGCATCACTAAAAGTGCGGGATGACGATGTAAGATAGACCTTCACAGCTTCAGAATTGTTATTGAGATGTATGAACGATAAAATACTGTCCACATTCGCCCTATACGCTTTCCATTTGACGACAAACTCTTCGTATTGCTTTCGCTCATTTCTATCTTGGGCGACGTTTTCAAAGCTCCGCCGCGAACGCAATATCGCTTCGTCCAGGTGCTTTATTTCACCATCCAGGCTCTTTGATTCATTGGCCAACCCCTCCGTATCCGCCTGTCCCGGCAAGAGCAGCGCAGAAGCTTCCAGCGCCCGGAAGTCGGAGGTGTAATTACTTAGATCTCCAAGATATCGTGTATTTTTTAGCCAGTGATCCCGAATGTCCGCTGATTCTATTTTGAACTTGTCAAGTCGGACCAACCCTAGAACGCCGAACCCAATCAATATACTGAACAACACGAAAAACGCAGCGGTCAGGCGTGATCCTATAGATTGAGTCCGCTTCATAAACTGTCTATGGCTCGATATAGCCAGCTATTGTCGCCTTGACGGCGGCCTGAATGCGGGTCGCCACCCCCAGTTTGTTTCTTGCATTGTTCAAATGAAAATTCACGGTTCTTTCAGCAATATCCAGAATTATAGCCACCTCTTCGGAAGTTTTTCCTCTGGCAGCCCACATAAGCGCCTCTATTTCCCGATCGTTGAGCTTGCACTGCTCGGAGCACACGCTCATGCGTGCAACGCCTTTGATACGAGCATTTATAATTGCGTGTAAGAGATCGAAATCGATCGGCTTGGTAACATAATCGTCTGCTCCGAGCGACCAACCCTTGAGTTCATCCTCACGATCGCTGAGCGCTGTCAAGAAAATAAACGGCACTTTCGAATAACGGGGCGCGATTGCGGTTAGATTCTCCAGCACTTCGAACCCTGACATGAAAGGCATATTGATATCGGAGAGAATTATGTCGGGCCGCGTTTTTAGAAGCAACGCCAAGCCCTGTTGTCCATTATTCGCCATGATGACCGCAAACCCGCGGCTCTCCAGTTCCTCTGCAATTAGAGCCGCTGTTTCCTGATCGTCTTCGATGCAGAGCACTGTTTGGCGCGCGTCCCGCTCGGGCTTTGCAGTCAGAAGATTGACCTCAATGGACTCCGACCCCGGTTCAGCAAAGGCTTGTGACGTCTTTTGCATTCGGCACCCGATGATTGCAGGACCGCTCTACGTCTCGGTCCTATGGGCGCCAGATAAGCGGGCAAGCGCAAAAATGGCCATGCGTTTTTTAGTGCTGCGCCATAGCTGAATATCCGCTTATGTGTATCATTTGCTTCAATATGCGTCATAAAATGTAATGAATTCGACAGAAGCGGGCGCATCAACCTAAATGACATCCATTAAATTTCAATATCTTATGCGTTTTGCACGCTGCCGGACATTTCATAACTGCTACATTTGTTTATAATACGTGCTCACATGATTTGCTAATATAGTGATATGATAATCGTTTTTTGCGACCTGTGCGGCAGGGAAGGACTGGGCCGCCATCCTCTGTTGCGTTTTGAAAATTCTTTTGAACTCGGCGGTCGCTTGGAACGGGGGGGGGCAAAACAGCTTCACCTCCCATTCCTTCAATTTGGAGTCGAGCCGCATCGGCTTACTAATGTTCGTTCAAGACGTCCTAATGCGCCCGGCTCTCTTCGTCTTCCGCATTTTCCGTGGGCTTCGGGTCGTCTTCGCTCCGGTAGCCCGACAAGAAGGCCTCTCGAAGCGCGGGGGCGACCACCAGCAACATGATCGGACCGAGCAGCATTCCCCCAACCACGACTGTCGCGAGCGGTCGCTGCACCTGCGAGCCAATGCCATGCGAGATTGCCGCAGGGAACAGGCCGACGCCAGCGGAGAGCGCAGTCATCAGCATCGGGCGCATCCTTTGCTCCGAGCCATGAAAGATCGCCTCCTTGAAGGACATGCCCTGAACCATCAGTTCGCGGAAATAGGTGATGTTCAAAATGCCATCCATCACGGCGACGCCAAACAGGGAGATAAATCCGATCGCCGCCGAAACGCTGAAATCGAGACCCGCCACGTAAAGCGCTATGATGCCGCCGCCGATCGCGAATGGAATGCCCGCTACCGCTACAAGACTGTCGCGCAATGAGTTGAACAGGCCATAAAGCAGCAACAGGATCAGCAGGAAGGTCACGGGCACCACGATGAACAGCCGTTTCTTGGCCTGCTGCAAGTTTTCGAACTCGCCGGCCCACAGGATCTGATAGCCTGTCGGCAGTTTGATCGCCTTCGCGACGCGCTCCTGCGCTTCGGACACGGTGCTGCCTAGATCGCGACCGCGAATGCTGAATTTGATTGGCACATAGCGCTGGCTGCGGTCGCGGTAAATAAAGGACGCGCCGGTGTCGAGGGAAATGTTCGCCAGTTCCGCTAGCGGAATATAGGCGTTGACGCCGCTCGGCGAAGCGTAGCCGACCTTGATGTTGCTGATCGCATCGATCGAGTCGCGATATTTTGGCAGCAAGCGTACTTGCACTCCGAACTGGCGGTCGCCTTCGAGCACAGTCGTCGCTACCGCTCCGCCCATCGCGGCCTGAACGACCGTTGTGACGTCGCCGGCGTTCAATCCGTAACGCGCGGCCTTGGCGCGGTCCACCTTGATGTTCAGGTTGGGCTGACCCATGACATGGAATATGCCCAGATCCTCCACGCCTTTGACCTGGTGAACTTCAGCCAAAACCTGATCTGCAAGTTCTTCAAGCTTTGTCAAATTGGGGCCGACGATCTTGATCGAATTGGCGCCCTTCACTCCGGACAAAGCCTCTTCCACATTGTCCTGAATATATTGCGAGAAGTTGAAGCCGACGCCGGGCAATTCGTCCTCGAATTCCTTCTGGATTTGCTCGGTCAGCTTTTCCTTGTCGAGACCGGCGGGCCACTGGTCAAACGGCTTGAGCGGCACGAAGAGTTCGACATTGGAGAAAGGCGAGGCGTCAGAGCCGTTGTCGGGGCGGCCATGCTGCGACACCACGGTGATAATTTCCTTGTGACGCAGCAGGATTTCACGCATTTTACGCGTCGCCTCGGTGCCCGCGTCAAGCGATATGGTCGGGGGCATTTGCGCCCTGATCCAGAAGTTGCCTTCTTCGAGCGCCGGGAGAAACTCGCTGCCGAGACGCGTGGCGACGAGCAGGCTTATAACCAGAAAGACGACGCCCAGGCCGATCGCAGTATTCCTGTTGTCGAGCGCCCAACGCAATGCCGGCGTGTAACGGCTGCGCAACTGGCGCACGACCCAGGTTTCGACTTCCTCGACATGTTTGGGAAGAACCAGTGAAGCCAGCACCGGCGTTATTGTGAAGGTGGCGAGCAAGGCCCCGAACAGCGCGTAGGCGTAAGTGCGGGCCATTGGGCCGAAGATCTGTCCTTCGACGCCTGTCATGGTGAACAGCGGCAAAAAGGCCGTCACGGTTATCGTCGCGGTGAAGAACACCGCTTTGTCCACCTGCAGCGCGCTGATGAAAATCAGGCGGAGCCGGTTCGTCCAGCGTAGCGCGCTGCCGTGGCTACCCATTGAACTGGTTGGGTCCGGCCCCCAGAAACCTTCGGTCAAATGTTGAAGCAGACCGTCGCGGGACGCCTTGCTCGACTGGAAATTACGGAAGATATTTTCGACGAGAATGACCGCAGAGTCGACGATAATGCCGAAGTCGACCGCCCCGACGGAAAGCAGATTTGCATCCTCGCCCTGGACCACCAGCATGATGATGGCGAAGAATAGCGCGAAAGGAATATTGACGCCAACGATGATCGCGCTGCGCAGATCGCCCAGAAACACCCATTGGATGAGGAACACGAGAGTGCAGCCGAAGAACAGATTGTGCAGCACTGTGTGCGTTGTGACTTCGACGAGGGAGCCACGGTCGTAATAGGGTTCGACATTGACTCCGGGCGGCAGCGTGCCGTCATGATTAATTTTTTCGACCTCTGCCTCGACCTTTGGCAGAACGTCATTCGTGTGCTGAGTGCGCCCCATCAGCACGATGGCCGCCGCCACGTCGTCATCGTAATCGCGGCCGGCGATGCCGAGGCGCGGCACAAAGCCTACGTTGACATTCGCGACGTCTTTGATCTGCACCGGCACGCCATTGGTCTGCGACAGGACGATGTTTTCAATGTCCTCGACCCGATAGCCTTTAACGAGGTCGTCGCCGCCGCCATCGTCGATAAGGCCGACGCCGCGAATATTCACGGATTGCTGGCCAATCATGACCTCACGGCCGCCCACGTTGATATTGGCGTTGCCAAGCGCCGTCATGATCTGCGGGATTGTGACGCTATAGGCCTCGGCCTTTTGGAGATCGACGTCGACATTAAACTGTTTGGTGGTGCCGCCCCAGGAATTGATCTGCACGACGCCGGGTATGGTAAGCATGCGGCGCGTAACGATCCAGTCCTGGATCGTGCGTAGATTGGTGAGACCGAAATTCGGCGGCCCCTTGACCTGATAGCGGAAGATCTCGCCGGTCAGGCTCGATTGCTGAATTTGTGGCGATTGATTGCCAGGAAGCGTGACATTCTGCTGCAAGGCGATCGCCGCCTGCTGATAGGCGAAGTAAAAATCCACGCCATATTTGAACGTCACTCGCACGAAGCTCAAGCCATAGAAGGAGGTCGAGCGCACATTGACCACCCCGGGAACCGGATAGAGAGCGATCTCCATGGGGATAGTGTAGTATTTTTCCATCTCCTCCGCGGAAAGGCCCGCGGCCTGCGCCGTGATTTCAAGAATGACAGGCGCCGGATTGGGATAGGCTTCGATGTTGAGCTTCGAGAAGGCGAGCAAGCCAGAGACTACGAAGACTATCATGCCGAGCACGATTATCGCGCGGCGCGTGAGCCCGAATTGTAGGATGGTCTTCAGCAATGCTTATCCCCGACTGCCTGAGTTGGATGTTTCTTCAGTAACTCAATCCGCCGCGCCGCCCGCGAGCTTATTGCTCAGAAAGACAGCGCCGTCCGTAACGATCTGCTCCCCACCCTGCAAGCCTTCGAGAATCTCGTCGTAACCTTCCTGCTGGCGGCCGACCTTCACGGTGCGCCGGTTGAAATGCCGCTGGTCCTTCGTGACCCACACGGTCATAGTCCCATCGCCTTCGCGCACGACCGCGTTCTGTGGGACTGCGTTCGCCTGCCCCGTGTCACCAATACGAATGACGAAATTCGCGAACATGCCCGCCCGGAGTTGATGTTCGGGATCTTGAACTTCGGAGCGCACGAAAATCCGCCGCGTATTAGGATCGACGGATGGTCCCAGCACAGTGATCTTGCCGTCGAACTCGCGGTCGGGGTATGCGGCGACACGCGCTTTCACCTCCTGACCGACTTTCAAATCCGGCGAATCGCTTTCAGGAACATTCGCGAACATCCACATGGTCGACAGATCCGCGACGGTGAAGGGCGGCGGCGCCACGCCAGGCTGCACGAACAGACCGGGCGCAGCGTTGCGGGTCGTCACATAACCGGTGATCGGGCTTTTGACGATAAGGCGCGGGTCAGCCTTGCGTTCCTGAATGATCTTGTCGATTTCCGCGTCGGTCTTGCCGAAGATGCGCACAGCGTCGCGCGCGGATTTCAGCGCGCCTTCCGCCGACATCTGATCGGAAGTCGACTGATCCACCGCTTGCTGCGACGCGCCACCGAAGGATTTCATTTTTTCGGCGCGACTTAAAGTGCGATTCTGCAATCGAAGAACGCCTGCTGCTGCAATCAAAGTCGATTCGGCCGAGAGCAGATCGGGGCTGTCGATCGTGAAAAGAATCTGATCCCGCTCCACCTTGTCGCCGACATTCGAGTGCGCTTCGATGATTCTGCCTTGATAGGGCGTGAACACCTGCGTGAGGAGGTTCTGGTTGAAGTCGATATTGCCGACAGCCTTCTTCTCCAAAGTGAAGGCTTTCTGCCCTACAGCGCCCAATTTGATGGAGGCGACCTGCTTTTCGTTGAGGTCGACGGCCAACTCTGCTGCAGCCCCCGACTCATCGGGCTTTGAGGCTTGCGCCGGCGTTTCGCCGCGTAACCATGTATACCCCTTGTAGACAGCAAAAACCGCGACGATCGCGAGCAGGACATACAATGCTAGGGTTTTTGTGTCGCGACGCATCTATTGATCCTGTGAGATACTGGTCCTGTGGGAACCATCATGCTGCGACGCAGCGCCCCTCCCGGATCTGCGTCTACGACAAGTGATATGAACGTCCAAGGGGCGACAGGTCCACTGTCAAATCCGACAGTAGACCCGTGGATGGACGCAATTGCACAATAGGATTGTGAATCTGGTGTTTGCGCAGTAATAGCGATCAGCAGCTGTCTGTCAAAGAGGGAGTGACGCTTCAAATGCCCGAATCGCAACTCAGGTGTTTGAGCGAGCTCATTGGCGTTTCCCACAAGAAGCGCAGAAAACAGGAACGTCGAGTGGCAATGCGCATTCCTCCAGCGAAATTCGCTCGTCGCCAAGGCCCATCGCCCTTAGCAGTTTCCCTTGCAAGCATTGTGATTGCGGGGTTGAGCGGTTGCGCGGTCGGACCGGACTTTGTTTCTCCGCCACCGCCGGACGTCGCTGGCTTCACTCCAGAGAAGCTTTCATCGACTGGCGGCGAGCGCCTCGTCATCAAGGAGGAGATTCCCAGGCGATGGTGGGAAGTTTTCCACAACAAAAACCTCAATAAGCTGGTCGAGGCGGCAATCGAGCACAATCCCTCGCTGCAGGCAGCCGAAGCATCGATCAAGATGGCTTATTTCGCGGCGGAGGCGCAGAAGGGCGGCTTTTTGCCGACGGCCCTGCTGAACTGGAACGACACCAGCAACTTCCAGTCGCCCGTGCAAAATCTGGTGACGCCGAACGCCGCGACCAACCCTTACGGGCTGTTCCTGCGCCAGCTCACTATCTCCTACACGCCCGACATATGGGGACAGAATCGCCGCGCGGTCGAATCGCTTGAGGCGCAGACCGACCAGCAGCGCTATCAGCTTGAGGCGACCTATCTCTCCCTGACCAGCAACGTCGCCACCGCTGCGGTCACCGAGGCGTCTTTGCGCGGACAGATTGGGGCGGTGAAGCATGTCATCAAGCTTGAGGAGCGCCTGCTCGATCTGCTGCGCAAGCAATATGCCATAGGCTCTGTAGCGCAGTCCGACGTACTCACGCAGGAAGCTCAGCTCGCGCAGGTGATGCAGTTGCTGCCGCCGCTTGAAAAGCAACTCGCGCAGCAGCGCGACCTGCTCACCGCTCTGGCAGGCCAATATTCGACGGCACAAGTGCCTGAAACCTTCACTATGGGCGCGGTCACGCTGCCGCACAGCCTGCCTGTGACCCTCCCCTCCAGCTTCGTGCGTCAGCGTCCCGACGTGCGCGCAGCGGAAGCCAATATGCATTCGACCAGCGCGCAGATCGGCGTGGCGCTTGCAGCGCGTCTGCCCAATGTCACGCTGAGCGCGCAAGGCGGCTATTCCGCCTACAGCTATGCGCAGCTGTTCCTGCCCGGCACGGGCTTTTACACGCTCGCGGCGGGCGCCACCCAGCCGCTGTTCGACGGCTTCACCCTGCTCAACAAGCAGAAAGCGGCCGAAGCGGGCCTCGTGCAGGCCGAGGCGCAATATCGACAGGCGGTCATCACCGGCTTCCAGAATGTGGCCGACGCGCTGCGCGCCTTGCAGGCTGACGACAAGGCCGTGAAGGCCGCCACCTATTCCGAAAGGGTCGCCAAGAAGAGTCTCGACATCATCCAGAAGCAATTGGGGCTCGGCTCGGTCAATGTGCTCGCGTTGCTCAACGCGGAACAGACCTATCTGCAGGCCGTGGTCACGCGCGTGCAGGCCGAGGGCAATCGTCTTGCAGATGTCGTCGGCCTGTTCATGGCGCTCGGGGGCGACTGGAGGGACGAGAATCTGCAAGAATCTGACGCCAAACGCCCCGAGATCTCCGGCCGCGCCCTTCGGGGAGCCCGCGCCGCAGGAAGTCGACACCATCAAAGGTCCCGTGAATTCGGATTGGTTCCCAAGCTTCTGGGACTGAGCGACTCAAGTGAACTCAAATCCTGCGCTATTAGCTTCTGCGCCAGCTCGCTTGAGCGCGCATTCGCATCATCCTGGTAAGACTCGGGGATAGCGCTAATCCGGTCAGCTTGCTGGACAAATGGAATGAAGCGTTGGCGGAGCGAGCGCTGAATCTCGAGATTGCCAGTGTTTGACGAAGGATAAGTCCGACAATAGCAGGAGCGACGGCAGAGAGGAGCGTCGATCGAGATGCGGGCGGAATCAAACACTTTGGAAGACGAGCAAATAGACTATTTGCTCGATATTTGATCAGAACGCCAAACGGCAAGTCGCATTAAATGTCACATTTGCATATAGAAAGCGGCAAAAAACGTAATGGAGCGGGTTCGTCAGATTCGTTACATTTTATAATGCTGAGCATTTGTGCGAAGCACTCGCGCAATTAAACTGGAAGGTCCCGAGATGTCACGAAGAGCGTTTGTGTCGCTCCTAACTATGTTGATGTTGCAGGGAACAGCTTATGCCGCAGATCTTCCTCCTACGCGCGCGGCCCCATCTCCGGCGCCGTTGATGTATTCCTGGGAAGGCGGATATCTTGGCTCCCAGGTGGGTTACGGATTTAACACGGTCTCCGAACGCGGCTCCGATCTGATCCCCGCTTACGCAAATCTCGCGAATCCCGTTTCGTACACGCAGAATTATTCCTCAAGAGGCCCTCTCAGCGGCTTTCACTTTGGCTATAACAGGCAATATGGCTCAATCGTCTTCGGTGCGGAAGCGGACTTCGACTATACTGGCCAGAACACCAACAAAGTTCTCTTCAATACCTTGGGCGCAGCGCTCGGCGGTCCGACTCAAACCAATATTGCGGACAATCTTCGCTGGACGGCGCGAGCCCGCGCCGGCTACGCCGACGGGCGCACTCTTTATTTTCTGACAGGCGGTCTCGTCAACGGAACCTCTATGGTTGAGCACAACTACTGGCCTCTCGGCGCGCCCAACGCGCCCGTCGCCGATTACTTCAATGTCCAGCGCTTCGGCTGGACTGCTGGCGCAGGCGTGGAATACGCCTTCACAGACGACTGGTCGGGAAGGGTCGAATATCGTCACAATGACTTCGGCGCTGGTATCGTAAACTCCGTTCAAGTGCCCGGCCTCACCTACCGGGAAAGAGCGACCGAAGACAGCGTGCGACTCGGCGTCAGCTACCATATAAGTGCGCCGACGACACAGGTCGCCTCGTCTTCGGAGCCCCCGAAGAGATTCGAGCCCCCGCCGCCCCCTGCCCCAACTTTCCTCGGTCGTCTCTACCACGGCTACGCGGACGAATGGGGCGCGCCGATTCCAGACGACCCGAACGCGCCGCAGAGCCGCAGAGCCGGCTACGGACCGATCGCGCAATCCTCTCCTCCCTATCCTTTCACCGAGTGGCCCTATGGCGGCGCAACGCCCGTCGCGGTGTCGCTGCCTAACTCCATCGACTCGCCGCTGATGAAGGCGCTGAGTCCAACGTCAGCCGGCAAGTTCCTCGAAGACAACCACATCCAGGTCTATGGCTGGATCGACGCGGGCTTTAACTTGAGTTCGGCGCGCTCGATGCCGGGCGCGATCGCAGGCGGCAACGCGCCCTCGGCCTATTCCTACCAGCCCAACATTCCGCAGCTCGACCAGGCGGTGGTCATCATAGAGCGCGTGCCAGACACGGTGCAGACAGATCACTGGGACTGGGGTTTCCGCGTTTCGCCGATTTACGGGGAAACCTATCGCTACACGACGGCGAACGGCTTTTTCAGCAAGCAACTGCTGAAATGGAACGAGTTCGCCGGCTATGACATCCCCATGTATTACGGCGAGGTTTACGTTCCGAACGTGCTTGACGGCCTTGTGATCCGCTTTGGCCGATACATCTCGATGCCTGACATTGAGGCGCAGCTCGCCCCCAACAACTATATGTATTCCCACTCGATGACCTATGTCGTCGACGGCTATACAAACCAGGGCGCCGCGGCGACGTTGCAGGTTAATAAAAATGTGATGCTGCAACTGGGTCTCTCGGTCGGCACCGACTCGGAATTCCAGAATTCGCGCACCGTGAAATTGGCCGCCGTGCCCGGTGGAGTACTATATAATCCCGTGCCAGGCGTATTCGCTACGACGAGCCAGCAACCGGCCTATGCTGGTCAGGCCGATCCCGGCGTCAAGCCGAGTTTCGTCGCCTGCGGTCGCTATCAGACCGACGATTCCCGCGACAATATTTACCTTTGCGCCAACGGGATCAACACCGGAACCTTCGGCTATAACAATCAGCAATGGTACGGCGGTTCGTTCTACCACACGTTCAACGACCAATGGCACATCGCGATCGAGTCATGGCACATGCACGAGGATAATGTGCCAAACATTCTCAGCCCGTTTGTCGTGACGCAGGCCAATCCCTTCTACTATATGGTCAATGGTCCAAACCTCGCGCAGTGCTCCAACCCGCTGCAGGCGACGTGCACTTCGCGCGAATGGTCGGTGGTGACCTATCTCAACTATAAATTCTCGCCGATGGACAACATCTCCTGGCGCATGGAATATCTTGACGACCTCACCGGCCAGCGCACGGGCATCAAGACGGCCTATTTCAATTATGCCGTGGGCTGGCAACACTGGTTCTCACCCAATGTTGAGGTGCGCCCGGAAATCGCCTTCTACAATTCGCTGAACGCTCCGGCGTTCCAGCAGAATGCGCCGTTGCTTCAAACCAGCCCGACGAATATCGGCACCAAGAGCCATATCGCAATCATGTCAGCGGATTTGATCTGGCACTTCTAGAGGTGGAGCGGCTGGATTGGCAATGAAGGCGGAATGCTCGGCGGAAACCTCACTCGACGTGCACGGCGCCGCTGGGAATTAGGCGATAACCCACGCCTCTTTCGGTCACGAGAATCGAAGGTTCGGCCGGATTATCTTCGAGTTTCCTGCGGAGACGTCCGATAAAAACCCTGAGATACTGGACGCTGTTCTGCACTAGCCAACCCCCAAACCAGTTCGATCAATTGACGCTGAGTGACGACGCGACCGTTCGCCATAGCGAGGATGTGGAGAACCTCAAATTCCTTGGAGGTAAAGCGAAGCGAGTGCCCTTTCAGGGTGACGGTTCGGGTGGCCGCATCGATGACAAGATGTCCAACCTGATAAACGAGCGTGACCGGCTCGCTCATGCGCGTCCTGAGAGCAGCGCGCGCGCGCGCCATCAATTCCCCTACCTTGATTGGCTTACAGACGAAGTCATTGGCGCCGAGGTCGAGAGTTGCGACTTTTTCAGCTTCAAAATCACGTGAAGAAAGCGCGATTATGGCCACCGGCGAGTGTTTGCGAAGGACCCGGATAACTTCTCTGCCGTCGATGTCAGGCAGATTAATGTCCAATATGATCAGTATTGGCTGCCAGGAAATCGCCAACACGATCGCTTCACCTCCCGTGGCTGAATGCGAAACTTCATAGCGTTCCGAGATCAGCGCCTCACGCAGCGACCGGACCGACGCTGGATCGGTATCTACAATCAGAACTTTCTTCGTGTCGGAGCGTGAGTTGACCATTGCGCGCCTATTACTTTTTGCTCCCAGCTCTGCTTCTGACATTGGAATAGGGAAGGTTAGCGCTGCATTTTTCTGGACGCATTCAAGGTTCTGCTGATCTTTTCACTGCTGGCCGCAAGTCCGCCAGTTCGGATCAAATCATCAAATCACAGCTGGTACATTACCGGAGCCGAGCTAGAAATTCAATCGCTTTTATTATCATAGGCATAACAGTTTATACTTAACTGACTAAACACTGGGGTCGCGACGCATGAGACTTTGAAAGAACCCAAAAGTCCATTGCTCCCGTCCCGAGTTCACCGCTAGTTGGCTCGAACAGTCCAAGCTCCGATAAATAAGCCTTTGAGTCCAATGCATTATGAAGTCAGCAATTCTAAAGGCAGCTTGTCGCCTGCACCCGGCCACTTGCAACAAGGGACTGCGGCCGAATAAGGAAACCGGTATTATTTATGCTAGTTTATTCGTCATATGCTCTCGCGTTGCAATAACTCCGAGCCCCTAATGATACACGTTTTATATATTTAAATATCTTAGTTGCGTGCAAATATGAGGATGCGGGGATAGCCGCTTTGCGCGACGTTCCTCGGCTACCGATATGGTCGCTGGCGGTTGAGCGAGCTAGTATCTACTCGCCAGCTACCCATACAATCTCAAGCGAAGCCGCCGCCAGGATATGCTGATCGCCGACTCATGCGATTCACTTCAAGAGCGCCTGAACTCTGGCGGTCAATTCATCCAGAGTGAACGGCTTGCGCAGAACCTCCAGATTTGGCCCCAGCTGCAACGTTCCAATCGACTTGCCTACATATCCCGTAATAAGCAGGATGGGTAAGTTAGGCCTCGCAGCGCGAGCGGCCTCAGCCAACTGAAGTCCACTCACTCCCGGCAGACCAACGTCTGTGATCAGCAGGTTTAACTGTTCCTCAGATTCTATTACTTTCAATCCAGCCGTCCCATCGCCAGCTTCTATGATCTCGCAGCCTACTTCGTTGAGCGTGTCTACGATTTGGGAGCGGACCTCGGTTTGATCCTCAACGAGAAGGATTTTGCCTTTCTGCGTCAGGGCAGTAAAATCGATACTTTCGACCGCCGGCCTTTCCTCGGCGGCCGAGTTTGTCAGCTGCTCATGTCCCGGCAGGTAGATACGCACGCTTGTCCCCTCGCCAAGGTTACTTTCAATGCGCATGAATCCACCCGACTGCTTCACGAAGCCATAAATCTGCGACAAGCCTAGACCCGTTCCCTGACCGGTAGGTTTTGTCGTAAAGAAAGGTTCAAAGATGCGGCTCAACAGGTCATGGCTCATCCCCACGCCGCTGTCCGTAACCTCAATCTCAACATAATCCCCAGGATGCGCATCCGGGTCGGACAGTTGGTCGGCAGTTAGGTTCCGGTCCGCCGTCGCGATCCTGAGCACGCCGCCTTGGGGCATGGCGTCGCGAGCGTTGATCGCAAGATTCAATAAAGCGCTTTCAAGCTGAGACGGGTCGCAACTCACGCTCCAGCGGCCGCGCTGCAAGTGAAGATCCAGATCGATTTCGGGACCCAGCGTCCGCCGCAGCATCTCCTCAATGCCCACCACGAGCTTGTCGGGCTCGATCACCCGAGGCAACAATGTCTGCCGCAGAGAAAAAGCCAACATTCTGTTGATGAGACTCGACGCCGTTTTCGACGCTTTTTGTATGGCGGCGATAGAGGGCTTTATTTCATTGCCGCGTCCACGCGCGACTTGAATCTCAATCACCCGTATCGAGCCAGTGATCACCTGAAGCAGGTTATTAAAGTCGTGGGCGATCCCGCCCGTCAATTGACCTATCGCTTCCATTTTCTGCGCGTGGGCCAGGCGTTCTTCGCTCGCAAGCAGCGCAGCGTTGGCCTCGCGCAATTGGTCTGCCGAGGGAAGGGCGAGAACATCCGGTAGTGTCCACCAGAGCGCGCCTGCTGTGAAAATTGAGGCGATCGCGGTCGCCGCTTTGACGAGGCCCTGGAGGCCATAGAGCGGCGACCAAAGGGTTAGCAAATCGAGCCAATGGGTCGTGCCGCAAAGAAGAATGAACGCGGCGAAAAGCCAGAGCAGCGGCCGAAAGACAAGGTCGCTACGTCGTTTTCCCAGGATGATCAGCGCCAGGGGGATCGAAAAATAGGCTAAAGCAATCAGCGTGTCTGAAATCGCATAGAGCCAGATCAGCCCGGGCTCCCATAGCAGACAGAATCCATGCGGCGCTAAGCCAGAGGTGTTAAAGAGCCACTCGCTCAGTTTTGACAGCATGTAAACTACTCCTGCGGAAAAGCAATTGCAGAGGGCCCCTTACAATGCAACACCCGCATGGCGGCGCCCGCGATTCATGACCTTCGCGGCGACTTTGACGCCTGCGACAGCGTGGTGACGCGTTCATGCCTGGTACGCAGTGCTTTAATTTCGGTAGCGACAAAGGCCTGACGGCCACAAAATTGCGGAGGCTGAGAGGCGCTTTTGGCGCTACGAAGAAGGTTCAAACTGTCAAGGCCGCGCTGCAACGCGATATATTTGTTGACTTTTTTGTGCAACGCACATAAACAACTGCTCTCCAGAGCTGCGGGAAAGTCTCGGATGTCTGGATCAAAAAGGATATTCTATGACCTTCAACTTCGCGGAGATCAAAGCATTCGGCACGGCGCCGTTCGAGGCGCTTAGCGCGGCGGCGGCTTCGTCGACCAAAGGACTGCAATCCATAGCGGCCGAAACGACGGACTATTCAAAAAAGTCCTTCGAGAAAAGTCGGGCGCACTTGGAGAAGGTGATCGGCGTGAAGAACATCAATGAGGCGGTCCAACTTCAGTCGGAGTTCGCCAAATCCACCTATGACGATTTCATGGCGCAAGCCACCAAAATTGGCGAGATATATTCCAGTCTCGTCAAGGAAGCTTTCAAGCCAATCTCGATAGCGTCGTCCGCACAGGCTCCGGCTGCCCCCACCCAGTGGAAAGCGCCTGTCACTGTCAAGCAGAACTCATCTTTCATCGATTAGAAATTCGCATCTCAAACACCTGAAGCCGCTCGATCAGCTTTGCTTGTCGAGCGGTTTTCGTTCGGAAGCGCCGGCGCTCATTAAGGGTGAAATGAGGTGGCGTCGTCGTAGCTTCCGTGTGTGCCACGAAAAGGGGCGTAGCGTTCAAATGACTAAAACAAAGAACCCGGTCAACCGGCCGGCGCCCGGCGGTGGAATCATCCAGGCGCGCCAGGATGCAGCTCGCGACTACCTCGCGCTGCAAAAGGACAGCAAGAAATGGAAGCCGCTTGTCGCTTCCGTTCCTGTCAGCTTTATTGATCTGCGCGCCGGCATGTGCCGCTGGCCCATCGGCGATCCGCACCATTTGGAAACCTTCCGTTTTTGTGGCTGCACATGTTCCTTGACGCTCACTTATTGTGAAACGCACAGGAAGATGGCCTTAACTCCAAATCAGGCCAGGGCGTCAGTCCCCCGCAAATATCTCCCGTCCACAATCAATGCGGCGTGAAGAGAATTCTAGGCCGTTCAAAAAATCCCGACGTCGAGGCCAGTTGCGATTAGCGTTCCCAGCTCCCGGCACTTGACGACGAAATCTTCTTGCCAGGAGCCCCGGCAGATCAGCGGTTCCTGGATTCTGCGCCAGCGCAGTCCGGTCACGATCGTTTCAACGGAACGCTTGGCGCCGGCTCCGTCGTTCTCGGCGCGTATGTAGAGCGCGTAAGGCAGCCCTTCGGTCCGCTCCAGACACGAAGTGTAGCAGCGATCGAAGAAATCCTTCGTCGCTCCGCTCATGTAGCCGAGGTTTTCGGTCGTGCCGAGAATGATGGCGTCCGCCGATAGGACCTCGTTCGGCGTCGTTGCAAAGGGGCTTAGCGCCGAGATCTCGACTCTCTCGAGCCCTGGCGAGCGGGCGCCTGCGACCAATGCGTCCCGCAATCGCTCGGTATTTGGAGATGGCGCATGGACGACGACAAGCAGGCGTTTGCCATTCATCTCGTTCCCCATCGACCCGAACGTAGACGATTATTCCGCTCCCGGACCCCGACTGTCAGAGGGTCGAATGTCACGCCGCAAAATTCGAACTCCCGCTGTTGTGTTCGATCCTGCACGTCAGCAAGAGTGCTCCGGCTCGTTCAGATGTCACTTCGACCATCGGCCATGGATCGCGAAGGACGCAGCGCCAGGCTGCTCTCCCTTCCCGACTTATTTCCGTATCTCATAAATCTACTTTACCATTTTTTCGATCATTCGAAAAAGCGTCGCGCTTCGGTATTCAGCTCGGGGCGCTTTTCGTTCGAAAAACAGCCTATCTATGTACCTCGATGCCTTTTTTCTCTCTGTATTCCTCGAAAATTCGGCCGAGAACCTTGATCACTTTTTCGTCGCCCGGATGCGCCTTGCAATACAAAATTGCTTCGTGTTCGGCTTCCTTGCTCCCCGGAATATTGGCGAAGTGCTTCTTCGCCAGCCCGTTATACCAGCCACTATACCAAGCGGTCAGATAGTTGGCGTCTTCCTGATAGGTATTGGCCAGTTGAGCGCAGGTCAGGGCCTGCACATCGAGATAGCCTTCCTTATTGGCGTAAGTGTTCAACTCCACAGCCGCAAACGCGCCAGTTCCGAGACTCGCGGCAATCACCGCCGTCATAAGCAGGGTCTTGTTCATCAGATGCCTCAATCAAATGGATGCGGAATTGTGGAAATGCGGATGCTCCGCCGCAGATCGGAACGTCGAGCGACGTTCTAGCGCGAAGCGCGATCGCAAAACAAGTCCTGACGGGATTGGCAACTCGATTGGTCAATGCGAGTCAGTCGCTCATTCGGATAATCGCCGCTCAAATTCGCGCAGACCTGTACGCTCGCCCCTGTTATCCCCAAAGGCAATGAGTTTGACCTGTCAAGCTCGATAATCACCCAGTCTCTGACCCCGGCTTTGGGCTGAGCATAGGGAAGAGACCTGCAGCAATCTTATCGAGGGCTCAACGTTACTTTCCCCACCTCGCCCGAGCCCAAGCCCTCGGCGGAAGGCGTTGCCCAATCCAAAAACTTGAAGAAACAAACTACGATAAAAACTATGGCGACGACCACCGCGAGCACCGGCATTGCGGTTCCGGCGTCGTCATGAGCTAGCAATGACATTTGCGTATTCTCCCTTACAGAGGCGCATTCATAAAACCGACGCACCCTTTGGGAACTAACCTTGGCCTGTGATGGGGCTAATCAATCCCCTGTGACCGTCCCACCGTCCAAATTAGCGCTTCGTCCTGGTTCAGCGCGCAGAAGTCGGGCGCTCGGGGTCCGGTTATCGAAGCGATGTCTGTGTGCGAAGATCTCCTTCAATAGCGTCGCGCTTTCGGAAGGCCCTGCCCTCGTCGTCGGGCGACCTTCCCTCGCCTTGGGCAGTCTTTATCCAGCAGCAGGCCCTTCAATTCCACGCTCCCAAACAGGGAACCATGATTTGGGCGTTGTCGTCTGGGTAATGTTTGATTGGAGAGTGTGTGGCAGGCCGGGAGGGACTTCGAACCCCCAACCAGACGCGAACAACACCCCGATGGTAGCCTTCTTTGGCATGGTGGTTGATCGCAGCACGGAGATCTTCCAAGTCTCTCTTGGCTCCCCCACCGTTGCCTTTGTTCGATCGGCCCTGACCTTCTCGTGATGCCACATATTCGCGGCAGAGCTTGCCAGTGATGTTATCGAGAGTCCTACCATCGAAAAACTCGATGAGCCTAATTGCTCGTTCAGCGGCTTTTTCAGGTCTTGCCTGTTGGGGAAAGCAATCTTCCAAATAGATTTTGATTACATCGGAAATCAGAACCCTTGAGAGCGACTGCGGAGCGTATGGGCCTGATCCTGACGGTTGCCCCGATCTGATCTGAAGTTTGAACCCTGCCTATCCGGTTAAGACACACAGCCACTACATGCAGAGCGCCCGTGCGCCGCAATGACACGGCCTGACTGGCCGCACGTGACGCGAAGCCGCCGTGGCGAGCTAAACCCAGGCTGCGCTTTCAGTTTATGGCATTCCCGGCTATGCTTGAATTATAATTGAATTGTGAGAAGGATACCCGATGAAGCTCGCCTGGATGCGCTCCGTTTGGATTTCCGCAGCATTGATCCTTGGCTGCGTCACTGTCACCGGCGGCGCCGTCGCCGAGCGCGCAAAGCCCAAGATCATCCACGACTCCGAATATTACATCCTCGAGGCGCAGCATGGCGAGAAGTGGGCCGCCGAAGATCAGGACATCGACGCCAAGCTGGCCGAGCTTCGGAAAAAATACGGGACCCCGCCCAACATCATCCACATCATGTGGGACGACACCGCGGTCGGCGAGGTCGGCATTCCCGCCATCCAGAAAGTGCGCGGTTTTGAAACGCCGAACATCAACCATCTCGCCGCCGACGGCATCAACTTCATGCGCATGTATACCGAGCCGTCCTGCACACCCAGCCGAGCGGCTGTATTGACCGGGCGTCATCCCGTGCGCAACGGCATGTTCAATGTCGGGTTTCCCTATGAATATGGCGGGTTAGCCGCCACGGAAGTCACGACTGCGGAAGTGCTGTCCAAGGCCGGCTACGCAACCGCCTTCTATGGCAAGGCGCATATTGGCGATGTTGAGGTCAGCTATCTGACCAATCACGGGTTCGACGAGGCGTTGTGGACGCCTTACAACCAGGTGCCCAGTCTCTACACCCCGCAGGGACAAATGTCCGTGCTCGCCCCCGCAGTCCTGTTTCCCCAGATGTTCGGCGAGGATCCCTATGACATCGACTCCGGTTGGCGCCCGACCGGCTATGTGTTCGCATTGGAAGGCGTGAAGGGCGGTCCCGTTCGTGAATACGGCCGCGCGCCCAATCATGACGACTACATGAAGCTCGACCCGGAGATGCAGAAGCGAACCGTCGAGTTCATTCGCAAGAATGCGGCGGCGAAAAAGCCCTTCTATGTTGATTACTGGCCCATCGCGACGTCTTTCCTCGGCTTCCCCAACCGCGTGACCGCTAGCGGCGGCTTACCGCAGGAAGCTTTGGCGCGACTCGATGTCTGGATCGGCGACTTGATGACCGAGCTTAAAAACCTTGGCATCGCGGAGAACACGCTTGTCGTTCTGATGGCTGACAACGGCCCGATGACGCACAATGGTCCGCCGGGCATGGCGGAAACGCTCTATCGCGGCGGCAAGGGCGACTACCTCGAAGGCGGCGTGCGCGTCCCGGCGATGGCCTGGTGGCCCGGCGTAATCGCGCCGGGGCAGACCGTCGGCGACATCATCCACGAAACCGATCTCTTCACCACCTTCGCGCGTCTGGCGGGAGCCTCGGAGCACATCCCGACCAACCGCATCATCGACGGCGTGGACCAATCCGCGCTGCTTCTGAAGGGCGACACCTTCAGCCGGCGCGATTATGTTTTCATCTACACCGGCAGTGTTCTGGCGGCGACGGTGAAGGGTCGATACAAGCGCGTGTGGGTTGGCGAGAAGCCCGGTCTTTCGGGAGCCGCCTTCTATGACCTCTTTAACGATCCGCGCGAAGACAACGCCAAAATGCTGCCGATGTTCCCGGCGAAGGGAATGTTCACCATCATGAAGATGCGCCACCAACTGTGGATGGCGAAATATCCGAACAAGGGAGAGGCTCGCGGCTTCCCGCTCACCGACATCGAGAATGCCCGCCCGGAAACCAAGGCTGCAAGCCAACCTCGCTTGGACGTTTCCAAACTTCCTTTCGATCCCTACCAGTTCATCAAAACGATTCCGGAGTGGAACGACGTCGAATTTGATCGGGAGGAGTGAAGCGGCAGCGGTTGGGATAACGGTTGGGGTAAAAACAGTTGGGTTTGAGATAACCCCAAACCCTTGATTGTATTGGTAGGCCGGGAGGGACTCGAACCCCCAACCAGACCGTTATGAGCGGTCGGCTCTAACCAATTGAGCTACCGGCCCAGCCACCGTTGCAGGCAGGGTGGTGGTTTTCCTACACTGCATTGGGCGCTCGCCGCAACTGGTCGTTGGAGAAAAGTCCGCAGCCCCGATCAGGTTCCCGCCACTCGAGAAATGTGTGATGTGATTATCAGGCTCAGTTTTGGGACAAGCGGCCGAAGCGCTTGTAAGGAGTGGTGCAACCCCTTGTAAACGATCCGCCGGGATGCGAAGCAGGCGCCGGGGCCAAGCCGACGCGCGAAAGGGGCGCTCATGACCTATTGTTGCGGCATTCTGGTGCGCGAAGGCCTAGTGATGATCGCCGACACCAGAACCAACGCGGGGCTGGACAATATTTCCACATTCCGCAAGCTGCAGTTGTTCGAACAGCCCGGCAAGCATGTGATGATGCTGGCCGCGTCGGGAAATCTTTCAGTCACGCAAGGGGCAGTCAATCTTCTATTGGAGGGCGTGGAAGATGCTGAAACCGGCGCTCGGGAGCGGCTTGAAGAGGCGCAGTCCATGGTGCAGGCGGCGCATCTTGTGGGGCGCGCTGTGCGTCGCTCCCTCACGCTCGTGGGCGACGCCATAAAGGAAACCGGGGTTAGTTTCGACGTGGCGTTGTTGTTCGGCGGCCAGATCGGAACCGCTCCGCCACGCTTGTTCATGGTTTATACTGCCGGAAACGCCATCGAATGCACTCCTGACACCCCCTATTTGCAGATCGGCGAGCACAAATACGGCAAACCCATTCTCGATCGCGCCATCACCTTTGAGACGGAGATTTACGACGCGTTAAAGATCGGCCTGATCTCGATGGATTCGACTATCCGCTCAAATCTTTCGGTCGGCTTGCCCATAGACATCGCGCTCATGCGCCGGAATGCGCTCCGAACCGAGGTGGCGACGCGGATCGACGCCAGCGACGGCTACTTTCGCGATCTGCGCGAACGTTGGTCCTCGGCGCTACGCGCGGCGCATATCGCCATTCCGCCGCCGCCCTATCGAGGCGAAAGGAAATGAACACGCTTCATCTGGCCGCCGGCGCTGGGGGCATTGCCCAAGCTGCGCAGGTTTTACGCCACGGCGGGCTCGTAGCCTTTCCTACGGAAACTGTTTATGGACTCGGCGCCGACGCAGCCTCGCCGCTTTCGGTCGCCAAAATCTATGCGGCTAAAGGCCGCCCGGCGTTCAACCCGCTGATTGCTCACGTGGTCGACCTGGCTGCTGCGCAACGGGAAGCAACGCTGCCTGAACCGGCTTTGCGACTGGCGGAGAAATTTTGGCCGGGCCCTTTGACGCTTGTCGCGCCAGCTTCGCTGCAAGGCAGCGTCTGCGAATTGGCTCGCGCAGGCTTGGGAAGCGTCGCGTTACGCGTTCCAGCGCACCCCTGCGCACTCGCGCTTCTGCGCGCCTTCGGCGGCCCCGTCGCCGCGCCTTCGGCCAATCGTTCCGGCCATGTCAGCCCGGTCACGGCTGCGCATGTCGCGCAAGATTTAAACGGCCGGGTCGACCTTATTCTCGACGCAGGCCGTTCCGACGCCGGACTCGAATCGACGATCGTTTCCTTTGTCGGCGAGGAGCCCGTGATTTTGCGTCCGGGCGCCCTACCGCGCGAAGCGGTGGAAGCCGCGCTTGGCCGTCGCCTGGCCGCCTCCGGCTGCACCGCAGAGATTTTAGCGCCCGGGATGATCCTGTCCCACTATGCCCCAAACGCCCGGCTGCGGCTTGATGCGCTATCGCTTGAGCCTGGAGAAGCAGGATTGGACTTTGGAGGCGTCCTAAAGTCCTCGGGCTCCAGAGGAGTAGTACTAGACCTCTCCCCTTCCGGCGACCTCACCGAAGCCGCTGCTAATCTCTATGGTTTCCTGCGTGAGCTAGACGCCCGCAAAATCGCTCGCGCGGCCGTCGCCCCCATACCAAAGCGCGGTCTCGGCGAAGCGATAAGCGATCGTCTTCACCGCGCCGCGACATAGTGGTCAAGTTTCAATAGCTGCAAACATTTACCCATTGAAGTTGCTCGCCATAGTCTGTCTGCACCCAAACCTGCTGAAAGCATCCCGAATAACCGTAATCGCCGTAATAACCCGGATAAAAGCCGCCATAGCCGTAACCTCCCCAGCCACGAATCCCCTGCCCTCCACGGAAGCCTCCTCCATGGAATCCGCCGCCGCCATGGAAGCCGCCGCCTCGTGCCTCAGCTGCGACGGAGAAGGCGAGCAGCAGCGCCCCAGCCAGGGAGAGCGCCGCCTTTGCTTTTTGAAGTGTCATCGCATCCATCCTCATCACGTTTTATGAAGGATCGGCGAAGCGAGACAAGGCGCACAAACAGTGGCGACTTCCCGATCGCTTAGCGATTAATTGCGATCGGACTGCACGGTTTCAAGCGCCGTGTTCCCCAAACCCGACGCTTATGCCGCCAGCGGAGCCAACTCCGCGTCTCGCAGGGAGAAATCGGCGGTAGCGGGGGTCGGCAAGCTCTGCAAGGACGCAGCTTCATAGCCGCGCGCGGAAAGCTGGCCGGAGCACTGCGCCGACATTTCCACCACCAGTCGGGTCGTCGGATTAAGCACGGGCGGCACGGCCCATCGAAACACCGCACCGCCAGGTGTGAAGCTTCTCATTGCCGCCTTTCGCGCTTCGTTATTCTCTAACCCCATTCGGCCGGTCCACCCGGCGCGCGGGGACTGCCAATCATTAGCGACGACCACGGGACCGCGTAGCACTTGCGCATCATGCTCCGTGCGCTCGATCACGACCATTTCGCTCGGCTTGACGCCCGTTAATGTGAATAGTGCGGGCCGAGCCAAAGGTTCCCGGCTCAACAATTCTATTGCGCTTTCGAAATCTTCACAGCTCTCGAAAGCACGGCGAAGCAGGTGGTCTGGCGGCCAGCCGTCCTCTCGCAACAAGGCGTTGCCGAGGTTGATCGCGGCGTCATACGGGAGGCCCAACAGGCCACGCGTGCGGCGCCGCATAGGAGCCTGATTGAGGACTGCGCAAAAGCGCTTTGGCGCCATCGCCGTAAGAACTCCGACCGCCCCCGGCCAGGTTACATTATAAAAGTCGCCCGCATGGCCCGCCTGCCACGCGATTTCCACGCCACGACCCAGTCCCGCGAAAGGCCAGTCCAGAGAGCGACGCAGCAAAGGCGCACCATTCGGTCCAATCTCAGCAGAGGTTGTGCAAGCGAAAAGATAAGACATGTTGAGCGTCAGCGCACCCGGAAACCCGAGTATTTCGGCGACGCTCTCCAGATCGTCGCTATAGGCGGAGACAGAACTGCGCAGCCACTTCGCGGCGATGCGATCTATGGATGACAGACAGAAATTTTGACTCCAGCGGGGTACAGGCGACAGACAAGCATCGCGCAGACTCGCCGCCGCTGAAATGCGGGCGCGCGCGTGAGCAACAGGTCCGCCGCGCCGCACATCAAAAAAAGGGATCCGGTTCATTCGGTTCTCCCGTAAGAAAACTGTCAACGAACCGAAATAGTTTTCACATATTCTTGTCATAATACACAAAAACTTGAACTAGCTCGGGCGGAACGGGCGGCGCTTCGACTGACGACTTGTGCGGGCGAGTGCGTCGGGTTTAGACTTAAAAAATGCAACCGAGACCGTTCACAATATTTCTTGTGACTGCTGCTGCTTTAACGGGCGTTTTCGCTTTCGGCGAAACAGCAAGCTCTGCCCCGCGCGAAGATCCATCGTCTGGAGCCAACAGCGGCGACAACTTCATCGAAATCCCCGGAGTTGGCCGAATCCAGATGCCACCGGGGGTGCATGTTTTCCAACCGCGCGGAGCGGATCGCTTTACCGGGGACGAAGAAGACAGGGGCGCGGAGGAAGAAGCCCAGCGCGGCTTGCCTCCTTCGCGCTCACCAACTACGGCGGCAAGTCCAAAGGCCCCGCCGAAGACACCGCAACAGGCGCGAGCAGGCGCACTGGACGCTTTGCTCGGCCGTCTGAAAATTGCATCCGACGAGGCCGAGGCTCAGGCTATCGCCGATCGGATACTCGCAGTCTTCGCCACAACTTCTTCCGACACTATCGCACTGTTAAGCTCGCGTGCTGCGGCGGCGGCAATTTCCGGCGCACAGCCGGTCGCCGAGGCGTTGCTAGACGACGTGATCGTGCTCGATCCCACCTGGTCAGAAGGGTTTGTGCGGCGCGCTCGCGTAAGGGCGGAGCGTGGCGACGCAGGCGGGGCCAAAGAGGATCTTGAGGCTGCGCTTCGACTTGAGCCAAAGCGCTTTGACGCGTTTTCGGCGCTCGGCGCGCTGCGGGAGGAGGCGGGCGACAAGAAAGCCGCCCTGGACGCCTATCGTCACGCGCTGGCGCTCGACCCAATGCAGGAAGCGCTGCAAAAATCAGAAGAGCGTCTGCGGCTCGATGTAGAGGGTCGGGATATCTGACCTCGAAGAAGGTTGATCCATGTCCAACAATGTGAGCCTGTCCGCCGAGGCTATTGCGCAACTTTTCCACGAGGCGCGCACGCACAATGGCTGGAATGAAAAGAAAGTTTCCGACGCGCTGCTCCGCGCGGCGGTTGATATCGCAAAGTGGGGACCCACAAGCGCCAATTGTTCCCCTATGCGGATCGTGTTCGTGCGCTCGGCGGCGGCCAAAGCTCGGCTGGCGCCCGCTCTTGCGCCTGGCAATCTCGATAAGACCATGGCGGCGCCTGCTACCGCCATTTTGGCCTATGATCTCGAGTTCTATGAAAAGCTGCCGCGTCTGTTTCCCGCGGCCGATGCGCGCTCATGGTTTGTGGGCAATCCGCCGCTGATCGAAGAAACCGCTTTTCGAAATGGAACATTGCAAGCCGGCTATCTTATTCTCGCGTTGCGCGCGCTGGGACTCGACACTGGCCCAATGAGCGGCTTCGACAAAGCGGTCGTCGACCGGGAGTTCTTTCCGGACGGTAAGGTGAAATTGAACTTTCTGCTGAATATCGGATATGGTGACGCTGCGAAGCTTTATCCGCGCGGCCCCCGGTTCGGCTTCGATGAAATGGCTCAAATTCTGTAATTTGCGCCGCCTCCGCTGAAAGCAGTTACTTTTGTTGCACCGCGGCGAGGTAAGCGAGCAGCGCTTCGATTTGCTGCGTGGAAAACACGAAAGGCGGCATTTCCGAACCTTCATGCCCGACGACTATGCCCTCCCCCAACGCCTCCTCCAAATCGGACAGCGGATATTTCTTTCCCAGCTGGCGAAAGGGAGGAGACTTGGGATTTGGACTATTTCCGTGGGGTCCGACTGCATGGCAACGACTGCAAAATGTTTCCGCGATCTCTCGACCTTTTTCGGCCAGAGTTTGTCCCATGGCGGATGGAATTGAGATCAGGATGAAGGCGAACAGAAATATCGGACGCATATTTGTAACTTCTGTTTCCTGAGGCTCGCATGGAATCTATTTCGAAAAGTCGAGGCTGATTTTGCGATTGTTATGCAAGCAAAAGCGAGCTCGGAGTTCGAACTCACTTCGATGCTGATCAGTCGCGCGCCACTAGAACCGAGCATCTTGCATGCCGCACAATGGTCTTTGCGTTAGAGCCCAGCAAATATGTCGAAACGCTGGGACGGTGCGACCCGATCACGATCAAATCGGCTCCCCACGCGTCCGCCTCCGCGAGAACCTCCGCATAAACTGACCCCAGGCGCAGCGATCTCGAAACCAGCTCGTTCGGATAGTCGAGGCGAGAGACTATTTTGCCGAGTTCTTCATCTAGGCTCTCCCGCAGCCGCGCGTCAAAATCCATCGGGACGTAATCCATGAACGCCAGCGGCGTCGGCGCTTGCACGTTGATAAGGCGAATTTCCGCCTTTACGATCCGGGCTAACTCGACAGCCGCGGCTTCGCCTTTGGCGGTCATCGCCGCCTCGTTCAAATCTATCGGGACCAGAATTTTTTTATACAACGACGCCTCCCATGGACGAATTCACGCCCTTTGTTTGCAGCAGAATGGCGCTGAAGCAGCGTCTCTTCAATTCATCTCATTCGTATACTTCACGCTGTAAATCCTCACGCAAATAGAGCGTTTCGTCAACACAATCCCGCTGGCGCGCGCCCTTTAGAAAAGTCCATTCAGCGCGCCGAAATTTTTATCTGGCCGTTGTAGAGTTCATGTGCTCGCCTTTTCCCGAAGGGCGTCCTCCACAGCGGCTAGAGCTGACTCGATAGCTGCTGGGTTAGGACCGCCTGCTTGCGCAAGATCAGGCCTGCCGCCTCCGCCTTTGCCGCCCAGCTTTGCACTTGCGGCGCGGACGAAATCGACGGCGTTGAACTTTGCAGTAAGATCGTCGGTGACGCCAACCACAATGCCCGCTTTGCCGTCTGCAGAGCTATTGGCGATGGCGACAACGCCTGAGCCGACGACCTTTTTGGCGTCGTCGACCAGCCCTTTGAGATCTTTCGCATCAACACCGCTAACGGCTCGCGAGAATAGTTTGATCCCGGCGACGTTCAGCACAGGCTGCGCCTCGGCTCCGTCCGCGCCGTCGCTCATCGCCAGTTTGCGCTTGAGGTCGGCGAGTTCACGCTCCAGCCGTTTGCGTTCGTCGAGCAGCGTCGCTAACCGCTCGGGCGCCTGTTCGACAGGCGTTCGCATCAACGTAGCGAGGTCACGCAATGCTTTAGATTGCGCCACAAGTTCAGTTCGCGCGCCTTCGGCAGTGCGCGCTTCGATGCGCCGCACGCCCGAGGACACGGGGCTCTGCGCCACAATGCTGATGACGCCGATATCGCCGGTGCGGGCGACATGCGTTCCGCCGCAAAGTTCGACGGAAAACGCCCGTTTGCCCGCTTCCTCAGGCCGCCCCATCGCAACGACACGCACCTCGTCGCCGTATTTCTCGCCAAATAATGCGCGCGCACCTGACGCGATCGCCTCGCCCTGGTCCATAAGTCGAGTTTCGACTGCGGCGTTGTCTTGCACAATCTCGTTGGAGAGGCGCTCGACCTGCGCAAGCTCTTCTTCGGAGAGAGGCTTTGGGTGGGTGAAGTCAAAGCGCAGGCGATCCGGCGCGACCAGCGATCCTTTTTGCGCCACATGGTCGCCGAGCACCTGACGCAACGCCTCGTGGAGAATGTGCGTCGCCGAATGATTCGCGCGTGTCGCGCGCCGACGGGCATGGTCGACGTCCAACTCAAGCGTCATCCCAAGCGAAAGTTCTCCCTCCTCGACCACGCCCTCGTGCACGACAATGTTGCCGAGCTTCTTTTGTGTGGAGTTCGACTCGAAAGCGCACGCCCCTCGCGCGCAATTGTCCGACATCCCCGGTCTGACCGCCCGATTCGCCGTAAAAGGGAGTCTGATTGACGATCACCGAGCCCCGCTCTCCAGTCTTCAGCCAGTCGTGTTGGGCGCCGTCGCGCAGCAGCGCAGTCACGACGCCTTCGCTCTTTTCCGTGTCGTATCCCAGAAACTCGGTGGCGCCGACGCGTTCCTTGACTGAAAACCAGACCGTTTCGGTCGCGGTCTCGCCGCTGCCTGCCCACGCCTTGCGGGCTTCGGCGCGCTGGCGCTCCATCGCATCGGCAAAGGTCTTCTTGTCAACACCAATCCCGCGTGGTCGAAGCGCGTCTTCCGTCAAGTCAAGCGGGAAGCCGTAAGTGTCATAGAGTTTGAAGGCCGTTTCGCCCGACAGTTGTGCGCCTGAGGTGAGGTTCGCGGTCTCTTCATCAAGTATGGACAGACCGCGGGCCAGCGTTGTGCGAAACCGCGTCTCTTCCGTCAGCAAAGTGTCGCGAATAAAGGGTTCGGCGCGCTGCAATTCCGGAAAGGCGAGGCCCATCTGCGAGACAAGGGTCGGCACAAGGCGCCACATCAGTGGATCAACCGCGCCAAGCAACTGCGCGTGGCGCATGGCGCGCCGCATGATGCGGCGAAGGACATAACCGCGTCCCTCATTTGAAGGCGTCACGCCGTCCGCAATAAGGAACGAGCAGGCGCGCAAATGGTCCGCGATAACGCGATGGCTCGCTGCCTGCGGGCCGGTTGCGCTGACATTGGTCAGATCCGCGACGGCGCCGATGAGCGCACGGAAGAGATCGGTGTCGTAATTGGACTTCACTCCCTGCAACAACGCAGCTATGCGCTCCAGGCCCATCCCGGTGTCTATCGAGGGGCGCGGCAGCGGCACGCGCTCGCCAGGCGCGACCTGCTCATATTGCATGAATACGAGATTCCAGAACTCCAGAAAACGATCGCCGTCCTGGTCGGAACTGCCGGGCGGGCCGCCCGCCAGCGTCTCGCCCTGATCGTAGAAAATCTCCGAACAAGGGCCACAGGGGCCGAGTTCGCCCATGCTCCAGAAATTGTCGGAGCTGTTGATCCGGATGATCCGCTGCTCGGGAAAGCCTGCGATCTTTTTCCACAGGCCGAAGGCTTCTTCATCGTCGTGATAAACGGTGACAAGCAGCCGGTCCGTCGGCATGTTGAATTCGCGAGTAATCAGGTTCCACGCAAGTTCAATTGCACCTTCCTTGAAATAGTCGCCGAAGGAAAAATTGCCGAGCATCTCAAAGAAAGTGTGATGCCGCGCCGTATAACCCACATTGTCGAGGTCATTGTGCTTGCCGCCGGCGCGGACGCATTTTTGCGACGAGGCGGCGCGGGGGTGACGGCGTTTCTCGACGCCGGTGAAGGCGTTCTTGAACTGGACCATGCCGGCGTTGGTGAACATCAGCGTCGGATCGTTGTGCGGAACAAGCGAAGAGGATGGCACGCGCTCATGATCGTGGCGCGCGAAATAATCGAGAAACGCTTTACGGATTTGATTGACGCCGGTCATGGTCCTGCTGGCTCGCTTTGGTGCCTGTCGCATTTTGCGCGGGGCCGCTTTGGCAGCGCGGCCTTAGATCGTTCCTTGCGATATGCCAGTTAGGGGCCGGTTGGGCAATGAAAAACACCGACGCCGAGGCGCGTCTTCCAGCGCGAGCGGGCCTCGGACAGGAAAAATCCTCCGGCGCGGCGGAACCGCGCCCGGAGATTGTGTGAATAGCAGACGAATCCTTTGGTCAGTCCTCCGCGCTCTCTGTCTCGTCGCCGCCAGCGTCTAGAATACGCTCGGCGATAAGTCCCGAATTTTCTCGGATCGCCTGTTCGATGCGAGCGGCGGCCTCCGGATTTGATTTCAGGAAGTTTTTGGCATTTTCCCGGCCCTGGCCAAGCCGTTGGCTGTCAAAGGAAAACCAGGCTCCGGATTTTTCTACCACGCCCGCCTTGACCCCAAGATCGACCAATTCACCGACTTTTGAAATGCCTTCACCATACATTATGTCGAACTCGACCTGTTTGAAGGGGGGGGCGACCTTGTTTTTCACGACCTTTACGCGAGTCTGGTTGCCGGTCACCTCGTCCCGATCCTTGATCGCACCGATACGGCGGATGTCGAGGCGCACGGAGGCGTAGAATTTCAGTGCGTTGCCGCCCGTTGTCGTTTCCGGCGAGCCGTACATCACGCCGATCTTCATGCGGATCTGGTTGATGAAGATTACCAGGGTATTTGAGCGTGAGATCGAGGCAGTCAGCTTACGCAGCGCCTGGCTCATCAGTCTGGCCTGCAGTCCAGGCTGCACGTCCCCCATTTCGCCTTCTATTTCCGCGCGCGGGGTCAATGCAGCCACCGAGTCCACCACCAGCACGTCGACCGCGCCGGAGCGGACCAAAGTGTCGGTAATCTCCAGCGCCTGTTCGCCGGTGTCCGGCTGGGAAATCAGGAGATCGTCAAGCTGGACGCCTAGCTTGCGGGCGTAGATGGGGTCAAGAGCGTGTTCGGCGTCGACGAAGGCGCAGACGCCGCCGGCCTTTTGGGCTTCGGCGATCACATGCAGGGTCAAAGTGGTCTTGCCGGAGGATTCGGGACCGTAGATTTCCACGACGCGCCCGCGGGGAAGCCCCCCGACGCCCAGCGCAATGTCGAGACCGAGAGATCCGGTCGAAACGGTCTCAATCTCTACCGCTTTCTGGTTCTTGCCGAGCCGCATGATCGAGCCTTTGCCGAAGGCGCGTTCGATCTGAGACAGCGCGGCGTCGAGCGCCTTGGTCTTGTCCACGGATGATCCTTCCACGAGGCGGAGATTAGCTTGGCTCACAGGGAAATTCCTTCTGACACGGGTTAGCCGGCGGGTGCAACGCCACGGCGCTACGCTTTAGTCAAAAACAGCGGGCAGTCACCATTGTGCATGGTTTGTTCTCTTTGCCAAGTTCTTTTTATGTCCACTTCATGCAATCGGCATCATCGAGACCCGAAAACTGGAAAGGAGCTGGGGCCGAACGGATCGATTTCAAGAATGAGGAGTGAGATAATAAATGTGCTCGCGCTTGGGGCCGTGTTCTGACACCAACTCCAAAGTCGCGTCGAATGTCGGTGAAATTACGGGGACCTTCAGCCTAATACTACAGTTGTAGATATTGGCCTCGTTTCTGATAGTGCGCTCGCTTGGCCTGTGCCTGATGTCGTCGCCGCCAGATCGACCGGTTCCAATGGAAACTCATGTCTGCGGGGCAGGCGTTGTGCAGATGTGCGATCAGACGTCGTAGTTCCCGGACGCTGATCGCGACGATAGTTGCGGTTTCGACTACGCGGCGGCGAACAGACTCCTTTTGTTCGCTTTACCGGAGGCGGTCTCGTTCCGGGTTTCTTTCAATCGTGCGCGCAGCCCGGCCAGAAAGGCGAGCGCCAATATCGACAAAGTCATGTGTCGACGCCAGCCATTCCACGAACGCGCCTCGCAATGATCGAGCCCCGTCTCGCCCTTGGCCGATTGGAAGCACTCCTCGATCGTCCAACGCAAGCCAGCGACGGCCGCGAGCTCTTCAAGGTCTGTCGTTTGCGGCCCGAACGTCACATAGAACGCCATTTCCGTCGGGTCGGCGAAAATCGCTCATGATCAAACGCTCGTTGCCTCGAACAGCAAGGACATAGGGCGTGTCGCGGCTCTCCAGCATAACGCGCAAGCTCTTGTCGCTGCCATAAACCGAGTCGCCCAACACCTAGGCGCATGGAACGCCGGCCTCTAGCGCCGCCGCCACCATCGTTGATCCGATTTTTGGCTTGGTGGCGAACTGCACATCGTCAGGAACGCCGGCTGCCTTTCGACGCTCCGCGTCTTCGATCCAATCTTTTGGCAGATAGAGGCGTCGGTCGATCAATGCGTGGCCTTTCGGACCTGCGTAGCTGAGGAAAACGCCGATCTAACAGTTCTCGATCCGCCCGGCTGTGCCGCTATACTGGCGCGCCACTCCGACCGGATGGCGGCCCTTCTTCACGAAGCCCGTTTCATCGATGATCAAAACGCCGGACGGATCACCGAGGCGTTCGATCACGTAATCGCGGCAAATATCTCGAGCCTTCTCCTGATCCCACACCGTTCGGCCAAGAAGCGCCTGCATCCGCCATGGCGCAGCGTCGCCCGCGTATTCCGCCAATTGCCAGCCATTCTGGCGCTCGGCGCCGCCGATCAATCCTTCGAGAAGGAGGCCGACCTGTCGCCGCGGCTCTGCGCGCCTGAACAATCCAGCCACGCGCTCTTTCAATGCGGTCAGATCTTCAAGCCATGGCAGCGACGCACCCGCCCAATCCGAAACGTCCATCATCCCCTCCACCGCGATTCGATGTGAAGAGAGCTTACGCAAATTGAAGAGAGCTTACGCAAATCACCCAATATCTATAACTGTAGGACTAGGCAGAGATTCAGAATAACAACATCTTTTACCCGTAATCTATTGCGTCATTCAAAACTATACACAGTCAATTTCTACATTTAACATTAATTTTTGTTCTGAATAATCGCCATATCTGACCATTTTCTTCTTTCATTATTTGCGCAAATTTGAAAAAAATATCAACTCCTTCCAATTTCTCCCGAAGTCTAGGAGACTCGTCTCCTAGATAATCCAGCGTAAGCTCGTGTCTCTCCACCAGTTGTTTGATTATGTCTTTGTCGGTGACTCCCTCGTCAAAATGGTCAATTGTTAAAGCCTTATCAAAAGATGATTGAAGGCCGTCAATGCTCTTAATCTGCTTGGGGTCAAATGATACCGCATACCAGATTCCGGCTTCCCGCGTCATTGGCGCTTATCTCCTTACTCAAGTGGCCGTTCCTCCAAGCGGTGGGCTTCTCAACTCGCATTTGCGGCGGAACTACAACGAATAAATTACATATCTAGATCATGTTGGGTATGCAGCAATATCGTTAGCTTCACCGCCGCAGATATCCCCGTCGAGATCTCCTTCCCGGGCTGAATTTGCAGGACGAAGGAGTTTGGAAGTTGAGCTTGGATGGTCCTTTCGCTCGGCTTGCGGCCGCCCCACGCTTTACTCTCAGTTAGCGGGCAAGCCTGAGAGGCAGGCGTAATCGGGGGGAATATGCTGTGACATGCAGTCAATTACGTCAATTGCCTACTGGAGGCCACAAAGGGATATTTGCTAAACTACGCTTTAACCGCCCGGAATTTTAGGTAATGTTACGGCTATGAAATCAAAAAAGCTGCGACGTTGCGGCTTCGATTCGGTTCGTGAGTGCTTGCGTCTCGAAGTTTGACACGGTCCACAAGCAGTTAACTGAACATTCTCAGCGAGGGAAACTCCATGAAGTGCGTCGTTGCAATCATCAAGCCGTTCAAACTAATCGAGGTTAGGGACGCGCTCACGGCAAACGGCGTTCTCGGCATGACAATTACGGAGGTGAAGGGATACGGTCGTCAAGCGGGACATACGGACATCTATCGCGGGGCCGAATATGTCGCAAAATTCATCCCTAAGCTGAAGATTGAAGTCGTCGTGCCCGCCGATCAGGTTGAAAAAACCGTAGAAACGATCATTGCGACCTCCCGAACAGGAACGCATGGCGACGGAAAAATATTTGTAAGCACGCTGGATCTTATCGTCCGCATTCGCACCGGCGAGCGCGACTCAGACGCGGTTTGAGGAAAAAGCGCACGGCTCCCGCTTCGCCTTTCCCACGCAGACCATCGTTCATGCGCTCAAATCCGGCGGTAGCTGAATTGACGCGCCGCCGGAATATGAGCCGAGGAAACTCTCTAAAATCGTTTGTCCGCTGGGCAGCTAAAAGCCGTTTAGATAGACCTTTTCCACGCGCTCGCACGAATTGCCGGGCCAATCGCCGGTATGCAAGATGAGGATCTCGCCTGGCTTGACGCACACGGTTGGAGCGACGCTGCGATCCTACCCGTTGCCTCCTTAAGTGACGCCTCGGCCTGCCTGAGGCGCGAAAATTTTTTGAACAACGCTATTGCAAACCTTGGGGTGACGGAGCGGGGAGAATCTCTGGAAGGGAGACTCGCCGCCGCGATCGGAGCGCGTCAAGCAGATTGGCGGGAACAGAACGACGACGAAGCCGATTTGTGACTTTTCAAGACATAGTCTTTCACCGGCCCACGTTGACCATTCGCTCCTTGCGACGTTGAGGAATGGTCATTGTCGTTCCGCACCTTCGTCGGAAGCGCTATCGCCGCCAAAGCGGCTCAACGCCGAGCGCCCGATGTTTGCGTTTGGCGTCACGCTAACGGAGCGCTTCGCGCGGATGGATAATGCGGGGGACATCGCCTCCTTACCGGCGCATAGGCCAATGCCGGACCCGTCGACTTTCCCATAAGCGATCCAATGCAGGCGCGAATCTCAATCCTCGTCCCAGAAGCGAATTCCGCCAGACGACGGGACAATTGACGTTTCGTGGCTGGCATGACTTTCCTCCATTAGCTAAACATTTGTTATCTAAATACGCACACCGTCGATGTATGTTCCGAAAAAGGGGCTTGGCAATCGCGAACAATGTCGCAGGTGTAATCTTCCAATGGCGTTTTGGGGTAAGGACCGTTATCGCCTTGGGTTACAAGCCGCAAAACCTGGCCCGCATAGCTTTTTTAAAAAATTACATATTGAACTGTCGGCGTCGAGCGGCGACAAAACCGCTCGTTAGCCCACTACACGCTGAAATGTTACAGACTCGCCTCGTTGTCGGCTTGCGGGAGGCCTGCAACGCGTCAAATTTTTCCAAGTAGGACGAGAACGAGAAGCACGAGCACGACAAGTCCGAGCCCCCCTCCTCCGTAATAGCCCGTCCCATAGAACGGTCCGCCTCCTATCCCGCTGAAACCTCCCAGAAGCGCGACAAGCAGAACTATAAGGATGATCGTGCCAATCGACATTGCCATCTCCAAAGTTGACGAAGGAACGAAACCATTCGACCTTTCCATCAAATGCGATAACTGTCTCCGGGGATCCGAAGTTTCTAAAAACGAACTGATATAACGTCACCTTTTCCTTTCTCCAGAAAAAAGCAGATCCGCGGCCTCGCGGGCGCTCGGTTTCGATTGCTGACGTTCGAACGCCCGAACATTCATTTCCGACGACTTACCCCTGATTTAAAGCTCCCATAAGTGGGCGGGACTTTTCTTTGGCGAGTTTTGTTTCTAAACTCGACATAGAATCAGCTTAAGACGCGAGCCATAGCGGTTCCTCCGCTTATGTGGAGCGCAATCGAGCGCGAGCTGATTGTGGCGCGGACGCTCCGGATTTCAATGCAGAGGCGCAAATAAAAAAGAAGCGGATGGCGCATCGCGCCACCCTTCCTTCAAAGAAGCAATCAGAGATTCTTCTTGATAGCGCCAGCAACCTTGTCGGCCCCATCCTTAATGGCGGCCTTGGCGTCGCCGGTGGTCTTCTGCGCCGCGCCTTTGGCCTCTTGCGCCAAACCCTCGGTTTCCAGCTTGTCTGAACCAACGGCCTTTCCTAGGCCCTGTTTAACATTGCCCACCGCCTCATTGGCGAGCCCCTTGGCCTTATCTGTCATGCTGCTCATTTTGGTCTCCTGAATTGAGATGAAACTAGAATCCAGTCGTCAACGCTTCAGGTGGCGTTCACTTCGAACATAACTGCTCGACGACTCTCCAGCTTCTGACCGACGCCTCCCAATGGTCGACCCTGTGAAGGTCGATGGACAATCTGCACGTCTGCCACCAGCTATGACTTACGAGCGGGCAGTTTGTTCCGAAAAGATGCCTGCACAACTCGGATTAGTATCACGGTGACCAAGAACTCAGTGACAGAACGAGGCGCGCACTACATGTATCACCGAAGGGAACGCTTGGTCTTGGGCATGAGCAAACGACCCCTCAACACCCAAAAATCCAGTCGTAGTTGTGAAGGCAGGAATACCAGGAGATACCCACAGCTGCACCTCGCTGCTCCGCCGCGGGCAAAGCGTCTCTCGGAGCGACTGCTTTTATGCGTGGGTGGGAACAAAACTCGCTCTGTAGAGTCTAAGCACCAATGAATCGCACTGGGCGGATGTATGAAACGGGTCGAACAGCCACATCTTAACACCATGAGGAACAAAGATGGCAGACGATCCGAACGGCGAAGCCCCCTCAAGTGGAGGGCGCAAGTTTCCGGGGTGGAACGGCGAACCGGCTGAACATCAAAAAGACGAACCTCACTTTAACGACATGATCGGCCTCCGTCTTAAGCAATATTATTCAGAAAGGCTGTCCCAGCCGCTTCCCGACAAATTTGCGCAACTCCTCCGGGAACTCGCAGAAAAAGAGGCGAACTGATGGGCGAAAAGGTGGCGCCGGACTGGCAAAGCAGGTTACTCGAGTTGATCCCAAACCTGCGCGCTTTCGCGAATTCTCTTTGCAGGAATCCAGATTATGCGGATGATCTCGTCCAACAAACTTTGTTGAAGGCTTGGAAAAACAGACACACCTTTCACGAAGGCAGCAATTTGAAGGCTTGGCTCTTTGCGATTCTGAGAAATAGTTTTCTGACTGAATTTCGGAGGAAGAAACATGAGACCGATGACCCAGACGAGGAACGGCAAAAATGCTTGGTCAGTCGTGGCCGTCAACAGGCGCATATGGATATGCTCGACTTTGAGGTCGCACTGGCTAAGCTTTCACAGGAGCAACGCGAGGTCCTTATTCTCATCTGCGCCGAGGGAGTATCCTACGACGAGGCCGCTCTGATTTGCGGTTGTGCGATCGGCACTATCAAGAGCCGCATGAACCGCGCGCGAGAGAGACTTTGTGAGCTGATGGGAGTTGACGGTGCACAGGATTTTGGGCCTGATAAAGCAGACATGGGTCAAAACGCCGTTGCGACCAACTGATAATGCGTTGAACGGAACGCGTTGCGCGCGACAGGCCGCGACGATGGTTTGGACCGCCTTGATTTTCTTCAAAAATCAGCCTGCGTTGAGAAAGCGATTTCACCTGATCCAAAATTGGCTTTCTTCCTCCGCTCATCCGATAATTTTTCAACGCAAGCCAAATTTTATCGGGCTGTGCGCACAGATTGGGCCGACACCTTCGCAAGTTTAGCAATGCTTGGGTTCGCAGCAGGAACAGCCACGTCGTTGACGCGTTGTTTGGGGAGTGGCTCTAAGTCCCGCACAAAGAAAGTCAACTCGAAGAAGGTGAAGGCGTGTGGGGCACGCGGGATCACGATGATCGGTCGGCAGTCTTTAGGTTAGCGAGAAAACACAACGTGGCAGTAAACCGGGAGAACGGCAAATGTTGCTGTCGACACAGATCGCGGCTCAAATCCCCTACCTTCGGCGTTACGCCCGCGCTTTGACCGGTTCGCAAGCAAGCGGCGATGCTTATGTCATGGCGCTCTTGGAGGCGATCATCGAGGACCCAGCTATTCTTTCTCGCGGGTTGGAGGGACGGGTCGCTCTGTATCAGATTTTTTCGAATCTTTGGTCATCTGTGGTTTGGAAAAAAGGTCTTCATGCAGACGATGCCAATTTCGATCAGCATGACTTCACTCACTTTACCCTTGTCGCACAGCTTCCACCCCTGTCGAGACAGGCCGTCCTGCTGCTTTATATAGAAGGCTTCACGAAGCCGGAGGTCTCGATGATCCTGGATGTGAACGAAGCGGAATTAGACGCGCTGCTTGAGGAAGCATGTCGGGAGTTCGCAGAGAACGGCAGTACAGGCGTACTGATTGTCGAAGATGAAGCAATCATTTCGACTGAGCTGTCCTTAATCGTTAAGGACCTCGGTCATTCCGTCATCGGAGTGGCCCGCACTTTAGCCGAAGCTTCTGCCGCCGCTGGCGAACGAAGGCCAGGATTGATCTTGGCGGACATTAAGCTCGCGGACGGAAGCTCCGGGCTGGACGCGGTCAATGCAATAATCGAGGATGGCCTTCCGCCCGCGATCTTCATTACCGCCTATCCAGAAAGGCTTCTTTCGGGTGTGAAGCCAGAGCCCGCCTTTTTAATTCCGAAGCCTTACAAGATCGAGACCGTCGCTACGACCATCAATCAAGCGCTTTTCTTGGCGCGAAAAACAACTCATGTCGCCCGGACGCTTCATTAGTTGCGCTCAATTGCGTAGATCGCGCGGCTAGAAATCTGCAACCGAAGCAAAGGAAACCTTAGATGCCGTAATGGGCCGGCGTCGCAAGCATAGCCAGTTTGGGTGACTGTCCTCCAGAATCATGGTGTTGAAACAGAGTCTGAGCTATCCGCTCCAAGCATGTCTCCGGTCGTCAGCTCCCGAATGCGGCCTTCGAACTGTTACCGGCTGGTGTCGCCGACTCTCAACCCGTAACGACGCATTATCCCGGGGATGCCGAGTACGACATCGAGAAGCCTCGCCTTGCAAGAGCTTTCCGCCGGCGAGAAGGTCACACGTATCCCCCAACGCGCCGATTTCGCGTGAACCAAGCGATTCCGCCCTATTCGCAGCAGCTGGGCGATCCCCCCGCGCGCCTTCCGGTTCGTCTTCACCGTCATGGCGAAGAGCGCGGCTGCGTTACCGCAATTGGCCAATGGATCGCCTGCGGACCACCAGCTAAGATAATTGACTACCTGCTTGTTGGGAGCCACTAAAATGTTTAGTACATGCCCAAAAGATTTCGCTGACTGCTCCGTTATCGGACTTGACAATCGACTCGAGAAGGCGGGCAGCAGGACCTCAGGCGCAAAGCATTTTCCGAAGCTGGTGTTTCTGTCGCCAGCCGATCCGCGTAACCGCTGGCAGTGGGCGGGGACCACCTATTCAATCTTTAATGCTTTAAAGCGCAGAGATCCAAACATCCAATTCATTTCCGGCGGCGTCTTCGAATTTATCGGACGAGCGTTGGGGCGCGTATTTCGTATTTTTGGCAAGCATTGGGATATCAGACATTCGAAACTTTTCGCTTTCGTCGTTGGATCATTGGCCAGCTTTCGTCTTTCGAGAATAAGCGCAGATGCTGTTGTCGCAGTCGCAGCCGATAACTATACGGCGTTCCTTCGAACAGAGAAGCCGATTATTTATATCCATGATGCAACATATGCCGCGATCGAGCGCATTTATCCAAACTATAAGCTGATCCCCACTTGGCTACGCAGGGAGGCGCGCAGTCTTGATGTCCGCTCTTTGCGAAATGCGAGCCATGTCATCTATAGCTCGGAATGGGCGAAACGTTCCGCCATTGAGGATTACGCGCTTGATGGCGAGAACATCATAGTGATGCCATTTGGCCCTAATTTCGACTGGGCGATCGCTGACGAGTTCCGGACGCTTAAGACTGCGAATTTCAGGGACCAAATCAAGTTATTATGGATTGGGCGTGATTGGATTCGAAAGAATGGCGCTCTCGTAGTGGAAATTGCCCGAGAACTTCAGAGAGCGGGCCTGCCCTGCGAGGTGTACTTGGTTGGCGATATACCCGCCACTTTGGAAGCTACTGACGGTATCCATGCAGTCGGTCTTCTCGACAAGGGGAATCCAGCGGAATTGCATCGGCTGTGCGAGCTTTTCGAGCAAGCTGACTTTTTCATGTTGCCATCAACTGCCGACGCCACTCCGATCGTTTTTTCCGAGGCACAGTTTTTCGGGTGCCCGTCGGTCAGTTACGATGTAGGAGGCACAGCAAGTGCGGTCTTGGACAATGAGACGGGCATAGTTTTGCCCTTGTCTTCGACCGCTGCTGAGTTCAGCGAGAGAATAAAACAGTTGGTGCAGGATCCCTCATCTTACGAGGCAATGTCACGCAACGCCCGCAGGCGATATGAACAATCCGCGAATTGGGATGTTTGGGCGGACACTATCGGGCGTTTGGCGTCGACCAAGGTCATGTAGAGCCTCATCTGACGGTCGGTGACATGTCGGCCAGGCAACGAATCGATCCTCACAGGGGGGAAAACCGATCATTCGCCGAGCCGCCGCTACCGCCAGACCACGCCCTTCGAGGGCGCTGCTGGCTTGACTCCGGTTGAGCTACGCCCTCCGTCCGTCACGCCAGCAACGGCGCATTCTCATCCTGATTGTCGCGCGCCGCACGGAAAGCTGGACGGCTTCTGTAATTGGTCAACCTGCTCTCCTTGAGATTGTCGTCGTCGTATGCGGGTTTCACGCTTCCGTCCGCGGTCACTGCGGAGGGCGCCGCATTCTGGGCGGTTCGATCAGGGTTGCGGCATAACCAAGGCGGCAACCCACTTATTAACTGCGACCAGAGTGTTCAATCAACCGAGCAGCGCTTTTGGATACAATCCAGTCACGGACACGGCATAACTTCTAGCCTCATGTTAGAGGTGGGCTATGTCCTATGACGAACCCTGATTGACAGCTAAGTCGTAGGCTTTGAAACCCTTACGACACTGCGTATTCCGCCTGAATCGCCTGATAAGTTTTGGTCTGCCTGTCCCGCCTGATACATCAGAGTGTTGATACAACTTCTTCCGCTTATCCAAACTTTCCGACAGCGGAATGGAACGCGCTCCGAATAAATGCGTTTTTCGCCAGCGCAACCGCGCTTCCCCAAAGTTGCTGGAGGGCACATGTTTTTGCACCGTAAAGAACTTATCCAGCCCGTGAGCGTGGGAAAGCCGAATGCGCGCTTCGGCGCCTTTCTGCTTGAACAGTTTGGTGGAGCTACAGGGGAACTTACTGCCGCTCTTCAATACTGGGTTCAATCTTTCCACGTCGAGAATGGCGGCATACGCGACATGCTTCAGGATATCGCTATCGAGGAATTCAGCCATCTGGAGATGGTCGGCAAGCTGATCAGTCAGCATACCAGCAACATCGATCAGACGGATGTTTACGACGCTCCACTGTTCAAGCTTAAAGGCGGCGGTCCTCATTTCTTGGACAGTCAGGGAAGCTGTTGGACGGCGTCCTATATCCAGGAGGGAGGCAATGTGGTGCGCGATCTTCGTGCAGACATATCCGCGGAAGCAGGCGCCCGCCAGACCTACGAAGCTCTCATAAAAGCCTGCGACGACGAAAACACCAAGAAGGTGCTGGTGCATTTGCTGACGCGGGAAATCACTCACGCCAAGATGTTCATGAAGGCCCTTGATTCCCTTGGAAAACTGGACGACCCGTTCTTTGGCGAGGTGCAACCCGACGATACGGTAAAACTCGTATTCAACCTCTCCCAAGGTGAAGACGAGCGTGGTCCATGGAACGAGGAGCCTGATTTCGATTATGTCGAAGACCCCCAGCCCCAGGGCGGGTTTCCGCCTCCGCCGAAGAATCCAGATGACGAGCATGCTGCGGTTTCGAAGCGGAAATCAAATGGCCGCAAGGGAGCGAGCATGCATTGACGCCGTTTAGGCGGGCCTTATGCTTCGTGAACACCGTAAAAAGGTCCTTCACGAAGCTGAACCCAACTTAACGTCAGCATCACGGCTTTATAGCGATTGCATTCAGGTAAATGTACGATACATCAGACAGTATCTGCAGAGATTTTTGCAACTCGACCGTCGGCGCATTCGTGACGTAGATGAGGTCCTTGTCCAACACATCGATCTGCTGCGACGCGAGCAGAAGCGTCGGGTTTTGGAGATCGATATGATAAACGGTCGGAATGCGTTTTGTGCCGTATGCGCTCACATTGCGGCCCAGTTGCTCCAACACTCGAGGACTTTCCCAACGTAAAAGGAAAACACCGGTTGGATCCGCCTGCGTGTCTAGCAAACCTTGCGCGCGCCCGACGGCCTCTGCGAGCGTCAGCCGCGGGACGTCGATCGGATATTGGCCACTTCTGCCAGTAGCTCCAAGCGCGGTGAAAAATCGTGGCTCACGCCGCAAGTAAATTGAATCGCCTGGCTTCAAATATATATCTTCGCGCGGGTCGTGTACGATTGTATCGAGCATAACCGACGCCGTTTTTCCCCCACGACTGAGCGTCACCGACATTTCGTAATCGGGCCAATTCGGTCCGCCGGCTCGAGCGATGCCGGCGAGCAGCTTTTCCCCCGCCCAATTGACAGGAAAACGCTCGGGACGGTGAACTTCTCCCATAACTGAATATAGGCTGGATCTTGAATCCAGGAGGCTTATTAGAACCTGAGGTTCGATGGCGCGTTCTTTCAGCCGCCGAACGATATCCTGCTCGATCTCGCGCGTCGACTTGCCATTGACCGAAATTCGACCTGCATATGGAACGCTTACCGTACCATCATGGTCCACCACTTGCTGGGGTAAAGCGACATAGTTGCCCTGACGCAAAGTATCAGTGGCCGCTGGTGTAAAGAGACCTCCCGCTGAAGCCTCGAAAACGGACATGCCGATTAAGTCGCCGATGCCGACTTTAACGTTACTGGGCCCCGACCGCACATTTCCGAAACGCTCAACCAAACTGTCCCGCGGACGAGACCTAAACAAATCAAGCATTGAGGTATCGACCTCAACCAGTTCGTAAGCTAGTCGCCCCGAACCGTCAGTGGCATTCTCATAAATCATGGTGCTTTGAGGGCCGGAAGACGGTGTTAGGCAACCAGTAAGCGTAAAAGCGGCGACCAATAAAGCAACTCTAACCCGCATCATGCGCCAGCCCCAAAATAACACCCCACCGGCATAGTCTCTGCAACACAGATCCTGCACCACGACCGTTAACATTCTTATCTAGGTTTGCGCATATACACCGTATCTGCTCCCACAGCACTACGTATAAATACGTATGTATCGCATCCTGAAAAAGTCTTACCCATTCGAAATGCCTTCGTTGGCCCGCGTTGATATTGCAACCACCTCCCCACACTCACACTCGGGGTGGGTGATCGGCAGAAGCCTATGAGCCAAGCTTAAGACAACCCCCCAAAGGAAATAATAGGGTATTGCAAAATAAGGTTTTTCCATTACATCCTCGCCGCCGGCGCCGGAAATGACGAGAAGAAAAAAGGCAAAAAATACGAGCAGCCAATTCTGCCATTCACGCCAATGCACCATCTGGCGCGATGCCTGAAACGACCAAAAAGCAGATCGAAAAAGCTCCAATTGCATCCAAAAGAACGCGGTAAGTCCAATTAATCCTGACCGAGAAAAAACGGACATCAAGGAGTTGTGCGGTTCACGAACCTGTATCCCCGCCGCGTTTGCGAACGGAACGAGGGGAAATCCAAACCCCAGACCAGTCAGCAACGTCGCTGGATCAGCGGTCACTTTTTCGTATAAGGCAGTCCACCACTCCAATCGTTGATCTACGCCCGAAGCCGCGGCCGTAACCGCGGCGTCGGAGCCATCGGTGACGCCAAAGATCGCGGCGATATGATTAGCAAAGAAAGAGAGCGAAATTTCACCCCCTATACGCCCGGAGACCTTTATGCCGAGGAAACCAATCGCGCCCACGACGATGAGCAGTACAGGAACAAAAGAAAGCATCTGAATTGCAGTGTTGCGCCTGAGAGCAATCAACAACATGATCATGCAGAACAACTGTAGATAAGTGGTTCTCATTTGAAACATAACTATGGCGTAGCAAACTAACGCGCCGGCAAGGATTAACCGAGTTATGGAAGGGACTTGGCTCCGCGCTGCTATGATAAGATACATCGCTGCCCAGATCAGCACCGTTACGCCAAGCTCAAATGACCCGAACAAAGAAATTGTCTGGCCATGTTCGGTAACCAGCTGCGGCGAAATCGCTTCAACCTCGTTTTGGAAAGAGTAGCTGATCAAAGTGTTGACCGCCGCCACTCCAATAAGCCACGGCAGCCATTTTAGGAAACGATTGAGATCATCCCGATTTTGAGCATAGTTGAACCCAACGATCAAAAACAATGAGTCCAAAGCTTGGCTGGCGTCCCGCAAAGCCCAAAGCCCGTACTCGGGGACGGCTGATAGTGCAGAGCCGATGCAAAAAATCCACCAGATAGCAAACGGCGCGAGACAGACCACCTTTCCCATCTCCTGGAGAACAGCGCCTGTGTTGAAGGTAAAAAAGCACAAAACCAGTACCAGCTCGCTAAAAGGAACGCCTCCGCTAGGAGGAATACGTAGCTGAGTGAAACCCCAGGTGAACAGAATATTCCCTGCAAGCATAAACGGAAGAATGTAGGTGTTCATCTTTCAGCCTTTTCACTCACCACAGCGAGGGGTCTTTCATGCAATTCATTTATTCTCGAGAGCCAAAGATTCCCCACAATCAAAAATATCGTCGAAATCACCGTACCGAGAAAAACCCCGAGAAATCCGAAAAAAATCCATGCTCCTACGCCGATCGTAACCGTCGAAACAAGCCAACCGAGCTTCGAAGCAAGGATCCACTTGATCCCTCCATTCACCCGAAGGTGCAATTCGACGACGTTATTGATCGCAGATAGAGACGGAGTGATAGCCAATAAAATGACGACCGGGATCGTGACAAACTCGTCAAACTTTCCGTGGTAAAGCACATGTATAGCTTCAACTCCGTAGCAAATGAACGCAGTTACGTAAACAAAATTCAACGCGCCGAAGCAGCCCAAGAGCAAGACAAATAGTCTACGATATTCCGCTTCATTACTTGAGTGACTGTAGCGTGCAAGCTTTGGCGCAAATGTCCAAAGAATCGCGGCTTGCGCCATGAAAACGGGCATAGCGACATTGTTCAGCCCTCTAATCCCCGCGATCGCGTCTAGGCCCATTAGTGTCGGACCGATAAGGTACCAAAAGTTGCTTCCCAGCCATTGCACGAACTGCACTAGACTCGACCATCGACCGTAATCGAAATGATCACGGGCTACACGAAACGCCGTAGGGCGAATGTCAACACGGCTTTCTTTTGGATAGAGTATCTTTCCAATCAGAAAAAAGCATGGAACGGCCATTCCTACGGCGGCAGCAGCAAAAGCAGAAGCGGAATTTAGCGCATCTATTAAATGCAAAAGAAAAAGGAAAAGCGGCGCCAAAACTGCGTAGGCGATGCCTGCAACTGCAAAAATCCCGTTAAAGCCATGAGCGTTACAAAGCTGTTGTGTCGTTGAACGTAACAGAAGCACTGGCGCTGTAACCGCCAGCCCAAGCATTGCATTGGCAAGCAAGGGTGAAAAAAACACTTGATTTAGAACCGCCGAAATCAACAAACAGAATAAAGAGACTACAACTCCGCCGATGCCATGCGCTGTCAGCACAACGCCGGTGTAGGCCTCCATTTCATCAGCATATTTCGCGGCGCCTATAATCGTGATTGGATCAGCAACAAAGGATTCAAAAACCACGCAGGCGAGAAGATAGACAGAGAAGGCAAAACTGTATGCGCCAAACTGCTCAATCGGCATCCACCGCACCATTAGCGCAGTCAACAAAAAATTCGTCCCCGCGAACACGGCCTGTTCAATCAGCGTCGCACACACGCGCTTCGGCAAGCTGCTTGCGCGCCTTGCCTTGCCTCGCCAATCGAATGGCCTTATCCCTTCCAGAACCCGCAACAATCCAAGGGACGTCTGCAGACCTGGCGTCGAGTTGGGACCTTGAATAGGCATACTCATTCTGGCGCTCGCGGGGTCGAACTTGACACAGCTATCCGGAACATCCGTCACTCGCGTCGCATTCAGTAAGCTTTTTTGTGAAACGCCTTCATTGGCGTCTGTAATAATATAAAAAGGTCGAGCCAGATCGACCAACACTCTATGTACCACAGGTCCATCCTGACCCGTTCCTTCATATCCCGAACGTCACGTGTTTCTCCCCGCCACCCGTTGATTTGAGCCCAGCCAGTTATGCCGGGAAATACCCTGAGCCTCAGTGCATAATCTTCGATCAGCTTCCTATACATTTCGTCGTGCGCGACCGCATGAGGCCTCGGACCCACCAGCGACATCTCGCCCTTGAGAACGTTGAACAGCTGAGGCAACTCGTCAATGTTCGACTTCCGCAGCAGCCGCCCTATGCGCGTAACACGCGGATCATCTCGCTGGGCCTGAGAGACAACTGGCCCGTCCTCCAGAACTTTCATCGTGCGAAACTTACATATGTAGAATTCCACATCATCGAGCCCGCGTCTGCGCTGGAAAAACAGCGCAGGACCAGGGCTATCGAGCTTGATCGCAAGCATTATAAGCAGAAGAAACGGCGTCAGCATAACGAGCAATGTCGCTGCGACCGCCACGTCCACAGCACGCTTCAGCCGAGATCCTCGTATCCTACGCTCTCTTCGTCCGCGATGCCGCGGATGAGCCCTCAATAGCCTTCGATTTCGGTCCCCCGTTGTCTCTTCTCTTCGATTGAATGGATAGCTAAGAGAAAGAATCTGCTTTGTTATCGTGCTTGTTATATCTGCATCATGCTTGAGAAGAGGCATTTACAAATCTCCCGACTGCCAACGGGTCTGTTCGCCCCACCTCTTTACCTGCACCTTGCAGGATTTTTAAGTCGAATAGAGAGTTACCTCCTTGGCGCTGAACTCCTTGGGAGCGACCAAACTACGCAAGCCGCCATGGGCTTTGTAGGATTATTTGTTTCTCGAAAGCCATAAGAGCTACCTCTTACCGGCTGCAAACCTTTCTGATTGCTCCTCATGAGCAATTTCAATCCCTCTTTGCAACAGTTAGTAATCAATCACTGGTCAGGCATGACAGCCAGTTACGAATGTTGCGGCTGGAGATTGTGATGAGCGACTACGTCATTGTGAAAGACGACGGCATTATGATGCACCCGCTGCGCAAAGGCGGCGCCGACGTCAATGTGCTCGGACTAAATCTGAGCATTGTTGGATTGCATGACGCAGTTGAGACGATAGAACGGTGGATAGAACACCGGCAAAAGCAATATGTTTGCGTCGCTGACTCGCATTGCGCCATTGAGTCCAGAACCAATAGTCAATTCCGTGCTGCTTATCGCAACGCCGGCCTGATTACAGCCGACGGGATGCCACTGGTTTGGATGTGCAGATTGTTCGGCGAACGAAGGCTAGAACGCATCAGGGGTACCGACCTCATGCGGGAATTGTCTCGGGTGTCCCAACTTAAAGGCTATCGTCAATTCTATTTTGGGGGTCGCGAGCAAGTTTTGAAAACATTACAAGCGAATCTAGTCCGAGCGAATCCCGCGTTACAAGTGGCGGGCGCTTTCTCGCCGCCATTCAGGAGTCTCAGCCGGGACGAAGATGACGCCATCATCAAGAGGATAAACGATGCTCAACCGGATATAGTATGGGTCGGACTTGGGGCGCCTAAGCAGGAGCTGTGGATGGCAGAGCATCGGGACCGCATCCAGGCGCCAGTGATGATCGGTGTTGGAGCAGCTTTTGACTTTCTTGCCGAGGCGAAGGGAGAAGCCCCAGTCTGGATGCAGCAATGTGGCCTCGAATGGCTGTTTCGCCTGTACAGTGAACCGCGCCGATTATGGCGCAGGTATGCTCGAGTTGTACCCACCTTTATAGTTTTGGCGGCTGCAGCGCTTATTCGGCGTGTGGTTGAAGCTGCGAAAGACAGAGCAAAGCTGCGCATCATCCGTTGGCAATCGTTCCTCGGAAATGCTCAAAGATGACGAAAAAGTCTTCGATGTTTAAAGAGGCAGCATATAAAACGCATTGCCCCCTGTGCAATGAACGCATGCTGTTGAACCCGTTTTGGAAATCATCTGCATTCTTCCAGTGCGGATCTCGTAAACTAACATTTCCCGTTCCATTCCCGGATACAGTGGCTATAGATAAATTGCATCATGAAAGCTGGAATGCGCCCGAGACATCTTGTGCTGAAACAGACTCAACTAATAGCCGTTCGGCCGAGTCGATTGCCAAATATTTGCTCCGTGGCGTGGAATCAGCCAGTTTTGCTGGCAAGCGTATATTGGACTTCGGTGGCGGCATGGGAGGCATGGCGACAGCACTGAAGAAACAAGGAGCCGATGTAATCATCATAGAGCCGCTTGGCGTGGGCCATCTGAAAAACCTCGGCTTTGACGCTTATGCCGATTTGAACGAAATTCCTGAAGGCATATTTTTTGATGGGATTACCTCTTTAGGGGGGATTGAACGCCCTCTTAGCCCCGCGAAAAATTTGGAAAGATTGAGCGGACGACTTGCGCCTGGTGGATGGCTTTTCTTAACGACTCCCCATCGGGAAGGCCTCACAGCTAGGCTCGCGGGGCAGGAATGGCTCGAAGCAAAGAAAACTGGACATATCCTGTTCTTTACACCCTCGCTCCAGTCAACCCTCAGACAACTGGGCCTTGACTGGGTGCAGCGACAGCGCTGGCTATTACCGTTTTTAAAGGCCTATTCGCGACTGACCGCCTTGCACTACCTGCTGCAAGCGACACTCATGGATGGGAGCTCACGCGTTCTAGCCCGCAAGGCGTTCAGTCAAAGCAACGTGTCAGTCGCAAGTTGAAACGCAAGCAATGTGTCCGGGAAAGCCATGCGGCCAAAAGCATTAATCACCACGAGCTGGGACGACGGCCATCCATTGGACTTCCGCGTTGCCGAACTGCTGTCGAAACATGGTTTGAAAGGCACCTTCTATATTCCTATGCGCTGCGAAGCAGGAACCATGACGCCCGGACAGATACGAGACTTGAGCAGCGAATTCGAGATCGGCGCCCATACTCTCAATCATGCCATTCTAGTCCGTTCTCCTGCGATCGTGGCCGAAAGGGAAATCTGCGATTCCAAGGCGTGGCTGGAAGACATTACTGGCGTCAACTGCAAAGTTTTCTGCCCGCCCCAGGGACGATTCGATGGCCGACATCTGGGGATGGTCGAGCGCGCAGGATTTATAGCAATGCGAACGACTGAACTAGTCTCTACACGCTTTCCTGCGCGCAAGGGGGGGGTGCTAGTTGTGCCAACCACTATTCAAGCTCACACACATGGCCAGGAGATCTACGCTAAGAATTTTCTGAAACGTGCCGCATTTGAGAATGCATGGCGGTTTGTACGATCAGGCGCATCGACAGATTGGTTAGCGCTTGCTGACTTTTGCCTAAAGCAAACCTTGAATTTGGGTGGCGTATTTCATCTGTGGGGGCACTCCTGGGAGCTTCAGGATCATGATCAGTGGCGCCGCCTGGACAAGATGATTGCGTTACTCGGCGAAGTCGCAAAAGCTCAGGCTCTACCCGTCACAAATGGACAACTTTGCGATATAACGGACGCCATGGGCTGACTCATCTTTCTCCAGACGATCAGCGCGGGGCCCTCATATGAATATCATCCTGGCACATGGTTTTTACAAGCAACTTGGCGGGGAAGATCGCTGCGTCAAGGCAGAAGCTGCGTTACTGCAATCACACGGTCATAATGTCGTAGAGTTTTTTTTCGATAACGCTTCGGTCGACGGCATGAGCAAGCTTCAGGTTGCAGCTGGTTCTATTTGGAGCGGCCGCGCATATAAGCAGTTAAGACTCCTATGTCGACAACATCGGCCCCAGGTCGTTCATTTTCATAACACGCTTCCGCTTATCTCGCCTTCCGCCTATTACGCTGCAAAAGCAGAAGGAGTGGCAGTTGTACAAACCTTGCACAATTTCCGCCTCGCCTGCCCCAATGGACTGTTCTTCCGGAATGGTCACGTTTGTGAAGACTGCGTCGGACGAGCGGGCGCTTGGCCGGCAGTGGCTTTCAAGTGCTACCGCAACAGCAGAGTCGCGAGCGCGACGGTCGCAGCCATGCTCACCGCCCACAGGACAATGGGCACCTGGCAAAACGCCGTCGACGTTTATGTGGCGTTGACGCAATTCCAGAAGAACAAATTGATTAACAGCGGCCTGCCCGCATCAAGGATTATAGTGAAGCCTAATTCGGTTCCTCAAAGCGCTATTGGTTATGGAAATGGCGGTTACGCTGCTTTCGTGGGACGGTTGTCATCAGAAAAAGGGTTACACACACTACTGGAAGCATGGGATCGTCTTCCCTGCGACGCAAAGCTTAAAATAGTGGGCGAAGGACCGCAAGAAGACTTGGTCAGAGAAGCAGCCGCCAAGGATCAACGAATAGAATGGCTACAACATTTACCCGTCAACCGGGTTTATGAAGTCGTTGGAGATGCGTCGGTCTTGATCGTGCCATCGGTTTGTTATGAAAATTTCCCGAGAGTAATCGTGGAGGCGTTTTCCAAGGGCACACCGGTCATTTGTTCCAGATTTGGATCCATGGCGGAAATCGTCGCGGACGGATCTGATGGGCTCCACTTTGCTCCCGGAGACGCTTTCGATCTTTCCCAAAAGGTCACCCGTTTCTTCGATCAACCTGACCTCGGCAAGCAAATGCGAAAGGCGGCGCATCGCAAATATCTTCAGCACCTTTCACCGGAGTCCAACCACGCTCAACTCATGCACATTTACCAAAGCGCTATAGCCGAACGATCGGTCGCTACGCCAATCTCAGAAACAGTTTGAACACTAAACAACTGCGGAGAACTGCATGAAAATCCTTATGAGCGCGTTTTCATGCGGGCCAGGCAGGGGTTCAGAGCCGGGAGTTGGCTGGAATATGGCTTTGGAGGCTGCTCGCCTCGGCCATGAAGTGTTGGTGCTGACTCAAACCGAATGCAAGGCGGAGATTGAGCGCGCCGTTGCAGAAGGCGCGTCGCCCGCTAATCTAACCTTCGAGATTTTCACACCGCGGTGGCTCGAGATTTATCGGGACACTCTCCTTAAGCGAGGCGTTTTTTCCCTGACATGGCATACCACAAATATTCTCTGGCAATTTTGCGCACTACACCACGCCAGAAAACTGTGCAAAAAAATCCCGTTTGATCTTGTGTATCATGTAACCATGGCGGGCATTCGCCAGCCCACGCTTCTGTTCGCGCTGGGACTGCCCACAATTATCGGTCCTCTTGGTGGCGGGGAGCGGGCGCCTATGCAGTTGAGGAAGTCCTTTTCCTGGAAGGGTTGGCTTTTCGACTTTCTCCGCGATATTTCAACGCTCATGTTACGTATTGATCCAATGACACGAGCCGCGTTCCTTAAGGCGGACCTGATTTTTTTACGTTCGCGTGAGTCGCTCGTTGCGGTTCCTCCCAAGAGTCGCAGCAAGGTCCACATTGACGTAGGAATTGGCATCGCACCAGGGATCATCGGAACGGTCACGCCACACGAAGCTGCAACGCCGCTCAAGCTCCTCTATGCCGGTCGACTGGTTCATTGGAAGGGCGCGCATTTAGCAATTCGGGCCGTAGCGCATGCTCGCTCTCAAGGAACGGACGTTACTTTGCACCTGGTCGGAAGCGGTCCGGCAAAACAAGACTTTCTCCGTCTTGCTGATCAGTTGGGAATAGCGAAAAGCATCCATTGGACGGACGAATTACCAAGAGATAGGTTTCTTGCTATGTATCAAGAACATCATGCTTTTCTGTTCCCGAGTCTGCATGATTCCGCGTCGACTGTTATCCTGGAGGCCTTCGCCTTCGGACTTCCCGTCATCTGCCTTGATCTTGGTGGTCCCGGACAGTTAGTGGATCCCACTTGCGGACGCTCCGTTTCCGGAAATCTCAACGAACATGATTGTGTTTGCGAGCTTGCTCGTGAAATTGAAGCGTTGGCGAAGAACGAGGATTTGCGGGTAGCACTTGGAATGGGGGCGCTGCGACGTTATGAGGAACATACTTGGCCTCGAGTAGCGGAGCGGCTTTTTTCTCAAATTGAGCACACTCTCAGCGCTCGAACTATAAGTCGTCCTCTTCCAAGAGATAACTCTCGCGCCTTGCTCGAAATCTAATCGCCGCCAAATACGCTTTCTTATCTGACGTCGACCAGGATGCCTGGTCGAAGAAATTACGCACATCCCCCAGTTCGAACTGTCGCGACCTTTCACCGTAAGCCTCCAGCGTAGCCGTCTGGCTTGGGTTCCAAGGCCGCGATAATGTCGCGTGCGGAAGGACGATAAGCGCCGCATCGTGGAGGACTGCCTCGGGGAAAGTGCGCCGGTGGTCGAGGTGGCGCGCCGTTATGGCCTCAACGCCAATCTTCTGTTCACCTGGCGACAGCATTTCGCCGTTGCGGCGCCGGACGAACTTCCGGCTATCTTGCCGATGACGATCACGCCGTCGCCACCTTCTGCGCTTACGGCGGCGCCAGTGGCAACGAGCCGACGGCCCGCTCGATGCGCGCAAGGCGAAGCGCGTCGAAGTTCTCGAAGATGTCGGCGTCAAGACGCTGCGCTACCTTTACAACTTTAGAAAGGGCTGGGAGCACGACGTCAAGATCGAGCGCGTTATCGATCCCGAGCCCGTCGTTCTCTATCTTCGGCTTCTCGACGCGAGCAGGCGCTGTCCTCCGGAACATTGCGGCAGCCCCTGGGGCTATGACGAGATGCTCGAAGCCCCGACGATGCAAAGCGCGAACGCCATGCCGAAATCAAAGAGTGGCTCGCGGAAGATTTCGATCCAAAAACCGTCAACATCGAGAGCCTCTCCGGCGATGTAGCCTCACTCGCCAAAAAATAGACGCGCAAACTACCCGCGAAGCGCTAAAAATCAACTGACTGCGGCCTTCCCCGGAGGCTTACCTTTCGCCGCAGGTATGCGAACCAGATAAGAGACAAACGATGCTTGCTCTCGGTACGATTTTAGTCCAGATCCAGCAAGATCTCTTTTGTAGTACTCCATTGCGAAATAGACGGGCACAAGCTCATGCATTCAATCCATAGCTTGGCAATCTCTTACTAGTCATTCTTGAAAGATCCATCGTCCAATGACGCTTAATATCCATTGACGAAAAGGCGTCGTTGTTGCGATTCTACATTCACGAAACGCCACAAGCGAGCATCCAACCTCCCCCGAGTTGCTAGATTTCGAGAGGGGAGATTTGCTGTCGCCGGATATGGCGAACCTCAAACCAGCTCCACTTCTCGGAGCGCGTCTTAGGGATCATGTCGATGCTTTTTACGCCGAGGGACAATTTTTCCACGGACAAGCTTCAACGAGGCGACAGACTGCCGATTGTTGAGCAGGACCTGTTGCATGCGCGGCAGTTAGCTCAAACAAATCTTGAACCGCGAAAAAATGTCATACGTCGACGACTTCCCTGGATCGTTCTTTTTGCATGCTCAGGGACTGCGCTTTTCATCGCCGTAGGCCTGTTTCTACCTCCCAGCTACGCCAGCAAAGCCCAGATCATTATCGAACCCCAGCCAAAGGCCGCGGATGTCTCCGCCGACGGAGCGGGACAGCACGCGACGGATACTCCAGGCGTCAATGGTTCGCCGGCAATTGAAACCCATATGGGCATACTCGGTACGCGCGACTTTTTGCAAAGCGCTTTATCAAAACTCTCCGGCGAGACCGCATCCAAAACCACAAATATAAAGACCAGTGTCGAGAACACTTCTGTTCGAGCTGCCGGACCAATGAGCGCCTCTGAACTCTTCCGCCGATTGCGAGTCTGGACTGACGCTCTAACAAAGCCGCAAAAATCGGAAACGCCGGCATTTGACGATATTGAAAAGCGCGTAAAAATCGCCCAAGAAGGACATTCTGACATAATTTCTATTAGCTTTGCCTCTTCCGACCCGGTCCAGTCCGCGTCGGTCGTCAACCGCATCGCAGAAGGCTATGTCGAGAGTCGTGAAAACGCATTGCAAGCCTCGACAAAAAGGGAGATCGCCCGCATCACTGCGCATCTTGCGGTCATTAGAAGTGAAGTGGGTCGCGCAGACGCGTCCGCGCAGAATTTCCTAGCGCGTCAACCAGAAAGTTCTTCCGAAGCTCCGTTGAAAGGGAAGCAGTTTTCCTACCAGAGACTACGCGAGCTGACCACAGAAGCTGCCGGAGCAAGACTATTGCAGCCAAACCTACAAAGGCGGCTCGATTTCCTACAAGCCGAGTTGGCAAGCCTGAGGCCTGACGCGCGCGTATTATCACTCGCAGCTACTCCACAAAAGCCGACCTCTTTGAATCCAATCGTTCTCGCAGCTCCAGTTTTTGTCGCCCTTCTCGTTGCAGGAACTTGGTTGCTCAGTTGGCTTGAGAAATTCGATCGGCGATTGCGCAGCGAAAAGGACATCTTCAACTGCCTCGGAGTTCCTTGCGCTGCGCTCACGCCATCGCTGCCACGAAACTGGTTCGGTTCGGGACGGCGAGACAAGGATCCGCTCGGACCACCGACTTCATCCTACGCTCAGTCCATTCGCTTTCTTGCCACGTCGCTTCAACCAGAAATTTCGGTTGACCAGGAATGCCGATCGTCAAAAATCGTGATGGTCGCCTCGAGCTTGCCGGAAGAAGGGAAAACCACGCTTAGCGCAAGTCTGGGCGCATTCCTATCGACGGTCGGATTCAAAACCCTGGTTATCGATTTTGAACAACGCGGGACAACGGTCCGTACGAAGTCCCAAGATGAACGACAGGCGCCGATTCCGCCGCAATCCTTTTTCCTCGGAGCGATCGAGCGACAGTCGCACATAAACAACGACTATCTTCCACTTGGTCGTTCCGGCGATCTGTTCCAGCTGTTGTCAAGCGAGGAATGGACAAATGCGCTGAATGAATTACGTAGCAAATATGACTATATCTTCCTCGATTGTCCTCCTCTGCTGGGCGTTTGTGACGCGCGACTCTTGGCGCCCTTGGCGGAAAAAATAATCTTCGCAGTAAAGTGGGAAAGCACGCGATGGGAACAAGCCCAAAGCGCCTTTCGAATACTCCAGAATTCTGGGGCCTGCACAGATATTCTCCCCGTCTATACGCAGGTGAATCTTGTAAGGCAGGCGCTTTATAGTCGCGGCGGCCTATCCGATTATTTTCTTAATCAAAGAAAATATTGGGCGGCAAGAAAGGCAGTGAAGAGTCCGCTAACTTCGCCCGACTTATCTTCAATTTCCTCAAAGCGCTCCGACCTTCAGGTCCAGGCGTAAGCGCGCAACTGCCAAGACATTCACTAGACGAGCGCGTTGCGCTCCAACGAGTTTATCTATGGAGGTTATCATGGTCGCCAAGCGAATATGGGTTGCAGGACACAGGGGAATGGTCGGCTCCGCAATTTGTCGTCAGCTCATTGCCAGAGGCGACAATGTAATCACCGCGGACCGCAACGTCGTCGATTTGCGCAACCAAATTGCTGTCGAGGTATGGCTGCGCCAAAACCGACCCGACGCCATCATGTTCGCCGCAGCAAAAGTGGGGGGAATTCTCGCAAACGATTCCCTGCCGGCAGATTTCATATACGACAATCTTGCGATCGCTACGAATGTCATTCATTCGGCCCACGCAAGTGGAGTGGATCGGCTCGTCTTTCTGGGTTCATCCTGCATCTATCCAAAGTTCGCCCCGCAGCCTATCAAGGAGGAAGCGCTATTAACCGGCCCGCTGGAACCAACCAACGAATGGTACGCGGTGGCCAAAATTGCTGGCATAAAATTATGCCAAGCCTATCGGCGTCAATATTCACGTAGATACATCTCCGTGATGCCATGCAATCTTTATGGCCCACATGATAATTACGATCTCACAACCAGCCATGTTCTTCCCGCGCTTATACGCAAGTTTCACGAAGCTAAGGCCGGCGGCAAGGGCGAAGTTGTCATCTGGGGCACCGGTAGCCCACTAAGGGAGTTTCTCCACGTCGACGATTTGGCAAGAGGCGCAATATTTTGCCTGGACAATTACGATGGACATGAGCACATCAATTGCGGGTCCGGCGGCGAAATCTCCATCAAGAGCTTGGCGGAAACTGTGCAGAGAGCTGTCGGCTTTACGGGCAGACTCGTTTTCGAACTCATCGAAGCCCGACGGAACACCAAGAAAATTGATGGACTCGAGTTCGAATTGCTGCGATGGGCTGGACGCCCAGAGTGACTCTTGAGGAAGGCATTGCAGATTCCTATAGATGGTATCTGGAAAATATAGCCGAGCCCGCGCAGCAACTAACTGCTCAAGTTGCATGATTAACAGTGTATTATTGCGCGACGCGCCGTTTACGCGTCGCGCTATCTGATACCGCATCAACAGATCCTTTAGGACGGAAGCCTGTTAATAGACGGTAACGGTGACCGACCTGCAGATGCCGCGTGGCTAAATCGTCCTTATGAGCGTGGATAGCCGTGTGGCATGTCGAAGGTGACATTGATAATGGGCGCCGAATGTCGTCGCCGATGGAGTGCTGACGAGCGCAAGCGCAAAATAGGCGGCAGTGAACGCGCCGGGCGCCGTTGTCGCCGAAGTTGGAAGTCGATGGGATATTTGCACGAGCCTGATTCACAAATGGCTGCGAGAGGAGCGCGGAGCGGCGCTCGAAAGTGGCTTCACGCCGGTAGTCGTGCGCGATCCCCCGCGATTGCGCATGATCGTGAACTGGGGACGATCACGGTGGAGCCTGGTGACACGCGGGTGAGAATTGACGCGAGCGCTCCGACGACGTTGGTCGTCGCAAGCCTGCTACGAAAGAGGTCAACGCGAGCCATAGGCGATACGGGTCAGTCGCAGTCATCCCTCTGATGGATTGGGCTTAACGTCGGGCGACAGATAAAAGGAAGCTCCGGATGGGAAATGCGCGTAATCTGGTTGTGCTTCGGTGTGGTGATAACTCTCTCCACCCGGCGTGGCTCTCACCGAATAAATCTTGGGATTTAGCTATCAGTTATTTTGGTAGCGTAAACGAAAGCATATTTCCAGAAGCGATTGCGGTACACAGATATAAAGGTGGAAAATGGGACGGGATTTACTCGTTTTTTGCTGACAATCCTTCGTTGCTAGACAGCTATGATTTTATTTGGCTGCCCGATGATGATATTATGGCGACTTCTGACGATATAAACAGAATATTTGAATTTGTTTCAACGCATCAGCTTGAGTTAGCTCAGCCAAGTCTAAGTAAACACAGCTTTCTATCCCATATAATTACATTGAATAATCCAGCTTTCGCTTATAGACATGTTAATTTTGTTGAAGTCATGGTCCCCGTTTTGTCACAGAAGCTCTTGAAAAAAGTGCTTCCTTTGTTTGAACACTTGCGTAGTGGTTGGGGGCTAGACTTTATGTGGCATCGTTTCACTTCTAATCCAAGCAAGTCTGTTGCTATTATAGACAGCGTTCAAGTAACGCACACTCGGCCTGTTGGCGGCGCCCTGAAGAAAATGATGTCGACAGAAGGGATGACAAGCCCCGAAGAGGAGCAGAGACACTTCTTAGAAACTTATGGCGAATTTAATACAACGACAATGACTTTGGGAGGACTACTGCGAACTGGAATTAGTTTGGAAGGGAGAGCCATCTCAAGCGTCGTTGCGGCAGTAGGATGGGTCTCCCGCCCAAGGGGTGTGAAGCTTGGCGGCCAACCAGTTAGAAGGACTTTGTTCATCCGCTCTGTTCTATGGGAGCTATACAATACTCTAATAAGACCAAGCCCACTAAATACTATTGACCCTATTAATCCAAATGTATGAATGCTCCTGATTACTGCGATGCCTGAAGCAACCGTAGCAGCGATGACAAAAATCAGGTCGAGGGGGAATATCCGTGGCTTTAAAAAAGCTTGCAAAAAACGCTGCATGGCTGGGTGCACTTCAGCTTTTAAGCTATGCGTTACCGCTTATAACTTTGCCAATTGTCACCAGAGCGTTCGGAGTCGAGCTTTATGGAGAGCTCGCTGTTATTCAAGCATACACTGCTTATGCGGGCTTGATCGTTACCTTTGGCTTTAGCATAATTGGTCCGCGTCGAGTTGCACAAGCACACGGAGATCACGTTCTAATATCGAGCGTCTTTTCTGCAGTATTTTACGGTCAATGCGTTCTTTGCGTCGTTTGCGCCATAGGCTACATAATCGCTGCCAATCTATTGCCGATCTTGCACGAGAGCCTATCAATCGGCGCATTGCTCCTGATCCAGGCTATGATTACTTCCATCTCTCCTGATTGGGTATTTCTTGGTATGGAACGCGTTGATTTGGGCGCTCGGCGACAGGCAATTATGAGGATCCTGGCGACGGTACTGATTGTGATATTCGTAAGGGATCGAGAGGACGCGATGGTGTACGTGGGCATCAACACTGTCTCGGCGTTTGTATTACTTCTGCTTATGATCGATTCACTGCGTCGGGAAGGCATTCACCTAGTTCTGTGCAGCCGGGCCGAGATAAGCAAGGCTATTGCATCTGGCGCCGGACTTTTTGTATCCACTTTAAGTATAAATATATATACAACAACTACAGTGATAATCGTCCGCCTAGCCCTTGGTCCGGATGCCGCCGGCTCCTTCGCTTTGGCGGAGCGCGTCAGAGCGGCCGTTATGGGAATCTATACACCCATCTCGACGGCGCTTTATCCATTCTTATGTCGCACGGCCGGTTTTGTTTCGAGCGCAGAGGAGCGCTGGATTAAATGCATGTTTTTTCGCACCATAATTCTCACTGCAGCTGGAATGTCAATTGGATTGTTTTTCGGCGCGCCATGGATCATGAACTTTCTTGGCGGAGCACAGTTTTCTCAATCAGCGCTTGTATTACAAATAATGGCCGCTACACCTTTAATTATTGCTATGTCCAACATACTTGGCGTCCAGACCATGCTACCAAGCGGCATGGAGAGAGAGCTAAATTTGGTTCTTGCCTCAGCCGGAGGATTGGGCTTGATTTTGACTTATAGCTTTGCACGCTCCTTCGGTCTTGCTGGAGCAGCCACTTCCTTCCTTCTTATCGAGTGCTTCGTCACCGTTGCTTTCGCCCTTATAGTTGCACAGAAAATCTCTCTCAAAACACTGTTTTTTATAGATACGCCTCGAGTTGCGGAAAATGCTGAGTAGCAATTGACGTGCACCTTGAAAAATTAGTCTTCTTTTAAGTGTAATGTATGGAGAGTTGAAGCGCGAGGCACGGACCTGCTAATGCAAAGCTGCTTCAATTGGGATTAGAGTCCGGCCATTCGAAGGACGGACCAATAAAGCGATCGCGGTTTACGGAAGAACTACGGCCCGGATTCTTAAATCGCTTGGCTCGTTGATCTGGTTGTGATTCACGGTTTCCGAAAGGAAACGCCGATGATTCTGGATCAGTTCTGGCTGACGGACGCACAGTTTTCGAATATCGCGCCGCATCTTCCCACCGACACGCGCGGCAAGGCAAGGGTCGACGACCGGCGAGTGATCAGCGGCATCGTTCAGGTGCTCAAATCCGACGGTCGCTGGATCGACGCGCCGCGGGAATACGGGCCGAAGAAAACTCTCTACAATCGCTATGTCCGCGGGGGCGCGAAGGGCGTCTGTATGGACCTTTTCCACGCACTCGCGCAAGCCGACGGGCCACCCGTGGAAGCCCTTATGGACTCCTCGGCGGTGAAAGCGCATCGCTCGGCGAGCGGGGGTAAACGTATGCCCCGCCCCGTCGGCAAGCGGCTTTTTGTTTGGCCAAAACTGTCTGCAAAAACGTATCCGGCCTTCCGGCGAGCCGTTGGCCAAGATGGAGAGCCGCGCGTCCTGGTCGCAAGCGCAAGCTGGCGGCAGGGATTTGCAAGGAGTGGGACGTTTCGATCCGGCGCGCGTGCCGGGTTCTCGAATTCGACGCGTCCACTTACCACTACAAATCCCGTCGCCCCGATCAGGCCGGCGTCGAAGCCCGGATCAAGGAGATTTGCGCGACGCGCGTGCGCTACGGCTATCGGCGCGTGCATGTGCTGCTGCGTCGCGACGGCTGGAACATCAACATCAAGAAAGCCTACAGGATTTACAATGAGCTTGGCCTTCAATTGCGTAACAAGACGCCGAAACGGCGAGTCAAAGCAAAACTGCGCGACGACCGGAAGCCGGCGACCGAACCGAACGAGACTTGGGCGATGGACTTCGTCGACGATCAGTTGGCGACCGGCCGAAAAATTCGGGTGCTCACGGTCGTGGACACGTTCTCGCGCTTCTCTCCAATCGTCGATCCGCGCTTCAGCTATCGAGCGGAAGACGTCGTGCAATCTCTGGAGCGCGCCTGCGCCCGAGTCGGCTATCCAAAGACGATCCGTGTCGATCAGGGCTCGGAGTTCGTCTCGCGCGACCTTGACCTTTGGGCCTACGCCAAGGGCGTCACACTGGATTTTTCTCGGCCCGGCAAGCCGACAGACAATGCGTTCATCGAAGCGTTCAACGGGCGTTTCCGGGCAGAATGCCTGAACGCGCACTGGTTCCTGTCGCTTGACGACGCGCGAACGAAATTGGAGGATTGGCGCAAGTACTACAACGAGGAGCGCCCGCACGGGGCAATCGGAAACAAGCCCCCGATCACGTTGCAACTTCCCGATGGCGCACCCAGCCCGTCATCGTGAAAAAGGCCCGAAAACTCTAGCTTCGGCCGGTCCAAACTTCGGGAGCAGAGCAAAGGCCCGAAAACTCTAGCTTCGGCCGGTCCAAACTTCGGGAGCAGAGCAAAACCTGCCGAGGCTCAAATCGCTACTGGATGAAAGTTCGGTGGCAAGTCAACGGATCACCAACACTCGTTTCAGAAAAGGTAAGGCTTATTGCCTTATCAATTAGCTTGGCTCTTGCCATTCGAGTAAGTCCCAGTTTTATTGGTAATCGTGAAAGGCCTGTAATGAAACCAGTTCATCTTTTCCGATCGGCATTCCGTCATTTCGGGTATGATCTAGTGAGGTATGACGATGTAGCTGTAAGGCGTAACAAACTAATCAAAAAACCTCTCGACATTTCACATATTGAGGTCCTCGAGGATCCTACTTTTCAAGCCTCGATCGAAGAGGTCCAGAAGCTGACAGTGCTTGACACTGCCCGGCTGGCAAATTTATGGCAGCTCTGTCGCATGAGCAATCCTTCTGGTTCAATCATAGAGATCGGCTCCTTCAAAGGAGGCGGTGCGCTTCATCTTTCCAATAGCAGTCCTTCGCGAACCATATTCGTGTGCGACACATTCCGGGGATTCGGCGACCTCCCTTTGGATCCAACTCTAGATCGTGCGTTTACAAAGGAACAATTCGACGACACGAGTTTTGAACAAGTTGTAAAGCCTTGGAATGGCAAGGCAAGGGACGTACGCTGGGTAAAAGGCTATTTTCCGGAAAGCGCCAGTTTCGTAGACATAGGTAATATCTCATTTGCGCATATCGATCTTGATCTCTACCGTTCTACGGCAGACGCGCTAACTTACTTGCTGCCGAGGTTTACCGATCGATCAATCGTTGTTTTTGACGATTATCTCCGTGATGCTGATGGCGTGATGAAAGCGGTTAAGGAGTTCCTAATCAAAAATCCGGATTGGGCTACGTTTCCGATTTTCCCCGGTCAAGGTTTAATGATCCATCGCAGCTGGTTCGACTGAAGTGGGACACTTCTATCACGCGGCCTTGCCCGTTATTCAGGCGGGGCGGCATCCGCACCTTCACATTCAAGGGCTGCTCAGGCTTCACTCACGTTACGGCGCCTTGTCATGCCGACCGCGGAGAAAACCTTGAGCCCGGCGCGAATGCGCAGGTCGCGAAATCAACGCTTGACGTCCGCGCTTAGAGTGCTTCAAGCGACAGATCACTGGAATGGCGATCACGCCGAGTTTAGCTAGTCGGCGCCACTTATACAGCTGGCTAGCAATAAATCGTGACGGCGCGCCGCAGCAGAAACGTTCGCTTCGAGATCGCTCGCCTCCGCCAAAACCGCGAGCTTTTCGCCACGGCGTCGACATTCACATGAGATTTCCGATGCATCGGATCGAGTTCAGGGCTTTCGCCTTGGCAAGGCTCGCATCCAAACCGACAATGTGATGAGATGAGGGGACTAAGATTCCGTCGTTCGCATCGCAATCTGAAGACGCAAAAATATCTTTGCGTCTTCACCTCGTCCCAAGAGATACTTGACGGCACGGCAACGAAATTAGGATTCGCTCTCAAAAGCTCGGCGGTCGTCGTTCCAAGATACGTAGGGCCTCATCGAATGGATCGAAATCAATGCGATATGCAATAGTGGGCGCCGGCTTCAGCGGTGCAGTCATCGGTCGTGCGTTGGCCGACGCGGGGCACAAGGTTCTCGTCGTGGACGAACGCAATCAGATCGGCGGAAATTGCTACTCCGAGCGAGATGCTGAGACTGGAGTCATGACTCACATATACGGCCCGCACATCTTCCATACCGCGGACGAGAGCGTCTGGGCCTATGTGCAGCGCTTCGCAACTATGATGCCCTACGCTCATCGTGTTCTCGCTCTCGCCGAAGGCGCGGTCTACTCCCTGCCGGTGAACCTACTTACCATCAACCAGTTTTTCGGCAAAACCATGGGCCCGGCAGCAGCAAAGGCATTTGTCGCCGCCAAGGCGCATGATATCGTGGAACCGCGCAATTTCGAAGAACAGGCATTGAGCATGATAGGCGAGGAACTCTATCACGCCTTCTTCCGCGGCTACACCCGTAAGCAATGGGGTTTAGACCCCAGGCAGCTGCCTGCATCGATTTTAAAGCGCCTACCCTTGCGCTTCGATTATAATGACAGCTATTTCGCCCATCCTTATCAAGCCATGCCGAAGGAGGGTTATACCAAGCTGGTCGAGGCGATCTTGACGACGCCGAACCTGGAGTTACGTCTACGGACCCGCTTCGAGGATCTCAATGAGACATTCGCGCACGTGGTCTACAGCGGGCCGATCGATCGTTTCTTCGATTTCAAAGTCGGACGGCTTGGCTATCGGACGCTACACTTCGAGACGTTCCGAGAACTGGGCGATCACCAGGGAACTGCGGTGCTAAACTATTGTGACGAGAAGGTCCCTTTCACACGTGTCACCGAGCACAAGCATTTCTCGCCGTGGGAAAAGGATCGGTTGGAAGGCACCATCTGCTACCGTGAGTACAGTCATGCCTGCGGCCCGAGCGACATTCCCTATTACCCAATCCGGCAGACCGACGAACAGGCGATGTTGATGAAATATATACAACTTGCACGCGACACCTCCGGAGTAAGCTTCGTCGGTCGTCTTGGAACTTACCGTTATCTCGACATGGACGTAACGATCGGCGAGGCTCTGAAGGCATCCGAACTTATGCTAGAATTAATCGCTGCGAAGCGCCCGATACCGTCATTTTTTATCGAGCCATAAATTTTCCGTGAACTGCTTCCGACAAACTGGGTCGTTTTTGGGTAAAGTCTTCCGGCCGGTAATCCCTGGGCTGGGAGCAGCGGAAAGCGATCAAAGCGTCGAAGTTTTCGGACGCGCAGAAGGCGTTCATTCTAAAGCAAGAAGCAGACGGCGTTCCGGTGGCCGGCATTTGTCGGAAGGCCGGAATCAGCCAGGCGACCTATTTCAATTGCAAGAAAAAATACGAGCATGCAGCCGCCGGAGATGCGGCGCTTAAAGCAGCTTGAGGATGAAAACGCGAAGCTGAAAAAGATCGTGGCGGATTTGTCGGTCGATCGCGAGATGCTTCAGGACGTCATACGCCGAAAGCTTTAAGGCCTGGTCGCAAGCGCAAGCTGGCGACAGGGAGTAAAGCAGCCCGATGGCCTCAGAGAAAAAGCGGCTTGCCTATGTGACCTGCCACTGCCAAGTTCCTGCAGGAAGGATTAGAGTCCGGCCATTCGAAGGACGGTCCTATGAGGCTTGCAAGATTTACAGAAGAACGGATTATCGCCGTGCTGAAGGAGCATGATGCGGGCGCCAAGACCGTCGACCTCGCCCGCAAGCACGATTTCGGAAGCGACGCTTTACAATTGGAAGTCGAAGTACAGGCGGTATGGACGTCATCCGAGGCCAAGCGCGTGAAGACGCCTGATCACTCCAGGCGGAATGACCCCGTTAGCGATAGCGGCGCAGCCCCAATTCGAATTAGTCACAAGTTTGCGTCTGAGTGTCGACATGTCCGCACAAACACGATCTGCGGTTTTAAAAGCTGTGTCTCATTGAACGGAGCTGCCTTCGCCCACTGGAAGAAGAAGTTCGTGGAGGCTGCGTGTCTAGCAGCGACGTCAAGCCTCCAATTTGACCCAGACCTGAGAAGGGAAATGGAAAAATTTTGCAAATCGCTTGAGATTGGGATGCTGCTCGATCTTGTTTTCCATCCATAAAAGGTAAAGAAAATAGAGACTGGATGAAAATACGAAATTTAACTTCGGGAGCCTGAATATTGCCTTGGCGCGACGATAACCGCAATGCTGGACAATCAGCGCCACATCCTTCCAGCAAAATTCGTGAAGATGCATGAACACGGCTGTTGGCTCGCCAAAGATTTTACTGAGATCGTGCGGCCCGAACAGGGCATGAGGGGCGCGGAATATATAACTTCCTCCCGGCACGAGGATTTTCAGGGCTTCCCGGAAGTGAGTTTCCAGATCTTCTGGATGGATATGTTCGACAACCTGATCAGAGATGACAAAGTCAAAGGTTTCACCGCCGAGATATTCGGAAAGCCTAACCCCATCGGTTGATTGGATCGGATTACCGCCGCTTTCGCGCCTGACCGCAGTCCGCTCATTGGAAATGTCAGTGCGGACGCAATCCACCCCATGAGCATTAAGATATTCGCTGAGATATCCCGCACCGCTTCCCACTTCATAGACTTGCGCGCCGTTGAAAAGAAGTGACAACCATTGCTCAGCCCCAGAATCGCTGCCGGTTCCAGCAAGCCAATACAATTCCCTGTAGAGTTTTGAGTAACATTCGGCAACAATAGCCGGCCTTGATTCCCGATCGCTATTCAATATGATATCAGTCAACTCTCCTTCAAGTTTCGCGTGATATTCAATTTTATCGAACCCGACTGGAATATCTGGACCGTAGTTTTTTTTATAATTTTCGACAATTTGATCTCTGCCACATCTGTTGAATATGGACGAGCGATCAATGTTTTTGGAATAATTAAACATACGCACCTCACCCTATGAAAACCCAGATCAAACACCAAGTCGTTTTTGGCGCGCTTCCCAATCTTCCCTCGATCGCAATGAAAGGCGTGCGCATTGATATGGTTTGTTTCGGCGGAAGTGTGGCAGATAACCTCTCGTGTCTAAGAGTGCACCCGTTTAGCCTTTTCGACAAGAGGTGTGAGCACGCCCATGAAGCGGGAGGCGGACAGCGCTGGCGGTGAAAAAGCGCAACGCTTCAACGCGCCGAAACTGTTTGAACAAAAATGGAGCATGACGATCGAAATAGTCGGCTTCGAAACGCCATGGTTGGCCGTCGGATAGAACCCTCCCTTCTTTCCGATTTTTCAAGTCGAAGGATCAATTGAGCGCACGGCCGCCGAGCACCAAAAGGTATTTTGCGCAGCAAGACGCATCGGTCGTACCTCGAAAGAATCCTGCCAGCCGTTTCCCCTCAAAAGGCCGGAAGGCCAACGCTCATCCAAATCGATACGCTCTTCGGCAACGTCAAGCCCGACAAGGCCATCAGTCACTTTACCGCCGATGATCCTGCACCAAATGGAGCATCGACCGCGTAGCTCCACGGAAGCGCGACGAGCGTTGAAGCCGTTCTCGACAAGCTCCCCGCCGAGGTCTAGGTTCCGTGTGTCGACACCATGCTGCGAAAATTAGAAATTTGGCGCCAATCCGAGAACTACGTGTTTTCACTGTATCAAATCAGCAACTGACCCGATCGGGCAGCATTATAACCGAAATTCCCGACCCGGAGACGAACTTTGAGGTGTAAGTTCACAGAACGCTCGAGCTCAACTCACGCAGATCGGGAGGCCAACGTTGAGGTGTCGAGCGCTAAGGCCGAGTCCATGAAAGTCATACCCGCGATCCGTCGCAAAATTTGAGCCGAAAGCAAACCCACTTAGGAGGTCGCACTGCAACCGTTTAGCTTTCTTCGCGGCAGGCTCCCTCCGCAATTATCTGTTGCCGCGCTAGCGACGATCGCATTCGCAACCGTTGCCGCCGCTGACTGCAATGTGCAGAAAGGAAATGCCTTCGGCGCCGAGCCGTCTGTCTTCATTTTACCCGACGGCCTCCAACGGGCGAGTGTACTGAGATCTGAAGCCGAGGCTTACGCCGTATACGGGCGCGGCGCCTTCCAGATGCTGAAGAACGCTCTCGCGGAGGCCTCCCCCGCCGACAAAAGGGAGATAGGCGCCGGATTAGCTCTCGCCGCGCTGGAATGTCAGGGAAAGAAGGACGAACTGGCGCGGAAGATTTTCGACTTTGCGCGTGCGGCGAATGACCAATTCTTGTTGGAGGGATTTTCCAACACGCTCCGCGACGAACGCCAGGCGGCGGCGCGAACAGCGGATGGAGCGGGTGACTATAAGAAACGCAGACGCCTTAGTATTGACGACAGTCCGAAGGAGGCGACATTTGATCCTTGGAAGCCGCTGCCCGTTCCCGGAACCTATAAAGTCCATCGCTAACACATGTCGGCGATACCGGCCTTTACGCCTGTTATACTGAAAGTAACTTAAACATTTGGTGCTTGTGATGCTAACGCTGGACAACTCTCGCCTGCGCGTCTCTTCAACGACGCAATCTCAAGTCAACTATATGCCGCAACTCGATCTCCTGAGCTTGATCAGGATCGTGAAGCGACGCTGGACATCAATCGTTGTCACTGTCGGCGCGGCGCTCCTTCTGGCTGTCGCTTATCTGATGCTGGCGCCGAACCGCTATGACGGAACGGCGCTCGTTCTCGTTGACGACAATAAGAACTCGATCATCAGCAAGGATGAAGGCGGAACGGCCGGGCGGCAACCCGATCCCGCCCTGATCGAGAGCCAAGTCGAAGTCGCCAAATCCGAGACCGTGATGCTGACCACGGTTCGCAAGCTGGCCCTGACCTCCGACCAAGAATTCATGTATCAGAATACGGGCTTCATCTCTCGCGCCATCAAGGGGGTCGTCGACTTCTTCAGGTCGAGGCCGTCCGGCGCGGGCGACGAAGCTGAACGCGAACGCGCCGCCGTCGATTTGCTATCGGGCGACGTCAAGGCGAAGCGCGTGGGGGCCAGCTATGTAATTCAGATTGATTATCGCAACCGCAATCCGTTTCTGGCGGCGAAGATCGCCAATGGCCTCGCCGGCGCCTTCATCGCGGAAGAGAGCAACGCGCGCAACGGCGAATCGAAGGGCGCCGCGCGGTGGCTTGAGGATCAGATTGTCGAATTGCGCAGTCGCGTCGCGGAAGCCGATCTTGCGGTGCAGCGTTACAAAGCGGAGCACAACATTATCGACACCTCCCGCGGCCTCATCAGCGATCAACAACTCTCCGACCTTAACTCACAATTGGTCAACACGCGCGCCACGACGGCCGAGGCCAAGGCGCGGTACGAACGCATCGCCGAAATCGCCAAGGCGGGTAACGTCGTCGAGGCCAATGTTGGCGAAGCATTGCGCAGCGAAGTCATCACCAGGCTGCGGGCGCAATATCTCGACCTCGCCAACCATAAGGCGGAGCTGGCGCGACGTTACGGCTTGCGACACATGGCCGTGGTTAAACTCGCCGAGGAGATGTCGGCGATCGCCGAGTCGATCGACCTGGAAATGCGGCGTATCGCCGAGGCGGCCAAGAACGACTATATGATCGCAAGCGCGCGCGAAATTTCGTTGCGCGAAAGTTTGAACGCGCTCATCGCCCAGTCGGCAAACGCCAGCCAATGGCAGGTCGAACTGCGCAATCTCGAAAGCGCGGCGCAAGCCAACCGCAACATGTATGATCTTCTCCTGCAGAAACTCAGCCAGTCCACACAGGAACAGACGCTCCCGATCCACTCCGCGCGCGTTATAACGCCGGCGGCCGTCCCGCAAGGACCGTCCTGGCCGAAACCCGGGCTTGTTCTTGGAAGCGCGACCGTGGTCGGCGCCATTTTGGGCTTCGTCTTCGTGCTGCTGCGAGAGACCTTCAACAATTGCTTCCGTTCTCCGGAGGACGTGCGCAACTATACGGGACTCGAATATCTGGGCACTCTGCCGAAAATCATCGCCAGGGCGCCGATCGCGTCGCCAAAAGCCCGCGGGGGCGAGACAGTTCTTGGCGCGGGCAACATCGTCGCACGCCAATCGGTGGTCGCGCCCTTCTCGCGCTTCACCGAGACTTTGCGCAACGTCAAGGTGTCCATCGATCTGTGCCGGCAAGTCCAGGAGACCGAGGTCATAGCGATTACGTCGGCCCTGCCGAAGGAAGGCAAATCGACCGTCGCCGCCAATCTGGGTCTGCTTTGCGCCAGGATGGGCCTCAGGACGCTGCTGATCGACGCCGACCTCCACAATCCGTCGCTAACGCGAACCCTTTGCCCTGCCGCGGGCGATGGCTTGATTGCAGTCCTGCGCGACCACGTCGCTTACGAGCGCCTGCTTCGGCGCGACTCGATTTCGGGTATGGAGTTTCTGCCCGCCGGCGTGCGCAATCCCGAGCCCAATTGCACCACGCTGCTGACATCGCAGGCCATGGCGAACCTGCTCGACGAGGCGCGGCGGCACTATGACATCATCCTACTTGACATGCCGCCCCTGCTGCCAGTCGTCGACGTCAAGGCGGCAGCCCATCTTGTCGATCACTTCGTCTTCGTTATCGCATGGGACATGACGACGCGCGATGCCGTGCGCGACGCTTTGATCGATGCCGACCACGTGCGCGACCGTACGATCGGCGTCGTGCTGAACAACGCCGACGAAACCATGCTGAAGCGCATGGAATCCTACCGCGGCCCGAACTATGGCAATTATTACGTCAATCCCTCAGAAAGCGCCGAAGAAAGCCCATAACGATTCCGGACATTCGTCCGGTTGGTCAAGCGTCACTCTGGCATAGTCGGTTCAAGCAATCCTCTCGTGAAACGCAGGCGGCGACATGGTGCTACAAAAAATGTTTCGGCGCTGGCTTCCGACAAGCGCCAAGCGTGTCTCTTGCCGTGGTCAAGTTGAGCGGTAATAGCTATTGAGGGAATTGGACGTCGCCATGCGTTTTGCTCGGGAGTTTCAGCCGACAACAGGGAAACCGCGTATTCTCTTCACGATCAATACGCCGCTATTTGGCGGCGCGGAGCAACATACATTCAATCTTTCGCGCGACCTGAACGCGCTTGGCTTCGACACCAGCGTCTTCGCGATGAAGCCGGGACCGATCAACCGAATCGACGGCAGCGAACTGATCGCCCCCTTGCGGGACGATGGACTGCGCCGCCGCATCGCCGACCTTGCGAATCTGCTCCGCCGTGAACCGCACGACCTCGTTGTCGGCGTGAACGAGCGCCCCTTGCTCGGCGCCTACTTTGCCCGTCTCGACCTCGAGCGCAAAATTCCCGTCATCGGCCTTCAGCACTCGACTTCTCCGCGAAATTGGCGTGAAAAATTGCTGCTCGCCCCGCATATCCTTCTTTTCAATCTGGTCGATGCGATGATCTTCATCTCGCGCAATCAATATGAATGCTGGCGCAGGCGCGGCATGTGTAATCGTCACTCAAGCATCATTGCAAATGGCGTCGACACCGAGCGCTACTCCCCCGCCGTCCGCGGCGGACTGCGTGCGTCGGCGCGCGCCGAATTGAAATTCGAGCCGGAAGATTATGTCGTCGGCCACTGCGCAATGTTCCGTCCCGAGAAGAACCAAACGCAATTGATCGAGGCGATTGGCGCTCTGCGGCGACGCGGATTGCCGGCCAAGGCGTTGTTGATCGGCGACGGGCCGATGCGCGCCAAAATCGAGGCCTGCGTCGCCGGTCTCGGCTTGAGCGACTTCATCGCGATGCCGGGCGCTACGACCGACGTGCGGCCGCTGCTGGCCGCAAGCGACGTCGGCGTCAATTGCAGCGTTGAGACGGAAACCTTGTCGCTCGCTTCGCTGGAAGTGATGGCTATGGGACTGCCGATGGTGATGAGCGGCGTCGGTGGCGCCTTGGAAATACTCCATGATGCGTCCGGGCGCATCTTCCCGGTCGGCGACACCGCGGCTTTGACGGAAGCGCTCCAATTATATCACAATGCAGACGGGCGTGAGGCTGCCGGGAATGCGGCCCGCGCGCGGATTGAAGCGCTGTTCGACCAGCGCGCGATGGTCAGTGCCTACTCCGATTTGTTCGCCAAGTGGGCCAGGCCCGACTTCCGCCCCCTGGCGTGGGGAGAGCGGCAACTGAAGCCCAATTCAGGATAATTTCAAGATCGAGCCATAGCTCCAGCGTCGATGTAGTCAATGCCGTATCAACGCGTTTTTGCAGTTTTCGAGACAGTTCGGGTTGCTATGGTAACCTTGGATCTGCGTCCCACCGGTTATTTGGGGCCGCACGCGATCCCAGCGTAATAATCGACGGGTTCGTCGAGTTTGCGCTCTTACGTTTTGGACATCAACGCATGCGGGTTGCGAGCCGACGATCAGCATCGCCCCTCCATATTGAAAAGCTCTCACGCCGCGCAGGATCTTCCCAAGAATTGACCGCCTGATTATGAATACGGCGGTCGAGATGATTTTCGTCGGAAGCCGAACGCCGGCCTGCAGGCTACAAGATCGACGAGATGCCGCGAGCACATTTGCAGAAAGCGGCGATCATATTCCCTTTCGATAAATACGTCGCCTACGCCAAGGGGCACACGCATCTGGAATGCGCTAAAAAACACGGCTGGAGGTCTTCCAGGAAGAGCGGCGCGACTATAGCGAGGTAATCCTGTGGGATATGGAGGGTGGGCGCCGCCTATCCGATCAGCTATTGCAGCTCGGAAAACGCTTGAACAGCGCGGTGTCGAGGTCGATCAATCCAACCTGAACCGTTGGGTCATGAAATTCCCCATGCTGCTGAATCATGCGCCCGCGCAAGGAAAAACGAAATAAACAAGAGCGGCGCCAACATCTCGGCGAGGAAGCGCTGCCATACAGAATATGAGGCGGATATCGAAATTCGCCAAAACGAATGTTTTAATAACGTCATGCAGTCGTCTCAGGCTTATTTGACTTTGACGTCGCGGCGCGGCACTTTTCGCATATCGCTCGCCGGATCGGCATGATCCGGAATGGTCGGAGGATGGATGTTTTAGGTCTTTCGCCGAGTGGCCCAGAAAAGCTGATCGAAGAGATTGAAATGAGCACTTTTCATAATCTTCTACGACATTTATCCCGCGACCAGCCCAAGCGCGACGTCACGCGGTTCGAAGCCTCGGCCCCGCGAGCGGAGGCGTCTTCTCCGCCCGTGCTCGACATCCAACGCTACAAATTTTCCGATCCAACCGTGCAGATTGCGGCGGTCGGCGACATTCACGGCCGCATCGACCTGTTGAGCACGCTCCAGCCGACCTTAGACAGAGCCGCTGACGATCCCGCCCGGCGGCTGATCGAAATCTATCTCGGAGACTTTATTGACCATGCCGGCGATTCGCGCGCTGTGATTGATTATCTCATCGCTCGCCGCGCGCGGTCGGATCGCGTCGTCGTGTGTCTTGCGGGCAATCACGAAGAGATGCTGCTTTCGGCGCTCGATCACGACAGTTTTTTTCCCAAATGGCTGCGTTATGGTGGCGCCGCAACGCTCAAATCTTACGGGCTGTCGCCGCACGACGCTTTACGCAATCCATCGGCGGCGCGCGCGCAATTCGCTGCGGCGCTGCCGCCCGAACATCTGCAGTTTCTTAAGAATCTGCACTTCAGCTATCAAAAGGGCGGTTTCCTGTTCGTTCACGCCGGTCTACGCCCCGGGGTTTCGTTGGACCGGCAGGTGAAGAGCGACATGCTGTGGATTCGCGAACCGTTCCTGTCACACTCCGCGCCCTTCGGCGTCATTGCCGTGCACGGACATACGCCTAGCGAAGCGCCGGTCCTGCGCGCCAACCGGATCGGCATCGACACCGGCGCCTACCTCACGGGCCGCCTGACCTGTCTACTGATCAATTCAGACAGGATTGACATCGTCGAGACTGGTGCGCCGACCGGCGACGCCCAAGTCCCCGAACGCGCGACGGAAAAATCCTTGATTCGGAAGTCCACCAGCTAAATTCAGCGCGCCATCAAAAGGCCGGCGCAGTTCGTGAGGCGATGCGACGACCGCAGGCCGCGGGGGGGTGCCGGATCGTCTCAGAGGGAGCCCGTAACGCGCATGCCGCTTTTTAACGATCTCGTGGCGCTCTCGGCGAAATGCAACGCGATCGGCGCCACTCCGTTGTCGCGCGCCATCGACATCGCAACGCGCATGCTGTTCGCAGCTTCGGTGCCGGGTCGCGCCCGGATCGGCAAGAATGTTTTCTTCCACCACAGCGGCCTCGGCGTCGTCGTCAACGGCGCCTCGGTGATTGATGACGACTGCGAAATTGGGGTGCATGTCGTGCTCGGCGGCCGGACGCCGCTCGTCGGCGCACCGCATCTCGAACGCGGCGTCATCGTCCATTCGGGCGCGCGGATCATCGGCCCGGTGACGATCGGCGAAAGGTCAGTGGTCGGCGCCAATGCGGTGGTGCTCAAGGACGTGCCGCCGCGTTCGCTGGTGGTCGGCGTTCCGGCCGAGGTCAAGCGTTCCGACATTGACAAAGCAAACTATCGTCATGTGGGCGAGGCCTGAGGCCGGCGCACCGTTTCGACGCGGCGCCGCCGCAGGTATATCGGCTGAACTAGCGGCCTCGCATTCTGGAGACGGGATCTATGGCGGACATTCCCGCTTTGTCGAACCGAGGACGCTTTAGCGGCGGCCAGCGCCCGCGGTCATCCAATGTTTATCGGGATTTCGGGCTCGATTCGCGCGTCGTCAGCCAAGAGTCGAGCGAACGCGTGATTTTGTCCATCCTGTATCTCTTGATCTTTATCAGTTACGCTGGCCTCGGGCGGGACGTCTTCTACAATCAACTTAATTCGGGCACGGCGCAGAACGATCCGATTGGCGCCGTTCTTCCCTTCTTACGAATCATCGTTTGCGTAGCAATCTTTTTGACGGTCGTCAGCTCCGCCGGTCTCACCTGGGCCATTTCGAAGATCCCGCTGATGTTCGTGCCGTTCTGGCTCATGGCCGCCGCGTCGAGCCTATGGGCGGTCGAACAAAAAGACACGTTGCGCAATGCATTGATGCTCATTCCGCTCTGCGTCGCAATGCCTATCGCGATTCATCAACTCGGTGTTCTGCGATCGGTGCGGCTGGCGCTGCATCTCATCGCCGCGGTCTGCGTCTTGAGCGCGCTTTTGGCGGTACTCGTTCCATCGATCGGAAGACACACGGGCCTTGAGATCGCGGGTGTGAGCCATGCCGGCCGCTGGCGAGGAATTTTTCTTCATAAGAACGGCCTTGGCCCCTGGGCGGCTTACGGTGCGATCTTTTCTCTCACCCATGCGCGCATCGCCGGCGGGCCAAGGATTTATTGGTGGCTCGTGCGGACCAGCGCCTGGGCCTGTCTGTTGTTCTCAGAGTCAGTGACGGCGCTGATGCTGGCCGGCTTCCTTCTCATGGCCAGCTTCTTCTTTTTCCTGCTTAAGCGATATTCTTTGCCGATCGTTATCGGGCTCGGAATTGTCGCGCCGACAGTCGCCTTGATGCTCGGGCTTCCCGCCATCGACTATTTTCTGGGGTTGCTCGCGCGCGACGCGACTTTGACCGGTCGAACTGAAATTTGGGAGCTCGCGCCGATCTGGTTCTGGGAATCGCCTTGGATCGGACACGGCTATATGAGTCTCGGCGGTCCGGAGTTTCTCAAATCGGTGGCGGTACGGGTCGGTCAGGCAATTCCCGGCCCCGAAAGCGGCTACTGGACGCTGCTGCTCGACCTCGGGATTTTCGGCGCGCTGGCCTTTGCCGTTCCCTACTACGCCGCCATGCGCAACGGTTTCACATGGCTCCAATTCGTCTCTTATGACGACCGCTGCGCGTTGGAGTTCTTCATAATTACGCTCGCCTCGACATTGATTCTGGCGATTACGGAATCGAATTCGCTGATCGTGACCGGATTTGACGGCATCATTCCTTTCGCCGCATTTTTCGCTTTGCAGACCGCCCCTAAATCGCCTTCGGGTATCAGGCGCGGCGAGTTCAAGCTGGCGAAATATTGGTGACGTGGTTCCTGCTTCCAAGAAAACGACGCAGACCTGCATGCGCAGCAGACAGTAATCCTTAAAGGGACTTGAACGCTAAATTTAATCCACTAAGCCATGTTCCCAAAAAGTGCGAAGCGGTTTTTGGAAAAGAACATGCTCAAACAATTACATTTAGAGCGTGATCAATTCTGATTTAACCGAAGCGCTCTAGCTGTGGAGCCTCAATAGGTTGTCCCGGGTTAAACCGAGGCGGCTGATTGGCGTTTGATTTTATGCCGCCGTGTGGGCGATGCCAGTTGTATCTGTGCATCCAGTAAGGCAACCCGGCTGCTCGCCGTTCCGATGACGGATAGGCCATCGCATAGGCCCATTCCCGCAAGATCGTCTGGATGAAACGCTCGGCCTTGCCGTTGGTCTTGGGCGTGTAGGCTTGGTGCGGATGTGCTTGAGTCTGAGGCGCTTGCAGGCTCGGGCGAAGAGGAAGGATTTATAGCAGGAGCCGTTGTGGGTCATGACGCGGGCGACTTTGACGCCCAGGCTCTTGTAATAAGCGACCGCCGCCTTCAGGAACTCAACGGCGCTGACAACTTTTTCGTCCGGCTTGATCTGGGTGAAGGCGATGCGCGAGGCGTCGTCGATGCAGACATGGACGAACTCCCAGCCGACGCCCCGGCTGTTGCTTTGGCCACTGCGGTCGCCGGTGATCCGATGACCCACGCGCTCGAAGCGCCCGAGTTTCTTGATGTCGATGTGAATCAGTTCGCCGGGACTTTGCCGCTCATAGCGCTTCACCGGCTCGGCGGGCTCACTCAACTTGGCGCGCCGGAGAACGCGGCTGACGGTCGCTGTCGAGACGCCTGTGACCTTGGCGATATGCTTTCCGGTGAAGCGCTGGCGTCGCAGTGCGATGATCTCAAGGATCACCGCTTGTGGCGTCGGTGTGCGCAGCCGATGGGGCCGCGACGAAACATCGGACAGTCCCTCCACGCCAGATCGGCGGAACCGCTCAGCCCACTTGCGGGCGGTCTTGACGCAGACGTGGAAGGCGGCGGCGACTTCGCCGATCGAGTGGCCATCTTCGACGACGCGGCGCGCCAATTCCGCTCGACCGTGCGGCGTCAAACGGAAACATAACTCTGCGAAAATCATTGCAAAAAACAATGATCTACAGCGAGCCGCCCCGAGTCCACGCTGATGGTGCGGTGGAGCCGGGGCGTTTGTCATGCTTCAGAGCATCTGATTTAGTTCAGATTGACCGAATATTGATAGGCGCCGATGTCCGGTTTGGCGCTCGGGATCGGATCGCCGGCGAAGTCGACCGGGCCGATCGCGGCCGCGCCGACGCCTGTGGCCCGCGCCGGGCTCGTCGCCGTCAGATGGAAATCCCCGCCATTCATATTTGCGAATTGCGGATTGACGATTTGCTCATTCGCGCCGAGCGTGTTTTTCCCATCGTTCAGCATGTAGGCGTTCGATTGCAGCATGTAGTAGATGTTGTTGTTACGCGGCACGTTATTTTTGTAAATTGACTGCATCTGGTTGATGACCATGATGTTGTTGGTCAGCACTATCGAAGTCTGTGACGGCGGCGAGTCGATGTAGTTCATCGATGCAGAGGGTTGGAACGGCGGCGCGAGTTCAACGGCGGTGTTATTGGCGACAAAGAAGCTGGTCTGACCCGTATAGGCATAGCCGCCGGTGTAGTGAATAGTCAGAAAGCGGCCGTTGTTGTTGTAGGAAACATTGTTGACGATGCGCACATTCTGCGCCGAACCGACGCCGCCCTCGAGAAATTCTGTAGATCCTTCCGCGAAATTGTCGTGGATATAGCTGTTGTCGACCGGGCCGTACAGCTCGATCATTTTTCCGTTATAGCCATAGTAGTTGTCGACAGCGACGCATCTGAGGCAGGTGTTGTAGGAAACTTCGGTGTTGGGCGCCACGACGTCGACACCGACCGCGCCGTAATTACTCGCGGTTCCGTTGTTCACGACCATGGTCAGGTCGTGAATGTAATTGCCGGTCACCAGATTGTATGGCCCGGCCACGTTCACACCCAGACCGGTATTAAAGATCTCGTTGTTCGACACGACATTGTAACTGGAGTTCCAAAGATCGACGCCGGCATGCGAGGCCGAAGAGAGCGTCAAACCGTTGACGACGATATGGGACGCGCCGTTGAGAATGATCGCATCGCTGTAGGTGCCGGGGGTGGCGTTGTTCTGGATCACTGGCTTCGATCCGGCGCCATAGGAGGTGATGGTGATCGGGGCATCTGCGGAGCCGCTGTACTGCACGGTTACGCCGCCGCTATATGTCGTCCCGGCCTTGAACGCGATGACGTCGCCGGGCTGGAATTTGCGCTGGGACACGTTCCTGGTGGTCTTCCACGGTAAGCTTGGCGACGTGCCGGCATTGGAGTCGAAGGCGACGGGGGACGAGTTGTCCACATAATAATTGGCGGCGCTCGCCTCGCTGGCGAAAAGCATGGAGACCAGCGCGACAAAAAGGCGGCATGCGCCGGTCTTGACATCGAGCGAGAGCGTCGAGCGGACGCTCTCAATGGGGTTATCACTCACGTTGAAAGCCATTGTAGTTTCGATTGGCTCGGACAAAGCTCATCTCCTCAATTGGGAACCAATGGGGAGATTGGACGAAACGGCTGTTGAAAGCTTTGATTTCAAAAGTCAACTTTTTCACGTCGCAACAACACTATTTTTACGAACAGGCATTCGCTTGGCAATTACTCGTGTGCAGGTGAATTAATAAAAACATAACTCTGCGAAAATCATTGCAAAAAACAATGATCTACAGCGATCCGCCCCGAGTCCACGCTGATGGTGCGGTGGAGCCGGGGCGTTTGTCATGCTTCAGAGCATCTGATTTAGTTCAGATTGACCGAATATTGATAGGCGCCGATGTCCGGGTTGGCGCTCGGGATCGGATCGCCGGCGAGGTCGACCGGGCCGATCGCGGCCGCGCCGACGCCTGCGCCTCGCGCAGGGCTCGTCGCCGTCAGATGGAAATCCCCGCCATTCATATTTGCGAATTGCGGATTGACGATTTGCTCATTCGCGCCGAGCGTGTTTTTCCCATCGTTCAGCATGTAGGCGTTCGATTGCAGCATGTAGTAGATGTTGTTGTTACGCGGCACGTTATTTTTGTAAATTGACTGCATCTGGTTGATGACCATGATGTTGTTGGTCAGCACTATCGAAGTCTGTGACGGCGGCGAGTTGATGTAGTTCATCGATGCAGAGGGTTGGAACGGCGGCGCGAGTTCAACGGCGGTGTTATTGGCGACAAAGAAGCTGGTCTGACCCGTATAGGCATAGCCGCCGGTGTAGTGAATAGTCAGAAAGTGGCCGTTGTTGTTGTAGGAAACATTGTTGACGATGCGCACATTCTGCGCCGAACCGACGCCGCCCTCGAGAAATTCTGTAGATCCTTCCGCGAAATTGTCGTGGATATAGCTGTTGTCGACCGGGCCGTACAGCTCGATCATTTTTCCGTTATAGCCATAGTAGTTGTCGACAGCGACGCATCTGAGGCAGGTGTTGTAGGAAACTTCGGTGTTGGGCGCCACGACGTCGACACCGACCGCGCCGTAATTACTCGCGGTTCCGTTGTTCACGACCATGGTCAGGTCGTGAATGTAATTGCCGGTCACCAGATTGTATGGCCCGGCCACGTTCACACCCAGACCGGTATTAAAGATCTCGTTGTTCGACACGACATTGTAACTGGAGTTCCAAAGATCGACGCCGGCATGCGAGGCCGAAGAGAGCGTCAAACCGTTGACGACGATATGGGACGCGCCGTTGAGAATGATCGCATCGCTGTAGGTGCCGGGGGTGGCGTTGTTCTGGATCACTGGCTTCGAGCCGGCGCCATAGGAGGTGATGGTGATCGGGGCGTCTGCGGAGCCGCTGGTACTGCACGGTTACGCCGCCGCTATATGTCGTCCCGGCCTTGAACGCGATGACGTCGCCGGGCTGGAATTGGCGCTGGGACACGTTCCTGGTGGTCTCCCAAGGCGAGCTCGGCGACGTGCCGGCATTGGAGTCGGTGGCGGCGGCGGACGAGTTGTCCACATAATAATTGGCGGCGCTCGCCTCGCTGGCGAAAAGCATGGAGAACAGCGCAGCTAAGAGCGCATTGATGGCGTTTTGCACGGTTGTTTTATCGTGTGAGCGCGGCGACACCGTTATAATCGCCGCGTTTGCAGGCTGAGCGGAGAGGCAAAGCATGGCGCGGACAGCTGCGAATTTGGATTGATCAAGAAGCATGAACGGTCCTTGTTGATGGGTTGATCGAAGCCCCAGCCACCCACGTTCTCGATAACGTCAAGCTTGTGGACGGACAACCTATTGACTAATAATATTTTTCTGATAGTCCGCTCGCGCGATTCTTCCGCCGCCTCACGGCCGGTGGGCGCGGAGGCGAGCCGTTCAGAGCGACCCCGTGCAGGCCGCCATTAAGTCGAAGCATTGCGAAAAGTTGTGCGGGCGCGAGTTCCCTGTGCCGGATGTCGCCGACTGACGACGTCGCGGAAGAACGCCAATTTGCTCAGGCTCGCCATCGCAGAACAGGGAAACAATGGCGGAGTGAAGGGGCTTCGCGATTTGTTATCAATTGTCGCCGACGCGTCTCGCCGGAAGCGAACAATTCAGAAAGCTCACATGTGCACCATGAGTTTTCGACGCTCGAGAGCTGGACGGAGGCCGCCTCAAACGGAAAAAAAGCCATGCATGCCGCGAATGAGAGTTCGTGGACCGACGTTGCATCCCCATTCGAGCACTGTGTGCCGGCGCTGTTCCTCCATGGTGGGCGGACGGCGCCGCCCACTCGATCCGCTTGCAAGCAAATCCTCTGTCGGCGTCAAAGCGCTGGCTTTACGCGGTCCTTTCGCCTCCGCAGCGCGCGCTCGCGGGCAAGGCGGTCGTGAACTAACTTCCATTGCTATTTCTGCGCGGAAGAGGCCCCGGCAAGTCGCAAAACCATTTCGTCGAATCCCGGCATCTTCACGGTGCGCATATACCCGGCCCGTAAATGCACTCCGTCGCGATAAATCGGGATCCCTTGCTCGTCCACAAGAGGGCAGAGGCCGTTCGGACAGAGCTCAGGAAGCGGGTCGTAAAGCGTCGCCTCTGACTGCGTTGTAATTTCCGACAACTGTTTGCGAATAAATACGGTTCTCTTCAGAAATTGGTTTTCGGTAACCCGAAACTCTCCCGCGACTGGATTTCCCAGGAACGCCGCTTTTGAGATTTCCAAGGGGATATCACGCCCTTCGGCGTCAGGAAAGGGCGTGGGCAGCATAATCATCATCCTTTTGCCGCTAGCTTCCAAGGCGAAAACGAAGCTCCTGAAACGACGAAACCTTTCGCGCGCGGCGAGTTGAAAAGCTTCCAGGACCGGGATCACCTGGCAGACCTTGTTGTCCTCAAGGAAGCAAAATTTGTCGCGCATCGCTTCTTGACCGGCTCGCTCCACATAAAACGGCGACCACATCGAAGAAACAATCACAAGATCATAGTTCCGCTCGACCGCAGCCGCCATGGCGAGGCGGTTAAATTGATCGCAGACGTCACCGGGCCGATGTAATTTAATATCGGGCAACGTTGGACAGCCGCTGAGTGCCCTCAAGTCCACAGAAAGTTCTGGATGCTCCTCGACCAACGCTCTCATGCGGGGATAGAGTTGTTCGGCGAAAGAATCGCCATAAAGCATGATGCGACGGGTTCCCGAGCCGATCACGCAGTCGCCAACATTCTTCGCAAATATCTTTTTCGGCCCCCCGCATTGCTTGGGCGTTGTCCAATCCTGGGATGCTGACCTGATTGCAGCGAAACGTTCAGCGTCGCCGCCAGATCTTCCCGCAAGACCGAGATGGGCGCTCACGTAGTTGGAGGCCATCGATAATGCGACGACGCCGGCAAGCGCGGCGGCGGCGGACACACGCAAATCGAGTCGGAGATGACGCCTCGCCGGCTCCTCGACAAAGCGATAGGAGCAATAGGACATAACCAACGTCGCCAATAGGCCGCAGCCGAACGAGGCGGTCGAAGTCAACCCGAAGTAATAGAGCAGCGCCAGTAGCGGCCAATGCCATAAATAGATCGAGTACGACCAAAGCCCCAACGCGCGGACCACCGTATGCTGCAACAAGCGACCCGCGCTGTGCCCCGCCGCGATTGTTAGAGCCGTTCCCAGCGTCGCCGGCAGTGTCGCCCAGGCAGGCCAAGCCATCGACGAATCGACGATCAAAGAGGACACAAGGATGATCGCCATGCCGCCATAAGAGAGCCACGGCCGCACGCGCTGCGGCGGCGTCAACCGTCCGCCGTAAAGGGCCAAGAGACCGCCCAGGGTAAATTCCCAAATGTGGGAGGGCGCCAACATATAGAATGCTTGCACCGGATACAGTTGCGATACATACACGGACGCAGTGAACGACGCGACGGTCAAGACGAGAAGCAAGGCCGCCGCTTGGGCGCGTGCGAAGCGATGCGCGGCAAGAAGCGCCAATGGGTACAGAAGATAGAACTGCCATTCGACCGAAAGCGACCAGGTATGCAACAGGATTTTGCTGTTGACGCCAGTGTCGAAATAGCCAGAAGTATGAAGGAAGTAAAAATTGGAATAAAACAGCAGCGCGCTCGTCGCCTCGGCGCCGAACTCTTCGAATGACAGCGGATCAACCCAGAAATAGCTAACGATGACCAACGCAAGCACAAGGAACGCGAGTCCAGGCACAATCCGCTTGAAACGTGCGAAATAAAACTGACTCAGCGAAAAGTTTCCGACTTCAAGAGCTTTCCAGATTATCTGAGTCATCAAGAATCCAGAAACGACAAAAAAAACATCGACGCCAGCAAATCCGCCGGTCAAAATTGGAACTCCATAGTGATAGCCGACGACGATGGCAATCGCGACAGCGCGTAATGCGTTAATGTCAGTGCGGAAAGATTGCATGAAGCCTCTGCGTCACTTACGCGAAAAAGTCGCGCGTCATATCTCGACGAGCGGCTTCGCGATTGCAAACCAATTACAATTCCGTCCTCGTCGTGAGCGATCAACATTAGGACTTATGGACAACTGTGCGTACACTATGAGAAAGATGCCGATTTATAGGCCAGCATCCGCAGGCCGAGCGCGTTGCGTATGGGCCGCATCAGCGCGAATTTGGCCCGTAGATTCGAGGGGAGAGCGCTGTAGGCGCGCTCCATCGCCACAGCGACGGAAACTGGCGCGGTAAGGTGGTGCGCACCCTTGCGCCACACGGCTCGCAGACGCCCAAAGCCCGCTTCGCAAAACAGTCGTTCTAGGTCTTGATAAGTGTATTCCCTGAAGTGCAGGCCCGTCGGTCGATCATCGAAATATCGCGAAATATCATGCGGGCCGCACAGCGCGCTAGCGGTCGCGCAGTAATAGACGCCGCCTGGCGCAAGAATGCGGCACACGGCCTGCAATTGCTCGAAGGCATCGCTGGGGTGCAGATGTTCGAGCAACTGGTTGCTGTAGAAAAAATCCACCGATTGCGACTTGAGGGGAATCGAAATCCCGTCGATCTTGGCGAACCTGAAATTGTCCGGGCGCGCGCCGGCGATCTGCTGGCCGCCGCTCACATCGAGTGCAATCACAGAACGGCAATGGTCGGCGAGCGCAATGCTCTCCAGGCAATCGCCGGCGCCGATTTCGGCGAACCGCGCTCCATGCGGAATTAGGCGCTTAAGGAATGCGGCGCCTGCACTCGCCTCGAGAAATCGATTTTGGTCGACCCGATGCTGGGGATGGTCAGGAAGCCTGGCATAAAGCTCATCATAAACCGTTGCGTAAAGCGCGGACCGCTCGGCCCGGTCGGCGCGCGCGAAACGCTCTACCAATTCCCGCTCGATTTCGTAATGAGCGCTGAGCCGAGCGACGGAGCGGTCCTCGCGCGACGCCATGGCGATTTCGCGCCAATTGGCCTTTATCGGTTCCGTTGTTGGCGTCATAGATCGTCCCCTCACTCAATGGCCCAAGAGCAACGGCGGTCCAGCGCGATATTTTCTGGAACGCCGCTAACGCTGCGATACTGTGTTCATAGGCTGATCGAAAGCCGCTAAACATGTATCTTGGGAACAAATCGGCGCAGAATAGCAGTGACTGTTCAACGAGCTGCCACGGGTCGCCTTCGTCACAAGCTGCATCACACTTTGTCCTCACGAGGCGTCCAATCAATCATAGTCGTCACGCCACCAGCGGGAACGATCCCGCGCCATTCGAGGCGCGGCGCTGCACATTTTTCGCCAAAGCGCGGCGAAATCCAACCGCCATCATAGCGATCCTCACCTGACTGAAGCCGCGTCTCGCCCGGCGCGCCAATTTTCAGGCGCGCGACGTCGCGACCGGAGAGCGCAATCACAAAGCGGTCGTCCTGCAGGCGCACCTGCGCGTCGGCCGCGAATTGAAAGACGATACGCGCGGTGACGCAGGTCCGCTCCGGCGTCAGCGCGTCGAGAATGACGAGGCCTCGCGCCGTCGGCGAGACTGTCCGCCGATGCATGACGCCGAAGCGCGCCGCGTAGCCATCATGGCTGGCAACGATGCGCCAGTCGTCGCCGCCCTTCGCCTCGTCGAGACACGCGCGAGCCTTATGCGACCAGTTAAACGGACCGGACATCACGCTTTGATCAGCATCCTCCATCGCCAATGTGTTGTGGGCGCGCGTCGAGCGAAACCAGTCCCGCCAGGCGCCGCCTGAATGATAGAGGTAGGTGCCGGGGTCGACGAGGATCGGCTGATCGTCGAGGGACAAAACCATCGAATTTGCGTCCGCATGTCCATGCGCAGCGATCGAAAGATAGCCGAGCGGCCCGTGATCGATGGCCAGAAATAGTTTGCGCCCAGCTCGAGTCTCACGCACGATCGTGTAGCCGCCATCGCCAAAGACGCGCAGGCCCTGCGGTGCGGCCGCCGCGCGAACCGACGCGCCGAAGAGGGCGTTGCGGATTTCGCAATCGACAAGCGGCGCGGCCTGGGGACGGCGCAGCGCGCCGCAAATCGCCGCGGCGACGGACGCGGGGTAGCGGGGCTCGCCGCGCCCGCCCATGGTTAATACGCGTCCCTCGTCGTCGTCGCCGATCAATGGCACGCCCCCGCTGGAGTTGGCGAGCCAGGCGATATGATCCGCGAAAGCGGCGAGCCGCTCGTAGTAGTTTTTCGAGAAAGCGATCCCCTGCGCCTCGCCCGCGCGCGCCGCCAGCAACAACGCCTCGGCAGTGAAGGCGCCGTACGTCGGCGACTGTTCGGCGCCGACGCCATCGGCGAGAATCTGCTTTTGCGCCTCGCGCTCCAGCGCGGCGCGCGCGCTCTCGCGCACGCTAGGCGAAACCGCCGGCGCGCCCAATGCGAGCGCGATGACGAACTTGGCTGCTTCTTCCATGACGAGATGATTGTTGGCCGAACTATATTTGGATGGATAGCGACACAGCCAATGAAGATGCGCACTTAGCATGTTCCGCAGCTTGTCATGCGTCTGCGGACGCAAGCGATCGGAGCAGAGCGACGCCGTGAAAATCAGCGTGATCGCGCGCAATGCGAGCTCGATGCCGCAGCTCCAGGCTAAGCCGCGAAACGGCGGATTGGCCGCACACCAACTCTCGATCGCGCGCTCAATCGCGGCTAGTGCGCGCACGTCCTCATCCAGCGCGACTGCGACTGCGAGTGGCTGCAGGAATTGCAGGCGATTGGCGTCCCAGACATATTTAACGTCGCCGAGCCGGCGTTCGCTACGATAAGGAATGTCGAAGCAATATTTTTCGGCGCCCGGCCACTGACCGCCTGTCACCGGATCAAGTCGCCACAGACTTTGCGGAAAGAGATCGGCCGGATCGCACTGCGGCCAGACGACGCCGTGCAGCTGCAAATGCCCGGCGAGGAACTGTTCGACATAATCGCGCAGCGCCGCCTTCAAGGGCTCGGACGCATGGGCGACAATCTGATCCCTAAAGAATGGCAGCGCCGGCGCAGGGCCGGTATTGGTGAAATGGGACCAATCATAGTTATGGTGGCGCGCGACGGATTTCTTGACCTGCTCTCCGAGGCGATGGCAGACTTCCGGCGCGCTCATGCTTTTGAGTCGGTTGACATACCAGGTGAACTTGGAGCCGCCACCTTTGCTTTCGCGCACACCGCGCCAAATGTGCGATAGGCGCGCCACATAAGCAGAAATCTCGAGATGTTCGGCATGGAAAGCGCGCGCCGCCGCGCCGAGCCGCGTCCGCAATTCCGGTTCTGCGACAAGCCGTGCGAGCGCGCCCGCCAGCGCTGCAACGTCGCCGGGTGGCACCAAGAGGCCGGTCTGGTCATGCGTGATGATGTCCTCCACCGCTCCAACCGGCGTCGCTACCACGGCGAGGCTATGCGCCATCGCTTCAATGACCGACATCGGCAGGTTTTCGTCGAAAGACGGGAGAACCAGAATATCGGCGTTCTGCAGCAGCTCGCGCACCTCGTTGGGGCCGACCCAGCCGGGAACGTCGATCCGCCCAGACAATCCGCGAGAAGAAACGTCTTGCGCAGTCTCGTCGACGGCGCCGTTGCCGGCGATGGTCGCTCGCCAATTTAGTCCCGCGGGCAGACACGACAGCGCCTCGACGAGCTGTGGCGTTCCCTTGCGTGCGCTGAGCGCGCCAAGAAACAGAATGGCGACCGGCGCCCCTGGTCGTTCCTTGGTCGCCAGCGCGGCTTTGCTGGCGTTGGGAAGAATTTGGATCCTGTCGTGCGCCTTGGGAATGCGCGCCAAAACTACGTCGCGCCATTTGCCGCCAAGAACGAGAATGCGGGCCGAATGCGCGAACAGCCCGTCGATCTCCCGCTTCACCCGGCGCGGCGCACGCTCCCAGAAGGCGTGGAAACGCGAGCCGTGCAGATGCGTTATGTAGGGCACGCCGCTGAGGCGCGCCATGCGAGCGACGAAGATCTTACGATAGGCGCTGCCGTCCTGCGACAGATTAATATGCACTAGGTCGGGGCCGTGGCCGAAACGCGCGCCGATAAGCCGCAGGCCGAGAAGCAGCGTGCGTGGCAGGCTGAGCAGAATATGACCGCGGCCCCGCGTGACCGCGAAGTCGATCGCAAGATCGGCGGTCGGATGCGCGCTCAGCTCTGCGTGCACTTCGTCCATCAGCCGGTCGATGCCGCCGCGTCCTCCTTCGCCGAGCGGTGAGACGACGAGTATGCGCCGCGGGCCCGACCCAGCGTTCGAGGCTTGCGTCATAAGGTCGTCGCCTGTCGATTGGGGCGTGAGCGCGCTCACGTCGAGCCTGCTCGGATGCGCCGCGCATAATCCGTCAGCCCGCAGCCGATGAAAGTGCGGCCGATATTCGCGAACAGGACGTTGAGATCGCGATACAGGCTCTCGATGCTTTCCTTCGTCTTGAACAGCGGACTGCCACCCGGCATGAATTCGGAACTGTGCAGAGTGAACTGGAGATAATCCGCACCTGCCTGTCGCTTCTGTTCGACGATGGTCAGCAGATCGCGCAGATTGCCCGGCTTGGGCTGGAACCGCACCATGTTCGGGCCGGAACGGCCGCGCGCCACATCAATAAGCCGGCGATGGATCGGGCGTTGCAATTCGACCACGGTCATTGGCACTTCAAGCAGCGGCGAAGCACCCGGACGGCTGATGTCTTCCGGATCGATCACGTAAGCCGATTTTGGAAAGAACCGATAATCGACGCCGCCCCTGCCGCCGCGCAGACCCGGATATGCCGCCCAGGAGACGCCTGGCGTCACCGAACAGTCGACCTCATAGCCAAGACGGATCAGGCTACGCGCATAGGGGGCGCTAAAACCCCAACGGCCAGCGCGATGGCTGGTTATCTTCGCCTGGAAAATGTCTTCAAGCAAACGGGTCATAAACTCCGCCTTTTGATCGACGAGTTCGGCCGGCAGGTCGGTGGCGTATGGCTGGTCATGCCAGTCTTCCGGCCCTTGCGGTTTGATCGGTGGCGTGTCCCACACATGGAGATGCATACCGACTTCAGCTGTTCCGCGCGTCAGCGCGTCGCGCGCCATGTCGACGAATATCGGCTCCCTGGCCATTTCGTGGTTGGTCAGATAGGTCGGGATGAAGCCATGGTGCTCACACAGCGATTGGAACCGCGGCAGATAGGCTGCGTTGCGGGTCGTCGCTTCGCGCGGGCGTGCCCAAACGTTGTCGCCCTCAGTGTCGATGATTATGAGACAGACCGGCTTGCACGCGGGCGTTTCCATTGCCGGTCGCTCGGCCAGTGCGTCACACTCCGGCATCGCTTACACTTTCTCGCTGCGGCGCAGTGCGCCTGTGTGGTTCAGGACGACTCGGCTTTTCGCAAAATCAAGAATGGCGTCGCCGATTTCGCGCCAATTATAGAGCGTTTCGGCGTTACGCTGCGCGCCTTCGGCAAGGCGCGCCCGCAAATCGTTGTCAGTCAGAACGCGCGCGAGCGCCGCCGCCAATTCCACGGCGTCGTCTGGAGGGACCAGCAGACCATCGACCCCGTCCGTCACCGCGTCGGCGAGCCCACCGACGCGAGACGCGACAACCGGCCGGCCATTGCCAAAGGCCGCGGCGACGACGCCGCTCTGCGTCGCGTTTATGTATGGCGTCACGACGATCGCCGCGCGCTGGAATTGATCCGATGCCTCCGTGGGCGAGAGAAAAGTCCGCACGATTTCGATATTGGCGCGATCGGTCAAGCGCGGTGCGAGCCGATCGAGTTCGGGACCACGTCCGGCGACGACGAGAGTGAAGTTGAGCTTGCGTGCATCCAGCAGATCGGCCGCGTCAAGCAATGTTTCTAGCCCTTTGTACGCTTGCATGCGGCCGAACATCAGAATGCGGCCCGGCTCGGCCTTGCGCGGCGTTGCGCCTTTTGTCGGCGTCAATATGACGCCATGCATGGTTTCTACGATGGGCTTCGCAGCGTCGACCTGCCCGGCGAGCTGGCGCCAGCAGAATCGCCCATGGACGTGATAGGCGCGCGCGGCGGCTCGGATATCGCGTCGATTATGGGCGTTGCGGCGGACATAATCGGCATCCACGCCCGAATGCGGCTCGGGATCATGCACGGTGAGCAGGATAGGAACGAATTTTCCGACAAGGCGCGCGACCCAGGCGGTGAGCGTATCAATCTGCTCCTGCATGATTAGAACATCGGGTTGAAACAGCGCGACGCGCAGCGCGATGCGCGCCAGAGAAATCGCGCGATTTTTTCGACCGACGGAATCGAACTCCAGCAGCGCGACATTGGCCGGCGCCGTGCGGCGCAGATCATCGTCCAGCTCCTGCGCGGCGTTGACGCGATCGCAAATCAGCAGAACGTCGGCGCGTTCTGCGAGTCCATAGCCGAGTTGCGTCGCATACTCGGCGAAATGCGGCGCATGCACGACAACTCTCGGCTTTCTGTCGGTCAACGGACACCTTTCGATTGCAGAAGGAGAGGCGCAAGCGCAGCGCGCTGCTCGGCGCTCAAAGAGAAACGATAGATGAATGCGGCGAAAAACAAGGTGTAAAGCACGCAGCTGAAAAATGTGGTCGCCAAATCGCGGCCGCCGATCGCATCGCCGAGCCCTTGCGCGACATAGGCGAGGAGAAGGCCGACGGGCGCTGGCAGGAAATCGCGCAAGCGGCCGGGAACCTCGCCTATCACCCGCGAAACCAGCGCAAAACGCGCCAGATCGACGACGAGAAAGGTGACCGCGACGGCGCCGGCCGCGGCGACCGAGCCGTAATGCGGCACGAAGGTCGCGCACAAAACCAGAAGCAACACGCCCCCCAGCACCAGAATGGCGTTCTCCTCCCGATGACGGCCGGTCATCGATAGCGAAAAGCCCATCGGCGACAACGTAGCGCTCAGGACCTGACCCAGCGGTAGAAGAAAGCAAACTGCCGCGCTGAAATGAAAGCTCGAGCCAAAGATCAAATCCAGCCGTTGTCCGAACAAGGCGATGCCGGCGAAGAAATAGGCGGCGACAGGCGCCCCTTTGCAGAGATAGTCATCGAGCAGGCGCTTGACGCCTGCAGTGTCGCCGCGGTGATGCGCCTGCGATATGGCCGGGCCGAGAGACTGACTGGCCGCCATCGGAAAGATCGGAATGAGCTGTGCGACCATAGCCAGCGCGGCATAAGCGCCGATATCCGCGGCGTCGGCGGAAGCGCCAAGAAAGATCATGTCGGCGCCGCGCATCAGCGAATAGGTGAAGATCGACAGACACATCCAAAAGGATTCGCCCATCACCCTTCGCGCCGCTGCGCGCGCTAGCTCCCGCTGCGACGCGTCGGCCGGCGTTTCCAAGCAGCTCCACCGATGGAGATCGACGGTCAGCGCCAATTGCGTGACGACGATTTGCAAAGCGTTTATCCAGACGAAAGTCAAGACATCCGGCGACAGCCAAGCGGCCAAGGGCACGAGAATGATGCGCAGCGCCGACTGCAAATAAGGGCCAAAAAGCGCATAGCGCCCCGCGCGGCCTCGTGCGCGATAGACAGCATTGAGCGCCGCAGAGTCTGTGGCGAAGGGAAGAGCGATAAAGGCGACAAAAAACAGAGTGTCGACACCATTATAGGGATAGACGCGTGACAGCAGACCGAAGGCCGCGGCGAGGCCGACGCCTGCTGCGACCAGCGCCGACACGCCAACGGCCGCAAGGCGCAACCGCGCGACGACCGCCGCGACGACTGGATCATTCTTTTCAGCCATGCCGCAAAATTTGAGCAAAGAGGCGTCAAGACCGAGCGGCGCGATCGTGGCCGCAGTCTGGAACACGACGCGCACCAGATTGACGAGGCCATAGCCGTCAGCGTGGAGCGCGCGCGCAATCAACGTCGAGGTGAGGACTCCTATAGCCAATTGTGTAACCTGGCCGCCGATCACCACGCCGATTTCATGTCGCAGCAATCGCTTCATGCGAGGGACGCCATCATTGTTTCGCCTCGCATACCGGAGGATTGGCGCGCGCAGAGGCTCGCCTCGACATTATAGCCTCGAATTCCTGGCAATAGGCGTCGACCATCTTCTCCATCGAAAATTTTCGAACGCTTTCTCTCGCACTCTTGGCGAGCGCGGTGCGCGTCTGCGGATTTTCCATGCGTAGGATCACATCCGCCAAGGAATCGATGTCGCCCAGGCGATAAACGAGACCGTTGACGCCGTCCGTGACGATTTCCGACAGCGCCTTGATCGACGAGACGATCATCGGTGCGCCTGAACTGAGAAACTCGAGTCCGGCGAGCGGCAAACTTTCGGCCGTGCTGGGGAGAACGCCGGCGTCGCAGGCGGCGATAAAGGGAAGCGCCGCCTTTTGTTCGCCAAGGAACAGATAGTCGCCAGCAAGACCAAGTTCGGCGACAAGTTCGGCGACCATGGGCTGTGTCGGCCCGTCGCCGACTGAGATTATCTTGACCCTCGAGCCCGCCCGGCGAGCGACGGCGAGCGCCCGCACTAGTTCAGCATGATTCTTTTCTGGCCGATAGGAGGCGACGATGCCGAACAGAAGCTGGTCGGGCGCAAGTCCAAGGCGCTCACGCAGCCGAAGTCGAACTTGAGCAATCTCCTCCTCCTCCCCAGTGACGAAATCGATGCCGTTATTGATCACCTTCGACGCACAAGCATGCACGCCACGGGCTTCCCAATAGGCCTTTTGATTGGCGCTGACATAGATCATAAGATCGCAGAAGGGCGCGAACCAATTCAGCAGATCGCCTTGATATTTTTCCCGCGACTGCATCTCGGTCGTGTGGAAAATGCAAACCATTCTTGCGCGCGTCGCCAGCAGGAACTTCGCAACAATGGCGACTAAAAGCGGTCCCTGATTGACGGCGACAACAAGGTCCGGGCGCTCGCGCCAAAACATCTTCCAAACTTTAACCCAGCCGGAGGCCGACGACATTCCCTTGATGTTAAGGACCTCAGCGCCGATTGCGCCGGGATGGGCGTCAAAAATGTCGGTGCGGCGCCGGCCATAGACGATTAGTTGGCAGTCATAGCCTTTGCGCCTCATTTCGAGAATGAGGCGCACCGTGTGCCATTCCGCCCCTCCGACGATAAAGGACGGCATAAAAAATAGGATTTTCACTGATTTTTTGGGCGCACCGGCCTGTGCGCTTGACGTCGCCATACCGGCCATGCCTACCCCTCCAAAAATGTGTCGCCCGTCGCTTGTCCTTGCGATCGTCCCAAGCAATTTCGCGCTCAGGCGGGATCCAACACGGACGAATAAGCCGCGTATAAATGCGGGATCTGACGCGGCCAGGCCAATTCGGCTTCGATGCGCTCCCGCCCGATCTCGCCGGCCTTCGCGCGTTTGTTGGCGTCGTTAAGAAATTCGATGATCTTGTCAGCAAAATCAATCGGATCGTTCGCCTTGGCGTAGAGCGACGCGTTTCCAGCCGACAGACGTCCTTCGACCACGTCAAATTGCACGATCGGTTTCGACAGCGCCATATATTCCAGAATTTTATTCATCGTCGAGAGATTATTCATCGGATTGACGCGGTCGGGATTAATGCAGACATCCGCCGTCGAAAGCATGGAGAATAATTCCATGTCCGGCACGCGTCCTATGAACCGGACATAATCCGCAAGGCCCTGATCGGCCGCCGACCGTTCAAGCTTGGATCGGCTCGGCCCGTCTCCCGCCAACACGAATTGAATATCGCGGCGGCCACGCCGATGCATGAGATGCGCTGCTGCATCGAGCAGCAGGTCGATGCCCTCCTGGTCGCCCATCACGCCGACGTAGCCGACGAGAAATCTGCGTCCGTTCTTCCAAACTGGATCGGGCTCCATTAGCCGCACCCGCCGCAAATCTGGGCCGCTACGCACGACAAAGATCCGTTCCTGGGGCACGCGCCCGCGCGTCATCGCGATGTTGCGATAACTTTCGTTGGTCGAGATCACAGCGTCGGCGAAGAAAAATGTCAGCCGCTCGAACATTATCAGGAGTCGCCAGAAAAAATCCTTGCGATTGAACTTCGCTTCATACAGCTCTGGATTTATGTCATGCTGATCATACAGAAATTTCACGCCCAACACCTTGAACGGCAGGGCGACCAAGAAAATGAAGTCTGGCGGATTAGTCGCATGAATGACGTCAATTCCGTGCTTGAAGTAAATCTTCCAGGTAAGCAGCATTTGCCAAATGAGCGCGGCACTATATTCGCGCAAGTAGCCGAAAGTGTTCGACGCGTCGACGGGGAGCGAATGCCGATAAATATGGATGCCCTCCAGATAATTGTAACTTTCTTCGTAGTTCTTGCCCCTCGGACAGATGACGGAGACTTCTGCTCCATTGTCTCTGAGCGCGCAGGCTTCCTGCCAAACGCGACGGTCAAAGGGAACCGGCAGATTTTCGACTATGATCAGGATTTTCTTGTCGACGAAGGATTTAGCGACGGTTTGCTTGGCGGAAGAATATCTCGCGTCCGCAATTGCGTCATCTGACGTCAAAGCGCCGACGGTTCGGGCTCCGTTGCGCACTCCGACGAGTTGGTTGAAGATCGTCAGAACTTCGGCAAATTGAAATCTCATTTTCACACCCGATAAATATTCATGACATTAGTCGATCGTAACGAGAGCGCGTGGGCCATGTCACTGGTGTCGATGACGAGATCGAATTCGTCCTGCTCGGCGATCTCCTTGGAGACCAGCAGGTTGGTTAGCCCCGGCAGATGCGAAAATGCATAGCCGAGATTCTGTCCGATCAGCTTTCCGGATTCGAGGCAGGGATCGTAAACGAACAATTTGTAGCCAGCTCGCAGCAACTTTCGGGCGATGTCGACATTGGGACTTTCACGCAAATCGTCGGTGTCGGCCTTGAAGGCCATGCCGAGCATCAGCACATTTGCGCCAGGAGCGAGTCCGCTGGTGACGTGCAGGAACAGGAAGTGCTTATGCGCTTCGTTCGAGCGCATCAGCGAGTCAACAACATGCGTGCCGGCGCCCACTTCCTGAGAAATATATTGGAGCGCGCGGATGTCCTTCGGCAGGCAGGAACCGCCAAATGCTCCACCCGGACGCAGGTAGGCGGGAGAGACGTTCAGCTTCGTGTCCGACACGAAGATCTCGTGAACGGTTTTGGCGTCGATGTCGAGGTTCACGCACAGTCGTCCGATCTCATTGGCGTAGGCAATTTTGAGACCATGAAATGAGTTGTCGACGAATTTGGTGAATTCGGATTCTCGATAGCGTACATTGAAGACGCGCGCCGGCTTGTCTTTGTTCATCTCGTCCATGCGCGCATTCGGCGTGCCGTCCTTGGTGCCGATCACAATCTTCGGCGGATGGAAAAAATCGTGGATCGCCGAAGCCTCGCGCAAGAATTCTGGATTATAGACGACTTCGACGCGGGTCTCCGGTTCGCGGAGGATAGAATTAAAGATTGGCATGATCAGTTCTTCGATGGTGCCTGGTCGAATAGTGCTGCGATAGACGACAGTGAGCGGCTGCGTACGGTTCTGCGCGGCGATGGCAAGCGCGATCTGGCGCGTGACTTCGGCGATGTCGCGCATATCGTGCGATCCGTCGCCGGCGCTCGGCGTGCCAACGCAAACGATAGCCATATCGCAGTCACGGATCGGCAGGCTGGAATCAGTCGTGCAGGTCAAGCGCTCGTGCGCCAGTGATTCCGCAAGCAGTTTGTCGAGACCCGGCTCTCTAATCGGCGATTCGCCCGCGGCAATTTTCTTGATTTTCTGATCGTTCGTATCAACACCGACGATTGAATGTGCTTCGCTCGCCAAACAAACAGCGGTGGTCAGGCCGACATAGCCTAAACCGAAAACTGCGATCTTCATTTAAATTCCTCCCCCGCCCATACAGTAGTACCGAGAATTTTCTCAATCGCCTTTCTTTCAACGCTCTCAGTGCAAACTAATCTCAGGGCGCCAATGTTCTCAAGAGAAATTGCGGTCTCTCTAGTGAGCATTGGGAGTACCACTAGGAGTCGGACTTTTAAGAACGACTTTCACCGCCGGCTATTGCCCGTGGGAAGGAGGGTTCTGGTGCGAACGGCGCAAACGGGGCACAGTTGCTGGTAGGGGAGAGACACGGAGAAGGCTGACCGCCGTGCTGAGCGTAAAGTATCTTTTCAAAGGCCGCCATTCCGATCGGGAGATCATCACCCTCTTTGTGCGGCGGTTCTCCTGTTCGAGCTCAGCTTTCGCGATCTCGCGAATGCAAGGGCCGAACACGGATTATAAGCGGCTCATAACATTCAGGCGGCACAACGGAGTGACGGCTTTTGATAGAACGAACGAATGTTTTCTGGATCGTTTTGGAATTGGCGCATTGATGAACGAACTTTGATTTTGAAATCTTCTTCCTCGTTTGTCACTGCCATCGGACCAACCGTGTCGGCCTTCAGATACTTCCGAACCTATTCGTCGGAATTGCGTTCCGGCGAATAGGCGCCAAATGAAGCAGCCGCAGCATACCATTCTGGCCTTCGACGAACGCCCTGGTCTTTGAAAGATATGGACCCGTCCGCGATCAACGATGAGAAGCAACCTATGGTTTGCGCTGCTGTTTAGCCGCTTCAGGAATTCGATGAACACTTCGAAGGTGACGCAGCCGTTTTCAACAAGTATGAACCGCATAGCCCCGGGCGATGTGATCGCTGACAGCAAGCTCATCCCATATCGCGCGTCCGTTGCTTCGATGATCGGCGTCTCATCTTTCCTGCCCGATGGGCGTCCAGCGCGATGACGCGGCTTCTGACAGTTGATACCAAGTTGCGCGAGCAGACGCCTACCGGTTCGGCGCTCAGCTTTATCCCGAACTCGTCCCTGATTAGCCTAGCGATCATCTCGCGATCTCGATCTATGGCGCTGTCCTCACATCACCAAAAGCAAATTTCATCGGCGATCACCAGGCGCGGGATGTCGGGAGCTTCGATCGAGACGACGCTGGAGTTGTGGGGGTCGTCGCTGCGGGATGTGAAGCGTCGGATACGACCGCTGTTCACGCAAGCGCGCGTGGCGTGGTCCGCGGAGAATTTTCTCGACGGATTGCTTGGCGAAGAGCGGCGCAAGACCGGGTGGATGCGGGCGGAAGCCGCAGGTGATCCTGTCCCTGGCGGCAACAGGCCATTCTGGGTCGCGGCCTCTGGGACGCTGATGCGCTGCGCGACATCGTGCGCCATTATGCGCTGGAGACGCTGGCCGACGACGATGCGGTTCTCGTCGTCGACGAGACGGGGTTCTTGAAACAGGGCAAGGCTTCCTGCGGCGTCGGGCGTCAATACACGGGCTCGGCGGGCAAGATCACTAATTGCCAGATCGGCGTTTTCGCCTGTTATGTCACCGAGCGCGGCCACGCCTTCATCGACCGCGAGCTTTATCTGCCGAAAAGCTGGACCGATGATAAAGCGTGCATGGCCAAGGCGCATGTTCCGCGGAAGATCATCGAAAGCGCCTCGGGCGGGTTTGCGACCAAGCCGGCGTTGGCGCGGATCATGATCGAGCGCGCTGTCGCGGCGAAAGTTTCATTCTCCTTCGTCGCCGCCGACACGGTCTATGGCGTCGGCGACATAGAGATGGCGTTGCGGCGCGCCGGCAAGGGCTACGTGCTCGGCGTGAAGTCCAATGACCCGTTTCGCTCGTGGGGCAAGCCGCAGATCGTCGCCGGAACGGCGAAGGAGATCGCCGATGGCTTGTCGGCGCCCGCATGGCGGCGTCTCTCGGCGGGCGCGGGAACGAAAGGCGAGCGATTGCACGACTGGGCCTATCTCGAACTCGCTGATCTCGACGGCGGCCAATACAACGAGGCCCTCGCCGGGCAAACATGGACGCGGGGCCTTTTGATCCGCCGCAAAATCGCCGATGGCGACCTCGCCTTCTTCACGACCTGGGCCCCGCACGGAACGACCATCGAAAGACTGGCGAAAATCGAAGGACGCCGTTGGGCGATCGAAGACAGTTTTGAAACGACGAAGAACGAACTCGGCCTCGATCACAACGAGACGCGCTCCTGGCATGGATGGCGACGTCATGTCTCGCTCGTCATGCTCGCTTTCGCCATGATGGCCGCGATCCGCGCTCACGCCAATGCAATGGCGCCGCTCCCAAAACCAATGCGACGCAAAGTGACGACGCTCAGTCCGGCGAAAAACTGACAATCCAGTCGATCATACGCAGGTCGAGCCAGGAAATCCGTCGCATCGCCATGCGCCTCGTTCGAAAACGCGTTCAACCACAGTTCGTCATCGCCTGGTCCCTTTGGCGAAGAGCTCATCAAGCCCAAGCAAGGCCCGCCCACATGAAATCGCAACTGTAATGTTAGTGCTCTGGCAAAATCAAGGCGCCCCGCGCAGCGATAACGCTCAATCTATGGACAAAATTCGATTCGACAGAGTGTCGCGTTTATCTCCGCCTGATAGGCTCAGCACAGGCGGCGCTTTGTCGCGCAGTCGCGCCATCAGCTACCGATGGTTGGTCCATTCCGGGAAACCGGCGGCCGCACCGCCGTGTTTGACAAGTGACGCCGCCATCGGAACGGATGTCACTGCGATAATGGCGATCGCCGCCAGGAGCTTGACAAGATCGCCCGTATTTTGACGATTTCGCATTTTATCCTCTCGGAGAGCTTCGACAAGGTCGTTTACAGGAGTTGTGGAGCAGTTGGTTTGACGAACAACAAAAACCCATTGCGTCATGAAGCCGCTCGGAAACTACCTAGCCATTTGGTTTTAATTCCTTGGAGCGTTCGCACGCCAACGCGTACGGGGGATTCTCTAGATTAGCGCGAAGTCACTATTCGCGAGGTCACCCAAATGCGTATTATGAACGCATGACAAATCTGTGAGAATGTAATTGCCGATGGGGCGAACAAAAGTTTCGGGGCTGAGATGGCGTTGGTGAATTTCGACCAGTTATTTGAGGGGACCTTTCATTTTGCTAATCGTACGACGCTGACGGTGACACAGGCGCCCGAACAGGCAGAAGAATTGCTCGGGATGCTTGAACATGCCCTAGCGCGCGGACTGCGTAATCGCGCGCTGCTCACCGAAATCCATGTGCCGTTGGAGCGGTTTCCGAACATGAATTCGAAATTCTGGCACATTCCCATTGAGGACAGCGGCGAAGCGAAGGTTTTGCGTTTTTTCTTCGGAGCTTCGCAATCGACAGGCAAGTCTGCGTAACTCGCTTTGACCGCATGGCCTTTCGCTCTCCGTCAGGGGTTGTTCGAGTCTCGCGCTGGCCGCTTCTCAGGCGGGAAGAGGCCGCCCGGATCATCAATCCAGATGCATGCGATCCCAGCCCGTTCTGCATAAGCTATCGCCTGAAGGAAGGCGTCGGAAGCAGGCAACGGCTGCGAGAAAGCCTCGGGATCGGGACTTGCGCCAAATAAATTGACGCTGATCATGGCCATGACCGGCATTTCGGCGTCGATATTATGTTGGACATGCACCTCCACCACCGGCCCGAACGGCAAGGCGCTTCGATGTTCAACGACTCGTGTCATTTGTGCTCCTTCAATCCATAGTCAGCTCGAAATGACTGGATACTTTTCTCCACTACGCTGCGGCTCCTCGTCTTTTCACGAGATGCTGAATATAGTGAGCGATCAAAATGGCCGCATCCTCTCCGACCTGGCGAGAGCCAACCGCCAACGACGCAGATGATCGGCGCACCCCCGCCAAACCTGCTACTCCCCCTGATCTTCCTGAGGCTGTAAATTCAGATTACGCGCATCTGAGGGCGCCCCGAACGCAGGCTGGAATTCATTGACGGGCTCGGAGTCGACCACCTCCTCGGCAAATCCAGTTTCTGAATCAGCTTGCGCTTTGTGGCCGCCACTCACGGCGTCGATCATTGCCGCTCTTCCGCTTCAAAAGTGAAAACAGGCTATTTCTTCTTGAGTCGGTTCGCTAAAACTGGGGCATGCGCGCTTCGACACAGTCTCAACTGCAGGCCCTTCGGCGCGGCGATCTCGCTGGAGTGCGAGAGCTTTGCCTTCCCGGGCTTAGGGAATTTCCGCCCGAGATATTCGGCCTCGCGGAAACGCTCGAGATTTTGGATCTGAGTGGTGGCGGGCTGAGGGCGCTGCCTCACGACATGGGCCGACTCCGAAAGCTGCGTGCGCTGTTTTGTTCTGGCAACAGGTTTGAGCTGCTTCCTCCCGCGCTCGGCGACTGCGTCTCCCTAAGCCAGATTGGTTTCCGGGCTACCGGCCTGCGAGAAATACCTGACGAGTCGCTACCGCCGCTGTTGCGCTGGCTGACTCTAACCGACAATCGAATCGATCGTCTGCCCGATGCGCTTGGAGAACGGCCGCATCTGCAGAAGCTGATGCTCGCCGGAAATCGTCTGCAAAATTTGCCGGCGAGGCTGGCCAATGCGGAATTGCTCGAACTCATTCGCCTGAGCGCCAATCGCTTTGAAATTTTGCCGCATTGGCTGCCAGAACTCCCGAGGCTCGCCTGGATCTCCTGGGCCGGCAATCCCGTGGAGCGCCAGCTGTCGCCTTGTACCACTGCGCTTGTTCCTTGGATTGATCTCGATATTCACGAACGTCTGGGCGAAGGAGCGTCCGGACATGTGCATCGCGCGCTCTGGCGCCCGGACAATGGCGGGCGGTCGCGGGCGGTCGCGCTAAAACTGTTCAAGGGCGCAATGACCAGCGACGGCCTCCCGGAACGCGAAATGGCGGCCTGCTTGGCCGCAGGCGAACACCCCAACCTCACCGCCGCTCTTGGCCGCGTGCTAGATCACCCCGACGGTGCGGATGCGCTGCTGATGCCGCTTTTACCCGGGCACTGGCGTGTGCTTGCGGGGCCGCCGAGCGCCGCGAGCTGTAGCCGCGATGTCTATGATCCCGGTCTGCGCATCACCCCGTCGAGCCTCCATCGAATTGCGCGCGGCGTCGCCACCGCGGCGGCCCACCTTCACGCAAGGGACCTTTTGCACGGCGACCTCTACGCCCACAATATTCTCTGGGATGGTCGAGCGGGTGAAGCAACTCTCAGCGATTTCGGCGCGGCTTGCGTCCTCCCGACCGGAGAGGATGGCGACGCCTGGCGACGCATCGAGGTCCGCGCCTGGGGATTGCTGCTTGGAGAATTGCTTGCGCGTTGCACACCGGAACCCGCAGACCTCACGAAATTGCGAGGTCTTGAGCTCGCCTGCGTGCAGAATGATACTCTCGCTCGCCCCCTAATGACTGAAGTGCTTGGCGAGCTCTAGTCATTTGGATCTAAGGTTCATATCACGATGAAATCAAACTTGCTCTGGCAAGAACGAACAGGACGTTTTTCTTTGCTCACGCTGAAAACACACGCTATTCGGCCGCAGCATCATGTTAAAGGTCGGAAAGTCATCCAAAATCAATTATGCCAGCGCGTCGTTGGGCGCATCTATGATTTCCCAGATTGTCCTGTTTACCCGTCAGGCGCTCACGGTAACACGCCGGTTCGACGGGCATCGGAATCAGACGTCAGCAACATGACAGCTCAGGAGCTATACGGATTTACTATACATGCTTGAAGGGACTATTGTCCTATGAATGTCGCAACGCGATGGGGAGTCCCATGAACGGACTTTGCGTATACTCTATGATTGTTGTTGCATGCCTGTTCGCTCTGCCGTACTGGACTTGGCGCCGTTACGCTATTTCTGCGTCTAAACAAATCGAAATTGCTTTTTTTGTCTCCGTGTCCCTGATTTGGATTGGGGCAATGAGCGGAATGTACAGTCCGATTAGCTTGCCGCAGCAGAACCGAAATACCGCTCTCTCTGTTGCTCCGTTAGATAAACGCGCTTCTTCCGAGAAGCCTTTTGGCCCTTTGAAACCTACGGATGGACAACACGCTGTTGGGTCTGGCTTAGCAAACGCCACGCCAGAAAATAGCGTTCTAAGCATTGAGCGAAGAACTGCAATCGGCTCTCTGCGTGGGTTGGATGAATGGACCGCCGTTTATGACATCTCAACGCACACCGTCTATCTACCCAACGGAACTGAATTGGAGGCGCATTCAGGCCTGGGCGCAAGGTTGGACAACCCGCTTTATGTAAATGAGCGCATGCGTGGCGCCACGCCACCCCATGTTTATGAGCTGGCTCTAAGGGAAAAGCCCTTCCACGGAGTGCAGGCGTTACGCCTGAAACCTGTTGGCGACAGTAATCTCTTTGGACGGGTGGGCCTCCTCGCCCACAGTTACATGCTCGGGCCGAACGGTGATTCCAATGGATGTGTAGCCTTTAAAGATTACAACGCATTCCTGCAGGCATTTGAAGATGGTGAGGTCAAACGCCTCGTTGTCGTAGCTCATCTCGACTAAAACGCCCAATGGTTGCGTAGGAGCGCCTAAACGCGGCCTCTGTCCTGTTGCTTTGATATTCCGGCCGGGAGCCGCTCCCCACGGAAGCCTGAAAATTGTCAAAACCGCAACCATTGCTAAGGTACCGCTGTTATCTAAGCAGAGTTGGCGATTCGCCGATGGGCGGCGACTTGCAGAACGCATTAAGGGCGAGCGTTGGAAACAAGCCTCTATTTGCCAGTGAAGCGTTTTCTCGAAGGTTTGGGCTTCGAAGTCAAAGGCGAGGTGTGCGGCTGCGACATAGTGGCGTGGATCACGGCTCGCCGATCGCCGTCATAATATGCGAATTGAAGCTGAGTTTCACGCTCGACTTGGTCCTTCAGGCCGTGGACCGTTCGGCGGTTTGCGACGAGATTTGGCTCGCGGTTCGCAGCTCGCTTCGTGGGCGTGGCAGAGAAACGGATTACAGGGTCAAAAAACTTTGCCGTCTGCTCGGCTTTGGCCTGCTTTCGGTGTCTCGTTCCAGCATGGTCGTCTAATCGCTACCCGGTTTGCAAGCCTTTTCTCAAAGGCAACAGCCTCTCCTGGTTGCTGTTGCGAAGCGGGAGCCCAAAGTCGTGTTATCTATCCCGTTAGTTGAGCCTCTACGCGCGTCCGTAGGCGTTTGCCGGAAGCAGGGTCGTCTTCGCGGTCGGCACAAAGCTGCCGCATGATGGGGCTTCGCAGGTTCGGCGTTCCAATGTGGACGACGCAATCGGCGGGCGTTAACCCCGGTTGCACACCATCAAACGGAATCGCCTTGCCTACGTCCCGGCAGGGACGTCTTCGCGCGTCCAGTCGTTGGACGCTAACAGGTCTGCTGGTCAAATCTTCTTTGATAGCGCCTTGTTCGACCAGCTCAGGCAGTGGAGCCTGGGAAATGCTCAAAGAATTCGCCTGACTTCAGCATTGCATGCATAATGACGGAGAGCTTTCGGGCCACGGCCACAGCCGCACGTTTGAACCCGACCCTTTCCCTCAACTTGAGCCCCCAACTGCGCAGGTTGCTGTCGGCGCAGCTGCGCGTCAAGATCACAGTGGCGGCTTCATAGAGCAGTCCCCGCAAGTGCGCATCACCACGCAGTGAGATGTGACCGTTGTAATCGACCTCGCCAGATTGATACCGACGTGTTGTTAGTCCCAGCCAAGCCCCAACGGAACGCGACTTTTTAAAGTTCTCTGGATCTTCGATAGCGGTCACAAACGAAGTTGCGGTGACTACGCCGACTCCCGGAATTGACATGAGAAGACGGCATGGCGCGCTTTGTCGGGCCGTGGCTATCAACTGCCTACCGAGCTTGGCTGCTTGTTTGCGTATCCCGAGCCAAGCTTCCAAGATCGTCATGATGATCCGCGAAAGCGCCTCATTGCCGTCCAGTAACTCACGCACATTTCGTTCAAATGCGCCACCTCTGCCCGGAGGAACAACCAGTCCAAACGTTTTCATCAGCCCGCGAATTTGATTTGAAAGCTCGGTGCAGATTCTGATCATTTTTGTCCGAGCCGCCACAAGCGCGCGGGTCTGCATACTGTCATACCCTTTCACGCGCACTTCGCGGTAAAAGCCCGCCTCGGCCAATTGGGCCAATCCATCGGCGTCGTTTGCATCGGTTTTATTCGCCGCCATGTTGAGAACGGCCTTGGCGTGTCGCGCATCAATGCAGATCGCGGGGAGGCCTTCCGCACTCAGCGCGTGATAAAACCACACAGACAATGGACCCGTTTCGAACACCATTCGCTTTGCGCCAGGTGCGCGCTTGCGCACAAGAGTTGAAATCACATGCGGGTCGGATTTGCACTTGCCACGCCAGATCCGCCGGCCGTCGCGTCGAATGGAAATTGCAGTCTCTTCCAACGAAACATCAAGACCAATATATTCATCCATGGTTGCTCTCCGTTCGATGCTGGGCCTGACGCCACGTCGTGAGCCCGTGACTCCATCCTATCGGGGAGCAACCACCTTCAAAATTGCGAATGATATTGGCCATCGGGGTGATCCGCTTCCGCGATTACCCCATTGTGGACGTCTTGGTCGAGCCGGCGCCATGGCGACCAAGGCGTGACGCGAATCGTCGCTCCAGAATCCTTGACGAGCATCGGCGACGCAAAGGAGATCCTGCGACCGGCGGCAGCACGCGGCGACCGATCATGACCGCCTACCGCCAGCGGGCGCTGGAATGCGCCGCGGCGCTAGCACGAGCGCCCGCGCGGCCTCGCGAACTGAGAGCTGGCATACCGGACGCGCCAAAAATACTGCTCCGCAATGTCTATGGCTGGTTCGTCAAGGTCGAGCGTGGCGTTTATGCGCTGTCGGACACGGGGGAAGCCGCGCTTGCATTGTGGAAATCACATCTTCCCGAACACGCTGCCAACACTAGCGAGGGAACAGAGAAATTCTGCGCCTTGGATAAAGCGATCATTGAGCGGGCGATAAAAACGCGGAACCAACTGCGCCGTTTAGGCGTTTCCCCCCAATAACATCAGTCCAAGCCGATGATTGCGATGTTTAGAAGGCTTGGGCAAATGGCGGGGCAAAACGGGAGGTAAAAATGATGGGTTTTCTTATACCGGCATGTATGCTGGCTGCGGCGCTCATAGTCGCATTTACGCTGACCCGCCTTTGATCGCGAAGATCAACGAGTGAAGGGGTGGCTCAGGGATAGAAAATTTATAGGGCGTGAGTTTTGGCGCGCCAAGTATTGTTTTGGCGGCGTCGAGGCCAGTCGCCTTCCCCCTCTTCTAGTCTGGGGCTTTCGCAGGGAAAAATTCATAATCTAAATTCAACGCAAAGCTGGACGTGCGGACGATGACGACGATCAATGATTTGATTGAGGATTGGATTCAAATTCGCACCATACTCCAGAAGCAAATCACCGCGCTTGAATCCGGGAAAGTGGCTGCGGGAACCAATGTTAAAAGCACGAACGAAGAGACGACCGTGCGCTTAAAGGAGTGGGTCGGCGAAATAAATAAATTACTGAAAGACTATTCCAGCATCCCTCGGACCTAGCAAAAACTCCGCACATCATCCGCGAAATGATTTTCCGATTTCACGTCACTGTGGGGGCGTTAGCTGCAAGGGTTCCTTGAACTTGGCGATTTGATGCACGCCATCAGCATCGACGATTTCGAGGCTTGTCATCATTTCGACTCCCTCATCAATATAAACTTCTCGGGGCTTGTGAATTAAGTGGTCAAGACCATCCAGAGCAAAGTCGATTACATCATCTTTTGGATCATAAGTTAAACCTATCAAAGGCAACCACCTCGCCTCGACCTGCTCGCCGAGCGCGAGTGAGGACGTCTCTATTTCCGCTTGGCGCCCTTCAAATAGCTTCGAAAGATAACCAAGAAATGGACCCCAATCTTCTCGCTCAAGCTTCCGGATGCTCATGGTAGCCCTCTGTTCGGATTCTAAGGGTGCGCCTTGCCGATTTTGTCGACGCATTTGTGTAACAACAGCCGCATCCAGAATTAGTTCCGCGTCGGAAGCTAAGGCAGTTAACGCCTGGCGCGCCCATTATCCTAGCAAACTCTCACATGTTTCCCCGGCAACCCACGTGGCCAAAACCGAAATATTTTCCGGATCGAAAGCGACTATGTCTGCACGGTAACCTGGAGCGAGACGGCCTAAGGAATGTCCCAACCCCAGGAAGCTGGCGGGTTCGGTGGAGGCGAGTTGCAACGCTCGCTCCAACGGGAGCCCCAGCAGTCGAACGCAGTTTCGCACCGCAGTCGCCAACCCGATCGATGACCCGGCGAGCAGGCCTTCCGGCGTGGAGCAGCGGCCGTCGCGAACCGTTATTCGTTCGCCCTGGAGCGTAAATTCGCGGCTGGAACCTCCGACCGGCGGCATCGCGTCACTTACGAGCATGGGATGGCCTGCGCCGCACATCGCGAGTTTGAGCATCGCCGGCGCCACATGCTCGCCGTCGACGATCAGTCCGTAAAATGCATCCGGCGACTCGAGCGCGGCAGGGACCGGGCCGGGCTCGCGAGCGGAAAGCGGGCGCATGGCATTAAACAAATGTGTAAAGCCCGTCACCCCTTCCGACATCGCTGCTCTGGTCTGCGCGTAGGTCGCCATCGAATGACCAAGAGCAACCTTGGCTCCCGCCCCGACCAGTGCGGCAATAAAGCCGACAGGCGTTTGCTCGGGAGCCAAGGTGACGAGCAACACGCCATCGACAAACGTTGTCAGCATATGGGCGTGGTGAGGTTCGGGCTTACGGATAAGATCGCGGCGATGGACCCCCGGCTTTTCAGGCGAAAGGAAGGGACCCTCGAGATGAATCCCAAGGACTCCCAGGTCATCAGCCATGTTCGTCTCAACCGCTTTGAGCGCCGCCGCCATGACATCGTCCGTATCAGTGATCAGCGTTGGCAAGAGCGATGTGACGCCAAACTTTCGGTGAGATTTGACGATTTTCGTCAGGCCCTCCGGCGTCGGATCGGCGTTGAACAGCACGTCGCCACCCCCGTTCACCTGTATATCGATCAAACCCGGAGCAAGCCAAGCGCCGGGGGGCGCCTCGTAAAGTTCTATAGATGGTGACAGGCCGCTGCGCGGCGCCACTCCGGCGATTTTCCAATTATCGATCAGGACGGCGCAGTCGCGGTGCAGCGCCATGCCGTCGAAAACATAGTCCGCCGCGATCGCTTGATGACTCTGTCGGCTCATCGAGTACGCGTGACTTTCTGCAAGTGACGCGGTTGGTCCGCATCAAATCCTCGCGCTGCCGCGAGCCGAACAACCATGGAGTAAAAGCTTTGCGCAAGGCATATTGCGTCGGTTTCTGGATGCTCCGGCGCAAGCGTTGCGAGTTGATCGGGGGCGCCTTCGACAAACGCGGTGATAAACACACACGCTCCTTTCATCATCAAGTCGCAGGCCAACTTAGTCATTCCGTGCGCGGCGGCGTCTGCAGGCGCGAACATGAGCACCGGATACTGCGAAGACACCAAAGAGATGGGTCCATGAAGGAACTCCGCCGCGGAAAACGCCTCGGCGTGAAGATCGCACGTCTCCTTCAATTTCAGCGCCGCTTCCCGAGCGATTGCGAGCGTTGGCCCTCGCCCAATCGTGACAAGGCTTTGCGCCTTAGTGAGGCGACCTAGCATGTGGCTCCAGTCGAGTTCCCCGGCGGCGGCAAGACGATCGGGCAATCGCCTCAGGGCTCCCAAAAGCGCGTCGTCTTCCGCCCACACTGCAGTCATGCGCGCAAGGGCCGAGAGCGATGCGATAAAGGTCTTTGTCGCAGGAATGCTGAGCTCTGGTCCAGCATCCATGGGCAACACGAACTCGCAGGACTGAGCCAGTTCGCTGCCGGCATCATTCGTTATGCAGACTGTGACAGCTCCCGACGCACGCGCTGACAAGGCTTGCTCGATAAGATCGCCGCTTCTTCCCGACTGAGAAATAGCCAGGAAAAGTTGTTCGTCCAGATGAAGATGCCGATGGTAGACGGTCGTTATGCTGGGCGCAGCTGCGGCGACCGGGATGCCCAGATGTCGCTCGAAAAGATATTTTCCGAAGGTCGCCGCATGGGCAGAACTGCCTCGCGCGCAAGTGACGACCACCCGCGGCGGCCGGCGCCGCAACTTCGCCGCGAGCTTCGTCAAAATATCCGACAAAGTCCGCTCCTGCCTGCTCACAACTCCTGGGGCCGCTTGCAGATCGGCGATCATGTGAACGTTAAAGATTGACATTGCGTTCTTTGCCAGCGCCTGGGCAATTCAATCCTCTCACAAGAATGCAAAAAGCGCGAGCGAAGAAAACAAGTTTGCATTTGTGGTCGAGGCTTCGGCTTCCGTTCGAAGGGACTTCGCTTGAATTTCCTTCGTTCTTGGCCATATGCCGAAAATCACAACCTGCACCGAAGAGCCCCATGGAGACAGAACGCCCGAGCCCTCGCTATGCTACGATCGACGTCTGGGAGCCGGCGGAGATATTAGATGCGATGATCGAGGGACAATTTGCCGCCGTGGCGTCTGTGAGGGCCGCGCGACCGGCGATAGAAAAGGCCGCAATAGCGATAGAGCGCCGGTTAAAGGGCTCCGGGCGACTTGTTTACGTTGGCGCCGGAACGTCCGGCCGCCTAGCGGCTCAAGACGGAGCGGAACTGATGCCGACTTTCGGCTGGCCGCAGGATCGACTTTTGCTGATTATTGCGGGCGGGAACGCGGCTCTGCTGAGATCGGTCGAAGGCGCTGAGGATCAAGAAGCTCATGCGATTGAACTGGTGCGACGTAACGGAATTGCGTCCGCAGACGTAGCTATTGCGGTGGCGGCGAGCGGCACGACCCCGTTTACAGTCGCATTTCTGCGCGAAGCAAAACAAGCAGGCGCTCTTACAGTCGGGGTCGCAAATAATCGAGCCACAGCGCTTCTGCAAGAGGCCGACCATTCGATCTTTCTCGATACGGGTTCTGAACCAATAGCCGGTTCCACTCGAATGAAGGCGGGGACAGCGCAGCGGATTACGCTCGTGCTGCTATCCTCCCTTGTAATGATTCTCCTTGGTCGCGTGTACGACGGTCTGATGGTGGATGTTCAGGCTTCAAACAAGAAACTGATCCGGCGAAGCGAAAAGATATTGTCGCGCCTCAGCGGCCAGAGCATCGAAAAGATACGCGATGCCCTGCAAGGGGCCGACGGAAGCGTCAAACTGGCTTTTCTTCTGCTTCAAGGCTATGGGCGCGGAGAAGCTCAAGCAGCTCTCGATCGGGCTGATGGCCACTTGCGCCGGGCAATGAGTCTGATTGCCCAATTTCACTTGGACAAGGCGAATTCATGCCTTTAACCCCAATGCCTTCCTAGTCTCTGTGAGCGAGCGTGCTTCAATGCCTTCATAGAGCGCCAACTCATCAATAACCGTCGCGCCCAATGCTTCCTCGAACGCTCGCCTATTTGCAGGTTGTAAGGAACTGCTGCGATCAAGCCGTCCTAAATTTGATCGAAATATGCCCGCCGCACTCACCGGCAAGAAGTCCTCATAAACAATTGGCTCAACACAAACGTAGCCCGCAGCCAGCAGATCGTCGATCCCACAAGGGAGGGTGGCGTCGTGGGCTCTACTTAAGCCTCTCGCCGTCGGCAGATAGCGAAAAAAAGCCAAGTTTTCTTTACGCAATGTGGCGAACTCGTCCGGGAAGGATTTGAACTGGCGCGCCAGTTCCCGCGCGTACTCATTTGCGCCTGGGCTATCGCTGGCGGTGGATACTGTGATGTTGACCGCCGCGAGAAGTCGATCATAGAGCGCGCGACCTTTGTTGGTCAGAGCAATGCCGCGCTGTTCGATCTCCCCGAAGCGCGCCGCATGGATTCCCCGCGAAAAAGCCCCATCCGCTTCTTCGAAAACGATCGGTTCCTCAATAGCCTTGAAGCTTGTTTGACGCAAAAGAATAGCGCAGTCGCGACGGGGCGGGCCCTCGATTGTCGCCTTGGGCCCCAGTTCAGCCATCGCAAGCTGCGCCGCGTCTATATCGAGAGTGTGCAAAGCGAGATGATTTATGTGCGGTCCCTTGAAGCAAACCACGTCGGCTATGACGGGATGCGCGGCGCGAAGCTTTCGATAGGTTTCCGCAGAGACTGTTGCTTCGCTATGCCAGCGAAATGTCTCGATCGCCTCTGAAACAAAAACGCGCGCATCTTCCTCGTCCAGACCGCCTTTCTGCTCATAGGCCTCAATTAAAGCCAAACAGCGTGGGGTGACGATTTGACGCCGAGCGAGAATGCTGGCGGCCTCCCGCCGTAAATCGGCATCCTCGATTGAGTCCAGTCGCATCAGCGAGGTAAAAATGCGGAAGGGGTTTTCTTCCAGCTCCTTGGCTGTGACGGGTCGGAAGGCGGTCGAATGGACCGGAATTCCAGCAACGGAAAGATCATAATAGCCCACAGCAACCATACCCATGACGGCGAAGAGCCGCCGGATTGTCGAAAGCTCCCCCGCAGTTCCCAGACGGATCGCGCTGTGTCGTTCGATGTCGAGGCGACCGAGTTCGTTGGCGTCTCGTAGGCGCCTTTCAAGGGACGGATTTTCCAAAAGGGTCTTACGATTGGCGTTGCCGACAATCTGGGCCAGGGCGCGATATTGTGGCGCCTCCGCTTGGAACATATCTGAAACTGCGCGTGAAAAATTTGCGCGGATGATATCAGAAGAAACAGGGGCGAGACCGGTCAATGCCGCTCTCCGATAGCGGGCGGCGCAGGAACAGCCCTCCACGCGAAGTAATTGCTCCCTACCCGAGGGGTTTTTAGAGCGCGGCTACACAAAGGCCGAACATGATAGGGCGAAGGTCCAGTCACCTAGGCTCCGACATCAAACGTCACTCCCTGCGCGAGTGGCAGATTGTTGGAGTAATTGATAGTGTTGGTGGCGCGGCGCATGTAAGCCTTCCAGGCGTCTGATCCAGCCTCGCGTCCGCCGCCGCTGTCCTTCTCCCCGCCAAAGGCGCCGCCGATCTCGGCGCCAGACGGACCGATGTTAACATTCGCGATGCCACAGTCTGACCCCTCCGCGGACAGGAAACGCTCGGCTTCGCCGACGTCATTAGTGAAGATTGAGGAAGCCAGCCCATGAAAAACGCCGTTTTGCAAGCCAATGGCCTCATCAATCGTTTGATACCTGACTACATAGAGGACGGGCGCAAAAGTTTCTCGCTGCATCACGGGGGGCTGTCCGGAAATTTCGACAAGCGCAGGCTTCACATAATAGGCGTGAGGAAACTTATCGATGAATAAGCGCTCGCCACCCCAAACGGTCCCGCCAATAGTGCGAGCTTCGTCGAGAGCCTCCTGCATCTGCAGATAGGCTTTGTCGTCGATCAACGGACCGAGCAGCGTGTTCTTTTCCCTTGGATCGCCAATTGAAACGGATGCATAGGCGGATCGCAGGCGTCCAATGAGATTGTCATAAATATCCTCGTGAACGATCAGGCGACGGAGCGTTGTGCATCGTTGTCCGCAGGTTCCCATCGCGGCGAAGGCGATTGCACGCACCGCAAGATCCACGGAGGCGGACGGACAAATAATTGCGGCGTTGTTGCCGCCCAGTTCCAAAATCGCCCGCGCAAATCGCCGCGCGAGACTTGGGGCCACTGCGCGGCCCATGGCGGTAGAGCCGGTCGCCGATATTATGCGGACGCGTTCATCTTCCACCAGAAGCGCGCCGAGCGTTCGACCGCCTAAAAGGATGTTCGACAAGCCTTTCGGGGCATCATCAAACCGCTCTGCGACCCGCCAGAGCAAGGATTGAGTTGCAAGCGCCGAAAGCGGAGTTTTCTCCGACGGCTTCCAAACGACCGTATTGCCGCAGATCAAGGCAAGCGCCGCGTTCCAGGCCCAAACGGCAACCGGGAAGTTAAAACTTGTGATGACGCCTGTAACGCCGAATGGATGCCACGTCTCCATCATTCTGTGGCGAGGTCGCTCGCTTGCGATCGTTAGGCCATAGAGCTGACGAGAGAGACCCACGGCATAGTCGCAGATGTCGATCATCTCCTGCACTTCCCCGAGGCTCTCGGAAATGGTTTTGCCCGCCTCGATGGTGACGAGACGCGCAAGATCTGATTTGACCGCGCGCAGCTCATCTCCCAGCAGCCGGACAAATTCGCCGCGACGCGGCGCCGGGACCATACGCCAAGCGAAGAATGCTGCGTCGGCGTTGACGATCGCGGCTTTCGCGGAAGTGGAATTGCTTTCTCTCACGCATGCGATCACGTCGCCCGTGATCGGTGAGCGCGCCTCCAACGCGCCATGCCGCAGGAGTTCCGGCTCGACGCCGAGCCGTTCGAGAAGATCCTTGGTTTCTCTGGCGATGGCGCCTGCGTCTGCGCGTGGGTGCATGATATTACTCCCCGCTCCCCTATGGTTAACGCACCTCACGGAATATCGACTGAAGCGACTGAATGCACCCATCCGACTTATGGGGCGTCAGCATGAGAATATAGGTCTGCTGCCGTGTGCGTCGAACGAGGAAAAATAAATACGTTCCGCGACAGATCAGCGTTTACGCAGCATTTGCATCCCATCAAACTGGAACTTTGTCGTCATTTAAACGTTTAGTTTCATTCGCTGAAGGCTACCCCTGAAGGGGATTTCTTGCGGTTCGTGGTTAGTCCTCACGAATCGGGCGTTGGCGGCGAGATCTGCGTAAAGCAGAACAAGAGGACTTTGACGGCCATGAGCCCGATGCATCTCGATAACGAGCATTGCGCCCGCAACTATGACCCATTGCCGGTAACGCTTACGCGCGGCGAAGGCGCCTTTCTTTGGGATGTGGCGGGGCGCCGCTACATCGATATGATGAGCGCCTATTCGGCAGCGAGCCACGGCCACGCCCATCCGCGCATTATCGCCAAGCTCACGCAACAAGCCCAGCGTCTCGCAGTTCCATCGCGCGCCTTTTGCAACGATCGTCTGGGTCCGTTCCTTGATGAGCTATGCAGCCTGACGGGTCTCGATGTCGCTTTGCCGATGAACACCGGAGCAGAAGCGGTGGAGACGGGGATCAAGGCTGCGCGCCGTTGGGGTCACCGCATCAAGGGCTCGATGCGTCCAGAAATTATAGTCGCGGCGGGTAATTTCCACGGCCGCACCACGACCATTATCGGCTTCTCTTCTGAGCCTGAATATCGCGAGGGCTTTGGACCGTTCACGCCAGGGTTCCGCTCTGTGCCCTTTGGCGATCTTGCGGCGATGGAAGCGGCGATGACTCCCGACACAGTCGCCGTCCTGGTGGAACCCATCCAGGGCGAGGCAGGCGTCATCGTGCCGCCGAGGGGCTGGCTTTCCGGCTTGCGCAGACTGTGCGACAAGCATCAGACGCTGCTTTTGCTCGACGAAATCCAGTCTGGCCTCGGCCGCACGGGGGCATTGTTCGCCTTCAATCACGAAAACATCCATCCGGACGGCGTGATGCTGGGGAAGGCGCTTGGCGGCGGAGTGCTGCCGGTTTCCGCTTTCGTCGCACGACGCGAAGTAATGGACGTGTTTACACCAGGATCGCATGGCTCCACCTTTGGCGGCAATCCACTTGCGGCCGCAGTCGGTCTCGAGGCGCTTCATGTCATTCGCGATGAGGGACTGGTCGAGCGAAGCCGGACGCTGGGAGAGCATATGCTGCGGCGCTTGCGCTCGATCCACAGTCCCGCGCTAAAAGCGATCCGTGGCTGCGGATTATGGGCAGGCGCCGATTTTGATCCCGACGTCGCAGATGCCCGCAGGGTTTGCGAGCGGCTTGCCGCAAAAGGCGTGCTGACTACCTCGACGCATCATACTGTCGTTCGTTTGGCGCCGCCACTGGTCATTACCCGGCGAGACCTGGATGAGGCGTTGGACCGCTTCGAAGAGGTCGTGACCGAATTTGGCGAACGACATCCACAACCCGGCGCCGGAGATGGCCTGATGGCCCGAGCGTCTCTGTGACAATTTTATCATTTTGCGGTTTGCATGTGCGCCGAACGGGGGTTGTTCAAAAAATTTCGCCTCTGGGGAATAAGCCCCCTCCCCTCCGAGTCTCCTCCATGACCGGCGCTCTGCCGGCTCTGGGAGACCACAATGAAACATCCCGAAGCTCCATCTGTCGACCGAAGGCAGACTCTCAAATGCATGGTTTGGGCCGGCGCCGGTCTCGTCTGGACGCTCGACGGAGGCGTTCCAACTTCCCGCCTCATCAGTTCGGCGCAAGCCTCCAGTTCCGGATTTTCCTTCGTTCAGATCTCGGACAGCCACATCGGATTTGAGAAGCCAGCAAATCCAAACGCCAGAGCAACGCTTGCCGAAGCTGTCGCCAGAGTTCGAGCGCTTCCCGAAAAGCCCGCTTTCATGATTCACACCGGCGACATAACCCATCTCTCCAAACCGAACGAATTTGACGACGCCGAACAGTTGATCGGCTCCGCACGGCTTGAGGCGCACTATGTGCCTGGGGAACACGACGTTATCGACGAGAGCAACGGCGGAGAGTATTTGACGCGATACGGCAAGAAGTCCAATGGCAAGGGTTGGTATTCCTTCGACCACGGGGGCGTGCATTTCATCGGTTTGGTGAATGTCTACGACCTCAAAGCCGGCGGCATGGGCAATCTTGGAACCGAACAGCTGGGATGGCTGGCCACTGACCTCAAAAGCAGGAGTGCGTCGACGCCCATCGTCGTTTTTGCCCACATCCCGCTTTGGACGATCGCGCCGGAATGGGGGTGGGGCACGCAGGATAGCGCGGAGGCGATGAAGCTGCTCGCGCGTTTTGGGTCGGTGACGGTGCTCAATGGGCACATTCACCAGATCATGCAAAAGGTCGAAGGCGATGTCACTTTTCACACGGCGCGTTCGACGGCTTTTCCCCAGCCGGCGCCCGGCGCCGCGCCGTCGCCTGGGCCGAAGCTCGTTCCCGCAGGCGAATTACGGAGCGTTCTGGGCATCTCCAGCGTGAGGTTCTCGCGCGGCAAACAGCCTCTCGCCATCGTCGATACGTCGTTAGCGCAATAGGCAGGAGGTCAAGATGATCAAGGCAATTCGTCTGTTCACGGCGGCGAACGGCCTCGCCGCTTGCATCGCTTTGGCGCAGCCGTCATTGGGCGCAAATGAGGCTGTCGTTGGCATCGACAACTTTGCCTTCATGCCCGGAGAGCTGAGGGTGAAGGCCGGAACGAAGATCGTCTTCGTCAACCACGACGACATACCCCATTCAATTGTCGGCGATTCCGTTAAATTCCGCTCCAAGGCGATCGATACGGATCAAAGCTTTGCAATTAGCTTCGACAAGCCAGGCGAGATCGTCTATTTTTGCGGGCTGCATCCTCGCATGAAGGGCAGGATCACCGTTACACCCTAGAGCAGCTGGCGGTGGAATGTGACGAGCGAAGCTGCGCGACGACGCTTTACGGAACAAGTGCTGCCTTACCTCGATGACGCCTATTCGCTGGCGCGCTGGCTCACTGGCAGCGCGACAGACGCCGAGGACATTGTCCAGGACGCTTGCATGCGCGCATTCAAGGCATTGAGCGGCGCCGCAATTGAACACCCCCGCGCATGGTTGCTGACGATCGTGCGCAACGCCGCCTATAGCTGGCTTGCGAAAAATCGCCCAAGTGCGATTGTCCTGGCCGGCGGAGCGGAAGAGGCGGAAGCGCATCCCGGCGCAATGAATACGACAGTCGCTTCGACGCCCGAACTCGACTTGATCGAGTTGGCGGATCGAGCAAGCGTCGAGACGGCGATCGCGACTTTTCCAATCGTCTTCAAAGAAACGCTGGTCATGCGCGAGATCAACGGTCTTTCCTATCGCGACATTGCAGAGGCCACCGGAGCGCCGGTCGGCACGGTCATGTCAAGACTTGCGCGGGCGCGCGGCCTGCTTGTCGAAAAACTGGGGAACGGTCGATGACCAGCGGCGATGATCACGATCAATCTATCTTGCTGCATGCGGCGCTTGACAATGAACTCGACGCCCCGGGAATAATCGCTGCCGAACGCAGGCTCGCCGCTGATCCGGAATTTGCCGCGGAATATGCGCGGATCAAGGCGCTGCGAAAGACGATCCGAACCCATGCTGCACGCGAGGAAGCGCCAGAATCCTTGCGCGCGAGGGTCATGGCGGCCATCGAAGCGACGGATGTTGCGAAGCGCGAAGCGTTGGCGAGAAGCTGGCGCAAGCCGCCGTCATGGCGCGTCTTTGGCGGCTCGATCGCCGCTACGGTCTTACTGACCATAGCACTGCAGAGCCTAATCTCTTCGGTCGAGGCTCCGGACCGGCTGACGCAATCTATCGTGGCCGGACATATGCGCAGCCAGATTTCCGGCCAGCCCGTCGACGTGGCCTCCAGTGATCGCCATACGGTAAAACCATGGCTCGCGGGGAAACTACCCGTCGCCGCTGTCGTCGTCGATCTCGGGGGTGAAGGGTTTCCGCTGCTTGGCGGGCGCATTGATATTGTTGCGAACGCCGCTGTGCCAACGCTTGTTTATAAGCGGCGCGAACACCTTATTTCGCTGACGCAATTGCGCGCTGAAGGAAGCAACTACCCCGCGACGCCAAGCCGTCGGAAGTTCGACGGCTATTCGATTGTCGCCTGGTCGGACGGCGAGCATGCCTATACGGCTGTGTCCGACCTCGCTGAGAACGAACTCGAAGCTTTCGTAGCGGCGTTCCGAAAAGCCGCTACCGGGAGATAGGCAGAAGCAAATGCGGCGCTACGCGAAAGCAGACGACCCTCGAGCACTGGCGAATCTGGTTCCTCGGCGTGTGATCGCGACCAAACAATCGCAAAAGCGTCCCGCAAAGACGAGGCGGCTCCCTCGCCCGCCTCGACGGCGCTATTTTCGAAGATTTTCCAGATGTGAGCGGAGCCCAAGCCCTCCTCGCCTCACCGACGCCAGCGCCGGCCGTTGGCGCCACAGGCTTGGGCGCCCTCCCATTGAGTGTATCCTTCACATCTCCGCGTTGCGGCGAAGGCGCTCCAGATCGGCGTCGACCATTTCCTTGATCAGCGCGTCGAGCGCGATCTTTGGCGCCCAGCCGAGCTTCGCCCGCGCCTTGGCGGCGTCGCCCAGCAGCACATCCACCTCCGCCGGGCGGTAAAAGGCCGGGTCGATCACCACATGCTTGTTCATGTCGAGCCCGACATGGTCAAAAGCGATGCGGCACATGTCCCGCACCGTCGTCGTCACCCCGGTCGCCACCACATAGTCGTCCGGCTTCTCCTGCTGCAGCATCAGCCACATCGCCCGCACATAATCGCGCGCATGGCCCCAGTCGCGCCTGGCGTCGATATTGCCCAGCCGCAACTCCCCGGCGAGGCCCAGCTTGATGCGCGCCACCGTGCTGGTCACCTTGCGCGTCACAAACTCGATCCCGCGCAGCGGACTCTCATGGTTGAACAATATGCCCGACGAGGCGTGCAGCCCAAAGCTCTCGCGATAGTTCACCGTAATCCAGTGCCCATAGAGCTTGGCCACAGCATAGGGCGAGCGTGGATAAAAAGGCGTCGTCTCCCGCTGCATCGGCTCCTGGATCAGCCCATACATTTCCGAGGACGAAGCCTGATAGAACCGCGCCTGAGGCGCCTCGATGCGCATCGCCTCGAGCATATTGGCGACGCCAACAGCCGTGACATTGGCGGTCAGCACCGGCTGGCGCCAGGACGAGGTGACGAAGGACTGCGCCGCCAGATTATAGATCTCGTCCGGACGCGTATCCTGCACGATGCGCAGCAGGCTCGACAGGTCCGACAGATCGCCGTCGTGCAGTTGCACCTTGTCGGCGATCCCCAGCCAGCGCAGGCGATGATCCTCCACCCCCCGGTGCGAGGAACGGCGCATCACCCCATGAACTTCATATCCCTCGCCCAGCAGCAATTGCGACAGGTATGCCCCGTCCTGCCCCGTGATCCCCGTAACCAACGCGCGCTTCGTCATAAATATTTTCTCCTGATGCGGGGCGCGTGCAAAAGAGTTGCACACAAGATAGCGGGATGATTATGATGGATTTAACAAAGGTTCGAAGCTCGCAAACGCCAAATATCGCCGCCAAATATCGCGCAAGCCAGAGTTCTTCGCCCTCTCGAACCGCAGTTTATAGCTGGCTCCGCGGTCGTTTCAAATCGGCGGTTGTTTCAAATCGGCGCCGCGCCTTATGTTGCGAAAGCGATGTTATCGCCGTAGGTAACATAACCCAATATTTGAAATATAGCGCCAAATCGGAGCATAAAGTGAGCGCAGTTTAGGTAGGCCATGCAAATTCCGCCCTCCGATTTCACTACTCATTTTGTTCGCAGAGTCGCGCCGCCCGCCCACCAAACTCGATCCTTGAGCCAATAATGACCGCTTCCCCCTCCGCCGTTTCAGACCTCAACCCAAATCCGGCAGTCTCGGCGCCCACTTCCGCGACCATTCCACAGTTGAACAAAGCTAAAAGCTCCGCCGCAGCGGCGGCGCTCGACAACGGTCTGTTTTTCGCCTTCATCGCTGTGTTGGCCTGGACCCCGTTCTGGTTCGGCTCCAACCGGCCTTTCGCCTGGGGCGTCAACGCCATTGGTTTTGGCGGCCTCGTCCTTGTTTATGAAATCTCCCTGCTGGCGACCCGTCGCCGCCATCCCGTCGCTCTCAAACGCTTATGGTTTCCGGCGCTGGCGTTTTTCGCCGTTTGCGCCTGGGCCCTGCTGCAGACCGCCGCCTTCCTGCCAGTCGGCTATCAACACCCGATCTGGCAAATGGCGCGCGAGGCGCTCGGCCGCGACTTGCCCGGCTCGATCAGCGTCGCGCCCGATGAAACCGTCATGGCGCTGCTGCGTTTCGTCACTTGCGGTCTGGCTTTCTGGCTGGCGCTACAACTCTGCCGCTCTGCGACGCGAGCCCGCCGCCTGGTGCAGGCCATCGCCATTATCGGCTTTGCTTACGCCGTTTACGGCGTCATCGCCTTTTATGTGTTTCCGAACACCACGCTTTGGTTCGCCAAACTCGATTATTTCGATTCCCTGACCTCGAGTTTCGTCAACCGCAACTCCTACGCCACCTACGCCGGCGTCGGTCTGCTCGCTGCGCTGGCGGTGACCTTGAGCCTTTATCTCAATAGCGCCGAACGCCGCAGCGCCGCCGCCAGCCGTAAACTCGCCGCCATTGTCTCCCTGACCGTCGGCCAGGGCGGCTTATGGATCGCCTCTGCCTTCGTCATTGGCGTGGCGCTGATCCTGACTGGTTCACGCGGCGGCGTCTCCGCGACCTTGGCCGGGATTTTCGCCTTCATGCTGCTGGCTGGCGTGCGCGGCCGCCGCAACGCCGCCATCGCCGGCTCCGGCGCGCTGCTGCTCTTGCTGGCGCTGGGCGCCGCCTTTTTCAATTTTGGCGATTATCTGGCTGATCGGCTGGCGACTGATGGCTTCGCTTCTGACTCTCGCCTCGCCGTTTACGCCGCCACCTGGCGCTCCATCGCCGATGCGCCGCTGTTTGGCTTCGGCGACGGCGCTTTCGCGCAAGTGTTTCCGCTCTATCGCGACAAAACCCTCGATATCTTCGGCCTGTGGGACAAGGCCCATAACAGCTATCTCGAATTGCTGCAGGGTCTCGGCGTCCCCGTTGCTGCGATTTTTCTCGCCGCGCTGCTCTGGCTTGCCGGCCGCTGCGTCTATGCCGCGCTGACCCGTCGCAACGCCGCCACCGCGCCCTTGGCGGCCAGCGCCGCCACGATCATCGTCGGCTTGCATGCCTTTGTTGATTTCAGTGTGCAAATGCAAGCGGTGGCTTTGACTTGGGCGGCGCTGCTTGGCGCTGGAACCGCGCAATCCTGGAGCGGCAAGCTCGCCACCGATCGCTAGCCGCCACGACCACTGAAACGCCGCATTTCCTCCCCAACGTAAGCCTGCGCCAAGCCGCCGAGCGCCCAAACAGCTTGCTAAACATTCCCCGACTGTTTTAGGTAACGCCATTCCGAACGGCCGTTCAGAAAGCTGCTGCCCATGCATGGACAAATTCCTTTAAAATTAGCCCAAACTATTGAAGGCCAGGACAAATCCGACGCCATCGATCTGCGTCAACTGCAAGACTTTTTCCATCGTCGCTGGCGACTGATCCTCGCTGCGGCGCTCGCGGTGATGCTGCTGGCCTTTCTGGTGATGTTGACCATCGCCCCGCGCTACACCGCGACCGCGCAGGTGCTGCTCGAGCCGCGCAAGGAGAAAATTTTTGGCGCCGATAGCGTCATGCCCGAACTCAATCTCGAAACCGGCAATGTCGACAGCCAGCTTTCGGTGATCCAATCGATCAATCTGTTGCGCCGGGTGGTCGAGAAGCAAAAACTCACCCAGGACCCCGAGTTCGGCAAGTCAGCCAGCCCCGGCCTGTTTGGTTTTATCGCCGGCCTGTTCCAATCCGACCAGCTTGAAACCACCGCCGCCAACAAACCCGACGCCGCCGCCATTCCCGCGGAAGTGCTGCGCTCGATCAAAAAATTGCGCGATGCGCTCGAAGTCACCCGCGTCAACCGCACCTATGTGCTCTCGGTGGCGGTCACCTCCGAGGATCCCGCCAAGGCCGCCCGTCTCGCCAACGCCGTCGCCGACGCCTATGTCGTCGATCAATTGGACGCCCGTTATGACGCCGCCAAGCGCGCCTCGGTCTGGTTCGCCGAACGCATGGAAGGCTTGCAGGATCAATTGCGCCAAACCGAAGAAGCGGTGGCGCAATTTCGCAAGCAGCACAATCTTCAACAGTCGACCGGCATTGGCGACAACAAGGTCACCATCTCCGAACAGCAGCTCTCCGAGCTCAACGGCAAGCTGATCAGCGCCCGCGCCGACGCCGCCGAGAAACGCGCCAAATATGAGCAAGCGGCGCAGGTCACCTCCCGCGGCGGCAATATCCAGGCCATTCCCGACGTCGTCCATTCCACTGTGATCTCGGAACTGCGCAAGCAACAAGCGGAAGTGGCGCGCAAGGAGGCTGACCTCATCGCCCATTATGGCGATCAGCATCCGCTGCTGATCAACGCCAGAGCCGAGCGCCGTGATATCGAGCGGTCCATTTCCGATGAGGTCAAGCGCATTCTGCTCAATCTCAAAAATGATTTCGAGGTCGCCAAATCGCGCGAAGCCTCTTTGCAGACCAGCCTCGATCAGGTCACCGGCCAAACCGGCCAGGACAATGGTCTTGGCGTCCGCCTGCGCGAACTCGAACGCGCTAACGCCGCCAATAAAACCCTCTATGACAATTTCATGTCGCGCACCAAAATCACCCAGGAGCAAGCCAGCTTCGAGGAGCGCGAAGCCCGGGTGATTTCCCCCGCCACCAGGCCCAATACGGCCTCCTTCCCCAAAAAGGGTCTCGTCGAAGCTTTGGCCGGCGTGGTCGGCCTGTTGCTCGGCGTCGGCGGCGCCGTTGCTTTGGATATGCTCAACGCCGGCTTCTCCACCGCCCGCGAGCTCGAAGATAAGCTCGGCTATCCGGTGTTGGCTGCGGTGCCGCTGCTCGCCGACAAGGATCGCAAAATCGACGACAAAATCTTGGATCCGGCCCGCTATTTGATGGCCAAGCCCTTGTCGCGCTACGCCGAGGTGGTGCGCGCCATCCGCGTCGGCATTCAAATGGCCGACGTCGACAACCCCGCCAAAGTCATTTTGATCACCTCCTCGATCCCCAGCGAAGGCAAGTCGACGCTGGCGCAAAGCCTTGCCCTCTCCGCCGGCAAAGCCGGGCAACGCGTATTGTTGATCGACGGCGATTTGCGCCACCCCTCCGCCTCAAAATATTTTGGCTTGGAGAATAAACCCGGGCTGGTCGACTTCTTGACCGCCTCGGTCCCCTTCGAGGACGCCGCCTCCCACCAACTCGGCGTCACCGTGCTGCCCGCCGGCATGAAATCGCAAAATCCGCCTGATCTGTTGGGCTCCGAGCGCATGCGCCAGTTTATCGAACAGCTGCGCGAGCTGTTCGACTATATCATCATTGACTCGCCGCCGGTCGAGCCGGTGATCGACGCCAAGGTCTTGGCCGCCGTCGCCGATAAGGTGGTGTTCGTGGTGCGCTGGCAAACCACCAAGCGCGAAACCGCCGCCCACAACGCCGATTATTTCGCCCGCGCCGGCAAGCTCGCCGGCATTGCGCTCACCGTGGTCGATGAGGCCAAGACCCCGCGTTACGGCGCTTACGGCCATTACAGCGGCGAATATTATAATAAATATTATCAAAGCTGACGCCGCCCTCGATGGTCTCGCTGCGCTCAACGCTAACCTCGCTTTGCCTGATTGCGCTCGCCCTCGCGGCGATCGTCAAGGGCGTCGACATGCTGCGTTTTGAAGCGCTGGACGCCGCCGTTCAGGCCAGCCTGCATCAGCCCGAGCCCAACAACCCGGCGGCGCTGAAGGCCCAGCGTCGCCAAAATTTTGCCGCGATGGCCGCGCTGCGGCCGTGGATCTCGACAGCCGGCCTCAGCGTCAAGGCCCGCGAGGACGTGCTGTTTTTGTCCAGAGCCGCCGACATCGACAAAGCCACCGAGGCCAATTTAATAGAATTGTTGACGCGCAACCCCACCGCCGGCGCTGCCTGGCTCGATTTAGCGGTGTTGCTGCGCTCCCGCGATGCGCCGCTGTCGCAGATCTTGGCCGCCTTGCAAATGTCCAGCCTGACCCATCCGCGCGAACAGGAGACCATGACCGAGCGAACCCTGTTTTGTTTGGAGCTGTGGCAGTCTTTGCCCGCCGATGAGCAGCGCCGCGCCCTCAATCAATTGGCCGAACTGCAAGGACGCCTCGACCCCGCCGAATTGCAACAATTTAAGGAAGAGTTGGAGGATAAGCCGGAAGCGATCAAACAGCAGCTGACGCGCGAATTGGCGGCGCGCGGCGCCGTCGATCCAGGCTGGTTGCGCGCGCTCGGTCTAAAACCCTAGCCGCCCTGCAAATGTCACAACCCCAGTCTAAACCTTTGGGCGAGGCCTTCGCCTTGTTGCGGCGAGGCTTTGCGGCAAACAACAGTTGGAGCCAGGATTGATGAACGGCGGCGTAGCGATGGCGACTGACTTAAGCGATCCGCAAATTGCGCTTGCGCCGGGACAGCGCTGGTATCTGGCCCACACCTTGCCCAACAAGGAGGCCAGCGCCCAGCTGCGCCTGGACGCCCAAGGCTTTCGCAATTTTCTGCCGCGCCGCCTGAAAACTGTGCGCCATGCCCGCCGCCTGCGCACGGTCAACGCGCCGCTGTTTCCGCGTTATCTGTTCGTCGCCCTCGATCTTTCCCGCGATCCATGGCGCAGCGTCAATGGCACCTTTGGCGTCTCCAGCCTGTTCATGGCCGAAGATCGTCCGCTCGCCGTTCCGATCGGCGTGGTCGAAACGCTGCTGCGCTCATGCGCTAATCCAGCTCTGGCGCCGGATCTGCAACCCGGCCAGCCGGTCCGCTTGATCAATGGGCCCTTCGCCGAAGCGCTCGGCGTGCTCGACCGTCTTGATGCGCGCGGCCGCATCGAAGTCTTGCTCAGCATCATGGGCGGCGACATTCGCATCAAGCTGCCGCGTGACTGGGTGCAACCGGCGGCGTAACGCCCTGAGCTTTTTGCCGTAGTGCGCAGGCGATGCTGCGCGCTACAGCCAAGCGCTCTAAATATTGCCGTCGTGTTACGCGCAAAAGCCGCTCAACTTTTGCCAATGCGGCGGCAAAAGCCTCAACTTGGAGGCGCCACTATCATCCGATCACAACGGTTGGCTCCTGATGGCGAGTCACCCGAACGGCGGCAGCATGGCTGCGAGGCGACGCTGTTTAGAAAAAAACCCGCGCGCAAAAACTTCGCGCTGCGGCGGGCGCCTGGCTCACAACCTTGGCCGCTGATTTAGCTGGGGTTCGATTTTCGCCACATTTTCGGGCTAGCCCATTTGCGTACAGGTACAAGCTTTGAGTGCAAGCTTTTCGCCCAGCAAGCCGGCTTGCTGACCTAGCCAAAATTTCTTACCCTTCTGGCTTAAGCCTGAAGCGTTAGTGCCTGAACCAGCAAATGAGAGGGCATAATATGATGTTTTCACTCTTTCCACGACGCAAACCCGCGCAACGACGCAACTCCTCCCCCTCCGTTGCAGCCAATCAAACCGCAGCAGAGATTGAGTTGACCCATAGCTTCAAACGCAATTCTTTGAAAATTAGTTCCACTTCGCCGGCGAAAATTTTAATCCACGCCATCAATTACGCCCCCGAACTGATCGGTTGCGCCAAATACACCACCGAACTGGCGCAATATCTCAGCGCCGGCGGCCACCAGGTCGAAGTGGTCACCGCGCCGCCGCATTATCCCGGCTGGTATGTGCGCAAACCCTACCGCGCCTACGCCTATTGCAGCGAGACCATCGACGGCGTCAAAGTCGCCCGCTGTCCGATGGCGATGAAGACCGACGCCGGCGGCCTCTGGCGCTTGCTGGCGCCCTTGAGTTTCGCCATCGCCGCCGCGCCGATGTTGCTCTGGCGCATGCTGCGCTTTCGTCCCGATGTGGTGATGTGCGTCGAGCCGACGTTGTTTTCGGCGCCGCTGGCTTTGCTCGCCGCCAAGCTGCTGGGCGCCAATTCGCTGCTGCATGTGCAGGATCTCGAAGTCGACGCCGCCTTCGGCGTTGGCCATCTCAAAGGCGCCGCCGCCAAAAAAATCGCCTTTTTTTGCGAACGTCGGCTGCTCGGCGGCTTCGATCATATCGCCACCATCTCCTACAAAATGCGCGCCGCGCTGATCGCCAAAGGTCTTCAGCCCGGCAAAATCCGGGTGCTGCGCAATTGGGTCGACACCGATCTGATCGCCCCGACGCCGAAAGCCGGCAACGGCTTCCGCCGCCAACTGCAGATCAGCGACGACGCCTTCGTCGTGCTCTATGCCGGTCACATCGGCGTCAAGCAAGCGCTTGACGTGGTGCTGGCGGCGGCGCGCCGGCTCAAAGACAATCGCAAGATCGTCTTCGTCGTCGCCGGCGCTGGACCCAACAAAACCCAATTGATGGCGGCCTCGTCCGATCTGCCCAATGTCTTGCACCTGCCGTTGCAGCCGGCCGAGCGCCTCAATGAATTGCTTGGCCTCGCCGATTTGCATGTGCTGCCGCAACATCAAGGCGCCGCCGATCTGGTGCTGCCGTCAAAGCTCAGCGGCATGTTGGCCAGCGGGCGCCCGATCGTCGCCACCGCCGACGCGCACACCGAACTGTTCGACATTTTGACCGACGTGGCGCTCTTGACCCCGGCCGGCGACGCCGAAGCTTTGGCCGACGCCATCCGCGTCGCCACGACGACGGATTTCACCGAGCGCCTTGCGGCCGGGCTGCGGCTGGCCGCGAGCATGAGTTCGGCGCAGCTGCTGCCGCAATTCGAGCGGCTGCTGCTCGATCCGGCGCGCCATGCCGACGCCGTCGCGGCGGCCGAGGCGGTCGAGCCCAGCTAAGCCGTTTCTTATGGCGCCTGGCCCCGCAGCCAGCCGCGCTGCGCCGGTCGTTGCGGCTGGGGTTTTGCCGACCGCCCTGCCCCAAACTTTGCGCCGCGGCTGCGCTGGCGCAAGTCGCAAGCCAGCTGCGCGGCGCGCCCTGCCTGCCGCTGCTGCGCATCAATTCGATCTGCGTGGATGCTGTTGCGGCGATTGCCGGCGCCCCGCTTTATGCTGTTGCGCCAGTCACAGTGATCCGTCTTATAAAGTTGCTGATTGGCGCGGCTCGGCGTGATCCGAGTTGCAGCGTGGCTGGTTGGCGCGGCTCCGAGTGATCCGAGTTGTCGTGTGGCTGCTGTTCGCGCGTCGGCTTTATCCGACTTATAGTGTTCCTGCTTGGCGCAACTCGGCGTGATCCGAGTTGCAGCGTGCAGTGTCGCTGGTGTTCACGCGTCGGCTTTATCCGACTTATAGTGTTCCTGCTTGGCGCAACTCGGCGTGATCCGAGTTGCGCTGAGCGGCGTTATCGCAAGTTGGGCCGCTGCGCGGCTTGAGACTTGTGCTGCTACGCCTCCTTACAGCGAAATGAAACCGGCGTTATTGCTGGTCTAAAAATTTTTAAAAGTTCTTTCAGGTCCAGCTCCAAACTTCTGTACAGGCTGTAGAGATCCAGAAAAGCAAAAATGAAGATCCATTTCAGGACTTCCAAAAAAATAAACTCAGGAGTCGCCATGAGGATTGCTCAGGACAAAACAATAGTCAACGATATACAATATAATAGAACACATTTACTTGATATCCCGTTTTATAATCTAAATGTCCGGCTGAAGTCGTTGTTTACATTTTTGATATATACGCATTTGCTACTGATTTTGGTATTTACCCCAATTGTAGAGTTCGGTTTTTCCACCATTAACTTTGCTATTTGGGCTATAGCATACTCAAGCTTTCGAGTTGAAAAAAATTTCTTCCGATACATATTGTATTCTGTACCCATCTTGGATGTACTCATTTACAACATATACATATTCAGCACTGTATCTACAGTCTGCTCAGAAGGGTCTACACGACGCTGTCTTATCAGCCGGAGTCGCATTAGTTGCGCTAATCGGCACGACTGCAGCCGCCGCTTGCATTTCAATTTTATCGAAGCCAGTTTTTGGTACACTTCAAATGAACGAAAGCGTGGCATCCTCAATCAGTGGTTTTTCACTATGGTTCATTGGTTTAGGACTTTGCGGACCAATTCTAGGCGCAGCGTCAGGCCTGGACGGAAATCTCCTGGCTATTGGAGAGGCTATATATTTGCTTTTTTGGATTGGAATTCGCGCTGCGAATTCACAAAACTAAACAAATTTGGCCGCCATATCCCGTTATACTAACGTCGTTAGGCCTACTTGTATTAATATCAATAATTATGAATAAAAGAACGCTTTTCCTTGAGATAGGTGTATTCATTGTGTTCGCGTATTTAATGTACGCAAAGCGCATAGTGACTCTATCCAGCATATCTGCAGTGTATATTGCAATGTCTTTCACCAGGGTATTCTCTGATATTACACTGGACGTGCGGTCTAATTTAAGTTATGCGGGAGAATCAACTACAAAAGTCGTCAACCTAACACTTGAGAGATTGATGAGCACAGAAACTTTAATAACAATGTTGTTTCCATTCATCCCTTCTCAATCTAGTATCCGGGTTACGAGTTATTTTGATCCTACTGATACGTATTGGATTGACTTCTTAGTTGGCCAGAACACCCTTGGAAGTCGATTCGTACACTTAGCTTATATGGACATGGTAGTATCCTACTTCCCTCACGTCGATACGATCAACTGGAACGAAATTTTGAATGTCTTGCTCGCGATGTTACCCTCAGTCGGCCAGACAAAAAACTTAATTTATAATGATCAGCTTACATGGTATACGGGACTTAGAGATTATGACAACATAGGTGCCCCGCTTATAACGGCTGCAGGAGAATTCTATACGATGGGTGGATTTACTATACTTTGCGCAATAATGTTCATTTGTACAACAATACTGCTTTTAGAATATAGAATACTAGAGCGTATACTTCGTAGCACGAGTCTTACTTCGTTGATATTTTGTAGATACTTAGGCGCATTCGTCTTCACGTCGACATCCTTGTCCCTAGCTTCATTGATTTTCAGAACTCTGCCCACTTGTATAATCATAGTTTCGATTTCTCTTATGGTTGCTAAGTCTCTGAGCACTCGAAGGTTGCTCCCTAAGCAACTGTAGATAAAACAATGTATTGATGAGATACAAGAAAGCAGCGTTAATAATGGGAAGTATCTTTCAACAACTTGGCTTCAACAGAATTGGGCTGGGAATTGGAGCCCAAATCTACAGCCAGATCGTCATTATTGGCGTGCAACTTATTATGCTACCTCTCCTATTGCGGGCGTGGGGGCCAGGACTCTATAGCGCTTGGGTAGTGCTCACATCTATTCCAATTTACTTAAGTTTAAGTGATTTCGGCTTCACATTTGTCGCAAAAAACGAAATGACTATGATGGTGGCGGCAGGCGACAAAAAGGCCGCTCTCTCAGTCTTCCATAGCGTCTTCTCCATCTTGACAATCAGTTGCTTGCTAATATTGGCAGGTTGGAGCTTTTTTATTGGACCGATTCCTCTAAACGCGCTGTTCCATTTTGGTTCCGCTCTAAGCGAGCCGAGCGCAAAAAGTGTTCTAACTTATGGTCTATATGGCGTTTTAATTTCCCAGTTCCAATCGCTTATATCTGCGGGCATCCGTTGTGAGTCTGGCTTTGCTTATGAATTAGTATGGGTGGCTAGTGCTCGCCTATTAGAATCTGTGTTCGTTTGTACGGCAGCTTTGACCGGATTCGATTTGGTCGCGACAAGCCTGGTCGGAACATCCGTCCGATTCGCAGTCACGGGCGCTATGTATATGTGGATGAGACGTCATTCGAACTGGCTTTTTCTAGGAGTCCGAGCAACTTCGATGTCTCAAATTCGACATATGATACACCCATCTCTCAGTTATGCCCTTGTAACTCTCGCTCAGGCTTCGATTATTCAAGGTCCTATTGTTGGTACTGGGCGCGGTAGGTATGACGGGCGATGTAATTATATTTAGCGCATCGCGTGCGCTCGCACGGATTGGGCAGGCCGGAATTAGCATTGTTAATTTTGCTGCATTACCCGAATACGCCAGCCAGTATGGAAGAAAAAACTACGGATTATTCAAGAAAATGGCTGAATTCCACATAATTATTGCGTTAATATGTATTCTGCTATATGTATTATGCTCTATATACCTCGCTAGGCCAATATTTGAAATTTATACTTCACACCTAATTGACTTTAGGCCCCATCTAGTGTATTTTTTAATAGCTACCGTCGGCGCTGAAATGCTTTGGAGCGCTGGATTTACACCAGTGTCAGCCGTAAATTATCATGCCAAAACATCATATATTTTCTCTCTTGTATGCATTGTATCTCTTATACTATCGATACCAATGATAATATATTTCGGGCTGAATGGAGCTGCTTTATCTGTACTTTCTGCACACCTATTGATGGACGTTATCGTCGCCTTTTCATTGGTCAAATTGCTGTCAAGATTGGAATCGTTTACTCGGCCTGCCAATCATTGAGGAGTTTGAAATAAGGGAAACCTGCCGAGGCTCTAATCGCGGCTGGATGAAAGTTCAGTTACAGGTCATCATGAATGTATCAGTCATTTCTAAAGTTCAAGACAAGCATTGTGTCTCTTCCATGCTAACATGCGTCGAGAAACGTTAAAGAATCGAGCGACTAGAAAGAGAACAAGATGGCAGACATAATCGTGAACTATCATTTTTTGGATGTCGGGCAAACATTTAGTTACTATAATGATAGGAGATCATCATTTCAGAACATTTACGCTGACCTCCTCAGTTCCGAGCCTCTAGTAGGGGGGCGAGTTTTGGATATCGGATGCGGGCACGGCGTCAACCCCACCTTATCCAAGATTATTGACAAAATAAACGAACTGGACGGCATAGATCCATTTCCGGTCATGGAGCCGCCCCACCACCTAGTCAGAAGATGGACCTGTAATTTGGAGGATATTCCGGTCGAAGAAAATACATATGATATGGCATTTTCCTACAACGTAGTGGAACACGTTGCGAATATCAATTCATTCATCAGAACAGCTGTATGTATTATAAAGCCAGGAAGCGTCTATTGGTCTTTATCCCCGAATGCGCATCACCCATTTACCTGGGTGACACGTGTTGTCCAGTTTCTAGGCTTCAAACAAATGTATGCAAAGCGCCTAAAAAACAGCGCCAATTCCTATCCTGCATATTACAAGCTGTCTAGCGACTCAAATATCTTGCATGCAATCAGAGATTTGGAACTGCCCGTTTCAGAGATTGATTTTTATTACATACCCAATGTTCAATGGGACGGATACTTCCCAAGGCGACTAAAGTGGATTGCGCATATGCTGGACAAAATATTTATATTGAATAAGGAGAAGCGCTCTTTTATATTTATGTTTCGTTTGAAAAAGCGAATGCAATAGCCCCCGTTTAGGTTATAAACTGTGTTTATGGATGCATGGCGAGCGCAATGAAAATAACCTATGTTTGTTCACATCCTATTCAGTATCATGCACCGCTTTTAAGGCTATTAGCGGCGGTTCCAGGGGCGGATTTCGAAGCAGTTTACAAGTATAATACCGCTTCTGGATCTTATGATTCCGAATTTGGAATGAATATAAAATGGGACATCGATCTAACAGACGGTTATACTTGTAAATTCCTTGGAGATAGAAATATAGATGGCGATATCGTATTATTATATCGGTTTTGCAAATACATGCTTGTAAGGAGGCCAGATATTGTATGGGTGCATGGGTTCAGTAATCTATTCAATCTAAGCGCAATAGCCATTTCGAAGCTATTAGGTTGCAAGGTATATCTTCGGGATGATGTCCACTTAAAGATGCGAGATCGATCGCGAATTGATAATCTTAAATCTTATTTAGTATTTTTTGTTCTTAGAATGAGTCTAACTGGGTTTCTCGCAGTAGGTACCGCCAACAAGAAATACCTACTCAGCCGGGGGGTATCTTTGGAAAGTATTACAACAGTGCCAAATGCTGTCGATAACGTGATGTTTCAAAGGAAACAATATTTTGATTCTACACTTGGCACTAAATTGGCATCTTTAAAGTCAAAATACGAAATAATCATACTGTTTTGTGGTAAACTAATAGCTCTCAAGAGAGTTAACGATTTAATTGCAGCTATATCGCTACTGCCCCCAGAAATAGGTTTGAAGACTTGTTTGGTTGTTGTTGGAGAGGGAAAAGAACACCTCGAATTAGAAGCAGAGGCTGCAAGACTAAAAGTCAATGCTCGCTTCGTCGGCTTCATAAATCAAAGTGAAATGCCTATTGTTTATCAGTTCTCGGATGTACTCGTTCTGCCGTCCTCTACCGAGAGTTGGGGGCTGGTAATAAACGAGGCTATGAACGGGCACTGCGCGATCATTTGCACCGATCGCGTTGGAGCGGCCGAAGATTTAGTTAAAAGCGGTTATAATGGTTATGTATACAAGTCGGGGGATGTTGTTAGATTAAGCGAAGCCCTTTGTGAATTGGCTTTACGGCCACGCTTACTCGAAGAATTCAAAACCAATAGCGCTACATTAATTCAAAAATGGGACTATTCAGCCGACATTGAAGGATTGCGAATCGCTTTTGGGTTAGCTGCAGCTGTGTCCGATGTAAAATAAGGAAATGCAAAATGTTTTCCCGAAAAGGACGGCGCAGCCATTCATTGCATTTGCTACGGCAGAGCTCCTCGGGATGGGACAGTCACTTATAGGTAGGGCTTCGAAGATTACTAGCAGACGGGCACGACCGAGGGCGGCGGACTGGCAGGCGGTGACCTCATCTCTGCACGGCCGGGGCACTCTCTTTTACGGTCACAAAAGTTTGCCAACTCAGAACAGGAAGCGTGCAATACGATGAGTTCAAAACGATCAACTGTATTCTGCGCTTTAGAGACGTATTCCTTGATCGGGGGCTTGCAGAATTTCAATCGGCGCGTGATCCAACATCTCGGAGCGCTCTCATTGAAGGGATGCGTCTCGCCTTCTGAAGTCATTTTGATGAGGGATAAACCAATTGACTGCCCTAACATCCCGGGTGTTAAAATTAACGCGGCTGGTCAATACAGGCTAAGGTTCTTAGTATCAACGATCAACGCTCTCAGGAGTGCAGACCTACTGATCCTCGGTCATATAAATCTTCTACCACTGGTCGTTGCTGCGAGGCTTCTGAATTCGAAACTTCCCATTCTCCTATTCGTTCATGGCGATGAAGTCTGGAATGACCCCAAACACCGACGTATGCGATGGTACGAAACGCGTTTTTTGCGTTCGGTGACGCTCATCGCCTCCGTAAGCAAATTCACTGCTGCGAAGATGGCGGACGCATTTCGCGTCTCAAACACCAAATTTCGGCTTCTCCCGAATGCTATAGATCGTATTCCTGTCCCTACCGAGCGCGAACGAATTGGGTTACTTATATTGACGGTTACACGGCTTGGACTCGGGGATCGTGAGAAGAATGTTGATAAGGTAATCGCAGCCGTCGCATCGCTTTCCAAAGAGATGCCGGATATCCGATACGAGATTGTGGGGGACGGAGAACTCAAGCCTGAGCTTATAGCTTTAGCTCGAAGGTTTGGGATCTCCGAGCAAGTGCGGTTTTTAGGACGCGTCGATGAACAGGCTTTAAGGCTCGCCTACGAGCGTGCAAACGTATTTGTCTTGCCTTCCTCAAAAGAAGGCTTTGGTATCGTTTACTTAGAGGCGTGGCAGCACGGGTTACCGGTTATTTGTAGCTCGGAAGGCGCTTCGAGTGAGATAATCTCAGATGGAGAAGACGGATTTGCGGTCGATCCTGAGGATATTGACCAGCTGGTCGGCCGACTGAAATCGCTATTGTCTCAACCGGATTTGGCGCGCACTTTTGGCGCTCGCGGACAAATGAAGGTTGAAAAATATTACACTGACGAGGCATTTCGAGCCAGACTTGGATTGATACTAAGTGAACTTAAAAATGTAACACCGTGAACGGCGGCCTGAAGCAACCCCTGATCGACGAAAAAAATGCTATCTCGGCTATGAGCTTCAGACTACTCGGGACGATGGGGAATGCTCACGTTCTCGATCAGCATGTGTGTGGGACAGCGCTTCTGTGTCACGATCACGTGGATTCGCTTTTAGCGAAGCGACGCTGTCTCGCTCAACCTCCCCGGTTTTGAGCTCCCTCCTGAGGGTGCCCCCTCGCGAACGATAGCGCGCCGGCGATCAGGTAGGTGTTTGACGATTCGGGGGTGCAAGCAAAACGACGTCGATCCGCTCATGTGTTTGACGCTTCTGCACTTTCAAAAAATTTCTGAGCGTGTTCTTATGGACTGCGTGCAACATCTGATGTTTCGCTATTGTGCTGGGGCTAATGTTGCTGGAAAGGAGTGTCAATGGCGCTTTTAAGAGCCAGTGACAGCAAACCACTTGGTGGAGGACCGAGCTTTAGTTTGCGCAGCCGAGTTTTTCGGTTTATTTGGCAATCGGCCTGGATATTTCTCGCTTCTTGGACGCCTCCACAGCTCCATTGCTGGCGTCGACTCCTCCTCAATCTATTTGGAGCGAATATAGGACGTGGAGCAAAAGTTTACAGCAGTGTTCGCATTTGGTATCCGCCCAATCTCGAAATGAAGCCCTTCGCTTGCTTAGGTCCAAGGGTTAGCTGCTATTCCATGGCTAAAATTACGATAGGGACTCATGCAGTAGTCTCACAGGATGCCGAACTCTGCGCGGGAACTCACGATATACAGGATCCTGAGTTCCAACTAATTGCAAGTCCGATAAGCGTTGAGGATCGGGCTTGGGTGGCGGCGGGAGCTTTCGTTGGCCCGGGGGTTGTCATTGGAAACGGTGCGGTGCTGGGTGCTCGCGCTGTTACTTTTCGTGATATACCTGATTGGAGCGTTTACTCTGGAAATCCAGCAGTTTTTTTAAAGCAACGCAGGAGAAATAGCGTTGGGTGAAGCTATGAGTGCTGTGATAGCTATAGTAATTTTAACGTATAATGAGGAACGGCATATCGAAAGATGTATCCGGTCCATCCATTTTCCGGGTTGCGAAGTAGTTGTCGTCGATTCATTCTCCACTGATAGCACGGTTGAGATCGCGCGTTCCCTTGGTGCAAGCGTTGTTCAGCATGCCTTCGTCACGCAAGCGAAGCAGTTCCAATGGGCGTTGGATAATCTGGCCTTCGAAGCCCAATGGGTGATGCGACTTGATGCGGACGAGGTGATCACGCCCGAACTACACAAAGAAATTGAACGTCGCCTGCCGCTTTTGGCTCCTGAAATAATGGGGGTGAATCTGAAGCGTAGGCATATATTTATGGGACGCTGGATTAAACACGGAGGACGATATCCAGTTATACTATTGAGAATTTGGCGGAGAGGGACTGCCGAGGTTGAGCAGCGTTGGATGGACGAACACATAGTCCTTCGATGTGGAGGAACTATAACTTTCGAACACGATTTTATTGATCATAATCTGAATGATTTGAGCTTTTTTACAGACAAGCACAACAAATACGCAACAAGAGAGGCTGTAGATGTCCTTGTGCGAAGATACGGTCTGAACGAGGCAATTCAGTTTTTATCGAAAGATAGCACATCGTTGCAGGCCGCGGGAAAAAGGTGGGTTAAGCAGAATTTGTATAACAATCTTCCGTTTTGGATTGGTCCCATAGCTTACGTTATATTTAGATATGTTATTCAAGCGGGATTTTTAGACGGTCGAGAAGGACTAGTATATCACTGCTTACAGGGGTTCTGGTACCGGTTCCTAGTCGGCGCTAAAGTGATGGAATTTGATCGGTCCATAAGATCGTTACCCGATCGAATTGCGAGACTCCACGAATTGGGCCGTCTCAGTGGTTACCATATCGGGGATATTGACAGGGAAGAACGGTTTAATAATCACACATCCGTAGACTGCGAAACCGGTTAACTACTCTAAATTAATACTGGTCGCCAATCAACGCCAGATTCATGCAACGCGCCGTCGGTGAGGCGGTACCAGCCAAATAAGATCCGATCGTCAACCAAAGTGGGGTGGCCGCATCGCACAAAATCCCCAGCCTTATATGACCCGCTCATAGGTTGTTGCATACCGACGATCTCTCGAGGCACTTTCCACCAGCGACCCGCTGCTCGATAAGTCAGATGCTCGTCCGTTTGGGAAATATAAATGTCGGATTGGAGCTCATCTAAAGATGCTTCGCTCCCATACTGATCAAATTTATAAGGGATTGCGAGACGATCTGCAACGTTGAAGTTTCTTACGGCTACGTCCCAGTTTTCCATGCCTCGAACCGGCATGTCGGCAGTTTCAACGAATGCAATTTCCTCCGCTGAGCAAACCAACTGCTGTGCGCAGAACACTAAATCTATACTCGTAGATCCCTCGTTTTCTATTGCTATGCGCGCCCGGCGAACAGGGGTTGCTGTTGCTCGCTTCAGTTCGATCAATAACGGACCTTTATTTGGCGAACTTTGCGCTACGATCCTCACTGAGTCGTAAACGATATCTGACACAATTGAATCTTCTAGGCGGAAAGCAACAACGGAGCGGACCGATACGTCGCGAGAATTTCCCATACTTCCGAGTAAGCAACGATATGCAATCACATGTTCTCCAAGCTGGGGCTCTTCGCCTAAGTCGATATCCTGATAGATGCCGCTCTGGGCGCCTATTCTTACAAGAACCGAGTGCCTTTTTGCAGCTGTTCCCCGCCGCGGTGCCAAAATGCTGGCAAGCTCAAAATGCGGTTTTCTACCAGTATGCACCCAAGGTAAGGATGCGCCTACGTCCTTAGTATCACTGGAACGGATTCCAAAATCCGAGTGCAAAAGCAAATTCTCGAGACGACCGCGGCCGGCAAAGCAAGCCGAGACTTGCGAGCCTATAGCTTTGGAATACGGGAGTAGCGCACCAGCTTTGTCTAAGGTGGCAGTGGGTATCCCCCCAAGCAAGCAATCAATAATTTCAATTCTTGCTCCACCTGAAGGATCATATATTTGATCGAAATGACTGAAACACTGAAAATGACAACCTACAAATTTCACTTGAGCACTAGATTTATCGAGAGAAATGCGAAAAGGCTGCGGAGCATGTGGCTCTGGGAAGCCGATGAAAACACTATTCTCTACAAGTAGCCTCGTTCTATTTCCTTCCCCAGCAAAAAGTATTAGGGGTTTGGCGTGCTGCCAACCTAGCGCTGTGATTTCCATCTCCCTCAGAGCGATCGTGCGCGGCTCGCGGCTCCGGTCGATCCAAGAATTGACCAAAATTGACACATGTTCAAACCGTCCTCCGGTGATACTTATCGGTGTGCCGGATCTTGTCCGGACCAGCGTACCCGGCTGTTGCAGATCACGCGGATAAAATCCGCCAGTGAGATTGATAACTGTGCAACCGATGCCACTCGCCGCGCCGACACTGTTGTCAAGGTCCAACGCGCAGCCTCCTGAACGGAGATCCATGTTAATATTTGTGAGGCAATGGGAGAATGCTTGGTCGCTATTACAAAAAAAACCTACGAGTACTCCATGAAAATTGCAATTATCAAGGCGAACGAATTCTCCGTTTGCACCTTCAACTTTTTCGACGCCAACTGCTATTCTGGCGTTGGCGATAGTTACATCGCGAATTATCGGTGCCGTAAACGTCGTTTCTCCAAAACAAATCCCAAAGTCCGCACCGTCAATCTCCCTCGCGGTAAGAGCTATCGATTTCCACAACCGGATTTCGAAGAAAGCTTTTTGCGAACAACAAAACGGCGCGATGTCCTTTGCCGTCTAGCTCGATCCGAGTTCCCTGACTGTATTCCGGTATCTCGCCGTCGATCCGAGCTTGACCGCTTCCCCGCAAAGTGAAGCCAACGACCGGACGGTCCTTCTTACCATCAATATTTACTATCAGTGGTTTAGTAATTCTGTACACTCCAGGATCCACCACGATGGTAGCGGCGGTTTTCAGAGCCACATTGATAAGATGCTGAAGCGCAATCGTGTCATCATGTCTGCCATCGCCGCGCGCACCGAATTGACGAGCATGCAAAACGCCTTGATGCACCAGTCCCCAAATGCCTGACGAATGAGCAGATGGAATGCCCGCCTCATAGTCGGCCGCGTTGACATTTGGCAACCAAACATAAAGTCCGCTGCCACCATCGCTGGGTCGGAAGTATCCTGCAGTCGCCGCAATCTGGGGCGTGCTGCCAATCGGCAAACTCTCAAGCTCCGCAGCGGAGTTCACTGAAATGACCGACAATACTTTCCGTGCTTCGGTTCGTGCATCTAAAGACTGAGCCATAGCGTCTCCGACCAAGGCAGGAGTCAACCCAATCAAAAATGATCGTCGTCTAATTGCTTCATCGAATTCCATTTAATTACTCACGGCTGAAGATATGCGTTTGCATCATCGAATTAGACCGGAGCGAAGATATTAACCTGCTCGTCTGGCAAAATTGTGCCGCGGTTCGCATATGTGCAATATTCGTTACCGAGCTCGCAGTCCTCATATTCGTCGTGCGCGACAAAAAGCCTTCGACCGTAGCTCCCAAAATACATCTCCGGAGCGCGCCATCGATAATGTCGTTAACCACCCCAGAGATATTCCTCACCTCCCATTCATCCCAACGACAGCATCGATATCGACGTGAATCTACTTCTGGAGATGTCTTCGCTGCAAAGCCGTCCGAATCGACCGATTCCGCCGCAATCCATCGATTTACTCCGATCCTCACATATCGCTGCTCAACAAAAATACTGCCAGCGCCACGTTGATAGAAGCGTCCAAGTTTGCAAGTCTCCACAACGAGGCAACGATTTCCAATGGCGGTGGTCACTTTCCGAACTAAGGACAAGATAGCCTGCGTCTGAGGAGAGGACGGAAGTCGGCTTGCCGCACCGCTTACCAATTGTGATAACGCGAGTTATCGCAGCTAACCAGGCTGATCCGTTGGCGGCCTTGGCTGATCTGGCGTTTTCTCGCATTGTGAGAGGTCGTTCAGCAAGCTCAGCAACTGCATGGCGTTGTCCTCGAGATTGTAACGGGCGAGAAAACATTGCCGCGCCTTGTCGCCGATGGCCCGGCGTTGCTGCGCGGAAAGCGCGCACATCTCTCGTAGGCCGTTGGCGATCGCCTCGAGCTCGTCGGCGACCACTATCCCGGCTCCGTCGGTTTCGATCTCCCGCCAAATATTGACTTTGTTGGTGATCAGCACCGGCGTGCTCAGCGCCATCGCCTCGGCCACGACGATGCCGAAATTTTCCTGATGCGAAGGCAGCACAAAAAACTCCGCCGCTCGGAACGCTCCCCATTTGGCGTCGCCGCTCAGCATGCCGGGCCAAAAGACACGATCCGCGATATTCAGTGTGGTCGCGAGTTGTTGCAGTTCGCTCTGCCAACCGGTTTGATCCGGCCCGGCGATCACCAGATCAAACTCCGGGAAGGCGCTGGCGTGGCGCGCGAAGGCTTCGATCAGCAGATCGACGCCCTTTTTTTGATGAATGCGGCTAAGAAATAGAATGGTTTTGCGCTCGCGCGCTTGCGGAACAATTGCAAAAAACGCGGCTTTTTGCGCCGCCGCGTCGCCGCCGACGTCGCGCGCGCCATAGCCGACGACAAATTCTTTCGCCGCGTAGGGCGAGAATGATTGCGGCGCCAGTTCACGCTCTTCTTCGCAGGTGAACATGACGCCAGCCGCGTCGCGCAAAACCTTGTGTTCGAACAGCTTCCAAAACAGCGTCTTGAAAATTGTCTTGGTCGGATAGGCCTTGTTGAACCACGGGTCGAGCATGCCATGGGTGAACACGAAATAGGGCCTATCCAGCCTGCGCAGGGCGCGCCAACTGCCGAAGGAAGCGTAGTTCCACAGGCCATTGACGATGACGGCGTCGTAATTATGGGCGTAGCTCTTCAACCAGCTCTTGAGATAGGGCGTGTAGCCATAGCGCAGCCACGGCAAGAATCCACGCAATGATCGATACAGCCGGCCGCCGACGCCGGCCGCGAACATCGGCACCGACGAGTTCACTACATATGCGGCGTCAGGCGGATCAAGGCTTAGAATATGGCGTTCATGACCATGTCGGAACCAGACCTCCGAACTTGAAAATACCCCCGCAATCGGGCCGCCACCCCGCGGATCCACCGAAGAAATAATGTGTAAAATCCTCATCTTAAGCTAGCCTATGGGCTTGAATGCGACTACTCTTTTGCACGAATCATCATCGAGAGTCAGTCGCAGGAAATTATGGCGAGAGAGAAGTGCCCAATATGTAACGCTCCGCTAGCAGAGCGGCAATTGTTTTGTTGCAGTTGTCGCTTGATTATTCCAACCTTCAAACGGCGTTCGCAAAGACCTTTTGAACCCATCGAAAAATCACCGGACCGCGAGTCAAAGACGACGCTGGCTCTTCTTCGCGGATCGTTGCGCCGATTATTGCATCACGATATTGTGAAACCCAGTTGAATCGTCGATTCGAGATCGCAGTTGATTAAACTACCGCGCTCGGCGGTAATGTCGCGTTTAGGGCAAATGTTGAAATTATCTGCTGACGCGGTGCGCGAGGTTTGTAGAAGCCTCCACATCCTTGGAAGGGCCCCAATTGCATGCCGCGTTCAGTCAATCAGGCCCCCAAATCGGTGGCAAGGCTTGCTGGAGTTAAGACGACAACGGGACTTCGGACGGCGCGCCACAATTATCACAATTATCAAGAATGCGAGGAGCCAGATCAACCCGCGTTATCGCGCAAGACCGTGTTCGTCAATCGGCGCGCGTTCTTCGTTAGAAATTTTCCGCGTTCTGACAAGTTGCTTAGCACTCTCAACAGCTGCATGGCGTTTTCTTCGAGATTATAACGGGCGAGAAAACATCGCCGCGCCTTGTCGCCGATGGCCTGGCGCTGCGGCGCGGAAAGCGCGCACATCTCTCGTAGGCCGTTGGCGATCGCCTCGAGTTCGTCGGCGACCACTATCCCGGCTCCGTCGGTTGCGATCTCCCGCCAAATATTGACTTTGTTGGTGATCAGCACCGGCGTGCTCAGCGCCATCGCCTCGGCCACGACGATGCCGAAATTTTCCTGATGCGAAGGCAGCACAAAAAACTCCGCCGCTCGGAACGCCCCCCATTTGGCGTCGCCGCTCAGCATGCCGGGCCAAAAGATCCGATCCGCGATATTCAGTGTGGTCGCGAGTTGTTGCAGTTCGCTCTGCCAACCGGTTTGATCCGGCCCGGCGATCACCAGATCAAACTCCGGGAAGGCGCTGGCGTGGCGCGCAAAGGCTTCGATCAGCAGATCGACGCCCTTTTTTTGATGAATGCGGCTAAGAAATAGAATGGTTTTGCGCTCGAGCGCTTGCGGAACAATGGCAAAAAACGCGGCCTTTTGCGCAGCCGCGTCGCCGCCGACGTCGCGCGCGCCATAGCCGACGACAAATTCTTTCGCCGCGTAGGGCGAGAATGATTGCGGCGCCAGTTCACGCTCTTCTTCACAAGTGAACATGACGCCAGCTGCGTCGCGCAAGACCTTGTGTTCAAACAGCTTCCAAAACAGCGTCTTGAAAATTGTTTTGGTCGGATGGGCCTTGTTGAACCACGGGTCGAGCATGCCATGGGTGAATACGAAATAGGGCGTATCCAGCTCGCGCAGGGCGCGCCAACTGCCAAAGGAAGCGTAGTTCCACAGGCCATTGACGATGATGGCGTCGTAATTGTGCGCGTAGGTCTTCAACCAGCTATTGAGATAGGGCGTATAGCCATAGCGCAGCCATGGCAAGAATCCACGCAATGATCGATACAGCCGGCCGCCGACGCCGGCCGCGAATGTCGGCACAGATGAATTCAGAACATATGCGGCATCGGGCGGATCAAGCGTTAGGATATGGCAATCATGGCCATGTCGAAACCAAGCTTCCGAACTTGAAAATACGCCGGTGACGGGGCCGCCGCCTCCTGGATTAATTGATGCAATTATGTGTAAAATCCTCATCTTAGGCTAGCTCACAAGCAGAATTCAGATTACGTTCCTGCGAATCCGCAAGCGTCAAACAGTCGCAGGGAAATATGGCGAAAGAGCAGTGCCCAATTTGTAATGCTTCGATAAACCAGGGGCAATCTTTTTGTTTAAATTGTCGCCTAATTATTCCAACCTTTAAACGATGTTCGCAAAGACCGTTTGAGCCAATCGGAAACTCATCGAAAAGCAACCCAGTGAGAATGTTTGATTTTCTCTTTGGGTTGCTTCGGCGATTATCGCGCCGCGAGCTTATGAGATCTGATTGAACTGCTGAGGCGTGATCGCGGTTAAGTAAATTCCGGCGCTTTGCAGTGGTGTCGAGTTTAGGACAAACGTTGTATTTCTCTGTTTCCGCGGTTCAGGCGTTCCACACATTCGAGATCCAGCCTTTTCTAATTCAGAAGGAAGCTTCTCCCGTCGATGACCTCCGGAGTATCTTGAACAGTGATTAACTTGGCATTTTTAATCAAACGCCTTTGCCGAGTGACGAATGCTTCCGTCGGCTCGGCTAAGAAAGCAAAAAGGCACAAGTTCAGCAGACCAGTTCTGATGTTGCGCATTTCGATTGAAGGAGACCCCTGCGCCAACGCAGCTGCCGCAAGCGCAGCTTTAACTTATAATCGAGGCGCTACGAATGATTGTTGATTTTACAACCAGCCTGAATATTGGGCGCAGTTTCGTCGATGGAGCAAGCGCCAGATGCGCGGCAACGTGTCGCCTTTTTGCTCTTGATCGATCATCTTTTGGTTGCGTTCGCCGGCCGCCGCGCTTCATTGCTGACGCTTGAGTTGCGTCTTCGGATCAAAGCCTGCAAAATAGAAAACTCTTACTCAGATAGAGTTTGAATAAATGTTTCAGTCAACATCGCGAGAATTTCGATCGAGTTCAGCCATTGCTGGTGAAGGCGCCGAGCGTGTGGGAGTGGCGTCCACCCATCTCGGAAAGAGAATTTGGCTTCATAGCTGCGTTGTCGCTCTGACGGTTTCTGACCTTGTTGTTTTCGTTGTCGCGGCAGTGGCGGCCACCATCGTTCAGAATCAATTTCAACTGACGAACTTTCGTTTTGAAGATTGGCAGCTTCAAGCGATGTGTTTCGCTGTTTTTTCCCATTTCTTTTGGACCCAACTTTGGGGAGTATATGAACCCAGCCGCATCTTAGATCGCCGTCGGGCGCTAAGACGGCTACCGCTCGCAATCTTTGCAACTTTTGCGCTTTTGCTGGTCATTGCGGTCGCTACAAAATCCGCAGAAACCTATTCAAGACTGTGGTTCTTTTCCTGGGCTATCTTGAGCTTGTCGCTTATTTTTCTCATTCGGTGGGCGTTCTTTACCTCAATCGATCGTGCGCTGGAACGGGGCGCCTGCGTGCATCGGGCGCTTTCGGTCGGGGTGTTTTGCGATCCCATTTCGCCAAGGGAGATTGAGCGCCAGTCGCGCAGGGAAGTGCGCGTGATTGAAAGCCTGGAGTTTTCCAACATCGCCGATTTCTTTTCGCTCGCCGAAGTGGTCGCTGATGGCGAAATAGATCAAATCTATCTGGCGGCGCCTTGGGAAGATATTCCGTTGATCCTTGCGAAGCTGGACCTCCTACGCCACCTGTCGACGCGGGTTTACGTGCTGCCAAGCAATCGCTCGATCGACAAATTGGTTCGCAGTGTCAGTGACTTTGGCGGCCGCCTCTCCTTCTGCGCGATAGAAGAATCCATCCATGGCTGGAGCCTGTGGCTCAAGCGCGTCGAGGACCTCGTGATTTCCACAATTGGACTGCTGGCGCTAGCGCCGCTGTTCGGCTTGGTCGCGTTGATGATACGGCTTGAGAGTCCAGGACCGGTTTTCTTCCTGCAGATCCGGACAGGGTTCAATGGACGGCCGTTCAAATTGTGGAAATTCCGTTCCATGTATGCCGATATGACGGATGCTCACGCCGAGACGCAAACAATCCGTGACGATCCGCGCGTAACCGGCGTGGGGCGCGTCATTCGACGTCTCAGCATTGACGAATTGCCGCAACTCATCAATGTTTTTGAGGGTTCCATGTCGATTGTCGGCCCCCGGCCGCACGCGCTCGCAACCAAGGCGGAAGGCCGCAACCTCGAAGAGCTGGTCGATTATTACGCAGTCCGACACAGAGTGAAACCGGGTATGACCGGCTGGGCGCAGGTCCACGGTCTGCGCGGCGAATTGGACAGTGTGGAAAAACTGCAAAAGCGCGTCGACTACGATATTGAATATATTGATCTCTGGACGATCTGGCTCGACATTAAAGTCATTCTGAAAACGGTCGCGCTCGTGTTTCGTGACACGAGCGCCTATTGAATATTTCAATTTCGCGTTTTTGGACTGCTTGCGATCGAGGCAGGGCTAAAAGCCTTTGGTTCATGCGACCTGCGCCGTTTCCTGCGACCCAACAGCAATCTTGTGTTCTAAAAACCAGCGATAGGCGCCAGCGATGCCGTCCTCAAGGGATATTGTCGGCTCCCAGCCGAGCGCCCGCATTTTGCTGGAGTCCATCAGTTTGCGCGGCGTGCCGTCGGGCTTGGTCGCATCGAAAACGATTTCGCCTGAAAACCCCGTCGCCCTTCCAACGCATTCGGCCAGGCCGCGAATTGATATCTCGGATCCCGCGCCGCAGTTGATATGCTCATATTCATCGTAATTATCGAGGCAAAAAACCACGCCTCGCGCGAGATCGTCCACATGCAGGAACTCCCGCAGCGGCGTCCCTGAGCCCCAGACTACGACTTCCTTGCATCCGCCTTCCTTCGCCTCATGGAACTTGCGGATTAGCGCCGGAAGCACATGGCTCGTAGTTAAATCGAAATTGTCGTTTGGACCATATAGATTGCAAGGCATAACCGAAATGTAATGACGGCCATACTGCTTGCGATACGCCTGACACAGTTTGATGCCGGCGATCTTAGCAATTGCGTACCATTCGTTGGTCGGCTCAAGCGGACCCGTGAGGAGCGACTCCTCTTTGATCGGCTGCGACGCGAATTTGGGATAGATGCAGGACGAACCCAGAAAAACCAAACGATTCACATTGGCTGCATGAGCAGAATGGATGATGTTGGTCTCGATCGTCAGATTGTCATAAATGAAATCGGCGGGAAAGGTGTCATTTGCAAAAATGCCGCCAACTTTGGCGGCGGCAAACACGATGGCGTCCGGACGATTTTGCTTTAGCCACAACTCGACGGCGATCTGATTGCGTAAATCGACGACGGTGCGGTCGACTTTAATAACTTCATCGCCTCGACTTTCGAGAAAGCGAACAATTGCCGATCCGACCATGCCCTTGTGGCCCGCAACCCAGATCCGTCGCCTTTGCATCGTGCACTCCTCTACATTACAAACGCAGCAAAAAACTTGCGCCGTTTTGTGATGATAGCGCGTGCATAAAATCGGAAAAACTTGAGATCAGCAACCTGAAAGTTCAAGATGGATTTTAATTCGGCATAGCTTGCTCGGCGCACATCGATCGCGGCTGTGCTCGCGTCGCCAAGGTTTTCGAATCTCGCCTAATGGACAACGAGGAGCGAGCCGCTGCGCGCCCTTGTGTTGGCGCCTTGCCGAGAGTTTAAAATCCGCTACCGTCTCTACCGGCTTCCGGGAACTAGTTGCAAGACGCAGTTCCGAACGCCATGTCCGTCAGCCCACAGGCGTGATAGCTGCGCGCGTTTGATCCTGGCGCGTCACGAAAGCTCCCTAACCCGCATCAAACGACGGAAAGCATTTTCGTGAACATCGACGGTAATGCGCAAAAAGCGCGGTTTCCACATGATGCACGCCGCCCGCGCCGGGATCATCAATAGGCCCGACAATATCGCGAGCCTCTTCATTCCCAAACGTGATTGCCTATTCGATGGCTGGCCTTTGTCCGGCAGTTCGCGGCGCGGTTGATAAATACGCTCCGGATGACGTCATAAAGACGAGCGCCATCCGATATGGCCGATCCTTGACACTTTGCTTTCATCATTATGCTTAGCGTTCCCGCATCGGACCATCGACGCCGCATTTCTGCACTCAAGGAACTTCCTGCCGCATAATTTGGCTCGCTGATGACGTCCATAACGACTTAAACTACTCCTGGGATGTCAGCGCGGTAATGCTGCCGAGAGTGACCGGTTACCTCACTTCTTAAGCAAGGGAATTTGCGGATTGCCGAAGACGCCCGCTCGATCTGTCGATCACGCAGATGCTTGTCCAGATCAAATGGATGTGCTGCGTTAAAGCCGCGAAGCTCTTGGAGATAGAGATCGGCGATCACATGTAGGCGCTCGCAGGCCGCCTCCCAGCGCGCCTTATGGTTGGCGTAATCGGGCCAGCTTTCCGCAGCTTGCTCGGCTGCTCCGAAACGCCAAGCTTCTGCCGCCGCCAGCATCAATTCATATTCGACCGCAATGCGCTGGCGGACAGCGCGAAAGGCCTCGGCCAACTCAGCCTGCTCGGGCCGTGCGGGGAGGTCGTGGATAACCGCATTCCACCCATCCGCCGCAATCATTTCGAGCGTTAGCGCCGACATCGATTCATCCTGTCGCGAGCGCGGTTTCACCTTCCCCGGTCGCTTAGAACTATTTTTCAAAATATCGTCGCTGTGAGGGCGCTTGAAGCCAATCAAGGCGACGCGGATCGGGCGCTGCCTTTGCCTGCTGGATAGGCGGAAAGAAACAGCGGCAGCACAAGCAGCGCGTCCGCCGCCGGTTGATGCGCTCCAAGGTCCATAAAACGCCAAAAATTTCCGACGATCATCCTGCACACGGCCGCTTCGCCCCGTTTGAGGTTGAACAGCTAGCTTTCGAGCAGTGATCCGTGTCTGTCGGACGCAGCGCCGCATAATGGCAATTTGTCCGGCGCAAGTTCCACTAAGTCTGAGCATTGCTCCACGGAAATCATCACGCTTTCTTCACACGCCCTCGGAAATGAATTTTGCATAATTCTCATCTAATTTTTATGACGATTCCAACGAATGCATGAAAAGTCAGCGTCGCTGCGGTGCTCGCGGATTATGATTTGCCGCGCGCCACTTGAACGCTTGCGGCGCGACCGCGCAAGCTCTTAGGCAATACCCAGTTATTTGCTTGGCAGACGGTCGGCGCTGACACTACACTTCTGCCGCGGTACAGGCCGGAGCGTCGATGACCGTATAAGGGTGATAGAGCTGGTGGGTCGCGGTCCCCTCGCCCGCCAGCTTCGCCCCCTGCCCCACTCCCCGCGCTGTTGTTGCTCCATGCGTTTGCGCATGTCGCCCCGGGGGGAGCAGCGGAGCAAAATTCTGGCTCTTCGGAGAATGTCGCAGCTGGGGCGGACTAGATTTTCACCAACACGCCTCACAATCGATCTGAAGACGCTCGCCTACACACTCAAGCCGAGAAGGTTTCGAGCAGGGGCATCGACCGCTGAAGGAGGAACTCGGCTTCAATCACTTCGAAGCTCGAACGCGGCATTGGCTTTATCGGCATGCGTTGGTGACAATGATTGGTTGCACCTCCGCGTCGCCGTCTCGCTGCAGCGGAAGCGGAAAAAATGCTTGACGCGTCGGCAACGGCCTCCCGCGCTTTTTCCGGTCCGGCAAAAGCAGAAGGCCTCATTCAAACCAACGTTGCGACCATCGGTACTGAAATGATTTTGCAAAGGTCAATAAGGTAATGGATCTTTCGGCGTCAGCCCTCGTTCCCGCAACATATCCTCATAAATCGCCAAGCGCCGTGAGCCGGCCTTAACCTCTTGCGTCGGAGACGTTGACGGCAGAGTTACGGCTTTGCCATGCTCTGAGTAATTGCCGAAGTCGCGAGATGCTCCTGCGAAAAACATCCAGTAAACAATAACCAACCCGGCCCATATGGCGATAATCGGATGGCCCGCCATGAAAACGTAGCTTAATGCCAAAATTCCTATGGCCGTAGCGATACCCACCGTCACCGCTTTTAATGCGTCGCGACGAATATTCAGCTTGGGGAGTTGCCCGAAGATGAAATTAGCACCGTCAGATTTGTGAGCGAGCGACACTTTTCTCTCCTCTAGCTTCTTTGTTTCGCGGTTCGCCTGACAAAAAGCTTTGGGTAAAAATGATCGCACCCGCACATTACTACTAACCAGACCCAACTCTTGGAGGTCGAATACGCCTCCATCAGCTTCAACATGGAAGAATCCGCGAGGAACATATAATTGTCAATAAACTTTACAAATAAATCGTACGCTTAAATACGCCTGCAGTCATATTGCTGCACTGCAAACCCAAGAAGTCGAAGTATATTTGCGCTAAAAAGACGCACCAAATATTTAAAGTTCACATATACGTCCGCAAATTGCGCGGCGCGCATCCGCCTGATGAGCCATAGCGAAATGCCCGAAAAACCATGAATTGCAAGCGAGCTCCCATTTTGACCATCCAATAGGACCGAGCCATAGCGATCCAAAAATCGAGATGAAGTCAGCGAAGAATTGCCTGCCCCGGCGAGACTTTAACTCCACGAATGTTCTGCAATGCGGTAGCTCGGTTGAACCTGCGCTGTGACGGGCTGCGCCCTGATCCAGGCGCCTGTTGGCCGCCTGCCACCGCCTCAGCGATCTGGCGCCTTTTGAAGTAGACTGAAGAGACAAGCAATGAACATTACTATGATCGGCTCGGGGTACGTCGGCCTGGTTTCAGGCGCCTGTTTCGCGGATTTCGGCCATGTCGTGACCTGTGTGGACAGCGACGCCGGCAAGATCGAACGGCTGATAAGGGGCGAAATCCCGATCTACGAGCCGGGTCTCGACGAACTGGTCGCGTCCAACGTGCGCCAAGGTCGGCTGTCGTTCACTACCAATCTGGCGCCGGCCGTGCGCGGCGCCGATGCGGTTTTCATCGGTGTCGGAACGCCGTCGCGTCGTGGCGACGGACATGCGGATCTCTCCTATGTTTACGCCGCCGCCCAGACCATCGCCGAGGCGCTGGAGGGCTTTACGGTCGTCGTCAATAAATCGACCGTTCCGGTGGGCACGGGCGACGAGGTTGAGCGCATCATTCGCGAGATCCGGCCTGACGCGGATTTCGCTGTAGTCTCCAACCCGGAATTTTTGCGCGAAGGCGCCGCGATCGAGGATTTCAAGCGCCCCGATCGCGTGGTTATCGGCACCGACGATCCGCGTGCGCGGGAGGTGATGGCCGAAATTTACCGCCCCTTGAGCCTTAACCAGCCGCCGCTGCATTTTGTCGGACGCCGCACTTCGGAATTGACCAAATACGCCGCCAACGCCTTTCTGGCGACCAAGATCACTTTCATCAATGAGATCGCCGACCTTTGCGAAAAGACGGGCGCTGATGTGCAGGACGTCGCGCGCGGCATTGGCCTCGACGGCCGCATTGGCGGCAAATTCCTTCACGCAGGGCCGGGATATGGCGGCTCCTGTTTTCCCAAGGATACCCTGGCGCTGATCAAGACTGGCCAGGACGAAGGCGCGCCGTTGCGCATCGTTGAAACGGTCGTCGCGGTCAACGACGCGCGCAAGCGGGCTATGGCCCGCAAAGTCATAAATGTACTCGGCGGCTCCGTGCGCGGAAAGCGGATTGCGTTGCTTGGCCTCGCCTTCAAGCCCAACACCGACGACATGCGCGACGCGCCTTCGCTGGCCATCGTCGCCTCTCTGGCCGGCGATGGCGCGAGCGTGCACGCTTACGATCCCGAAAGCATGGAGCAGGCGCGCCCCCTGATGCCGGAGGTGACCTTCCACGACGACGCCTATGCGCCGATCGAAGGAGCCGACGCGCTGGTGATCGTGACGGAATGGGACGCCTTTCGCGCGCTCGATCTTGATCGGATCAAGAAGCTTTTGAAAACTCCGGTCATTGTCGATCTGCGCAATGTCTATCGCCCGGGAGACATCAGAAAGCGCGGGTTCACCTATGTGAGCGTCGGACGCGGGTGAGGCGTTGTTAGAAAGCAGACTTCCGAAGCTGAAAAATTGGGCCTGCCCACTGAGGCTTATGCGGTGGTCTGGCGACGAGGATATCGGAGTTGGCCACAAAGCGCGATTTCTGCGTGTTCGACATAGCGTCCAATGACGTTCATCGATTTCCAGCCGCCAGCCTGCATGATCGGAAGCAGTCCAACGCCGTCAGCCATCAAATCTTGCGCGGCCCCCACTCGCATTGAGTGGCCGGATAGGCCGGCGACAATCGCGGGATCAAGACCCGCCGCAGTGGCGACAGCTTTGATGATGCAATTTACGGTGAAAGGATGCAGCGACTTCGCGCCAATGCGAGTGACGCTAACCTTGCGAAAAAGCCAACCCTTTTCGATTGACGCAGCATGGAGCCAGGCTCTGAGAAGCTCCACGGTCGCGGGCGCAAGATAGCCAAAACGGCCATCGCCGAACGGGTCGTTCTTGGCGCGTCGGACCAGAATCGACATCGCGCCGTTTTCGAGCGGCGTCAGATCATCAACGCGAAGCGACACCAATTCAGCGCGCCTGCACAGCGTATCGTAACCGACGGCGATGAGTGCTCGATTGCGTGAGCCCAGAAGGCCATCCGGACAGGCCGCAAGGAGTTTGTCGCGTATTTCCCTGGTCAATCCGAGGGCTTGCTTCTGCCGGCGGGATTTGCTTCTCAACGCCCGCCGCAGTGCGATCAACACTTCTTCGTCGGCGACGGGATTGTCGAGCCGCATGAGACGGTGGATCTTGCGGATGCCCGAAAGGCGCCGGCGCAGGGTCGAGGGCGACGATTTGATGGCGTCGTGGCGGATGAACTCCGCCACGGTCTCCGGAGCGGCTGGCAACGGGCAGTATTTTTTCTCAAGGCACCATTGTTCGAAGCTCGCGAAATCGGCGTGATAGCCTCGCAAGGTGTTTTCGGAATAAGCTCCGTCGAGGCGTGCGATTGCCGAGCGCCAGTCTGCATTTCGCAGCATGTCGTTAGAGCGCCCTTGTTTTCTCCGGTAAGTCGTTGCAAGCATGCGAAGCCGGTTCGTTTGAGCTATAAAGAACTATTATGAGTCTAAATAGAACATTTGTGGTGCTCGGTCAATGATAACGGGAACCCAGATTCGATCGGCCCGCGCCGCACTAAGATGGTCTGTCCAGGAACTGGCGGATCGGGCGGGTATCAGCATTCAGACAATCAAGCGCTTCGAAGTGGCTGAGGGGGTGCCTGCGAGTCGTTATTCGACCCTACAAGATATCAAAGTCGCGCTCGAATCCGCGGGTATCGAATTTATCGGCTCGCCGACTGATCGGCCAGGCATCCGTATTGCGGCGGCGCCAGGCGATAACAATAAAAGCGGGGGGCGCCGGCGCTCCTAATCCGTCACAGTGGATACGAATTTGGACAATAAAGCCCGGCGCACTGACGAGAGTTGCAATGACTGCGCAATAGCTGAAAGTTTCTCCACCATCGGGGCCTCGGGGAACTGCATCAAAGACCTGATTGATCAAAGATCGACGAGTTACAGCGCTGCGCCGATCACTCGATCTGTTCCACAGAAGGCGCCCCTTCAAACGGTGTTGTGACTAAACGACTGTCATGCTGTGCGAAAGCGCAAATTCCATTAACCAAGTTAACTGCCACACTTTTAACGAAGACAAGGGAAATTGCGCCAAATCCCTCTTCCAAAGGAGTTCGGCGGTGGCGAAAGCGAAGGCGGTTCGGCCGTCGAAAGTCCGTTCAATTGGATTGGCCTGCGCGCTGGGGATCAGCTGCGCTGCCGGCGGTTATTATATCGGCAAACACAACGGCAAAATTGCCGCCCTAATGTCCTCCGTGAAAACGGAAGCCGCTACGCCTTCGCATGCCAAGCCGCCCGCCGAGACGACGTTAGAACCCAAACATGTCGAAGCCCGCACCGTTAAGCCGGCCGAGAAAATCGAACTGACGCATCTGATCAAAACGTCCGCCGAGCCAAAACCCTCGGCAACGCCCCCTGCCGCGAGCGCAGAGCAAGAGCAACCGCCGTTGAGCATAACGCTGCTCGAGAGAGACACTTCTCAAGCAGCTGCTGAAGCACAGGATAATTCGAACAAAGTGACGCTCGCTGTCGCCTTCGAGAATCTCGCCGGAAAGCCGATCCGCGCTTTTGAAGGCGTCCTCAATTTCACCGACCAGCTGGATAAGAAGATTTACAGCTCAAAGATTTCGGTGAGCGCATTGATTTCAGAGGGCGGCAGCCTGAAGTGGGGTGAGAGCCTCGACGCCAGCAAGCTCGACGACAAAGGCAAGCGATTGCTGAGCGAGGGGCGAGAAAACCTCAAGGCTGTCTTCCAGGTAAAAAAGGTTTTCTTCGTCGACGGGACCGTCAAGAGGTATGGTTTGCGCGGCTAAGCGCGCAGGTGAACTCCTTCTTCACATTCGGAAAGCGCAAATCCATGCTCGCTGATTTCAGACACGGTTTGTGCTCGTCTTGTGCGGGCGGCACAATTAGCAGCGGTCGGCGGCGAGCATCGGGGGTCGTCGGCGTGTATTGTGTGAGCTGCATCAGTTCATTCTGGAAGACGACCTTGCCGGGCGTCGCGGCTATGTTTTCACCGAGTTGGAACGCCTCCATGTCGGTCATGATGATCGACAGTCGACCCTCGCCGCGCTGCAAATTCTCGAGCAGGTTCTCCAGTCCACGCACAAGATTCTGTCCGCCAGTCTCGAGCGTCGCAGCGAGAACCTCGGGGTTGGTTGCAAGGAAGTTGGACGGGGAGATCGCGTCGACGAACTGGCGCGTATAGAAGTCGATCTTGCGCGCTGTCGCCGGCTCGAGCCCGTTGACGCCGCGCACTATGGCGAGCACAGCCTTAGCCCAAATGAGATTAGCGCTCTTTGATGAAATTGAAGACCGCGTTTTCGGTCCAGTCGGGATGTTTGAAGCGCTTGTCTTTCAGCGGTTCTTCGGTCGCGGCGCCATACCCCATCAATCGCTCGGCGGTCGTCTGCCATCGTTGAACAGAGCATTTTGCGTGCGGGCGACCGCCGCCGGATCGGTCATCATCTTCGTTGTCAATTCGATGAAGTCGCTGCCGAGCGTCGTCACATCACCCATCCCGAGCCGCGCGATATCCGGCCGCTCAAGCAGGAAGTCGTTGACGAGCCGCTGGCTCCGCTCAGCGATCTTGCCCAGATTTCGTGGCGAGAGCTGCGGCATCCCATGTTAATTGCTTCGGATCCTGGGTCATATGCCTATCTGCGGTCCGTTCCGCGTCCATGCAATCTATTTCATGCATGGCGCCGGACTCTATTTGCTAGGGCGCCGAATGTTACGAGACTAACATGCGAATATGAGTTCGTCTTTCGACCAGTCGAGACGCAGTTTTTCTTCCAAGCTTTGCATCGTTATAAAGCGACTCGCGCGGAATGTTGAAGACCAATGAGCGGGTGAAAAACCCGCCTTTGCCTTTAGCTGCGCGACAAATTCATGTTTGTCAGGGAGCGTTTGCCAAACTGCGGGCAAAAAAAGCGCTCGCCGGCCGGCGTCCTCTATGAGCAGGCCGTCGCGATGCGGCTGCAATTTCGATAGAAGATCAGCCTCGCTTTCAAAGCTCATTGGCTGGAGTGACGACAACAGGGTCACGGATAGAGAAACCTCGTTCCATTCCGCCTCTTCCAATGGAGCGAAACGAGGGTCATCGAACGCCGAACTCACCGCATTGGCCCTGATATCCTCGACCAACGGACGCCAGGCCATCAGCGAGCCGCAGCAGCCGCGTAACATGCCACCTTTGTGCAAAGTCACGAAGCAGGCGCCTGTGCGTCTGAACGCCGCAGGCAGTTTTTCAAGCGGCGGCGATGCGCCGCCTAAAATTGCGTGGCGCGCGACGTCATTCATCAACACGCCATGACGCCGGACCATGTCCTCGTCAAACTCGATCGTCGCGTCTTGTTCCCAAAAGCCCCATGCGCCGTAGCCGACGACGCGATCCCGTGGCCCGGCGGTGTCTCCGGAATTGCACAGATCAAGCGTCTCAACCCGCATACCTCGCTGCCTTGCAGCGGTGAGCAACCCATTAACTGGCGTCGCGCCGCAGGCCTGTTTGGGCGTCAGCTCGACAGTATCAAGCCGCTCGATAGCGGCGCAGGTCGTTTCGTCCATCGCACGACCGGCTTGATAATCGAGATAATGTGAAAGATCGGACGAAACCACGATAATCGTTTCCGGGCCGCCCCAGAGTTTGTCGAGCAAATTGGCGACGTGCTCCGTCTCCGCATGCCCGCAGACGATCGGCGCCAGCGTAAAATCGCCAAGCACCCGTTGAAGAAACGGCAGTTGCGTTTCCAGGCAGTGCTCCCCTTCATGCGCCTCATCAAAAATCCCAAAGAACGGGACATCGCGCGCCTGCTCCAGCCATTGCTGATCGATCGGGACCACGCCAAGCGGCGTTTCATAGGCGCGAGCAGTCGTCATAGCCATTCCAGTGAAAGCGACGCGATGCGACGGTCCCAGAAGCACCACGCGGGAAATTTTGCCTTGCGCCTTGGCGAGCAAACGGTAAGCGGCGCCGGCGACCGCGCCGGAATAGACATAGCCGGCATGTGGGGAGATCAGCGCCTTGGGAACAACCGCGTCGGCCTCGTTAACACGGCCGGGAAAAGTCGTAACATTCGCGGCGAGAGCACTAGGCTCCGCCGATTGCAACGTCCCTTGCCGCGCCCCGGCTCTCTGATTGACCCTGCTATTGCAGAGCAGCCTATCGACGATAGACCTCAGCTCGGTAGGATCGGCTGGGTAGAATAGACCCGCCACGGCCGCCCGTCTGATCACGCCCTCCTGATGCGACCGCATCCCCACCCTCCCCTTTCACTCCGCGTTCAGCGTCCCCATCTAGACGTCATGAACCCGACAAAACCCGTTGAACCAACCTCGCCGCCCGCAGGCCGCGCCCGCTATTGGCATGAACTTGAGGACGGTCGCATTCAATGTGATGTCTGCCCGCGCTTTTGCAAGTTGCGCGAAGGCCAACGTGGGTTATGTTTCGTGCGCGCCCGTGAAAGCGATGAAATCGTCCTGACCACCTACGGCCGCTCCTCCGGTTTTTGCGTCGACCCTATCGAGAAGAAGCCGCTCAATCACTTTCTGCCCGGCACACCCGTGCTGTCCTTCGGCACCGCCGGCTGCAATCTCAGCTGCAAGTTCTGCCAGAACTGGGATATCTCGAAAGCGACCGAGTTCGACCGCCTACAGGACGAGGCCTCGCCGGTGGAAATTGCGCGGTCCGCGCAAGCGACGAGCGCGCGCTCGGTCGCCTTCACTTACAACGACCCGGTGATCTTTCTCGAATATGCTGTCGATGTCGCGAACGCCTGCCGCGACTTAGGTATCAAGACAGTGGCGGTGACCGCCGGCTACATCACGCCGGAGGCCCGCAAGGAATTCTTCGGCGCGATGGACGCCGCCAACATCGATCTGAAGGGCTTCACCGAGAGCTTTTATAGGACGCTCTGCACGGCCGAGCTAAAGTCGGTTCTCGAGACGCTCGAATATGTGAAACATGAGACCTCATGCTGGCTGGAGATCACGACGCTGCTGATCCCCGGCAAGAACGACTCGGCGGCGGAGATCGAGGCCTTGAGCGACTGGATCCGGACCCATCTCGGCCCCGACACGCCTCTCCATTTTTCGGCCTTTCACCCCGACTGGCGGATGCGAGACGTCCCTCAGACGCCTGCCTCTACGCTGCAGACCGCGCGGCGCATCGCTCTGCAAAGCGGGCTTCGCTATGTCTACACCGGCAATGTGCATGACGAGGCCGGCCAGAGCACTTATTGCCACCACTGCGGCGAACGGCTGATTGGCCGCGATGGGTATGACATCACCTCATGGGCGATGACGGCGGACGGACGCTGCGCGAAATGCGGCGCGGCTTGCCAGGGCGTGTTCGACGCCACTCCGGGCGCCTGGGGGGCGCGGCGCTTGCCGGTTAGGGTGTCGGCGCCTTAACGCGCCGGCCCGCCGCCGCCAGAAGGCCCGACGAACAATGCCGCGCCGCTTCGATCCCACTCTCGTCAACGACCCTTTCGACGATCCCGGCCTGTATGTGGACTTGGCGTTCGAGCGCCGGGCGCTGCTTTTCGATCTTGGCGACATTGCACGGCTGCCGCCGCGTAAACTTTTGCGGGTCAGCGACGTCTTCGTGACGCATCGGCATATGGACCATTTCGCTGGCTTCGATCAATTGCTGCGCCGACTTCTGGGCCGAGAGAAAGTTCTCAGCCTTTACGGCCCCGCCGGCACAATCGACGCCGTGGAGCACAAACTTAGGGCCTACACCTGGAATCTCATCGACCGATACGACGGCAACCTGGTGTGTCGCGTGACGGAGATCGACCCAACTGGCCGCCAGAGGTCGGCGGAATTCTCCGGACGCAGCCGGTTTGAACGCTCCGACGATTTGGCGGCGCAACGCGACGACGGCGTCATACTCAAGGAGGCTGGGCTCCTGGTTCGCGCGACGACGCTCGACCATGGCGTGCCGGTGCTGGACTTCGCGCTCGAAGAGCGAGCGCGGATCAATGTATGGCGGAACAAGGTCGAGGCCATGGGGCTCGTCGTCGGCCCCTGGCTGCGGGCGTTTAAGCGGGCGATTGTTGCAGGCGCAACAGACAATGCGCTCGTAGAGGTCGCGTGGGCTGACGGGCAGACCGGAAAGCCCCGGGCTCTTCCTCTCGGCCAGCTCAAGCAGGAGATCATGCAAATCGCTGCGGGGCGCAAGATTGCTTATGTCGTTGATTGTGCGTTCACCGACGCAAATCTTGAAAACATTGTTCAGCTCGCCCAGGATGCCGATATCCTCTTCGTCGAGGCGACGTTCCTCGACGCCGATGCGGCAGTGGCCCAACAGCGTCGCCATTTGACGGCGCGACAAGCCGGAACACTTGCCCGTCTCGCGCGGGCGAAGCGATTGACGACATTGCATTATTCGCCGCGCTACAGAGGGCAAGGTCACCTCTTAGTCCAGGAGGCGCAACAGGCGTTCTTGAACCGCTGCGACCTCTGATTGGCTGGCGAGCGCCAGATGATCCGATCGGAACGAAGCCATCGCCGTTTTGCTTGCGGCGACAAAGCGCGTTGCAAAAGACTTCCCTATTTGAGTCCGATTTAACGGGAAGGCCTCCGGGACGATGGAATAGAGGGAATATTCCGACGCGCTACGGAGCCTCAGTAAGATGAACCAGGACATGATGACCTTCATCGCGCCATTGAGTTTGGTCCTCGGCGCAGGGCTATTTGCCGCGGGAGTCTTGGCCTTTTTCGATATTCGTTTGTTCAAAAGCAGGTTCGCCGAGCGCGCCGCGCTTGCGGGAGGACTACTGCTTATCGTCCTAACTGAGTTCATTTTCGCCGCCAGCGGAATGAGCATGCGCGTTCTCAACGGCCAGCGCGGTGATCTGTTGGAGTGTCGGTTAAATGCGGAAACCGCAATGCCGAACGAACGGCACAAAAATAGCCTCACTATTCACGAACGCGTCGTTCGCTGCATGAACGGGTCCGGATAGGAATGGACGACGGCCCATACCCGATGCAAGGAAGAGCCGTTTTCAACAAACCCGTTTTGCTATCTTCCCCCGCGTCGCTTTGATCGCGTGGTGACTGAGGCCTTGATGAGCTTCGAGTGATTGCAGCCGATGCCAGCCTTGGCGCTTTCGTAATTCAGACCCAGAATTGCGGGGACAATTCACGTGAGGAGCATCGCTGGCATTGGCCAAGCTTCTTTGTTCCCACCGGCTTTTGAGGTCGATCGGATCTTGCGCTCAAGGCGCGCCAATTAAATAGCTCTTTCGCCGACGAGGAAAACCAGTGGCGACAGGGAGGCTGAGATGGCAAACAAGGAGCGACAAGATTTCTCGCCGGTCGCCACAACGGTGTCGTACGAGCGACCTTTCGCAACCCCATTGGAATTGGATTGATGCATGACCGCGCTAGTCGTCTTCGATATTGAGGCTGTCCCCGACTTCGAGGCGGCGCGCCGCCTTCTCGCGCGGCCTGAGGACACGCCGGACACCGAAATCCGGCGGATGTTGGGGGAACGCTATGCGCGCGCCGGCGAGGATCCCGCGACGGCCTTCCTCAAGGCGCCGATCTACCGGATCGTCTCCATTGCCGCCCTCTATGCCAAGCGAGAAGATGGCGGCGGTCCCTGGACGGTGTCACAGATCGGCAGCCGCTCGGTCGGCGAGAAGACCGAGGCGGAACTGCTGCTCGACTTTGTCAAAAGCCTACCCGTCGATGGTCGCGGGACCGGTCCGATCCTGGTGACGTTCGGAGGCAACGGCTTCGACTTGCCGCTATTGCGTTATCGGGCCTTCGCCCACGGCATTCCGGTGCCTGGACTGCATGGCGGCGGTCACCGCAACTATTGGCATCGCTTTGGCTCGGACCATATCGATCTCTGCGACGTGCTGTCCGGCTATGGCGGTTCAACCAAACCCAGCCTCGCCGAGATGGCGGCGTTGGCGAACATTCCGGTGAAGATCGGAGGCATCGACGGCAGCCAAGTCGAGGCATACGTGGGAGCTGGTCGGCTGACCGAGGTGGCGGATTATTGCCTGACCGATGTCCTCGCCACCTATTGCGTATATCTCCGCTATGAAATGGTGCGCGGCGATCTGAGGCCGACTTATTTCGACGCCTCCATGCAGAGTTTAAAGGCGATCGTTCAGAGACATTTGGAGCAATGGCCGCTATTGTCGGCGTTCCTCTAATAGCATCGTGAGCGGTTCGTATTCAAAGGGATCAGCTGAACTCCAGATTGCCGCTACAGGCGTGTTTCCTGGCGGCAGTAACACTCCAGAAGCAGCCTCCCTCCCTATGACAAGAGCCCCGGCGTTTGAGCCGGGGCTTTGTATTTTGTTGGCAGTGAACACGATCTACTACGGTTCGATCTCTCCTGGCCGCCATGTCTTGTTGAACCATGGCTCCAACGGGCCGTAGATGCGGAGGATCATGAAGCAGCCCTTGTCGGGGATCGTCTGCACTCAATTGTTTTCAAATCCGGCTGGCGCTTTCGGGCCGAAATAGACGTCCACCGAGCCGGCCGCATTGATCTTCAATGCTTTGTTTTGGCTGCTGACGCTAGGCCAGTCCGGCGGCGAAGCTGACGATCGAGGAGAAGTTCCGTTTGGTCTTTAGCGTAGCGCGACACGTTTGAAGCGTTTGAGCCTGCCAAACCCTTGCTCGATTCGAGATCGTGCTTTGTAGAGTGTTTTGGCGAAGAAAGCGGGCTTGTTCTTCTCGTTGGCCTTGTGCGGGATCACCGGAGCAACGCCATGTCGTCTTGCCGGCTCGCGGTTCGCGTTGCTGGCATAGCCCTTGTCGCAAATGGCGACGCGCGGTTTGATGTCCGGCCCGATGTCGAGCAAGGTTTCGAAGTGACGCGCATCGGAAGCCTCGCCGCCTGTCAGGTCGAAAGCGATGATGTCGCCCGAGGCGTCCGACTTGGCATGGATTTTCGTCGTGAACCCGCCGCGCGAGCGCCCAAGCGCTTGCCCCTCTTGCCCCCTTTTGCGCCAGCGGCGGACACATGCGCGCGCAGGATGGTGGAATCAAACATCTGGATCAGATGCGCCGAGCGAGAATTAACCTTCTCGCGGCGCGGCGTCGCTGGAGTTTTTTCTCACGCTTCGCGGCGCCACACGCCTTATAAATTTGCAAGCTCAACCATGATCGGTTTGTGATCGGATGCGGAAGCATTCAGCACTTCCGAAGAGATGCAGCGCAAACCTTTAATAAAGCACCTGTCAAGTCGCAAGGGAATGATATTGGCTGATCTGTGCGTCGGCTGCCTCGGGCCGACGTCGTCGAACTCGCGCAACATTGCTGAGCCTATAAGATTGCAATCCCCTAAAATCGCAGCCCGGTTTGGAAGAGCCTTCGATATTTGTCGAAGCTGGAATTGATTTAGAAATTGACCGTGTGACAGATGGACGTTGGCCACCGTGAATTCTTGCAGCTGTATGATTTGCGCGAGGCGCTTCACCATGATCCCGCGCTGCAATGGCAAGCTCGTCACCGGACTTTGAAGGGGCTGCCTGCTCCACGCCGCGAGGCCGTGCTTGCGCCCCGGCAGTGCAATGCGCGCGTAATATCCGCCGATGCGCATCGATAAGGTGTCGATCCTAGAGGTGGCTTCCTGCATCAAAACCAGATCGGGGCGATGATGTGCGATTAAACGTTCAACTTGTTCGACGCTGGCGCCGCGGGTGTGGAGCAGGTTCCAACTGATGATCTTCAAATCAACTGCCTCGATCAATATTTCAACCGGTCTGCCAAAGCTTGCAAGCCTGCATTGCAAACTCGCGCCAAGCTAAACGACAGCAATATCGAGCGAACAGCCCTGTCACAACACTGGCCCGAGCATGGCAAGTGCGTTATTTGTCAATGTTTCCCACCAACTCCAGGCCGCGACGTCCGCAGCGCTGACGGGTTTTGACAGCGCAATATAAACGTCTTGGCGCCGCCTCATCTCAATGGTGAGAGCGGGATCGGAGAGTAGGATGTTGTTCTCATAATTCAAATCAAAGCTACGCCGATCCATATTGGCCGAGCCGATCAGCGTGATCTGGCCGTCCAAAGTCAGCGACTTCGCGTGCAGAAGGCCGCCAACATATTCATAGATATGCACGCCCGCGGCGAGCAAATCCGCGTAGCAGCCCCGGCTGGCGGCCGCGACGGCGAAGTCGTCATTGCGGGCCGGAAACACGATGGTCACGGCCACTCCGCGGTTTGCCGCGGCGCACAGCGCTCCCTGCAGCGCGTCGTCCGGCACGTAATAGGGCGTCGTGATGACCAATTCATGCCGAGCGCCATAGATCAGGCTCACGAACATCTCAGGCATGGCCGAATAGCGGACGGTTGGGCCGCTGGCGATCACCTGCGCTGAAAAACCCGCAGTCGGCGCCTCGATGGGTTGACGCAGGAGATCGCCGATGTCCTCATCGTAGTAGGTCATCCAGTCGGCCGCGAAGACAGATTGGTTTTGCCGCGCGACGGCGCCCTCAAACCGCACGACGGCGTCCACCCAGGGCGCATATTTCGCCTTGGGCAGAAACGCCGGATCGGCACAATTCTGGCTGCCGCAATAGCTGATCCAGTTGTCGATCACCACAATCTTGCGGTGATTGCGCAGGTCGATCCGCCCGAAGAAGACACGAAAAAGCGGATGGTCGATCGGCAGCGCGCGGGCCAACTTGACGCCACTGCTGGCCATTTCGGTCCACAGATGGGAGCGGACAAGCGCGCGTGAGCCGAGACCATCGACCAGCGCGCGACACGACACCCCGCGGGTTGCGGCGCGCTTCAAGGCTTCCGCTATCTTTGTTCCATTATTGTCCGGCAGCCAGATATAAAACAACACATGGACGTGGTCACGGGCAGCGTCGATGTCAGCGACCATGGCGTCAATAGTGGCGTCGGAATCCGCGATCAACCGGGCCTGGTTCCCTCCCACCGGCTCAAATCCGCTGATCGAGCGACCAACATTGAAAAGTGGTCGGTAGAATTCAGGAATGTCCGCGCACAGCAGCGGCGCCTCCCAACCAGAGGTCTGGCTCACCTTCGGCATCGCCGCCAGTACGCTGCGCAGCCGCTCCGCCCGCTTTGCGCCGATCCTGGTCTCTCCCAGCAGAAGATACGCGACGATGCCTACGACCGGCAGGGCCAGAACCACAACAATCCAAGCAATGCGCGAGGCGGGATCGCGATGCTGACGCAGCAGAATCCGACTGATCATTCCGGCTTGGATGAGGATATGAATTGTAATCAGCATCGCCGATCTCCGTTGGTGTAATGGCGGAACCGGGGCGAAGGTCCGGCTTGGATTTGTTTCAACTTTTTATCTCCCGGGGCCCACGCTCCATAACAGCTTGATGGTGGTCACGAAATCCTGGTGCGCATCTGCGGCCGCTGGTTTCCGGCTAATTTGAGCGAAATCAACTCACTGGCGCAGCGATTGGCGTCGAGTTCTGGCGCCGGCGCCCAGTCGCTTAACATCAGCGTGATGGGAGTGGTCACAACCTATGGCACGATCAAATTGCTCGCGGAATTCGGCCTCATCTTCTCGTTTTGGCACGCGGCATTCGAGTTCGAAACAAAACGAAATCGGGCTGGCCGAACTGCGCCTTGGCGCATTCGGCTGGCTCGCCACTTTCACTCTCGCCCTCGGCTTCGTCAACTTGCTCTATCTATTGGGTTTGATGCGCTCGCCGCTGCTGTTCGCCCTCATTTTACCTCCGACGGCGTTCGGCGTTCTGATCCCCATTCTCGAAGCGCTGCTCGAGGAGCATTTTGGCGGCGAATATGCCGCCTACCGCGCGCGCACTTCTGGGCTGATACCGGGCATTTATTGACCGGTGGACACCCATTAACGTTTGATGTTCCACAGCCGCCATCCACGCCTGGATATCACCACGGAGGCTGTCCATCGCTGGCGAAGCGCTAATGCCTTCGAGCCTTCCGTTCCAACCGCTCGGCAAAGCATCCCGGCTTAAGCGAACTCCTCGATGCCGCAAGAGATCCGTCATTCACCGCGGATCTATTTTTTCGACGGCGAGGCGTCTATCGCGGCGCGAAAGCTGGCGCGCGTTGGCCGGGCGCCGGTGTTTTCGGTTTGGGCGCGGCGATCAAGCCCTCGCGGATCGCCGTCTTGCGGGCAAGTTTGCGCGCGCGGCGAACAGCTTCCGCTCTTTCGCGCACTTTTCGTTCCGACGGCTTTTCATAGGCGGCCCGCAGCTTCATTTCGCGGAAGATGCCCTCGCGCTGCATTTTTTTCTTCAGGAATTTCAATGCCTGATCAACATTGTTGTCGCGGACGGTAACGAGCAAAATATCTCCAATCTGGCCCTGGCCAATCGTAAGCGTGACACACGGGGGGCATCAAGCGACCCCAAACTCAGTCCCTTGGTCACCCCCACTCTAGCACGTGTCGCCTTCCCTTGCGCCGGTTTGACGACCCCTTCGCCTTTATAGTCACTCAACGGTCGGTCGCCGTTGCGATCCCGCCCCTGAACGCAACTGTCCGTGGCGGGACGTCAGTTCTTGAGCGGGCGGTTCAGCTCCGTGCGCCAGCCCGCGGGATCCGGTGTCGTTTGCGGACCGACGGAATAAAGCTCCCACAAATCGGCGGCCGGTTCGTGTCCGTTGGCCTTCATCCATGTGTCGAACTCGCCCCATGCGGTGGGCAGGCCTTCGTAAGGACCGCTGTAAACGATATGCGCCACCTTGGCGGCTGGCAGCTCGCTTGGCTTTACCCGTCCGCTCGCTTTCACCGGCGTCGAGACCTTCACGCCCAATTCAAAATCGAAGATCTCCGGGCTCATCTTGATATGATGCGCGAAAACCGCGCCGACGGGCTCCACGCCCTGGGCGGCGAGAGCCGCCATCAATTCGCCGACGGCGGGGCCGAAGACTTTCATCATCTCATGGCGCGGCGCCGTGAGATGGATGACGGCGGCCGGTTGCGCGGTGGTCTGGATGATCTGCGGTGCGCTAAGCATGGCTTTTGTTTCCTGGTCAGGTGTGAACGAGCGTTGCCGTATCGGGTCATGTCCTTCCGTCGGACATGACCCGGCTTTGTCCGAACACAATCTACGCTGCGCACTAAGGCGAAATCCGCCGCTTCATACAGCGGTCGGATTTCAACCTCCGAATCGACGAGCATCGGATTCGGGCAGCGCTTGAGCCAGTCGACGCTTCCTCCATGGACGTGACGTTCCACATCCAGTAACCGGCCGCTTGCTCCGACGTCGGGGTGAAGGGACCATCGATGACGGTGCGCGCTTCGCCCGAAAAGCGCACGCGCTTCCCCTGCGAAGTCGGCCGCAAGCCAGCCCCATCTTGCATTATGCCCGCTTTGATCAGCTCTTCATTGTACGCCCCATCGCCGCCAGCAGCGCCGCGCTTGGCAGGACGCCCGCTTCGCTGTTTGAGGTCGCTTTGACAATCACCATGACTTTCATGGGATGTTCCTTTCGGGCTAAGGGAAGCTCATCGCCGGTGCGTGCGGGAACGGAACCTACATTCCACCCATCGGCTTTACTTCCATCACTTCGATCGATGACTGCGGGATTTGCAGATGGGGGTTGTTCTCGAAGGCCTTGGCGGCGGCTTCATGCGAGTCAGCCTCGATGAACGAATACAGCATGATGTCGTTCTTGACGTCGGCGACGCCGCTGGCGGTGACGCGTTTGGTCTTGCCGCCCACTTCCGTGCTGACAATCATTTTGGCATGATCGCCCATCCATTTTCCCCACTCGGCCTGCATTTTCTGCTCAGCGGCCTTCCTGGTTTCGGGGTCGGTTTTGGCCCAGTCGGCGGTCACAGACGCGGGCACGAGATAGAGGGCGATGAACTTGTTCGTGGCTGAATTTGTCATGGCTGTTCCTTTCGGTGGCTGTTGCGCGGCGGGTTGAAGAGAAACCCGAGGTAGCGCCGCAAATGCGCGAGACTCTCGCGCACCACCTCGGGGCCTTGTTTGACTTTGGCGAAAATGAACGCGCCTTGCAGAACCGCTTGAATGAAGATGCCGACGCTTTCGGCGCTCCAGGGCGCGTCCGGCGCATAGAGCTTTTTTGCGGCGGCGACATCGCGCGTCAGTATGTCGATATGCGTCGACAGGCCCTTGTCGCAGGCGGCGCGAATGTCGGGATGCGTCGCGTAGGTTTCCTGCACCAGCGTGCCGAGCAGACAGGTGTAGTCGGGCAGGTCGCCCTGCAAAATCTCCATGCGAAAATCGACGTAGCCGAGCAGACGCTCGAGCGGGTCATCGAACTGGTGATAGGCGGCGGAAGCGAAGAATCCTTCCGTCATCTCGCCCCAAAAGGCGGCGGCCGACAGCGCGAGCTCGTCCTTGCTTTTGAAGTGATGGAAAAAGCTGCCCTTGGTGACGCCGGCCGCCTGGCAGATGTCCTCGACGGTGGTCGCCGCATAGCCCTTGGCGCGGATCACACGGAGCGCCGCATTGAGCAGCTTGGTCTTGGATTCATGTTGCGACGAAGTGGCCATGCTTATAACATACCAACTAATCGGTATGCCGTCAAGGCCAAAGGGGTTTCTAAAGGCCAAGTTGAAGTCTATGGCAGGCGTGCGCTCAAGGCGGAAACATCGTCCAGTTCTTCATGCTTGGGTTAAGACTTATGGCTTGGCCCTTCGTCTCGGCAGTAGATGCAGGAGCTGTGCGAAGCGTCGCTCGGTTACGAAGGCCAGGCTGAAGAGCTGAACAATGTTTTCAGCCTCGATCACGTCCAAGCCAATGCGTTTTGGAACAAGCTCCTTGCGCGTGCTGAACAACGAATCCCATATCGCAAGCACGATGCCATAATTACTGTCGTGCTCGCTGCGAAGCGTGGAGTGATGAGCACGGTGCAACGACGGCGTGATAATGAGGCGCGAGAGCCATTTCTCGCCCGGAAAACTTGTGTTTGCGTGATGGAAGAGCACGAAGAACATGCGTGTGACTTCGCATAGGATGACAACCTTCGCCGCAACGCCGAATATGACGGTGCAGAAGCACTTGAAAAGAAGCTCCAGAAACTGGTCAAAAACATGGAACCGCAGGCCTGTCGTGACATGAAAGCTCTTGTCGCTATGATGAATTTTGTGGAAGCGCCAGAGGAAGTCGATCTTGTGTCCGAGCAAATGCCAGCCATAAACCGCAAAATCGAACAGGATAAAGCTCAAGAGCCATTTGAGCGGCCCGTCTTCCAAGCCACTGAGGAGCCCATGGTGAGAGTAATTGGCGGCGACAACAAGCAGACTCGATAAGGCAAGCGCGCTCATAATGACGTTATTGATCAAAAAGGCGGATGTGTTTGTCGCAAATGATTGCTTCAGTTCCGATGAAGGAGTCTTGAGGTAAGGGAAGTATTTCTCCACCAACAGAAGCGCTACGAACAGCAGCGCCACCCCCCCTAATAAATAATTCTCGATGCCGGAAATCGCGCTCATTGCCGCTCTCCTGAGAACCCGAGGACCCTTAACACGGACCGCCACGGCCCCCTATTTGGGGCCGACGATTGAATCTCGCCAGCCCCGTAATTAATTGGGTCCTTGGCCTAAGCGATAAAATCCTAGCGTTATCGACGGGAAATGGCGGGAATTGAACGTTCGATCCCCTCGAAGCAGGCGTATATGCTGGCGTCTGGAAATCTAAGACTGCCAGGCAGGGAGAAAATGCGATGCTCGGTCTCGGATCGGCGAAGCCTGTCATAGGACAAGCGGAAGATGTCGTGAATTCGCCAGTCACGCAGATCTACGACTTTGTGGCGAACTGCTTCTTTGACAATTATCCAAAATGGTGCCCTCAGGTCGTTGAACTAGAGATGCTGTCCGAGCCCCCCGTCCAACCGGGAACGCTTGGCCGCCAGGTCACGCGCGATCGCGGCATCGACAGCGAAACCACGTTCGAGGTGACCCATTTTGCCGCGCCGCAACGCCTGGAAATAATCGGCAAATCCGAACCTTTCCGAACCGCTTACGAATTCGCCAGGGAATCCGAGACCGCGACCCGCGTGGCCTTCACCTTTGAGCTTAAAGAGCTGGATCTGGTCATGCGACCGTTCCAGAAGCTGATCAGGACCGCGATTGCGGAAGGGGCGGCTCAGACGGTCGAAAACATCAAGCAGCTTCTCGAAGGTGGCGAGTCGCCGCCGTCCAGCTAGGGCTGTCGCATAACGTTCCGGTTTGGCTTTTTCCAAGGAGAGCAACAATGTTCGTGGTGCAAAAAGATAGCGGCGTTATCCCTCATGTGCTGACCCAGATTCTCGATTCATGCGTCAATGGCGTCACGCTATCCGACCCCGATCTTGAAGACTCGCCGCTCGTCTATTCTAACAAGGCGTTTGAGGATATGACGGGCTACGCTCATGATGAAGTAGTTGGGCGCAACTGCAGGTTCCTGCAGGGCTCAGACCGAGACCAACCCGAATTGGAGCAACTGCGCGAGGGCATGAAGAACAAAGCCCCAGTCGAGGTCACCTTGCGCAATTATCACAAGGATGGAACGCTTTTCTACAACAGGCTGGTCGTCAAACCTCTCTTCGATAACAAAGGAAACGTGGTCTATTTCCTCGGCGTCCAATACGACGTGACCCAGCACGTTAAAGCTCAGGAAGAAATAAGAAAGCTGAACGCGCAATTGCAAATGTCCGAGAAATGAAGTTGCGCGAGAACGACAGCCGCAGCAATGCGAAATCACGACCCGCTAAACCAATTATACCCCAAATTCTCCCAATAGCCGCCGGGATAGTCGTTGGTGACAAAAATCTCCGTGACGAACTTCGGGTTCTTGAAGGCGAGCTTGGTGGGAATGCGAACTTTCACCGGATAGCCGTATTTCGTTTCACCCGGCTTGCCCGGAAAATCCAGCGCGAGCAGAGTCTGCTGATGCAAGGCGGTGGGCATGTCGACGCTTGTGGAATATTTATCGGCGCAGCGGAAGCCGACATAACGCGCGGTTAGATCCGCCCCGACGCATTCCAGGAAGCTCCTGAATGCAACCCCGCTCCATTTGCCGATCGCGCTCCACCCTTCGACGCAGACGTGGCGCGTTATCTGCGTCGTTTGTGGCAAGGCCCGCAGTTCATGCAGCGTCCAGCTTCGCTTGTTCTCTATCAGCCCCGAAAGCTCCAGGCGGTAATCGGAGCCGTCAATCACGGGCGACAGCGCCTCTTCGTAATAGGCGTTGAAAGGGAAAGGGGTCGTTATCTCCGCCTCCGAGTATGTCGGGGCGAGCTTGCCTGGGTCGAATAACGCCGCCTGAACACGGTCGTTCCAGCGCGACATCGCCCAAAGTATCCGATCCACGCCGTCGCCATCCTTGAGCGTGCAGCCTGACAGCAGCGTCAATGCGCCGAGCGACAGCCCCTGCTTCAGGAACAGCCGCCGCTCGATCCGCTCCAGTTGCGGCCGAAACTGGGCCAAGGAACGCTGTTCGCGCCGAGGGTCCGCATTCATCGCTTTTGTCCGGCTTCACGCCCGCGTTTCGCCAGGCGTCCTGTAAACATCGACTGCATCGTTCCCTCCACGGCCAGGGCGGCGCCGACATGAATGACTAGGAATGCGACGAGACCAAGCATCGCATAGAAATGAACGCGCCGCGCCTGCTCGTAGCCGCCAAGCAGGGCGGTCAAAGTCTGAAACTGAACCGGCTTCCATATCGCGATTCCGGAGACGACGAGCGCAATCACGATCCAGATGACGCAGATATAGAGCACACGCTGGACAATGTTGTATTCCCCGGCGCCATGTAGCAGCAAAGTTTTCAACTCAAGGCGCAGGTTGCGATAGGCTGACATTGGACTAAAGCTGATCAAATCTCGCCAAAAGTGGCCAGAGAAGACGCCGTAAGCAAGATATGCAAGGCCGTTCAACACCAGCAGCCACATCACGGCGAAATGCCATGCAAGCGCGCCCGCCAGCCAACCGCCCACGGTCACCTCGGCGGGAAATCGCAGCTCGGCGAACACCGGCGAGGCGTCGTAAATTCGCCATCCACTCATCAGCATCGCTATCGCCGCAAAGGCGTTGGTCCAATGCGTGATGCGCACGAACAGCGGATGGATGATTTTGTCTTTGGGCGAAGGCCGCACTTGTTCTTTCCTGTACTGCGGCGCGTTGTCGGGACAACCGGCTGAACTGGTTTAGGAGGCCAAGGCTAGTCGCCCGCATTTGCCTTGGCAACCAATCATTTAGCGGCTCCTATTGCGGCTCCTATTGCGGCTCCTATTATTGTGTGTCCCTTTGGCGCGCTCCTCGTTGGATCGCGGCGTTGAACGGCTTGCGGACTCATCGAACCAATATCCGCTCCTGACCTCGACTGTGACTTTCTCGAAACGAGCCGCTGCAGCAAATGACCGCTCGGGGGTCAACTTCCCCCGTGCGCCGCCGCCACGAGTAAGTCCGCTGATCTTCGAGAAGTGTCGGCGATCGGAAACCTCACTCGCTGCAGATCGGAGTGAGCGCCGAAACGCGGGCAGTTGCTAAAGCAGCGCATCAACGCCCCTCACCACATTCAGTCTGTGGCCAACTTGCCAGAAAGCGTCGCTTTCAATTCCACCTATTCGACTATTATGCTCGGCAGCGCAAAGCGGCGGGAAACTCCTGAAGGAACGAGGCTATGCTGACGCTATTCTCTTACCCCGAACTGTTCGGCGTCGCCGACAACAATCCATATGGCCTCAAAATCTTCGCATTCTTGAAGCTTTGCGGGTTAGAATTCCGCCACGTTCACATCATTGACACGAAAGCCGCGCCGCGAGGGCAACTGCCTTACATCGACGACGATGGCGAAATCCTCGGTGACAGCGATCGCATCATCGCCCATCTCACGCTGCGAAACGGCTTGACGATAGACGGAGATCTTTCGCGCGAACAGCTACGTATGGATCTGCTGCTGCGGCGCCTACTCGACGATCTTTATTGGGTGATGTCCTATTCGCGCTGGAGCGACGAAGCCCACTGGCCTTCGTTCCGCGACGAGATGCTGAAGGCGAATGCCACGGTGACCTCCACAATGCTCGAGAAAGCGCGGGAATATAATTTCAAACGCTACTACTACCAGGGAATCGGCCGCTATGCTGCCGAGGATGTTTATGCGCGCGGGCTCGCCGACCTCCGTGCGCTCGCGGAAATGATTCCTGAGCGCGGCTTTCTCTTTGGTCCAACGCCGAGGAGCGTGGACGCCGGGGTTTACGGCTTCGTCGCTAATATTCATTTTTTCAAGATAGATACTCCGCTGAGCCGCTTCGTGGACGCGCATAAGCGCCTCGTCCGCTACTGCGAAGAGATCCACTCGAAGGTGATGGCGAGCTGACTCAATCGACTTTGGTCCAAAAACACCGAGATGGTGTTTTGCTCGCAAGGTATCGGCAGAGCTTCGTGCGAAGCCGCCAGCCGGCAGAAGCGAGACTCACCAAGTCCGGTTCCGGTGAAATTCCCGGGGCCTACGCGGCAAATTCAGCAGCGGCGGCGTGGCGACCGCCAGGCCGCTTTGCCCGCATGGTCGGTGAAAACATCGGCGGCGTGAGCGGTCGGAGACGCGCCGTCAAAAGGCGTTCCTCGCGAGTCACGCCGCGTCGGGTTTCGTCCGCTTGCAGCACTGGACGGTTTTGGCGCCTTTTCAAATCAGCGACAAGGCGCCGGTTGAGTTTGGCGGTTTTCGCAGTTACGCTGCCTTCGAGCTATTTGTCGAGCAGCGCGCAATCGAACCCAGAAGTGCTTGATGTGAACGAGTTTGGCGGTATTTTTGCAATTTCCTGCGTGGCGGTTCTTGCGCCCCTGCTGGTTCGTCTCCCCGCCTTCGCCTTTGCGCCGGTGGTCGGCCTCGAGCTCGTTCTTGGCGTCCTAATTGGCCCCAGCGTGCTGGGAGTGGTCACAAACGATAGCACGATCAAATTCCTCGCGGAATTCGGCCTCGTCTTCTTGTTTTTTCAAGCGGGACTCGAGTTCGAAACAAAACGAGATCGGGCGGGCCGAACTGCGCCTTGGCGCATTCGCCTGGCTCGCCGCTTTCGCTCTCGCCGTCGGCTTCGTCACCTTGCTCTACCTATTCGGTTTGGTGCGTTCGCCGCTGCTCGTCGCCCTGATTTTGCCTACGACGGCGTTCGGAGTTCTGATCCCCATTTTGCGTCAAACCGGCGAACTGCACACCAATTTCGGCCGGCATGTGCTGGGTCTCGCGGCGATCGGCGAGCTCGGCCCCTTGCTATTGGCCTCGATCGCTTTGGCGGAGGAAAAGCATCATCTCCATCAGACGCTGTTGAGCGTCGCGTTCTTCATGCTGACCATCGGCGCCGTCATTTTGCTTTTGACGCTGCGATCCGAAGGTGTTCCCATAAAGCTATCGCGCTGGCTTGGACGAGACGACGAACTGCTGCTGTTGCGAATTTCTCTGCTCGTGCTGCTGGGCTTCGTTTTTCTTGCCAACAGCTTCGGCATGGAGGCGGTCGTCGGCGCCTATGCCGCAGGCATGGCGGTCGCCGTATTCTTTTCCGGATGCGGAGGGAAGCCGCTCGAACACCGGCTCACGGCGATTGGCTCGGGCTTTTTCATCCCACTGTTCTTTACCGCAAGCGGCGTGGCTTTCGATCTGCCGTCGCTGGTGTCAAGTCCCGCCAACATCGTTCGCCTTTTGCTGTTCAGCTTGGCCTTCTTGCTTATTCGAGTCGCGCCCCTTGGCATCTACAAAAACGCGCTGCCGAAAAGCGACCTTCCCGCTCTCGCGCTTCTTTCGTCGACGACGCTGCCGCTGGTCGTCGCGATTACCTATCTTGGCGGACAAACGGGCCAGATGACGCCGGAAAACGCATCGGCGCTGGTCGGTGCGGCGATCGTGACGGTGACGCTCTTCCCGATGCTTGCAACCGTGGTCCGGACGCCGTCCGCCGAGGCAACATCAAATGCCATCGTCACGGGTTTCGCAAACAAGATCGTCGCTTGGTCCTTGGGACAGGTATCTAATCTACTCGTCAAACTGCCAATCGAGCCGCCGACAGAGCCGCAAGACGAAGATTAAGATTTCCAAATCCATCCTCCGTCCGCATCTGCGCGCGATGGCGCTCTTGGCGTCGGCGCGATGGGCGAGCGGTCATTGGGCGCAAGCCATACTCGCGCAGCTAAGCAGCTAAGTGGGGAAGGCTGTGGATTGAAATGATCTTATGGTTCGCTCAGCGGCAGTGGAATTCGCGCGGGGTCGCCCCCCACTCGACGGCGCTCGGCGGCGCGGGGTCAACGACGCCTGCCGTCGGAGCCTGAGGCGCGCCAAGATAGATGAAGGCGACGATGCGGCCCTCCGCGGGCAGGCCGAGCGCTCGTGCAACATCGCCGTTATAGGCCGGCGCACCCGTACGCCAGATTGCGCCAAGTCCGAGGGCATGGGCGGCGAGCAGAATATTCTGCGCCGCGGCGCCGGCGGCCAGGATTTGCTCGGGACCGTTAAATTGACTGGGTTTCATGCGGCTTTTAGCAATGGCGGTGTCGGCTCGAACATCCACGCCAAGCGATATCGATGCGTCGGCTTTGGAGGTTGCCAAGCCAAACGCTCGTACAAGTCGCCGTTGAGAACGGCAGCGCGAACTTGCAACATGCGATGCGCGCCTTTGAGCGTCCATTGCATCTGCTGCTTTTTTACCAAGCGTCGGGCCACAAGGGAATCGACGGCGGACTCAGCGAGCGAGGAAGCAATCCGTCGGCCCGATCGGTAGCGTTCACCGTAATTGACGATAGCGTTTCGGTTCGAACGAAGGTAGGTGAGCGAGGGCTGCGCGAGATCGAGGAGGCGCTTGTCTGATGCGTCTACACAGCTACGTTGGATCGCCAAATCAGCCACTATGTTTTCAAGACGATCAACGGCTTGATCTGTCTGGCCGTGCCACAGTTTCCATTTCACTGAGCGGATGTCGTCGCCGATCAAAATGGCCCGGCTATTTCGACTGGCGTTCGTTCGGTCAATGTGGTCAGCCACTTGCCGCAGCTGTTGGATCTTCATGGCGATGTGAAACCAATCGATGATGTGCGTCGTGGGCTTCGGCAACGCTTTTGGCAGTCGTTTCATGATCTCGGCGCCGTCCGAAATCACCGTCAATTCGCCTCGCCCGACGTGGCCTTCATGTTGGAGCGCTTGAAGCGCCCGCGATCGCAATTCGCGCTTCGACGTGTCCACTGTCGCAAAGTAATGGCCAGGTGGCGAGCCCCGCCGTCCGCGGCCGCAGCGGGCGACCGCGATCTCGAAGCTCCGCGCCTTTTCTGAACGGCTGCATCTTACATGCGCCGTGTCGATGCTCAGGACAAACTCTCGCTCCGGATCATTCGGTAGATCAAGCTCAGTCTGTTTATGCTCGGACGATGAAGGCGGCTCGAACCATGCGCGATCGCGCGCCTTCTCGTCCAGCCGTTCGCCCAGTTTCATCGTGCGGTGACGCAGGGTCATGAACGATTTCGTTGACGGGATCGGAAGGAACTCCGCCACGACATCCGCCGCCTTTCGGTAGGGCATGAGGCTGCCCATGCGAGCCGACAATTCCATCTACTCCGGCGTCGCTTGATCGGGGCAGATGTCGCGTAAAACAGCCGAAGCGTCAAAAAAATAGGGAAGGCAGCGCCGACAATTCATAATGCGAGGATTGCTCACTTCGACGCGTCCAAAGACCGTTCGGATCTTGCGCTTGCCGGTGTCCTTGATCCGCCGGAAGGTCCCGCAATCCGAGCAATACCGGCTCGTCAGGACGTAGGCCTCACATTGCTGTTTGACCACAAGCTGCTGCAGACAAGCCATGATCGTCTTGCCATCCAAAATCGAGAGGCCGATCTCCCCCTTCGACAAACGGCTGAATTCCTTTTCGATCACCATCTCTGCGGTGTCGCGTCCGCCAAATTCGTCCATGCCCTCGATCGTGATTTTCCAACGCATTGCCAACCTCCTTGGAGCCGGCCTTTCCTGCATCGGAAATCGTTAACGGTCGTCGCAACCCAGCTAATTTATCGGTGCCGATATAGCGCGGAAAAAGTAGGCGTCATGACGGGGATGCGTCCACTCAGCCCGCGCTAAGCATATGATTTAGTTCAGATTGACCGAATATTGATAGGCGCCGATGTCCGGTTTGGCGCTCGGGATCGGATCGCCGGCGAAGTCGACCGGGCCGATCGCGGCCGCGCCGACGCCTGTGGCCCGCGCCGGGCTCGTCGCCGTCAGATGGAAATCCCCGCCATTCATATTTGCGAATTGCGGATTGACGATTTGCTCATTCGCGCCGAGCGTGTTTTTCCCATCGTTCAGCATGTAGGCGTTCGATTGCAGCATGTAGTAGATGTTGTTGTTACGCGGCACGTTATTTTTGTAAATTGACTGCATCTGGTTGATGACCATGATGTTGTTGGTCAGCACTATCGAAGTCTGTGACGGCGGCGAGTTGATGTAGTTCATCGATGCAGAGGGTTGGAACGGCGGCGCGAGTTCAACGGCGGTGTTATTGGCGACAAAGAAGCTGGTCTGACCCGTATAGGCATAGCCGCCGGTGTAGTGAATAGTCAGAAAGCGGCCGTTGTTGTTGTAGGAAACATTGTTGACGATGCGCACATTCTGCGCCGAACCGACGCCGCCCTCGAGAAATTCTGTAGATCCTTCCGCGAAATTGTCGTGGATATAGCTGTTGTCGACCGGGCCGTACAGCTCGATCATTTTTCCGTTATAGCCATAGTAGTTGTCGACAGCGACGCATCTGAGGCAGGTGTTGTAGGAAACTTCGGTGTTGGGCGCCACGACGTCGACACCGACCGCGCCGTAATTACTCGCGGTTCCGTTGTTCACGACCATGGTCAGGTCGTGAATGTAATTGCCGGTCACCAGATTGTATGGCCCGGCCACGTTCACACCCAGACCGGTATTAAAGATCTCGTTGTTCGACACGACATTGTAACTGGAGTTCCAAAGATCGACGCCGGCATGCGAGGCCGAAGAGAGCGTCAAACCGTTGACGACGATATGGGACGCGCCGTTGAGAATGATCGCATCGCTGTAGGTGCCGGGGGTGGCGTTGTTCTGGATCACTGGCTTCGATCCGGCGCCATAGGAGGTGATGGTGATCGGGGCATCTGCGGAGCCGCTGTACTGCACGGTTACGCCGCCGCTATATGTCGTCCCGGCCTTGAACGCGATGACGTCGCCGGGCTGGAATTTGCGCTGGGACACGTTCCTGGTGGTCTTCCACGGTAAGCTTGGCGACGTGCCGGCATTGGAGTCGAAGGCGACGGGGGACGAGTTGTCCACATAATAATTGGCGGCGCTCGCCTCGCTGGCGAAAAGCATGGAGACCAGCGCGACAAAAAGGCGGCATGCGCCGGTCTTGACATCGAGCGAGAGCGTCGAGCGGACGCTCTCAATGGGGTTATCACTCACGTTGAAAGCCATTGTAGTTTCGATTGGCTCGGACAAAGCTCATCTCCTCAATTGGGAACCAATGGGGAGATTGGACGAAACGGCTGTTGAAAGCTTTGATTTCAAAAGTCAACTTTTTCACGTCGCAACAACACTATTTTTACGAACAGGCATTCGCTTGGCAATTACTCGTGTGCAGGTGAATTAATAAAAACATAACTCTGCGAAAATCATTGCAAAAAACAATGATCTACAGCGATCCGCCCCGAGTCCACGCTGATGGTGCGGTGGAGCCGGGGCGTTTGTCATGCTTCAGAGCATCTGATTTAGTTCAGATTGACCGAATATTGATAGGCGCCGATGTCCGGGTTGGCGCTCGGGATCGGATCGCCGGCGAGGTCGACCGGGCCGATCGCGGCCGCGCCGACGCCTGCGCCTCGCGCAGGGCTCGTCGCCGTCAGATGGAAATCCCCGCCATTCATATTTGCGAATTGCGGATTGACGATTTGCTCATTCGCGCCGAGCGTGTTTTTCCCATCGTTCAGCATGTAGGCGTTCGATTGCAGCATGTAGTAGATGTTGTTGTTACGCGGCACGTTATTTTTGTAAATTGACTGCATCTGGTTGATGACCATGATGTTGTTGGTCAGCACTATCGAAGTCTGTGACGGCGGCGAGTTGATGTAGTTCATCGATGCAGAGGGTTGGAACGGCGGCGCGAGTTCAACGGCGGTGTTATTGGCGACAAAGAAGCTGGTCTGACCCGTATAGGCATAGCCGCCGGTGTAGTGAATAGTCAGAAAGTGGCCGTTGTTGTTGTAGGAAACATTGTTGACGATGCGCACATTCTGCGCCGAACCGACGCCGCCCTCGAGAAATTCTGTAGATCCTTCCGCGAAATTGTCGTGGATATAGCTGTTGTCGACCGGGCCGTACAGCTCGATCATTTTTCCGTTATAGCCATAGTAGTTGTCGACAGCGACGCATCTGAGGCAGGTGTTGTAGGAAACTTCGGTGTTGGGCGCCACGACGTCGACACCGACCGCGCCGTAATTACTCGCGGTTCCGTTGTTCACGACCATGGTCAGGTCGTGAATGTAATTGCCGGTCACCAGATTGTATGGCCCGGCCACGTTCACACCCAGACCGGTATTAAAGATCTCGTTGTTCGACACGACATTGTAACTGGAGTTCCAAAGATCGACGCCGGCATGCGAGGCCGAAGAGAGCGTCAAACCGTTGACGACGATATGGGACGCGCCGTTGAGAATGATCGCATCGCTGTAGGTGCCGGGGGTGGCGTTGTTCTGGATCACTGGCTTCGAGCCGGCGCCATAGGAGGTGATGGTGATCGGGGCGTCTGCGGAGCCGCTGTACTGCACGGTTACGCCGCCGCTATATGTCGTCCCGGCCTTGAACGCGATGACGTCGCCGGGCTGGAATTGGCGCTGGGACACGTTCCTGGTGGTCTCCCAAGGCGAGCTCGGCGACGTGCCGGCATTGGAGTTGGTGGCGGCGGCGGACGAGTTGTCCACATAATAATTGGCGGCGCTCGCCTCGCTGGCGAAAAGCATGGAGAACAGCGCAGCTAAGAGCGCATTGATGGCGTTTTGCACGGTTGTTTTATCGTGTGAGCGCGGCGACACCGTTATAATCGCCGCGTTTGCAGGCTGAGCGGAGAGGCAAAGCATGGCGCGGACAGCTGCGAATTTGGATTGATCAAGAAGCATGAACGGTCCTTGTTGATGGGTTGATCGAAGCCCCAGCCACCCACGTTCTCGATAACGTCAAGCTTGTGGACGGACAACCTATTGACTAATAATATTTTTCTGATAGTCCGCTCGCGCGATTCTTCCGCCGCCTCACGGCCGGTGGGCGCGGAGGCGAGCCGTTCAGAGCGACCCCGTGCAGGCCGCCATTAAGTCGAAGCATTGCGAAAAGTTGTGCGGGCGCGAGTTCCCTGTGCCGGATGTCGCCGACTGACGACGTCGCGGAAGAACGCCAATTTGCTCAGGCTCGCCATCGCAGAACAGGGAAACAATGGCGGAGTGAAGGGGCTTCGCGATTTGTTATCAATTGTCGCCGACGCGTCTCGCCGGAAGCGAACAATTCAGAAAGCTCACATGTGCACCATGAGTTTTCGACGCTCGAGAGCTGGACGGAGGCCGCCTCAAACGGAAAAAAAGCCATGCATGCCGCGAATGAGAGTTCGTGGACCGACGTTGCATCCCCATTCGAGCACTGTGTGCCGGCGCTGTTCCTCCATGGTGGGCGGACGGCGCCGCCCACTCGATCCGCTTGCAAGCAAATCCTCTGTCGGCGTCAAAGCGCTGGCTTTACGCGGTCCTTTCGCCTCCGCAGCGCGCGCTCGCGGGCAAGGCGGTCGTGAACTAACTTCCATTGCTATTTCTGCGCGGAAGAGGCCCCGGCAAGTCGCAAAACCATTTCGTCGAATCCCGGCATCTTCACAGTGCGCATATACCCGGCCCGTAAATGCACTCCGTCGCGATCCTTGAGCGCCAAGGACCCTTCATGCTGGCGCGACTCGAAGAGAAAATGATCGGCCAGAACCGCTCGCGCTTTAGCGAACTCGCCACGACCATGCTCGGCATTCCACCCGAGCCCTCAGTATTATCATTATTGCAGCATAATTCATAATATTGCTCCAAGAGATTGCCAAATTAGCTGCAGCAACGTATGCGAACCGGCGCATTCTTGCATTTAAGCGCAACACGACACCCGCCGCGCGCCGGGGGAGACGATGAAAATGCTCGGAGCGGCGGTCACGCGGAGAAAATCGAAACCGAGCATTCGGAGCCGCGCGAGTTCGGCGTCGTGCAATTCGTATGCGGGCGCGGCAAAGGGCGGCCAGACATAGTCGAGGCGCGCGCCGTTCTCTTTGACCTCCGGCCAGTTGAGCAGGTGATGAAAATTCATCCCGCGTCGTAGCTTCGGATAGGCCTGCTTCGGCGTCGCGGTCTTGGCGAGCGCGGGAGACAGCAGGACGCCTGCGGAGAGAAGTCCGAAGGCGCGGCGGGTCAGATATGGGAGCATCGGCGGATTCCCGACAACGTCGATCGCATCGTTCAGACGGGCCGGCGGCTCTTGCCGCCCGCATCCGCCGCTACCGGAGTTGCCGCCGCTTCGCCCGCCGAGATCGGTTCGGCAGGCGCTTCCGAAAGGGCGCGTCCGTAATGTTCGGGCAGGATCTCCCTGGCGGACCTGACCAGATAGGCCTTGAGGCCCAGCGCCGGCTTCTCCAGCAAATGCCAGGAGGCGACGGCGAACGCCGCCGTCGCCGTCAGCGACAAGGTTTTGAAGATCACGACATGCTCGCCAAGCTGTGGCAGGGTCGCGATCACCGCCTGGCAGATCGGGAAATGATAAAGGTAGATCCCGTAGGAGTAGTCGCCTTTCTTCAAGACGGCGACCTTCGGCCAGCTTAGCGATCCGAGGACGACGACGCCATAGGTCACCAACGGCGGAGCGAGCATGACATATTTGTGATAGGTCGCCCAATACCCGAGCAGCAGGCTCGATATGGCGGCGGGGAGGCTGGCGACGAGGAAGTCCCTCGCGACATAGAAAGCGCAGCCGGCAAAAAAATAGAAGACGACGATCTCGGTCGGCAAATTGCCCGGCGTTTCGCCCAAATGGGAATGGATCGCGTGGGCGGTCAAGAGAGCGTAAGCCAGCCCGACCCCCGCAAGCATGGGCTCCCTCCGGTAGAACAGGCCGCTGAGCATCAGCGCGGAGACGATCCCGTAGCAGTAGAACTCGGGCGGCAGCGTCCACAGGCTGTTGTTCACGATTTCGGGCAAAGGGTTGGAAAGAAAGACGCCCGGAAGAAAGTAGTCGACGAAGCCGGCGATGTTGCCGAAATAGCGCCAAAGGCCCGGCGCCGAAAAATAATCGCGCAAAGGCAAGGTCGTGAAGACCGCCCCGAGGATGAGCGCGGAAAGCAGCACCTCGACGGCGAGCGCCGGAACGATCCTCAAAATCCTGAACGAAAGGAACATGCGCGTGTCGCGGGTGCGCAAGGCCGAACCGGAGACGAGAAAGCCGCTCAGAGCGAAAAAGGCCGGAACGATGAGGACGTAGACGGGCTCCCGCCAGGAGTCCCATTGCCGCGCGAGCGGCCCATGGGGGCCGTTGACGATGAGAATTCCGTCAGCATTTCTGCCATGCGCGACCGCGCCTGCATGCGCGTTGAAGACGAGCAGCGCCAGCAGCAGGCGGAGATGATCGAAGCCGGGGCCGATGCCGCCGGTGGACTTCAGAAGACTCCCAAGTTTAGCCCTTGTGAAAAACCAACGCATGCTGGCGGCCTCCATATCAATGTTCGCCCGGCGGGCTTAAGCCCCGTCCATGTTCTTGGCAAGCCTCGTGCGCTATCCCTTTCCCGGTCGTGCGAGCGGGCATGGCCGCCACTTTTTGCTCGTATGCCTGTTCGAAGCAGATTACGAATTCTTCTTCGGCGCGATCGAAACTAAGGGCCGTCCGCGGTGCCGAAGGCGGCGGCTTCCGCAGCCCGGAATGACGACGCTCGCACCAAGCCTGTTTGATACAACACCGAGACCACATGCGGCGTCGCCGAACGATAATAGCCCTGCTTCCAATAAGTTGCGCTTATCGGACATGATTCTGGGAGGCGCCGCAATGCCAGACGAAAATCCCCCAAACGACCCCCAAAGCCTCCGCTAGGCGTCGGGAAAGTGCGAACGAAACAGAAACAAGTGCTCCTGAGGCCCCACCCGTCGATCTGACGACCGACGGCGAGGCCGCGGCGTCCCCTGCCCTTTTCAGCGCCGACCCGCTCCTCGTCCGGCTCACCGACAGCGCGAAGGCCTACGCGCGCGCCGCCCGCAGCGAAAACACCGCGCGCGCCTACGAGTCCGACTGGCGGCAGTTCGCCTCCTGACTGCGCCGCACCGGTTTTGCCGAACTGCCGCCCGAGCCGCAGACCGTGGGGCTCTATCTTGCCGCGCAAGCCGAGGCCGGCGTCCGCGTCGCGACGCTCGAACGCCGGCTGTCGGGAATTTGCTGGCGCTACCGCCAGCTCGGAAACCCGCTCGACGCCGGCGACCGCCATATCGCCACTGTCCTCGCCGGCATCCGCCGCAAACACGCGCAGCCGCCGGTCCAAAAAGCCGCGATCTTCGCCGACGAGCTTCTGGCCATGCTCGCCACGCTGGAGATGGATCTGCGCGGTCTGCGCGACCGTGCCATTCTGGCGCTCGGTTTCGCCGGCGGCCTGCGCCGCTCGGAAATCACCGGCCTCGATTGCGGCCCCCGCCAAAGCAAAGACGCGACGGGCTGGATCGAGATTTTTCCGGAGGGCGAGGATCCCAGCAATGACGGCGGGGTCTTGTTGCAGATTTCCGGCAAGACTGGCTGGCGCGAGGTCGATATCGGCCGCGGCTCGCGTCCCGAGACCTGCCCGGTCGCGCTGCTCGAAACCTGGATGCGACTCGGGCGCATCAGCCACGGCCCGCTGTTCCGGCCGATCGCCCGCAAGAACGGCGGCGTATCCGCCGAACGCCTCTCCGACAAGCACGTGGCGCGCCTCGTGCAAAGATGTGCGATGGCAGCCGGCATCCGCGGCGATCTGACCGAGGGCGAACGCAAGCGCGCTTTCGGCGGCCACAGCCTTCGCGCCGGCCTCGCCTCCTCGGCTCAAATCGACGAAGCCCATGTGCAAAAACACCTCGGCCACGCCAGCGCCGAGATGACCCGCCGATACCAGCGCAAACGCGACAGGTTTCGGGTCAATCTCACCGAGGCCGCCGGGTTGTAGCCGTCGTCACGTAGCCAAGTGGCCGCCGTAATCGCCGGTCGCTCAAACGACCTCGATCAACCTCTCGCCACGCTCCAACGCTTGCAAGATTTGCACCAAAATGCCCTCAAACCAAATCAGAAGATCGCGACGGCGCGTATTCGGCAGTCGCACCCAGACGATCGCGGGTCCGTCGGACGCCAAAATCTTGCGCTGGGCAAAATCTTCGTCTTTCGACACGATGACCGCGCCGACCGTGAGCGCGTGATTCCAGATTTCCCGGTCCGATGCGTCGTCGAGCCCGACGTCGCCGACATGTTCGGCTTCGTGCCCTTTGCTGGCTAACCAGCGGGCAAGCGCGGGCGGCAATTGCGCATCGATGAGAAAGCGCATCAGGCGACGCGCAATACCGGATGATCGCTCGAGCGGGCCGCATATTCCAGAACCGCAGCGATGTCAGCCTCTTCGAGAAGAGGATAATCCTCCAGGATTTCCGCGTGCGAAGCGCCGGCCGCCAAGAGATCCAACACGTCCTTGACACGGATGCGCAAATACCTAAGGCACGGCCGACCGCCGCATTGCTCTGAATTGATGGTGATGCGGTGCAATTCACTCACGAGATCGCTCCCTTATCGGCCGGATTGAAAGAGACCATAGCCGAATTCTCAGCCTGCGACACGTCTGCTGCTGAAGAAACGGACGCGCGCGCGCCGAACACGCGTTGGGCGCTCCTCATCACCCCGCCCTCTTGCGTTCTCGCGCCGCCTTGGCCGCCTTGCCGCGCAACAGCGCCATCAGCACGGGACCGAGCGAAAACTCCCCTGCCCTCGCCTTGGCGGTCAAAACGCGCAGATAGCCGCCGGGGACCGTTAAATTAACTGGGTTTCATGCGGCTTTTAGCAATGGCGGTGTCGGCTCGAACATCCACGCCAAGCGATATCGATGCGTCGGCTTTGGAGGTTGCCAAGCCAAACGCTCGTGCAAGTCGCCGTTGAGAACGGCAGCGCGAACTTGCAACATGCGATGCGCGCCTTTGAGCGTCCATTGCATCTGCTGCTTTTTTACCAAGCGTCGGGCCACAAGGGTATCGACGGCGGACTCAGCGAGCGAGGAAGCAATCCGTGGGACCGTTAAATTAACTGGGGCGCCACGGAGCTTTAACGTGTGTTAAGGAAAAGGGTTGCCGGCTACGTTAGGAGGCGGCAATGCGGTGGACGAATACGATTGAAGGCACGGATGAATTTGGCGCTGCGCATCGGTCCGAGATAGCGCTTTAAAAAGATTTGAACAGTTTGACGGCGGGAGCTGTGGGCTTTTCGATCGAGGACGGCAAGACAATCATGGCCCACCTGCAGCAGATCGTCGTGAAGCAGCAATGCGAGACTTACGTCTTGGCTCGCCGATTTTGCATGGATTGCGAGCGCTTTCGACGCATCAAGGATTACAGCAAGCGTAAGATCAGAACGGTGTTTGGCTGCGTCGAGGTTCGTAACCCGCGTATCCTGAATTGCCAGCGCTGCGTGCCGTATTTTTGCGACGCCTCTGCAGTTCTGCGGGATTTATGCCCTGACCAGGCGACGCCGGAATTGATGGAGCTGTCGGCTCGCATGGGCAGTTTGATGCCTTACCGCAAGGCGGCGGACGTGATCGCGGAGTTTCTGCCGATCAAACCGACGGAATCTTTCGCCACGGTTCGTCATCGCACGCTTACTCTCGGCAAGCGTCTCGACGAGAAGGCGCGAGATCGCGCCTGGTTCGATCCGCCACATGCTGATGAGCTCAAGCAGGTCGAACTTGATCTGCCAAATGATCCCGAGCGAGAATTCGTCGTCAGTATCGACACCGCCCACCTCAGAGGGGCCTCCGAGGCGGACGGGAGAACCTTCGAAGTCGCGGTCGCTCGATGTGGGCGCGGCCGACGCGGCTCCCGCCCCGGTCACTATTTCGTGACGGCGGACATCTCGAAACAAGGATTGCGACTCCGAACATTGCAAGCGCTTCAGCACGAGGGCTACGCCGGTCGCGGCGAAATTACCGTGCTGTCGGATGGCGCGGAGATTATGAAGCGGCTGCCTCGTAGTTTGCCACGCCCAACCAAGCATATCGTCGATTGGTTCCACATCGCCATGAAAATCCAGCCTCTACAGCAAGTCGCCGATCATATCGTGCGCTGGCGCGATGCATGGACAAATGAAACGGTCATTCTCGATGAGGAGATCCGCGCCTTGAAATGGAAGCTGTGGCATGGACAGGTTGATCGAGCGATCGAACACCTTGAGAAAATCATCGCAGACATGTCGATGTTGCGCGAACAAGGCGACCCGGGCGCTGGCCGCATATGGCAATTGGCGCAACCGCTTCTGACTTATATCCGTCAGAACAAGACGGCGATCGTCGATTACGGAGCTCGATATCGGTCGGGACGACGGATCGCCACTGCACTGGCCGAATCCGCAGTGAATTCGCTGACCGCCCGCCGCATGGTCAAAAAACAGCAGATGCGCTGGTCAAAACGGGGCGCTCATCTGATGCTGCAAGTGCGCGCCGCGGTCATGAACGGAAACCTGCGTGAGCAATTGTCCTACGAACCACCGATATTCAAATCGCGATTCGACCGGCTGTTCAAGCCGACCCCGCCGCTCCTCAAAGCGGCGTAGCGCCCCAGTTAATTTAACGGTCCCCCTCGAGCTCATCAATATCGGCGGGTTTCGTTAGGCGCCGGTCGAACCCGACTTCCTTCACACGCTTGCGTTTTTCTTCTTCACCCCACCCGGTCCGAGCATGACACGCGCACGTCGCGTTTTCTAGAGCTCACCAATGATGCGGCCGTAATTCATCTCCCACTCCGCCCGCGCATCTTCCCGATACTTCTCATCGCGTGCGGCTCTGCGAGACTTGGCTTCCTCAGTGTCCATGAGTTCAATAAATTTCGCGCCGTCAGCCCGAATCGCGCGTTCGTCCGGAAGCGAAATAGCAGCAATGCCGGTTTTGATGGCTCGCAAGCCCGATGCCGGAAACTTGGCTATCCGACGAGCCAGGTCGCCGACAAAACCATCCAGTGTCGCGTCAGCAATTGCGCGGTTGATCCACCCATATTGAGCCGCAAGCTCAGCACCGTAGTCATCGCCGCTGAGAACCACCTCCATCGCGCGTTGGCGTCCGACGAGCCGGGTAAGATGTTGCACGCCTCCGGCCCCCGGAAGCAGGCCAAGCCCGGCTTCCATTTGCCCGAAGACGGCGCGTTCGCGGGAAGCGAAGCACATATCGCACGCCAAAATGAACTCGTGGCCCGCGCCACGCACGCGCCCCGCCACCTTCGCGATGGTGATAACGGGCGCAGTGCTCAAGCGCCGGTACAGCATGCCAAGAAATTCGCCCGGTAAGAACCGCTGTATGACTTCTATAAGCTGTGGAACTCGGCTCAAATCCACATGCGCGCTAAAAAAATTCGCCACGGCGCTCTCGAAAACGACCACGCGATATGCTGGGCTCGCCTCCGCCTCTTGAATGAGAGCGATCAGGTCCTCAGCAAATGTGGGACCAATCAGATTAAGCGGAGGATCGTCGAGCGTAAGGGTCAATACGCCCGCGTCGAGCTGCGCATGAAAAGCCTTGAACTGCGGCATGATACGCCTCCTTGACTTCTTTCTTGGCTTTTCCCTGGGCTAGTCTCGCCTAGACCAGCGACAAGGCTAACAAGCCCTTGGGCGCTGGCCCGGATCAAAGTCTGCTGCTTCCGGCGAGCGACCATGCATACGGCCGACGGTTGAAGCGACAATTCGCCGGCTCAGCCGGTCGGCAGGCCCGCGTGCGAGCGAAGCGCTGCGGTGCTCTGGAAATAAGCCGGGAGATCCGCCGATAGACCGCGATGCGCCTGGCGCGTAATCTCATCGGCCAAGACCTCGCCTTCCCCGCGTTCAAGGGCGTCGAGCGTCGTCCGCACGATTTGCCCGGGCGAACTCTTCGGCGCGTCGAAATCACGCGCAAGGTCGGTGTCGATGAAGGCTGCATGCAGCGCGACGACCTGGGTGCCCTGTCGCGCAAGTTCGATGCGAAGGCCGTTGGTCAACGCCCATGCGGATGATTTCGACGCGCCATAAGTCGCCAGCGTCGGACCGTTCATCCAGCTGGCGACCGAAAGCACGTTGATGATCGCGCCGCCGCCGTTCCTCGCCAGGACGGGCGCGAAGGCGCGCGCCATGCGCAGCGGCCCGAAAAAGTTCACCTCAAACTGCTCTCGCGTGGCCTCGACCGCCCCATCGGCGAGAAAGCCGCCGGGCCTAGCGATGCCGGCGTTGTTGATCAGCAGCGTGACGTCCCCGGCTACGCGCGCCGCGGCGATGGCGTCTTCGTCGCTGGTGACGTCCAGTTTCAGCGGCACGACGCCCATGAGGGTAACCGCCTGCAGATTGCGCGCCGCGGCATAGACCTTCGCCGCCCCCATTTCCACAAGCGCTTTGGCAAAGGCGAGGCCGAGGCCTCGGTTGGCGCCCGTCACCAGGGCGGTTGATCCGGCAACCTTCATGGTCGACTCCTCTCTTGCTCTCGGTCTTCGCATACAGCCAAAGCGACGGCGAATAGACTTGGCTAAAGCTCGCGGAATCCGTTCGACGCGCTCGTCGCCGAGGCCAGTGGTAAAGGGCGTTCGATAACTAAGGGATCCTCAAAGCCTACAGCGTCCAGGCGTCGGCCATTTCGAAGAGTGTCTGAGGCTCTCCGCCATCCTCCGCTTCGGCGTCGAAGCGACGGCATTCCAAGGCAAATTGCCGATGGGCCTGCCGGATAAACATAGCGCGATCTCAAAAAATCCCATTGCAACCCCAGGATTTAATTTGAGGCGCCGTCGGCGGGTTCCCCTCAAAGGAGGCTACCCACAAAAAAGCGGGCGCTGAGCTCTGTAAGGGTCATCTACACCGGCGCCAACGTTCGCCGCTAGGGGACAGCTCGTCCTTGGACTGCGGCAATTGGGCGATGCTCTGAATTACACAAAGCGCTAGGATCGGCGGTTGGCGACAAAATTAGGACCAAGCCTTACTCAGGGCTGGTTGCGCCAGCTTGCTCGCGGCTTTCCAAACAAGCATAGTGCCGCGTGAAGCGGCCGGAAAATACCGACAAGAGGGTGCGGATGCGCAAGATGATTTGGCTGTCGGCGTTGGTTTTGGGATGCGCCGCTGCGACGGCCGGCGGCGCCAATGCAGAGGTGCAGATCTCCATGGAAACCTCCGCCAATGGCAAGAGCACGCCGATGACCCTGTATTTTGCCGCAGATCGGCTGAAGATGGACATGGGAAGTATGGCGGTCCTCTATCGCGCTGACACCGGCGCGGTGTTCAACATCATGAAGGACGAGAAAAAATATCTGGCGTTCGATCCGGCGACGCAGCAGCGCATGGGCGCGATGATGTCGGCGATGCAAGAACAGATGAAGCAGCGCATGCAGTCGCTGCCGGAGGCTCAGCGCAAGCAGATGGAGGCGGCGATGGCCAAGTCCGGGATGCAAGAGCCCAAGCCGGATTTAGCTCCCAAGCCGAGTTCTGCTTATGAGAAGACCGGCCAAAGCAAGACAATCGGCGCCTGGTCCTGCCAAGTCTTTCGAAAGTCGCTCGCTGGCGGCGTGACGATCGACTCCTGCTTTGCGCCTCTGAGCGCTATCGGCTTGAAGCATGAGGATCTCGTCGCCTTCAAGGGGCTGATGGAGCGGATGCGCAAAACCTTGCCGAAGTCTGGCGATATGAACAGCCTGAATTTGAACGATCAAACGCAGGAAATCGGCTTTGAAGGATTTCCCGTGGAAACCGTCACGTTCGCCCACGGCGCGCCGCAGATAACCTCAACCGTGACGTCGATTTAGCACATTTCTCTCCCGGCCGATACATTTGAGCTTCCGGCCGGATACGCCAAGCAAGAGATGCCCAGCTTTGGAAAATGACGCGGGACGCGGCCAAGCGTCAGCGACTGGAAGCCGCCTCTTCCCGCATCGGTCGGCGCCTTGCGCGCTTCGCCCCGGGTTCGATCGAATGGCGGCGCTCTTCGGCGTCGCTTTGCTGAGCGCGGCGTCAAACAGGCGTAGTAAAAAAGTGGGAGCACATCGCTGGCGACGAACCGACGCCTCATTCGCATGGGTGCGATGGTCTGAAATTCGACTGACGCGAGCTCGGGGCCTGACGTCTGTCGCCACCGAGTTCGTCCCGCCCCCAAGGGTCGTTTCATGCAGTCCGCAATGTCGGTTCGGATATATCTGGGGTCGGCCGAACTTGCCGGCGCTGGCGAAGCGGCGCATCCAAGACGCGCCAGGAACGCAGGTTCGGCGTCTCATTTCCTTAGCCTGCGAAGTATCCTCGCGCGGGAATGTATGGCAGGATCTGCGCCTCTCTCTCCGCAGCGGCGCGCGCCGCATGGATGCGTGGAGCGAAACTTGATGGAGGACAAAATGAGCTGGCTCAAGGCGATCGCCGGCGGCGTGATAGGCGCCGAGGCGCTAGAACTCATCAAGGGCTATGTCGACAAGCAGGGCGGTATCGATGCCGTCGTCAAACGCTTCCGCGACGCCGGTTTCCATCGTCAGGTCGAGTCCTGGGTCTCTACGGGCAAGAACGAGGCGATCAGCGCGATCGAGGTAGGTCAGGCGGTTGGCGTTGACACGTTGAAGAAGCTTGCCCAGTCGACCGGGATCGACTTCAATAAGGCCCGCGACCTGCTGGCCGAATATCTGCCGGTCGCGATCGACAAAGCGACGCCGGAAGGCAAGCTGCCGCCCCCGGAGAAGGATGCTGCGAAAACCTCGTCCTACTGAGCGACGCCTAGTGGAGATGTGGAGCCGCCGGCGGCGTCCGGCGGCTTTGCGGTCCAGTCATAGGTTTCCCAGGCCCAGACCTTAGGCTACGCCGAACGCGGCGCGGGAGTTTTCTCTGCGGCTACGGCAGGTCGAACAGCAGGAGTTGTGAGCCATTTTGCCGTGACGTCACAATCAGATTATTGTCGCGCTCCACCGCAACGCCGTCCCCTGCAGTCGCGACCTCGCCGTTGACATCAACAGCGCCTCGCACGACTTGGACCCAGCCTTTGCGGCCGGGCTCCAGCCCGTGGCTGACGGCGGCGTTCGCGTCGAGCAGCGCCTCGTAGATTTCGGCGTCCTGATAGATGATAATCGAACCGTTGCGTCCATTCGGCGAGCCAATGAGCCGCAGTCGTCCTAGCTGTTCCGAGGGCGGAAAACTTCGTTGATCGTAGCGGGGCGCAACGCCCATGCGATCAGGCACAATCCATATCTGCAGAAAGTGAACGGGTTCGGTTTTCGAGTGGTTGAATTCACTGTGGCGAACGCCGGTCCCGGCGGACATGATCTGAACGCCGCCGGGGCGGATCACCGATCCGGCGCCGGTGCTGTCCTTGTGTTCCAGGGCGCCTTCCAGCACATAGGAGATGATCTCCATGTCCTGATGGCCGTGGCTGTTGAAACCGGCGCCCGGGCGGACGCGATCCTCATTGATGACGCGCAACGGCCCAAAGCCCATATGCTTGGGATCGTGATAGTCGCCGAACGAAAAACTGTGGCGGCTCTCCAGCCATCCGAACTCAGTCTTGCCCCGCTGCGCGGCGGATCTTAGCGTGATCATGATGCGCTCCGTCGGGCGAGCATGGGTGGCGGCGTCGCCGCGACTATTCGAGATCGGGCGCCGCCCAGTTTGTTGTGGACGCCGCGAACAGCAACTAGGTTCGCCGCTCGGCTTGGTCGACCTATTTTCGAGCAAATTCGCGGCGGCGACGTCGCAGCTCGTCATAGCGGAGCACTGGTCTGGCGACGTCTCGCCGTAAACAACGGCCCTATGGTCTTACTGAAGTCATCGACGCCGATCGCAGCGATGGATAAGAAACTTTGTCGCGGCGTCGAGGTCGCCGCTGGTTCATCCGCGCATACGACTGTAGCCATCGCCTCGCGCGGGGAAGCAGCGCCTCCGGTTGGAGCTCGGCGTTAAAATCTGCCGCGGTTAACGTCTCGTTTACCCTAATCGAAGCAAAGTCAGCGCCAGGGCGTCGCAGGCCAAGAGTTGGCAGCGATTCGCGCGCCTTTGCGTCGTGCCCGTAAGTCGAAATCCCGACCTCTGATCGGGTTGACCCTGCCGGATACCTCCAATGAGCAAGATGCTTTCCAAGACTTTTGCCGGTTTAGACGACGACGCCCGTGAGGCGGCGCGCCGCGCCGCCCGCCGCTCGGGCAAAAGTCTCGATGAATGGCTTAAGGACGCAATCTTCGAGAAGGCGGAAGCCGTCTCGCATGAGGTCGAAGATTGTGGCGAAGCAGAGGATGAAGATCGTCTAGAGGCTGTCGGTCGTCGGCTCGCACAAGCGGGAGCGCACGATCGATCCGCGCGCCAGAAAGCAGGACGGCGGCGCGAGCAAGACCAGCGCCAAGCAATTCCACGTGACCGAGACGATCCGAACGATGTCGCCCGACGCCGCTCGCACACCCATGGTTCAACGGAGCGATCCCGTTCCCTCCAGAGCGAACTCGATTGCGACGCGGAGGCGATCTGGGAAAAAGCAGCCGCTCTCGCCGCCAGTCAGCGGCTGACGACCGAAGCGCTCGAGAACGTCGCCGACTTGATCGAAGAAAAATTATCTCGTTTCGATCCGCAGGCGATCGAGGACGCCATCGAAAGCTTGGAGCGCCGCGTTCGCGCAATTGAGCGGCAGACCGTAACCGCCTTGGCCGATATCGCCGAGTTTATGAAGACTGGGCAAGCGGAGGCTGCAACCACGCCGGAAGCGGAGCGCGCCGCCAAGGGGCTTTTTGGACGCAAAAGCAAAGTGGCTTAGCTGCTGCTAGGGCGAGTTTACCTTGATAAGCAGACAGGATGCTAGCGGAGCAAGCTGGCGGAGACGCCTCCCAGTCAGCCATCCAGCTCCGGCCGCTTCGCGCTAATTCCGAGAGGAGATGCGGCAAGTTCCGGACTCATTTCGAGTGCGCGGAAAGCCAGGCCTCGGCTTCCTGCAATGAAAACGAATATTCGTGCTCAGCGACGCCAGAACGCATCCTTACGCCTTCGGCCAGGTTCACGATATGGAAACGGCCATGACCCTTTCCGTGTCCTGCCTTTTCTAAATGAAAACCCTTGCGCTCAGCGACGCGATTTAGCCGTTTCTCGTCAGCGTTGCTCATGGTGTCGCTCCTCTTGCCGCTGCAAGCGCGGGCGCAGTGGGTCAGTTGAATAGACACCCGATCTGCGGCGGACGAAAGCCTGCCCGCTGGGTTCGGATCATGCTCTCGGCTATTTTGACGCTGAGTCCTTTGACATGAGCGCGATGGCTTCCTGCACCGTGGTCATGAACTGCGCGGGGAAGATGATAGTTGAATTCTTTTCAACAGAGATTTCCGCCATCGTCTGCAGCGTGCGGAGCTGAAGCGCCACGGGATGCTGGGTGATGATGTCCGCGGCTTGGCCGAGCTTAACCGCAGCCTGGTATTCGCCTTCAGCCGCCACGATTTTAGCGCGGCGCTCGCGTTCGGCTTCGGCTTCTTTGGCCATTGCGCGCTGCATATTGTCGGGCAGGATAATGTCTTTAATCTCAACCGCCGTCACCTGTGTGCCCCATGGCTCGGTGTGCAGGTCGATGACATTCTTGATTTGCTCGTTGATGCTCGCGGTATCCGAGAGAAGTTGATCGAGGCTGAAGCGACCAACCACATTACGTACGGTGGTCTGGCTGATCTGGTTGATCGCATTGTAGACATTCTCAATCGCGATCACGGCTTTCTCCGGATTCGAAATATGATAATAGGCGACCGCTGCGATATCGATCGAAACATTATCCTTGGTGATGATCTTTTGCGAAGGGATTTGCATCGTCACGGTGCGCAGGGAGACGCGCACCATCTGTTGGATGGGACGAAAGATCAGCGTAAGCCCGGGTCCGCGCGCACCCTCGAATTTTCCGAGCAGAAAGACCACGCCTCGCTCATACTGTTTAAGCACGCGGAGCGAGCCGACGACATATAGCGCCGCCACAGCGCCGAGAACGGCGAGGATATGCATCCAATTCATGGTGTGTCCACTGGGTTGTCCCGTTACGACCTAAGTTTAATGCGTCGGCCCAGGCTACGCGGTCTTCAACCCGTTCGCCAGTTATCGACGCATTTGGCGGTCGGATCCGTTCAGCGGCGCGGCGCTTGACCGCGTCCGATGTCCGCACCGGGTTGGCCTGCGCGAAACTCGTGGCGATCCGCCGGATGCGCGGGTTCACCGCCGCCCTGCAGTTTTCGTTCAAAGCCGGACATTGCCTGAGCTCAAGCTTGAATCCCGCGCCCAAGCGCTGCCCAAAATCAGCTTCGCTATAGCCTTTGTCGCCAAAATCTTGAACTGTCAGTCTGGAACAAAACATGAACCGCGTTATATGCCCGCCCAACGAGTGGAGCTCCCCAGTCCAGCGTGGGCGGAGCGTTTAGTTTGGGAGTGTTGCATGCCCGAAGCCATCGCCAATAGTCCGAGCCCCGGCGACAAACCTCGGACCTGGCTGAGCGACGCCGACGCGGTCCGCTTTTTCGGTTCGCCGCCGCTGTTTAAGGGCGAAGATCTGGCCCAGGACCCGAGCCGTCCGCGATCAAATTACGGCCGCCGTGGGGCCTCGCGATTTTTTGGAGGAAATCTGGGTCAATGATTTCGCCAATCTACTGTGGGACACTCAGCGACTGCGCCGGATCAAAGCGGCGCTCATCGCAGCCAACGCGCATAAGGGCGTAGAGAAAGTCATGCGCCCGTTTTGCATGGAGCTTGGCGACAGTTCGGAGGAACTCGCCCGAAACTGGGTCGCTGGCGATATGACCGCCGCCAGGGAAGTTAAACGCAATCTTCGCAGCGCCGGACTAACCATGGACGCGGTGATGGCGACCGCGCTGGCGTTGCAACTGGATAGCGTCGAGCGGATCGAGCGCTTGATCGCCTCCTCGGAGGCGAGGCGCATCGCTATATTGCGCGAAGTCGATCGCCATCGCTCTGCGCTAGCGACAACATTGCAACAAGCGGCGCAACAGATCGAGGACGCCGAATTCGAAGAAGTCCCCGCCCGACACAGCGAAGGCGAAGCGGCGTGAGCAGCGAACGGCAAATTCGGGCCAATCGCGCCAATGCGCGCGCCAGCTGCGGCCCTAAAAGCCGCCGCGGCAAGGCGCGGGCGTCGCGCAACGCATTGCGTCACGGCCTCAACGTCCCGCTCTATGTCGATCCTGAGCTCGCCAGCGAGGTCGAAATTCTGGCGCAGCGGATTTGCGCAACCGCAACTGATCCTGATCTGTTGCGCCTCGCGCGACCGATCGCCGAGGCGCAGCTCAATCTGCGGCGGGTGCGCGAATACCGCCAGCGGCTGATCGCTCAAGCCTTGGCTGATCGGAATTTTCACACCGACGCCGCCTTTTACCAGCTATTGCGAGTCGCCAGGCGTTTCTTCGCCACGCACCGCGACGCCGCCTCGCGCGAAGAATTTTGGAACAGCCCCGGCCCGCAACCGCTGACAGGGCCCGAGCGAACGGCGGCGATTTTGGCGCAGTTCGCCAGCGAGCTGACGGCGCTGGATCGCTATGAGCGCCGCGCCCTGTCGCGACGGAAATTCGCCATCCGGGCTTTCGACGCCTTTGTGACGCAGACGCAAAACGCGGCGGACGGACGCCGCAATTGGGCGCGACAGCAACTGCGGGGAACTGGCTCATCTGCGGCGCCGACGCAGCATCAGGAGTGAGACAAACCACGCTGCCGTCGCGTGGCGGGTCGCCGCCTATGGGGCCAGGATGCGGCCCGAACCAAAGCGGGGCTCGGCGAGTGCGAGTGGGAGCCTTGCGGGCTTGGGTCCGGTTATTACGCTAGACTGTTGCGCCAGCAGCCGCCGCGAGCAAGATCGGCGCTGTTCGGGGCCCGCGTTCCGCCCCCGCCAGCGCTTGGGCCGAGGCTGACGTGGCCTGAGCGCGGGAACCTTCGCAGCGACGCATCTCGAGACCTAAACTGACAGGGTTTAGTTTAGCTAAAGCCAGCAGGCGAGATGCGCGGCGCGCATATCCACCATGCCAAGCCGCAGCTGTCCCGGCTGGCGCCCCAGCCGGCACGGGCGAGACGCGTGGCGTCGCCAGGGGTTGGCGGGCGCCGAGCGCCGCTCCGCCTTTGGCGAAAGCTTTGCCAGCAATTGCCGGTTGCGCCGCGATGCACAAGATTGCTGCGGACCAACGACGGGCGCATTCGCAAACTATGGCTGAGCAGCGCGAAACCTTAGGTCTCGCTCAAGCCTGCGAGGCTTTTGGCGAAACCAAGCCAATCGCCGCCAATCCCAGGCGAATCCAGGCGCTCGCCGGCGCGGCGGCGGCGCCCAGTGGCGATGACGGCGCGTGGCGGCGCCGCCAAGTGGCGAGGGCCAAGCCGCGAGCGCGCCAAGTTGCGATAACGCCAATCAGCGCAGCTCAAAGCGATCCGACTGGCGCAAAAAGCCGTCGCGCCTCGGTTTGCTGCAACTGGCGACCCCGCGCTCGGAGTTGGAGCGATTGCACGCGCCCCATCGGCAAGCGGCGCCGCTCAAGATTGGGCCACGCCCGCGCTCGACCCGGCTGCAGCGCAGCCGCCGAGCAACTGCACTGCGGGCCTTTCCCAGCCGAAGCGGAGGGAAAAAGCCGGCGCGAAGTTCAGGCCGCCAGGCTGCTCGCTGGCTCCGAAGTAGCAGCGGCGTTCCAGCAGTCAGGCTCGATCTCGGCGTCGATCTCCAGCACCGAGACGGCGTTGCGCTGATGCAGTTTCACCTCCACTTTATCGGCGTCGACCGCGACATGCTTGCCAATGGCGGCCAGAATTTCCTTCTGCAGCAGGGCGACGAGGTTGGCGCAGCTCCCGGCTTTGCGTTCATGCGCCAACAGGATTTGCAGCCGCTCGCGGGCCACCGACGCCGAGCTCGGGCGCGCGAAAGTGAGAAATAGATTTGGGGCGCCGCCTTCCGACCAAAAAACCGGCCCAGCAAGCCGTTTTTCTCCGCAGAGACGTTCACCGGCCGATCGGCGCGGCACAGCCGTTTGGCGGCTTCGGGCCGGCGCGCTCATCGCATTGTGCAGCGTCATTGGCGAACCAACAGGGGAGGCGGCGACATCTCCTCGCTCTCGCGCCCGATTCCCAGCAGTGGAATGCAGAGAATCTCGCGGCTTTCCACGGCGAGAAGCGTTCGAGCGAAACGCACGCGTCGACGACCGATCCAGAAGCGCGGCGCTATCGCAAAGGGCCCCTTTAAGGAAGCCAAGTTCTGCTTCATCGGCCATGCGCTGATGGAAGACCGTCACGCGCTCTTCGTCGACGCCTGCCTGACGCCAGCGGAGGCCACGCCGAGCGCGTCGCCGCGCTGCACATGTTCGAGCCACGCGCCCATCGCCCGCACCCATATTTTTGCCGCTGTCAGCGAAATGGAAGTGCCCCGCCGCACCCATTGAAGAGCCGGACAAAGATTTGACGTTCGAACGGTCAGGCGCAGCTGCAAAAATTCGCCACAATTACCGTGCAAGATCTGAACTATTGCCTTCTTACGACATTCGCTTGCTACTTGTCTTGCTACTTGTGCTGTAGCGGTCTTTTCAATCACCAAGGGGTTTAACTATGACTACATAAAACTGCCGCATCGCGCCTGCTGAACCCCAGCCGGCCGAGGCTGCCACAGATCTGCCGTCTATCTTCGGTCCAGTCCCTCTGCTCGAACACGAAGACGCTAGCGCCTATACGGCGTTAATGCGCCATGTCCATGCCAGCGTCGCGCCTAAGCGGGGTAATCGAAGAAATGTTGGTGCGCGACATCGTCGATCTGCGGTGGGAAATGATGCGCAGGGACTTGCGGGCGCGTGAAATGCGCAAGGTCTCGTCACAGATCGAGGACGCGCAATCCCGCGAAATCGAGGCGACGACGACGCAGGCGGACGCCGCATGAGAGCTTCTGCACGCGCGCTCGCCAATCGCCGTGATCCGCGCCTTGGAGTCCCGAAAGCGCCAGCGGGCGAGTTGCGCTCGGCTAAAAATTTGCTGCGGCATGGGCTCGCCATTCCCGTGGCTTTGATTTCAGCCGTTTCTAAACGAATTGAAAGTCTGGCGCGGCCATCGCCGGAGGGGGCGCCGATCCTTGCGTTTTGAGCAAGCTGGCTGCATCGGCGAGGCGCAAATCAATCTGCTGCGGGTGCGGCATGCGCTACGCCTTGCTGGCCGCTCCTAGGGCGCGCGTGCAAAAACCGAGCGCCGGTCGGTTGCTCCAAACGGCCACGCAACTCTTGTGGAACGGCGAGGCGAGACAAAACGAAAAGGCGATCATGCTGGCTTTGCAGGGCATGAACGCTCTCGGCGCGGTTCCGGCGCCCGAGGAAAGCCTAAAAGCACTTGCAGCCGAATTGACTCAGCTTGATCGCTATGAGCGGCGCCCTCGTCGCGGCGTAGGAAGGCGCTACGCGGTTTCGATGCATTGTTCGAGGGGCAAGCTGTGAATCGCGTTGTCGAAGATTACGGCACGGCCGCTCACGGCAGCCTGCGCGGCGAAATTTAATCTATTTTATGACGCAGAAATTTACGAAAGGCAGGCCATCAATGGAACAAACCATCGAGCTAACAGGAAACGAGGGCGGCGCTGCTCTCTGCGCCCACGATATCTCTACCGAGTTGACGATCGTCGGAGAGGTCTCGCTCGCCGTAGAGGCGCGGGCTTGGAGCGCGCCTGCAGCGCCGCGCGCGCCGATAAACGCCATGGCCGAGCGGCAGTTTCAGGACCTTGGCGAGGAGGTCATTGCGGCGTTGCTGCAACGGGCCGTAGACGGCAATACGTCCGCCGCCAAGATCTGCTTCGACCGCATGCTGCCTGCGCCGCGCGACCGGGTCATTTCCATTGACTTGCGGCCGATCACATGCACTGAAGACGCAATCGGGGCGTTGTCGGACATTCTGGCGGCGGTGGCGCAGGGACGCATCACGCCCAGCGAAGCCACCGCGGTGTCGAAACTGCTGCAAAATTTCATCGAGGCGCACACGCTGCGCGATTTCGAGCGCAGGATTAAGGCGCTTGAGGCGGCCTCGGAGATACATTGATGCAAATCCCGCCGAGACATTTCAAACGCCTCGAAGCGCTGGAGCAAAGCCAGGCTCAGCGTCTCGCTGCTCGCTTGCAGCGCGAAGAAAGCGCGTGCCTGGCTGAGCTGAGGTCAACGCTGCTGGGATTAACGGAGGAACAGGCGGATGCGCTGCGCCGTGGCGCCGACCTGACGCCATACGAGAAGCTGTTGCAATCTTTTTTGCAGCAGTGGAAGAAAATGGCTGGCACATGTTCGGAGAAAAACCGCGGTGGTGGCGAGAAGGCTAATATCGTCTGCATCTGCCTCGGCAGAGCGACTCGGCGACCCCGCGTCGCCCGACGACCTGCTCAGGGGGATTGCCGCGATAGTCGGCTTTTGGCGTCGCTCTGTCGAACAGCGCAAGCCGGTCTCCAAATGGCGCCGCTGTTGGACGCTTTGTCGATAAACCCCGACTGATGCGCTTAACCCCTTCTTCGTCAAAATGCTGTTATTCGACCGCAATCGAGAGGCGCAATGGAGCGCTCTGACATGTTCGCGCCATAAAAAGCTGACATGGAGAAAGCTAAGCCGTATAAAGGGCGGCCGGTGCGACCCATAATAGTGCTGTAAAGCTGCATTTGGCCTAATCCGTAACTGCGCGGAAGCCTCATTACGTATTACGATTCCGCGCCTTAATGAGCCGAGGAGAAATGTGCCGATGTCTCGCAAATTAATCATCGCCTTGAGTTTTGCTTTCGCATCGATCCTAGTGACGCAGAAAGCTCTAGCAGAAGAAAAGTTGGATAATTCTCTAATTAGAGTCGCGGCCGAAGACGCTCGCGATGACGGCGGCGATCATGATCGCGACCGCCATCATCGCCATCACCATCGGGATCACCATTGTCACGAACATGGCGGTGGTGGTAGTCATTTCCACGACGACCATGATGGCGACGATCGCCATTGCCATCACCATTCGCGCAGTTAGCGATCGGCGGCTCTCGCACACGCCAAATTCGCCCCAAGCGATAAAAGCTGCGGCGCCAGCAACCTCCCACGCGGGGCTTCTGGCGCCGTCGACCTGGCCCAAGCTGATTCCCTGACTGAACTCCACAAGCGGGCGAGCCGCAGGCAACGTAGCTCGGCGCCCGTAGCCTTGGTCACTCTGCATTTGGTGAAAGCGCCGGGCCGGCTTGGATTGCCGATGATGAGGCTATAGGGCCCGGTGACGGAGGGGGAACGAGGAAAATCTGTCGACACCGACTGCAGCGATAAGACGTCGAGGCGAGGTCGAGACGCTCGGCGCCGACAAGCTAGAGCGTTTCACTGATTTTCGGAATCGAGTGGATTCCCAAGTGTGAGGGAATGTGATTCAAGATGCTGGCTGGACAGGAGGCCAGCATCGGATGACGCGACCCCTTTCCAATGATCTTCGAGAGCGTGTCGTGGCCGCTACGGCGGCCGGCGAAAGTTGCCGCGTGGTGGCGCTGCGTTTTGGCGTCGCCGTTTCGTCGGTGGTGAAGTGGTCGCAGCGCCATCGCGCGACGGGCTCTGTCGCGCCCGACAAGATGGGCGGTCACCGCAAGCCAACCCTCGACGCGCACAAGGACTTCATCAAGGAGCGGATCGAGCAGACGCCCCATCTGACGTTGCACGGCCTCAAAGACGCGCTCCTGGCGCGCGGCGTAAAGGTCTCGCACAACGCCGTGTGGCTGTTTCTGCGCCGAGAAGGTCTGACGTTCAAAAAAAACCCTCTTCGCGCTTGAGCAAGCGCGCGACGACGTCGCCCGCAGGCGTCGGCGTTGGCGGTCATGGCAGGATCGTCTCGATCCCCGGCGGCTGGTCTTTATCGACGAAACCTGGATCAAAACCAACATGGCGCCGCTGCGCGGTTGGGGAGCGAAGGGCAAGCGCTTGCGCGGGTTCGCCCCACAGGGCCATTGGCGAACGCTGACCTTTCTCGGCGCGCTGCGGCATGATCGGCTCGCCGCTCCCTGCGTCTTCGACGGGCCAATCAACGGCGAATGTTTCCGCGCCTATGTCGAGCAACAGCTCGCGCCGATCCTTGAACCTGGCGACATCGTCGTCATGGACAATCTCGGCAGCCACAAGTCCGCAGCCGTGCGGCGCGCGATCCGCGCCGCCGGAGCAAGACTCTGGTCTCTCCCACCCTATTCTCCCGATCTCAATCCGATCGAGCAGGCCTTCGCCAAGATCAAGCACTGGATCCGCCAAGCCCAGAAGAGGACGGTCGAGGACACTTGGCGTCATATGGACGGCTCACCGAAACCATCCAACCCAGCGAGTGCGAGAACTACCTTCGCAACGCCGATTACGCTTCCGTCAAAATGTGAAACGCTCTAAAGGAGACCTGTGCGCGGATAGCGTTTTTAACTGAATTGACGTTGGCTTTTCCTTTCACGGCGTGAAGGAGCAGCGGAGCAGCGGAAACGTGCCGTCCGGCCACGGCGGCGCGATCAATGATAGCTTCGGCGGCGATCACGCCGCCGAAGTGATGATGTTCAAGGTTCGTTTTAGGTTGTAAGCGATGGCGGTTAGACGGACCTGAATCGATACCTTGGCGAGGCCGCGCCATCGCATGCGACGGAGCCCATAACAGCGTTTCCATGTGCCGAAGATTTTTTCGATGCGACCACGAACCCTGTGGATCCGCTGGTTCCAGGCATCGAGCCGCGCCAATGTTTCTCGCTCGTCGCATCCCTACATGGCCGTGGCGATGATGCGCGGCTTACCGCCTTTTGCATAGATGGCGTCGCGAAAATATTGTCCCCGATAGGCGCTGTCGGCGAACACTTCCCCCGGATCGTCGGGAAGAGCGGCTGGACCCGCCCTGCCGTCATTGCGTTGGCGGGCGTGATCGCGACTTCCTCAACCAAGGCGGTGTCGGCGTCGGCGCCGACGTGCGCCTTGAAGCCATGAACGGCGGGCTTGCCTTTGTGCTTCACCCAGCGACCATCGTCGTCGTCTTTGCTCGCCGAAACGATGATCGTCGCATCGACAAGCGTGCCGGTCTTCACGGGACTGTCGGAAATTTTGTGTGCGGGGCCTGGTTGACCATCACGCTATGACGAACCTCTCGTCGAACATGATAGCGAATTGGGTTTTGGCCCCGCACCATTCTCGCGGCGGCATTTTCCACTTTCCCGCGACCTGACGCAAGACGAGCTAGAGCAGCTTCATCGCGGCGTCGTCAGTTGGAAAATGCCCGCGTGTCCGCACGGCGCGCCGCAGTTTCATTCAAGGATTCTATGGCGTTGGTAACCGGTGAGAAGATTCCGGCGCTGATTATCCGGCTGGGATCCTGGTGGTTCCGGCGTATGGTGAGACCATCCGGGATAGAGGCGCCGGGAGCACCAAGTGCGGGCAGGCCGTTTTATACGATGAACCGAGAGTTCGTGTTAGTAGCTGGCCGCCTCTTCGACTCGCCCGGTTGCGCCGAGAGCGGGAAAACCGCCTTGATCGCCTCCGGAAGCCCTTGAGGCCGTCGACGACGGCGATAAGCACATCCTCGACGCCGCGGTTTTTCAGCTCGTTCATGACTTGCAGCCAGAATTTGGCGCCCTCCGTGGTCTCGATCCAAAGGCCCAGAATATCCTTGGTTCCCTCCGGAGTGACGCCGAGCGCGACGTAAACCGCCTTGTTGCGAACCAAACCTTGGTCCCGGATCTTGACGCGAAGAGCGTCGAAGAAAACCAGGGGATACATCGCCTCAAGCGGCCGGTTCTGCCATTCGGCGACCGTCTCCAGAACCGCGTCGGTGATCGTTGAGATTAGGTCCGGCGAAACCTCAAGCCCATACAACTCCATGAGGTGGCCTTGAATCTCGCGCACCGTCCTGCCGCGCGCATACATCGACACGATCTTCTCGTCGAAGCCCGGGAAGCGGCGCTGATAGCGCGCGATCAACTTGGGATCGAAGCTTCCCTCAAGGTCGCGAGGAACCTTGATGTCGATCTTCGACGTTTCGGTCAGCACCGTCTTCTTCGAATAGCCATTGCGATAATTGGATTTTCCCGCCGCCGCCTCGCCTGAAAGATGATCGTCCAGCTCCGCGTTCAAAACCCGCTCTGCCAAAGCCTTTTTCAGCTCGTCGAAAAGACCGTCCTTGGAAAACACATCCTTCGGATCGCGCCCCGAGAGTAGCTGGTCCAGTGTGTCTTTCTTGATCGCCATAGTCCGCCTCCAGCGGTTCCACTATGGCCCAAAACACAAGATTCATGACAGTCCCGTCTTCACCTTTATCGCCTTGGCTTTGAGTTGGCGGGTGATCTCGTCGAACAGCGACTTGTCCAATGCGCAAACCGTCAAGGCCTTGCGAAAACGTACGAACGCGGTGCGCTCGGGAGTTGCCTCGTTGCCGGAGAACCCGCAGAACCGACGGAACGATGCGCGATCATCGAGCGCTTCGGCAAGCTTGACGTCGGAAAGGTCATACCAGACCGACTAGAGCAGCGCCTTGAATAGAGCCAATGGCGGCCAAGCCGGGCCTCCCTTCGCCGATGACGAAATATCGGCGAGTTTCACCTCGACACGGGTCCAGTCAATTAACTTTTTCAGCTCGTCCAATGAAGATTGCCGCCCACCGCTGTCCCCGAAACCAAACGTTTCCTGACCGATCCGTCGTCGCGACATTCGACATCTCCATCCAATAAGCGAATAGAGGGAATCACGACAAAAGCGCGTCGTCCAGAATTATCCGCGCACAGGTCTCCTGGACGAACCAGTCATGTGAGAATTTCGTTTTCCCGGGAAATTGGAGCACCAGGCACACAGCCCTAGCCATCGAAAGCGGGTCCGATTTGCTCGCTATGATGGCCAATGTTCAAGTCTCATAGGTAAAGAGGAGTTTAGCGAGGAATCATCCACGGCGGGCTCCTTACTGGCCTTCCCGTGCTTGCTCCCGATCGCCTCTAAAAGTTCGCAGATGCTGCAATCAGACATCATCAAACTGCTGCGCATAGTTGGCGCCAGTCGGGCTTCGAACGTCGCGGCTGCCCTTGCTTTCGCGAGGACCTTCGCATAGCGGTACAATGGCCTCCGCGTCGCCAATCTGAAAACGCGCGCCGCATGAAGTGTGAGAATACATGGTTTCGGGGGCGTGCCGTCATCTGATTGCGCCAGCCGGGGAAGCCGCTTTTTAAGGCTCCACGCTGAACTGTTTCTATTATAACGCCGATGTTTGAGCGTCGCTAACCAGCAATAGAGCGGTCACGGCGACGAACCGTCTCAGGGCGTTTTTTTTGTGAGAGGTTAATATTTATAAGTGGCGCCTAACGCGAATTGATTGCGGGTCAGGCTCCCCCCCGCGGCGTTAGAGTCGACCAGTATGAGCGTATAACCAGCTGTCGCTAAAACGTTTTTAGCGATTTCGTAATTCAAGGTGGCGCCCGCGCTCCAACGTTGATCGCGACGGCCGCCGCTAACGTAGACCAACTCAGAATAACCTCCCGATATCGAGGCGTTCCATTGGCTCGATATGGCGTATTGCAGAGAGGTTGTCGCGGCGGTGACGAAGGCGGCGCTGCCCTGTGTATTGCCGGAGATCTGCAGGCCCGAATCCTGATAAGTTTCATCAAGCGCGAGCGAAAGGGTCCATGCTCGCGTTGGGAACCAGCTTATCTTGCCGCCGTACACCGGGCTCGAATGCGTTCCAAATCCCGAATAGGCGTAGTTTTGCTGCTGATAGCCAGCGTAGATTTCACCTTTGAAAAGACTGATGCGGTCGGTGCCAAGGCCGGCAAGCAAACGATAGCCTTGCGAATTATAAAGCGTGCCGCTGCTCCAGACGTCGGGCGCGATCAGGCCATAAATTGAGTCGCCGCTAAAATTATGCTGGTTGCCGGTCGCCTCCGTGAAGGCATAGATCACAGGGGAGAGCGCATAGCCGAGGCGGACGGTGGCGGTGGTGACGAGATTGTCGCGATAGGACTGCGGCAGCGAACCGGTGGTGGTGTAAAGCGTATCATAAGCGGTGGCGTAAGAACTCAGGCTCAAGCCGACGAAAAACCTATTGAAAGACTTCACGCCCGAAACATAGCCGCCCAATCTATTGGAGCGCTGCGGGCTGGAGATTTCGCCGGGCGTCCCGAAAGGACCCGTCACAACGCCATTGATCAAGGGGTTGGTCAGAAGGTCGTATTCGCCGCCGAACCTTAGCACAAAATCGCGCTGCAGCTCCCAAACATGGGCGAAACCGGCCTGCGCGTCGATGATATTGCCGCTCGGCTGATCTGGATAAATATTGAAATCGCCGTTCAAGAAGATGGCGGTGTGCTGAACGCCGCTATTACGCTCGGCGATGAGGGCCGGCCGTAGCTTTGCGCCAACGCCAGCGTCCCGGTTTGTGGATTGCGACAAAAGGTTGTCGTCATAGACGCCGCCGGCAAACAGGCTTGGAAATAGCATCCAACCCTCGATCGGCAATCCCTGATAATCACGCACCGGCTTTTCGCGCAGGCTGCGCTCAGCCATCGGCTGCGGCGCCAATAGATTTAGCAGATCGTCGGAACCACTCGCGGGCTGAAGCGTCGGTTGCAGATTTACCGCCTGGGCGCTGGCCGGCTGCGGGGCGAAGTTCGCGACGGCGATAAGACTAAAAATCGCTGCGAAGGGAAAGGTTGGCGCGATTGTTTTGCAACTGACAAACAATAGACACGCCCTTCAACCAACAACTCTCGCTGCCCATTCCGCAGCGGCCTTAATATCCGTAAGCTCTATCGCCTAGCCGCGACAGCGTCAACCATCTCCGCGGCTTTCAGCTCATATGATCCAAACTGTTGCAGAGAAGCCACGATTGGTTCGGCATTTAGAAATATCGCTCTGGCACGCGAATAAGATCGCCTGGGTAAATGGGTATGGCTGGCGACATATCATATTCGCTAAACCCTTGCTCTCCGACGCGCTGTATCAGCACACGCGAACGGCTGGCTCGATAAGTGGAACCGCCCGCTACCGCGATGGCGCTGAGAACGTTGAGGCCGCCCCGATATTGGTATTCTCCAGGTTTTTCGACCTCGCCGAGCACATAGAACGGCCGGAAAGTGGCGATATCGACCGTTACCTTTGGGTTCTTAAGATAATTGCCGCTGCTCAGCTTTTTGGAGAGCAGCTGCTCAAGCTCTTGCTTGGTCAGGCCCGCGGCTTGCACCGTGCCGGCCAGCGGCAGGGAGACGCTGCCTCCAGGATCAATATCATATTCGCCTGTAAGCTTATCTTCGCCAAACACTGTGACTTTTATCTTATCGCCGGCCTGTAGTTTGATGGCGCCGGTGGCGCCGCCGGGAGCAGATACATAAGCGTCAGTGACAATGCCAGGCCCGAGCACCGGAGTGCTGTCGCAACCGTTCAGCATGAGCAATAAGAACGCTGCCAAAAAAGTCGCCAGTGTTTTGCCGATCTTCATTCGCCTCTCGTAATGCTTGAGAAATTATTGGCTCTGCGCCAGCTTTAGCTTGCTTAAAAAATTGCCACTCCGTGCCCCCCTTGGCAAGTTTAAATAAGCCAAGGTCAACAAACATGCTTAACGATCCGGCGCAAGCGACTGCCGCGCCATTGCGCGTCAAAACTGCGCCCCATTCATCGCATCTTGTCAGCCTGCTAATGTTCAATCGCCAATCTGATGCTATGGATTTGCGAAGGTCTGGAATTTGTATGCGATTGAGAGGCGAAAAGTGACGCGGCGCCGTTTACTCTATTTTTGTGTTGCAGCCCTGCATTCCATGACAACAACCCTCAATGCCCAAACTAGGCCGGGCCAATATTCCTACGGCTCCGAGCAAAACTGTGTCGCCAGCGGCAAGTTTAACGCCCAACAATGCGTTAACGCCGCAGCGAATTCACAGGCGGAATTTGAGGAGAAAGCCCCTCGCTTTCCTTCGCGCGACGCCTGCGAAAAGGTCTTCGCTGCGGCAGGTTGCAGTGTCGGTTTCAAAGGCTCGGAGGGTTGGGAGGGCAAAAAATCCGGCATTTACTTCTCGCCACGCCAGCAAGGGTTTCGGTTAGGGGCTACGCAGGGGCGGGATATGGCTGTGACGCCCTTCACTTCTGGTCCCGAGATTCGATTCTCTCCGCGATCGATTGCGAAGCGAGAGACCGCGATAAACCCGAGTGCGGGACGCAGCGCTCGAGACTCATGGCGGGCGCGGCCGGTCGCCGGCGGCGGCGGCGAGACATTTGGCGTGAATACGCCTCCTAAAGGAGGCGATCATGCGGCTATTCCGCCGCCCCGGGTCGATCCCAATTTCGACTGCGCCTCGGTGCTGGAGCCGAGCGTTAATGGGCAAGCAGAAATCGGATGCTATCCAGCGCCTGCGCGACGGCGATGATCGGGAACCACCAATCCAATGTCTGCAAACTCCAAGACAATAGGTGGTGCAGAACTGAAAGTTGCGTCTGATAGCTTTCCGCCGATACCGCCGTCAGGGAAATAGCAAATCAATATCTGCTAGGCGCTTCGACGGCCGACAATGAAATTGAAACCCTAATTGTGCCAGATTGGCTCGACTTCTTCGCCCGAAGCCGGGGCTCTGGAAAATTCAGGCATAGAGAAAAGTAGTATGCGCGTCCGCTCCATGGCAGGAAAAATCCACTGGTCATTCGCCGTCGGGATAATCGCAGCGGTCTGGCTCTCGCCGACAGCTGTAGCCTACGGCGTTGGCGAGCGCGACGCACTTTGGCGCGTCGTGGAAGATTTGTGTCTGCCGATGCACCGGACGCTTGGCCTCGCGCTGCCATGCCTTGAGGTCGACGCCACCAAGGGATTCATCGTGCTTCGCGCACCCGCCGATGAAACAAGAATCCTGGTCGTTCCAACAGCGAAAATCGAAGGAATAGAAAGCCCTGCCCTCCTGAGCAGTGAAACGCCGAATCTCTGGTCGATCGCCTGGAGTGAGAGAGACCGCGTTGTCGCCAGTGCAAGCCGCTCGCTGGCGTGGGCCGACATCGGCATGGCGGTCAATTCGAGGGTTTCGCGCACGCAGGATCAGTTGCACATCCACGTCGATTGCATCGATGCGAGGCTAAAACGCGCCCTGTCCGCAAATGCAAGCCGAATCTCAAAAAAATGGTCTGACCTGGACTTGCGGCCGTGGGCTGATCATTACCGCGTGAAACGCATTGGCGCCCAGGAACTTGATCGAGGAATTTTCCAAATGGTCGCCAACGAGATTCCCGGCGCTCGTTCGCGGATGGGAATGCAGTCAATCGCCGTGGTGGGCGATGACGGAGAAAAAGGGGACCGCGACTTGGTTGTGCTGGTGAATGGACAGGGCGGCCACGCCGAAGAGTTGCTCGACCATAAATGCTCTAAGGGCAAATAATGGCGCGCGACCGCGGTCTCCGCTTCAAGACGTGATGAAACGGCGTTCTCGCCCTTCCAGAACCACGCTCGTGAGAATATCCGTGGCGTAGGCGCCAGTGTCGACGTTGATGCGGTTGGGACGAACGTCCGGTGCATCAACGGGCGTATGCCCATGCACGATTATTTTCTCAAATGAGCCGCGAAAGTCGTTAAATTCCTCCCGAATCCAAAGCAAATCCCGCTCGTCCTGCTGCGCCAGTGGAACATGCGGCCTGACGCCTGCATGGCAGAAAAAATAATCTCCCGAGTTCCATGACAGCTTTGTTTGCTCATAGAAGAGTTGATGTTCGGCAGGCAGAACTGTTCGAAACTGCGCTTGCGCCTCCGCATAACCTTTTCCGCGCATAGCCTCTTTAACGTCAATTCCATAGGAGCTCAGCGTTTCAAGGCCGCCGAAACGACGCCAATCATCCAACACCGACTCGTCATCGAGAAAGTTAAGCAGGGTCGCCTCGTGATTGCCGCGTAGCGCGACGTAAGGAACTGGAAGGCCGCCTGCCAAAATCCAGTTGATGACTCCAGCGGAGTCAGGACCGCGATCCACATAATCGCCCAGAAAAACAATCGCCGAGTTCTCGCAAGGGCGGTCATGAAGATCGCGTCGCAACTTATCGGAGAGACTCGCCAAAAGGTCGAGGCGACCATGGATGTCGCCAACAGCATAGACTCGCAACCCCGCGGAAACACTGGCTTCGGAGGCTGCTCTCGGCTTATGCGCGGCCTTTGGCTTCAAGAAGAAAATCATATTGCGAAGCTTTCAGGATTTCATTGTTGGACGCAGGCGCCGTGCCCTTTATCAAGTATAACATGGGAAAGAACGTTTCCAGACCTGCTTGACCGTCCCTGTTGCATCTTCGCATGAATGTCGACAAAATGGAAAACTCTTGCTCACATAGAGTTTGAATAAATGTTCCAGTCGTTGTCGCGAGAGTTCCGATCGAGTTCAGCCATTCCTGGTAAAGGCGCCGAGCGCGAGGGAACGGCCTCCGCAGGTATCGGAAAGCGGATTTCTCTGCACAGTTGCGTTGTCGCTCTGACAATCGGCGACCTCCTCGTTTTAACTGTCGCGGGCGCGGCGGCTGTGATCGTTCAGCATCAATTCCAGCTCGCAAACTTTCATTTCGAAGAATGGCAGCTTCAGGCGATATGTTTCGCCGCTTTTTCCCATTTTTTCTGGACCCGACTTTGGGGCGTGTATGACACAAACCGCATTTTGGATCGCCGTCGCGCGCTGCGACGGCTTCCGCTCGCAATCTTTGCAACTTTTGCGCTTTTGCTGGTCCTTGCGGTCGCTACAAAGTCCGCAGAAACCTATTCAAGACTGTGGTTTTTTTCCTGGGCTATCTTGAGCTTGTCGCTTATCTTTCTCATTCGATGGGCGTTCTTCACGTCAATTGATCGAGCGCTGGAACAGGGCGCCTGCGTGCATAGGGCGCTTTCGGTCGGGGTGTTTTGCGACCCCATTTCGCCACGGGAAATCGAACGCCAATCGCGCAGGGAAGTTCGCGTGATTGAGAGCCTGGAGTTTTCCAACATCGCCGATTTCTTTTCGCTCGCCGAAGTGGTCGCCGAAAGCGAAATAGATCAAATCTATCTGGCGGCGCCTTGGGAAGATATTCCGTTGATCCTTGCGAAGCTGGACCTCCTACGCCACCTGTCGACGCGGGTTTACGTGCTGCCAAGCAATCGCTCGATCGACAAATTGGTTCGCAGTGTCAGTGACTTTGGCGGCCGCCTCTCCTTCTGCGCGATAGAAGAATCCATCCATGGCTGGAGCCTGTGGCTCAAGCGCGTCGAGGACCTCGTGATTTCCGCAATTGGACTGCTGGCGCTAGCGCCGCTGTTCGGCTTGGTCGCGTTGATGATACGGCTTGAGAGTCCAGGACCGGTTTTCTTCCTGCAGATCCGGACAGGCTTTAATGGACGGCCGTTCAAATTGTGGAAATTCCGTTCCATGTATGCCGATATGACGGATGCTCACGCCGAGACGCAAACAATCCGTGACGATCCGCGCGTAACCGGCGTGGGGCGCGTCATTCGACGTCTCAGCATTGACGAATTGCCGCAACTCATCAATGTTTTTGAGGGTTCCATGTCGATTGTCGGCCCCCGGCCGCACGCGCTCGCAACCAAGGCGGAAGGCCGCAACCTCGAAGAGCTGGTCGATTATTACGCAGTCCGACACAGAGTGAAACCGGGTATGACCGGCTGGGCGCAGGTCCACGGTCTGCGCGGCGAATTGGACAGTGTGGAAAAACTGCAAAAGCGCGTCGACTACGATATTGAATATATTGATCTCTGGACGATCTGGCTCGACATTAAAGTCATTCTGAAAACGGTCGCGCTCGTGTTTCGTGACACGAGCGCCTATTGAATATTTCAATTTCGCGTTTTTGGACTGCTTGCGATCGAGGCAGGGCTAAAAGCCTTTGGTTCATGCGACCTGCGCCGTTTCCTGCGACCCAACAGCAATCTTGTGTTCTAAAAACCAGCGATAGGCGCCAGCGATGCCGTCCTCAAGGGATATTGTCGGCTCCCAGCCGAGCGCCCGCATTTTGCTGGAGTCCATCAGTTTGCGCGGCGTGCCGTCGGGCTTGGTCGCATCGAAAACGATTTCGCCTGAAAACCCCGTCGCCCTTCCAACGCATTCGGCCAGGCCGCGAATTGATATCTCGGATCCCGCGCCGCAGTTGATATGCTCATATTCATCGTAATTATCGAGGCAAAAAACCACGCCTCGCGCGAGATCGTCCACATGCAGGAACTCCCGCAGCGGCGTCCCTGAGCCCCAGACTACGACTTCCTTGCATCCGCCTTCCTTCGCCTCATGGAACTTGCGGATTAGCGCCGGAAGCACATGGCTCGTAGTTAAATCGAAATTGTCGTTTGGACCATATAGATTGCAAGGCATAACCGAAATGTAATGACGGCCATACTGCTTGCGATACGCCTGACACAGTTTGATGCCGGCGATCTTAGCAATTGCGTACCATTCGTTGGTCGGCTCAAGCGGACCCGTGAGGAGCGACTCCTCTTTGATCGGCTGCGACGCGAATTTGGGATAGATGCAGGACGAACCCAGAAAAACCAAACGATTCACATTGGCTGCATGAGCAGAATGGATGATGTTGGTCTCGATCGTCAGATTGTCATAAATGAAATCGGCGGGAAAAGTTTCGTTCGCAAAAATGCCGCCCACTTTGGCGGCGGCGAATACGATTGCGTCCGGACGATTTTGCTTTAGCCACAACTCAACGGCGATCTGATTGCGCAAATCGACGACCGTGCGATCGACTTTAATGACCTCATCGCCCCGACTTTCGAGAAAGCGAACAATTGCTGAACCAACCATGCCTTTATGGCCTGCGACCCATATCCGTCGCTTATGCATCGCGCACTCCTCTAACTATAAATGCAGCAAAGTTCTTGCGCCGTTTTGTGATAACAGCTGCTTGCATACAATCGGAAAAATTTAAGATCAACAACGTGAAAATTCTGGTGGATACCGACGCCTGACAGCTCCCCAGCACCAATCGCGACGCTGCGGCCGTTATCGAAAGTTTCGAACGTCATTTGTTTGCAGATAGGTCGACGCGGTCCACTACCGGTGGCCGGCGTCGCCTGTCCCGGGCCGCGAAGCGCAGGTCACAGGCCCTGATGGTTGCACCTGCTCGCGGAACGGCGCTATGCGAGCTCGCCGGCTCGGGTCTCGCGAGGCTTACTCCGCGGCGGCCCCAAACTTGTCGGTCGCTGGAGCGGCGACATCCTCGGAAAAACCGGCTGACGCGGCGGAGCCGGTCGTCGTGAGCACACTGGGCTCCGACGCATGCGCCGCCGAGCGCACGGCGCCGATGGATGCCCCCATCGCCGAAGCGCCGGAAGCTCGGCTCGCTGGCGTTGCGGCTGTCATCGCACGAAAATTGGAGCGATCCAGCCGGGCGGGAACAAATTCCGCTTTTGACCCGGGAGGTGTTTTGCCCACAGTCGTCTTGCCCGCAGCGGGCTTTGCAGCCTGCGGCGTCGCTTTCCTGGAGGGCGGCGCAAAGGCGAGGGGTTCGCCGTCAGGAGCAGCGGCGCGAGACTTCGCGCTCGCGCCCGTCGAACCTGTCGCGTCTATCAGACTCGCCAATGCGTCGTCTCCCTGACCGTTTTGCGATGCGCCCAAATTTTTGGGCCGTGGCTGCGGGAGAGGTGCTTCGACGGCGGCCGTGGAGACGGGAGCGGACTCCGGCGCGCCATTGGCGCTTTCGCGCCCTACCAGATCGAACTCCAGCGGACGCGTGGGAGGCAGCGGCGCGTCAATGCGCGCAACGAGATTGCCAGGCCGGCGCGGCGGCAGCGGCGCATTGAAGGAAACTTTTTCGTCCTCGACCTTGGCGGAGTCTGGCGATTCCGCGCGAGACGGCCTGGAGCCATCCTGAGTTTCGAGAACCGCAAGATGTGTGTCCGCGGGCGCGGCGTCTAGCGGCGTCGGCTTTTCGAGCGACGCCGGACGCGCAGGCGGCATCGGGGCTCGCGCTAACTTTTCGCGCGTGGCGGCTTCGGCCTTTGCGGCAGTCGCTTCAGCCTTAGCGGCTGCGGCTTCGGCCTTGGCCGTTTCCGCCTTGGCCGTGGCCTCAGCCTTGGCTGCAGCTGCAGCCGCCTTCGCCTCCTCCGGTCCCGCCGTCATGACCGTTTCGCCGCGCGGCAGATTGGCTTCGGCCCTGGCGAGAGTCTCGGACCGGCCGCGACGGTTGCGTTCCGCAGGAATCTCCGCTCCGCCTTCTTCGTCTGACTCGCCGGCGGCTACCCTGCCCGCCCTGGAGTTGCGCGGAGCGAGCGCAGCCCATTGCTTGCGTGTGCTGGGGGCTGGCGCAACAACTTCCTCAGCCTCGTCCTCGCCGCCGCCAAATAGAAACGCCAGGAATCCGCCCGCGGATTTGCGCGGCGCCATGACGATCGCGCCGTTGTTACGCGCCTCGATCTCGGCCTTCGCCTCTTCGTAACGCGGAAGCGGCTGGCCATTGCTCGGCAAATGGACTGTCTTCCCGTCCGGGAACAACTGCACCAGCTGTTCATAGGTCATGCGCGGCCAGGCGCGGACGTTGCCGACATCGAGATGGACGAAGGGCGTGCCCGCGGTTGGATAATAGCCGACGCCGCCACGCTGCATTCTCATGCCCAACTCGCGAATGCGCGACATGGGCATGCCGGGCATCGTGGTGTCCATCGCCTTGCCAAGCATATGTTGGGAATATTTCGCAACCGCCCGCGAGCGCGAACGCAACATGGCGTTCGTTTCGGGGGAACGATAGGCGGAGACGACCTTGATGACTTCGCCTCCGGCGCCTGCGGCGCGATAGGCCTCCCAAACCACGTCGAACAGTCGCGGATCCATATTGGTCGGCTCGTCGCGCCGCCAGTCCCTGAGGAACCAGTTGAGCTGCTGCAATACCGCGCGGTCATATTGGCCGTTAACCAGATAGGTCGCGGAAATCGATTCCTGCGTGTGCACATAAAAAAGATTGATGGTGCGGGTATCGCCGTTCGCCACTGCCGTCTCCGTCAGCGAAGGAGTCATTGCGGCCAATAGAACCGTCAGTCCCCCAAAAACCAGGGAGGCGATCCCGGACGATTTTCTCAGCGCGCAGACCTTGGTGCGGTGCGACAAATTCTCTTGCTCACATAATCAGCGCTCGCGGAGTTGCACAGGTAGCCGGCGCGCAACATCGCGCCTCAGCCCCAGCGGCCTTCCCGCGGAGATTTTACGCCGAGGGGCGGAAAGCCCGGTCGGCGCGCTGGCATCTGCTTCCTGAGCGGCAGCCGCCCCGAAAGCTCGCAATTCTGGGTGGGAATCAAGACCAAGACCGCGCAGACGCAGCCCGCACGCAAATTTAGCGCCTAAGCGCTTGCCTCTCCCCCCACGACGCAAGCACGCTAAGTCAACATCGTGGCAAAAAATAGCCCAAAAATTCACCTTATGCAAAGGGGCGTGTCGCCAACGCTAAGTCGGAAAACGTTGAGACGCCTTGCATCCGGATGGTCACGAAACCGTCTTCCCTGGGCGAACGCGACGCTTTGTCGCCGTAACGCCTTCCTTAAAGCTTCTCCGTTTGTTTAGGATGGCTCAAGTCGGGACCGCGTGAGAGACATGGGCGAAGAGATCAAGGCGACAGGTTTCAGCGACGCGGACTTTGCTCACTTCTCCGAGCGGCTCGCGCAGGAGACAGAAATTGCCCGGGACCTGTTCGACCGCGGCGATTTTTCCAATTCAGGCGTGCAACTGGGTTTCGAGCTTGAGGCCTGGATCGTCGATCACAATTATTTTCCGGCGCCGATCAACGAAAGCTTGCTCAAAGCGCTGGCGCATCCGCTGGTCGTCCCAGAGCTCTCTCGCTTCAATGTCGAACTGAACGCCGATCCATTGCCTATGGAGGGAGACGTCTTCACACGCGCAGAGGAGGCCCTGACGTCTCTGTGGAGAAAATGCAACGACGTCGCTCACGGGCTCGACGCCAATATGGTGATGATCGGCACGCTGCCGACGATCCGCGATGCCGATATGACGCTTGCGAATATTTCTCCACTCAATCGCTATTACGCGCTGAACAACGAAGTGCTGCGCCATCGGACCGGACGCCCGGTGCGAGTCGACATAGCGGGACGCGACCGCCTCGTTTCCGAACACCGCGACGTCATGCTGGAAGCTGCGACAACGTCTTTCCAGGTGCATCTGAAAACGCCGGCCGACCGCGCGCATCTGTATTACAACGCCTCTGTGGCGGCGTCTGGACCAGTTCTCGCGGCAAGCGCCAATTCGCCTTTCCTGTTCGGCAAATCGCTGTGGGAGGAAACGCGCATTCCTTTGTTCGAGCAGGCGGTCGATGCGCCAGGCAAGAGCCGGCGGGTTAGCATGGGTTCCGGCTTCGTTACGAGTTCCTGCCTTGAACTTTTCGAGGAAAACCTTGCCGACTATCCGATCCTGCTGCCCATGTCTTTCGATGACGACCCGGCGGCGCTTCGTCATCTGCGGTTGCACAATGGCACAATCTGGCGGTGGAACCGCGCGCTTATCGGCTTCGAACAGGACGGCGCGCCGCATTTGCGCATTGAGCATCGGATTTTGCCGGCCGGGCCGACGATTCTCGATATGCTCGCCAATGCCGCGCTATATGCGGGACTCGCGCATGATCTCGCCTGTTCCGACGCTATCCGCGATATGACTTTTGACAACGCGCTGAACAATTTTTACGCCGCCGCGCGGCATGGGCTCGGCGCGGAATTGACTTGGCCCGGCCTCGGCGTGGCGCCGGCGAATAGATTGCTTCTGGAGTTCTTGCTTCCGGCCGCACGACGCGGACTTGAAGATCTTGGCGTCGCCGGGGGGCGTTATCTCGACGTTATCGAAGCGCGGGTGCGAAGCGGGCAAACAGGCGCCGCCTGGCAACGCCAAGGCCTCGAGCTGCGGGGCGGCGACGTCTATCGCCTGATGGCGGCCTATTGCGAGCGGCAACGCAGCGGAACGCCGGTGCATCAATGGGATCCTTGAGGAGACATTATGATCGAAACGTCCTGCACTTTCTTCGACAAGGTTCCGGAAGGCTTTCTCGATTGCCCGGCGCATCGACTGGTCGAGATCCTTCCCGGTCCCAGCTTGATCGACCTACCCGGGCGCAATCCGCACCCGTTGTTTGTCTCTGTGCTGCTGCACGGCAACGAGCACAGCGGACTACTTGCCGTACAGGACGTGTTGCGCCGCCATGCCCGGCGCGAGCTGCATCGCGGCTTGCTTTTGTTCATCGGCAACATAAAAGCTGCGGCGGCGGATGTGCGGACATTGCCGGAGCAAACGGACTTTAACCGCGTCTGGCCGGGCACTTTAACGCCGGACGTTCCAGAAGCGCTGATGGCGCAGAAGGTTTTCGACTACTCGGCAAAGAAAGAGCCTTTCGCAAGCATTGATATCCACAACAACACCGGCTTCAACCCGCATTACAGCTGCACGACCCGACTGGAGCCCAACTTCATCTGGCTGGCGCAATTATTCTCCCGCATCGTCGTGCATTTCCAGCGCCCGCTCGGCGTGCAGGCCTGCGCCTTTGCGCAACTTTGTCCAGCGATAACCGTGGAATGCGGAAAGGCTGGCAACCCCGGCGCCGAGCATGCTGCAAGACTGATGGAGGCTGCGCTGGCTATGGTCCATTTTCCCGAGCACCCGCCCTCTCCCCATGACGTCGATCTGCTCCGCACCTACGCCATCGTGAAAACGCCGGCGCAGGCGAGTTTTTCTTTCGACGGCTCCCCTGCGGATTTTCGCTTTCGCGGGGACATCGACCATTTGAATTTTAGCGAACTGGAAGTGGGCGCGAGCTTTGGAGACTCCAACGGGGCCTACAGGCTCGAGATAGTCGCCGGCGACGGCGATGCGTCGCCCGAAGAATATTACGATTACAGCAACGGGAAAATTCGACTGCTGCGGCCGGCGATCCCCGCGATGCTCACATTGGATCCGCGCGCAGTACAGACTCGATTGCCTTTGCTATTTGATGCACAGGATCGGCTTTGACGGAGCGAGAGTGGTATGACGCGGCTCACGGGCGCCCGCGACGCTTTACGGCGCGAGAAAATGCTTGGATAGCTTCAGCCCCTGCCCCTGATAATTTGAGACACCCGCTTCGCCATAAAGCGCGCTCGGCGGTTCGGCCATCGGCTCATAGACCAGCCGACCTATGAACTGCCCGTCCTCGAGAATGAACGGAACTTCGCGGCTGCGCACTTCCAACACGGCGCGGCTGCTCGGCTTTCCGTCAAGGCCCGCGCCAAATCCTGGATCAAAAAAACCCGCGTAATGCACTCTAAACTCGCCGATAGCCGCGTCCATCGGAGCCATCTCGGCGGCAAGGTCGGGTGGAATGAGCAATCTCTCGCGCGAAGCCAAAATATAGAAGTCGCCCGGATCAAGTATGAGTTCGTCTGTCTGCCCGCGCGGGCAGACGATCCCAGAAGTCGTCGACGCGATAGGCGCCGATGCGATCGACATCAATCACATCCGTATGTTTTTGCGCCCTGTAGCCGACCACTCCCCCACTCAGCGGCTCGGAGAGATCCACGCGCAACACCACGCCGTCTCGCAGATTGAGAGCCCCGTCGACCAGTCTTGTCCGCGCATGCAGCGCCTCGAGCGCGGTGTCGCTTAGCGCGAAGCTGGTCTGCGGCGGTTCGCTGGCGTCATGCTGGCGAAAACGCAATTGATTGAGTCTGGAGCCCGCCCGCACGCGAACCGAAAAACTACGCGGCGAGACTTCCGCAAACAGTGGACCCTCGTAGCCCTGCTCAACAAGATCGAATCTTTCGCCCTGATCAGTAATCAGCCGCGTGAAAATATCGAGTCGACCGGTCGAACTCTTGGGATTGGCCGCTCCCGAAAGTTGCGGCGGCAGAGAGAGGCTCTCCATGAGCGGAACAACGTAAACACAGTCGCGCTCGAGCACCGCGCCATCGCCCTGGAGTGAAATCTCGTCCGATTTGAGCGCCGCCAGCATAGTGCCCACAAGGCGACCCTTGCCGGGCAGAAAACTCGCGCGTACCCGATAAGCTTTTGGACCGAGCCGCAAATCGAGGCTCGCCGGCTGAATTTGAGCGGCAGCCAGAGGCGCGCCGGCGCTTATCACGCCGATCTCAAACAAATCGGCGATCCGACGGCTGGACAGCACGCCGGCGCGCTCACTTACCAATGCGTCCGAGCCTCTCATATCCGCTGACCTGAACTACTCATTGACGCAATCCTGTTTACTTTCGCTGGGCGCCGCTTGCCGGACATTTCCCAATGCGCTGTCCTTAGCACGACATCTCCGTGCAGCCAGAGTCAGAGCGCGGCGCCAGCGCGTCCACGGGGACAGCGGGCGCCACAACATTACCCCATTTATCTCAAGACATTGCTCCGCAAACGCAGCGAGCGGCTCGGACTGCTGCAACGTGTTGTCCTGTTGCAGCGTCAACAGGGCGGCCTCATCGACGGGCATCGAAATTTCGAGGTCGTCTTCGACATAGAATGGGCGCGACAAGTAATGCAACACGACCAGCTTGGCGACCGTCTGCTGCATCAGCGAGGCGGCGCATTTTCGATAAGCCAAGGCCGAGTTCTTGAGCCGGAAGACGCCCGCCGTCTCCGAGGAGCGCAACATAAGCGCGACGAGCCGGCCGCGGCCGCGCCAATAGCTGGCTCCGGATCTGCCGATCTCCAGAAAAAGCCCCTTGAACACCTTGCTTTCACGCTGGCGCAAGCGCGCCGGACCAAGGGTCCGGGCCTTGGTTGAGGGAACATAGGCGAAGGCCGGCGCGCGAGCCGGAGCCGCAAGGGGCGCGGGGATTTCGTGATCCCGCAGCGTTGACCAAACCGCTTCGGCGACGAGGCGCGAAACCGGCCGCGTAAGGTGGTAGGGATCCTGGTAACAGTCAGCGCTGGGCGGGCCGGCGAGAATTTCAGGCAAGGTGAGGCAGGGAAACATCGATCGCATCCGCGCCGTCCGCGCATATATGCGCGTCACGCGCGCAGCCGCCGAAAAGTAGCGCATCACGGCGTCGCGCGGTTGCAACACAAGAAACAACAGCTTGATGCGACGCTCAGCGCAATACTGCGCGACTTCATCCAGAGTGTCCCGCAATACGTCCTTCGTAAGAGAATGACCCTCCAGCAAAATCATATCGTTCAAGGCATATTCGAAAACGATCAGATCTGGCTTGGCGGCCCTGTCCTGCTCGCGCTTGAACAAACGCAAAAGCCCGTAGAGCGACCCCGTGGCGCCCAGAAACTGGTTTGTCACGCGGTGCCCGGCAGCGATTTCCATGAACTGCGCCGCCCAGCCGTCGCGAAGACCGGCATTGGAGCCTCCCAGCAGTAAAATATCCAACCGCCTCGCCTTCCCCGCTCAATACCCCGATGTCGCGCCAAGAATTCTGCTTTTTTGAAACGACGCGCAAGAGGCCGCGGCGAATACGCCTTCACTGAGCGCGGTTGACAGCGGCGCGGCGTTTCGCCTTTATAGTTGCCGTGGTTATTTGAGCCGGCCGGCTTGCCGCCACGTTAAAAAAGGCGCTAAAAGGCCGGGTCTCCTAGAGAAACCCGCTTCTTTCGCGCTGCTTTCGAGGCCATAGGGCCTCTAATGGCGCGCGCGCCGCTTTAAGGAGAACGCATGAACGCCCCCAGTGACAAGAAACGCCGCTCTCTCAAGACCGCGACGCAGCTCGTGCATGGCGGAACGCTGCGCTCTCCCTTTGGAGAAATGTCGGAGGCGCTGTTTCTCACGCAAAGTTTCGCTTATCCGACCATGCAGGCCGCCGAGGCGCGCTTCAAGGGCGACGATCCCGGCTTCATTTATTCGCGATTTTCGAATCCGACTGTAGCGATGTTCGAGCAGCGCATGTGTTTGCTTGAGGGCGCCGAGGCCGCTCGCGCAACGGCGAGCGGGATGGCCGCGGTCACCGCCTCGCTGTTATCGCAGGTAAGGGCTGGCGAACATGTCGTCGCGGCGCGCGCGCTTTTTGGATCCTGCCTTTATGTCGTGGAAGAGTTGCTGCCGCGCTTTGGCGTCGCGACGACTCTCGTGGACGGCGCCAATCTTGCCGAATGGAAGCGGGCCGTTCGCAAGGAAACCAAGCTTTTCTTTCTGGAAACGCCCACAAATCCCAGCCTTGAAGTTTATGACCTCAAGGCGCTGGCGGACCTCGCCCATAACGCTGGCACCCGGCTCGTCGTCGATAACGTTTTCGCCACGCCGCTTTTGCAAAAGCCTTTCGAATTTGGCGCGGACATCGTCGTCTATTCAGCCACCAAGCATATCGACGGACAGGGACGGTGCTTGGGCGGCGTAATTCTCGCTTCGCAAGCATTGATCGACGAAAATCTGCATAATTTTCTGCGCCAGACCGGTCCGGCCATGTCGCCTTTCAACGCCTGGGTAATGTTGAAGGGACTGGAGACCCTGCCGTTGCGGGTCGCGCAACAGGCCGCCTCCGCCGCCAAGATCGCTGATTTTCTGGCTGCTGAAAGCGGCGTCCGCCGGGTTCTATACCCGTTCCGCGACGACCATCCGCAAGCGGCCCTGGCGCGCAGGCAAATGAGCGGCGGCGGCACGCTGGTCACATTCGACGTCGCAGGCGGCAAGGAGGCGGCGTTCAGTCTCGCCAATGCGTTGGAAATTGTCAAAATATCCAACAATCTGGGAGACGCGAAGAGCCTCATCACCCATCCGGCCACTACGACGCATCAGCGGCTAACGCCCGAAGCCCGCGCCGCCCTGGGCATCGGCGAGGGCTTGCTTCGTCTTTCGGTGGGATTGGAAGACGCCGACGATCTGATTTACGATCTTGGATGCGGACTGCACGCTTCGCGTGCAGGTGTCTGACCAGTTCGCGAGATTGCCAAGGATCGCAGCCGCGTTTTGCGGCGACGGGGAAAAACAAGCGGTTGTCGGCATGGCGCGGTCCGCCACCGTTCGGGACGCAAGGGCCCTTAGAACGGGCGCCATGCCGACATAGCAGGGCCTCGCCTTGGGAGGCGCGACGCCGCCAAAATCCCACGGATGCAGAAGCAGGATTTTTGACGACGCCCGAGAGGCCCGGCGTTCGGGGTTTTCTTCCGCAGATCCGCCGTCCATCCTGGTCTTGCGGGGCCTTCGCTGAGCAAGCAAGTGGACGGGCGCATCTTCGGCGACCTCTAGGCGAGGTCGAAGCCAAAGCGACCAAAGCGCGCGCGGCGCTCCAGATCGATTAGCCTGTTGGTCCGGCCTCGCGGAGGCTGCGCGGGCCCAAACATCGCGCGTTGCGGCGCTTTAGCCGCCAGGCGAGAAGCGTGAATTGAGGCCACAGCCTCCTCGTTATGCTCCAACGGAAAACCGGGCGATCCGCGCGAAGCGATGATTTGCGCATGTTTAGCCTTTGAGAAGGACATCGAAAACTCTCCTGATCACATTCGCAACGTGCGTAAATAAATGACGCTGTAGCTTGACCTTGAGCCATTCGAACAAACAAAAGTGGCTCGGAAGCGGCGCTACCATGGCCATATGTCAGGAGAATTTCGGCGGCGCTCTGGGCTGGTTGGACGCCTCGCGACGAAGGGTCGGCGGGGCGCGATCCGCCTCCGCCCAGGCGCTGGGCCGCCACTGGACGGGCGCCAGGCTGGCTGCGCTGACAACTGCGGCCAAAGGCCCGGCGCCATCACACGACAATTGACAGAAAAAACAGCTGTCGTGGCGATGTTCCGTTTGACCTGGATGCCGTTTTTCGACGTTCGCGAAATCGGCAGCGGACTTCAAACAAAGCTGAAACGTCGTTTTGTCGGAACTGGAGCCGCCCAAATGTGCAAAGTTTGCCGCAGCCGGCGCAATGGCCTGAACGGTCATCGCCAGCAGGAACAATAAACCAAGCAACCAGTTACGCTTCATCCCGACCTGTTCCGCAATGTCAGATTAAAGAACTTCGAATTGGGCAAACATTCATCCGTGGGGCCAATGTTACTAAACTTCTCCTATGGAGCAAGTGTTTCTGTGGCCAAGGCGCCTCCTTGGACAATCTGTGGGTCCCCGTCTCACCTATTGGCGATTCGCCACTATTTCGCGGCATGGTTGTTGCTGCATAGATGAAGAATTGAACTTCCCTTTCCCACCGCGCGTTCTAGACTGCGAGACATGTATATCGCTATCACACACGACATTCAGGTCACTGCGCTGCCTGAATTCCTTATCGAGCGCTCCGATCCAACTCAGGACCGATATTATTGGTCCTACACGATCGAGATCGCCAACCTCGGCCGAACGCGCGTGCAGCTTATTTCGCGTCACTGGATCATTATCGACGCAAATGGCCAACGCGAGGAAGTTCAGGGCCCTGGCGTTGTGGGCGAACAGCCCGTGCTGGAACCGGGAGAGACATTCCGTTACGCCTCGGGGTGTCCGCTTTCCACGCCTTCGGGACTCATGCAGGGCAGCTATCGTATGATCACGCCCGCAGGCGAATCTTTCGATGTCGATGTGCCGACCTTTTCGCTCGACAGTCCGCTGTCGCATCCGACCCTGAACTGATCTTGTTATGAACAGACTGGAATCGGCGGCCGATCTCACTGCGCGCCTGGTCGCCTTCGACACCGAGAGCTCCAAATCAAACCTGCCGCTGATTTGCGCGGTGGAAGACTATTTGCGTGAGCAAGGCGTTCCCTTTTTGAGCGCCCCCAACGCAACAGGCGACAAAGCCTCGCTTTTCGTCACCATTGGCCCCAATGTCGCGGGCGGCGTCGTGCTGTCTGGCCATACCGACGTTGTGCCGGTCGCGGGACAGGCCTGGACCGGCGATCCCTTTGTTCTACGGCGCGAAAGCTCTCGCCTCATTGGCCGCGGCGCGGTCGACATGAAGGGCTTCGACGCCGTATGCCTCGCCATGATTCCGGAGTTCAAGGCGGCGGCGCTCAAGCGCCCCATTCATATTCTCCTCAGTTATGACGAAGAGACCACATGTCTTGGCCCGCTGGATCTGATCGCGCGATTCGGTGTCGATCTGCCGGAACCGGCGGCGGTCATTGTCGGGGAACCCACTTCCATGCAAGTCGCCGACGCTCACAAAAGCGTCTCTACTCAAATCACCCGCGTCCGGGGTTTCGAGATTCATTCGGCGAATTTGCATAAAGGAGTCAGCGCCGTCCACGCCGCCTGCTTGCTGGTGGCGGAACTGGACCGCATCGGGGAGGCTTTGCGGTCCCAAGGCGACCCATCCGGGCGCTTCGATCCTCCCTATTCCAGCGTGCACGTCGGGCTTATCTCAGGCGGCACGGCTCGGAACATTGTCGCTCGCGACTGCCAATTCCATTGGGAGTTTCGCGGCTTGCCCGGGGTCGCGCCCTCGACCGCGCGCGATCAACTGGAGATTTTCGCGCGGCGCTTGATGGAACGCTCCTTCCGCGACTTCCCGCAAACGGGAATCGAGACCGTCACCGAAACCGAAGTGCCCGGCCTCGCGCCCGAACCTGGGTCAGCCGCTGAACGATTAGCCCTGCGTCTCGCCAAGGCCAATCACACTATCGCTGTCCCCTTCGCTTCCGAAGCCGGACAATTCCAGCGTGCGGGGATTCCAACCGTGCTTTGCGGACCCGGCCGTATCGACGAGGCCCATCAACCGGATGAGTTTATCGAGATTAGCGAAATTTCCATGTGTATCGACTTCATGCGCAGCCTTACGCGGGAAATGTCCGCGTAAGGCTGTTGTTCGCGCTCTTAGCACGCCCATACCCACCGGCCGTACCACCATTGCCAGCATCCCCCCCCGTAGTAGTAGGGATATCCCCAACCGCCATAGCCCCAGCCTCGCCCATAGCCGCCGTAGCCCCGCCCATAGCCCCCACCATAAAAGCCGCGGCCCGCATAACCGCCGTGGAAGCCGCCGCCGCGGAAGCCACCCCCTCCATGGAAGCCGCCGCCACCACGCCCGCCGCCCCCCCTTGCTTCCGCTGCGGTGGAAGCAACCAAAGCTCCCGCCAGGGCGGCAGCCATAGTAATCGTGGTAAGTTTGCGTAACATCAGGTTTTCTCCACAACGGCGCCCGTAAATCGACGGACGCGAAACGACAATCGATCGGAGCCTCTCGTAGCGGGTAGCCACCCACGGCGCTGAAATTCCAATACCATTGTCTTCTAATGGGAAACGCGGAAATCGGACGTTGGTTTCCGACTGGCGGAAATAGTTTGGTACAAGCTCTCGGCGCATCCGGCGGCCAAGCGACAGATGTCGCCCCGAGTGAACGCTTTTGCGCCGGCATTGCTTTCGTAAGTCGAGTGGCTATAGTCCGCGCCCATTCGCCAGGCCGCAACCGGCCGGTTCGTTCGCGCCGCTATGGTGGCGTTTCTAAAAAGAGATCGCACAATGAAACTGATCCCGGAAGCCATGGCGCAGACCGAACAAAGCCCCTCCCCTGCGGCGCCCCCTGCCCCTGCAGCGCCCCCTGCTCCTTCCACGCCAGCCGCTCCGCCCGCGCCCGCGACGCCCCCGACCGGGCAGAAGGCCACCACGACTTCCACAGGCGCGCCTGCCGCGCCCGATGCGCCGCCCTCGATACCTGACCTTTTCGCTCAGATCGTGCCGGTGCTGGTCATTATCGGCATCGTTTACATTATCGTCCTGCGCCCACAGCAGCGTCGACAGAAAGAACAGCTAAACCAACTTAAAAACATCCGCCGCGGCGACACCGTAGTGACCACGAGCGGGTTTATCGGCAAGGTGACCAAGATCATCGACGACAACGAATTCGAGATCGAACTCGCCCCTAATGTGCGCAGCCGCATGTTGCGTTCGGCGATTACCGAAGTACGCTCAAAGGGCGAACCCGTGAAGGACGTGTCGCCGACCAAGAGCTGACGCACGCAAACCGGCCAGCCTCGACCCAAAACTCAACGCCAAGAGCAATCAATGCTGCGTTTCGCCACCTGGAAGATAGTCGCGATCCTGGGAATGACTTTCGCGGCCCTGCTCGTCGTCGCCCCAAGTCTGCTGTCACCGTCGAACTATGAAGCGCTCGCGGCGAAGCTGCCGGACTGGGCGAAGCCTCCGACCATCGTGCTGGGACTCGATCTTCAAGGCGGCTCCAATGTCATGCTGGAGGTCGACAAGCCCTCGGTATTACATACCTTGGCGATGAATTTGCGAGATGACGCCCGACGTATTCTTCGTGAAGAAAAGGTGGCGATCACCGGAGGCATCGGCCAACAAACTCGCGGCGTCCAGTTCCGTGTTCCCGACGCCGCCGATCGCGCCAAAATCATGCCAAAGCTGAAGGCGTTGTCGCAAGGCTACACCAACCAACTCGGCGCGGGGTCGCCGCCGCTGGAAATCGACGATGCCGGCGATGGTCTGATTCGCATCAGCGTGACCGACACCGGACTCACCGAAAAAGTGCGACGCGCCGTAGACCAATCTATCGAAGTGATTCGGCGCCGCATCGATCAGCTCGGCACGAGAGAGCCCAGCATCCAGCGGCAAGGCGACGATCGCATCGTGGTCCAGGTTCCCGGTCTCCAGGACCCCGAGCAGCTGAAGACGATCCTCGGCCAGACGGCCAAGCTTGAATTTCGCCTGGTTGCGGAACCCGGTCAAAGCCCGACCGAGACCGAGGAGCTGGATCAGACTGAACAGACCGGCAAAATCAGCGTCGAGAAGCAGGTGATGGTTCAAGGCGAAGACCTGACCGACGCCCAGCCGGGGTTTGACCAGCGCGGCGGCGAACCCGTCGTCAATTTCCGCTTCAACATTCGCGGCGCCCAGAAGTTCGGCGAGGTCACGTCCAAGAATGTGGGACGCCTGTTCGCCATCGTGCTCGACAACAAGGTGATTTCCGCGCCGCGGATTCTGACGCCAATCACCGGCGGCTCGGGCCAGATCTCCGGACATTTTACCGTGGAGCAGGCCAACAATTTGTCGATCCTTCTGCGCGCCGGCGCCCTTCCCGCGAAGCTCGACATCGTCGAGGAGCGCACGGTGGGTCCGGGTCTCGGCCAGGATTCGATCGACGCCGGCAAGCGCGCGGCTTATGTCGGCGCCGGCCTTGTCGTCGTCTATATGCTGATCACCTACGGCGTGTTCGGCATTTTCGCCAATCTCGCGCTGTTCGTGCATATCGCCTTTATATTCGCGGGGCTGGTGCTGCTCGGCTCCACGCTTACGCTGCCCGGCATCGCCGGCATCGTGCTCACCATCGGCATGGCGGTCAACTCGAACGTGCTGATCTATGAGCGCATCCGCGAAGAGCAACATGCAGGACGCTCTATACTGGCCGCGCTGGACGCCGGCTTCAACCGCGCCTTCGCAACCATAGTCGACTCGAATGTCACGATGTTCGTTGCGGCGGCGATCCTGTACTTCCTTGGGTCCGGCCCGGTGCGCGGCTTCGCCGTTTCGCTGGCGCTCGGCATTCTGACCACCATTGTGACCGCGGTCACCATGACGCGCATGATGATCGCCGTCTGGTATCACCGCGCCCGCCCCACGCGCCTGCCGATTTAAGAGGCCAAGCCATCATGAAACTCCTGCGCCTCGCCCCGGAGAACACCAAATTCCCCTTCATGCGGTTTCGCCGCGTGAGCTATCCAATGTCGGCTGCGTTGTCTATCGTCGCGGTGTTGCTGTTTGTTTTCGTGCATATGAACTTCGGCATCGATTTCGCCGGCGGCACGGTGATGGAACTTCGCGCCAAAGGCGGGTCGGCGGAGGTCGGCACACTGCGCGTGCTGGGCGAGAAGCTCAATCTCGGCGACATTGAGGTCCAGGCCTTCGGCAATCAGGCCGACGCCACACTGCGCTTTGGTCTGCAGCCGGGCGGCGACGTCGCGCAGCAAGCAGCGGTCGAGCGCGTCCGCAATGCGGTTGAAGCCGATTACGACGTACGCCGGGTCGAGGTCGTCGGTCCGCGCGTCTCGAACGAGCTGGTCCAGTCGGGAACGCTGGGCGTTGTGCTGTCCATCATTGCCGTGCTTGGCTATTTGTGGTTCCGCTTCGAGTGGCAATTCGCGGTCAGCGCGGTCATTGCGACGATGCACGATCTGCTGCTCACGGTCGGTTTCTTCGCGCTGACGCAGCTTGAATTCAACACCACCTCGATTGCGGCCATTCTGACCATCGTCGGTTACTCTCTGAACGAAACAGTCGTCGTGCTCGACCGCATCCGGGAGATGATGCGCAAATACAAGAAAATGAGCACCGCGCAGATCATCGACATGTCGATCAACGCGGTTCTGCCGCGCACCATCATGACGGCGACCACAGTGTTTCTCGCGCTGCTCTCGCTGGCCATTTTCGGCGGCCAGGTTATCCGCTCCTTTTCGCTTGCGATGATCTGGGGGATTGTGGTCGCAACCTACTCCTCGGTGTTCATCTGCTCACCCATGTTGATCTACCTTGGTCTGCGTAACGAAGATGGCGAGCGCGCCGGTTCCTCGACCAGCGAAGACGCGGCAAAGAAGCCGGAAAAATCGCAGAACGCCGAACTGCCCGCGGCAGCGACAGCCAAAGCAAACCCCGGCAAAGCGGCGGGCTCCGCAAAACCTTCGGGCAAGCGCGCCAAACCCTCGACCGCCTGACCGTTCCGCGATGGCGAACGAGCAAGGCTACGTCCCCGGACGTCACAGGATCGAAGAATATGGCACGGGGGGATTCCGATTTGCGGAAATGTCCCATCGCGGGTCGATCCTGGCGACGCCCTCCGGAGTGCGGGCGCTTTCGATTACGCAAATGGCGGAGATCGAAGCGGCGACGCTGGATCTGATTTTGACCGACCCTTCCGGCGCCCCGGATTTGCTGATCGTCGGCTGCGGCGCCGAGTTGCTGCCGCTGCCGCGCGCGCTCCGGACAAAATTGCGTGCTGCTGGCGTGGGATGCGAGACGATGGCGACGGGGGCCGCTGTCCGCACCTTCAACCTGTTGATCGACGAAGGCAGGCGCGTGGCTGCTCTGCTGATCGCGGTCTGAGATGAGCCTTCCAGTCAGCCCGGCGCGCGCAGCGGAACTTTCGGCGCATTACGCTTTTTGCGAAAGCGCCGTTCGAGAAAACGATCGCGATTCGTGGCTCGCCGCGCTCTTCGCCCCCGCTGCTCGACGGCGCTTCCTGCACGCCGTGCACGCCTTCACGCTTGAAATCGCCGAGGCGCGCAAGAAGGTCACGCAGCCCGTGCTCGGCGAAATGCGCCTGCGCTGGTGGGGCGACATGATCGCCTCGCCGGGGGAAGACGGCTCCAATGCGCATCCTGTTGCGGACGCATTGCTCGATACAATTAGCCAAAACAGGCTCGACCGCGGAGAATTCGAAAAATTCCTCGATACGCGGGTCGCCGATTTCTACGACGATCCAATGGAGTCGATGGCGGCGCTGCTCGCCTATTGCGGCGGAGCCTATGTTCTCCCGCTACGCTGGTGCGCACAATGTCTCGGAGCGACTCTGCGCGACGAAGCGGGCGCCGCGCTGGAAGACGCAGGAGTAGCGCTCGGCATTACGCGAATCCTGTGCGGACTGCCTGACCACGATGGCGGTCGGGCATTTCTGCCGCTCGACCTGCTCGCTCGCCACAACATATCGTTTACGGATATCCAGGCCGGCGTGGACTCGCCGCAACTAAGGGCCGTGCTTGAAGAGTTGCGCAGTGTGGCCCGCGCGCGTTTCGAGACCTCAAAACGCGCGGCGCCCGAGTCGACGAGGCGACGCGCACGGCTTTATTGGCCACCGCGACCGCGCCGCTGTATCTGGAGCGGATGGAAGCGAAAAAATACGATCCATTCCGGCCGCTTTTCGAGCCGCCGGCATGGCGCCGGCAATGGCTGCTGTGGCGCGCCGCCCGGGTCGGGTTATGAACCACACAATGACAGGCGGAGCGCAGCGATGAACCAAAAGATCGAGGACGCCTTCGGCGAAGCCTCGCGACACCTGCGGGTGGATACGCTTGTAATGCTCCGCTGGATCGCCATCATCGGGCAAAGCGTCGCTATGCTCGACGTATATTATTATCTCAAATTCGACTTTCCGATTGGTCTCTGTTTCGTCGCCATCGCCACGTCCGCGACGCTCAATATTGCCCTTCGGGCCGGCACGCCGCGCAGCTTCCGCCTTGACGACACGGAGGCCGCCGCGCTTCTCGCGTTCGACATTCTGCAACTGGCCGCGCTGCTTTATCTAACCGGCGGCGTGGTCAATAGCTTCGCCATGCTCTTTCTGGCGCCCGTGATGATCTCGGCAGTATCTCTGCCCCGCAAGTTGACGCTGCTGCTGGGCATATTGATGATCGCCGCAGCCACCTTCCTGACAGTGGACTATGAACCTCTCCCGTGGCGTAACGGCGAAACGCTGCACTTTCCATTGCTTTACCGCATGGGCGTCTGGGCCGCTCTGGTGCTCAGCGCCGCCTTCATCGGCATTTACGCAGCCCGCGTTTCCGACGAAGCGCGCCAGCTCGCCGGAGCCTTGGCGGCCACAGAGCTGGTGCTGGAACGGGAACAGCACCTCACGCAACTCGACGGGCTGGCGGCGGCAGCCGCGCATGAACTCGGGACGCCCCTTGCCACGATCACTCTGATTACTTCGGAGCTTCAAAAGACCGCGCCGGCGACGGCTCCGGCAATGCAGGAGGATCTGGCGCTTTTGGCGCAGGAGGCGCGCCGTTGTCGGGAAATCCTGCGCAAACTGAACTCGCTGGGCACGGAAGAAGCCCATGTTCTGAATATTCTGGCGATCGACACGCTGATAGAAGAAGTTATCGAGCCGCTGCGCGATCAGGACGTGAAGATCGTCGTGTCCAAGGAGGGGCCTGGCCCAATTCCCATCTGCGCCCGCAATCCGGGATTGTTGTACGGTCTCGGCAATCTCGTGGAAAACGCCGTCGACTTCGCCAAAACCAAAGTGCAGATCAGGGCGCGCTGGACACCCTCCCTGGTTATCATCACCATCGAGGACGACGGGCCGGGCTTCGCCCCGGGGATTCTTGACCGACTTGGGGACCCCTACATAAGCAGCCCCTCCGCTGAGCGACGACTTAAGGGCGATCCAAGCGCGGGTTGGGGCTTAGGCCTGGGCCTGTTCATTGCCAAGACGCTGCTGGAACGGTCCGGCGCCACCTTCGACGCGACCAATGTCGAGACTCCTCGAACCGGCGCTCTTATTACAGTAAGCTGGCCCCGCGGCGCTTTCGAACGCGGAGCCAATGTTCCGGCCTGAGCGACAAGTCGCCGCCAGCTCGCCAATTTAGGTCAACAGCGATGGTTGAACGCGACAGCGCATTGCCGAACAGGGTAAAGCCGTTAGAATGTTATGATCTAAGTCAAGTTGGGGATGGACGCGCATGACCGTCGAAGAAAAACACGGCGCTGATCGCGAAAGCGCGGCGGTTACTGAAGATGCGGGCCATATTCTGGAGTCGTCCTCTGATTTGACACTTTTGATAGTCGACGACGACAGGCCGTTCCTGAACCGTCTCGGTCGCGCTATGGAAGCGCGCGGCTTCAGCGTCACCACTGCGGAGTCAGTGGCGGAGGGACTTGCGGCGCTGGAAAAACTTCCGCCGGCATTCGCCATCATCGATATGCGTCTTGGCGACGGAAACGGTCTAGACGTCATTTCCGAGTTGAAGGCGAAGCGACCCGACGCGCGCGGGGTGATACTCACCGGCTACGCCAATATCGCAACCGCCGTGACCGCGGTGAAGCTGGGCGCCTTTGATTATCTCGCCAAGCCTGCCGACGCTGATGAAATCTACCACACGCTGATGGCGACGCAGGTCGACAAGCCGGATACGGGCGACAGCACCATGTCGGCGGACCGCGTGCGGTGGGAACACATCCAGCGGGTTTTCGAAGCGTGCGACCGCAACGTGTCCGAGACCGCAAGACGGCTAAACATGCACCGCCGGACGCTTCAGCGCATTCTCGCCAAACGCGCTCCCAGGTGAGAAGCCGCTACATCTCTTTTGCATTAAGAATGCTGTGCAGCCGTTCCGCCGCCAGCGCGCCGAATCGAACGAGCATCGTCCGCCGCGTCGCCGGAGCTACGCCATGCGCAGGCGAATCTCGCTCCAATGAGCCGCCATGCGCGTCCGCCACGATCAGCCCGGCGTCTTCTGGAAAGTGCTGCGCCGGAAGGTCTAGCGGGATGGCGAAATAAAAGCGATCGCAGAAGGGACGATACTGGGTCCACTTTGTATCGGCGCGAAAATCGGCCAGGGAAGATTTAACCTCGACGATGCGAATCGAACCGTCCTTCCCAAGCGCTATGAGATCCGCGCGGCGGCCATTGGGCAGAGGGAACTCGCCGAGAAAAGAGTAGCCATAGGCCCGCAACAACTTTTGCGCGCCGCGCGTCACATTGCGTGTCTGCCCCGGCCGATCGCCGATCATAATCTCGGGCAGCTCCAAAGGCATCCGCTCGCCTCCATCATTTGCAAGGGTCGCGCGTCGCCAACCCTGTGCAGGCATGTTACACCAGCCGCGTCTGCTCTCAAGGGGCGGGGTTTCACAGACAGGTTCAACGAGGTCACGCGAATGAAGAAAACGCTCGTTGCATTGGCCGCAGCAAGCGCGGTTCTCGTCAGCGCCGCCACGGCCGCCGAGCGCGTCGTGAACGTCTTCAACTGGAGCGATTACATTGACCCGAAAGTGCTGGACGACTTCACCCGCGAAACCGGAGTGAAAGTCGTCTACGACACTTACGACTCCAATGAAATTCTCGAGACGCGACTGCTCGCGGGCGCGACCGGCTACGACGTTGTAGTCCCTTCAGCGACATTCCTCGCCCGGGAGATCGCGGCCAGCGCGTTACAGCCGCTCGACAAGGCAAAACTGCCCAACTCCAAGAATCTGTGGCCTGAAATCTCCGCAAAACTGCAACGCTACGATGCTGGAAACAAATATGCCGTCGACTACATGTGGTACACCACCGGCATCGCCTATAATGTCGGGAAGATCAAGGAACGCATCGGCGACAAGCCGATCACCAGCTGGGAACAGGTTCTGCGTCCCGAAAACTTGAAGAAATTCGCCGATTGCGGCGTCTATGTCATTGACAGCCCGGAAGACATTTTTTCTTTGACGCTCAACTTCCTCAAGCTCGACCCAAATTCAAAAAACCCTGACGACATAAAGCGCGCGGAAGATCACCTCGCCACCCTGCGCCGCTATGTAAAAAAGTTTCATTCCTCGGAATATATCAACGCGCTCGCCAATGGAGATATCTGTTTGGCGATAGGCTGGTCTGGCGACAGCTTCCAGGCGCGCAATCGCGCGCGCGAAGCGGATAACGGCGTTGATATCGCCTATGTCATACCGCAGGAAGGCACCCTTATGACGCTGGACGCGCTGGCGATCCCCAAGGACGCTCCGCATATCGAGGAAGCCTATCTGTTTATAGACTATCTTATGCGGCCCGAGGTCGCGGCCAGGAACACCAACGCGACGCATTTCGCCAATGGTGTTGGCGCCTCTCGTCCTCTCGTGGACGCCGCAATTATCGGAAACAGCGCGATTTACCCCGACGATACGACCATGAAGCGACTGTTTGCCGTGACCGCCCCGGACATAGCGCTGCAAAGAACGGTCACCCGCGCCTGGACCAGGGTCAAGACGGGGCGTTGAAAGCGGAGCGCGCTTCCCCAGTGAAGCGCGCCGCCTAATTGTATCCGCTTTAGCGAAGCAGTTATTGCTCGGTCAAAATGCGCTTGAGCAAATCGATAACCTCTACGAGGCCGTGATCTTTCGAGGCGAGGTCCTCGATCTTTCGCACCGCATGCAGCACGGTTGTATGGTCGCGCCCACCAAATCGCCGTCCGATTTCCGGCAGCGAACGCAAGGTCAAGACCTTCGAGAGATACATTGCAATCTGGCGCGGACGCACGACATTCGCGGTACGGCGCGAGGATAAAATATCCGCGCGTGATACGTTGTAATGGCTCGCCACCAGCTTTTGGATATCGTCGATCTTGACGCGCCTGGGTTCCTGCGTGCGCACGAGGTCGCGTATCGCCGTTTCGGCTGTTCCAAGGCAAATGGGCGCGCCGTTCAAGGTCGAATGCGCAAGCAGCCGATTGACCGCGCCTTCCAGATCCCGGCCATTTGTGGTGATGGTCCTGGCGACATAGGAAACCACCTCCTGCGGCACTGCGAAATTATGCTGCTTGTCTTTCGCCGCTGCGATGCGCGCTTCCAGAATTTTTACTCGCAGCCCTTCATCGAGCGGTCCGATATCGACGCAGAGTCCGCCCTTGAAACGAGACAAGACTCTTTCATCTAGCGTTTCGAGTTCGGACGGCGGCCGGTCCGCAGCGACGACAACCTGTCGTCCGGCGTCGATCAGGGCGTTCAAGGTGTGGCAAAACTCCTGCTGGATAGATTTGCCCTGCAGAAATTGCACATCGTCAATAATTAGCATGTCGATCGCCCGAAGACTTTCCTTGAAGGCGATCGACGTATGCGCAGTCAGCGAGGACACAAAACCGCTCATGAATTTTTCGGCCGTCAGATAAACCACGCGCCGTCGGTTTTCATTGGCGGCGTGCGCCATAGCCTGCAACAGATGCGTCTTGCCGAGACCAACCGACGCATGAGTATAAAGCGGATTGAACAAGGGCGCGCTTTCGGCTTCACGCCGCTCGACCACGCGACACGCCGCCGCGTAAGCGAGTTGGTTCGACGGGCCGACAAGAAAGGTTGAAAAGGACAATCGACGATCAAGCGGCGAACCAGCAAAGCCATCGGTTTCACCGCGCACGCCGGCTTTTGGCGCGGGTCGACGCGTCGCGGTAGGCAATGCGATTGCTGACTGAATCTTCTGGCCGACGACTGAGGCTTGCGCGTTTTGCGCACCGCGCTCTGGCGCCGCATTCCCGTCGCGTGGTTTGATTTTGCGGCTAGGGGAGCGAAGCTCAATCGTTACCCGGTCCACTGAGGCGAATTCGGTCGCGATGCGCGCTTTGACGCGATCAAGGTAATGCGTTTGCATCCAGCTCTTGAGGAACTTGGTTGGAACCGTCAGATGCACGCCGCCCCCGTCCACGCCTTCCAGCTCAAGTCGCGTGAACCAGGAATCATAGATCGCGTCGCCCAACTCCGCCCGCAGCCGCAGTCGCACTCGTTCCCAACGCTGCAAATCCTCGTCGGTATAATGGCCGGATGACGGCGGGCAATTTTTGGAATCGGACATGAGATGCCTTAGCGAAGGGACAATCGCGCTCGTCCGACGACGAATGTCGCGGTCGGCGCCTTATAGAACTGGTTAGGCAGTAGAGACGATGACGCCGGACGGCGGTCAGAAACAGGCGCTTTGAGCTGCTATCCTAAATCGCGGCGGACCAAGCGCACAGCCAAAAAACAACGCGAGAATCCGTTTATCAGGCGACTTGCCAAAACATGCTCGCGCATTTTCTGTCGCGCGCTCCAAAAAGGAAACGATATGGATCTTCCCGATCTTCCGCACTACCGCCATAGCGATCCCCCCGCTTAGAAAAGCCGCCGCTTTCCTAAAAGTCTCACTTAATCACAGGCGCGTCGCCATAGAAGCAATCGCATCGTGACCCAACTAGAATGTGTCGCCGAACCAGCGGCCTATCAGTTCAAGACTGACACCCGTTCAGGGACGGGCGGCTGTGAAAAACTCACGCTTCACAAGATATGCAACCCATGCGCTATCAGATCATTTATGGGCGGCTCTCTCCTTGGCTCGACAGTTTGAAAATTACATGCGGCTTGCTTTCGACGCAATGACCATGAGCAATGAATCATTGCGCGCGAGAAGCCTAATTCGCGCTCAGTGCATTTTGCATGCAGTCTAAATCAATGATTTGCTACGAGTGTAAAAGCAGCAACTGGTTTTTGGGAAAATTGCCGCACCGCACTTCAAGCAGCTCGCGAAGCGCCTTAACAAATCTGTCAAGAGGCGAGTCATGTGGCTGTTTAAGCGTCTTGTTTACAAGGGACTGAATCGGGAGCTCTTTGCGCGTTCGCGCAATAAAGGCGCGAAAATTTATCCTTTGCTGTGTCTTTGTTGCATCGGCGTGACGCGGACGCGGAAGAACTGTTCTGAAAAATAAAAAGGCCCGGCTTTGCCGGGCCTGGATATCGCCATTGATGTTTAGCGCTCCGGCCATTCAGGCCGACTTGGAAAGCGCCTTCACACGCGCCGTAAGACGCGAAACCTTGCGCGAAGCGGTGTTCTTGTGGATCACGCCGCGTTGAGCCGCCCGCATGACCACCGGCGCCACAGTCTGCAGAACCTGAGCGGCGACCGCCGCGTCGCCGGAAGCGATCGCTTCCTCGACCTTGCGCACGAAAGTGCGCATCACGCTGCGTCGGGCGCGGTTGACAGCAGTCCGGCGAGCTATTTTGCGAACGGCCTTCTTAGCCGAGCTAGTATTGGCCATAGATCCTTGCTTCCTTGAGAGTGCGGGCGAAGACGAAAGAGCGCCCCGCGAAAAAACAATCGGGCCGCGAAACCGCGGCCACAGACGGCGCTTTATAAGCCAGGGGCGGGGCGCACGTCAATGCAAAAGACGCCACTTTCCGGTCGATACACCCCGGAGCCGGCTCGCCGGGGCTAACGCGGTTCCGGCCGCCCTGCAGCGATTTCCGGCCGCGAAGATCCTGGCGAGAAATGCTCGATTTTGCCGGGTTAGCGGTTCTTGAACCCCGGACGACGCTTTTCGACGAAGGCTGTCATCCCTTCTTTTTGGTCCTGCGTCGCAAACAAAGCATAAAAGGCGCGCCGCTCGAACCTTACGCCTTCCGCGAGGGTCGTCTCGAAGGCGCTGTTGATCGCGTCCTTGGCGGTCATTGCCGCCGGCAGCGACATCGCGGCGATGGTTTGTGCGGTTTGGATCGCCTCGGCGACAAGCTCGGCCGCAGGGACAATGCGCGAGACCAGGCCGGCGCGTTCGGCCTCCTCCGCGCCCATGAAACGGCCGGTGAGGCAGAGCTCCATAGCCTTGGCCTTGCCAATGGCGCGCGTGAGCCGCTGCGTGCCGCCGGCCCCCGGAATGACGCCGAGCTTGATCTCCGGCTGCCCGAATTGCGCGGTGTCCGACGCCAGAATGAAATCGCACATCATCGCGATCTCGCAGCCTCCGCCTAGAGCAAAGCCGCTCACCGCCGCGATGATCGGCTTGCGGAACCGCGCCACTGCGTCCCAGTTCGCCAGAAAGTCGCCAAGAAACGCATCAACGAAGTCCTTGTCACGCATCTCCTTGATGTCGGCGCCGGCGGCGAAGGCCTTTTCGGAACCGGTCAAAACGACGCAGCCTATTTCGACGTCCGCCTGGAACGCTTTCAGCGCTTCATCCAATTCGCCGATCAGTCTGTCGTTCAACGCATTCAGAGCGTCCGGCCGGTGCAACCGCACCAGCGCCGCCCTCCCATGTTTTTCAACCTGTATCGTCTCATAACTCATGCGCGCATCTCCTCATTTCGTCGCCAGCCATACCACCGCTTCGGCCGTCTTCTCTCCCGCTCGCGTTGGTTCTCCGTTCAGATCTCGAAGTGGCCGCCGGCATCGATCGTGTCGCCTAAACCGCCGGCAAGCGCGCGTGCATGCAAATCATCGAGCGAAATCGCTTCGAGTCGATCAAACATGCTCGCTTCGATCTGTTGAAGCATTGGCTCGAGCACGGCGTCCAGGGACGCCTCGCTGTGACGCACGCAATCTTCATTCTCGGCTTCGGCGCGCAGCGCGACCCGCACGATCTCCGCCAGAGTCAACCGGCGACGCTCGCGCGCTAGCTCATAGCCTCCCGAAGGGCCGCGCAAACTCTTCAAAATCCCTGCCCGCACCAAGGCCTGCAGCAAGGTCTCGAGTCGGCGTGGCGGGAGATCGTAACGCTTGGCCAGCTCCTTCGAAGACACAGGGCGACCACGCGCGTGCAAAGCCACGTCGAGAACCGCCAGAAGTGCAAAATGCGCGGCGCGGGGCAGCAGCGTCATGTATTTGCGTCTTCGCCGACACCGGTAGAACCGAAGCCGCCGTGGCCGCGCTCAGTCGCTTCGAGCGCCTCTTTCGTCTCCACCAGACCCACGCGCGCGACCGGAGATACAACGAGTTGAGCTATTCTCATGCCGCGCACGATTTCGAAAGGATGCACGCCGAGGTTGATCAAAAGCGCCTGCACTTCACCTCGATAGTCGCTGTCTATAGTCCCGGGCGCGTTGAGGATCGTGACGCCATGCTCGAGCGCCAGTCCTGAACGCGGCCGCAACTGCGCCTCAAATCCGGCCGGCAAATGAATTGCGAAACCGGTCGGCACCAGATCTCGAGCCCCTGGCTCGAGAACCAGCTTGCGTCCGGGAGGGAGTGCGGCGCGCAGGTCCAGACCGGCGGCGCCAGCGCTGGCGTAAAAAGGCAGCTCAAGACCCTCGCCATGCGGCAATCGGTGTATCGGGATAATCATGACGCGATCTCTCTGCTTCTGTCCGCCAGCATCACCGCGAGGCGCGCAATCAGCCTCGCAGCGACGGCCTCCTTGCCGAGACGTGGCCAGTTTTCGACGCTGGCGGCGGTGATAATGCACACTTCGTTTTCATCGGCGCCGAACACCCCAGCGCTAACGTCGTTCGCAACGAGCAGGTCGCAACCCTTGCGCGCGAACTTTTCCTGCGAATGGCGCGGAACGTCGCTCGTCTCGGCGGCGAAGCCCACGACAATGGCGGGACGCTCATTTTTGCGCGCGGCTATGCTGGCCAGAATGTCCGGGTTTTCGACCAGCTTCAGGGAGGGGGTGGAGCCTTGCTTCTTGATCTTTTGCGCGGCAGCTTCGACCCGCCAATCCGCGACCGCCGCCGCAGCGATAAAAATATCCGCAGGCATAGCGGCTTCGACCGCGGCCAGCATCTCCCGAGCTGTTTCGACATGTCGCGTAGCGACGCCAGCGGGATCGGACAATGTTACCGGGCCGCTAATGAGCGTAACCTTGGCGCCTGCGCCAGCCGCCGCGGCGGCGATGGCGTGACCTTGCTTTCCCGAAGAGCGATTGGCGATGAAGCGCACAGGATCAATCGGCTCGTGCGTCGGACCGGAGGTCACCACGACATGGCGTCCGGTCAGCAGCCCGGGGTTTTCCTTTTGCGCCGACGCTAGATGCGTGTCCTGCGCAAGCGCCGAGATGATCGCTGCGACAATATCGAGCGGTTCGCTCATTCGGCCTGGACCGTGTTCCCCACAGGCCATGTCGCCTTCTTCCGGGCCGACGAAAAGCGCGCCATCGGCATGCAGCCGCGCGGCGTTACGCTGGGTCGCCGGATGCAGCCACATCCGCCAATTCATAGCGGGCGCAAACAAAATGCGTTTATCGGTCGCCAGCATCAGCGTCGTCGCCAGATCGTCGGCAAGTCCCTGCGCCGCGCGCGCGAGGAGATTTGCGGTCGCCGGCGCGACGACAATAAGGTCGGCGTCGCGGGAAAGCTGGATATGGCCCATGTCGCCTTCGACCGCCGCATCGAAAAGATTATTGTGAACCAAAGCGCCGGAAATCGCCGCGAACGACATTTCGGTGACAAATTCTTTCGCGGAGTTGGTCATGACGACGCGCGTCCGCGCGCCGCGTTCGCGCAGCCGCCGCAGCAGGTCCAGCGACTTGTAAGCGGCGACGCCGCCGCCGACGATCAGCAGGATTTGCTTGCCAACGAGATTTTGCGCAATTTCCCCATTCGCCACGCGAAAATCTCCTTTAAAGTCCTGCCGTCGGGAGAATACCCACTTTCGGCCTGGCGCCCAACAGTTCTGGTTTTGGCTAGCACCCGGACACGGTCTCGCCCACCGCGCGGATAATCCCCGCACTGGCGCTTTTTGCGCCGGCGTGGCAAAGCCAATTGCGATGACGCATGAGGCCCGCCCCTTTATTCCCAGTCCACTGATCCGCCGGCTGACCCTGCGCGACTTTCGTTCTTATGCGACGCTTGATGCGCGCTTCGACGCAAAGCTCGTTGCCCTCACGGGCGAAAACGGCGCCGGTAAAACCAATATACTAGAAGCGCTGTCCATGTTCTCGCCCGGCCGCGGTCTGCGTCGCGCCGAAATTGGAGTTTGCGCAAGGCATGACGGTCCAGGCGGCTTCGCGGTGTCGGTCGAGGTTGAGACCGGGGAGCACGCTACACAACTCGGCCACGGCTACGAACCCGAGTCGCAGGAAACCGCGGCGCGACGCTTTCGCATCAATCGCGCGCCGGTCCCCTCCGCGAGGGCCTTCGCCGACCACATTCAGGTGTTGTGGCTGACGCCGGCGATGGATGGGCTTTTCATGGGTTCTGCTGGCGAGAGGCGTCGCTTTCTGGACCGGCTGACGCTCGGAGTCGACGCCGATCATGGCGCTCGCGTCGCAAAGCTCGAGCGGGCCTTGCGCAATCGCAACCGACTGCTGGAGGAAGGCGGCGCGGATCCGCGCTGGCTGGCCGCCGCCGAACAGGAAATCGCCGCGCTCGGCGTCGCGGTGGCGAGCGCCCGCCTCGACACCACGAGACGCCTCGCTGTGCTGATTGAATCCAGCCGCGACGAGACCTCGGCTTTTCCATATGCGCAGATCGCGCTTCAGGGCGATTTGGAAAAGATGCTGCTCGACGAGCCCGCCTTCACGGTCGAGGAAAACTATAGGACGATGCTCGCGCATTCCCGACGCCGCGACGCGGCCGCCGGGCGTACGCTGATCGGCCCGCAGGCCAGCGATCTTCTCGTGCGGCACGGCCCCAAGGGCAAGGCGGCGCAGGACTGCTCCACGGGCGAACAAAAAGCGCTGCTCACCGGCCTGGTGCTGGCTCATGCGCGGCTGGTGGGCGCCATGAGCGGCATAGCTCCTTTGCTGCTGATGGACGAGATCGCCGCACATTTCGACTCGCGTCGGCGCGAGTCGTTATTCGACGAACTCGACCAGCTTGGCGGCCAAATCTGGATGACCGGCGCCGACCCCTCGCTGTTCGTTTCGCTCCGAGGTCGCGCCGATATTTTCGAGGTGACGTCGGGACGGATCGACCTGCGCTGAACCACCCTACCCCAGCAACTGCCGCAGAACGTAAGGCAGGATGCCGCCGTTTCGGAAATATTCCAGTTCGTCGAGCGTGTCGATACGCGCGAGCAACGGGACCTCTTTGGTCTTTCCGTCGGCATAGACGATCGTGGCATGCAGCGTCTGGCGCGGGGCCAGACTGTCTCCGAGCCCCTCGATTGTCACTATCTCCGCGCCGGTGAGACCAAGCGACGCCCAGCTTGTTCCCCCCTGGAAGGTCAGCGGCAGAATACCCATGCCGACAAGATTGGAGCGATGGATCCGCTCAAAGCTTTGGGCGACCACCGCGCGCACCCCAAGCAGCGCCGTCCCCTTGGCCGCCCAGTCGCGTGATGAGCCATTTCCGTATTCGGCGCCCGCGAATACGACCAGCGGCGCGCCTTCTGCGGCGTACCTCATCGCGGCGTCGTAGATCGACATGGCTTCCCCGCCCGGAAAATGCTTTGTCACCCCGCCTTCCGGCACATTGCCCGCCTCGTCTTTGGCGATGTAATTCTTGATTCGGATGTTCGCGAAGGTCCCGCGCATCATTACTTCATGATTGCCGCGCCTCGTGCCGTATTGATTGAAGTCCTTGGGCTCGACGCCCTGTTCCTGCAACCATTTGCCGGCGGGAGAAGCCGCCTTGATGGAGCCCGCGGGCGAGATATGGTCGGTGGTGATCTTGTCGCCGAACAGGGCGAGAATTCGCGCGTTCTCGATGTCCGAAACAGGCTTAGGCTCCTTGGTCAACCCTTCGAAATAGGGCGGATTGCGCACATAGGTCGAATTTGCATCCCAGCCATATGTCTCGCCTGCAGGAACCTTGATCTTGCGCCAATGCGAATCGCCGTCGAAGACGCTGGCGTAGGCGCCGCGGAACATCGAACGCGTGATGTTCTTGCGGATCACGTGCTCGATCTCCGCATTGCTGGGCCAGATGTCGCGCAGGAACACCGGCGCGCCTTTTTTATCGTGACCGAGCGGGTCATTGGTCAGATCAATAGCCACGGTTCCAGCGAGCGCGAATGCCACGACCAGCGGCGGCGACGCAAGATAATTTGCCTGCACGTCGGGATTCACGCGCCCCTCAAAATTGCGGTTGCCCGACAGAACCGAGGCGGCGACAAGATCATGCGCGTTGATGGTTTTTGACACGGGCGCCGGGAGAGGCCCCGAGTTGCCGATGCAGGTGGTACAGCCGAAACCAACGAGATTGAAGCCGAGCTTGTCCAGCGACTTTTGCAGGCCCGATTTGTTGAGATATTCCGCCACCACCTGACTGCCCGGCGCCAACGAGGTCTTCACCCAGGGCTTGACCTTCAATCCGCGCTCAAGGGCGTTACGCGCAAGAAGTCCTGCGCCGATCAGCACGCCGGGATTGGAAGTGTTGGTGCAGGACGTAATCGCGGCGATCACTACGTCGCCGTGGCCGAGGTCGTAATTCGCCTCCTCCACCGGGAAGCGCGGGCCGAGTCCGCCGGATTTCTTGTACTCCCCGGCAAGCGCGGTCTCGAAGGTTGCCCCCATATCCTCCAGCGCGACGCGTCCCTCGGGCCTCTTGGGGCCGGCGAGGGAGGGAACGACGCTGGCGAGATCAAGCGTCAGAGTATCCGTGAATTCGGGATCGGGCGCTCGCGCCGTGCGCAACATGCCCTGCGCCTGTGCATATTTTTCGATCAGCGCGAGGCGGGCCGAGCCGCGCCCCGAGATTTTAAGATAGTCCAGCGTCTCTGCGTCGATCGGGAAGAATCCGCAGGTCGCGCCATATTCGGGAGCCATGTTGGCGATGGTCGCGCGGTCGGCGAGCGCGAGGTGATTGAGTCCTTCGCCATAAAACTCGACGAATTTGCCGACAACGCCTTTTTTGCGCAACATCTGGGTGACGGTCAGCACCACGTCGGTCGCCGTCACGCCCTCGCGCGGCTGCCGCTCCAGCTTGAAGCCGATGACTTCAGGAGCCAGCATCGACAAGGGCTGGCCGAGCATCGCCGCCTCCGCCTCGATGCCGCCGACGCCCCAGCCGAGCACCGCGAGGCCATTGACCATAGTGGTATGCGAATCCGTGCCAACGAGAGTGTCTGGATAGGCCGTCTCGATGGTTTGAGTCTTGCCCTTGGACTTGATCTTTTCTTTCCTGGTCCAGACGGTCTGGGCCAAAAACTCCAGATTGACCTGATGGCAAATGCCCGCGCCCGGCGGCACCACACGGAAATTGTCGAAAGCCGACTGGCCCCATTTCAAAAAGCGGTAACGCTCGCCATTGCGCTGGTATTCGAGATCGACATTTTCCTTTAAGGCCTTGTTGGAGCCGAAGTTATCGACGATCACCGAATGGTCGATGACAAGATCGACCGGCGCCAGCGGGTTGATCTTTTGCGGATCGCCGCCGAGCGCGACGAAAGCGTCGCGCATCGCGGCGAGATCGACAACAGCGGGAACGCCCGTAAAATCCTGCATCAGCACGCGCGCTGGTCGGAAGGCGATTTCGACTTCCGCTTTGCCCTTTTGCGCCAACCAGCCCGCGAAGGCTTCAATATTTCCCTTTGTGACCGTGCGGCCGTCCTCGTGGCGCAGCAGATTTTCGAGCAGAACCTTTAGCGAGTAAGGCAGGCGCGAAATGCCTGCAAGACCGTTCTTCTCCGCGGCTTTAAGTGAGTAGTAATGGTAGGTCTTGGCGCCGACGACGAGTTTTTTACGGGCTTTGAAACTGTCGAGAGAAGCCATAATTTTTATCCCTTGCGCGTGTAGCGCCGCGTTGCAAAAGCCAAGCCAAAGAGGCGAAACGCGTGGCGAAGCGTCTCGCTCCCGGCGATCCGCCGGCAAGAGGGGATGCATACCCCTTTGTCGTCGAAACAGCAGGAATCAAAGGAATCTTGCGTGGGTTGAATAATAGCCCTGCGCGATTGTTATATTCAATCGCGCATTAAGCCCGCGAGGCCGTAAGCGCGCCGTTGCCCCGTTCAATACAAAGCCGGGGAACGCCCTTGCGCATCCCGGCTTTACTACCAAGCCAACGAATTCAAGCGCCCTACCCTACCTGCATCGCCTCGGGCCTGGTCTTCGCGCGCTTGGCGATCAGCTTGTTCAAAGCTGAGACATAGGCCCGGGCGGAAGCAACGAGCGTATCCGGGTCCGCGCCGCGGCCCGTCACCGATTTGCCATCCTCGGAAAGCCGCACGGAAACCTCCGCCTGCGCGTCGGTCCCTTCCGTCACCGCGTGCACCTGAAACAGCTCCAGCACCGCCTCATGCGGGGCCAGCGCCTTGATGGCGTTGAATATCGCGTCGACGGGTCCGTTGCCGGTCGCCTGATGCGTGACCTTTTCGCCGTCTATATCCAGCGTCAAAGCCGCCGATTGCGGGCCGTGCGTGCCGGCCATCACCATCAGCGCCAGAACCCTGATGTGGTCCTTGGAGTTGACGATCTCGTCGTCAACGAGGGCGACGAGATCCTCGTCATAGACAACCTTTTTGCGGTCAGCCAGGTCCTTGAAGCGTTTGAACGCGTCTTCCAGCGCGTTTTCGCCGAGATCGTAACCCAGTTCCTTCAGCTTCTCACGGAAGGCGTGGCGGCCGGAATGCTTGCCCATGACCAGAGAGGTCTTGCTCACCCCGACGCTTTCCGGCGTCATGATCTCATAGGTGTGCGCATTTTTCAGCATTCCGTCCTGATGGATACCGCTCTCATGCGCAAAGGCGTTCCGTCCGACGATGGCCTTGTTATATTGCACCGGGAATGACGTCACCGCCGAAACAAGCTTTGACGCGCGCGTCAGCAATTTGGCGTCGATGCCGGTATGAAACGGCAGGACGTCGGGACGGGTGCGCATGGCCATCACGACTTCTTCAAGCGCGGCGTTGCCGGCGCGCTCGCCTATGCCGTTAATCGTGCATTCGATCTGCCGCGCGCCGCCGCGCACGCCCGCCAGCGAATTGGCGACCGCCAGCCCGAGGTCGTCGTGGCAATGCACCGAGAAGATCGCCCTGTCGGAATTGGGCACGCGCTCGCGCACGGTGCGAAATAGCGCCTCATATTCGGCTGGCGTGGAATAACCCACCGTGTCCGGGATGTTGATTGTGGTGGCGCCGGCCTTGATCGCGATTTCCACGGCCCGGCAGAGAAAATCGAGTTCAGTGCGCGTGCCGTCTTCGGCCGACCATTCGACATCCGCGACATGATTGCGCGCCCGAGTCACCGAGGAGGCGATCAACTCCAATACTCGTGAGGGCTCCATCTGGAGCTTGTATTTCATATGCACGGGCGAGGTGGAGATGAACGTGTGGATGCGCGGACGTCGGGCCGCACGCAAAGCCTCGGCGCAGCGATCGATGTCTTTTTCGGAGGCGCGGGCGAGCCCGGCTACGGAGGCGTTCTGCACGCGCTTTGCAACTTCCGTCACGCTCTCGAAATCGCCCTCGCTGGCGATGGGAAAGCCCGCCTCGATGACATCGACGCCGAGTGCGTCGAGGAGATCCGCGACCTCCAGCTTTTCCTCGAAGGTCATGGAGGCGCCCGGCGACTGCTCGCCATCGCGCAAGGTTGTGTCGAAAATGACGACGCGATTGGCGTCGGAGTCCGAAGTCGGCGGCGCGCTGATCTTTGGTCGATTGCGTCATTGGAAATTCCTAAAGCTGCCTGCCCTTTACGGGCGATCCTGGTTCGTTGCGCTATATCCCCTGAAGGCCTGGGCAATCGCCCTTAATGCGCTCAGGGGCGGCTAAGAAGAAGCAGGAGGGCAAAAGGACGAGCGAATGAGCAGCGCGCCGCCAACTGTGGGCGGCGCGTTTTCGGGAAGGTTGCAGGGGCGTTTATAGGCGCCACGCTCCAAAATCCTCGATTCGCAGCCATAGGGCTCAGGTTGCAGATGGAGGTAAGATAAACGGGTTGCGGCGGGGTGACAAGGCGTCAAAAGCTTGAAGACGGCTGGCGCCTGAAATTTCCGCCGAATCGCCGAGTCTTCCTCTATAACTTCGTCACGAAACCTTGAAAAAAGCGACACGGCATAATGACCATTCGACTGCATAAAGGCGATCTTCCCGACGGCCTGGACCTTGGCCCCGTCGTGGCGATCGACACCGAGACGCTTGGGCTGAACCCCCAGCGGGACCGGCTCTGCCTCGTTCAGCTCTCCGGCGGCGATGGCAACGCCGAACTCGTGCAGATCGCGCGGGGACAGAAGCGCGCCCCCAATCTGGAGCGCTTGCTGGTCAACCCCAAAGTATTGAAACTCCTCCATTTCGCCCGCTTTGACCTCGCCATTCTGGCCCAGACTTTCGGGGCCATGCCCGGCCCGGTCTATTGCACCAAGATCGCCTCCAAGCTGACCCGCACCTATACCGACCGGCACGGACTGAAAGACCTTGTGCGCGAGCTGTTGAGCGTTGAAATCTCCAAGCAGCAACAGTCCTCGGACTGGGGCGCGGATGTCCTTTCGGACGCCCAGCAGGCCTACGCCGCCTCGGACGTGCTTTATCTGCACCAACTCAAGGCGCGGCTCGACGCGATGCTGGCGCGCGAGGGCCGTGCGGAGCTGGCCGCCGCCTGTTTCGAATTTTTACCGACGCGGGCGCGGCTCGATCTCGCCGGATGGCCGGAGACCGACATTTTCGCCCATATGTAAGGCGCCTCGAATTCGCCACTGCATTGGGTTAACTGGCGCCCGTTACAGAAATCGCGTTCAAAATAAAGATTCGCGCTCATCGAGGTCTCCTTGCACGACGCTCCCCCCAGTTCGCACAGTCGCCTTGGCTCCATTGGCGCGCCAAGGGAAAACGCTTTTCCGGCGGCGCTGCGACATACGACGAGAGTCGCTCGGCTGCGGCGGGTCACATTCTGGGGCAGCGGATTGATCGTGGGGCTCGTCGCAATCGTCATTGCGTTTCAGACGTTGCGCTTTCTGCCGCTTGACCTGCGCTTCGCGCATATCGGGCTCAAAGGAACGCGCATAACGATCGAGGCACCCAAGCTGGTCGGCTATCGCCAGGATGGTCGCCCTTACGAATTGCGGGCGAAACTCGGCATACAGGACATGGCGAAGCCGGACCTGTTCGAACTGGAAGGCATGGAGGTGCGCCTGGAGACCGGCGCGGAGAGCACGGTGCTTCTCGATGCGGGCAATGGCCTTTACGACTCCAAGAAGGACAAGGCCGACCTCACCCAGAACGTGCGCATTCACGACAACAAAAACTTCGATCTGCGGCTGGAGTCCGCGGTCATGGATTTCAAGGCGAGCATATTGACGTCCGATCATCGCGCGCTTCTCAAACTTAACGGGGGCGAGGTGACGGCGAAATCGGTCGAGTTTGTGCAGGCCGAGCGGCGCGCGACTTTCATCGGCGACGTGCATTCTGTGCTTTATGGCGAGGATGATGAGAGAAACGAAGAAGGAGCAGCGAAAAGCGAATAGGGAGAACGGCCGCTAATGCGCTATTCGCTATCGCCACTCGCCCGGAAAAGGAAAGCGATCTCTTGATGCGTCTTTATGTTCTTCCCGCCACGCTGGGTTTGGTGATCGCGGCTTTGGCGCCGGCACAGGCTAAATCGGCCCGCACCGGAGGCATCCTGCCCGGAGCCAGCGCAAAAGACCCGCTGAACATCGACGCCGGCAAGCTCGATTACTTCGACAAGGAACAGAAGCTCATCTATTCCGGCAGCGTCATTGTCGTGAATGGACCGTCGACGCTTAAAGCGTCGAAGCTGACGATTTATCTCGAAAACAAGGGAACCGGGAGCAATGTCCCGGCGACTGGCGAAGGCCAGGCCACGAGCGACAAGGTAAAGCATATCGACGCCGAAGGCCCGGTGACGATGGTGTCAAAGGACCAGGTTGGAACTGGCGACAAAGGCAGCTACGACCGCGCCGAGAACAAGGTTTATCTCACCGGCAATGTTGTGCTGACCCAGGGCGAAAGCGTGACCAAGGGCGACAGGCTGATCTATGACGTCGCCACGGGCCAGGCGGTGGTTCAGGCCGGTGGATCCGCGCAAAGCTCCGGCCGCGTGCACAGCATCTTCACGCCAAAAAGCCAGTAGCGAGCGGACGCCGCCGCCCTTTCTCTTTGTCATTCGCGATTCTACGCGTAAAAGCGCGACATGGGCGAGAGTCGATGTTTGCACATTCAGCTGTTGATTTGCGCGGGGGCGCACCGTAACTGGCATGCCGCGCTCGCAAACCGATTGCGGCGCCAGGGCCATGCGGTCGCCTTCGCTTGCACGTCCGGCGCGCCGACCGCGCCGGGGCTGCAACTGCTGATGCGGCTGGAACAAACCATCTATGGACTGCCGACAGAGCATCCGACGGCCCTGGCGCCGATCCCGCCACAAGATCAGGCGCGGGAGACGCCGGACCTGACGATAGACCTGACCGGCGGACAGGCACGCCCCGTTTCCATTCCTACGCTAAAACCCTTTTACGATTCCCGGGGGGCGGAGGGTTTCGCTGTTGATGCGCTGCTGGAACGGCGCGCGCCGCAAGTTGAGCTTCTTCTCACGAATCCGGGCGCTGCGCCCCAATGCGTGGCCAGAGCGACGCCAGCTCTCGAAAAGCCCGATCTCTTTACAGCGGGTTTTGACGCGGTGGCGGCATGCGTCGTCTCCCTGCTGGAAGCCGCTGTGCGCAAGTTCTTGACACGACAGCTGATTTCGCTGGACGAGCGAGCGAAGATTTCGAACGCACGCCGCGTTTCCCCTCCAGAATTCGCTTTGACGAGTTTAACCCACAAAATAGCGAACCGCCTGACGCGGCTGGCGGTGCATCGCGAGCATTTCAGGGTCGGCTGGCGGCGACTCGCCGGCGGCGACGCCATGCCCGACACTCTCTCATGGCCCGCGCAGGACTATACGTATCTGCCTGACGACGGGCGCAGATATTTCGCCGACCCGTTCATATTCGCGCATGAAGGGCGCAACTTTATCTTTTGCGAAGAATATCCTTACGCCACCGGGAAAGGCGTGCTGACAGCCTTTGAACTTCTCGCCGATGGTAAGGTTTCGGGGCCGCTCCCCGTCATGGAGCAGGCCTGGCACCTCTCTTATCCGCAGGTGTTCGCCCGCGACGGCGAGATCTGGATGATCCCCGAAACATGCGCGGCAAACCGTATAGAGCTTCATCGCGCGACGCGCTTTCCGAACGGCTGGACGCGCGAGGCGGTGCTGATCGATGATCTGCGGGCGTCCGACGCCACCCTCGTCGAGCACGGCGGCAGGCTCTGGTTGTTCGCGACGGTCGCGGCGGAAGGCCTCTCCAGCTGGGACGCCTTGCACCTCTATTACGCCGACAGTTTGCTCGGTCCCTGGACCGCACATCCCTCCAATCCCGTGCTGATCGACGCCAGCGCCGCGCGACCGGCGGGCGCGATGTTCATGCGCAATGGCGCGCTCTGGCGGCCAGCGCAGGACTGCTTGCGCGGCTATGGCGGCGGATTGGCGCTGTGTTCGGTCGATCGTCTCGACGTGCAGGAATTTCGCCAGACCGTGCACGCCCGCCTCAAGCCGCCTCCGGCGCTGAGGGCCCATGGCGCGCATACGTTGAATTGCGCGGCGGGGGTTGAAGTAATCGACGTCGTAGGCGCCCGCTGGCGGCGATAAAGCCCTCAGGCCGCCGCCTGATGCCGTGCGAGTTCGGCTTCGTCCAACGGCCTGAAGCCCTGTGCGCTGATCGTGAACCGCTCGATACGACCGGGCGGCAGTTCGTCCAACCGATCCAGCTTGCTCCACGGCGCTACGGCTTCCTGCGTCCAGCGGTTCGACTGCCAATGCGATAAATGCAGATACAGAAATTGCCGGGCGCCGGACCGGTCGGTCGTAAGTCGGCCGCGGTTCCAGAACCATTTCTGCGGCCAATTGGCGCTCCCGTCGATCCAGGCCAGCGGGGGAATATTCGTTGAGTGACGCTCCACGCAAAGAGCGCCGCCGAGGAAGGGCGTAAAAAGCCTGCACCATTTGAGCTTTAGCGGAAACGGCATGAACAGCCGGGAGAAAATCTGCTCGTCGAAGCTCTTGTGCTTGGCGACCGACAAAAGACGCTTCCAGAACGGAATCTTGCGGAATGCGCCAACCATGCGCGGCGTATTGCGCAGCAGAGTAAAATGCCCGCTGACGACATGGGCGTGCGTTGTGATGAGGTCATGCGCCAAAGCCTCGGGCGTATAGAAATGGCGGATGTCGCCAAAAATCACGTCCAGGTCGCAATAGCCCCAATAGTCGTAGCCCGCGACCTCGCCATCATGAATGGCGGCCAGAGCGGGCTTCAGGTCGCAAAGCTTGTAGACGTCTGTCCATTCGACGGCGATTCCGAGCTGTTTGGAAATCAGTGCGCGGTAGTCGTCGAAACTAGTCCGCTCCAGGCGGACATTTGAAGGCAGATCGTCAGGCGGGGCCGCGTCTCCGACAAGCAGCCAGTCTACGCTGGCGTTCGCGCGGCAGGATTCCAGAAAACAGCGCATCCAACCCGGCCAAGGGCCAAACCATTGAACAAAGATCAGAATGCTCGGCTGCGTCATGCGTCGTTATTGATCCAAATAAGAGCCTTGTCCATTAGTAAACCGCTCGTTCGAGGCGAGTTTGCCTCGTGCAAAGCGGTGACTTAACCACCGCTCCAGGCTCCTTTTTCGAGTTCGAGGGGCGATGCGCCGCCGCGCGCTAATCAATTCGTAACCATAGGAAGTTAATTTTTCTCGAACTCGCGAGACAGCACTTTGACCGGCAACGCACGGATATGACGCCTTGACCAAAATCGACGGCGACTCGATGTCAGCGCGGTCGCGTGCAATCGCCGTTCCGCCTGATGACGCGGCTACGGAAATGGACATCGGCGACCTCTATAACGCCGTCGCCCGCCGTTGGCGCCTGCTCGCGCCTGCCCTTGCAGTGACCATGTCGCTCGCCGGCGTTTATATCGCGGTGACGCCGGCCCGCTACGCCGCCTCAATGTCCTTTCTCGTCGATACGCGAGAGCGTCCGCCAATAGGCGTGGATGCGCAGCCGATCGCGCAGAATCCCGACACCGGGCTGATCGAGAGCCAGATGCGTCTGCTGACGTCGAATGAGGTTCTCCGACGCACGGTCAACGATCAGCAGTTGCGTTTCGACCCGGAATTTGCGCCGGGCCAGTCCTTGGGCCTTGTCTCGAGGATCAAGGCGCTGCTGGGGATCGCGCCGCCAAAGCCCGACAACGCGATCGACAATATCGTTGAAACGCTGGGGAGAGCCATAACCACCAAGCGCAGTGAAAAAAGCTATGTCATCGATGTGGAAGTAAAGGCTTCAAGCCCTGAGAAGGCAGAGCGTCTGGCGCGCGCGCTGGCTAACGCCTATTACGAAACGCAATCGAAATTGGGCGATGACATCGCCGATAAGGAAAGCGAGTGGCTCGACAAGAAAATTGTGGATTTCCGGACCCGGCTTGAGCAGGCCGAGCAACGGGTGGAGGAGTATCGCAAGTCGCAGTCCATTTTGATCACGGATGGCCATACCTCGCTCGAACAGCAACTCAAGGACGCCAATTCCGCTCTGGTCGAGGCGCGCGGCAAGCGAGCGGAAACGGAGGCGAAATTCGCACAGCTGCAAGCGGCGATCCGCAACGGCGGCTCCATTGGAGGGCTAAGTGAAGCCATCCATTCGCCGATGATCGAAAAGCTGCGCGGGGATTACGCTGCGTTGTCGCGCGACGCCGCCTATGCCGAGTCAACGCTTGGTCCACGTCACCCCTCCTACGTCATCATCAAGGCGCAGATGGCTTCTCTGCGCACTCAAATCACCGCGGAAATGCGTCGCATTTCCGTCGCGCAGGACCATGATCTGAAAGCCGCGCGCAGCACGGAACGCGCTGCGGAACAATTTGTCGCCGATCTGCAAAAGTCGATCAACGATAGCGGGAGCCGCCGTCTCGAGCTGAATGAACTGGAGCGTCAGGCCGCCGCCGTTCGGGATCGTTATGAAAAAGCTCTGGCGGCTCGAGAAAATGTCCATCGCGAGGTCGTCTCGTCGCCCAATGGCGTAATGATCGACCAACCTATCGCTCAAAAGACCAAGGTCAGCCCAAGGACGCTTCCGGCTCTGATCATCGCATTCGCCGCCGGACTAAATCTGTGGATCGCGGGGGCGCTGGTGCTTGAGTTTTTAGAGCGCAAACGCGTAAGGGCGGTCGCGCCTTCAGCACAGCCTGCGGAAGCGGCTGCGTCCAGACAAGCGAAGGGCTTTCCCGAGGAACGCATGGGAGCGACAGATGCGCAGCCGTCTGCAGAGAACCGCTGGCGCGCCGATGAGGAGGCCACTCCAATCGTCGTCCCGCTTCCGACTTTTGACGCGCGCCACGTTACGGTCGGCCGTATCCATTCCGGTGACGCCGGCCTGATCTTGCGCGCCCGCAAAATCATGGAGTCGCCAGGGACCCCGTATCGCCTAGCGATCATGGATCTTTATGACAGCTTGTGGACCGTTCCCATTCTAAGAACTGCTCCGGTGGTTGCTATTGCGGCGAATGTGAAGGGTGTCGGCGTTTCCACTACAGCGCTTTCGCTGGCGCTGCTGGCCTGCTCCCAGGGAGATCGCGTGTTACTGATGGATTGCAACCCACAACATCCGACTTTCGCCACGTTGCTGCCCAAACTTGCGCCCGTCAAAAAAAGATTTGGTTTCGATCGCCCCTTGTTTCTCTATCGTCGCGAGCACGCTGGAACAGGCGAGATCCTGCTCTCGCAACTTGACGCCCTGAAGCAAGACTGGCCCAGGGAGCGCTATTTCAAATCCAAATTCGACCTCGTCATCCTGGATTGCGGCGTTCTGACCGAGGCGGGTCAGGGGCTCCCGCCGGCGGAGGAAATCGACGCAGTCACAATGATCGAGCGTGATGAGCGCGGTGAACGCAACGCCTGCCTGTTGTTTGGCAGCGAAGCCGCTGAAAAGCCGAATATTCCTGCAGGGCCACGCGCTGCGCCCTTTGCGCGGATGCGCGCATGAACGTCGCCGCAATACCGCTGCGCAGTTTCGCCGACGCACGGCGTTGGAGCTCTGCGCTGCTCGTAGTTTCCGTGATGATCGTTTTTTCCGTGTCGCCCATGGCGCTCGGAGCGTTGGGCGTCAATTACGACTCCGTTGGCGGCGCCTTCTGGCAGAAGCTGCATCCCGCGACTTTCATAGCGGCCGTCGCCTTCTTTCTCCATGTTCTAGGCGAGCGAAGGCCTTGGGCCTATCTCAAGAACCTTCCCGCCCGGTTTCCGGGCGCGGCGCTTTTTGTGGCGATCTGGCTGCTGCTGATCGCCTACGCGGTCCTTGTGCAGCACTTGCCGATCACCGCCTTGATCGAAACCTTTCTTCTCGCCGTCGTTGCGTTGCTCATGCACGACGACCTGACTTTCGAGATGCGCGACTTTTTGCGCGTCTTCCTTCACGTGCTGCTCTTCGTCAACGCCGCACTCGGCGTATTCGAATTCCTCACCCACTACAGGCTATTCCCTTACGTGATTTCCGGAGAAGAAGTGACGGGCGATTATCGCTCCACCGCCTTGTTGGGACACCCGCTTTTGAATGCCGGCACAACGGGCGCTTACGTTCTGTGCCTCTACCTTGGCGCCGACGCGGCGCTGAAGCCATTAACGCGGACGCTACTCATTGGCCTGCAAATCCTTGGACTTGCGGCCTTTGGCGGCAGAACCTCCCTTTTAATGTCCTCGGTCATCATGGGCGGGGGCCTTCTGAAAGACTTCGCCCTGTTGCTGCTCGGCAGGCGCTTCGACGCCCGGCGCGTGCTGGCGGTAATTTTAATCTCTCCAGCAGTAGTAATCGCGCTCGCCTATGCGGTTTCTGCGGGTTTGTTCGACGATTTGATCGGTCGCTTCATCGACGACAATGGATCGGCCGAGGCGCGGATCATCATGATAAAGATGTTCGACGCCTTCGACTTCACGGATCTCATGCTGGGGCCAGATCCCGAGGCGGTTTCCTCCACGCAAAGAACGCTGGGCATCGGCGTCGGCATCGAAAACACCTGGATTGCGCTGCTGTTTCAGTACGGCGCACTGATGACCTTGTTTTTTGTTGTCGGGCTGTGTGCGCTTTTCTGGGAGTTCTGGAGACGGTCGCGCAAGGGCGCGGCCTTCCTGTTTCTCTTTTTTATCGTGGTGATCAGTTCGGCGATCGGCCTTGCATCGAAAACAACGATGTTTCTCCAGTTTGCGCTGCTTCTTCTGTTTATGTTCAACGCCGAGACGACCGATCAGTCATCTGTCCGCGGCGATCGCAATTTCATCGAATAATCTGTCGTAAGCCTCCAACGCGGCGTCAAGGGTGAATTCCGCCGAGCGCTTCTGGCGCGGCGAAGGCTCTCCGGGATTTGCAAGACTATCTGAAATCGCGGCCGCCATAGCCTCCTCGTCGCCGACCGGAACCAGGCGTCCAATGGCGGAGGAGATCAAGATTTCTCGTGGGCCGCCACTGTCCGTAGCGACGACAGCCACGCCGAAGTCGAGCGCCTCGACGATCGCGAGGCCGAACGATTCAAAATAGGATGGCGAAACAAAACAGCGCGCCCGCGAAAGATAGGCGCCGGGGTCGGAGACATATCCGGCGAATTCGATCCGCTCGGCGACGCCAAGGCGCTCCGCTTCCGCCCGTAACATTTCGAGGTCCGGGCCTTTGCCCAGCATGACCAGTTTCGCCTGCGGATAATTCACAAGCGCAAAGGCCCGCACCAGAAACCTAAAACCCTTGTCGGCTACAAGCCGACCGACCGCGACCACGATCGGTTCGCGGGCCGCCAGAGCTTCTGCGCTGACCGGCGGCTGCGTCCTCTCTGGGGAGGCAGGATTATAGATTGTCCTGAGACGGTCCGGAGCGGCGTTGAAACGCTGGATCAGGTCTTGCTTCAAGGCGTTGGAGACAACGACGCTTGCCGCCGCGACCCGCGACAAGACTGGCGTCAGCCAGAAACCTATGCTGCTGAGCTTCTTTGGTTCGTTCTCCGCGAAGCCATGATAGGTGATGATAGCGCGGCGGCGCCGGCCCGCCAGAACCGCCGCAACCACATGCTTGAGGTTTGTGGCGCTGAGCGCGGATATGCTGGCGTCCGGGGTCGTACGTGACAACAGGGAAGCGAGCGCGATCGTGCTGCGCAGATGGCCCCTCGGCAGGACAACCATCTCCACCTCGTCGCCGACGCTGCGGATCCATTCCTGCGCTTGCTGGTCTACGACAAGCAGAACACGATCGCCGCGCGCGGCGTAACCCGACGCAAGGCGGGCCGTGACCAACTCGGCGCCTCCGCCCGCCATGGCGTGAACATAAAAGAGCAATGTTCTATTTCTGTTCGGACTTGGCATCGAAGCGGGACGATCCATCTTATGCGCCGCTCTCACCGGCGGCTGGTTTTTACGGAGCTTGCTCAAGCAAGTGAAGCAGGCGCGCGGCGACATTGCTCCAACTGTACCGCCGACGATATTCCTCCAGCGCCTTTGTTTCCGGCGGCGGCGCGGCGCCAATGCGCGGCCATAGCTCGCTTGCGGAAGCAGCAATATTGGCGAACTGAGCCCATGGCGGCGCGACCGCGCGATGAATCGGCAAGTCGCTGCACAATACGGGACGGCCGCACATCGCGCTCTCGACCAAAGGCATGTTGAACCCCTCGGCCTTTGACAGGGACAAAAAGCTGTCCGCGCGACGGTAAAGCCACAGCAGGGCGCCGTCTAACGTAAGGTCGCGCAGCCAGATCAGTCTTTCCGGCCTGCTTTTGGCGACGCCTTCGACTCGCGCTACGATATCGCCCCAGCCCGGGCGACCTACGAGGACAACGGGCAAAGCGCCGGCGTCGTCGCTTTCCACAAGTTCGAGCAACCGCTCATAGTTCTTGCGCGGTTCGACGGTGCCGACAGCGAGAACGAATTTGTGCGGCAAGCCCCGCAACGGCGCCTCTTGCGTGGCGTCAAGGTCGAGACCCGGCGCGTTGCCGACAAAATCTGTGTCCGGCCGCCCAAGTTGCGCGCGTAATTCGCTGGCGACCTGTTCAGTGGTTCCACAAAGCAAATCATAGCGAGCGGCCATGAAGGTCTCGACGTCCCGGTAAAGCAGGCGGCCCTTCAGCGGCATCGCTTGCGCTCTGGTCCAGGGAAAGACGTCATGGATGATACGGCATAGCCGCATGCTCGTCGGTCGGAACAAAGGACTGGCCGGCGCTGTCGGAAAAATAACCGCCTCGGGGGTAAGACCGCGGCGACGGATTTCCAACGGAAGCGTCAACCAGCTTCGATAAATGTCAGGAACCTCGATGAGGCCGCGCTTATCTTCAAAACCCTGGACGTCGCGAACGAAGGCGATCGTGCCCGGCGCGATGGCGCGGACGGCGTTGAAAAGATGAACGCCATATCGCTCGACCCCTGTCATCGCCGACCGGCGCGTCGCGAGAACAAGATCGAAGATCAACATCTGTTGGTTCCAGGTTGAAGCGTGGAAAGTGTCGTCTTCGTCTTCATTCGGCGAGACGAGCTAGTTCGCGCAACAAAGCGGGCGCCGCCCGGGATTGTGAGCGGCCGGTTACGTCGGCTGCAATCTCAAAAGCATCGACGCGCCCCTTGCGCATGTCCTCGCGAATCTTTGCCAGTTCATCCAAAAACGCCTCGGTCCGATATTGACCGACGATGTGAACGCCGGCGAAACCCGCATAGGCGTCGACGAGCGTCGGCAGTGGAGGCAGCAAGAATGGTCGCCCGCAGGCCAGAGCTTCGACTACGATAAAGGGAGAACCTTCGCCAAAACCTGAGCAGAGCAGACCGACATGGCAGGCGGCGATCGCCTGAGCCAGCGCGGCGGGCCCCAAAAATCCCGCGTTTTGCACCAGATGGGCGAGTCCAGCGCCGACGAACGCCTCATAGTCGGAGCCGAAATAAATAAATTCGAACGACGCCGGAGCGGTCCGCGCCGCCTCCCGAATGATTGAGAACAAAAGCTCGGGGTTTTTCTGCGCCGCGATCCTCCCTGCATAGAAAACCCGCAGCGGAGCATTTTGCACAGGGGGCAGTGGAGAGGGAGAGAAGCGGTCATCGTGCCAGGCGTCGACATAGGAGATACGCTTGGCGAGCATCGGACGCAGGATTCTCGGCAGCCCGCTGGGATCGCGGCCGACGACCTGCACCCTGTCCGCAAGGAAAGGAAGCAGCAGGCAGCAGAGATGATGGATAAGGTAATGCACGCGATTGCCGGCGTTGGGGCCAGTGCCATGAATGGTTACGACGCGCTTGCCTTCGAACAGCCATGCCGCGAGCAGATATTCCGGCCGGCTGAACTCCAAAACCCCCACATGCTTTTCGCATAGGAACTCCCGGATTTCCCGGCGTTGCAAAAGCACGCCAGCGAGAAAGCGCAGCCATTGCGGCGCGCCGGATGGTCCCCTCTCGCGGACGGCGAAGTGATTCTCGAAGCGCTGGGTCAAAGGCGGACCAACCAGCGCCACGCTGCCGGCGCAAGTCGAGAGAGTGGCGAGATAGCGTTCAATCCCGCCCTGACGACCAAAGACGTCGTTCTGATGGAAGAAGGCGATGACTGCCCCTTGCTGGGTCCCTGCGTCCGCCACGGGCGCCGCCGCTGCTGAAGGAGTCACGCAAACGCTCCCGACAAACGCCTCACCTGTCGGCTCAAAACATCGCGACAGGCGGGAAAGGCGAGAAGGATCACGCTGGCATAGACAACAACGCCCGCTAATATGGTCAGCGTCAACGCCGCCAACGTGGGTGGCTCCGGCAGAGCGTGCACCGCGAGAACTCATTGCTCCAGTAGCGAGAAAGATGCGCAGGAGCGTGCCCGAGGCAGGCTTGGGGAGTCCGAGCAGCGCGAAGGAATATGCAAAACCGGCAATGCAGGTGAGAGTCGTTCCAAGCAGCATGCCGAGCGCCGCTCCATAGACTCCAGCCAGATGCAGGCCGATGGCGCAGAACGCGATGCTCAACACAGTTTCAAAGATTGCAATGTGCATCGAGACATCCGTGCGCTCCAGAAGCAGCATCGTCTGATCGCTGGTATGAATGCGCAAGGACCGCAGCGCCGCCGCGAACATTGCGATCGGCAAAATCGCGATGGTCGTGGCGCGAAAGCTTTCCGCGATCAGCAAATTCACCAACGGCCGCGACAACAAGCTCACTCCCGCGAGGGCCGGCGTCAGAATGGCCAGCAGGAACACGCCGTTGAGCGAAACTTGGCCAAGCGCGCCATGTCGGTCCCCACGCTCTAGATTGCTGACCGCCAATGGATAGGCCGCCGCCGTTAGCAGCATTGCGAGAACGCTCGCGATCCTCTGCCCTAGTCCCCAGCCGACGGACATCAGGCCGAGAGCGACAGGTCCTTCGGCATATTGCACCAGCACGCGTATCGCATTGCTGGCGCTCCAGCCGAGCACGCCGCCGACGATGAGCGGAACGCCGTAGCGGCTCACCTCCGAGAATATCGCCGCGTCAAATTTCCCGATGCGAAAGCGCAACCCCGTCTGTTTGAAAAGGATGGCCAGCGCCACGAGTTGCCCCAGCGCCTGCGCTCCCAGAGCAATTGCCGGCAGCGGTCCGAATAACAAAACAGCGATGATCGACAGCCCTGAGCCTGCCCCCGCGCCGATGAGTTGAGCCGTCGTATAGGCGGCTATGCGATGTTCCGCCCGGGCCCATTCGCCATAATGCATCAGCAGCGTGCGGGTCGTCAGATACGCCGTCGTCGCCAGGAAGATCGGCGCCTCCCATGGAACGCCGAGCGTCAACAGGATCGGCACGGAGAGCACGACTTGCACAATGCCGGCGTAGAGCGCCATGCGATTGTCCATCAAGCGGAAACGTTCTTCATCCTGATCGGCGAAGCGCGTGCGGTATCTCAGCACATAGAGCGACCAGGCCGAAACGCCGATACAGGCCGCTATTTCCTGCGCAGCGATCACAAATGTGACGACGCCGAAAGTCACGGGATCAAGCAGGTAGGTCCAGACGACCGTGGTTGCGAATTGCACCGCGGGAGGAACAAATTGCGCGGGAAAATACAGCAGCGTGTTGCGTAATAGTTTTCCCGTGTGATCAGTCATCCGCGCAACTCGTGTCTCATGGCGACCCGCGGCGTCCGGTCGGACGCTTGGCGAACACAGGGATTTTGTGTCGGTCTCATCCCTCCAGGCAATATCAGACATGTTTATACAAATTACTGCCGACGTCTCGCAGACTCAGCTCTACCGCCCCATTCCCGTGTTTTTTTCCTGCGTTCCCGGCCGTCGTGTTTTGGGCCGGCGAGAAGCATCCGCTGTTTCAAACTGAAACTGTTTCCTTCCGATTTTGCGACAGGCGGTCATGCCGCAACGCTCATCGCATTCTTTTTCAGCACTCGAAGAACTCGCGCACAGCAATAGCCGTCGACTTAATACAGAGAAAGTTAACTCTATATTTTGCGCGGATTTCGCGAAGGTAAAACGCAACAAGTTAACGGATATTAACTCGATTTCTTATCAATTCAGCCGCAAATTCCCGGCGTCCCCGTTCACTATTCGGCAATGGCTCATCGCTTGCTGCCGAAAGCCAAACGCCCAGCGATTCTCGCGAGTAACGCCGCATTCAATCGCCTGGCGTCGCGCGATCTCATCGCGCGTTTTCGGCGCCAAAGGTGAACACCATGACTTCCATTCCGACCCGGATTTATCGCGACGAACTTCCGATGCTTCAGGACGTCGCAGTGAACATCGACAACATCGACTCCGCACTGGACGCGATGGTTAACCGTGCAAAAGCACGTAGAGGTTATACGCTGTTCACCATCAATCTCGACCATCTGGTGAAGCTGAGAGTCGATCGCCGCTTTTTTGCGGCCTATCAGCGCGCCGACTTCGTGACCGCCGATGGCTGGCCGGTTGTCTGGCTGCTACGCCAGCAAGGCCGCTACGTGGAACGCACTACCGGCGCCGATCTCGTCGAGCCGCTCTGCGCCCGCGCCGCCAGGGAAGCGCTCCCGATGTTTTTTATCGGGCCGAGCCGCGAGTCACAGGTCGTCGCGCTCGACATCTTGCGCCAGCGTTACGAGGGACTTCAGATCGTCGGCGCGGACACGCCCCTGCTCAATGCTAGTTACATCGAGGAAGCCGCCAAGGCCTTCGCGCAATCCATCAGGGAGTCAGGCGCGCGGCTTTGCATCATCTCGCTCGGCGCGCCCAAGCAGGAACTGCTTGCCGACGCCTTGCATCGCCATTGTCCCGAGGTGGGCTTCCTTTGCGTGGGCGCCGCGCTCGACTTTATTTCCGGACACATGGTCCGGGCTCCAAGATACATTCAGCAGATGAAGCTGGAATGGCTCTGGCGCCTCGCCGGCGACCCGCGGCGCCTCGGGCTGCGTTATGCGCTGTGCATGCAGTTTTTCGCCGTGTTGATCTGGCGCGCCGTAACACAGAAGAATCCGCATGTCGGCGTGCGCGGCGCGCTGCCGACGCAATAGATCCCGCGTTACAGGCAGACCAAATCGAAAAAACCCGCCAGGTCACGGCGGGTTTTTATTTTGTAGCGAAAGCTTTGGATCAGGCGGCGGCCGGCAGCGCGGCCTTGGCCTGCGCCACGATTGCGGCGAACGCCTCGGGTTGGTTGATGGCGAGGTCCGAGAGAACCTTGCGGTCAAGCGTGACGCCAGCCTTGTTCAATCCGTCGATGAACCGGCTGTAGGTGAGGCCAAACTCACGAACAGCGCCGTTCAGACGCTGAATCCAGAGCGAACGGATGGTGCGCTTCTTGGCCTTGCGGTCGCGCGTGGCATATTGCATCGAGCGATCGACCGCGGCCTTGGCGGCGCGAATGGTGTTCTTGCGGCGGCCGTAAAAGCCTTTGGCGGCCTTCAGGGTCTTTTTGTGCTTGGCGTGGGACGTAACGCCCCGTTTGACGCGAGCCATGACGAAACTCCTTCAGAAATCTTGAGCGATTGGTCGCTTAGCGCAGGGGGATCAGCCGTTGGGCAGGAAATACTTCTTGATATTATCGCCATCTGTCTTGAACAGAATGGACGTCCCCCGCAGATTTCTGATCTGCTTGTTCGTGCGTTTGATCATGCCGTGGCGCTTGCCCTTCTGGGCGTAGACCACCTTGCCGGTGCCGGTGATCTTGAAGCGCTTTTTCGCGCCGGATTTGGTTTTCAACTTGGGCATTTTGCTCTCCTGGGCCTTAGGCCCGTTAGTTTTTTTGCGCGCCGTCTCCTGACGGAGACATTTGGCGAGCATTCGCATGAGCGAAAAAAACCGCCCCGGCAGCCCATCACTGGCCGGGCGGTCTAGAGGCGGGCTTATAGGCCGGGAAGAGGTGAAAAAGCAAGCGACCGGAGCGAATCTCAACGATCGCCGCCCGATTCTTCGTCCAACCGCCGGAACGCGTAGCCTGTCACTCCCGGTACAGAAGCGAATTTATCGGTTTTCCCCCTCCAAGGACAGCGTTCGGCATCGTTACCGTAAAAGGAAATATTTGCCATTTCCCATTACATCTCGCTCATTCGCCCCAACCGGCGCTATACCCGCCCTCCAAAAGAGTTCGCGCTCAATGAATTGTTGGCCAGTCGTGTTCGCCGCACTGCTCTTCATTGGGTCCAATCTGGTTTTCGCAGTCAGTCTGCAATGGGTTCCAGCGCTTGTCATCGCGTTCGGCGTCGCGGCGTCAGCCTTTCTCGTTTGTCAGCGCGCATCGCCGGCCAGAGCTCCCTTCCTCGACGCGCCCATCAATTGGCGTTTTCTGACGTTCTGCCTCGCTCTTGCGATCGCGCTCCTGCTGCTGGGCGGCGAGACGCATCTCTTGTACCCCAACTCGGACTGGATGATTCGCGATGCAGTGCTGGGCGATCTGACCCTGCGCGAAGCGCCGGTTTATTATCGCTACCATGGCGTTGAGTATTTTCTGCGCGCACCCGTGGGCATGTATCTTTTGCCTGCGATTGTGGGAAAAATCTTCGGCGTGCAAGGCGCGCATCTTGCGCTGCTTGCCCAGAACGCGCTGCTTTGTGGCATTATTCTCTATGTCGTCGGTTCACTGGCCGGCGGCTGGCGGCTGGTTCTTCTGATGGTCGTTTTCAGCGGGTTGGACATATTGCCCGCGCTTTACGACCAGTTCCTGCGCTCTCCAGGCGCCGTAAGGCCTGATCTCGAATTGTGGAAATATTCGAGTCACGTCACCCAGTTGTTCTGGGCGCCAAACCACGCGCTGCCGGGTTTCTTTTTCGCGACGCTTTGTTTGCTCGCTCTGAAAGAGGAGGTCGATCTCGCCATATTGGGCTCGCTTTTCGCCGCCCTGCTGATATGGTCGCCCTTGGCCGTCCTGCCCGGGCTTGTCTATATGCCGTTGCTCGCGTGGCGCGTACGCGAGCGGCTTTTCGCATCGAAACGCCTTTGGCTGGGCGTCATCGCCGCCGCAGCTTTTCTCCCTGTCGTGTATTACCTAACGATTGGTGCGGCTTCTCTCTCGCACGGAACGACAACGCTAAGCCCTGGCCTTTATGCAGCCTTCATCTTCATCGAACTCCCCAGTGCATTTTTTCTGATCTGGCTCTGGGATCGCGTCGAGCCTTCAGTGCGTGGCCTGCTGATCGCATCGATCGCAATTTTGCTTATCTTGCCTTTCTTTAATTTTGGGCCCCTCAACGATCTCGAGATGCGCGCGTCAATTCCCCCACTGTTCATTCTAGCGTTTGTTTTCGCCGACGTCGCCTTGAAGCTCCGACCAGACGAAATATGGCCTAAAAAAGCGGTCTTCTGGATTGTCTCGCTTGGAGCGTTCACGCCGGGGCTGGAGGTCAAAAACGTCGCCTTGGAAAAAAGCTTCGCCATCAGCGGCTGCAATCTGCTCACGGCTTCGCTACAGCTGGACGCGAGAGGAGTGCAGGGGAGTTACATCGCCCCACTCGACGCTGCGCCCGCCGGCCTGTTGCGCGCTACGTCAGATCCAGCTTCGACCCTCGGCGCAAAGCCCTGCTGGCCCGACCACCCTTTTCGCGCGCAGTTGCCGCCGCTTCCGACAGCCGAGCAGGAATTCAGATAAACTCCGCGCGGATCGGCACGTGATCGGACGGCTTCTCTCCAGCCCTGAGCGTTTTGTCGATCTCGACGGCTTTCAATCGGTCCGCCGCTTGCGGCGAGAGCAGGAGATGGTCTATGCGCAGACCGTTGTTCTTTTGCCAGGCGCCCGCCTGATAATCCCAAAAGGTGTATTGCCCGGCCGCGTCGGTGACGGAACGTAAAGCCTCCGTATAGCCAACATTGAGAAGTTCACGGAACTTGGCCCGGCTTTGCGGCAGGAACAGCGCGTCTGCGGCCCAGGCTTCCGGATCATAGACGTCTTTCGCAGCCGGAATGACATTATAGTCCCCGGCGAGAACCACCCGCTCCTCACTTGCGAGAAGTTCGCGACCATGCCTGGCCAGCGCGTCCATGAAAGCGAGCTTATAGGGATATTTGTCGCTCGTCGGCGGGTTGCCGTTGGGCAGATAGATCGAGGCGACGCGATAAATCCCGCCCGCGCCATCGCCGACCACCCCCTCGATGTAACGCGACTGCGCGTCCTCGAAGCCCGGCAGTCCGCGCGTAACATCGTCGAGCGGGGTTTGTGAGAGCAAGGCGACGCCGTTGAAGGTCTTTTGGCCGAATGTCTGGACGTTGTAGCCCGCGTCCTCGATCTCCTGACGTGGAAAAGCCGAGTCCTCGCATTTGAGTTCCTGCAGGCAAAGCACGTCGGGGGCGACATCGCGCAGATAGGCGAGCAAGGGCGCCAATCTCTGGCGCACCGAATTGACGTTCCAGCTGGCGATACGCATAAGTCGGCTGCTCCGCGGCACAAGCGGTAAGGGGAAACGCCCGCATCTTTAGGCGCCTGGCGCCGCTTGCGCAAATTCCCGCTACACGAGCGATACGGCGCCAAATGACCCATACCCGCGTCTCAACGATTGTTTTCGACATTGGCAATGTGCTGCTCGACTGGAATCCGCGCTATCTCTATTCGAAAATCTTCGCGCGTGAAGAAGAAATGGAGTGGTTTCTCGACCATGTCTGCACGCAGGATTGGGTGCGGGAGCTGGATCGCGGAAAGCCTGTCGCTGAAGCCGTAGCCGAGCAGACGCGGCTCTTTCCGGATTACGCGCCGCAAATCCGCGCCTTTGACGCCCGCTGGCAGGAAACCTTGAATGGCGCGATCGAGGGTTCCGTGCGCCTGTTGGAAATATTGCATGAACAGGGTGCGCCACTCTATGCGCTCACGAATTTTTCGGCGGAGAAATTCCATGACACGCGCCTGCGCTATGATTTTTTCGAGCGGTTTCGCGGCGTTCTTGTTTCGGGCGAGGAGAAGCTCATCAAACCCGATCCGGCGATCTTTCGTCTCATGCTGGAGCGGTTTGATCTGAGGGCGGCCGATTGCCTGTTCATTGACGACAACCCGGACAATGTGTTGGCCGCGCAGAGCCTCGGGCTAACGGCGGTGCGTTTTGAAAATCCTTCGCAGTTGGAAAAAGCGCTGCGCGATTACGGTTTTCTGTGAATTGCCTGCCGCGCGCTCGCAATCTCCGCGACGATCCGCTCCGCCGCCGCCCTTGGGTCCGGCGCGCGGGTGATCGGGCGCCCGACCACCAGATGATCGGCCCCGGCTAATATCGCCTGCCCCGGCGTCATGATGCGCTTCTGATCGCCAGCGTCCGCGCCCGAGGGTCGAACGCCGGGCGTCACGAGCAGCATCTCGGGTCCGACCAGCGCCCGGATCGGCGGCAGTTCCAGAGGCGAAAGAATAAGCCCGTCGATTCCGACAGTGCGGGCCTGGACGGCCCGTTGCGTGACGAGCTCTGTCACGCCAAGCGCATAGCCCGCCTCCTGCAGATCGGCGTCGTCGTAGGACGTCATTACGGTGACGGCGAGCAAGCGCAAATCGCTGTCGCCTGCGCCTGCGCGGGCCGCCCGCATCGTCTGCGGAAAGGCGTGGATGGTCAAAAAATCCACGCCAAGCCGCGCGATTTGCCGGGTGGCGCGCTCGACCGTCGCGCCGATGTCATGCAGTTTCAAATCGAGAAAGACGCGCTTGCCGGCGCGCTTCAATTCTATGGCCAGGTCAAGCCCGCCGGCATAGGCAAGCTCCATCCCGATCTTATAGAAAGACACGGAGTCGCCCAGAGTTGCGATCAGACCTCGCGCCGCCTCGACGCTCTCAAGATCGAGAGCGACGATCAGAATTTCGCGCGTGGCGGCCTGTTCGCTCATCGCATTCACCGGCCCGGTCCATTGGCGTGACCCGCGCGGCGATAGCGCCACACGCGCGCCGGGGGCAGATTCAGCAGCACGGGCGCTGAACCCTTGCCGACATAGGCCCCGCCAACGCCATGCGCATGGATCGGCATCGGCGAAATCGTCAGCCCGTAGGTAAACTGGATGAAAAGCCCGTCCGGTCCCATGAGGTCAAAGGCCTGGTGCAACAGCTCGATGCGATCATGCTCGGGACGGATCAGCAGCGGCAGGCTGGAGACGACGGTGGCGATCTGCCCGTTGACATGCCCTTGAAGCGTGTTCTTGAGGCTATAGGCGTCCCCCTGCACGATTTTGACGCCGGGGTAACGCTCGGCGAGCAAATGGCAGAATTTTGTCTCATATTCCACCAGCAGCAACCGCTCCAGCGGAATACCTCGCGCCAACAGGGCCCGGGTCACAGGGCCGGTGCCGGGGCCCAGTTCGATAATCGGCCCTTCGCGCGAGAGATCGACAAAGCCAGCCATGGCTTTGGCCAAAGCAGGCCCGGAGGGCGACACGGCCCCCACAATGTGGGGATTTTCGAACATCTGGCGCAAGAACCGCGCACTGTCTGCAAATGTGGTTTTTTTGGACTGCTGGCGGTGCGGCACGGATGGATCGCCTTTTAGGTTCGCAGATGTCTGCCCATACAAAATCCTCCCCACAAACATAAGGAGGACCGCTAAGGGGCGGCCCCGCGCGCGAAGCCCCCGCTTCTTCCTAGCCCTTCTCCAGCCGTCGTCAATCGCGCCGCTATTTCCCGAACAGCTCTTTCATCCTCGAAAAGAAGCCGGTGGCTTCCGGATGGGTGTGGTGGGAAGACTCCTGCTCAAATTCGTTCAGCAATTCGCGCTGGCGCTTGGTGAGATTTTGCGGCGTCTCGACGCTGATCTGCACATGGAGATCGCCGAGATCGCGTCCGCGCAGCACCGGCATGCCTTTGGCTTTGATCTTCAATTGCCGGCCGGACTGTGTGCCTTCCGGCACCTTCAGCTTGCACTCCGACCCGTCAATGGCATGGACCGTGATTTCGCCGCCAATGGCGGCGCGGACCATTGAGATCGGCACACGGCAGTAAAGGTCGGCTCCGTCGCGCTGGAAAAACGCATGCGGCTTGACCGACAGGAAAATATAGAGATCTCCAGGCGGGCCGCCGCGAAGCCCCGCCTCTCCCTCACCCGCAAGACGAATGCGAGTGCCGTCCTCGACGCCCGCCGGCACGTTGACGGAAAGCGTGCGCTCCAGGGTCTTCCGGCCAGAGCCGGCGCAGGCGGGACAGGGGTTGTCGATGATTTCGCCGCGCCCCTGACAGGTCGGGCAGGTCCGCTCGATGGCGAAGAAACCCTGCTGAGCGCGAACTCTGCCGTGACCGGCGCAGGTGGAACAGGTCTTGGGTTTGGAGCCTTTTTTGGCTCCGGCGCCACCACAGGCTTCGCAGGTGGCGGAGGTCGGCAGCTTGAGCGTCGCCGCCTTGCCGGAGTAGGCTTCTTCCAGCGTGATCTCCATGTTGTAGCGCAGATCGGAACCGCGCTCGCGGCCATTGGCGCTGGAGCGTCCACCGCGCCGACCCATTACATCGCCGAAAAGATCCTCGAAAATATCGGCCATAGAGGTGGAAAAGCCGTCGCTGGCGAAGCCGCCGCCGGCGCCGCCCTGCTCAAAGGCGGCATGGCCGAAACGATCATAGGCGGCGCGCTTTTGCGGATCGGACAGCGCCTGATAGGCCTCATTCAGTTCCTTGAACTGCGCTTCGGCCGCCTTGTCGCCGGGATTGCGGTCGGGATGGCATTCCATGGCCGACTTGCGGAAGGCGATTTTCATCTCGACTTCAGTCGCGGTCCGGCTGACGCCGAGAATTTCGTAAAAGTCGCGCTTGGCCATGTCAGACGCTGTCAGTCCGTCAGAGAGTTTGATCGCCGGCTCCGCTTCCCGCGTGCCGCGTTGAAGGCAGGCGATACACTAGTTCGCGGACTGATGTAAGCATTGATGCGGAGGACGTCGAGATCAACCTTGAGGCAGACGTTAAATTGCTAGCGTTGACAGGACTTTAGCAACAGGCGACCAGCGCGATCGAACGTAGCTATACCTTCAACGAAAAGCGGAGGAAGAATCGCTTCTCCCTCCGCCGGTCGTGCGCTGTCTCAAACCTTACTTCTTGTGATCGTCGCCGCCGACTTCCTTGAAGTCCGCGTCGATCACATCGTCCTTGCCGGCTTCATGGGCTCCGCCGCCGGGGGCCGCGCCTTCGGCCTGCTGGGTTTTATACACGGCCTCGCCGAGCTTCATCGAGGCCTGCGCCAGTTCATTGGTCTTGGCCTTGATGTGCTCCGCATTATCGCCTTCAAGAGCTGTCTTCAGCGAGGCGATAGCCTCCTCGATGACGCTCTTGTCGGCGGCGGAGACCTTGTCGCCAAATTCCGCGACGGACTTTTGCGCGCTGTGCACGCTGGCCTCGCCGTGATTCTTGGCGTCGACCAGTTCGCGGCGCACCTTATCCTCGGCGGCGTGCGCCTCGGCGTCCTTGACCATCTTGTCGATGTCCGCGTCAGTCAGGCCCCCAGAGGCCTGGATGCGGATCTGCTGCTCCTTGTTGGTGGCCTTGTCCTTCGCCGTCACATTGACAATGCCATTGGCGTCGATATCGAAGGTCACCTCGATCTGCGGCACGCCGCGCGGAGCCGGCGGAATGCCGGCGAGGTCGAAGCGTCCGAGGCTCTTGTTATCTTGCGCCATCTCGCGTTCTCCCTGGAACACATTGATGGTGACAGCGGTCTGGTTGTCCTCGGCGGTGGAGAAGATCTGGCTCTTCTTGGTCGGGATGGTCGTGTTGCGGTCGATGAGCCGCGTGAACACGCCGCCGAGCGTTTCAATGCCGAGCGATAGCGGGGTCACGTCTAGCAGCAGCACGTCCTTCACGTCGCCTTGAAGCACGCCGGCCTGCACGGCCGCGCCGATCGCCACCACTTCGTCCGGGTTGACGCCTTTATGAGGCTCCTTGCCGAAGAACTGCTTGACGATCTCCTGCACCTTGGGCATGCGCGTCATGCCGCCCACGAGAACCACCTCGCCGATCTCGCCCGCCGACATGCTGGCGTCCTTGAGAGCCTTGCGGCAGGGCTCGATGGTGCGCTGGATCAGATCATCGACCAGAGCCTCGAATTTCGCGCGCGTCAGCTTCAGGGTCAGATGCTTCGGGCCCGTGGCGTCCGCCGTGATGTAAGGCAGGTTGATCTCGGTCTGCGTCGCCGAAGATAATTCGATCTTGGCCTTTTCCGCTGCTTCTTTGAGGCGCTGCAGAGCAAGCTTGTCCTTGGTGAGGTCGATGCCCTGCTCTTTCTTGAATTCCGCCGCGAGATATTCCACGACGCGATTGTCGAAGTCTTCGCCGCCAAGGAACGTATCGCCATTGGTGGACTTCACCTCGAACACGCCGTCGCCGATCTCCAGGATCGACACGTCGAAAGTGCCGCCACCAAGATCGTAAACAGCGATGGTTCCGCTATGCTTCTTGTCGAGGCCGTAGGCGAGCGCCGCCGCCGTGGGCTCATTTATGATGCGCAGCACTTCCAGACCGGCGATCTTGCCTGCGTCCTTGGTGGCCTGGCGCTGGGCGTCGTTAAAATAAGCCGGCACGGTGATAACCGCCTGAGTGACGGGTGCGCCAAGGTGGGCTTCGGCGGTTTCTTTCATCTTTTGGAGGATGAAAGCCGAGATCTGCGAAGGCGAATATTGTTTGCCGGCGGCGGCCACCCAGGCGTCGCCATTGCCCCCCCTCACGATCTGATAGGGAACGAGACCGATGTCCTTCTTGGTCATCGGATCTTCGAAAGTGCGGCCAATAAGGCGCTTGATGGCGAAAAAGGTCTTTTCGGGATTCGTTACTGCCTGGCGCTTGGCCGGCTGCCCAACCAGACGCTCGCCATCGTCAGTGAATGCGACGATCGAAGGCGTGGTGCGGGCGCCTTCGGCGTTTTCGATAACCTTGGGAGTCGACCCATCCATAACGGCCACGCAGGAATTGGTCGTGCCAAGGTCGATGCCGATAATCTTAGCCATTTTGCTGATCCTTCCTAATGCAATTTCGTCGGACCCCGTAGCGGTCCATTGGGAATTGGCCTGCCGACGGCTGAATTGAAGCCCGCCTCGCCGACCTATCCCTTCGTGTCATGAGATTGTGTTGAGGTTGCCTCAACGCAAGGGCGTCCCCGGCATGTTCGGCGCATATAAATTGAAGCACGCCGCCGGGGCAAGCGCTCCGTCCGCCACAACTGGAGCTCAATTGTTGATTACCGTAGAGCCTACAAAAAAGAACATCGGCTGTGACGCATGTTTTTCCTCGCTGCCGCCTCATCAGTTCCAGCTTCGTCGCTCAGAGACAGCGATTACGTCCTGAGACCCGATCGTTTAACCATTTGGCGGCAGGCCCTGAAGAGACAACTGACGAATGTTGATTTTTATCATTAGTCATGCCAGACAAAGCCGCTCAATCCGATGCGGCGGACCTTATGCAAAAATCCCTTGTGCGAAGCCTGCTTGTCCTGCTTGCCCCCGTCGCCTTCCTGCTCGGCGGCTGCGACGGCAAATCCAAAGGATCTGAAGACCATGCGTCCGGCCGGCCGGTGCTGGTCACATCCATCCATTTCGCGCCGCAGTCGCAGAAGCGGGAATATGTCGCCACCATCCGCCCGCGCGTGGAATCGGACCTTGGCTTTCGCGTTACGGGCAAGGTCGTGAAGCGCTTCGTCGAGGTGGGCCAGCGCGTGAAAGCCGGCGCAATACTCGCGACGCTCGACGACACCGATCTGAAACTCCAAAAGGAGCAGTCCGACGCGGAATACGCCGCGTCCAATGTAGCGCTGATGCAGACGGGCGCCGATGAAACGCGCGCCACGAAGCTCAAGCAGCAGGGCTGGACCGCGCAGGCGGCGCTCGATCGCGTTCGCGCCGCGGCGCAGGAGGCGCGCGGCCGCAACCAGCGCGCCGCTCGAGCCGTTGAGCTCTCCAAGAACAGCCTTGAATATGCGGTGCTCCGCGCCGACGCCGACGGGGTGGTCACCCAGACGTCGATCGAGCCGGGCCAGGTCGTCGCCGCAGGCGCGCCGGCGGTCCGCATCGCGCGCGCTGGCGAGATGGAGGCTGCGGTGGCTCTGCCCGAGACTTACGCCAGTATGGCTGGCTCCGGCGAGGCGCGCCTGTTCCTGTGGTCAAACCCCGGCAAGACCTATCGCGCGAAGCTGCGCGAACTGAGCCCTTCAGCCGATCCGGCGACTCGCAACTTCGCCGCGCGCTTTTCGATCCTCGATCCCGACGCCGCGATTTCCCTTGGCATGAGCGCGACGCTGACCATCGCAAGCCAGGACGCGACGCCGGTCGTCATCGTGCCGCTTTCAGCTCTCTACAATCAGGGGCAAGGCTCGGCGCTCTGGAAAGTTGACGCTGACGGCAAGCTCGTCCTGACTCCGATCAACGTATTGCGTTACGAGGCCAATACGGCAGTCGTTTCGGGACCGCTCAAGGAAGGCGAAAACATTGTCGTGCTCGGCGTGCAGAAGCTCGATTCAGCGCAAAGAGTGCGCGTCATCACACCTCCTTCAGAGGCGGGCGTCCTTTGAATCTTTCGAAATGGGCCGTAAGCCGCCCGACTCTGATTTTGTTCCTGATGATGGTCATCGCGCTTGGCGGACTGATGTCCTATTTCAGGCTCGGCCGCGCCGAGGACCCGTCGTTCACCATAAAAGTGGCGAATGTCACGGCGAAGTGGCCCGGTTCGACCGCCAAGGAAATGCGCGATCAGGTCGGCGACCTGATGGAAAAAAAGCTTCAAGAACTGCCGTTCCTCGACAAGATCGACACCTATACGAAGCCGGGTTTCCTGGCGATGTCGGTCAATTTCAAGGACACCACGCCGCCTGCGCAGGTGCCCGCGCTGTTCTACCAGCTGCGCAAAAAACTGCATGACATCGCCAGCGACCTGCCGGCGGGCGTCAAAGGGCCCGAGGTCAACGACGAATTTGGCGACGTCGACTCGGTTCTTTACGCGGTCAACGGCGACGGGGCCGACTACCATCAGCTCGATCGGGTCGTAGAAGTCCTGCGTCAGCGACTCTTGCAAACGCCGGACGCCGTCAAGGTCAATGTCTACGGCAATCAGGACCGCAAGATTTTCGTCGAGTTCAGCCAGGCCAAGCTCGCAAATCTGCGCCTTCCACCCCAGACGATCTTCGATTCCGTAGAAAAGCAAAACGCCGTTACCGATGCTGGCGTATTCGAGACATCCTCCGCCCGGGTGCGGCTGCTGGTCACCGGCTCGGTTCAGGGCGCGGACGCAATATCGGCGCTCCCTATCGCCGCCAATGATCAGGTGCTCCGCCTCGGCGACATCGCCAGGATAACGCCAGGCTTCGAGGACCCTCCGACCTTTATCTCCCGCCACAACGGCCTTCCGGCGATTGTCGTCGGCGTCGTGATGGCGCGGGGCGGCAATGTTCTGACCTTTGGCAAAAATCTTGCCCTCGCGGTTGACGAAGTCCGGGCCAAAACGCCAATCGGCATCGAGATCGACCAGATTGCGGATCAGCCCAAGGTTGTCGAAGAGGCCGTCGGTGAATTCACGCGCTCCTTTGTGGAGGCGCTCATCATCGTGTTGCTGGTCAGCTTCGCCTCGCTCGGCGCGCGCACCGGAATCGTCGTCGCGCTCTCGGTGCCGCTCGTGCTGGCGGTGGTGTTCATCTTCATGAACATTCTCGGCGTCGATTTGCAGCGCATTTCGCTCGGCGCCCTGATCATCGCGCTCGGGCTTCTGGTCGACGACGCCATCATCGCGGTTGAGATGATGATGGTGAAAATGGAGCAAGGCTACGACCGTGTGAAAGCAGCGACCTTCGCCTGGGAATCGACCGCTTTTCCCATGCTGACAGGCACGCTGATCACTGCGGCGGGCTTCATGCCGGTCGGCTTCGCCAATTCGTCGACCGGCGAATATACGGGCTCGATGTTCTGGGTGCTGGTGATTTCCCTGATCGCCTCCTGGTTCGTCGCGGTGATTTTCACGCCCTATCTCGGCGTTAAATTGCTGCCGGATTTCGGCAAACTGCATCCGCATCGCGATCCTGACGAAATATACCAAACCCCTGCATATCTGATGCTGCGCCGCGTCATAACGTGGAGCGTGGATCATCGCGGCGCGGTGGTCGCGGCGACAGCCGGCGTCTTCGCGCTGGCGGTGCTGGGCTTCACCCACGTACAAAAGCAGTTCTTTCCGCTGTCGGAGCGCCCGGAGCTGTTTTTCCAGCTACGATTGCCGGAAGGTTCCGCGATCGGCGCCTCTCTGGAGACGGTGAAGCGGGCGGAGGCGCTGCTGAAAGGCGATCCGGACGCCGCCTACTACACCAGCTATGTGGGCAAAGGACCGCCTCGCTTCTGGCTGGGCCTCAGCCCGGCTCTGCCCAATGAATCCTATTCGGAAATCGTTATCGTCGCAAAAGATCTCGAAGCACGGGAAAGGCTGAAGAAAAAGCTGGACGACGCGCTCGCCGCCGGCGCCCTCAGCGAGGCGCGCGCCCGTGTCGATCGCTTCACCTTCGGCCCGCCGGTCGGATTCCCCGTTCAGTTCCGTGTGATCGGCGACGATCCGATGAAAGTGCGCGCCATCGCCTATCAGGTCCGGGACGTCATGCGCACCGATGACGCGGCCATAGACCCCAATCTCAACTGGAACGAACAGTCCCCCAGCGTGAAGCTCGTTATCGATCAGGATCGCGCGAGACTGCTCGGACTCACCCCGCAGGACGTGGCCATCCGGCTGAAGATGCTGATATCCGGCGTCACCGTCACCACCGTTCGGGACGGCATCGATCAGGTCGATGTGGTGGCGCGCGCGGTCGCCTCCGAACGCGGCGACCTCGCTCGCCTGGGCGACATGGTGATCTATTCGAACGGCGGACTTCCTATTCAGGTCTCGCAGATCGCCAAGATCGAATATCAGCACGAGGAGCCGATCTTCTGGCGGCGCAATCGCGACATGACCATCACGGTGCGCGCGGACGTCAAGGACGGCGTGCAGGCGCCCGACGTCACTACGCGCCTGTGGCCCAAGCTCGACGACATCAGGGCGGCCCTGCCGGTTGGCTACCGGCTGGAAATGGGCGGCGCCATTGAGGAGTTGGCCAAGGCCAACGCCTCCATCGCGGCCGTGTTTCCCGCGGTCGGCATACTCATGCTGACGATCGTGATGTTCCAGTTGCAGAATTTCGCAAGGCTCGGCCTTGTGATGATGAGCGCTCCGCTCGGTCTCATCGGCGCTTCGCTGGCGCTCAATCTCGCCAGCGCGCCCTTTGGATTCGTCGCTCTGCTGGGATTGATCGCGCTGTCGGGCATGGACATGCGCAACTCGATCATATTGGTCGATCAGGTGCGCCAGGATCTTGAACAAGGCGCCAATTATCGCGAGGCGATCATCGGCGCGACGGTGCGCCGCGCCCGTCCGGTGGCCTTGACTGCCATGGCGGCGATTCTCGCAATGATCCCGCTGTCCCGCTCGGCCTTCTGGGGGCCGATGGCGCTCACGATCATGGGCGGCTTGTTCGTCGCGACCTTCCTGACCGTTTTGTTTTTGCCGGCGCTCTACGCCTTGTGGTTCCGCCGCTCGCTGAACCTCGGCGTAGATGAAACTGCGGCGGCCAGCGAAAAGCCCACGCTCTCTGATCTGGAACAATATTTCGGCGAGAGCGCGGAATGACGCAAACCGTCATCACGCCAGCGCAGCGCGAGGGCGAGCAGCGCTGCAAGATCATCGCGACCGCGGAAAGATTGTTTCGCGAGATCGGCTATCAGAAGACCACGGTCGTGGATATCGCCCGCGCGCTTGGCATGTCGCCCGCCAATGTGTACCGCTTCTTTGGCGCAAAGTCCGAAATCAATCAGGCGGTGGCGCGGCAGATGATGGGCGAGGTGGAGGACGCCGCGCGCAAAATCGCGGAAGGGTCCGGCGGCGCGGCGGAACGTCTGCGCGCTCTGGTCACGACCAATGAAGCCATGAACGCGGCGCGCTATGTCAGCGACCGCAAACTTCACGATATGGTCGAGGCGGCGCTTAACGAGAACTGGCCAATCATCGCGGAACACATCGACAATATCGACGCGGCGCTGGAGACCGTCGTCGCCTCGGGCATGAAGTCGGGCGAATTTGCGCCGGGCGACCCGCGACTCGCCGCCCGCCTCGTGCATACGGCCTGCATCCGTTACTGCCATCCCCGACTCATGGTGGAATGCGCCGAGCGGGCGGAGCCGACCAGCGAGCAAATGATCGAGTTCTGCCTGAAGGCGTTGCAGGCGAAGTCTTGATCCTGTCTGCCGCGCGATCAATGACTTAAATCAATTATTTCCGAATTATTTCTTCCGGCCCTGGCCGGGTGGCAAATCGGCAGCGAAATTGCTACAAGCTGCCGGCGAATGTCCCAGCGGCTCTGCCCTATCTTCGAAAGCCAGAAACTCATGCGCAGCGGCAAAATCGAGCGCAATACCGCCGAAACCAAAATTTCGGTCGCCGTCGGACTCGACGGGGCGGGCGCATCGCGAATCGTCACGGGCGTGGGCTTTTTTGATCACATGCTCGATCAGATCGCGCGCCATGCGCCGTTGGACCTCGAGCTTCAGGCCAAGGGCGATTTGCATATTGACGCGCACCACACCGTTGAGGACGTCGGAATTGCTTTTGGCCAGGCGGTTGATCAGGCGCTTGGCGATCGCAGGGGCATCGCCCGCTATGGCGACGCCCATGTGCCCCTCGACGAAGCGCTGAACCGCGTCGTGGTCGACGTGTCGGGACGACCTTTTCTCGTTTACGACGTCAAATTTCCGTCACAAAAAATCGGCGATTTCGACACCGAACTGATGCGGGAATTTTTTCAGGCCGTCGCGGTCCACGCGCGCATCGGACTCCATATTGAGTGCCTGCGGGGCGTGAACAGTCACCATATCGCGGAAAGCGCTTTCAAGGGCTTTGCTCGCGCTTTTGGCAAGGCTGTGGCGATCGACCCGCGACGCGCGAGCGCCGTGCCTTCGACCAAGGGCACGCTGACAAGCTGAAGGGAACCGGCTCATGGCCATTTTCACCGTGCATGTTCCCGCCACCCGCGCGGGCGAGGCGCCGTCGGCTGAAAAGATCGTCTTTTTGCGCGACGGTTTCTCCCTGTCGGCAACGATCTTCGGCCCGTTGTGGCTAGCATGGAACCGCTCATGGGCCGCGGCGCTCGGATGGGCGTTGTTTTTGGCCGCGGTCGCCTTCATTGGCGTTAAACTTGGCGTGTCGAAGCGAACTTTGCTGCTTGCAGGTATTGCTCTGTCAGTCGCCCTGGGATTTGAGGGCGTGCGCCTCGTCGCCTGGACGCTGAGGCGCCGGGGCTATAACGAGAGCGCCGTCGTTGTCGGAGAGAACGCCGACGAGGCCGAAGAAATATTCTTCAACAACTGGCGCCCCTCGATAGCGCCTCCTCCGCCGCCGCCCGCGCCAGCCGCCTTCAAAAGCGAGGAGCCTCGCTATTGACCACGGCCATTATTGACTACGGTTCTGGCAATCTGCATTCGGCGGTAAAGGCGTTTGAACGTGCGGCGCGCGAAAGCGAAGGGACCGGCTGCGATATTCGCGTGACCAATGATCCCGAGACGGTGCGACGCGCCGAACGCGTCGTTTTGCCGGGGGTTGGCGCCTTCGCCGATTGCCGCAACGGCCTTGCGTCCATCGCCGGCCTCGATCAGGCGCTCATCGAGGCCGTCATCGGCAAGGGGCGGCCGTTTCTTGGCATATGCGTCGGCATGCAATTGATGGCGACGCGCGGACTTGAACACGGCGAGACGCGAGGACTGGACTGGATCGCAGGCGACGTAACGGCGATAAAACCGGCCGATCCCGCTCTCAAGATTCCGCACATGGGATGGAACACCCTGGCGCTCACGCGCCCGCATCCTTTGTTCGAGGGGATCGGGACGGGCGAACACGGCCTGCATGCTTATTTCGTGCATTCCTATCACTTCGTTCCAACCGCGCCGGAGCATGTGCTGGCGAGGACCGACTATGGCGGTCCGCTGACCGCCGCTGTCGCGCGCGACAATCTTGTCGGCGTGCAGTTTCATCCCGAGAAAAGCCAAAAGCTCGGTCTTGCTCTCATCGCCAATTTCCTGAGGTGGCGTCCGTGATTCTTTTTCCCGCGATTGATCTGAAAGAAGGCCAGTGCGTGCGGCTCGCCCAGGGCGACATGAGCCGCGCCACGGTTTTCAACGACGACCCCGCCGAACAGGCGCGCGCCTTTGAACGCCAGGGTTTTGAATATTTGCATGTCGTCGATCTCGACGGCGCCTTCGCCGGCGCCCCGCGCAACGCCGAGGCGGTCGAGTCCATTCTTGCGACTTTGAAAATCCCCCTGCAACTTGGCGGCGGCATTCGCGACATGCGCACGATCGCGCGCTGGCTGGAGAAAGGCGTCACGCGCGTCATTATCGGCACGGCCGCGGTGAAAGACCCCACGCTGGTCCGTGAGGCCGCGCGCCTTTATCCAGGAAAAATCGCCGTCGGCATCGACGCCAAGGACGGGATGGTGGCGGTTGAAGGCTGGGCGCGCACGACTCGCGTGTCCGCACTGGATCTCGGCCGCAGCTTCGAAGATGCTGGCGTCGCGGCCATTGTCTACACTGATATCGCACGGGACGGCATTTTGAAGGGCCTCAATATGGAGGCGACGCTGGCGCTGGCCAATGCGCTGACGATACCCGTCATCGCCTCAGGCGGCCTGGCGTCGCTGGAAGATGTCGCGCGGCTGACGCAGCCCGACTGCGCGAAGCTGGCCGGCGCGATAACAGGCCGCGCGCTTTACGACGGCCGACTTGATCCCGGGCAGGCTCTGGCCCTCCTGCGCGGCGCCTGTGAGTCGACCAGGGCAAACGTCTGATGCTCAAATCCCGCCTCATTCCCTGTCTCGACGTCAAGGACGGACGCGTCGTCAAGGGCGTCAATTTCGTCGATCTGCGCGACGCGGGCGATCCGGTGGAGTCGGCGCAGGCCTATGACGCCGCTGGCGCCGACGAACTCTGCTTTCTCGACATCACCGCCAGCCACGAAAACCGCGGCACGCTTCTCGATGTCGTGCAGCGGACCGCCGAGGCCTGCTTCATGCCTCTGACTGTTGGCGGCGGCGTGCGCACGCTCGACGACATCCGCAAACTGCTTCTCGCCGGCGCCGACAAGGTTTCGATCAACTCCGCCGCAGTCGCCAACCGCGACTTCGTGCGCGAGGCGTCGGAGAAGTTCGGCGCGCAATGCATCGTCGTGGCGATAGACGCCAAACGCACAGGCGAAAACCGTTGGGAGATTTTCACGCATGGCGGGCGCCGCGCCACAGGCATTGACGCGGTGGAGTTCGCGCGCGCGGTCGCGGCGCTGGGCGCGGGCGAGATCCTTCTGACCTCGATGGACCGCGACGGCGCCAAATGCGGGTTCGACATTGACCTCACCCGCAGCGTCGCCGACGCCGTGAATATCCCGGTCATCGCCTCAGGCGGCGTTGGCGATCTCGACCATCTGGTCGCGGGCGTGAGCGAGGGACACGCCAGCGCCGTGCTTGCGGCCTCGATTTTCCACTTTGGCGAATATTCGATACAACAGGCCAAGCTCCATATGGCGCGCGCGGGCATCGCCATGCGTCTTGACGGCCTGGAGGCGGCATGAGCTTCACATTCGACGACCTGACCCAGATCATTCGCGAGCGGCGCGACTCGACGACGCAAAAGTCCTACACCAAGAGTCTGTTTGAGGGCGGCGTGCCGCGCATCGCCAAAAAATTCGGCGAGGAAGCGGTGGAGACGGTGATCGCGGCTCTGAGCGAAGACAGGCCTGCTTTGACCGGAGAAGTCGCCGATGTGCTTTATCATCTCCTGGTGCTGCTTGAGGCGCGCAGCATCTCTCTTGCCGAGGTGCTGAATGAATTGCAACGCCGCACAAGCCGCTCCGGGCTTGAAGAAAAGGCCTCGCGCGGTGTCTCCACATGAATGCGGCTGAAGGCGGAAACGACCAATTGCCGGATGCAACCGGGATTGCGACGCCCTATCGGCATTTCACGCGCGCCGAATGGGCCAGCCTGCGCGCCGATACTCCCTTGACGTTGACGCTCGAAGATCTCGCGCGTCTGAAATCGCTGCACGACCCGATATCGCTGGAAGAGGTCATCGAGATTTACCTGCCGCTGTCGCGTCTGCTTGCGCTTTACGTCGCGGCGACGCAGGGCCTGTTCAAGGCGACGCAGCGGTTTCTTGGAGCCGAGGACGGCAAGGTTCCCTACATCATCGGCGTGGCGGGCTCAGTTGCTGTGGGCAAATCTACGACGGCGCGCATCCTGAAAGCGCTTCTCTCACGCTGGACGAACACGCCGAAGGTTGAACTCGTCACCACCGACGGCTTTCTCTTGCCCAACGCCACGCTCGAACGCGAAGGCCTCATGGACAAGAAAGGCTTTCCGGAAAGTTACGACAACAAGTCGCTTTTACGCTTTCTTTCCGACGTCAAAGCCGGGCGCAATAACGTCGAAGCGCCGGTCTATTCGCATCTGACCTATGACGTGGTCGAAGGCAAAAAGTTGATTGTCGACCGCCCCGACATTCTCATCGTCGAAGGCGTCAATGTGCTTCTTGCGCCGCGTCCGCCGCGCGACGGGCGCGAAGTGCCCTTCGTTTCGGACTTTTTCGATTTCTCGGTCTATCTGCATGCCGACGAGGCCGTGTTGGAGGACTGGTATATCGGGCGTTTCCAACGTTTGCGACAGACCGCGTTTCGTGACCCGCGCTCCTATTTTCGCGTTTACGCCGATCTGGACGAAGCGGAAACGGAGCGGATCGCCAGCGACATCTGGCGACGGATCAATCTCCAGAACTTGCGCCAGAATATCGCGCCCACGCGCCCGCGCGCGAGCCTGATATTGACCAAGGGCGCGGATCATCGCATCGAAGAAGTGGCGCTGCGGAAGTTGTGACATTGGCAAGAGCCATGCGCGATTGTCAAAGGCGGCCAGCAACCGAAACCAGCTTCACCGCGGCCATGAGGCTCTCCCTCCAGCGAAATTTTCCTTTAATTATTATATCGTTAAAGAATTCAAGCCTTAGATAAGCCAAGATTGGGAAACTCCGGAGCAGCGCGCTTCGGGAGGCATGAAGCCCTCCTTTCATCCCGGGCAAACCGGATGTTCCAGTTTTTATCCGACCTTGCGGATGTCCTTGATGGCCAGCCTACCGTCCTACCCACGCCGTTTCTTACGAACCGAGGCGCCCGCCGTCGGGAGTGCCGGATGGCGCAATTCTTTGAGTGGCAGCGCTGAATCGATTTCTGTGAAGCGGCGCCGCGCATGTCTGGTGTGAAAAAACCTCTCTCGCTACCGTGGTTTGCGCGCCTCCGTTCCGAGCCGCTGACCGAGGAGGTCTCCGCACGATTGCGCGCAGAGCAGCTTTCGACCATATTGCGCCAGACTCCCAATATGATGATCGCGAACGCCTGCAACGCGTTCGTGCTTCTGGCCGCGTTCTGGTACACGCCGCAACGCGATGCAGTGGCCTTGTGGGCGATGACCGTAATATCCATCGCCGGATTTATTTATTACCGAAACAGAAAGCGGGCGCCAGGTCCAAGACTACAGCGCTATCGATCTTTTGTTCTGCCAAGAGCAGTGCTTTACGCTATCGCGCTCAGCCTCTGCTGGGCCACGGTGCCGGCGCTTTTTTTTCAGGATGCAAGCCCCGGCGCGCAAATGCTCATCACATGCCTGTGCGCCGGCATGTTGTGCGGAGGCGCCTTTGCGCTCGCAAGCATTCCCTATGCCGCCGTCGCCTTTACAACGCCCCTCTTTGTCGCTTCGGCCGCAACGCTGGCCCGAAGCGGCGGATCGGACTACATCCTCATCTCAGCGGTTCTCGTCGTCTACACCCTTGTATTGTTGCGAGGCGTTTTCACCCATGCCGAGCAGATAAAAATGCGTTTGCTCGAACAAATGGACACGGAGCGAAGGGTGCGGACCGACGCCCTCACTTCGCTTCCCAATCGCTTGTGGTTCCAGGAAACTGTCGACATAGAATTTGCGCGCATGTTGCGTTCGCAAAAGTATTTCGCACTGATGTATGTCGATCTCGACGACTTTAAGCTCGTCAATGACCGCCTTGGACATGCGGCAGGCGATGAATTGCTGACGCAGGTCGCGCATCGGATGCGCGCGTGTCTAAGAGCGACGGACCTCGTCGCCCGTCTCGGCGGCGATGAATTTGCGGTTGTTGCAACGTCCATAAACGACCCGGAGGACGCAAGCGTAATCGCGAGGCGCGTGACTCAATGCTTCGAAGCGCCTTTCTCCATCGCCTCGGAGGAGGTGTTTTGCGGCGCCAGCCTCGGCGTCGCCATAGCGCCGAGGGACGGAGACAATCCACGCACCTTGCTTCGGAACGCCGATATTGCGCTGTATCGAGCCAAGCAGAACGGCGGACTGTTCTGCCTGTTTGAACCAAGGCATGAGGCTGTGGCGCGTGAGGAGCGCGCGCTTGAACACGACTTGCGCCGAGCGCTTCAGCTCGACCAGTTTTCTCTCGTCTTCCAACCTCTCCTCGAGATTGGCGCCGGCGACATCAACGGCTGCGAGGCTTTGCTGAGATGGAAACATCCCACCCGCGGTCAGGTGGCTCCGTCCGTTTTTATTCCCATCGCCGAGAGAACAGGTTTCATCCATGATCTCGGGCTTTGGGTCGTCGAAAAAGCCTGTGTCGCCGCCGCAAGTTTTCCGCATCATGTTCGCGTGGCCGTAAACGTCTCCGCCGTCCAGCTCCGCGAACCGAAATTCGCGGAAAGAGTTCTGGATTGCCTTTTTTCCGCAGGAATTTCCTCAACTCAGCTTGGAATAGAAATCACGGAGAGCGCCTTGCTTTCGGAGGATCATGCGACGGACAGCTCCATTCGCAAACTGGCGGGATTCGGCGTGGCGATCAGTCTGGACGATTTCGGCACCGGATACAGTTCGCTCAGCTACCTGCGCAAGCTTCCGCTCCACAAGATCAAGATAGATCGAAGCTTCACCCAGGACGTTCTTAATCAACCCGACTGCGCCGCGATTATTCGCGGTGTGATAGCGATGGCCGCCGACCTCGGCATCGGCAGCGTGGGCGAAGGCGTAGAAGACGTGAAGCAGCTTGACTGGCTGCGCCAGAACGGCTGTTCGGAGGCGCAGGGCTATTTAATCAGCAAACCGCTCTACGAGACAGAATTCAAGGCTTTCATCGCAGCATGGAATCCGAAAACTGTCGCGGCCTAACGAAACTTGAACGGCTTCCCGCGATTCCGCGGAAAGCCGCCTTTTATTTCCTCAGGCGCCCTTCTTCATCTCGACGACGTTGACTGGGCGCCCCGCTTTCGCAGCTTTGCCATCTAGCGTCAGACCCGATGCGTCCGCCGACACAGCCACATGCGCGCCGTCGGGGATTTCGCCGGCAAGCAAGCGTTCGGCCAAAGCGTCCTGCAGTTCCTTCTGGAAGACGCGTTTGAGCGGTCTTGCGCCATAGGCGGGGTCGTAGCCCCGCTGCGCCAGCCAATCGCGCGCCTTGGCGTCGGGCTCCAGCAGGATCTTGCGATCCTCGAGCAGCCTGGCCAGTCGCGCGAACTGGATTTCGACGATTGCGCCCATGTCCTCGCGGCGGAGTCGGTGGAACAGGATGATTTCGTCGACGCGGTTCAGGAACTCCGGCCGGAAGTGCGACCGCACCACCTGCATCACTTCATCATGGACGGCGGCGGAATCCTCGCCCTCCTTCTGCATCACCAGGAATTCGGCGCCGAGATTCGAGGTCATGATGATCAGCGTGTTCTTGAAATCGACCGTGCGCCCCTGCCCGTCGGTCAGCCGCCCGTCGTCAAGCACCTGCAACAGCACGTTGAACACGTCCGCATGCGCTTTTTCGATTTCATCGAACAGCACCACCTGATAAGGCCGGCGCCGCACCGCCTCGGTCAGGGCGCCGCCCTCCTCGTAACCGACGTAGCCGGGCGGCGCGCCGATCAGGCGAGCGACCGAGTGCTTTTCCATATATTCCGACATGTCGAGCCGCACCATCGCGGTCTCGTCGTCGAACAGGAAGCTCGCCAGCGCCTTGGTCAGCTCGGTCTTGCCGACGCCCGTCGGCCCAAGGAAGATGAAGGAGCCGATCGGGCGATTGGGATCTTGCAAGCCCGCGCGCGCGCGCCGGACCGCCGTCGCGACGGCGGACACCGCCTCCTTCTGGCCCACAACGCGCCGGGCCAGTTCCGTTTCCATATGCAGCAGCTTTTCGCGCTCGCCCTCCAGCATTTTGTCGACCGGCACGCCGGTCCAGCGTGACACGACTTGCGCGATATGGTCCGCTGTAACGGCTTCCTCGACCAGCGCGCCGTTCTTGCCCTCGCTGGCAGCGAGCTTGCGCTCCAGATCAGGGATCACGCCATAGGCCAGCTCTCCCGCGCGCTGATATTCGCCGCGCCGTTGCGCCTGAGCCAGTTCGTTGCGAGCGTTATCGAGCTGCTCTTTCCATTTCTGCGCCTGGCCGAGCTTGTCCTTCTCCGCGCGCCAGCGCTGGGTGAGCGACGCGGATTTTTCTTCAAGACCGGCGAGCTCCTGCTCAAGCCGCCCAAGGCGGTCCTTCGACGCCGCGTCGGTCTCCTTCTTCAGCGCTTCCTGCTCGATCCGCAGCTGAATGATGCGACGGTCCAGTTCGTCCAGTTCCTCCGGCTTGGAGTCAATCTGCATGCGCAGGCGGGAACTCGCCTCGTCCACAAGGTCGATGGCCTTGTCCGGCAAGAAGCGGTCGGAGATGTAGCGATTGGACAAAGTCGCGGCGGCGACGAGCGCGCTGTCGCTGATGCGCACGCCGTGATGCAGTTCGTATTTTTCCTTCAGTCCGCGCAGAATTGACACCGTATCTTCGACGGTCGGTTCGCCGACGAACACCGGCTGGAAACGCCGGGCCAGCGCCGCGTCCTTTTCCACATGTTTGCGATATTCGTCCAGCGTGGTCGCGCCAACGCAATGCAGTTCGCCGCGCGCCAGCGCCGGCTTCAACAGGTTGGAGGCGTCCATCGCCCCGTCGGCCTTGCCGGCGCCGACCAGCGTGTGCATCTCGTCAATGAACAGAATGATGCCGCCCTGCGCCGCAGTAACCTCATTCAGCACCGCCTTCAGACGCTCCTCGAATTCGCCGCGATATTTCGCGCCTGCAATCAACGAGCCCATGTCGAGCGCGAGCAGTTTCTTGTCCTGCAAGGACTTCCGGCACGTCTCCGTTAACGATGCGCAGAGCCAGCCCCTCGACGATTGCCGTCTTGCCGACGCCCGGCTCGCCGATCAGCACAGGATTGTTTTTCGTGCGGCGCGCCAGGACCTGGATCGTGCGACGGATTTCCTCGTCCCGGCCGATTACTGGATCGAGCTTGCCCTCCCGCGCGGCCTCGGTGAGATCGCGCGAATATTTCTTGAGCGCGTCATAGCTGTTTTCCGCCGAAGCGCTGTCGGCCTTGCGCCCCTTGCGCAAATCTTCGATAGCCGCGTTCAGCGTTTGCGGCGTCACCCCGGCGTCGGCCAAAATGCGCGCGGAGTCGGAGCCCTTCTCCAGAGCCAGGGCGAGCAGCAGCCGCTCCACCGTGACATAGGAGTCGCCAGCTTTCTGGGCGATCTGCTCGGCGTTATCGAAAAGGCGCGCCGTTGCGGGAGCGAGATAAATCTGGCCCGCGCCCGAGCCGGCGACCTTCGGCAATTTGGCCAGCGCCGCCTCTGTCTTGAGCAGAGCCTCGCGCGAGCGTCCGCCCGCTCGATCAATCAAGCCGGCCGAGAGACCTTCCTCATCGTCAAGCAAGACCTTCAAAATGTGCTCGGGCGTGAATTGCTGGTGCCCCTCCCGGGTCGCCAGCGATTGCGCCGATTGAATGAAGCCGCGCGCGCGCTCGGTGTATTTTTCGATATTCATGAAATGCTCCCACGACCCGGAGGCGGCCCATCAAGCAGCGCTGCCTCGCGTCATAACCCCGGCCCCTTGCGGCGGCCCTAAGCGCGATATGGGAGCGGGTTTTTAAAAACAAAGGGGGCGCCGCAAAGCGTCGCGCCTTGGCTGGGTCTGAGTTGTCCGCGACAGGCGTCCCGAGGTCAGCCGACGTCATTGCTTTCCGATAATTATTGGCGAAGTCCACGCTCGCGCCTCTTGGGCGCGCCCTTCCACCGCATTATCATGCGCCCGGAATTGCCCGCAGGAGTGAGCATGCGCGTAAAATACCTCTACCGCTACCCCGTAAAGGGCCTCTCGCCGGAGCCGATCGAGGAAGCCCAGCTCGCCACAGACGGATACTTCCCCTGCGACCGAATGTTCGCTTTGGAGAATGGTCCCTCCGGCTTCGACCCGGCCGCGCCCATGCACCAGCCCAAGATCAAGTTTCTCATGCTGATGCGCAACGCCGCGCTGGCAGGCCTCTCGACCCGCTACGATCCGAAGACGGATATGCTGACGCTGATACGGGGAAGCGCCATCGCGGCGCGCGGCGAGCTGCGCCGGGCGCAGGGACGCGCCGCGATCGAGATGTTTATGACGCAGTTTCTTGGCGAAGAGATCCGCGGTCCGGTGCGGTTGCTCGAGGCCCCGGAGAATTTCCGCTTCACGGATTCAAAATCGGGATTTGTCTCGCTGCTGAATCTCGCCAGCGTCGAAGCTATCGCCGAGGCTGAAGGGCGACCGGTGGACCCCTTGCGTTTTCGTGCCAATATTTATCTGGAAGGGCTGGAGCCCTGGGCCGAGACGGAGCTGGTAGGTAAGACGCTGACTATCGGCGAAGCGCGGCTGGAAATCCTGAAAATGACGGACCGCTGCGCGGCCACGGGCGTCGAGCCCGGCACGGGCGAGCGCGACATGGACCTGGTGCAAACTTTGCGCAAGAACTTTGGCCATGTCGATTGTGGCGTCTATGCCCGAATCGTCCAGGGCGGGCGCATCGCGCGCGGCGACAGCTGTCGCTAGTCCACGCTTGCCGCCCAGGTTCCCGCGCAGCCGGATCGATATAGCGAACGATGCGAAATTCGAACCGCGCGATATTTAGCGGTTAGGAGTTCGCTCTTGCGAGCGTTAGGGATGCGCCTGAGGTTGAAATGGCTCGGGCCATCTTTGCGAAAAGATCCCGAGAAAGGCGCTTTTTATGGCCGACGCTACAATCATTTCATTTGAAATCGGCACGCGAAGCCGTCGTCTGCAAATCGAACTTGAAAGTTGGCGGGCGCGTCTTCGCCTTGCATACGAGCGCAATTGGGACTGGCGCGCTCGTGAAATCTGCAAGACGGAAATTCGCCGATTAAGTGATCTTGTCCGGGAGGTCGCGAACGAGATGGCCTAGACGGGGCCAGGCAATTCCCCGCGCGCTTGGGTGCGCGGGGAAATCGGTGAGGGGCGCTTCAATCGCCGAGGGGCAGTTCCCCGCGCAGCGGCGCTTCTTCCGGTCCGCCGGCCTCACCGGGCGCAGGACGCGGCCTGCGGCGACGGCGCGGAGCCAAATGAAAACCGGTGTCTTCCTGGGCCTCGCCGGGCGCCTGCTCCGGCGCCGATGGCGGAGCCTCCACCGAAACAGGGCGCGGGGGCACGGGCGCCGTTATGAAGGCGGGCAGTCCGACTGGCGCGGTCAGGTCCGGCGCAGGAGGCTGTTCGCTTACGACAGGAGCTTCGTAACGCTCCTGACGCGGCTGAAACCGGTTGCGGTCGCGGTTGCGCTCAAAACCGGAATGCTGGCCCCGATCATTCGTTTCGCCGCCGCGATCCGGATTACGCTCCGGCTGGGGTCGATCCTGACCGCGATCATAGTTGCGATCCTGATTGCGATCCGGTCCACGGCCTCGGTTGTTGAAAGGCGGGCGTTCGGGCCGATTGGGACGCTCATGGCGCGCTTCGCCGTACGGGCGTTCCTCGAAAGGCTGCGGTTGCGGCTGCGGCGGCGCGAAGTGCGGCTGCACCTGAGGCTGCGGAGCCTGGTAGGGAGGCGGCGCTTGATAGGGGGCGGCGGGGGCAACCGGCAAACGGTCGGCTAACGGCGCAAAACGATCTGGTATGCCCGTGAAATCATCATCGTCATCGCTGTCGTCCTCCGCCTCGAACGACTGACGACCGAAGTTGTTTGTCGCCTGCTGCGCGGCGGCGATCAGGCGGAAATAATGCTCTGCATGCTGGAGGAGGCTTTCCGCCATCACGATATCGCCAGAAGACTGGGCGTCCCGCGCGAGCTGAAGATATTTCTCTGCGACATGCTGAGCGGTTCCGCAAATCTTGACGTCGGGACCGTTCGACTCAAAGGAGCGCGTCAGCGGATTGGGTCCCTTGCGCCCGTTGTTGCGCCCGCGGAGCCTCTTGTTCTGTCCTGGTCTCATTGACAATCCCCAAAAATCCCTTTTCAGCGGCGATAGGCTCGCGCCATGTTTCGCCTGGGTGTGACGACGACGCGCTGAGCGCGTCAAGCCTTGTGCGGCAATGTTCTCTTGGCGGCGAGATACTCTTGTCTTGAGTGACGGGCTCGTCTGAAGCGGCGGCGGCAAAGGCCGCAAAGGCGACACCTGCGCCTGTTCAAAACGACGCTCCCGCGCCATCGTCTACTGGTCCGCGCCACGCTTTCAGGCGCCTCGATCAAGTCAGCCCGTTGGCTGCTTTTCCCCTTTGTGCCGAAACTAGCGATGTGCCGGCGGCCTTCGCCGGGTTTCGAGCTATATCGCTGCTGCCCCATTCAATCGCTCCGGTAAGCCCTCGGAGCTAATCTTTTAATTCTGGCGGGTGCGGGCTTCCACAAATCAGTTGGCGCAAGAAAATCGCAAAGCCTGTCCGGTAATCGCGGCTTTTGACAGCCGCATTCGGCTCCTGCGAGTATCCCCAGCCTGACCGCTGGCGGCCCACGAATGCTCAGCGTCAGCGAAACTCATTGTTGGATCCTTATATACTAGACCGGTTGAGGCTCGCCAAGTGTGTGATGCCGCACAATGTCAAAAAACCGAAACTGTAGCTAAATTGTCACGTTCCGGGCGAAGGCCCGTGGGCCGCCACAACACGTTCGTGCCCCCCGGCGTCGCGCGCCGTTGTTACGACTTCAAGAGTTTCGGCCGCGAGCAAAGTCTCGATAATGCGGGCCTGTCCTGCGCCGGCCTCAAACAACGCGAAGCCGTTTTTGCTGAGAAGGCGCGGCAGGCCTCTAATTATCTCCCTATAGCATTCGAGACCGTCAGGGCCGCCGTCGAGTGCAAGCGGAGGATCGTGCAACCCCACCTCCGGGGCCAAGGCGGCAATATCGTTACTCCTGATATAGGGCGGATTCGAGACGACAAGATCGAACCGCGCAGAAATCGCATCCGCCCAGCGCCCGCGCAACACGCTTGCGCGCGCCGCGAAACCGCAGGCGTCCAGATTCTCCTTTGTGGCGGCGCAGGCTTTCGCTGAAAGATCGACCGCCACGGCTCGCGCCTGCGGCAGTTCGCTGAGCAGCGCGCATGCGATGGCTCCCGAACCGGACCCAAGGTCCAGAATGGTCAAAGCTTCGTGTCTTCGTTCGGAAACAAGGCGCAGCGCCAGCTCCACCAGAGTCTCCGTATCCGCTCGCGGATCGAGCACATGCGGCGTCACCTTGAGGTCGAGGGTCCAGAAGCCGCGCACCGCCAGAATGCGCGACACAGGTTCGCGCGCCGCCCGCCGCGCGGCGTAGTGCGAAAGGCGCCGCGCGGCCTTTTCGCCGAGCGGCGCCGCGGGGTCGAGAACGAATTGCGCGTGGGAGATGCCGGCCGCCGCGAACAATAGGGCGCGAGCGTCGCTCTGCGCTTCGTTCACGCCGCTGTCGCGGAGCAGGCGGGCGACACGCGCGACGGCTTCCGCGCGCGTCACCTCACCCGCCAACTCGAATGCGTCACTTAAGCTCATGGCCCCGTAGTTCACGCGCCCTTCGCAAGACGCGCGGTCAATCGACGGGCAAAGGCGCTGGCGTCGACGGGGGCTTCGCCATCGGCGATGCGAGCGAGATCGAGCAGCATGAAGTACCCGTCTTCCCCCTCGCCGCCTTCCGCGGAATGGGCCAGCGCCGTGATCGCGGGATGACGCGGATTGATCTCGAGCACCGGCTTGCCCAAAGCGCCGGCCTGACCGTGCTCCGCAAGCAATCGCGCGAGCTGACGGTCCAACCCATGCTCCGGAGCGATCAGACACACCGCGCTCTCTCGCAACCGGGTCGAAACACGCACGTCGTCGACATGCTCCTTGAGCGCTTCTTTCATCTTTGCGACCAAACCCGCGAGCTCGGAGCCCTGCTCGGGAGTTGGCGGCGCCGCTTCCCCTTCCTTCAGCGGCACAAGGGAAACATCGGCGTCGCCTTGAGTCACCGATTTGAACGGCTTGCCCTCGAAGCCTATGCAGCTCGTGACCCAGAAGGCGTCCACGGCGTCGTCAAGCAGCAGCACCTCGACCCCGCGCGCGGCGAATTCTTCGATTTGGGAACTCTGCGCCAGACGCTTGCGATCGTCGCCGACGAGATAGAAAATTGCAGTCTGGTTCTCGCGCAGGTCCGCGACATAATCCTTCAGCGTGCGCGTCTTTTCGCTGGCCCGCGTCGAGGCGAAGCGCGCGATCTTGAATATTTCGTCGCGCCGCTGCGGATCTTCGTGCAGACCCTCTTTCAGGACCGCCCCAAAATTCTCCCAGACCTTGGCGAATTTTTCGGGTTCGCTTTCCGCGAGCCTGCTTAGCTCCTGCACGATGCGGGAGGTGATCGCCTTGCCAATCTGGGCGATGACCGGGCTTTGCTGAGCCATCTCGCGCGAGACGTTAAGCGGGATGTCAGCGCTATCGACCACAAGCCGAACGAAACGCAACCACGCCGGCAGGAGCGCAATCTCCTTCGAGATCAGCACGCGCCGCACGTAGAGCTTGCTCTTGCTCTTGCGCAAGGGGTCGAACAAATCCAGCGGACGGGAACCCGGAATAAAAGCAAGCACCGTATATTCGGTGCGCCCTTCGGCGCGCCAGTGAACCGTGAGCGCCGGCTCGTCGAACTGACCGGCGAGCTGCCGATAGAAGTCGTTATATTCCTCCTGGGAAATATCGGACTTTGACTTTGTCCAGAGCGCTACGCCATCGCTGATGCGGCGCGGCTCCTCTCCGGGGGCGCCCACGATGTCGATCGGAATGGAGAGAGCGCCCGAATGTTCGCGCAGCACGCGCTCGATGCGATGCACCTCGAGAAACTCATCGCTTTCGCTATTGAGATGCAAGGCCACGCGCGTGCCGACCGTGGGAGCGTCCTCCGCAGCCGACGGGGCGATCTGATAGGCGCCTTTGCCGTCGGAGGTCCACAACCAGGCTTCCTCGGAGCCCGCGCGGCGCGTCGTCACTTCAACCTTGTCGGCGACCATGAACACCGAATAGAAGCCGACGCCAAACTGGCCGATGAGGCTCTGGCCTTTGTCTGCGGCGCCGTCAGCGCTGATTTTGTCGAGAAAAGCGCGGGTGCCTGAATTGGCTATCGTGCCCAGCGCAGAGACGAGTTCGTCGTGTCCCATGCCGACGCCATTGTCGGCGACCGTCAGAATGCGCTTGTCCTTGTCGAGCGAAATAGTCACCAAAGGGGCGCCGGCCTGCACGGCGAGAGCTTCGTTCGACACCGCCTCGTAGCGCAACTTCTCGCTGGCGTCCGCTGCGTTCGACACGAGTTCGCGCAGGAAAACATCGCGCTCGGAATAAACGGAATGCGCCATCAACTGGAGCAGCCGCGCGACATCGGCGGTGAAGCCGTGGCTGCTGGCTTGCGCGGGGGGATGGAGAGTGGCGGAGTCGGTCATTCTTGGCTGCTCCAATAGATTAGGGACAATCGCATGACCCGACCGGGGCGCGGCAATGGGCGGAAGCCCGGGACAACGCTGCCTTCGCGGCCGGATCGGTTCGACCGTCATATCGGCGATGATGTGGAAAGTTGCAAGATTGAAGAGCGCGCCAATCAGCGGCTTCGAAACTAGACGAGCCGGCGGAGGAAGTTACTCCGCCCGCCGGCCCGCCATCGCCACGTACGCACCGGCACTCCAATCGCACGCCCTTCCGGGGGGCTGGGGGGCTGACGATAACCGGAAGAAGCGCACAACGACCGGCCGAGGCAATACTCTCGATATTGGGCGAATCTCTTGGCCTGCAAGTGGCCCAACTTCGTCGAAATCATGAAATCTTATTCATGTCCGCCCGAGCGCCGCTGTCGTAATATTGTCACCGCTGGCTTGCCCTTCCCCGCGGCGCAAGCCACCATAGCAATTGAGCGCAGGCCAAAGCGCGGAAGGACGCCTCTTTCCCGGGAGCGACGCATGAGCGAGACGGAACCGAATCAAAGTCCAGGCGCCAGGAACCGTCTGACTGTCATTGCCGGCATGGACGCTGACTGGCGCGATCGACCTTCGGCTTTCTCTGCGCAAAAGGACGCCACGACGATCATCGCCTTCAGCCGCCTCGAGCTGCGCGTGATATTCGACATTTACGGCACGCGGGTCGCCGCTGGCGATTGGCGTGATTATGCGCTCGACTTCACGGCTTCGAGGGCCGTTTTCTCAATTTTTCGCCGCGCTTGCGAAACACCCCTGTATCGCATCGAGAAGAACCCCGCGCTCGCTCGCCGCCAGGGCGCCTATAGCGTGATCGACGCAAGCGGATTGATCCTGCGGCGCGGGCACGACCTGCCGCGGGTCGTGAGCATTCTGAATCGCAAGCTGCGGCTCGTCGGCGCCGAATGAGCAAAAAAAAGGCCCTGCGCGGGCAGGGCCTTTTTGCGATTTCGCTCCGCTCAGTTGTTGCGATCCCCGAACAGATAGAGCAGCGACTGGAACATGTTGATGAAGTCCAGATAGAGCCGCAAAGCGCCGAAGATGCTCTTCTTCTGGGTGGCCTCATAGCCGTCGCCCGCGTAATATTCTTCCTTGATCGCCTGCGTATCCCAGGCCGTCAGGCCCGAGAAGATCAGCACAGCAAGGATGGAAAGACCAAACTGCAGGCTGGAGCTATGGAGGAAGATGTTCACGATGCCCGCGATCACCAGACCCCATACGCCCATGATCAGGAAGGAGCCGACGGGCGAGAGATCACGGTTTGTCGTGTAGCCATACAGACTGAGGCCGCCAAACGCCGCTGACGTGATGAAGAACACGCGGGCGATAGAGCCGCCGGTGTAAACCATCAACAGGAACGACATCGACAGGCCGATCAACGCCGCGAAGGCGAGAAACAACATCCGGGCCGTCGCAGCCGACATGGTGCTGGCGCGCGCGCTCAGGAAGAACACGAAGACCAGCGGCGAGAACACGATAACCCACCGCAGCGGGCTGGTGTAAATCAGCTGACCGAATGGGGTGAGAGCAAGGCGGCCGGCCGCGTTATGGGTGACCGCGAGCATCTGCGCGCCCAGCGCGACGAGGCCCGTGACGCCGAGCCCAAGCGTCATGTAGTTGTAGACGCCCAACATATAGGCGCGCAGACCCTGATCTATTTCCGCAGTCGCTTTTCTGGCAACCCGCGCCCCGAAGCCAGTGTTGCGGTCGTAATTGGACATGAGATCCTCTCATCCAGGCGAGAAACGCGCGAAGCCAAGCTTCGTCGCAAGCCTTGGCGTCAATATGGCGCGCCACGCTTCAAGTGACAAGAGAGGGGCGCATGAACTCTTGTTAACTTGATCTTACAGCAAACAAACGGTTTTCAGCCCGGTCGGATATGCGCCTCACAAAAAACGCAGGCCTTTGGAAATGTTTGCTGATCGGACCCGATTGAGCTTCTCGCCGGGGCCTCACCCAAAGAGGAACGCAAATTCTCAAATTATGCAGCAATATTTTCCACCGGCCTTCTCGACCGGGAGCGCCATCTTTTCAGAGCCAAGAGGTCTGAACGAAGGGACAATTTAGGTATAAACGCGATGACGAAACACTAGATTTCGATTTTGGATATATTTTACGAGAATACAAACATAACTATCCATGAAGATTTACACGAGATCTGCACAACACTCCAGAATATGCCTTTGTTTTATTGCGAGCAAAGCTTCTGTTGCTTGGAGGAACCACTGAAAGTCCCTACCCGGCTCAAGGGCGATGCAAAAACTTTGGCGGCTGTGGCGCCGGGGACACTTGTCGCGGGGGCAGAAAGGGGTAACATTCAATTCTGGCGCCCTACGCCTCCAGGCTGACCGCCGTGGAAACGCGCGAGGGCGCGCAAGAGGATCCCTGTGTGTCGCCTGTCCTTGCAACACGGAGACTCAGGAGGAGAACTATGCGAGACGACGAATCACCGACGCTGAGCCGACCGCCCGGAGCGCCCCGACGGGAAAAGAGTCGCTTGGCTGCTTTTTTATCGCTCGGCGCCGCCTTGTCGATGGGACTTATGGTCGCAGCGCTGTCCGTGGGGCCGGCGTCGGCCCACGGACGCCTTGGCGCCGCTGAAGGGCGCTGCCGCCTGTTCATCGGCCCGGACATCATGAACTTCACCGGCTACACACCGGACGCCTCGAAAAACGAGTTTTGCGAGGATATTCCGGCCACCGGCAACATGATCATGGTGCTCGACGACGAGCAGGAAGAACTCCGTGACATGAAGGTGGAGTTGCGGATCATCAAGGATATCGGCAGCGAGGAAAAGGAAAACGAGGATATCAGCGCCGTCACCGTCGCCTATCGGGAGCCCAAGCTGTATCCGACCGGCACCATCAATTTTGAACATTTCTTTCCCGAGCCAGGCTATTTTGTCGGAATTGTCACCGTTCTCGGCGATCACGGCGAGCGCTGGGTTTCACGCTTTCCCTTCTCGGTCGGCAAGACTTTCATGCGGACTTTGCCGGTCTACATCCTGCTGACCTTGGGCGTGCTGGCGATCTTTTTCATCTATCTGCGCCATCGAAAGCTGACGCCCACGCCGGCAAATCCCATAGCGCCTCCGCCGCACGATCCGGAGCCGCACGACCCTGCGCCCACGCCCGCAGAGTAAAACGCAGACCCCTCTCCGCCCCGCCTTGGGCGGAAGGGGATTTGGGATTATTGTTCCTCGTCGCGGCGGGCTCCGCCGGAAAGTTTGTCTGCGTAAAGCGCAAGGGTCTTGGAATAGACGCGCGCCTGATTCCACTCGAGCAGCGCCCCAAAATTCGGTTCGCCTTCGTGCCAGCCCGCGCCGCGGCGCCAGCCGTTGCCCTGCAGGAAGTTGGCGGTGGAGGCGAGAACGTCGGCCGTGTCGTGAATCAGATCCCGCCTGCCGTCGCCATTGAAATCGACGGCATATTTCAAGTAGGACGAGGGCATGAACTGGGTCTGGCCGATTTCGCCCGCCCAGTCGCCACGCATCTGCGAGACGGACATGTCGCCGCGCTGCACGATCCTGAGCGCGTCAAGCAACTCGGCGTGGAAGCGCTCGGACCTGCGGCAGTCATAGGCCAGCGTCGCCAGCGAACGAAAGATTTGGAACTTCCCGTTGTCCGCGCCGAAGTTGGTCTCCAGTCCCCAGATGGCGACCAGCACCGGTCCCGGCACGCCATAACGTTGCTCGATCTGGTGAAACAATGCGGCATGGCGCTGCAGGAGACTCTTTCCGCGAGCGATGCGGCCGGGAGTGAGCAGGCGGCCGGAAAACTGTTCAAAACTCAGATGGAAGATGCCCTGACTGCGATCGCGCGAGATTATCGCACGGTCGTAGGAGACATTGTTCAGCGCCGTTTCGATGACCGATTGGGAAATGCCTTCGCTCGCGGCCTCCCGCCTGAAGTCGGCGAGCCAATTGTCGAAGCCTTCGGCGCTGTGGCCACACTGCGCGGCGCGCGCTGGGGCCGAAAGCAACGTCGCCGCGGCGAGCGCGGCCATCAATGTCGTCTTCAGAGCAATGCGCGCAAAAATCATGGGCTCTCGCTTTTAAAATCACTGTCGGCCAATTCGCCGCCTCGCCTTGAGCGTAGTCGCTTTCAGCGAGCGCCGCGAATTCACCCAAGGCGCCCCCGCGCGGCGCGCAGTTTCTCGATCCGCGCAAGAGCGGTCTCACGACGTTCCTTGTGCTCGTCGATCACCTCTTCCTCGGCCTTGGCCAGAAATCCCGGATTGGCGAGCTTGGCGTCGAGCTTCTTCACCTCGCCTTCCAGCTTCTCGATTTCCTTGTCGAGCCTCTTGGCCTCCGCCGCGAGGTCGATGACTCCTTCCAGCGGCAAGGCGGCGAGCACCCCGCGCACAAGCAGCTGGGCGCTGCTTTTTGGCGCGGCGTCCGCGAAGGATAAGCCTGAAAAACGCGCCAGCCTCTTCAGCGTGTCTCCCCAGCGCGTAGCGCGATCTTCAACGGCCTTGTCGGCTCCGACGATAACAAGCGGAATTTCGGCGCTAGCCGGAAGGTTCATCTCGGCGCGCAGCGAACGAACCTCTGAAATCAATTCAACGATCCAGCCAACCTCCGCTTCCGCGGCACCGTCCTCGAGCCCTTCGATTTGCGGCCAGTGCGCCAGGGCGAGCAGGCTCTCGCGCTTTTCCCCTTCCGCGCCCTTGATCGCCCAGAGCTCTTCGGTGATGAAGGGCATGAAGGGATGCAGCAGCGCGTAAATCTGGTCGAGCACGAAGCTGGTGCAGGCGCGGGTCTCGTCCTTGGCCGGGCCGTCGTCGCCCTGCAGCAAGGGCTTGGTCAACTCGACATACCAGTCGCAGAAGATGTTCCACACGAAGCGATAGGCGGCGTTGGCGGCGTCGTTGAAGCGATAGGCGTCGATGGCCGCGCTGATGTCCCTCGCGGCGCGCGCGGCCTCGGTGACGATCCAGCGGTTGAGAGTGATCTTGTTTTCGGCCGGGTCATAGCCCTTCACGCGCATGCAGCCGTTGACCTCGGCGAAGCGCGAGGCGTTCCAGAGCTTGGTCGCGAAATTGCGGTAGCCCTCGACGCGGCCGGTCGCCAGCTTGATGTCCCTGCCCTGCGCGGCCATCGCCGCCAGCGTGAAGCGCAGCGCGTCGGCGCCATAGTCGGTGATGAGATGCAGCGGGTCTATGACATTGCCCTTCGACTTCGACATCTTGGCGCCCTTTTCGTCGCGGACGAGGGCGTGGATATAGACGTCGCGGAAGGGAACTTCCTGCTTGAAGTGCAGGCCCATCATCATCATGCGGGCGACCCAGAAGAAGATGATGTCGAAGCCGGTGACGAGCACGTTGGTGGGGTAATAACGGGAAAGCTCCGGCGTTTCGTCCGGCCAGCCGAGCGTCGAGAAGGGCCACAGCGCCGAGGAAAACCAGGTGTCGAGCACGTCCTCGTCGCGCCAGATTGCGAACTCTTGTATATTTCCGATTCTTGAGTTGAACTGATCCGAACGCCTCTTGTTCATCCTCCGCGACGACAACCTCGATGCCATAGTGCGCTTTAGCCAGCGCTAAAGCGCCTTCTTCAGACTCCGCAACAAATGGCACATTTTTTCCGAGGTTGATGCCTTCACTATCCTCGTCTCTGTCCAGATCGAAACCATACCAAGCCGGTATCCGATGGCCCCACCAGAGCTGGCGCGACACGCACCAGGGCTGGATGTTTTCAAGCCATTCAAAATAGGTCTTCTCCCAATTTTTCGGCACGAAATTGGTGCGGCCGTCGCGCACGGCGGCCAGCGCCGGCTGCGCCAGCGTCTTGGCGTCGACATACCATTGATCGGTGAGGCGCGGCTCCAGCACCGCGTGCGAGCGGTCGCCGTGCGGCACGGCGTGGACATTGTCGACGATCTCCGCGAGCAACCCGCGCTCGTCCATCATCGCCACGACGCGCGCGCGCGCCTTGAAGCGGTCGAGGCCGTCGAGCGCTTCGATGGTGAGATCAAGCTCCGGCGTCGGCGCAACGTCCGCCTCGAAATCTGGATTGTCTAGCAGCGTCATGCGCCCATGCGTATCGAGCACATTTATCAGCGGCAGATTGTGGCGCTTGCCGACCTCGAAATCGTTGAAGTCATGCGCTGGCGTGATCTTCACCGCGCCCGAACCTTTTTCGGGATCGGAATATTCGTCGGCGACGATCGGGATGAGCCGCCCCACCAGCGGCAGGCGCACCCTGCGCCCGACCAGCTTCGTATAGCGCTCGTCCTCGGGATGCACAGCCACCGCCGTGTCGCCAAGCATGGTCTCCGGCCGCGTCGTCGCGACAGTGATGAATTCGCCGCTGTCCTTGCCGTCCATCGTCACGACGGGATAGCGGAAGTGCCACAGATGGCCCTTCACTTCGGTCGGCACGACTTCAAGGTCGGAGATCGCCGTCTGCAGCACGGGGTCCCAATTGACGAGCCGCTTGGCCTTGTAGAGCAGCCCCTCGCGGTAGAGCTGCACGAAGACCTTGACCACCGCGCGCGAGAGCCCTTCGTCGAGCGTGAAGCGCTCGCGCGACCAGTCGCAGGAGGCCCCCAGCCGCTTGAGCTGTTCGACGATAATTCCGCCCAATTCCGCCTTCCATTCCCAGACGCGCTCCAGAAACTTCTCGCGGCCCATTTCGCGGCGGCCGCGCTGCTGGCGCTCCGCCAGCTGACGCTCGACCACCATTTGCGTCGCGATGCCCGCGTGGTCGGTGCCGGGCTGCCACAATACGTCCTTGCCCTGCATGCGCGCGTGACGCGCGAGGATGTCCTGCAGCGTATTGTTGAGCGCGTGGCCCATGTGCAGCGAGCCCGTGACATTGGGCGGCGGAATGACGATGGAATAGGGCGCAGCGTCAGCCCGCTCGGCCCTGCCGGCGCGAAACGCGCCCGCGGTCTCCCACTGCTCGCGGATGCGCCGCTCGATGGCGGCGGGATCGAAAGTCTTTTCCATGGTCATGGGATATCGTGCCGATTTCGCTCTGTCAGCCTTGCTGGGCGCAAATCCCTCCCCCTCGCGGGAAGGGTGGCCCCGCGAAGCGGGGTCGGGTGGGGGGCCGCGCCACGGATCCTGCGGGCCCACCCCCCACCCTTAATCCCTCCCCGCAAGGGGGAGGGAGGGGCCAACGAGTTTGGTCCGGGGCGCATCCATCCCTTTCGCCGCGCGCGGCGGGAGGAAACGCCTTACGCCAGCGCCTTCAGCGCGCCGCGGCCCGCGTAGATCGCCGAGTCTCCCAGCTCTTCCTCGATGCGGATGAGCTGGTTGTATTTGGCGGTGCGGTCGGAGCGCGCCAGCGAGCCAGTCTTGATCTGGCCGCTGTTCACGGCGACGGCGATGTCGGCGATGGTCGAATCCTCGGTCTCGCCGGAGCGGTGCGACAGAACCGTGGTGTAGCCGGCCCGATGCGCCATATCGACGGCTGCGAGCGTCTCGGTCAGCGTGCCGATCTGATTGACCTTGACCAGCAGCGAGTTGGCGATGCCCTGCTTGATGCCCTTCGACAGGATTTCGACATTGGTGACGAAAATATCGTCGCCGACGATCTGCACCTTCTCGCCGATCTTGTCGGTCAGCAGCTTCCAGCCGGCCCAATCGTTCTCCGCCATGCCGTCTTCGATCGAAACGATCGGATAAGACGCCGCAAGCTTGGCGAGATAGTCGACCTGCTCCTCGATGGAACGTGTCACTTTCTCGCCGGTGTAGACATATTTGCCGTCCTTGAAGAATTCCGAAGCCGCGGCGTCGGTGGCGAGACTGACGTCAACGCCCGGCTTGAAGCCGGCCAACTCAATGGCCTTCATGATGAAGTCGAGCGCCGCTTCTGCGGAAGGAAGGTTCGGGGCGAAACCGCCCTCGTCGCCCACGGCGGTGTTGTAGCCCGCCTTTTTCAGCGCGCTCTTGAGCGTGTGAAAAATTTCCGCGCCCCAGCGAATGGCGTCCGTCACGCTCGGAGCGCCAACGGGCATGACCATGAATTCCTGAAAATCGATGGGATTGTCGGCATGAGCGCCGCCGTTGATGATATTCATCATCGGCGTCGGCAGAACGCGCGCCTGCGTGCCGCCGATATAGCGATAGAGCGGCAGAGCGGCGGCGTCGGCCGCCGCCTTGGCCACGGCCAGCGACACGCCCAGAATGGCGTTTGCGCCAAGGCGGGACTTGTTAGGCGTGCCGTCAAGCTCGATCATCGCCTCATCGACAGCAACCTGCTCCTCGGCCTCGAAGCCCAGAAGCGCGCCGGAGATCTCGCCGTTGACGCTCTCGACCGCCTCGAGCACGCCCTTGCCCAGATAGCGCTTGGGGTCGCCGTCACGCTTCTCCACCGCCTCGCGGGTTCCCGTGGAGGCGCCCGAGGGCACGGCGGCGCGGCCGGTGGAGCCGTCCTCCAGCGTCACATCGACCTCAACAGTGGGGTTGCCGCGCGAATCGAGGATTTCGCGGGCGTGGATGTCGATGATCTCGGTCATTCAAATGCCTCTTTTGCTGCGGCTGCTGCGGCGCGGAAGTTTTGCGCCTTTTAGCCCGATTGCGCGGCGCGGGAAAGGGCGGAATGGCTCAAGACAGCGCTTTTTAAGGTTTTCAAGGCGGAGCAGGGCGATTGTCGCGAGCCTGCTCTCGCAACGTCGGTGGGGGCGCTGGAGTCTGGATTCTGGCTTCTGGATTCTGGGCTTTATCCCACCCGTTAACCCCCCAGTTAACCCAACGCTCTCTCACAGGATAACCGGCAAGCTGGCCGCCGCGACAATTCAGGATATCGCACACTTTATCCCTGCGGTTAACCTGCAGTTTAACCCACGGGTTTGGGGGGAATTAGCCGGAAGCATAAACCTGACGCTCCCGAAAGAGCGTCAGGTCGCCGCCTTAATCAGGTCGCCGCCTTAATGAGGTACCTGAGCCTGTCAGCCTCGGCTGGGCCTTGTGTCCGGGCCTTTGCCTTTCGAATGACCCGCCCCGCCCGGCTGGCGCTTGCCCTCGGCGGCGATATTGATGCTTTCCTCGGCGATCTCGGTCAGCTTCTCATCCGCGTTTCGTTCCTCGCTCAATGTCTGCGACAGCAGTTTCGATATGTCGTTCATGCCGAGTTCATTCGCCCATTCGCGCATGGTGCCGTAGCGGTTGATCTCGTAATGTTCGACCGCCTGGCATCCGAAGATCACGCCCGCGTCGCCTGCGTCGGTGTCTCCGAATTTCTCCAGAACCTCCTCGCCTTCTTTCAGGATGCCCTTGATCGCCTCGCAAGGCGTGGATTCAGCCTTCAATCCCAGCAGGTCAAAAATCTGTTCGAGCCGCCTGATCTGTCCTTCGGTTTCTTTTCGGTGCGTAGTGAGCGCCGCCTTAAGCTCCGGGTGCTCCGAGCCATCGATCATCTTTGGCAGAGCCTTGTAGATCGCGTTTTCCGCGAAGTAGATGTCCTTGAGCGCGTGCACGAAAAGATGCTGTAGCGGGTTGTCGGCCTTTGCTTTTGCCATTGGTCCGTTTCCTTTGCGGGGATGGTGAACCGGGCGACGAAAATATTGGCGACAACCATTCAGGCCGTCGTTTCCCTTGCGGTTTCAACCCAGACGTCAAGGCTGCGATGTCCCGCAATTCGCCCGAGAAAAATTAGATAGAGAGGCTTTCCGGCGGTCAACGGCGCGGGGTGAATATGCGGGGCTTGACGGCCGTTGCGGCTTTCCGCTTACTCGCCTCATGACCAAAACCCATCAAGGCGCGGCGCTGCTCGGTGCAAAGGCGTCGCTTCCTGCCTCCCCGGATGAGGCCGAGCTCGACCTCGTGCCCAATCCGCATCCCGATGAGACCTATCTGGTGCGCTTCACGGCGCCGGAGTTCACGTCGCTGTGCCCGGTCACCGGACAACCCGATTTCGCGCATATCGTGATCGATTATGCGCCCGACGCATCGCTTGTGGAGTCGAAATCGCTGAAGCTATATCTGGGGAGCTTCCGTAACCACGGCGCTTTCCACGAAGACTGCACCATGCGAATCGCGCTCGACCTGAGGAACGCGATGTCGCCCAAATGGCTGCGCATCGGCGGCTACTGGTATCCGCGCGGCGGAATTCCCATCGACATATTCTGGCAGACCGGCGCGCCGCCGGAGGGACTCTGGCTTCCCGATCAGGGCGTGCCGCCCTACCGCGGACGCGGATGAGGCGAACGCGTCTTCCGTCGCATTTGCATGTACGGCCAGGCGGGCGATAAAAATACCGATGCAATTGGAACGACTTCGGCGCGGTGAGGTTTGTGCTTTCAAAAGCCCCGAATATCTGCCATTTTCAACGGCGCGCTCCTTGCGGGGCGCCTTTTTAGGAAGGAAAAATGATGAAGAAAATTCTCGCGTTGTTGGCGCTTGCTTCCGCCGTCGCCTTTGCGCCCGTCGTGGCTCAGGCGCATCATTATCATCATCATCACCATCATCATCACCACCATCACCACTACTAAGTTTTTAGTGAACCGACGCCCGATCTCAGGCGGTCGGGCGTCTCCATATTCAAAAGCGCCAGCGCAAGGCAGCGGCGAGGTCACGCGTCAGTGCGGCGCAAAAATCTTTTTGTGAAACTTCAATCTATCGGGATATAAACGCACAGCTTAAAACAAGATTCGAGGATCACGCATGGGCGATCGCGTCATCACGATCAACGCGGGTTCCTCTTCCGTTAAATTCGCTCTTTTCGCGCCGGCCGCTGCTTGGCCACGGCTCGTCGCGACGGGGCAAATCGAAGGGATCGGCGCCCAGCCGATTTTTCATGCGCGGATTATTGACGGCGATCGCCTTGATGGAGCGACCCGAGCCGTCAATCACGAGGAGGCCATTGGCGTCATCCTGAAATGGATCGAGGACGCCTTTCCCGAAAGCCTCGTCGGAGCGATTGGCCACAGAATCGTGCACGGCGGTCTGGCGCATGTGGCTCCCGCCATCATAGACGACGCAATGCTCGCGGACCTTCGCCTGCTGGCTCCGCTGGCGCCTTTGCACCAGCCGCATAATCTTGCTGGCGTCGACGCGGCGCGCGCAGCGTTTCCCCATGTGCCGCAGGTCGCGTGTTTCGACACGGCGTTCCATCGCGGACACGGTTTTGTGAACGATGCCTATGCCCTGCCCCGCAAATACTACGACCTCGGCTTGCGGCGTTTTGGATTTCACGGCCTGTCTTTCGAATATATCGCGCGGCGGATGCGCGAGATCGACCCCGTGCTCGCTTGCGGACGAATCATCGTCGCGCATCTTGGCAATGGCGCCTCGCTTTGCGCGATGCGCGACGGACGTTCCGTCGCCTCGACAATGGGATTTTCCGCGCTCGACGGCGTGCCGATGGGCACGCGCTGTGGTCAGATCGACCCGGGCCTGCTCCTCTATTTGCTCACACATGAAAAAATGTCGGTCGACGATCTGACGCATCTGCTTTACGAGCAGTCCGGCCTCAAGGGCCTTTCCAGGGCGTCGCAGGACATGCGCGCGCTGGAAGCCTCGCAGCTGAGCGAAACGCGCGACGCGATCGCCTATTACATCAATAGAATCCGCATGGAGATCGGCGCGCTGACGACGACGCTCGCCGGCCTCGACGCTCTGGTCTTCACCGCCGGGATCGGCGAAAATTCCGCTCTTGTTCGGGCCGGGGTCGTCGAGCGCATGCAATGGCTTGGTTTGGAGATTGACGCGCAGGCCAATCACCAGAATGCGCTGCGTATTTCCAAACAAGGCGGAACGCCGATTTTTGTCGTGCCCACCAACGAAGAAGCGATGATCGCCGACCACACGGTAACGGTCGCCGGTCTTGTCCCGCGAAATTTACCCGCCTGAGGGTCGCGCTCAGCGCGTGACGATCAACTCCAGAAACGCGGTCAGATCATCGGTGACGAAATCGACATGCGGCTCGGCGCCATGGGAAATCTCCCAGGCTTCGCGCTCATGCCCCTGTCCGGCGCGAGGCGTCACCAGCACGGTCGTCATGCCGCGCTGATGCGGCACGATCAGATTGCGCGCTATGTCCTCGAACAGCGCGGCGCTGCGTGGTTCGACCGCGTGTTTCTCTAGAAAGCGCGTGTAAACGCCCGCATCCGGCTTCGCGATGAAATCCGCCGCAATGATGTCGAAAATGTCCTCGAACAGATGGTCGATCCCAAGCTGCCGCGCGGTCTTGAGCGCGTGGTCGCGCGAACCATTGGTGAGGATCAGCTTGCGACCCGGAAGCGCCGCAATGGCTGCGGCCAGCGTGTGATCCGGTTGAAGCGACGAGCGGTCAATGTCATGCACGTAACGCAGATAGGTTTCCGCATCGACGCCATGCTCCGTCATCAATCCCCGAAGAGTCGTGCCATAGCGCAGATAATAATGTTTTTGCAGCGCGCGCAGCGACAGGCTGTCGAGTCCGAACAGGCGGACCATGAACAGCGTTATGCGGTCGTCGATCTTGGGCCAAAGATGGGATGACGGCGGATACAGCGTATTGTCGAGATCGAACACAAAAGTGTCGATCTTTGCAAAGCGCGAAGCAATGCTTTCGACCTCGCTCATGGAAGGCGGTTCAATGTCGCGGGCGCATAAGCTCCGACCGCTTTCACCGCGTGATCAGCGTGCCGGCGCCGTGATCGGTCAGGAGTTCGATCAGCACTGCATGCGGCAGCTTGCCGTCGAGGATGACCACGCCTTCGACGCCGCGCTCGATCGCATACATGCAGGTTTCGACCTTGGGAATCATTCCGCCCGTAATCGTGCCGTCGGCGATGAGGCCAGGGATATCCCCGACCTTCAATTCCTCGATAAGCTTTTTGTCCTTGTCGAGCACGCCGGGCACATCGGTAAGGAACAGCAGACGCTTGGCGCCCAGCGCTCCCGCTATGGCTCCGGCGAAAGTATCGGCGTTGATATTGTATGTGTCGCCGTCAAGGCCTTGGGCGATGGGCGCCAGCACGGGAATCAGTTCGCGGCCAAGCACCTGATCGAGCACCATTGTATCGATCTTCACCGGCTCGCCGACGAAACCGAGGTCCACCTGATCGCCGGCCGCATTTGCGGGACGCGCAAGCTTGGCCGCCGTAACCATCCGACCGTCCTTGCCGCAAAGACCAATGGCGCGACCGCCCTCGGCGTTGATGAAGCCCACGATCTGCTTGTTGATCGCTCCGGCCAGCACCATTTCAACGATGTCCATCGTCGCCTTGTCGGTCACGCGCAGGCCGTCAGAAAATTGCGAGGCGATGCCGAGCTTTTTCAGCATGGCGCCGATCTGCGGGCCGCCGCCGTGCACGACGACCGGATTCACGCCCGATTGTTCAAGCAGCACCATGTCGCGGGAAAAATCGCGAGCCACCGCATCGTCGCCCATCGCATGGCCGCCATATTTCACCACGACGGTGGCTTCGTCGTAGCGCAGCATATGCGGAAGCGCCTGCATCAGAATCCGGGCCTGCTGCAGCGCGTTGTCCGGGGAGTTGTCGGTCATTGGAGCGGTTCCCTGAGCCTTTGCGCCGCAGTTAGACCTGGCGGCGGGAATGTTCAAGCGTTTCGTTCGTAAAGCAGCTGCGCGATGGAGGCGCGCAATTGCGCAATGCCTTCGCCCGTTTGCGACGACGTGAAGACGAGCTGCGGATAGGCGGCCGGACGCTTGGCCAGCGCCGCCAGCGTCGCTTCCATGACCTGCGCCCGCTCCGAGACTTTTACCTCGTCGTGCTTTGTAAGGACGATCTGATAGGACACCGCGCTGCGATCAAAGAGATCGAACATCTCCTGGTCGAGATCCTTTACGCCGCGACGCGCATCGATCAGCACGAACACCCGCGCGAGGCTCGCCCGTCCGCGCAGGTATTCGCGCATCAGCGTCGTCCAGTTGGCGATCTTCTCCTTGCCCACGGCCGCGTAGCCATAGCCCGGCATGTCAACGAGCCGCAGTCGCGCTTCTTCCGGGCCGGAGCCGCCCAGCGCGAAGAAATTGAGCTGCTGCGTGCGTCCGGGCGTGTTTGACACGCGCGCCAGCGCTTTGCGGTTGGTAAGAGCGTTGAGCAGCGACGATTTGCCGACATTGGAGCGCCCGGCAAAGGCGATTTCCGGCGGACCCGGCGGCGGCAGATCGTCGGATTTGGCGCTGGCGAAAATGAACTCGCAGGCGCCGGCGAACAGCAGCCGGCCGTCTTCGGTAAAATCAGCGTCGGAGGAATCAGTCACGAGAAGTCCCGCGCCGCCGTGCGACGGCGGCAAAAGAGAAGTGGCGCGGAAGGAAGATCCCGCGCCACTGTACCTATCACGCCCGACTGAAGGTCTTGCGCAGATTGTCCCATAATTCGAACTTTATGCCGGCGCGCTTCATGATGATCCATTGCTGGATGATCGACAGAAGGTTGTTCCAGGTCCAGTAGATCACAAGGCCCGAAGCGAAGCCGCCCATGGTGAAAGTGAACATGACCGGCATCCAGCTGAACATCGTCTTCTGGATTTCATCGGTCGGCTCGGGGTTCATCTTCATCTGGAGCCACATGGTCACGCCCATCAGCAGCGGCCATACGCCGAGCGCGAGATAGGGTCCCAATATCGCCACGCGGCTCGGGTCCCAATGGATCAGCCCGAATAGCGTGAAGAGGTTGGTCGGATCTGGGGCCGAAAGATCCTTGATCCAGCCGAAGAAGGGCGCCTGTCGCATTTCGATGGTGACGACCAACACCTTGTAGAGCGAGAAAAACACCGGGATCTGCAGCAGCATCGGGATACAGCCGCCGAGCGGACTGATCTTTTCGCGCTTGTAGAGCTCCATCTGCTCCATGTTGAACTTGTGTTTGTCGTCTGCGTATTTTTCCTTGAGTTCCTTGATCTTGGGCTGGATCGACCGCATTTTGGCGATCGACTGATAGCTGCGGTTGGCGATGGGCAGGAACGCGAGCTTGACCAGCACCGTGACCGCCAGCACCGCCAGACCGAAATTGCCTAAAATCTTGAACAGGAAGTCGATAACGCGGAACATCGGACGCGTGATGAAATAGAACCAGCCCCAGTCGATCAGCAGATCGAACCGCTTCAGGCCGGGATTGCTTTTATAGGCGTCGAGCGTGTCGACTTCCTTGGCGCCGGCGAAAACATGCACCTGCGTCGACGTGGTCTTGCCGGGCTCCAGCGTCAAAGGCTCGGAAACAGTGTCGGCCGTGTAGGTCTTGCCGCCGATCGACGAATAACGCGCTTCAAGCGGCGCCGCCTGATCGGGAGCGACCACAGCGCCCCAGTATTTGTCGGTGAAGCCGACCCAGCCGCCATTGCCCTTGAAAGTCTTGACGCCGTGAGGCTCCTTTTCGATCTTGTCGTAATTGACTTCCTGAGCGCCCTCCTCGCCGATCACGCCGATAAAGCCCTCATGCAGCGCAGCGTATCCCGATCCCTTGGGGCGGCCGATGCGCGTGACGCGCGCGAAGGAAAAAAGCTGGACCGGTTTGTCAGCAGTGTTTTCGACGCTGTCCTCGACCGTGAAAAGATATTCGTCGTCGACTGAAATCTTGCGCCTGAAATGGAGCCCCTGGCCATTGTCATAGCTGAGGGTGACGGGATGCGTCGCCGTCAGCTTGTCGCTGTCGGCTGTCCAGACCGTGTCGGTCGTGGGCAGCGCCGGCGGCTGCTCGACGGCGGCGGTAAGATAGCCGGTTTCAGCGAAATAAGGCGTGGGGCTTTCTTCAGGCGACAGCAGCACGATGATCGGGCTGCTGCGATCCACCGTCTCATGATAGTTTTTAAGCGAGATATCGTCTATGCGCGCGCCCTTCAGCGCGATCGAACCCGCGATCGAGCGGGTTTCGACGGAGACGCGCGGACTGTCCGCCAGCGCCTGTTCGCGAGTCTTGACGACGGAGGGCTGCACCGGCGCGCTGACCGCCGCCGCCGGCTTTTCGGGCGCGCCGAGCTTGGGAGCCGCGTTCTCGCGCTGCTGTTCCGCCACGCGCGCGCGTTGCTTGTCCATCTGCGGGAAAGCGTAGAAATAATCCCACAGGCCGATGAACGCGATCGACAGCACGGCGGCGATGAGCAGGTTCTTGGTGTGTTGGGTCATGGCGCGACAGGCCTGTTCTTTGGGTTTTGCGGGCGAGGGGTTGCGCCGGGGCGGCTAAGCCGCGCGAGCCCATCGGCCATTTGCGACATAAGATCGGAGAACGGCGCCGTGAGCGCAGTCTGCCGGGCGACGAACACATAGTCGCGCCCGGGACTGGCGCCGAAGGCGCCGGAGATACGCAACGCCTCCTTCAGACGTCGCCGGATTCTGTTGCGGCCGACAGCGCCCGCAACTTTCTTAGTGACAGTGAAGCCAAAACGCGGCGCTCCCGTGGGTTCCTCGTCACGGACTGCCATTTGTAGCTTGAACGCGCGGGAATGGCGCGACAGGCCGCTGGCGGCGGCGCGCAGGAACTCCTTGCGTCGACGCAGCCTTTTCGGCGCGGCGAGCCCCAGAGACGACGCGCCGGAGGCGTCATTTGTCATCTTGTTCGTCCGCCCGGAAGGAGGCTTGACGACTTCGCTCAGGCCGACAGGCGCTTGCGGCCGCGGGCGCGACGCGCCGCAATGACCTTTCGGCCGCCCACGGTCGCGATGCGCGCGCGAAAGCCATGGCGACGCTTGCGCACGATTTTGCTGGGTTGATATGTTCTCTTCACCGCTGCACTCCGCTGGCATAAAGAACAAAACGCTTTGTTTTTGTTCTTGCTTGCTCTTCATGATGTGGACCTGGCGCCCACGTTTGCCCTGCTCGTCCGACGCGACACAGCCTTTCGCTCTCCCAAGGCTCGCACGCCATATAATTTTTCCACCGCAGCCATGCTAAAAAGCGCGACATCGCGGGGATGCGATGTTCACGCTCTGGCGGGAGGCTTCAAGAGCCGGGTCCTTTTGCAGGTGGCCCTGGCTCAAAGACACAAACGCCGCCCCGGAAGAGGCGACGCCGCAGCGGGCATATAGGGGAAAGGCTCCCGCCAAGTCAATCACGCGGCACTCGCCGTCGAAAATCTTTGCGGCGAAAATGCGGTTTTTCTATCGCATCAGTCATCGGCGTTTCGCATCGCAACAGAATAATTCACGTCCCGGCCAGACGGCGTTATACAGACTGATGGAACTACTGATTCGGAATTGAAATCGCCCCGAGGCGCAGCCGAATCTCATGTTTAAAATGTGGCGTCAGCGCGAATTTTGCTTTTGTTTGAGTCCGTACGACCGGCCGACCGCCTTCGAGGCATATCGGGCAGCACCGCGTTTCGTGATTAAGAGTTCGGTCTGCAAGTGCGGCGAGAGTGATGGTTTGTTAACCATTATCGCCTAGCGTTAATTGAATGGGTGACGTGGGCGCTTGACCTTTCATCGGCGGGACAGCGCCGCTGTGTCGGCGACGCGTCGTCGGTCGCGAGAATTTTATGGAGCTCGGTGGGGAACCAACATGCGCGTTTTATTGATCGAAGACGACAGCGCGACCGCTCAGAGCATTGAGCTCATGCTCAAATCCGAGAACTTCAACGTTTACACGACCGATCTCGGCGAAGAAGGCATAGATCTCGGTAAACTCTATGATTACGACATCATCCTGCTCGACCTCAATCTTCCGGACATGTCCGGCTATGAGGTGCTGCGGACGCTGCGCGTAGCCAAGGTCAAGACGCCTATTCTGATCCTTTCCGGCCTCGCCGGGATCGAAGACAAGGTGAAAGGTCTGGGTTTCGGAGCTGACGACTATCTCACCAAACCCTTCCATAAGGACGAACTGGTCGCCCGCATCCATGCGATCGTGCGCCGATCCAAGGGCCATGCGCAATCGGTCATCACGACCGGCGACCTCATCGTCAACCTCGACCAGAAAACCGTCGAGGTCAGCGGCGCGCGCGTGCATCTGACGGGCAAAGAATACCAGATGCTGGAGCTGCTCTCGCTGCGCAAAGGCACGACGCTCACCAAGGAAATGTTCCTCAACCACCTTTATGGCGGCATGGACGAACCTGAACTCAAGATCATCGACGTGTTCATCTGCAAGCTGCGCAAAAAGCTCGCCAACGCCAGCGACGGCCGTAACTACATCGAGACTGTTTGGGGGCGCGGTTATGTCCTTCGCGAACCGAGCGAAGCCGACGAACGCATCACCGCTTAATTCACTTTATCAAAAGCAGTCAGCGCCTTCACGTTCCAGACGTGAAGGCGCTTTTATTTGCGGCGCATTTTGCTTTCGGAAGATTTGGCCCTGTCACGCCAGCGCGAGTTTCGGGCGCGGCCTTGCGCGCAGACGCCAGACGCCGTCATTCGAGATCGAAGCAAAGGCCGGCGCACCCTCGCCAACGGATTCCGCGGACCCCAAAAACAAAAAGCCGTCCGGCGCAAGCAGAGCGGACAGTCGATTCAACACGTCCCGTTTTACCTCCGGCTCGAAGTAAAGCAGCACGTTACGGCAGAAGATCACGTCAAATGGCCCGAGTCCCGAAGGATCGGACAACAGATTGAACTCGCCAAACGCCACTTTCGCGCGCAGATGTTCATTGACGCGCCAGTTTTCGTCGTGACGGTGGAAGTAGCGCAGCAGATGGCTCGTGGAGAGGCCGCGCTGCACCTCGAACTGGCTATAGACGCCCTTGCGCGCCGCCTCTATCGCAGCGCCTGAAATATCCGTTCCCAATATCTCGACGCTCCAACCCCGCAAGGTTCGCGCTTCGTGATCGAGAGTCATGGCGAGAGAATAGACTTCCTGCCCCGTCGACGCGGCGGCGCACCAGATGCGCAAGCGCCGCTCGTTAGCGCGCGCGGCCATCAACTCGGGCAGAACTCGGTCGCGAAACTCGTCGAAGGGTGCGCGATCACGAAAGAACGAGGTTTCATTTGTTGTCATAGCGTCGATGACTTCTTTGACAAGAGTTTCGTTTTCGCGCCCGTCGATGATTCTGGTCAGTTCAAGCAAATCACGGACGTCATGGGCGCGAAGCACCGGCGAAAGCCGGCTTTCCGCGATATACTGCCGGTCAGCTCCAAGAGCGATTCCGGTTAAAGCCGCCAGCTGGCGACGAAAGCGCGCATAAGCGAGACTCATGCGCGCGTCCCTTCGCGGCGCGCCAGAGCGCGCGCTGGTTCACGCAAGTTTGAAACCACTGCTTTACGCATTACCGATACGCCTCAACCGAACTACCCGGACGCTGTCAGTCGCTCGCGGCCCCTAGCTAGAATCTTCTCAGACCAGGCCGATTTCCTGAAATTTCGAACGCACGATATGCTGATCAAAGGGTTTCATGATGTATTCGTCGGCTCCCGCGTGCATGGCGCGCGCGATATGTCCGACTTCGTTCTCGGTCGTGCAGAACACCACCTTCGGTTCGGCGCCGCCCGGCATTTTGCGCAGCGCGCACAGGAATTCGAAGCCGTCCATCTCCGGCATGTTCCAGTCGAGCAGAATGACATCGGGCATCATTCTTTCGCATTCGGCCAGCGCAACACGGCCATCGGGAGCCTCGGAGGTGCGGAAATGCAGTCCTTCGAGAATGCGGCGCGCCACCTTGCGGATGACGGCGCTGTCGTCGACCACGAGAACCTGTTTCATTGATGCACTCCTCTATTTGAATTTCTGGAAACGCCAGCTCTGTGCGCAGCTTCGCTCTGCTGCGAAACGCTTTTAATGAGCGCGGCTATATCGATGATCGACAAAAAGCCGCCGTCATACCGGTAGCAGGTGGACATTAACGTCACGAGATGCGCGTCAAGATGGGCCGGACATTCGATGCGGTCCGCCTCTTCGCTCACGATCACATCGCCCGTTTCGTCCACGAGCAGCGCATAATCCTCGCCATTATGCGTGATTCCAACCGCGAGCTGCGATGCGCTTGGCTCGCCCAGATCAATGCGCAGGCATCTATCCAGATGAAGCGCCGTGACGATGCGGCCGCGCAGATTGGCGAGTCCGGCGACCTCCCGCGGCGCGAGCGGCACAGGCGTCAGCTTGTCGAGATAGAAAATTGTCTTCACGCAATCGACAGGCAGACCGATGACTTGCGACCTGACCGTTATCGTGAAGTGACTCACCTCTGTGAAGACGCGCGCCTGCGGGCGGTGACGGCTATAGCTGAAATCGGCGAGATCGAAGCTCATGCAGCGATCTCCGTCATCACGCGTTGCTCGATCTCCTGTCCGGGGACATAGGCTCCGCCCGTGAACTGCTCGAGGAAACCCAGAAGCGCACGGCGGTCGAATTTGCCCGCCACCGCGCGAGCTCCGCAGGCTTCCGCCGCTTCGCGAATTTGCGTCGTCGCCTGCGGCGCAAGCGCGATGACTGGAATATCCTCGCAGCCCGCTTGAGCCAGAAACTGGCGCGTCAGGCGGTAACCATCCATATCCGGCATATCAATGTCGGTGATGAGCGCGTCGACCTTCAGTCCCTTTTCGATCAGCGAGAGCGCTTCCTGGCCTGAACCGGCCGCGTTCACTTCATAGTCCGCGGCTGAGAGCGCGAGACCCAGCATGTCGCGGAAGAACTGCTTGTCATCGACGAGCAGGATTCGTGGGCGGCGATTTACGCCGCGCGCGAGCGCTCCCGGATTGGCGCGGTCTATGAAATAGGTCATGTCGAGCAGCTCGACGATCTGCCCGCGCAGATTCGCTATTCCGACAATTTTTTCATCAACGCCGGACATTTGCAGGTCCAGAGCTTCCTCGAGGACGTCGACGACCTCCTCCACGAGGAGGCCAACAGCCTGTCCCGCTCCGGCGAGCACAAGAATTGGATAGGCGCGAGAACCTATGACCATATCGTCGGAAGCGGGAATCACTGGCAATAGGCGATTTTCATGCGGCATCAGGAAGGCGTCCCCGGAGCGGGACAGTTTTGAACCGTCCACTTCCTCGATGCGCATAACCAAAGACAGAGGCAACGCCTTGAGCGCGCCGGCGCCCGCGCGCAACAAGACGATGCAGGTCTTGCTTTTTTCGGGCTGGAAAACTGTAGATGGTTTCGGCGCGCGGCCTTCCCCGATGTTTTCTATCCCGGCCCGCTCGACGATCGCCGCCGGATCGAGGATGAGCACGGCCGTGCCGTCGCCAAGAATGGTCTGTCCGGAAAATACACCAATGCGGGCGAGCGCGCCGACCAGGGGTTCGATCACCACCTCTTGCACATCTGCAATGGTTTCGACGAGCAAGCCGAAGCGCACCCCTCCAACTCGCAGAATAACTACGAAGGCGCTTTTTCTCAGATCCGTGTCATCGGCTGACGCAAGATCGAGGGCTTTGGAGAGATGAACAAGCGGCAGCGCATCGCCGCGCAGCCGTAAAATCGGTGCGCCATGAATATATTGAATCTCATGGTCGAAACCTTCGCCAACGCCGACGACTTCGCCCACCGCCATCTGGGGAATCGCGAAACGCGATCCGCCGCTGGTAAGAATGAGCGCTGGCGCAATCGCCAGCGTAAGCGGGATGCGCAGCGTGACCGTGGTTCCGGCGCCGGCGCGGGAATTAAGCGACACCGTCCCGCCGATGGATTGGATATTGTCGCGCACGACATCCATGCCCACGCCCCGGCCCGACACCTTCGTCACCTGCGCAGCTGTCGAAAAACCAGGCAGCAGCACCAGCGGATAAAGATCGGCGTCAGACATTTTTTCCAGCGCCTGCTGGCTAACGAGACCGCGCTCCCGCGCCGTCTCCTTGATGCGCGCGATGTTCAACCCGCGCCCGTCGTCTTTTATCTCCAGCGTGATCTGGCCCGCGTCATAGGCGGCGGAAACGCGAATAAGGCCGGTTTCCGGCTTGCTGGCGGCCGCGCGCTGCGCCACGGACTCGATGCCGTGGTCGGCGGCGTTACGAATGATATGCGTCAGCGGCGCCCGTATGAGTTCGATCACCTGACGATCCAGCTCTGTATCCGCGCCGAAAGTTTCCAGCCTGATTTTCTTGCGCAACTCCACCGACAGATCACGCACGAGCCGAGGCAATGTGGAGAAAAGCTTTCCCACCGGCTGCATGCGCACGCGCATAACCGCGTCCTGCAGATCGCTGGTTACGGTGGAGAGATTTTGTACGGAACCCTTGACGCGTTCGTCTCCGCCCTCGGCGGAAAGCTCGAGCAGCTGGTTGCGGGTCAGAACGAGTTCAGAGACGATTCCCATCAGTCGATCGAGCACTCCGACCGACACCCGCACGGTTTCCGAGGCGCGCGAACGTGCGTCGAGCGGTTCGGTCTCCGGCGCGGCGGGGACAGTTTCCACGACTACCGTCTCAGGCGCGGGCTCTGGAGCCGTCCAGCCTGGCGCCAGCGCTTCTTCCTGCTTCGGAGGCGCCTGAAGCTGTCTCGTATGCGCGTCAAGTTGCTGCAAAATATCAGAGTCGTCGCCTTCCGGCTCCAGCTCCAGCCGGCCGATCTCCGTCAGCAGCGCTGACAAACGATCCACGACGCCGAGAATCAGGGAAATATGCGCGGCGTTAGCGCGCGCGCCTTCGCGCAGGCGGCCGATCAACGCTTCAGCGCCGTGGGTCAGACGACCGATGCGGGGCAGGCTCAAAAAGCCGCTGCTGCCTTTGATTGTGTGGATATGTCGGAAAAGACTTGCGATTAGCGCTACGTCGCCGGGGTCCTTTTCGAGGCGCACGAGCTCCATCGACGCAGCGTCGATGTGTTCGGCCGACTCGGCAAGAAACTCGTTAAGCAAATCGTCCATAGCGACTCTCGCGCCGCAAGCGCAGCGATTGAGAGCGACTTTGACGCAGAGGGGTTAAGAGAGTTGAAACCGAAGACGAAAACTCTTGCCTAAGGCCGGCGCCATGGCGGAGTTCAGGCGAAAAAGCTGCGGATCTGGGCGTCGCCGACGATGAAGCCCGATTTGAGCGCCTCGACCGACGCGTCGAAGGAGTCGCCGAGCGGAACCACATTGTAGCCCTCGTCGTGATGCCACAGGAAGCAGTGGCCGTAAGAAGCGCCCTCGGCGAGACAGATGGCCATGCAGGAGCTGTTGTCCCAGGGCGTCGCCACGGACCACAGCGAGCGCCGCTCGACGCCGAATTTCGCCGGCCAGTCCGCCGAGTGCACCCCGTCGGCGTCACCGCTCCTGTTGAGCCAGTGCTGAAAGACCCGACCCCACACGGCAAGATCGCCGGGCGCCGCGAATTTGAGATAGGACGAGTCGTCCTTCAGATAGAACGCCAATTGGCTCCTGCCCCGCTGCGCGAGATGCGCACGGTAGTCCGAAGGAAACTTGTGGCCGACCTCGGCTTCGGCCGCATCGATCTTATCGATCGGCGGCGGGTCGGACATCGCGCGCCAGCGCGCGAAGCCTTGTCCCGAGGCGATCTCTTCGTCGCGGCGTCTGGCGAAGGCCGCGTATCCCGGCGCCGATATGATTTCCTCGTAGCCGTCTCGCTGACCGTGTGCGCGGCCAAATTTGGCGTAAGTAAACGCCGCCTCGAATGCATCTTCCTTATATTGAGGGAAGTTGAAACATTGCATCAGCGCCAGATTTTCCGCGCGGAACGGCGTCGCCCTGAGATCGTAAGCCTCGCGGATAGCGGCAAAAGCGTTGGGGGCGTCGTTTAGATCGGCGTAGCAGAGGAACAGCTCCTGCTCCACGTCAGCCGCGACGTCGACGTTCGACAGCGACCACGAGTAGAATTTGTCTTCCTGGACTTTGAGCCCGCCAATGATGTCGCGAGCGCTCAGGGCGAAAGAAAGGGCTTTGGTGGCCAGCGCTTTTTCCCCGCGATGGGCGTGCTTGGCCTTCGACAGCAGCCACATCGGCTCGGTCTGCACGCGAGGGTCGGCCGGCGGCTCGGGGCCATAATCCTCAGAGACGACAAGGAGATAGAAGCGGTCGACGTCCTGTTGCCACTGCGGTTTGGGCTTGGCGTCGGACGGAATGAAGTCTTCCGTGTGGTGGGTGATGTCTGTCAGAAAAAAGCCATCGCTGACAGCTTTCGCGGCGAGCGACTCGAAAGCGGCGACCCCATCGGCCGCGCGTTCGAACCTTTGTTCGAAAAATTCCGGATTGGTCTGTCCCGCCAGAATATCCGTATAGTCGGGCGGGATATCAAGCGAGCCCTTATGTCCGATCAGCTTTTCGCCCATCACCCAGTCCGCCCATGGCGTGGTGAGATGGCGCTGCTGCTCGCGCGTCTTGGGATTGAGAAAAAAGCGGGCGAGATAGTCGCTCATTCAGCGCCCTCGCGCCGCATGGCGGCGGGGGCGCTGGAGCTGAAACCCGCTGCGCACCTTCAGGCGACGGCGGATTGGACGACTTCGTCCTGCTGCTCTTGTTCGGCGGCAACTGGCGTCGCGTCGATCGTCACGACATCGCCGATCAGCTGAAGCGTTACATCAAGCCCGGAGCAGCGCGCCACAAGGCCGGTGTAATAGGCCTGGATAGAGCGGGCGTCGATGACGCCTTCCTCGGGTTCTCCCATGAGAAGCGCAGAGAGGCCGGGCGCAACGCGCGCATTGACGCCTCTGGCCTCGATATGAAAGCCGATGTTTTCGTCTTCGCCAATGGCAGAGACGGAAATATCGCCACCGCGAGGAATGGCCGCGTCGGCGATCAGGCAAAGATTGAGCAGCAGCTTTACCTTGTTCTTCGCCATCAGCACGCGCGGCACGCTCCATCCCAGGCGCGTGCGCTCGTCTGCGAGAAGTTGCCGCGTGACATGTTCCGCGTCGCCGGTGTCGATCGACGATCCCTTGGAGCCGGCGGCGCCAAAAGCAAGACGGCAGAATTGAAGGCGCGACGAGGCTTCGGCGGCGCTTGATTTGATCAGCGCAAGCGCGTGCCCACGCATTTCCGCATCCTTTTCTTCCTCAAGAACCTCCAATCCATTAACGATCGCGCCAACGGGCGAGATGACGTCGTGACATACGCGGGAGGCCAGCAAGGCTGCCAGGTCGAGAGAGTCGAGCGCGAATTTCGTCATGGGGTCATCCAGCTTATGTCGTCTGGATCATAAATATCCAGGCCGACGCGAGGCATGCGACGCGGGAGGCGTGAGGCCGACGCGGTTTCGCACAGGAGACTAATCAGCTACACGAATCACCGTAATGATTTCGTTAAACTTTAGCCGGTATCGGCGCATCTGCATAGCGCAAGCAATTTTATCGCCCATGTGCTGAACGACAACTAAAGGCGCTTTCCAAGCTTTTTACTTAAATTCTCCAGCATGAACGCGCGAATCGGATCACCCTTTGGCGTGATAATCGCGATACCAGTCCACGAAAGCCGAGACGCCTTCTACCGCTCCGGTGGCGGGGCGATAGCCCGTCAGACGTTCCAGCAGCGCGCTGTCGGCATAGGTTTGCGGCACATCGCCTTTTTGCATGTCGAGATAGTTGCGGACCGCCTTCTTGCCAAGCTTCTGTTCTATGATTTCAACGAAATCGAGGAGGTTGACCGGTTCGCCGCGCCCGATATTGACGATGCGGTAGGGCGCTACCGGCGATGTCGCGGCGTCGCTTGAAGGGCGCTCCGGGGGGCAATCCATCAGGCGGATGATCGCCTCCACAAGATCGTCGACATAGGTGAAGTCTCGAGCCATCTTGCCGTGATTGTAAATGTCGATGGGCCGCCCTTGCTCGATCGCCTCGACGAATCTGAACAGCGCCATGTCCGGCCGACCCCACGGGCCATAGACGGTGAAAAAGCGGAACAGCGTGGTCGGTATCGCCCAAAGATGCGCATATGAATGCGCCATCGCCTCATTGGCTTTCTTGGTGGCGGCATAGAGCGTCAGCGGATGATCGGCCTTGTCCTCTTCCCGGAAAGGCACGCTCGGATTGGAGCCGTAGACCGAACTTGTCGAGGCCATCATCAGATGGCGCACAGGATGGATGCGCGCCGCCTCCAGCACATTAAAGCCGCCGACCAGATTCGAATCGACATAAGCGCGTGGATTTTCGAGGCTGTAGCGCACGCCAGCCTGAGCCGCGAGATGCACGATCACGTCGGGTCCGGCGTCGCCGACCGCACGCTCAAGCGCGCACATATCCTCCAGCATGGAGATATGTGCGCTAAAGCCTGTCATTCCCCGCAGAATGGCAAGCCGCGCCTGTTTCAGGCGGACGTCATAATAGGCGGTCATCCCGTCATAGCCGACGACCTGATGGCCGAGATTCAGCAGTACACGCGAGAGATGAAAGCCGATGAAGCCGGCCGCGCCGGTGACGAAAATCCGCATGAGCCTGAGGAGGTTGGGAGCAAAGCCGATCGCCTTGGGCGAGTCATTGCCGGCGGGCCGGGGCGGTGTCAAGACGGGCGCAAGCAAGAAAGAAAGAACGCCGCAGTTGACCGCTCCGGAAAAAAGACCTTTTCGCGCAGCGGCTTCGGCAAACCTTTCAGCGAACGCTTTTCAAGGGAGAGCGCGGCAATAAGCCGTTTGCGGCGCGGCGTCAATTACGCGGCGAGGGCTTGCGCCAAGAAAGTCGTCAAACATGGGAAGCAAATGCCTGGACTTCGCGCTGTTGGCGCCGGTCGTCGCTGTTTCGTTCAACGCCGCCTTAGCCGGAGGAACACAGCCGGGAGACAGTTCCGGGCAGGCCTATGCCGTGCCAATTCCGGAAGGCGTGTATTTCTGGACGACGCCATCTTACGGAGCGCGTCCCAACGGCGGCGGACCGGGCGTTGACGCCAATTCTTTCGTCAATGTTCCGGTGTTCGCCTGGTCGACACCCTGGACCCCGCTCGGCGGCCGGCTCGAATTTGCGGTGACAATACCGGAAGTTTTTGTCGGCTTTCCGAGCGATCCGGGCCATGGCGGCGCCCATTCCTCGCGCGGGCTCTATAATTCGCTTTTCGCCGGGATTTGGGCCTTCGACCTCGGGAACGGATTCAACATCAGCGTGCTCAGCGGCTTTTATATTCCCGAGAACCCGGGCGTGCGCGGCGTTTCGACGGACGCATGGGTCGCGCGCGAGGGCCTGAACCTCGCCTATAACGCCGACGGCTGGAAGATCGCCGCCAATATGAATTACCAGTTTCAGGGGACGAATTACCTGACCGGCCTGCCCTCGGCGAATGATAACTTCGTCTATGACCTGACCTTCACCAAGGCGTTCGGCCAATGGGAGATTGGCCCGGTCGCCTTTGGTTCGGTAGAGGTGAATCAGCGCGCAAATCCTAACCCGACCGCCCAATTCGCCCTTGGCGGCCTCGTCGGCTGTGATTTTGGCCCAGTCGCCGCGCAGTTCTATGTCACCCATGATCTCGCGCAGAGAAATCTGGGCGGGTATGAAACCCGCGTTTGGAGCCGGCTTGTCATTCCGCTCTGCTTTCCCGCCGCCCCCGCAGCCAGCCCTGTCGCAAGCAAATACTGAAGCTGAACGGACGCACGGTCTTCAGTTGCCTTTTCCGCTGGAGGTCTCCACTACGGCCTCCAGCCCCAGCAGCCGACCCATCGCTTTGACGCGGCTCAGCAGCCTATCGCTGGCGAGGTCCTCGCGCGCGGCCGGTAGAGTTAGCGTCAGCCGTCCTTGCTTCACGCGCAGCGGCGTGATCGGCAACACGCCGGGCATCGACGCCGACAGCAGATAAGCGACCCGCGTCGCCGCCCCAAGCACGCGCGCGCGGATCAGCAGACGCGTGGTCAGCAGGGCGCGCAAGGCCGAAAAATGCTGCTCGCCATCCAGCCCTTGGTGACGAAACACCACCGCGAGCGCCAGAAAGGCGCGGCCCGGATGATCGACGCCGACAAAGGCGCCGTGGGTGACGATGTTGGTGGCCTGCTGCGCGCGGTAATCGGGATGCGCGCGCCAGGCCACGTCCGACAGCAGGCAGGCTGCGTGGCGCAGGCGCCTTTCCTCAACCGTTTCATCGAGTTCGCAGGAGGACATGAAGGCGTCGGTCCAGCAAATGAGGTCTTCGCCATAGGCCGGCGCGCGCGACAGCAGCGAATCGAGCTCCCTGGCAGCGCAGAGCAAGGGGTCGGCGGCGCGCTGCGCCTTGGTCAATCGCTCGTAGAGCAGCCCCTCGCGCACGCCCGCCGCCGAAATGACGATTTCCTTCGGTTTGGCGCGACGGATAATCTCGTCGAGCACGATCGCGCCATAAGCGAGCAGCGGCCGGCGCGCCGCCGAGACGCTGGCGATGTCGGTGATCGCCTCGCTGTCGATGCGTTCGACCAGCGCGGCGAACTCCGCAGCTTCGACGGTCTGAATGCGATAGTTGTGCATCACGTCGAGCGGATAATTGCGCTGGCGCATATGCAGTTTGGCTAGCGCGCGCCAGGTGCCGCCCACGGCGTAGAAAGCGCGGCCGCGCAGACCGGCGAGCGGCTTGGCGTCGGCCATGGCTTTGCGCGCGATGCGGCTGGCCTCGCGTGTGGAGCGCTTTGAGGCGTCCATCAGGGCAAGCCCGCCGAGCGGTAGCGTCACGCCCTTTCCGCAGGCGCCGCCCGCGACGTCGATCAGCTCAAGCGAACCGCCGCCAAGATCGCCAACAACGCCGTCGGGGGCGTGTATGGCCGACATGACGCCAAGCGCGGAGAGTTCCGCTTCTCGCTTGCCGGTGAGCAGCGATATGTCCTGCCCGATGGCCGCGCGCGCGGCGGTCAGGAACGCCGGGCCATTGGCCGCATCCCGGGCCGCGGCCGTCGCGATCACCGTGACATTGGCGATCTCCATGGTTTCGCAAAGGGCGCGGAAGCGGCGCAGCGCCCTCAGCGCCTTGTCGACGCCGTCCTCGGACAGTCGTCCGCTGGTGACGACGCCCTTGCCGAGCGCGCACATGGCTTTTTCATTGAAGATGGGCGTCAGCGCGCGCGAAAGTCCCTCATAGGCGACAAGCCGCACTGAATTGGAACCGATATCGACAATGGCGACGGGTTGCGCCCGAGGCGTTTCAGTCATCTTCTCTGCGCTTAAGCAGGGAACGCGGACGCCACTCTTTAAGAGACTTGCCACGGCCGGACAGACTCGGGTTTGTCATGAAATATTTATGGGCGTTGAAGCGCTCCTCGCCCTCAGGCGGCGTTATGCGCGATGACGAGCCGTCAGACAAGAGCCGGTAGCTTTGTTCGTTATCTATGAGATTGGCCATCATGATCTGGTCGAGAACCTGCTGATGCACGGTTTGATTGGTGATCGGCATCAGCACTTCCACCCGCCGGTCGAGATTGCGCGGCATCAGATCCGCGGAGGAGATATAGACATGCGCGCGAGGATGCGGCAGCGCATAGCCGCCGCCAAAGGCGTAAACGCGCGCATGTTCGAGAAAACGCCCGACGATCGACTTCACGCGAATGTTTTCTGAAAGCCCCGGCACGCCCGGCCGCAGGCAGCAGATACCGCGCACGATTAGCTCGATCGACACGCCCGCGCGCGACGCAAGATAGAAGGCGTCGATGATTTCCGGATCGACCAGCGCGTTGCATTTGCACCAGATCGTCGCGGGCTTGCCCGCTTTGGCGAAGGCGATTTCCTGCTCGATGTGTTCGAGCAGTTTCTTCTTGAGCGAAATCGGCGATACCGACATGCGCTGCAGACCCGCGGGCTCAGCATAGCCCGTGATGTAGTTGAAGATGCGCGACACATCGCGTCCGATGGCCGGATCGGCGGTAAAAAGCGAGATATCGGTATAGATACGCGCCGTCACTGGATGATAATTGCCCGTCCCGACATGGCAGTAAGTGGCGAGTCCCGCGCCTTCGCGCCTTACCACCATGGACAGTTTTCCGTGCGTCTTCAACTCAAGGAAGCCGAACACGACCTGAGCGCCCGCGCGCTCCAGATCGCGCGCCCAGCGTATATTGGCCTCTTCGTCGAAACGGGCCTTCAGTTCGACAAGCGCCGTCACCGACTTTCCAGCTTCCGCCGCCTCGATCAGCGCGCGCACGATAGGACTATTGGCGGAAGTGCGATAAAGCGTCTGCTTGATCGCCACGACGTTGGGATCGCGCGAGGCCTGTTGCAGAAACTGCACCACGACGTCGAAGGATTCATAGGGGTGATGAACCGCCAGATCCTTTTGCTTGATGGCGAGGAAACAATCGCCGCCATTGTCGCGCACACGCTCGGGAAAGCGCGGATTATAGGGTTTGAATTTAAGATCTGGACGATCCAGCGCGACCAGTTCGGACAAATCGATCAGCGCCAGCATACCGTCGAGCTCGAAGACTTCGCTGTCGTCAACGTCAAGCTCCGCAGCGACCAGAGCGCGCAGCGTCATGGGCATGTCGGCGGCGAATTCGAGCCGGATCACAGAACCGCGACGGCGACGCTTTAACGCCGTTTCAAAGAGCCGCACGAGGTCTTCGGCCTCTTCTTCGACTTCGATGTCGCTGTCGCGAATGACCCGGAACAGCCCCTGCCCGCGCAAGATGTAGCCGGGGAACAATCGTTGCGCATGCATGACGATCAGCGTTTCGAGCAGCATGAACCGCTCGCGGCCGTGTCCTACGGCGCCCGGAAGCGTCGTGGTTCCCGGCAGGCGCACGAAACGTTCGATCTTCTGCGGCAGGCGCACCAGCGCTTGCAGCGTCTTGCGGTCCCCCGGGCGAATAAGCTCCAGCGCCAGCGTGAAGCCGAGATTGGGGATGAATGGGAAAGGATGCGCCGGATCGACCGCAAGCGGCGTCAGCACCGGAAAGATGCGCGTCAGAAAATGATCTTCTAGCCAGTCGCGGTCGGCTCTCGACAGATCGCCGGGCTCGACGATTACAATGCCGACTTCCTCGATCTCGCGCCGCAACTCACGCCAGCGCTTCGATTGCGCGCCGGTTAATTGCGCGACGCGCTCGTTGATGCTGGCCAGTTGCTCCGCGGGCGTCAGTCCGTCCTGCGACAGCGCCGTGAATTCCGATCGCACCTGGCCGCGCAGACCCGCAACCCGCACCATGAAGAACTCATCAAGATTATTCGCGGAGATCGACAAAAAGCGCAGTTGTTCCAGCAGGGGATGATTGCGGTTTGAAGCTTCCTCAAGCACGCGGCGATTGAATTCGAGCCAGGATAATTCGCGGTTTACGAAACGCCGGGGCGAGGAAAGCAGGTCGTCGGGATGCGCCAGAATATCGTCCTCTTCCCGGATCGCGAACGCCGCGATCGCGCCGCTTTTCTCATCTTTCAAATGTTGCTGTTTCAAAACAGATTCTCCGGCGCCATTGTTCCTTATAATGCCATAGGACAAGCCTTCCGGCGATAATTGATTTTCAGTGCTCCGTCAGGCGCTCCAGAACCTCCGCCGCGAGCGCGCGCGTGACCCGGCGGCCGCGGGCGAGCGCCTCCCGGTCGACATTGCGCACGAAAGCCCGCGCCGCGCCCAGCGATCGCTCCAGTCGCAGCGCCACATAATCGATCAGCGCGGGTTCGACCGACAACTGTCTGTCACGAAACAACTTTTCCAATGCGACGCGCATCAGTTCATCGTCCGGTGCGCCAATTTCGACCAAGGGGGCGCGGCGCAATCGAGACAATAGATCAGGCAGGCGAACGGTCTCCGCCCGGGGCGCCACGCAGGCGGTCATCAAAAGAAAGACATTGTTTTCATGAGTTAAATTCAACAAATGGAACAGCGCCGTCTCGTCGGTGATAAGGTCCACGTCGTCAATCAGCAACGCCGGCGGCTTTGCGGCTGCAACGGATTCGATAGATGGAACTCTCGACGTCACAGCGGCCCCCGCCTTACGCGCCCAGATCGCCGCCAGATGGCTTTTGCCGCTGCCCGCCGGCCCGATCAAAAGCAAGTTGGAATTTGGCCAGTTGGGCCATTGGTCGATCATTTCCAGGGCCGCCCTGTTGGAAGGGGCCGGCAGAAAATCCTCGCGCCTGAAACTCGGCTCGACCGGCAGCTCCAGCGCAAGCTGGGCAGGCGGCGGTTTTTCTGGCCCCTCATTGTCCATGACGGGTCAGTTCCCCTCCCCCGGCTTCATGAAGTCCTGCGACGCGACGCGCGCCGGTTCGACGTCGGCCGGCCTCAGATAGAACGCGCTGGCGCGATAGCGCCGCGCGCAAAAGCGCAAAATGACGCCCGTCGCGGCCGCCACCGGCACGGCGACGATCATGCCGACAAACCCAAAAAGGGCGCCGAAGGCGAAAAGAGCGAACATCAGCCAGACCGGATGCAGACCGACCGAAGCTCCAACGAGGCGGGGCGACAAAACATTGCCGTCGAGAAACAACCCGATGCTGACAACGCCGATCGCCTCGATGGGCAGTTGCCAATTCGGCCAACCCTGCACCAGCGCCACGCTGATCGACAATACGAAGGCGGTGATCGATCCGACATAAGGGATGAGACTCAAAAAGCCGGCGATGACCCCGATCAAAAATCCAAAATTCAGGCCGATCAGGGTGAGGCCCAGCGCGTACCAGGAGCCCAGAAACAGGCAGACCGCCGATTGTCCCCGCAAAAAACCCGACATTGCCTGATCAATGTCGTGCGCAAGCTGTCTCGCCTCGGCGCGATGGCGCGGCGGCACCATTTCGTCCAGAATGGCGACCGTGGAATCCCAGTCGAGCAGCATGTAGAAAGCGACGACCGGCGTCACCACAATCACCGACACCACATTGATCAGCGCCACGCTACGCGACACCAGCGAGCGCGCAAAATCGGCGACCAGAGAAGTGCCGTCCCCGATAAGGTCGGCGAAATATTTTTGCAGGTCCAGCGCCGGCGCCGTAGCGCCAAGTTCGTATTTTTGCAGGAAAGCGTTGTAATGGGCGGTGAGTTTTTCGCTCCACTCCGTCAAAAGCCCTTGCAAGGTCGCCACATAGCCCGGGAGGCTGGTGATGAACCCCTCAAGCTGCCGCGACAGCACCGGAACAATCAGCAGGGCGGCCGAGACCACGATAAAAATGAACAGGGCCAGCAGGATCAAAGTAGCTCCCAGCCTTGACATCCCCGCCGCCTGCAGACGGTCCGCAACGGGATTGAGCAGATAGCCGAGTACGGTGCCGGCCACGAAGGGGGTCAGGATCGCGCCCAGCGCATGCCCCAGCGCGGCGACGGCGAGCAACACTAGCCCCCACCAGAGCAATTGACGCTCCAGGCTTATGCGCGGCCCGGCGCCGTAGTTCGGCGGTTTTTGCTGGTTAGACATTCCGCGGCCCTCCCCAGAGCTTCGCGCCACAGATAGACGCTGGCGAAAGCCATGGTCAATGGCGGAGCTTCCAGAGGGCGTGCGGCATTCAGGCCGCATTTCCTCCCCGCGTCGCCGCCGCCGACAGGCCGAGCGCGACGCCGACAAAAGCCAGCAGCAGCGTGGAAATCGCGTTTACCTCGGGGGTCACGCCGAGCCGCACCTGCGAATAAATTCGCATCGGAAGCGTCGTCGCCCCCGGTCCCGTGGCGAAGCTGGCTATCACCAGATCGTCCAGCGAGAGGGTAAAAGCCAGAAGAAAGGCGCTGACCAGCGAGGGCGCCACCGAGGGCAGCACGACCAGCACGAATGCCTGCAAGGGCGTCGCGCCAAGATCCTGCGCCGCTTCCTCCAAAATCGGGTCGCAGGAGCGCAGCGCCGCCAAAAGAACGACAGTGGCGAAGCACATGGTGAAAGTGGCGTGCGCGATGACCAGCGTCATAAAGCCGCGCTCCATGCCAAAAGCCACAAAGGCGCTCAGCAGTGCGAGGCCAAGCACGACCTCCGGCAGCACCAGCGGCGCGTGTAGAGCTCCAAAAAACAGATTGCGCGTCGCAAAACCGCCAAAGCGCGCCAGCCCCACGGCTGCGCAGAGACCAAGCAGAGTGGCGATCGTCGCGGAAAGCGCGGCGACCTCGAGGCTGATTTGCGCGGCGCCGAGCATCGCCGCATCGTCGAGCAGGGCGAGATACCATTTGGTCGAAAAACCGCCCCAGACGGTTACGAGCCTCGAAGCATTGAAACTCATCGTCGCCAGAATGAGGATCGGCCCATAAAGGAAGGCGAAGCCCAGGACCATCGCCATGCGGCGCGCAAGATTGACGCCCGGGCTCATGAACGCTCCCCCTCGGTGCGCAGGCGCGCGCGCTCGGCGACGAGCAAGGGGCCGATCAGCAAAACGAGCAGGATGATCGCCGCCGCGCTGGCCGCCGGCCAGTCGCGGTTGGCGAAAAAGTCGGTCCATAATGTCCGGCCGATCATCAGCGTTTCAGAACCGCCGAGAAGGTCGGGAATCACGAATTCGCCCACCGCGGGAATAAACACCAGCAGACAGCCCGCGACCACGCCCGGTCGCGAGAGCGGCAATGTCACGCGCCAGAAAACTTGCGCGGGTGAAGCGCCGAGATCCGCCGCCGCCTCGCGCAGCGCGGGGTCCTGCCGCTCCAGCGCGGAATAAAGCGGGAGCAGCATGAAGGGCAGATAGCTGTAAACGATACCGATCACCACCGCGACATTGGTCGCGTAAATGGACAGGGGCGCGTCGACGACATGCAGGGCCATCAGCGCGTGATTGATGAGGCCCTCGTCTTTCAGCAAAGCGATCCAGGCATAGACGCGGATCAGAAAGCTCGTCCAGAACGGCGCCACGGCGAGACCGATCAGGATCGGCCGCAGCCGGCGCGGCGCCCGCGCCATCGCCAGCGCAAAGGGATAGGCGACAAGCAGCATCAGCGCGGTGGAGACGCCGGCGATCGCCAGCGAGGTAAGATAGGAGTCGAGATAAAGCCTGTCCTCGCCAAAGGAGCGATAGGCGTCGAGACCCAGCGTCTGTAATTTGGCGAGCGTTCCCGCGATTCCGTCGGCGAGGCTGAAGACGGGCTCGTAAGGCGGGCGCGCCTGCGCCGGATGCGAGAGCGAAATTTTGGCGATCAGCGCCATTGGCCCCAGGAAAAAGGCGACGATCCAGAGATAAGGCGCGCCCAGAACGATGCGCTGGCCGAGCGAGAGCCTTTCGCGCATCATTCGCCCTCCGCGAACAACACGCCCGCGTCCGCCGCGATCTCCAGCCGCACCGCCTCGCCCAAAACAAAGTCCGATTCCTTGTTGCTTGAGACGCGTAGCGCCTTTTGTCCCGCGACCCCGATGCGCAATTGCATGGTCTCGCCGCGGAAGGCGACGTCCTCGATGACGCCCGGGACGCCCTCCCCGTCGCGCGTGACGGCGATCTGCTCCGGCCGCAGCGACAGCGCCGCCCGCGCGCCGTCGGGCAGAGCGCATTCTGCGCGCTTCAGCGGACCAAAAGGCGCAACGAAGCTGGCGTGGCCGTCTCGCATGATGCGCCCTTCGATCATATTGGTCGCACCGACAAAGCCAGCGACAAAACGGCTCGCAGGACGTTCGTAAATCTCGACCGGCGAACCGATCTGCTCCACCTTGCCGGCGCGCATCACGGCGATGCGATTGGCCAGCGCCAGCGCCTCGTCCTGATCGTGGGTGACCATGACGAAGCTGGTTTTCAACCGCCGCTGAATGTCCTTGAGCTGGAACTGCGTCTCCTCGCGCAGCTTGCGGTCCAGAGCGCCGAGCGGTTCGTCCAGCAGCAGCAGCGAAGGCCCCGGCGCCAGAGCTCTCGCGAGCGCAACGCGCTGCTTCTGACCGCCCGAAAGTTGCTCGATCCGCCGCGCGCCGAGATCCTGCAACTGGACGATCTCCAGCAGCTCATTTACCCGGGCGGCGACGGCGTCGCGGCTCGCGCCCCGGCGTCGCAAGCCAAAGGCGATGTTCTCGAAGACGTTGAGATGAGGAAACAGAGCGTAGGACTGGAACATCATATTGACGGGCCGCCGATGCGGCGGCGCGCCGGCGAGGTCTCTTCCGCCAAGCAGCACGCGCCCGCTATCCGGCGTCTCGAACCCGGCGATCAGCCGCATCAACGTGGTCTTGCCGCAGCCGGACGGCCCCAGCAACGCAAAAAACTCGCCCGCGCCGACGTCAATCGAGACGTCATTCAGCGCGACCACCGCGCCAAAGCGTTTCGAGGCGTGTTGAACGGAGAGAAGCGGCTCTGTCGTCATGGGAGAGTTTTAATGGCGGACGGCGGCGGGGTCGAGCGAACCGCTACGGCAAATGGGTTTTGATGGCAAGTCCACAGCGAAAACCCGCCCTTGCTCCCTAAAGGACGCATCGCGTGCTGTCCCACCGCACAACCGTAGCGCCTCCGCTTGTCAGATCGTCGGGACGGGAACAGATTGAGGCAGGCCATAACGGCCATTGACAGTTCTATCGGAGCCGAGATGTTCACCGGAATAGGTCTGATCGCCTTTTGTTTCATATTCGGCTCCGCATTGATCGGCCTCTTTTTAAGCAGTCGGCTGCGTTACGAATCCCGGACGGAGGCGACCCAAAAAGCGGTGCAGAATTTGATGACCGTCATCGGCATTCTGTCCGCTCTGGTGCTTGGGTTGTTGATCGCGGGGACGAAGACCAACTTTGACACCAGGAGCAAGGAGGTCGAGCAATTCGCCGCAAATCTTACGCTTCTCGATCGCGAGCTTTCGCACTTCGACATAAAAGATGCGCGCGATCTCCTGCGCGCCTTTACGGCGCGGCAATTGGCGCTGACATGGCCGAAGGATCGAGCTCGCGTCCCCGTCGTGCGCGAGGCTCAAACCATGCAAATGCTCGACGACATTCAACAGCGGCTAAGGGCCTGGAAACCAGAAAATGAAATTGCGCGAGAGGGGCGGACAAATGCAATGCAACTCGCCAATGAATTGCAGCAGACGAGTTGCTTGCTGGAGGTGCAACAAAACAGCCAGACGCCCCGGCCGTTCATCATCGTGGTGATATTCTGGGTCAGCGTGTTGTTTCTCAGCTACGCGGTGTTCGCGCCGGTGAATGCGATAGTGATCGTCGCGATGCTGGTGAGTTCGATTTCCGTATCCATGGCGGTGAACTTGATCCTCGACATGGACCATCCCTTCTCGGGGTTCATCCGGGTTCCTTCGATAACGATGCAACAGGCGCTGGATGACATGAAGCCTTGATGTGCGCCGCTTTTTTTAAGATTCATCGCGCAGAATGCGAATAAGCGGCGGCTCGACGCCGCGATGGACCGACGCCAGCCCGTGGGAACGAAAATGGCCAAAGTGACTGGACTTTCCGGCAGTGAGATTTTTTGTTTGGCGTTGAAGCAATATTCCGCTGGCGAGATCGTCGTCGGCAACAGCGTCAATTCCATGGGTTTTCTCGGCTCGCTCGGCGCGGGCTTCAACAATCTGCTCGGCGGCGAAGTGTCTCAGGTCACGCAGGCCATCCACGACGGCCGCGCGGCGGCCTTCGCCCGCATGGTTGATGAAGCGCAGGCTCAGGGCGCCTCGGGCGTCGCAAGCGTTTCGGGCGAATTGCGCGGGTTCAATGGCTCCACGGAATTCCTGTTCGTCGGCTCTTGCGTTCACGCGGGGGGCGGCGGCAGGTTCTTCACCAGCGCGGGCGACGCGCAGGAACTCTATTGCCACATGGACGCAGGCTATGAGCCAGTGCAGCATGTGTTTGGCAATATCGCCTATTCCATGGGCGTCGGCGGCGGTCTGCTCGGATCGCTGAAAACGCTCCTGCGCGGGGAGATTCAGGAATACAGCGACATTTTCAACCAGACCCGCCACGCCGCATTGAACCGCGCGATCAATCAGGCGCGACAGGACAAGGCCAATGCGGTCGTCGGCATCAGAACGACGATCTGCCCTTGGGCCGGCACGCATGAAATGATGATGGCGGGCACCGCCGCGATCAATCCCGCGCTGCCCTCCTCCACCTTCGCAAATCCCGTCACGAGCGATCTGACCGGCGAGGAGCTATGGGCGTTGACCAGCCTTGGCTATGCGCCGGTGAAGCTGCTCATTTCGACGTCGATCTATTCGCTCGGGATCACGGGAGGCTTTCTGGCCGCATTCAAATCCTTCAAACGCGGCGAGATCAGCGAACTGACCAGCCTCATCCACGACGCGCGCGAGATCGCCATCGACCGCATCAAGAGCGAAGCGGACCAACTCGGGGCGGAGGAGGTCGTCGGCGTCAAAACCTATATTTCCGAAATCGGATCGGGCCTCGTCGAGTTCCTGGCCATTGGCACCGCCGTCACGAAGTTCGCGGGCATGGCGGTGAAGTCGGCCGCCCTGCCCGTGCAGGCGATTATCCGCGACAAGGATACCTGGATCGACGGCGACTTCGGCTTCTCGCTGGATCGTCAGTAAAGCCGGTCCTCGTCCCGCCTCACGCCTGTTTCTTGAAGCTCGCGCGCCAGTGCCGGGCGCCTTGCTGGGTCGTCAAATCCTCCAGCTCCTGGAGCGCGAGCCCTTCAATTGCAAGGCGCTCGATTTGGCCTCGCGTCAACGGCCATGGCGGCCCCGCGATTTTCTGCCCTTCGTCCCGCGCGCGGGCGATAACGAGCAGACGCCCGCCGGGCGCGACGAAATCCGCCAGCGCGCGAGCAGCCTTGGGTAGCAAAACCTCCGGCAGCGCCTGCAAGGTGTAACATTCATGCACGAGGTCGAAGCCGCCGCTCCATTCCGGCGGCGGCTCGAACAGGTCAGCCGCCATAAATTCGATTTCGCCCCGTGGAAACCGACTCCGGGCCCAATCGATTGCGCGCGCCACGAGATCGAAGGCGACGACGTGCGCGCCCGCCTGCGCCAAAGCGAGGGCGTTATCGCCAAGCCCGCAGCCGACGTCGAGCGCGCGCAGTCCATCGAGCCGACCCTGCGCGCCCAGCCATTGCAGCAGCAGCGGATGCGGCGCGAGATTGGCCCAGGGGACGCCCGCCGGATCGCCCTCGCTGAGCGCATAGACGGCCTCGAACCACTGCCGGCGAAGCGGATCGGCTTCGACGCCGCCGGGGGCCATATGAGGGTCGATCGCGTCAAGCCGCTCCCGCGCCCTCGCCCGACGCGTCGCGAAATCATCCGTCATTGGGGCTTCTCCCGCTTTTTCTCTTCCCATCGGCCGCAGTCGTCCTCCTGAAAATAGACGACCTCGAACCCCGCGCCGCGCAGCTCTTTCCATTGCTCCCGAGCGGCCTGAAGCTCCGCCGCGTCATTACCGTCGAACATCAGCACAGCCCTGGCCGCGGGCGCGCTGGCCGGGTCGGCCAGCGTCAGGGGCGCGATGGCGCCGTCGACAAAAAAGCGCACGTCGGCGTTATTCGGATTGTCGGTCTGGGTTGTGAGATAAATCGGTTGAGTTTCCGGCGCGCCGTCGGCCCTGGTCCCGTGCGGCAAGAATTTTTCGGGATCGAAAGACCAGAGATGATTGTCGAGATGCGTAATGCGCTTCTCACTGCTCCCCTGCACCGCCACCCGCCACCCGCGCGCGAGGGATTTTTCGAGCAGGACGGGCAACGCCTGCTCCAGCGTGCGGCGCGTGAGGTGATAGAAGGAGACTTCGATCATGGCGAAGGAATGGGGGATCGCACGGCGGAACGCAAGGCGCGCGATCCTTCCTCTTTAGCGCCGCCTATTCCACATGCGCATGCACACGGATGGTCCTCTGTTCTCCGTCAGCAAAGACGAGATGAACGGCGAAATGATCCTCTCCCGCGAAGCCGGGCCGGGTTCTGTACTCCACCGAAGCTCCGGCGACAGCGCGACCGTTGCAATAGGCGAATCTGGCGCCTTCATTATAGGAGACTTCACCCGGTCTGCTGCCAATGGAGACATGTCCCCCTCGGGGCGCCGTCACGAGGCGGATTTTCGCTTGTCCCACCTTCACGCATTGCGAAGAGGTGCTGACGAATGGGCCCAGTCTTATAAGATCGCCGCGTTTGATATTCATTTCCAGCGTTTGATCACGAGCCCCGGTCAGCTCGTAATCTCCACCTCCCGTGGACGCGCAGGCCGCGAGCGTGAGGGACGCCAGGCTCATCGCCAAGAACTTTCGAGACAAGAAACCTCCCATGCAAACCAATCCGAAAGGAGCGGAAAACGATCTTTTAAACAGCGCGAGTCGTAATATCTTGATTAACTTGCTACAAGCGATGACGTCCTGCCGGTTGGATGGAAGGCGCTTGGCTTCCCGCCCGCCAGATCCTAAACCCGGGCGTCGACACCAAGGGAGCGATTCGTTTGGCGCAGCCGCGACGTCTGCTCAACCCCGAAAAGCGCGAGGACGACCCGAGCGAAGCTTCGATCCGCCCGCTGGCGCTCGCCGATTTCACCGGCCAGGAGGCGGCGCGGGCCAATCTCAAGGTCTTCATTGAGGCGGCCAAGACGCGGGGCGACGCGCTCGACCATGTGCTTTTCGTCGGGCCGCCCGGTCTCGGCAAGACCACCCTGGCGCAGATCATGGCGCGCGAGCTTGGCGTCAATTTCCGCTCCACCTCCGGCCCGGTGATCGCAAAGGCCGGCGATCTCGCCGCGCAGCTGACCAATCTCGAGCCGCGCGACGTGCTGTTCATCGACGAAATCCACCGGCTCAACCCGGCGGTGGAGGAAATCCTCTATCCGGCGATGGAAGATTTCCAGCTCGACCTCATCATCGGCGAAGGCCCGGCCGCGCGCTCCGTCAAGATCGACCTCGCCAGATTCACGCTGGTCGGCGCCACGACGCGCGCGGGCCTGCTGACGACGCCGCTGCGCGATCGGTTCGGCATCCCGGTGCGGCTGAATTTTTACACGGTAGAGGAGCTGGAGCTGATCGTGCGGCGCGGCGCTCGCGTGCTGGGCGTCGGCATGAGCGAGGACGGCGCGCGGGAGATCGCCCGCCGCTCGCGCGGCACTCCGCGCATCGCCGGCAGGCTGCTTCGCCGCGTGCGCGATTTCGCCATTGTCGAAGGCGCGGAGAAAATCACTCGCGAACTCGCCGATCGCACGCTGACGCTGCTGGAGGTGGACAGCATCGGGCTGGATGTGATGGACCGGCGCTATCTCGACATGGTGGCGGTGAATTTCGGCGGCGGCCCGGTTGGGATAGAGACGATCGCGGCGGCGCTCTCCGAGCCGCGCGACGCCATCGAGGACATTATCGAACCCTATCTGCTGCAACAGGGCTTTCTGCAACGCACCCCGCGCGGGCGCGTGCTGACGCCAAATGCGTTCCGGCATCTGGGGTTGAAAGAACCGCCCCGCGCGCCTGCGCAGTTTGGTTTGTTCGGGGATGGGGAGGAGTGAGTCGCCATTAAATTCCTTTCTCTCTTTGGGCGTCTCCCGGCGGCGCGGCGAGTGGAGAATGCGGGCGCCCGTGCTATAATCGCTCCATGACAGACATCGCCAAACGCGCCGCCGAAGCTCTCGAACTCCTTCCCCCGGAAATGCAGGAGGCGGCCGTCGCCTATCTCTACGAGCAGGGCGAGAAGTTCCGCATCCTCAAGGCTCTGGTGCAGGAAGGAATCGACGACGCCGAGGCGGGGCGGGTCGTCGAGTGGAATTTCGAAGAGTTTCTGCTCGAAGCGCGAGAGCTGCACGCGAAACGTCGGCCCGCTGAATGAAGGTCGTCGTCTCGGCCCGCGCCTATTCCGATCTTCAGAAAATTTATCTCTTCGACGCCGAACTCGATCGGGCGTTCGCTGAAAAGCGATCAGGCGAAATCCATCGCCAGTTCATGAATATCGGCCGATTTCCAGCGCTTGGCCGACATTGGCCGGACGCGGGCGGCAGCTTGCGCCGGCTAGTGATCGGCCAGCATCTGATTTTCTATCGAGCGGACGAAGAAATGGTCCTCATCCTGCGCGTCCTCGACGGCCGCAAGGACGTGGAAGCCGAGCTCTTACGATGATTCACAGAATCTCAGTCCGCGTCTATTACGAGGACACCGACTTCTCCGGCCTCGTCTATCACGCCTCGCATCTGCGCTTCATGGAGCGCGGGCGCACCGAGCTTTTGCGCGAGCTGGACATACATCAGCGCGCCTTGCATGAAGGCGAGGCGGGCGGCGGCTTTTTCTTCGTCGTGCGCGCCATGAACATAGATTTCCGCCGGCCCGCGCTGATGGACGATCTCCTGACCATCGAAACCCGCCTCGAAGCCATCGGAGGCGCCTCCCTGAGGCTCGCCCAGACAGTTCTACGCGACGGAGAAGCCCTGGTTATGGCGAAGGTCACGGTGGCGGCCGTCGAGAAAGGCCGCGCCCGCCGCCTGCCGCCGGAGGTGCGCGCAAAATTCGAACAAATTTTGGGCGCCTGACACCGCCGCCGCGAGCCCGTTTCTTGACCAAACATTAACCTTACGGCTTCTTAATCGCCCAAATCGTAAAATCTTGTGCGGCGCAATGTCAAAGCCCCACAAACGGCGAAATTGCGCGCAATAAGCCTGATTGGCGCAAACCATTGCGGCGCTTGTGAAGTTCGATCTCTTGGAAAACTGAATGAATACCGCTGAAATCGCCTCCAAAGCTCACCTGGGCTACGCCACCGGCTTTCCGTGGGGAGCGTGTTCCGGGGCGTCTCAGTCGGCGCCAACCGCTCGTCAGCTGCCTGCACGCCTCGATCTTTTTCTGGGCATTCGTCATAACAATTGATGCTTAACCGCATCGCCCGTCGCGCCTTGCACTTTAAGGAATCAAAATGAATCCAGCTGAAATAGCAGCGAGCCCTCTCGCCAGCCAGGCTGCCGAAATCACTGTCTGGGGCATGTTCTGGGGCGCCCACGTCGTCGTCAAGGCCGTGATGATCGGTCTGCTCTTCGCGTCGATCTGGTGCTGGGCGATTATTGTCGACAAGGTGCTGCTGCTCCGCCGCACGCGTCGCGCCATGGACCGTTTCGACGAGGCCTTCTGGTCAGGCAATTCGCTGGACGATCTTTATTCAAAAGTTTCCGAGCGGCCGACCACTGGCACCGCCTCACTTTTCGTGTCGGCCATGCGCGAGTGGAAACGCTCGATCCAGAACGCCCATGCCTCCTTCATGGGCCTGCAGACGCGCATCGACAAAGTGCTCGACGTTTCGATCGGCCGCGAGGTTGAGAAGCTCGAATCCAATCTGCTGGTGCTGGCGACGGTCGCCTCAGCAAGTCCCTTCATCGGCCTGTTCGGCACGGTGTGGGGCATCATGACGGCTTTTCGCTCCATCGCCGCCTCCAAGAACACTTCGCTCGCCGTGGTCGCGCCGGGCATCGCCGAAGCGCTGTTCGCCACCGCCATCGGCCTGTTCGCAGCCATTCCAGCGCTTATCGCCTACAACAAACTGCAAAGCGATGTGGTCAAGTCGCAGAGCCGCATGGAGACTTTCGCCGACGAGTTTTCGGCGATCCTCTCACGCCAGATCGACCAGACCGCCGGCCGCGACCGCGCCGCTTAAGGAGAACGACTCATGGGCGTTTCTATCCAGGCGAGCGGCGGCAATGGCGGAAGGCGCAGGCGCGGACGCTCGCGTCACGCGCCGATGGCCGACATCAACATGACGCCATTCATCGACGTGATGCTGGTGCTGCTGATTATCTTCATGGTCGCAGCGCCCCTGCTCGCGACTGGCGTCGCCGTGGATCTTCCGCAAACCAAAGCTGGCCAGCTCAACATCGACCAAAAGCCGGTCGCCATCGCCGTCGATGAAAAAGGCCAGATTTTCTTGATGGACCAACCGATCGAGATTGCGCAGCTCGTGGACAAGTTGAAAGAGGCCGCCAAACAGGGCTTTGACGAGCGAATCTATGTGCGCGGCTCGAAATCGGTGAACTACGGCCGCATCGCCGAAATCATGTCGATGGTCACCACGGCTGGGTACAAGAAAGTCGCTCTGGTCACCGAGCAAGAGAAAAAATAGGTCCGCGAAGGTGAAGTTTTCGCGTCAGCACCCTGGTTTTCCTGTTTCGACGGCGGCCCACGTCGGCTTGCTGGCGGCGACGCTGATCGCATTTGCGCAGACCCCGAAATTTGAAGAAGCCCAGGAAACTGTGCCGATCGAAGTCGTCTCTGATCAACAGCTCAATCAGATCATGAAAGGCGAGAAAACAGCCGCGACGGTAAAGCCCGCCCAGCGGGCGGAGAAGGTCTCCGAACAGGTGGAGACGCATCCCACTCCACCGAAGGCCGAAGCGAAGCGCGACGTTCCCACGCCACCGCCCTCTTTTAAGCGTCTTGCAGAACCAAGCGATGACGACGCGCCGCAAAAACAGGCCAAAGAGGCGCCGACGCCGCCCAAGCGCGTAGCCGCATTGCCGCCGCCCGCGCCGGAGCCCGCTCCGCGCCCCGCGCCGGCTCCCAAACCCACTCCCGCGCCACCCGTAAAGCCGCAAGTCAAGGCCGCGCCGGAACCGGACAAGGACGAGCCCGACGAGGCCGAGGTTGTTAAGCCAAAGCCGCCGGTGAAGCCCAAACTGGATAAGGCGGAGCAGCAGGAAACGCCTACGCCGCCCAAAACGCCTGAGAAGCCCAAGGTCAAAGAGACGCCGCGCTTGAAAACCGACGAGGTAGCCAAGCTGCTTAAGCAAAAGCAGCTCGATGCGAATGTCGAAAAGAGCAAAGACAGCGACGAGAAGGACGCAGCAGCGGAAAAGCCCGAAAAAAGCGAGAAGCCGGGCAAATCCGCCAAGCCGAAATCTGGTGACGAGACAGCGCCGAAAACCAAGTTCAACGCGGCCAGCATCGCCAATCTCCTGAGCCACGAGGTTCCGCAGCAACGCGCTTCCACCGGCCGCGAAAAAACGCAGGTCGCTTCGCTCGGCGCGCCAACAGCGTCCGCTGCGAAAATGTCGCCTTCGCTGCAAGGGAAGATCGACTCCTACACCGTCGAGCATTATCGGCGCTGCTGGGCTACGGCGCTTTCGATGAACGCGCTGACCTATGTCCCGCGCGTGGAGTTTCGGCTGACGCGCACAGGCGGCCTTGAGGGATCGCCGCGTCTGCTCAACCCCTCCTCCAATCCGGTTGAAAAAGCGCGCGGGGAACAGGCGCTCGCCGCCGTGCGGCGTTGCAGCCCAATGCCCATACCCGCCGAGTTCTCGCCCTATTACGACTATTGGCGCGTCACGGAACTGGACATGAAAGAAGATATGTAACCAGCGCGCCGCTTCCTCTCTCGCGAGCGGGGAAGAAGAAATCCCGTCCCAGGAACAGATAAATGACTCCAGGAATCTCACGTCGCGCCGCCGTTTCGTTAATCGCGGGAGCGGCGCTTGCGCCACTCGCTCCCGCTCGCGCTGCGCGCGTCCTCAATCTCCACGCCGGCGCGGGATTTGAACCCATCACCATCGCTGTCACAAATTTCGTCGGGGACGAGGCGGCGCGCACTGTTACAAGTGTAATCAACAGTAATTTCAAGCGCTCGGTTTTTCTCAAACCCGTCGACGCATCGAGCTTCGGCGGCAATATCGCCAATCCCGACCAGACGCCCAACCTTGATGTTTACAAAGCGGTCAACGCGCAATTCGTGTTGACAGGGCGCTCACAACGCGGAGGCGACGGGCGCCTTAACACGGAGTTTCGCCTGTTCGACGTGACCACCGGCGAGCAGGCGGCCGGCAGCCAGTTCGTCACCGACACGGCGAACACGCGCCGGGTAGCGCATCTGGTGTCCGATGCGGTCTTTAGCCGCATCACCGGCGAAAAAGGCTTTTTCGACACACGCGTCGTTTTCGTCGACGAGAGCGGGACCAAAGACCGACGCCGCAAGCGTCTTGCGATCATGGACCAGGACGGCGCCAATGTGCGCTACCTCACGCGCGGCGACGATCTTGTCGTGACGCCGCGATTTTCGCCATCTTCTCAGGATGTGACCTATATGGCGATGAGCGCCGAGGGCGACCCCAAAGTCTTCCTGATGAATGTAGAAAGCAGTCAGCGCGAAGCTGTCGGGAACTTTCCCGGCATGAGCTTTTCACCGCGTTTCTCGCCGGACGGACTGAAAGTTATCATGTCGTTGTCTGAAGGTTCGGAAACGAACCTTTATACGATGGAGCTGCGCTCGCGTACGACGACGCGGCTTACCGACACCGCAGCCATCGACACCTCGCCATGCTATTCACCGGACGGAAGTCAAATCGTTTTCGAATCCGATCGCGGCGGGTCGCAGCAGATTTACATCATGGGCGCTAATGGCGGTGGCGCGGCCCGGCGCATTTCGTTTGGCGCGGGTCGCTATTCCACGCCTGTATGGTCGCCCAAGGGCGACTACATCGCTTTCACCAAACAGAACGCCGGCAATTTCGCCATAGGCGTGATGAAAACCGACGGCTCCGGCGAGCGCATTCTGACGGAGGGCTTTCACAACGAAGGTCCGACCTGGGCGCCCAACGGCCTGTTTCTGATGTTTTTTCGCGACTCCGGCGGCGCCGGCGGACCGAAGATCTACATGGTCGATGTGTTCGGTCGCTCCGAGTTCCAAGTGCCGACGCCAAGCTACGCTTCCGACCCAGCCTGGGGGCCATTGCAGGATTGAGAAGCAAACAGACCATTCGCCGGTTGCTCGTGGTTCGCCGTTTCGGGCATGCCGACGGCGAACACCGTAAAGGCGAGCGCGGCGACGGCGCCTAACGCCAGGAATGTAACAGAATAGCCATAGTGGTCGACGATCACTCCTGACAGCAGGCCACTGAAGGAGGCGCCTATTGCTTGCATCGTGGCGATAGCGCCCTGCGCAAGATTGTAGCGCCCGCTTCCCCGCATGATGTCGGCGATCACCAAGGGGGTGAGCGCGCCAAAAATTCCCGCGCCCACGCCATCGAGCAATTGCACGCCGATCAGCCAGGCGCTGTCATTTGAAAAGGTATAGAGCAAGGCTCGAATGGGCAGGATACCGAAGCCCGCGAGAAACAGGGGTCTGCGGCCCCAGACGTCCGCGGTGCGTCCCACAAGCAAGGCTATTGGCAACATTACCATTTGCGCGGCGACAATGCAGGCTGACATCATCGCGGTCGCTGATTTGGGATGCGCGACCGCGAGCTTTTGTCCCACTAATGGCAGCATCGCCGCGTTGGCGAGATGAAATAGCAGCACACAGAGGCCAAAGACGAGCAACGGACGCGTCCTAAGCAGGATTGTGTAACTGGCGATCTTGGCCAAATCCTCCTCCGCTCCTGTTTGTCCGTTCGAGTCTCGCGCCTGGTCATGATCGATAGCCTTCGCCGGAATGGAGAGCGCCGCCACGCCCGCAAGCACGCAAAATACGGGGACGAGAAGAAACACCGCCCGCTGCGAGAATTCATAGCCGACCGCGCCCGCCGCGAGAGCGATGGCGACATTGCCTGCGTGATCGAAAGCGGAATTGCGTCCGAGTTGCCGCGCCAGACTTTTGCGGGCATAGAGGCCGAGCGTTAAAGCCGCCACCGCCGGGCCGAATACGTCGCCGGCGATCGCTACAAGACTATTGGCTATGGTGACGACCCAAAAATTCGGCGCGAAGAAAATGGCTACAGCCCCAATCGTCAGCGCGGAAAGCGCAACAATAATCAATCCTCTTTTGGAGTGCGTCTCGTCGATTACGGCGCCGATCGGCGTTTGCGCCGACAGGCCAAGCAGCCCGCTGACTGTCGTCGCCACGCCAACTTCGGATTGGGTCCAGTGTTGCTGCGTTACAAGAAATACATTCAGATAAGGCCCGAGCGCCCCACGCACGTCGGAAAGCAGAAAATTTAGCGCATCAAGCGAAACGGATCGGAAACCGGCCTCGCTGGCGCGAATGTCCGGCGAGTTCGGACTTTGTGGCCTCATTCACCGGACAGGCTTCCGAACAGAGGTTGCGTTGGCTTCATGTTCAATTGGCAATGAAGCGATCCATTCGTCGATGGCCTCGATATGGGTCTCCACGCTCTCGTCAATGTCGCGGGGGAGCGCTCGTCGATGAGCTTCGCAGAACGCCTGGTTTGTTTTGTCGATGTCGATCCAGGACGAGACGGAGACTCCCGTCGCTGTTTCGATGACGTCATCTCGCCGACTCGGGCGAAGCGCGAGTTCATCCGGATCCATTTGTTCAAGCTTGTCGACCATGCGCTGATAAAGCGCTCCATAGCGTTCCCCCATCTCAAAGAACGGAGCGACGCCCTGGTTTTCAAGATAGTCGTTTACGGAGCCGCTCGCGCCATATTGGCCAGCGCTTTTTGGATGCGGCGTCAGAAGACCGAACCTTTGCTCTGCATCTGGCGATGTCGAACGCGCGAGTGGATAGAGTTGGCAAGCCAGAGGTCTGTCAGTGTGCACGCCGCATCCCGCGTCCTCAAGGAATATGCATGCGCGACCGTTATCATCGCGCATTTGCAGCACGGTTCCGCCCGCTTCCGTATGTCGGGCGATAAACTGCGTCGTTGTCACTCCCAGGCGACGTGCAAGTCGTAACACCTCATAAGGGGTGACTCGGATCGCCTTGTTGTGACAGCAGTTGCAACATGCGTTGCAACGATACGAAAACGGATCTTCGCCGGACAACGAAAAGTCGACATGAGCCAAGGTATCCTAGTAAGGCAAGGCGCGCTCCGATTTAGGCTTGGCTATTCGTCTTTACCTTCCAATTTCCCTTCGTCCTTTCCTTCGCGTTTGCCTTCCCTCTTGCCTTCCCCTTTTCCTTCGCCCTTGCCCTCGCGCTTACCTTCCCACTTGCCCTCGCCTTTTCCTTCGCGCTTTCCCTCGCCTTTGCCCTCGCTCTTGCCTTCACGCTTGCCATCCAATTTGCCTTCGCCTTTACCTTCCTCCTTGCCCTCCATTTTGCCCTGCGCCCAACTGGTTGAGGCTCTCATTCCCATGGCGACGCCAAATGTCGCTATGGCGGTCGCGAGCGCAACTGTGGTCTCGCGCCGCTTGGGGTCCGGTGCATGACCGTCATTATCTTCACTCGTTGAGACCATTTGCGCTCTCCTGCTTGACTGAGCGGGCTTGTAACTTGTGCGCGAAAAGTCATCGATTTGATCCGCTCGATGATTGGGCTGCTCCGCGACGGTAGTAACTGTAACGCGCAAGAAATAGAAAAGTTCTTTGGCAGGAACTCGAAAGCGCTTTACGCTTTGGTTTGTCTAGAATTGCGAGATCAGCGTGATTCCGCCCACCATCAACGCCGCGCCCAAAACTCTCCATATACTAAGCGGATGAGTATCCATGCCGAACCATCCGAAGCGGTCGATCATAAGCGACATGAGCAGATTGGCGGTGATTGTGAGACCAGCGAAAGCTCCGGCGCCGATCCGGTTGACAAACAACAGTCCGGCTACGACGGCAAAAGCGCCGACCAAGCCGCCGAGAGGAGCCCACCAAGGCATGTTGCGAACGCCGTCTAGCGTCGGCAACGGCTGCGGCAGACACAGCAAGAGACACCCCAGAAAGGCGACGATAGGCAGAAACGAGACAAGACTCGCCAGCCAGGGATTGGTCAGCGCAACGCGCAGCGCTCCGTTCATTGGAGGTCCCCACGCCTGCAAAGCTCCTGCGATGACAATGGCCGGATAAATCCAGACTTCGCTCAAGCCTTCCATGGGTGACCTCTCAACTATGCGTCCAAAAAATCGCCCTCACAGCCACCAGACGCCAAACAGGATCGACAACAGCGTTAGAGGCGCACCGACCGTGAAATAGGTCCAAAATCCAATCTTGACACCCATCGCGCGGGCCCGTTCGACTACGATCAAATTTGCGACTGAACCGATCAGCGTAAAATTTCCCGCGAGGGTCGAGGCCATGGCGACCACCAGCCACGACTTCTGGGGATCTGGCGCCTGAGTGATGAAAGGCTTCAGAACAAGAACGGCCGGAACGTTGCTGACAAGATTAGACAGCACCGCCGTTATCGCCGACAGCATCGGCGTCGTTTCAAGATTGAGTTTGCCAACCGCGGCGATTATCTCGGGCGAGAGCACCTTCGCCTCCAACGCCGCAACCACAATGAACAGACCTACGAACATCAGAAGCAACGGCCAGTCAATTTCATTGTAGACCTCCTCGGCCTTGACCCGTCGCGTAAACAGCAGCAATGCGCCGCCGACGATCGCGACCTTTGCGACCGGCTGTCCAGCGAAAAACAGAACCATCATCGCAACCGTCACCAGAACCGTCTTAATGACCAGCGCAGTGTGCTCGCCGGCCGGATTCGCCGGAACATCGGGCAATCGTCCTCCCGTCAGAAACTCCTGGCGATACACCATTGCAATCAGCAGAGCTGTCATGATCAGGCCTGCCGCAGCTACAGGCCACAAGGTCCCCGCGAACGTCCCGTATGGAATGTGCGAAAGGGTTCCGATAATCATGTTTTGGGGATTGCCGGTAATCGTCGCCACGCTTCCGACATTGCTGGCCATTGGAACGGCTAACAAATAGGGCGTCGGATCTCGCTTCAGGCGTGTAACAAGATCAAGAACCAGCGGAGCCATGACCAGACATATCGTGTCGTTGACCAGAAATGCGGAGAAAGCCCCCGCCACCGCGACGATCGCCAGCAGCAGTACCGATTGGATAATGGGCCCTGGTCACGACCCAGTTGTTTACCAGTCCAAAGAAGCCTGACAGTCGGAGATTGCCCACCACGATCATCATGCCCAGCAAAAGCGTGATCGTATCGAAATCGATCGCATGATAAGCCTGAGTGAGGGAGATGGCGCCCAGCGCCACCATGAGGCTCGCCCCCAGCAGCGCGGCGCCCGCGCGATCGAGCTGATAGCCGGGCAATTTACCGATCGCCATCACCAGATAAGTCGCTGCAAACACGAAGATGACAGCGCCTGTCGAGCCGTCCGCCCACAATTCCGGTTTGGCGAGACTCCCCGCGAACTCTCTGCGCACGACCTGTAAGCTTAGCGGAATGACCTTCGCCACGAGGAAAGTCGCTCCTGCAAGCAGAAGCCCCCCCATCGCGGTCAGCAGAACGGCGGCGAGCGCTTTTACGAGGCCTGCTGAACCATTCTGCTGGTCGGCGTGGTCAGTCGAAGAGTTTTCGTCCGCCATGTAACCGCTCCCCATTGGACGGCGTTTGGCGACACCGTAACCGTACATAACTATGGCGTTCGTCCACTGTGTCTCGTCGAGTGCTTTTTTGAAGCGACTCCATCTCGCAAGACGGCCTTCTTCATGTTAAATCACATCCATGAACAGGCCCGTGCGTATTGACCAAAGCTGGAGCCAGCGCCTCTCCGGCGAGTTCGAGCAGCCCTATTTCACTGCGCTGCGCGGTTTCGTGCGCGATGAATATGCAACGCAAAAGATCTTCCCCCAGGCCACGCATATTTTTCGAGCCTTCGACGAATGTCCCTTTGAGCGCGTGAAGGTCGTTATCCTTGGGCAGGACCCTTACCACGGCGCTGGCCAAGCCAACGGATTGTGTTTCGCCGTCAACTCCGACGTCCCGGCGCCGCCTTCGCTGCAGAACATTTTCAAGGAGATCGAGAGCGATCTCGGCCGCCCGGCGTCGCGCGATCCGGATTTGTCGCGGTGGGCGCGACAGGGCGTGCTCCTGCTCAACGCCACGCTGACCGTGCGCGAGGGCGTAGCCGGCTCGCATCAAGGCAAAGGCTGGGAACAATTCACCGATGCAGCCATCCGCGCCTTGAGCGACGAGCGCGAAGGCCTGACGTTCATGCTGTGGGGCAATTACGCCCGCCGCAAGGGCGCGAATATAGATCGGGCGAAACATCTCGTGCTGGAGTTGGCGCACCCTTCGCCGCTCTCAGGACCGAGGCTTTCTCGGCTGCCGGCATTTTTCGAAGGCCACCGCTTATCTCGCCGCACATGGCCAAACGCCAATCGAATGGTAGAGGTTAGCGCGCGCGCCCCCTCGCGATAGCCTGGTTGAGCTGACCGCCAAACACCAGCAAAGCTCCGAGCCAGTAGAGGAACACCAAGGCGATCATGATCGAGGCGAGCCCAGCGTAGGTCGAAACATAATTGCTCGCAAACTCCGCAAGATATGAGCCGAAGGCCGCGCCAAAGACAAGCCATGTGATCAAAGTCATCAGCACGCCGGGCGCAATCATGGCGAAGGAACGATGTCCCGCGGGCAAGTATTTATGCGCAACGATCAGCACTATCAAAACCACCGCTGTAGACACGCCAAAGCGCACGGGAACATAGAAGCGCGCCAGTTGCGCCGCGAGCTTGGGCGCCCACTCCTGCAAATTCGCCCACACCAGCGGCGCAAACACCAAAAGAAAGGCGAAGGCCAGCAGCGACACGGCGGCAAGCAGCACGAACAGGATCGACTCCAGCCGAAGCAGCCACCAAGGCCGCCCATCCTGCACATTATAGGCGCGGTCGAGCCCTATCCGCAGCGCCTCGACCGCGTTGCCGGAAAAATACACGGACAGCAATGCGCCGACGGTCAGCAGCCCCCCGCGCGGCTGCGTCAGGACATTGTGTATCTCTTTGGCGATGGGACCGGCGATGCGCGCGGGCCAGGCGTCGAATAAAAGTCCAGCAGCCTTGTCCGCCATTTCGGGCGTGCCAAAAAAGCCTGCCAGCGCCGCGACAAAGATCAAAAACGGGAAGACCGAGGTCAGGATCGAAAGCGCAATATGGCTCGCGATCGCCCATCCGTCGTCGTCAACAAATTTGAGATAAGCGTCTTGAAGCACGCTGATGACGAAATTCATGCGACCCCGCAACTTTTTTGTGCTTTCCGAGGTAGGAGCGCGCCACGCGTTTTCAAGCAGGCTCGGGAAAAACCAGCGACTTCAACAAGCCGATGCGTGAACAACGGCAAACTTATCAATGTCGAATCATATAGAACGTGTTGGGTTGCTAACGGGAACATCGGACATGACCTTCGTTCTTCATGATATCATTGGCGCCGTGGCGGCGCTGCCGATTATTTTTGCGATCGTCATGTTTCCGGGGCGTCTTTTTGCGGGAGCGCTGGCTTTTCCCGGTTTTTCGGAGGCGCGGAGCGTTCTGGAGCGCGCCGGAATATCCCTCCTGGTCGGCATAGCGACCATGCCGGTCCTGCTCGATCTCGCAGGGCGCGGGAGACCCCACGCCATGGTCGCCCTGGCGGTCGCGCTGTCCTTGATGGGCTTCCTCGCCAGCCTGCGGGGAAGCGACGGGCTCTCTTCGAAGTTCGGGACCCGTCGCTCCTTCCTGCTGTTTATCGCAATTTTTACAGCCTGGATCGTGGCGGCTATTTTTCTGCTGATCGATCTGCCTGAAGGAGAAGGCTTACGGCGCTCGATGCTGAGCGTCGATCATGTGAAGCATGCGGCGGCGACATGGGCCATCGCGCAATGGGGAACGCCGCCGGAAAACCCCACATTTTTCGATCCGCATGTAAAGTCAGCTTACTACTACTTTTTTTACAATCTCACGGCCGTTGCGCAGCTCATCGGCGCCCCGATGGGAGTTGTCGCGCGTCATGCCGCCTGGGCGGGCGTCGTCATGGCGGGCGTCGGACTTTTCGTTCTCTTGCGCGTCGTTTATTTGCGATGGAATCTTCAGCGCGAAGGGATTGACGCCTCCAACCAGGCCATCGCCCCGTGGCTTCTCATTCTGCTTCTCACCACCGGTCTCGACATCCTGCCTGTGACTCTCATAGGGCGGCTGTTCTATGGCGTGTGGATGACAGACGCCGAAGGGTGGGATACCCAAGTAACCTCATGGGCGAACAGCGTTTTGTGGACCCCGCATCACATTTGCGGATTGATCGCGACTTGGGTCGCCTTAATCGCACTCACGGAAGCCTCAAGCGACCGCGCGAGGAAGTGGCGTTTGGTCGCCCTCGCGGGCCTTGCCTTCGCCTCTTGCGCGGGACTCTCCGTCTATGTCGCTTTAGGCGCGGCTCTTACAATAACCATGTGGCTTTGCTGGCTTGCCGTCGCTCGCAGAGGCGAAGACCTCGCAACATGGTTCTTTGCGGGAGCGACAGCACTGGCTTTCGGCGGTCCGTGGCTTTTGTCGCTGGTTGAAGGTCGACCGATTGCCTCCGAAGCCCCCATCGCATTCGAAATTCGCGCCCTGCCCATTGTCGATCCCCTCCTCACCGATCCTGCTGTCCGCGCCACGGTGCGCCTGCTCGCCGCGCCACTCGCATACGCCATCGAATTTGGAGTTCTATCTCATAGGGTCCTATCTCTTTTGGAAGAAAGCGGGCTGGCGCGGACTGAATGGCGATCTCTCCAAATTGCTTGTGTTGGGGACCATCGCATCCTTAGTTGTTGGCACCTTCCTGCGTTCGACAATAATGTCGAACGATCTCGGCTGGCGCGTCATGCTGTTCGCCCAGACTGCCAGCCTGCTCTGGACCCTGGCCGCGGTCAAGGAAGGCCTGTTTCATATTCCCGATAGCGAGGGGCGACCGCGCTACGCCACAGCGCTCTGGACATGCATAGGGCTCGGCTTCGCGGCTAATCTCTATGGCGCATATCAAATTCGGATCAGCACGTTCGAAACCCTACGGGAAGTGGAAATCGCATCCGCCGAGAGAAACGCATGGGAATGGATGTCCACGAACTTGCCCGCGAATGTCGTCGTGCAGGAATTTCCCGACCGTCCGCGCGCATTCGCCTATGGCCTCTACGGGCATTTTCGTGAAGCCGTATCGGACCGCTATAACAGTGTACTTTTTGGCTCATCGAAGCCCATCGCCGAGGCGCGAATTCGCGAAACGGCGCCCCTGTTCGTCGATCAGGGGATGACGCGGGAAGCGGCTTTGGCCCTCGCGGCTCGGCTTAACATTGGCGTTGTCGTCATCCGCGCATTGGATCCTGTGTTCGCGAGTCACGAATCCTGGCCTTGGTCCATCGATGCGGTCTACGCCAACAAATATATGCGGGTGATCGACATTGCGGGGCAAAAGGACGGGAGTCAACGATGAACCAGCAGACGACGACAGTCCAGCTCCTTGCGCTGATCCTGTGCTATGCGGCGACAACTGTCTTGTGCGGCCTCTTGTTTGCGCTCGCGATGAACTTGCCGCCCTTCAACGGCGTCTCTATCTTGTTTTATCGCGGACTCGTGGCTTTGGCGGCGGCGGGGCTCATCAGCACGGGGGCGTTGATGGCGGCGGCGAGGATGGCGCCATCAATTCCCTTGGGCCCACGCGATTTTGCAAGCGCTGCGATCGTCGCGGTGGCGCTCAATCTTTGCATATTCGTGCTAGGACCCGTCACGGTTGATCGTTCAATTTCGGTGTTCATGCTGGCGCGTTTCGATCACGCGGAACGACCACTCGCCGAGAAGGAAATCACCGACGAATTTCTGCGTTATTATGGCGTGGAGTGGAACCAGATCGGCCGGCGCCTGAAGGAGCAAACTGTCTCTGGAAATTTAGAGACGACTCCGGAAGGTTACCGCCTGACGCCACAAGGCAAGGCTTTCATGAAGGTCGCGCGAATGATGGCTCGGATATTCGGCACCGACCCGAGATTTGTCGGCCTGGATCGCAAATAGCCTCCTACTCCTTACAACGCGCTCACCGCGATGACGGCGCGCAACGCACAGGCCAGCAAAAATTCTTCAGCGCGGCGTTTGTCGAAATCCGTCCGACCAGCAGCGGCGCGGCTTTGCGACCTTGGGTTGGGGAACCTTAGCGTCCATCAACCAGTTCGGGATTTGTGCAGTCCCGACCGCGTAATTCGAGGGAACGCTGGCGCCGCCGAGAGCATAATAGGACTCCATCAACGAGCACTCGCTTACGTCGTAACGCGGAAAGGCGATGTTGCGATAAAACTCCAATATGGCAGAGGCTGATCCCAGCAGCACAAGCGCATATCCGGCAATCCTGGCCTTGCGAGAAAGCTCCGGATTGCAGAGCAGCAGACCAAATGCGAATGCGACGACCGCCAGCGAGGCGATGGAGCCGCGCATGACAAGATCATTGGACGGGCCGAAGTTGAAGAAGGGCAAAGCGAGCAGAATGACTGCGTTGACACAGAACAGGGCGAACAGCGGGCTCGATAGCAAGCGTCGATTGAGGAAAACGAATAGCGCGGACGGAAGCTGTAACACTATGAACAGCAGATAGAACGCCAGAAAACTCGGGTTTTCCGTTGTCACTCCGTGGGTGATTTCAGAGGAGCCGATCGTCATGAAGATTGCTACGGGCAGGAAGCAGGCGCCAAGACATACGCCAATCCATGTCCGCCACGCGAGAAGATGGCGCCGCCAATCCGCTGCAGCGAGATATAGCAACCAGATCAGGATCGGTATCACCGCGAGAGGCGACCAGAAAATGGCTCCCGCGAGTGAAACGCCCAGAGTTGCGGCATCGACTTCCGACCTCGACTGAAGCAGGAGTAGCGTCGCCAGCCACCAAGCCGGCAAAGCGTGATTGGGCGCCCAAAAGAATTGTACGATGCTGCTCGAATACTGAAAATACGGGTTCCAGGCGTCGAGACTGAAATTTAGCAGCCTGTCCATCCGGTATCCAGGGGCGGTGGCGTACGCGAACAACGCGCCTAAAAGCGACAGCCCTCCAAACAGGATCAAGATGACGAGATGCGGCCAGCCGCCGCCAAGGGACATGAGTAGGTAGAATATCGATCCCAGAATGATCGCGTTTTGTCCCACCAGGGCCACATGCGCGCACAGCAGTCCGAAAACATGACCAATGGCCGACGGAACCATATATATGCCCAGCGGCGCGCGCAGGAGGTAGCCGGCTCCCTGGACATCATAGCCGAGCGGGAAGCCGCCGCGCGTTAAATCCGCCAGCACAGCGTCGCGAATGCGCCAGTCATAGCTCGCGAAAAAAAGATGCAGTTCGCCTCCAAACATCAGAACGACACACGCAAGAATGACGCAGACCGCGAGGCGCGGCAGATTAACGGGGCTCGCCAGAAAGCCGCCCCCCTCCGTCGTTTGACGTTGTGCAATCAGCGCCAGGCTTCCGATGCAGCCCGCAAGCACGAGAGCGCCCGGCAGCGGTCGCAGTCCGACAGCGAACAGGGCGGACGGAGCCAAAAAGAACGCGGAGACCAAAATAAGAATTGCTCGATTGTTCAGCGCTATGGACTGCGACTGCGCAACATTGCGCGCCATGACAGAGCTTAGAGTCACGCGGCGCCTCCAAACACAAAGCGGCGATTGAGAATATAGGAAATGGCGACGGCGCCGGGCTGGAGCAAAATTCCAGCGACCCAGGGCTGGACGCCTATTGATTCAAAAACGACCAATCCGATCCAGTTATGAAGAAACGCGACCACGTAGACCCCCAAGAAAGGAGCCAGCAGTCGCGGATCGCGCGCGCCGAACACGAATGATCCGATTGTCCTGAAGTTAAACAAGATCGCGAGGATGTTTGCGGCGACCAAGGCCGCAAAACTCGTCGGCATTATAGCAAGCGACAGCAGGAACAAGCCGTAACCGACAACGGTGTTCACTCCCCCGACAAGGACGAAGCGGGAGAAGCGATGTTCGCGCCAGATACGAAGCGCTAGCGCCACGGGCCTTGCGACCGAAAGACGCCAGGCGCTCCAATGCGTACGGGCGGTCTCGACCGGGTTGGTCATACCGCGATCCTGTCCTTACGCCGGCAGAAATTCTCGAGCGTTTCGATCATGTAATCGATCTCCTGCACGCCGAGACCTGGATAAACACCGATCCAGAAAGTGCGGTCGACGATCGTATCCGCGTTTTCAAGGCTTCCCGAAATACGGAAATTACGACCCTTCATGTACGGCTGCCGCACAAGGTTGCCGCCAAACAGCAGTCGCGTGCCTATGTTCTTGGCTTGTAGTTCAAGCAGCAGGCCATGTCGATCAATCGGCGCTCCCTTGCGCAAGGTCAACGCGAAACCAAACCATGACGGCTCTGAGCCGGAGGTAGCCTCTGGAAGGATAAAGACATCTTCAAGATGAGCGAGACCTTGACGAAGACGCGCGAAATTGCGGCGCCGTGCTGCGATGAATTCTTCAAGGCGCTCAAGCTGCGCGACGCCGATCGACGCCTGCAAGTCCGTCATCTTCAGATTGTACCCGAGATGTGCATAGATATATTTGTGGTCGTAGCCCTTGGGCAGGTCGCCTAACTTCCAGTTGAAACGCTTGTTGCAGGTGTTGTCCTGTCCCGACCCGCAATAACAGTCGCGACCCCAGTCGCGGAAGGACTCCATGATCTTGTTGAGGTTATTGTCGTTGGTGAAAACCGCGCCACCTTCGCCCGTCGTGATGTGATGTGCGGGATAGAAACTTAATGTTCCGATGTCGCCAAAGACGCCAACATGCTGACCGCCGACTGTGGCCCCAAGCGCGTCACAACAATCTTCGATCAGGAACAATCCATGACGATCGCAGATCGCGCGGATCGCCAGCACGTCGAATGGATTGCCGAGTGTATGAGCGATCATGATCGCGCGCGTTCGCGGCGTGATCGCCTGCTCGATCGCAGCGACGTTGATATTGTAGGTGGGAATATCCACATCGACGAAGACGGGCGCCATATTGGCTTGAAGGATTGGATTTACTGTCGTGGGAAAACCGGTGGCGCATGTGATTACTTCGTCGCCCGGCTTCAATTGCCGCGCCTTCAGTCGAGGCGACGTCAAGGCCATGAAGGCCACAAGGTTTGCGGAAGACCCGGAGTTCACGGTTAACGCATGCTTCACGCCAATGCGCTGGGCGAGCTTCTCCTCAAATTCGGCGTTGAAACGCCCCGTCGTCAGCCAGAAATCCAATGCGGAATCGACAAGGAGCTGCATCTCCCTGGCGCCATAGACGCGGCCGGACACTGGAACGTTCGGCTTGTCTGGATTGAACGGCCCGCGCGTATGAGCTGCGGCGTGATATCGCCCGACGAGATCGAGAATAGCTGCGCGCAGCGCCTCGGGATCATTCGGCGTCTCTGTCGGCATGCGATTTCCTCTGTGTGGCGACTTTTAGGTGCGTAGACCGCGATTCCGCTTAACTGCATTTGCGCCGGAGCGCGGCTCTGTCTTTAAAATTTCGGTGAGCATTCAGGGAGGCTGGTAAAAAATACTGGCCCCCGCACACGAAATCCCGGCGTTTACGATGCTTTTAAGGCGCCATGGCTAATATTTTGTAAATATCCGCTTGGGGAACGCGCCAGAGGCGACATCGACCCCTCTCAATCGAAGTTGATTCTCTCCTTTTCTATCACCAATGGAAATTGCCGGGAGTAGTTCAGGAGAAGCCCGATATACTCTCCAACTACTCCCAGCGCGAATAACTGAATTGAGCCGAGGAAGAAAATGGCTATGAGCACCGGCGCAACGCCGACCGGCAGACTATTCCAGAATAATAGTTTGATGATCAGGTAGATGAATCCCGTGAGAAAACTGAGGCTCGAGACAAAGAAACCGAGAAAGGTCATGAGACGCAATGGCGCGCGCGAATAACTGGACAATCCCACCAATGCAAAGTCGGCCAGCGAGAAGAAATTATAGCTCGAACGTCCGTGCCTGCGCGGCGGCTGATCATATTCTATGACCCTTCGCTCAAAGCCGACTTCTATGACGAGCCCCCGAAAATAGGGTTCGGGCTCATGGAGCTTGCGCATGGCGTCGACAACGCAGCGGTCATAGAGTCCGTAACCAATGAAGTTTGGGATCTGCTCCACCTTTGAGAGACTCTTCAAAATTCGGTAATAGGCGCTGCGTGCATGTCTCCAGAACATTCGCTCGTCGCTCTGCCGCTTCACGGCGATGACGACTTTTGCGCCCTGCCGCCACAGTTCCACCATCCGCGGAATCAAGGCTGGCGGCGTCTGAAGATCGGCCAGCATTGGAATCGTCGCGTCGCCTCGCGTCTGCAGCACCGCGTGGAAAGGAGAGCGCGCCGGGCCAAAGTTTCGTGAGTTGACGATGACCTTCACGCGTTTGTCGCGCCCTGCGATGTCGCGCAGAATCGCGACTGTGGCATCCTGCGAGCAATTATCGATGAAAATATGCTCGTAACTGAAGTCCCTCAGTTCGGACTCCATCACTGCTCGCACCGCTTCATAGCACTCTGCGATTCCGGCCTCTTCGTTATAGCAGGGCGTAACGATGCTCAGAACGGTCATGATCACTCCGGTCGAAGGCGACAGTCGACGTCGCTGAGGCGCAAGAAAAAACTAACGTATTTACGTTAAAAATCTACGATAGCGCCGCCAAGCCGTGCGAGCCCTCGTGGGCATGGTGATCGACGATGCGGCCACGCACGACGCTTACAAACAGGACCTGACATGAAAATTGCCAAGCGCTGTGTCGCCTGCGATGGCCTGCGCCTGAACCATGCGCCGGCAGTCCTGATGCCATTTATTGCAAACAGAGTATTTGGCTGGAAGCCGACGCCGATTAGCCCTGAATGGGGCCTTCGTGACTTGCCCGTGGGTTTGGCCTGCAACATTTGCAAATCCATGATGTGCGAAGACTGTGGCATGCTGTTTCTCGATATGCGCTTCGACGATGAGGAAATGGCCGCGCTATACGACGACTATCGCGGCGAGGCCTATACGGCGGCGCGTGATCGTTTTGAACCGGGCTATGCCGCCCGCAACGCGCTGATGCTTGAAGGCAGCGGCTACAATGCGCGAATTGAAGCGTTTCTTGAGCCTCACGTCCGAGCTAATCCCCGCGTGCTCGACTGGGGCGGCGATAGCGGCGTCAACACGCCCTTCCGCTCCCGCATGGCTCGGCACGATATATACGATATTTCAAATCGTCCCGTGGTCGACGGCGCTCGTATCGTGGATCTTGATGCGGCGAAGGCCACTGATTACGATCTTGTCGTATTCGCCAATGTGTTGGAGCATGTCTCATATCCGCGAAGCGCTCTGAGGGAAATCGTCAACGTGATGCGTCCGCACACCACACTCTACCTTGAGGTTCCACATGAAGATGTGGTCCGCCTCTTCGAGGACTCATCTCAGCGCCTCGAACACAAGCGCCACTGGCATGAACATATCAACTTCTTTTCCACGCAGTCCCTAGACGCTCTTTTCAAGGATGTCGGCCTGCGCATGGTCGAGCGCCTATCGCATCAGGTCACGGCGGGCGGCAAGGACAGCTATGTGTTCTCGATAGCGGCGCAGCGCGTTTTGCCAATTTGAGTTTATGACGCGACCGCCTTGCGAACGGCATAATCCATGGTGCGACGAATGGACTCCTCCAGCGGCGTCCAGACGTCGAGACCGAGACCACGGGCCCTGTCTATCGATGGCGCATACCGCGATCGCGGTCCGCCGTTATCCTCGCCCATGATTTTTACCTGGCTCCGCCGGGACGCTAAAGCCGCAACCGTCTGTGCGAGGCTGGAGATGCTTATGGTTTTATCCGAGCCGACATTATATGCGGTTCCCCCCTCGCCACGCGCCAAAAGTGTGAAAAGCCATGCCGCGAGGTCCCCCGCATAGAGATAGGAACGCAAAGGCGATCCGTCGCCCGAAACGACAATATCGCGTCCCGCAACGGCGTCGCGGATGAAATTGCCGATTGCAAAATGCGCGTCGAGAGGCAATCCCGGCCCCACAAATGCGAAGGCCCGGGCAATGACGATCTCTGGTCCGCCACGCGTCGCTGCGCAGGCGCAGATTTGCTCGGCCATTCGCTTCGCTTGCCCATACGCGGATCGCGGGTCCAGCGGATCGCCGGCGCCCCGATAATTTTCTGGAAGAAACGCCATATCCATGGGCTGCACGCCGTAAACAGCGCCGGAGCTAATATATAGAAAACGCTTGACGCCTGCAGCCTCGGCGAACTGCAGCACGCGCTTGGCGCCGTCGATGATCGACTCCATCAAGGTTGTCGCATCTGCGTCAGCGGCGGCGCTCGTGTCCGTCGCCGCATGAATGATGTGAGAAAAACGACCTTCGGGGAATTCGAAAGCACGAACGTCGCCACGAATTAGTCTTATGAATTGCTGCGCGGCGAGATCAGGGCAGCGTTTGCGGAACTGCTCCGGATCTCGGGTCAGCACTGTCACACCGATGTCGAATTCGCGCTGCGCTCGAGCGAGCACGGCCAGCAACCAGCGCCCGAAAAAGCCCGTGCCGCCGGTGAGGAATATCCGGCCGTCCTGCATATCGGCGAGCGCCGGTTTGCAGCGAGCGAAAGCCTCGTCGAGATCTCGCGCGTCGATCCCGTCGCACGCGCCATTCATGCGATTTCGGGCGTTTTTTCCCGACGTTCGACCAGATGGTCGGGAACCGATTCCGAAGCCGGATCAAGTGGCACAATCATATTGGCCCGGAACTCGTCGCGCGGCAGTAGCGGCGACATATCCTCAAGCGGCATCGAGCACATGGAACCGTCGGCCTGCGGCAGGGCAGCGGACTTGGGGAAGAGGGCTTCATCGGCGACGACCCGCACATCAACCAGAAGCGGACCCTTATGCGTCAATGCGCGTTGCAGGCCGTCGCGCAAGTCCTTCACATCATCAATTCGGAAGGCGTCCCAACCGAATGTTTTGGCGAGCGCCACAAAATCCGGCATTTCGAGCTTGGAGCTCGGACCGCTGCCGACATACCGCCCGGAGAAATAATTGCGCTGCGTGTTACGGATAGAGGCATAGCCGTTGTTGTTGAACACGAACAGTCGCAGCGGCAGGTTCAGACTGGCGATGGTTTGCATTTCCTGCAAATTCATCATCAGGGAGCCGTCGCTCTCGATGCCGACAAAGGGTCGACGATCGGAGGCCATGTAGGCGCCGATCATCGCGGGCAGACCATAACCCATGGCGCCAAGACCCGAGGTGAGGAATACCCTCTGGCCTTCCTTGTTCTGGAAGCCTGTGTAGAAAAATTCGACAGCCAGCCCGGAACTTCCCGTGACGATCAGCGAATTGGCGGGCAACTCGTCGGAGAGCGTCTGCACCAGATGAAAATGGCTGACCGGCCCTTTCTGGGGAAACGAGGCGCCGTCGTTGATGGGATAGCGGCGCTTCCAGTCCGCGCAGCGCGCCAGCCACGCTTGCCGGTCGCGCGGACCGGCGGACTGCGCGAGCGGAAGCAGGGCGCTGACGAACTCCTTCGCGTCCGCGTGAAGGCGCATCGCAAAGCCTTCAACGCCATCGAATTTCTTGAGCTCAGCCGGGTCCACGTCGACCATGATCTTTTGCGCATGCCGGCCGAATTTAGCGGGATTATGGGCGGTCACGACATTATCCAGCCGTGCGCCGATCGCGATGACGAGATCAGAATTCTGCACAGCGAAATTTGGCGCGCGCAGGGCGACGACGCCTGGCTTGCCTACGCTTAATGGATGATCCGCCGCTATGAGATCGGTTGCGTTCCAGGTCGTAACGACAGGGATTTGCAACGCCTCATAGAGACCTTTGAATTCCATCGCCGCTTCCGCCAGCCTGATGCCGTGACCGGCCAGAATGATCGGACGCTCGGCGGCTGCAATCATTTCCATGACGCGAGCGCAATCGGCGCGAAGCTGTGACGCTTGATTGGTTTTGATTGCCGGCGGCTCATATCCACGCAGCTCACCTGCGTCGATCATGCTGTTCTGCACGTCGAGCGGAATATCAATCCACACAGGTCCGCGGCGACCGTTGGTCGCTTCATATACGGCCTGCTCGAGGTGAAGGCGGATATCCGCCGGATTGAGCACCGTCGCCGCGTATTTCGTGATCGGCTCGACGATGGAAACAATGTCGACCTCTTGCGGCCCCATCTGTCGGACGTAGCTGTCGCCCATAAGATCGGCGCGCTTCACCTGCCCTGAAATGATCAGCAGCGGGACCGATTCGATCCAGGCGCCCGCGCAACCTGTGACAGCGTTGGTGCCGCCGGGACCCGTTGTCACCAGGGCGACGCCCAACCGCCCGTTGATACGCGAATAGGCCTCCGCCGCAATGGAGGAAGCCTGCTCATGATGATTGGCGACATAGGTCAGGCGAGGCTCGGCGCCGAACGCATCCACCAGATACATGGAGCCGCCGCCTGGAACCAGAAAGACGCACCTGACGCCCTGATCGGCGACGAATTTGGCGACATAATCGGCAAGGCGAACGAGATTTGACGACATAGAGAGTGTTTCCCTTGTGAGCGCAGATGCTCAGCCGATCCAGTACCCGTAGCAACGTCTTGCGATTCGGGTTTTTGTTGATGTTCTCGTCGGTATAGAAAGAGTCATTGGCGAAATGCGTAGAGGAGATCTCCTCGAACACCGCGCCCGTTGGGCTCTCAAATGCATGGCGCACGCCGGGCGCAATGGTGACGACCGATCCAGGTCCACAAACGCGCTCTTCGTCGTCGAGACGCAAACGAAGCTCGCCATGCAACACATGGAATGTTTCTTCCTTGCGCTGATGAAACTGCTCCGGATGCTTCTGACCCGGCAGGACGACGATGAGTTTTTTGCAGTAGCCGCGATTGACCACGGTGACCATGGTGATGCCAAACTGCTCAAACCGTTCAAGCCCAAAATGATGCGAAATTTCGAGTTCGGCCTCGCCCGGGACGACGCCCTTGCTCTCGGCGAGAAGCTTCTTGACCTGGGAAACGATGGAAAAGACTTTTGCGCGTACTTCCTCACGTCTGGTCGCAGCCGCGTTGACGGGGGCCTCGGCGGGAATATCCTCTTCCGCCGTGAAAATCGCATATTTTGACCAGTCATTGGCGGTGATCTGGCCGGGTTGCGAGGGAATAGCGAAGAAGATGTCCTCGGTGCGTATGCGTTCGCCCTTGACGATAGGACGCTTCACAAACGCGCCCCGGCGCAGATCACGCAGAGCGTCCAGCTCATTTTTCGAAGGCTCGATGCGCTGACCCGATATACCCCCGATTTGATAAGCTTTTTTTGCAGCGACAAGCCAGGCGCGGGCCTGTTCCGGATTCGCGGAATAGGCGTTGAGCGGATAAGCCTGCGTCGGAACGCCCACGTGCTTCTCGAAAAGCACTGCGCCCTTCGCGACGGCCATGGCGACAGGGACGGTTTCATCGGGATCTTCGTGGGTAGAATAGCCGATTCGCAGGTCAGGGTACCGCTGTTTCAACACATCGATCTGATTGAGCTGCAGCGAGGCGAAAGGCGTCGGATATTGCGCGACGCAGGCCATCAGCGCAAAGTCCTTGTCGCGATGACGCAGGAAGGACACGACATTATCCATGTCCGTGCATTCAATGCCCGCCGTCGACCCGATGATCGGAAGGTCGACCGAGGCAATTTTTTCCAGCAGCGGCCAGTCGGTGAAAGAGCAGCTGGCGATCTTCAAAATGTTAAAACCGTCTTCCACAATCCGATCGACGGAAGCCTCGTCGAAGGGCGTGCACATGGCGAGAAAACCTTCCGCCTTGATAGCAGCCACCAATCGGCGCGTGGCGTCGCGGTCCAGCCTCGTTTCCGAAAAGCGCTTGATATACTTGATATCCGCGCGGTCTTTGTAGGCAGGATGGATGAAGGTGTCGAGCTCGCGAAACTGTAGCTTGAAGGCAAAGGAAAATTCGAACTCCCGCGCCAGCGCGCCGAATTCAGCTATGATGCGTAGTCCATGTTCGACGTCCCCCATGTGATTATTAGCGAGCTCGAAAATGAACAGAGGCTCTGGAATGGTTTTGCGCGGCTCGAGGGCGGCCTTGTCTAGCATGATCGATGTCCCGCGTCGTTGCTGGCCGCCGCCAAAAATCGAAGCGTCCGGAGCCTGGCGCTACAATCAAATGGGTTGATCGTTCGCTAAAGGCGAACGGCGGCACGTTGACTCGATCATCAGGCTCCATGGTTAATTTTTCTTTACAATCGCGGGGAACATTGATCCGGGTGGTCGAAAAAGTGACGGGCTTTTACAGCCAGTCAACCTCTTGTTCGCCATAATGATCCATCGCGCGATTCTGCTGACTTCTGGCTACGCGCCGACCAAAAGCGGCTTTCCCGCACATAGAACGCCAAAGGCCGACGTCATGACTGGACATTTCATCTGCGCCGCCTGTGAAGCTGCGGATCCCGAGGTCTTTGTCATTGGCGGGCTGCGGCGCACCTCTTGCCCCCATTGTCATCATTCTCAACGTATCGACATCGAGCCTTTCGATTATACGAATTTCGCGATGGGCGGCACCGGACTGGCGCCGGAACGCCTTGCGGGTCAGGCCGATTTCATCGCGGCGCGACTAAAAGACGGCGCCCGCGCGCTCGAGATTGGTTGCGCAGCGGGAGATCTGTCGCAGGCCCTGCGCCAGAGGCGCAGCTTCGCGGCCTATGACGGGGTCGAATTCTCCCCTGCCCGGGAACGCGCGGCCACACGCCTCGACCATGTTTACAACGCGCCGCTAGAAACCTTGCTATCCTCGGGAGTTATCGAGCCGGCGAGCTATGACATAGTACTATCCTCCCATTGTCTCGAGCATCTTGACGACCCCTCGGCGATGATAGCCGCGATGAGGCGTGCGCTGAAACCGACTGGAATGATCTTCGCCGAAACGCCAAACCGTAGCGGCCACTCGCGTTTGCCCTTCGATGACAATCGCTCGCATATCCACTTCTTCAGCACATTGTCCCTTGCCCGCCTGCTCGCCCGACATGATTTCGAGGTCACCGCCGCGGAGACAGGCGCGAGACTCGATGCGCGATATTCCGACTCACTTCGCGTGCTCGCTAAAAGTCATAATGTTCCTGGCGCTGACACGCGCCTGCTTTCCGATCACCCTTCGCTCGCCGGCGTCGACAAGGTTGTAGTCTGGGGCGCGGGCCGAATGGTCGAAGAAATGTTGGAGCATTATTTTGACCCCGCCCGAATTGATTTTTTCATCGACAAGGACGCACGCAAGCACGGGACGTTGCGCCTGGGTCGCCCGGTGCGCGGACCGGACGCAATAGATACAGGCTCCAACTGGACTGTTTTGGTCAATTCGCTCGAAATGGAAGCCCTGATCCGCGCCGACATTGACAAAAATTATCGCGCGCATGTGGGGCGGGTGATCGGCATTGCCGAGCTTCTCGAATAGGCGCGTGGGGCCTCCGCAATTTCCAACTACTGGTAACCGAATCCTTACCTGCGTCGATTAGCTTCTGAAGGCGATTCGTCTGGCTCCAGGCAACAATCCTCTGCCGGCGGGGAGCGTTCGCGTGCGGGCGGAAAGAAGCGGAATGACTGACAATTCGACCTACAGCAAATTGCGTTCACAGCCCCGGGTGTCGCTCCGCGACGCGGTTCCTCTGCGCGCCCCTTTTGCGCTTTACGTCGAGCCCACAAATATCTGCAACTTCAAATGCGTTTATTGCCCCGAGTTCTTTTCCGATTTCGAGGAGAGATCCGGCGGATTACATCGTTTGGATCTTGGCGCATTCGAGCGCATCGCGGATCAAGTCCTCGATCTTGGCGGGGTGAAGACGCTGAATTTATACATGATGGGCGAGCCTTTCGTTAACAAGCATCTGCCCGAGTTCATAAGAATCGCCAAGCATAAAAACATCGCCGACCGTGTGATCGTTACCAGCAACGGCTCGCTGCTGACAGAAGACGCGTCGCGTCGCGTGATTGACGCAGGGCTGGATTACCTGCGCATCTCAATCTATGGCGGCGAGGCAGAACCCTTTGCGCGCAAGACGCAAACCAAAATTCCGCTTGATCGCGTCCACAGCAATGTCGCGCGCTTTCGTAATTTGCGTGACGAAGCGAACGGAAAGACCTTTCTCTACGTCAAAATGATCGACTCCGGGGACAAAGACGAAAACCGGCATTTTCTCGATCTTTTTTCCCCCATCGCAGATGAAGCCGTGATCGAACCGGTCATGAACTGGAACGATCCCGAAGAAGGCAATCTCGCTCAGGTCGACCGCGACGAAATGCTTCAGACTGCGCTTTTCCAAAAAAAGAAAAATGTCTGCCCTTTCCCCTTTTATACGCTCGTCGTTCACTCGGATCTGCGCGTCAGCGTCTGTTGCGTGGACTGGGCGAAGGAGACCTCGGTCGGCGATCTCATGACGCAGACACTGGCCGAGATTTGGCGCGGCGAGCGCCTCAAAGAATTCCAGCTCGCGCACCTCGAGCGTCGGCGCCACGAAATCAGCGCTTGCCGTAATTGCACTTTTTTGCATACGGCGCCCGACAGTCTTGATGGTCTCGCCTCAGATGAGTTTCTTGCGCGGGAAGAGCAACACGCTGCGCCAAACGCGGCCGAATAGCGCGCCATAACATTCCCCCGCCGGACTTGTGCGCACCCAATCGCCGTCTGTGGTGATTGAACGGGAGCTCTCAAAATTAAGCGCATCGCGCTTCGAGCGACGTAGCTTGGCATAGCCGTTGCTACGTTCCGCATGTGACAGTGTATGTCACCCAATTGGCATGCTCCGACTTCGCGAGTGTCGGCGATGGTTTCCGCAAACCAACTGCTGACGCCTTCTCTCGCAACACTGAGCGCCGCCGCTATTGGCTCCGATAAACTGACGCCTTGATGCACTCCGCCGCCGGAGCTTCGGCAGGACGAACTCCGATAGAGCTTGCGCCAGCAAGTCAGACGAGAGTTGGCCGCATTGGCCGCTTGGTTTTGTAAGGATCTGGACAATCAACATGACAGACATCAAAGACACGGCCTTCGCAACATTGGAACAACAGGGACGCCTCCTTAACGCGGTGCTTAAAGGTCCGACCGAACGGCCGGGCCGCTTCGGCTTTCGCGGTGAAATTGCACTAAAGTTCGCACAGCAATTTGCGGACGAAAAGCGGCCGCCGGAGCTATCCGCGGATCAGGTGATCGCCGTGGCTAACGTCGGAGAACCAACAATTTCGTTCCTGTCGTGCTACCTGCTTTCGTTCGAAAGCTTGAGCGTGCTCGCAGATGTCCTCAAAGGCCTGCTTAGCCCAACCGGGAAATATTTCGCTTTCTGCAATAATATCGATCTGCTCAGCAAGTATGAGGTCGAGATTGACGGCATAACTTTCAATGTTCTGCCAATCGACGAAGCCACGGTCTATAACGAATTGCTGGAGCTTCTTTATTTAGAAAAGAGCGAACTGAAGCGGGCATCGACTGCCGGTAAGACGGATGCGATCGCTGACGCCGCCGCCAAATTCGAAGGCAAATTCGGCCCGATCACTTTTGCGCAGGGGGTGGAGCGCATGGGTCCGGTGCGCAACCGCAACGAAAACCGTCCGGTCTGAGGACTCGACAAAAAGCGCGCTCCGATGGGAGCGCGCTTATACTTGAATAATCTCGGTGTCACTACTTATCGAATTCTAGCCCTTCCGCTCCGTCCGGATTTTCCAACTGCGCCAGCCGCGACGCCGCAGTGGAGCGGACAAATTCATCCGCATCGTTAAGCAAAAGCCGCAGAACCTCGACAGGCGCTCTTTCGGCCACAGCAAAGCGCACGCGCAAATCAGGATCCCCCACCAGCATGGGCAGGCGCTGTTCGGGAAGGCGTTCGGCGACAATCACCCGAACCAGCGGCTCCGGATCGAACAACAAAAGATCCAGGCGTCCAACCGCGATTTGCCTGGCGACCCAGCGCCGCACCTCGGAGTCTGGATCATGCGCCGCAAGCTGCGCCACATCTGCAGGGAGACGGCGAACGACATTTATCCGGACAAGATAATCCTCATCATCCAGCATCGAAATCAGCGCGGCGCCCTCGAGACGACTCGCAAGCGCGATTCTGACGCGAGGTTCGGAATCATGAATGAGCGATCCAATCCGCGCCAATGGCAACCTCATGGCCGCTGCGGCGCGCACTTCCGGGTCTGGATCGACGAGCAGAGCCGGAAGACGCAAAACGCTTGCATATCGAGCCGCGATCGCGCGGACCTCGAAATATTCATGGTCGAGATAGTTGTTCGCGAGGTTCGGATTCTCCTTGAAGAAGCGATCAATGCGGCGTGCACGCCGATCTCGAACGCAGGTCGCGCCTTTTCTGCACAGGCCTTCGCGATTGAGCGCGGAGTGAGCGCATTCCCGGCAGCGAATCTGCCTGCCCAACCAGTCCAGGTGGTTTGTCTCCGGCCGACTGTCGGTAGTCATCTACTGCACATGTCACTAGAACTTTTTGACCGGGATAGAATGCTTTTGCAGAGCATACCCGATTTGACGCGGCGTTAGATTCAGCAGGCGCGCCGCCTTGGCCTTCACCCAGCCGGCCTGTTCCATGGCCTGTATCAGCCTGTCGCGTTCGGACTGCTGATCGCTCGCGACGCCTGAAGAGCTCTCTGTTGCGCGGTGATGCGCATGTTCTTCAAGTTCGCCAACTTCCGGCGGAAGGTGCGGGGCGGAGGGTATCGCCGGTCTCTGGCGAGAAACGATCGGCAATTGCTGTTTGAACATCGGCGATGGCGCAGACGGTTGATGCGATCCGCTCCACAGCACCGCGGAAAGACAGCCGTCGTTGCGGCAGGAAAAATCCTTGTCGACGATCGCCTCCCCGCGTGCGAGCGTCGCGGTTCGGAATACGCAATTCTCAAGTTCGCGAATGTTGCCGGGGAAGCCGCATTCCAGCAGAACTTCCATTGCGGAGGGAGAGAGGGTAAGATGCGTGCCTTGCTCCGCATTGAAGCGCTTCAAGAACTCGTTGGCGAGCGGCGCCAGATCCCCTTTGCGGTCACGCAATGGCGGCAAAAAGATCGGCACAACGCTGATGCGATAATACAGATCGGCGCGAAACTCGTTCTTCTGGACCGCCTCTTCAAGATTTTTGTTCGTGGCGCAGACGAAACGCACGTCGACTTTCATCGTGCGTGAGCCACCGACGCGCTCGAACTCGCCTTCCTGAAGCACCCGGAGCAGCTTGGCCTGAAATGCCGGGGTAATCTCTCCGATTTCGTCGAGAAACAGCGTGCCGCCGTCGGCAAGCTCAAAGCGGCCCTTGCGCATATTCGCCGCGCCGGTGAAGGCGCCGCGTTCATGGCCGAACAGTTCCGACTCCAACACGCTCTCCGGCAGGGCGGCGCAGTTGAGCTTCACAAAGGGCTTGGCGTGACGCGGCGACAGATTGTGGATCGCGGCCGCGAACAGCTCCTTGCCCGTGCCTGATTCGCCTCTTAACAGAACTGTAGATCTGGACTTTGCGACGATGCGGATCTTGTCGATCACGGCACGAACAGCTTCGCTGGTTCCGACGATGCCCCTGATGCCATCGAACTTTGGCTCAGAGATCGCTGGACGTTCGATTTTCCCCAGTCGCGCGTTCTCCTGCATCAGCCTTTCGCGGTCGCGCGCGATGAGCTTTTGCAGCCGCAGCGTCTGACCGACCAAATTGGCGATCATTGTCAGGAAGCGGACGTCATGATCAAAGCGAATCGCGGAACGGTCGGAGAAAACCCGATCGATCGTGAGAGTGCCGACCACGGCGTCCCCCTCCTTGATAGGTACGCCGACCAGTGAAAAGGGCTCGCCATCGGTGGGGCCCCATTCCGACAGGACCGAGCCCTCAAACAAAGGCGAGGTCAAGACATTTTCGATCACCAGCGGCATTTTAGTCGCCACGATCTGACCAATCGCCCGTTGCGGAAGATGATCGAAATATTGCTTCGCGTTGCCTTCGGACCATCCAGAGCCGACCACGACTTCCGGATCGCCATTTTTATCGAGCAAGGCAAAAAGCCCATGCCGCATGTCGAGGAAACTGGAAAGCAGCGCCAACACGCCCGCCAGAGTGCGCTCCAGGCGGTTTGGAGAGGCCAACAGTTTTGAAACTTCGTATATTCCGACCAAAGCGGATTCACTCAGGTCCAGGGAGCGGACTGCTGAACTGTTCATGCTGGTTCCGGGGTGACAACCCATCGCCTTCTCCTGACGTCGCAGTGAGATTGGCTTGTTGCAGGATTATTCGCAAAGAGTGTGCCGTATTTACAACAATGTCCGCGACAGGACGACGCAGCCGGGAATGCGCGAGATCTACCGCTTCAGTCAATCCCCTGCGCCAGCTGCAAGATCACGCCCCAGCCTACGCTTCCCGTGGGATCAAGAAGCGCAAGCGTGGCAAGGTGTTGCAACGCAATTTCTCGATTGCTGCGCTTAAGTTCTATGAAGCTGAGAGCCTTCAAAGTGAACAGTGCGAAGCGCGCGGGACCGACGTCCGCCGATTTTTCAGGCGGCCATCCCGACGGATCATCACTCCAACCGGCTTGCCGCGCCGCCTCCGTCATTCCATCGCGGGCCACGCGGGCGGCGAAATCGAGATTGCCCATGTATGTATGGATTTTATAGAGGCAGTAATAAGCAGCCAGCTCCCGAGGCGCAGCCGCCAGGGCTTCGCGGAATAATTCATCCGCTCGCGCCCGGTCGCTTCGGTAAGCGGCGACGCCGCGTTGCAGCAGTTCGTTGATGGGCTCGGGCAAATCGCCAAAGTCGATCAGAGGCGCATCCATGACAGTTTCTTGCATGTATCCCGAAAGGCAAGATCGGCGCCGCTTTAAGGTCTTTCCCAGCATAGTGGAGAGGTGGCGGTCTCTAATCGCCTCAATGTCGAATTGGCGACAAAAGCCAGCCTGCCTTGTCCTCACTTGTCGCCATCCAAACAAGGCGGAACGAGTTCAATAACATCATGATTTTAAAAACTCTTCTAAAACGCCCCGCATGGCATGCTTGTTGCGACCACCCTAGCCAGATCGGAAAGCGTTGCACGACGTCAGGCCAATCCAGGCCCAACAACGTCACGATGCGATCCGCAAGGTGTCTTGCGAAATTTGAACTCGTTAGGAGCCACCATGGACGATTCTTCCTCTTTCGATGTCGTCGCGGCAGAGCCGTTAGAAGACATCATGCAAAAAATGGCGGAGCATAAGGGCTGCGGCACAACTGCCTCCGCCGGTAAGGCGAGTTGCGGCTCCAGTGACGGTCCCGATGACATGGCGCCGGAAATCTGGGAAAAGGTAAAGAACCATCCATGTTACAGCGAAGAAGCGCACCATCATTACGCGCGCATGCATGTCGCTGTGGCTCCCGCATGCAACATCCAATGCAACTACTGCAATCGCAAATATGATTGCGCGAATGAATCGCGTCCCGGCGTCGTCAGCGAGAAGCTGACCCCGGAGCAGGCGGCGAAAAAGGTGCTCGCGGTCGCCTCCACCATTCCGCAGATGACTGTGCTCGGCGTCGCCGGCCCCGGCGACCCGCTGGCGAATCCAGCCAAGACCTTCAAGACCTTCGAACTGATTTCGAAGACCGCGCCCGACATCAAACTATGCCTGTCCACAAATGGTTTGGCTCTGCCCGATCACGTCGACACGATCGCGCGCTATAATGTTGACCACGTCACCATCACGGTGAACATGGTCGACCCGGAAGTCGGCGCAAAAATCTATCCCTGGATTTTCTGGAAAAACAGGCGCGTCACCGGCATAGAGGCGGCGAAAATTCTCACCGAGCGCCAGATGCAAGGGCTGGAAATGCTGACCGAGCGGGGCATTCTCTGCAAGGTCAACTCGGTGATGATCCCCGGAATCAACGACCACCACCTCGTCGAGGTGAACAAGGCGGTAAAGTCGCGCGGGGCCTTCCTGCACAATATCATGCCGTTGATTTCCGCTCCCGAGCACGGCACGGTCTTTGGCCTCAATGGCCAACGTGGCCCTTCGGCGCAGGAACTCAAGGCTCTGCAGGATAGCTGCGAAGGCGAGATGAACATGATGCGGCATTGCCGCCAATGTCGCGCTGACGCCGTTGGACTTCTCGGCGAGGATCGTAGCGCCGAATTCACCACCGAAAAGATCATGGAGATGGATGTCTCCTACGATCTGGAGTCGCGCCAGGCTTACCAGAATGCGGTGGAGCAAGAGCGTCTCGCCAAAGTCGCGGCAAAGAACGCCGAGCTGGAAACGCTTGCCAGCGAAGAGGCAAACGACACAAAGATCCTCGTCGCCGTCGCGACCAAGGGTAGCGGCCGCATCAACGAGCACTTTGGTCACGCCAGCGAGTTCCAGGTCTATGAGCTCAGCAGCGCCGGAGCGAAATTCGTCGGCCATCGCCGCGTCGACCTTTACTGCCAAGGTGGCTACGGCGAAGAGGACAGTCTCGAAACCGTGATCAGGGCGATCAACGATTGTACGGCGGTATTCGTCGCCAAGATAGGACATTGTCCGAAGGACAGCCTGATCGCCGCCGGCATAGAGCCGGTTGATCAATACGCCTTCGAGTTCATCGAGCAGTCCGCCATCGCTTACTTCAAGGATTATCTTGCTCGCGTGAAAAGCGGCGAGATAGCTCACGTCGCGCGGGGCGACGCTGACATCCGGCAGGGCGCCTTCATCTCTGCGTGAATGCGCTCGCTCAACCCTTCTCGATAGAGGAGCAAGTAAAATGACGTATAAGATCGTAGCCTCACAGTGCACATCCTGTTCAGCCTGTGAGGCGGAATGCCCGAATGTGGCGATCACTGAAAAGAACGGCACATTCGTTATCAATCCCAAGAAATGCACCGAATGCATAGGCTATTTCGACATCCCGCAATGCGTCGCGGTTTGCCCTGTCGATGACACCTGCGTAATTGACAATGCATTCCCACGCTATCAGCCGGCGGGAGGCGTGGCATGAACATCGAACTCACTCCCGCCGCCGAAAAGTTCATTCGCCGCCTTTTGAAGTTCGACGGCGGTCCCGGGTATGGGTTGCGGCTTCTCGTTTCGCCGGGCGGGTGTTCCGGAATGTCAGCCGAGTTTGGCGTTCAGCCAACTCTGGCTGAGGGCGAGCAGGCGCTCAAGCTTGGCGATATAACGTTGTTCCTGCCGGCGCAAAGCCGACTTCTCCTGGACGGCGTCACCATCGACTTCTCCGAGACGCCGACGTCCAGCGGCTTCGTCTTTATCGACCCCAAGAAGAAGAACTGCGGATGTTCCACAGTTGATGCTTCACTTCCTGAGTCCGCCACCGCCTGAATCGTCAGCGGACAAAGCGCCGCACAACGCCGCCTGGAGAGATCTCCATGACGCTAGCAGCTGTCGAGGAAATAACAGGCATCCTGTCCGCCCCCGTATTCGGGGGCGGCCTGCCGCCCGACGCGAAACGGCAGCTGTTTGAAGCCGCGCACAGCTACGACCAAGCGGAGACAGCGCTCGCCCATCTGCGCGAGGCGCGTCGAATCGCTCCAAATCATGTTGCGGTGCTCATCGGTCTCTATCGCTTCTTCTTTTACAAGGGCCGATTGGCCGAGGCGCTCGAGATAGCCCAGACCTGTCTTCTGCGCGCGTCCATCGACAATTCGCTGCCGCTAGACTGGCGGATCGTAAGGCCAGAACAAGCGGCCTTCGCCTCCTTTGACAATCCGACCGCGCGCTTTTTCATGTTCGCGCTTAAAGGATACGCCTATCTCAATATGCGCCTGGGCGATCTCGACGAAGGTCGTGCGGCGATCGCAAAGCTGCTTGAACTCGATTCCAGCGACAAAGTAGGCGCCCAGGTTTTGCTGGACGTGCTGAACCAGAGAGAGCTCGATGATGTCGACTGAAATTGACGAATCGATCGATTGGCTAGGCGATACGCTGGATTGCAACTCTTGTGCGCATTCCAGCCTGCGGGAACAGCAAAAGTGCCAACCGTTGCGCGCCTGCGTGTTCGACCGATACGCGCGGCGCGTCGATCGTTTCTTCGACTGGAATCCCGAGCTTGCCACTGGCTATCTAAGTCATCCATACTTCGAAGTTCGAGCCTGCGCGGCCAAGGCCGCAGACATATTCTCACTGCCGGCGCTACTGGACGACCCCGAAGAAGCGGTGCGCTGGAGCGCTGCGCGGCGGCTGCCGAACCGTTATCTGCTCAAACTTCGGTACGACCCGCACCGCGAAGTGCGCATACGCGTCGCGCAGCAACTCGACCCTGCAGATCTGCGTCCAATGATTGCTGATTCCGACTATGCGGTCCGGCAAATCATAGCGCGCCGCATTGCGCCGGACATTCTCGTAACTATGGTCAATGACGCGGATGTTGAAGTCCGCCGCGTCGTGGCAAAACGCATACCGGCGCATGCGCTGCGCCTACTGGCGCACGACGCCGAGGCCAGCGTTCGCGCGGAAGCCGCACAGAGGATCGACCCTGTAAATCTCTCTGATTTCGCAGAAGATGAGGATTGGCGCGTGCGCTATGAAGTGGCTCTCCGGGCGCCCCTCAACGTGGTTTCGCGGCTGCTGCTCGACGCCGATCCTATCGTAAAAGAAACCGCACGGGAACGGCTGCCGCCTGTCGTCGGCAATGCGGCGAATAAGGTCGTCAATGTCATCACGCGGGAGCGCTAAACATGGGAACCAATATCAGTCGTGACAGCGACGTTGTGGAACTCAATGATCCGCCAATATACAGCTACGGGGAAAAGGTCCGCGCACGTAAGACCGTTCGCAATGATGGCACCTATGCAGGCAAGGACATCGGCGACATCCTCGTTAAAAAGGGCGAAGAAGGCTTCGTCGTCAGTATCGGCACGTTCCTGCAGCAGTTTTACATCTATGGCGTTGAATTTCCCGACACGGGCAATCGCGTCGGCATGAAGCGGAAGGAACTTGATCCGGTAGATTCCTTCGAGGAGAGTTTTCGATGAGCGATGACGCACAGCCTAAATTTGACTGGGGCCGCCGTGTGCGCGCTACCGTTGATCTCTTCAACGACGGCAGCTTTCCCGAAAAGGAGCCGGAAGCTTTGCTGGTCAAGGCTGGTGACGCGGGCGAGGTTGTTCAGATCGGGGCGCATGTCGAGACCGAAACAACCATCTACCTCGTCGAGTTCTCCGAAAAGATCGTCATCGGTTGTCTCGAGGACGAAATCGAGGGCGCGTGAACTTAATTTACCGTGCTGCGAAGGGCGTAGCGCTAACCCAAGAGGCATGCTTTGAAAGTCATGATACGCAGGAATTCCGAAGGCGTGCTCTCCCTATATGTGCCCAAGAAGGATCTGGAGGAACCGATCGTCGAACAGCAGAAGCCAGATCTTTGGGGTGGATCGGTGACTTTGGCTAATGGCTGGGTGCTGCAGCTTCCGGAAATGGCGGTGGGCACGACGCTGCCAATCACCGTGGAAGCGCGCCGCTTGAGTGGTGACTGACCATGGCGATCACCGCGGCGCAACTGGCGGACATCGATGGGTTGTTGGCAAGCGCAGTGGCGGATGGCTCCACGCTCGCCGCCTTGCGCAAACTTGTCGCAGGCGCCACAGCCACTCGCTGCGATGAACTCGATATGGCGGACGAAGCGCCGTTTCGCAGCTACGCGCGATGCAATCTCTATTTGCTCGATGGCCGAGACCATTGCATGCGGGTTACGGGCGATCCTGCCGCCGCTACCGGATTTATCATTGCTGCAAAAGGAGATGGCGCATGAAAACGACATTTCTTCCGCTAAGCGATCCTGATCTGCTGCAAACGGACATAGAAGCGGTGTGCGAGATTCTCACTTCGCAATGCCTTTCCGCCGGACCGGTGGTGGAGCAGTTTGAGAGCGAATTCGCCACCTATTTGTCGCGCAAGCATGCGATCGCGGTCGCCAGCGGCACGATCGGAATGTTGTTGGCGCTGCGCGCGCGCGCTATCGGCGCGGGCGCCGAGGTCGTGCTCTCGGCTCACTCCTTTCGCGAAACGACACACGCCGTCGCGCTGAGCGGCGCGCGACCGATGTTCGCGGACATCGATTATTGGGTCGGGACCTTGGCGCCGGAAAAGGCCAAAGCCAGGATCACTGAGAAGACGCGAGCCATTGTCGCCAGCAACACCAACGGTCATCCTGCGCCTTGGGAACCGCTGCGTGAGTTGGCGCAAGAAGCTGGCGTCTTTCTGATTGAAGATTCCACGGAAGCCATCGGCTCCTTGTACAAAGGCAAGTTGGTAGGGACATTCGGCGACTGTTCGATCTTCGACTTCTCGCAGCCAGGCGCTTTGGTTTGCGGCGAAGGCGCCATGGTCGTCACCGACGACGATGATCTCGCCGCGCAAATCCGGCGGCTGCGCAGCCGTCGCGTCGAGGAGCGTTCCTCGGTCGTTCTCGGCGCCTATCCTCCGTTGCAAGCTTCTATCAGCGACATTTCCGCAGCGCTCGGTTTGGCGCAACTGCGCCGCATCGAACTCCTGCTCGCGCGACGCAAGCGCGTCGAGCGCTGGTACTATCAATATGTCAAATCCTTCGAAGGCATCAAGGATCCGTTCGTCGCGCCTGATGTGGATCAGGTCAACTGGTTCCTTTACGTGGTGCATCTCGGCACACGCTTTACGCGCTCGACTCGCGACGCCATCATCGACGACATGCATACGGAAAAGATCGGCTCCTGCGCCTATTCGCAGCCGCTGCATTTGCAGCCCTACTATTTCGAACTGGGCTACCGGAAGGGCGATCTGTTCGTAACCGAGAAAGTCGCGGAACGCGCAGTCGCATTGCCGCTGCATGCGCATCTGACCGAAGAGCAGGTCGCCTTTATCGTCGGAACGATGAAGGACGCGTCGATAAACCTTGGCGCGGGCGCCGCGATCTACCTTTAACACTACCAGCTATAATACATGCATGGCGGCGCGCAATCATGCACGTCTCTAATGGCCATGCAATTTCTTTTGTTCGAAAGAGCAGACTTGGATCAAAATTTGCTCACGTAACAGTGCGGCTAATTCCCACCACAAAGGAGCAACGATATGCCGACAGTCACCATTCAGCCTTCAGGAAAGACCATCGAAGCGGAAACGGGCAGCCGCTTGCTTGACGCCCTGCTCGCAGCTGGAGAAAAGATCGTCAGCAAGTGTGGCGGTGAATCCAAATGCGGCGAATGTCACGTCTTCGTCCAAGAGGGCCGTAAGAGTTTGTCGAAAATGCAACGCATTGAAAACGACACACTGGACACAGTTGTCGGCGTTGGTTCGAAATCGCGCCTCGCCTGTCAGGCTCTCCTGGGAGCAAACAATGTCACAGTGGAACTGCTCGGATTCGGCTCGTGAATAAGCCTTTTGATCTCTGAACACACAACAGAAAGAGAGAGCACCCATGACGACAACAGCCATGATTATCCATGTTCGCTTCGCGCCCGATGGAACGGTCACAGAGATCGGGGAGCGTCCGGTCGCCCTGAGCGCTCAACAATGGTACACGCAGTTGGCCGTGAAATATGGCTCTGCCTTTGAAGCTCTCGCCGGCGGTCGCGGCGTGTTTCGCGTGTCGACGGACGATGTGGCGGCATTAAAAGCGAGCGCTCTGCAATAACGCAGGGCGCATCGCCGCAAATGAGGAGGGGCTGATGCTCAGTGAAATATACGCCGGTTTCGAACGCGGCGACGTCATTCCCTATCTTGGCCCCGGCGTTCTTGCTCTGGCGCATGAGTCGGAGCTGCCGGCTGCCCCGGAGCAACTGGTCACGCGGCTGACCGCCAAGGCGACTGTACCGCATAAAATTCGCAATAATCTGACAGCTGCGGCGCAGTACATTGAAAACTTCAAACACCGCAAGACCGTTGTCGCGGCAATGAACGAAGCTTTCGCCGCTCCGACAGCGCCCACGGCCCTGCATGAATGGCTCGCCGCGCGCCCGCGTCTGAAGTTGCTCGTCAACGCCTGGTACGACAATTTGCCGCAAAAGGCCTTCAAGGACCGGCAAAGTTGGGGGCTTGTTCAGGGCGTGAGCCAGGCTGAGCATTTCGGAGAATGGGTTCACTATTTTCGACCAGACGGTTCGTCTGTTCCCGGTCGACCGCATGTGCAGGACGGCTCCGGAGCCAAGGCGCCCGCCGAGGCCCCCGAGGAAACGCTTGGATGGCAGACGCTGATCTATCAGCCGATCGGCTCCGTCCTGCCTAAAGCGAATTACATCGTTTCGGACTCAGACTATGTTGAGGTCCTGACCGAGATCGATATCCAAACGCCGATTCCGGAAGCGGTCCAACTCATTCGAAGAGGACGCAACTTCCTGTTTCTTGGCTGTCGCTTCGCAACACAGATTGAACGTAACTATGCACGCCAGATCATGAAGCGATCGTCGGATCGTCATTGGGCAATTATCGAAGGTCCGCTCACGAAAAACGAAGCTAAGTTCTTCGCTGAGCAAAATATCACGCATATAGACGCGCCGCTTGCTGACTTTGTCGCAGAGCTTACCGGCGTCAAGGCTTCCGTCGATGCGGCGGCTCTGGTCTAGGATGTTTGGGGCGCTTTCGCTGGAATGGAGACAAAATGCTCGAAGACCTCCCCGTCGTGTTCAAATATCATGTGTTCGCCTGCTTTCAGCAGCGACCGCCGGGGCATCCGAAAGGCAGTTGCATGAGCGCCGGGGCGAAACCGCTTTGGGATCGTTTGCAGTCGCTTCTCGGCGCCAAGCCCATGCCCGAGGTGTCCATGACCGTGACCGGCTGTCTGGGGTTCTGCCGGGCGGGGCCGCTTATGGTAGTTTACCCGCAGGGAGTTTGGTATGCGCCGCGTAGCGAAGCAGACATTGACGAGATCGTGCAGTCGCATTTTGTGGAGGGCGCGCCGGTCGAGCGTCTGATTATCGTCCCGAGCCTCTGATAAAACTATCGCTTCAAAATAAAACCCCGGACGCACTCGGCGTTCCGGGGTTTTATTTTTTTGCGCCAGCACCCATACGCACCTAGTCCAAATGGTCAGCGGCGCCCGAGCAAAACATCGACTTTCCGCCGAACAAATTCGATCGTCAGTGGCTTGATTAATACTCCGCTTGCGCCGTCGGCCAAACATTGCTTGCCAAAACCGTCCGTCGCAGACTCGACGATAACCAGAACCTTCGCATCGATCAGACGCTCCCGCAGCTCCTCGAATATCTTCGCGCTGTGCTTGCGCACAAGAGCTTCGGAAAGGATCACCAGATCTGGCGGCCAATCTCTGGCCTTGTCATAAACCCATTCGAGACTCGGCGCTTCATGTGTCTCGTTTTCGTCATGCAACATGAATTGCACTGCCGCACGGATAATTTCGTCTTCATCGACAACAAATATGCGCTTGTTCTCGACGGCCTTGGAAGTCTCGACGCCAATCTGCATGTAGCCCTCGCGCTGACGTTAATTTGGGCGATTGAAGCAAGCTCCATGCCTTGCGGTGGCGAAGATCAGCAAACGACGTAGAGCTTCGTTAAATTCCAAGCATCGTTGTCTGCTTTTAAACAGCTTGCGACAACGGGCTATATCCTTTCCATTTCAAGGCTTTCCATTTGAAGCGATGCTTGGCACGCGCCTTGCGACACTGGCTGCGCAAGGCGGACGGCACGAATTATTTCCTCTCGCAAAAGAGGCGTGGCCCCGACGCCGGGCTTGGTCGTAAAGGGCAATCGACTTCGGCCTGCGTCTCGCGCGCGCCGATCGCATCATTTGGAATGCTTAAGGAGACATAGATATGGCAGCACTTCGTCAGATCGCGTTCTACGGGAAGGGTGGCATCGGTAAATCCACCACTTCCCAAAACACCCTCGCGGCGCTCGCCGAGATGGGCAACAAGATTCTCATCGTCGGCTGCGATCCCAAGGCGGACTCCACCCGCCTGATCCTTCACCAAAAGGCGCAGGACACCATTCTGAGCCTCGCGGCGGAAGCCGGAAGCGTCGAAGATCTCGAACTCGAAGACGTGATGAAGATCGGCTACAACGACATTCGTTGTGTCGAGTCCGGCGGACCGGAGCCCGGAGTTGGCTGCGCGGGTCGCGGCGTTATCACTTCGATCAACTTCCTCGAGGAGAACGGCGCTTACGAAGGCGTTGATTACGTCTCCTACGACGTGCTCGGCGACGTTGTTTGCGGCGGCTTCGCGATGCCGATCCGTGAAAACAAGGCCCAGGAAATTTACATCGTCATGTCCGGCGAGATGATGGCCATGTATGCGGCCAACAACATCTCCAAGGGCATTCTGAAATACGCCAATTCCGGCGGCGTGCGCCTGGGCGGGCTGGTCTGCAACGAGCGCCAGACCGACAAGGAATACGAGCTGGCTGAAAATCTCGCCAAAAAGCTTGGCACGCAGCTCATCTACTTCGTGCCGCGCGACAATATCGTTCAGCACGCCGAGCTGCGTCGCATGACAGTCATTGAGTTCGCGCCTGAGTCCAAGCAGGCCGAGCATTACCGCACTCTGGCGACGAAGATCCACGCCAATGTCGGCAATGGCAAGATCCCGACGCCGATCACCATGGACGAACTCGAAGACATGCTGATGGAGCACGGCATCCTGAAGGCGGTCGACGAGTCCGAAATCGGTAAGAAGGCCGCCGAACTCGGTCTTGTGGCGAACGCCTAAGCATTCATCATCGTCCGCCCGGTCGCACTCGCGATCGGGCGGCGTCCTCCAAATCTCCAAAGGGGTGCTGTCATGAGCGTGGCAACCGCTGAAACCATCGAAGAAGTCAAGGCTAGGAACAAGGAACTTATCAAGGAAGTTCTCGAAGTCTATCCGGAGAAAACCGCAAAACGCCGCGCCAAACATCTCGGCACCTTCGAAGATGGAAAGCCGGACTGCGGCGTCAAGTCCAACATCAAGTCTATCCCTGGCGTGATGACCATTCGTGGTTGCGCCTATGCAGGCTCCAAGGGCGTTGTCTGGGGTCCTATCAAGGACATGATCCACATCAGCCATGGTCCTGTCGGCTGCGGCCAATATTCCTGGGCCTCGCGCCGCAACTATTACATCGGCACGACCGGCATCGACACCTTCGGCACGATGCAGTTCACCTCCGACTTCCAGGAGAAGGACATCGTGTTCGGCGGCGACAAGAAGCTCGCCAAGATCATCGACGAAATTCAGGAACTGTTTCCGCTGAACAAGGGCATTTCCGTTCAGTCCGAATGCCCGATCGGCCTTATCGGCGACGACATCGAGGCCGTCTCGAAGGCAAAGACGAAGGAATACGAAGGCAAGACGATCGTGCCCGTGCGCTGCGAGGGTTTCCGCGGCGTGTCGCAATCGCTTGGCCACCATATCGCCAATGACGCGATCAGAGATTGGGTGTTCGACAAGCAGGACGGAAAGCCGGCCCGCTTCGAGCCAACCCCCTACGACGTCGCCATCATCGGCGACTACAACATCGGCGGCGACGCCTGGTCTTCGCGCATTCTGCTGGAAGAAATGGGCCTTCGCGTCGTTTCGCAATGGTCGGGTGACGGCACCATCGCCGAGCTGGAAGCTACGCCGCGCGCCAAACTGAACGTGCTGCACTGCTATCGTTCGATGAACTACATTTCCCGTCACATGGAAGAGAAATACGGTGTGCCGTGGGTGGAATATAACTTCTTCGGCCCCTCCAAGATTGCGGAATCACTGCGCAAGATCGCCAGCCACTTCGACGATACGATCAAGGAAAACGCCGAGAAAGTCATCGCGAAATACCAGGTGCTTTGTGATGCCGTGATCGCAAAATACCGTCCGCGTCTCGAAGGCAAGAAGGTCATGCTTTTCGTCGGGGGCCTCCGTCCGCGCCATGTTATCGGCGCTTACGAAGATCTCGGTATGGAGATTGTCGGAACCGGCTACGAGTTTGGCCACAACGACGACTATCAGCGCACGACTCACTATGTGAAAGACGGCACCCTGATCTATGACGACGTGACCGGCTACGAATTCGAAAAATTCGTCGAAAAAATCCAGCCCGATCTTGTCGGCTCCGGCATCAAGGAAAAATACGTCTTCCAGAAGATGGGCGTGCCATTCCGTCAGATGCACAGCTGGGATTACTCCGGCCCGTATCATGGCTATGACGGCTTCGCCATCTTCGCACGCGATATGGACATGGCGATCAACTCGCCGGTCTGGAAGTTCGCCAAGGCCCCTTGGGCCGCCTGATCACCCTGAAGCAACACCCCTCGCTCTCAATCAGAGAGCGAGGCGGCTCGCCGATCGACAAGGGGAATTCAAATGCCACAGAACGCAGATAACGTCCTTGACCATTTCAACTTGTTCCGGCAGCCGGAATACAAGGAAATGTTCGAGAGCAAGAAGAAGAATTTCGAAAATCCGGTCGCTGACGCCGAACTTGAGCGCGTTCGCGAATGGACCAAGAGCGACGAGTATCGCGAGAAGAATTTCGCTCGCGAAGCGCTGACAGTCAATCCCGCTAAGGCTTGCCAGCCGCTTGGCGCGGTCTTCGCGGCGGTAGGCTTCGAAAGCACCATTCCCTTCGTCCACGGTTCGCAGGGTTGCGTTGCGTATTACCGTTCTCACTTCTCGCGCCATTTCAAGGAGCCGACGTCCTGCGTTTCCTCCTCGATGACCGAGGATGCGGCGGTGTTCGGCGGCCTCAACAACATGATCGACGGCCTGGCCAACACCTACAATATGTATAAGCCGAAGATGATCGCGGTTTCCACCACCTGCATGGCGGAAGTGATCGGCGACGATCTCAACGCATTCATCAAGACCGCCAAAGAAAAAGGCTCGGTACCGCAGGAATACGACGTTCCCTTCGCTCATACGCCCGCCTTCGTCGGCAGCCATATCACAGGCTACGATAACGTGATGAAGGGCGTGCTGGAGCATTTCTGGGACGGCAAAGCCGGCACCGCGCCCAAGCTGGAGCGCGTTCCTAACGAGAAGATCAATTTTCTCGGTGGTTTCGACGGCTACACGGTTGGAAACATGCGCGAGATCAAGCGCATCTTCAATTCGATGGGCATAGAATATACAATCATCGGCGACAACAGCGACGTTTGGGATACGCCGACTGACGGCGAGTTCCGCATGTATGACGGCGGCACGACACTTGAAGAAGCCGCCAATGCGATCAACGCCAAGGCGACGATTTCGATGCAACAATATTGCACCGAAAAGACGCTACCCTTCATCGCGGGTCATGGCCAGGAAACAGTAGCGTTCAATCACCCGATTGGCGTCAAAGGCACCGACGAGTTTCTGATGACGCTCTCGCGCATCAGCGGCAAGCCGATATCCGCGGAACTTACCAAGGAGCGTGGACGCCTCGTTGACGCTATTGCAGATTCGGCGGCTCATATTCATGGCAAGAAGTTCGCGATCTACGGCGACCCGGACCTCTGCCTCGGCCTGACGTCGTTTCTGATGGAGCTTGGCGCCGAGCCGGTGCATGTTCTCGCGACCAACGGCGGCAAAGCGTGGCAGGAAAAGACCGAGAAGTTGCTCGCGAGCTCTCCGTTTGGCAAGAACTGCCATGCTTATGCGGGCAAGGATCTGTGGCACATGCGCTCGTTGCTGTTCACGGAACCGGTGGATTTTCTGATCGGCAACACCTACGGCAAATATCTCGACCGCGACACCGGCACGCCACTGATCCGCATCGGCTTCCCGATCTTCGATCGTCATCATTATCACCGTTACCCGGTGTGGGGTTATCAAGGCGGACTCAATGTCCTCGTCTGGATCCTCGACAAGATCTTCAGTGAGATCGACGCCAACACCAATGTCGTCGCGAAGTCTGACTATAGCTTCGACATCATTCGCTAATAGGAAAACCCGTCGCCGGATCAATCTAGATCCGGCGATGCGGATCAATGCCCAAAAATGACACGTTGACCGCTGCGCGGATGCAACAAGTGCGATCTGTGGAATGCGGTGGCTGCTTTGGAGGCCCCGATGACCAGCTTGGCGAATAAAATTCAGGACGTTTTCAACGAGCCTGGGTGCGACAAGAATCAGGGCAAATCCGAAAAGGAACGAAAGAAAGGTTGCACCAAGCAGCTTGCGCCCGGCGCAGCGGCAGGCGGTTGCGCCTTTGACGGCGCAAAGATCGCGTTGCAGCCGATTACCGATGTCGCCCATCTCGTGCATGGCCCCATCGCCTGCGAAGGCAACAGCTGGGACAATCGCGGCGCGAAGTCCTCTGGCTCAAACTTGTACCGCACCGGCTTCACCACCGATATGGGCGAAAATGACGTCATTTTCGGGGGAGAGAAGAGGCTTTACAAATCCATCAAGGAAATCATCGATAAATACGACCCGCCTGCGGTTTTCGTTTATCAGACCTGCGTTCCCGCGATGACGGGCGACGACATAGGCGCCGTGTGCAAGGCCGCCGCAGAAAAATTCAACAAACCCGTGATACCGGTGATTTCCCCCGGGTTCGTCGGCCCCGAAGAATCTTGGCAACAAGCTCGCTGGCGAAGCGATCCTGGATCATGTGATCGGGACGATGGAGCCGGAATATACGACGCCATATGACATCAACATCATCGGCGAATATAACCTCGCTGGCGAACTGTGGCAGGTGAAGCCGCTACTCGACGAGCTCGGAATCCGCATTCTTTCCTGCATTTCCGGCGACGCCAAATACCACGAGGTCGCATCCTCGCATCGTGCGAAAGCCTCAATGATGGTGTGCTCCAAGGCGATGATCAATGTCGCGCGCAAGATGGAGGAACGCTACGGCATTCCCTTCTTCGAAGGTTCATTTTACGGCATTGGCGACATGAGCGACTCGCTTCGCGAAATTTCGCGATTGCTGATCGAGCGCGGCGCACCCGCCGAGCTCATGGGACGCACTGAAGCCGTGATCGAGCGCGAAGAGGCCCGCGCCTGGGCGCGTATCGCGCCGTATAAACAAAGGCTGACCGGCAAACGCGTCCTACTGATCACCGGAGGCGTAAAATCATGGTCCGTTGTTGCGGCGCTGCAAGAGGCAGGGCTGGAAATCGCCGGCACCAGTGTCAAGAAATCGACAAAGGAAGACAAGGAAAAGATCAAAGAGCTCATGGGCCAGGACGCCCATATGATTGATGATATGACGCCACGCGAAATGTACAAGATGCTCAAGGAAGCGCGCGCGGACATCATGCTTTCCGGCGGCCGCTCGCAGTTCATCGCGCTTAAAGCGAAAATGCCCTGGCTGGATATCAATCAGGAGCGACATCACGCCTACGCCGGTTACGAGGGCATGATCGAACTGGTCGCCGAAATTGAAAAGGCGCTCTTCAATCCCGTATGGGCGCAGGTGCGTTTGCCAGCGCCCTGGGAAGAGACGAGCTGGGAAGAACGCGCGACCCGGGCAATCGAGGCCGAAGCCGAGGCCCTCGCGGCTGATCCCGCGCGGGCGGAAGAGGCACGCCGCGGAATCAAGGTCTGCGCCTGTCACAATGTCAGCGTCGGCGTCATCGAAGCCGCAATTCATGCCGATCAGCTTGACAGCGTGGCAGCCGTGGGAACCGCAACGCACGCAGGAACGGGCTGTGGCGGATGCCAGGACAAGATCGCAGCTATGCTCGCCGCGAAAGCGAGCGCTGGCGCCATTCCTGCAACGCGCGCCGCGTGAGGCAGATCATGGCGCTCGTCAAACATTCCAAAAAAGCCTGCGCGGTCAACCCGCTGAAAATGAGCCAGCCGATTGGCGGCGCTCTCGCCTTCATGGGGATTTCCGGATGCATGCCTGTGCTCCACGGATCACAAGGCTGCACCTCTTTTGGGCTCGTGCTGTTTGTTCGCCATTTCCGTGAAGCCATCCCCCTGCAGACCACCGCCATGAATGAGGTGGCGACAATTCTTGGCGGCCTTGAGAATATTGAATCAGCCATTCTCAATATCGTCAAACGCACCAACCCGCAGGTGATCGGCATCTGCTCGACCGGCGTCACAGAAACTAAAGGCGATGACGTCGAAGGCTATCTCAAGCTCGTACGTAAGCGCCATCCCGAACTTGCCGATCTCGGCATCGTATATGTGTCGACGCCCGACTTCAAAGACGCGTTTCAGGATGGCTTCGCCAAGACTGTCACGAGAATCGTCGAGGAGTTTGTGCCAGAGTATGAAGCTCCGCCGCAACGCACGCCGCAACGCGTCAATGTCCTTGCCGGCTGTCATCTGACACCGGGCGACATTGACGAACTGCGCGATGTCATCGAATCCTTTGGCCTGGAGCCAACCTTCCTCCCCGACCTTTCAGGCTCGCTTGACGGACATATCCCTCAGGACTTTACGCCTACGACTCTCGGCGGCGTCACACGCGCGGACATCTCGAAAATGGGTACCGCTGGATGGACTATCGCAATCGGCGAACAGATGCGTGCAGCTGCGGTGGTATTGGAATCTCGCGCCGGCGTGCCCTTCGTTTTATTCGATCGCTTGACAGGCCTCGCCACCAATGACGCGTTCGTTGCATTCCTATCGAAGATCAGTGGACGGCCCATACCATTGAAACTTCGGCGCCAGCGAGGCCAGCTTGTCGACGCGATGCTCGATGGGCACTTTCATTTCGGCGGCAAACGTATCGCTATTGGCGCGGAACCGGATCTATTGTGGAGCGTCGGTTCCTTCCTCACCGAAATGGGTGCGACAGTCGTCGCCGCTGTGACGACGACCGCTTCCCCGCTGCTGGAGAATTTTCCAGCGGAGGAAGTCGTGATCGGCGATCTCGAGGATCTGGAACAACGCGCCGCAGGCGCCGATCTGATCATCACTCATTCTCATGGGCGGCAGACCGCGGAAAGACTAGGCATACCTCTCTATCGTTTTGGCCTGCCTATGTTCGACCGTCTCGGCGCTGCGCATGAAGTCTCGGTAGGTTATCGCGGCACTCGCAATCTCATCTTTTCCATCGGCAACATCTTCATAGCACAGGTGCATGAACCAGATCCTGACACTTGGCGAGACACGATGGGAGACACCGGTCATGTCAAGGCGCCAATTCATGATCAGCTCGTGCAGATCGAACCGGTCGCCTAGGACGAAGGAGGCAGCATGAAAGTCGCATTCGCCACACAAGACCTCGAGCGCGTGGACGCGCATTTCGGATGGGCGAAAAACATTGCTATCTATGAGCTCACTTCGGAAGGATATGACTTCATAGAAGCGGTTCAATTCGTCGGAGATCTCCAGGAAGATGGAAACGAAGACAAGTTGCTACCCAAGCTTGAAGCGATCAAGGATTGCGCAATACTTTACGTCGCAGCGATAGGGGGCTCCGGAGCGGCGCGTGTCGTCGCGCATAACATCTTTCCCATGAAGGTCCAGCAGCCCGAAAAAATCGTTGATCTGCTGGAAAAACTGAAGGTGGTTCTCAACGGCGTGCCGCCGCCATGGCTTCGCAAGATACTGTCCAAAGGACAGGAGCGCACGTTCGATTTCGAGGAGGAAACAGCTAATGGTTGAAGCGGCCACTGTCACCGAAAGCCCGGCGGATTGTTTGTTCATCAAGGAGCTGATCAAGCAGTGGCGCGCTCAGGATACTCACGGCACTTGGGACAACAAGAAGGATCTTGATCTTCTCGCCCCCTATATCATCGACAAGGAAGCGCGCAAGCTGCTGCCTATCATGGGCGATCCTGACCCGGAAATCCTTTGGCGACTGGAACTGTTTTACAACGCAATTGGCCTCTCAATCGAGCGAGCCACCGGCGTGATGGTGCAACCTATGATGAAAATGAGCCATGAAGGATTTGGCCGTCAAATCCTCATCGCCGGCCGTCTCATCGTCGTCAACAAGCAGTTGCGCGACGTACATCGGTTTGGCTTCGAAACTCTTGAGAAGCTCGCGGCGGAAGGAATGAAGTTCGTCAACGCGGGGATCGAGATGATTCAAAAGTATCCCGAGGTCGCCAATTACTGAAGGGTGAGATCAATGAGCTCCATCGACGACGTGAAAGCGGAGATCAAGAAGCTTTCCGCCAAAGCGACGAACATGAAGATGAACCTGCACGACCTTTCCGAGGAGCTACCGATCAACTGGCACACGATCCTGCCAATTGCTCAAGAAACCCATGACGCTTACGCGGCCCTCGAAGCTGCGCGGAAAAAACTCAAGGAATTGGAGACTGCGTGATGGGCGCTTTCAAGACGCGGGACGGCTCTGATTATACTCCGCTCTACCTCACCGACATCAATGGCGAAACCTGCATCGGCTGTGGTCGCTGCTTCAAAGTCTGTCCACAAGATGTCATGGCGCTTTATGGCGTAGACGACGCGGGACAGGTTCTTGGCATCGTCACGGAGGACGACGAGGATGATTTTGACGGTGAGCTCAACCGAAAGATCATGAAGGTGGAACACCCAGGTTCGTGTATCGGTTGCAACGCCTGCTCGCGCGTATGCCCAAAGAACTGCCAGACACACCTCCCTGCTGACGAAATCGCGGCCTAAACGGCAATGACTCTTCTAGGCGTCGCACAAGCCTTCGACAAGCCTCCTCCCCCCGGCGACAGTTTGTCTGCACAGGTCGGCGACTCCATGATAGCGGCGTCCAGGGACCAGTTCCTTGCGCATATATTTTCCTGTCTTGTCTCGATCGGGCTGAACGAGTCACAGGAATCCGGCGCCACTTTAGAAGACGCTCTGGGGCTCACAGCGAGCGAAATCGATGCTCTCGTCGCAGCATGGACGCCAGGCGCTGCGGAGCGTCTTTCAGGAAACCAAAGGAAGGCGAGCGTCGAATTCGACGAAGAGGAGCAACAGCTTTTCACTCTGTTTCAGCGCTATCAATGCAACGACTCCCGAGAAAGCATGTGGCTTGCCGCAGCGCTGGCGCGTCGTTGCATGTCTCCCAACCACCTCTGGCAAGACCTCGGGCTGAAATCTCGCGCGGAGCTTGGTCGTCTAATGCGCGATTGGTATCCAGCCCTCGCAGCTCGCAATCAAAATAATATGAAGTGGAAAAAATTCTTCTACCGCTGCCTGTGCGAAATGGAAGGATTCACGCTCTGCGCCGCGCCAACATGCCAGGAGTGCAACGATTATTATGGTTGCTTTGGAGAAGAGGCGGGAGACTCGCTCTTCCCTGATCCTCAAGCTCGGGTACGTTCCTGATATACCTAGAGGACAAAACGCCAAGCGTTTATCTGCTCATGAACGCTCTCAAGAGTGGTTAGACACGAGTTCGTTTACTAGCGATCAACGGGAAGCGCTTTTCCGGCCTTATGCGCCTTCATCCATTTTTCAAGTTCAGTGACATGGCCACGTTCTTCCTCGGCGAATTCCTTCGCCATATATCTGATTTCTGGATCTTCCGTCGTCTCAAAGATTTTCTTGTAGTAATTCAATCCTGCTGTCTCGGCTTCGAGCGCTATTGCGAGCGCCTGTTCGCGCCCAATAAATGGATCGGCAGCCCAGATAGCCGCAGTCTCGGGGCTTTCGAGATCGGGCCACTCATATTCAGCCGGCTTCAGATAGGGCAGATCGCGGAAACCAGAACGCGCGCGCGCGTCGGCAAGATGCAACCGGGAATAATCGGAAAGGCGACGAAAAAGCGCGCTAACGTCGCGATTGCCGCACGATTCCATTGCGTCAGCCAGCTCTCCAAATCGCGTCGCGGCTTCTTCTTCCAGTTTGACGGCATGGGCGAGAAATTCCTCCACGGATTGCATTTTTTAACTCCTTTGCCTTCCAGCTCCTGATGCATGCCCTGAAGCGTAAATACGCCTCTACTGAGCAACATTAAGAAGCTGTTAAAACCTTCGAACGACGATGAGGCAGCCTGCCCGCTCGCAAGCCGCCGCATTTTCTGCCTAAGTCCAGACCGTTATCTCGCGCATTCTTTTGCAAGATTGCGCGAAGAAACGTCATTCAGCTCCACCTGGCTCGCCGCTGAACTTTACCAGAATGTCCTGATCGCGAACGACATATTGGCATGCCAACCTGAATTTAGGTGCGACATCATCCACTTCAGCTTTGCGGATGTCTTCTGCCGTGATCTTACCGAGAAATTTTAGCTGAGTTTTCTCGTTTTCCGTCAACATCGAGCCCATTGTCTTTCCGGAAAGCGTCACAACTTCGATCAAGCAGGAACCGCATTCTCCGTTTTTGCAGTCGTGCGGTATCTGAATTTTGTTTGCCTCCGCCACCGCGAGCACGGTCGATGTGTCGCCAGCAACGGCATAGACTGTTATGTTCTTACGAAGAAGCGGAGAAGAGAAGGTTACGTTCGGCATACTGATCCTCTGTCGGCGCCACCGGATTGAGTTTCTAGGAGAACAGGACTGCGGACAGCGGCTTGTCCGCAGCCCCTGGGCGGCGTCAGCCAAATTTGAACAAAACGCCGTAACCGCCTCTGGGATAGTTCCAGACAATTTCACCGGAGGGCTCACAGAGGATGCGGCAGGTGCCGCACTCAAGGCAGCCGTCAGGCGTGATCTCTACCTGTCCGGCGCTGTTTTCAGCGTAACATCCGGCGGGACACAGAGTGGTCATCGCCATAAGATTTTTAGACGGCGTGGTGTGCGCCGCAATTGAGATGTGAGGTTTTCCAGCATCGACGAGATAGCGATTCTGGAACAACTTCTCTTCGACTCGCGCAGATTGTGTCGCCATGACCATACCCTTCTCGCCTGTTTAAGCTCTGATTGACTTCGCAGTCATTTTCCTTACCTCCAGGCGCGTGCGAAGCGCAGCGCGTCGCCAAACAGGCCGCTCCAGGAACGTTCCTTGATGAAAGCGCGCACCGAGGCTTTTTCCTTTTCGATTTTCGGCGTTCCATCCACACGCAGGAAATTTTCCATCGCACTCGACACAAGCGTCGGATATGAGAGGAAGTAGTTCTTCGCCTGGGTGTGAAGAAGCGCTGGCATATCCTTATATTTCTTGAGATCCTTCATCACGAAGCTCTCGTCGAGATATTTCTTGTAGAGCGCGAGGTTTTGCTTGCTCATCGGTTCGCGTCGCGATTTCACCTGGAAAATGGCTTCAGCGGCCAGTCGCCCCGACGTCATCGCGAGATTGGAGCCTTCGCGGTGAATGGCGTTATTCAGTTGCGCCGCATCTCCGACTACGACCCAACCATCTCCAAAGAGCTCGGGAATCGTCTTGTAGCCGCCCTCTGGGATAAGGTGAGCTGCATATTCCTTGACTTCGGACCCTTCAAGCAAAGGCTTAATGGAGGGATGCGACTTGAAGGCTTCCAGCAAGCCATATGGCGTTTCCGTGGCGCCAGCAAAGTCCGACACCAGACAACCCATACCGACCGAAATGCTCTCCTTGTTCGTGTATACGAAGCCCATGCCGGTCATGCCCTTGGAAATCGTTCCGGCCGCCTCGATAACTACGCCTTCATCTCCATGCAGATTGAAACGCGCCTCGATCACATCGCGAGGCAAAAAATGCATTTCCTTAACGGCGAGCGCCACATGTTCGGCCTTTGGCGTCTCGCGAAGCCCCGCACGCGTGCCAAGTAGTCCGTTGACGCCTTCGGCGATCACGACCACATCAGCGAAAATGGTTCCTCCCCGTCGGTCGGTGGCGACGCCGATCACCTTGCCGTAAGCGTCGCTTACCAGCTGCGTGACGGTGGTTTCGCTGATCACGATAGCGCCCTGGGCCTGCGCCTCCTTTGAGAACCATCGATCGAACTGCGAACGGATAATCGTATATCTGTTCGGTTTCTCTTCGTTGAAATCGTCGGAGCGATACTGGAGCGCGGTATGCGAACGGTCCGTCATCATCCAAAAGCGCTGCTCGACAAGGTGGCGCTCCAGCGGCGCCTCCTCGCGGAAATTCGGGATGATTTTCTCAAGCATGTCGGCATAGAGAATGCCGCCCTGCACGTTTTTTGATCCGGGATATTCGCCCCGCTCCAGTTGCAGCACCTTGAGTCCGCGGGACGCCATCGTATAGGCGGCGGCATTGCCCGCCATGCCGGCCCCGATGACGATCGCGTCAAATTTCTCGTCAATCATGGAACCCTCCTCAAGCATGCTTCATTCGCTCGCCACTCCACGACTGGGAGCGCGATTCGCATCGGTTCAGCTCGCAAGTCGATCTCTAGCGTGAGGCGACAACCTTCGCCGGAACGCTTCGGTAAGCGCAGGCAGTAGACGAATTGCGTCCGTGACAACGCCAAGATGAGCGATGTCAAAGATTGGCGCGTTCTTGTCGGTATTGATCGCCACAATCAAATCAGCGCCTTCAACGCCAACGCGATGCTGGATGGCGCCCGATATTCCGGCGGCGATGTAGAGCTTCGGCCGGATGGTTTTGCCGGTCTGTCCGATCTGTCGGTCAGAGCCGATCCAGCCTTTTTGCACCAGTGGGCGCGAGCCGCCAAATTCGGCGCCGAGCACCGAGGCGAGATTGCGCACGAGCTGGAAGTTTTCAGCGCTTTGCAGGCCAAGACCGCCAGCGACAACGACGTCGGCAAAGGCGAGATTGGTTTTCGTAGACTCCCGATCCGGGATAAACCTTAGGATCTTTGTAATGATCGAATCTTCGTCCAGATCGGCCTTGAAGCTTACGACGCGTCCATCGCGGCTGGCGTCACGCGCCGGCATCGGCATCTGACGAGGGCGCACAGTCGCCATCTGCGGACGATAGTTGAGCGTGTAAATCGTGCACAGCAGGGAGCCGCCGAATGTCGGGCGCGTCGCCGCCAGGGATCCATCAGCATCAACAGCAAGTTCGGTGCAATCCGCAGTAAGACCCGTGAGCAAAGTCGTTGCTACGGAACCTGCGAGGTCTCGCCCCAGAGTTGTCGCGCCAAGCAGCAAAATCTCGGGCTTGTGCGTATTGACCAGTTGCGTCAGCGCTTTTGAGTAGGGCTCGTTGCGGTAGTCAGCGAGAATCGGATCCTCGACAAGGTACGCGAGGTCAGCGCCATAGCGAAAAGCCTCAGCGACTGCTTCCCGCGTCGCCTCGCCGGGCGCGCCAAGGACAACGCCTGCGAGTTCTACGCCGAGCTTGTCGGCAAGCTTTCTCCCTGCTCCAAGCAACTCCCAGGAAACAGGGTGAACCTCGCCACGCTCCTGCTCTATAAACACCCATACGTGCTTATAGTCGCGGAAATGCTCGGGCAGTTCCTTTTTCTGGTTCGCTCGGCTCTGAGCCGGCGCGTCACGGACCGGTGCGTCGGACATTTGCTCTCCTTAAGAACCGCTCGCCAATTTAGCCATGTCGCCTTCGAGCGAACTCTTCCTAGCGAAAATCGCGCCAATCAGACCGTCGGCAGATTCAGCAGCAGTGCGACCAGGCTCGATGAATGTCGCGCGCTCTGAACGTGGCGCCGGCGCGAACACCTTTTTCACGATCGTCGGCGATCCCTTCAGGCCGCATTTCGTGAGGTCGGTGATATCGGCGTCCTTGGCGCTCCACGTGACGATCTCGGCGCGCGCGGCGCGCAAGGAATTGTCAATCGTTCCGCGCCGGATTTCGTTCGTGCCCTCAAGCATGGTGATGAGGCATGGAAGCTTGGTCTGTAGAACCTGCACTCCTCCTTCGGCGCGGCGTTCGACGATAATTTCTCGCTTGTCCGGGTCGCAGCTTTCTATCTTCGACACATAGGTGAGCTGCAACAAATCGAGTTGCTTGGCGACGCCCGGCCCTACCTGAGCCGTATCACCGTCAATCGTCTGCTTCCCCGCGAAGATAATGTCCTGCGCGCCATAGACCTGTTCGATCTTCCGGATCGCCTGTGCGAGCGCATATGTAGTTGCCAGCGTGTCAGATCCAGCGAAAAAGCGATCGGTCAGCAAGACTGCCCGATCCGCTCCAATTCCCAAAGCCTTACGCAGAGAATCGGACGCCATTGGCGGACCCATTGTCAGGACCTGTGACTTCTCCGCCAAATTTGTCGCGAAGACGCAAAGCCTCCTCCAACGAGAACAAATCATACGGATTGATAATCGTCGGCACGCCCTGCCGCATGATCGTGTTGGTGACGGGATGTACGCGAATCTGCGCGCTGTCGGGAACCTGTTTGATGCACACCAGTATCTTCACGGCGCATCTCCTCGTTCGTGTTTCGGGCGTGTTTGCGAATACGCCTCTTGAAGTTCTTATAAGGGCTGCGTGTCTGTGTTGATGAGCAGGCTAAGAGGAACAAACGGCTTTTTAGGTTCCTCGACCGGCTTGACCGCGTCTTTCAGCACTTTGAACACTCTTTGTTCAATAGGCGAGGATGCTACGAAGTCCGCATATGCCTTGGCGAGAAATTCGCGACATGCGCTTTTGGCGTCGGCGTCGCTTGCTTCTCCGATCTCGCCCTTGTGCAAATATTCTCCCATGCGCCGAAGAATATGCAACCGCGCAACGCGAACTACCGCGGGGTCGTACTCCACCCCAAGCTCATCGAAGAATTCTTCAGCTGTTGAGAGTTTGCGGAGATCGTCAAGAATGCTCATCGACCTGTTCTCCTTCGCTTGGCGCGTCCGTTCGAGTTGCAGTCATTCCGTCGTTAACTTTGACTTGTAAGTGCGACAGCCGCGCTTCCAGGAAATCTATGCGGTCAATCAATACCGACATCGCATCTCCTACAGGGTCTGGAATGAGGTGATGTTCGAGATCAATACGGCCGTCTGCGCCGCAGCGGCGCCGCTCCTCGCGCACGATGCGACCCGGGATTCCAACGACCGTCATCTGCGGCGGAACGTCCTCTATGACGACCGAATTCGCGCCCACACGCGCGCCCGCGCCAACGGTGATTGGCCCGAGTATTTTGGCGCCGGCGCCGATAAGTGCGCCGCTCTCGACTGTTGGATGACGCTTTCCCAGCGACCAGGAGGTGCCTCCAAGCGTTACGCCGTGATAAATCGTTACGTCGTCTCCGATCACTGCAGTTTCGCCGATCACCACTCCGGCGCCATGATCTATGAACAGGCGTGCGCCGATATTGGCTCCAGGGTGAATGTCGATATTTGTAACGAGGCGTGCAAACCAGGACAGGAAGCGCGCAGGAAACTTCATGCCGCCGCGCCACATCTGATGCGCCATTCGGTGCCAAATCAATGCATGCACGCCGGGATAAAGCAGGACGATCTCAAGCTTTCCTCGCGCGGCTGGATCCCGCTGAGACACACAGGCGATATCGCCGCGCATCGACTCCAAAAATTTCGGGCGCACGACTTCCGTTGCAGGGGCCGACAGAACGACGCCGTTCACGATGCGCCTCCCAACACAATGTTCTGGGAGCGATCCAAACTTTCTTGACGCGTGCGTTCCAAAAGCTGACCAAATTCGGTTCTGCTAAGCGGAGGCTTTTTTGCGCGCGCGCGCCTCTTGACCTGCTCGAGCAGGCGGGCGGCCACAGCAGAGTCGACAACGACTCCAAATTCCGCGCATCTGCTGGAGATCGCCGCGAGTCCGGAATGTTTCGCGATGAGGATCTTGTTGCGCCGACCGAGAGTCGAAGGGTTTATCCCTTGATAGGTTCGAGCGTCCTTTAGCAACGCGGCTACATGGATGCCTGATTCATGCGTAAAGATATCGGCGCCAACGACGGCTTTGGCGCGACCGATTTTTCTGCGCGCCGCGGCCGCGACAAGACGAGCCAGTCCCTGAAGCCGCTTCAGATCTATGTTGGTTTCTCCTCGCGCGACATGGCCGAGAGCGACTGCTACTTCCTCCAACGCCGCGTTTCCCGCCCGCTCTCCCAGTCCAAGCACTGTCACCGAGGCGTGAATCGCGCCCGCTCGGATCGCGGCGAGCGTGTTGCCGGTAGCGAGGCCCACGTCGTCATGACCATGAAACTCGATGGGCAGGTCGGTTTCCTCGCGTACGTTTTTGATTGCTTCATAGGTCGAGAAGGGATCAAGCACCCCAAGGGTGTCCGCAAAACGAAGGCGAGTTGCGCCTTCTTTCGCCGCTGCGCCCAGAATTTTGCCGATGTCGCGCGCATCGGCGCGCGATGAATCCTCGCCTCCAAGCGCGACCGTAAGACCGCGAGAAGCCGCATAAGCGACAACCTCTCGCGCTCGCTTCGCTGCGCCGTCGACGTCGGTGTTGAGCTTGACTCCAATTTGCAGCCGCGACATCGGGGTAGAAATATTGACGTGACTGGCGCCAGCCTGCAGCGCGGCGTCCACATCGGACTTGTTGGCGCGACACCAGGCGCTAACGCGACAGGGCAGACCTTCCGCCACGATGCGCCCTATCGCTTCAATCTCTTCCACCCCCATCGCCGGCGTACCGGCCTCGATTTCATCGACTCCCGCCGCCGCGAGCGCTCGCGCGATGGAGAGCTTTTCGGCGCCGGTGAAGGCGACGCCGGGCGCTTGTTCGCCGTCGCGCAACGTCGTGTCGTTGATGAAGATACGGGACCGATCCATACTCACGGCGCGCCTCAGGCGTAAACGGGCTTGAACTCTTTTCCGTTCTTGTCGGCGCCGGCCCAGAATGGCGACAGCGCCCGCAATTTTTCGAGGATGCCGGGCATGACTTCGATCACCCGATCTACGTCCTCGGGCACATTGTCGCGCGAGAGCGAGAAACGAATCGAACCATGCGCGGCGGTGAAAGGAATATTCATTGCGCGCAGAACATGCGAAGGCTCCAGCGAACCCGAAGTGCATGCCGAGCCCGAAGAGGCTGCGATTCCAGCACGTGTCAGATGCAACAGTATGCCTTCGCCCTCAACATATTCGAACGCGATGTTACATGTGTTGGGCAGACGATCGTTAAGGTCGCCATTAACGAAACAATTGGGGATGCGCTGAAGCAAAGCGCCTTCCAGACGGTCGCGTAGCGCTTTCACGCGGGTTTGCTCATCGGCCATATGGGTGACTGCGAGTTCCGCGGCCTTGCCAAGCGCTATGATCCCCGGCGCGTTTTCGGTGCCTGCGCGGCGCCCGCGTTCCTGATGACCTCCGCGAAGCAGCGGCTTGAACCGTGCGCCGCGCTTGACATAAAGCGCGCCAATTCCCTTGGGCGCGTGCAGCTTGTGGCCGGAAAGCGAGAGCATATCGATTGCGCTGTCCTTGAGCGAGATCGGAACCTTTCCCACCGCCTGCACAGCGTCGGTATGAAACAAAGCGCCGTGCTCTTTAGCCAGGTCTGCGAGTCCTTCGATCGGAAAGATTGTTCCCGTCTCGTTGTTGGCCCACATAAGAGAAACCACCGCAACCTTGTCGGAGAGCGCCGCACGATAGGCTTCGATATCGATGCGCCCCAGCGCGTCGACGCCGATGTAATGCACCTTGGCGCGGCCGATTTTTTCCAGATGCTGGCAAAGCGCCAGCACCGCTGGATGTTCGACCTTGCTGGTCACGATTTCATTGCGCTCCGGAAGCGCTTCCAGCGCGGAAAGAATAGCGGTGTTGTCCGCCTCAGTGCCGCCTGACGTATAGATGATCTCGTGATCATGCGTCGAGCCGAGCAGCGCCTGCAGCTGCCCGCGAGCGGTCTTCACGGCGGCTCCGACGCTGGCTCCAAACGAGTGGATCGACGACGGGTTGCCAAACTGTTCCGTAAAGTACGGAAGCATGGTGGCGACGACCTCGGGGTCAACTCGCGTAGTCGCATTGTTGTCGAGATAAACGGCTCTCATGCCTGCCTCCTTGAAGAAGCGTTTCAGTGGGCGTTGCGACCAACGGGAACAACACGGACGGGCGTGCCAAGCTTGGCCATCAGGCGCTCCTGAATTCCGGAGATCGTCACGCTGGACATTTGACATCCGACGCAGGCGCCCGAAAGGTTGACCAACACATTGGAGCCTTCGACATCGACCAGCTCGCAGTCGCCGCCGTCCTTGCGCAGATAGGGACGCAGCTCTTCGATCGTTTCTTCGATCAACCTGATCTTCTGGAGGTTGGTGAGACTTGCCGAGAGCGGCGGCAACGGCGACGCTGGCGCAAGCGGAGATATTTGCGTCATCGGCTGCTGCTGCGCTTTCGCTGCTTTAGCCTTTTCTTTGATTTTCTGGGGGTCCGCGGCGCCGATCCGATAGGCCTCATGTTCGGCGAGGACGCCTTCGGCCACCAGTTCCGCGTTTGTCGTCGCCAGAATTTCTTCCAGCTTGTCGAAGCATGTGAGGCAACCGCCACCCGCCTTTGTATAGTCGGTGACCTGCTCGACGGACGTCAGCTTGTTCATTTTGATGGCGCGTTCAATCATCCCAGCGTCGACGCCGAAACATTTGCAAACAAGCTCGCCTTCCTCGTGGTCGTCCTTCCAGACTTCGCCACGGAAATTGGCGACGGCGGATTGCAGTGCCTCATAGCCCATGACGGAGCAATGCATTTTTTCGGGCGGCAGGCCGCCAAGGAAATCCGCAATGTCCTGATTAGTGATCTTTAGGGCTTCGTCCAGCGTTTTGCCGATGACGATTTCTGTCAGCGCCGAGGAAGACGCAATAGCGGAGCCGCAGCCAAAAGTCTGAAACTTGGCGTCCAGGATGATCTGCGTCACCGGATCGACGTTGAGCATCAGTTTCAGCGCGTCGCCGCAGGCGATGGCTCCGACCTCTCCGACAGCGTTTGCCTCGGTCAGCACCCCGGCGTTTTTGGGATTGAAGAAGTAGTCCTTTACCTTGTCAGTATAATCCCACATTGCCGCGTCTCCTGTTGAATGCGCTCAGCCGAAAGATTTGCCGCAAGAGCAGCTGGACTTGGCTTGTGGATTGTCGAAAGTGAAACCCGAGCCTTCGAGGCTGATCACGAAATCAACCTTCGCTCCATCGAGATAAGCAAGGCTGCCTTCTTCAATGAAGACTTTCACGCCATCGCGCTCGATCACTAGATCGCTTGGATTTGTCTCGTTCACGAGACCCATCATATATTTGAATCCTGCGCAGCCGCCGGCTTCGACCATGATGCGAAGACCTTCGACATCCGGCCCCGCGCCCGCAATCGCTGAACGCACTGCGCTTAAGGCGCTGTCCGTAATCTGGATCATGAGGAATGCTCCGTCCCGAGATGTTTCTCGGTGATAGAGAAGCAACCTGCGTGCCACCCAAAACAACAAGCAAGAACAATCGGTAATCGTTTGGACGCTTGTCGGCTAACCCACATTGTAGGGACTCTGACATCGCCTCGCGACCTTCTGGATTGCGCCGCGGCGGCTCTAGCTTGATATTGCCTGCGTGCTATCTGAGGATGGTCGACATTTTGCCGGAGAGACAAAAATGTACTGCCGCATCGCTGCTTTGTTCGGCTTTGTTATGCTCACGACCGCTCTGGACGCGGGAGAACTTCCTACTCGGGTTGGCGCCTGCATCGTGACCACGATCGCGTCCATCGAGACACGGCTTGTAGATAGCGCCACAAACACCCCCGTCGCAGGTTCGGGAAGCGCAGTGCGTTTCGCTAATGGCGGCTATCAGGTGTCTTATGAAATGGTGCCGGCGATAGAACACTCCCGCAAGGGCGATCGTGTCCGCATGTGCTTCATCAGCACGCCGTTGAATTGCCCTCCGGGCGACGGTCGCGGCAAAATTTACAATACGACGAATCTGCGCACGAAAAAGAGCTGGGAACTGCCCAATTCAGAACATTCATGCGGCGGGGCGTAGGGCGCCTAGTCGACGCGCTGAAAATGCTCGAACACGAGCCGCGCCGTGGCCTTGTTGACGCCCGGCACCTTCTCCAGATCAGATAGAGCGGCGCCGGCGATCGCTTTGGCTGAACCGAAGGCAAGCAGCAAAGCCCGCTTTCGGGAAGGGCCGACCCCCGCGATTTCGTCGAGCGGATTTCTTGTAAAAGCCTTTTTTCGACGGGCCCGATGGGTTCCGATGGCGAAACGATGCGCTTCGTCCCGAAGCCTCTGGACGAAATACAAAGCCGGATCATGTGGCGACAAACGAAAAGGCTCGCGACCTTCGACGAAAAAGGTTTCGCGCCCCGCGTTGCGGTCCGCGCCCTTGGCGACCCCGACGATGGCAACGCCGGTGACGCCCGAAGCCGTCAACGCTTCTCGCGCGACGTCGAACTGGCCGCGACCGCCGTCGATCAGAACAAGGTCCGGCCTCGATGGAAAGGCCTCCTGGTCTTCGTCCCGCTCCACGTCCTTTCCCAGCCGCGCGAAACGTCGTGACAGCACTTCGCGCATCATCGCGTAATCATCGCCGGGAGCGATGGCCTCGCTGGCAATGTTGAAAGTGCGATAATGAGTCTTCATAAAGCCAGTCGGACCAGCGACGATCATCGCACCGATCGCCTGGGATCCGCCAGTGTGCGAATTGTCGTAGACCTCAACGCGACGTGGCGGGGCGGGAAGCCCGAACAATGCCCCCACCGCGCCCAGCAGTTTCTCCTGGCTGGCGTCCTCCGCCAGTTTGCGTCCCAAAGTTTGCCGCGCATTGGTCAGAGCATGTTCGACAAGTTCGCGTTTCTCGCCGCGCTGCGGCGTCAGCACCTCGACACGCCGCTTACCGCGCACATAAAGCGCGTCCTGCAACACCTCGCGGTCTTCGATGTTGTGTGAAAGAAGCACGAGTTGCGCGGAGGGATGCTCGCCGTAGAACTGCGTCAAAAACGCGTCCAGCACCTCTTCTTCTGAAAGGCTCTGGTCGGCGCGCGGGAAATAGGCGCGGTTGCCCCAGTTCTGATAAGCGCGAAAGAAAAACGCCTCAATGCAAAAGCGTCCTGCTTCCTTGGCGATGGCGAAAACATCCGCTTCCTCGACTGAACGCGGATTAATGCCTTGCGCGCCCTGGATGGCCGATAGCGCCGAGATGCGGTCGCGCAGCCGCGCCGCGCGCTCGAACTCCAGCGCCTCGGCCGCCGCGGTCATCTCGGCGGCGAGACGCTCGCGCACGCTACGGCTCTTGCCAGTCAGGAAATCCTGCGCTTCCTGCACCAGTTCGGCATAATCATCGATGCTGATTTCTCCCGTGCATGGAGCGGCGCAGCGTTTGATTTGATAAAGCAGACACGGCCGCGTGCGATTCTCGTAAAAAGAGTCGACGCAGGAGCGCAGCAGAAAGGCGCGTTGCAGAGCGTTGATCGCGCGATTGACCGCCCAGACGCTGGCGAAAGGACCAAAATAATCGCCCTTTCTCGCGCGAGCGCCGCGATGCTTGGCGATTTGGGGCGCCGGATGATCTCGTGCGACGAGAATATAAGGAAATGACTTGTCGTCGCGCATCAGCACATTGAAGCGTGGCTTCAACTGCTTGATGAGATTGGCCTCCAAAAGCAGCGCGTCAGTTTCGGTCTCGACCGAGATGAACACCATGCTCGCGGTGGCGGCAATCATTCTCGCGATGCGGTTCACATGGCCGGCAAGGCGTGTGTAGCTCGCGACGCGTTTTTTGACGTTTTTGGCCTTGCCGACATAGAGCACGTCGCCATTTCCGGCGATCATGCGATAGACGCCCGGCCCGTTAGGGGCGTTTTTCCAATAGCTTCTGACGACCGCAACGCCGCGCTTGACGCTTTCGGGGGCCTCCGGCTCCTGCGAGAAGTTAACGCCAGAGCTTTCCTCCAGCGCAAATTCCTCCTCTTCCGAAAGTTCATCCTGAAGCGGAGCGTCGTCGGGCCTGTCGGGCGAGATCATGGCGTTGATTTAGTCCCAGCGCGCCGGAATGAAAAGGGCGAAGCGCCCGTCATTGTTTTGTCCATATGACGACGCTATCTGGCCCGATTGAAACGAGGAGACGCAAATGACAAATTCGGCAAAATTGACCCTGTACCACGCGCCGCGCACCCGCTCCTCGGGGGTGCAAATTCTGCTGGAGGAATTGGGGGCGCCCTACGAGCTGCATGTGCTGAACATGAAGTTGGACGAGCAACACAGGCCAGACTATCTGGCGATCAATCCGCTTGGCAAGGTGCCGGCGATAAAGCATGGCGACGCCATCGTGACCGAACAGGTGGCGATATACATTTATCTGGCGGACGCCTTCCCCGAGGCGGGGCTGACGCCCGCAATCGGCGATCCCTTGCGGGGGCCTTACTTGCGCTGGCTGGCATTTTACGGCTCGGCGTTTGAACCGGCATTGATAGACCGCGCCCGCAAGGTCGACCCGGGCACGCGAGCCATGAGCGCCTATGGCGACTATGACACGGTGATAGCGATGGTTCAGGCGCAGCTCGCGACCGGGCCATATCTCTTTGGCGAACGCCTCACCACCGCCGATTTTTTGTGGGGCACTGCGCTGCGCTGGACGACAAGCTTTGGCCTGGTCCCGCTCACTCCCACAATTACGACATATATCGAACGCATCGCCGAGCGCCCGTCGGTGCGGAAAGTCGGCCGACAGGACCACGAGCTTGCTGCGGCGCAGGAGGTCGCAGCGCAGAGCTGAAGGGCTTCTTTTGGCGCCATCGGCCGGGCGACGAGCGACCTCCAGCTCGCCCTCCCTTTAATTTTCTCAAATGGGGCCTGCGCTGCAGTTGCCTGCGGCCCATTCGAAGGTGCGGGTTAATCGCGCCTTAACTCTAAATTTCCTAGGCTCGTTCATTATGGCCGCTAAAGGCGTCTTTCCTGACGAAAGCGCCCGTTTCTACCAGCAGCGACAACGGGCTTGATGAAAACCATGACGCGCAGCCAAACTCTCGGTCCCGCTCCCGACCAGTTTCGCGATTTCGCGCGGCGACGCGCCGCCGAAGCTATAGGGCTAGTCACGCTCGTCGGTTGCGGAACGCTTTCAGCGGCGCTCGTGACCTGGTCGGCGCGCGACCCTTCGCTCAACCACGCCACCGACGGGCGCGTGCATAATCTGCTTGGCGCGCCGGGCGCGATTGTCGCCGATCTTTTCATGCAGTTGATCGGGGTCGCCACCATCGCCGCCGTTTTGCCATTGGTGGCGATCGGGCTGCGGCTAGTGGCTCATCGTGGAATCGAGCGCGGCGGTCTGCGAATTTTGCTTTGGATGGTGGGCGTCCTTAGCGCCGCGACCGCCGCCTCGCTGCTTCCGGTCACGGACCGATGGCCCCTGCCTACCGGCCTCGGCGGCGTCGTCGGGGACGCGATCATGTCGCTTCCACGTCACGCAACCGGCAGCAACAGGCTGATCATAGCGATCGTTGGTCTAATGGCGACCGGCGGCGCGATACTGACGCTGACCGGCGCCGCCGGCTATGGTTTTGAGAGCGAACGCGATCTCCGCAAGGAATCCGAGCAGGAACGAGACGACTCGTCCGAGCAGAGAATAAAAGAAGAAGAAGACGAAGACGCCGCCGGAGAGCCCGGAGTCGCGCTGGTGTCGCTGGGCGCCGCGCTCCACGGCATTTTGACCGTCAAAGCAACTTTGCGCCGCGCCTTGCAAAAATTACGCGGCAGGCCGAAAGCCCTGGGCCCGGTGCTTTTGGACGACGCGCCTCTACTGGCGCAGGCCGGCCTTAACGACCGCCGTGAGCCGATATTCGGCGAGCTGGATGATTTTGGCGACGACGAACCGCCATTGCGTCCGCAACCGACTGCTGCTGCCAGCGCACCGACCTCATCGTCCCGCTTGGTCGTGACGCCGCCGGCGCAAGTCGTCGCAGCTCCCGCCGCCAACGGTAGACAGGTAATTCGCGAGCGCGCCAGCGCGCCACAAGGCAGAGGCGCTCCGGCAAGACCCTATGAACTTCCCGAACTGGAGCTGCTCGCCGAGCCAAAAAAGCCGACGGCCACAGCCAAGATATCGCAGGACGCCCTGGAGCAGAACGCCCGCAATCTCGAGGGCGTTCTGGATGACTTCTCGGTTCGCGGCGAAATCATAAATGTGCGCCCGGGGCCGGTGGTGACGCTCTACGAGCTGGAACCCGCGCCGGGCATAAAATCCTCTCGCGTCATTGGCCTTGCAGACGACATCGCCCGTTCGATGTCGGCGGTTTCGGCGCGCGTGGCCGTTGTGCCGGGACGCAACGCCATCGGCATCGAACTGCCAAACCAGCGCCGCGAAACGGTTTATTTGCGAGAATTGCTTGCCTGCGAGGATTTCGCCACCTCGAAACACAAGCTCGCGATCGCCTTGGGCAAGACCATCGGCGGCGAACCGGTCATCGTCGATCTGGCGCGCATGCCGCATCTTCTTGTGGCGGGCACCACCGGCTCCGGCAAGTCGGTCGCCATCAACACCATGATCCTGTCGCTGCTTTACCGGCTAAAGCCCGAAGAATGCCGGCTGATCATGGTCGACCCCAAAATGCTGGAGCTGTCCGTCTACGACAACATCCCGCATCTGCTGACGCCCGTCGTCACCGATCCGAAAAAAGCGGTCGTGGCGCTGAAGTGGGCCGTGCGCGAGATGGAGGATCGCTACAAGAAAATGTCGAAAGTCGGGGTGCGCAACATCGACGGCTTTAACGCGCGAGTCGTGGAGGCGCGAAGCAAGGGCGAAGTCATCACCCGCACGGTGCAGACCGGATTTGACCACGAGACCGGCGAGGCGATTTTCGAGCGCGAGGAAATGGACCTCGCGCCCCTGCCCTATATCGTCGTGATCGTCGACGAAATGGCCGATCTCATGCTGGTCGCGGGCAAGGACATCGAAGGCGCGATCCAGCGCCTCGCCCAGATGGCGCGCGCCGCCGGCATCCATCTGATCATGGCGACGCAGCGACCCTCGGTCGATGTCATCACCGGCACGATCAAGGCCAACTTCCCGACCCGCATTTCCTTTCAGGTGACGAGCAAGATCGACAGCCGCACGATCCTATCGGAGATGGGCGCCGAGCAGTTGCTCGGCCAGGGCGACATGCTCTACATGGCCGGCGGCGGACGCATTTCGCGCGTGCACGGTCCCTTTGTTTCGGATGGGGAAGTCGAGAAAGTCGTGGCTCATTTACGTACGCAGGGCCAGCCGCAATATCTTGACGCCATCACCAGCGAGGAAGAGGCGGTCGAGGCGGCGGGAGAACCGCTGCCCAGCCCCGGCTCGATGGACGCGGAAGAATCCGGCGATCTGTATGACCGCGCCGTTGCTATCGTGCTGCGCGACAAGAAATGCTCGACCAGCTACATCCAGCGCCGCTTGTCCGTCGGATACAACAAGGCGGCGTCTCTCGTCGAGCAAATGGAGCGCGAGGGCGTGGTCAGCGCCCCGAGCCACTCCGGCAAGCGCGAGATTCTGGTCGGCGGCGGAATTGATCGTGGCGCGTTTGATATTGAGGCGGCGGAATAGAGGGAACAGGGCTGCATGCGCCGCCCGCCCCTCCGCGGGTTTGGCGCGGAAATGACTGAGCTTTCGACCATCGATCCGGCGTATTTCCGACCTAGCGTTCCCGTCGCCTGCAAATGAGCGGATAATCGCTCTGATTCGCCCGCCATACCGGAACGCTCCCCAGTGAAAAACGCAATTTCCGCCGCGCTCGCCATCGCACTCACCCTTTCGCTGGCGTCGCCGGCTCTGGCCGAAGACGCCGCCAAGGAACCGACGCCACCCGCGAAGGCAAAACCGGCCAAGCCGCAAGCCCAAAAAGGCAAACCCGCGGTGGCGAAGCCCGAAGACCCGAAGCCCGCCGATGAGACCGCGACCGCCCCCGCCGCGACCGAGCAGGATGCGCCGCCGCCGTCCGGAAAAATCGACAGGGCCGAAGCTATCAAGCGCGCCAACGCCTTTTTCAACGCCTCGCCAGTCATGACCGCCGACTTTGTGCAGATCGGCGCCGACGGCAAACGCTCGGAAGGCAAGTTATATGTACAGCGCGCGGGTCGTGTCAGATTCGAATACGCCAATCCAGCTACGCTGGAAGTCGTGGCCGATGGCGCGCAGGTGCTGGTGCGCGACCGCAAGCTGAAAACGCAGGACCTCTATTTCATCAATCAGACGCCGCTTAAATTCTTGATGAAGGAAAAGATCGACCTTGAACATGACGTCAAGGTTCTCGACGTCGCGTCGGACGATTCCGGCACGACCCTTTCGATCGAGGATAAAGCGACCTTTGGTGGCACCTCTTACCTCAAGCTAATTTTCAACTCCAAGACCTTCAAACTCAAACAATGGCAAATTACCGACCCGCAAGGCAATGAAACGCTGTTGTCGCTTTTCAATATTGACCAAAAGCGCACGCCCGACGCGGCTCTGTTCAAGATCGACCAAAACGCCAAGAGCGAATAGTTTCGGGCGTTGCCGCGAACGAGGGAAAGCCCGAACCGCCGCGCGGGTTGCCTCGTTCGCTGGGATGACCGCCGCTTTTTGCTGAATCGCTTTATGAAACGAGACGATGCAAGACACACCGAAATCACAGTGGCCGATATTTCGTTCGTTCCAGGGCTTGCGCCTCTCGGCGCTGCGATACGACCTGATTGCGGGCCTGACTTTGGCTGCGATCGCCATCCCTGAGCAAATGGCGACGGCTCGGCTGGGCGGCTTTCCGCCGCACATCGGGTTTTTCGCGTTTGTCGCCGGCACGATGGCCTTCGCCATTTTTGGTTCCAGCCGGTTTCTTTCGGCGGGCGCGGATTCCACGATCACGCCGATCTTTGCGGGCGCGCTGGCGTTGATCGTAACTGTTGGCACGCCCCAATACGGGGAGCTGGCGGCGATCCTCGCGCTGCTGATCGGCGTCATACTGACGCTAGCCGGCGTGTTTCGGGCGGGCTGGGTCGCCGACCTGCTCTCCATACCGGTTATGACTGGCTTTCTCGCAGGGATCGCCATCCATATCGTGATCTCGCAGGCGCCCGCATTGCTGGGTCTGCCCGGCGGTCACGGAGAAGTTTTTGATCGCGTGGCCTCGATCGCCCAGAATATTGGCAACACCAACTTCCTCACCGTGGCGATCGGTGTTGCCTGCCTTTCCTTCATCGTTATTTCCGAAAAGATCAGTCCGCGCTTTCCCGGCGCGCTGATCGCGCTGGGGACAGCGACTTTTGTCGTCAGCCATTATCACCTTGATGCGCGCGGCGTCGCCGTCGTAGGCGGGTTTACTGTGACGGCGCCGCACCCCTCGATCCCAACGCCTTCTCTCGATCAACTATCTCATGTCCTCGGCCTCGCGGTGGTCATCTCGATGATCGTAATGGTGCAGACGGCGGCCACCTCGCGATCATTCCCCGGCGCGCCGGGCGAGACGCCGGATGTCGACCGGGACTTCATCGGACTCGGCGCCGGCAGCGCGCTCGCAGGCCTGTTTGGCGCCTTTCCGGTCAACGCCAGCCCGCCGCGCACGGCCATCGTCGCCGAGACCGGCGGACGCAGCCAGGTCGCGGGCCTTGTCGCCTGCGCGGTCATCGTGGCCACCAGTCTTTACGGCGCGGAACTGCTTGGCCATGTGCCGTCAGCAGCGCTCGCGGGCGTGCTGTTGTTCGTCGCCGGACGCATTTTCCGAGTAGGGGAAATGCGCGACATTATTGACAAAACCAAAGCGGAATTCGCGCTGATCTTCGTCACCATGCTGGCAATCGTCATTCTGCCGGTGCAAACCGGCGTCGCTTTGGCGATTATGCTCTCGCTGATTCATGGCGTTTTCACCACCACCCGAACACGTTTGATCGAGTTCGAGCGGCTGCCCGGTTCCTCCGTATGGTGGCCGGAAAGTCGGTCGATCGCGGGGGAAAAGCTGGACGGAGTGGTCGTCGTGGCCTATCAGGCGCCGCTGTCCTTCTTGAACGCCTATCGTTTCCAGCATGACTTGCGAAATGCGATTGCACGCGCGGGAGAGCAGTTGAAGCTGGTGGTCCTGGAAGCAAGCTGCATTGTTGAAATCGACTTCACCGCGGCTCGTATTCTGAATTCAGCCATTGCGCAATGCCAGTTAGACAACATCCAATTCGCCATCGCTCGGCTTGAGTCTGTGCGGGCGCAGGCGGCGCTTGAGAAATTTGGCGTGATGGCGACGCTGGGCGAGGGTCGAATATTCCATAGCGTCGACGAGGCTACGCGAAAGCTGGGTCCGGGCGTTGCGTCCCCTGCGAAGACGTGGGCGCCCGATGAGCATTCACCCGCGCTTGCGCCTTGCGCCAACGACGCCCAAATAGCACAAGAGACATAAAGCGACCGCGCCGATTTCGGGCTGTCGCGCAGATGGGCCTACGGGAAGACATGCGAGATCCTTATGACGTCTTAGGCGTCGCCAAAGCGGCGAGCCCCAGCGAGATCAAAAAAGCCTATCGGCAGCTCGCGAAAAAATACCATCCCGACCATAACAAAAGCGATCCCAAGGCCAAGGAGCGCTTTGCCGAGGTCAATTCCGCCTATGAAATCATCGGCGATGACGACAAAAAGGCCAAGTTCGATCGAGGCGAAATCGGCCCCGACGGCAAACCGCGTTTCGCCGGCTTCGAAGGCTTTGGCGCGGGCCCGGGCGGGTTTGCGGGTCGTCCGGGAGGTCCCGGCGGCGCGCAGCATTTTGAATTTAATTTCGGCGGCAACGCTGGGCGGGCCGGCTTCGATCCCTCTGACCTTTTTGCCGACCTTTTCGGCGGCGGCGCGAAGCGCGGACGCGCGGGCGCCGCCCCGCCCCGGCGCGGCGAGGATGTGGTCGCAACCGCGACTGTGCCCCTGGAAACTGCGGCTCTGGGCGGCTCGGCCCGGGTGGTCCTGCCCAGCGGCCGCACGCTCGACGTCAAGATTCCCGCTGGAATTGAAGACGGAAAGCAGATCCGGCTGCGCGGCCAAGGTCAGCCCGGACCTATCGGTGGAGAGGCGGGCGACGCGCTGATCACCATAAAAATCGCGCCGCACCCCTATTTTCGAATAGATGGCCGCGACCTGCGGCTCGACCTTCCAGTAACGCTTTATGAAGCTACGCTCGGCGGGAAGATCGCTGCGCCAACGCTCGCCGGAAAAGTCGAGCTCACAATCCCGCCCAACTCAAATGGCGGCCGCACCCTGCGGTTGAGGGGAAAGGGTCTGCCGGCCGCGGATGGCAAGCCGGCCGGGGATCTCTATGTCTCGCTGAAACTGATGGCGCCCGAGTCGCCCGACGCCGAATTTGAAGCGCTGATGACCAAATGGCGGGACACAAAACCATACGATCCGCGCAAATTTCCCGACAAGTCTTGAAAACGACTGGCGCCAAAGGTTTCGTCAGCGTGCAGAGAAGTTTTGCGCCCCGTGACTTTCTCGGCGCAAAATGGCAATACAGCCTCGACTATGCTGGACAATCGCGCGGGCGGCTATCGCCGCTCGATTTCTGCGTCAGACAACGCCGCTTTCGCTTGCGGCTAGAGCAATATTAAAATTTGGGCGGTTTTTTCTCTTTCGCACGGCTCCGGGACAAACGCGGACGCTCGTTGTGATCGACGGGCTGCGGCGGTAGAAAAAACGTTCTAGCACGAGGAGAGCTTTTTATGTCGGTGATCGAATCCGTTCGCAAGTCGCTCGTGCCAATCCATCCCGAGGGCTATATTTTCATCGCCGGCTTCGCGATCGCCGCTTTCCTGCTGCACTGGATTTCTCCAACGCTCGGTTGGCTCGGCTTTATCGCGACCGCTTGGTGCGTCTATTTCTTTCGCGATCCGCCGCGCGTTACGCCGCTACGCGAGGGCCTCGTGGTCTCGCCCGCTGACGGCGTCGTATGCTCCATCGGCTTCTTCCTTCCACCCGCAGAACTCGGCCTCGGCGCAGAACCCATGCAACGCATTTCGGTGTTCATGAGCGTATTCGACTGCCATGTGAATCGCGCGCCTATCACCGGGCGCATCACCAAGATCGCATACAAGCCCGGCCTCTTCATCAACGCTGATCTCGACAAGGCCAGCGAGGACAATGAACGCAACGGCCTCGTCATCGATGCTCCGCAGGGTCGTTTTGGCGTTGTGCAGATCGCCGGGCTGGTGGCGCGCCGCATCGTATCCTTCGCCCAGGAAGGCGAAAGCATCGGCGTCGGCGATCGTTTTGGCTTGATCCGTTTCGGCTCGCGCGTTGATGTCTATATGCCAACGGGCGCTCGTCCGACCGTAGGCATTGGCTCGCGCGCGGTCGCGGGCGAAACGGTGCTCGCCGACCTCGCAAACAGTTCGCCGGCGCTGTCCTTCAAGGCCGGCTGACGCCGGTCCACTCCAGCTCTGACTCGAGCGTTTGACATGAACGACGAAAAATCTTTCGAAACGGCGTCCGGGACCTTGAGTCCGCTGGAGCGACGCCGACTGCGCTTCCGCAACATTCCGATCCGCGTGGTGCTGCCCAACCTCGTGACGCTTCTGGCTCTATCCATGGGCCTCACTTCCATTCGCTACGCGGTCGACGGACGCTTCGAAACCGCAGTTCTGGCGGTTATGGCCGCAGCGGTGCTGGATGGCCTCGACGGGCGTCTTGCGCGAGCGCTAAAGGGCACTTCGCGTTTCGGCGCGGAACTGGATTCACTGGCCGATTTTGTGGACTTCGGCGTCGCGCCGGCGCTGTTGCTGTATTTCTGGGCGCTGCATGAAATCAAGGATTTCGGCTGGTTCGCGGCGCTGGCCTTTGCGATAGCCTGCGCGCTGCGGCTCGCACGCTTCAACGTCATGGTGGAAGATCCCGCTCGCCCGGCATGGCACGCGGATTTCTTCGTAGGCATGCCCTCGCCTGCAGGAGCCGTGACGGTTCTGCTGCCGCTTTATCTGCATCTCTCCGCGCTGGAGCTTCCAAGCTCCAAGGGGTTTGTGCTGGTTTATATCGCCTATGTGCTGTTGATCGCCTTTCTGATGGCGAGCCCGATCCCGCATTTCTCGGGTAAGCGCGCCGGCAAAGTGTCGCGAGACCTGGTGATTCCGCTGCTGTTTGGCGCTGGCGTCACCTTGCTGCTACTGGCGATATATCCGATGGAAATATTGACCGTTCTCAGTCTCTCGTATTTGGCGCTAATTCCATTCGGGATGCGCCGATACAAGGCGCTGGCGCGAGCGGACGCCCTGAAAGCCAAGCCCGCGTCTTAATCGGGCGCGCGGCGCTTGCAATGCCGGCTGTCATTTGCCAAATAAGGGCCGGGAGGTTGGCGGTGGACGTTCCACTCGCCAACCGGGTCAGGTCCGGAAGGAAGCAGCCCTAACGAGAACGGGCGGGTCTTCGTCCAACCTCCCACCTCGCGCTAGCGCCTGCATTTTCCGCGCGCTATGCGCGTCTCTGGCGCCACCTCATTGAGCCGCGAGCGGGAAGATGGACGAGCAGCGCCAATCGCCGACCGCAACTTTGCACGCCCCTGGCCTGTTGTCGGCGGAGGCCGCTCCTGCGGCCTACCGCGTCCTTGCGCGCAAATATCGTCCCACGGGCTTTGAAGACCTCATCGGCCAGGAGCCGATGGTGCGCACGCTGCAAAACGCATTCGATCTTGACCGCATTCACCAAGCCTATCTGCTGACTGGCGTTCGCGGCGTCGGCAAGACCACGACGGCGCGCATACTGGCGCGCGCCTTCAATTACGAGCTGCCGGCCAAGGGCGGACGCGCCGCGGTCACGCGACCGACGATCCACATGGATGAGCTTGGCGCACATTGTCAGGCGATCATTGAATCCCGCCATGTCGATGTGCTGGAAATGGACGCTGCCTCGCACACTGGCATCGACGACGTGCGCGAAATCATCGACAACGCCCGCTACCGTCCGGTAATGGCGCGCACGAAAGTGTACATCATCGACGAAGTGCACATGCTCTCCAAGCCCGCCTTCAACGGTCTGCTCAAGACACTGGAAGAGCCGCCGGAACACGTCAAATTCATCTTTGCAACGACCGAGATCGACAAAGTTCCCGTCACCGTGCGTTCGCGCTGCCAACGCTTCGACCTGCGCCGCGTTGACGCAGCGTTGCTCGGCAGTCATTTGCGCAAGATTTGCGATCTGGAAGGCGTGACGATTGAGGCGGATGCGCTGGCGATGATCGCACGAGCGGCGGAGGGGTCGGTGCGCGATGCGTTGTCGCTGCTCGATCAAGCCATCGCACATGGCGGCGCGAACGGCGGCTCAACCATTCTGGCGGAAGATTTGCGATCGATGCTTGGCGTCGCCGATAAGGCGCAGGTGATTGATCTTTTTGAAGCGGCCATGTCGGGCTCCATCGCCGATGCGCTGCGCATGCTTGAGGAGCAGTATAACGGCGGCGCAGATCCAGCACAGGTGGTGCAAGAACTCGCCGAATTTACCCATCTCGTGACACGCATTAAAGTGGCGCCGGATACGGCGAGCTCCACCGCGCTCACACCCGAGGAAAGCCGGCGCGGTCAAGGGGCCGCCGAACGTCTGTCGCTGCCCGTGCTGTCTCGCGCCTGGCAGATTCTTTCCAAAGGCGTGGACGAACTGCGCGGATCGCAAATGCCTCTGGCCGCCGCAGATATGGTGCTGGTGCGCCTTACGCACGCCGCCGAACTGCCAACGCCGGACGAGGCTTTGCGCCGCCTGGGTTTTGGCCCCGCTCAGGCAGCGTCTGCCATCAGCTCGCCGACTCCCGCGTCGCGAGGTCCCGCACTGCAGGCCGCGCCGCGCAGCAGCGGCTCTTCTGCGCAAGTCGCGCGCGCGACGGCGGCGCCTGCTCCACGCGCTCCGCCAGCGTCCGACTCCCTGGCTGCCCCGGCGTCAAAAAACCTTGAGATTCCAGACTTTCCGGCGCTTGTCGCACTGGCTGCGGAAAAGCGGGACATGCTGCTCAAAATCGCGCTGGAATCGCAGGTGCGGCTGGTGCGTTTCGAGCCCGGAAGGGTCGAATTCGAGCTCGCGCCCAGCGGCTCCGCTTCGCTCGCGCAGACCTTGATGCAGCGCTTGCAGCTTTGGACTGGCGAACGCTGGATGGTTTCGGTCGTCAAGGCGGGCGGTCAGCCGACCCTCGCCGAGCAGCGCGATGAAAAAGAGCGCGAACGTCGCAGCGGGCTTGAAGCAGACCCTGTAATTGCGAGTGTGCTCGCCCATTTCCCGGGAGCGCAAATCATCGCCGTTCGCGGCAAGGATGCGGGCGTCGGGAGCGCGCCGTTGGTCGAAGCCGAGGTCGGCTATGCCGACGGCATCGAGCCCGACGACGATGACTAAAGGAGAAGACTATGGATTTCATGGGAATGATGAAACAGGCGCAGGCGATGCAGGCCAAAATGGCCGAGGCGCAGGCCGAACTTGAGACCATGCTCGTCGATGGCGAATCCGGGGGCGGCGTCGTGAAGGTTACCCTGACCGCGAAGGGCGAACTAAAAAGCATCCAGCTCGACCCCAGCCTTTTGAAGCCTCACGAAAGCGAGATACTGGAAGATCTGATCGTATCCGCCCATGCGCAGGCCCGTGCCAAGGCCGATGCTGCGATGACCGAAAAAATGAAGTCGATCACCGGCGGATTGCAATTGCCGCCTGGCATGAAGCTGCCGTTCTGAGATCATGGCTTCGCATGTCGCGGGACCCGAAATCGAGCGACTCGTGCAATTGCTCGCGCGCCTGCCGGGGCTTGGACCAAGGTCGGCGCGCCGGGCAGCGCTGCACCTCATAAAAAAACGCGAGGAGTTGCTCGGGCCGCTTGGCGAAGCGATGCGCGTCGCGCATGAACGCATCCTTACCTGCACGACCTGCGGCAATATCGACACTAGCGATCCCTGTACGATTTGCCGCGACCCGCGGCGCGATGCGGGGCTGTTGGTGATCGTGGAAACAGTGTCCGACCTTTGGGCGCTGGAGCGTGCGGGCCTGCTTTCGGCGCGCTACCACGTGCTCGGCGGCGTTCTGTCGCCGCTCGACGGCGTTGGACCGGATGATCTCAATATCGCAGCTCTGGTCGAGAGGCTGCGAGGCGGAGAAGTGCGGGAAGCGATCTTGGCGGTCAACGCCACTGTCGACGGTCAAACGACCGCGCATTATATCGCCGATCTGTTGGCCCCTCTCCGCATCAAGACCACGCGGCTTGCCCATGGCGTGCCGGTCGGTGGCGAACTGGATTATCTCGACGAAGGCACGCTGGCGGCGGCGTTGGAGCGGCGCACGGCGTTTTGACGCCGCTCCTTTTGACGTTACTTCGCGGCTTCAGGCGCCTTTCCAGCGTCGCTGATAATCTTGTCGAGTTCGGCGACCTTCATTTCCCCGGCGAACTTCGCGCCATTGATGAAGAATGTCGGCGTAGCATTCACGCCGAACTTTTCAGCCGCGCGGTCACGAACCGCGACAATGCCCTGTTGCAGCTTCGCGTCCTTGAGTGTCGCTTCGAACTGTGTTTGGCCAATGCCAGTTTGCTTGATTACGCTCGCAAGCCCTTCTAGCGGCGTCTCGGTAAACGCCCAGTTTTTCTGCTGTGCGAACAGCAAATCGACGGCGGCGTCGCGCTTGTCGTCGCCCAGCGAGCGCGCCAGCATGAAAGCGGCTGTCGCGATCGGGTCGAGCGGGAACTCCCGCAAGATGAATCTTACCTTCCCGGTCTCGATGAAATCCTTTTTCAACGTCGGATAGACGTCGCGATGGAAAGCAGCGCAATGACCGCAGGTCATGGAGGCATATTCGACGATAGTCACGGGCGCGTCCGCCTTGCCCTCCACAATGTCGGGCAGCGCGTTGGGAGCCATCAACTCCTCGACCGTCACCTTGGGCGCGGGGGCCTTTTGCGCAAGCGCGGGGAACGCGAGAAGCAAAGCAGGGATCGAGGTGGCGAGCAGAACCCGGCGGGTCAGCAAAAATTTGTTTGTCGTCATGGTCATTCCATTATTCGAGGCGCGCATGACCATAGTCTGTCGGCAAAATGAGGCAATTCAAATTTGCAGACGGCAAAAAAAAGAGGGCGGGACCGCTTATGCGGCCTCGCCCCCAAAAGATAGATCGCGCTCAGCGTGAATAATATTCGATGACGAGATTCGGCTCCATATGCACCGGATAGGGCACTTCCGTCGCATGGGGCACTCGGGACAGCTTGGCGGTCATTTTGGAGTGGTCGACCTCGTAATATTCCGGCACGTCGCGCTCCGCCAGAGCCACCGCCTCAAGCACGGTCACCGCCTGCTTCGAGCTTTCCTTGACCTCGATGACGTCGCCCGGCTTGACGAGATAGGATGGAATGTTCACGCGGCGACCATTGACCTTGATGTGGCCGTGGTTGACGAACTGGCGCGCGGCGAACACCGTCGGCACGAATTTGGCGCGATAGACCACTGCGTCGAGACGGCGCTCCAGCAGGCCGATCAGATTGTCCGAGGAGTCGCCCTTCAGACGAATGGCTTCCGCGTAATATTTGCGGAACTGCTTTTCAGAAATATTGCCATAGTAGCCCTTGAGCTTCTGCTTCGCCTTGAGCTGAGTGCCGAAGTCGGAGGGCTTGCCCTTGCGGCGCTGGCCGTGCTGGCCGGGGCCGTATTCGCGACGATTCACCGGGCTCTTCGGGCGGCCCCAAATATTCTGGCCCATACGGCGATCGAGTTTATATTTGGCTTCTGCGCGCTTTGTCACTAGACGTCCTCTCAACGATTACATGTCGGCGCAAGCGCTAAGAGACGACAAAACACGCGCTCTCTTCCCCCGTCGGGAAAGCTTCGAAGCGCCGTTTAACCGCGTTTCTCTCAGGCGCCTGCGAAAATCCGCAAGGCTGGAAACGCGCCCTCCTCTGCCAAACCTGAGTTCAGCCGACAGGCCGCTCACTGGACGAACGCTGCCTGGCGAGGTTAGCCGAAGGCTGTTCGAGTGTCAGGAGCCGCCACGGGTGCGGACCGGCTCGGGGAAGCCCCGAAACCGGAAGCTGCGACCTACAGAAATAGATCACAGATGTCAAGGGAAGCCGCGGAAATCCGCGAGATGCCGCCGGCCGATCGCTCAGGGCCAAAACTGCAGAGGCAGGGCCAGAGGCAGGGGCCGCGGATCAAACGCCTGATGCAGGTTTTCGTCCATGTAGCGGCTGCGCTGATAGGTCGACACAGGATCGCCCCAAACATATGTCGGCTGATACACATATTGGCTGTATGTGCCCACGGGGACCACGGGCCCGGGATCCAGGAAGCTGCGCCGCTCAACCACCAGCGGAGGACGGCCGTCAACGGCATAGACATCTCCGCGATAATAATGGCGCCAATGGTGATGCGGTTTCGCCATAGCGGCGCTGCCTAGCGTCAGGCCGACGAGGCAGCCGATCGCCACCCCCACTTTGGAAAAGTTACGCATTTCCTGACGCTCCCTTTAAGCCCGAGTTCTGCGAAAGAATAATAGCGTATCGCCGCGCAAAAGCGATAGGCTTTGCGCGGCGACCGTTAATAGACTCGTGAATTTGAAGCGATCAGTGGGCTTTTTTCGTGTGCTTGGGAGCCGGCGCCTCATTCTTGAGCGCGGGCATGGTGGAATGGGCGTCCAGCCAGTTCGACTTGGAGGCGGTGGGGGACATCGCGGCGCCGCCGCAACCTTTGCCGCGCTGCTGCTCAGCCGTCAGGAAAAACAGGTCAAGCGTTTTGTTCTCGCCATTGGGGACATAGTCAAGCCGGTCGAGAATGCAGCCCAGCGCGCTCCGATCCAGCGGCTTTGCCGGGGCTCCGCAAGAAAAGGCCGCGATTTCCACCGGCTGCTTGCCGCCCGCAAGCCGCATGGCGAGGCAGGCGCGTTCTGTCGGGGCGCCTTGGCCGGACACCTGCGACAGACGAATGTCCGCCACTTCGAAAGCGCCGAAGCGCGTCGCCAGCGGCGCGGGCTGGCCGATCTTGGCGACCGAGAGACCCGCCTGAGCCGCGTGACGGGTCAAATCGAGAAAGAAGTCCGGCGCGGCGCGTTTTTCGCCGTTCGGCTGGCGAATATCAAGGCGCATATAAGGCTCACCGGAGGCGAATTGTCCGAGCGTAAGATTGTCCTCGCGCGCGCCCCCCTCGAGCTGGCGCGTGGCGAAGCTCTTCTTTTCCTTGGCGAACTCGGGCGCGGTAAGGTCAAAGGCGGCGTATTGCTTGACGGCGCTGGCGGCATCCGGTGTTTGCGCGAGCGCGGCGGGCTGGCCCGGCGACTCGCTCTCGATCTGCGCTTCAAGCGTAGGGTGCGTTCCAACGACAAGAAGCGCAACGCCCAATGTCAACATCGCCGCCACGCCAATCATCGCCGCAGCGAGATTTCCGATCGCACGGGCATAGAGCGGCCTTGCACCGGGCTGGACGACATATTCCTGATCAAAACCGCTTACGCTCATGACGCAACTCCAACAGACCGCCCTCGTCAGCGGGCCTTAACCACGCGACACATTGCATGGCATTTTCAAAATTAATGTTACCGCGCGGAAAGCATTTAATCGCATGGTGAATAAAGGGTTTACGCGGCTCTGCCGGGGCGTGCGTTACAAAAAAGGCCCGTGCGGATCTCGCACGGGCCTTTTCATTTTTGCGGGGGCCTGATCCGTTAGGGATCGCGGTGCGAGGCTTACTCCTCGCCCTTGCCTTTTTTCTTCACGCCTTCTCCTTCGCGCGCCTTCAAGGCGGCGCCGAGAATGTCGCCAAGCGAAGCGCCCGAATCCGCGGAGCCATATTGCGCAATGGCCTCCTTCTCCTCGGCCATTTCCAACGCCTTGATCGACACAGCGATTTTGCGCGCCTTGCGGTCGAACAGGGTCACGCGAACGTCGACTTTTTCGCCGACGGCGAAACGCTCGGGACGCTGATCCGCGCGATCGCGCGCCAGTTCCGCGCGCTTGATGAAGGTCGAGAGGTCGGTGCCGATGATTTTCACATCGATCCCCGACTCTTTCACCTCGGTCACCTCGGAGGTGACGACGGCGCCCTTCTTGATGTCGACGGAGCCGCCATCTTCAACGCTGGCCGAAGCGAAGGGATCACCCGCGAGCTGCTTGACTCCCAGCGAGATACGCTCCTTCTCGATGTCGACGTCGAGAACCTGCGCCTTGATCACGTCGCCCTTCTTGAACTCTTCGATCACCTGCTCGCCCGGACGGTTCCAGTCGAGATCGGAGAGATGGACCATGCCGTCCACATCGCCGTCGAGACCGATGAACAGACCGAATTCCGTCTTGTTCTTGACCTCGCCTTCGACGGTCGAGCCAACCTGATGCTTCTCCGCGAAGGCTTCCCACGGATTTTGCAGGCACTGCTTGAGGCCGAGAGAAATACGGCGCTTGACCGGATCGACCTCTAGCACCTGAACGTCGACTTCCTGGCTCGTCGAGACGATTTTGCCGGGATGCACGTTCTTCTTGGTCCAGGACATTTCGGAGACGTGAACGAGTCCTTCGATGCCCGGCTCCAATTCGACGAAAGCGCCGTAGTCTGTGATGTTGGTCACGCGGCCATGGAACTTGGCGCCGATCGGATATTTCGCCTCGATGCCCTGCCAGGGATCTTCCAGCAGCTGCTTCATGCCGAGCGAGATCCGGTGGGTGTCGTGGTTGATCTTGATGATCTTCACGCGCACGGTCTGGCCAATGGTCAGAACCTCGGACGGATGATTCACGCGGCGCCAGGCGATGTCGGTGACATGCAGCAGGCCGTCGATGCCGCCCAGATCCACGAAGGCGCCGTAATCGGTGATGTTCTTGACGACACCCTCGATGACTTGACCCTCTTCAAGATTGGCGACGATCTCGTGGCGTTGTTCGGCGCGGCTCTCCTCGAGCACAGTGCGGCGAGAAACGACAATATTGCCGCGGCGACGGTCCATCTTCAGAATATGGAAGGGCTGCGGCACGTTCATCAGCGGCGCGGCGTCGCGAATCGGACGGATGTCGACCTGGCTGCGCGGCAGGAAGGCCATGGCGCTATCGAGATCGACCGTAAAGCCGCCCTTGACCTGATTGAAGATGACGCCGTCGACCTTTTCGTTGTTCTCGAAGGCCTTTTCGAGCTTGACCCAGCTCTCTTCACGTCGCGCCTTGTCGCGCGAGATGACAGCTTCACCAAGCGCGTTTTCGATACGCTCCAGATAGACCTCGACCTCGTCGCCCACTTTCGGGGCGGGATCGCGGCCAAATCCGGTGAATTCCTTTAGGGCTACGCGACCTTCGGTCTTGAGGCCGATGTCGACGACGGCGACGTCTTTTTCGATCGCGACGACGCGGCCCTTGATGACGGAGCCTTCGAAAGCGTCGGAGCCGCCGTAGCTTTCATCAAGCAGAGCGGCGAAGTCGTCGCGCGTCGGGGCGCGCTGAGAGGTTACGGATGACATTGCTTCTCCTGGAGAGCTCCAATCGGAGCGGCGCCGGCGGGGGTTGGCGTTACAGGGAGCTCTCGGCTTTCGGACGTTTCAAGGCGCGCCGCGCAAAGCGGCAAACGCAGCAAGGAAACGAAAGTTCAAACGAACTGGCCGGCGCGGCCCGAAGGTCGAAAGTCGTGGTTGAAGCCGCGCAATCAACAAAAATCACCTGCGGGGCGAGACTTAATATCAAGCATTGCGCAGCTTCGCAAGCTTCTCGCGAAGCACCCTTGCTGACGGCTCCATTTCCGCAGTTCAGCGACTGGCCTGATGGCGATTCCGCCTCAATCCGCCATGAGCATGCCGCGTGGGCAAAGCTTTTTCCAACTATGCACTACGGGATCTTTGGTTATCCACCAAGCGGAGCTTGAGTTCGAAGTCGGCGATAGTTGATTGATTACATATACTGATTGCGGCCGCCGCCCTGCAAAATGCGACTGGCGAATTCCCCGCAAAATGTTATCTTAACCCGGCTGGCCCGTTAGGTTTCAGTCATGGCTACGCATTGGCCGTGTACGCATTGGCCGTGGCCACAGGAGAACATAAATGAAAACTAGGATTCTTTCCGGCGCCACGACCGCTTTTGCGGCGGTTGGTCTGGTGCTTGCCGGCGCGGCGCCAGCCGCAGCCAAGCACCATCACCACCACCATAAGCATAAGAGTGAAAAACACAGCTGCGGCGGCAAAAACGGCTGCCATGCCAAGATGGAAGACAAAGGAGCGACCGCTCCTGCGCCGGCTTTGCCCGCGAACGAAACCAAGTAACTTCAGCGCCGCTCCCAAAAACGACTGTAGCCAGGACCGAGCCGTCGAAGCGGCGCAATTTTGACCGGGATGGCGATTACATTCGCGGGGGCCACCGGAACTGACGACACTCCAAAAGGCAGGACAATCCTATGAAGAACAACTCCCGCTCGGGAACCGCTCTCGCTGTAGCCGCTGTCTCGCTCGCTCTTGCCGGCGCAATAACCCCGGTGGCCGCCGAGACAGCCAAGGTGCATTGCCTTGGAGCAAACGGCTGCAAGGGCAAAACCGACTGCATGACCCCAAAAAACAGCTGCAAGGGAATGAACGCCTGCAAGGGCCAGGGCTGGATATTCAAAGACTCCGCGCAGGCCTGCGAAGCCGACGGCGGCAAGGTAATGGACTGACAGCAATCAAGGCGGCAAGCGGCGCTTTGGCGCAACAGCCGCCTTTTGCTATTCCTGGCTCCATGCGGCGACGAACCGCGTGGCGACAATCGCCAGAGGAGACTTGAATGGATCCGCTTCCGCGCCTGGGTTACGGCCTCGGTCTGAGGCCTATCTATTACGACGAAATTCTTTCGACGAAGCCGCCCATCGACTGGTTCGAAATTATCTCTGAAAACTACATGATTCCCGGCGGGCGCCCGCTGGCGATGCTGGAGCGCATTCGGGCGGACTATCCAATCGCCATGCACGGCGTTTCTATGTCGCTCGCCTCCACCGATCCGCTCGATTCCGACTATCTTAAAGCCCTGAAGACTCTCGCCGACCGCATTGAACCCGCATGGGTTTCCGATCATGTAGCCTGGACTGGCGTGCATGGCCTGAATTTGCATGACCTGCTTCCCATCCCGCATACCCATGAAGCGCTAGATCACGTTGTGGACCGCATTTGCCGGGTGCAGGATCTTTTGCAGCGCCAACTCGTCGTCGAAAACGCATCCACCTACGTGGCCTTTAGCGGGTCCGAAATGGAAGAGTGGGAGTTTGTTTCGCAAATGGCCGAGCGCGCCGACTGCATGTTGCTTCTCGATGTCAACAATGTGGCTGTCTCCGGCTTCAACCACGGTTTTGACGCCAAGCGCTACATCGACTCCGTGCCAGTTGAGCGCGTCGCGCAGTTTCACATGGCCGGTCACACCGACAACGAAACCCACCGCATAGACACGCATGACCAACCCGTTTGCGAAGAGGTGTGGTCTCTATACGACCATGCCCGGCGGCGCTTTGGCGATGTGTCCGCCATGATCGAGCGCGACGACAATTTCCCGCCTTTCGCGGATCTGCTTGCAGAGCTCCAGCGCATGCGCGACATCGACGCATCCATCGCCAAGCAGGCGGCGCGGAGCGCCGCGTGAAACTGAAAGAGCTGCAAGGCTTGTTCCAGTCCGCCGTCCTGACGGGCGACGCGGAGGACTCTGCTGTACTCGATAACGTCCTGATCCCGAGCAACGCAGAAAAGGCGACGTTGTTTGGCGTTTATGTGAACGCCTATCGCATCCGCCTTTCCGAGTTTCTCGACGAGGATTACCCGGCGCTTCGCTCGCTGCTTGGCGACGATGTTTTTGACGCGCTCGCAGAAGAGTACATTGCCGCCAATCCTTCGCGCCAAAGAAATGCGCGCTGGTATTCGTCGCAACTCCCGCAGTTCATGGAGAACCACGAGGCTTGGCGCTTGAACGCTCGCGCTGTTGGGATGGCGCTTTTTGAACGGGCCTTGACCGACGCTTTCGACGGTGTGGACGCTCCATCCCTGAGCATTGAAACGCTTGCCGGTTTTGAACCGGATGACTGGCCTCGGCTGACTTTCGTTTTTCATCCCAGCTTGTATCTGCTTGAAGTCGCGGCCGGCACGCTGGACGCATACGTCGCCGCCACGTCGGATGAAGACGAGGAAATCCCGCCGCCGGGCGATGGGTTGGAGACCGTCGCCGTCTGGCGGGCGGAGCAGGACCCGGCCTATCGCGGCCTGGAGCCGGACGAATTTCTTGCATTGAACGAAGCCAGAGCCGGCCAATCCTTCGGCGACATATGTCAGCTGGTCGCTTTCCAGAACCAGGGCCAGCCGGCGCCGGAGCGGTTGGCGCAATTTCTTGTCAGCTGGTTTTCGGAAGGGATTGTCATCGGCGTGGAAGGCAAACAGCCGTAGCTCCCGGCTTTTCCACCATGCGTCGTTCCCTCACCTTCATGCAGGAGAGGGAAGAAATGTCAGGTCGCGAATTCAAACTTCAAACACGCCTTCCAACGCATAATGCGATACGGTCTTGCGGTTCTTGATCAACTCCTCGATGGTGGGTTCGCCCTTGATCGCTCGCGAGATCGCCAGTTTGGTCGCCTCGTAATTCGTTCGATAAAGATCCTTGCGGTCAAGGTTCTCGTCCGTCGCGCAGCGCGGGTCGAGCCAGACCATAATCACCATGCAGAGTTCGTTGACCTCGGCCTTCGGCAAAATGCCCTCAGCGACGCAGTCGACGATGGCGTCGCCGGTGGCTGCCTGGACTATTCCGCCCAGTAATTCGACGTAAGCTTCCGACTTTACCGTCATCTTTGTCGTCATCATCGTCGCCGGGCGAACCTGCTGATTAAGGTCACGTATGACGAACATGCGAGGATGTCCCGCCACCTGCCCCGCCATCGAGGCGAAGGCATGGCCTACAGGCCCTTTGATATCGCCGATCATAACCTCGGGCATCGCGTCGGTGTATTGTCCATCCGCCGCCAAAACTGTAGCTTCGCCTGTCGCCAACCAAAGTCCGCTCATCGCCTGTCCTTTCCAACTGACTGTTGCGGCCAGATAGCATCGACGGCTTGCCAGCGAAAGGGCTCAATTTTCGTTGTGTTTTGACGAGCGGCGACGTTCAACCTGCTGCTTGAAACTGGAACAGCCGGCGGAAACGCGTTCGCGCAGATTCTTCTACTTTGGCGAAGGCGCTTTCAGAGGCGGCGGGTCGCTATCGAGCAGCGCGAACAGCAGATGGTCGCGCCATTGACCGTTTATGCTCAAATAGGAGCGTGCATAACCCTCCTGCTGAAAGCCAACCCGCTGCAACAATATCTTTGAGGGCTCGTTATTGGGCAAGCAGGCGGCCTCGATGCGATGCAAGCCCTGTTTTTCAAAAGCGTAACCGATCGCGGCGCGCACGGCGCGGCTCATGTAACCCTGCCCCGCATAAGGCTCGCCCATCCAGTATCCTAGCGTCGCCGCCTGCGAGACGCCGCGCCGCACATGGCCTAATGATAAGCCACCGAGCAGCACGTCGTCCTGATCGCGAAATATGAAGAAGGAATAGGACTCGTCCCGCGCCATCTCCTCGGCATGTCGACGCACGCGATATCGGAAGCTGGCCCGCGTGAGATCATCGAGCGGCCAAAGCGGCTCCCAGGGCGTAAGAAAAGCGCGGCTTCTCTCGCGCAAGGCAGCCCATTGCGGATAATCCCGCATCTCCGATAGCCGCAGATATACTCCGTCGCCGTGAATCGGAAGCTCGCGGCGCCCGACGCTGACGCCAAACAGCGCCATGATTATGCCCTCGTCGCATCGCGCATCGCGCGCGCATGATCCGCGATGAAATCTCTAATGCGCGACTCATCGTTTTCGAGACGGGAGAAGCGCTCTGGAGCCGTGAGAATTGGAGCCAGCCTCGCCGGCAGTTCGATGCGGCGGCCGATCGCTCGCTCGATCGCCGCGGGAAACTTCGCCGGATGCGCCGTGGCGAGCGCCACCACGGGCGTCGCGGGATCAATCGCGAGCCGTCCGCGAGCCGCCCGTACGCCGGTCGCGGTGTGCGGATCGAGCACATAGCCCGACTCGCGCCAGGTCCGGGCGATCTCTTCGCTGGTTTCTTCCTCGCTTACCGATTGCGCGTCGAAATCCGCGCGGATCGCGGCGAGCGCGGGCGCCGGAATATCAAAGCCGCCCGACTGATCGAGATTCGAAAAAGCAGCGCGCAGTGCGGCTGGGTCGCGACCCACTGCGTCGAACAGCAGCCGCTCGAAGTTTGACGAGAGCTGGATGTCCATGGAGGGTGATTGAGTTGGCGTCACTCCGCGTGGCTCGTAGCGACCGCTCGCCAGCGCGCGCGCCAGAATATCATTGGCGTTGGTTGCGACGATCAGTCGCGAAACTGGCAGGCCCATGCGCTTGGCGACATACCCCGCCAAAACGTCGCCAAAATTGCCGGTCGGCACAGCAAAAGAGATTTGGCGAAAAGGCGAGCCCAACACGACAGCGCTTGTGAAATAGTAAACCATCTGCGCGACAACCCGCGCCCAGTTAATTGAATTGACGCCAGCAAGGCCAACGCTCGTTCGAAACGATTCATCGCGGAACAGACGCTTGAGGATCGCCTGCGCATCATCGAAAGTTCCTTGCAAGGCGATGGCGTGGATATTCTCGTCAGTGACGGTCGTCATCTGTCGACGTTGCACGTCCGAAACGCGTCCATCGGGATAGAGGATGAACACGTCCACGCGGTCCTGCCCCCGGAACGCCTCGATTGCGGCGGCTCCCGTGTCGCCGGAAGTCGCTCCTACGATGGTGGCGTTCCGGCCACGCTCCTTCAACGCGTGATGCATCAGGCGCCCGAGCAATTGCATCGCCAGATCCTTGAAGGCGAGCGTCGGTCCCTGAAATAATTCGAGGACGAAAAGATTGTCGGCGATCTGCACCAGAGGCGCGACAGCGCGGTGTGAAAAACTGGCATAGGCGTCGCGCGTCGACTCGCGCAAAACACCATCGCCAAAGGAGTCGCCCGCGAAAGGCTGAATCAACCGAGCCGCCGCTTCGTCGTAAGGGAGGCCGGCGAGCGACGCGATGTCGTTAGACGCCACGCTAGGATAGCTGGCGGGAACATACAGCCCCCCGTCGGAGGCCAGCCCGGCCAGAAGCACATCGTCGAAGGCGAGTTCGGGAGCGTCGCCGCGTGTCGAAAGATAACGCAAGGGTCAATACCTATGGAATGTCCGGACAGCCTGTCGCTTTGCGCGCTCTCTTTAGCAAACCCCGCAACCGATTTCCCCAAAAAACGCATCGTCTTTTAGCACGGGAGCATAAGGGACGCGCTAAAAACCAGCTCCACGCGACGCCAGACGCCCGCGCGCATAAAAGGCGAAGACGATGGCGAGCGCCACCGCCAGGCCGAACCATGTCACAGCATAGGAAAAGTGATTATTCGGAATTTCCGGCGCCGTCGTGGAGACGCGCAACAAATCATCCGACCCGGGAACCCAGGAATCACCGCTGGAATCCTGCTGGACCAGAAAAGGCGCGGCTTCTGCGAGCTTAAGCGCGGCGCCGATAGTCACGGGGTCCAGCGTGTACCATTGATTTTTGCCGGGATCGTCGGCTGGCGTGAAACTGTTTCGCGCCTGCGGCGCTCGCATCAATCCGGTAATCGTCACCATCCCCTCAGGCCTTGAGCGCCATCCGCCGGCCGCCGCCTTGGACTGAGGCACAAATCCCCGATTGACCAGAACCACGCCGCCGCTCTGCAGGCGCAGCGGAGTCAGCACGAGAAAACCCGGCTCCATCCCGACTCCGGGTGGAGCCTGCGAAAAAACCAGCGCGAGCCCGCTGAAATCGAATCGGCCCTGCATCTGAACATGGCGGAAGTCGTAATCATCGGCAGCGAGCCCACGCCAGTCGCCCAGCGGCGGCAGATCAACCGGAGCAAGCTTCGTTCGCGCCTCGACGCGGGCAACCAGCGCCTCTTTCCATTCCAGGCGCCGCAACTGCCAAAAGCCAAGCGACATGAGAAGAGCCAGCGCCAGCCCGACGCAGAGGCTTTGCCAACCCAGCGAGCGCATAACGGAATTCACTTTATCCGGCGACCTTCTTCCGCGCGGTTGTAATACTGCAGCGCGATCAGCAATCCCTTGGTGGGACGCAAGAGGCCGATACAGACAATCGCGGAGAGGGGCAGAAAAATCAGCGCATGCACCCAGTACGACGGCTGGTAGACAATTTCGACCCAGGCGGCGATGCCGACGATCAAAAAGCCGGCGAACATCATAACAAAGATCGCGGGGCCATCGCCCGTGTCGGCGAAGGAGAAATCAAGACCGCAAGCTTCGCATTTTGGCGCGACGGTCAGGAGACCATTGAACATCTTGCCCTTGCCGCAACGCGGGCATGAACCAGTCACTCCCGCCCAATATGGATTGACGTGTGGAGGATGCTCGGGGTTTGTCATATTGTGAGACCTTTTGCGAAAACGAACGGCCACGGAGCCCTTCCGTGACCGTTCAAAACACTTTCTCGGGGTAGTCAGAGCAAAGGCTGTTTCGAGATCCCGCTTTGCGAGTCCTATTCGACCGCGCCGCCCCAATTGCCCCACACATATATTGCGGCAAAGAGAAATAGCCAGACCACGTCAACGAAGTGCCAATACCAAGCGGCGAATTCGAGACCCAGATGATGGTCAGGCTTGAATTGCCCTTTCAAGGTGCGAAGCAGGCAGATGATAAGAAACAACGTGCCGATAATGACATGGAAACCGTGAAAGCCGGTGGCCATGAAGAAAGTCGAGCCATAGTTCGTCGCAGCGGGATGCGCCGGGTCGAATTTGAAAGCGAAGGGCGCGTGGGCATATTCCCAAGCCTGAATCGTCGTGAAAAGCAGACCCAGCCCAATGGTCGCAATCAGCCCTTTTTTCAGCTGTTCGCGATTGTCATCGAGCAGGCCGTGATGCCCCCAGGTAAGGGTGGCGCCCGACGACAGGAGGATCACAGTGTTAAGCAGAGGCAGTTTCCAGGGGCTCAGAACTTCCATGCCCTTGGGCGGCCAAACGCCGTCAAACAGAGCGGTGCGCGCCTGCTGCGCGATGTCGGCGGGAAACAGGCTCGAGTTGAAGAACGCCCAGAACCAGGCGACGAAGAACATGACCTCGGAGATGATGAACAGGATCATGCCATAGCGATGATGCAACTGCACGACCGGGGTGTGGTCGCCTTTGACCTCCGCCTCGTTGATCACGTCGCTCCACCAATTGAACATGGTGAAAAGCACGCCGATCAGGCCGGCGAAGAACACATAGCCGCCGACCTTATGACCGAAAATCGGCATCCCCTTCATCCAGCCGATCGCGCCGATGGCCATCGCGAGCGCTGAAAGAGCGCCGACGAGAGGCCAGGGGCTCGGATCGACGAGGTGGTAGTCATGTTGCGGTTTCGCGTGTCCATCGGCCATGATCATCACTTCCTTCGACTGCGCCGGACCCGCCGGCATGTTTGAAACTCACCTGATGTCCACGCGCCCACCCTTAAACGCGCGGGCAGATTCAGCTTTTGGGCTTTGCGGCCGGGGCCTCGCTGGTCTTGGCTGCCGCCGATCCGGAGCCTTTGACCGCGAAGAACGAGTAAGACAAAGTCACCTCAGACACCCCGCGCATGGTTTCGTCAAATTCCAACGCGGGATCCAGGAAGAACACGACTGGCCATTCCGCGCTTTCATGCGCGGCCAACCGTTGCTCCGAAAAGCAGAAGCAGGCCAGCTTGTCAAAAAATGAACCCGCCTGCTCGGGGCTGACGTTATAGGCGGCGACGCCCCGTGTTTCGTGGTCCGCCAAATTGACGACCTTGTAGAAGACCGTCGCCGTCTGGCCGGTTCGCAGCGAGATTTTTGCAATTTCGGGTTCGAACCGCCAAGGCAGATCGCGAGCAACATTGGCGTCAAAACGCACGGTCAAAACACGTTCGCCCTGCTTTCCAAGGTTCTGCTTTGCGACCTGGGTCGTGCCTCCAAATCCCGTGGCTGCGCAAAACACGCGATAAAGCGGCACAGACGCAAAAGACAACGCCAGCATCGCCAGAGAGCCCACAACCAGAGGAAGCGCAATTCGCCCGCGGGGAGACGAGTGTTTGTCGGGAGGGCTCATCCTCGCGCCTTCAGCCGGAGGACTGAGCGACGGCGCCGCTCAACTTCACGATGGTGACGACGTAAAAGAGTCCAACGAACAAGGCGACAGCCAAACCGATCGCGATATTGCGCGCGCGCCGGCTTTGCGTCTGCTCCTTCGTCAGGATCACGCCTTCCTGTTCGTCATTTTGCCCGTTGGGCATTTCCATCACCATTTTCAACCCGTCATTCCAGCATCCGCGACATGTTCAGATCCAAGCGGGCAATAGCGCGAAGGGCATAAAATGCAGGACACGCTCGACGACCAAAGCGAGAAACAGTGCGAAGAGATAGACGATCGAGAATAGAAACAAACGTCGCGCCGCGACCTTGGCGGCGTCGCCCTCACGTCTGCGATATGCGGCGCCGGCGTAAGCCACAAGCGCCGCGCCACACAGCACCGAAATCAGCCCGTAGGCGGCCGAGGCGAAACCGAGCAGATACGGCGCCGCGCCGAGCGGCGCGAGCAATAACGCATAAATTAGAATTTCGAGACGCGTGCGATCCGGCCCGGCGACATTGGGCAACATTGGCACGCCAGCGCGTCCATAGTCCTCGCACTTGAGCAGAGCGAGCGACCAGAAATGCGGCGGCGTCCACATGAAAATAATCGCAAACAGCACGAAGCTCGAAAGGCTGACTTCTCCCGCGGCTGCGGCAAAACCGACCATGGGAGGCAAAGCGCCAGCGGCGCCGCCAATGACTATGTTCAGCGGCGTCGAACGCTTCAGCCACATTGTGTAAATCACGACATAAAAAGCAATGGTGAAAGCGAGCATAGCCGCCGCCAGCCAGTTCGCTACAAGTCCCAGCGTGAAGACGGCCATGCCTGCCAGCACCAGGCCGAAGGCCAGCGCTTCCTCGCGCGTCAGGCGACCGGCCGGTATCGGCCTCGACTTCGTGCGCGTCATCAACGCATCTATGTCGGCGTCATACCACATGTTGAGAGCGCCCGAGGCTCCGGCGCCGACCGCGATCGCGAGCAAAGATGCAAAAGCGATCACCGGGTGCGGAAGCGTGGGGGCCATCAGAATGCCCGCCAGCGCCGTGAATATCACCAGCGACATCACACGAGGCTTCAGCAAAGCGAAATAATCCGATGGAGCCGCAACGGGGACGTGCGGAGCCCGGCTGTCATTCATCGTAAAAGATGCGTCGCTCACCTGTTGCTCCGCTTATTTGCCGGGATATGCCCGCAAACCATGTTCCGGGCCATACAGCCTCACGTCGTCTTAGATCAGCTCCCGCCAGCTCGCACAGGCGGGAGCATGAGTATCAGTGTTCCGAACCGGAAATATGCGGCAGCACCTCGAACTGATGGAAAGGCGGCGGCGAAGGCAGCGTCCATTCCAGCGTCGTCGCACCGACGCCCCAGGGGTTCGCCGCAGCCGGACGTTTTTTCAAATAGGCCTCGATCAACACATAGAAGAAAACGAGCACGCTGATGCCGCCGATGTAGGAGCCGATGGACGACCAATAATTCCAGAGAGCAAAGGCGTCCGGATAGTCGATGTAGCGGCGCGGCATGCCGGCCAGACCCAGGAAGTGCTGCGGAAAGAACGTCAGGTTGACGCCAATGAACAGCACGGCGAAATGGATCTTCGACAGCGTCTCATTATACATATAGCCGCTCATCTTCGGGAACCAGTAATAGAATCCCGCGAAGACTCCGAACACAGCTCCCAGCGACATCGTGTAGTGAAAGTGCGCGACCACGTAGTAGGTTTCGTGCAGCTGACGGTCTGCGCTCGCGTTTGCAAGCACCACGCCGGTGACTCCGCCCATCGTGAACACGAAGATGAAGCCAATCGCCCAGATCATGGGCGCGCGGAACGAGATCGAACCGCCCCACATGGTAGCGATCCAGGAGAAGATCTTGATGCCCGTTGGCACCGCGATCACCATCGTAGCAAACACGAAGTAGCGTTGCGCATTCAGCGACAATCCGACGGTATACATGTGGTGGGCCCACACGATGCAGCCGAGGAAGCCGATCGCCACCATAGCGTAGGCCATGCCCAAATAACCAAACACGGGCTTTTTGGAGAAGGTCGACACGATATGGCTGATGAGGCCGAAGGCCGGAAGAATGAGAACATAGACTTCCGGATGGCCAAAGAACCAGAACAGATGCTGGAACAGCAACGGATCGCCGCCGCCCGCCGGATCGTAAAACATCGTGCCGAAGTTACGATCGGTGAGCAGCATGGTGATCGCGCCCGCGAGCACCGGCAGCGTCAGCACCAGCAAGAAGGCGGTGACCAGCATTGCCCAGGCGAACAGAGGCATGCGGTGAAGGGTCATGCCCGGCGCGCGCATGTTGAAGATGGTCGTAATGAAGTTGATGGATCCGAGGATCGACGAGGCGCCGGCGAGATGCAGCGCCAGAATGACGAAGTCCATCGCGGGACCAGGATGGCCCGTATTGGCCGACAGCGGAGGATAGAACACCCAGCCGCCGCCAAAGCCGAGCATGCCCGGAGCGCCATCGACGAACATCGACAGGACCAGCAGCACCAGCGAGACCGCCAGCAGCCAGAAGGAAATGTTGTTGAGGCGCGGGAAAGCCATGTCCGGAGCGCCGATCATGATCGGGACGAACCAGTTGGCGTATCCGCCGATCAGCGCCGGCATGACCATATAGAAGATCATGAGCACGCCATGGGCGGTGATGAACACATTATAAAGGTTCTTGCCGCCGTCGAGCGCCATGGATGGGTCGACACCCTGCAGCAACTGCGCCAGCCCGGGGAATATTGAGATGCCGGGATGCATCAGTTCCGCGCGTATCGCCACCGACATCAAGGTGCCGACGACGCCGCCGATCATCGCAAGGATGATGTAAAGGGTGCCGATATCCTTATGGTTGGTCGAGAAAAGAAAGCGGCGCAGCCCCGTGGGATGGCCATGGGCCCCGTCGGCGGTCGTCGAACTTGCCATCGTCATGTTCCTCGAATGCTTGGCTTGATTTCTTGCGCTTGTTGGGGATCAGCGATCGCCGACGGCGGCGAACTGCTGGCGGGGTTGCGCGGCTGCGAACTTCTTTTTCGCCTCTGCGAGCCACTCCTGATATTTCTCCCAGCTCACCACTCGGATCGCGGCCGGCATGAAAGCATGATCCTTGCCGCAAATCTTTGAGCACTGACCGTAGTAGACGCCTTCTTTTTCCGCCTTGAACCAGGTTTCATTGAGGCGACCCGGAACCGCGTCCATACGAATGCTGAAGGCGGGGATGGTAAAGGAGTGGATCACATCCGAAGCGGTGATCTGAAGCTTCACCACCTCATTGACGGGAACAACCGCCTCGTTATCGACCGACAGCAAACGAACGTCGCCGGGCTGGAGATCCGCTTCCGGCTTCATAACCTGGTCGAAGCCAAAGCCTCCGCCCTGGTCCTCAGGATATTTGTAAGACCAATACCACTGATTGCCCGTCACTTTAATGGTGATTTTCGCGGGCGGTATCTCCACCTGATGCGCCAGCAAGCGGAACGACGGTATGGCAATGAAAACGAGGATCAGCACCGGAACGAGCGTCCAGATGATTTCCAGACCCGTGTGATGCGTGAGCTTGGAAGGAACCGGATTTGCGTTCTCGTTGAAGCGCCAAGCCACATAAATCAGCAACCCCAGCACGGACAAGGCGATGAAGGTGATGATCGGAAGCAGCACCACATTGTAGAATTGCTGTGTTTCGCGTCCGACCTCGGTGACCGTCGCGGGCAGTCCGACGCCCCCGGGAGCCGGCTGGCCTTCGACCTGCGCGGCCGCGAGCCCCGCGAACAGAAGAACCGGGAGGAAAGCCACGCCTGCAAGAGCGGCGCGCCGAAATATATGTCGTTTGCCGGTGAGCATGAAGGTCGCCTTTCGAACCTTTCGTAAGTCGTTTGGTTGCTTGCGCGTCGTCGCTTATGCAAGAATTGAACTCACCATGCAAACAGCCGCGTGGTCCGTTCGACAATCCGTCCGTTTCAATCACAAACCATCGTCTGGCGCAATTGCTGCGACGCAATAACCATACAGCCAAATCGCCGCACCTTAAAGATTTGCTCCGAAAGAATTTACGCCGACAATCCGCCTTGACAGACGCGGCCCTTTTGCTACCCAATCGGATGCAGGTTCCGCTTGAGGGCTAAAGCGAGCCAAGGAAATAGCCTGGAGACAATATGACGCCTTTGCGCGCCGCAATATCGAGAACCCAGTCGCGACAACTGGTCGCGGGCCATCCGCCCAGAGTCTCAGCGCTTGTAATGGGCGCGGCGCTTTCGATCGGCGTCTTTTCAGGGGCCGGAGCCGCGCAAGCTCAAGGCGTAGTCAAATCAAAATTCGGAGACTGGGAAATTCGCTGCGAAACGCCGGCCGGCGCCAGCGCCGAGCAATGCGCATTGATACAGAGCGTCGCCGCCGAAGACAAAGCGAACGTCAATCTGGTCGTGATTGTATTAAAAACCAGCGACGGCAAAAGCCGCCTCTTGCGCGTCATCGCGCCGCTCGGAGTCTTGCTGCCCAGTGGCCTCGGCTTGAATATCGACCAGACCAAGATCGGCAGCGCCGGTTTCGTGAAATGCCTGCCAACTGGCTGCGTCGCTGAAGTTGTGATGGACGAAAAGCTGGTCGAACAATTGAAAAATGGCAAAACCGCAACCTTCGTGATCCATCAGACGCCGGATGAGGGCATTGGTTTGCCGCTAGCTTTGAACGGGTTCAAGGAAGGTTATGCGAAATTGCCATGATTGATGCACAGCGTTCACGCACTCGCGGCGTCTACTGTCCGCAAGCGAACAAGAGGCGCTACAGGCGCTCTGAGAAGTCGCTTTTTCAGCGGAGCCGACTGACTCCCTTTCTGCTTATCGCCTGCGCTCTCTTGCAGGATGCGCCCGCCGCCTGGGCTGACGACGCCGCGCCCTCGCTATCGCAACGTGCGTTGCATATGTTCGGTTTGGGCGGCGCCGCGAAGCCGGATAACGCTGTTTCCAAGGAAGGGGCGCTCCAAACCTGTCCCGAAATCGTCGTGGACGGCGGCTCGGCGGAACTTCGCGCGCCTCCCGGGGCCGAAGCCTCGAACGTGCGCTACCAAATCGCCCTGGGCCGCATGGCCCGCGAATGCACCCGTAAAGGCGAGGAGATTTCCGTCAAAGTCGGAATTGAGGGGGCCGTCGTGCTTGGCCCCGCGGGTCAACCCGGCGCCTATTCCGGCAATTTACGGATCGCTCTGCGCCGCAAACGCGACGAGCAATTGTTCGGCGCCAAGAATTATCGGGTTGGCGCGACTCTGCCTGCGGGCGCGGCGCGCAATGAGTTCAGTCTTTTGGTCGAGAATCTGGACGCGCCTTTGATCAGCGTGAACACAAATGATGATTACGAAATCATCGTCGGCCTGACGCAGGAAAATGCGGCGCCGGTGGCAAAAAAGCGTCACAAAGGGGGATAACAAGGCGCGCTGGGGCCAATTACGACGCTAAGCCCGCTTTAAAAGTGATGCGCCCGGCGCAGTTCTTGTCCGCTCCGGGCGCCTTGATTTCTTTAATGCGCCAGCGCGCGCAGTTCCCGAATGCCGTCCGCAACAAAATCCTTGCCGCCCGAAACGCCGCCGCGCAGCACCGCCTCTGCAATTTTGGTCGCCGAATCTGCGGCGGCGGAACGCACCTCGCCGACGGCCGCAGCCTCGGCTTGCGTGATCTTGTCCTTGATTGTCTTTTCGCCTCGAGCGATGAATTCCTCAAGTCGCTTACGCGCCTCAGCGGCGATCATATCCGCTTCGGCCCGGGCGCTGGCGACAATGGCGGCGGCTTCCGCCTCAGCTTCAGCCCGTTTGTGCTCAAAGGAGGCGAGCAGTTCTTCCGCCTCCGAACGCAGTTTCTGCGCTTCTGCAAGTTCGTTCTTGATACGGCCGCTGCGAGAGTTGAGCGCTCCAAACAGCTTGACATGCGCGCCGGCCTTGATCAGCACGCCCAAAAAGAGCGCGAAACCAATCGCGACAAAGACTTCGGCGTCTAGTTGCATCGTTCTCTTCCCTTTACTGCGCCGATATATCGCGGTGCGCGGCGGCCAGCGTTTTGGCGTCCACCTGTGCGCCCGTCAGCTTTGCGATGATCGACGCCGCCGCTTCTTTCGCGAGACTTTCAACATGAGTCAGCGCCTCGGCCTTTTCGGCGGCGATGCGCGCTTCCGCAGCGGCGATTTCTTCCGAAAATTTCTTCTCGGCGCTTGAACGCAGGGCTCCGATTTCAGCGGCGATTTTCTGTTGACCTTCGCGGCCGATGGCTTGCGCCTCGTCCTTCTTGCTTCGCAAGGTGGCGTTGTTCTCGGCGTCGGCGGCCTGGGCTTTGACCTGGAGGTCGCGCGCGGCGTCGAGATTCGAGCTGATCGTATTCTCTCGGGTCGCGAGAATGGCAGCGACTCGCGGCAGCGCAAGCCGCGACATCAGGAGGTATAGCACGCCGAACACCAACACCAGCCAAACCAGCTGCGGCGCGAAATTCGAGGTGTCGAATGGCGGAAAGGCGCCGCCCTCATGTGCGCCGCCATGCGCCAGCGATCCGGCGGGGCCCGCGTGCTCCGCACCGCTCTCGGCGGCTGCGTTTTCTTGGGTCGCTTCTTGCGCGGCGAGGGCGGAAGAGATGATCGCCATAACGGCTCCAGATAGCTTAAACGGCCAATATCTCACGAGGGCGTTTTGCCCGCGCGTAATCAAAAGCTCTGAGCGTTCGGCCCGGCGTTGCCGCCGGGCCGAACGTTATCTCACTTCAGATAGAGCAGGATCGCGATCAGAAACGCGAAGATGCCGAGACCTTCGGCAAGCGCCGCGCCGATGATGGCGTTCGTGAACTGGCCGGCGGCCGCCGACGGATTACGCAGCGCGCCATTGACGAAATTTCCGAAAATAATGCCGACGCCGATCGCCGCAGCGCCGGTGCCGATCGCCGCGAGACCCGCGCCGACGAGTTGAAGTTCAGAAGCCATTGTCTTCTCCTGCTAGGAATGTGGGCGACCATTTGTTGTTAATTGGATTATCAGTGGCCCGGGTGAATTGCGTCGTTGAGATAGACGCAAGTGAGAACCGAAAAGACGAACGCCTGCAGACAGGCGACCAGCAGTTCGAGAGCGTAGAGCGCCGTTATGGCGAGCAACGGAATCGGCGACAACACGGCCCAAATTCCGGCGCCGAGCAATAGCGCGACAAAGCCGCCAAACACCGCAAGCGTGATGTGACCTGCGAGGATATTGGCGAAAAGACGGACCGACAGCGAAACCGGACGCGAAAGGAAGGAGATGATCTCGATCGGAACCAGCACCACAAGCACCGGCGCCGGCACTCCATGCGGCACGAAGAGCTTCAGGAAGCCAAAGCCATTGCGCCAGAAGCCGTAGGCCACGACGATCAGCATCACAAGCACGGCGAAAGCGAAGGTCACCACAATTTGGCTTGTGACGGAAAAGGTGTAAGGCGCCAGACCGATCAGGTTGCAGATCAACACGAAGGAGAACAGGCTGAACACGAAAGGAAAGAATTTCATTCCTTCGCTTCCCGCCACTTGCCGCACCATATTGGCGACAAACTCATAGATCATTTCGGCGGCGGCCTGACCGCGTCCCGGAACCAGCGCCTTGCCCGAGGTCGCGACAATCATCAGCAGCACAACGCCCAACGCCGCCAACAGCATGTAGAGCGACGCATTTGTGAAGGAGACGTCCACGCCGTTGATGTCATGCGTCCACAGGCGCTGAAGCTCGAACTGCTCAATCGGATTAGGCTTTGCCGCGGTCTCAGGATTCATCGCCCCATCCGGACGGCGCCCGCCCGGCCCTTTTTGTCGCTAGAGGCGCCGGCCTTCCGGCGCCCGTCTCTCAAGGTTCATCGCCAGGCAGCTTTTTGCGCGCCGCCATGCGGTAGATATTCCAAAATCCCGCCGCAGTCCCTAGCCCCAAAAACAGGACCAGGAGCCAAGGCTTCGTGCCGAGCCAAGCGTCGCTCTGCCAGCCGATCAGCGCGCCGACGACGACCGCCGAAACAAATTCGGCGAAGACGTTGAGGCCCGCGCTCATCGCCCGTCCGAAAGAGCCCCCGTTCGATACGGATTCGGACGTCTTTGCCGACGCCTCTCGTTCGTCATGCGCGCGTAGCGCCTCGTTAAGCTTTGCAAGTCGAGCTTGCAGGGCCGCATCGTCCTTGTCCGGCTTCTCATCGCTCATCGGAGCATTCCGCCATAGCCGCAAAGTGGAATTGAGATGCCAGCAAATTGCGGGGCCAGAGGGCAACGGTCGAGGGAATCGACAGGAAAAGCCTCATCCTTGCGGCGAAGCCTTTCCAAGCCGCGCGCAACATATTGTTGCGCCACGGTGAAGTCAAGGCATGCGACGCAGGCGAAACCATGTTTGGAATCAACGATGTCCTCTGGATCAAACGGATGAACGGCGCTTTTTTCGGCATCATTCGAGCCGCGGCGACGGACCATTCATTAAAAATAAAGGGCTGGAAAACATGCTGCAGGAGAGCACGCCCAGAAGATTGCAGGAGTTGTTATGAGCAATTCGGTGGATTTCGCCAGGGACGACGCAGCCGATGTGCGGGCCCTGCGCCGCCAAATTTACGCCCAGCCTGTCGTGTCCCGTGCGGATCTCACGCAGGCGCTGAGCTTTGCTGGCGATAAGGCGTCCGAAGAATATGTGCGACTTCTGGCCGATGTGGCGACCGACCTTCTCGTTAATCAGGCGGAGCCGTCCAAATATGTTTCCCAGGCGGACGTCGATTGGCTGATCGAAAGCATTCGCGGGACTGGCGCGCTTTCCAGCCGCGCCGAATTCATAATGTTGACGGAGGTGATTCGTTATGCGGTCAGCGTCCCTCCGTCGCTTGCGGCATTTTGTGTCGGCGAGATCGAGAAGGCGATCATTTCCGGGCGCCCGGATCATCCGGCAGGTAAAGTCTCCGAAGATGACGTGATAGGGCTGCGCGAGGCGGTGTTCGCCGCCGTTCAGGACAGCGCACTGCATGTTTCCCGTGACTCGGCTGAGGCGTTGTTTCGCATTGCCCATGCCACAAAAGGCGCCGCCAACGATCCTGGATTCGATGAGTTTTTCGCCAAGGCCGTCGGCAATTACTTGATGGGCATCGCCTTCCGCTGGACGCCAAGCGCGGACGCCGAACGCGAAAAGGAAAACTGGGAGAACCAGAAGTCTGCAGGCCTTGGGAGCCTTCTCGGCGCGATGTTTCGCGCACCAATAGTTCCACGCCTCGACATCCGGTCGCCTAACGAAATCGACGAAGAAAGACTGCGCGCTGAAAACGTCGCCGATGCGCAAGAGATGGCGACGGCGAGCCAGATCGACCCTCAGGAAACCAACTGGTTGATAACGCAGCTTTCGCGACCCGGGGCGCTTACCGGCGCGGAGCGAGCGCTACTGCAATTTCTGAAGCGGGAGGCCCCGGCGCTACCGGCAAAGCTCGAAGAAAGGATGTCGGAACAGGCGGCCTGAGGGAGATCGATCCTTGGCGAGCAACTCCTTTCCCCATTGAATTCTAAAAACCTCCTTCCGCCGGCGCCGCCAATCGGCTTGCGCTGGCGCGGCTTGGCTCTATAGTCGCGCGAAAATCGCCCCTGAGCCCGAGCCGAAAATGACCCGCCAAAAGAAAGAGATTAAACGCGTTGTCCTCGCCTATTCGGGGGGACTCGACACTTCGATCATTCTGAAATGGCTGCAGACGACCTACGGCGCGGAAGTCATTACATTCACCGCCGACCTCGGACAGGGCGAGGAACTTGCGCCCGCCCGTGCAAAGGCTGAATTGCTCGGCGTCAAACCTGAAAATATTTTTATCGAGGATCTGCGCGAAGAATTTGTGCGTGACTACGTATTTCCGATGTTTCGCGCCAATGCTCAATATGAAGGGCTTTATTTGCTCGGAACCTCCATCGCTCGTCCCTTGATCGCCAAAAAACAGATCGAGATAGCGCGCAAAATGGGAGCCGACGCCGTTTGTCACGGCGCCACCGGCAAGGGCAATGATCAGGTGCGTTTCGAACTCGGCTATTACGCGCTGGAGCCCGATATTACGGTGATCGCTCCGTGGCGCGAATGGGACCTGACCTCCCGCACGGCGTTGATCGACTTCGCCGAAAAGAACCAAATTCCGATCCAGAAAGACAAGCGTGGCGACGCGCCTTTCTCCACCGACGCCAATCTGCTGCACGTTTCGTCGGAAGGCAAGGTGTTGGAAGACCCGGCGCAAGAGGTGCCGGAATATGTCTATTCGCGCACCAACGACCCGGAGAAGGCGCCGGATGCGCCTCAGTACATCACTGTCGACTTCGAACGCGGCGACGCAGTGGCTATCGACGGCGAGAAGCTCTCGCCGGCCGCATTGCTGACAAAACTGAATGAACTGGGCCGCATCCACGGCATCGGCCGGCTTGATCTCGTGGAGAACCGCTTTGTCGGCATGAAGTCGCGCGGCATGTACGAGACCCCAGGCGGCGCCATTCTTCTGGTGGCGCATCGCGGCATTGAAAGCCTCACGCTCGACCGCGGCGCCGCGCATCTCAAAGACGAGTTGACGCCGCGCTATGCCGAGTTGATCTACAATGGCTTCTGGTTCGCGCCAGAACGCGAGATGCTTCAAGCGGCCATCGACCTTAGCCAGGAATTCGTCACCGGCCGGGTTCGGCTGAAGCTTTATAAGGGCAGCGCGACGCTGGTCGGCCGCGAAAGCCCCTACTCCCTGTATGATCAGGAGCTTGTCACCTTCGAAGAAGGCGCGGTCGCCTATGACCACCGCGATGCGGAAGGCTTCATCAAGCTGAATGCGCTGCGGTTGCGCACCCTTGCCAAGCGACGGGAGCGTGGGGCGAAGAAATAGCAGGACAGTTGGCGGCCCGCTCTCGCCATTAGACTGCCGTCATTTCCGCGCAATATATCGACAAGCGAGGGAATGAGGGCCATGCGAACGATTTTGGCGCTGTTGGCGGTCGCGCTGGTCGCTCTGGGCGGAGCGGCTGCGGCGCTGTATCTATACAGTCGACCCACTGTGCTGCGGGTAGCCGTGCCGCCGATGGTCGAGGACGTCCACCTGATGGCCTCCGCGGAGCATGTTTTCAATCATCAGCATGAACAGATCCGCCTGCACCTTGTGCCTGTCGATGATTCCGCGGCCGGCGCGGCAGCTCTCGACAGCGGCAATGCCGATCTTGCTGTCATGCGGAGCGACATTGCGCTTACGACAAGCGCTCAGACCCTGGCTATCTTGCATCGTAACGGTGTTTTGCTGATCGCCCCGGGCGGCTCCAGGCTGCGTCACGTCGCGGATTTGCGTGGCAAGAAAATCGGTGTGGTGCATGAAGTTCGGACAATGGATCCGAATGCGCGCCTCTTGGAGATGATACTCGCGCAATACGATATTTCTCCGCAATCCGTTACTATGACGTCGTTGTCGCCGGCCGAAGTGCGCGGCGCGGTGGAAACCGGCAAGGTCGACGTCATCTTCGCTTCACTGGCGCCGCAGAACGGACTCGTAAATGATGTCGTCGGCGCCGTAGCTGGCGCCTCGCGCAAGGCGCCGGTGTTCATCCCGATTACCGAGGCCAAGGCCATAGCCAAACGCTTTCCGGCTTTGGAGCCTTTCGAGATCATTCAGGGCGCTTTCGGCGGCGACCCGCCGCGGCCCCACGCCGCCGTCGACAGTCTCAGCGTCAACGTCCTGCTGATGGCGCGCAATACGTTGCGGGATTCGCTCGCGGCAGAGGTGACCCGGCTTTTCTTCTCGCACCGCGGGGCGATCGCCCTGACGGCGCCGCTCGCCAATTCAATCGAGGCGCCCTCGACCGACAAAGGCGGCGCCATCCCGGTGCATCAAGGCGCGGCAGATTATCTGGATGGCACCGAGCGCGGCTTTTTCGAGCGCTACAGCGACGTTTTCTACATCGGAGCCATGCTGCTGTCGTTGGTCGGTTCGGGCGCCGCAGCTCTAGCCAGCCGGTTCAATACGCACGCGCACGAACGAACCGAGCAGCTGACGGAAAAACTGCTGGAGGTCCTGCAGTCGGCTCGCGCCGCAACCAGCCAATCGGAGCTCGATGAGCTCGAGCACGCGGTCGACGAGGTGCTCACGCATACGCTGGGCGACCGACGCCTGCGCGGCGTGGAGGCGCCCGGTCTGCATCTTGTGACACTCGCCCTGGATCAGGCTCGCCGGGCGGTGGAGGATCGCCGCCTCATGCTGATGAGAGAAAAAGATGTCGTGAATTTCCCTCCGCCGCGCAACGTGCCGGCGTCGAAGTAGTTCAGGAAATCCCTGTCGGCCTACCCACCATCGCCACGAGAAGCTTTCCGTCTCCCAGGAGTCGTCGCGCAGCGCGGCGCGCATCCTCGAGCGTCACCGCGTCTATCTTCACATTGCGCTCGTCGAGATAGGACGGCTCGCGTCCGTCGAGCTGAACGCTGACCAACTGGCTCGCAATCTTCGTCGAGGTGTCGAAACGCAGCGCGTAGCTGCCCGTTAGATATTTTTTTGCCTTGTCCAACTCGCCTTCAGTCGGGCCGTCGCTCGCTAGTATCCGGCACTGCTCTTCGATCACTTCGAGCGTTTCTTTCGCCCTGTCGTTTTTGGTGGCCGCCCCGCCAAGCAGGGTCGGGCTATGGTCGAATTCATGCAGGTGGGAATATACCGAGTAGGCGAGTCCACGTTTCTCCCGCACCTCATTGAAGAGGCGCGCGGTGAAAATTCCTCCGCCCAAAACATGGTTCACCACCACCGCCGCGAAATAATCCGGATCGGTCTTGGCTATTCCCGGGCGACCGAAGCGCATCGTCGTCTGCGGCACGTCGAGATCGACGATTTCTCGGGCGCCTATGTTCCGGGGCGCGACATTGGCGACTGGCGTCAGCTTCGCATTTTGGGGCCAGGCGCCGAAGCTTTCGTCGAGCTTTGCCGCCAGATTGGCCGCGTCGATTGCCCCGACCACCGCGATTTTCAGATTTTCGCGCGCAAACATGCTGTCGCGCATCGCCTCTATGTCGCTGCGGGTCACCGTTTCCAAAGTGTCGAGTTCGCCTCGCGTGGAGCGGCTGTAAGGATGCCCAGGAAAAGCCGCCTCGCGAAAGGCCTTCGCAACCATGGCGTCGGGGTCGTTCGCGTCACGCTTGATTCCCGCGCAAAGCTGACCGCGCACGCGGTCAATTGCATCCTGATCGAAGCGCGCGCTGTTCAAGGTCAACTTCAACAGTTCGAAAGCCTTGTCGCTGTTGCGCGTCAGCGTCTGGAAATGGCCGGACACCGCGTCGCGGTCGGCGCCAAAGCCGATGTGGACGGCAAGATCTTCGATGGTGCGGTGGAAAGACCGCGAATCGTAGGGACCGGCGCCTTCGTCGAGCAGGCCGCCAAGCATCGTCGCGAGTCCGTCTTTACCCGCGGGATCCTGCGAACCGCCGCCGCGCATCGCGAATTCAAGCGCGATCAACGGGACGGCGTAACTCTCCACGAGCCAGGCCTCGACGCCTTTGGGGGAGATCACGCGCTGGACGTTTTCAGCCCGGGATTTAGGGGTTTCGAGCGTATTGTGAGCGTTCATCTGCATATTCCAATCGGTCGTCGGCGGATAAGCGAAAGATCAGGGCTCCGCCGTTTCCTTGGGCAGAAGAAAGCCTGTGACCGAGCGTTTCTTGTCCAACCATTTCCGCGCTGCGTCGATGACCGCCGCAGAGCTTACCGCGTCTATCCGGTCGGGCCAGCTCGCTACATCAGCGACGCTGAGACCCGTCGCCAGCGCTTCGCCATACCAGCGCGCCAACGACACCTGGCTGTCCCGAGCATAGACCGCATCGGCGATCATGCGCGTTTTCGCGCGCTGTAAGTCGTCATCGCTCAACTGCGTCGCCATGAAGCGTTCGAGCACACGGTCGAGCGCCGCATCAAGGTCGTGAAGCTCCACGCCTTCTGCAGGGGTTGCGAAAACATAAAAGCGCGTGTCGTCCAGCGCCGTTCCCATGTAGTAGGCGCCCGCTGAAACCGCCAGTTTCTCATGGCCGACGAGCGCTTCATACAGGACGCTCGCAGGTCCACCGCCCAAAATATGCGCGAGCAGATCAAGCGCCTCGGCCTCGCCGGGCGCGGCTGTAGTGTAGGACGGCACCACAAAAACGCGCTCGTGGGCCGGCTGCTCGACTTTTTCATCGACCAGAGTCACCCGCCGCTCCGCTCGGGCCGGCGGCTCCTGAGGACGCAGCCGCGTCGGCGCTTCAGAGCGAGCCGCTATCTTCCCGTAGGTGTCTCTGGCGAGACGCTCCACCGTCTCGGCGTCGACGTCGCCGGCGACGACAAGAATGGCGTTTTCGGGCGTGTAAAAGCGATTGTAGTAGTTCAGAGCATCATCGCGCGACAAACTCTCGATCTCATGATTCCAGCCGATAATCGGCGTGCCATAGGGATGGTGAGCGAAAAGCGTCGACTGCACGGTCTCGTCGAGCTCTGCGCTGGGGTCATTATCGACCCGCATGCGCCGTTCCTCCAATACGACCTCGCGCTCCGGACCGACCACTTCGTCGGTGAGCAGCAGATTGGTCATGCGGTCGGCCTCAAAGCGCATCAAGGTCGCCAGATGTTCCTTCCCGATGCGCTGGAAATAGGCCGTAAAATCATAACTGGTGAAGGCGTTCTCCTGCCCGCCAAGTTCGGCGACGAGATTCGAGAAAGCCCCCTGCGGATGCTGCTTGGTGCCCTTGAACATCAGATGTTCGAGAAAGTGGGCTATGCCGGACTTGCCTACAGGATCGTCGGCCGAGCCATTTTTGTACCAGACCATATGGGTGACGACGGGGCTGCGGTGGTCGGGTATAGCCACGACCTCCATGCCATTGTCGAGCTTCCAATGGGTCACCCCTGGAGCCCCATTCGCGGGAACCGCCGTCCCGCCGGGAGTCAGAGCTATCGTGGCCGCCGAATCACACGACATGGTCGCCTTTCTTCGGCCCTCGGCCGAACGGAGGAGTGCTGAGTCCAAGGCTATCTATATAGGGGCGGAATTGGCGCTTGTCAGGAGCCGCACATCAACCGCGCCGAGCGATGGTAAAAATCGCTCTCCTCCCGCGAGGGGCGTTCGCATGTTAAAAACTTGTGGCGCTTTGGAAATCGCCTTCAGCGTCGCCCGAAACGACGCGCAGAACCAATTTGAGCCTAAAAGTGAGCCAAGAAGTAGTTCGAAAGCGGAGTCCCCAGCCAAAGGCCAAGGCAGATCCCCGCAAAAACATCGCTGGGATAGTGACCGCCGAAAGCGCCGCCGCGGGCCACAGCATCACGATGGGCGCAAGAACGCCCGTCAGCGTCATCGCATGGCCGCTTGGGAAGGAATGTTCATCGAGCGTCGGCAACAACTAGGGAAGGCGCGGATCGACCTTGAACGGCCGTAGACGCTTGAATCGCTTTTTCATGAGCGGGTAGAGAACATGCATCAGCACGGCGTTGAGCGCCGCCAGCAAGATTATTCGCCGCGAATCCTGCCAGTCTCACTGCCAGAAAATCGCCGCCGCGAGAATTGGATAGATCCAGGCGTTTCCCAGCTTGCTGATCGCTACGGCGAATATCCTGACAGGGAGGCGATGCGTGGCCGCGCTGATCGTCCGCACCGCGCCAAGGTCCATTTCCAGAAATTTGGAAGCTCAAAACGAAAGACGAGGGCCAGGCAGAAAAGGCGCCGGGAAAGAGGGCTGGCGCGACGCCGAGGAGATGCGGTTTGGCATGATCGATGACGCCAAGAAGCAGTTGTCAATCAAGCAGATCGCTGATCGTCGCTTTCTTCGGATTTAAGGGCGGACTTGTTTCGTTCGGAATGCGCAGCAAAAACCCTCGCGGCAATCATCTGTCAACGCGGCGCTCTGCCGAATCGTCCGCTCCTGATTCGGACGGCTTTTGTTTCGGTTTTGCGCTGAGATTCCAATAATGGACGATCGCAGCGACGTCTGAGTTGACGTGGCGTTAACTGCACGAGAAGAGTTGGCGGCGCCTGCGCGCCGCCGCCCGAGATCAGGCGGCCTGCGCTTCGGTTCTAAACCGTCCGTAAAAAGTCTCTCCCCTCGCCGCCATATCGCGCAGCAGCGGAGGTGGAGCGAAACGCGGACCATATTTGGCCGTCAACGCGTCGCAGAGCGTCACAAAGGCTTTTGTTCCCATGCCGTCGATGTAGGACAGGGCGCCGCCCGTGAAGGGCGCGAAGCCAAAGCCCAGAATTGAGCCGACATCCGCCTCGCGCGGATCGGTGACGACATTTTCCGCCATCGTGCGCGCCGCTTCGACCGCTTGCACAACAAGGAAGCGGTGCTTCAATTCGGCGACGTCCAGCGTATCGGGATCGATTTTCTTTTCTGCGAGCTCAGCGAGACCAAGCCAGAGCGTTTTCTTGCCGCCCGCCGGATAATCATAAAAACCCTTGCTGTTCTTGCGTCCGAAGCGCCCGTGCTGTTCGACCATGAAGCTCAGCACGCGCTCCTGCGCGGGATCGGCGGCAGCGTCGCCAAGGTCTTTCTTGGCGGCAAGCAAAATCTTCCAGGCGAGATCGAGCGCGATTTCGTCGTTGAGCGCAAGCGGCCCCACCGGCATGCCCGCCATGCGCGCCGTGTTTTCGATCATCGCCGGCGGCACGCCTTCGAGCAACATGATGTGCCCCTCGCGCACATAGTTCAGCACGCAGCGATTGGCGAAGAATCCACGCGTGTCGTTCACAACGATAGGAGTTTTTTTCAGCAGTCGCACGAAGTCGAGAGCGGTCGCCAGCGCGACATCGCCTGTCTCCTTGCCGCGAATGATCTCGACCAGAAGCATTTTCTCGACCGGCGAGAAGAAATGGATGCCAATGAAATGATCTGGCCGCAGCGATGTCTGAGCTAGCGAGGTGATCGGCAGCGTCGAGGTGTTGGAGGCGAAAACCACATCCGGTCCCACGACCTCCTGCGCGCGCTTCGTCGCCTCCGCCTTTACTGCGCGATCCTCGAACACCGCTTCGACGATCAGATCGCAACCCTTCAAACGACCGTAATCGGGCGTCGCCTCGATCCGCGCCAGTAAAGCCTCCTTGTCCGCGGCGGTGGCGCGACCGCGCGAAATCTGGCCGGATATCAACTGGTCGCAGTGCGCCTTGCCCTTATCTGCACTTTCCTGATCGCGATCGATCAAAACGACGTCGAGCCCGTTCACAGCGCTCACATAAGCCACGCCCGCGCCCATGAATCCGGCGCCGAGAATTCCAATCTTCTTTAGATTTGTCGGTGGGACGTCCTTGGGACGATGCGCGCCTTTGTCCAGTTCGTTCTTGGAAAGGAACAGCGAGCGGATCATGGCCGCGGCTTCCTTCGAGCGCAGGATATGCGCGAACCAGCGCGCTTCTACCCTCAGCGCCTGGTCCATGGGCAGTTGCAGACCCTCGTAGACCGAATGCAGAATGGCTTTCGCGGCGGGATAGTTGTCCATGGTCTCCCGCCGATAAATGGCGTTGGCCGGCGGCCATATCATCATGCCGCCCGGCGAGAAGACCTTGCCGGAAGGATTCTTGAATTCCTTCTGATCCCAGGGCGCGACCCCCTTGCCGCCGGCGACGATCCAGGCGCGCGCGCGCTCCACGATATCTGCTTCTGGAACGATTTCATGCGCGAGGCCAGCCGCCTTGGCGACCTTGGCTTTGATCTGCTCGCCCTTGAAGAGAAACTGCAAGGCATCTCCTGTCGGGAGCAAACGCGCGATGCGCTGCGTGCCGCCGCCGCCGGGAAAAAGGCCCACCTTGATTTCCGGCAGGCCGACTTTGGTTTTATCGTTGTCGGCGAGCACGCGGTAATGACAGGCCAGCGCAAGCTCGAAGGCGCCGCCGAGGCACAAGCCTTTGATGGCGATAGCGAAGGGCTTGCCGCAGGTTTCTAGCCGGCGATACAGCAAAGAGAGACGCCGTGCGCCCTCGAAAAACATCTTCGTCGCCGCTTCCTCGCCCTGCTCTTTGCGCGCCTTGGCGTAGGTCGCCGCGCTCCGTTGCAGCATGGAGAGGTCCGCGCCGCCGGAAAAAGCGCTTTTGCCGGAAGCGATGACGCAGCCCTTTATGGCAGCGTCATTCGCCACGGTCTCGACCGCTTGCCCCAGTTCGTCGATCACCTCCTCAGTGATGACGTTCATCGAACGATCGGGCATGTCCCACGTGAGCAGCGCAACGCCGTCGGCGCCGGTTTCGAAGCGGAAGTTATGGAGATTCATGGAAGGCTCCCAATGCCCGGACAAAAGTCGAGCGAAGATTCCTAAAGGGTCACACGCGCTCGATGATGGTCGCTGTGCCCATGCCGGCGCCGATGCACAACGTCACCAACGCCACCTGCTTGCCGCTGCGCTCCAATTCGTCGAGCGCCGTTCCAGCCAGCATTGCGCCCGTGGCGCCGAGCGGATGACCGAGAGCGATGGCGCCGCCATTGACGTTGACTTCGGCCGGATCAAGCTCAAAGGCTTGCAGGTAGCGCAGGACAACGGCGGCGAAAGCTTCGTTTACTTCGAAAAGATCGATGTCCGAGATCGTCATCCTGGCGCGCTTCAGCAGCTTGTTTGTCACATCGACAGGCCCCGTCAGCATCATTGCCGGCTCCGAACCGATATTGGCGAAAGCGCGAATTTTCGCGCGCGGCTTGACTCCGATGCGCTCGCCCGCCTCTTTTGAGCCAATGAGCACCGCGGCCGCGCCATCCACAATGCCTGAGGAATTGCCGGCATGATGCACATGAATGACGCTCTCGAGTTCAGGATGGGCCTGTATGGCCACGGCGTCGAAGCCACCCATTTCTCCCATCATCGTGAACGAAGGTTTCAGGGAGGCGAGCGACTGCATGTCGGTGCCGGGACGCATATGTTCGTCGCGATCCAGAATGGTGAGGCCATTCACATCCGTCACGGGCGCAATGGAGCGTTCGAAACGTCCTTCTTCCCATGCGCGCGCGGCGCGTTTTTGTGACTCCACGGCGTAGGCGTCGACCTGATCGCGGTTGAAGCCGTATTTTGTGGCGATGAGATCTGCGGAGACGCCCTGGGGCATGAAATAGGAAGGAATTGCGATAGCGGGATCGACAGGCCACGCGCCTCCGGAGGCGCCAATGCCGACGCGGCTCATGCTTTCGACACCGCCGCCGATCGCCAGGTCGTGTTGACCGGACATGATCTGTGCGGCGGCGAAATTCACCGAATCGAGGCCCGAGGCGCAAAAGCGGTTGATCTGCACGCCCGGCACCGTGTCGCCAAAACCGGCCGCGAGGGCGCTCGCGCGAGCGATATCGCCACCCGCCTCCCCGACCGGGTCGACACAGCCAAGCACGACGTCGTCCACCTCCGGCCCCTTGAGACCGTTGCGGGTCTTGATGGCTTTCAGCGCTGTGACGGCGAGGCCGAGCGTCGACACCTCGTGCAGCGATCCATCCGCCTTGCCGCGTCCGCGCGGCGTGCGCAGGGCGTCAAAGATATAAGCGTCGGACATGGGGCTCACCCTTTTTGGCTAGCGCATTTAATGCGCGTAACACGTGCATTTGCTTCTTTTCGCAGAACTAGCATGAGCATTGCTAAGGTATTCGCGTTCGCCCTTGCGCATTGATCCTTAGCTCGGCACCAAGCCTCTTCGTCGCGACTGAGTTCGAAAAACTCATGCCCTCTCGAGAGCAAGCATTCAACTCGGTGGCTTTGGAAACCATCCGCGCCGCCTCGTGAAACTTTGATCAACTTCTCCTCGCGCATCCATTGCCAATGGACAAATTCTTCTCCATCGCCCGTTGGAGTAGATATCCTCACCGAAAAAGTCTCACTTGGCTCGTCTCTTATATCGGGAATTGGAAGCTGAGGCTGAATCTCGAAAGGGCAATCCTTCTCTACTTTCTCGATGAGCGAGCGGATCAGATCAAAATTGATTCGCATCGGCGTCGGCCCAAGCCTTTAAAACATATCCGCATCCAGCGACATCATTGTCTCGGCGCCCGAAACAATGCGCGCCAGACGCAGTGACGTTTCCGGAAGCATCCGCTCGACAAAGAACCTGCCGGCGATCAGCTTGGCCTCCATCGCTTTGGCGACAGAGGTGTCGCGTTTCGCTTTGGCGAGTGCGGCCTTGGCGATTCGCGCCCACATATAGCCAAGCGCAACGCGTCCGAAGAGATGCATATAGTCATAGGAAGCCGCGCCGGCATTGTCGGGCTTGGCAACGGCGTTCTGCATCAGCCACACCGTCGCCTTTTGCAAGTCGCCAAGCCCGGCCTGCAAACCATCCAGAAATGGCTTGAGCTGATCGTCGCCGGCGCTGGCAGCGATAAACCCGCCGATCTCCTTGAAATAGGCCATGGCGGCGCGGCCGCCATCCTTGGGCAGCTTGCGGCCCACCAGATCCAACGCCTGAATGCCGTTGGCTCCCTCGTAGATCATGGTGATTCGCGCATCGCGCACGAACTGCTCCATGCCCCACTCGCTGATGTAGCCATGGCCGCCATAGACCTGCATCGCCTTCACAGCGTTGTCGAAACCAAGGTCGGTAAACATGCCTTTGAGCACAGGCGTCAGCAGTCCCAAGCGATCTTCGGCGACCTGGCGGGCCGCTGGGTCGGGAGAGCGATGCACGACATCGCTATCGAGCGCAGCCCCGAGCGCCAGACCGCGCGCTGCCTCATTGAAGGCCCGGATCTCCAGCAGCATGCGGCGAACGTCGGGATGGACAATGATCGGGTCGGCGCTCTTGCCCGGGTTCTTCGCTCCGGACATCGCTCGGCCCTGCAGTCGGTCGCGCGCGTATTGCGCGGCGTTCTGGTACGCAACTTCCGACAGCGCCAACCCCTGGATCGCCACGCCAAGTCGCGCTTCGTTCATCATGACGAACATGGCGTTGAGGCCGCGGTTCGGTTGGCCGACCAAATAACCTCTGGCGTCGTCGTAATTCATCACGCAGGTGGAATTGCCGTGAATGCCCATTTTATGTTCGATCGAGCCGCACGACACATTGTTGCGCGCACCAAGCGTTCCGTCGGCGGAGACATCGAATTTAGGAACAATGAATAGCGAAATACCCTTCACGCCAGCGGGCGCGCCTTCAATGCGAGCGAGCACCAGATGGATGATGTTTTCCGCAAGGTCATGCTCACCGGAGGAGATGAATATTTTTTGTCCAGTGACGGAATAGCTTCCGTCGGCGCGCGGCGTCGCCTTGGTGGTCAACAGACCGAGATCCGTGCCGCATTGCGGCTCGGTGAGGTTCATGGTGCCTGCCCATGCGCCCGAAGCCATCTTGGGGATATAGTCGCGCTTTTGCTCTTCGCTGCCATGTCGAAGCAATGCGGCCAAGGCGCCTTGAGTGAGCCCCGAATACATGGCCAGAGACATATTTGCCGACGACGCGAATTCATTGGTCAGCGCGCTTAGCGTGTAGGGCAGACCCTGGCCGTCATATTCCGCAGGGACCGACAGTCCAATCCAGCCGCCTTCGGCGATCGCGCGATAAGCTTCTTTGAAGCCGGGCGGCGTCGTCACGCTTCCGTCTTCGAGGCGCGTGCAGCCCACTCTGTCTCCCGACTGATTCAAGGGCTGGGCGACTTCTTCAGAAAGTTTCGCCGCTTCGCCGAGAATTTGAGACAGAACATCACCCGTCACCTCGCCAAATCCAGAAATCTGGCTGTAACTTTGAAAATCCAAAACTTCGTCCAGCAGGAAAACTGCGTCGTCAACCGGGGCCTTGTAAATTGGCATTGCGCCCTCCAGGAGCGTGGCGGCCACCCATCAACTCGCGTGGCCGACCGCGCGACGGCTACGCCGTCTATTTAGTGTCGTGCCTTGCCTTAGCTAGAGAGCCGCATGCGATGGCGCAATAGTTGAGCTCGGGACCCCCCCCTGTCTCATAAAAAAGTGAAAAGTCTCTGGGGCTTGTTCGCTTTGGATTCACGGCGCTCACCCGCCTTATTCATTTCGGAAGGGGTTGAAGATCCCGCGCAGAGATTTTTCCTGCCGGCGACTTGCTCATGCGGACGCGCGCTGCTTTTTATCGATCAGAGTGATTCGTCTCCGCTAGAGGCGAAGTCGCCGGAAAAATCCTTCGCCCTTCGCCTTGACCGGCGCGGGCCTCGCGATCTTCGCCGGAAGGACGAGCGTAGAGCCTTGTATTCAATGAGTTGAAACAGTTGGCAGGCCGGGAGGCGGACGCCGCCTTCGGTCAAAGCCGCTCTGGAACCGCTAAATTATGAACGCCAGCCTGCTCATTCGGCCTCCTGTTAACTTCTTATTTACCCTGACTGTCGGAAAGTCCGGTCCAGCGACTATAGAAGGTCGCGAGTATGGCGCGATTCGCCCGCGCCGGCGTCAGTCCTCCCAGTTTATAGCGCAAACTCCTTTTACGGGTCGGACCCGGCGGATGCCCACATGACCAAGGCGCTTTCCCGCAGCTTCAAGAGCTCGAGCCAAGATTCGCGTCAGGTGCGACGCGCCGCTGCCCGCCGTTCCGAAAGAGATCGCGACGACTGGCGCGACGATGCGTACGATGTTGACGAAGACAAAGAAGATGACTCGGCGGATCGCTTCGAAGAGGATATTGATCCTCGCGACGAGGATCGTCTGGCCCTGGTGACGCGTCGACTGGCGCGATCGACCAGTCGCGCTTTTCGTGAACGGGACCCGGAGCCTGAGCCGCGCCGCTGGCGCGACGCTCCACGGAGAGCCGAACCCGCTATTGATCCCGATGAAATTGCCGAAAACGCCGCGGCTCTAGTGACGCGACGGGTCGCCGCCAGCGAACGTCATACCGCGAGGGCGCTGGAAAACATCGCCGAAATGATCGAAAGCGGCCAGCGCAGGCTCGATCCGCAGGCTCTCGACGAGGCCGTGGCCGCCTTCGAGCGCCGCGCCAGCGAAAGCGAGCGCAAAACCGCCCAAGCCCTGGAAAACATCGCGGATCTTATCGAGAACAGGTCGCAAAGCCGCGAGAAAGACACCGAAGGGCTCGACATCCTCATGGATCGTCTGGGCCGTATCGAGTCCAAAATCGCTCAGCCAGCCCCGAATGCCCGGCCGATCCGCAACGCTCTTGCGCGTCTCGAATCGCGCATCGACCGTCTTTCTAGCGAAGATCGCACCGCGGACTTCGAACAGGCGCTTTCCGGTCTGGACAAACGCCTGGCGGACATCGCCGCCCGGCTCGACGCGGACGCTGGGCAACGGCAGAACAAGCGGACGGCTTACGCGAGCGCCAGTCCCGCTGCGATGGAACGCAGTTTGGGCCGCGCCGAATCGCAGGCGCCCAAAAACGAATCCAAAGCCGTGGAGCCGCCTCCGGCGCCGCGAGGAAAACGCCCGCTCGCCGAAGCTATCGCCGAGATAACCCGACGCCAGCACGCGCTTGACGAAGGCGAAATTGCGCCCCCGCGCAGACAGGAACGAGGCGAGGCCTCTACGCTGGAAGCAGTGCTGTCGGCGAAGCGCCTCGAGGAGGTGCACGTCGCGGTCGACGCCGTCACGCGCCGTCTTGAAGCGTTGCAGAGCGGCGTGGGCGATCGCTCGGATCAGCAGATGGTGCTGATGCGGCAGGTCGAAAAACTGCGCCGCCAGATCGAAGAAACATCACGCATAGAACCTCCGGCTATCGCACGTCGTTTCGATCAATTGGGCCAGACAGTGGAGACGCTGGCGCGCCAGATCGAAGAGGCATCGCGGCTGGAGCATCCGGCCGTGGCGCGTCGCTTCGAGCAATTGGACGACACGGTAGAGACGCTCTCGACTCACATCTATGAGTCCTCAAGAAACGAACATCCCTCAACGGCGCGCCGCTTCGGCCAGTTGAGCGATCAGGTAGAAACGCTCGCCCGCCAACTCGACGAGACAGCCCGAACCGAACATCCGGCTGTAGCGCGCCGCTTCGACCAATTGACGGAAACGGTAGAAGCGCTGACGCGGCAGATCGACGAGATTTCGCACAACGAACACCCCGTCGTCGCACGTCGGTTCCAGCAACTGAGCGATCAGGTTCAGACGCTGACGCGCCAGATCGAGGAAGCGTCGCGGATCGAGCATCCCGTCGTCGCTCGTCGCTTTGAGGAATTGGCGCAGACCGTGGAGGCGTTATCGCGCCAGATTGATGATACATCGCGACACGAACATCCTGCAGTCGCACGTCGCTTCGATCAATTGACGAAGACGGTCGAAACACTGACGCGTCAAATCGACGAGGCGTCACATAACGAACATCCTGCGGTGGCCCGTCGCTTCGAACAGTTAGCGCAAACGGTGGGAGCATTGTCGCATCAGATAGATGAAACGACGCGAAACGAGCATCCCGCTGTCGCACGTCGATTCAATCAATTGACGGAGTCGGTTGGAATGCTGTCGCGCCAAATCCATGAGGCGTCGCATAACGAACACCCAGCGGCGGCCCGTCGCTTTGACCAATTGGGCGAGACGGTCGGGTCGCTCGCGCGTCAGATCGAGGAAACCTCCCGCAGCGAACATCCCGCCGTCGCACGTCGCTTCGACCAACTGACGGAGACGGTCGGAACGCTGTCGCGTCAAATCGACGAGGCGTCGCGTAACGAACATCCTGCGGTGGCCCGTCGCTTTGACCAGTTGGGCGAGACGGTCGGGTCGCTCGCGCGTCAGATCGACGAGACCTCGCGCAGCGAACATCCTGCCGTCGCTCGCCGCTTTGGCCAGCTGAGCGGTCAGGTTGAAAATCTGTCGCATCAGATCGAAGAAGTTTCGAGAACCGAACATCCCGTTGTGGCTCGCCGCTTCGACCAACTTGGCGATTCGATGGGGACATTGTCGCGCCAGGTCTCCGCGGTGCAGAGCGACATCGGCCAGAACTCCGACCGCCAGGAACGCATTGTTCGGGAGGTTGAAGGTCTTCGCGAGGAAATCGAGGGTCTGTCGCGCACGCTTGGCGATCTCGCGCCACGCGCCTCCACCACCTCGATCGAAACAGCATTGCGCGACCTTGCGGAGCGCATCGACGCGCAGCGCGATCGCGGCGTCGTCGACGCCGCGCTGGCGCCGGCCGAACGCATCGCTGGCGAATTGCGAGCGGTGATGAAGGATCTCGATCCCGCTCCGCTCGTGCGCAATCTGCATGCAGATGTGCATGCGATCGCGCGCAGGCTCGAGGAGATACGCACGCCCAGCGACGCCGACGCAACGGCGTTAAGCCAGCTAGGCCGCCAGACCGCCGAAATCAAAGAACTTCTCAGCGCACTCGCTTCGCGGCCCTTGCCGCTGGAGAAACTTGAAACCCGTCTGTTCGACCTGACCCAGCGCGTCGACGGACTGTCCACCATCGCCGCGGCGACGGGCTCCGGCAAGGAAATCGGCGAGGTCGTCAAGGCGATCCGCTCTATCGTTGCGACCGAGACCGGCAGCGGCTTCCAGACCTTCAACCACCGTCTGGAGCATTTGTCCGGCAAGCTTGACGAAGTCCTCTCCAAAAGCGGCGCCAAACGCTTTGACGACCTCGACGCGCGCATCGACAACATGCACAAGTCGCTCGCGCAGCGCATTGATCGCGGCGTCGCGGCGCAGCAACCGGCGAACACGGGCCCGCTCGAGAATTTAGTGGCGTCCCTCGCCAAAAAAATCGATTCCGCGCTCGACGCCAAGGCGCACAATCCCGCCTTCGACGAATTGGGCCGCAAGATCGAAAAGCTGGAAGCGCGCTTCCATGATCCGGCCGCCGCGCAGTCTATCGCCCGCATCGAAAGCCTGCTGGCCAGCCCCGGCCACGAGGGGCACTTCAAGGAACTCGCTCAACGCATCGACAATATCGGCAAGACGCTGATCGGTCGCTTTGAGCAGGACGGATTCGCTCAAAGCGGCGTCGATCTTGGACATATCGAAGATCTCGTGCGTCGGCTCGGCGATCGCATTGACGCCACTCTTGAGCCCGGGGCGGGCCGCCGCGATATCGAACAGCTTGAGCATCAGGTCGAACAGTTGTCGAGGAAGCTCGACAGGCTGGGAGATTATCCCTCCAGCGCAAAGATCGAGGAACTGCTTACTCAGCCTGTGCCACAACTGCAGCTGAACGAGATTTCCGACCGCATCGACTTCATGCACAACGCACTTGCGGCGCGCATCGAGGAAGGCGCGCGGTCGCGAAACGAAATCAACAAAACGCAGTTGACTGATCTCGTCGAGCAGCTGTCGCGCAACATGAACAGCGCGCTCGACCCGGCTGCCGATCCCAGCGTTCTCAATTCGCTGGAAAGCCAGATCAAGCAGTTGTCGCAACGCCTCGACCGCACCGACGGCAATGGCGCAGCGCTCGCTTCGATCGAGTCGAAGATCGCCGATCTTTTCGCGCGTATCGATGACACGCGCGCCGAGGCTACCGACGCCGCCGAAGCGGCCGTACGCCGCGCCACGCTCGATGTCTTGCGCCAGGCGGCGAGCATGCCGGGGGCCTTCAACCCGGCGGTAAAAAAAGAAATCGACGACATTCGTCGCATTCAGGACGAAAGCGGCGCCCGCACTCACGAAACTCTGTCCGCTGTCCATGAAACCCTGGAGCGCGTCGTTGATCGTCTCGCGGTGTTCGAAGATGAGCTGACTGAAATTCGCAGCACGCCGCCAGTTCGCAATGTCGCCCAGGCCGACGCCGAGCGTAAGATTGAGTCGCGCCCCACAGCTCCAGAACCTGCCCGCCAGGCGACGCGCCCAAGAATCATGGAGCCCGTTCTGGACGCTCTCGACAAGCAGCCTGCGGCGCCGCAAGCGCGCCGGAGCCGCGAGATCGACGATCTGGATCTTGGCGCGCTTGGACATGCGGCGCCTCAGGTCGCTCGAAACGAAACTACGCAGTCGGCCTTCATCGCCGCCGCTCGCCGCGCCGCCCAACAGGTCGCAGCGCAGGCGGACGCAGAAGAAGCCGCGCGCAAGGTGAAGCGTCAAAGCCCCCGTGAGGTCGCGAAGGAAGGCAGCGCGGCGCTGGCGAACGTCGGCTCGACGATTATGGCGCGCAAGCGGCCGATTTTGCTGGGTCTGACCGCCCTGGTGATGATTGTCGGCGCCTATCAGATGGCTCATTACGTCAATCTGTCTGGCGGCGTTCCCAAGCATGAAGAAACGGGCGACGCGCGTCCGATCGGGGAGCCGCAGGGCGCGACCGAGCAACTGGCGATGCCCCAAGCCGACAACACGCCCACGCAGCCGGATTCTGCGCCAGCGCCGCAGAAGAGCGGGCTGTCGCCGATCGCGCCGCTCCCCAAGCTCGCGGCGCCAAAACAGGCTGCCCCGGCGGGAGGCGCAGGAGTCCCCAACGCAACTCAGTCGCCTACTCTTGGCCTTCAGCCGATCGGCCCCGCTGGCGGCGGTCCCACCATGGCGCCTCATGCGCCGGGAAAATCCGCCACTGGGGAGCAAGTCGACAACATGCCGGTGGGCGCCATCGGCCGCTCTCCGCAGGAGACCGCGGCGGCTATCAAGGCGCTGGCCGCCGGCGGCGACGCCACCGCGCAATATGAGCTTGGCGCGCGTTACGCGGACGGACGGGGCGTCGCTCGCGACAACAAGACCGCCGCGCAGTGGTTCGAAAAAGCCGCCGAACAGGGCCTGGCCCCGGCGCAATACCGGCTCGGTTCCTATTACGAGAAGGGGATAGGCGTCGACCGTGACTACGCCCGCGCCCGCAAGCTTTATCAACAGGCGGCCGAGGCCGGCAACGCCAGAGCCATGCACAATCTCGCGGTGCTGGCGGCCGAGGGCAACGACGGCAAGCCGGATTACGGCCTCGCCTCGGACTGGTTCCGCAAGGCGGCGGAGTTCGGCGTGCGCGACAGCCAGTATAACCTCGCGATCCTTTATGCGCGCGGTCTGGGCGTCGGCCAGAGCATGACGCAATCCTATCTGTGGTTCGCGGTCGCCGCCGATCAGGGCGATACCGACGCCGCAAAGAAGCGCGACGAAGTCGGCGCCCGCCTCGACTCCAAGGAACTGGCGGCCGCCAAGGCGCTGGTCGATGGCTTCAAGCCGCGCCAGCCTAAACGCGAAGCCAATGACGTGACGCCGCCCAAGGGCGGCTGGGAAAGCCTGAAAGCTCCGGACCTTCCGCCGGTGGGGAAGCCCGCCGCGACGGGAACCAAGCCGAAGGTCTCGCAAATATAACTAATCTTCCGACGATTCCGCCTCTCTCGATGGCCGCTCATTTCGGGGCGCTTGAGAGGCTTTTTTATGCGACCCGCCGGCGCCAGGCCACCTTCTCCTGGAAGCTGGAGAAGGAACGCCCTGCCCTCACATCCCGCCCGAAATCTCCGCGACCGTAAAAATATCCTTGTCGCCGCGGCCGCACAAATTCATCACCATTAGGTGATTCTGCGGCTTTTGCGGCGCCAGTTGCAGCACTTTGGCCAGCGCGTGGGCGGGTTCCAGCGCGGGGATGATGCCCTCGAGCTTCGAGCAAAGTCGGAAGGCGTCGAGCGCCTCCTTGTCGGTTGCGTTGAGATAGGTGACCCGGCCGGACTCGTGCAGCCAGCTATGTTCCGGGCCGATGCCGGGATAGTCCAGCCCCGCCGAAATCGAATGGCCTTCCAGAATCTGGCCGTCGTCGTCCATCAGCAGATAGGTGCGGTTGCCATGCAACACGCCGGGCCGGCCGCCGGTCAGCGACGCGGCGTGGCCATTGGGCACATGAACGCCGTGACCTGCCGCCTCGACGCCGTAAATCTCTATGCCGGCATCGTCGAGGAAGGGGTGAAACAGCCCGATCGCGTTGGAGCCGCCGCCGATGCAAGCGACCAGCGAATCCGGCAGCCGACCTTCCATCTCCTGAATCTGGACGCGCGTTTCATTGCCGATGATCGACTGAAAATCGCGCACCATCGCGGGATAGGGATGCGGACCCGCGGCAGTGCCAATGCAGTAGAATGTGTCGGCGACATTGGTGACCCAGTCGCGCAGCGCCTCGTTCATCGCGTCCTTTAAAGTGCGTGCGCCGGACTGCACCGGGATCACCTCGGCCCCCAGCATCTTCATCCGAAACACATTGGGCTTCTGCCGCTCGACGTCGACCGCGCCCATATAGACCACGCATTGCAAGCCAAACCGCGCGCAGGCTGTGGCCGTGGCGACGCCATGCTGGCCGGCGCCGGTCTCGGCGATGATGCGCTTCTTACCCATGCGTCGCGCCAGCAGAATCTGGCCGAGCACATTGTTGATCTTGTGGGCGCCGGTATGATTGAGCTCGTCACGCTTGAAATAGACCTTGGCGCCCATGCCCTCGCCAGCCTGCTCACGCAGATGCTCGGTGATACGTTCGGCGAAATAGAGCGGGCTCGGGCGCCCGACATAATGCTTGTGCAGACTCTGCAATTCAGCGTGAAAAGCCGGATCGGCCTTGGCCTCGCCATATGCGCGCTCCAGATCGAGCACCAGAGGCATCAAAGTCTCGGCGACGAAACGTCCGCCGAAAATGCCGAAGCGGCCATTCTCGTCGGGACCATTGCGGAAGGAATTGGGCGCTTGGCTGTTCAACGGTCGATCCTCGCAGGAAAGAGATTTGCGCGTCTTTTAAACCTTTGAAGCACGGGATGAAAGCGCAGAAGGCGCTCGACAGCCAAACCTAGCCCCAAGCCCAATCGAACTTCATTGCGACGTTTCCCAATTGCTACGCTGGCTAGAGTTTTTCCGCGCCGCCGCAACGAAGGCGGCAATGCGCGCTTCATCCTTTACGCCTCTGACGGTCTCGACGCCGGAAGAGACGTCCACGCCCGGCGCGTTAGTGAGGTTCAGAGCCTGACAGAGATTGTCGGCGTCGAGTCCGCCCGAAAGCATCCAGTTTGCTGCACTGATGTTGCGCAGCAAACGCCAATCAAAGGACACGCCCGCCCCGCCGGGAACGCTTGCGTCTTGAGCAGGCTTGGCGTCGAAAAGAATAATATCGGCGGCGGCATAGGCGCTTGAACCTGCGACGTCCTCCACGCTCGATACGCCAACGGCCTTGATGACCGGAAGACCAAATCGAGCCTTAACTTGATTCACCCGCTCCGGCGTCTCCGATCCATGCAATTGCAAAAGCTCCGGCTCCAGAGCCGCGACAATCGCCCCGATTTCCGCGTCGTCTGCGTCTACCGTCAGGGCGACCTTTTTGATTCGGCCCCGCGTTAGCGCGCCCAGATCGCGCGCCGTATCAAGGCTGATATGGCGCGGGCTCTTCTCAAAAAAAACGAAGCCCGCCATGTCGGCGCCCGCACGGACAGCCGCCTCCAGCGTCGAAGCCGTAGATAAACCGCAGATTTTGACGACGACCCGCGACAAGCCTGTTTCCTGCGAGGGCAAAGCCCTAGCCTCGATTATAGGCATCCTGGAAACGGACAATATCGTCCTCGCCAAGATAGGACCCGGTCTGCACCTCGATCAGCTCAAGGTCGATCCTGCCGGGGTTGGTCAGACGGTGCTTGCAGCCGATGGGGAGATAGATCGACTCGTTCTCATGCACAAGATGCACTTCTTCGTCGCGACCGACCTCGGCGGTGCCTTTCACCACGATCCAGTGCTCGGCGCGATGAAAATGCTTTTGCAGCGACAGGCGCTCGCCCGGCTTTACCACGATGCGCTTGACCTGGTAGCGCGCTCCGGCGTCCACCGACTGGTAATAACCCCAGGGGCGGAAAATCCGCTTGTGCTCGCCGGCCTCGCGGCGATTTTCCCGTTTGAGCTGCGCCACAAGCTGCTTGACCTTGTCGCCATGCTCCTGGTGCAGAACCAGCACCGCGTCCTGCGTCGTCACGACGATGATGTCGTCGACGCCGACAACGGTGGTGAGCGTCTCGTCCGAGCGCACATGCACATTTGAGGCGTCCATCACCACGCCATTGCCGCGAACAGAATTGCCGTGCGCGTCTCGGTCGGACAGTTCCCAGACCGCGCGCCAGTTGCCGACGTCCGACCAGCCGATGTCGGCGGGAATCAGAGCCGCCTGCTCGGTTCGCTCCATCACGGCGTAGTCGATAGATTTTTTTGGCGCCTGCTCGAAAGCTGCGGCGTCCAGAACCAGAAAGCCCAGATCCGTCTTGGCTGCGTCGATCGCCGCTTCGACCGCGGCGAAAATCGCCGGCTCGAATTTGGCGATCTCCGCCTGCATCACGTCGGCGCGGAAAATGAAATTGCCGCTGTTCCAGAAATAGCCAGCGTCGACATAGCTTTGCGCGGTTGCGCGGTCTGGCTTTTCCACGAAGGCTTCCAGCTTCAGCACGTCGCCGCCCTTGTGCAAGGGCTCGCCGGCGCGCAGATAGCCATAGCCGGTCGCCGGCGCGTCAGGCTTGACTCCCAAGGTTACGATGTAACCCTCCTTCGCGGCCGCAGCCGCCTTCTTGCACAGATCCACCAGCCCGGGCTGGTCCTGCACCACATGGTCCGCGGCCAGAACGACGACGATCGTGTCCGGAGAACGCCGGGCCGCCAGCCCCGCCGCAACCGCGACGGCCGGGCCGGAGTCGCGCCGCGAAGGCTCAAGCACAATGTCCGCCTGCGCGCCAATTTCGCGCAACTGGTCTGTGATCATGAAACGATAGTCGACATTGGAAATGACAACCGGCTGCTCGAAAGCTGGATCGGCGAGCATCTGCATCGTCGACTGGAAGGTCGAGCGTTCCCCGACCAAGGGGATAAACTGCTTGGGAAATGTGTCTCGGGATTCGGGCCAAACCCGGGTTCCGGCCCCGCCGCACATGATAACCGGGAGGATTTTGGTCATAAGCCGCCTTTCAATTGGAACTTGGGGCAAAACATTCAGCCCGAACCAACTGTCATGGGGCTCGGGCGACCGCCGTTCTCTGTCGCAGAGGCGGCGCCGCTTTTGCGGAATTGCACTCCCGCGGCTCTCTCAAAACCAGAAAAACCGCCAACTCTGACGCGTCAGTTCTTGCCTTTCTTCTCCAGTTCGGCCTTTAACGCAAGCAGCTTGGCGAAGGGCGAATCGGGATCAGGCTGACGGTCGCGCTTCTCGGGCGAAGAAAAAGAACCGCCTGGCCGGCTGCTGCGGCGGCTGTCGTCCCTCTGTCCACGGTTCTCGCCGCGTCCGTTCGCGCGCTGCTCTCCACGCTGCCCCTGCCCCGGCTGGCCGCCAGAACGGAAACCGCCTTTTGGCGCGTCGGGGCGCGGACGATTTCCCTTCGGGCGTTCGTCCTGCGGACGCGCGCCCTGCCGACCTTCGGCCTGCGGTTGATCGCCTTGAGCGTGAGCAGGATGCGGCGCTCCGGTGGCCGCTTCGGCGCGAGGCGTCCTGCGATTACCGCCTTCATGCCGGCGCGGCGCCGAAGCGGCATGGCGCTGCGGAGACCAGACTTCAATCATCTGCGGAGCCGCTGGTTCGGGTGACTCGGGCGCGATCGACGCATCGTCCGAAATCTCGGACGCCTCCATAACGGGGGATGGAGCAGCCTCGGCTTCCGTCGGAGCCGCTGTCGGAGTGTCAGCAGATTCGATGGTTGGAGCGACTTCGGCGACGCTTCCGGATGAGCTGGTATCGACCGGCTCCACAGCGGCTTCGGGAGCTTCTGCGGGCGTTTCAACCTGCACATTCGCGCTGTCGTCCGCAAAAGGAGCGGCGAAGATCGGCTGGGTAGCGGCGGCGGGAATTATTGGAACGGTGATCGCCGGCCCTGGTCTTTGCGCGCTGACATAGCCGAGCGAACGGAGAATCGACGAAAAGGCTTCGCCAGCGCAACCGGTAAGCGAAGTCATGGCGACCGAGATCACAAATCCGTCGCCGTCCGCCGCGCCGATGGGCGGCTCTCCAACGCTGGCGCCCGGCTTATAGGCGATTGCGGGGCGAATAAGGTCAGCAAGCCGCTCCAGAATATCGACGCGAACGACCCGCTCTCCGCACACGCGGTAACCCGCGGCGCGGTAAAAACCCTTGGCGATAGTGGGATCGGCGGCGAAGGAGGTTCTGCCGGACGCAGCCAGATGCGGAGCCTCTTCGAGACCTTTGACGCCGTCCAGCCCGCCGTGGCGCAGCGCCCAAAGCAGCGCCGCGAGCGCGCGTGGAGCCGGCTTGAGCAGCAGGGGCAAGTAAAGGTGGTAAGCCCCAAAGCGAACGCCCAGCTTGCGCAGCGCGGCGCGTTCCTCCTGAGAGAAATTCTTCACTTCCTTGGCGACACGGCTTCGCTCCAGAACGCCGAGTTCCTCGGCGATCTGAAACGCGACACCGCGTACGGCGCCGGCAAGGCCCTCGCCCGCCTCGAGCTGTTCGAGTGGCCCGAGCAGTTTTTTGATGCGCTGGGATAGCCAGAGCTCCAGACGCTGCTTGACCTTGTCGAGAACCGCGCCGGTGAGCTGCTCGTCCGCGAGCACATGCACTGTTGGCGTCAGAATCCCCGGCCCCTGCGCGATCTTGCCTACCGGCTCGCCAAGCCACCGGATGGTTCCGTCATTGCCCAGCACAAAGGCCTCGTCCACCGCGTCAAAAACACGGGTGGCCCGGGCGTCGAATTCGCCGGCCAGCGCTTTTTGCGCTGCGGCGTTCAACGCCTTGGCCGCTTCTCCCGCGGCGCCGGGGTCGGCGGTAAAGCGAAATCCTTGCAAGGATCCCACATGCTGACCTTCGACAACAACGTCGCCGGCGGCGGTAATTTCGGCTTCGAGCATTGCATTCTCTCTGAGACGGCGCATCAGCACGCTGGTGCGGCGATCGACGAAGCGCTGGGTGAGACGTTCATGAAGCGCGTCGGATATACTGTCCTCTACCTGACGCGCGACGCTCTGCCAATGGCTGGAATTTTCGAGCCAGCCAGAACGGTTGGCCACAAAGCTCCATGTTCGCACCTGCGCAAGGCGATTGGCAAGGGTAGAGATATCGCCGTCGACTTTATTGATGGCCGCCAGCTGACGGGCCATCCAATCGTCCGGGATCCTGCCTCGCCGGACGATAAAGCCAAAAATCGTCGCCGCCAGTTCAGCGTGGGCCGCCGGTGAGGATTTGCGGTAATCGGGAATCTGGCAAGCCTCCCACAGCCTAGCCACATCCGCGGGGGTTTTGGCGTTGCGGCAAATTTGCTCGTCGCGCAGCAAAGCTTCCAGCGCGAGTTGATCCTCCTGCACCGGCGCGCGAGCCAGGCAGGGGTTGTTGGGCGTCAACTCCAGAGAGGCCGACAACGCCTTGAGCGAGGAAAAATCCAGGTCCGGATTGCGCCACTGCAATGTCGTGACGGGTTCGAAATGATGCTCCTCCAGAGCCTCGACCAGATCCTCGTCGAACTGCGGACAGCGCGCCGTGCTCCCAAAGGTTCCGTCGTTCATGTGTCGCCCCGCGCGTCCGGCGATCTGGCCGAACTCGGCGCTTGTCAGCCGCCGAAACCGCCAACCGTCGAATTTACGGTCGGAAGCGAAGGCGATGTGATCGACGTCGAGATTCAGGCCCATGCCAATGGCGTCGGTGGCCACGATGAAGTCGACATCCCCATTTTGATAGAGATCCACCTGAGCGTTGCGCGTTTTGGGGCTGAGCGCCCCGATCACGACCGCCGCGCCGCCCTTCTGGCGCTTGATCCATTCCGCTATGGCGTAGACTTCCTCGGCGGAAAAGGCGACAATGGCGCTGCGCGGTGGCAGGCGGGCTATTTTTCGTTCGCCTGCGTAGGTCAGGCGGGAAAGGCGCGGGCGAGCGAATATCGGAGCGCCCGGCATGAACCTTTCGATCAGAGACGCCATGGTGTCTGCGCCAATCAGCAGCGTTTCCTGACGACCACGCCAGCGCAGCAAGCGGTCGGTGAACACATGGCCGCGATCAAGATCGGCTGCGAGCTGTACTTCGTCAATGCCGATGAAATCGACATCAACATCGCGCGGCATCGCCTCGACTGTGGCGATCCAGTAACGAGGAGCGTTTGGCTTGATCTTCTCTTCGCCGGTGACCAGCGCGACATGTTCAGCGCCGACCCTTTGAACCACCCGGTTGTAGACTTCGCGCGCGAGCAGTCTAAGCGGCAGGCCGATCATGCCGGTAGGAAAGGAAAGCATCCGCTCGATGGCGTGGTGGGTCTTGCCCGTGTTCGTCGGCCCCAACACCGCGCAGACGCCAGCGATGCGCGCAGCAGCGCGACCTCCACTCGGCGGTCGCATTGAAGACGGCGGCCCGAGCAGGTCCTGCATGGTCTCCAACTCTACTCCCCGCCGTTCTGCCTGCTCTGTCACCCGCAACCTCGAAGCCGCAGCATATAGGATGCGTGTTGTCGACGAAACGCGCCAACCGCCGCCACACGCCGGGACGGCTCTGTTTCATAACGGAACTTCGGCCCCGGAGCGATTTCACTTTTCGAACAAGCTGCGAACGAATCGCGCCCGAATCGCCGACTCCGAAAGAATCCGCGTCTGTTCCCCCAGATATGGCTATCCAACGCTTCATCACCGCTAGAAATAGATTTGGATGATTGCGTGCAGAAAAAGGCTGTAGGCGTTTCGGGTACCCCGCCACGTTCACTTGTCAATCTCCATCCCCCGAATGATCTTTGCGTAACCTTTGGAGGAAAGCGTGAACGCAGCCGGCACGAATCGGATTTCCACCGCTGTTTTCGTCTCGTTCTGACAAGATACAGCGGGCAAAAAATTCAAAGCCGCAAAATATAGCGACAAGCAAAGACCAAACTTATTTTTCGCCCGCAAATTGCTGCGCAAATGATTAAGCGGCTGTTCGATTCCGGAGCGGTGGCAGGCCCCTTCGGAACGCCAATAGTTAAGTTCGTGGCGGAGCGGCCGGCTGAGGCGCATTAATTTCCAGGCTTGATCGTGAACGTTACGCGCCCGAATCAATTGCGCGCTGGGGTTGCCGAATTGTTCTCACCACAATTAGTTGGCTAGAGCGCCGGCGTTTCTATATGCGGCGTCGGCGACCGCTCGACGATGCATGATACTTCTCCAACGCCCATTCGGCGTTCACAAACTTGTCCTGGTTCGAAGCAGATCACGAATTCATGTCGCGGGATGGACGCGGAAGGCCATTCGCGTTTACGAGGGCTGTTAACGAATGCACACCCCACGTCGCTCAAACGCGCTTTGCGTCCCGGCGGCGACCGCAAATGCTTCAGGAGAGTGAAACAATGGTCAAGGACAGCAACGGGACGGAGCTGAAAGACGGCGACAATGTCACACTCATTAAGGATTTGAAGGTGAAGGGCTCCTCGGTCACGCTCAAGCGCGGTGCGATGATCAAGAATATTCGACTGACGGACAACGACGAAGAAATCGATTGCCGCTCCAACAAGGTCAAAGGTCTGGTGTTGCGCGTCGAGTTCGTGAAAAAATCCTAGGCGCGCGCCCCTTATGGACGGAGCATGATGACCTTTTTCTATTTCGTCGCGGCGGGCTTTTGTGAAATCACAGGCTGCTTTTGCTTTTGGATCTGGCTGAGGCTGGGGCGTTCCGTGCTTTGGGTCGCGCCCGGGCTCGCCAGCCTTGTGCTATTCGCTGTTTTGCTAACGCGCGTCGACTCCGCCTTTGCGGGGCGCGCCTTCGCAGCCTATGGGGGCGTCTATATCGCCCTTTCGCTGTTCTGGCTGTGGGCTGTGGAGGGCGCTCGTCCAGATCGTTGGGACGTCTCCGGCGCGGCTCTTTGCATCGCGGGCGCCGCATTGACGCTGCTCGCGCCGCGCTGATTTCCTGCAAACTTCGTCATGTTTCTTAACGATATGCGCTCTTGGAGCAACGCAATTAAGCGAAGCATTAACCACTTAGCGCTCATAATTCATTGACACGAATTGGTTTAGCCGCCCTCGCGCCACGTCCTTCCTGTTCGGAGCGCAGCGCAAGCCATCGCCATTCCACGCAACGACCCTGTTCTGTCAAACAGCGTTCGAAAGACCGAGACGATGAAGGTAGTTATTCTCACTGGCGGGCTTGGAACGCGGCTCGCCGAAGAGACGTCGGTGCGGCCCAAGCCCATGGTCGAGATTGGGGGCAGGCCGATTCTTTGGCACATCATGAAGAACTACTCTGCTCATGGCTTCAACGAATTCGTGCTGTGCCTCGGCTACAAGGGTTATTACATCAAGGAGTTTTTTTCGAATTATTTTCTTCACATGTCGGACGTGACCTTTGATATGCGCACGCGCGCAATGGAGGTTCACCGCGAACACGCGGAGCCCTGGCGCGTCACCCTGGTCGATACCGGCGACAATACGCAAACAGGTGGACGACTTAAACGAGTCATAGAGCATGTCGCCGATGAGGAAGTCTTCGCACTCACCTATGGCGATGGCGTTTCCAACATCGACCTGACAGCTGAACTGGCCTTCCATAAGTCCCACGGCAAACTCGCCACCGTCGCCGCCGTGCGTCCTGCAATGCGCTTTGGCGCCATGTCGCTGGACGACGACCGCGTGACCTCCTTTGCCGAGAAGCCCGTCGCAGAAAGCGGCTGGGCCAATGGCGGGTTCTTTCTGCTCTCGCCCAAGGTTGGCGACCTGATCGAAGGCGACTCCGTAATCTGGGAACGGGGTCCGCTCAATGAGCTTGCGGCCAGGAACGAACTGCGAGCCTTCGTGCACGACGGCTTTTGGTATCCGATGGACACGCTGCGTGACAAAATCTACCTCGAAGACCAATGGACATCCGGCCAAGCGAAGTGGAAAATCTGGTGATTTCTTCAGCATTCTGGCGCGGGAGACGCGTCTTCATCACAGGTCACACAGGCTTCAAGGGATCCTGGCTGTCCCTGATGCTGGCGCGCCTCAATGCGCGCGCGACGGGCTATGCGCTGGAGCCCCCCAGCGCGCCCAATCTGTTCGATCTCGCGCGGGTCGGCGAATATATCGACGATATTCGCGGCGACATCCGGGATCTTGATCATCTGCGCACGGCGATGACGGCCGTGGCGCCGGAGATCGTGGTTCACATGGCGGCGCAGCCGCTTGTGCGCGCCGCTTATGACGATCCCGTGAACACCTACGCAACGAACGTGATGGGCACGGTCAACGTGCTGGAGGCCGTGAGAGCCGCGCCAAGCGTTCGCGCCGTTCTCATCGTGACCACCGACAAGTGCTACGAGAATAAAGACTGGGTGTGGGGCTATCGCGAGACCGACGCCTTAGGGGGGCATGACCCTTATTCCAATAGCAAGGCATGCGCGGAACTCGTCGCCAGCGCCTTTCGCGACAGCTACTTTTCAAAAGCGGGGAGCGTCAAGATCATCTCCGCGCGCGCCGGCAATGTGATCGGCGGCGGCGATTTCGCGGCGGATAGAATTGTTCCCGACGCATTTCGCGCCTTCAATGCGGGTCGCGGGTTACACATCCGCAATCCGGCGGCGGTGCGGCCCTGGCAGCATGTGCTGGAGCCCCTCACAGGCTATCTGATGTTAATCGAAGCCGCGATGACCGATCCCGCCCGAATCGACGGCGGCTGGAACTTCGGTCCCGGCGCCGCAAGCGAGCAAAGCGTGGAGGCGCTGGTGACGCGTTTCATTGAAGCCTTTGACCAGAACGCCCGCTGGTCGCATGATAAGGGAGAACATCCGCACGAAGCCAATCTTTTGCGTCTCGACACCGCCAAGGCCCGTGAAGTTTTGGGTTGGGCGCCTTTGCTCGATTTCGCGGAGACTGTCGACTGGACTGCGCAATGGTATCGCAATCTCGCCGACCGTTGCGATATCATCGAGTCGACCATGATCCAGGTCGACACTTATTTGGGCCAACGTGTGCGTCTCGTTTCGCCCTTTGCGCATGAGCCGACTGAAGAACTGCGTCAGGAACCGTCGCGGCGACGGCTCGCATAAACTTTAGCGCGCGCTTTTGGCGCCAGAGGAACGCGAGTTCAATGAACCGCTACGGACTTTCGTACATGTTGCAGTAATGATGCAAAAATTGCGCAGAAAATTGCGCTCCAAGGCAGGTGATGCTTTGACAAGCGAATATGCTGAAGTTCACTACTAGCGTTTTGACGTTACGCGGGCGCAGGCGTTAAAAGCCGCCTCTGCTTTCGAATCGGGATGAACGCATGACCACAATCGTCGAACGCATCAGCGCGGAGCTCGCCGCCAAATCCTGGCAGGTGGAAGCCGCCGTAGCCTTGCTCGATGGCGGATCGACAGTGCCCTTTATCGCCCGCTACCGCAAAGAGGCGACGGGCACGCTCGACGACATTCAATTACGCAAGCTCGAAGAGCGATTACGATACCTTCGCGAACTCGATGAGCGCCGCAAGGCGATTCTGGAGTCGATCGATTCCCAAGGCAAGCTCACAGACGCCTTGCGCGCAACCATCAATGAGGCAGACAACAAGGCTCGGCTGGAGGACATATATCTCCCCTTCAAGCCCAAGCGGCGCACCAAGGCGCAGATAGCGATCGAAGCGGGTCTGGCGCCGCTCGCCGCCGCACTTCTGGCAGAACCGCAGAATGATCCAAAAGCGCAGGCGGCGCCATTCGTCGTCGCTGACAAAAATGTCGCCACGGTCGAGGCGGCGCTGGAAGGCGCGCGATCCATCCTGGTAGAACGCTTCGCCGAAGACGCTGATTTGATTGGCCAGCTGCGCGACCTATTCTGGTCTCAGGGCGCACTGAAGTCGAAAGTTCGCGAGGGGAAGGAAACGGCGGGCGCGAAGTTCTCGGACTATTTCGATTTTTCGGAGCCACTGACCAAACTTCCGTCGCACCGGATATTGGCGCTTTTTCGCGGCGAGAAGGAAGAATTCCTCGATCTGGAGATGACTCCCGAGCAGGAACCGGGCGCCGCAGGTTACGAGAGCCGCATAGCGCGGCGCTTTGGAATAGAGGATCGCGGCCGTCCCGGCGACCGCTGGCTCGCCGAAACCGTCCGGTGGGCGTGGCGCACCAAGATCGAGCTGCACCTCGCCGTGGACGCGCGCGCCAAGCTGTTTCGGCTGGCGGAAGACGAGGCGATCAAAGTCTTCGCCGGCAATCTGCGCGATCTTCTGCTCGCGGCGCCCGCCGGGGCGCGGGCTACACTTGGGCTCGACCCCGGATTTCGTACTGGAGTGAAGGTCGCCGTCGTCGACAAGACCGGCAAGATCGTCGCGACGACCGCCATCTACCCGCATGAGCCCCAACGCCGCTGGGATGAAGCTCTGACGGGTACTGGCTAAACTGACGCGGGAACATCAGGTCGAATTGATCGCCATCGGCAATGGCACAGCTTCGCGAGAGACCGACAAACTCGCCGGGGAGCTTATAGCCAAAAATCCCGAACTCAAGCTGACCAAGATCGTAGTTTCCGAGGCGGGCGCTTCAGTTTATTCAGCTTCCGAATACGCTTCGCGCGAATTGCCCGATCTCGACGTCTCCCTGCGCGGCGCGGCGTCCATTGCCCGGCGCCTGCAGGACCCACTCGCTGAACTGGTGAAGATCGACCCCAAATCCATTGGCGTAGGCCAGTATCAGCATGACATCTCAGAAACCAGGCTGTCGCGCTCCCTGGACGCCGTTGTGGAGGATTGCGTCAATGCGGTGGGGGTGGACGTGAATACCGCCTCGGCGCCGCTGCTGGCCCGCGTTTCCGGCGTGGGAGAACTGCTTGCGGGCAATATCGTCGCCCATCGGGACGCGAACGGGCCGTTCCGCAACCGCGCAGCGCTCAAGGTGGTTCCGCGCCTCGGCCCCAAGGCTTTCGAACAGAGTGCGGGCTTCCTGCGGGTGATCGACGGCGACGATCCGCTCGACCGTTCCGGCGTCCACCCGGAAGCCTATCCTCTGGTACGGCGCATTCTGGCGACGGCGAAGACCGACATCAGGTCGCTCATCGGCGATTCCACGACCCTGCGCACTCTCAAGCCCGCGCAATTCGTGGACGAGACATTCGGGCTGCCGACGGTGACAGACGTGATTGCCGAACTGGAAAAGCCGGGCCGGGATCCGCGCCCAGCGTTCAAGACGGCGACCTTTCAAGAGGGCGTCGAGAAGATCACCGACCTGAAGCCGGGAATGATTCTGGAAGGGGTCGTCACCAATGTCGCAGCTTTCGGCGCTTTTGTGGATGTCGGCGTGCATCAGGACGGGCTTGTGCATATCTCAGCCATGTCCAAGACTTTTGTCAAAGATCCGCGTAGCGTCGCCAAGCCCGGCGACATTGTTCGGGTAAAAGTGCTGGAAGTGGATGCGCAGCGCAAACGAATCGCTTTGACCCTGCGGCTGGATGACGAGGTTCAGCCCACCAGCTCCAAGGAAATTCGCTCTGCTCAAGGCTCCTCCCGCCACACGTCCGGAGCCTCGCGCGGAGCAGCGCCGGAGCAACGGCGCGAAACTGGCGGGAACGCCCGGGCAGCGGCCGGCGGCGCGCTGGGCGACGCCCTGCTCGCGGCGATGCGCGCCTCAAAGGATAAAACGAGATGATGAGGTTTGGAGCGGGTGAAGGGAATCGAACCCTCGTATTCAGCTTGGAAGGCTGCTGCTCTACCATTGAGCTACACCCGCGCGGATACCGATATGCCAAGCCTTGCGGCGAATGGCAATGGGCGAATCGGACCGCCATAGAAGCTTTTGGCGCTGCGGAACTGCCCCGGCGCGCATTTTCCCATTTGACAGCGGCGACCGTGCCAACTAACCGGAGCGCCCGATGAGCTTCTTTCACCAGCGGGCGTTCCCACGCTGCTTCATGTCGAGGATCTAAGGACCGTGGCTAAACCCGAACTCGGCGCCAAGCGCCAATGTCAGTCCTGCGCGACAAAATTTTACGATTTCAACAAGGACCCGATTCTGTGCCCTAAATGCGGGACCGTCTTCCATGTCGCGCCTCTGGCGCGCGTGGCGGCGCGGGCCGAGGAAGATGAACCCGAGGTCGAGAAAGACGAGGCGGAAGTCGTTTCCCTCACCGAAGTCGAAGAGAGCGAGAATAAGGTTGAGGTCATCGAAATCGACGACGACGTCGAAATTGATGATGCCGGTGAAGCCGATGACACCTTCCTTGAGGAAGAGGAGGGCGAAGACGACGATGTCGCCGGCCTAATCGATGGCGACATAGAAACTGACGAAGAAGGCTAAAGCTGTTCTGTTTCAACAGACAGAGCTAATACACTCAAGGTCTCCCTCGAGAAAGGGAGTCCTTGTTTGTTCCAAGACACCAGCTGTCCCGCGCTATCAAGCATAACCTTCGCATCGTCTAGAGAGAGCGGATTGCAGTGCCGCCGTGGAGAAAATTCGCGACGAGGAGTCAGTTCGGCGCAATAAACAGCGCTTATTTCTGATTAAATAAGATAAAACAATCAGTTGTTGCACGAGAAGCCGTCGCGTCCAACGCGGAAACACTTTATTTGAAGCAATCTGCGTTGCCTTTTCGAACAGAAAAATGTCGATGCAAGCTAAAAAAACCCTCTCGAATGTTGGTGGGAATTCTAAAAAAAAACGCGCTCAATGCATAGACCTACCGCAGCCTGACGGCGCAATTTCCATTTTTTGCAATCTTCGGTAATGGAAAATTGCGTGCTGTGCGCGCGAAGATACAGTCGTTACAATAGTATTTTCCCAGTCCAAGAAAAATAACGCTTTTATTAGTTGTGCAATGCTACTACGCGATGTAAATTTCAGCAGGTTTCGCGCCGAATCGACGGTGGGCATCTTTCGCGCGCATGTGTATTTTTCGCCGCGACAGACCGACACCGGACTTGTTCGGTTCTTGGAACGCAAGAGAAGGCGATGAGTGACGCAATGACCTCAAACAACAACATAGAACTCGCGGCCGAGATAGTGTCCGCATATGTAAGCAATAACTCAGTGCCCGCGGCGGATTTGCCGAGTTTGATCAACGAAGTTTACGGAGCGCTGGTTCGAGTAGGCACGGGCCTGGGCGTGGTTTCCGCTCCAGTAGAGGCGCCCAAGCCTGCTGTGGCGGTTAAGAAATCGGTAACCAACGACTTTATTATTTGCCTCGAAGACGGAAAAAAATTCAAATCCCTGAAGCGCCATCTTCGTACTCAATACGGTCTCTCGCCAGAAGAATACCGCGAAAAATGGGGACTTGCGGCAGATTATCCGATGGTCGCCCCCAATTACGCCAAGGCCCGCTCGAACCTCGCCAAGCAAATGGGGCTGGGACAGCAACGTCGTCGCCGCGGATCAAAATAAGGCGAACTTATCTTTGCGGCTTCTTCTCGCGTTCAAAAGCCGCCTGTTTAAAATGGTCTTTCAGGGAAGATCTCATGCTCGCTGTTGCAGAACAGCAACAGCGAGGCGACAAAAATGGAATTTCGTATTCGGCTCCGAATGAAGGGTTGCGTCATCAGCCGGTCTGCGAGACATATTGTCGCGATACGCGCGATTGACTGCGGCGCACCAGCGCGAACCACTTTTGATCCAATTGAACGGGGAACTGCATGCGGCGGCTTGTTTTGGCCTTGGTTTGCGCTTTAGGCGCCACGACTTGTCTGTTTTCCGAGGTTGCGCTGGCTAACGAAGCAGATCCTTTCGCGAGCTTCTTCAACCCTGCAACGCCCCGTCCCGCCGAAGGTCGGCCTCAGGCAAGCGCCATCCCGCGCGAGGTCGTGAGATATGAGGGGCAATATTCTCCGGGCACCGTCGTTATCTCGACAAGCGAACGCCGGCTGTATTACGTGCTCCCGAACGGGCAGGCGATCCGCTACGGCGTCGGCGTAGGGCGTCCCGGCTTCGAATGGGCGGGTTCGCGCTATATCGCCTCCAAGCGGGAGTGGCCGGACTGGACGCCGCCGTCGCAGATGCTCAAGCGCCGTCCGGACTTGCCTCGCCACATGGAAGGCGGCATCAACAACCCTCTCGGCGCACGGGCTATGTATATCTCGGGCACCCTCTACCGTATTCACGGCTCCAACGAGCCGGAGTCTATCGGGCAAGCGGTTTCATCCGGCTGCATCCGCATGACTAATGACGATGTCAGCGATCTTTACGACCGGGTGAAAGTCGGGACCCGCGTCGTCGTTCAACGCTGAATTCCACAAGTCTTCTCAGTCATCGCGGCCGGCTTCGCCGGCCGCGTTACTTTTCGCCCGGCGTGTCGCGGTCGAGCCCCTTGCTGGCCAGTTCCTCCAGATAGGCTTTGAAGTTTTCGTTCTGCGTAACCCCAAGCTCGCGCAAATAGCGCCAAGTGTAAATTCCCGTGTTGTGCAAATCGTCGAAATCGAGCCGCACCGCATAATTGCCAACCGGGGCGACGTCCAGTATCGCCACATTGCGCTTGCCCCCGACGGTTTTGCGCTCAGCGGCAGTATGCCCCTGCACCTCGGCGCTTGGACTGCGCACGCGCAAATACTCGGCGCGGAGGGTAAAGCTGGCGCCGTCGTCAAAACTCACGCACAGAGCGCGGCCGCCGTCCAGCAGACGAATTTCGCTTGGCCAGGTGTCGTCAGTGGTCATCCGCTTCTTCCCCCAAGGGCTGAGAGTGATTGCTGTTCTCTGCCAGCGCCCGCATTATATGAAACGCTATAATCGGGATAGCGCGACTTCCCAAAACCGTGGTATTGCCCCGCGATGAACGCTCCATTGCATGCTTCCCTGGCCTCTGCAGCGCCCGCGCTGGTCGATCCATTCGGCCGAGCGGTGTCCTATGTGCGCGTCTCGGTCACGGACCGCTGCGATTTCCGCTGCGTCTATTGCATGTCCGAGCATATGCAATTCCTCCCACGTCACGATTTGCTGACTCTGGAAGAGCTGGACCGGCTTTGTGGGGCCTTTATTGCGCGCGGAACAAGAAAGTTGCGCATAACCGGCGGCGAACCCTTGCTGCGGCACGGGGTGATGAGTCTGTTCGAGTCCCTCTCGCGGCATCTCGTGTCCGGCGCGCTCGACGAACTTACTCTAACCACCAACGGGTCGCAGTTGGCGCGGTTTGCCCGACACTTGGCGGACTGCGGGGTCCGCAGGATAAATCTTTCCCTCGATACGCTGGACGCGGACAAGTTTCGCTCGGTGACGCGCACAGGCGATCTTTCGCGCGTGCTTCAAGGCATGGAGGCGGCCCGAAAAGCCGGGCTTGCTGTCAAGCTCAACGCGGTGGCGCTACGCGGCGTCAATGAAAACGAAATCCTCCGTCTGACGCGATTTGCCCACGAGCGCGGTATGGATATGACCTTCATCGAGGTCATGCCGCTCGGCGAACTTGAAGGCGTGGCCCGCATAGACCAGTTTATGCCGCTTTCCGAAGTGCGGGCGCGCCTTGCCGAGGAATTGACGCTGGAGGAGATCGATTACCGCACAGGCGGTCCAGCGCGTTACATGCGGGCCAGCGAGACCGGCGGGAGAATTGGATTCATTACGCCTTTGACCCATAATTTCTGCGAGAGCTGCAATCGTGTCCGGGTGACCTGCACGGGAACGCTTTATATGTGCCTCGGCCAGGAGGACGCGGCCGACCTGCGGGCGCCGCTACGCGAGAGCCTCTCCAACGACGCGCTAAACGTAGCGATCGACGCGGCGATCGCCCGCAAGCCCAAGGGGCACGATTTCCTCATCGACCGCGCGACAAAGGCTCCCGCCCTCGCCCGCCACATGAGCACGACCGGCGGCTGAAGCCCCCTTCATCGACAAGCTCAGGACAGTCCGCATGACCGACCATCGCACCGTCGCATTCCTGGGCCTTGGCGTCATGGGCTATCCTATGGCCGGCCATCTGGCGTCGCGCGGACATTCGGTCACCGTTTACAACCGCACTGCCGCAAAGGCTGAGCGTTTTTCCGGAAGTTTCAACGCCAAAGCCGCTCCAACGCCGCGCGCGGCCGCCGCTGGCGCCGACTTTGTCTTTTCCTGCGTCGGCAATGATGATGATTTGCGCGCCGTGACCTTGGGCGAATGCGGCGCCTTCGCCGGAATGAAGTCAGGGGCTCTGTTCATCGACCACACAACTACCTCGGCCAAGGTCGCGAGAGAGCTGTTTGAACAGGCCCAAAATGTTGGCCTCGGCTTCATCGATGCGCCGATCTCGGGCGGACAGGCGGGAGCCGAAAATGGCGCGCTGACTATCATGTGCGGAGGCCTCCGCGAAGATTTCGCGAAGGCCGAACCGGTAATGGCTTGTTACGCCCGCGCCTGCCGACTTATGGGGCCGAGCGGCGCCGGCCAACTCACGAAAATGGTCAATCAAATCACGATCGCGGGCCTGATCCAGAGCCTGTCGGAAGCCCTGCATTTCGCGGAAAGCGCGGGACTGGATGCCGGGGCCGTGGTGGACCTCATAAAGAATGGCGCGGCGCAATCCTGGCAAATGGAAAACCGCGCAGCTACAATGCTCAAAGACGAATACGATCATGGCTTTGCCGTGGAATGGATGCGCAAGGATCTTGCGATTTGCCTTGATGAGGCTCGCAGCAACGGTGCGCGACTCCCTGTGGCGGCGCTAGTCGACCAGTTCTATAGCGAAGTCGAAAAGATCGGGGGGCGACGCTGGGACACGTCAAGCCTTTTCGCCCTGCTAAGGCGTTAGTTCGAGCAGCATTTTAGTTTGGTTAATTTTCTATTAACGATGCAACCAATAGCGCGGCAGTTGCGTTCCTATCCGATAAGAGGCGCCTGGAGCGGCGGAGCAGCTCCGGAAAAGGCCCATCACCTTCTGAGCGGGGGCGTAGGATGGTTACTTCTGCTGTTACTTCTCTCGGTAATCGTACGTTGCGATTTGTGCTGCTCGTCACCGCCGCTGCAGGTCTCTTGGCTGCGGTCGCGGCTGCGCCTGCGGCGCCTACGGACAGGGACGCAAAAGCTTCAATCCAAGGCAACGTCCAAGGGAGAGATGTCTCCGCGATTGCAGACGCCAGGAGGGGGGTGCGACCGTTGGGGCGGGGGCCGGCCTTAAGAGTCGGTCGCGCATTCGATGCTGAAGACGAGGATTGCACCCTCGCCGTCACGAAAGTGACGGATGAAAGCGGCCACGTCCGGACCGAGCGCGGCCTCACTTGCGCTAACTGACTGGTCGGAACAAATTATCGGCAATGGACGGGAGCGGTTCGGGAGGGCCGCTCCCGTCTGCTCATTTGGGCTCAGCCTTGCCTATTGCGGCCGTTGACGCCTGACCAAGGCGTCCATACTGTGCCGCTCCTCCCGCCCCTCGCTTAAGAACCTCTTGATGTCCTCACCTCTGTCGCCTTCCACCTGCCCCGCACTCCCCATCGAACTTATCGAAGCCGCGCGGGTCTCTCCCGCCTGGCCATTCGAGGAGGCGCGCAAATTGGTGAAACGCGTGGAATTGAGCGGCCAGACCCATGTTCTGTTTGAAACCGGCTATGGGCCTTCCGGCCTTCCGCACATCGGCACATTTGGCGAAGTCGCCCGCACCAGCATGGTGCGCCACGCTTTTGAGGTTCTGACCGAAGGCCGGATCCCGACAAAGCTGCTGGCCTTTTCGGACGATATGGACGGGCTGCGCAAAATCCCCGACAACATCCCCAACAAGGAGCTGATCGCGCCGCATCTGGGCAAGCCGCTCACCCGCGTGCCCGATCCGTTCGGCACGCATGACAGTTTTGGCGCGCACAATAACGCAAGACTGCGGGCGTTTCTCGACGCCTTCGGTTTCGAATATGAATTCGCCTCTTCGACCGAATATTATTCCTCCGGCCGCTTTGACGCCGCGTTGCTGCATATGCTGGCGCGATACGACGCAGTGATGGAAATCATGCTGCCGAGCTTTCGAGAAGAGCGCGCGGCGAGCTATTCCCCGTTCCTGCCGGTCCACCCAAGAAGCGGCGTGGTAATGCAGGTTCCGCTTCTGGCCCGCGACGCCAGCGCGGGAACGATTGAGTGGCGCGACCCGCAGACCGGCGAGACTTTCGTCACTCACGTAACCGGCGGAAATTGCAAGCTGCAATGGAAGCCGGACTGGGCGATGCGTTGGTATGCGCTCAGCGTCGACTATGAAATGGCGGGCAAGGATCTCATCGACTCGGTCAAGCTTTCGGGCGCAATCGTTCGGGCGCTCGGCGGAAGGGCGCCGGAAGGATTCAATTACGAACTTTTTCTCGACGCCAATGGGCAAAAAATCTCGAAGTCGAAAGGCAACGGCCTGACCATTGACGAGTGGCTGACCTACGCCAGCCCGGAAAGCCTCGCACAGTTCATGTATCAAAGGCCGACTGCGGCAAAGCGTCTGCATTTTGACGTCATTCCGCGCAATGTCGACGATTACCTCGCCTTCATTGAGGCCTATCAGCGACAGGGCTGGAAGGAGCGGCTCGGCAATCCCGCTTGGCACATCCACCTGGGAAACCCACCTGCGCCTGAAACGCTCCATCATCCCGGCGAGGGAGACGCCAAGGGAACGACGGTTTCCTTCGCCATGCTGCTCAACCTCGCGACCGTCGCCAACGCCGAAGACCCGACCGTGCTGTGGGGCTTCTTGCGCCGTTACGCGCCGCAGGCCTCGCCGCAGGATCACCCGCGTCTCGACAGGCTGGTCGGCTATGCGGTCGCCTATTTCCGTGATTTCGTTCGTCCCGCCAAGAGCTATCGCGCGGCCGACGAGGTTGAGCGCGAGGTGCTGAATTCCCTGTCGCAGGCTCTCGGCGCCCTGCCCTCCGGCGCCAGCGCCGAGACGATTCAGGCCGCTCTTTATGACGTCGGACGCGCAACGCCGCGTTATCGGGATCTTAAAGCCAAGGGCGCGACGCCGGAGCGGCCCGGCGTTTCGAATGATTTCTTCCACATGCTCTATGAGGTGCTGCTGGGCGAAAAACGCGGCCCGCGTTTTGGCTCCTTCGTCGCGCTCTATGGCGTGGAGGAAACGCAAAAACTCATCGCCAAGGCGCTGGCCGGGGATTTCTTGACCAAAGCGGAGTGAACGGTCATGCGCGCGGCCGACGCCGACATTTTGATCGTGCCGGGTCTTTACGACTCAGGCGCGGACCATTGGCAAAGCCGCTGGCAGCAAAAACTGTCGACGGCGCGGCGTGTGATCCAGCAAGACTGGAACAACCCTCAACGCGATGCATGGGCGAGCGCCATTAAGCGCGCGGTCGAAGAGAGCGAACGACCGGTAATCGTGGTCGCGCATTCGCTGGGCGTGATTGCGTTCTTACACGCGGCGGAGCGGGTGGGTGACAAGACTGCTGGCGCCTTTCTGGTTGCGCCGCCCTCTGAAATTGTGTTGCGCGAGTTTCCCACCGTGGACAAAGACTTTTTACCCATCCCGCGCCGTCACCTTCTCTCTCCTGCACTTCTCGTCGCCGCAACGGACGATCCCTATTCCGATCCCCCTTTCGCGAAGACTTTGGCGGCCGATATCGGCGCTCAATTTGTCGATGCCGGGCAAGCGGGGCATATCAATGTCGAAAGCGGCCACGGTCCCTGGCCAGAAGGGTCCATGGCCTTCGCCCATTTTATCTCGAAGTTATGAGGGGCCTCGCACTGGCGATAGGCGTGGCGACTTTGCTGACGCCGCTGGTCATGCTGGCGCAGAGTTCTGCGACTTTTTACGGACCGCCGCCACCGCCTGCCATGCCGAACGGCTACACACGTGAACTGACCGGCGTTTCAGGCGTCGACGCCCCGCGATTCGTCCTTTGGCGTCCCGCAAAGCCCAGCGAGACGCTGCTGGTCGTAGCCGAAGAAGAACCCTCGCTGGCGTCGATCGCCCGCCCCGACTTGTTGCAGATCGCGCGCGAGCGCGGAATGACGATTCTCTTCGCGGGCGAGACCGCCAGACTTAATGATTTCTCGGCGGCGACAGAGAAATTACGCGAAACCATTTCGGGTTTGCGGCGGACAGCGCAGGTAAAAAAGGTTGTCGGATCTGCAATTGGAAACGGCGCCGATCTTCTGCAAAAACTCGCCTTGGAAAAAGACGGCGAACTGTTCGAAGCCTTGCTCCTGGCCGGCGGCGCGCCGCTCAAGGCGGACAGCAAAAGTTCGCCGTTCATAATCGACCTTTATGGCTCCGATGCATTCTGGCGTTCAAGCGCCCATGCGAGCCCACCTCCCGTGAAAGCCCGCAACCGGCGCAGCTTTTTCGTCGCTGGCGCAGTGGTTTCGCCTGCGCCAGCGAATAACTGCTCGGCGCCACTCAACGACCGCTCCATCGAAGCTGCTCGGCGTGCGCTGCTCGCAGCGCTAGACGATTATTTGCGCGGGGGTCCCACGCCGCCGCCTTCTCGTGACGCGACGGTGGCGCCCGCCGGAGAGCTGAAATGGCCAAAAATTCCGAACATGCCGGCGCCGCCCCGTGACGCCCATCTCGCGCCCGCCATCGACTCCGATGGCAATGAAACCAGCGGCCTGCGCCTCCCGGACCAAGCCCTGCCGATCGCAACATTTACCGGCTGGAACGCCGCTAAAGATCCTTCGAGGGGCGACTGCGCGGTAGGCGCAAAGTTTCCTTTCCCGGTCTCTCGCGCCGCGCGTGAAGTAAGTGGCGACCCGCGTCAGTCCCTTCCAGAGCGCTATGGATCGCGCGCCTATTTCGTCGCCGCCTTGCGCTCGGTCGCGGACAAACTTGTTAAAGAGCGACTTCTCCTGCCCCAGGACGCCGACGCCTATGTCGCGGAAGGGAAGAAGGCGCCGTTCTGAATTGGCCTGGCCTGCGCTAATTCAGCCACCAGATCCCCGCATTGAGGTAGGTCGCAAAAGCGACCCAGACCGCATAGGGCCACAGGAGTCTGGCGGCGGTCTGATTGATGCGCCGGAACAACATAATTGTGACGCCGATTAACGCCTCCAGCGCCAAGACCACCAGCAGCCCCAAAAAAGGGTTATGCGCGCCAAAAAAGGCGAAGGACCAGCCGGCGTTCAGCGTGAGCTGTAGGAGAAACACGAAAATCGCGCGGCGGCGCCGCTGCGAAGGAGGCGCGGACAGGATTTTGTAAAAGGCATAGGCTATCGCGAGATAAAGAGCCGTCCATACCGGACCGAAAACCCAATTGGGCGGATTGAGGGGCGGTTTGACAAGGCCCGCATACCAGCCGGGGATGTTGGGCAGTGTGGCCGCATTGCCGAGAGCCGCCGCGGCTACCACCGGCGCGAAGGCTAGAAACGCCGTTTGAAGGCGACGCAGGCCTTGAGGCGTGGTTGTGTTGTCGTCCATAATGGCCCGCATTTCAAACGAGGGCGCCGCGAAGTCTTAGTGGCCGTCGAGAGGTCCAACAGTCGCGCCGAGATTCGACCCCACCTGCTCCAGATTGTCGCCAAAATTGTCGCGCGTGCGCGGATCGATGACCGCAAACGGAGCCGAGACCACGACGCCCGCCGCCGATCCAACCGTGGAAGCCGCGCCGACCGCGACCTGTCCGAGCTTGTCGCCAATGCCGGCGCCGCCTGCTGACAGCGTCTGCCCGCTCGCCAGGCTCTGCCCGATGGCGCGCACCACTTCCGGTGACTGCGCGAATTTACCATGACCCAGCGGGTCGTCTGACTTTACGTCGGTGAGGTCGACAGCGGTTATTCGGTCTTCTTTCAGGTCCTGCCGGAACGGCGGCCTGTTAGGATCGACTGCTCCAACGCGCGGCTTGTCGCCCCAGACGCGTCTCGACGCCGCCAGCGCTTCGTCGTCACGTGAGACGAAAACAGTGAAACGCGAAGAGGCGGGGCCAATCTGCACAATCTGCTTCTGGAAGACGTCGAAGTCCACATCCGGCGCGGCCAGCATGACGTCCTTGATCTTGGCGGGTAATCCGTGATTGCGGATGGCCATCTGGCGCAAGGCCTCTATGGTCACCCAATTGCCCATGGAATGCGCCAGTATGGAAATTTCTCCGACCGACTTGTCGCTGGCGAGGTGTTGCAACAGCTTCTCCAGCGCATCGCGCGAGTAGCTGGCGCTCTCATGGTCATAACCGTAGGAGAGCAGCTTTCCACGCGAAGGCCAGGTAAACAATACGGGCACGGCGGTGGCGCCGGAATCGTGAGCGATCTGCGCCAGACGGTAAACCGCCTCTTCAAACCGCGTATTGAAGCCATGCACGAAAACAAGCACCTGCCGGCGCGGCGCCTTGGCGATACGCGCGTCTAGACGCGCGAAGGCGGCGGTTTCATCCATCCTGTCGGCGCGCAGCGTCGCAAATTCTCGCATCGGATCAGGAGGGCTCGATTGCGGCCATTGCACGTCGCCGACCTTGCGCATGCCGTCCGGCGGCAGCGACACCGCGATATCCGCAAAGGAGACGCCTTCGCCGCGCTCGCCGGTGAACAATTCGCCCGGCTCTGCGCCGAGAGAACTGCGCGTTGTGGCGACAAGCATTTCCACCCGGCTGGTTCCCGGCGCCTGAGCCGCAATGGGAGTCAACACGCCATGTGGCCGGCCCGCGCAACCAGACAAAACGAGAAGACCAGCAATAAAGGCTAAGCGCGCTTTAAACGTCGGTTTCATTCTCGTCCTTGCGTGAATGACGGCCTGACTGTTCGTCTTTCCGGCGCGACCTTAAGTCATAGCTCCCGTTTGCGCCAATTCTCAATTATGGGCGGAGGCTGCGAGGCGCAAACTCACCCGCGTCCGACGCTCACATAGGTGAACCCGCGCTTTCTGATGTCTCCCGGGCGATAGACATTGCGCAGATCGACGATGACCGGAGTTTTCAAAAGCTTCTTGATCCGATCAAGATCGAGCGCGCGAAAGGCGTCCCATTCCGTCACGATCACCAGCGCGTCGGCTCCTTCGATCGGCGCATAGGCGTCGTCGTGGAAGGTCACCTCCGGCATCAGGGGGCGCGCCTGCTCCATGCTTTCGGGATCGTAAGCGTGCACGCTCGCGCCATCGCCGGCCAGAGAGGCGACGATGGCCAGCGAAGGCGCGTCGCGCATGTCGTCGGTGTTGGGCTTGAAGGCGAGGCCAAGCAACGCAATCCGCTTTCCGCGCACGGAGCCGCCGAGTACATTTATGACTTTGCGGGCCATCGCCCGCTTGCGCGCGTCGTTGACCGCGACGACCGTTTCAACGATGCGCAACGGCGCGCCTTCGTCCTGGCCAGTCTTGATCAGCGCCAGGGTGTCCTTGGGAAAACAGGAGCCGCCATATCCCGGCCCTGCGTGAAGGAATTTGCCGCCAATGCGGCCGTCGAGGCCAATGCCGCGCGCGACGTCCTGCACATCAGCGCCCGTCTTTTCGCAAAGGTCGGCGATCTCATTGATGAAAGTGATCTTGGTCGCCAGAAAGGCGTTGGCGGCGTATTTGGTCAATTCCGAAGTGCGGCGTCCGACAAAATGCAACGGCGGCTGGTTAAGGCTCAAGGGGCGGTAAATCTCGGCCATCACCTCCCGCGCACGCGGATCGTCGGTGCCGATAACCACGCGATCGGGGCGCTTGAAATCCTCGATCGCGGCGCCTTCGCGCAAAAATTCCGGGTTGGAGACTACAGCGAAATCCGCGTCAGGCCGGATCTCGCGAATGATGCGCTCAACCTCGTCGCCCGTGCCCACCGGAACGGTCGATTTATTGACGACGACCGTAAAGCCCTCCAGCGCCTCGGCGATGGTCTGGGCGGCGGCGTAAACATAGGAGAGATCCGCATGTCCGTCGCCACGACGCGACGGCGTTCCGACACCGATGAAAACCGCATCGGCGCCGCGCACGGCCGGCGCCAGATCGGTAGTGAACGACAGCCGGCCTTGGCGCACGTTGGACGCGACCAATTCGTCGAGACCCGGCTCGTAGATCGGGATTTCGCCCCTTATCAGCCGTTCGATCTTGCCGGCGTCGCTGTCCACACAGGTCACGACATGGCCGAAATCCGCGAAACAGGCGCCTGAAACCAGGCCGACGTACCCCGAGCCGATCATAGTGATATTCATAAGCTTCCGTCTTCCCGTCGCTCGATTTCAGCCACACTCCTCAGCCGCCAACGCCGAAGGCGGCCAGAGCCGCCATATTGACGATTTCGGCGTCCGTTGCGCCCAGTTGAACGATCTGGATGGGTTTGTCGAGCCCTACGATCAGCGGGCCCAGCACCGTGGCCCCACCCAGTTCCTGCAACATTTTGGTGGAGATAGCCGCCGAATGAAACGCTGGCATGACAAGCACATTGGCTGTGTCTTTCAGCCGGCAGAAGGGGTAGGAGGCCATGAGCTGGCGGTTAAGCGCGATATCGGCGCCCATTTCGCCCTCATAGGAGAAATCGACGCGGCGCTGGTCCAGGATCCGCACCGCCTCATGCACGCGCGCGGTGCGCTCGCCCGGCGGATAGCCGAAAGTCGAAAAAGCAAGCATGGCGACCCTAGGCTCAAGCCCGATTCGCCGCGCCACACCGGCCGCCTCGATGGCAATGTCGGCGAGATCCGGCGCCTCGGGCATTTCCGTAATTGCGGTGTCGGCGACAACCACGACGCGCCCGCTGGCCAGAATCAGAGACGCTCCAATCAATCTGTGGCCGGGCTTCTGGTCGACGACATGGCGCACATCTTCCAGCGCGTTGGAGAAATTCCGGGTGACGCCGGTCACCATGGCGTCCGCGTCGCCTTGAGAGACCATGGCGGCTGCGAAATGATTGCGGTCGATATTGATCAAGCGCTGGCAATCGCGCAGCAGAAAACCCTTGCGTTGCAGACGCTCGAACAGAAATTGCGCATAGACAGCATTGCGCGAGGACAGCTTGGCGTTGTGGACCTCGATACTGTCGCCCAGTTCCAACCCCGCGTCGGCCGCCGTTTGCAATACCCGGTCCTCTCGCCCCACCAAGATAGCCCGGCCGAGTCCTTGGTTGACGAAGGCGAGCGCCGCGCGAATGACCTGTTCTTCCTCCCCTTCCGCGAATACGACGCGCTTGGGACTGCGGCGCACCCGTTCGTAAATTGTCTGCATGAGCGCGGCGACCGGATCGCGGCGGGCCGAAAGTTCGGCGCGATAATTTTTCATGTCGACGATAGGCCGGCGCGCGACGCCCGATTCCATGGCCGCGATGGCGACCGCCGGGGGAACGATGGAGATGAGCCGGGGATCGAACGGCGCCGGGATCAAATAATCGCGACCAAAACGCGGACGAGCGCCGCGATAGGCGTTGGCCACCTCGTCCGGCACGTCCTCCCGCGCCAGTTGCGCCAGCGCCTTCGCCGCCGCTATTTTCATCTCCATGTTGATGGTTTTCGCGCGCACATCCAGCGCGCCCCGGAAAATATAAGGGAAACCAAGGACGTTGTTGATCTGGTTGGGATAATCGGAGCGCCCGGTCGCCACGATCGCATCCGGGCGAATCGCCAGGGCTTCCTCAGGTGTGATTTCCGGGTCGGGATTGGCCATGGCGAAAACGATCGGGTTCTTGGCCATTCGCTTGAGCATCTGGGGCGTCAACGCGCCCTTCACCGAGAGTCCGTAAAATATATCGGCTCCCTCCAAAGCCTCCGAGAGCGTCCGCGCGCTCGTTTCGACTGCGTGCGCGCTCTTCCATTGGTTCATGCCTTCCGTGCGGCCGCGATAAATCACGCCTTTCGTGTCGCACAATGTGACATTCGCCGGATTGAAACCGAGCGCTTTGGCGAGATCGAGACAGGCGATCCCAGCCGCGCCGGCTCCATTGCAAACCAGCCTCGCCGTCTTGATGTCGCGTCCGGTCAGTTTCAGCGCGTTGATGAGTTCCGCGGCTGAAATGATCGCGGTTCCATGCTGATCGTCATGGAAAACAGGAATATCCATCAATTCGCGCAAACGCTCCTCGATGATGAAGCATTCCGGCGCCTTGATGTCTTCGAGGTTGATGCCTCCAAACGACGGCCCCAGATAGCGCACCGCGCCGATGAATTCTTCAACATTTCTTGTGTCGACTTCTAGGTCGATCGAGTTGATATCCGCGAAGCGCTTGAAGAGCGCCGCTTTACCTTCCATGACGGGTTTCGCCGCGAGCGCGCCGAGATCTCCAAGGCCGAGAATCGCCGTGCCGTTGGTGATGACCGCGACCATATTGCCCTTGATTGTGTAGTCGAAGGCGAGCGAGGGGTCTTGGGCGATCGCGAGCACAGGCGCGGCGACGCCTGGAGAATAAGCCAGCGAGAGATCGCGCTGCGTCGCCATGGGCTTCGTCGCGACGATGGCCAGCTTTCCTGGCCGGCCCCGCGAATGAAACAGCAAGGCTTCCTTATCGGTGACGACAGGACGTTCCTGCGCCGAAACCTTTTTCTCCGTCATGATGCGCTGTCTCCCCGCCCGCGGCTGCGTGCTGCGATGCAGCAAACATATTCATAGCGCACGCGGTTACACAAGCCTTTGGAAGCAAAAGGCTGGTGAGCACCTCATTGACTTTACGAGACTATCCGGTGGTTGCATTATTGGCCGCCGCCGGATGCGCCCAATAATAAAGCGGAGCCCGCACCGGCGGACCCCGCTCATCTGAAGGGTGCAACTTGCGCCGTCCATCAGTATTTGGCGATCAACGGTCCGATTGTCGGCGTAAAATCGTTGAAGTGATAGTTCAGGCCGAAACGAGCGATGCTTCCGTCGAAACGAACATTGGTTTGCGAAAGCAACTGCGCTGTAAACGGATTGGGAGCAGTGCCGATGAATGGCCTGTTGGCGGAGATCGACCCAAGGTCATAATAAAGATATTCGACTTTGGCGGTCAGGTTCGCCCAGACGGGGAATTCGACGCCGGCGCCAGAGTTCAGCCTGTGAGCGTCGAAGAATAATTCGCCGCGCTGAAGGCGCTGAACGGCGTGACGCCGTTCAACTGCGTGACGGACCCTACCTCGGTGAAATTAGCGCTGCCATAGGCGAGACCGCCCGTCAGATAGGCCAGAATGCCGGGCGCGACCTGATAACCGGCCCGCGCGCGCACGGTGCCGAGATAATCAAGCTGCTTGGAAAAGTTTAGGGAGCCTAAGTTGCTTACTCCGGCGACGTAAATATCCGCGCCGACGCCGGACTGGGCGCCTGTGCTCTTGCCGGTCAGGCCCTGAAAATCGGCTTCCACGCCAAGCACCAAGCCGTTCGAAAATTGATAATTGTAGCCGACCTGGGCGCCGCCGATGAATCCGCCCATTTCGGAAGCCAGATTTCCCGTCAGCACCTGGGCGATGCTCGGACCGGTCAGCGCTTGGGCGATTCCCAGAATCGGGCCAGGCGCACTGGGGAGAATTCCTATTTGAGCCGCATCGGCGCCGCCCCAGGCGCCGCCCAGGTTCACGCCCACCGAAAAACCTGTCCAGGGCATCAGGGGCGCAGGCTCGTCAAATGGCGTCACGGAAGGTCGCAACGCCGTTCCGATCGGCGGCGCAGCAACCGGCTCGTTGAAAAGGGCCGCGGAATTAGCGAGCGAGGCATAGACCAAAACGCCTGCAGCCGCCACGAGCCGAATGATTAACCGCATAGAATCTCTCCATCAAAGGCGAGGAGATACTTGCAAAACATAGTTAACGATTGGTATTGGCGCCTAGGAACTGTTCACCAGCGTATTCGTGCACACCACGAAGTGATGCTGGAAAGGCCCCCGTCCTCTGCGCTAAAATTCAATGATGCGAACGGTTCCACCCCCGAAAAGATCGTCGAGAATGCGCAACCGTTTGCGCCTTGCGCGAACCGCCTTCGCCTTACTCGCTCTATTGGCAAGTCCAGTCCCTCTAGAAGCTGCTCCGCTTGCGCCCGCATCGGAAACCGGTCCTTGTTCACTGGCGCAAGCGAGTCCGGCCACAATCGCGCTGGTTGACGACGACTTTGACCTGTTGCTAGACGATGGCCGCCGTGTCGGCCTCGCCGGGTTGGAGTTTCCGGCAGCGAACGGCGAGGCCGCGAAACTGCGCGCTGACGCCTGGCGCCGCTTGTCGACGTGGCTTGTCGGAGCTCCGGTGTTTTTATCTGAGCTTGCCCCCTCGCCTGACCGATGGGGCCGGCGTCCCGCGCAAGTCATCGCCACTTCGGGGTCTGATCCCAATTCGCCATTGGTTTCGATCGGCGCCGCGCTGCTTAGCGAGGGTCTTGCACGTTATCGTCCCGATCCTGCGGCGGGAACCTGCATAAAAGTCTATCTGGCCGCCGAAGGCGCAGCTCGCGATAGTAAATTGGGGGTATGGTCCCTCGAACCAGTCATTGCGCTCGCCAACCATAACGTCTCGTTAAACAACAGCTTGGCGGATAAGAAAGGTATGGTGGCGCTCTCCGGGGTGGTTCACTCGATTGGCGAAACACACAGCGCCCTGTTCCTCAATTTCGGACCTCGCAGAGGCAGCGATTTCGCGGTTATGATTTCCCAAAGAAATTTGGCTATATTTGAAAGTAGTGGCGTCGCTCCCCGCACACTTACGGGACGTCGCGTACGCGTGCGAGGATTGATTGAAACGAACGCTGGATTGCGGATGGAGATTGCATCCCCCGCAGAATTGGAACTCCTCGACGACGGCGTCTCTCCGTGACTGGCTTCGACGCGGCAAGGCGGTTATCGCTTGTTTGGGTTTTCTTGCCTTGGGCGCCTGCGCACAATTGGAGCAACAAGGCCAGATTTTTACGCCGCAGCCGACGCCGTCGACTTCTCGTCCGGCGGGAAGCGCGCCGAGAACCGTTAATCGCAATTCCGTCCAACACAAGGAACTGGTCGCCCAATTTGGCGGCGAGTATTCCGCCCCTGCCGCCGAAGCCTATCTCAATGGCATATTAAGCAGGCTGGCGCGAGCGAGCGATACGCCCAACCAAACAGCTTACAAGGTCACAATCCTTAATACGCCAGTGGTCAACGCCTTCGCTTTGCCCTCGGGAAATCTCTATGTCACGCGCGGTTTGCTGGCTCTCGCCGGCGACGCCTCTGAAGTCGGGGCGGTAATGGCGCATGAGATCGCTCATGTGACCGCCCGTCACAGCGCGTTGCGCGCTGAACGCGAGCGGGAAGCCGCCGTGATCAGCAAAGCCGCGGAGGTTATCCAGAATCGACAGAAAGGTGAGGAAATCCGGTCTTCGCAACGAATGTCAGTGGCCAGTTTCTCGCGGCAGCAGGAACTGGAAGCCGACGCAATCGGCGTTCGAGTGATCGCTCGCGCCGGTTACGATCCTTACGGCGCTTCGCGCTTTCTTACCGCGTTGGGAAAATCTTCCGACCTGCGCGCCGCCCTTTACTCGAAAAAGAAATCCGAGATGGATTTCGACATCTTGTCGACTCACCCTTCTACGCCGGACAGGGTGGCTCGGGCTATCGCCGCCGCCCGTCAGATCGGCGCGCCGGGAACGGGCCAACGCGACCGCGAGGGTTATCTCGCCGCAATCAATGGGGTGGCCTTTGGCGATGATCCGAACGAAGGCTATGTTCGCGGTAACAAGTTTACGCATCCAAGGCTGCACTTCACGTTCAGCGCTCCTGAAGGATTCCTGCTGGAAAATTCCAACGAAGCAGTGTTTGGCGTTCGCGACAGCAATAATGAAGCGTTGCGTCTCGACAGCGTCCGCGCTCCAGCCGGACAGTCACTGGAAAGTTATGTCGCGTCTGGCTGGGTAGACGGTCTTTTGCAATCGACGGTGCGCCGGACCGATATCAACGGCCTGCCCGCTGTGACTGCTTCTGCGCGAGCGGGCGAATGGAATTTTCGGCTCGCCGTGATTCAGGTGGGCGAGGAATTATATCGACTGATTTTCGCGGTGCACGCGCTGGACGACGACGCCGAGCGTCGTTTTGACGCCTCGATCGCCACCTTCCGCCGCCTGACCGCAGAAGAAGCGCGCGACGTGCGTGGTCTGAGGATTAGCGTGGCGACGGCGGCGCCTGGCGACACGATAGCAACGATGGCTGCGCGGATGGTGACGCCGAATTGGCCAGCCGAATATTTCGTGTTGCTCAATGAATTGGATCCGGGCGCTACACTGACGCCCGGGGAACGTTACAAGATTGTAACTGAGTGATTCGGAATTGCCCGGAACCTTTCTCGCGCCGAAGGATTTATAGATTAGAACGACTTTAAGTAGCGTCGACGCCGACGCGGGATATTTACCCACGTCGTGAGGGCGAGGGAGATTGTTATGGCCTATTTGCCGGGTGTCAGTCGCGAACTCGTGAGAGCCGCGATGGCTGCGCCTTTCCTTGAGCGCGAGGAAGAACGAAAGCTCGCTATAGCGTGGCGGACGACGGGCGACCGTACAGCTCTGGATCGCCTGACCAGCGCTCACATGCGACTTGTCATCGCCCTTGCCGGCCGGTTCCGACATTACGGCCTCGCCCCGGCCGACCTCGTGCAAGAAGGGCACATTGGACTGCTTGAGGCCGCCGCCCGTTTTGAACCTGAACGCGACGTACGTTTTTCCACTTATGCCACATGGTGGATTCGCGCCTCGATTCAAGATTACGTTTTGCGCAATTGGTCGATAGTTCGTGGCGGGACTAGCTCGACGCAGAAAGCGCTCTTTTTCAATTTGCGGCGCTTGCGCGCGCGGCTCGCGCAAGGAGAAGAGGCGCAGGACCCAAGCGCAGCTTTCCAGGCGATCGCCAAGGCGCTTGGCGTCGCCAAGGCGGATGTAGAATTGATGAATTCTCGCCTGGGCGGCGGTGACGCGTCTCTTAACGCTCTGGTGCTCGATACCGACTCCAGCAGCACCACCGAAAAAATGGATTTCCTGATTGATGAGCAGCCCCTGCCCGACGAGGTTGTGGAAGACGCCGTCGATTCCGACCGCCGCGCGCGCTGGCTAAAGGATGCGCTCGCAGTTCTCACAGAGCGGGAGCTCCGCATTGTGCGCGAACGTCGCCTAAGCGAAACATTGGTGACGCTCGAAACTCTTGGCGATGAACTGGGCATCTCCAAGGAAAGAGTTCGGCAGATCGAAAACCGGGCTTTAGGCAAGCTTCGACGAGCGCTGACGCAAATTCATGGTTTCGGTGAGGTCGCGGCTCATCAGCGGTAAGGGTTAAGGTCTTCCAATGCAAAACGCCTTCCGATCAACAAGCTCGGAAGGCGTTCAGTTTAAGTAGCTTTAGCTTATGGCCGGACGGTTAGGCCGCGCGATCCACATCTGCATCGTCGGCTTCGACAATAATATCGACTTCAAGCTTTGCGCCTCGTCGCGGCCCCTTCAGGAGAAACGACTCGATCAATTTCAAGGCCTCTGAATCGATGAGTTTTCGCACAGCCGCAATCTCGCGCGCCATTCGATCAAGAGCCGCTTCGTAAAGCTGGCGTTCGGAATAAGATTGCTCGGGCTGCGTGTCGGAACGATAGAGATCGCGGACGACTTCAGCAATCGTCACGAGATCGCCCGAGTTGATCTTGGCTTCATATTCCTGGGCCCGGCGCGACCACATGGTACGTTTGATGCGCGCACGGCCGCTCAACGTCCCCAGCGCTTTTTCCACAACTTCCAATTCGGCCAGCTTGCGCATGCCCACCGTCACAACCTTGCTCGTCGGCACTTTCAAAATCATCTTGTCTTTGATGAAACTGACGACAAAAAGCTCCAGGCTGAAGCCCGCGACCTCTTGCACCTCTATGCCGATGATCTGACCGACGCCATGCGCTGGATAGACAATGAATTCGCTCATCTTGAACCCAAGCTTCTGACTAGCCGGGCGCGGCTTAGCGATTTGCGCCACGGGCTTCGCCATAGGCTGCGCCACCTTTGTGGCGACAGCGTTGACCTCGCTGGGCGAGGTCGTAGCGACGGGCTGAATAGGCTTGGGCGCCGCGGCCTTGGCCGCTGTCTCGGAGATATTCTTTGCCACTTGGATGGGTTCGCTCGCAGCTGGAGTTGTCGACGCTGCCGCCAATGACTTTACACCAACGGTTTGGGTTGGCGAATCGACGACAGGGTTGATAGCGGGGGTGTCTTGCGGGCTGATTTGCTGGATGTTCTTCTCCTGAATTTTTTTCACGCTCACCGATTTTTCCGGCGCAGTTTTTGGCTTGTCCTTCGGCGCCTTCGAAGTTGAAACGTTCTTCGATTTCGCGGCTTGCGTTCGGGCGGCAGGAACCACATGCTTTGCGGAAACAGATTTCGTAGCGCTTTTTTTCGGGACGGCGCGCGCTTCGGTTTCTGTTCCCTTGCCTTGATTCGATTTCGATGAAGCGACAGGCGCTGACGCACGGCCCCTGGAAGGGACCACAGCGGCTTTGTTCTTTGTGGCTTCGCCTTTTGACGAAGCAGCCTTGGACGCGGTCGCTCGAGAATTCTTAGCAGGGCTCTTGCTGGAGATCTTCTTTTCCGCCGCGGCTTTCTTGGCTGCAGCCTTGACAGGCAGCTTGCCGGGAGATTTGGTCGATTTTGTCGAAGCTGTTGTCGATCTGCCTTTAGCTGGCGCTCTATCGAGATCGGAACCGCCTTTCGCTCGAACATTCTTCTGGCTTGAGACCCCCGCCTTTGAGGCCGTCTTGGGGGATTTTGAGCACGATTTAGCGGAACTTGTGGTTTTCCGACTCTTGGCGGCTCTCTGGGTTGACGGCATACTCAGCACACTCCATTTATGCCCCGGGTTGGAGACGGGGCAGATGACGCGAAGCCGCAAAATATCCGCCATTAACTGCGGTTACGCGCTGCGCGAGCGTCGGATTCAAAAAAGCTCACTATGCGGATTCAACCACCGATTCAGCAGACCAACATGCCCGGAGGCCTTGATGACGAAGACAGTCTCCGAGATAAACACTCCTGCGCCCCCTTAGTGATTACGGGATTGGGGCTGCATACCGGTCGCGCCATGGGCGAGCTTTGAACTGATCAATCTCATAACATGTAATTTGGCGAAAATCAAAGGCGAAGAGGGTTACGTACACCTTTTGCGCCGCGAAGCCCGCAGCGCTTGACCTTGACATATATAGAGAATTTGGCCGGTTAACCAGTCGTAAATTGTTCCTGCTCAGGCGTTGCTCTATTGCTCTAGCCCCCTAGAATCAATCGCCTTCACCAGGTTCGGGAGAGAAATACGCCTCCAGCTTACCTGGCTTGCCGTCCCATTCCTTACCATCTGCGGGAGGTTCTCGTTTGATCGTGATATTGGGCCAGTTCTGCGCATAATCCGCGTTAAGCTTCAACCAGGCTTCGAGATCCGGCTCGGTGTCAGGCTTTATGGCTTCAGCCGGGCATTCCGGTTCGCACACACCGCAGTCAATGCATTCATCAGGATGGATGACGAGCATGTTCGCGCCTTCGTAGAAGCAGTCGACCGGACAAACTTCCACGCAGTCCATATATTTGCACTTGATGCAATTTTCCGTGACGACGTAGGTCATGGGAGTTCCCTGTGCTTTGGCGCGTTTGCTAGCGCCTTTACATTTGCGATGCAAGCAAAGATGAAACGACTTCGTAGCTTCGATGCGCCACTGGTCGCGATGAAGCGCTCACGGGTCGCGAGATTGTCATACAAGTCAGTCAGGTTCGATTGAATCATGGAAAATCAAGCGCCTTACACCACGGTCGGCATGCATAAGCTGACCGCGCGCGCGCTGCTGCTTGGTGAGCGAATCGATACGAGCGGACTGGAGCGCGCGGACCTCGTTTCCACAGCGCCGCTCGCCTTTCATACGGGACAAGCAGGATTTGTTGTGTTGTATAAATTCGGCGTCGCCGTCTTGTTCGGCCTCTCGCCGCTGGAAGAAGAAGAAGTTCTGGAGAAGGTCGGCGCGCGCCTAGCAGGTGCGGTGTCGCGGCGCGACGACGAAACCTTGATACTTGAAGTTGCCGGCGAAGGTGAGGAAAAGCCGCTGGCGAACGGCCATTTGTCGATAAAGGACGGGACTGGCCCCCGCTTGCTGGTAATTGCCGACGCGCTCGCTAAAAGCGTAGCCTTGGCCCGCGACGAGCGGCGGGTTAATGCGGTGTTCGACACCATCGAACCCTTCGCGGCGACTCTCGCCAACACCGGGCGTCCACCCTGGAAGCGTCGCTCCATGCTTGAACTGATCGGTCAGACCCTGCTGGTGCAGCATCGCGTTTCCGGCCGCGTCGCAGTCGAGGACAAGCCCGATGTTCTTTGGGACAGACCGGATCTTGAACGACTTTACGCGCGCCTTGAAGACGAATATGAGCTCGCCGAGCGAGGCCGCACGTTGAAAGCGAAGCTTGACGTCATCGGCGAGACCGCACGAGCTTTCACGGAGATCATTGACGCCGACCGCTCTGTACGGCTCGAATGGACGGTAGTCGTGCTGATTCTCGCGGAAATCATAGTTTCGCTGACGCAGATGTTTCTTTCTCGCGGAGGCCATTGAGGCGGAATAATTTCCTAAGCGCCAAAGCCAAAATCTCGGAGCGCAGCCTGGGCCTGTCCCGCGATATCTTCGCCCTCCAACAATGTGAAACTTGGCAATTGGTGACGCGCAAAAGTGGCCTGACGTTTGGCGTAGTGGCGCGTGTCGCGTTTTCCGCGTTCAATAGCCTCTTCGAGTGGAAGACCGCCATCGAGGTAGGAAACAAGATGCGGAACGCCATGCGCCCGCATAGCCGGCAAGGAGGGGTCTAGTCCGCGCGCAGCCAAGGCGCGCACCTCCTCCAGAGCTCCTGTTGCAATCATTCTGTCGAACCGCGCATCTATTCGCGCGTAAAGCTCCGATCGCGGAGGCGCGAGGAAAAACGCGGGAGTGGCCGGGTAGAGCAATGGCGCCGCGCGGGAGAGCTGAAACGTAGCCAAGGGCTTTCCTGTCGCTTCGAATATTTCCAAAGCGCGCAAAATGCGCTGCGGATCGGTATTACGCAAACGGGCCGCAGTTTCCGGATCACATCTTTGAAGTTCGGCGTGAAGCTCTTGTGGCGAACGTCCCTGCGCTTGCGCGCGTACCTTTTCACGCACCGCTTCCGGCACTTCCGGGATCTCGGACAGGCCTTGCAACGCCGACTTGAAGTAAAGCCCCGTTCCTCCCGCGACCACTGCGGCCCTTCCCTCCTTCGCAAGTTCATCAAGCGTCGCCCTCAAATCCGACAGCCATCGACCCACCGAATAGTTTTGCGCGGCGTCGACATGTCCGAAAAGATGGTGCGGGACGCTTTGTTCTTCCTCCGCAGTAGGTCGCGCAGTGATGATCCTCAGGTCTCGATAGACCTGCATCGAATCGGCGTTGACGACCGCTCCCCCGAAGTCCCGCGCAATCGAGAGTGCAAGCGCGGACTTGCCGGATGCGGTCGGGCCTGCGATGAGAACGACCGGCGGCAGCGCAATAATCTTCGAACTGTTCTCGGACATAAGCCTATTCGCAAGGAAAGCGGCGAGATGTCAAAAATGGCTACCCCTTATGTTGCGACTTTCGTCGCCGCGCCAGATGCTCGTTTCGATGCAGAAACCGCGTTGCACGCACTGGAAGCGGCGGGAGTCGCTCCGGACAAAATAGTCTGGCTCGACCAAGGCGCTGCACTCGACGTGTTTTTCGAGTCCAACGAGGAAACCGCGAGCACCATCCAGACCTCTGTAGAAAATCTCCTGGGCGCAGCACCCATTGACGTTATAGCGCAGCCCGTCGCGTCCCGTCGCAAAGCCCTTCTCGTCGCCGATATGGACGCCACCATGATCGCTGAAGAATGTCTCGATGAATTGGCGCAGACGATCGGACAGGGCGAGGCGGTCGCCGCGCTCACAGCCCGCGCGATGCATGGTGAAATCGATTTTGAGTCGGCCCTGACGACGCGCGTCGCCTTGTTCGAGGGTGTTTCGGTCGAATCCATACAAAAGCTTGTCGAGGGTCTAACGCCAAATCCTGGAGCGCACCGCCTCGTCGCCACCATGCGCACGCATGGCGCGCACACCGCGCTGGTGTCGGGCGGCTTTACGCTGTTCGCGGCTCCAGTCGGCGCCCGCCTGCACTTCCACGAAGTGTTCGCCAACCGTTTTGAAACCAAAGGCGGTCGACTGACGGGGCGCGTTACGCCCCCCATCCGCGGAAAGAAAGCCAAGGGCGCAATCCTGGCGGCCCTGCGAAACGCGCGGGGTTTGAAGCCGCAGGCTACGCTGGCCGTCGGCGACGGCGCCAATGATCTCGATATGCTGGCGGAGGCAGGCCTCGGCGTCGCTTTTCGGGCCAAACCTCAGGTCGCGGCTATGGCGCGAGCGCGTCTAAATCACGCAGATCTGACGGCGCTCCTATTTGCTCAGGGTTTTGTGCGCGCAGACTTTGCGGAGTGAGCTTTCCCCCCTCCGCGTCCGGAGGGGGGGTGAACTACGCCTTAAATAGAACAATCATTCCAGCGGCAGCGCCACGAAATGGGTGTCGCCGTGGCCGTTGGCGACGATCAGCAGCGCGGTTTTCTTGCCACCGTCTTTTAATGCCTTGATCTTCTTGACCGCGTCCGCCGGATCGGCCACTGCTTCCTGATTGATCTCAAGCAGGACCTCACCGGGTTGCAGGCGTTTCTCGGCTGCTTCGGAACGCGGATCGACCGATGTAATCACCACGCCCGACTTAACAGCATCCTTGATCTGGAAACGGGCGCGCAACTCGTCCGAAAGCTTTGACAGCTCGAGCCCAAGCGCAGTTTGCGCGGCAGGCTTGTCCAAGCTTTCATGCGTGTCCCCGCCTTCGCGCGACGCAACCTTTTCTCCGTCTTCGAGCCGCCCCAGCTTGATCGTTCGGGCCTGCTCTTTGCCGCTGCGCACGATCACCAGTTCCACGTCCTTGCCCACCGGCGTCGCCGCCACCAGCTTGGGAAGGTCGCGAGACTCCTTGATTGGCTTGCCGTCGAATTTCACGATCACGTCGCCGGCCTTGATGTCGGAATGCTTGGCCGGACCGCGATCGTCGATTCCGGCCACCAATGCGCCGCGCACAGCGCCGAGGTTCAGATTTTCGGCGATCGCATCGTCGACATTTTGAATGCGCACGCCCAACCACCCGCGGCGTGTTTCGCCAAACTTTTGCAGCTGGTCAATGACGGGTTGCACTGTATTCGCCGGGGTCGCGAAGCCAATGCCGACCGATCCGCCGGATGGCGAGAGAATCGCCGTGTTTATGCCGATGACCTCTCCGTCCATATTGAACAAAGGACCGCCGGAGTTGCCTTTGTTGATCGAGGCGTCGGTCTGGATGTAGTTGTCATAGGGACCGCTGTCGATGTTGCGATTACGCGCGGAGACGATGCCGGCCGTTACCGAACCGCCCAGTCCAAAGGGATTGCCGACAGCCAGCACCCAGTCGCCCACCCGAGCCTTGTCGCTGTCGCCGAACTTCACCGCTTTCAGCGGCTTCTCCGGCTTTACGCGCAGCACAGCGACATCGACTTTCTGATCCTTGCCGATCAGTTCAGCCTTCAACTTCTGCCCGTCAGTGAAGATCACGGTGACTTCATTGGCGTCGGCGATAACGTGGTTGTTGGTGATGACGATGCCCGAGGCGTCGATCACAAAGCCCGAACCAAGTGAGCTTGATTTATGACGCGGCAGCTCCGGCATAGGTTGGCCTTGCTGCTGACGGCGCTTGAAAAACTCCTCGAACAAGTCGTCAAAGGGGCGCCGCCCGGCGGCATTCCGGGCTGCGCTTCGGCGCCTTTGGAGTGCTTGGTTTCGCCGGTCTGTATGGCCGAAATATTGACCACCGCGTCGGACACTTGCGCCGAAAGATCGGCCAGCGACTCGGGGCCTTTCGCGCGAGCGGGCGCGAGCGTCAGGAAAACAGCGGCCAGTCCGGCCAATAAAGCCGCCGGTGTGGCGCGAACAACGCAAGCCATATGCTTCTCCTAGCAGAGACGAAGGACTCCCCACGCGCAGCGGTACATCACCTCACGCGTCAATATCAATGTTTTTGCGACGTGGAGCGTACTAATGTTTCTTTTCCTGCTCGTCTGTCGCGGGAGCCGCGGCGCCCGTCGAGGTTTTTTGCCCCCCCGGCGCTCCAAAAAAACGGAAGAAATCGGAGCGCGGACCAATCAGGAAACGGGTATCGCCCGATTTGAAGGCCGTTTCGTAGGCCTGCATGGATCTGTAAAATGCGAAGAAATCCGGGTCTTTGCCAAAGCTTTCCGCAAAAATACGGTTTCTTTCGGCGTCGCCTTCGCCTTTGGTTTGGTCCGCTTGCCGTTGCGCTTCGGCCTTTAATACGATTACGTCGCGATCTGCTTTCGCCCTGATTTTTTGCGCCTGCTCGGAGCCCTGAGCGCGATATTCAGCCGCCTCGCGAGCCCGCTCCGTTTGCATGCGCCCATAGACTTTTTCTGAAATCTGCTGAGGCAGGTCGACACGCCTGATCCTCGCGTCAATCACTTCCACGCCGAATTTATGCGCCTCGAGGTTGGCCTGGTCCTTGATCTTGACGATCAAAGCGGCGCGCTCATCGCGCACGATCTGTTGCTGATTCGCCTCGCTGAGGACGCGGCGCACCGCTGAATTCAGCACCGAAGCCAGCTGGTTGTTGGCGCCCAACACGCCGCCGACGGTCTGATAGAAGCGCAGCGGATCGACAATCTTGTAACGGACGAAACTGTCGACTTCCAGCCGCTGATTGTCGGAGGCCAGCACTTCGAGATTTGGGCTTTCGGCCGAAAAATCCGGTTATCGAGGAACACCACGTTCTCGATAAAAGGGATTTTGAAATGAAGGCCCGGATCCGTAATCAGGCCCCGGCCGGCGACGGGCTCGCCGAGCCGCAAGACGATAGCCTGCTCGGTCTGCGAAACGGTGAACAGGGCTCCTCCGGCGACGATCACGCCGATGAGGAGTGCAAGCACGACAAAGAAGGAAAAGGATTTCATTTGCGGGCTCCGCCCTGGAACGGCGCGAAAGCCGGAAGAGGCACGAACGGCGAAACGCCGCCGCCGCCCTGCTGCTCGTCAATAATCACTTTTTCGGCGCCGCCGAGCACACGTTCCATCGTTTCGATGTAAAGACGCTGGCGCGTCAACGCCGGAGCCCGCTTGTACTGATCGTAAATCTGGTCGAAACGGGAGGCCTGGCCGCGCGCTTCGGCTACAGTCTGCTCACGATAGGCTTCTGCCTCCTGCAGAATGCGCGCCGCCGCGCCGCGCGCCTCAGGAACAACGCTGTTGGCGTAGGCGTCGGCCTCGTTGCCGAGCCTTTGCAAATCCTGTTGCGCCGCCGTCACGTCGCGAAAAGCCGTGATGACCTGCGCCGGGGGATCGACCGAAAGCAACAGCACTTGCACCACTTGCACCCCGCTGTGATAGCCGTCGAGCACCTTTTGCATCAGTTGCTGCGATGCTGGTTCAATCAGCTTGCGGTCCGCGGTGAGTATCTTCTGAATTTGCGATTGCCCAACAATCTCGCGCATGGCGCTTTCGGCTACAGCCTTCACCGTGAGCGCCGGCTCAAAGATGTTGAACGCAAAATCCTCGGGATGAGCGGGATCAATCTGCCAGATCACGCGGAACTTCACGTCGGCGATATTCTCGTCGCCCGTCAGCATGAGGCTTTCTTCGGTCGCCTCGGGCGACTGCGCAGCGTTGCGGCGGCGCCCTGCGGCCGCGTCCTCGCGAAATCCGATCTCGATGGCGTTGCGATCCGTCACCGCCAATTTGATGACCGAGCCGATTGGAGTTGGCAGATTATAGTTCAGACCCGCCTGGGTCTTGCCCCTGTATTTCCCAAATATCAGGTTTAGGCCGATCTCATTGGGGCCGACGGTATAAAATCCTGACAACAACCAGGCGAGCAGAGTCAGCAGACCAAGAATTGCCGCGCCGCGCCCACCAAAGCCTGAAGGCAGCAACTGCTTCAAACCTTCCTGGCTGCGGCGCAATAATTCCTCCAGATCGGGCGGAGGACCGCCGCTGTTGGGACCAGAACCCCAAGGGCCGCCTTTTTGTCCCCAGGGATCGTTGTTTTGATTGCGCGGTCCGCCTTGATCGCTCCAGGGCATTTTGTCTCTTTTGATCTGATTGTTGATCACGCGCGCCGGTTGAAGCGGCGCCCGCGACTGACTGACAAAGCGCAAGCACGACCTTCGCCTGTTGGGCCGGAATATAGGGCTCTCGCTTCGTGGCGGCAATGACGCCGATGCGTATCATAGCGGAATGCGTCAGGTCGTCGAAAGCTGAACACAACCGCGGCGCTCGACATGAATCGGCAAAGAAGCAAGTGCGCGGACAACAGCATGCGCGGCGCGACTGCGAATGGCGGAGACGGTGGGATTCGAACCCACGATAGAGTTTCCCCTATAACGATTTAGCAAACCGTCGCCTTCAGCCTCTCGGCCACGTCTCCAATGTCGCGCTTTTGCAAGGCGAATGAGTGCGGAATATGCCAAAGCGTCTCCCTTTGCAAGCTGTCGCGCGCGTGACCAACACGCTCCTTACCGGCGCGCCGAAATGGCCAATCCGCTCCAAACAGCGTTTTCCCCGCGCGCTAAAGGATGCATTCGGACGATTGGTCCGGATACTGTCACAACCTCGGGCCTTATGACGACGTGCGGCATTATTGCTGGATTATGTCAGCAATGTTGCTCAATCTTTTCCGCTATCTTTTTGATGTTGCATAATTACAACAGCTTAACTCTTTCTTTACTGCAATGCCCGGATTCCTTTCCATTTCTGAAACCAATTATTGATCGTGCTGCTGTTTGACGGATAGATGCTTGGGCTTCGGCGACGGGTTCAACTCCGTCCAGATACGCGTTTCGCAGACATGCCCCCGGGAGCGCTGCTTGCGCGAGAGATTTTACGATTTGAAGGGACTGTCCCATGAAGAAACTCCTCCTCTCGGCCACCGCGCTCGGCTTGGCGATGACCGCCGGCTCGGCTTTCGCGGCGGATCTGCCCTCCCGCAAGGCTCCTCCGGTGTACGTCGCTCCGGCTCCGGTCGCTACCTGGACGGGCTTTTACGTCGGTCTGAACGCCGGCGGCACCTTCGGCGGCAGCCAGGACGTCAATGTGGGCACCTATGGGCTTTCGTCCTTCCCCATCGCCGGCGCAGTCGGCCTCGCCTCCGCCTCGGCAAGCGCTGGCACGGGTAATTTCCCGGTTAACAACGGCGGCTTCATCGGCGGCGGCCAGATCGGCTACAACTATCAGTTCTACAATAACTTCGTCGTTGGACTCGAAGCTGACATCCAGGGCATCGCCGGCAGCAGCAGCACGTCGACCGGCTCCACGGGTGGCGTCATTCCCGGCGCCCCGTTGAACGCTGTCACTGGCGGAGTCACCACGTCCAAGAGCCTCGACTATCTCGGCACGGTCCGCGGCCGCATCGGCTATCTCGTGACTCCGACCTTGCTGCTCTACGGCACGGGCGGTCTCGCCTATGGCGGCGCCAACTCCAGCACCAGCATCTTCCAGGGCATCACCGGCCCGACCGCGGGCATCACGAACTCGTGGGGCACCTCGGGCAGCTATTCTGACACGTTGGTCGGCTGGACCGCCGGCGCCGGCGGAGAATGGATGTTCATGCCGCACTGGAGCGCCAAGCTCGAATATCTCTATTACGATCTCGGCAGCGTGACCTACGGCAGCGGCGTGACGGGCAACAGCTTCATCGCGACGGGCACGTCCATCTTCCTCAATGGCGTGAGCACGCAGACCCATTTCAACGGCCACATCGTCCGCGCGGGTATAAACTATCACTTCAACTGGGGCTCCGCCGCCCCAGTTCTCGCGAAATACTGATCGGTTTCAGCAGACGAAGAAAGCCCGGCTTCTCGCCGGGCTTTTTTTTGCGCGAAACGTTAACGGCCGCAGCGGTTAAGTCTGCGTGACGACTTTCGCGGCGCCGGTCTCCTGTGTTATCGCAAAATCGGGAGGACCCAAGAATGACCGACGCCGCCACGCCCCGCCGCGACAAACCCTGGATGTTCCGCACTTACGCCGGCCATTCCACGGCCCGGGAATCGAACCTCCTGTACCGCTCCAATCTGGCCAAGGGCCAAACGGGTCTTTCCATCGCTTTCGATCTGCCGACGCAGACAGGCTATGACAGCGACCATCTCCTGTCTCGCGGGGAGGTCGGCAAGGTCGGGGTTCCCGTGTCTCATTTGGGCGACATGCGCACCCTGTTCGAGGGCATTCCCCTCGGCGAAATGAACACTTCCATGACCATCAACGCCACCGCCGTTTGGTTGATGGCGCTCTATATCGCGGCGGCCGAGGAACAGGGGGCGCCTCGCGCCAAACTGCAGGGCACGACGCAAAACGACATTATCAAGGAATATTTGTCGCGCGGGTCCTATGTCTTTCCGCCAACCGCTTCGCTCAGGCTGACGCAGGATCTCATCCTGTTCACAACCAAGGAAGCGCCGAAGTTCAATCCGATGAACGTCTGTTCCTATCACTTGCAGGAGGCCGGAGCGACGCCAGGTACAGGAACTGGCGTATGCGCTGGCGACAGCCGTGGCCGTGCTCGACAATGTCAAGAAATCGGGGGAGCTTTCCGAAGCGGACTTCGCGCAGGTCGTAGGACGGATTTCCTTTTTCGTAAATGCAGGCATGCGCTTTGTCACCGAATTGTGCAAAATGCGCGCCTTCACGGAATTATGGGACGAGATCGTCCTCAAGCGTTACGGCGTGAAAGATGAAAAGCTTCGACGCTTCCGTTACGGCGTGCAGGTCAATTCTCTCGGCCTTACCGAGCAGCAGCCGGAGAACAACGTCACCCGCATCCTCATCGAAATGCTGGCCGTGGTGTTGTCGAAAGGCGCGCGGGCGCGCGCTGTCCAGCTGCCGGCGTGGAATGAGGCGCTCGGCCTGCCCCGTCCCTTCGATCAGCAATGGTCGCTGCGCATGCAGCAAATCATGGCCTACGAGACCGACCTGCTCGAATATGGCGACATCTTCGACGGCTCCTCCGAAATCTCGCGAAAGGTCGCAGCGCTGAAGGAAGAAGCCCTGGCGGAGCTGGCCAAGATCGACGCGCTAGGCGGCGCCGCTGCTGCCGTCGAAAGCGGTTATATGAAATCGAGGCTTGTCGAATCCAACACTGCACGGCTGGAGGCGATTGAAGCGGGCGAGCAGATTGTGGTCGGGGTCAACAAGTTCACGGGAGGCGAACCGTCGCCTCTGACCTCCGGCGACAATCAGATTATGGTCGTCCCGGCTCATGTCGAAGCGGAGCAAATAGCCCGCCTGAACGCTTGGCGCGAGCAACGTGATGCAAAAGCCGCAAAGTCGGCATTGGACGAGCTGTCGCGCGCCGCAAAAGAAGGGCGCAATATGGTTGAACCTTCGATCGCGGCCGCCAAGGCTGGCGTCACGACGGGCGAATGGGGCAGCGTTTTGCGCGGCGTGTTCGGCGAGTATCGCGCGCCGACCGGCGTGTCATCGACCGCCCGGCAGGTTGGCGGCGCGTTGGATGATGTGCGCGGCGAAGTGCAGCGTGTCTCAACAAAAATTGGCAAACGCGCAAAGTTTCTGGTGGGAAAGCCGGGACTCGACGGCCACTCCAACGGCGCCGAGCAGATCGCCGTGCGCGCCCGCGACGCCGGCTTCGACGTAATTTATGCCGGCATCCGCTCGACGCCCAAAGAGCTTGTCGACACCGCCAAGAACGAAGGGGTGCATTGCATAGGCCTCTCGATTCTCTCTGGCTCCCATGTGACGCTGGCGCATGAGGTCCTGAAGCTGATGAAAGACGAAGGGCTCGGCGGCGTGCCGTTGGTCGTTGGAGGCATCATCCCGCCGTCCGACGAAAAACTGCTTCGCGAGGAAGGGATCGCGGCGGTTTACACCCCGAAGAACTTCGATCTTAACGCCATCATGACCGACCTCGCCCATATCATCGAAAGAAGCGTGGTCTGAAAGGACACGGGAGCGTCCCCGCCCCACGCCGCCCATCAAAGACGACTTTTCGCTGAGTTTTCGTCGCGGTGATGCAACGATGCGCGTTTCAGGCAAGGTTTTGTTAAGCCTCCTGAGCGATTCCTTACGCCTGACGGCATCAAACCTCCGTAGGAAATACATATGGCGACCGCTTGCACTCAGGGTCTAGACACGGGCTTTGTCGATCTCGGCTATGTGAAAGTCGCGATTCTCGGCGTCGTCCAAGGCATTTCCGAGCTTCTGCCGATATCGTCGACCGCGCATATGCGCATTGTGCCCGCATTGTTCGGCTGGAAAGACCCCGGCTCCGCTTTTTCCGCAGCAATGCAACTTGCCGCGCTCGCAGCTGTGGTGACCTATTTCTGGAGCGACGTGCGCGGGCTGGTTGTGGGAACCATCAGCGCCGTAAAGCGTCGCGATTTCAATGATTGGACGTTTCGTTTCGCCGTATGGATCGTGCTTGCATCTCTACCGGTCGTGCTCGCGGGCCTGGCCCTGTCTCACACGCTAAACACCTGCGGTTCTCCGCTGAGGTCTCTGCCGGTGATCGGGATAGCCTGCATCGTCATGGCCGCATTGCTGGCGCTCGCCGAGCTTTATTGCAACCACACCCGCTCGCTCGAACACATTACCTTGAAAGACGCGTTGATCGTCGGCTTTGCGCAGGTGGGCGCACTGATCCCTGGAGTATCGCGTTCCGGTTCGACACTGACCGCTGCTCTTTTTCTTGACCTTAAGCGCGAGGAGGCGGCGCGTTTCTCTTTTTTGCTCGGTCTTCCGGCCATCGCCGGAGGTGGCGTCTACGAGCTTTATAAGCTGTTTAAAGCGCATCTGGACGCCTACGGCTGGTCGGTGCTCTCGGTTGGATTGGTCATCGCCTCCATCTCTGCTTTCGGGGCCATCTGGAGCCTCATGCATATTCTGGAGCGCTTCTCGGCGTGGCCGTTTGTCGCCTACCGGGCGCTGATCGGCGTGATCTTGCTCGTCAGCGCGGCGATGCACTGGCTAAGCTGAAATGTGAACACAATGTGGCAGCTACGCCAAATAAAGGCGGCGACACACTGAATCTAAGTAATTTTTATTTTATTTGAGCGCGCCGAGGCCTTGCCGAAACAGCCTACTGCGACCTAACATCCAGGAATGGTGAAGACAGTCTTATCCATTCGGCATGCGCGCCCGGTAGACGCGGAAGCGATCGCCACAGTTCACGATGCCTCGTGGCGCGACGCCTATCGGGGCGTGATACCAGCAGTCGAACTCGAACGCATGATCGCGCGGCGCGGCCCGCGCTGGTGGCACTCGGCCATAATCAAGGGCACCGGCCTTTTAGTGCTGGATTTTGACCGCACGATCGTCGGCTATGCGACTTACGGTCGCAACCGCGTTCCCTCGATGCCTTACTCCGGTGAGATTTTCGAAATATATCTTATGCCAGAACATCAAGGTCTCGGTTTTGGCCGGGACCTGTTCAGGGCGGCGCGCCGCGAACTGGCGGACCACGGATATCTATCAACCATCGTTTGGGCTCTTGCTGATAACGACAAGGCGCTCGCTTTCTACCGGCGACTCGGCGGCTTGTCGATTCGAAGGGCGGAAGAACGTTTTGGCTCAGATATGTTGACGCGTGTCGCCTTTGGATTCGTCTCCGCGCCGGTCGACTGAAGAGTTCTTTGCATCCTGGAGCCTTAAATGCGTCTCGACGCTATTCCGATCGGCGCTAATCCGCCGCACGAGGTCAATGTTGTTGTCGAAGTGCCGCTGGGCGGCGAGCCAATCAAGTATGAGCTCGACAAAGCCTCTGGAGCGATGTTTGTCGACCGTTTCCTTTATACGGCGATGCGCTATCCGGGAAACTACGGATTTATTCCGCATACACTTTCGGATGACGGGGATCCCTGCGACGTGCTGGTCGCAAACACCCGCCCGATCGCGCCCGGCGCCATCATCGCCGTGCGTCCAATCGGCGTGCTGCGCATGAAGGACGAGCATGGCGGCGACGAGAAAATTGTCGCGGTGCCGGTGTCGCGGCTGACGCATCGCTATGAAAACGTGAAAAACTACACCGATCTGCAGGAAATGACCTGGCGCCGCATCGAACATTTCTTTGTGCATTACAAGGATCTGGAGCCCGGCAAATGGTCCGAGGTGGCCGGTTGGGGCAACGCAGATGAGGCCCGCGCTATGATCGCGGACGCCATCGAGCGCGCCGCCAAGAAGAAGTAAATCCGGAGCGCTTACTCCTTGAGCGCGTCCAATCCAGACGGCGGGGTTCGCGAAACGACGCCCTTTTTGAAACAGGCGGGTCGCTCTTTCCACGCGACAATGCCGTTTTCCGTCGCGGCGAATCCTTTCGCCGCGACGATGATCTCTTCGACGTGAGCTTTGGCGTCGAGATCGCCGATCACATACGTCCATTTCCCGGCGCTCGCGAAAGCCACGGTGCAGGGGCGTTTGCACACCGCTAGACATTCCACGGCCTCGACCCTCAGCGTGCGCTCTGCGTCCGTGGCGAGCCTTGCTTGAAGGGCGTCAAAAAACAATTTGCCTGGCCGGTTGTCCGTGTCATCGCCTTGTCGGCAGACAGTGCAAACAAAAATAGTCGTCGGTTCCGTCGACAATCTCTTCCCCTGTTCGTCATGTTTGCGTGAGATCGCAGCACTGAGCGTCGGTCGGCGACAAGCGACGACGCTTTCTAGCACGCCGACCGGCCATATTTACCGGAGGTCCGCTTACGCCGAGTTCGCGCCCTTCTTCCAGACGCCTGGCTCTGGACGACGCCAGCACGCCCTGGCGTCCTATTTCGTCATATTGCAAACAGAGGCGCGTAACGCTCTCCACGGCAACATCGCGGGTCTCGGTGCGCACCCCGAATTCTCGCAACCGCGCGAAGGCGCGCGAAAGAGTTTCCTGCGTCACTCCCAACTGCGCCGCGACAAGCCGTTTATCGTAAGGCAACCGAAACCGGCATTGCTCCTCATCCGGCGGACAAAGCGACAAAATGAATCTGGCCAATCTCTGGTCCGCGCTTTGAGCTTTCAATGATTCTATCTCGCCGATTAGATCGATGATTTTTTGTTTGGAGTCTTCTATCGTCGCCGTCGCCAGCGATGGAGATTCCGATAAAACTCGCATGAAACGTCCAGCAGGAACTTTGAGAATTGAGGTCGGCCCCACCGCTTCAGCCGAAACATGGAAGATTTCTCCCGCGACCGTTGGCGCGTCGTTGATGCTGTCCCCATCGGTCCTGATGCACACCAGAGTTTCATCGCCGCATGGGGCGGTTCTCAATAGTTTTACGAAGCCTTGAACGATCAGCATGATCGCAGAGACGGCGTCTCCTTGACGAAAAATCACTGCTCCGTCGACATAGCTTTCAATTTTTGCTTCCAGCGTAAGTCGATAGACGGTCGCATCGTCTACGGAGGCGAACAACGGCAAGTCTCGTAGTGATGGCACTTCAGACATTGGCTCGCATCCCTCCCAACGCCTGTCCGCCCTTGAGACGAATTCAGCGGTCATCCTATCCGCGTCCGAAGTCGCGTTTGTGGACCGGCTTTACTTGCGGTCCCCGAAACTTCGGCAGATTAACGCCGTTATGGGCTGTGGGAAAGGCGACATCAGGGCGCAGGGCGGTTATGGACGTTGTCTCGCACTGCATCGCGACTCCCTGGCGGATTGATTGCGCGTCGTCTATCAGATCTTCGGGCGCGACGCCGGATCAATGGACGTCGCCTCGCCGAGGCCCCGCTCAAGCAGGAAAATCGCCTGAGCGCCAAACAAGTTCATAACCGGCCAAGGCGCCTTGAGCTTTATCGGCGCTCCGGCCCGGTCGAGAGCTATGCCGCGTTCGATGCGCGCGCCTATCTCGTCGATGAGCTCAACAAAATCCCGGATCGTGCAGAGGTGAATATTCGGCGTGTCGTACCAGCTGTAATCGAGATTTGCGGTTTTTGGCATGCGCCCCCGCAGCAGCAGTTCCGTGCGCACCCGCCAATGGCCAAAATTCGGAAACGACACGATGGCCCTTCGACCGATGCGCAGCATGTGATCGAGGACCACCCGAGGACGCTGCGTCGCCTGCAGGGTTTGCGAAAGAATAACGTAGTCAAAGCCATCTTCGGGATAATCGCGCAAATCGGTGTCGGCGTCGCCCTGGATTACCGATAAGCCTTTGGCGACGCAGTCATTGACTCCCCGCTGCGACAATTCGACGCCGCGTCCGTCAACGTTTTTCTGGCTTGTGAGCATCTGCAGCAAAAGACCATCGCCACAGCCAACGTCCAACACCCGGCTGCCTGGCTCGACGATGTCCGCGACGACGGCGAGATCGAAACGACCCGCCATAAATTTCGGAACCGCTGTCATCGCCGCGTCTCCCGCGCCGAAGCAAGACCTCGCGCGGTCGCCGCCGCTTCGAGAAAGCCCCGGGTCGTGGCGAAAAAATCTGGCTCATAAAGCAAGAACGCGTCATGCCCTTTGTCGCTGGCGATCTCCACGAAAGACACCGACGCACCGCCTGCGTTCAATGCATGCACGATGGCGCGCGAGGCGGACGTGGGGTACAGCCAGTCGGAAGTGAACGAGATCACGCAAAAACGCGTTTTTGCGCCTTTGAACGCCGCCGCCAGCGATCCCCCGTAATCAGCCGCCAGATCAAAATAGTCGCAAGCGCGGGTCACGAAGAGGTAGGAGTTTGCGTCGAAGCGCTCGACAAAGGCCAGCCCCTGATGGCGCAGATAGCTCTCGATCTGGAAATCGGCGTCGAAGGAGAAGGTCGGAGCGCTGCGGTCCTGTAGCTTCCGCCCGAACTTGCGTTGCAACGCCTGGTCGGAGAGGTAGGTGATATGCGCAGACATGCGCGCTACCGCGAGGCCTTTTTCGGGCCGCACGCCCTCGTCAAGATAGCGGCCGGATCGCCAGTCCGGATCGGCCATCACCGCCTGCCGGCCCACTTCGTGAAACGCTATGTTCTGAGACGAATGGCGCGCCGCCGTGGCTATCGGCATCGCGGCGAATACGCGGTGGGGATAGCTTGCCGCCCACTGTAGCACCTGCATGCCGCCCATGGATCCGCCGGCCACGCAAAACAGCGTGTCTATGCCAAGATGATCGATCAGCATGGCCTGCGCGCGCACCATGTCGCGGATCGTTACAACCGGGAAATCCAATCCGAACGCGCGCCCTGTCGCGGCATTTATCGAGGCCGGACCGGTGGAGCCCATGCAGCCGCCCACGACATTCGAAGAGATGATGAAATAGCGATCTGTGTCGAAGGGCAGACCGGGGCCGACCAGAACGTCCCACCATCCTGGCTTCCCGGTTAAAGGATGCACTCCTGCGGCGTACTGATCGCCGGTGAGCGCGTGGCAAAGTAGAATCGCATTGCTGCGCGCTGCGTTCAGGACGCCATAGGTTTGAAAACCGATGGTCAGCGGGGCGATGATTCCGCCGCCGTCCGTGATCAGCGGCTGGTCAGCTCCAAAAACGACAGAAGGCCCTTTAGAAAGCGCTGTGGGGCTATCGAGCTGCGATGCGGTAGTCAATTCTTCTCCTCTCGTTCGATATGCCGAACGATTTGTTCGCCAACATCAAGGGCGAACAGGAGGGTGTCAAGCTTCATCCTTGCTTAAGGACGGGCGAGGAGCGTCGCCTACTATGATTACTGCCCTGCTCCCGCCACTGAGCCGAGATAACGCGGTCCCGTCACGACGCCTGCAGCGGCAGCGGTCGACGATGTCGAACCCGAGGGACCGCGATACGCCTGCGCGGGCAACCCCGGATCAAGACGCGCCTGGCCGAACCCGGCGCCGCCGCTCGGCTGCGGCGCTCCATATTGCGCCGTCGAGGAGCCCACCGGCGCGAGATAGCGCCCGCCCTGCGGCTGCAGGTTGGTGGAAGGCGGCGCGATGACGGCGGCAGGCTCGACCGTCTCTTGTTGCGGGGCGCGGCTTGCGGTTCGACGCGGCGCCGCTGCGTAATGGCGGCGCTGGGGAGCAGCAGCGCTTGCGACTTTGGTTGGAGCGGAGCTGGCGATTTTGGTTGATGCGGCGCGCGGACCAACAAGCGAGGTTTCAAGGGTGTTTCCGCCGACGACTTCGGCGCCAGCCACCGCGGTTGAATTGGCCGCCACGGTCGCAGAAGCCGAAGCAGCAGCAGGAGAAGCGACGGCCGGAGATGAAGCGTCCGCGACCACGCTCCCCTGTTTCCACTCTGCGGTAATGCGGTCGAGCACCGACAGATCCGCGAGCGTGAGTTGTTCAAACCAGCTGGCGAGTTGATCCGCGGTCACTCCAGACCGGCAAAGGCGCATGCGGATCGACGCTGGCGTGGCCTTCGAAAGCAGGAGGCCGCCGATTTCTCCGGAACGCGATCCACGCAAATCCTCAACCCATTGCCATGCAAAGGCGCAGCGGATATTGCCCGCGGCGCCGACGGCCAACCCGAACGGTCCAAGGGCGTTGGACATCGGGCGTCCAACGATGTGCATGGGCGTGCCTGGAAAACGCGCCAGTATTTCCCTTTTCACGCCATCCTGCGATGGGGGCCCCATCGGGATCTTGACGCCGGCGCGGCCACCCTCTTCGAAACGAATGTCTATGGCGAGATCATTCCAGTCGCCAGCGACCTTTTTGGAGTCCAGCGACATGCTTTGGCGCCAGCCGTTCGCATAAGGCTTTTCAGTCAGCGAATTGAGCGGACCAGCCCCGGCAGGCAGTACAAGCATGAATTTTGAGGCGGTTTCGGACTGCTTTTCAGCAGCCTGACGGCCCCCGACGACTTCGCCGGACAAAACGCCGTCAGCGCGCCCGACATAACCGCGATCTCCTTGGCTTGCCGAGCAGGCGGAAAGCGCAAGAACGAGGAACAGGGGAAAGATCGGCGGGTGTTTCATGTCACCGACTCACTGGTTGAGGGTATTGGCCGTACGCCGCCGGGGGCACCGCTGGAGGCCGAAACGACTTCTGCGGCTGGCGTGCGAGGCGAGGAGGGCTGAACGCCGGGAGATGCGCCGACCGCTCCGTAATAGTTTTGTCTCGCGTCCAGCGACGCCGCGCCTGTGCGGGCCGGATCAGCCTCCTGATTGGCCCATTGCGTGCCGGCGGGCGCCACCTGCTGCGACGCAGGGGGCCAACTTGCTGTCTCTTGGCCGTTCCAGGCCGGTAGCAGGCTGAAGCCGTAGCGCTCATATGGCATAGCGCCAACGCCGGGCACGCGCCGCGCGACCAGCGGCATCGGGCCGCGGCCGGGATCAGTCCGAAGCGAAGGGTCGGGACCTGGCAACGCCGCCTGAACGACGCGTCCGCCGAGCGTGAACAGAGGCGCGAAGCGCAAAGGATTATCCGACGCGACCGCGACCGGAAACTTGCCTTTTAGGTCGCGCATCATTTTTGCTAGCCGCGCCTCGTCAACTTCAGCTCCAGCAACCGGAGTGGAGCTGTTCTTCTGATCCGTTATCGGAGAAGAGTATGCGCTTTTGTCATAGTTTGGCGCAGCGCCGGGGATCAGCGCCGGCCCGGGCGACAGATAGCCGACGGCCTTGAGCGCGGGACCATGCAGTTTGGAGGCAGTTTTGGCGTCACAGGGGGATGGCGGGTGATAATAACCGTCAGGAAACAGCATTTCGATCACCTTGGCGTCGAGGCCGTCATAACGATTGGCAAGCTCGAAAAATGCTTTGTCCTGTTTTAGTCGACGAAGCGTCAGCGCATAGCCGTAGACCGTCGCGTCTTTCGGCAGCCATGCGACTGCACGCTGGAACCAGAACTGCGCAACGTCGAACTGACAACTGTTGAAAGCGTACCACGCAAGCGCCTGCGCGCCTTCGCCCGAAGCCATCTCCATTGTCGCGCGACCATAGCGCGCGAGTTGATCCGCTTCGATAAAAGGCGGTATTTCGCGCGTTAGTTCGCGCTCCAGCAGGTCGATGAACAATATGCCGTTGTTCACGAGCGGCCCGCGCCACGCGAAAGCAACTTCCTCGGCTTCGCGCATCTTGTCGAGCGCGCGTAGTGTGTGAGCCAGTCCGTGAGCGATCATGGCGTCGCCGCCGCTTTCGATCGCGGCCTTGAACCACTCGAGCGCATTCCGGAAATCGCGGCGTTTGTAATCGTACCACGCCACGAGCCCGATCTGGTTGGGCTCACGGCTGTTGCGCGCATAAGCTTCAAATGCGGCCAAGTCCTCCGGCGGCACTTCCTCGGCGCGTTCATCGTGCAGGAAAGCAGCGATACGGCCGCGCGTGATATCGACCATGAGGGACTGATATTGCTTGGAGCCGTCGGCGGCAGCCGGTATGCCGACAAGCAAAGTTTCAACCTCGGCCATGCGCAACACGCCCATCGCTTTTTGTAGTGTAGCGATCAGGATTTGCCGATCCTGGTTGTTGCTCAGAATAGTTTTGAAAAGCGCGATCGCATCATTCGTCTGCTTGGTGCGGGCGAAGGCTTCGGCAATCATCCATTGCACGTCGACGTCCTGGTCCGTGCCGCTGACGCCCTCCGTCTTCGTGAAGTCAACGAGGTCCTGCCAACGGCCGTCCTGCATCATGGCGGTGATGCGCGCGCGGGCCTCCTTGCGACGCAGCTTCTGCATCAAATCTCCGGAAGGCTTCCATCCAGAAGTCTCATTTTGGAGAGAGGCGATCGTCTTCCGCAATTCGTCCAGCTTGTTGGCTGCGAATAAAGCCCACAAAGGCGTCTCATCGACGTCTCCCTCCGCTGGAGTCGCATAGAGATCGACGGGAGGTTCGAAACCGGGATAGAGGCGCTGAAGGCGGGAAATCTCCATATTGACGCGCGCGGTCTGGTTGAGCGAAGCGTAGTAGCGCAACGCAAAATCATCTGGCGCGGGGGGATCTTGTCCAATCGGATTTTTGTGCGGGACTTCGTTCGACGCCTCATTGCGCGGCTGAGCTATCGGGTTGGCTGCAGCAGCAAGCCCGACAGATCCGGTCGCAAGGCTTGCGCGCGGCGCCAACACCGTTGCAAGCATGATAAGCAGGGCGCCGCCGCCCATCGATTTCAGTTTCGCAGACACGACGCATACCTCATCTGCGTAGCGACAAGCGCAAGCATGTGCAAAGTCGCGGGATAATAATTTTCGTCGGCGTGACTGGAGAATATCGCCGCAGGCATCCTTGCGTTCTCGAAGGCGCATGCGGTCAACGCGCCGATCGCGCCTATCCCGGATTCGCCAAAAGAGCCGACGTCTTTGCCAGTCGATACGTCGACGATGGACATTGCGCCGCGCGTGCGCACGACCATCGCCATGAACGGCGCATATTGTTCGCGTTCGCCAATACCCGCCCAGGCGAGATACAGCGGGATGCGCACGGCGTTATAGGAGAACTGGGGCGGAAACCCCTGCGCTGGAGCGAACTTCCAGTCCTTCAGGGACATCCAGTCCGGAGGCAGCGCCTGTGGCGACGTCCGCGTCAGATCTAGCAGATCGAGACCGGTCTGGGTGAGTCCCGCCCAATCCACTTCGGGCGCCACAAGCGGAAGCCGGGCAAAGGCGGGAAACACATAATAAGACAGGTTCACCACAGGTCCGTCGGGACGGTCGTCGGCATGGAACCCGGTAACTGCAGGCAGCAAGATTGCGCCAAGCTTGGTCTTGAACAGCACGAGCTTGCGCGCCACCTCGACAGCGATGCGCCGGCCAGCAGTGCGTTGAGAGGTGTCGCCCCATTGCTCCGCCGCTTCCGCAAGAGCCCAGGCGACCAGAATATCACCGTCCGAGGCGTCGTTCATATCGGCTACTGCGGGTCTTTTTCGCGGCTCCCACCGCCAAGCTATCAATTGGTCGTCGCGCACCATCAAATTGGCGCGCGTCCAGTTCCAGAGTTGGTCGAAAGTCGGACGGTCGTTGGCTGCGACGGCGAGCAACATGGCGTAACCTTGCCCCTCGCTGTGGCTGATCTCGTTGTTGCCAGTATCGACGACGCGTCCTTCGTTGGTGATGAAGCGAGCCTTGTAGGCCTGCCACACTCCGGGAGCTTTCAGCGCGCCTCCGAGTTGCATGTTTTTGGAGTTGAGCGTCAACCGCGGCTCTGGCTTCGGCGCGTTTGTGGATTCGGGCGGCTGCACAGGCTGCGGCGCGATCGGCGTTTGCGCGCACAACTGCGCCGTCGCAGATGCGACGAGAAATCCAGCAGCCAGAATAGCGCACGCGCGTCTCAATCTGATTTCCTCCCTACGTTGCGAACGAAGATGCGGGTGGTCACCGCCAGCAGGACAGCGAGCGCCAGCGCTCCGAGCACATAAGAAAGAGCATGCAGAGACAACCAGCCTGCGGCGATCAGTCGTATATTTCCTACGGAGAGAGGTTGAGTTGCGACAAAACGTGCATTTTCCACATGCATGACATTGATTTGCGCCTGCACAACGTCGAGCATGGACAAGCGCCCTCCGATCTGACGCGAAACGCGAGGATCGACAAGGCAGCTCACAGCGTCCGCCAATGAGTCTGCGTTAGGTCCAGTCACCACCGTCCACACATCCTCGCTGCTGTCTCCAAGAATGTTTTGCCCAAGCGCAAGCAGCACATCAGCCGTCACCAATCTTTCGTCCGTTTCGTTCTGCTCGAAACTCTTGCGCATCCAGCTGCCGGCGTCGGTAAATTTTGAAACGCCCCATTCGCGTGTCCGGCCAAACCAACCGCGAACGATATTGGACCAGCTGCTGTCGTTGTGCATCTTGGCGTCCCACTCCTCGAACAGATCGCGCGAAGGGACTGCACTGGCGGCATCATCTTTTGGCTCATCGCTCTCCGCTGCTTTTCGCAGCACGCTGGCGACTGCGCTATAATCGACATTCGCGAAGCGCACGCGGCTCAGCGCGCTTCGCTTCGCATCGCGGCTGAGCGGCGCATGACAAGCCATAGGAAAGTTGGCTTGTAAAAGAAGACGGTTACGCGCCGCACTTTCGCGTAGAGTTAAAACCTCTTCTTCGCGAGCCCGCGGCGGAGCGCCAATTCGAGATTTCCATACCTCCTTCAGCTCGTTCGTCGGCATTTCGAGATTTTGCAGCAATGACGGATCAAGCGAGTCGAAAGGAGCCACCGCAAGCGTTGGTCCCTGCCCCTTCACTGGCGCCACGGTGGTCACATCAAAATCCACGGGCATTCCAGCGGCGATGCCAAGATGCGTGGCTACCGTCAAGGCCGCCCCAATGGACTTTTCATCAAAGCTCGGCAGGAATAATTTGGGGCGTCGGGCGGCTCCGGCGTAAGGAAAGCCGCCGGTCGCAGTGACCGCCAGGTCGGGCATGCGGCCCACGCGCGCTATCGCGGGTAACTCTATCTCCGTCTGATCCAGAAACAGGAAGCGATTGGTCGCATTGATCGCGGCAAGCGGATCGCAACTTTCGTCGCTCTTGGTAGGCACATGAGCTTCGATCTCGATGCGATTAAGCCCCGGCCGCAAGAATCCTAAAGGCAACGGCAAGGGATTGTCCTTGAACACGTCGCCCGACGCCTTCATCAGATTGAGACTTACCGCCGTTCTGTCATTGATCTTCATCACCAGCTGCGCGCGAGTGGTGAGGCCGGGCGCGTAACCGCCGGCGACGCGCACGGCCGCGCGGCCATAATCGGCGGGATAGAAATCGGACGGCATGATGATGTTGAAAGCCGCCCGGAACAACCGTCCGGTAAACTCTTCGCTGACCAATCCAAGGTCGCGCAGCTTCACACGCTGACCGCCCTCAAGCCGGTATCCTGGGAAAGCGGCCGCCGCGCGAAGACCCGCTGGCGCGCCCTTGGGAGTCTTCGCGACGATGAACAGCTTCAACGCGTCGTCAACCTGCGCGGGGGTGGCGCCAGTGATGATGATCGTCGTGCGCCGCTCGGATGTCGCAGCCAGCACCACAGCGCGAGGGCGATCGATAACACCGAGGGCGTTCATGCCCAGTTCGCCGACCACTTCCTGCGCGACGCCGACCACAAGATTGACCCCGTAACGGCCGCTGGCGAGCGCGCCCGCGTCGATCACCGGTTGTTCAAAGCGGCCCACAATTGAAATGAGTTGCGCAGCGCGCAGCATGCGGGCGACATTGGCGGGCTGCGGTTTATGCGGCAGCACGGCGCGAATGGGCAAGGCGCCCTGCTCATCCGGCAGCAACGCGCCGAGATCTGCGAGATTGTCGATGCTCGCATCGGCTTCGCTGAGAATCAAACCCGTTTGGGTTGGATCGATTTGAGTCCACAATTCATAAGTCGCTTCAAGCGAACAGTCGACGCGATGCCGTTGATCGGTAGAGATTCGCACCGAATTGAAGCCGGGGCGCATCAGATTTTGCGGAATGTCGAAAATCACCGTCTTGACGGCGCCTACTGCGCGGATCGGCGTTTCTCCCACCACCTCGTCATTGATCATCAGCGTAAGGGTGGAAGCTTCTGGCATCACGGACACTGCCGCGAGATAGCCGAGCTGAAATTGCAGCTTATGCCTGACCTGCGACTCGGTGACAAACATCGGCCATTCCGAGGCCCCGATTTCTCCAACAAGCCGATACCCCTGGACGTTGTTGGTCAGATGCCGCAGCACGGTCCCCGTGGCGACGTCCTTCGCATCAGACTGGTTATCCTGCGGCGCAATACGGGCTTTGGCCTCGGTCGCGGCAGGCGAGCGAAGCACTGGCAACGCCGGACTCATTTGGACCGGCGCAGGAGCAGGGGCGCTCGGCGTTGACGTGGCGACAGGCGGCCTTACCGGTGCCGGAGGCTGCGGTTTTGGCTGCATCACATAGGGAAGAGGCGTAAAAGACGGCGCCTGAATGCTCGGCGTGGACTCCCTCGTTCGAACCTTCGCCACCTCGGATGGCGCGGTCATGAAAATCGCCTGCGCGGACGCAGGCGCGGCGTCCATGGTCAGGGCTACCAGGCCCGCGACGCGAGCGCAGAGGCTCAGATGTGCTGACAAGAGCTTCATGCGGATTTCACGCTTGCTGCGGCCTGTTGCGGCTGAGTTGCCTCCTGCGCCGCAGGCGTTCCCCCACCTGCCTGCGCCGCCAGACGATGCAGCCATACAGTGGAAGCTTCGGGAGCCGGCGCTGCTTCTTCAGCAGGCGCAGGCGCGGCGGCGCGTTTAAACAGGTAGGCGATAGCGCGGATAGGCTCGACAAGCCCCCACCAAACAAACTGCCCGGTGCCTGTCCAAATGCTTTTATGCTTGCGACGGCTTTCGAGAAACTTCGGGAGCGCCTCGGAATCGCCATACATCAGATCGGCGAGAACGTAATACTCATGGGGATGCATGGTTTCGAATTCGCATCCATACAACTTGCGCTCGCCGATTTGGCTTCGAAGGAAAAGCAACGGCAACGACGCGTCCCCGGCCATGTCGCCGATGGGGTCCACGATCAGGCGCGCTCTTGTCTCCTCGCCCTGAAGCAAAGCCGCTGGCATGTCGCCGTCAATATGAAGTGCGCAACCACCGGCGGAGACATTGACGACGGTGCAGCGCACGCTTTCCCCGTTTACGTCAAGGCTGCCGCTTCTGTTGATGGTCAATCGCGGATGGCGGTCCGGCTGTTTGCGCTCCGAGACAGCGCCAAGGCCGACCCCGGCCATGATGAGGTTGAAACTGTTCCAAAGGCCGACAATCAACATCAGGTTGCCGGTGCCGGGCTCGAACACGTAGCGATAGCCTGCGACAAGCGATCCGGTCAGCAGAATCCCGTACATGGCAAAAAATGGCCAGGCTAGTTCCGACAGATGATCATTGTCGAGCGTTAATCCCTTCGCCGTCACGTTGAAGGTCGGCTTGCGGGGGTTGAGCACCACCGAAACAATCGCTTTCGATAAAAATACACCCTGGCAATATTCGTAAAGCTCCGAGACCCATGGCCAGCGAACCACGCCAAACAGATAGTTCTGCACCATTACGTTGACTATCATGTAGGTCAGCGTATAGGCGATCGCCTCGTCGACGTTGGATACGAAAATCTTTACGTCGAAAAGAATGTAGCTTAGCGGCGCGAGCATGAATACTAGGCGCGGAAAAGGGAAGAACCAGAAGGTCATGCTGGACAGATAACCAAGCTTCTGAATGGGCTTCAGCCCCTTCTTGAAAGCGGGGTTCTTGAGCATCATGATCTGCAGCATGCCCTGACACCAACGCACGCGCTGTCCGATGAACGAAGCGAAGGTCTCGGGCTGCAGGCCGGCGATCAGCGGCTTGTCAACAAAGACACTGTGATAGCCGCGCGCATGCAGTTCGAAGGCCGTCTCGCAGTCTTCTGTGATTGTGACGCCGGAGAATCCACCCGTTTCGGACAACGCCGAACGACGCAGTAGCGCGGCGGAACCGCAAAAGAAGGAGGCGTCCCATTTGTCCAGACCCCGTTGAGTGATCGAATAGAACATCTCGTTTTCGGAAGGCATGCGGTGGAAAGTGCGCAAATTTTTTTCGATTGGATCCGGATTGAGGAATACGTGCGGCGTCTGAACCAGAAACAGTTTCGGATCTTCAAGGAAGAAGCCGACCGTCTCCTGCAAGAAGGCGCGAAAGGGCGCGTGGTCGGCGTCGAACACAAGCACGATGTCGCCCTTTGCGTGAGCGAGCGCATTGTTCATATTGCCGGCCTTGGCGTGCTCATTGCGTGCGCGCGTTTGATAGATTGCGCCCATTTGCGAGCACAACGCCGTCAAGGAGGCGCGCCGATGACGCGCGCTTTCAGCCTTGACGGGATCCTTGTCGTTGCATTTTTGATCCGTGCCGCCGTCGTCCAGCAGCCATACGTTCAGCTTGTCCTTTGGATAATCCATCGAGCGCGCGGCAGCGATCGTGGTCGCCAAAATATATTCGTCCTCGTTGTAGGTCGGGATAAACACATCGACGACCGGCAACTCTTCGTCAGGACGCCGGCGCTGCGGTTTGCGCTTTACCGGATCGGCGCCGACGATAAGGCTGACGATCAGAATGACGACGCAATAGAGTTCCGCGACAAGCAGGATTGACCCGAGGGTGAGACCCACTGGATCAGAGGTTGGCGGCAAGGTGTAGCTGGCTCGCCAATAAATATAGCGGATGACGGTGAAACTCGCGAGTGCGAGGAATAGCTGGCGGGCCAGTTTGCCCCTCGCGAATACCCAGACCACTATCAACGCGGCGATGATGGTCACGCTGAGCGACAACTGCGCTTGTACGCTGACCGGCTGGGTCAGCAATACAAGGGCCAGGACGCCCGACATGATCCACATAAACGCACGCAACCCGAGCATCCGGCAACCTCTTTACGCGACAGGACGAATGTACGCGCGAGATTTAAAGGGCGCGTTAACAATGCAGAGAACTCTTGCTCGCTACCTGACGACGCAAGACGGCCGCCTGGAAGGTCGACCGTCAGTAGAAGCCTCGCTTCAAAATGTAAGGCGGGTTTCGAGAATTCCGTAGGCGCCAGTGCCCCGCACCTGATCGCTAAGGAAGCCGCCGGAAACGCCCAGCTGGACCATGCCGAACCTGATTCCGGAAACATGAGCGCCCACGCGCCACTGGTGGAAAAAGTCGTCGCCAAGCACCAGGACTTCGGGTCCGACATAGATTTGGTTAATAACCGCTAAACCGAACTTGAGCCGTCCATAATATGCGTTGTGATTGGTGGAGTAGGACCCCACGCCCGCGATCATGGTAGCCTCGGTGGGACGCGCGTAAAAATCGGCTGCGACCTTGAAGCCGCCATAGGTTCCCTTAACCGTATTGTTGGGATCATTGGGGCTGATGCCATTGTTCGAAATTTCGCCGCCAACAAATCCCGCTATGGTGACCTGTTTGCCTACATATTCGTAACCGACCAAGAAAGAACCCTGCTCGAGCGTTCCATTGATACGGCCGAGACCGGCTTCTGATGAGATGTAATCATATTTGCCGCCAAGGCCAGCGATGCGCAAGCGCATGCCGGTTTCCTCAAGCGGCGCGAAGGGCGCGATCGTGCCGATCAGCGCAGCCGCAATTGCATCCTGCGTGGTCACGTCAAGAGCGGTGTCGATCGCCACAGTCGGCGCGACCACTGCGGCGGGTCCATCTCCCTGCACGCCGGTATACCAGTCCGCGGCCGGCGCCTGCGCCGTCATCGCCAAAAGGAAAGCCAGTGAGAATGCCAGACCAACCCGCATTTTTCTTCATTCCATCGCTATGCGACAACACCCCCGCGGCGCGGGAATGTCATTTCAAGCTGGCGCGCCTCATACGCGTTTTGCTCGAATGCAATGTCAACATCGCGAATGGCTATTAACGTCAGGCTGCGGGAAATGGTTAGCGAGTTGGTGTGCCTAACAAACCTTGAATCGCCATATCTTTCTGTCTTGTCAAAGAGCTGAAAGCGCCGCCGCGATCTGCTCCAGGTCCTGCGGACGCGACAGCCGATGGTCGCCGTCGGCGACCAGGGAAACGGTGACCGGATCTGCGGCCAAGCGCTCTGAAAGCGCCAACGCGTGACGCCAAGGCACATCCGCGTCGCGCAAGCCTTGCATTATATGGACCGGACCATAGGATCTTACCGGTCCGCCGAGCAGGAGGTGGGCTCGGCCCTCCTCGATCAGCCGTCGCGTGATAGGCATGGGCTGAGGCGCATAGGAAGATGGACTCAGAAAGACTCCCCTCTCCTCGATGTCGCGCCGAGCGGCCTCGGGCAGAATGCCCCATAGCAAAGCTTCCGTGAAATCGACGGCGGGAGCGAGAAGCAGAAGCGCATGCAAACGATTTTCCTGGCCGAGATCTTTCAGCCGGCGGGCCAGGAGCAGCGCGATCCAGGCGCCCATGGAGCTTCCGATTAAAATTTGCGGCCCCCGCGTCGACGTGTCGAACAAGAAGAGGCTTTGTTCCAACCAATCGCCGATCGCGCCATCTTCGAACCGTCCGCCTGGCGCATCGAAGGCGGATTCACCATGTCCCGAATAATCGAAGCGCAACAGGGACCTCCCCTGCGCCGCAGCCCGTGCGTCGATGAAACTGGCCTTGGCGCCTTTCATGTCAGAAGCAAATCCCCCCAGCCACACCCATCCCGGCAGATCGCGACCCGCGCCGCGTGCAGCGCGCAGCCTTCGAGCGATTTGCCAAGGCGGTAAGCCGCCCGTCCGAGGCACGTCCACAAAATCCGGCCGATCGCTGAGAGTCATAAAGGTCTTCTCCGAAATTTGCTGCGTCTCCGATCGCGGCAAGCCTTTGTCGTCACATAGATTTTTTGCAATGCCGGATCGGCTTGCGAGGCCGGTTGGTTGAATGCGTAACAATTGATCATAATTGGTTAAAGACCGCGTAAGACAATACACCCACCCAATGACCGTGGCGAAGGTTTTTGGGCATTGTTGCTCGAACGCGCGGCAGTTCTCCGCCGAAACGGATAGGAAATCTCCTCTCCGACACGAGCGTTTTCGCCAACGGCGGATGATGTTGGAGTTTCGAGACAGTCCTGCCTGCACCTCAACTGATCGGCGCATCGCAGGCCGGACGGTAATGCAAATCATTCCTGGTTTGCAGTCGGGAGGAGCTGAACGAAGCGCCATCGATATGGCGCAAGCCCTGGCGCAAGCGGGCGCGCGCAGCCTGGTGGCGTCGCGTGGCGGGCGCATGGTTAGCGAATTGCAAAGCAAGGGGGGCGTCTGGCTGCCGTTCCCTGCCGCGACCAAGAATCCCTTGGCGATGCTTTTTAATTCCGTGCGCCTGACCCGCATCCTTCGCGACGAGCGCGTCGATATCGTTCATGCCCGTTCACGGGCGCCTGCCTGGGTCGCCTATTACGCAGCACGCCAGTCTGGCGCCCGCTTCGTCACTACCTACCACAGCGCATATTCCGGCTCCTCCCCGATAAAGCTGCGTTACAACGCGATCATGGCGGCCGGCGAAATCGTCATCGCGAATTCGCAATTTACGGCGCAACGTATCGCCCGGCTCCATCCGGAAGCCGCGGGACGCATCACCGTGGTGCCAAGAGGCGTCGACCTGCGCGAGTTCTCGCCGCAGGCCGTCGAGCTGGCGCGCGTTGAAAGGCTCCGCGCGGAATGGGAGGTCGAGCCGCATCATCGAGTCGTTCTGTTGCCGGCGCGATTGACGGCGCGCAAGGGACACTTCGTTTTGATCGACGCAGCCAGGCGACTCGCCGCCGAAGGGCTCGCGGACGTTCGCTTCGTTCTGGCCGGCGACGCTCGCAGCGACTCATTCAAACGCGAGATACTCCAGCACGTCGAGAGCGAGGGGCTTTCGGGATACGTGCGCGTTCCCGGCTATTGCGGCGATATGCCCGCCGGCTATCTGGCGGCCGCCGTGATCGTCGCTCCGTCGACGGAGCCGGAAGCTTTCGGCCGCGTCGCCGTCGAAGCGCAGGCGATCGGCGTTCCGGTAATCGTTTCGGACATCGGGGCCGCGGCTGAAGTCGTAATGGCGCCCCCGCAGACGCTGCCGCATCTCGCCACCGGCTGGCGCGTGCCGCCAAACAACGCCGGGGCGCTTGCGGCCGCGATCCACGAAGCGCTGTCGCTGACGGCTTCCGAGCGTGAAGCGTTGACGATGAGGGCGCGCGAATTCGTCTGCTCCAACTTTTCGATCGAACGCATGTGCGAGGCGACTCTCACTCTTTATGAATCGCTGCTCGAACAGAGCTAACGCCGCGTGATGAAGCTCGAGGTTGTCGCTTTATGATCTTTTAACCGTCGAAGATTCGACAAGATGCGCTACGACGATCGGCCCCGTCATCATTGGTCGGGAGCACTCGCCATGAAACACTCGTATCGTTTGACCCAGTTGTCGTCGTTAGCGCTAATCGCAAGCGCACTCGCTCTTGCAAGCCCAGCCCGCGCAAATGAGAGCATTGATCCGCATGGTTTGTGGCTGCGGCCTGAAGGCGGTGTCCGCTTCAGCTTCTATGACTGTGGCGGTCTTCTCTGCGCGAAAGTTGTGGGCGCGACAAAAGCCGAGGATCAGTCCGGCGTCGGAACCGTCATATTGCGTGGCGCCACCAAAGTCAGCGCGAATGAATGGAAAGGAAAGCTTTACAACGCAGAGGACGGCAAAACCTACGACGGCTTCATTACGCTGAAGTCCAATAGCGAGCTGACCGTAAAAGGTTGTCTGATGGGCATCTTGTGCAGCGGCGAAACCTGGAAACGCATCGCTCCGCCCGCGGTAGCCGCTGTTTCGGGCAAAGGCGCTCCGCCCGCAGTCGCGGACTCCGCACATTAACATTGTCGCTCCAGCAAGCCTTGCTTTAGGCGCTCATAACGGAGCCTAAAGCATTTCGCTTTTCCCAATGGCTTTGCTTTCCCAAATGCGACTCCCCGTGTTTATCCTCTAGCATCGAATCAATTCGATAGCGGGGGAAAGACGCGGCATGGCGGCTTCATTCCAATGGGTGGCCTATCGCGAGGCGTTGCTGTTTCTGGCGACCGCCAGCGTCATCGTGCCGCTGTTCCATCGTTTGCGCATCAGTCCGGTGCTGGGCTTTCTGGTGGCGGGCGCGGCGCTGGGACCTTTTGGCCTCGGACGCTTTGCATCCGAATACGACTTCCTCGGAGTGGTGACGATCTCCGACGTCGAACAGGTCTCCAAGGTCGCCGAATTCGGGCTGGTTTTTCTGCTGTTCATGATTGGTCTGGAGCTGTCCTGGGAACGGCTGGCGCGGATGCGGCGGCTTGTGTTTGGACTGGGCCTCGCCCAAGTGCTCGTTTCAACCGCCATTTTGGCCGAGATCGGCTATTTCTGGTTCCACTTGGACCCCGCGCCCGCCATTCTAATGGGCGCAGCCTTGGCCATGTCCTCGACGGCCATTGTCATGCCCGTGCTGGCGGAGACTCGACAGCTGAGCAAATCGCCCGGCCGAGCCGCATTTGCGGTTCTGCTGATGCAGGATCTTTGCGTCGCCCCACTGCTTTTTTTCGTTTCGATGCTGTCTGAAGCCAAGGCCGGCCTGACGGGCGTGGCGATAATTTGGACTTTTCTGCCAGCGCTGGCGGGGCTGGGCGCGCTCATTCTGGGCGGAAGGCTGTTGTTGCGACCGCTGTTCCGGCTGGTGGCCGCGGCGCAATCCACCGAATTGTTCATGGCCGCATGTCTGTTCGTGGTGGTCGGTTCGGCTGTCGTCAGCGCGGCCTCAGGTTTTTCGATGGGCCTCGGCGCATTCATCGCCGGCCTGCTGCTCGCCGAAACCGAGTTTCGCCGTGAAATCGAAGTGACCATCGAACCGTTCAAAGGACTTTTGCTTGGAGTGTTTTTCGTGTCGATCGGCGCCAGTCTCGACATTGGCGTGGTGTTGCGCGACCCGGCTCCGATCCTGCTGCACGCCTTTGGGCTCATCGCCGTCAAGGCCGCCGTGATTTTTTTGCTGGCCCGACTTTTCCAATTGGCGCAGCCCGTTGCGGGGGTCGCAGCAGCGCTTCTGGCGCCCGGCGGCGAATTCGCCTTTGTGTTGCTGACGTCGGCGACAGGCGCAGGAGTGCTGCCCGGCGGCCATGGCGCCGACGCCATGATCGTCGTCACGCTCACCATGTTCGCCATTCCGGCGCTCGGCCGACTTGGCTTGCGCTTTGCGCCTGAAAAATCAACTGCGGCTCTTCAGGCCGAATACGCCCATTTGGCGCCTGAAGGCGACGTTGCGAATGGCCGAGTGGTGATCGCGGGGTACGGTCGAGTTGGCGCACTTGTAGGCGATATGCTGAAGCGGCACGAAGTCCCTTTTGTCGCCATCGACGATACGGTCGACAATGTGGCCGCTCGGCGCGATGAGGGCGTCGAGATCTATTGGGGCAGCGCGGCTCGTCGTGAACTGCTGCTGGGCTGCGGCGTGGCGCAGGCGCGGGCGCTAGTCGTCACTGTGCAAAATCCGGTCGCGGCGGAAGAGATTGTGCGGGTGGCGCATGAAGCGCGCGCCGATATGGTGATCGTCGCCAGAGCGCGCGACGCTCAACACGCCACCCGGCTTTATGAAGCCGGAGCCAGCGACGCCATTCCCGAAACTATCGAAGCCAGCATGCAACTGGCCGAAACCGTGCTTGTCGACATTGGCGTGCCGATGGGCTTCGTCATCGCCTCCATCCATGAAAAGCGTGACGAGTATCGCGAATTGCTCAAGCCAAAAGCAGAGGCTGCGCGCCAGCGTCAGGTGGCCCGAGCCGCAATACGGAGCCGGTTAATGGCGCGCCGTCGGCTCAAGGACGAGGATCCGTCGGAGGAGCCCAATTGACTGTGTCGGAAGCAGGGTCCCTAGGGTCCAGACCCATAAATTGCTTGGCTGATTGATCTGGTTGTGATTCACGGTTTCCGAAAGGAACCGCCGATGATTCTGGACCAGTTCTGGCTGACGGACGCGCAGTTTTCGAAGATCGCGCCGCATCTTCCCACCGACACGCGCGGCAAGGCGCGGGTCGACGACCGCCGGGTCATCAGCGGCATCGTTCAGGTGCTCAAATCCGGCGGGCGCTGGATCGACGCTCCGCCGGAATACGGACCGAAGAAAACTCTCTACAATCGCTACGTCCGCTGGGCCGCGAAAGGCGTGTGGATGGACCTGTTCCACGTGCTCGCGCAAGCCGGCGGGCCGCCCGTGGAAGTCCTGATCGACTCCTCGGCGGTGAAGGCGCATCGTTCGGCGAGCGGCGGTAAAGGGGGGAGAAAAATCAGGCGATCGGTCGCTCGCGCGGTGGACGCACGACCAAAATCCACGCGCTGACCGACGCGAGCTGTCGCCCCATCGCCTTCATGCTCACGGGCGGCAACATCGCCGATTGCACGGCGGGCGCCGAACTTCTCGCACGGCTTCCTCCATGTGAAATCCTGCACGGCGACAAGGGTTACGACAGCAACGCGATCCGGCGGCAAGTCGAGAAAGACGGCGCGATGCCGAACATCCCGCCCAAGGCCAACCGCAAATGGAAGAACTGCTTTTCGCCGTTCCTCTATCGCAATCGCAACGCCATTGAGCGCATGTTCTGCCGGTTGAAGGACTTCCGGCGCGTCGCCACGCGCTACGACCGAAACGCCGCCAACTTCCTCGCCGCCGTTTGCATCGCCGCCACCGTCAGCTACTGGTTATGAGTTTGGACCCTAGTCCGCATCAGATCGAGCTAACAGGCAAAACTCGCTCTACGACCAGAAAGCGTTGAAGAATTGAATAGCATCTTCCGAATGACACGTCAGACCTACTTTACTTTACCTTGTATAAAAGCCTAATCTACTATAATTTCTTTTTATTCAAGCGAATATCTACAATATATTTCTTTACGACATCTAATTCATATACAAATCTGCATAGCTGTATCTCGGCTATTGGATTGCGCAGGAAAAACGGTTTATTGCTTTGTTGAAAAATAAAGCGCATGGCTGCTTCGTTCTAAAAATTAGACCGTAATTTTGTCAAGGTTACGGGGCATTACAAGTGAACTGCCGGTATCTGCGGACTTATCATCGCCGCTTTAGGGTCGATTATTCGGCAGACTTAGAACTCACTCGCCGCAAAGCTTGAGCAAACTTTTATCCTGGAGCGGATAAGCGCGCAAGATGGCGCGTCGCGCCTCCGGAAGATCGCACAAACCAAAGGAAAGCTGCACATGGCTCTAAAACGCAAGATCTGCGCGCTCATAATTGGCGCGGCGCCTTTTATGCTTGGGAGCGCAGCCATTGCGGATCCTATCCCCGAAAAACCCGCCTCATTGCCCCGGCTGACGGGCTATCATGCGGTTTACAATCTCTCGTTGTCGCATGCTAGCGGCAGCGGAGCGCCGTCTTCAGTGCGCGGACGAATCGCCTTCGATTTTACGGGCTCGGCCTGCGACGGCTATGTCGAGAAGTTCCATCAGGTCACGGAATTGCAGGCGGCGGAAGGCCCGCCGAGGCTTTCTGTCATGCGCTCCGCCACCTTCGAAGCCGGCGACGGCAAGGACTTTCGATTCGAAATAGAAAGCAAGCTCGATGACGCGCCAGCCGAAAATCTCGGCGGCAAAGCCAACAAAGCGTCCGGCGCGTCGCTGTCCATAGACCTTGCCAAACCTATGCCTCAACGCTTTGAATTTTCCGGCGAGGCCCTTTTCCCCGCTGAGCATTTGCTGCGCATCCTTGCGGCGGCGGGGAGCGAAGAGAAACTCCTTGAGGCAAAGGTGTACGACGGCTCCGACGACGGCGTGAAAGTCCTCAACACGACCACGATAATCGGCAAGGTCGCGACCGGCGCCGTCGCCGAAAAAGCCGCGCAGATCGAGCCCCTCAGCACGATGCGCCGCTGGCCGGTTTCTATCTCATATTTCGACATCAACGAGAAAGATGCACCGCCCCTTTATGTCATGTCGTTCGACCTCTATGAGAACGGCGTTTCGCGTGCGCTCAACCTCGATTACGGCGACTTCGCGCTGGCGGGCGAAATAACGGAATTATCGCTGCTGCCGTCGACAGCGGAATGTAATCGCTAATATCGGCACTCGAGCTTTCGGGCCGCCTCTTTCTGACAAGCGGCGCCGAAGCCACAGTGGCGGAAAATCAACTCATTAACTTAAATTTTCGACGTGGCGTTAACCGGCGAGCAGCAATGTCTCCCGATGGCACGTCGCGTATCGCCCCTACTGTATCTGCTGCCGCCCGCCGTACTTGCTGCGGCGTTGGCCGGCTGCTCCATCCCCTCCAAGCCGCAACGTCCTGCCTGGCGAACCCAGGCGGAAAACGCCTGCATCGCCGAACGACGCGTGCGTCCATCGGCCTATGTGCAACTAGCAGATGAACTGGATGGTCCCGGGATCTGTGGTCTGACGAGGCCGATGAAGGTCACCGCTTTGCAGGGCGGCGCCGTCGCCTTCAACGCAAGGGCCACGCTCGATTGCCCGATGGTCGCCGAACTCGATCAGTGGCTTGCCGATGTCGTCCAGCCGGCGGCCATGTCCCGCTTCGGCGTAAATGTGACCCAGATCAATTCCATGGGATCCTACGCCTGCCGCGGCATGAACAACCAGCGCAGCGCTCCATTGTCGGAACATTCCTTCGGCAATGCGCTGGATATCGGAGGATTCGTGCTGGCGGACGGGCGTCAGATATCAATTGTGCGCGATTGGACTCGTGGCGACGAGCAAACCCGCGCTTTCCTGATGGACGTGCATAGCGGTTCCTGCCAGCATTTTTCCACAGTGTTGGCCCCCGGCTCCAACCCGTTCCACTACAATCATATCCATGTCGATCTCGCGATGCACGGTCGCAACGGAAAACATATCTGCAAACCGGTTCCGCACGAGATTGCCCCGCCGCCCGCCTCGCCCTTGCTGGTAACCAAAGGTCCCGGCCCGGTGGACGACGACGACAGCGACACCGGCGAAGCACCGCCGCGCGCGGCTTTTGAAGGCGGGAGAGAAACCGGCCTCGGCTCGCTTGCGGAACCGCCGCTCCCCCCGCGACGGGACGGAGGCTAGGAAAAGCGATCGAGCTCGCGTCAGGCGATCATGACTCGCGCCGCGCCTTTTTCATCGCCGAGCGTCTCCAGCACCTTGGCAGTGATAGACGCTGCATCGAGCTTCGCGCTGGCCAGCATGACTTCATATTTGTCGTGATCGATATAGGTGTCCGGCAGGGTCATGCTGCGGAATCGAAATACGCCGCGCGCGCCGTCCAGCAGCCCGTCTTCCGAAAGGGCCTGAAACACCTGGGCGCCAAATCCGCCGATTGAAGCTTCTTCAATGGTGATCACCAGCTCATGCGAGGCGGCAAGGCGCCGCACGAGGTCGTGATCAATCGGCTTGGCGAAGCGAGCGTCGGCCACGGTGGTGGAGATCCCGTAATTCTCGAGTTCCTCCGCCGCCTTGAGCGCGTCGGCAAGGCGGGTGCCAAGCGACAGCAACGCCACTTTTGATCCCTCGCGCAGGACGCGGCCCTTACCGATTTCCAGCACTTCGCCACGTTCCGGCAGTTCGACGCCAATGCCCTCTCCACGCGGGTAGCGGAAGGCGATGGGGCCTTGATCATAGGCCACGGCCGTTGTCACCATATGGGTCAATTCCGCCTCATCCGCCGCGGCCATGATCACCATGCCCGGCAGGCAGCCGAGATAGGCCAGATCAAAAGCTCCGGCGTGGGTCGGTCCGTCTGCGCCAACCAGACCTGCCCGGTCGATGGCGAATCGGACCGGCAAATGCTGGATCGCCACGTCATGCACAACCTGGTCATAGCCGCGCTGCAGAAAGGTGGAGTAAAGCGCGCAGAAGGGTTTATAGCCCTCCGTCGCCAGACCCGCCGCAAAAGTGACGGCGTGCTGCTCGGCGATGGCGACATCGAAGGTTCGTTCGGGAAACGCCTTGCCGAAAATGTCCAGACCGGTTCCGGAGGGCATCGCCGCGGTGATCGCCACGATCTTTTCGTCGCGCTCTGCCTCGGCCACGAGGCTCTTGCCAAAAATGCTCGTATAGGACGGCGCGTTCGCCTTGGGCTTGAACTGCGCGCCGGTCAGGACGTCGAACTTGTTCACGCCGTGATATTTGTCGTCCGAGGCTTCCGCCGGAGCGTAGCCTTTGCCCTTTTGGGTGATGACATGCACCAGAACCGGGCCGTCGTCCTTGTCGCGCACATTTTTGAGCACGGGCAGGAGATGGTCGAGATTATGCCCGTCGATAGGCCCGACATAGTAAAAGCCGAGTTCTTCGAACATCGTCCCGCCGGTGATGAAGCTGCGCGAAAACTCTTCGGCCTTGCGCGCCTTGTCATAAATGAAGCGGGGAAGATGGCTGGCGAGTTGCTTGGCTGCGTCGCGAATAGTGCGATAGGCTCCGCCAGAAACGAGCCGCGCGAGATAGGCCGACATGGCCCCCGTGGGCGGAGCGATGGACATGTCGTTGTCATTGAGAATGACAATCAAGCGCGAATCAAGCGCGCCGGCATTGTTCAGAGCCTCATAGGCCATGCCGGCCGACATGGAGCTGTCGCCGATAACCGCCACCACATGATTGTTCCCGCCAGAAAGGTCGCGGGCAATGGCCATGCCTAGCCCGGCGGAAATGGAAGTCGAGGAATGACCGGCCCCAAAGGCGTCATATTCGCTCTCGGCGCGCTTGGTGAAGCCGGAGAGGCCGCCGCCGGCGCGCAGCGTACGGATGCGATCACGCCGGCCCGTGAGGATTTTGTGCGGATAGGTTTGATGACCCACATCCCAGATGATCCGGTCGCTGGGCGTGTCGAAAACATAGTGTAAAGCCACGGTGAGTTCGACCACGCCAAGACCAGCGCCCAGATGTCCACCGGTTACCGAGACGGCGTCAATGGTTTCCCGTCGAAGTTCGTCGGCAAGTTGGTTTAACTGGGACGGTTGTAGCTTACGAAGATCCGTGGGCGTGACGATCCGGTCCAGAAGGGGGGTCTTTGATGTGGTCAAAGCGGCTTCTCTACTCTGGATTGGCAGGGGACGTAGTTTCGGTGGAAACTCATACTCAGCCATACACCGGTTCGGGCGGGAGGAGCAAATCGCTGGCTGGCGGCGCCGTAATTTTGTCATATGCAGCTCTCGCGGAACATTTATCGCGCTTTGCGATGCGACAGCCCCACACAGACCAATATGCAAATCAGGGAGGCTTTGTTCCACCTTCGAGGGCATTAACCCCAGCGCTCTCAAGGATGAGCGGCGGCGGCCTGACAGCCCCGCCACCTTGAGCTCAAGGTGCCGGGGCTCGTTTTATGGGGTTGGCGCCTCACGAGGACGGCGGCTTATCTTTCCCGAATGATTTGGTCATAAAAGCCGTCAAAAAACGAATCAAAGTCGCGAGGCGCCCGCTCTCGACTTCTGTTTTTCCAGCGCTTACGTGCAGGCGACGGGTCGTCAGAGGCGTCCTGAGCAAAAGCCAGGTCCGTGCCGGAACCGTCTATTTCGATCGAGGCCCCATACTTCTCCACCCAGCCGTAAAGCTCCCGTGCGTGCTCGACGGAGAGGCGCACGCAGCCATGCGAAGCGGGACGACCAAGCCCACGCTCGGAGGTTCCATGTATGGCGAGCCCCCGCGAGAAAAAAATCGCATAAGGCATGGGCGCCTGATCATATTCGTCAGAAAGATGGTCCGCGTCCATGCGTTGCACGATGAAACTACCGGTCGGGGTCTCGAAGCCCTCGCGCCCGCTGGAGATTTTCCAGACAATCGGTTTTTCGTCATTCTTGACGATAGTCATGCGCTGCGCGTTGAGGTCGACGTAAATCTCGACCTTTGCGAAGGCCGGAGCGCTGTATGCGCTTATCGCAAAAAGGACAACGAAACGGGAAAAGCTACACGACATGACGTAAGATAAACACGACCCGGCCGGAACGTCCAGCGTTAGCATCGCCGAAATCTTGCACGGGCCGGCGGCATGCGGGGCGTTCGTCTGATGGAGTGTTTTGTGGTCTGAAATTTGATCGTTTCAGGAGTTAGGAGCCCTTCTGTCCCAGATTTGCGCCCATCGCGGCCCAAAATGGGAAAACGGTCAGGATTAAGAGGCAATGACTGCGCCAATTTGGATTGTCAGCCCTCCCGCCCAAGCCTTAGATTACAACGAGGCCGGGAACGAGGGTCGCCTTGGGGACTTTGCTCGGCCACGAAAGCCGGCCTCCTTCCAACGATCCGGCCGTCCAAGGACTTCACCGGCCTTCAAGAATGGATTCGTCATTCAAGCGCTGGCCATTGAACAAATAAGCGAAAATCTCGGGGGAAGGCCTTTCGTGAATTTATGGAGCGATCTCGCCTCGCGATCGCTGGAGCCCAACGCCTTCTTTGAACCGGGCTTCGCCTTGTCGGCGGCAAGACATTTCCCGGTGAAATCCCGTCCGCACTTCATCGCCGTATTGCGGCCAAATCCGGTAGCGAGAAGCGAGCCGCGGCTCGTCGGGCTGTTTCCGCTCGCCCCCGCCAGCGTTTTGGCCGGGGATGGCCTCGCTTCGCTTTGGCTCAACAAGCAGGCGGCCTTGGCGTCCCCGCTGGTGGACAAGGATTGCGCAGTCGAGGTCCTTGCGCGTTTTCTGGACTGGCTCGGGGAAAACCACCCCGCTTCAGGAATCAGATTTCCGCGAACTCGTGAAGGATGGCCCGCTGCACAGCGCGATATTGGCGGCGGCGCAGCGCACGCAACGGGCTGTGGCGACGCTCGACGAATTCGAGCGCGCCGTGTTGTTTCCCGGCTCAGACCCCGACGAACTCTGGTTGCGCGGCGCTTCCAAAAAAGCGCTGAAAGACTTGCATCGGCGTCAACGCAGGCTCGCCGAACATGGCCCGGTCCACTTCGCTCTTGTCTCTTCCCCTCCGGAGGTGCGCGCGGCGACCGAACAGTATCTGGCGCTGGAGGCTTCCGGTTGGAAAGGCGCAAGCGGCGCGTTCCTTTCCCATCCTTCGCTGACGACTTTCCTGCGCAGCGCGACGCGCCTGTTGGCGCGATACGATAAATGCCGCATCGCCAGCCTTACGCTCCGCGGCAAGCCGTTGGCGATGGCCATTCTAATTGAAAGCCAGGGACGCGCTTATTTTTGGAAAATTGCCTTCGACGAGCAATTCCGCTCCCAGGCGCCGGGCATTCATCTGGTGCATGAACTGACGCGGGCTTTGTCGGCCCGTTCCGACCTCGAGATGACCAACTCTTGCGCCATCGCCAACCACCCGATGATCGATCGTTTCTGGCCCGATCGTCTGGCGATCTGCGACATAGCCGTTCAGACCTGCGGGGACAGGGCGAACGCCTTTCACGAAGCCTGGCGCGCCGAGGCGCTGCGCCGGCGTCTCCGCGCCTTCGCGAAGCGAATTATGAACAAGCTGTCAGGACGCAAAGAGAACTGAATGGGAGTAGGCTCTTTCGCCGAGGTCGCACGCACTTTAAAAGATACTCGCAATGTCTTTCACCGCGCGAGCCCCATGACCGAATCCGTCCCAGGCCTTTATCTCGTTACTCCGGTCATCAAAGAGACGGCGTCGTTTCTGCCGTTGTTGGCCGAAGCGCTCGGCGCCGCCGAGATCGCCAGCGTGCTGCTGCGCCTTGGAGAAGCTGATGCGCGCGCTGCGAAGCGGCTCATTCGCGAACTGGCGAAGCCGGTCCAGGATCAGGGCGCTGCGCTGCTGATCGACCGCGAGCCGGAACTCGCCCTGGAATCGGGCGCGGACGGCGTGCATGTGACCGGAGCGCAAGACGCGCTGACGCTTGCGATAAAGCAACTCGCTCCCGACCATATCGTGGGAGCTGGCGGACTCGCGACGAGGCACGATGCGATGGCCGCTGGCGAGGCGCGCGCAGACTACGTGCTGTTTGGAGATTGGAACGCTCCGCTGGACTCCGAGGCGCTGCTGGAGCGCGTGCAATGGTGGGCGGAAATCTTCAACACCCCATGCGTGGCGCTGGCGCAAGAGCTCGGCGCAGTCCGCCCACTGGCGGTGGCCGGCGCCGATTTCGTCATGTTGGGCGATTGCGTCTGGAACGATCCGCGCGGCCCCGCCGAGGCGCTCAAGGACGCGCAACGCGCAGTAAGGGAGGTGAAGGCTTGAAAAGCTCAGCAGCGGTTTTCGTCCTTCTACTCGTCGCCGCTCCGTCTTTCGCCGGTGAAAGCAAAACTGCGCCTGCCGCTCCCACCTTCACTGCTGCGCCGGCAGATCTCGCCTATGGCGCATACCAGCGCGGCGACTTCAAAACGGCGATGACCGAGGCCCAAAAACGCATCGCCTCCAACCCTCAGGATACAACAGCGATGCTGTTGATCGGGAAACTCTATGCCGAAGGCGCAGGCGTCGCGCCCGACCGAAAAATGGCGGCGCAGTGGTTTCGCCGTGCAGCGGATGCAGGCGCGGCGCAAGGTGCCTATCTTTATGGCGCGGCCCTGCTGGCTCAAAATACGACCTCCAAGGACCGGGAAACGGCTCGCGAATATCTGGAAAGAGCGGCGGCGCAAAAAAACGCGGCGGCGCTTAATCTACTGGGTGAAATGTCGCTGGATAATAACGGGGTCTTCGCGGACTTCGAAAAAGCGGCCGACTATTTCCGCCGCGCCGCCGACCTTGGCGACGTCGACGCCAAATACGCTTTGGGCGAGCTATACAAGCACGGCAAGGGCGTCTCCAAGGACGACGGGGAGGCGGCTGTGTGGTTCAAATCCGCGGCCGACGACGGTCACACGGCGGCGATGGTCGAACTGGCGATCCTCCAATTCAACGGCTCGGGCATCCCGCGCGACGCAGCAGCGGCAGCGAGACTGTTTCGTCAGGCTGCCAAGGAGGGCAACGCCGTCGCGCAAAACCGCCTCGCCTATCTTCTCGCGGAAGGGCGAGGCATTGACAAGAACCTCGCCGAAGCCGCGAAATGGCGCGATCAGGCGCGCAAGTCCGGATTACTCGACGCCAAACTCGATCTTCTGCTGAGCGATAAAGGCGTCGACAAACCGGCCGCCGTTGCAAAGCAAAAGAACGACCGCGACTAATGCGGTCTTTGTCGTTACGTGCCGCAAACGCCTATTTGCGTCGACGCGTAAAGCCTCGCCTTGTTGGCGCGGCCTCGCTAAAGGAAGCGGCGCACGCGTTCGATTTGAATTTGCCCTACGCGCCCCCTTCCGGTGGGTTTCGAGCCGAGCGCATCGGCGGGGTGGGCGGCGAATGGGCTGGCGACAGCGCTTCGACCACACTGCTCTACTTGCACGGCGGCGCATATTTTGCTGGCTCCCCGCGATACTATCGCCCCATTGCCTGCGCCTTCGCGGCGCGGGGTTTCAACGTGTTCACGCCGACCTACCGGCTGGCGCCGCGCCATCCTTTTCCGGCGGCGCTGGACGATGCGGAGGCTGTTCTCTCCGCCTTGACCGCGCGCGGAGGCAAGATCGTGCTCGCAGGCGATTCCGCAGGCGGCGGGCTTGCCCTGGCCTTGCTGATCGCCCGGCGGAACGCTGGCGCAGCGCTCCCTTTGGCCGCAGCGCTGTTTTCGCCATGGACCGATCTTGCCGTCACTGGCGCTTCCGCGAAGGAGAATGAAGCGGCCGACCCGCTTTTCTCCCGACGCATGCTGAAGATCGCAGCGCGCGCCTATCTTGGCTCCGTAAATCCCAACACCCAGCTGGCGTCGCCGCTTTACGCCGATTTGCATGGACTGCCGCCCCTGCTTTTGCATGTCGGCTCTAACGAAGTGCTTCGGGATGATTCCACGAGGTTTTGTGCGCGCGCCGAACAGGCGGGAACCCCCACAACACTCGTAGTGTGGCAGGATGCGCCGCATGGCTGGCAATTGGCCGCGGAGCTCATGCCTGAAGCGCGCGATTCAGTGGCGCAGGCCGCGGAATTCTTGCACGCGGCGACCGGTTAACCCCACGGTCCAAGTTGCGGCGGCTCCTGCGCGTTCGGCCCGACGCCCGGCGGCAGAAACGAAGGCGGAGCCGGCGCGGCGCCTAACGTCTGAGGCGTCGGGGACGCGGGGGCGGGCAGGTCGCGACCGCCGGCGAACTCCACCAGCGCCTGAATGCGATCCTCGACGGAAGGATGCGTCGCCAGCCAGCCGCTTTCCGGCAGCAGCGCGGGGCTTTCGATGAAAAAGGCCTGCATGCGGGATGGCATGTCCGCAATCACCGAATGCGCCTCGATCTTTCGCAATGCGGTAATCATGGCGTCGGGATTTTTGGTCAATTCTACTGAGCCTGCATCTGCGAGATATTCGCGCGAGCGTGAAATCGCGAAACGGATCAGCACCGAGGCGCCAAAGCTAAGGGCGATAATTGCAAGCGCGACCAGAAACGCCAGCGCCGCGCCGCCGCCGCCGTCGCGATCCTCTCTTGAGCTGTCGCGGCGTGGAGCAAAGCCGAAGGGAAAATTCCAGTTTCGAATGGTCAAATCGGCGGCGAAGGCAAAAACGCCGGCGAATATCGTTGCGATCACCATCAGTTGCGTGTCGCGATTACGAATATGCGTCAATTCATGGCCGAGCACCGCCTCGACTTCCGCGTCGTTCAGATGGTCGAGCAGGCCACGCGTGACGCTGACGCTGTAATGTCCCTCGCGTATACCTGCAGCGAAGGCGTTGAGCGCCCCGTCCTCGATTATCTTCAATTGCGGGATCGGAATGCCGCGCGAGATGCACAGGTTTTCAAGAAGATTATAGAGGCGCGGCGCCTGCGCGCGCGATACGCCCTCCGAGCCGGTGGCATAGTCGATCATGCGCTGGTGGAACAAAAAGGCGACGCAAAACCAGATGCCCGCGGCCCCGAAAGCCAGTGGCCAGCCTTGTTTGACGTCCAAAATGGCGCGGGCGACGATCACCTCGAAGCGCGCATCTTCGCCCATGGCCTCAAAAAGCAGCGCAAAAGAAAACATCAGCGCGACCAGCAGGGCGACAAAACCCGCCAGCAAAAACGCGGAACGCATCCGATTGGCCTGAATATGCGAATAAAGCCCATAGGCTTTGAACATCGTCGACGACCTTTTTCGCGGTTGCGTTCGGGCTTTCTCCTTAGCGGTTAGAACTGCACCTTGGGCGCGTCCTGCACAGCCTTGCGTTCGCCTTCCTCAAGATTGAAAAACTCGACCGGCTTGAAATTGAATCGTTGCGCAATCAGCACGCCCGGAAAACCTTGGCAGGCTGCGTTATATTCGGCGGCGGAGTTGTTAAAGAAACGGCGAGCCGCAGCGATCTTGTTTTCGATGTCGGAGAGTTCTGCCTGCAACTGCTGAAAATTGGCGTTGGCTTTAAGGTCGGGATACGCCTCCGCCACCGCGATCAATCGCCCTAACGCCCCGCTAAGCGCCGATTCCGCCGCTGATTGCGCCGCCGGGCCCTGCGCGGAAACGGCGAGGTTTCGCGCCTTGGTCACTTCCTCGAGGGTGTCCTTCTCATGCGCCGCATAACCCTTGACGGTCTCCACAAGGTTGGGAATGAGGTCATGGCGCTGCTTGAGCTGCACGTCTATGTCCGAGAAGGCTTGGCTGTAGCGCTGGCGCATCGAAACGAGGCCGTTGTAGGAAGCCACGAGCCAGAAACCGACTATGGCGATAATACCAAGCAATATCAGAAACATAGTTACCTCCCCCGCCCCGCCGCCAACGCGGTCTTCGCTATCCAGCCCAGCTGGAGCCAGCAGGATACGACGCTTTGCCTGTTTGGGAAAGGAGAGCCGGCAGTCCACCATTTGACGCCGGGAGCCCTCGCGCCTATCTCATAGCAAACCCCGACCAACCTTGGCGCAGACCCCATGGCCCTACTCTCGATACTCACACTTCCCGACCCGCGCTTGCGCGTTATTTCCAAGCCGGTCGAAAAGATCGACGCTGAAATCCATCAGTTGCTCGATGACATGCTGGAAACAATGTATGACGCGCCCGGCATCGGGCTGGCCGCCGTGCAAGTCGGGGCGCCAAAGCGCATCGTGGTCATCGACACCGCCAAAAAAGAAGAAGACCGCACGCCGCTCTTTCTCATCAATCCAGAGATCATCTGGGCGTGCGAGGAGCTGAGCATCTATAACGAGGGCTGTCTCTCGGTCCCTGAGTATTTCGAGGATGTGCAGCGCCCGGCGCGAGTGCGGGTCCGTCACTTGGACCGCAAGGGCGAGACGCAGGAATTTGACGCCGAGGGATTGCTGGCGACCGTTGTTCAACACGAGCTGGATCACCTTGAAGGCGGCCTTTTCATTGACCATCTTTCGCGGCTCAAACGCGAGCGCGTGGTGAAGAAATTCACCAAAGCCGCGAAGCTGGAAGCCGCCCATCATGGGCGCGGCGCCGAGCAAATACCCGAACATGTCGACGCCTGATGCGCCTCATCTTCATGGGCACGCCAGACTTTTCGACGCGCCTGCTCAAGGAAGTCGTGTCGCGCGGTCACGAGGTCGCGGCCGTCTATACCCAGCCGCCCCGCCCAGCGGGGCGAGGCATGGAGCCGCGCAAATCTCCCGTGCATCTTGTCGCGGAAAGCCTCGGGCTCCCCGTATTTACGCCCCGCAGCCTGCACGGCGCCAGCGAGACGGCGGAGTTCGCGGCCCATGACGCCGACGTCGCGGTGGTCGCAGCCTACGGGCTGATCCTGCCGCGCGCGATTTTGGAGGCGCCGCTTCTGGGCTGCCTCAATCTGCACGGCTCCATACTGCCGCGCTGGCGAGGCGCCGCGCCGATTCAGCGCGCGATCATGGCTGGCGATGTGGAAAGCGGCGTCGGCGTGATGAGAATGGAAGAGGGTCTCGACACCGGCCCCGTCGCCACGGAGGCGCGCGTTCCGATCGGTCCCGACACCACCGCCGGTGAATTGCACGACGCTTTGGCGATCGCCGGAGCAAGATTGATGACGGATGCGCTGGATCAGTTATCGTCCGGGCAATTGAAATTTGTCCCGCAAAGCCAGCAGGGCGTGACCTACGCGCATAAGCTCGACAAGTCGGAGGCGCGCATCGACTGGAGCAAACCTGCACAGGAACTTCACAATCTGGTTCGAGGCTTGGCTCCCTTCCCCGGCGCTTTTTTCGAGGCCGATCTCGGCGCGGGCGTCGAACGCGTGAAGGTTCTGCAAACGCGCGTCGAGCCCGGGTCGGGCTCCGCAGGCGCGGCGCTCGACGAGGAAGGACTGATCGCTTGCGGCGAGGGCGCGCTTCGACTGTTGCGCGTGCAGCGGGCAGGCAAGGCGCCGATGGCGTTTGCAGAGTTTGCGCGGGGGCGCAGCGTGCCGCGCGGAGCCACTCTTGACGCCTAATTTGTTGCGCTTCCCGCTTTTCGGAACCCGCTGAATGCCGCGCTACGCCCTGACCATCGAATATGACGGCGGGCCATTCGTCGGCTGGCAGCGTCAGGCCAATGGCATGTCAATTCAGCAAAGACTCGAAGAGGCTGTCTTCGCCATAAATGGCGCCTTTTGCGTCGTCCATGGCGCGGGCCGCACCGACGCCGGCGTGCATGCGCTGGGGCAGGTCGCGCATGTCGACCTCAAGCGCGTCTGGCCCGAAGACAGGTTGCGCGACGCCGTCAACGCCCATCTTATGCCGAGTCCGATCGCTGTGTTGTCCACGCAGGCGGTCGGCGAAGATTTTGAGGCGCGTTTCTCCGCCAGAGCGCGTCATTATCGCTACGTGATCGACAATCGACGCGCCCCGCTGGCGCTGCACGTCGGACGCGCCTGGCACGTCAAGCGCGCGCTGGACGCCGACGTGATGCACGAGGCGGCGCAAACATTGGTCGGCAAATTCGATTTCACCACTTTTCGCGCCTCTGAATGTCAGGCGAAATCGCCGGTTCGCACACTGGACCGGCTCGATGTCCGGCGGATCGACGAAATCATAGAAATCCGCGCCAGCGCCCAGTCCTTTTTGCACAATCAAGTGCGCTCGCTCGCGGGCTCTCTGGAGCATGTGGGCAGCGGCAAATGGCGCGTCGACGATCTACGTCATGCATTGGAAGCGCGCGACCGGGCGCGCTGCGGACAGGTGGCTCCGCCCCAAGGGCTCTATCTAGTCGCAGTGGATTATTGAGAAGTTGACGCAGGCGAGACATCATCGATGAGATTGTTGAAATTGTCCGCCCACACGCTGGTCGCAATCTATCTCCTTGCATTGCTGACGCTGACAGCATTCCAACGCACCCTGCTTTACCATCCCAACGCCACAATAATCACGCCGGCCCAAGCGGGGCTGGCGAGAGTGCAGTCCCTGCGTCTTGCTAGCGGAGACGGACAAACTTTGCTCGCCTGGTTCGCGCCGCCAGCAGGGGGACGTCCGCTTATCCTTTATTTTCATGGAAACGGAGGCGTCCTCGCAGATCGGCGCGCGCGCTTCGAGCTTTTCATGTCGAGCGGTTATGGCCTGCTCGCTGTCTCCTATCGCGGCTTCGGCGGATCCACCGGCGAACCGACGCAGGATGGCATTCTGCTCGACGCCGAATCCGCTTACGCAGAAGCTCAAAGGCTCGGCTTTACAGGCAAGCGCCTTGTGATCGTGGGCGAATCGCTCGGCACAGGCGTGGCGACAATCATGGCTTCCCGTCATGGAGCAGCGGCGCTGGTGCTCGACGCACCCTATCTTTCGGCCGTCGATGTCGCGGAGGAACGCTATCCGATTTTTCCGGTGAGTTTTTTAATGCTCGACCCGTTTCGTTCCGATCTCGCTATCGCGTCGGTCCACGTTCCGGTGTTGATGCTGCACGGGGAAAGTGACCCGATCGTGCCCATCGAGTCTGGCAGGCGACTGTTCGAGCTCGCTCATGCGCCCAAAGAATTCATCGCCGTTCCCGGCGCACAGCATCTGGTGCTTAATTTGCCCCAGGTCTATCCGCGCGTCTCGGCATTTATCGACGCCAATTCGAAATGAGCAGCGGGAGTTAAGCTCGTTGTAGCCAATCAGGCACATGGTCAAGCGCGATCAGATTCTCAATGGACTCGCGTGGACGGATAACCGCAAAACGCGCCCCGTCGACCAGAACCTCCGGGATCAGCGGGCGCGAATTATAGGTTCCTGATTGTACCGCGCCATAGGCGCCCGCCGTCAGCACCGCGAGGAGATCGCCGGGAGTTGGCTCGGGAATTTCGCGCGCATGTCCGAGATAATCGCCCGTCTCGCAAACAGGTCCAACAACGTCGGCGACCATGCGCTTTTCATTCCCATCTTGGACGACGGGGATAATCTCGTGAAAGGCGTCATAAAGCGTCGGTCGGATCAAATCGTTCATGCCGGCGTCAACGATGACGAAGTTCTTGGCTTCCCCGTGTTTCACATAGACCACCTTGGTCACCAGTATTCCGGCATTGCCGACAATCAGGCGTCCCGGCTCAAACACCAGTTTGCAGTCGAGACCCGCAAAATGTCGGCGCACCACTGCGGCATAACGGTCTGGATGGTAGGAATCGGGATCCTGCCCCGTATGGTAGGGAACGCCAAGACCACCACCCAGATCGACGTGGGAAATCTCATGCCCGTCCGCGCGAAGGTCGCGCACAAGTTCTGCGAGCAAAGAGAAAGCCTCATCAAAGGGCGCAAGATCGGTGAGCTGCGAACCGATATGCATATCTACGCCGGCAATCTCCAGTCCCGGCAACGTAGCTGCGCGGGCATAGATTGCACGGGCGTTGGACAGCGGCACGCCGAACTTGTTTTCCTTGCGCCCGGTTGAAATCTTCGCGTGCGTTCTGGCGTCGACATCTGGATTTACGCGCAGAGAGATGGGCGCGGTCCGGCCAAGCCCGACAGCGACAGCGGAGATGGCTTCGAGCTCCGGCTCGGACTCCACATTAAAGCAGAAGATTCGCGCATTGAGCGCCGCCTCGATTTCTGCCTTTGTTTTGCCGACACCGGAAAAGGTGATTTTTTGTGGCGCAACTCCGGCCGCGATCGCCCGCGCCAATTCGCCGGCCGAGACGACGTCCATTCCCGCCCCGAGCGATGAAAGCAGCGTCAGCACGGCCTGATTTGAATTGGCTTTCATCGCGTAGCAGACAAGGGAATCGAGCCCCTCGAACGCCTTCGCGAAAACGGTGAAATGCCGACGGATCGTGGCGGCTGAATAACAATAGAAGGGTGTTTGAACGCTCTCCGCCAGCGCGGGCACGGCGATGTCCTCGGCTTGAAGAACGCCGTCCTTATATTCGAAATGATGCATGGTTTTCGCTCAGAGCAGCGGATCAAGGAAGAAGGGATAGGCTTGGGGCGGCCGGTGGCTAATTTCTCCCTCGACCGGCTGCGCCTTGGGCTTGGCGCCCTCCTCACTCAGTTTTTGTTTCGGACTGCCGGCGACGCTTTTCGGATTTGGGGCGCTTGTTTCCTGCTGGGCGCGATTCGCCTCTCTGGCCGCCTGCACGTCAGGCGGCAGTTCGAGCGGCCCTTTGCGACCGCAGCTTGCAAGAGCCGCGGCCAGCATTGGCGCGATTGCAAAGGCGAAGATCAGGCGTCGTACGCGGCGCGAGGGCATTTACTTCGTTCCATCCGTCCAAACTTGGCGGGAGCTGCACTATAAAGCAAAGCCCCGGAAAAACGAACGCCGATACGGCAAACGCCACGACACCGCGGCTCTTTAAACCCTTTATTGCTCGTTCAACAGCTTCTCGACGAAGGCCTCGATATTCTTAACCCGTCGCGGACGCCTTTGCCGCTCCGCGCGCAGGATCGCGAGCAAATCGTCAAAGGTCGCCTGAATATCGTCATTGACCAGCACATAGTCATACTGGCTCCAGCGGATGATTTCCTTGCGGGCGTTTTCCAACCGGCGCTCGATCACCTCGCGCGTGTCCTCGGCTCGCCGCTCCAAGCGCGCGCGCAACTCCTTCATTGAAGGCGGCAGGATGAACACAGTCACTGTGTCCGCGGACATCTTCTCGCGCACTTGCTGAGTGCCCTGGTAATCTATGTCGAAAAGCGCGTCTCGTCCCTGCGCCAGAATCTCCTCTACGGGCGCGCGCGGAGTGCCGTACAAATTTCCATGCACCTGCGCCCATTCCAGCAATTCATTGTTGTCTCGCAGAGCCTCGAACTGACGCTGAGAAATAAATCGATAGTGGATGCCGTCGACCTCGCTTGACCTTCGCGGCCGCGTGGTCACCGAAATCGAAAGAGTAAGATCGAGGCTTCGGTCCTGCAGCAACATCCGCGTCAGTGTCGTCTTGCCTGCGCCCGAGGGCGAGGAGAGTATCAGGACAATTCCGCGATGTTCAGTGTGAGGGAGAGACATGGAGCGCTCGATGTGAGTCAATAACTTGTCGCCGTGCGAGCTGGGACAAGGAGGCTCTAACACCCGCAGCTCTCGTCTTACTACTCGCCTATTCGATATTTTGCACTTGTTCACGCCATTGTTCGACCTCGATCTTCAGGTCGAGGCCGACGGCGGTGAGGGCGGGATCATTGGATTTGGCGCAAAGGGTATTGGTTTCGCGGGAGAACTCCTGCGCCAGAAAATCGAGCCGCCGGCCTACCGGGCCAGCGTTTGAAAGCAGCGCGCGGGCGCTGGCGACATGGGCGCTCAGACGATCCAACTCCTCACGGATATCCGCCTTTACGGCCAGCAGCACGGCCTCTTGATGCAGCCGTTGAGGATCGAAGGCGCTAATGTTTTCAAGGAGCAGCGCAATTTGCTGTCTGAGACGGGCGCGCATGGCGTCCGGCTGCCGCGCGGGGAGATCATTCGCCTGCCTCGTCAACGAGTCGATACGGTCGAGTCGCTGACTTAGAACGACGGCTAGGGCCGATCCTTCCGCCAAGCGCGAAGCGACCAGTTCCTTCAGCGCCTGATCGAGACTCGTGAGTATCTGTTTTTCCAGCGCGGCGCGCTCGCCTTCGTCCTCCTCGGGCTCGATCACTTCGACGATCCCGCGCACCGCCAGCAGCCCGTCGAGCGAGGCAGGTCGAAGATTGGCGTGCAAAGGCACGTCGTCGAGCGCGGCGAGCAGGCGGTCGAGCGCGGCTCGGTCAATCCTGACAACTCCAGCGGAATCCGCACGTTTGGCGCTCAACCCCGCCGAACAGGCGCCGCGGGCAAGCTTCGCGCCGATCGCGCTTCGCGCCTTGATCTCGACCGCGTCGAAGCCCGGCGGAACCCGCAACCGCAAATCCAGCCCTTTGGAATTAACGGTCTTCAGCTCCCACGAAAAGCGCCATGGGCCCGTGTCACCGTGAGTGCGGGCAAAACCCGTCATGCTGGCAAGTTTCATGCGGGAACCGGTCCTTGTGCGAATGCAGCACAGTCTCTTTAGCGCAACGACGCGCTCGCCGGCACTGTTTTTGCCGAACTCAAGTCCCAAGATCTGTCGCGCAGGGGATCGAGCGCCGTCCCTTCCGAGGCGTCGACGGCGCGAATACGACGACCGGCCAGCGCGGCTGCGCCAGCATTCGCCGTTACGGAATTGGACGCGGGGACAGCGTATGCGGCCAACCCGGTTGACTGATCGCGGGCGCCGATTACGCCGTCGGGTAGATCGTCCGAGCCTGCAGCCAGACCGAGTTTCGCCGCACGAGCCTTCTGCTCGGCCCGCTGGCGCGGTGAAATCGGAAAACTGGCAACGTCGCCGCCATAGGCGAGAGCCTTGCCGTCGGCGCTTTCAGGCGCGACCGAGTCCCCTTCGATGTCGCCAACGCTTGGTGCGGAACTCACAAGCACGGCCGAATCGAATGTGGAGAGACTCTTGGGCTGGGCGGCTGCAAGTGTGAAATACGCTCGCGAAGGGCGAATGGCGTTAAGCGCGGGATCCGCGCTGAGGGTTGGGTCGTCAAGCGACTCGACTACAAGCAGGCCGGCTTCTGGACCAAACTTTCCGAGGCGGTGCGTCAGACCGTCGTCGGGCTCCATTTTCAAGCCCGGTGAATAATCCTCATGCCGGACAGTCATGGCGACCAGTCGGCCGACGGGCGCCGCCTCGCCGCGTTGATCGCGAGGTGCCGGCGGCGCAGCTCCAGGCGTCGGCCGGTCCGCGTCGGGCGCGGCCTTGTCCTTGTTGTCGCGTTCAATCTGACGCCATCGCACCACGTTGCGATTGTGCTGGTCCAGCGTTTCCGAAAAAACATGCCCGCCTGTGCCGTCCGCGACGAAATAGAGATCCGCGCTACGGAGGGGATTGGCTGCAGCTTCGAGCGCGGCGCGGCCCGGATTGGCGATCGGCCCCGGGGGAAGCCCGTCAACCATATAGGTGTTGTAAGGGGTGTATTTGTCGAGTTCCGAGCGCGTAATGCCTCGCCCCAACGTCGCCTTGCCGCCAACAAGCCCGTAAACGATGGTCGGATCAGACTGCAGCCGCATGCCCTTGCGCAACCGATTGACGAAGACCGCCGCGACATGCGGACGCTCTTCCGATTTACCGGTCTCCTTTTCGACGATGGACGCCAGCGTCACCAATTCATAGGGCGTGCGGATAGGCAGATCGCGACTGCGGCGCGCCCAGATCTGATCGACCAGCTTGCGCTGATCTTCCTGCATTTTGGCGATGAGCTTCGAGCGGGGATAGCCGCGTGCAACCTTATAGGTCTCCGGTAGCAGCGCGCCCTCTTTCGGCAGATCGACAATATCGCCCGCCAGCACGTCATTGTCGCGCAGGCGCTGGGCAATCTGTTCGCTGGTCAGCCCCTCGGGAATCGTTACTGCGTGGAGCAGCTGGCGACCCGAGATCAACTCGTCCATCACCTCCTGCAGGCTGATGTTCTGCTTGAACAAATATTCGCCGGGCTTCAACGCGCCGATCTTGCCTTCGACAAGCAGCGTGACGTTCAGCAGCGCCGAATTATCGATGACGCCTTCGCGCTCAAGCTGCGCAAGCATTTCCGGAGCGTCGCTGCGAGGCGGGAGAAACACGACCTTATCAGTGCGCAGAGGTCCGGGTTCGTTCAGCACATGCCGGGCGGAGATAAGCCCAAAAACGCCAGCGACCAGCGCCAGAAGGATGAAGCTCAAAAATCCGCTCATGGCGGATAACGTTCCGTCGCGGCGCTTTTTGGGGCGTGGAGGAGGCGGCGGAGGCGGCGTCGACCGTTTAGTCCTTTTTGCGTTCAACAGCGCAGCGCGTCCGCGCTGGAAAAGCGAGGGCTCTCCGTTCCTGGGCTCGCTGTCCGGAGGCGTTTTGGCGGCGCTATCCACCCGCGGCGCAGCCTGCGTCTCCGGCGGAGCCGTGGCGGGAGCGTCTTGCTTCTTGGCGTCTTCCTTGTCGCTATTCTCGCTATCGTTCATAACATCACGCCATTTCTCGCCGATGACACCTTTCCCTTAAAACGCCGCAGCGTCGAGAGAAAATGCGTCAATTCAAGGAATTAGGACATTGCGAGCGCTTTTTGCACTCCTGTCGCCTCTACAGGAACCGCTTCCTCGCCGGAGTAACCGCCCCTTCTCGCGGAGCCGCTCTCCCGCTGTTTGCCGCACGATGAATTAGAACCAATTGCCGAGCGCTTTCGCTCGTCGCCGCCAAGCCACACTATTACTCATTGTGGCGAAATCACGTATTATCCCTGCAATCTTCAATCCGCTCCCCGCTTTCGTGCGACGGTCCTCTGGAGTTCGAAATCGCGCGCTTGGCGCCCTTCCTTTTTGGGGATGAGGAGCAATTGACGTCCGGTTTCAAACCCCGAGCCCACGCCTCTTCGCGAGAGCGTCTCTAGAGTGGCCCGAAACGCTAATCGACCCGACGCAGAACCAGCGACGCGTTGGTGCCTCCAAAGCCGAAGGAGTTGGACAGAACAACGTCGATTTTCCGTTTGCGTGCGACATGCGGCACAAGGTCGATACCTGTCGTGACGGAAGGATTGTCGAGATTACGGGTCGGTGGCGCCACCTGATCGCGCAACGCCAGAATCGAGTATATCGCCTCCACCGCGCCGGCGGCGCCAAGAAGATGCCCTATCGCGGACTTTGTCGAAGACATCGAAAGTGTTGGCGCCGTGTCGCCCAGTAGCCGCTGTACGGCGTTCAGCTCAATTTCGTCCCCCAGCGGCGTGGATGTGCCGTGCGCATTGACGTAATCGACATCGGAGACTGACAGGCCTGCTCGTTTCAACGCCGCCTTCATGCAACGGTAAGCGCCATCGCCGTCTGGAGCGGGAGCGGTGATGTGGTAGGCGTCTCCGGACATGCCGTAGCCGATCAGTTCGGCGTATATTTGGGCGCCTCGCGCTTTCGCGTGCTCGTAGGACTCAAGCACGACGCAGCCCGCGCCCTCGCCCATGACGAAGCCGTCGCGATCGCGATCATATGGGCGCGACCCAGCCTCGGGACGGTCGTTGAAACCTGTGGACAAAGCGCGGCATGCCGCAAAACCCGCAATGCCGAGGCGGTTGACCGGCGATTCGGCGCCGCCCGCAACCATCACTTCCGCTTCCCCCAACGCCACCAGACGCGCAGCGTCTCCTATGGCGTGGGCGCCCGTCGAGCACGCTGTCACAACTGCGTGATTTGGGCCTTTGAGGCCGTGCATGATCGAAACGTATCCAGAGGCCAGATTTATGATTCGGCCAGAGATGAAGAAGGGAGAGACGCGTCGCGGTCCCTTCTCCTTCAACGTGATCGACGTTTCATAAATGCCGCCGAGGCCACCGATCCCGGATCCGATCAGAACGCCGGTGGATTCCTGCTTTTCCGCGGTGTCGGCTTTCCAACCCGCATCCGCCAGCGCCTGGGTAGCAGCCGTGACGCCATAGATGATGAAGTCGTCGACCTTCCGCTGTTCTTTCGGATCGAACCATTCATCAGGATTGAAAGCGCCATCGGCGGCCGAGCCGCGTGGCACCACAGCCGCAATCTGGCAGGCTAGGTCGGAGACCTCAAAACTGTCGATGCGTTTAAATCCGCAGTCGCCTGCGATCAGCCGCTTCCAATTTATCTCAACGCCACAGCCCAACGGCGATACTATGCCGAGACCGGTGACCACCACCCTGCGCATGGCTCACTCTCGGAGAGGATGTTTTGCAAATGAAGCGGCGCCTCGGTCCGCACGACGGATCAACTGTCACGTCGTGCGCAGCCGATGCGGATTAGGCGGCTTTAGCCTGCTCCAGGAACTTAACAGCGTCGCCGACGGTGAGAATCGTCTCGGCGGCGTCGTCCGGGATCTCAATTCCGAACTCTTCCTCGAAGGCCATCACCAACTCCACGATGTCCAGGGAGTCGGCTCCCAGATCGTCGATGAAATTAGCCTTGTCGACCACCTTCTCAGGCTCAACGCCGAGGTGTTCGACAACGATCTTCTTCACGCGCTCGGCGACATCGCTCATTTGCTTTAATCCTCGTTCGAATTTTGCGCCCGCGACAACCAATCGCAAGCCGCTCCCTAAAGTTTTGGCGGCCGGCGGCTCCGACGAGCCGAGCTCGATCGCTCTTCCCATTTCTTGGGTCGCTCTATCGCCATATCAGGCGACTGCGGACCAACGCAAGAGCACAAGACTGGGCAATCCCAGCAACCGAAAAGACGTTGCCCTCGTCGCGGCGACGCGTCTGGTAGCATACTTCAATCATGAAGGCGAGAGGGCCACGGTCAAGCGCCAAACTTCGAAATCGCGACGAAAAGCGGCGCCGAGGTCAAACCATTGCCATGCCGCCATTCACATGCAGCGTCTGCCCGGTCACATAGGCTGCTTCCGCGCTCGCCAGATAGACAGCGGCTGCGGCGATCTCCGAGCCTTTTCCCAACCGCCCGACCGGAACGGTGCTCAAGATGCGTTCCTTTTGCGCGTCATTCAATGCGTCGGTCATGGGGCTTTCGATGATTCCAGGCGCAATGCAATTGACGGTGATCCCCCGGGACGCCACCTCTGCAGCGAGAGATTTGCTCATTCCGATCATTCCCGCTTTGGCCGCAGCGTAATTGCCCTGCCCGGGATTGCCGGTGACGCCGACCACTGAAGTGATTCCGATGATTCGTCCGTAACGCTTGCGCATCATGCCGCGCAGCGCCGCCCGCGAAAGTCTGAACGCCGCCGTCAGATTGACGTTCAGCACGGCGTCCCAATCTTCGTCTTTCAGGCGCATGAACAGCCCGTCGCGCGTTATGCCGGCGTTGTTGACGAGAATATCGAGTCCGCCCATTGCTGCCTCCGCGGCCGGCGCCAGCTTTTCGATCTGTTCCTTTTCGGAAAGATCGCAGGGAAGGACATGCGCCCGCGCCCCGAGTTCGGAAGCGAAGGACTCCAAAGCGTCCCGGCGCGTGCCCGAGAGCGCAACGGTCGCGCCCGCCGCGTGCAGCCCCCGAGCGATATCTTTGCCAATGCCCCCGCTGGAGCCCGTCACGAGCGCGGTCTTGCCTGTTAAATCGAACATACTCCCCCCGTTTGTCTTTTTGTTCGCTTCAATCGTTAAGAAGCGCGGTCCAATTCTTCCATGTTTCTTAATTCGGCAAGCGCCGCGCGGCGAGAGTTTTTGTCACTGCAACCCGATCCGCTGCAGATTTGTCTCCCGCTGCCGAGTTCGCCCAAAATGGCGCCCCGGGAAAGCTTGACTGCAAAGCCCGCTCGCCATCGGAGCCTGTGGCGCAGATGCGATCCGGCAGCGTTGCGGCACATAGCTGCCGCCAACTGATTCGATTACGCAGTTCGAAAGCCACAACACTGGGGAAAGCGGCGGGGTCGGCTGCACAACATCAGCACCGGCTGAACCCGGCAGCGGGGCGGGGCTTTTTTTAGCTAGATATACGCTCGATAAATCTCGATATCGGCCGGAGCGCCGACGCTGATCCCTGAAACGCCGGGTGCGATGCGCTTCAGTAATCCCGCCAGCACCTTGCCTGCCCCGCATTCGACAAATTTCGTAACGCCCGCCTCGGCCATGAACACGACGCTTTCGCGCCAGCGCACGGCGCCCGTGACCTGTTCGACCAGAAGTCGCCGAATCGTCTCTGGATCAGTCACTGGCGCGGCAGTGACATTTGCGACCAACGGGACGCGCGGAGCCGAAATGGCGGCCGTCTCCAGCGCGGCCTTCATCGCATCGGCGGCTCCCTGCATCAGGGCGCAATGGAACGGCGCGGACACCGGCAACAGCACGGCGCGTTTAATTCCTCGCTCCTTCGCCAACTCCATGGCCTTTTCCACAGCCGCCTTGGCCCCTGAAAGCACGACCTGGCCCCCGCCATTATCGTTGGCGACCTGACATACGCCTCTCGCAGCGCTGGCTGCCGCGCTCGCAATTTCCTGCGAAGCGTCGAGCTCGGCGCCCAGTAGGGCGGCCATTGCGCCTTCCCCAACCGGAACAGCCGCCTGCATCGCGGAGCCGCGCAGACGAAGCAGGCGCGCGGCGTCCGACAGGGTAAGCGCGCCGACGGCGCAAAGCGCCGAATATTCTCCGAGCGAGTGACCAGCGACAAATTTTGCGACTTGGCAGAAATCCAGGCCCGCTTCAACTTCCAGAACCCGGATCGCCGCCAGAGATACGGCCATTAGCGCAGGCTGGGCGTTGGCCGTGAGGGTCAGTTCCGCCTCGGGCCCCTCGAAAATTATTTTGCTGAGCGGCTGACTCAAGGCCGCGTCGACCTCTTCAAACACCGCGCGCGCGGGGGAAAAAGAGTCGGCAAGCGCCTTGCCCATTCCGACCGCCTGCGATCCCTGTCCTGGAAAAATAAATGCTGTCGACATTTCACCCTCTGCGCTCGGCCTTGCCACCGGTCGCGACTCGCATTGCGGTGCATATGTGTCAAGTTGAGACTCTCAGGCTCGACTGGATGACGCTTTGCTGCACAGCATGGGCGCAACAATAAAGATCTGGCGCGCGACGCCATGCGATCGGTTTTGCGCGAAGATGAAGGATTTGCTACAGGGCGGATAATCGAGTTGAGCGTTGCGGAGACCGCGTCTTTGACGCTGACACGCATACGCCATGCTGGGCGAAAGCGACAACAATGCAAAAGTTCACCACGCTTACCGGCGTCGCTGCGCCGATGGAGATCATGAATATCGACACCGACATGATCATCCCCAAGCAATTTTTGAAAACCATCGCCCGCACGGGCCTCGGCAGAGGCCTGTTCTCTGAGATGCGCTACCTGGACGACGGCTCGGAAAACCGCGAGTTCGTTCTCAACAAGCCCGCCTATCGCAACGCTTCCATTCTGGTCGCCGGCGATAATTTTGGTTGCGGTTCCTCGCGGGAGCACGCGCCCTGGGCTTTGCTCGATTTTGGCGTTCGCTGCGTGATATCGACCAGCTTTGCAGACATATTCTACAACAACTGCTTCAAGAACGGCATATTGCCGATCCGGGTGCCGCAAGCCGATCTCGACAAACTGATGGACGACGCGAAACGCGGCGCGAACGCCACCTTGACCGTAGATCTCGAGCGTCAGCAAATCCGGGGCCCGGACGGCGGCGTGGTCAAATTCGAAATTGACCCATTCAGAAAGCATTGCCTGCTCAATGGGCTGGACGACATCGGCCTGACTTTGCAGAAAGCTGACAAGATCGCTTCCTTCGAGACGAGGTCGGCGGCGGCGCGGCCTTGGGCTTGAACAGGCCGCGCCGTTCGGTTGAGGAATAGCCACGCGCCGTTCGGAGATATATAAATCAACCGGTTGGACAGCCGCAGAACCTCAAGCAGTCCAACTGAGCCCCTTGTGTCCTTTGCTTGGACTGCCTTGGAAACTTCCCTTCGTGCGCTTCACAAAAAACTTTTTCGCCGGATTCACAGGCGCGCGCACGATCCTGTCCCGGACGGTCGACGCGACGCTTGGGCGACGGTTTACGAACCGAAAGCTCGATGAGATCAAGGAAGAAGACTGGCTAAGGACAAGCGAGGCTACATCTGATGCTGAAATTTTAGGCATAACTGAAGCGGCGCCTGAAAATCCCGGCGCCGAGAGTTTCGCGAGGGCGGAGATCGAAGCTGCTGAAGGCTCGCAGAATGACTCGGCAGGAGTGCTGTCGATCCACAACCTCGCCAAGGCTTACAAGTCCCGCCGAGTGGTTGAGGATGTCAGCCTGCATGTGCGCCGAGGCGAGGCAGTTGGCCTTCTGGGCCCCAATGGCGCGGGTAAAACCACAGTTTTCTATATGATCACGGGGCTGGTGAAGCCCGATAAGGGCATTATTTCTCTCGACGGCTATGATGTCACGCCATTGCCTATGTACAGGCGAGCTCGACTCGGCATAGGCTATTTACCGCAGGAAGCTTCTGTTTTTCGAGGGCTTTCGGTTGAAGACAACATCCGCGCGGTTCTGGAAATCACGCAGCCGGACAAACGCCGCAGAAAAGAGGAACTCGAGGGACTACTGGAGGAGTTCAAGCTCACACGCCTGCGCAAGACGCCGGCCGTAGCCTTGTCTGGCGGCGAGCGACGGCGCTGTGAGATCGCCCGCGCCCTCGCGGGCCATCCATCGTTCATGCTGCTTGACGAGCCCTTCGCTGGCATCGACCCCATCGCCGTGGGCGGCATTCAGGACCTTGTGCGACATCTTAAGGCGCGTGGAATTGGCGTGCTGATTACCGACCACAGCGTCCGCGAAACGCTCGGACTGACCGACCGCGCCTATATTATATACAATGGCCACGTTCTAACCGAAGGTCCGGCGGAAGAGATCGTGGCTAACCCAGACGTCCGGCGAATTTATCTGGGCGAAGATTTCCGCATGTGATTTGGAAGGGAGCCGTTCAGGGGCCTGACAGCCCGCTGCGAGCGCGAACCCTCAGCGAAGCTTTTGCAAGATTTGGATTTGATTAACCTTTAGACATGCAGCGCGGGGGGCGCCGCAGATTTGAGCCTTCCGTCAAGCCCACCCCGTGCTATAAGCAAAAAACAGGCCGCACTTGGTCTGGATCGCTTCTTGTATCGCGTGAGTGGGCAGTATGGCGATATCCAACAAGCTGATGATGCGCCAGGGCCAGGCCCTGGTAATGACGCCGCAGCTTTTGCAGGCGATCAAGCTGCTGCAGTTTTCCAATCTCGAACTCTCCTCGTTTTTGCACGACGAGCTGGAGCGCAATCCACTGCTGGAAGCTGAAGGCGCCGACTTTGCGCCCGCCGAGCAAGGCGCAGCAATTGAGGGGGATGCGGGCGAAGCCTCCTCTCATGAAGAGGCGAGAGAAGGCGACTGGGCGCAGGAAACCTTCTCAGTCGATGTGGGTAGCCTTTCGACGGAGCTGGGCACAGAAGTGACCAACGCTTTCGAAGCCGACGGGCCGGGAGTTTCACCCGTCGAGCCCATGAGCGCGATGGAGGGAGCGGGTCTCTCAGCCACATCCTGGAACGGCGCCGCAGGCGCGGGCGGCGACGGAGAAACGCCCAATCTGGAAGCTTACATCGCCGCAGCCATGACCTTGCATGACGCTCTGGGCCAACAATTGGCGCTCGCGTGCCCCGGCGCGCGACAGCGATTTATTGGCCAGGCGATCATTGATGGAATCGATGAGACCGGTTATTTGCGCGATCCTATTGAGGACATCGCGGCTCGATTGGGCGCCTCTCTAGAGGAAACAACTTCGGTTCTTTCTATCATCCAAAGTTTCGATCCTTCCGGCGTCGGCGCCCGCGATCTTTCTGAATGTCTGTCGATCCAGTTGCGCGAACGTGACCGGTTCGATCCTGCGATGCAGATTTTCGTCGCCAACCTGCCATTGGTCGCCAAGCGCGACTTCACTCAGCTCGCTCGACTTTGCGGAGTTGACGAGGAAGACGTCGCCGACATGGCGGCGGAGCTACGCCGGCTCGACCCCAAGCCGGGGCGCGCTTTTGGCAACTCCCCTATGCAGACGCTTGTCGCGGATGTGATCGTGCGTCCGGCCGGCGACGGCTCATGGCATATAGAGCTAAACGCCGACGCGCTGCCGCGGGTGCTGCTGAATCACACTTATGCGGCGCAAGTCAGCGCTTCCGCCAAAGGCGACGCCGACAAGAGCTTTATCTCCACCTGCTTGCTCAACGCCAACTGGCTCTTGAAAAGCCTGGAGCAGAGACAACGCACTATTTTGAAGGTCGCCTCGGAAATCGTCCGTTTGCAGGACGGTTTTCTCGCCAAAGGAGTTGAGCATCTGCGGCCCCTCAATCTGCGAACCATCGCAGACGCCATCGGGATGCATGAATCCACGGTTTCGCGCGTGACATCCAACAAATATATGATGACGCCGCGTGGCATATTCGAACTTAAATATTTCTTCTCCGCCTCAATCGCCACAACGAGCGGCGCCGCTGCTCATTCCGCCGAGGCGGTGCGCTTCAAGATCAAACAGATGATCGAAAAGGAAAGCCCCAACGACGTCTTGTCCGACGATGCGATAGTGGCGCGTCTGAAGGACGCGGACATAGACATCGCACGCCGGACTGTCGCAAAATATCGTGATAGTCTCCGCATTCCATCCTCAGTTGATCGTCGGCGCGAAAAGACTTCCCTCATGCGTGAGCAGGCATAGCCAAGCTTGTGGCGCCTTTGTAACGCCCATTGACTTCGATGGCGGAGAATCATAACGCTGCGGCGGATTAAGCTGAGTCAGAAATTAACTGACGTTACCCGTGAGCCGCACAAGCGGCCATGGCAGCGAAGCTGCGCAGGAGCGCCGCGTTTCAGGTGATCGTGCTGCGGCGCTTTTAGCCGGCGCAGAGGAAACAACAACCGACTGGCGCGAAGGCCAATTCGGCGAACGAAGGCGGAAGTAGAGAATGCCATTGCGGGTTTCAGGCAAAAACATCAGTATCGGCGAGGCGCTGCGCACTCATGTAACCGATCGAGTCAACGCGGTCACAGGCAAATATTTTGACGGCAGCGTTACAGGTCACGTCACGATCACTCCGGATGGCGCGGGCTACCGGGCAGATTGCAACCTGCATCTCGCCTCGGGCATTGTGCTGCAGGCCGACGGTCGCGCACAAGATCCATACGGCGCTTTCGATCAATCCGCTGATCGCATCGAGAAGCGTTTGCGGCGCTATAAAAGCCGACTGAAAAGCCACCACGATCACGACGCCGCCAAGGCTGAGACGGTCGCCAGTTACGTGCTCGAGGCGCCAGACCAGGAACAAGAGGCGCCCGCGGAGTTCAGCCCCGCGGTGATCGCGGAATCGACGACCCAACTCCGCCGCCGCTCGGTCTCACAAGCCGTCCTGGATCTCGATCTTTCCGGTGCTCCGGTGGTCGTTTTTCGACATGCCTCGACGGGGCGCGTTAACGTCGTTTATCGGCGAGGCGACCAGAATGTCGGCTGGATTGACACGCCTGAAGGCCCGTGAAAGCGAGTGCGGGAACAAACTCCGAAATGGACAGGCTCCCAGAGCCATTCTTCCGACTCTTTCGGCATATATTTTGCGTCGAAACCACGGTGCATCGGCAACCGGAGCTGCCAAAGCTGTTGCGGGACAAATTTAGCGGACGATGCGGAGTGCTCTCCACCCGCTATGGTACTGGAACGCTATGTTCTACTGGGTTGCTCACGCAGCAGAGGAGCGCAGGATGCCATCAGCGCCATCTTCCAGAATTGAGTTTGGCAGTTACATACGAGTCATCGCCAAGATGAGCTTCGAATCTGCTATATTGTTGCAGTCGTAGATAGGATTCTCTGCACATGCGGCTCACCGATCTGCTCACGCCGAAAGCGGTTGTCACGTCTCTCAAGGCTACCTCCAAGAAGCAGTTATTGCTTGAACTGAGCGAAAAAGCGGCGGAACTTTCGGGCCTTCCATCTCGGGAGATTTTCGACGCGCTGCTTCAGCGCGAACGTCTGGGCTCCACGGGAATCGGCGATGGCGTCGCTATTCCTCATGGAAAATTGAACAAACTGAAAAATATTTTTGGAATTCTTGCGCGCCTGGAGCGACCGATTGATTTTGAAGCTCTGGATAGTGCTCCGGTCGATCTGGTCTTTTTGCTGATAACCCCGGAAAGCTCGGGCGCAGACCATCTCAAGGCGCTAGCCTGCGCCGCGCGCATGCTCAGAGACCCCGCAATGGTGGCTACGATCCGGGCTACTCGTGATCCCAGCGCGCTTTATACTCTGATCGCTCAGAGATCTCAACCGCACGCCGCCTGATCCAAGCGGCTGCCCTTAAAGTTGCATCCGTGGCGATAAACCCTCCTGTCTCTCCGGCAGAAACAGGAGGGGTGAGTCTTAGAAGCCTTCAAGCACGCGTTCGAGCGGGGTCGCAGGAACGGCCGCCTTCGCTCAATGAGGCGTAACGCGTTTGCTGGCGCCAACATGCGAAGCATGCCCACCCTTGCGCCCCGCTTCAGAAGCGAGCGCATGATCGCGGGAGAAGCTGCGCTTATCCGGATTTACGCTTTGCCCCCCCTTGCGGCCAGCTTTGGCTGCCAGTTCAGGGTTTTGAGAAAAACTCCGCTTTGAATCCGGAACGCTCTGGCCGCCCTTGCGAGCAATCAGTTTTTGCTTTTCTGGATCCATCGAAGCGAAGCCACGGTTGGATTTGCGTGGTTGCTGTACAGTCGTCATTTGTCACCCTCGCCTTCGCGCTAACCTGCCCTTCCGTGATGGAGATCATGGGCGAAGTCTGACGCCTCTATAACGCGGCGGCGCCTCATCAAGTCGGCTTCTTCGACGGGCGCAGCCGCTGTCACACCGAGATAACGCGTGGCGTTAAGACAAAGTTGCTCTGCGCCGGGGGAATAACCAAATTTTCCGGATTTTTCATGGTATCCATTGAAATCATTAACTCTATTGGCTCAACCGTGAGTGCCTCAAAGCGTCAACGTCGCACGGAGCGGCGCGACTTCCGATCAAAAAACAACGCCTGACTGATGACAGCCTTCAAAGCTTCGACGGCAAAGGGCTTGGCGATCAAGAACGCGGGCTCGGGAGCCTCTCCCAGCAGGAAGCGTTCGGGATAAGCGGTGATGAAAATCACCGGCGTTGATAACTCACCCAGAATTTCATTGACAGCGTCGAGACCGGAACTCCCGTCGGCCAGCTGAATGTCCGCCAATATTAGGCCTGGCTTGGCGTCAGCAATTGTGAAGACGGCTTCTTTATGGGTGCGCGCTATGGCGACCACGCGGTGGCCAAGCTCCTCCACCACTTCGCGCAGATCGAGCGCAATCAACGGTTCGTCTTCAATGATCAGCACCTCTGTGGCTATCTGGCTTGAAATTTCATTATTGGCGGTCTCAATCAGCGCATGCGCCTCCTGTGAGGAGATATCGAGCGTTCGCGCCACTTCTTCGAGGTCGAAACCTTCGAGCGCACTCAGCAAAAAAGCAATGCGGGGACGAAGGGAGATAGCGTCAAGCTTACGTCTTGCGCCGGCGTCGATCTCGGGAGGCTCTTGCGGCTCCACAGATGCATTAATCGGGGCGGCGGCCCATATGTCCAGAAGCAGCCTGTAAAGAGCGATCTTGGGGTCTACGTCGCTCCGCAGCCTGTTTTTTCCAGCGGCGTGTTCTTGATCCGCGACAAGAGTTTCGAGCGTCGCGAGAGCATAGGCGTCGCCCCCCTCTCGACTCCCGGTGAGCGCGCGAGAAAATCGACGCAAATAGGGAATATATCGACCAACCTCATGTGATATCGTCATTATGTGCCGCTCCCGCATGTCGGTGGCGCCCTGAATTGAGGCGTTTGGACGCGTGCTGCGACAAAAACGCCAATTGCTGCACGGAACCAATCGGCAAAAGTGGCGTTCACCACATACCGCCTCCGTGCAGTATAACGCGGCGCCGGACGGCGGCTAGAAAAATTGATGTGTTGTAGCTTCGAGGAGCCCATGGTCGACGACACACGCAGCAGACCTTCGAAGAATATTGTCGTTGAAACAGACAAACGAGAATTTGTTGAAGATACCTCCGGAAAGGGTTCCGTCCGCAGGGAAGACAAGAGGCGAGATTCGCTGGCGGTTCTTGATCGCCGGGAAAGCAGACGGAGAATTGGCCAGCCATCGGAGGGGCGCGAAGAAAGCTTAACGACGCTCAAAAATGCAACTGGTGGATGCATCGGGGAGCATATTGGGAGGGAGTTGCGAGGTTTATACGAGGATATTGTCGCCCAGCCCGTTCCGGAGCGTTTTATTGAGCTCTTGAACAAACTGGAGGCGGACGCAATATGTCGAAAGGACGGTTCCTGAATTTGCGAGGGCGAGTATTGACGACCTCTGAGGCGGCGGCGGAAGCGACCAGCGGGGGACAAAGGCGGACCTTGTGTCTGCGATTCCCAGTTTGCGGGCTTTTGCCGTGTCTTTGTGCGGAAATCCGGACCGAGCCGATGATCTGGTTCAGGAGACTTTGGTCAAAGCTTGGGTAAGCTTGGACTCCTTTACAGAAGGCACCAATCTAACCGCCTGGTTATTCACCATTTTACGCAACATCTATTACAGCGATTACCGCAAAAGGCGCCGGGAAACCGCTGATCCCGATGGCGTTATGGCGGCGCGAATGGTGTCTCCAGCTACGCAGCCGGGGCACATGGATTTTCTCGACTTTCGCGCTGCATTGCAGAAACTTCCGCTCGATCAACGCGAAGCTCTCATTCTCGTTGGAGCCTCCGGGCTTTCTTATGACGAAGCGGCCGCAATTTGCGGCTGCGCCTCTGGCACTATGAAAAGTCGCGTCAACCGGGCTCGCAATCGGCTGGTGGAATTACTGTCGCTGGCGACCGGAAGAAATGACATCGCGAATTTCGATTTCACTGAAGTGATCAGCCGCGCCGGCGTTGACGCCGATTGAACGAAGCTGGAAAATACCTCATAGGAATGGCGCGATGGCAGTCTCTGCGACTGCCCTCCTAAAACTCTCTGTTTTGCGAGCACCAGACCGATGACGACCAATGACTACCGTTTCGAACGCGATTCCTTTGGCGACATCGCAGTTCCGGCAAACGCCTGCTGGGGCGCCCAGACTCAGCGTTCCCTGGAAAATTTTCCGATTGGCGGCCAGCGCATGCCGATCCAGGTCATCCATGCTTTGGCGCGCATCAAGCGCGCAGCGGCGCAGGTCAATGTCTCCAAAGGTTTGATCAATTCGCAAGTAGGGCAGGCAATTGTTGCCGCGGCGCAGGACGTGATTGACGGCAAAATGGACCACCAATTCCCCCTCGTCGTCTGGCAGACGGGTTCCGGCACGCAATCCAACATGAACGTGAATGAAGTCATCGCCAACCGGGCCAATGAGAAACTTGGAGGCGGTCGCGGCGCCAAAGAACCGGTGCACCCGAACGATCACGTCAATTACGGACAGTCCTCGAATGACTGCTTTCCGACTGCCATTCACATCGCCGGAGCCTTGGCGGTGGCAACAAAGCTGTTGCCCTCCGTGTTGCGACTGCACGTCGCTTTAAGCGCCAAGGCGAAATCCTTCGAGGAGATCGTGAAAATCGGTCGCACGCATCTTCAAGACGCGACGCCGGTGACGCTGGGACAGGAGTTTTCCGGCTATGCCGCCCAGGCCGAATACGCCGCCGCTCGCCTCGAAAAAACATTGCCAGATCTTTTGACACTGGCTCAGGGAGGCACAGCGGTTGGCACAGGTCTCAACACCGCTGTGGGATTCGCAGAGGAGGTAGCGGCGAATATCGCCGCCCAGACCGGACTGCCGTTTGTTACAGCGCCCAATAAGTTTGAGGCGCTGGCGTCGCATGACGCCATTGTATTCGTCCACGGCGCGATCAACTCATTGGCTGCGGGACTTTATAAAATAGCTTCCGACATACGCCTGATGGGTTGCGGTCCACGCGCAGGCCTGGCTGAATTGAAACTGCCGGAGAATGAGCCGGGCTCCTCAATCATGCCGGGCAAGGTCAATCCGACCCAGGTCGAAGCCATAACCATGATTTGCGCGAGGGTGTTCGGCAATCATGCGACGATCAGTTTTTCAGCGTCGCAGGGGCACCTTGAACTGAATGTAATGAAGCCGGTTATCGCCTTCGCCCTTCTCGAATCGATCGACCTTCTGGCTGAAGGCATTGACAGTTTTGTCTTGCGTTGCGTCGATGGATTGGAGCCGGACACCAAGAATATCGCGAATTTCCTGGACCGCTCTTTGATGCTGGTGACGGCTCTTGCTCCAACGATCGGATATGACGCCGCGAGCAAGATCGCCCGCGCCGCGCACAAAAACGGAACCAGCCTCAAGGAAGAAGCGTTGGCCTCCGGCAAAGTAACGGAATCGGAATTTGACGCGATCGTGCGTCCAGAAAAAATGCTCGCGCCGGGGGCGTAGTATCTTTACACCACGCTTTCACACGCGGACGATCAATAAAATGAGGCCGGAATCGGACGGAGCCTCGTTCTTTTGGATCCTCTAAATCTTTTTGCGCTATTTTGAACAGTTGAGGCCCAGAAGTTTATAGGCGGGACAAAACTGCATAAAGGCGGTGGTGTCGCCGCATCTCACAGAAAGCGACCTTGTCACAATTCTGATGATCAACCTTGACTGAGTTTTGTCGCCTGAAACCAAGCATTTCAGATCCGACAAGGCGCCGGCGCCAATACCTTTCCGGCGAAGGGGGTCAACTGGGTATTTGGCGCTATTTTGATTGGTTGGTTTTTGGGGGATTTTGGTTGCGGGGACCAGATTTGAACTGATGACCTTCAGGTTATGAGCCTGACGAGCTACCGGGCTGCTCCACCCCGCGCCAAAAAGCAATAGGCGTTATGGAATTCGAAGGCTGCGGGCGGATTTGCGCCCGCTTTGTTAATTTATCTATCGTGGAGGGGGATGTTGCGTTTTGCAGGCCTGGCGACGACCTACTCTCCCAGGTCTTGAGACATAGTACCATTGGCGCTGAAGCGTTTGACGGCCGAGTTCGGGATGGGATCGGGTCTGATCGCTTCGCCGAAGGCCACCAGGCCGGCAAAAAGCAACATTGAAGCAAATGGCGTTTTTATCGTTTCATCCTTTTGGAGGATGGGCATTGAATAATGAGAGCGATCAAGCCAATCGAGCTATTAGTACCGGTAAGCTACACGCGTCACCGCGCTTCCACACCCGGCCTATCAACGTGGTCGTCTTCCACGGCTCTCGAGGGAGAACTCGTTTTGAGGCAGGTTTCCCGCTTAGATGCATTCAGCGGTTATCCCGTCCATACATAGCTACCCTGCACTGCGACTGGCGTCACAACAGGTCCACCAGAGGTATGTTCATCCCGGTCCTCTCGTACTAGGGACAAATCCTCTCAATTCTCCGACACCCACGGCAGATAGGGACCGAACTGTCTCACGACGTTCTGAACCCAGCTCACGTACCACTTTAATCGGCGAACAGCCGAACCCTTGGGACCTTCTCCAGCCCCAGGATGTGATGAGCCGACATCGAGGTGCCAAACAACCCCGTCGATATGGACTCTTGGGGGTTATCAGCCTGTTATCCCCGGCGTACCTTTTATCCGTTGAGCGATGGCCCTTCCACGAGGAACCACCGGATCACTATGACCGACTTTCGTCTCTGCTCGACTTGTCTGTCTCGCAGTCAGGCAGGCTTATGCCATTGCACTCAACGAGCGATTTCCGACCGCTCTGAGCCCACCATCGCGCGCCTCCGTTACTCTTTGGGAGG